>CAXXSY010000005.1:0-91630 GCA_963665015.2 Cloacimonadales bacterium (SeqCode) | reverse complement strand
TGTACCGCTGTAGGTACGGTTCGCGGCGTCGAAGCTCAGCCACGCCGGTAACGGATCGCCGTCCTGTAGTTCCGAGGTGTAGCTCAGTTCATCGCCGTTGATCAAGTCGTCGTCACCGAAGGAGTCTTCGGGAAAAGTGTAACTGAATGGGCTGTCCTCGGTAGCACCTTGATCTGGCACGGGATTCTGGACGTACGGAGCGTCGTCAGGTGATCCAGACACTATTACATCATCGATACCGATTCCGTATCCAAAGATCGCGAGTCCTTCAAATGCGATTTGATAGATCGGGCTGGCGTTGGGAAGCGTGATGACTTCTTCTGTCCAGTCTGTGATATCTTCTGTCCAGGTCTGGATTTCTGTCCAGTCACCATCGGATGTGTTGCGGTAGAGCAGAGTCAATTCGTCCTGATCGTATGACCAGAGCGGTTGCGTGTGCCAGAAGGAAAGGACAGCGCCGTCAGCTATATTGAATTGTGGGGCGATCAGGCGTGTTATATCGCCATCGTTGTTCCCGGCGTACAGGAGCGCGTTTTTCTCTCCCGAATGTGCGGTTACGGGATGATGGTCATGCCCCCCGGTCTGATAAGTCCAGTCCGATGAGCCACTGATGTATTCCTGTGTCCAGCCTTCGGGTATTGCACCACTTTCGAAATCAGCATAGACTATGGTATCTGAAGGGTGTATCACACAAGAGTTCGATATAGCGGAAGCCCCTACACCGCTTGCATTCACAGGAGATATTTCGTAGGAGTATATTTCGCCGACTTCGACAGTCGTATCGACGTATAGGGACGTCATGCCATCGACTTCGATAACTTCGTCATCGCTACGGACGAGATGGTACCCCGTGATCGGATTGTATAATGGTCCACCATGCAAACCCGTAATTGGATTCACCCAGGTAAGGCAGCCAGCACCTGCTTCAGAAGTAAGCACAAAGTCTGTGACCGCGGCGGGAACGTCTTCCCCCACCCAGGCATTGCCTGTAGCCTTCGCACCTTCGCCATAAGAGTTCTCCCCAACAATTCTATAGAATGCCATCAGGGGAGCGGTCATTGTATTGTCTATCCAGGAGGCTTCGCCACCGATGACAGGATTGACGACTGTGTGGATCAATTCATCATCCCTGTAGATGCTTATCGCGGTCAATTCTGTCAGCGTTTCGCCACTGAAGGTCAGTTGTGGATTCGTCCAGGAAAGTACGCAGGAGAGTGATCCCACGGCATCGGGAGCGATTACTAAGTTGGTTGGAGAAGCTGGTGAATTGGGGTCCGCCGGAGTACTGAGGATCGCAAAGCCCGTAATTTCACATCCGTTCTGGAAAGCACCAACAACATCGGAACTACCGGTTTCGATATCGATTGTGCGTAATTCTCCCTGAAATTCATTGGAATAGGCTGCCCAGTACAATGTATTGTTCTCATGGTCGAATTCCATATCCTGTGCAAAAGTAGGATCAAATCCAACACCACCGATTGTTGTTACCGAGGCGTCCGTCTTGTCGATCATTTTCAGGTTGTCGTCGCTTATATCAACGGAATAGAGGTTACCTTCGTTGCTACAGGCGAGGTTGATCGGCTTTTCGATGTTGGTTGTTACGCCAATCAGAGCGACTTCGTACGTATCGAGATCAATGGTACAGAGCGCCGCATCAACGCCGTTGTTTTGGCAGATGCCGTACATTGTCATCGTTGTGAAGTCGTAGGCCAGACCGGTCCAGGAACGACCGCCGGGGGCTTCTGTTATTGCCACAACGGCGCGGTCTCCGGTTTCAGGATCAAGGGTAGCAAATTGATTTGTATAGTACTCAATTACCCACCAGGTTCCATCAAAATCTGTACTGGAACCGCCAATGAGCTCTCCGCCATCCTGATCCTGAATCAGTGTGATGGCGTCCGGTGAATCCAGTTCGAAGGTCACGGGACCATCCGAAAGGGTACCGGACGGATCGTATGCGTTGTAGCCATACGCCACGTCCGTTCTGAATGCCTGAGGCAATGTCGATTGTGAGGCCGATGTTCTGAGTGCATTTGATCTTGGAGCCAGACCAGCCGGATCATGTTTCAGATGTGGAACTTTCTCGGCAAAAAGAGTCGTGGTCATTAATGCGAAAACCAATATCGAAAACATAAACGCTTTTTTCATACAGCCTCCAGCGTAATATCTTTTTATATCAGAAGCAGGATATTCAGGATCAGGGAAATATACAGGATAGGGAACGTCACAACGCCGATGGCTGTATCTTTCTCTACTCTTATCCTGTTCATTTCTTCCATCCTGGTCATCCTGCTTCAGACGATATCCTGGTCATCTCTTTGGGGATTCGAGTTGTTGCCTTCGGTAAAACTCACAGCTTCAGACATTCTTTCACTTTTACCCATACTACCCAAGCATTCGGGATTTGTAAACCTTTTTCTTGATCTTGCGGAACAATACAAACAGAGTGCGCAGGAGTGTGAAGACAAGGTTGCGGGATTGTTGATGTCGGGTTAGCTATGGATTCTTGTCGATTCGCTTGACAGAAGCTCCCGGCGATGCACATCTCGTATGCAATCGAAGGTTTTTAGGAGAACGAATGCTCGACAAGCTCAACAATGCCCTTTCCTGCGACTCGATGTTCGAGAAGATCGATGAGCCCGCAGGCAAACCGCGACTGGAAGACCGTGAAATCCGGCACGTATCGGTGCTGTTCGCCGACGTGAAGGGCTTTACCGCGATGTCCGAACAGTTGCACCACGAGATCGTGCAGGACCTCATGGACAAGCTGATGTACCATTTCTCGATGCGGATCGAGAAGTACGGCGGCTACGTCGATAAATACGAGGGCGACCGCATCATGGCGCACTTCGGCTCGAAAAAGTTTTTGGAGCAGAATTCACGCCGCGCAGCCTACGCCGGACTCGAGCTCATCGACGTGATCGACCGCTTCAACGACGTCCGCGCGACCATTCCCGAGCTGCAAGCGATGCAGAGCGACCTCGCCATCCGGGTCGGCATCAACAGCGGTACGGTCACCACGGGTAAGATGGGGATCAAGCGCGAGGGCGATTTCACGGTTATCGGCGACGTGGTGAACGTGGCGTCACGCATGGAAGAAAACGGCGTGATCAACCGCGTGATGATGCCCGAAGCCGTGAAGGAGGAGATCGAGGACTATTTCCTGTTCCAGTTCAACGGGGATATCACGGTAAAAGGCAAGGTCAGAGCGATCCCGTGCTGGCTGGTGCAGCGCGTCCGGCAGCGCCAGGTGGGGAGGGTCGTTTCGAAAAACATCTTTCTGGGCAGGCGCGACGAGCTGAAAAAGCTTCAGGATGCTTACGAAAGCAATATCCACGCGTTGATGGAAGGTACCGTCCGGCAGAAGATCGACCTGATCGGCGTGAAAGGCAACGCGGGGATCGGTAAGACGCGCCTGATCGACGAATTCCTCTCCGGCATCGAGCGCGACAGCCTGATCCGGTCGCAGATGTCGCCGCTGGTACAGCCGCCGTTCGCCGCGATCACATCCCTCCTGCGGCACTTTTTTCACATCTACCCGGACAGCAGTCGGGAATTCGCGCACAAACGCATCACATACCGGCTGAACGAGCTGATCGAAGGCTTGCCCGGCAGCTTCGAAGACGGCCTGCGGTCGATCGAACCGGCGTTGCAGTTTATCCTCGGATTCCCAATGGACGATGAATTGCAGAAGCTGGATCGCGACGAATTCGTCTCCAGAATCAACTACGCGGTCCTTACCGTACTCCGGGCCGAAGCGAAACGGCAGAACCGGAATGGACTGCCGCTGATCATCTATTTCGACGACGTCCACTGGATCGACGAGGCTTCGCTGAATACCGTCAACTACCTGATCAAGAATGTTTGCCGGATGTCGGACAACCAAGATACCGATCTCAAGGTCGTGATGCTGATGGCATACAGGGAAGGCTTCATCCCGACTTCGGTGATGTTCCACCAGGCGCAGTTCATGGAAATTCACGTGAAGGAACTGGAGAGCTTCCACATCCACCACCTGATCAACGAGCTCCTCGCCGATGTGCAGATACCCTACGAACTCAAACAAAAGCTCGTCCGAAGCTCGACCGGCAATCCGTTCTACCTGGAACAATGGATCAAGCAAGTGCGCGAACGCGTGCACAGAAATCCCAATCATGTTTTCACGAGCGAGGAGATTCCCAATGATATCAACTCGCTCATCCTTTCCCGTATCAACGACTTCGGCAAGGATACCGTCAAGCTCCTGCAGAAGGCGTCCGCGATCGGTATCTCCTTCTATCGCCACATCCTGGAAAAGCTGGATCAACTTCTGGAGGAAGAATCCGACCTCGATTGTGAATTCAAGAAATTCATTGAAGCGGACCTCCTGATGAAGCAACACTCGGAACGGGACGAGCACTACATCTTCCAGCATCAACTTGTTCGCGACGCGGTTTACAGCACCATTTTCAGCACCAACAAGAGGACCCTGAGCAAACTGGTCGCGCAGATTATCGAAAAGGAATTCGCGGCAGAATTGCAAAACTACACGTTCCAGCTCGCCGACCACTTCCACACCGCCCAGATCAAGAAGAAATGCCGGGAATATGCCGAAAAGGCACAGAACCTCGCACTCTCTCTCAACATGAATTCAAAAGCGCTTTCGTACAACACGCAACTTCTGGAACTCTGCGGCGAAAAGAAGACCGCGTCCGTCTATCTGCAACGTGCGCAGCTCCTTATGGATATGGGAAAATACACCGAAGCGCTCAGCGTGTTGAAAACGATACACAAGCAGGCAAGTCACGATCCCGCGATCAAATCCAGATACTTTCTAACCGTGACGCGCCTGTATCTGGCTTCCGGAAAACGTACCAGGGCAAAGAAATTCCTGCGCGATCACCTCCACCAGATCAACGAGGCAGCGAACCTCCAGCAGGCAGAGGTCATGCTGATGGATATCCGCCGCAGTGAATTGGATGATCCCGATTTCCTGAAGGACGCCAATCTGTTACTCGAAAAACTCGAACACAGCCCGCAGCAGAAAGCGAAGCTGCTCAACATCATCGGGCTGTATCACTTCCGGCACGGCGCGTATCGCCAGGCGCTGGAGACCTATCAGCTCGCCCTGCGACAGAAGATCGAGCACAAGTCGTTGCTGCGCTATATCTTCCATAACATCGGCAACACCTACGCCAAGCTGGGCGACAAGGACAAGGCGATCGAATTCCTACACAAGACGCTGACCCTGGCACGGTTGATCGACGACGTGGGCGGCTGCGGAAAGGTTCTGTCCGATCTGGCGACCGTCTATATGTCCATGAACAAGACCACGAAAGCGCTCAGTATGCTGGAGGAGAGTCTCGACGTGGCAAGGGTAACCGGCAACCTCAAGCATCAGGGTGTGGCTTCGTATAACATCGCAGTCAACTATTTCCATCTCGACGATTATCCGAAAGCGCGTGAATATCTCCGGCAGAGTATCGACATCTGCAAGGAACTCTCGGACGATGCCGGTATCAGCCATGCAAACGACCTGCTGGGGGACATCCTCTACGAGGAGGGCTTGATCGAGCAGGCGAAGAAGGTCTATCTGAAGAATCTGGAGTACCAGATGAAGCTGGACGATCAGGAAGGGATCGCGCATACCTATGGCAACCTCGGCAATATCGCGGTGGAAGAGGGTGATCTCGACAAAGCGGAAGATTTTTACCGCAAGCAGCAGGAAATCCTGCATCGGATCGGCGATGTCGAAGGCGAGGCAAAGGCGTGGTTCAACTGGGGCGCACTGGATGGCGATCGTGAGCAATATCTGGATGCCAGGGAGAAGATCATGCACGCGCACAAACTCTTCACCAGCATCAAAGCGGATATCTACATCGATCAGGTGAACGAGTACCTCTCAGGGCTGGACAAATTGCTCTCTTCATCGAGCGCACCGTGAACACGGCCTTGTGCATATTCACCGTCTATAAGGTTGACAACTCGTCCGAAATCTGCGGTAAAGATTCCATCAGAAATTGGGAGAATCGCATGATCCGCTATATTCCGCATATGGAGATATGCCAGAAAGTTCTATGGTTCTATGATGTAAACAACGAACTTTCCCTTACAGAAATTGACCACAGAGAGACTGTCGAGAAATTTACAAGCACAGATTTTGGTAGCGCATCAAAATATGAAGCAATGGCTGCTTTGAGGGAGGTTGCTTCGAGTGTTAAGGTTTTCAACCGAAAGATGGAGACTATTGATGAAACACGGCGAGACTTATAACGATGCCGAAGGAGCACATGGAGCAAGGAGAGACTTAGAAACTGTCACAAAGATGAATATATGCCTTGGAAAAGACCATGCAAATGCAATCAGCGAACTTAAAACTCCTCTTGGGGATGTTCAGAATCCCCCGACTCCAACACCGGGTTCGCTTATTTCTGGTGTGTTTTCATGGTTTATAGGATTGTTTACAAATGCATCAAACGATATGATCCTTGATCAATCAGGTGATCAGATTATATATGACCACCGGGAGTGAGGCAATGAGATGTTTCGTTATTTTGTTTATGATTACGTTTTCCGTTGTAATGCAAAGCATAGAAAGCAAAAGCGAGAATCTTCCAGATAAATATTGGCAATTGCTAGATGAATATGGAGATTATATACATGATAGTGATACGCTTAGGGCAAAGACTGTTCTGTACGAGATGATATATCGGTATCCTTATGATCCCGTCTCTTATGTCCAGCTTAGTTCAATATTTGAGAAACAGGATAGTTTACATAGAGCTTATGAGGTGCTTGAGCTTGGAGACAAAGAAATCAGCGATGAAATTGGGCTTCTCGATCGACTCTTTGAAATGCAAGTTAAGCTTAACAAGCACAATATATTAAATCGTACCAAGGAGAAGGCTAGAGTAATCGACCTTAAAAACATCTATGATGCACTCTCACTATCTCGTATATTGTATTGGTCGGAAGAATATCAGGAAATATTGACAGTTATCGATGAGACCAATTTCATAACAAATATAAATCACTCGGGTATTGCTTATTTATATGGATTAGCATTATATGGGCTGAATCGATATGAGGAAAGCAATGATTATGTCAACATGGCCATCAATGACATCGTTATGGCGGACGAACTCGGTAATCTTCAAACGTATTATCTGCAACTTGCGATCAATTGCTTCCACTTGGATGAGTTTAAACAAGCTGAAGAATCAATGATCAAGGCAATGGATATCAAAATCAGATATGTAGATGGCTCCCTCAAGGAGGGAATAATTGATGCACGTAAACACCATGATCAGATTTTTGCTTTCGACAAAGAGAGAACGCTGAAAGATAAGCTCTCATTTGCAATGACCATCGATTGTAATAATTACGCACGTTTATTAGGTGAATTCACTGATGAGGAAACGAATATTCTTCGCATTGTGTACCGTAGGATTTTCCCCGAGCAATAACAATTCAATTTACGCAACCTCACCAGCACCAAAGACTACACAGGTAGCGAGGTATATGAAAACGGGTAAATTTCTCTTTACATCCGAGGGACGCATTGCCTACAATGCAACCAATGATGTATATGAATTCGTATATGATATCAAGGATTACCTGGGGAATACGCGCGTGAGCTTCAAACCGACAGCAGCAGGAAACGAGATCATGCAGGAAGACCACTACTACCCGTTCGGGATGAAGATGGCAGGCTTGAGCCAGGTTACCGGCAGCCCGGAAACCAGGTTCACCGGTGGCGGCAAGAAGCTGGAGGACGACTTCAACCTGAACTGGTATCACTACGGAGCACGCTACTACGATCCGCAGCTCGGTAGATGGCAGCAGGTGGACCCCTTGGATGAGTTCCATAGCCCGTATGTCTATGTCGCTAATAATCCGGTGATGTTTATCGATCCGGATGGGGCGGTAGGCTGAAATTTGTATAGACACGCTTCAATCCAGTCAATAATTTGTGTCCAGGGTTTGATACGCTATGGAACAACAACAATTTCCGGATGAGAGAAGCTCGGAGTATTACGTAAACCTGTTTGAGTTGGCGGAAACGGACATCAAAAACCGCCGCACCGAAGAGGCTGAGGAGAAGCTACGCACAATCATCGTCGAGCAGAGGAATGTCGAGGATGTCGAGTTCCTGATACAGGCCTATCGCTGGCATGGTCAGATGTGTATCCGTCTGAATCGGATCGAAGATTTGCGCTGGTCGTACGAACAGGCGTTCGAGGAGGCCGGGCGTCGCAAGGACGATCATTTTCTGGCAAGCAGTTATGGATTCAAGGGCGTTTACCACTTCTATAAGAATGAGCCCGGTAAGGCAGTCGAAACCCTGAAGCAAGCGATAGACATTCTGCTTCCCGCCGGTGACAGCAAAGCGCTCGGTCTCACCTACGCTGAAATTGCACGAGGATACTTCGCGGCCAACAACACACTCGAATCGGTGCAGAATATTCTGGAGGCAATCCGAATCTTCGAGAAGGTCGGAGCGGAAGACCAGCTTGTACGCGCCCTGAATTCGGCTGCCGTGTTCTACGTCAACCTGAACGACTACGTCCGGGCACTCGATATGGGGCTGAAATCACTCGCGTTGCGTGACAAGATCGATGCCGGATTTGGTTACCAGACGAACCTGATGAATATCGTCTGATCTATCAGCGGATGGGTTCCGCGGACAAAGCGCGCGAATACTATTCCCGTGCGATCGAGTTCGAGGAACCACATGATCAGGGCATTACCCTGGCCAAGATATACAACAATCTCGGCAACCTCGAATTCACCGCCGGAAACACGGATTCATCCATCCGGTATCTCGAAAAATCCATCGATATAAAACGCCGGATCAACGACGAAATCGGATGCGCGTCGAGTTATTTCAATCTCGGACAAAAGCTCCATATGCTACAAGAGCGAATCGAAGACGCGAAGGGATACCTCTGGCAGGCGAAAGATATTTGCATCCGCTACGATCGCCGGCAGGAAATCCGTGAAATCGATCTCGAACTCGCCGAGATCGCAGCGAAACAGGGCGATAGAGAAACCGCGGAGTCATTGCTTCGTGACCTGCTGGAATCTTCATCCGGTGAGGTAAATTACGATTTTAATCAAGAGCTGTACGAGTTCAGTGCCCGGTTTTATTCCTCCCTCGGGGATTTCGAAAAGGCCTACGACTTCCAGAAGAAATACATCGAGCTCTACAAGCGATTTCTGGACGATGAAAAGGTTATGGCGATGCAGGAAATCGAAACCCGATACCAACTGGAGAAGAACGAGCGGGACAAGAAGATTGCACGCCAGGAAGCTGAAATCTATCGTCTGGAGAACATCGATCTGACCAAGCGGGTCGAGGACGAGGTACGAAAGCGTCAGCAGCAGCAGGAGATCATCATCCAGAAGTCGAAGCTCGAATCGATTGGCAGGATGGCGGCATCGATGGCGCACGAGATCGGGCAGCCGCTTTCGGCAATCTCGATGGGCGTGGATATCGTTCGTCAGCGCCTGACAAAGCAGGATTTCCACGACAAGACGATCGATGCCGTGATCCACGAAACCAAGGAGAGCGTACAGCAGATTCGCGAGGTGATGGACAACGTACGGACGTTCTCGCGTATCCAGAAAGCGGATGTTCTCGAGCAGGTCGATGTCGATTACGTTATCGAAAAGACGGTTACCATGTGCCGCCACGAGCTGGAATCGTTCGGAATCGATCTTAAAATCACCGCGGGGAATCCCGGTCTGACGCTGGGAAACAGCCGAAAGCTGCAACAGGTCTTCCTTAATTTGATTGCCAACGCGCAGGACGCGGTTAATGAGAAGAATGCAATGGGCGAGCATCCGGAGTACCGCAAGGAAATACGCATCGAGTCCGGAAGACTGGATGGCAAGATAGTGGTCGAATTCGAGGACAACGGCTGCGGAATCGATGGTGAGAACCTCGACCGCATTTTCGAACCGTTTTTCACCACCAAGGACGAATCGATCGGAACGGGACTCGGCCTGTCGATCTGCTATGGCATCATCCGGGACATGAAAGGTGGTATCCAGGTCGTGAGCCAGCCCCCGGACGGCACGACCATGCGCATAACGCTTCCCCTGATTCAATCCGGCGAGGAGACACCATGAAACTACTGATTGTCGATGACGAAAAACGCCTCAGAGACCTTTTCAAAATCCTCTGCGAGGGTGCCGGCTACGAAGTCGAGACCGCCGAATCTCCCAGCAAAGCGCTTCAGATCATCGAGCAGAATACGTTCGACATCGCCTTTATCGATGTGCGGATGCCGGAAATGGACGGTATCACGCTCATGAAGCGGCTGCGGGAGACCCATCCCTCACTCGAAGTGATCATCATCACCGCGCACGGAAGCATCGAAACCGCCGTGGATGCGATGCGCGAAGGCGCCGCCGACTTCATCCAGAAGCCCTTCGGCAGCGACGAACTGCAAGCCGCCATCGAACGGACAACCCGCTTCCATCAGATCAACCATCAGCTTCGAGAAACGGAAAACGAGCTCACGCGCGTTCGGCATGAGCGTGAATCGATGCGAGACGACGTGTTCGTTGGGGAATCTAGCGCCGTGAAGACGGTTCTGGATATGGTCGATAAGCTCGCCGCCAACGAGAAGGTGAACGTCCTGATAACCGGCGAGAGCGGTACCGGCAAAGAAATGATCGCGCGTCGGCTGCACCGGCTGGGTCCGCGTGGAGAGAAACCGTTTTTCGCTGTCAATTGCGCCGCCATCGTGGAAACGCTGTTCGAGAGCGAGTTTTTCGGACACCGCAAAGGCGCGTTTACGGGCGCGAACACCGATCAGCCCGGCTGGTTCGAACGCGCGCACGGCAGCACGCTCTTTCTGGATGAGATAACCGAGATACCGGTCCACTTGCAGGCGAAATTGCTGCGGGTGCTGGAGGAACATGTGGTGACACGCGTGGGCGAGACACAGAGCCGCCCCATCGATGTCCGGATTATCTCCTCGTCGAATCAGCCGATCGAGAAGATCGTCGAGGAAGGGAAATTCAGACAGGACCTCTTCTTCCGGCTCAACGGATTCCGGCTGCACCTTCCCGCGCTACGCGAGCACCCGGACGATATTCCGCTCCTGTGCATACATTTTCTGGAAGGATTGCGGTCCCACATGACCAAGCATGTTTCGTCCGTTACACCCGATGCCGTGCAGGAACTTCAGACCTATTCCTTTCCGGGCAACGTGCGCGAATTGAAGAACCTCACCGAGCGCGCCGTGATCCTTTCGGGCGGTGATACGCTGAAGAGCTTCCACCTGCCGGACGATCATTCGACTGAAACGTCCCTGAACTTGCAGAAATTGGAAGAACGGACTATCCGTAAGGCCATGGAGCAAGCCGGGGACAACAAGACACTCGCCGCGAAGCTCCTCGGCATTAGCTGGCAGGCGCTGCATCGCAAGCTGAAATCGCTCTGATCGATTAACTGTAGCGATATTCCCGCGAGATCAGATCCCTATTTCTTCGGCTTATACATCGGGAAGGGGATGATGTCGCGGATATTGGGGCTGTCGGTGAGCAGCATGACCAGTCGATCGATTCCGACTCCGACACCGCCTGTTGGCGGCATTCCGCACCCGATCGCCTTCACGAAGTCCGCATCGACGGGATGATCGGCGTAATCCTGACCTTCGACGGGTTCACGTTGCGCCTGAAGCCGTTCGAGCTGCAAGACCGGGTCGGTCATCTCTGAATAGGCGTTGCCGAGTTCCATGCCGCAGACGTAGGGTTCGAAGCGTTCGACAAGCCGGTCGTCACCGCGCTTCTTCTTGGTCAGGGGCGAGATTTCCACCGGGTGGTTCATGATGAACGTCGGCTGGACGAGGGTCTCTTCGCAGAGCTCCTCGAAGAGCTTCATCGCGGCGACGCCCCAGGTGAGTCCCTTCTCGATCTTCATCTCGTGCTTTTTCATCACTTCGATCAGTTCGTCGAGGCTCATGTTGTCGGCGTCGATGCCGACGATTTCCTTCAACGCGTCCAGCACGGAGAGCCTTCTCCACGGTGGCGTGAAATCGATTTCCTGTCCCTGATAGCTGACCTTCATGGTGCCATGGACCTTCTGGCAAACACCGCTGACCAGGTTTTCGAAGTTGCGCATCTGGTCCTCGTAGTCGGAGAAGGTTTCGTACCACTCGAGCATGGTGAATTCGGGGTTATGGGTGTAGTCGATACCCTCGTTGCGGAAGTTCTGGCAGATGGTATAGACGCGATCGAACCCGGCGACAATGAAACGCTTGAGGTATAGTTCGGGAGAGATGCGCATGAAGGCAGGGCTGTTTCCCAACGCCCAGATGGTGGTCTCGAACGGACGTGCCTCAGCGCCGCCATAGACGAATTCGATGGTGGGCGTGGTGACCTCGATGAAGCCGCGCGCTTCCATCAGCTCGCGCACGGCGGATATAATCCTCGCGCGCTGGAAAATGCGATTGCGGTCGTCGCCGTCGAGCATCCAGTCGATGTAGCGCTCGCGGTACTTGGCTTCCGGGTCGGCGACGCGATTGAACACCTTGTCGTCGGTCTCCTTTCCCATCGGGATCGGCACGACCGTCTTGGAGAGAACGTCAATCTTTTCGACGCGCAGGGTCATCTCGCCGGTCTTGGTCAGGAAAAGCGATCCCTTCACACCGAGGATGTCGCCCAGATCAAGCGTGGAGAGCATGCTCCAGTACTTGGGATCGATGCTTTCGCGCGCGACGAGCCCCTGGATTTTCCCGGTCTGGTCACGCAGATCGATGAATACGCTCTTGCCCATCTTGCGCTTGGACCATAGCCTTCCGACCGCGGTAAATACCCTGTCGTCTCCCTCGGCTGTCAGTTCGATCGATTCCCCGTGTCGGCGCATTTCATCGATTGTCGTAAAGTCATCGTAATTATACGGATAGGGGTCAATTCCCATATCCAGAAGCTGCTTCCTCTTCTGAAGCCTGATACCATCAAATCCATATTTTTTCATCTTTATAAACCTTGTTCGTCAATATAGTTCCGATACGTTTCAATGTCACCCCACCAGGCGTCAACTTCTTTCTTTCGCATGACCTTGATAAAATGCTTTCCGCGGTCTGTAAAGAGCCCGTGAATACAGGATGCCAGACCTTCTCTGATCAGCGTTTGAATGTACTCGACGATGCTCTGCGTGATTTCGAGGCCGGGCATGACAACGGGAATTCCCGGCGGGTAGGGCACCAGCATCTGCGCGCCGACACGTCCGACGGATTCACCGAGCGGCACCAGCTCACCATCGCTGGCTGCGGCAGCGCGCGGCAGGATCACGGTGCGACTGCGGGACATCTCGCGGTTGAACTCCACGCATTCGCCGCAACTGTTGGTCGGGATGTCCGGGTAACCGAGCAGGTCGCGGTTCTTGTTCAGGATTTCGAAGAGCTTCTGCAGGTGGTCGTTGAACGTCCCGACGGTAATCAGGAACTCGATGCAGCCGCGCGAACTCTTCTCCCACTGGATGTGTTCGCGCTCGAGTATTTTCTTCAGCTCGTCGCCGCACTCCTCGTCCAGCACCCCGATGATCAGCTTCAGCGGGTCTTTCATGTAGCCGGCGTAGCGATGCGTGTTCTCGTCGCCGACGATGTCGATCAGGTTCACGATGCTGTCGGGAGCGAACTGCGCCAGATCGTTGTTGAATTTCTGGATCCACTTGTGGCGCTTCTCGAGGATGGAGAGTCCCTCGAGCCGCATCTGAATTCCCGACATGTCGAGCGTGGCGAGCATGGGGTAGTTCGGCGATGTGGAGTGCCAGTAGCGCAGGATTTCGACCAGGTCGTGGCAGAACTTTTCGTAGGAACCTTTACCGCGGAAGGAGAACCGTTCGCGGAGCCAGTCCCATTGCGGATTCGCGTCCCGCTCGATGAGGTTGCGGAACGCCGTGGTGACGTGAATCATCGAAGCCTGACTGAAAGCGGCGAGCGCTTTGTGGGTCGATTGCACGACGAAATGCGCGCCGGCGTCGCAGCCGTTGTAGCGGGTGATGTATTCTTCATTGGGGATCAGGACATCCCGCGCGGTGTAGAGCGGATGGAATCTTAGATACGGCGCCCAGGCCTCGTCCGCGTAGAAGATAATCCCGAATTCTTCGCAGAGTCGCGCGATCTTGTGGATGGGATACAACACCCCCTCGTAGGTGCAGGTGGTGAGGATCAGCATGCGCGGCTTGAGTTCCTCGGGATATTCGCGCGTAATAAACGACTCGAGCGTGGGTAGATCGACCGGCGTCCAAATGCCCAGCGCCTCGTTGTACTCCGGCTCGAGATAGAGCGGAAGTGCGCCCGACATCACCACCGCCTGGTGCACCGATTTATGGCAGTTGCGGTCCAGCAGGACGACTTCGCCCGGTCGCATGAGCGTCATCAGGAGTGCTTTGTTGGAAGCGGAGGTTCCGTTGGTCATGTAGAACGTGTTTTCGGCGCCGAAGATATTGGCGGCGCGGATTTGCGAACGTTGCAGCGGCTTGAGTCCGGGCTGGTCGTAGTCGCGCGAACGGTAGTCCGGCTCGGAGAGGTCTCCCAGCCGATCGACCGAAACGCTCAGGTCGGTCTCGAAGATGGCGTGGTCGTAGGTGTAGTAGAACGCTTTCTGGAACTGCGAGCGCAGGAAGGCGTTTCCGCCGTTGTGCCCGGGGGTGTGCCAGGATTTGGAGCCCTCTTCGAAGGCGTAGTTGCGCAGCTCGCGCCAGAAGGAGGCGCCCCACCATTCATTGAAGTAGAGGTTGAATTCGCGGCTGAGCTCGGTCATGTTGGAGAAGATGTCCTGCGGGATCATCGCCCAGCGCTCGGGCACGTTCTCCGATTCGTCTTCGTCCGCCAGCAGAATGACCGGGATATGCGGAAAGATGCTGTCCAGCCAGTCGGAGAAATTCATACCGCTCACGTTCGCGAGCGGCAGGTTTTCCATCACCATGTCCTCGCGTTCGATCACGTAGTCCATCACGAAGAAGAGCACTTTGGCGCCGATCTCCGAGAGCTGGTTTTCGGGATAGATGCCGCCCATGAAATCGCTGACCGACTTGTACTGGATGAGCTTGAATTCGAGTTCGGGTGAAAAATCGGAACGTCCGGGAACGATATTCTTGAAGCCGAAGTGGTCGAAGAAAAATTTATTCAGCCTGGTCTCGATCCAGGGAAACACGCGTTTGAACAGACTTCTGTCCGTCTGATCGTCCTCGAGATGGACGATGTAGAAGACTTCTTTGATAGGGTCTTGCATCTCACCTCTCCACCGTATATGTTTATTCGAAATCCGCGCAATTTCACGCCGACGATTCGCGTGTCAAGTCAAATTCCCGTTAACATACAGGCTTTCGGATTGCAAGCTTTTTTCTCGCACAGAGGTTACTCATTTCAAGCTCTATCACAACGAAAAAACCGCCCCGATAAGGGGCGGTCATTCATGAAACGGTTTGGGTATATATGATCCTGAGTATCATATTCGCACTGAAAGCACAAATAACCAGTTCATGCTTTCAGGCATACCAGCTCATACGATACTACTTCAGAAGGATCATCTTTTTGGTAGCGGTATAGCGTCCGGCTCTCATCTTGTAGAAATAGACACCGGAGCCAACCTGCTTGTTGTGATTATCCTTTCCCTTCCATACCAGATAGTACTCACCCTTGTCAAGTTTTTCGTTAACCAGGGTTTTCACTTTCTGTCCCTTGATGTTATAGATTTCGATCGAGACATCGGATTCTTCGGCAAGCGAGAAGGCTACCGTAGTTTCCGGATTGAACGGATTCGGGTAGTTGCCGCCGAGCTGTGTAACCAGTTTGGGTGCGTCCGGAACGCCGTTTCCGTCGCCGATTGCCGAGATATCAATCACGGTTTCGGGAAGGAACGGGTCGTTGGATGTAATCACGATCTCGCCATCGTAGTCACCTTCATGATCGGGCATGAACACCAGCGTGAATTCCTGATACCCCTGCCCCACAACGGAGAAGGCGTATGATTCGCGGCTCTGGATTTCCTTCTTGCCCTTGGTATTTCGGGTTCGCTGTGTGCCCTGAATGGTGAAGCCGTCGTAGGTCTCGATGTTACCGTTGAGGACGTCGTCACCGAAGTTGAATACCGTGAATTCGAGAGAGGCGGTCTCATTGACCTGGACCTCGCCGAAATCGATCTCGTCGTCCGACAGCGAGATGATCGGTGCCGAGGGTTCCGGGAACTGGATATAGTCGATCCAAGCCTTGTCGTATCCGCTGTTGAGCGAATTATCTTTCTGGTAAGTCCAGGACAGTGTGTGGGTTCCAGCATCGATCGGATAGGTCACCATCGCCCAGTTTATTTGCCCGGACCATGAATCGATCTGATCGTCGTCGATCTTGAAAACGAGGAAATCGCAACCGGCTTCGCTCGATACACGATAGAAGAACGCGATATCGCCCTCATCCTCGATATCGATTTCGATGGTTGCGGTCGTAAACTGGTTATGACTGATTGGACCGGACATGAGACAGTAACCGCCTTCATAGGCGCTGCCCTGATCGAGCGTCCAATCCTGGGCCCCGTCGAATACCCAACCAAAATCGTCCAAACCTTCTTCGAAGTCCTCATTCATGAGAGACACGGATGCGGAATAGGTTCTCTGAACAGTGTAGAGACCGCTGACAATACCCAATCCGAGTGGGATGGCCGTACCATCGGGTACATCTTCCGACAGCGTCACGATGAACGTAGCTTCGAAGGAATCGTCCGGATCGATCGAATCGGTCTCGACGGAGCTTTCGGCGATCGTGACCCAGGGATTGTTGCAGACCAGCGTCGCGATTCCGGCGGGCGCTACGACATGCCCGGTGTTATAAACCGTGAACTTGAGTGCCGCGGTTTCGCCCGGATCAACGATACCGTTGTTGTTGCCGGAAGCGTCGAACACATCCATTTCGCTGAAATCGAATGCGGGCGCGTTGACGGTAATGGAATTGTTGACGACGAACTGCTGCTCTTCGTTGTTTTCGTTCGTACAGCTTGCCGTAGTAGCGAAAACGATTTCGTGCTGATCGGGGATATTACCCGCGATCTGAATCGCGAAGGCGTTGTTCAATGTTACCTGTTGGTCGCTGGCTATGTCCCCTGCTTCTTCGCTGTTGTCCGAGATCGTCACGTACGGATCGTCGCTCGAAATGGTAACGACCACATCGCTCGCATCCTCACCGCCGGCGTTGTACAGCGGAAGGTCCAGAAGAGCGTTCTCGCCGTATTCGGGGGAAAGGTTGCCGCTATCGTTGTAGCTGAAGTCGTCGATCACGATGTATGCACCTTCGTTGGCAATGAGCGAAATCGTGCTGACATAGGCGACCTTGTTGAAGCCGGTTACCGTGAGTGTCAGATCGGTGGGCTGGGCGGGAACGTTTTCCAGATCGAGCATAACGTTGCCATTCGCGCCGGTATAACCCGAGCCCAGAATCTCGCCATCGTAGGTCAGGGAGACCAGGGCGTTTTCGACGTCGGTCTCGACATCGAAGGTGTCCAGTCCGATGAACAATTCGTCCATATGGTTGATGGTGAATTCGCTCGGCGTATCGGTACGAACCTGCAACGTGGCGTCACCGAAGATGTGCCAGGTCATGAATGTGTCCGTTCCGTCACTGGGGTAATCGTCCATCATGGAGCAGGAGCCGTTGTACCAGAGTCCGCCGGCCGTACTTTTCTCTTCATTGGTCAAGAGGTTGACATATTCGTCCTGCGATTCCATCGGAGGCGCCCATTCCTGATTCACAGACGAAGCGTACATGACAATCGCTCCGGTGGGATTGCCGGTGGTTCCGTTCGTCGCACGGAGCCAGGCTTCCGCGAAGCAGGTGAGGCCGGTGAAGTTACCGTTCACGCAAGCCACCGACGAGATAAAGGGCAGCTTGTTGTCGTTGGTCAGAGCGTTGACGTGGCTGCTGGAGAATCCTGTCGAGACCCAGGTCGTGTTCGAGCCGTGTCCGCAGTACATCACTTCGCCGCGTCCCTCGTTCAGGGCATTCGTGACCATGGTGGCGTTTCCGCCGTTGTTGTCGTATATTTCATCAACCTCGGTATAAGTATAATCCATGAACTGTGTGCGAAGGTTGCCGATATGCTGATAATCGGATTCGCCGTCGTCGCCCTGACTCGCGCCCTGGCTGGATGCGATGCCGGTGCCTTTGTGCAGCCATTCGCCATCGACGATGTCGCGTTCGTAATAGATTGTCCGTTCAACCTGTGTTTCCACCTGCGCCGCATTCTCGGCAGAGAAACGACCTACGAAGATATCGGGGTAGTTGTCGTTTCCTTCCAGAAGGCTGTAAGTGGGATCGGAGCCGCCGGATTCCCAGGCGCTGATCACGTAGGTGAATGTCGGAATCTGACCGGAGTCGCCCACGAGCTGAACAAACGTGAGGTTGCTATGGTTGTAATATTCTTGAATGTAGTCGAGGACATCTTCTTCGTCCGATCCCACTTCGCTGATCGGGACGAGATCGACATCGATACCCTTCTGCTTTTTCCAGTCAACATACGGCTGGATCGCGTCCATGAAGCTGTCGTAGCAGATGACCAGGAGCTTGCCCTGCTCTTCCACGGTCTCATAACGCGGGGAGGTGAAGTTGATGAACTGCCCCTGATAGATCGCCTTGAAATAGGGGTTGATTCCCGCACTATTGCGAACTTTCACGTTGCGGTTGTCGGTCCCGATACGATCGATCTCGATGGTCATTGAGTGATAGACACGCAGGGTCTGTGTCACGGGATTGTAGGCAAACGGGTAAGCGTTGACCACGATACCGCGGACATCGCGCATGATGTAGGGCTCGCCCAGCGTGACAGTCGATTTGGGATAAAATTCATCCTGCTCATAGGCATCCGAAAAAGTGTAAGCAACCGTCGCGGGATCGACCGAACGGGAAATCATTCCGCGGGAAGGCGCGACAGCCATCTGGTACTCGGTATAGTCGCTCGATACGACATTCGCTACCATCAGCGCATCGTCGCCGATCTCAATGCTGCGGGTGATCTTCGGTAATTCCGGTTCGCCGACGGTGTAGGTACGGCTCTCTTTCTCGAGTCCCAGCCGGAACATCGTTTGACCGTCGATCTCGACTGCCTTGCGCTCGAACGATCCGAAACGGTATTCGATCACAACGCGCTGTTCGCTTGACGAGACCACATTCACATCAAACGATTTCTGATTGATCTTGATGGTTTCTGCTGCCAGGCCAAGCGCCAGCAGAAGCACCAGAATCAAAGACATACCTTTTTTCATATTTCCTCCAGAGTTGGGCGCCCGCCCATCATGGACGAGCGCTTCTCTTCTATTTTTTTACTCATAATTCAGATCATACACATAGATCATCATCGTGACATTTGGCATTCACATACATCAAACACCGTAAGCTTCACGGTGCCAAATGTCACTATTTAATCAACAACATCTTCTTCACGGAAGTGTAGCGTCCGGTCTTCATCTTGTAGAAATAGACGCCACTGCCGACCTGATGGTCGTACTGATCCTTTCCTTGCCAGACGATCTTGTGAGAACCGGCTTCCATCTGACCGGAAACCAGTGTCTTCACCTTCTGTCCGAGGATATTGAACACATCGATGCGGACGTCGCTCTTCGCGGCAAGCGAGAACGAGATTGTTGTCTCGGGGTTGAACGGATTGGGGTAGTTACCCTTCAGCTCGTTCACGAACACCGGAACATCCGGTTCGCCGGCACCCAGTTCTTCCCCGAAGGCAATGACATTGATTTCGGTGCTTTCCACGTAGGGATCGTTGCTGGTCAGAAGAATCTGTCCGCTGTAGTCCGCCTCCTCCGTGGGCATGAACTTGAGGGTGAAGGTGTAGCTTCCGGCAACGGGAACCGAGTATGGGTAGGTCTCACGTGTCGCCTTCGCTGCCTTCGTGGAACGGGTCTTACGTTCGGGCGCGACGACGGTGAAGCCGTCGTAGGTCGTGATGGAACCCGTCATCTCGGCCGTACCGTAGTTGTAGAGCGTGACATCGAACGTCAGGCTATCGCCGAGATTCACCGTGCCGAAATCGAGTTCCTGATTGTTGACCATGAAGATCGGAACCGGATCGGAGGGAATCGCCGGGAACTGAATCAGGTCGATCCAGCCGCAGTCGCTTCCGTTGCTTTCCGAGTTGTCCTTATCGTAGGTCCATTTGAATGTATGGACGCCTTCTTGAACATCATAGGATACCTGCCTCCAGTTGATCGATCCCGACCACTGGTCCATCATCTGACCGTCGATGTAGAACTGAAGGAAGTCGTAATCGACTTCGCTTGAGACGCGGTAGAAGAAAGACATCTCGCCGTCGGAAAGGATTTCGACCGTAATCTCGGCCGAGGAAACCTGGTTGTGGCTGATCGTGCCGGACTTTATGCAGTAATCGCCTTCATAGACCTCGTTTTCGGTGAGTGCCCAGTCTACGTTGCCGGTCATGTTCCATCCGTAGAGGTCCAAGCCGTTTTCGAAGTTCTCGATCATCTCGGATATACTCACGCCGTAGGTAATCTGGAACTCGTACTCGCCGGCGAAAATTCCCAGGCCGAGATTGATGTCGGTGCCTTCGGGTACTTCGTCCGAGAGCGATACGATGAACGACGCTTCTTCGGTTCCATCGATATCGATTCCGCCCACTTCGTCGCTGCTTTCGTCGATCGTGATCCACGGATTGGTGCAGATCAGCATCGCCACGACGTCGGGCGAGTCCATATGCCCGTTGTTGGTGATCGGGAAGGAAATCGCGGTGGTTTCGCCCGGGTCGAGCTGTCCGTTGTTGTTGCCCGAGGCGTCGAACACGTCCATTTCGCCGATGACGAAGTTGGGCGCGTTCACGGTGATGCGATTCACCATCTCCCAGGTCTCTGTCGATCCGTTCACCTGGCCTTCGATAAGGATTTCGATGGCAAGGATGTGCTGATCGGGGATATTCGCCGCGATGTCGATCTCGAAGGCGTCTTCGAGCGTGATAGACTCGTTGGTGCTGATCGCGTCAAAACTCTCTTCGCCGTCGGTGATGGAGACATATTCGTCGTCGCAGACGATGGTAACGGTCACGTTCGAGGCCGCGTCGTTACCGACATTGGTCAGCGGCAGGCTGAGCGTGGCGGATTCACCGTACTGCGGAAGGTTGTTGTTGTTGTCGGTGTAGATGAAGTCGTCCGCGAGCAGGTACGCGCCGTCACTGGGCACGATCTGCACGGTCGTGATAACCGGCTGGCGGTTCTGCGCCGTTATGACGAGCTGGGCGTTGCCGGGCTCGGTGAAAGGTACGAGATCGAGCGAGATCGAGCCGCTGTCATCGACCAGTCCTACGCTGTGGGTCATGCCGTCCATGGAGAGGCAGACGTACGAATAGGGGTCTGCGCTGACATCGAAGGTCGTCATTCCGATCAGAATCTGCTCGTTGTGATCGATTTCGTTTTCCGCGGGGACGCCCAGGTACGGTGTGATGGACGGCTCGCCCATCAGCGTGTAGATTTCCCAGTAGTAATTCTGGTCGCCACCGCCTTCTACGACCGCGAGGTTACCGCACATGATCATTGCGCCGCCGGTCACGAACCAGTCCGCTTCGGTCTCGCCATGATCGTGAAACAGTCCGTCATAGACGCCGCGTCCGGTTCCTTCGTAGGTGGGATTGGTCACGATGCTGCCGGCGCCAACGCCCCAGTAGTAGTCTTCATCCCAGTAGGTGCTGTTGGTGCCTCCGATGTATCCGATTGCGCCCTTGTCTTCGGCGCGAAGCCATGCTTCACTGAAGCAGGTAGTCACTTGAAACTCACTGGTTGAGCAGCAGTTACCGACGATAAACGGGTATTTTCCATCGTTGTTGAGGCTGTTGATGTCCGGGATGGTAAATTCCGGGTCCGACCAGGAGGTGGGACCTCCGTGCGCGGTGTAGTTCACATATCCCACGCCGTTGCTGATATTGTTGATAATGTTGCTCTCGTTGTTACCCGATTGCGGGTAGAGATACGTATGTGATTCGATGCCGTGGTCTTCGTTGAAGTAGTAGGTCGTGCCGTAGTTGATCTGACCGTTCGCCCATGTGGAACCGTGAGAGGAGTCCATCCCGGCGATCATCACCACCTCGCCGAGGTAGCTGGGATCGGGCATTTCGTATTTCTCGAACATGAGGGTCTTGTCGATCTGCGGTTGCAGTTCACCGGCGTTGTTGGCGGAGAAACGACCGTAGTACATGTCGGGGAAGTAGTCGTTTCCATCCAGCTTGACGTAGTTCAGGTCCGTGATGTGGCTTCCGGTCGAGCCGTTGTACGCCGGAATCTGACCGGTGTCGCCCACGAACAGAACGAACGACGGCGCAGGATTGGTCGTGGTGCCTTCGTCGTAGAGGTCTTGAAGGTAGTTGTGGATCGCGGAGGTCGTGTTGCCGATATCGTCGGTGTTGGCCGCCACGACGGTGAATCCCATTTCGGTCTTCCACTCGATAAATGGCTGGAGCTGGTCTTCGAACATGTCGTCATAGACGATCACGTACTTGACGGGATACTGGGTCAGCTCGTCGCGATGGATCAGCGGGAGATAGTTCAGGATCGACGACTGGAAGACCGGTTCGAAGTAGTGCGAGTAGGTGCGTTCGAGCTGATGGCGGGTTTCGGCGATGTTCGCGCCGGTAAATTCGACCTCGACGTTGACATCGGAATAGACGCGGATCAGGCTGGAGGCCGGATTGTAATCGACCGGTCGTACCGTCAGCAGGAACAGCCTCATTCCGCGCAGGATTCCAAGTTCTTCGACAGTTGCAATCTCAGGATTCATCCAGTTTCCGGAAGCATATATCTCATCATCAATTACAAATTCAGCATCTTCAATTCGTTCGCTTTTGGAGAGTGAGGGTTGTGCGGGTATAACCGGGGTTACCAGGGGTAATTCCCGTATGTCACCGGTGGTCACGTTCAAGTGGACATCGGCGCCGTAGGGAACGGCGATGATTTCGCGATTCAGCGGAAGACGCGGCTGACCGGGTTCGGTCACACATTCGAAGTCTTCGGCCGTGACGGTTGTAAAGGCGCCGTTTGACGTTTCGACAGGGTTCATTTCGAGTCCGGCAATATGGAACCGGGCATCGAAGCCGTACTGATCGTTACTCATCAACTGGACGGGCTTTGTAGCGGTGTCCGTGTCGATGGGTTGGTAGGTTGCGAATATCGACATTGTCAGTGCGCTCATGAGAATGAACGTCAAGATGCGTTTCATTGAATAACTCCTTGCTCTATTGTGTTGACACATACCATATAATAATTCAAGGAATATGATGCAAGAATAGATCCAAATCCGAATCGATTTTCGGATTGATATTCCGGACGGAACCGGCAACGACATCGTGCTGATCAATGTTCAGGTGAATACGTGAAAATCATTGAAGCAGATCATCTGGAAAAATATTTGACAAGAAAAGGTTGATATACGCATTTTAAATTGAGAAAGAAGTGCGTGATCAGGAGGTTGCCATGGATCATAAGAAAATGTTGGAAAACCTTAGAAAAGAAGTAAATATCGCGCTCACGAAGGTGTTCGACGAGGTGGGGAAAGCCACGAAAGTCTCCAGCCATCGCCTGGCGATCAATTCGCTCAAGGGCGATATTCGCGAACACAAAGAGAAGATAGGAACCCTTGTTTGCGACAGCGAGGAGCTCTCGAACCATCCCGATCTGCGGGAGATTGTACTCAAGATCAAAGCGTTGGAAGCCGAGATTGAAGAGCGGGAAGAGCTGATTCGCAAGATGAAAGAGAAGGAGAAAGAGGCTGAGGAAGAGGACGAGGAAGACGAGAAGTCGTAACCTGCTGCTGTTGGTAGCGATTGCGCTTCTTCTGTCTTGCAACGCCTTCTCACCGAGGGATTCGGAGGAGCCCAAGTCGGGCGCTGAGTGGAATTCGTTTCCCACCCAGCCGGAGCAGTCACTGCAGAATCTCGAGTACGCTTTCGAGTACAGCCAGAACAGCATCAAATACGGCGAGATTTTCCCGGACGGGTTTTCTTTTTTCTTTGACACGCAGGATATAAGCGATTATGGTGTTCCCGAGACGTGGGACGCGCAGACGGAAGAAGAGACGCTCCTTCTGCTGTACAACCACCTCCTGTCGGGAACGTCAATGAGCCTGGAGCTCACAGCGGTTGCGGACGAACCGGACGAGATTCAGAATGAAATAGCTGAATATTACCGGGATTACCGGCTGAGCGTTCAACACGATCTGGAAGGAATGCCGGACACGTTCGAAGGTACGGCGTATTTTCAGATCATCAAAAATCAAGACGGATTATGGAGAATCGCACAATGGCGGGACTACAGAAAAGACCAGCAAGCGGTTACCTGGGGGAGGTTGAAATATGAAGTTTCACCGTGAAATCCTCTGGGGTGTAACCCTTGTTCTGTCAATTTTGTTTACAGTCGGATGCCAGAATCCATTCAATCCGGACATGCGTAAACAAACGGAGACACCCCGGGCGTCAATCGCCGATTCTCCCCAGCAGGTTCTCTCCAATTTGCAGCTCGCGTACAACACGCAGGACATCGACCTCTACAAGCGATGCCTGTCCGAATCTTTCAAATTCGTGCTGGTCTCATCCGAATACACCGAACTGGGTCTGGATATGGATGGAGACGGCATCAAGGACGACTGGTGGGGATACGACGAAGAGGTGCTTTACCACGAGAATCTCTTCGTGTATGGCTCCAGCGACGGCAGGACCCCCCCGCCGTACAATATCTCCCTGAGCCTGCAAGTTCCGCCGGACTCTCTCTGGAACAACGCGCAGACAGGCGAGGGAGAATACAATCTCATCGTCCCCTGTTATTTCGATCTCCGTCTCAGCTTCGAGACCTCCGAGATACTGGCCAATGGTTACGCACGATTCTTCCTGACCGAAGAGGATGATGTATGGAAGATCATCCGCTGGCAGGACGAATCGAATATATAGGAAGTCAGAACAACGATCTATGGGATTTTATCGAATTTTAGCTATCGATTACGGTAATTCGAAAATCGGGTTTGCATTGACAGACCCCATGCGGATTATCTCACAACCCTATTACACATTGATCTACGACTCGGAAGATTCCGCGCTGGACTGGATCCAGAACACGATCCGGAAAGAGCATGTCGGACGCATTGTGATGGGGCTTCCCCTCGACATGGAAGGACACGAGACCTACCAGTCGTCTCTGATCCGAAAGTTTGCCGAGAAGCTGCGTACCAGTATCGAAATACCCGTCGATTTCCAGGACGAACGCTTCACCAGCGAAGAGGCAAGCGCCGAAATCCGGAAGATGGGCAAAAACCCAATAGACGGGCGCAAGATTATCGACCAGATCGCCGCTTCCATTATCCTGAGAAACTATCTGGAATCCTATCGATGAAACGGGCTCTCCCCATCGCGATCCTGCTCGTGATCGTGACCTTTATCGCCATCGATGTGAAAATGCTGCTCAGACCGGTTTATATCCGCGACACCATCGTCGAAGTGAACGACGGCGAGACCGCGAAGAGTATCTCCCGGAAACTATACGACAGCGGAATCATCCGCAGTCGTTTTTTTTTCGAGACCTACGCACGATATAAAGGTATCGACCGCAAACTCAGTCGCGGCAAATACCTGTTCCGCGGCAAGATAACCATCGCCGACGCTCTTAAAAGACTCCACTCCGCCCGTGTGATCCTGCGCAAGGTCACCATCCCCGAAGGACTAACCGCGCGCAGAACCGCCCACATCCTCGCGGACAACGGATTCGGCGATTACAAGAGGTTCAACGAGCTGATCAACGACTCCCTCTTCGTCCGGCGCGTTACCGGTTTCGATCTCCCATCGCTCGAGGGATTCCTCTATCCGGAGACCTACCTCTTCCCGGAAAACGTGAGCGAGGAATTCATCCTCCGGCACATGGTCGATCAGTTCTGGAACATGACCGCGGCCACCTTCGACGACACAAGCTTTCTCGACGACTTCTACCCCACCATAATCCTGGCGTCCATCGTGGAGCGTGAGGCACGACGCGAGGACGAGAAACCCTATATCGCGGACGTCTATCTGAACCGGATCGAGCGCGGCATGCTCCTGCAAGCCGACCCGACCGTCGCCTACGCGCTCGAAAACGCCGGAATCAGGCGCTCCCGCATCCTTTACAAGGACCTGCGTTTCGACTCGCCCTACAACACCTATCGCAATCCCGGACTGCCACCGACTCCGGTCTGCAATCCCACCATCAGCGCCATCGAAGCCATCCTCGCTCCGAAGGACACCAACTACTTCTTCTTCTTCGCCGACGGACAGGGCGGGCACATCTTCTCCGAGACCTTCCGCCAGCATTCCACGAAGCTTCGGAAGCTCAGGAGCGACAATGGGCGATAGAATCCTGCTCGATCTGGCGATCATCATCTTTTGCTCCAAGATCATGGAGGCGTTCTCGAGGAAACTCAAACAGCCGCCCGTGATCGGCATGCTGTTGCTGGGCGTGATCCTTGGACCGAGCTTCCTGAACCTGGTCGAATCGGACGTGATCATCCAGTGGCTGGCCAAGCTGGGCGTGCTGTTCCTGCTCTTCGAGGCCGGACTCGAGACCAATCTCAAGCAGATCAAGCAGGACTCGCGTCAGGCGCTGCTACCGGCGTTGGGCGGTATCACGGTTCCCATGCTGCTGGGCATCGGGCTGTCGCTGCTCTTCAACAACAGCCTCATGCACAGCCTGACCATCGGCGTGATCTTCACCGCCACCAGCGTCAGCGTCAGCGTGATGACTCTGATCGATCTGGGCAAACTGAAGGGCATCGAGGGACGCTGCATCGTCAACGCCGCCATCATCGACGACGTGATCGGCATCCTGCTGGTCACCTTCCTCTTCGGCATGAACATCGGCCACGGCGAGAGCCTGCATCTACCGGGCATCGCCTTCATGCACTCCATCGGCAAGATCGTAGGCTTCTTCGTGCTGATCTTCCTGTTTGGCTTCTTCGTGCTCAAACCCTTCTTCCTCAACATCAAGAAATTCTATCTGGAGACCGCAACGCTCTCACTGGCAATCGCGGTGATCTTCGTCTATGCCTGGCTCGCCGAACAGGCGGAGATCGCGGCCATCACCGGTGCTTATTTCGCGGGGCTCTTCATCGGCCAGACCAAGTATAAACACGCCATCCAGGAGGACATCTCGACGGTCGGGAAATCGTTCTTCGTGGATGTCTTTTTCGTCAATATCGGGCTGGGGATTCACCTCTTCAAGATCCAGACAAACCTGATCTTCCTGGCGCTATTCGTGTTCCTGGCAATGGGCGGCAAGCTGATCGGAAGTTCGATCGGCGCGAGGCTGTCCGGCTTCGACGGCATCCGCTCGCTGCGTATCGGCTTCGGCATGATCCCGCGCGGCGAGGTTGCGCTGATCATAGCCAATATGGCCATCGAGCGGAAGCTCATCACCGACAACGAGCTCTCCTCGACCATCATGCTGGTCATCGTGAGCGCGTTCATCACGCCGATGCTACTCAAGTACAGCTACGCGCGCTTGCAGCGTAAATCATTCAATGGAGGCGGTAATGTGGAATGATTGCATCAACGAAAACCTGATCATCATCAATCCGCAGGTCAAGGACAAAAAAGACCTCTTCGAGAAGATGGTGAACCACGTCTATAACCAGGATATCATCCGGGATCACAAGGCGTTCCTCAAAGCGGTTCAGAGACGCGAGGACACCGCCAACACCGAGCTGATCCCCGAAGTCGCGCTGCCGCACGCCCGTGACGAAAGCTGCGAGAAGGCGTTTCTCTGCATCATCGTGCTGAAGGGCGGAATCGATTACGGCAATCCAGAGATGGGGCCCGCGCGGATTATTTTCTTCTTCGGCGCGCCTCCCGGAGAAAACCGCGAATATCTGCAAATGCTGGCGAAATCGTCGAGGCTTTTGAAGAAAGACGAATTCCGTCACGCGATTATCAACGCAAAACATCCCTCGGAAATCCTGACGCTGATCAACCGCTACGAGGAGAAGGA
The DNA here is from genome assembly GCA_963665015.2 of Cloacimonadales bacterium (SeqCode). Taxonomy (GTDB): domain Bacteria; phylum Cloacimonadota; class Cloacimonadia; order Cloacimonadales; family JAIOQZ01. The sequence goes on along the minus strand of CAXXSY010000005.1, from coordinate 63,639 downwards.
CAAATCCAGCGAAGTGAGCGCCAGATACGGACTCACCGTGGTTCTGCACAATCCGGATTTCCTGGACGGACTGCTCTCGGCGCTGGTCGAACTCGGCATTACGAACGCTTCGATCATTGACAGTATTTCCATGGCGAGGAAACTTGCCTACGAAATGCCGGTATTCGCAGGACTCAGCTATATGTCTCCCGGCAAAGACGAGCGATCGATGGTCGTTCAGTGCGTGGTGAACGAGCAGAACGTGGCACGAAAATTGTACGAACTACTACGCGAATTCAAGATTGATCTGGATCAGCCCGGAACCGGCTACCTCTATCTGACGAGGCTGGAGGAGCTTTTCGGAAATCCGGAGGAAATGGTGGAATAGTGAAGATTTATATCATGCGGCATGGGGATTCGACCCACTTGGTGGGTGATTTCCAGCAAAAAACGGACTGGAAGGAATTTCGCAGACAGCTCCCCTCCTGGGACAACGCCCAGCTCACGGAGCTCGGGATCGAGCAGGTGAAAGAGGCGAGCGTGAAGTGGCGCGGAACCTTCAACCGTATCTTCCACAGTCCGCTGCCGCGCGCCATCGATTCCGCCTCCTACATGAATCCGGAAGGCAAAATACCCATGGATACGTGGCCCGATCTGCGCGAGATCGACACCAAGTCGATGCGGCTGCCAAGCTGGATTCAGCTCTCGCTCTACAACTGGTTCGTCTATACCTTCTTCAATTCGATTTTCAACTTCGGCTTTTTCAAGATCATGAGAACTGCCTCTCGCATCATGCGTAGGGCGCAAAGCTGCAAAGAACCGGTGCTGCTCGTCTCGCACAAAGCGCGGATCATGTCGCTGATGCTCTACGCCTGGCTCAAGCCCGGCTGGCGCATTGTCTCCAGCATCACTGATCCCGCCGGCGTGACCGTCGTCGAGTGCCCGGATAAGAAATAGTCAGTCGCCTTCTTTCGGCTCCCACGATCTCAGCTCTGGATTCCATTTTGCATTCAAATCGTTTGAACATAGTACAGGATCGAGGAATTTCTCGATGCCGGCGACGCAATCGCTGAAACTCAGTTCGGATGGGATGCCGGTCTTTCGCAGGAATGCTTTCCACTGTATCTGTTTCTGCCTCTCACCACGATAATCTTCGGTGAATACCTCCCGATAATCCGAAAGCCGAGTGTTTCGGTTATCGAATGTCGCGTGAATCGCCTTCCTGAGAACACCTGCCTCGAACGATTGCTTATCCGACATGAAGTGGATGTCGTAAAAATCCTTCATGCGACTGGTCTGGTAACCAAGAAAAACAATTGCTTCAAACTTCTCGGCGATTGCCGTTTCAAGCGAATATACAAGAATTTCCGGACTGGGAAAATCATCCAGCATCACAGGATATTCGAAGAAGTGTGCTTCAGGAACGATAACATCACCGAAACCAACATCCATTTTGATCCTTTGTCTGGCTTGTCCCAGGAATGCCACACAATGTATTCGCCACCCACTGTAAGTTTTCTGTTCAGCGATTACTTCGATATGGATCGAGTCGATATCAAAACGCACTCCGTCATCGAAGTCTATCGATAATATACTTTTAAATGCCTCTAGAATGCGAGCTTGATCATTCGAGGTTTTCACTCCCAGAAAGTCGATATCCTTGGTCATTCTTGATCCCAATATCTGCATACAATGAAACAGCAAGGCACCTTTGAGCACAAAATGGTCCCTGTAGGGTGAGATTGACAGGCGAAATAAGGCTCGCTCCTGGAAATACTGACGCAGCACTGCATTGAAATCGGCTTTACTCGATTTTGCTTTTCGGTTCAGCCGATTACGTACCGAAGCACTCATGTCTTTGATTTCTTTCATCCGACAATTGCCTTAATATAAGGTGCTATAATAGATTTAACACGACTTCGGATCGAATATTCTCGCAATTTCCAAAGGTTTGCTTCCGGTTTTTTCAGGTAATTTTTAAGCGCTTCGATAGCAATGTCTTCACCAAGGTTGTTTCTCAGGCGAAAGGCATCGCATATACTTTTCTCTTCGTCAAATATTCTGAAAATTCCATACTCTGTTTCCACGGTTTTTATTCCCCACGATATTTGTGTTTCTTTGAAATAGAAAACGTCAATAGGCGGTGTGAAGATTCTTACGATATCTGTATTCTGGGGAACGGCAATAGTAACCCGATGAGGATTGACCGTTGAGAAATCGTAGTACTCAAGCGCAGATGAAAGGCAAATGATAGCATCTTGTCGAGCCGTGCAAACATCGATGAAATTCACAAAATTGTGCTCAATCAAATCAGTACGTCGATAGAGCCCCGGACTTACTTTCTCGAGCCACCCATTTTCCACTGCTTCCGCAATGGTTCTCGGGTGAAATCCCGCTTCCTTCATATCCTGCATTCGTACATAATGCCGTTGATAGAAGTATGTTTTCAGGTTCATTTATTTCTCCCTGGTTCTTTTACAAGGTACTTACAGTGTAAGTACCTTGTAAAAGAACCAGGTAAATTTATCGGAATATTCTGTAAACCTTTTTCTTCAAGTCTGTTGCGGACACATTTCTGCAGGCACTATCGAATTCCTTGACAATCTGCGATTCTTCCGGCATTTTAAGACGACATGGAGGTATCCGGATGAAAAGAGTGATGTTTCTGGTGGTAATATTGTGCGTGCTCGGGCTGCTGGGCGCGACGACATACAGGATCGAACTGATGTGGGACGAGTTCGAGGGCGAATTGAACGGCGTTATGACCGGCACGCTCGACGGTGAAACCGGCTTCGTGCAAGGCGTGGGTAGTGCGACCGCGCTGGAGGATAAAATCGTGTCGCTGGGCGAGGATCACGGCATGGACGCGCGGCAGAAATTCGAGGTGCGGGACGACAGCGGACTGTACTCGTTCTGGATACGCGACAAATTCGCCGACCAGGATATCAACGCCGATATGCAGCTCATCGCCAAGTCGAAACCGAAGGTGATGATCACGAAAGACGGCATACCGCTAAAAACCATCGAAGTGCCCGAATCGGCCGGACTCGTCTGCAAGGTGTTCACGCTGGACGCAACCTCGGGCGAGGTGGATGTCGAGAACCGGTTTTTCCCGAAGAACCGGATCATCATGGCGCAGGCGGTTCACGCGGTGACGGGCGAACCGCTGCCGGATGTGCAGGTTACGGCTCGCGCGGTGACGGGCGAGTTGCTCGACATGAAGGAGATTGACGAGGGCATCTATGTCGCGGATGTCGAGACGGGCGATTACGAACTAAGCTTTCGCAAGGATGGCTTCATCCCGGTAAGCTTCAACGTCAACATGGGCTTCGACGAGAATCCGCGCGAGGTATTGTGCGCCATGACGCCCGAGCTGAAGGACGTACGCATCGTGCTTACCTGGGGATCGCGCCCGAAAGACCTCGACGCGCACCTCAGCGGACCGAACCCCGAGGGCGGAGACTTCCACATCTGGTACCGGCACCGGGTAAAGATCGCCGGCAGGGATTTCCTCGACCGCGACGACACCAGCAGCTACGGTCCGGAGACGATCACCATCTACGAACCAGCGCAGGGCGAATACTACTATTCGGTTCACGACTACAGCAACCGTCACGCGCGGCACAACAAGCATCTCGCCGCCAGCGGCGCTCGGGTGCAGGTCTATGGCGACGGCAAGCTGCTCGACACGTTCTATGTGCCCAGCGACAAGCGCGGAACCGTCTGGCACGTCTTCAAGATCGACAAGCACAACCAGATCGTGCCCATCGAGACCATGGACTTTGCCGAACGCGGAGAGGATATTCGATAGAAAGCCCTATCCGGAAGAGGCTCGCCCGGAGGTCGAGCGCTACAAGAGAGTGGGAGTGGCTCGCCCGGAGGTCGAGCGCTACGGGTACGCAGGCACCCCTGGCTGCATCTCTATCCCCGGTGGTACGCAGGCACCCTTGCCTCAGACTGTTGACAAAGATGACCGTCCATTTTCCGTGCGGGATTTACAGCACATGAAAAAGGTTGTAAATATAGCATAAAACGCTTGCCATCAGAGGGATGCGCATTATTGTTGTCTCATATTTGAGGTAAATAATGCTGAAAAAAGAAATCGATTTTCAACCTGAGATGGAGTTCGTTAACATCGAGGATTTGGTTCCGAAGAATCACCTTCTGCGAAAAATCCAACGCCACATCGACTTTTCCTTTATCCTGAAGAATACAGCTCATCTTTATTGCGAAGATAATGGCAGGCCCCCCGTTCATCCGATCCGATTGTTCAAAATGCTGTTGATTGGGTATCTATTTGGCATCCGTTCCGAACGCCAGCTTGTTAAAGAGATCGAGGTAAATGTGGCTTACCGCTGGTTTTTGGGGTTTGGGCTGCTGGACAAGATACCGCACCATTCCGTATTTAGCCAGAACAGGCGCAGAAGGTTCACCGATAGCAAGGTGTTTGAGGAAATCTTTGTTGAGATTGTCCGGCAGGGGATTGCGAAAGGTCTGGTCGAGGGAAAGATACTCTATACGGATTCGACCCACACGAAGGCAAACGCTAACAAGCAGAAGTTTAAGAAGATTGTGGTGGAAGAAGAGCCGAAAACCTATCTCAAAGAACTGGATAAAGACATCAACGATGACCGTGAGAAAAGGGGTAAAAAACCTCTACCGCCGCGAAAAGAAGATGATCCACCCACCAAAAAGATCAAGTCCAGCACGACGGATCCGGACAGCGGATACATGGTTCGAGACGGCAAACCCAAGGGCTTTTTCTTTCTGACTCAGCGCACGGTTGATTCCAAATGTAACTTCATCACGGATGTGGATGTATTCCCTGGCAATGTCAATGATTGTATCCCTTATCTAGCGCTGCTCGATCGGCAGATCGAACGGTTTGGATTCGACGTCAAAGCCGTCGGTCTTGATTCGGGATACAATACGTACTATATCTGTAAGAAGCTGCACGAACGAAAGATAATGGGAGTGATCAGCCCACGTCGAGACTCGGGTCACAAAGGACTTTTCAGAAAATGGCGGTTCGACTATGATCCCATAAACGATTACTATGTCTGCCCAAACGGGTGTATTTTAAGCTATCAAGGAACTAATCGGGATGGCAGTCAGGCGTATATATCCAACCCTGAAGACTGTCGTAAGTGTCCACTTCGAGATAAATGCACTGCGAGTAAGAAATGTCAAAGAATCGTGCATCGTCATGTCTGGCAAGACTATCGAGACGAGATAGACAGAAATCGGAAATCGTTCTGTGGAAGAGAAATCTTCAAGGGACGAAAAGAGACGATTGAGCGGAGCTTCGCCAACGCGAAGCAACTACACGGATATCGATACGCAAGATACAGAGGATTGGAGAGAGTGAAAGAACAAGCCTACATGACCGCTATTGCCCAAAACGTGAAAAAGCTGGTCAACAGGCTTTTTCGTCTTTTTTTCGCTGGGGGCATATACGGCTTCCGATGCCCAATTTCAGCCTGAAAATCGTAAAATAGAACCGCTGTATTATGATTACAAGTGCACACGTTGCCGCAGACCATGCTTGGTCAACAGCCTGAGGCACCCTTGCCTGCATCTCTATCCCCAGTGGAACGCAGGCACCCTTGCCTGCTCCCTTGTCTCTATCCATATCCAATGAAATCCATCGTTCAAGCAATTTTCGCATCCATAACAAAAACTTGTTGCCTGAATACAACCGGTGAAAATAGTTGCTATAATGAAAAATCACGACGGATTCACGATGAGATGGATGCTTGTGCTGCTGATGGCGATACTGGGTTGCGGTCTTCATGCTGGGGATTTCGATCCGGGCAAGTCACCGACCCAGGCTGCGTTTATGTCGCTGTTCGTACCCGGCGCGGGGCAACTTTACAACGAGAGCTACTACAAGGCGGGAAGCGTGATCCTCATCGAAGGCATCCTCATCGGGCTGCTCATCCACGACCACAACGAGACAGAGAAGGCATACGACAAGGCGATGAGCTCGTACGGCGAGGAATACAACTACTGGGCCGACCGCTATTACAAGTATTACGACCGCAGGCAAAACGACATGTGGTGGCTGGGCACAACGATGCTGCTCTCCGCCATCGACGCCTACGTAGATGCGCATTTGCATAACTACGATACCCTTCGAGAGGATATCCACCTCCGGTTCGAAAAGGACAAGGTGATGATCTCCTGGGAATTTTAAACACACGACACTGGAGGAAACCATGGTCTTAAAATACGGATTATTTATCGCGTATGGACTCATGATCATTGTGATCGGCATCATCGGTCTTCGAAAGACGCGCAGCTTCAACGACTACTTCCTCGGCGGCGGGAAGGTCGGCGCGATCATGACTGCCTTTACCTACGGAACCGCCTACTTTTCGGCGGTTCTTTTTATCGGATTCGCGGGAAAAATCGGCTGGGGCTTCGGCTACTCGGGGCTCTGGATCGCTCTGACCAACGCGATCATCGGCGTTGTGGGCGTCTGGTGGTTTGTCGGGCCGCGCATCAAGAAAGTCTCCGCAGAGATGCACGTCAGCACGATGGCGGAGTTTCTCGAAAAGCGCTACAACAGCCGCATCATCAAATTCCTGGCATCGATCTCGATCTTCATCTTCTTCGTGCCCTATTCCGCTGCGGTGTTCATGGGACTTTCCTACCTCTTCGAATCCAATTTCCATATCCAGTACACCTACGCGCTGCTCATCATGGGTGGCTTGACGACGGTCTATCTGGTATTGGGCGGATACAAATCGATGACCATGATCGACGTAATCTTCGGCATCATCATGACCGTTGGCGTGGTAATCCTGCTCGGATTCACGATCAACAAGGGCGGCGGCCTGGCGAATCTTACCCAGTCGCTTGCAGCGATCGACGCCAGGCTGATCAAACCGGTGGGACCTCCCGGAATCTGGCCGCTGCTAAGCCTGGTGATGCTGACCAGTGTGGCGCCGTTCGCCATGCCGCAGTTGATCCAGAAATTCTATGCGATCAAAGACGAGAAGGCGATCAAGAAAGGTCTGGTCGCATCGACCTTGTTCGCGCTGCTGATCGGCGGTGTGGCATACTTCACCGGCGCGACCACCCGGGTACTGCTCAATCCCGAGGTCGCTCCCAACGCGTTTCGTGACGGAAAGCCGCTGTTCGACCGCCTGATGCCCGAACTTCTGACCAACGTCATTCCCGAATCGCTCTCGATCGTCATCCTGCTCCTGATCCTGTCCGCGTCCATGTCAACGCTGGCGGCACTGGTGTTGATTTCCAGTTCTTCAATCGCCAAAGATATTTACGCCGGCTTTATCAATCCGAACGTGCGGGACCGTACACTTACATTGCTTATGCGGATAGGTAGCGCATTTTTCGTATTACTTTCCGTGATCCTCGCGTATTTCGAGCCGGCGACCATCGTCAGCATCCTCGGAATCAGTTGGGGCGCTATCGGATCGGTGTTTCTGGGACCATTCATGTGGGGACTTTTTTCGAAAAAAGTCAACGATGTCGGCGCAATTTCCGCCTCGGTTCTGGGGCTTGGAACGTGTCTTGTATTATATGTCATGATGGGCCCGTCATCTTCGCCGCAGGCGGGATCGATCGGAATGATCGTTTCGGTGGTGGTTTGCCCGTTGTTCAGCTTCCTGAAACCGAAGAGACTGGTGCGCCCGGCACATGAAATCTGGGAGAAACACCATCGCGATTGAGATAAGCTGAAAAAGAGGATTTGCATTAAACGAGGAGAGAGAGATGAACAAGATTACACTACTGATAGGGATTCTTTGCCTGTGCGCACTGCTCAACGGCGCGCTCATCCGGAATCAACCCATGACCGTCACCCAGCCCGACGGCGCAGAATTCAACTGCTTCGCGAGCGGCGACGAGTTTTTCAACTACCTGCATGACGAGAACAATTTCTCGATCATCCAGAGCCAGGAAGACGGCTTCTACTACTATGCCGTTATGGAAAACGGGAAACCGGTTCCATCCGAATATCGCGCAAACACAGTCGATCCGGCTTCGGTCGGACTATTGCCCGGCGCGGTCATTTCAAAGGAAGCGTACCTGCAAAAACGGCAGGCAGCCGAATCGACCATGCGCGACGGCAGCCGCATGAACTCGATCGGAACCGTTCAGAACCTGGTCGTCTATATCCGGTTCGCAGATCAGGACGAATTCGTAAATCCGCGGACATATTTCGACGCCAAATTCAACGGCGGAATACCGTCGCTGGGCAGCTACTACGATGAAGTCTCCTACGGCCAGATGGAGGTGCTCAGCACCCATTATCCCATCTGTGAAGAAACCACCAACCTGTCCTATCAGGACTCGCACAACCGGCGCTACTTCAGCCCGTACAACCAGGTGACCAATCCCGATGGCTACCATAATCAGGGGGAGTACACCGAGCGCGAGCATCAACTGCTGGTCAACGCAATCGAATCCATCGCCGACGAGGTTCCCCAAGATATGGTGATCGACAACGACAACGACAACCGGGTCGATAACGTCTGCTTCATCATCCGCGGCGGAAACGACAGTTGGGCGGACCTTCTCTGGGCGCACCGCTGGACGCTCTTCTCATACACGGTCAATATCCACGGAAAACGCGTCTATGACTACACCTTCCAGCCCGAGAGCCAGAACGATGTCAGCACGCTCTGCCACGAGATGTTCCACTCCGTCGGCGCACCCGACCTCTACCACTACAACGGCGGTTCGTTCGAGTCGGTCGGCGTCTGGGATATCATGGACGGCGGCTCGGCGCACATGGGCGCGTACATGAAATACATGTACAGCGACTGGATTACGAATATTCCGGAGATCAGCGACCACGGTACCTACGCCTTGAACTCGCTGCTCGACGGCGTCAACAACTGCTACAAGATTCCTTCGCCCAACAGCAATACCGAGTATTTCGTGCTCGAATACCGCAGAGAAGTGCCCGGTACATACGAAGAAATCCTGCCGTCGTCGGGCATTGTGGTCTATCGCATCAACGCGATGTACGAGGGCCAGGGAAACGCGAGCGGTCCTCCCGACGAGGTGTATGTCTATCGCCCGGGCGGTTCGACGAGCGCAAACGGAAACCTCAATCAGGCGCCGTTCTCGATAGAATCTGGAAGAAGAACCATCAACGACGACACCAATCCGGACTGCTTCCTCAGCAACGGTAATCCCGGGGGACTCTTCCTGCACCAAGCCGGAGCCTGCGAGGACCAGATATCCTTTATCCTCTATCCCGAACTGGGATTCCTCAGCGGATCGGTTACTGCCGACCAGGGCGAGCCCGACCTGACCCAGGTACAGATCACGATCGAGGACGTCGTCCTCTCTCCGGGAGCAAACGGCGCTTTTACCGTGCCGTACTACGAAGGAACATACGATGTGACGGCTACGCTGGAAGGCTTTGCTCCCGCAACGGCAGAAGCGGTAATCCAACCGGGTGGTTACACGGATATCCAGCTCGACTTGCAGTTTCTTAGGCCACCGATCAACCTGAGCCGGACGCTGGACGGAACCGACGTTCACATGTCCTGGGAATTCGACAACGCGGACGATGAGAACTTTTCCCACTTCGCGATTTACATCCGCGCGACGTCCGACGCGTTTTCGCAGTTTGCCACAACGACCGACACCAGCTACGACGTGACCCTCTCGCCGGTTCTCGACTATGCCTTCCACATCCGGGCGGTCTATGAGAACGGCCTCAGCGCGCCGTCCAACAACGTTTACATCAGCTTTGTCGGTAACGACAATCCCACAGCGCCACCAGCCGAGACCGCGCTGATCGGAAACCACCCCAACCCGTTCAATCCATCGACAACAGTCAGCTTCTCGCTGATGCAGGACGCCGACGTGAACCTCGCGGTCTATAACGTAAAGGGACAGCTTGTCAGAACGCTGGTCAGCAAGCGAATGGAAGCCGGTAATCACAGCGTCGAATGGAACGGCGCCGACAGCCAGTCGAAGGCCGTCGGCAGCGGCGTCTATTTCCTCAGGATGAAGACCGGCCGCTACGTCTCAGTGAAAAAGATGATCATGCTGAAATAGTTTCGGAATAAAGAAGATAGAAGTAAGACCCGCTCCACTTCGGTGGGGCGGGTCTTCTGTTTATACGGGCAAAGCTAAATCGTCAAACGAGTCGCTGTAGGCTGAGCCATAAATGATTTCTGTTTATTTGACAAGCAACAACCAGAACCTTAATAACAAGATAGACCACTTTATGAACACCTTTCATAGGAACATAAAGATATTATAAAAAGCGTTTGACACTTGCCTTAGTATCACTATATTGTTTTTAGTAAGTGCAATTTCCGGGTAGCAGGCATGGTTCAACAAATTACAACAAGAGCTTCGTCTGTGAAAATCAAATCTCTTCAAGGAGCATGACCATGAAAAAGCTATTTTTGATTCTAATTTCACTCACGATCACTATTGTTAATCTATCGGCGGACTGGACACAGACCCAATCCCTGAGCAACCCGGGTTCTTCATGGGATTCCGCATTTCCATCCAATGTATTCATCGATGGTAATAATGTCATCATCGGAGATACTGATTATAAGGTCGGTTCGGATTACAGCGTTGGCATTGCTTACGTATATAAATATTCCGGCACCTCCTGGGGACTGGAATTGACGCTGACAGCCAGTGACGGTGCGGCTTGGGATTTCTTCGGCTGGGCAGCATGCTTCAACGATGATTTTATATTCGTGGGAGCAGTTGGAGCCGACACGGGAGCCGTTTATGTCTTCGACTGGGAAGGTAATCAGGTACAGAAGATAACCCGAAGCGGTCTTCCGTCCGGCACAGGTTTCGGTGGTTCTGTCTGTGTTCAAGATGATTACCTGTTCATTGGAACAAACAATGAGGATGGCGTTTACGTTTATCATTACAACGGCTCCACATGGGTGCTGGAAGATACATTGTTAGAAGTAGACAGCATAACAACCAGGGTGGATAATTTTGGAAAGGCAGTTGATGTCGATGGAGACTACCTTGCTGTAGGCTCTCCAGGCAATTCAACGAGCGGATCATATTGCGGTTGCGTTTTTATTTATCATTGGAACGGAACCAACTGGGAATTGCAGGACAACGTGGCTTTCAGCACACCGCTTAGCTATGCGAATTTCGGTCTTCCAGTTTCAATATCAGGGGATCATTTGGTCGTCGGATCAACCAACTATACGCAAGTCGCTTGCTACAAACGAACCGGTACCGAATGGAGCCATGTTTCGAGTCTAGTGCCTGATGAGGGAATGCCCGATTCCTTTGGTTATGATGTCATTGTTGAAGGCGATTATGTGTTAGTCGGAGCTTCGCAGGCCACATATGATGATTGTGATGAATGTGGCGCTGCCTACCTGTTCCATTGGAATGGAGTATCCTGGGATCATGAGCAAACCATACTCGATAATTACCCATCCTATTGCGCTGGCTTTGGCAGTTGCGTCAGCATGTCCGGCAACATAGCGCTTATCGGAATGTACAGTGATAGGGGTATGGGGGACGGTCAAGCACACTTCTTTGAACGCCCGGAACCGGGAACAGGCGATGCAGTCGGCACACCTGCGATAGGCGAATCTGTGGTTGTCGATGTCGAACCACTGGATGCCTACAATTACGACGGTAGCGGCGCGGTGGTCGTCAATCCGGACGTGGATGTCGATCCGGAAGAAACCGGCGCGAGCATCACGGTGGATATCCAGGTGGTCAGCGGAAACACGGAAGTGATGGTTCCCGAGAACGCCAGCCTGACCTATCAGGTGACCGTTACCGGAACCAGTCAGCCGGTTGAAATCGTACTCCACTTCGCTGGACTGCCCTTCACACCTACCGAACTCGTTTATAACCACGGTGGAACCTGGGAATTTGTCCCCGGAGTCGTCTGGGACGATATCGCACAGACAGCGACCTTCTCCTGGATCTTCGGCGAAACGCGTGACGGCAGCGATACCTTTGTCATGAACGGCGGCGAAGGCTCGACCCTACCCGTGGAACTCAGCAGCTTCGCGGCCAGCGTTACCGCCAGCAACACCGTCATGATCGAATGGACGACCCAGTCCGAATCCGATATGATGGGCTACTATGTGATGCGCGCCGAAACGGAAGAGATCGACGAGGCGTTTTTCCTCAACAACCAGATCATCACGGCGGAAAACAACAGCATACAGACCGACTACAGCTTCGAGGATGCCGATGTGACCTCCGACCGCACCTACAGCTACTGGCTGCAATCGGTTGAATTCAACGGCACGGTCGGCTTCTTCGGTCCCGTCACCTGCACGGTTACACAGGGTGGAAATGAACCGGAAGCGCCGGAAGCCAGCTTCGCGACCAGCCTGAAAGGAAACTTCCCGAACCCCTTCAATCCTTCCACGACCGTCAGTTTCAGCCTCGCGGAAGAATCCTTCGTGACCGTCGAGGTGTTCAACACCCGCGGCCAAAGGGTGGCTACGCTACTGAACGACAGTAAAATGACCGAGGGAATCCACAAGGTAACATGGGATGCCGAAGGCAACGCGAGCGGTGTTTATTTCATCCGCATGACGACCGATAACTTCACCGAAAACAAACGGATGCTGCTGCTGAAATAATTTCGGCTTCAGCGAAGCTGAAACGAAATCATCGAACGAAAGCCTTTCGCGCAGCGAAATAGCGAAAGTGGATCGTCAGCTTGCCGGGATTATGCTGGCGGATAACCGATAGACGATAATAGACCCGTTCCACACCTGTGGAGCGGGTTTTTCATTTGTGGTCACATAGCGTCCGAAGGTTGATCGGTCTTGCTGCAAGTCATCGATCTCCCGGAAAGAGCAACTCTCCCAGACTGAGGGAAAATGCACGGCCGATTTTCTTCTCTGCTGTAGGGGCAAGCCTCTCAGACTGTGTGAAAATGCCGTAGGGAATCCCTATCCCAACCTTTCCCCTACGTAGGGGAAAGGAGCTATTACTCTGCCCACCAACGATTTCCCTCCCCTATTTAGGGGAGGGCCAGGGAGGGGTTTCTCTGGATACATCGCATTTTCACACAGTCTGTCTGTGCCTGCCCTTTCAATTATTTTCCAACATGACATAGACGTTGCAAGCGCCCGACTCACAAATGATTATCAGGTATAGAAGGGCAGACACGGAGGTCTGCCCCTACCTTGCGTCTATGCCAAACCTATTTCAGCAGAAGCATTTTGCAGGTCAGCGACCTGCCGTCGGACTTGAGCCGCGCGAAGTAGATTCCGGAGGCGACGGTGTCCCCGTTGTCGTTGCAGCAGTTCCATCGAATAAGGTGCCTTCCGGCGTCTCGATATTCGGATAACAGCGAACGTACCTTCTCGCCACGGATGTTGTAAACGTCCAGCTTCACTTCGCCGGACTCCGGTAAAGACAACGCGATGGTCGTCGATGGGTTGAACGGATTCGGATAGACCGATATCTCCCCCGCTTCGACCGGCGGTGCCGTGTTCTGGTCGGCGTTATAGAAGTCGTTGGTATTGAGGGTGACGATCGGACTATGCAGATACACGTCGTCATATACCACGGCGACCTTGACGTTGTAGTCGGTCTCTTCGGCGAGACCTTCGATCAGGTAGCTGTCGGTGCCCGGATCGAGGATCAGGTTTTGCCACTCGGTGGCCGGTTCTTCCGCCTGCTTGTAGCAGAGGTAGAGGCTGTCGGGCAGCGTGGCGGTAAACCAGTTGACCCGAATCGACTGTCCGTCCTCCTGCGCCCGTGCGTTCAGGATCGCGGGAACGGAGGGATCGCCGTCGAAGATGGAAAGGTCGAATCCGCTCTCGTAGAAAGCTTGCAGATTCTCGACCGCGTTGATCAGACCGAACTCGGAATTCGCCAGGAAGATCGCCACATAGAAATCGCGGATTTCGTATGGCTCCAGATCGAAATCATCGCCGTAAACGCCGTACAGAAAGCGTGTTTCGCGCGGATCATCGAGCTGGAAGTTCGGATTTTCGACGAGAGAGGTATAATTATCCGTTTCTGGATTCCGTCCGGTTTGCAGCCAGTATTTTTCGTTGCTTGTCAGGCTTCCGGTGGGTGTCAGGTCTCTCGGATTCCGATCGTCCGGGCCATCACCGCGGTTCCACGTGAAACAGACCGTGCTGGCTGACGACTCGCCCAACGCCTTGACCGCAACGTACCCGGGCGTGATGCCGTTATCGTGATCCGCGTCGTACGAGTAAGGGAAATCGTAATCGAGGTTGTAGCTGCTTACATCGTCATACACGGCTTCGGAACCCCATTCGATCGGTCCCACGTCCGCGTCGAAGTAATAGCTGAGCGCGTAGTCGTTGATCGTCTCGCCGCCGATATTGGTGATTCTGAAATGAAGGATGACAGCGTCCGCAAGGCTCCGCACGTTCCAGGCGTAAGTGCGCTGTTCGACGGCGATCCCCAGCGGGAAGTGATTACTCGAGCCTGTCGTGCTTCCCCAATGGCGTTCCACGTCCGTTCCGAACGGGCTGATGTCGTAGTAGAAACCAAGTCCCGTCTCCATTCCCGCATAACCGCCGTCTTCGTCGATCTCGCCGTCGCCGTCGTCGTCATAGGGTAGATTGAAGCAGTAGTTGTCGTTGAGGTTGTCCCAGCCCATGATCCTTCCGGGCGGGTCTTCGTCAATCGCGCCGTCGCCATCGTCATCGTAGCCCAGAATATTGAAATAGTTCATGGTCGTATGGTCGTCCGCATTATACTGCGTAAAGAGTTCTCCGAGAGCGCTTTCCTCCACCGGATTGTAGGCGGGAAGCATCTCCATGATATCGCGGTCTCCGTCGAACCCGACCGATGTCAGCGTATCGATGGCCGGGTGCAGTTCGGGATTCCAGCACGAATCTTCTTCGGTCACCAAGTCCATTTCGTCTTCAGGCGGCCAGTGCCGCCAGAAGAGGTGGACTCCATCCGCGTTTCTTCGGTGTACGGTTCCGCCAAACCACAGCGCGCCCTGGTAGAGGTAGTTGATCCTCGATCCGTACGGCCATTCCAGCGCTGGACCGTCGGCATCGTCCCCTCCGACCATACCGCAGTTGCCGAATCGCAACGCGGCGCTTCCGAACGTTGTCCTATCGTCGCTTACGAGCGCCCGATCCCCTGCGAACAGCGCTCCCATGCTCATGGTAAGCACGATTGCGATTGTGATAAATGTAATCCCTTTCATAATGTCCTCCTTTATTGCAATTCAGTCTGTATCTGATCGAACAACTGCGTGACCTGATCGACGGGCATATAGCTCAATGGGAAACCGGACAGCCAGGTTGTGAAGCCGTCGTGGATCACCCGGATCATCACCGGCTGACCGTTAATCCGATCGTATTCCTCCTGACTGGGCGAAAATTCATCGGTACCCGGCTCCTTGCAGACGAAGCGGTAGATCACCTCCGCGCCATCGGTGAGATATTCCTCCGGGAACCACGCGACAGCTCCCATGCCCCCACGCGGCACAAGCAGCGGCTGGACTGCCGACCATAGTTGCTCGGGATCGAACGTAAAGTCCGGATATTCATCGACCTGCGACTCGGCGCCGATAAACCACGGATATTGGACAAAATTGCCGTGTAAATCATCAATCCCAGCGTAATCGCTCGTTTCCCGGATACCCAGCCAGTGTGTGAAAATCCCGAGTTCTTCCGCGCA
This sequence comes from Cloacimonadales bacterium (SeqCode), assembly GCA_963665015.2. Taxonomy (GTDB): domain Bacteria; phylum Cloacimonadota; class Cloacimonadia; order Cloacimonadales; family JAIOQZ01. The sequence continues at coordinate 48,027 of CAXXSY010000005.1, read as the reverse complement.
TGAGTAAGAATAAGCATCACGGATATTCCTGCCACCGCTGAAGAACATGTTGAGTTTCTGCGGGACAGCAATGTTTAACACGTCGATTTCTCTTGGAAATCTTTGAACCGCTGTTGGGTTATCGGTGTGCCATACCATGAGACGATAAGGATCCAGATCGGTGGGTGACAGAACATCTTTTGCCCAGTGAAGCTGGCTGTCCCAGAAGGTGTCCCAAAGGTACTGGTAATCGAGTTCCAGGTCGGCTTGCAGTGCCGTATTCGCATAAAGCGGATCGACATAGTCATCCGGTGAAGTAACACTGTTAACCTCGCCATCGACGACGAGGATACCGCTTTTCTCCTCGTGCGGAACCGGCTCGAGAAGGTTGAACGTCATCGTTTCCGGTGTGGTGTCAGGCACGCCCTGATTGTCAACGGCACGCACGATCAATGCGTGCGGACTGCCCAGTTCGGACGCGGGAATGTCCTGCAAAACGATGTCGAAGTTGGCGTAGCGATCCGCCGGAACACGGGAATAGCCGATATCGCCATCCGTCACGACGGGATAATCGATTCCGAACCGGGTCAGGGCTTCTCCATTGAACGAGATGTCGTAGTATTCGATCGTAGCGTAGTAAAACGCATTGGTTTCTTCGTCGTACGCAATGCCCTGGTATTCGCCTCGTGGATTGTCTTCCACGTATTCGCCCATAAATCCGACGCTCAGGTACAGCGTGAAATCCTCGCTCCAAAGCGCGCTGAACACGCCTTCACGGTCTCTGAAAAACGCGGTCGCGTAGTGGATTCCGTCCTCGGCTTCTTCCTGGGGTATTTCGAGTTCCGGATGAAAACGCACGTCGTCGATCAGCGACGAGAAGTGATGCTGACCGAGCCCGAACGTGCTGTGGACATAGATCATCGTCGCGGGATGCATCCCTTCCTGCGCGTGGAATTCGATCGATGCGGGATTCGCCTCGTCGGTGATGCCGCTGCGGGTCACCACGTATGCCTCCACGCGGGTCATGCAACCTTCTTCGTCGGCAGTGAGCGCCGGTTCGGTCTCGCCGTTGAGCGTGATTCTGCGGATGTCGGTGCTGTGGATGGAGCTGTGCCAGTCGGACACCTCGATAATCCCGCCCTCGTCGTCCAGCTTGATCACGCGATACATGAAGTGGTGCGCGTACATGCCGTCAACAAAGAGGTCGGTCTGCTCGGTAAAGACGAAATTGAGTCCGGTGCCGGTGGTCATGCTCTGGACATTGCCCTGTTCGCAGTAGATCACGGTGCCCAGCAGTCGGTCCTCGAAGATGCTGCGGGTGAGGATGATGCCGTCCCGGTTCTGCACATCGATTTCCAGAACGACATGGTCGAGCGAGCCTTCTTCGGATGAGAATGTAAAGCTGATTTCGCGCTCCATCGTCCAGATCGATTCGCCGAACAGGATCCAGCCGTCTTCATCGGTGGAAGTTCCTTCCGGCAGCTTGCCATCGGTGGTGCGGACACGTATGGCGCATGGTTCGTTGTCGTCGGGCATGGTCCAGCTCGCGGTCTGGATATACGTGAATTCTCCGCCGTTTTCGATCTTTTCGCCCGTAAACGGCTGGATGCGGAAATCTTTTTCTTGCGAAGTCGCGGTCGGCTTCCTGCTGCAATTCGACAGCACAAGAAGAATCGAAAGAATGATCGTGAATAGGATAACCCTCTTCATAACTCCTCCCCAAGTTTTCTGAACATTCATGGCACAACAATACCCTCGATGTGCCGTATTTCGTGTTGCCCTCACGCCTATTTTGCATGATTGATGAATCGAAGATTAAATACACTTGGATTTACAAAATTGTAAAGAAAAAAATTTTTTATGATAAAAATACCGGAGAGATTGATACGTCTCTCCGGTATAAAGATAGACACTATTTCATCATGATCATCTTCTTCGTTTCGGTCTTGCAGGCAGTCTGCATCCGATACAGATAGACGCCGCTGGAGCAGGGTTTGCCGCTGTCGTCGTCGCCGAGCCACTGCGCCGTGTGCTCGCCCCTTTCCATCCGCTCGTCGATAAGCGTCCTGACCTTCTGGCCGCGGATATTGTATATCGCCAGCGTGACCGGCATATCTTCCCTGAGGGAGAAGCGGATCGCGGTTGAAGGATTGAACGGGTTGGGCGTGTTGCCGAGAAGCGCTGTCTCGTATGGCTTGATGCCGGGGTCGTCGTTATGAACCACCGATACTTCAATCTCGACGGGCTCGGATACGCCAGTCGTATAGACATTGACAGCAGAGAAGACATGGGTTCCGGGTGATACATAACCAACTTCGTAGTCATGGCCTTCAACCATATCGGCAATCATGATATCGTCTATATACAATCGGACTCCCTGGAAATATCGTCCCGTTTTCGTCTCCTTTTTACTCTTGCTGTTTCTGGTAGGCATCGAGCCCCAGTATAGCGTCACTCTATTGAAGTAGGTTTCCGCATAGAAATCGTGAACAGGATATAGAACCTCTTGCAGGAAGACCGGAATCGTCATATCGGATGAGAACTCGAAGTTTTCGAGGACAAAACTGTGGTGAAGCATTAAGGAAACTTCAAGAGAATAGGTTCCATAGGATACATCTGGCAGCACCAGAACACCATCTTCAGGGATCGTTCCCGAAAAGCTTTCTTCCCCTGTTAAACTGTACTCTGCGATTACGACACTAAACCCCGAATTTGCTGAAACGTCGAGTGTTAGAGTACCCCACGGCATGCTTGCATTTTCACCACCGGAACGGCAAACCACGAGCCCGCCTTGATCTCCGAACAGCATTTCCTGACTGTTATTTCCGTCCAAATCGCCAATTGGACATGCTTGATTCACCGGATCATCGACGTTCATGCTCCAGATTACAGATGCATCGCTACCCGAAAGCGCCATGGCCTGACTCTCCGTGCCACAGAGAATATCGAAGTGCCTGTCTCCATTTAACTCATGAACCGGTGTACAATCGAGAAATCTGATTGATCCAGGATAGACAGCTCCGGCATCACCCGTAGCAGAATTTATCGTGAGCCAGGCATCCGTCCCCGACATTGTTGGAACAATGTATTCCGTAGCACCATCGAATGCCCGTTTATATCTGATGGCATATGCATCGGGTGTCACTTCCCACAGTATCTCCTGATCGAAGTTCAGGCAGGTGTGTGTTCTTGTAGTTTTCACATAAGCCAAATCTTGTATATTGTCACCGTTTACGTCCTGTATGTCGATCAAGTCTTCATACGAGGGATATGTACTTTCAAGAGCGAATAAAACCCAACCGCTCGCGCCGGAGAGCAGAGACAGCCTATTGTACATAGACCCGTTTTCCGCACTATACACATCCGGAACACCGTCACCATTTTGATCGGCAATCGAACAAACTCGTTTCTGACCTCGATTGAATTCGCGAATCCACTCGACATCTCCCGTCGCACCGTTGAGCAATATCGTTGCACTGAAAAAATAACTGGTTGTTGCAAGGATATCGCAGACTCCGTCCCCGGTAAAATCTCTCTTGCCATCGATCTGATTTGTACGAGCTCCGCCAACAACATCTGTATCATATTGCCAGATAACTTGTCCATTCAAACCCTTTAGCGCATATATTGAGCCATTGGGGCCAGTTGATCCGACCACAACGTCTTGTACGTTGTCTCCATCGAGATCGTCCGCGATAATGATGCTGCGATCGGTAAAAGGAAAGACCGTGCTTATACTCCCCCTGAATCGCCACAATATATCCGCATCACCGGAGCTGTTTCCATTCAAGCAATAGACTTGACCGTATTGATCACAAACGATGACTTCTTCAAACCCATCATCGTTGATATCGATGAACCTCTTTATGGTGGATATTTCCCTAACCGGATCGGCGGTCTGGAAATGCCAGTATTCTGTCCCGATCTCATGTGATCCGGTATCTATATAGGCATTAATAGGGATAGTCAAGCTGCTTTCATCGGGATCGTTGCTTTCGATCGTCATTGCGGTCTCGATATCGACCGGCTCATTTGCATCCAGCCATACTCGTGCGACGACTGAATCATAAGGGGAAATCACGACTGGGAATTCGAGCTCGAATTCGTCGAACATACTTAAGTCGAATGAAATGCCTGAAAGGGAGAGGTCTTGAACGCCCATATTCTTTATCCACATGGATCGACCGGTCAAGCTGCCCAAGCGCACAGTACCGAAATGGATCACATCCGGCTGCACAACGATCCGCGGCTGTGCGTCCATGGCGAATGTCCTCAGTGAAACAGTCTCCGCAGGGTGATTTGGGGCGTTGGATACAATATCCATCGTTGCCGTGGTTGACCCTATATGCTCAGGATCGCATGTTATCTCGAGATCGAAGGTTGTGCCATGTGTAATCACGATAGGGATATCTACCGATATTGAGAAGGCATCGTTGCTGACCGTCCAATCGCTGATCACCAAGTCACAGGTGCCGTTGCTTGATATTGGAAGTGTTACCGTCTCAGGAGTACCGATAACAACCTCGCCGAAATCATGCTCTTCCCAACCGAGTTCGATATTCGCAAAACCTTCGCCATTCGGGTCCACTTTGTGAAGACAGTTATCGTTGCCAACGCCATCATCACAATACCAGAAATAGGTTCCATCGAATACGATGCCTGCTGGGTCCTCCATTTCGAAGATATAAGTTTCAAGCACGCTACCATCTGCCGGATCAATCTTGAATATCTCGTTTGACCAGTTATCAACCATCCATAGATATTCGCCTTCCATGCATAGCGACCAGGGTTGGTAATAGGGTGCATCATACCCATCGAGAATATTGCCCTGGTCATCGATCTTGTATATGTATCCATCGGGATCGTCGTACGCCGCTACCCAGAAATGGCCATCATCCCAGACAATTCCCGACATATCGTGAACAGGCATCGTAAGTTGTGCCAGAATGTTGCCCTGCATATCGAGCTTGCATGCCCGGGCAGGAGTGTTGACTCCACCGGCATGACCGATTGCCCAGAGGTTAGCTCCATCCCAGGTAAGATCGTATGTGTCGCCCATCGTTCCATTGAAAATAAGTGTACAGCTTCCATCGGCAGGATCGATCCGATAAACACCGTCAATATCGGCAAGGTACGTTCCGCAATAAAGGTATTCGCCATCCCATGCGAGACCGGATGTGTTTTCAGGAATAGGATACGTTTCGACGATTGTCCATTCGGCAAACAGAATACCGAACATCATGAGTGTCAACACCAGTAATTGTCTCTTCATAATAGCCCCCTATTAAGATGAACAAATCATACATAAAGTGATGGAAACCTGTCAAGCAATTGTGGAATTTTTCGCAAAAAATCACCTGATCGCCACCAGAATCCTTATTGGAGGCCACAAGAAAACTACCGACATCTACTTATTTCTTGGCTCATGTTTACAGATCATCATTGTGACATTTGGCAATCGTATATTTCTGACACCGATTTGAAAACCCAGTACCAAATGCCCCTATTTCATCATGATCATCTTCTTCGTTTCGGTCTTGCCGGCAGTCCTCATACGGTATAAATAGACGCCGCTGGAGCAGGGTTTGCCGCTGTCGTCGTCGCCGAGCCACTGCGCCGTGTGCTCACCCCTTTCCATCCGCTCGTCGATAAGCGTCCTGACCTTCTGACCGCGTATATTGTATATCGCCAGCGTGACCGGCATATCTTCCCTGAGGGAGAAGCGGATCGCGGTCGATGGATTGAACGGGTTGGGGTAGTTGGAGAGGGATTGCACCGGCAGCGAGACGTTTTCAGCATCGTCCGTCGCAAGATAATCGAGATCGAGTACGCTGACACCATGATAGTCGTTCGCGGTATAGAGCTTTCTGTTGTAATAGCACATATCGTATGTCGTCATATTCCATGAGAAGGTACGAAGATGGACCGGCGCTTCGGGTACGCTGATATCGTACAGATAGATTTCGTTCCAGTTCATGCAGGAGAAGAACAGCAGATTTCCGTGTACCAGACAGTCCCTGATTTCGGATGTCTGGCGAGGACGGATATCCAGAATGTATTCGGGCTGACCGGGATTCGAAATGTCGATCGCATACAGACCTGTCACACCCGCCACATATGCCACCTCATCCTTGATTGCAATTTCGATTGCGTCAAGGACAGTGGAATAATTCCCCACGATCTCCGGATTCTCCAGGTCTTTGACATCGACAATTTGCAATCCGGCTTCACCGTCAGCCACGTACAGGAGGTTATTTACCAGCTTACAGGATGCGGCTACACCCGGCGTATTGATGTTCGATAGCAGACGCGGTTGGTGCTGTTCCTGAAAGTCCACGACATCAATACTGCCGATATGCCCAATGAACGCAACATTCGCGAATAGGTCCGAGCCGGTCGAGCAACCGTAAATTTCGTAGAAATCCTGCATTGTCGGTAGAAATGGATTGGAAACATCGATGATGTGGAATCGGCAACTCATTTCCGATAGATAAACATGATTATCGCGATATGCTATATACTTGCTTGGAGAATCCGTAGCATATTCAGACAATTGCAGCGGAAAGACCGGATTCGAGAAATCCACGACCTTCATGCCCGAAAAGGAGTTGGCGATAAAGGCGAGATCGTAATCGACTTCGATCCCCCACGCCCGGTTTCCGGTGTCGTAACTGCCCAGCAACAATTCATTCTCCGGATCGATGATATCGATAATCTGCAATCCATCATTACAATCCGGGATATATGCGATCTGATTCGAGATGAAAGGTGCCCGCACATGCGCAAATGTGTTGAAAACACCCAGCAAAGAAGGTTCGACCGGGTCGGCGATATCGTAAACACGCAGACCGGAACCCTCACTTAGCAGATAGAGCGTCTGATCCTGTACCAGGACATACTGTGCATTTCCAATGTGCTCAATCGTGGCGATCGGCTGAATGTTCATGAAATCCGACACATCCACGATCTGGAGCCCATCGAATCTGCTCGCAATATAAGCGATACCATCCTGAACCGTGATCCAGCTCGCCTCTCCGGGGAGTTCGCTCTCGTTCAGCAATACAGGATTCGCAGGATCGGAAACGTTGAACACCTTGATATACGCCTCGCCGTCCGCAAGATAAAGAAGGTTGCCTTCAAGCGCAAGGTTATGGATATATCCCTCCATCTCGTATTCAAATAATTGAACCATCTCGGCAGGATTCGATACATCGATCAAACGAAACCCGTAATTATAATTCGCTACATACGCGATATCATCCCGTATCGTAACGAAACTCGGCGATAGCACGGAAAGCGGATAGGTACCCAGCAACCGGGGAGAATCGGGTGAAGAGACATCCAGCGCCAGGAGACCTTCTTCCAGCACCAGAAGATACGCCACATTATCCAAGACCGTAACATAACCGCAATAGTTGAAGACCTGATAGGTACCGATCAATTGAGGATTGGTCGGGTCGGATACATCGACGATCCGTAAGCCGTAATCGGGATCCGAAATATACGCGATTTGATCGACAACCTCTACGTTCGACATGCGACTCGAATCGGTGAATTCACCCAGCTTGTGATATACCGCCCATCCGGGGACGGCAATCAGAATTACGATCAGCAACATCAAACACTTTTTCATGAGCTTCTCCTATTCAACTGCGGTTCAACAGAAACAGATTGATTCATACTAAAATCAAGCCAATACTCATGCCCGGTTCGCTTCCCGGCAAGATTTTTCTTCCATTCACTCCCTGACAGACGGTCCCTATTTCATCATGATCATCTTCTTCGTTTCCGTCTTGCCGGAAGTCTGCATACGGTACAGATAGACGCCGCTGGAGCAGGGTTTGCCGCTGTCGTCGTCGCCGAGCCACTGCGCCGTGTGCTCGCCTCTTTCCATCCGCTTATCGATGAGCGTCCTGACCTTTTGACCGCGGATATTGTATATCGCCAGCGTGACCGGCATATCTTCCCTGAGGGAGAAGCGGATCGCGGTGGAGGGATTGAACGGGTTGGGCGTGTTGCCGAGAAGCGCTGTCTCGTATGGCTCGATACCGGGGTCGTCGGTGCTCAACACTTCCACTTCGATCTCCTCCGGCTCGGACACCCCCGAGGTATAAACGTTGACCGCCGAAAAGTGGTGCGTACCGCTTGGTACGTTTTCCACAATGAAATAGTTCTCATCAGCCACGCCTGCGATCATATCCTCTTCCCAGTACAGGCGAACGCTCTCCAGGAACCGATTGTCCTGCCGTTCTTTCCGGCCCTTTCGATTCCGCGTGTGGATGGGACCCCATTCCAGGGTCACGGTGTTGCCCTCGACCTCCGCCCTGAAATATTCGACCGGAATCAGGGTTTCATGCAGGATGACATCGATCTCCAGATCGGAAGTGATATCGAAGTTTTCCGCGATCCAGTCGTCATGCGCAACCAGAGTAACCGTCAGATCGTAGACTCCGAAGGGGACGTTTTCCAGCACCACGACGCCATCTTGCGGAACGTCGCCGGCGTAGGTCTCCGGTCCGCTGAATTCATAATCCGCCAGCCCGGTACCGAAGCCCGAATTGGTCGAGACGTTGATGGTGACGTTCGCGAAGGGTTCTCCGGCGTTGGTTCCGCCCGAGAGGCACACGACGTAGCCGTCGCGCAGACCGAACAGCATCTCCGGACTGCCGTTCGCGTCCAGATCGGCGATCGCGCGGACCCGATCCACCGGCTGGGGCATGATGGTGTTCCATATCTCCGACGAGCCATCGCCGGAAACCGCCATCGCCTCGTTGGTAAGCTTGCCGCCGAGGATATCGAAATACATGTCGCCGTCGATATCGCCGATGGGAGAGCAGTCGAGGTAGTTGCCGTCATCTATATACCATGTCGCTGCGGAGCCGGTTTCGGCGCTCACTGCGAGGCAGACGTTATCACCGATAATCGTGGGGATGATGTACTCGTTATTGCCGTGGAACGCACGTTCGAGCTTGGTGATGAGACCGCTTTCGTTGTGGGTCCACTGCACATTGTCTTCGTGATCGACGCAGATCAACTGACCGCCGAAGGTTCCGAACACCATGTCTTGCACGCCGTCGCCCGAGACGTCGTTGATATCCAGAACAGCCCAGCATGCGGTTCCGCCCGCGTTGTGCGAGAAAATAACGGAGCCGTTCGCGCCGGAGAGTAGAGAGAAATCGGCGTCGATACCGCTCGAAGAACCTCCGCAGATGACGTCCGGCACATTGTCGTTGTCCTGGTCGTTGATGGAGCTAACCGTAGCCCGAGCGCTGTCGAACTGATGCATCCATACGACGCTGCCGTCGGTTCCGTTCAGGAGATAAATTGCGCGCGGTCCGGTTCCCGCGTCGTCGTCACCGGCAGCCGCGAGGATGTCGCTGACGCCGTCACCGGTAAAGTCGCGTCTTCCATCCACCTGATAGACCCATCCGCCGCCGCCGGTCTGATGCGTATCGTAGAGCCACAGGACTTCGCCACTGGTGCCGTCCAGCGCGAAGACGCAACGACTCCCCCACGCGGTTCCGATCACCACGTCGAGAACACCGTCGTCGTTGAGGTCGTCAGTGATGTCGAGTCCGCGGTCGTCGTAGATCGAGCCGTATCCGATCTCGTCGATATTCGTATCGAAGCGCCAGAGAACGTCCGCTTCGCCGCTGCTGTCCCCGTTGAGGCAATAGACGTGGTAGCGGTTGTCGCAGACGATCACCTCCGCGTTTCCGTCGTCGTTGATGTCGGTAAACTTGCGCATGGCGCTCACCTTCTCGCCCTGCGGATTGGTCTGGAAGTGCCAGTATTCGGCGCCGATCTCCTGCGATTCCGGTGAAATCGTGGCAGCGACGGGTACGATCAGGCTCCCCTCGTCGCTGTCGTTGTTCTCGATGGTGATATCGACGGAGAAATCGCCTTCCTGCGAGGCATCGAGCCAGACGCGGATTGCCACGGTGTCGCGGGTCGGGATGGAGACGGGCAGGTCGGGCTCGTCTATCCGGAACATGTCGTTGTCGATCGAGACACCGGTGACGGAGAGGTCTCCGGCTCCCTGATTGGAAACCTCGATATAGCGCGCGGTCAGGGCGCCCGATCGCACGGTGCCGAAGTCGAGCGTGGCCGGATCGCATTCGATTTCCTGCTCCGCGAAGAGGCCATAAACGCTGAGCGAGATTGTCACGGACGGATTGATCGGATCGTTGGAGACGATCTCGCCGGTGCCGTCGATTTGCCCCCAGGACTGCGGATAGCAGACGATCCCGAAGTCGTATGTCTCGCCCGAGACGACGGTAACAGGCAGGGTTTCCGTCAGATCGAACGAGGACTGGTCGGAGTTGAAATCGGAGATGATCAGATCGGCGATTCCGTTATTGGTAATCGGCAGCGAGATATTCACCGCCTCGTCGATGACGACGTTTCCGAAGTTGTATTCGTCCCAGCCGAGTTCGATGGCGGGGTTACCCGAACCGCCGAGATCGACCTTGTAGAGGAAATCGCCGTTGTTCATCCCGTTGTCGCAGTACCAGAGGTAGGTGCCGTCGAAAACGATGCCGGCCGGATCGACGTCTTCGGAGGCGTGGCTCTCGATCAGGCTTCCGTCGCTGGGATCGATCTTGTAGAGCGCATCGCCCCAGTAGTCCGCCATCCAGAGGAATTCTCCCTCCATGCAGAGGTCCCAGGGCTGGTTGTCGGGCGCGGCGAATTCATCGAGGATATTACCCTGATTGTCGAGCTTGTAGATGTATCCGTCCGGGTCGTAGTAGGTCGATACCCAGAAGTCGTCGTCGTCGTACGCGATTCCCGACATATAGTGATCCGGCAGGTTGAATTGCTGCAAGATGCTCCCGTCCATATCGAGTTGATAGGCGATGGCGGGATCGGACGCGCCTCCCGGGTGATCGGTGATCCATAGATAATCGCCGTCCCAGGTCATGCCGAAGGTATCGTCCATCGTTCCGGTGAAGAAAAGCTCGCCAGTACCGTCGGAGGGATCGAACCGATAGACTTCGTCTCCGTTCGCGCCGTATATTCCACAGTAGAGATATTCACCATCCCATGCCAATCCTGAGGCGCTTTCCGGGATGGGATAGGTAGCGACGATTGTCCATTCGGCAAACAACATTCCGAACATAAGAAGTGCGATTGCGAAAAAAAATAGCTTCTTCATGTTAACCTCCGTGTACTGGAACCTTGAAAGATTATGCGATTCACCCAAACACTTGTCAAAAGAAAAGTTCGAGAAAATTAAAGCCACAGATAGAAGGGCAGACCTCTCAAGCTGTGTGAAAATGCGCGACCGATTCTCTTATCTGTCGTAGGGGCAGGTCCCCGTGCCTGCCCTCTCAATTCTTTGCCAACATGATATAGACGTTGCAAGCGCTTGATAAACAGTTGGTTACCAGGCATCGAAGGGCAGGCACGGGGACCTGCCCCTACATTTTGTTTGAAACGAAGCTATTTCAGCATAATCGCCTTTCTCACTTCAGAATAGCTTCCGGCCTTGAGCCTCACCAGGAAGATTCCGGAACCGACCGAGCCATTGTTCATGTCGTTGCCGCTCCAGGTCGCCTCGTGCCATCCGGCCTTCACGCGACCCTGATCCAGACGCTGCACGAGCTGTCCGCGGACATTGTAAATCTCCAGCACGACCCGTTCTTCCTGCGCCAGCCCATATTTGAAAGTCGTCGAAGGATTGAACGGATTCGGATAGATACCCGCGAACGTGTCGCTCACCGGAATCATATCCTCACCGGACAAGGACAACCACTCGTGGTCGATCTCCGCCGGATCGGACTCGCCGGTCGTATAGACGCAAGTCACGCCGAGGGTGTGCAAGCCGACTGGTACGTCGATCCACAGGAATTGCTCGTCGGTCGTGTTGCCCCGAAGCTCGCCGTCCAGATAGACGTTGAAGCTCTGGAGACTGCGGCTGCCGGGAGCGTCCCAGGTCAACACGACCCCGGAGGCCGTCTCTTCGATATCGAGATTGACCGGCAGATTCAGGGTCTCGATCATTTCGATCGCAAGCTCGGTATCCTGATCTACTGCAATCCCCGTTTGCTCGTATTCATCGTATCCATCGAGGACGACATGCAGGTCGTAGCTTCCCTCCACCACGTTTGCGAGGTAGATAATGCCCGATTCGGGAACTGTCGCGGAATAGACAAATCCCGGATCGCCGTTTTGGTTGCTGAGCGACGCTTCGGCTCCCGTCGGCGATTCCTCGCTGTTGAGCGAGACCTCCAGGCTGACCATGTATTGCTCGTTATTGCAGACAATGAGGGTGACCGGGACATCGATCAAAGGGTTCACAGGGTCGTTGCTTCGTACCCTTATGATGGCATGGTATGTGCCCTGCGGCAGGTAGCAGCCACTGAAGATCGCATCGACATCAACCGATTCACCGGGTTCGAGCGCTCCACCCTCGAAATCGAAGTCGAGCCAGCACGGACCAGTCGATATGGCGATCGCCATACCCGGCTGGATGTAGTCCTGATTGTATGAGACCTCCAGCCCTATCGTGCCGGTGGAATTGTCGATACCGACGGTCGCACTGTCGGAGGAGCCGTCGATTTCGTTGTAGTAGAACGAGATTCCGCCGCCACGCCGAAGCACGATCTGCATGGTGACATAGTATTCACCCTCGTTGATGTTCGCGTTCTCATATTGAATGATGGTTTCGTTGTCATTATACTGGATATAGACATCGCCATGGTAGAGGTTCAGATCGTCCCAGAAGGGAGCAACCATGTTCCGCGGATACATAATGCAGGGCAGAGAGTAGTTGTCGTCCGCTTCTTGATTGATCAGGTTGAAATCAAAGCAGATAAACCCATTCGGGGACAGGTACATTTCGTTGTAGGTCTGCCCGTAGTAGGGGAAATCGAATCCCACACTGCGCATCGCGTATCCGCAATCACGTTCTCCGACATGCGGGTCCATCGCACTCCAGTTCAGGATGGGAGTGCCGGTACTGGCGATATCGTTCCAGACAAACTCCGGCCCGTCCGGGCTGTTGCTGTCGTACCAGCGATATCCGAACGCGTCCGGGCCTCCCTGATCGCGATTCCAGCCGAAGTTATCGGTATCGATCACCTCGACCGAGTAATCCAGATCGCCGCTACCGGTGTTGGTGAATACCACGTTCACGGTGTCGGTCTGACCGTAGGATCGGATGATGGAATTGACCTGCGCGGGGGTGATTTCCAGGGTTGGCGGCTGGATGCACAAGGCATGCAGATTCAGGATGGTGTCACCGTTCGGGTCGTTGCTGACGAATCGGACGGTTTCGTTGAATTCGCCCGGCTCGGTGGGCATGCAGGTGACCTCGATCGACATGGTTTCGTGCATGTCCAGGATGAAGGGGCCTTCTTCGTTGACGTAGAAGTAGCCTTGCGAGGTCTCGACCTCGCTGATCTCGAGCATCGCGGTTCCGTTGTTGACCATGGTGACGGTGAACGTCTCGGGATATCCGATGCTCACATACTCGAAATCGTAGGATTCCCGGTCGAGACCCAGAAGAGCCACGTCGCCATTCACAAGGAACGACATGTAGCGGGACATCATCTCTTCCCATGTGTTCTCGCCTTCTTCAAGCAGTGCGGTGAACACCACGGAAGTGCAGATTGTCCGGTAGCCACTGGGACTATCGTAATAGACGCCACTCACGCCTTCGTTCGACATATACTGATAGGCGATTCCGTCGCCCGCGGCAAACACGTCCACGAACTGGTGAGCGCTGTCGTTGGTATTGACTCCGTAAGAGAGGTTGTTCATCAGTCCCGGTGTGACACCTTCGACGCCATCGATAAAACCGTCGTAGTCCGCGACATATTCAGTTCCAAAGCGATTGAAAAATTCCGTTCCGACATGATCGGAGCCAACATCGACTCCTTCGATGTAGATGGCCTTGCCATCATCCAAAAATTCGACCAATCTGGCCTGATCTGCAGTGCCGACCGCACTGGGTGGTGTGCTTCCGCATCCTGTACACCATACTCCTAATGTGATGAACATCACATCGTAATCAGACAAATCGGTAGGTAATACGCTGACCGTTTCAAATTCAAATCCAAGTTCCGTCAGCGCTTTCTCAAATCCTTCTTCGTAGCCCAATTGATAGTATTCCCCCGGGACCGGGATGATGTTGTCGTCATCGTTATCCCAGATCAGGATATTCTCGGCGTTGCATAGCGCCGGGATCAATCCCAGGAGAAGCACCGGAACAATCAGGATACCAATACGCGATTTCAGGCGCATTACGTACCTCCTGTCATTACTGTGAAAGTCAAAGATCAAATCCCCCTTCTCGTGTCACTTCGAGAGCAATGGTTCGTTGCCGCTATCATTGCATGTTTTATACCGTTTTCAGATAAAAATATGCCCGGTATTCATTTTGTTGGTATTGTCTTGTGGTTGTTAGATGCTGAGTATTTCTCTTGGAAACCGTGAATAAGATAACCAGTCAGTTTTTTTATTTTTCACACACTATGTCCGCGTCAGTCTTTTCCAATCTCTCACCGCGCGTTGGTGTTCATGCGATTGCGGAGAGGAAAGAAAGGGCAGGTCCCCCAGGCTGTGTGATAATTCGATTTCCGGTTTTTGGCAATAAAGGAGATTGAGTATTTCAGGGAATTTTCTGTCGAGAACCACAATTTTTTTACCGCGAAAATGCCTCTGATTTGGCATACATGGCTCTCGGACAGCAGAAATTGATCAGAAATGAGCATATAAAGGCACATATTGTTCTTAAGTGCTCAAAATGGACTTGAATAGCCGCTTTGAGCCTGTCGAATCCGAGGATGTTGTAGGCTCTCTTCATGTTGTAGGCGAGTGCAATCAATGCAAACTCTCCATTGACCGACGGAAGCCCTCGGGTAACAAAATCACCCAGCCGCATCGCATGTTTGATTGTGCCAAATGGATGCTCGACAATCATTTGGCGCTGTTTCAGCTTTTCCTGGTTCATCTGATTGACTGTGCATTGACGCTGGATTGCCGTTTCAAAGGCGCTTCGATGAATGATCTTATACTTCGATCCGGAAGGAACACATTGAGAGAAATGCGGACAGCCTTTGCAAGTCTTTCGTCTGCCGTAGGTTATCTGATTTCGATCTTTCTTGAATGACGATTTCGGTAACTTGTTGCCTGCCGGACAACGGTAGCAGTCTTCTTCTGGAATATATTTGAAATTCGCGGGAGAGTATGGATCGTCGTCTTGCGATTGCTTCTTCTTCGGTATCGGAACGTATGTATCTACATTCATTTTAAGGCACTTATCGATCTCTTCGCCGGATGCGTATCCCGCGTCCGCAACAACCGATAATTCAGAGGGAGCGTGAGTATCGAGCACTTTCTCAACCATTTTCGACAATTGCTTACTGTCGTTTCCGTCGTTCGTTACATCACATTCGGAGATCAAGCTATTTTTCGAATCTACAGCGAGTTGGACGTTGTAACTCATATCGGTTTTGGCTTTGGGCTTGGTCATCATCTTGCTATCGGGGTCCGTGAGGGATACCTGCGTCTCGCCCGTTGCATCGAGGACATCCTGTATTTCTCGATATTCCTTCTGTTTACTTTGAATATCCGCGATCGCCTGCTGCAAATCCGATATCTTCGAAAACTCCTGCTTGTCCAATCTCGATATCTCGTCCAGATACGCATCGATCTTTCGGTCAAGCTTCTCCAGTAGCTTGCGTAACTTATTACAACTGTAGTTTTTACCGTTGTGGTTAACGGCAGAGAAAAAGCTCCCGTCTATGGCTGTAAGTTTGAAATCGATCAGATCAGCCCCGCGACATATATACGTGAACTCCCGGAATACCTTCTTGAGAATGCTGCGATTATCTTTCCTGAAGTCCGCAATGGTCTTGAAATCGGGGCATAAATTTCCCATCAACCACCGTACTTCGATGTTGCGCTTGCATTCGCGTTCGAGCTTTCTGCTCGTATTGATCCGATTCAAATATCCATAAATGTAAAGCTTCAGTAAGTCACCTGGATTATAGGGCTTACGTCCCTTATCTTTTGGCCTCGTGTTCGTGAATCCATGCTCCTCAAGGTCAAGCTCATCTACGAAATAATCGATGATTCGGACCATGTTGTCCGACTCAATCATGTCATCGAGACAGCAAAATTCCGCCGAAATCTGATACCGGTCGTCCTTTGGTATATATCGCATAAAACCTCACTATTGATGAGGTTATAATATCCGACTCGGTATTTGCGTCAAGATGACCTTCGATTATTTTCACAAAGCCTGTCTGTGCCTGCCTGTCCCTCATTGAACTCTTTCTTGCTACAGGTTACAGTTATGTACTGACTTAGCTTTTCCTGTATGTATTTGGGATCCATTCTCCTCATTTCCTCTATTTCTCTTTCAAACTTTCGCAGTTTTCCATCGGATAAAAGCCAGCCATACGATAAACACTCTTCAGCATCTATCTTTTCCTTGTTGAATTCGATGGATTCCTTCAGTATATAGTATTCTTCAGAGGTAAGCTTTTTACTAAGTTGTTCGAGGTCGGTACTAAGGGTTTCTTCATTATACGCTTTGTGAAGCAGTGTGCTTTTCGTTTCACAGGCAACGAGCAGAATACATATCAAAGCGACAATAATCATAGTACGATACATGGTCGTTCCTCCATGGTTATAAAACTGTTTTTAGCCATGTTAATTTCGTGACAAAATAAAGGATGAGTGTCAATGAAAAAATCTGGACACGGTCGAGAACACGCTCGACCTGCTGCTGCCCGACCTTGGTTCCGTGACGCTGGGCGTGGACGTCGTCAACCGCAGTGGCGGCATTCGCATCCTGTTCAACACCTCGCCTACAGTGCACTTCTCGCAGGCTGAAATCCTCATCGAGAAGGACGGCTCAGAGGTGCATCACGAAACGGTTCTGAGCACATACGTGTTCATCGATGGAAGCGAGCTGAGCGGTGTCGAGAACGGCGATGTGATCAACCTCTCGGTTACGCTTTTCAGCGGTCTCAGCTCAAAGATCAAGAAGGTCGACCACACCTACGCGACGACGACTTCGCCGTTCGAGGAGCGCATCGAGACCATCGAAACGCAGCTTACCCTCGGCAACATCATCGACGCCTTCGCGCAGGACGAGGACGCCCTGCAGGCGTTGGCAAACGTTCTTCACTCGTCCAACACGCTGGCCCAGAAGGTCTCGGAGTTGATGCAGACGTGAGCACGATTCGTCAGAACAGCGTGTGGGATTTACTGAACCGCAAGACGAAGCCAACGGTCTCCACAGACCGCGATATCGCCTTCGTGAAGCCGATCTACTCCACTGTAGACGAGAAGGAAGACCTCGGTATCCATGACGAGAATCTCGTGCTCAGTGGCGCGGATTTTCCGCCGGAGGCGAAGCCGGGGCAGGTATTCATCAAGAACGGAAAACCCTACATATACAAGGAGAACGCATGACACAAATCGAACTCTACCAGACCACCAAGCTGGAGCTGACGCACGAGTATGAGCGGCTCCAGAGACTCATCCAGGAATCGCGCGAGAAGCTGCTCAAGACCGAAGGCGCATTGCTGCTGCTCGGGCGGCTCGAGCGTGAAGTGAAGGAGGCGTAATGGCAGGCACATGGCAGGAAATTCTCGACTCCGGACAACTCGGCGTCGCCAACGGCATCGCCCAGCTCGACAAGTCCGGCAAGCTGATCACCGAGCAAATCCCGCAGATCGAGCCGGACAACATCACAGGCGTACTCGAAACGAGTCAGATTCCCGACCTCGACGCTTCCAAGATCACCACCGGCATCTTCGTCGTGGATCGCGTACCAGACCTCGATGCAGCCAAAATCGCTACCGGCGCTCTCGCCACCGACCGCATCCCGACGCTGGCGCAGAGCAAGATCACAGGCCTCACCACGGCCCTCGCTGCCAAGGTCGAGACCCGCACCAAGATCAACGGTCACGCGCTGGAAGGCTACATCAAGCTCGAGACCACCGACATCATCGCGGAGGTCACAGAGCTACCTGAAGAGGGTGTCATCGGGGAAGTCGTGGCATACGGTGGGAAGCTGTATGTCTGGAGTGGTGAGAAGTAGGATAATCGAACATCGCAGGCCTGAGTCGAGAGATTCAGGCCTTTCTATTTGCCTTGTATTCAGGATATTAGCTTCATTTGTGCCAGCATGTTTTCCTTAAGGAAAAACTGCCGTCACTTGCAGTTTGAGCATAATTAACGGGTATAATACGAGATAGCTGATCTCCGCATGAAAGACATTCGGGTTTCTAAGCCCTTGCAACAACTGGAAAACGGCTTGAAACGATGGAAAAATTGCCGTCACTGGAAGTTTCAGCATGTCATTGATATTACGTGAGATAACTGGGCGTTTTTGCGATGTGGAAAAAGTGACGTCACAATTTCCATCGGGCGGAATGGAAAGACTGCAATCACTGGAAGTTTTCGTAAGTCATTGAAAAATGAGCAGAAGTATCTGAAGCCCTTGAACACGAAAAGTGCCAGCATGATTTCCTTGATGGAAAAACTGCCGTCACTTGAAGGAAAGACTGCCGTCACTTGCAACTTGGGAGAGCGACTGCATTGATGTGTTTGTTGGTGTGGGAGATAAGGGCATTTCGTGTCACTTCGACTTGTTGCACGATGGAAAACATGCTGTCACAAAGTGGAAAATGAAGGTTGTAAGTTGACACCCTTCTTTCCATTCTGAAAAACGATTGAGTGGTCTCACAGGTGTTTGTTTTGTCGGAGCTTGCGCGTATTTTCAGAGCGTTTTTGCACTTTTTCCATTTGCGGCTTTCTGCGGGAGGGTTCTTCCACTCTGGGTTCGTCTTTGCAGGAGGTTTGCGGCTCTCGTCACTCGCGTAAAACCCTCTATCTGATTAGCTTAGAAACTTGTTGCGCGTATCGACTCAATCGTGTTTGCCCCAAGCGTCGCGGTTTTGCGTTTTTACGCTTTTTCGCTTTTGCACTTCAGGCGTTTTTGCGGCCCGTGTGCAAAAACGTGCGCCAAAACGTGAAAAATACGAGTGAAAAAACGATCTGCAAAAACGCGACGCTTGAGAAACCGAAGTGAAAAAACGCGCCAGCTCTTCCTCTTCCAGAACCAGTGTCTCGAAATCCGGATTGAATGACTTGAACAACTTGACCGTGTCGTACTGCACCTTCTTGAGTGTGATGCCGTCCGAGAACTCACGCTTCTTCGCGTTCTACTACGACGCCTGCGAGGAGCTTTCCAGACGCTATGGAGTCCGCTTCCGCGCCGCGATGGAGACCAACTACGGTCAGCACCGCATCCTCGCTGACTTCGACCGCGTGATGCTCGAGTACTATCGTGTGCTCAACAATGCCACGCACTGGCCGCGCAGAACATAGACCAAAATTTCTTCTCATGTTGAAGATTATTCCACGATTTCCGTCGAGCTCGTTATATAAAAGAATCTCTTTTCTTCACCGCACGGGATGGACCATGTCTGTCGTGACCGCCGTACCGTTTTCGAATCTATCATCGATGAGGCGCTTGCAATCTCATTGCTCGTTACCATGGTACCGGTTTTGAAAGTTACACCAGTCTCTTTCTTTGCAGCTGTGGCTCTTGTTATCGAGCCGAACGAGCCGCTTTCTGTCACATCGACATACGTCCCATCGATTGTGTCACAAGCGAATATCTTGTATGAATTCGCGCCATCGACATCATCCCAACTAATTTGCACATCCGTACCGACGACCTCTATCGCAAGATTTTGCGGTGAATCGATCGACCGAATCCAGCGTGTGATGATGAACTGACCGGTATCATCCAGGCCATCGAATGTCGCTTCACCTGTGGCTGCATTAACCGCACTCGCGTCAGCGAGGTAGAGCCATACATCGTCGGAAGTGCTCGCACGCGTGAAGAGCGCGATCTGGTTTGGATTATTCTGATCATCCTGTGTCAGGTTACCAAGCGTAAAAGTGAAGTCCGCGTTGAAATCGCCCGTGCCGTATCGATTCACGACCCAGTAGAGGTCGTCGAAGGTTGTGTTTGGTTCATTCGGGAAGGTATCGGGCGCCAGCTCGATGCGGGAGACAGTGACGTCCGCGGCGCTCTGGGAAGCGTAGTTGAACGTGATACCGGTGCCGTTGAAATCAACGATGCCGCTTGCTTCCACGGCGGATACGGAGAAACCTTCACCGTATGGAATCGTAGAAGTCATCCAGTCGGAGGTGTCCATGTTGGTCAGCGTGCCGGCCATGCTGTTGATGGCGTCGGCGACAGTCGTGCCGGTTCCTTCATTCATCTGGAAGATCGCGGTCAGACCCGATTCGAGACCCGATACCGGGTTGTATATGTGCTCGCGGATTTCCTCCTGCGTGCGGCAGACGGACCACAGTCGCACCTGATCGATCTCACCCTCGAAATACGTTGGAATTTCGTAGCCATCCGTACCGATGCGAAACGGTTTCGAGCTGTCCGGGACCAAATCCCAACCGTCAGCCGTTGCCACCAACTCACCGTTCAGGTACATTGACAGGGTGCTAATCCACGTAACGGCAGAGAATTCGTAGGTAATGGCGATGTGGCTCCAGCGATCGAGGTAGCTGTTCTCGTAATCGGTATAACCTGCGAAGTCGCAGAACGAACCGTCGAAAAAGAAGGATGTCATCGTAGGATCGGCCTCGAAGGAAAGAACCCATTCCTTGCCGAATATGCCACCGTAACTAAATTCTTCGGAAGAGGTCGGCTTAAACCAGCATTCTACTGTAAACTGGCTTGTAAAATCAAAAGCGTCTTCATTCGCAAGCTCGACGTAATCGTCTTCACCGTCAAAGGTTAGGCAGTTCCCTGGAATACCTTCAGGTGCTGGGAAGTTGGTGTTTCTTGCGATAATGAACTGCGATAGTTCCGAAATCCCAGTGAATGTTACCGTGCTGGCGGCGTTGCTCGCGGCAATTGCTCTACTGTGGAAAATCCAGTCACCATCAGAGCCGAAATTACGTTTGTATAGTGCAATGATTTCAGGAGCAGCTTCATCGGCGGTCGTCACTTCGTCACCCACATGGAATGTGATGTCTGCCTGATATTGCTGATCCCCCCATGTCTCGATCACCCAGTACTGGCTATCGAAAACGGCATCGACACCTGCCGGCAGGACATTCGGCTCTTCTTCGAGGTGTGTGCAATGAACCTCGAGCGTATCCTCAGCCATCATCATAAACGAAGTTATATCCACGTCGATACCTGTTTGATCGAACGCATACGATCCGACTTCGCCAATATCGATACGCTGGAACGATCCTTCACCATATGGAATGGTGGAATCCAGCCATCCGGAGCGGGACATATTGCTCAGCGTACCGTCGTTGCCGCCAATGATATCCGTTGCAAGATCGCCGACTCCTTCGTTCATTAGCAGATAGCATTTGAGTCCCGGGGATTGCGGGTCGATCGGGGTACACATATTATCCGCGATCTGCTGCTGTGTGCGGGGATAATCCCAGATTCGCACCTCATCCAGACATCCCTCGAAACGGTAAGTACCATTCTGCTTTCCACCAATCCAGAGATCATCGCCGGTGAAGCTGAAGCTGGAATTCGCTCCTGCTGCTGCTTTTACACCATTGATGTAAAGAAATCCATGTCCCTCATCGTCCGCTGAGAATGCGATATGATTCCATTGGTCAAGACAGATGTCCGGGTAAAATGTCTTGCGATATACGGATGACCCTCCATCAATCCTGTAGCAAGCTTCGACTTTTCCTTCCACATTGCTTATCGAGAGCCCGTATTTCCCCGTAAACGTCCCCGGCGCAGAAAAAATTCGCGCCCAATCGCTCAGATCGGCAGGTTTGACCCAGCACTCCAGTGTAATACCTTCTGTCAGATCGAGAATCGGACTATGCCCGAGATTGATATGGTCGTCCACGCCGTCGAATTCGATGCAAGTACCTTTGTCCGGCTCGAATGTGCCAGTAGTGAAATTCCATGTCGCATTGTCTTCAATTCCATCAAAATAGAAGGTATACGAGACATCTATGAATGCAGTCGGCTCAATCTGTACGTAGTAGGATTCGTTTTGGTCGAGTTGTACGTTGAAATCAACCACGACCATGCAGCCATCGATCTTGGCTTCGGATGCAGCGATCTGACCTATGATCGAGTCGTCAGAGCTTTTCTTCAAGGTGATGTTACCTGTGCCTGCGGCCATTTCACGATTGAATTCCATCTTGACGATACCACCAAGATGGGAATTGATCTGATTGTTTTGTGGATCCATCGAGACGAGATTGGGAAGATCGAAGACTCCCACCATGAACTGACCCGCCTGGGTGATGTTCGGAAACCGTACTTCGTCGTAAGAAGCACCAGCGTAACTCGCCGTTTGCAGATAGCTCCATTCACCATTTGAATAGATCGGCCTTGTAAACAACTTGATCATCTGTGGATTTTCTGCCATGTTCGAGGAAATATCCTCGTCAACATAGACTGAGAGCTCGGCATTGAAGGTGCTTTCATCGGAGTGGTTGACAATCCAGTACTGGCTGTCGAAAGCCTCGTCCGCCAACGAAGGCAGCGTGTTGGGCGCGTTATCGAGTCGGGTGACGGTTACCTCGGCGCTGCTTTGCGAGCTGTAAATCATACGCAGATCAGTAGCTCCAAAATAGACCCATCCATTCTCTTCGGTTTCGGTATCTGTAAGCCCACTGCCAAAGGGGATATCCGATACGACCCAGTCCTCATCGGTCATATTTATCATCGTTCCGTTCAGGCTGTTGATTTGTTCTTCGACCGTGACGCCGGCGCCGTCGTTGAGCTGCCAGTTTGCAACCAACTCGTTGTATCCACCAACGCTTGCGAGATGCATCGATTCCCTGATCTCCTGCTGCGTTCGTGCGACATTCCAGAGCCTGACCTCGTCAATTTTTCCATTGAAAAGCTGTCCGCCGTTCAAGCCTGACGCAATTTGGATCGGATCATTGTTATCAATCACCTCATAGGCAGGACCGGAAGTAGAGGAAACCTCAACTCCGTTAACATAGAATTTGGTGTCACCCTGCGCAGAGCCAGATCGGGTACAGGCAATATGGTTCCATTCACCTGGCTGGATCGCATTGTCAGCAGATGCTTCAATCCATGTTCCCACGCCACACAAAGCAATCTGATTCGTCCCGCCGTTGGCTGTTCCAACTTCAAGCTGGAAGCTCCCTGCCTGGTTGGTCGCTCTCGTAGAGAATATTCCATACCGGCTATCCAGGTCATCCGGGTATATCCACGCCGAGATGGTGAAAACGTCGTCCATCTCCAATTCGGGCGAATCCGCAATCTCGACCCTATCGTTAAAGCCATCGAAATTGAGCGCGAAACCACTGATGTTGTCCAGTGAGATAATTTCGCGGGAACCGACCGGATCACCGTTGGGAAATGCCTCATACAACTCGTGTAAGATCCAGTAATAACTTATTTGGCAATCGATAACATTTTCCTCGATTGCGTCGCTGCTAACATCGCAGCAAACCCAGAAGTAGTTTGTGCCTTCCATCAACTCCATCTGCTCCGAGATTTCCCAATATGGGTTGGGTATTCTGGCGTTACCGAATTGATAATCGTCTGAAAAATCAGGGCTTGTGCCAGTATAGAAGATTTTTACCAAATCGATATCGTGTGAAGAATTTGTCGATCCCGCTGTGTATCCGTTAAACTCATAGAACGTGAGTGGATCGTGCGGACCCGAAGTCTCGAGCTCGATACGAAGAATCGGCTGGTTCTGGCTGTTGCGGTATATGGGATCCTCTATTTGGTAACAGGATATTCCGTCATAACTCATCGGGTCGTGGATGACAGAAAAGGTCATCTCTTCTCCGTAACTGACGCCGAATTGGTCCTGGACATATCCTCTTACATGGTAGGTGACGTGGACATCCAGATCGGTCAATGTTGTCGTGAACGAGCCGATTTCGGACCCGAAGCTGACCACACTGTCCGATATGGTGGGTGAGGAGGAAGTGCTCCAACAGATCCCGCAATCGCTGTATGTCAAAGCCGAATTGCCCGCTGTGGTAACACCCACAACCGCCGAAGAAGTTGTGATATCCGTAACATCATGTGTCGAGACGTGTGCCGCGATTTCATAGCGATGAACACGAGAAGGAATTGTTTCATTAGCTTGGTCGCCAGCCAGAAAATCAACATATCCGTCGTCGTCAATATCGGTAAAACAGGAAAATTTCATCGGAGTCATACTTGTCGATAAGAAACTGTTATTGACATGGTTAAACGTATAAGACCCTGTTTGAGCCTGCTCATAGTAAATCAACTCGTGGTTGAAGCTCCCGAGAACGAGGTCGAGTAATCCATCTCCGTTATAATCTCCAATACAAAGGTCCACATCCTCTCCGATATCGATATTGTTGAACGAGTCCGTAATGAGCGAAAAATTAGCAGAATTCACGGAATCTGCCTCATAGTGGAGAATTGTACCGTTTTGAAGACCGATAAGGAGATCCAGTTTTCCGTCGTTATCCAAATCATAAAAGACAGGAGCCAGATAGGTGTTTCGGTAAAAAGTAATTCCGTTGAAGAAGCTATTCCTCAGTTCGAGTTCATCATCATTTGCAGAAACTTGCTCGTAACGTTTAATCGTGGCAAACATACCCGATTCCAAATCGTAATCTCCGACAAAAAAATCAATTAACCCATCTCCGTCCACATCAGTGAATTCGATACGCATTGTGTGAGATGACATCGACAGGAACGAGTTTGCCGTGCGATGGAATTCAGCGGAGCCATCGGAATTCTGTTCCCATCGCTCGACATGACATTCATCATTTCCTTCAACAACCACAAAAAGATCCAGTAAACCGTCGTGATTCAGGTCGGTTACACTTATATCAAGGTCTGCATCCAGATGCGATATAGAAGCAAACTGGTCGTCTCTTAGCGTAAAATCATTTGCCGCGACCGACGTAACAATCGATACGACAAGCAGTAAAACAAACATGCTATTCTTCATGGTCCATTCCTCCTCGAATGACTTCGCAGTTACTTCTTTGCATGATCGGTATCATCTCGTTCAGCAGACCGTCGCCAAACAGCTTGATTTTTATTGCCTGGTTATGCTCACTGATGTATTTGATCAGGATCAGATCCAGATTGGATGCAATATTCAGAATCGCCTGGTCGAACTCGTGCTTTCGGAGAGCGTTGATCATTTGGAGATGGGACGTTGTAAGAATTGTCTCATCCCGATCAATTCCACTGAGTTCCATGAGTTCCCTTGCGATGCATTTGTCACAACTGAAGATAACCGTTTTCATTTTTCACCTCGGGGCTAACAACAGCACCATGCGTGCCATAAATCTAAATCATTGCAATATAATAAAATAGAGGCTTAATTGAATTCCAGAGAAGATCGAAATATACGAAAATGGATATTCACGAACAGGCATCAAGCGTGCATTACGCTGTAAGTTACGAGAATATTGGCAATTACGGCCTTGGTGGCGTCAAGGCAGGCTGTATCCTATTTTGGACATGGTATCCATTATTGGATAGTCGAGGTGGTGTGGATTGATATGTTGTGCTTTTTGATCCTTCGATCCAGTGATTGCCAGGTAATACCCATGAGTTTCGAGGCATGTTTTTTGTTGCCGTTACAAGCCTTCAAAGCTTCCATGATCAGTCTTTTTTCGTTGTTCATGAGATTGTAATCCGGCGTCGCCTGATTCTGGGACTGCAGGGAAGACTTCAGGAAGTCGAAGTCCCCAGAACTCAGGAATCCCGTTCTGCTCAGAATCAAAACACGCTCGAGAATGTTCCTCAATTCACGTACGTTGCCGGGAAAATCATATTGTTGCAGATAATGCATAGCTGAATTGTCCAGCTTCACGGTCGTTTTTCGGAGTTTCTTACACAGCTCCAGAGTTAGTGTTTTTGCGATATCGGGAATATCGTCCTTTCTCTCCCTGAGCGGAGTTACATGGATGTGAAACACATTGAGCCTGTGATATAGGTCTTCCCGGAATTCGCCCTTCTCGACCAGCTCCTGCAAATTGCGATTCGAAGTAGCGATGATCCTCGAATTCAGCTGAATCATCCTGTGTGACCCCAGCTTCGAGACTTCCCGCTCTTCGAGCACCCGGAGGAACTTCGCCTGTATGTGAAGAGGCATTTCGGTTACTTCATCGAGGATAAGAGTACCATTCTTTGCTAACTCGAAACACCCGATCTGGGTTTCTATCGCGCCTGTAAACGTTCCCTTCATGTGTCCGAACAACTCGCTTTCCAAAAGGTTTTCGGGAATAGCCGCGCAGTTCACGGCATGACAAATCTCGTTTTTTCTCTCGCCGAGATTGTGTATTCCTTTCGCGATCAGCTCCTTGCCTGTACCGCTTTCGCCTGTTATAAGCACGGTGGTTTCTGGGAATTGCGAGAGTTGATTCATCTGGGCCAAAACATGCAGGGTCTGCTTGCTTCTGCCGGAGATTCTGACCTCTTTCTGTCGACTGGCCAGGAGTGTGCGGTTTTGCTGCACGGCGAAATTCAGTTCGGAGTTCAAGCGTTTGAACCTTTCTGTTTTCTTGATTGCAATGACGACTTCCGCAATGGAAAACGGCTTTAAAAAGAAATCCGCCGCCCCGAGTCGTAACGCTTGAATGGCGAAATCCATATCACTGTGGCCGGTGATCATGATGACTTCAACATAGGGATGTTCTTGCTTGACTCTTTTCAGTACTTCCAGTCCGCTCATCTCTGGAAGATCGATATCGAGGATCAGGATATCGATAACAGACTCGGAGATAATCCGAAGCGCGTCGGAGGGCTTTTCAGATGTCGTTATCTGGAAGCTGTAGTCGGTTAACGACTCCTCCAGTTCTTTTCGGATAAGTCTGTCATCATCCAGTATGAGGATATTCAGATCGTTCATACTTCGCTCTCTATCATGGGCAGCGTGATAACAGCTTCGGTGTATTTCCCCTGCTCGCTCGAGATATCTATGCTCCCATTCATGTCTTTTATAATCCCGTAGGCTATGGAAAGGCCAAGTCCTGTGCCTTTTTCCGGTTCTTTTGTCGTATAGAATGGATAGAAAATCTGACCCAATTCGAGGCTGGACACCCCGATGCCGGTGTCTTTCACTGCCACGACGATCATCTCTGACTGCTGAGAAGTTGTAACCGAGATTGTCCTTCGAGGCAACGGAAGTTCCTCAACAGCATCTCTGGCGTTTGACAATAGGTTGATTATGACCTGTTCAAACCTGTATCTGTTCCCCAAGCTGCACAATGGACTGCTATGCAGATGAAGCAGTAACTCGATACTGTGTTTACGAAACTGCGACGTCATGATGCTTACGGCGTTCTTGATGGTTTCGTTGATATTATACACTTCTACTTCAATTGAATTTTGTTCTCGAGAAAAGATTCGCACGTGCTCAATGATTTGTTTGATCCGATTCACATTGTCGGAAAAAGTCGCCACTTTCTCGTTGAGATATTCATCCGAGACCTTCCCGAGTTTGATCTTGTTCCGGATATTCTCCAGTCCCAGAGATATCCCCAGCAGAGGCTGATTGATCTCGTGCGCCATTCCCGCAGCCAGTTTCCCGATTGATTCGAGTTTCGATTTCTGAATGAGGAGCTGATGTTGTTTCTTCCATTTTTCGATGCCCTCATGTACCTTTTCCTCCAGTTCCCGGTTCCTTTTCTGCGCTGCTTGCAATTCATTTTCTTTAACCGTTACCTCGAACCGGGTTCGCAACTCGGCAATATTCTCTGAATTTTGATTCTCGATTCTTTTAATTCTTTGGGTAGCATATTTTTGGGAATATTCCAAAGCTGACTTGTAATCTTTCCGCAACTCGTACAGCGTCATCAAATTTTTATATAAGGTCTCACACTCATTAATGAACACAACCGGATCGATTCCTTTCAGGCTTTCCAATATCTCACCCGCCTCTTTGATTAGACCTTGATCCATAAGGATTAAGGCTTTGCTGGTTTTATAATCCAGGACTTGTTTCCGGTTGTTCAATTCCTCAGCTTTCTTTATCCCTTCTTCGATCATGTCGAGAGCTTCAGCATACATCGTTTTTTGATAATAAATCTCTGCAAGCGAGGTCAGGGCTTTCACCAATACACCATTATTATTGGTTTCGTAGCAAAGATGCCTGCTCTTGTTCAGAAACTCCAGGGCCCTTGCAGTATCTCCTTTTTTCAGATATAATTGACCGATGTTGGTCAGAGTATTACATAACGCAATTTCAAAGTTGATTTCCTCCGCGATTGCAAGAGATTTCTGGAAATACTCAAGAGCTTCATTGAGGCTGTGTTGAGTGCTATAGATGTTTCCGATATTGTTCAGCGTGAGAGCTATATTTTTTTTATTATTGATTTTGCAGTCGATTTCGTATGCTTTCAAATAGTTGTCTAATGCCTTTTTGTAATCATTTATTCTGCAATATAACGCACCAAAATTGTTGTGAATCATCCCCTGAGCAGGAAGAAACTGAATTTTCTCGAATATTTCCAGGGCTTGTGAATAATATTCGATAGCCGTTATGAAAATTCCCTTATAGTAATGCCCCAGCCCAATATTCATCAACGCCATGCCAACGCCTGGTTCAAAGTGCAACTCATTTGAGATTGATAGCGTTTCCTGAGCAATCTCGATGCACTTGTCGGGTTGTCGATGCACAACTGTCCCTGCTTCAGTAATCAGCCTTTTGACATCGTCTTCGGTGTAATTCACGTGTTGATCCTTTAGTATTTAGAAAACTTGAATGCGTCTGTGTTCGTGACCTTTCTCTGTAGATCCTCATGGAGACGCAGAGAACATACTGTCAACATCGATCAGAATTACCCAAATGTCAAGTAGGCTCTTTGAGGAATGGTCGGGATTCGATTTGGAGGACATGCGCCCACAAGCGAAATGTATATTAGTTCCTTCTCAATTGTCAGGAAGTGACAATACAGTTCAGATTGAAGAGAAGATAGCTGGTTTCCGCATGAATAATATTCAGGCTCCTAAACCCTTGCAACAACTGGAAAACGGCTCGAAACGATGGAAAAACTGCCGTCACTTGCAACCTGGGTAAGTGACTACACCTATATATATGAAAAGGCGAGATTTAAAGGCATTTCCTGTCACTTCGACATGTTGCACGATGGAAAACATGCTGTCACAAAGTGGAAAATGAAGGGTGTCACTTTACAGCTGTAATTTGACACCCTTCTTTCCATCCTGCAAAAACGATTGAGTGGTCTCACAGGTGTTTGTCTGGTGGTTGCTTGCACGCATTTTCAAAGCGTTTTTGCACTTTTTCCATTTGCAGGTTTCTGTGGGATGGTTCTTCCACTTCGGTTCCACTCTTGCAGAAGGTTTGCAGCTCTTGACTCTTCTGTAACACGCTCTATCTGTTTAGCTTAGAAACCGCTTGCGCGCATCGGCTCAATCGATGTCGCCCCAAGCGTCGCATAGTTGAAAACACGAAACTGCATCGCCATCTCACCGATGATCTGGAAACGGGCCAGTTCTTCATCCTCGAGGACGAGAGTTTCGAAGTCAGAGTTGAAAGGCTTGAGCAGCACTTGCCGTTTCACCGGATTGTACTGCACCTTCTTGAGGGTGATGCCGTCCGAGGTGCGAACCGCGCAGACGCGCCGGTCGAGATTGTCCCAGTCGGAGCGCTGGTGAATGACCACGATGTCGCCGCGGTTGATGCGCGGCTTCATGCTGTCGCCGTTGACTCGTAATGCGCAGTAGGAGTCATGGCGGTCGTGCAGAAAGGCCTTCGGGATTTCGATGTAGTCCCAGTCGAGCGCGGCGTTGTTCTCCATCGGTTCGCCGGCAGCGATTTCTCCCATGAGCGGCAGAGTGATGTTGCGCGTCTCGAAGGGTGTAAGCGAAGCCTTCGCGCCGTTCCCGCTCATCTCCTCGAGCTTCTCCTTGCGTCCATTCGTCACCAAACTGCCGTCCTCGGCGTGAAGAAACATGTCTCCCTTGCCGGTTATAAGCCAGTTGAGGTTGACGTTATACTCTTTTGGCAGAAAGAAGGTATCAAACTTTCGGATTTCTCACCCAATTAGGAATGGGTCCTAATTGTGGTTTCTGATACACTTCAAATACTGCTTGAAGTAGTTTCTTGAATTCTTTATCATCAATATCATCTACATTCTTGAATCTAGACCAATTTAGAGCAAGCTTTGAACGTTGAAAGATAGGCAATCCTTCATCAACATTGTTTTCTCGCATGATTGCTATATATTTCGTGTTGTTGATATTAGCATACAATAAGTCTGCTTGTATAATCATCGTTTCCCACCCAACACCGCTGGGCTTCATTAAATTGGCACGTTCAACATAAATTTTATCGCACACAAGGATTACTTTTTCTGCTTGAAGTATCTCAGAGGTCATCCAACTCGGTAAATCTGTCCCAGCAGATATATCATACAAATCAATACGAGCATCAATACCGTTTTTTCGCAAACGTTTAGTCAGTCCATCAACCCATATGGTGTTGTCTCCATCAAATCCACAATAGCTTATGAAAACTCTTGGATTTTTCAATGCTTCTGGCAGTGATTTATTCTCATAGTTCAAGGATTCAAAGACATCTCGTGAGAAGCAATGTACTGTATACGTTATATTGTTATTCGATTCAGAAAACACCTTTCGAAAAACCTCAAACGATTCTGAAGCCCTAAGCCCTCCAGCACCAGCACCAAGCAGTGGAATATTAACAAACTGCAGTTTATTATTCTCAGCAAAACGGGCAATATGCCGTGCAATTTTCTCAACTGCACCGACATCTGAAGATGAAGTGTCTGCAAGAACAGATGCTGCAAAGCCTATGTATCTTGCTATTTGAGATTTTGCGGGAAATATATTAACAGTGCCGTACTCAGTATTCACGGCCGATATAGGAAGTTTTTTGTTCTTTAGATTTGTAAAAACCGACTGTGTGACCCCACCAAAACTATCACAAGGAATAATGAGCAAATCACATGTAGTGTCGAAGATACTTCCAATAACAACCTGAAGCATGCCTCCCTCCAATGTATTCCATTTTAGTATACTCTGCTAACAGAGATCGTACTGTCAAGTATTTCAATACCCACTCGCATCAAGCGGGTCCATCGCCGACCGACCGGCTTACCTCAATCGCAACGAGGAGTGGGTGCGCAAGCTCAAGAAGCGCGAGGCCCTCGATATTGATCAGGCGAAAGCCCTCATCGGCTTCTACTTTCAGGAGCTGTACGGTCGCACGCCGCATGGCGGACTGCACAACCAGAAACCTTTCGAGCTGTTCAAGAGCAGTCCCGCGCCGGAAGATCGCCGGATAGACGCCAGCGAACTGAATTTCCTGATGCTCAAGGCGGACAGCCGCAAGGTCGGCAACAACGGCATCCGGCTCAACAACGCGCTTTACTGGCATGACGAGATGGTCAGGCACGTCGGCAAGCGACTACGCATCCGCTACGACATCATGGACATGCGCTCGATCCTGCTCTTCGACGAGACCGACCGCTTCATCTGTCAGGCGGCGTTGCGAAAGCTGACGCACCCCTTCGTGCAGATCGCAGGCGACGATGCCCTCGCCGAGAAGGACTTGAAGCGACAACTCGCCCATCAGCGCAAGCTCGAAAGCGACGTCAAGACCAAGTCGGCCATTCTACGCAAGCAGGTCGACGAGGCTGTGTCATCCATGCCGTTGCCGCAGTTGCCTGCGGCTTCGGGGAGCTTCAACAACCAGCCACTGCTCGAGCAGGGTGAGACGCCGAGTCCGCACGAGGAAGCCATCGAGGTAACATATCAAACCGACGCATCCACTATCGAGCCAGCGGAGCAGGACGACCCGCTCAAGAAGCTCGACTCGCTGTTTGAAAACTTAGGACTTTAGGAGGATACAATGAAAGAATTATCGCTGGTTCGCACCCAGAACGTGCGAGAAGCCGAAAAGATGATCAGCTACCTGCTGAACCGCCCCAAGACCGAAATGGTCGGACTTGGATTGATCTACGGTCAGCCCGGGTTGGGCAAAAGTCGTTTCGCGCGGCAGACCGCCATCCGCGACGACTACATCTACCTGCGGCTCGAGTCGACCATGACGGCAAAGTCGTTTTCCATCCGGCTGCTCGAGCTGGTGCAGTACCACTTCGGCATGACCAAGACCAGACCGCGCGGCACAACCAACGACATCTTCAACACCGTGATCAACATCCTGCGCATGCACGACAACACGGTCATCGTCATTGACGAGATCGACTACGCCTTCAAGATGCGCAAGCTACTCGGAGCCATACGCGACATCGTGGACGAGACGCTCTCGGTGGTGATCCTTGTCGGTATGGCGGACGCGCGCGACCGGCTGCTCATGGCCGACTCGCACTACTTCGACCGCTGCAACTTCTTCTGCGAGTTCAAGGAGTTGGGCAGGGACGACATCCAGCATATCTGCGACGAGGTAGCGTCGGTCAAGCTCAGCGGCGACATCGTCAAGTACCTGCACGGCAAGACCAAGGGCAACATCCGCAAGCTGGTGAAATCGCTCTATTCCATCGAGGGCATCGCGCGCGAGTTGGACATCGCCGAGTTCGGTCTCGAGCACCTGCAACAGGCCAAGATCGCGTAGGAGGCGGCAGTGGATTGTGGCAAAGCGAGAGCGATTCGAAGGTTCGTGGAGTACACCCGAAAGCCTTTCACCGCCGCCGAAGTAAGCGCGGAGACCGGCATCGACATCAAGTACACGATCAAGATGCTGGTGTTCCTGCGCGAGACGCAGGTGGTCGAGGTTATCTCCAAGGACGGAAAATGGAACATCTACGTGAAGGACGACACCCCGGAAGAGCTGAAGCGGTTCAACCGGTATGGCTACGAGAACGATTTCATGCGGAAGCTGCTGCACACGCTCATCGACGGACGATACACCAGCCAGCGCGACCTGATCGAGGTGATGGAATGCACCCACCACAAGATCGTCTACTACATGCAGGCGATGGCCTCGGCTGGCGTCATCGGCATACGCGACAAAGTCTACGCCGTCACCGACTCCAGCAATCTCGGCGGTGTTGGGCATGACGTCGATACGCAGATATTCCGTAAACTCAAGAAGAAAGCCGTCAAAACGCCCGGTGTGGCGGTGACGGCGTAAGGAGCATACATGGCAAGAGCGCAGAAAACACTGACGGATGAGCATGGCAACGAGTATCCGGCCAAGATAATCGACCCCGCGATTGTGAAGCGGGACGCGGTGGTCAATCGGGTGATGAAACGGGCGATCAGCCTGCACGAGAAGCTGACCCGCGATAAGGATAAAATTGTATAGAACAAAATAAATTGACATAATAGACAGGAATAGCTTTATTTATCATAAGCTTTGTTGGGAGGTAGAGCCATGTCAGATCCAAACTTACCTGATGATCCCAAGAAAAACTCCTTATACATTCCAAACGAATTACTTCAGACCTTCATTGCAAAGATATATGAGGATTCATTTGGCAAATATTGTAAAGGTCAGAAATTTGTATTCCCATTCTTCATCACGGACGATATTGTTGAATCAATCAACATAGAAGTCATTGATCAATTCGGGAAGTTAGATATGCCTAATGTATCATTTAACTCTGTTACTCGATTCCAAGATTTAACGACTGTGTCATACTCAGACTTTGATGAATATCTGGCTAAAGCAGGCAACAAGAAGGATCCAGAGAGCAGCTCACTTGAATGGAGATCATTCCAAGTTACTGAAAATGGCTCACCAATTGCTGGTAAAGTATCGCTATTTCTCATGACTGAGAAAAAGCTATCCATTCAAGAGCTAGCCCCTGGTGACTATGGGCACTCTTTTATCGATCTAGAGATATCTGGTACGAATCAAGACTGGGTTGAAATGGTGTTTAGCAATTTGCATCCATATATTTCAACAACTAGGCTAAACGGTATATATCGACCACTTTGGGTGTTTCGAAACAAATGGTTCATAGCAATTGCAGCACAGATGTCAGGCTTTGCTGGCATGTTTATTGGAATTCGTAGCACTGCTTTTCTCCTTACGCATGGACAAAGAGAAAGAACAGTACATACGTTAGAGGAGATAAAAAGTCAGCCAGAAATTCTATTGAAATTTAATATGTATCTTGACTATATATTGAATCAGAAAAATGGTCCTTGGTGGATTTTTATTTTCAGTATGTTAGGTGGCATACTTGGCTACGTTATTCTACATTTCATTGGTCTTGGGCTTCTACCAAAGCTGACGCCCAATTCCGCCATTGCCATCGGGCTGTCTAATAGAAGGTCACAGAAAGCCTTACGGGTTTTCAAATTCATCGTTTTCACAGTTCTTGTTAGTGGTTTTATTATTCCAGTAATACTCCATTTGCTACTGAAATAGTTGAACAACGAACGCTATTGCTAGTCGAGCAGCTTCACGAGCGCATGGAAGAGCTTAGCTACGGCTCCTCGCTGCGCAAGCTCAGCCTGCCTGCGCTGGTCAGACTGAACCTTGTGCTCCGGGGCAATCAGCCCAAGGTGTACGAGCGTCTCGACTCACAAGGCAAGTTGGTGTGGGCGATGTACAAGCGTTCGAGCTGGAGTTACGAGAAGCTGTACGGCTTCATCGCCAGCAGGTTCGCCAAGTCCTCCATCACCTACCTGACCGAAACCGAGAAGGGCGCGCTGATTGGCGTGCTCAAGCGTTATAAACAGCAAAGAGTATCGGCGTAAGCGCGAGTCGGCCAAGCGGCTCTATCTCAAGGGTGAGACCGACATCGCCGCTCTGGCGCGGATGTTCGAGGTGGCGGACAAGACCGTCCGCAACTGGATCCGCAAGGGCAAGTGGGACGACGAATACGACGAGGTGCGCCATCTCGAAGAGGAGATCGACATCGCGGTCAAACGTGCGTTGATCCGTGCCCTCAGGGAATACGCAGAGGTTCCGCAGGACACCGCGCTACAGTCGCTGGTTTCGCTCCTCAAGCAGTACCAGAAGGAGCTGGAGCCCAGTAAGGACTTGATCGACCACATGAAGCGGTTCCTGGACTGGCAGATCGATTTCTACCACGCAAGAGGCGACGAAGCGACTGCCAAAACAATCCAGCGCGAGATACTCGGCGAAGACGGACTCGTGGCCTACTTCATGAGTCGCGCCGGTCATGCCTAAGCCGACCCAGAAAGACCTGCGGTTCTTCACGTCCGTCGCGGCGAAGACACCGTCGGTCAAACCCTTCCCCGACGACTCCCCGCAAGCTCGCAAGGAGCGCATTGACCGTGCTACCGCTGAGGGCTGGACGTCCTTCTCCTTCTTCTGCCGCAGCTATTTCCCGCACATCTTCGAGCACCCGTTCTGCGACTGCCACCGCGAGAAGTTCGAGGTGTTCGAAGCCGAGTCTGGCGTCACCGCCATCACGGGGTTTCGTGGACTGGGCAAGACGGTGCTCATGGGCGTGGTGTATCCGATCTGGCGCGTGATCAAGGGTGAACGCTACGTCATTCATACTGCCGCCGACGTCGATTTGGCCGAGGAGAGGACAGCGTTCACCTTCAACGAGCTGACCAACAACAAGCGGCTACTCGGCGACTTCGACGACCTGCGTCCTATCGACACGACCGAGGACGACTTCTACCTCCGCAATCGCTGTCGCATCCGCGCGCGTGGTGTGAAGCAGTCCTTTCGCGGCTCCATCAACCCCCGCACCTCCACGCGCCCCGGTCTCATCGTCTGCGACGACATCGACAAGGAAGAGAACGTCGGGAACCAGACCATCGGCAGGCGGCGCATGGACAAGATCGTGCAAGAAATCGGCGGCGCCCTCGACCCATCGGGAAGCGGCAAGGTTATCTGGCTTGGCAACCTCGTCCACCCCAACTACGCGATCTGCCAGTTCATGGAGGCCATCGTCGAGGAGATCAAGTCCGACAACGACACGTTCAACCCAGACGACGTGCGCTCCGCGAAGGCTGGCGTTTTCTCCGAAAGCCGCCACTCTCTGTTCGCAGAGGGAAGACGGCTCCTGCGCTTCTCTCTGGAAACCGATGACGGCAAATCGGTCTGGGAGCGGCAGTACCCCACCAGCGAGTTGCCGCTGCTCCGCCGCAAGTTCGGTCACACGGGCTACCAGCGCGAGTTTCTCGGCGTGCCGGTGATCGAAGGCAACATGTTCAAGCACCACTGGTTCAAGCGATATTCTCGCCTTCCCAAACGCATGAAGCGGGTCTGGATGTATGCCGACCCCACATTAAAGGTAGTCGCTCTCGGTATTTTGCTTCGCAAAAACCTGGCGCTGGCGGTTTTCACTTCGTTCAAACAGGCTGCTACAAGGCGATCATCTCCATCGGCTACGACGGCCTGAAATTCTACGTGATCCACTGCTGGGTGCGCCAGACCGAGAACAGCCGCTTCTTCGCCTTCTACTACGATGCCTGCGACGAGCTGTCGCGTCGCTACGGAGTCCGCTTTCGCGCCGCGATGGAGACCAACTACGGACAGCACCGCATCCTCGCCGATTTCGACCGCTGGTGCCGCGAGAACGGACGCAACCCCATCTCGCACCGTATCCGCCGAGTCAACAACGACCGCAACAAGGCCCTGCGCATCGAGCGCGTCGACACCGTCATCGAGACCGGCAAGGTCGTCTTCCTTGACGGGCAGGACACGCCGACCCTTATCAGCCAGTTTCTCACCTACCCGCAGGGCTATGTGGACGGCCCGGACGCCCTCGCTGGCTGCCTCGAACGCTTCCCCGAATACGACACCGGTCGCAACCGAACGCGCGTCAGGAGCTTCCGGTTTTGACCTACTTCGACCGCATCATGCTCGAGTACTACCGGGTGCTCAACAATGCCTGGCAGCGCGAAGTACGCGAGTCGGCGACGCAAGCCATCAGGGCTCTTTCCGGCATACCACGTCACGAGAGGCTCAACAAGACACATATCGACGACGTTCTCGCCGTCATCGACTCCAACCTCGGCGAGGATTTTTCGTCCGCTGTGCGCGCCGAGACGAAGGCGTACATCCAGCGGTGCATGCTGCTGGGCCTGAACGACGCGCAGAAGCAGGTTCCGCACAACACGAGCATTGGCTTGTATGGAGCGCGTGAGAAGCGGCTCGAGACGGTCATCACCCGCCAGAACCTCTTCTGGATCGGTGAACGATACGGCGCCGACATCTCGCAGAAGTTTCGAAGCACCCTCACCGAAGCCGTCGCGTCCGGCTACACGAAAAAGATGCTGCAGGAGAAGCTCGCGGAGCAGTTCAAGGACTTGGGCGCGAAGTCGCAGCACTACTGGCAGGGTTTGGCAGAACACACTGCTCTTCGAATCCGCGAGTTTGGAAGGTTGGAAGGGTATCGCAAGGCTGGTGCGAAGTACTACCGGCTGGTGGTTGTGCTCGATGATCGCACGTCGGATATCTGCCGCGCCCTTGCCGCGCAAAACAAGGCCTATCCGCTCTCCGACGCGCTCGAGGTGATGGAAGACCTGCTGGCCATCGATCCGAAGCGGCACAGCCTCGAATCCGCGCGAGAACACACGAAGGAACTCGCTCCGTGGGTTAGCGACGACCAGATCGAGAGAAACGCAAGTGGCAGTCCTACCGGCGTCTCAGGTAGCCACACGCCCTTTCCGCCGTTCCACTGGAAGTGCAGGACAGGGACGGAGGTGGTGGTTTAGGGGATTAGACGGAGTGTCTTTGCCATTGATGAATTACCGGAATCTTGTATCATCGTACAAGGCTTCACAGAGAGTATTAAACGAAAATAGGAGAGTCGTTGAAGACTCTCCCGTATCCTTCTGTAGGCATTATTTCAACATAAGCATTTTTCTAGTTATTGACTTTCCGCAGGCATCCAATTTATACAGATAGACACCTGATGATACTGATTTCCCGTATGAATTAACACCCTTCCAGATGACAGATTGTTTTCCTTTTTCCTGAATCTCATTAACCAAGGTAATTACCTTCTGCCCCTTGATATTATAAACAGTTAGCGAGACTTGTCCCTCCGCAGGAATTGAATAACTGATCGTTGTTTCCGGATTGAATGGATTGGGGTGATTCTGCTCAAGAACTACGTATACAGGTAATTCTGGAACTGCTTCTGTGGTTTGATCAAGCATATCCTTAAGCAAGGTTTCACGATTTGACAGGTAATCATCAAACGATCTGGGTTTGTACTGCGGGTATCTTCCGACATAACCTCTGTAACGACTATCTGACTCCATCAGGAGGTACGTATATCCGATATCAATTACGGCATAAATAGAATCTGCTTCAGAGCGCGGATCATCAATGATTGTTTCGAACCAGGAAATCGCGGCAGGATAATTCCCTGTTTTTATCATGCACAAGTTGTAAAGGTAAATCGCCAGCAAGCTGTCCTGTTCATCGTAATGTAAATTAGGCTCATTTAAATAGTAAAGTTGCAAATCCGTATAATCACCACCTGTCAGACCTTCAAGAGATATTAGTTTTATAGCTGAGGTCCTCGCATATCTAGTTCTTGGGTAATCGGATACTACTTGTTTATATTGAGTTTCTGCCAGCAAGTAGTTTGTCAGCGTCATGTTGTATTCAGCAGAAGAAAACAGCTCCAGAGCTGGATCGTAATCCACGAAAACACTATCACCCGGAATCCATTGAGGATTATAATCATAATACTCATACGGGGAAAGGTGCTCGGTCGGTGTAAAAGCCCCCCAAAAGTTATCCTCGACGACTAGCGTATCTGCATTGTGATGAACACACCTTACCAAATGATTGTCCCCATAAAGCTGATCGTATATCAGGTTTTTTGAGAAAAGAATTGGGAAACTATCATTTGCAAACACTAATTCGGCATTGAAATTATTATGTATCGATTGATACGGATAATAACAAGAACCATTTATTGTTACATCGGAATTCCTGACAGCCGCAACACCGATGTAGTTGTTATTGATTACGTTATGGCCAGTAATGGTAGCAGTTGAATGATAAATCTCAATGCCGTAACCATATTCATTGTTGAAGATCGTATTATCGACGATATCATGCAATTTGCCAAACCCGGACTCATTTATCCAAAGAGCTGTTTGGTAGTTTGAAAAATTATTTTCGTTCATTTCAAAATTTGGGTAAGAGCTTATCGAAACAAGATTCGTGTATTCTGAGAAATTGAAATCACTTAGCTCAATATGAATACAATCATTTTGAGACCCCATGCCTCCGAAAACAGAACGAAAAGCATTTACATTGGTTCCAGAAAACTGCGACTGTTCTATTGTTAAATCCTTGTTACAATGTTCGATATAGCAGTCGGTAAAATACGAGCTCGCTATTTGCACAGCAGTACTATGTGAAATCAGTCTTGTGTCGACAAACTCGCTGGACAGAAAGGAGATTTGAGAACAGATGTTCAGATAGACTCCATCTTCAGAATTATCTGGCTCTCCGATGAAAGAAACACCCGTTCCGGGATTGAACGTTCCGCCATTGCAGACAATCTTACCAAAACCAGCAAAGGTTATCTCTGTATTATTAGAGATGTTCAGCGTTCCAGTAATGTCAACGACTACAGGATAATCAATATAAAGAGAATCCGTCCAGGTTACAACAGAATCGATATGAACCGTTGGATCAAGACTCGTTGCGTAAACAGGCAATATAACATCGCGACCAATGGATGATTCGATACTGATACACATCGGATCGTTAAATGTGCCTTCAAGCATTGGAGCAAAGTCGACTCTGATTGTCACTTCCTTAAAAGGACTTAGTTCGATAGGAGAAAAAGACCTTGTACGAGTTGCCTTTTCTGCACGGCTCTGGTTATTGAAATCAGTGTCCTTCTTCTTGCTTACAAAAGGCATTTCTGGATTTCTTCTACTCATTTCTTTTCGAGCGAGTTGGTTACTTCTTCTTGAATTTCGAACATATTGGCGAGTTTTTTTTGTTCTCTCTTCTTTTCGACGAAGCTGATTCCTGATTGGTGCACCAGTAGAACTTGTAGTATCAACAGAAACGGTGAAATAATCTGAAGGCGTTTCTATCCCATTGATTCTTATCAGTGGTTCTGTTCCCCTGTTTCTAATGGTAAAGCACACGGAAGAGCTACGCCCCATGTATGTGTCTTCAAAATGTAATCCGCCTGGTTTCACTTCGCAACCAGCAGGATCGGTGAATTCACAGAAACCTTGATCGAAATGCATGCCAGATGGTTCATGGCCGAAATCATTATCGAATAACGAGTATTCGTGTGAGAAAAGGTAGTGAGGGGTGGGTGCGCCAGCATCTATACATGGCGAGAAATGAGCCAGCGTATAGTCTCCAGATTCAATATCTTTCAAGCCGGGATTATAATCGCAAACTGCTGTCGCTACCCCTTCAAAGGTATGATTATCATATATCTCATCCATCATGTTTTCAATATTGCAATATGCAATATGAATATGATTACCCACCAAGGCAGAGAATTGTGATGGACCTTCGTTTGAGTCGTGATTTCCGCGAATAATTGAATTCAAGAGAGCGAAACGTAGAGCCTCAGCATCGCGATTAAATGCGATACCTCCACCATTAAGAGATGCTTGATTTCCCATGATGGTTGCATTGAGACAAATTATATCTCCATCCTCTTGATAAATAGCCCCTCCATTCACTGCAATGTTATCATGGAAAAGATTATTCGTCATACGGACGGAACTGCTTGAGAAAATTGCTCCACCATTTCCTGTGCCTTCCGCAATATTCCCTGAAAAAACGCATTGGCCAATGTCGAGCGTATCGCTATCAACATGATATATCGCTCCGCCATTGTTAGCAACATTGTTGCAGAACAGAGTGTTATTAATACGTATCTCACCTCCATTGACGTGAAGTGCCCCCCCCGAGGTGGCCTGATTGTCATTGAATTCACAGTTTGATATCGTAACGATACAGCCTTCAGAAGTAGATATAACTCCTCCCGTCGAAGCGGCGGAATCGGTCATCCTGGCAAACGCAAGTTTTAGAGAGCCAGTACTTCCAACATTCATACCTTTCCAGTTGGTTGAACCATTAATTGCGCACAATTGGAGCGAATCATTTTCAGTTCCAGCAATTTCCAAACTTCCCTGAATCAGAACAGACACATCATCACCAAATTGGATATAGGATACAAGTGTATCCACCAAAACAGTTACATCTTGTGCTATCGTCAAGTTGGTTGAGACATAAATCGTGTCAGCGAGAAGGAAGCAGTCCTCACTAATCACCCCGCCAATCGAAATACTGCCATAGTGTACCTTTTCTATGGCTCCAATATCATACAGGTTGTCAGTGGGGGGATATCCAATAAGGTCGTTGTTGATATGTATATCATATACAATACTCCAATCTTCTAGAGTACCCCTGTTAATGCACAGAGAAGTATTTCGCAGTTCGAAAGAGTTTGCTATGAACGAGGGATCACAATCGATATTTGATTCATAGCTACCATTGTACAATCCATTTCTGCTTGATCGGGTTGAAGAGCCAGCGCGCAATTTTGAAGCACCTCTACGAGTTTCTGAGAGATAGACATAGAGGCTGTCAATACCTCCCTGAATGTTGCAGTAGAAGAAACCTGTTGGATCATCGTCAGGTCCTTGACCTACTCCGCCGTAATTGTAGAAATAGCCCTGCGCGCCTTCCGTTGCTGTGTTGGAGTATAAGATGCTGTTAACCACGATGGGGGTGGCAGTATCTTCATAACAGAAAAGCGCACCTCCATAGTCTGCGGTGTTATCGACAATGGTACAGTTTGCAATAAATGGTGAGCAATACTCATCAAGGTAGATCGCTCCTCCATTCGTAGCATTGTTATCATGCAGTATGCTGGCAAGCAACATGAAGTTTGAATTGATCGCATAGATAGCTCCGCCGGACACCGCATTGCCGGAAGTAAACTCGCAATCTCTGATTATGGGAGACGAATTGATGATTTCAAGGCACCCGCCATTGCTTTCTGGGCCAGCGTTTCTGAAGCTGCAATGCTCAAAGATAACCTCTTCCTGCGAGGCGACTACGACCTTCACGCCTTCACCGTTCAAGCCTCCACCAACCGAGTTAAAGAGGCAGTGCGAAAAGCATGTAGCGGATTCTTCATCTCTTGTGATGCCGTCTTGTCTGCGACTTTGGTTTACGTTTCTCAATGTATTCAGTGAACTATAGGGATCGCTGATGGTTAAGGTTGCTCCTGTTATCGAGTTAACGGGGCAGTAGATATTGACAGGCTCGTTTTCCGAGCCATAGATGTGTATTGATCCGATTATCTCAAAGTCACAACTAGCGGCAAGTACGATATCAACATCGGGTAGCACCGTTAAGCTGACATTTTCGAGAACGCTCACATCATCATCGATATATACGACATCGCTACTCCAGCATGTATCCTCAGTAATATCACCTGATACATGGATATCGCCACTACTCTGCTGAGTCTCATATGCCCCGATGTCGACAACTGATTCATCGATGCGAGTTCCTCCAGCGAGATCATTTAATGGAAGCGTGATACCGGGTACTGGATATTGGCCGGTATTTACACACGGCGAGTTGTTTTCGATGATGTAACCGACCTGATAGTTATCCACAAACTGAGGATCGCTTTCAATGATGTTCTGATATGTCCCCAAGAAAGGTTGTCCAATGAAGGTCGCTTGCCCGTTGAAGATTGCACAGTTCCAAAAATCTGGCTGAGAAGATCCGCTCAAGTGTATGGAGCAGTTGGCTGGGCTATCTACCTCATTGTAGATTATCGTGTTGTAGATATCCGGACTCGAGTTCGCCAGATAAATCACGCTCTGGCCGATCTCGTAAAGTGTATGCCTGAAGGTGTTATTGACAATAACGGGATTGCTGCCCGTTGCGTATATTGCCGAACCGTTATCGGCGCTATTGTTCCAGAACAGGTTGCCGATCAATGTCGGATCGCTATTCTCGATATAAATAGCCCCGCCTGATTGCGCTGTGTTGCATTTGAACTCACAGTTGGTGATGCTGATATCCGAATTATCGCAATAGATAACGCCACCTAAATCACTCGAGCAGTTGATGAAGCGGCAGTTTTCGAATGAGACGTTGTCGTTATCTGTGATATTGATGATGCCGACTATTTCGTCTCT
This sequence comes from Cloacimonadales bacterium (SeqCode), assembly GCA_963665015.2. GTDB lineage: Bacteria > Cloacimonadota > Cloacimonadia > Cloacimonadales > JAIOQZ01. Next base: position 4,967 of record CAXXSY010000005.1, on the reverse strand, counting down.
ATTGTTATCTCTATAAATATGAATATCCTTAATAGTGAAATCTTCGAAATCGGCGGATGCTGATGATGATACCGAGATAGAACATGATCCATTATCAGGATTCATGGGGCAGATCGTAGGAAGGTCTCCACTACCATTCAAGTTCGCTGAAAATCCTCCGTCTATTTGCATCCGTGTTTGGTCGTAGAAAACAATCACGGTGCCAGGTAATACCGAGACGGATCCTTCTTGTGTTATATGCACATCATAAGGTATATGCACGACCCCTGACCAAGTCTCATGTGTAGATATTACTGAATCAGGTATCGTGCCGGCATTGGTCACGCTGAATTCTATCACTTCTTCATCGGAATTGCCTTCGATATCTTCCGTACGCACTGTAAGACGATATGTTCCATCTACAAACTTGTGCTTCGGGATAGAAGATTCTCCTGTTTTCCGATTCGTTAAAATGTACTGATAAACATGAGGATCAACGTTGTTACCTGCAAAGTGGCTTTTAGCACTAAACAGATATTTAGCTTTGCTATTATCATCTGTAACAGTATCAAATTCCCAATGCCATCGATATTTTCCTATCTCATTTGCGAGTACGAATTCATTGCTGTTGATTCTCTCGAGTTTATATCCAATACAGTAAACCCCCATTAGTCCGTTATTAATACTGTTTTGGTATTGTGAAGGGACGCCAATGTAATCACCTGCTTCAGCGATGATGTCTAATCCAGCAGTATTTACCGATTGAAAATCCAGCACTTGACCTGAGCCGGATGAGACAGAAACTAACGGGGCTTGGAGATCGACGCTGGGAGTGCCTTTAATAGATGCGTAGGCTCTCTCTCTGGTCCAATTGTTGCAAATGAAAGCATCGAAGATGACTGGAGACCTGCCATCAACCGGCTTCTGCAAAGATATGCCAATACCCTCTTCCCTTAATGGATTGATTAATCCTCCGGTGTCTGAGTATTCAGTTAGATGCAAATGAGCTTTTGAACTGTACACTTGTGCGACTGGAAAACCTGAATTCACAAGACGGTTGTTAAAGATTGACAAGTGAGGCGCAGCCTGTAAATCATAACAATGAATATAATAGAATTGCCTTCTACCCGCGATTGATTTATCATAGGATATTACCCCGCTGTTTGATCCATTACTGACATAGGATATCTTTCCTGAGCTGATCGTAAACACGTTTACCTGATCTCTGGAACTCATTAAAGTCTTTAGATCAATCCCACGATGAAACCGTAACTCATTTGTGGGTATCAAATTTGCACTTCCAACATTTTTCGATCTCATCTCGCCCAATGTTGCATTGACAACAACATTGCCGTTATTCCAAAGATCGTATTCATAAGGGCTGCTGAAATCAAGATACTCGTAAGTAACCGGGAAACCGTAATACTCACGCTTCTCTTCCTCGAGGAAGTACACCTCTTGTTTTTTCATGGTATCTATAACGGTTTCATAATCGTTAATGTCTTTATACCTGTATATCAATTGTATTCGCCAGTTGCTTGGATCATGTATCGGGTTCCGTCGATAGTCTTCACCCCAATTGTAGATGTGCCTGAACTTCTGCATGTTTAACTTCAAATCAACAGATTGATTGGGGTGGATTGTCGGCGCATTTCTCCAGTGTGTTGAATCATCGACAGCCGGCGAGCAATAGTAATGGTCGGCATACTCCAGCGGTTCCCAATGGTTATTATCTTCGATATTTCCACTTCCCTCGGTGAAAAGCGCTCTCTTTTCCACCACAAATCGATATTGCAACGAAGACAAGGGATATACGCTCTTGTTGGTGAATTTATAACCAACCGTAACGTATTCATTGGCGGGAAGATAAATTACATTATTATTTTCATCTCCCGTCAAATTCAACCCCGTGAGTTGATCACTACCGAAATTGGGCAGCCCTGGCTCTATCACGATATTTTTATTGTACAAGACTGTTCCACTATACCATTCAATATCAAGGCTCATTGTGTTGTTGTCTTCATTTTCGTGATAATATACGAACCGATGCTCAATGGGAACGTATAAATCAGGTTCAAAGATAAACATAGGAGGATCCCAGTAGGGTATCAGTGCGATATCGAGCGTTCCGCCTGTATTGATTGTACCGGAATCTAAGGGCATAGTTATCGGTACGCGCATTCGTATTGTCATCGTTGTGTCGGCAGCAATATTACTTCTGTGAGTCGTATCGCGTATTGCGTATTCATCCGGAACACCGTCATGTTTATATTTGAAGCCAATATACAGACTCTGGATGGGAATATCTCCTCCATTTGAAAATTTTGGAATAACGGACTCCGGGGTAACCAAACCAGTCTCCAGGTCATATTCAAACCTGCCCTCATAAAATGAGACCTCCTCGAGATCGATGTCATACCAATTCTGGTCCGATACGTGCCTTTCGAGAAGTGAGAAACGTTCTGATCGTCGAATGGCTGCTTCGCTGGTAATCCAATGTATATCAGTGAGTTGATGCTCTGCGTTATATATTTTCCTGTACATAACAACATAGCAATATCCTCTACCGCGCTCATCCTCATCGAGAACAGCATAATGAAGGTCAGAGTGCGCATAAGTAGAGTCGTACACATGGTAAGTTTCGCAGTAAGAATTGCGATACGGATCGCACCAGAATCCATATGCAACAGAGACATAAACGTGCTCGAAAGCCACGGAATCAGAGTAATTTATTACCCATTTGAGGGTGTCACTGAGGTCAACATTATCATAAAACCAGTATCTCTCCGGATTCGAGAATACTTCACCCGGTTTGACTGGAAATAAGCCCCAGTACTCTCCCCACTCTTCTTCTTCCCTGATTTCCTGAGCAAAGAGAACGGTTGCACCGAGAATCATCAAGAGGGCTAACGCTGAAAATAGTGTATTTCTTTTCATGATTATTCACCCTCTATTTCATCAAGCCGATACGTAACAATTTTTCCCTTTGTTGTGAATGATAGGAGTCGTCCATCACCTGAGAGTTGAATGTTTCCACCATCTCTCTTGAATCTTACGATGAGTTTCTCAGCCCAAATATCGAAAACAAGAATTCCGCTACCTCCTGGTACTGCGACAATCCCAGCCTCCTTGTCGCTCACCGCTACTGAGGTCGGTAGTTCGAAAAAGCATGGAATATTGGCGAGATATTTCCCATTTGATAAATCCAGTACCTTACATAGTCCAACTCCAAGGAAAGCAAGCTCTTCATTGGGAGAGAAGGTTATCGTTCGAAAACCATCTGTCTCGCTTTCCCAAACAATGTTTCCATTGAGGTTCACTATGACACGTCTGGGCCAAGCTGCAGCCTTGAAGTAATTACCAAGAGGGCTAACATCTACATTTGTGATCCTACCTCCAGCAAGCTCCACCTGTGTCATTTTATTGCCATTTTGGTCGTAAATTATGACACCGGACTGGCTGGCGAAATTGCTGGACTCTACATTGTATCTGAAATCTGCAGCATATATACAAGGGTCATCAAAATAGTACTGTTCATCTATAAAATCGTATGGATCTTCTTTTGGCTCTTCAAACATGAGCCAGTAGCCATTGGTGTTGACGTCCACAATTTCAGATATGTATGGATTGATCGGGCAGCGATTCAACAGATTGTTATTGGCGTCGTACCATTCCCAGAATTGCAGATCTTCCGATTTCCGCAGGGTAACGCCGAGGTCTGAGGTTGGTGTCAGTTTAAATTCTCGTTCTTCTTTTCTTTTCTCGATCGTCACCTCGCCAAGGGCGTGCTTTGTGGCCGGTGCGCGGCGCACCACAACAGGCTCATCGCCGAGGTCTATTTCATCAACAAGTTCAAAACGTTGTTCTCCATATACGGTGAATTGGGTTATTCCTTCTCCATGTAGTGTGGGATAAGCGTAGATAGCTGAAACGAGCAGCAATAGAGCGATGATGATGGTTGCGCGCATGATATTCTCCTTTTATAAAAAGGAGGCAATAATACATTTCATATGTCAAGATAAAAATAATCTATAATTCTTTCGATTTCCTTCTTCCCTGATTTCCTGAGCAAAGAGAACGGCTGCGCTAATAATCATCAGGAGGGTTAAAACGAAAAATAGTGTATTTCTTTTCATGATTATTCACCCTCTATTTCATCAAGCCGATACGTAACAACTTTTCCCTTTGTTGTGAATGATAGGAGTCGTCCATCACCTGAGAGTTGAATGTTTCCACCATCTCTCTTGAATCTTACGATGAGTTTCTCAGCCCAAATATCGAAAACAAGAATTCCGCTACCTCCTGGTACTGCGACAATTCCAGCCTCCTTGTCACTCACCGCTACTGAGGTCGGGTGTTCGAACCAACACGGGACATTGGCAAGATATTTCCCATTCGATAAATCCAGTACCTTACATTGACCAAGACCAAGAAACGCCAGTTCTTCATTAGGTGAGAAAGTTATCGTTCGCGAGCCCTCTGTATCGCTCTGCCAGACAATACTCCCTTTGATGGTCATTATAACAATATTTGGCCAGGCTGCAACTCTGAAATATTTACCAAGAGGACTAATATCTATGTCTGTGATCCTGCCCCCAGACAACTCCACCTGTGTCATTTTATTGCCATTCTGGTCGAAGATAACGACACCGGACTGGCTGGCGAAATTGCTGGACTCTACGTCGTATCGAAAGTCGTCGGGATATCCAATTTCTTCATCGGCTATCGGTTCAAGAAAAGCGTACGGGTGTTCATTGGGCTCTTCAAACATGAGCCAGTACCCATTGGTGTTGACGTCCACAAATTCTGATATGTACGGGTTGGTATGGCAGCGATTCAACAAATTGTTATTGGCATCGTACCATTCCCAGTATTGCAGATCTTCCGATTTCCGCAGGGTAACGCCAGGGTCTGAAGTCCTGATCAATTCCAATTCGCGAAATTCTTTTCTTTTCTCGATCGTCACCTCGCCAAGGGCGTGCTTTGTG
>CAXXSY010000004.1:0-2536789 GCA_963665015.2 Cloacimonadales bacterium (SeqCode) | reverse complement strand
GATCTTTCACCGGCGAATTACAAACTGCTACGGAGAACCAGCACATCGAGCGCTTTCAGCGTGGTTGCCTCTGGAGGTAGCTCGTCTGGATCGCAAATCTATTTCTACGGATACACGCCCTCCGGCGACGCCTTCTACACCGTCGGACGCGATAACGTCCTGCCTACCGTCACCAATTCGGAAATGATGGTCATCGGTCAGGACTACGCCGGAATCGACGGCGAAGTGGAAAGCGACGGCGGCGGAACCGTCACCGCGCGGGGATTCGTCTATTCCGACGAGAACAACCCGCCCACGATCGACGACACGGTTTACGGCGCGGGAACCGGTACGGGCATCTTCACCGGAAGCCTCTACCCGCTCGAATCCAATACGGAATACTACGTTCGGGCCTTCGCCGTTAACAGCGAGGGAATCGTATATGGCACCACCCGAACTTTCACGACTCTGCCCGGACAGCCCACCAAGATTTTCCCTGAAAACGGTGTGACGAATCTTCCGAGACAGGTCACTGTCAACTGGCGCTGGGACGGCAACGGAACGCCGACGGGATTCCGCGTCTATCAGGGTATGACCCAGGTCGGCTCCGACATCCCGTGGAACGGCGATATCGTTTACAACCAGCCGTTTCCGCAACAGGATTGGAACGCGATGGTCAACTGGAGTGTCCGTGCATACAACGACACCGGCGAGACTGAAACATTCCAGGAGTGGATGTATAGCGTGTTCAGCGAACCGGCGAACCCCGCGGAAGCCCCCGGCGAGATTGTCTATTCCGAGCTGACCAATGTCGTCGATGCCAATCCGCCCGTTATCCCGGTACCGGGAATCAATCTCGGCGAAGGAAATGTGCAGCCGACGTTCGACTTCTCGTACCTTTCGGCTCCCAATATCCCCGTGCTCGGATGCCGGGTGATGGACCAGCCGGAGAACCCGGTCGCGTTTCCGGAAAATACCGGCGCAGCATTCACGACGACCTATCCGGCCGGGATACCCACGATCCTGACATTTGATTTCGGATCGAGCAGAACTCCGACGCAGCTTCAGCACTGGTGGAGCGGAAAGTGGGAGGATATCACACCGGGCGCGACGTTCGGCCCCGGAACCGTTACCTTCGAATTCGTCTCGACCAGCCGCGGCGTGGAAGAATTCGTCGTCAACAACGGCGAAGGCACGCTGCCGGTCGAACTCTCCTCCTTCAGCGCGATCGTGACCTCCGAGAACTTCGCCATGATCCAGTGGACGACGCAGTCCGAAACGGATATGGCAGGCTACAACATCCTGCGCGGCAGGACAGACGATGCCGATCTCGCCGTCCAGATCACGACGGTCCTGATCCCGGCGGAAAACTCGACCAGCGCTTTCGATTATAAGTACGTCGATCGTGACGTCCTCGAAGACAACAAGTACTACTACTGGCTCGAGTGCGTTGAGCTGAGCGGCGTGACCGCGTTGCACGGCCCCACGACGGTTACCATCACCGAGGAAGATAATCCGGGTGAAGCGCCGGACGCCAGCTATGCGACGGCTATCCAGAGCATCTATCCCAATCCGTTCAATCCCTCGACCACCCTCAGCTATACGCTGTCCGAACCGATGCACGTGACCGTTACGGTGTACGACCTCAGGGGACGGACGGTGAAGACGCTGACCAACGGTACCGGCGTCAAGGGAGTCAATACGGCAAACTGGGACGGAATCGATCAGTCCGGAAAGGCTGCCGCTTCCGGAGTCTATCTCTTCAAGCTCGAAGCCGACGGAAAAGTCCTTACCAGTAAAGCGCTGATGCTGAAATAGTGCCCTGGGTACGCAGACGTCTTCGTCTGCGTCTCTAAAGGTTTTGGAATAAAGAAGATAGAAGTTAGAAGACAGAATAAAACCCGCTCCACTGACCTGGGGCGGGTTTCTTCGTGTGCTTTCATTTGTTGAGGGTGATGCTTTCTGTAGGGTGCAGACCTCTGTGTCTGCCCGTCCTTAACAGTAGACGCCGATCTCCGAGCGGCGTACATCTAAATTGCCCCCTGGGATATCAACCACGCAAAGGGAGGCTCGCCCGGAGGTCGAGCGCTACAAGAGAGACGCCGTCCTCAGTGTTTTCCCGTTCCCTAATGGTCCGCCAAGCTCCAGCTTGGCATTTCTATCGCACCTTCGGCGCTCTCTTGTGTATCGACATATATAGCTAGAGCTAACGCACTTGTATGATTTCAGCTTGCTGAAAACATGAATCCCCTACGCGCCTGAAATATATCATTACCTACGGGACTATTATGGCGAGATCCATTCATCCACCAAGTATAAAACAGAGCCAATTTGAAACCAACATTCGGAAGAGTCACTGGCGTGACACATTCAGAAGTTGGTTTCAGACCCTGCGATTTCCACTTTTTTTCTATGCAGCGCGCAATTTTTCTATCATTTCAATCTGTTCAGAAACGTTGAGCAATGGCGCATCCTTGAGTTTGGCGGACTCAAGGTTAACTTGTTGTTTTTGAAAAAAATAGCGGAAACGCAAAAAAACGTTTGACATAAAAACTATATGGGGGAATTTCAGCGCTCACAGGCGGAATAAAATTGTATCCGCCGAAGGGAAATTCTGCATAAAGTGCAGAGTTATCGATCATTAGAGCCAAGGAGGAATCATGGCAAAGGCGAAATTTGAAAGAACGAAGCCTCATGTTAACATAGGAACGATCGGTCATGTTGACCACGGTAAGACGACCCTTACCGCGGCGATCACGCTCTACCTGAGCAAGAAGACCGGTGCGGCGTTCCGTTCATTCGACAGTATCGACAACGCGCCGGAAGAGCGCGAGCGTGGCATCACGATCGCGACCGCGCACGTCGAGTATGAAACCGAGAATCGCCACTACGCGCACGTTGACTGTCCGGGTCACGCGGACTACGTGAAGAACATGATCACGGGCGCGGCGCAGATGGACGGCGCAATCCTCGTCGTGAGCGCAGCGGACGGCCCGATGCCGCAGACCCGCGAGCACATCCTGCTTGCCCGTCAGGTGGGCGTTCCCGCGATGTGCGTGTTCATGAACAAGTGCGATCTCGTGGATGACGAAGAGATTCTGGAGCTGGTGGAACTCGAAGTTCGCGAGCTTCTTTCCGAGTACGAATTCCCGGGCGACGACATTCCGGTGGTCAAGGGTTCCGCGCTGAAGGCGCTGAACGGCGATCCGGAAGGCGAAGCGCAGGTACAGGAACTGATGGACGAAGTCGATCGTTACGTTCCGCTGCCCGAGCGCGACATTGACAAGCCGTTCCTTATGCCGGTCGAGGACGTATTCTCGATCCAGGGACGCGGCACGGTCGCAACCGGTCGTATCGAACGCGGCCAGGTGAAGGTCGGCGAGAAGGTCGAGCGCGTTGGTATTCGCGAGACCATCGAAACCACCTGTACCGGTGTCGAGATGTTCCGTAAGATTCTGGACGAAGGTCAGGCCGGCGACAACGTCGGAATGCTTCTTCGCGGCATCGCCAAGACCGATATCGAGCGCGGTATGGTCCTCGCGAAACCGAAATCGATTACCCCTCACACCAAGTTCACCGGCAAGACCTACGTGCTGACGGGCGACGAAGGTGGACGTCACAAGCCGTTCTTCAGCGGCTATCGTCCGCAGTTCTACTTCCGCACCACGGACGTGACCGGCACGCTGACCCTTCCTGAAGGCGTCGAGATGGTTATGCCCGGCGACCACGTCGAGGTCAACGTTGAACTGATCACCCCGATCGCTATGGAGCAGGGTCTCCGCTTCGCTATCCGCGAAGGTGGACGCACCATCGGCGCCGGCGTTGTCGGTGACATCCTCGAATAATCTGGAGGAAATGTGGCTAATTCCAAAGAAAATAGAATACGGATCAAACTGAAAGCTTACGATTATCGTCTGCTGGACAAATCCGTTGCTGAAATCATCAAGAGCACCAGGAACACGGGCGCCAAAATCATGGGTCCCATTCCGCTACCGACCGAGCGCACGATCTACACCGTTCACCGGTCGCCGCATGTTGACAAGAAATCCGAAGACCAGTTCGAGATGCTGGTTCACAAACGTTTGGTCGATATCGTGAATCCCACACCGCAGACGACGGGCGCTCTGAAGAAGCTCAGTCTGCCGGCAGGCGTTCACGTGGAGATCAAGGCGTAAAGGGGTGAATCATGATCGGACTTATTGGTAAAAAAGTAGGTATGACGCAGGTCTTCGACGAATCCGGAAAGGTAACCCCGGTTACCGTTATCCAGGCCGGGCCCTGCCAGGTGATCCAGAAGAAAACCATGGAGAAAGACGGGTACGACGCTGTTCAACTCGGATTCGAAAAGGTCGAAGAGAAAAAGGTAAAGAAACCTCAGCGTAATCATTACAAGAAGCATAAAAGCCCGTCATATCGGGTTCTTCGTGAATTCCGCCTGAAGCTTTACAAAGACATCGCCGAAGGCGAGGTGTTCGATGTGTCCATGTTCCAGGAGAACGAGCTTCTGACCGTTCAGGGAACGTCCAAGGGTCGCGGATTCGCGGGTGTGATGAAACGTCACAACTTCCACGGATTCAAGGCAACCCACGGTGTTCACGAGTCGTATCGCGGGCCGGGATCGATCGGTCAATGTGCGACACCGTCTCGCGTGTTCAAGGGCCGCAAGATGGCGGGACACTACGGCGTGGATAAGGTATCCGTAAAGAACCTGAAGGTCGTGAAGGTGATCCCCGAGCAGAATCTGTTAATGGTACAGGGCGCTGTTCCGGGGCACAAAGACAGCATCGTGCTTCTGAAGAAGGAACTGTAACCGTTTGGTTACAATAATCATGAGGTAAACAGGTATGATAGAGGCAAAAAAATATTCGGCAGCAGGGGAAGAGATCGGAACCATGCAGTTACCGGAATCGTTGTTTGCCGTTGAAGCCAAGAATCCCGAAGCGGTGATCTACGAGGTCATCAAGATGTATCTTGGCAATCAACGTCAGGGGACTTCCGCTGTGAAATTCCGCTCCGATGTCAAGGGAAGCGGTCGTAAGCTGTACCGTCAGAAAGGAACCGGTAACGCGCGTGTGGGTAATCGCCGCACGGTCGTCCGCGTCGGCGGCGGTAACGCGTTTGGCCCGATCCCGAAAGACTGGTCGCGTCACATCCCCGTGAAGAAGAAACGCCTGGCCCTTAAGATCGCGCTGAGCGAACTGGCCAAGACCGGCAACGTGGTTGTCATCGAAGATATCAAGTTCGACAAACCGAACTACAAAGCCGCCCGTCAGATCATCGACAAGATGCTCCCCGAAACAGGGAAGAAGCTCCTGCTGATCGACGGCAGCGATAAAAGCATCATTCGCTCGTTCTCGAACATGACCGACGTTCAGCTCGATCGTGCGGACGGCGTCTATGCTTACGAAGTCCTGAACTGCGAACACCTTGTTCTGACCGCTCAGGCGCTGAAAAAAGTAGAGGAGGTATTTGGAAAATGAAACACGAACGTGAAATCATCATTTCCCCGATCCTCACCGAGAAGAGCTCGGCACTGAAGCAGAAGCAGAACAGCTACACGTTCCGCGTCAGCATCAATGCGAACAAGATCGAGATCAAGCAGGCGATCGAGAAGGTCTTTTCCGTAAAAGTCGATTGCGTAAACACCATCCGTATGCGTGGCAAGATGCGCCGCGTGCGTCGCGAGCTTGGAAAACGCCCGGACTGGAAAAAGGCGATTGTTACACTCGAGCAGGGTCAGAGCATCCCGCAACTCGAGTTATGATAAGGGAGACAGACAATGGCGATCAAAAAGTATAAACCGATCACACCGACCCAGCGATTCAAGACCGGTTACACGTTCGAGGAACTCACGACCTCGACGCCGGAAAAATCCCTGCTGAAACCGCTGCCCAAGAAGGCCGGTCGCAACAACCAGGGACGCATCACCTGTCGTCATCGCGGTGGCGGTCACAAGAGACATTATCGAATCATCGACTTCAAGCGGAACAAGAACGACATCAAGGCGAGAGTGGCTTCGATCGAATACGATCCGAACCGTAGCGCTCGCATTGCCCTTCTCCACTACATCGATGGCGAAAAGCGCTACATCCTGGCGCCGGTCGGTCTGAACGTGGACGATTTCGTGATCTCCGGCGAGAATGTTCCGATCCGCACGGGTAACGCCATGCCGCTCGCGAAGATTCCGCTCGGTACGATTGTCCACAACATCGAATTCAAGGCCGGACGCGGCGGACAGATCGCACGCAGTGCAGGATCGAGTGCGCAGGTTATTGCAAAGGAAGGCGGCTACGTTCACGTACGTATTCCCTCCGGCGACGTTTACCAGCTTCGCAAGGAATGCTGCGCGACCATCGGACAGGTCGGCAATATCGAGCATAACCTGATTACTATCGGTAAAGCAGGAAGAAAGCGTTGGATGGGTATCCGTCCGACCGTTCGCGGTGTCGTGATGAACCCGGTCGATCACCCGATGGGTGGCGGTGAAGGAAGAACCTCCGGTGGCGGTCACCCCGTCTCGCCGTGGGGCGTGCTTGCCAAGGGCGGAAAGACCCGTAAGCACAAGAAATATTCTGATAAATACATCATCAAGTCGTCCAAGAAATAGGAGTACGGATATATGGCTCGTTCGATCAAGAAAGGACCGTTCGTTGACGATCATCTGATGGCGAAAGTCGAGAAGCTGAACGAAGAAGAGAAGAAGCAGGTAGTCAAGACCTGGTCGAGACGCTCGATGATTCTTCCCGATTTTATCGGTCACACATTCGCCGTACACAACGGTCGCAAATTTGTGCCTGTTTACGTAACAGAAAACATGGTGGGACACAAGCTGGGAGAGTTTTCTCCGACGCGCACCTACCGCGGGCACAAAGAGAAGAAGAAAAAAGGTTAATAGCAGCAAGGGGTATATGGAATGGAAGCTTTCGCAAGAGTACGAAACTTACGGGGCTCGGCCAGAAAGGCAAGGTTGGTCCTCGATCTGATTCGCGGCAAGCGTGTAACGGAAGCTCAGACAATCCTGGCTTTTTCAGAGAAGCGGGTTGCTGTAAATATCCAGAAGCTGCTGAACGCGGCTATCGCAAACGCCGAGAATAAAGAAGGTAAGGCTGAAATCGAGAGGATGCGGATTCACGAAGCATTCGCCGATGAAGGTCCCATCATGAAACGTTATCGCGAGCGTGCACATGGCAGAGCTACGATCATTCGAAGGAAGTCGTGCCATATCACGGTCGGCATATCCGATGATGAAGGGGAGGAATAACTTGGGTCAGAAGATAAATCCGGTATTATACCGACTGGGTATAAATAAAGATTACGACTCCATATGGTTCGCGAAAGGCGAAGAGTACGTCGATAATCTGATGGAAGACCTTAAGGTTAAGAAATATGTCCAGCAGCGCCTTCGCGGTGCCATGGTATCAAAGGTTCGTTTGATGCGCAAGGCGAACTCGATCAACATCGACATCCACACGTCCCGTCCCGGACAGGTGATTGGTAAGAAGGGTGCCGAGATCGAAGCACTGCGCAACGAATTGACCGTGCTTTTAAACAAGGACAGAGAAGCGAAATTGAATGTGTTCATTAACATTCACGAAATCAAGAAACCCTGGCTGGATGCACAGCTCGTGGGCATGGAAGTTTCCCGTCAGCTGCGCGAGAGGGTGTCTTTCCGCCGCGCGATGAAGATGGCGATTCGCAACGCCAAGCGCGATGGCGCGGAAGGGATCAAGATTCAGTGTTCCGGACGTCTCGGCGGCGCCGACATGGCACGTACCGAGCGCTACCAGGAAGGCAGAACTCCCCTCCACACACTCCGGGCAGATATTGACTATGCCGTGACCGTCTGTCAGACCACCTACGGTGTGATCGGCATCAAGGTGTGGATCAATAAAGGTGAAATCCTGGACAGATAGCCGTCTGACAGGATTAAAGGAGATAGGGAATGTTAGCACCGAAAAAAGTTAAATACAGAAAGAAAATGCGGGGTCGTCGTACGGGTCTGGCATGGCGCGGATGTAACGTCGATTTCGGCGATTACGGAATCATCGCGCTGCAGGACGGATGGATCACCAGCCGTCAGATCGAGGCCGCTCGTGTGGCAATCACCCGTAAGATGCAACGTAAAGGTAAAGTCTGGATTCGCATATTCCCGGACAAGCCCGTGACGCAGAAACCTGCCGAGACCCGTATGGGTAAAGGTAAGGGCGCGCCCGAGTATTGGGTGGCCGTCGTTAAGCCGGGAAGAGTGATGTTCGAGATCGAGGGCGTCGATCCTCAGATCGCCAAAGACGCATTCCGCCTGGCAATGCACAAGCTCCCGATCAAGACAAAGGTCGTCTGCCGGGAAGGAGTTGAGTTATGAAGATAGCAGAACTTCGCGATTTCAGTAATGAAGAATTGAACCAGAAGCTCGAAGACCTTCGGGAAGAGTATTTCAAACTCAGATTCCAGAAGGCGATGAACCGGATCGAGAATCCGCTTCGTATAAAAGCGGTTCGCAAGGACATCGCCCGGATCAAAACACTACAGACCGAGAGAGCGGAAAAGAGGTAATAATGGCAACAGGACGTAAGGTAACCAAGGTCGGTGTTGTCGTTAGCGACAAGATGGACAAAACAATCGTTGTCCGGGTGAAGCGTCAGTTCATGCACCCGCTTTACAAGAAATTCGTACGCCTGGACAAGAAGTTCAAAGCGCACGACGAGACCAACGACTGTCGTATCGGCGACACGGTCGAGATTCGGGAATGCCGTCCCCTTAGCAAGCAGAAACGCTGGGAACTTTCCAGGATTATCGAAAGAAGTAAATAAGGAGCATACGAATGATACAGGCCCAGACAATTTTAAACGTCGCTGACAACTCCGGGGCAAAGAAATGCATGTGCATCAAGGTCCTTGGCGGAACGCGCCGTAAGTATGCAACGGTGGGCGATATTATCATTGTTGCGATCAAGTCCGCGACCCCGACCGGAAAGGTCAAGAAGGGTAGCGTCGAGCACGCGGTGATTGTTCGGACAGCCAAGGAAGTAAGACGCCCGGACGGATCATACATCCGTTTCCAGGATAACGCGGCGGTGATCATCGACGATCGCGGCGAGCCAAAAGCCACGCGTATTTTCGGTCCGGTAGCCCGTGAACTCAGGGAAAAACATTTTACCAAGATTATTTCTCTGGCTCCAGAAGTGCTGTAGGAGATTACAATGGAAAAGATGAGAATCAAGAAAGGGGACACGGTTGTCGTGTTAACCGGAAAATACAAAGGTGTGAAGGGCAAGGTCCTGAAGGCTTTCCCGAAGACCCAGCGCGTCGTGGTGGAAAAAGTCAATTTCATCAAGAAGCATATCCGGCCCAACCAGCAGAATCCCCAGGGTGGAATTGTAACCAAGGAAGCCCCGATTCATGTTTCGAACGTGAAACTTATCAACGACAAGACCGGTGAGGTCACCCGCGCGGTGTTCCGCAAAGGGACCGACGGCAAGCGCATCCGCGTGTGCCAGAAGACCGGCGACGAGATATAAGGAGTGAGGAATGAACCGGGTCAAGGATAGGTATCAGAAGGAAATCGTTCCTGCACTGATGAAACACTTTGAATACAAGAACATAAACCAGGTGCCGAAGCTGGAGAAGGTCGTTGTCAGCATGGGCGTCGGTGAGGCAATCCAGAACAAAGCGGTGCTCGATTTCGCCGTGAAGGATATGACCGCGATCACTGGCCGGAAGCCCATCATCACCAACGCGACCAAGTCGATCTCCAATTTCAAGCTGCGCCAGGGAATGCCGATTGGCTGCATGGTTACGCTTCGCGGCGAAGTCATGTACGAATTCCTGGACCGGCTGATCACCATCGTGATCCCCCGCATCCGCGACTTCCACGGAACCCCGCGGAACTCGTTCGACGGGCGCGGTAACTACTCGATGGGAATCAAGGAGCAAACCGTGTTTCCAGAAATCGATTACGATAAGGTTGACAAGATTCGCGGTTTGAATATCAACATCGTGTCTTCGGCTAAAACCGACGAAGAAGGGCTCGAGCTCCTGAAAGAACTCGGCATGCCTTTCCGTAAGAAATAAGTCATCTGTAAATAGAAGGATGGAATTCAATGGCCAAGAAATCACTTAGAGTTAAGCAACAGCGCGAACCGAAGTTCGGCGTGCGCAAGTACAATCGCTGCAAACTCTGCGGAAGATCACGGGCGTATATCCGACGCTTCGGCATGTGCCGTCTCTGCTTCCGTAAACTTGCCTCCGAGGGTCAAATCCCCGGGGTTAAGCGAGCGAGCTGGTAGGAGGAAGAATGAGCGTTACCGATCCGATTGCAGATGCATTGACCAAGATTAGAAACGCGTATCGCGCGAAACACATGACCGTTCGTGTGAATCACAGCAGTGTGGTTGAGTCGATCATCCGGATTCTCGCCGAGGAGAACTATCTCAACAACTACGACCTCATCGAGCGGGATCCCAAGAAGAACATCAACCGGAAACAGATATCTATCAACCTGCGATATACCAACACCGGAGACTCTGTGATGCGCGGAATCGAGCGCGTCAGCCGTCCCGGACGCCGTGTGTATCTGAAAGCCGGCAACGTACCGTCGGTCTTCAACAACACAGGCTGCGCCATCATCTCGACCAACCGCGGTGTGTTTACCGACCGCGTTGCCCGTAACGAGAACCTCGGCGGCGAGTATATCTGCAAAGTGTGGTAGTGAGGAGAACGAGATGTCAAGAGTAGGTAAAATCCCCATTTCGGTCCCCAAAGACGTACAGATAAAGATCACCGACAGCATGGTCAACGTGAAGGGCAAGCTGGGCGAGCTCGATTACGAACTCCTTCCCGGTATCACCGTCAAGCAGGAAGACGACCAGCTTATCGTCACCCGCGAGGACGACTCCGTTCCGCAGAGAGCCCGTCACGGTCTGACCCGTGCACTCGTGAACAACATGGTCATCGGCGTAAGCGAAGGCTTCGAGAAGGTGCTGCACCTGATCGGAACCGGCTACACCGCCGAGGTCGTCAACACGTGGCTCAAGCTCAGTGTCGGCTATTCGCACGACATCCTGATCGAGATACCGGATCACATTACGGTCCAGGCCGAACCGGTACCTCGTGCAAAGGGTTCTCGTCTGGCGGTCCAGGCGATCATCAAAGTCCGGGGAATCCACAAGGAAGACGTTGGTAAATTTGCGGCGGAAGTTCGCAAATGCCGTCCCCCGATCAACTACAACACCGGTAAGGGCATCCGCTATTCCGACGAATTCGTCAAGATCAAGCCCGGCAAATCCGGTGCGGCATAATCTCGGGAGTTGATAAAATGGAAAAAGGTACAACATACAAGAAATCGAAAGCGAGAGCAAGACGTCGCGTCGCGATTCGCAAGAACCTCTTCGGAACCAGCGAGCGCCCGCGTATGTCGGTTTTCCGCAGCCTGAATCATATCTATGCGCAGATCGTCGATGACGAGCAGGGCAAGACCCTGGTAGCCATGTCAACGGTCACCAAGGAGCTGCGTGAAGAGCTCGCCGCGATCAAGGAAGACCCTGCCGGCGACGACAAGAAAAAGAGCAAAAGGCTCGGCAGGAAAGTGAAACAGAGTTACCAGGTCGGTTTGAAGCTTGGCGAGAAAGCCAAGGCTGCGGGAATCACCAAAATCGCGTTCGATCGTGGCGGCTACAAGTACCACGGTCGGGTCAAAGCGCTGGCGGACGGTGCGCGCAAAGCCGGCTTAGAGTTTTAAGGGAGGAACCTTGTTTCAGAAAAAGCAAATGAACCAGGAATACGAGATCGAAAAGATCATCGATACCAACCGTGTAGCGAAGGTCGTCAAGGGCGGCCGGAACTTCAGCTTCAGCGCGACTGTCGTTGTGGGCGATCGCAACGGTAACGTGGGTGTGGGCTACGGCAAGGCCAACGAAATCGTCGATGCGATTCGCAAGGCGAAAGAGAAAGCCGGAAAGTCCATGTTCCGCGTCCCGATCGTTCGCGGCACCATCCCGCACGAAGTTCTGGCGAAGTTCAGCGCGAGCAAGGTCCTGATGAAACCGGCTTCTCCCGGTACCGGCGTTATCGCGGGTGGCCCGATGCGCGCCATCATGGAAGCGGCCGGGATTGAAAACATCTTGACCAAATCGATGGGTTCGAACACACCGGTGAACGTCGTGAAAGCTACCGTTCTCGGTCTCAAGAGCCTGCGTACGATCCAGGATGTGGCTCGTCTTCGCGGCAAGAAAGTCTCCGAGCTGACCGGACAGGAGGAGAAGAATGAAGATTAGAGTAACGCAAACCGGAAGCATGATCGGACAGAAGGAACCGATGAAGAGAACACTCAAGGCTCTCGGCCTGGGCAGAATCTCCAAGACTCGGGTCCACGAAGATAACGATGTGATTCGCGGCATGGTGGGAAAGGTTTCCCATCTCGTGAAAGTTGAACCTGTAGAAGGAGAATAACATGTTGCTTCATGAACTCAAACGTCCAAAAATCAAGAAAAATAGAAAGAGACTTGGTAAAGGGCAGGGAAGCGGCACTGGTAAGACAGCGGGACGTGGCCACAAAGGTCAGAAATCACGTTCCGGCGGAAATGTTCCGGTCTGGTTCGAGGGTGGTCAGATGCCGATTCAGCGTCGTCTGCCCAAGCGCGGATTCAAGAATATTTTCAAGGTGTCCTACCGGATCGTGAACCTTGAGCAATTTGTTAATGTCGATGTAGAGGCAATCGATGTAGCCCAAATGGAAGCGATGGGTATCGTCAAGAAGGCTGGAAGATCGAACCCCCGTCCCGTCAAAGTACTGGCGAACGGTCAGGAGAAATTCGAGAAGGCGATGACGATCAAAGCCAACGCGTTTTCAGAAGCGGCAAAAGCATTGATCGAGAAGAATGGCGGCAAGGCGGAGGTAATCTAAGTTGCTCGATAGTATTAAAAACGTTTTTAAAATACCGGATCTGAAGAAGAAGATACTGTTCACGATGCTGATTCTGATCATCTATCGTCTGGGAAGTTTTATCCCGGTACCAGGTGTGAATCCTCGCATATTGCAGGAAGCGTTCGCGTCTCAATCCAACACGATATTCGGATTGGTTGACCTGTTCGCGGGTGGTAACTTCGGTCGAGCCTCCATCTTCGCTCTGGGTATCATGCCGTACATCACGGCATCCATCGTCTTCCAGCTTCTGGGCAGCATTCTGCCGTTTCTCGAGAAGCTGAAAAAGGAAGGCGCAGAGGGTCAGAAGAAGCTGAACCAATATACACGGTATTTGACGGTTCTGATCGGTGCGTTCAACGCGATCACGATCAGTTTCTGGCTTCAGAGCATGAAGAGCGCTTCCGGAGCTCCGGCTGTGGCGAATCAGGGTACGATGTTTATATCGACGACCGTGATTACGCTGGTGACGGGAACGATCTTCATCATGTGGCTAGGTGAGCAGATCACCGAGCACGGTATCGGCAACGGAATTTCCCTGATCATCTTCGCGGGAATCATCGCGCGGTATCCGCAAGGATTCTTCCAGATGTTCAAGCTGGTCCAGGTCGGTTCGCTCAGCATCTTCATGGCTGTGCTGAACCTGGTCATCATGGTGCTGGTAACGGCGTCCGTGATCCTGGTAACCGAAGCGATGCGCAAGATACCGGTGCAGTACGCCAAGCGCGTGGTCGGTCGTAAAGTCTATGGCGGCTCGAGCACGCACATTCCGCTTCGCGTGAACACCGCCGGCGTGATCCCGATCATCTTCGCACAGTCGATCATTATGTTCCCGAGGACCATCGCGATGTTCTTCCGGGAAAGCGACGCGATGATGACGTTGACCCGTTGGCTGTCGCCCGGCGCATTTCTCTACACACTGCTGTACGTATCACTGATCATCTTCTTCGCCTATTTCTACACCGCGATCGTGATGAACCCGACCGAAATCGCCGACAACATGAAGCGGTACGGTGGATTCATCCCGGGAAGAAAGCCCGGCAAGAAGACGGCAGAGTACATCAACAGCGTATTGACCCGCATCACGCTCCCTGGCGCGATCTTCTTCGCAGCCGTCGCCGTGATGCCCGAATTCATGCAGAAATACACCCAGCTCCCGTTCTACTTCGGTGGAACCGGACTGATCATCATCGTGGGCGTCGCGCTGGATACGCTTCAGCAGATCGAATCTCACCTGGTGATGCGCCACTACGAAGGCTTCATGAAGAAGGGTAAGCTTCGGGGTCGCAGAGGCTGATAAAGGTAAACCGATGATTTATATCAAAGACGCAGGTGCAATCGAGAAGATGAGGGTGAGCAACCACATCATCTCGCTTGTACTCGAGGAAATGACGAAATGGATTCGTCCGGGTGTCAACACCCTCGAGCTGGACCGTATCGCGGAGGAAGTTATCCGCGACAACGGTGCAACGCCGGCGTTCAAAGGCTACAGTGTTCCGGGTTTGCCGCCGTTTCCGGGTTCGATATGCGCTTCGGTCAACGAGGCGATCGTTCACGGGATACCTTCCCGTAAGGTTGTCCTGAAAGAAGGCGATATCATCGGTGTGGATGTCGGTTCCTGCAAGGACGGTTATTACGGAGACGGTGCGATGACGTACCCGGTGGGTGAGATATCGGAAGAGGCCAGGCGCTTGATGCGCGTGACCAGAGAATGTCTTTACCTGGGCATCGCGCAGGCGCGTCCGGGAAACCGTGTCGGCGATATTTCATACGCGATCGGCAGCCATATCAAAGCGAATGGCTACTTTGCGGCTGAGAAGCTCACCGGCCACGGAATCGGTAAAGCGCTGCACGAAGAACCTACGATCATGAACATCGGAAGAAAGGGATTTGGAGCCCGTATTCAGAAGGGTATGGTGTTCGCCATTGAGCCGATGGTAAACATCGGTACACACCGCGTGCGGGACGATGGCTGGAATACGTACGTGGCCGATCGAAGTTTGTCGGCGCACTACGAACATACGATTCTGGTGACGGATAACGAACCGGAAATTCTCACTTTTCCGGATATGATACAACAACAGGAAATTTAAATATGGCAAAAGCGGGTGTTATCGAAGTCGAAGGCGTAGTCAAGGAAGCTCTTCCCAACACGACGTTTCGCGTCGAGCTGGAGAATGGACACGAAATCTTGGCACACACTTCGGGTAAGATGAGAATGAACTATATCCGGATACTACCGGGAGACAAGGTAAAACTGGAGTTATCTCCTTACGACTTGACCCGGGGTCGGATAATCTACCGCTATAAGTAAGATGGAGTTTATATCATGAAGGTACGAGCATCCGTAAAGACAATCTGCAGAGACTGCAGAATTATCAAACGCAAAGGCGTAATAAGAGTAATCTGCCCGAGTAATCCAAGGCATAAACAGAGACAGGGATAAGGAGGAATCGGTTGGCACATATTGCTGGTGTTGAACTACCGAAGAACAAGCGGATCGTTATAGGATTAACCTATATTTTCGGGATCGGCAGAACGTCCGCTGAGAAGATCCTTCAAAAAGCGAATATCGACGAAAGCAGACGTGTAAAGGATCTTTCCGCTGAAGAAGAAAAAGTGATCAGAGACATCGTGACGAACGACTTCATAGTCGAAGGTGCCCTGCGCACCCGTACAACGATGGATATCAAACGTTTAATGGAAATCGGTTCCTACCGTGGTCTCCGCCACAAGAGAGGACTTCCGGTGCACGGACAGCGCACGCACACCAACGCACGCACCCGCAAGGGTCCTAAGCCTGGCGGAATCAGTAGAAGGAAGAAATAAGGGGAACGGATATGGCAAAGAAAGCTGTTAAACGAGTAAAGAAGAAAAGAACGCGCGTAGCGTACGACGAAGCTGTTGCGCATATTCATTCCAGCTTCAATAACACCATCGTGACCATCGCCGATCGCGGCGGCAACGTCCTGGCTTGGTCGAGTGGCGGTAAGATCGGAAACAAGGGCTCACGTAAAAGCACGCCGTATGCGGCACAGATCGCAGCGACCGAGGTCGCCAAGGCTGTCATGGACATGGGAATCAACAAGGTTTCCGTGATCGTGAAAGGCCCCGGCGGCGGACGCGAATCCGCGATCCGCGCGCTGAACGCAGCCGGACTCTACGTCACCATGATCCGTGACGCGACGCCAATTCCGCACAACGGCTGCAGACCGCCCAAACAGAGAAGAATTTAACGGAGGCGAATGAATGGCAAGATATACCGGACCGAAGGCCAAGATATGCAGGAAATTCGGTGAAAACATATACGAAAGCCCGAAATACGATAAGATTCTTGAACGCCGTAAATACCCGCCCGGACAGCATGGACAGGGTTTCCGGCGCAAAATGAGTGACTACGGCATTCATCTGAAAGAAAAACAGAAATTACGTTACATGTACGGTGTACTGGAAAAACAGTTCCGCCGCTACTTCAAGAAAGCGGATCAGATGAAAGGCATCACCGGCGAGAACCTGCTCAAGCTTCTCGAACGCCGTCTGGACAACACCGTCTTCAGAATGGGCTTCGCCGTGACTCGCCCGCAGGCGCGTCAGTTCGTGAACCACGGACACGTCATGGTGAACAACCGTCGGGTAAACATCCCGTCGTTCCTTCTGAAGCCCGGCGACGTGGTCGAGATTCGCGACAAGAGCAAAAAGGCTTCTCAGATTCTCGAGGCTGTCGAGATCACATCGACCGCTTTCGAGTGGCTCGAAGTCGATAAAGAACACCTGCGTGGAGAATTCAAGGATATCCCGTCCCGTGAAATGATACCGGTGAACGTTGATGAACGTTTGATTGTGGAATACTATTCCAAGTAAACCAGGAGAGTTTTATATGATGCTTCTCGAACCCATACAAATGCCTGAAAAGGTATCGGTTGAAGAATCGACATACACCAACGTCTATGGGAAATTCGATATTGGGCCGATGGAACCTGGTTTTGCGACCACGATCGGTAACACGCTGCGCCGCGTACTGCTTTCCTCGATACAGGGAGCAGCAGTTCGCTACGTGAAGATCGAAGGACTTCATCACGAGTTCGTGCCGATCCCGGGAACCAAGACCGATTACATCGATCTGATCCTGCGCCTGAAAAAGCTGATCATCAAGTCCGATTCGGTCGGCGAAGAACATATGGTTCTGGATCACAAAGGCAAAGGGATCATCACGGCGGGTGAGTTGAAAGCCGACAACCCCGATGTGAAGATTGTCAACGAGGATCTCGAGCTCCTGGAAATGACTGAAGACGCGGAATTTCATATGGATATCTGGATCGGAACCGGTCGCGGATACGTCTCGGCCGACGAGCACGAGATGGACGAACGTCCCGTGGGCGTGATTCCCATCGACTCCGTCTATTCCCCGATTCTCAAGGTGAATTATTACGCGGGTCATCAGCGGGTTGGTGAGAAGATCGACTACGATAAACTGACCATCGAAGTTACGACCGACGGCAGCATTACGCCCAAGGACGCGCTGTATCTCGCGGCGAAGATTCTGAAGGACTTCTACGACAAGATCGTCCTTTTCGAAGAAGAGCCCGAGTACATCGAAGAAGTGGAAATGCCGGAAGAGCTGGACCGCCTCGACAAGCTCCTGAACATGAGCGTGAAGGAACTGGAACTGACGGTTCGTTCGAGCAACTGCCTGGCAGCCGCGAAGATCGAGACCATCGGCGAACTGGTCGCTAAAAGCGAGAACGAGATGCTCAAGTATCGGAACTTCGGTAAGAAGTCACTGGATGAGATCACCAATCTTCTGACGAAATACGAACTTTCGTTGGGAATGGATATCGATAAAATATACGACGAAATCGATGGTTGGAAGAAGAGAGTAACCAAGAGAAGGAAGGTTTGACATGCGACATCGCGTAGAAGGCAGGAAATTCGGACGGGAGGCTGACCACCGGAAAGCCCTTATGAACAATCTGGTAAAAGAGCTTGTCCGTCACGAACGAATCGTTACAACGCATGCAAAAGCCAAAGAAGCACGACGCCTGTTTGAACGGGTCATCACCTACGGAAAACGGGGTGAAGTCCATCATCGCAGGCTTGCATACAAGATTTTGGCAGATCGATCGCTCGTGAAAAAAGTGTTTGACGAGCTGGCACCACGCTATGAAAATCGCAGTGGCGGCTATACGAGAATCATGCAGTATAGACAGCGTCGGGGTGACAATGCGCCAATGGCGATCCTCGAAGTTGTCGATCGCGTTGAAAAAGAAACGGAAGAATCGAAATAAAGATACGTTCTTAACATTAGGCTGCGTTATGCAGCCTTTTTTTGTGCTCTCAACATCGAGCGGCAGGCATATCTTATCTCTCGTAGCGCTTGAACTCCGGGCGAGCCATCAGGAACGCGGACGTCCCCGTCCGCATCTCTAATGAGCATCGTTCATTTGATTGCAACAGAATTATAACATAGATTTTCGCGGGGATAGAATATGGATAACCAGATGACTTACGAGCTGATCTGTCAATTGATCGACGATCAGGATTCGGGTATGCTCCGCGCCCTGTTCGACGACAACCACCCCGCCGACATCGCCGCTATCATCAACGACCTGCCCGAAGAATCCCAGATATTTGCCTTCAAGCACATGAGCGACGAGATCGCGTCCGAAGTGCTGGCGGAGATGCACGAGGAAGTGCGCGAGGAGATTCTCGAGCACTTCAACCAGGAACGGCTGGTGCGCATCATCGACGAGATGGACACCGACGAGGCGGCGGACATCATCTCCGACCTCGACGAGGATGTTTCGCGCCACGTTCTGGAGCACATCGACCACGAGGATTCGGTGAACCTCCGGCAGCTTCTGGCGTACGACGAGGAGAGCGCCGGCGGACTGATGCAGACCGAGATCATCGCGGTCAATCAGGATATGCGGCGCGACGAACTGATCGAGCTGATCCGCGAGAATGCCGAGGAGGTCGAGAACATCCACTACGTGTTCGTCGTCGATGGCGAGAACCGTCTGATCGGCGTGCTCGATCTGGTGCAACTCCTGCTCTGTGCCCCGAGAAAGCAGGCGAAAGAACTGATGAGTCCGGACGTAATCAGTACCCGCGTCGATACCGACCAGGAAGAGGTTGCCAGTTTGTTCCGTAAGTACGATATCTACGCGCTGCCGGTCGTCGATGCTGAAGACCGTCTGCTCGGTCGTATCACGGTTGACGACATCATCGACGTGATCGACGAAGAGGCTTCCGAAGACGCCTACAGGATGGTCGGTCTGGAGAGTGAGGACAAGGTCTTCACCGCGCCGCTGAACTCGGTGCTGAAACGCCTCCCGTGGCTGGTGCTGAACCTCTTCACCGCGCTGCTCGTTTCCAGCGTGGTCGGACTGTTCGAGGAATTCATCGGCAAGCATCCGGTGCTGGCGGTGCTCATGCCGATCGTCGCCGGGCTGGGCGGAAACTCCGGGACGCAGACGCTGACGGTGATCACACGCGGTATCGCGTTGGGCGAACTGACCATTCACAACACCTGGAAGGCGTTGTTCAAGGAGGTCTCCGTCGGCATCATGAACGGGCTGATGGTCGGACTGGTCGCGATGGGTATCGCCATCGTTCTTAAGGGCAACTATATGCTGGGCGCGGTACTCGGCATCTCGATGGTATGCAACATGTTCATCGCCGCGCTGTGCGGATCGGTGGTGCCGATCGTCATGAAGACGCTCAAGATAGATCCTGCGCTCGCCTCCAGCGTCATCATCACCATGCTTACCGATATCGGAGGATTCGCTTCCTTCCTTGGGCTCGCCTCGATCTTTCTTGTCTGATCTCGGAACGCGGACGTCTCCGTCCGCACGTCTTTCTCGTAGCGCGTGCCTTCCGGTATTACTTCTGAATATACCGCTTGCGGTTTTTCCGAATGATATACCGGAAATCGTTGCGTGAACTCAATATTCAGAATATCCTTCGACGTCGCTCAAGGATTGCACATGGGGGATAATGGAAACTGTAGGGCACAGAGGTATTGTCCCAGCAGCTCGATATATCTACCCACTCGCTAAAAAATAATCGCACGATAACTTCTGTAAAGAACGAAAGATAGGCATTGCATTGCCGTTACGGGCATCCATTCAGCGAATAAAATGATTGACATGCTTTAATGAGATGCTATTCATAATACATGGAAAACATCAGGAAGCTGCTTATCGTCGATGACGAAGAACTTATGCGCACCATGCTGTCGCAGTTCTTCAACAACCACAATTTCGAAGTATTTGTCGCAGCCGGTTCGGATGGCGTACTGGAAATGATTGAGGACCACGCGATTCAGATCATGATAGTCGATCTGAAGCTGCTACGCGAGAGTGGGATTGATCTGTGCAAGGCGATTAAGCACCGTTTCCCGATCACGGTTCGCATCGCCATGACCGGTTACCCCTCGGCGTATGAATTGCAGGAAGCGCGGGAGGCGGGATTTGACGACTATTTTCGCAAGCCGCTCAATCTCGAAACGCTCTTGCAGCGCGTCGAAAACGCTACGCTACAGGTCGAGCGCTGGCTTTCGAGAATCTGAGATACCCTCCGATTTCATTCAATAACCGTTTCATCGTCGAGATATAATCCGGCGGAATATCGATCTGCAAGAACTGCTTTCCATCTCTGCGCACCGTTGTGTAGATACAAAAACCCTCCATCGATTCGAGAATGAAACCGATCGTGACAAAAAGGTGCGGCTCGATGTCCAGTAGCAGTCGCATCGAGCCGTCGGTAAGCTTTGTCTCTTCAACGTGCGTCATGATCGGATCAGCGCGATCTCAAGCACCTCTTCGACCCGCTCGACGAAGACGATCTCCAAGCCCTTCAGCACCTCTTTCTTGATCTCGCTGATGCGCGGCTCGTTCTTCTTCGGCACGATGACGCGTTCGATTCCCGCCTGTTTCGCCGCGATGAGCTTCTCCTCCAGGCCACCGATGGGCAGCACCTTGCCGGACAGCGTGATCTCGCCCGTCATGGCCAGATTGCAATCGACCTTGATTCCTGAGAGCGCCGAGACGATCGCGGTGGTGATGGTCACGCCTGCCGAGGGTCCGTCCTTCGGGATCGCGCCTTCGGGTATGTGCAGATGCAGGTCCCAGTTCTTGTGGCTGTCGGGATCGATACCGAGCTCTTTCGCGTGCAGGCGCGCGTAGCTGACCGCCGCCTGTGCCGATTCCTTCATCACGTCGCCCAGTTTGCCGGTCAGGGTGACCTTGCCTTCGCCGGGCATGCGGATCACTTCGACCTGAAGAATCTCGCCGCCCTGGGCAGTCCAGGCAAGACCGGTCACGATGCCGACCTGCGGCTTTCGATCGATCTCGGGGTAGAGGTAGTTCGGGACGCCTAGCCAGGTAGTCAGGCCGGCCGGCTTGATCGTGAACTTCTTCTTCGACGATTTTTCGAGATAGGTGCGGATCACCTTGCGGATAATAGTGGAAATCTTGCGTTCGAGATCGCGAACGCCTGCCTCGCGAGTATATTTTTCAATAATTTCTTGCAGCGACTTCTTTTCGAAGCGCATGTCGATGTGGTCGTTCAGGCTGTGGTGCTCGAACTGCTTCGGTACCAGATGTTCCTCCGCGATGTGCAGCTTTTCGATGCTGGTGTAGCCGGGTATGTGGATGATCTCCATGCGGTCGAGCAACGGCTTCGGGATTGGCCCGAGCTGATTCGCGGTCGTGATGAACAGGACGTTGGAGAGATCGTAGCTGAAATCGAGGTAGTGGTCGCGGAACTCGTGGTTCTGCTCCGCGTCGAGCACTTCCAGCAGCGCGGCCGACGGATCGCCGCGAAAATCGACGCTCATTTTATCGACCTCGTCCATCATGATCAGCGGATTGGTGGTGCCGGCCTTCTTCATGCTCTGGATGATGACGCCCGGTAGCGCGCCGATATACGTTCTGCGATGTCCGCGGATTTCCGCTTCGTCGCGCACGCCGCCCAGCGACAGCCGCACGAATTTCCTGCCCAGCGCACGGGCGATCGACTTGCCGAGCGATGTCTTCCCAACGCCGGGAGGCCCAACGAAGCAGAGGATTTGACCCTTCGATCCACCCGCCAACTTGATCACCGCGAGGTGTTCGAGGATGCGCTCCTTCACCTTGTCCAGTCCGTAGTGGTCCTCGTCGAGGATTGTCCGTGCCTTTCCTATATCGATGTTTGTCTGCTCGGGATTGTCCCAGGGCAGATCGAAAATCCAGGTGAGATAATGATAGACGACTGAATATTCCTGCGCGTGCGGCGTCAGGCGCGAGAGCCGTTTGATCTCTTCCTGCGCGTGCCTTCGGGCATCGTCGTTCAAGGGCGTACTTTCGAGCAGGCTTCTGAAACGGATCAGGTCTTCCTGCTCCTCCTCGGAGATGCCGAGTTCCTTGTGGATGATTTTGAGCTGTTCGTGCAGGTAGTATTCGCGCTGCAACTTGCCGAGTTTTCCCTTGACCTTGATGTCGATGTTCTTCTCGAGCTTGAGAATCTCGATTTCGTTTACGAGCAGCTCGTAGAGTTCGCCGATGGCAAGATGGAAATCGTCGAGCTCGAAGATATCCTGCTTGGTCTTGAGGTCGATTTCCAGGTTCGTCAGCACGTAGTAGAAGAATTCTTCCGGCTTTTCGATCTCGTTGAGCGGAATCAGCGATTCTTCCGGGATCGTGCGCGAAAGGTGGACGTACTCCTGAAACGATTTCTTGAGCGAGCGAACCAGCGCTTCAAGCTCGTGATCGACACTGCCGAGCATGAACCCGGCCGGCAAGACTTGCGCTTTGAGGATCTTCTTTGTGCGTTTGAAACGCTTGACGGTGATCCGTTCACGCCCCTCGATCAGCGCCCGGACATTGCCGTCGGGCATGCGGAAAATCTGGAGCACGGTGCAGATCGTGCCGCAGCGATAGAGGTCTTTCGCCGGCGGATCGTCCTCGCTTTGCAGGTTGTTCTTCTGTGTAACGCAGACCACCATCTTGTCGCCCAGATAGGCTTGTTCGAGGGCGTCCAGCGACCCGGTCCGACCCACCAGGATCGGTGTGATTACATAAGGCACCATCAGCGCGTTGCGCAGTGGTATGACTGGATATTCCAAAGATCGTTCGTTAGCCGTTCTCAGGCGCGGCATGAATTCCTCCGTTTAATATGGATCAGCCGAACTTGCGCATCAATTCTTCCGAATCGTCGTTCAGACCGCGAACAGTCTTTTTGCGCATATCGACTTCAAATTCGAGTTCTTTTTGTTCAATGTCATCGACAACGAAGATGAGCCGAACGTGAAAAACATCGTCCCCCTTGTGCGAGAGCTTCCATTCCACGTTGGAATCCGAGCCGGACGGGGTGACCATTTTCTGTTCGCTATCCAATTCATTGCCGAGATTGCGATAATTGTCGCCGTATGATTTCACGTATTCAATGACTTCTGCATTCGTGTACTTGGACAGTTCGCATCCTGTGACGAGTAACAGTGAAGTTATGATCAATGCGTATAATAAACGTGACATCGAGAACCTCCTGAATGGTATTTAAAACTACTTTACCAGACAAACCGAATATACGTCAAGGTTATTCGGATTGTACATTTTTCTCGGATATCTTCAGCTTCACGCCCTCGCCGCAATTCAGGCACATCGGGATGCTTTTGCGGTTTGTCAGGATTCGTTGCCGGATGCGGTTGAATGCCGGTCCCTTCCAGATGTCTTCGATGCGCATGTCCTTAACGTTACCGATCTTGAAATCGACGTCCTTGTCGAAGCAGCATACCGCCATCTCGCCGTCCCAGTTGATCACCGGATTCGTCCAGATGCGACGGCAGCGGTTCTTCACCTCGTGCTTCAGCTCGAAATGATCCCCTTCTACTTTGTAGCGTCGGAACTTCGGATTCTCGGGCATGAAATCGCGGATATCATCCTTCGTATAGACCTGCACCGTCTTGAGCACCAGTTGATCAACGCCGAGGTTTTTCGAGAGGTCGCGGATCCGTTCGATCTCGTGCTCGTTGTGCTTCATCACGATAAACTGCCATTTGATCACCGGTTTGGCAGACTTGAGCCGTCTCTTCGCTTCGATCAGCTTGCGTGCGTTCTCGATCACCTTGTCGAAGTCGCCGTTCACGCGGTACCGGTTGTAGGTTTCCTGTTGCGCGCCGTCCAGCGAAACGATCAGCGAATCGAGACCGGATCGCACCAGATCGTCCGCGTCGGGCATGATGTTGGCGTTGGTGGAGACCATCGAATAGATTCCTTTCTCCGCGCTGTAACGGATCATGTCGATGATGCGCGGGTGCAAGAAGGGTTCGCCCTGATTCCAGAAACAGATCAGGCTGGTGCGGCCCTGCGCTTCGTCGATAACCTTTTTGTAGAGGTCGAAGTCCATGAATCCCTTGGGGCGTTTGAGGGTTCCGTTTCCCGAGGGGCACATGGGGCATTTCAGATTGCAACTGTTGGTCGGCTCGATCATCAGGAAGGGCGGGAATCCCCACACGATCGGTTTGCGCAAGACCAACGACGCGCCGTAGGCGGAGTAAGCCGCGATCAGGTTTCCGAGTCGCGATGGAGAGTAGGTCTTTTTGACCGCGTTTACGTATTCTTTGAAAATCATTTTGTTTCTCCGGAGCGTTCCATGCTGCGAACCAGCAGCATTTCGAGGATGAAGAGGGCGAGCGCCGCGATTAGCAGGTATTTCCAGAGTTCGAAGCCGTAGCGCGATTGCAGGATTTCTTTTTGCCAGGCTTTGTCCAGCCAGGTGATGTTCGAGCCCTCTTCCGGCGCGAGCTTGAAACGGCTCTCGTCGTAGCGCAGGTTAACCGCGAACTGTGCTCCACTATCCAGATCGTGATAGATGCCGGTTTGAGTGAGGATGCCACCTTGAATCTGCGAGCCGTCGGGCTGTCGTACCTGGCGATGATTGCGCGGCAGAAGGTCTCCTACGCGCAGGTCGCCCTGCTGGAGTCCGCTGGTCGATTGGGATTGCAGGCAGCGATAGGCGAAAACCGGGAATGCGGAATCGAGCAGGAAGGGATTGCCGAGGTCGGCGGGATCGAACAGCCAGAAGAGACCTTTGTCGCCGGAGATTGCCAGCGGCGAATTGCCGGTCTGCATGAGGATGTCGCCCTGTAAATTTGTGGTGCGCGAATCCCAGAATCCGTTGACGCGGGTGCTTTGCAGCTTGTCGCGGTCGAAGACGGATGTCACAGGATGGAAAGCGCTGACCTGATCGATGGTGCGTTCGGAGTCCCGATGGTAATTGGTAAAATCGAATCCGATGAAGTTCTGCCAGTCGTCGGCGAGCAGGGAATCGGCGATGAAGAGCAAGCGGTCGGGCACGCCCTGCAGCAGGAAGTCGAGTCGGGGCGAGTACGCCTTTCGATAGACGAGTACCGTGTTGTACGAAGCCAGATCCCCGGAGTCGATGTTGTCCGGCAGGAAGTCGATATGGCCGGAATAGACGTTCAGGATCGAGCGGAGCGCCAGGGGTAGAGACGGTGCGTCGGACAGGACGGCGACGGTCGGATCGGGATCGTGATAGAAGGTGAACCAACTCCGGTTGTCATAGAGGAGTCGCTCGTTCTTGACCGAGATAAAGCCGTTGTGCCAGCCGGGTTGTTCGAGTCCGATGGCGAATGATCCGGTCTTGGTCTGCATGGACGCCACATCGAGCGCCTGTTCGGCGATGGTTCTTCCGTCGAGGTTTAGCTGGCAGAGGATGCCGTTCTGATCGGCGGTTGAATGATTGACCACCTCGAAACGGATTTCGTGCTCGAGTGTGCGGTCGATCAGCTCGACGCGCAGTGCGGCGTTCTGGCAACTGAGGTTGTTCTGCGCATCGTAGTCGGCGACGCGAATCACGAACAGCGGCGTTTCGCTCGACTGTGGATATTTCTGAAGCTGTCGGTCGGTGAAGAACCAGATTTCACGGTTGGGCAATTGCGATTCGCGGAGCTGCTCTTCTGCGCGTTCGACTGCTTCTTCGGGCGAGACGACCAGCGGGGAGATATCGATGCCCTGTACGAGCTTCTCGTCCGGTCTGCCGCTTTTCAGGTAGCTGTTGATGCGATTCCACTGGGAATCGAGGGTCAGAAGCACGGTGTAATCGTTTTCGTTCAGGAGGTTTCCGGCTTCAAGCGCCTGTCTCTTCGCGATATCGAGAGCGGTACTGGTATCGACCAGGTATTCCATGGAGTACGAGTTGTCCAGGATGATGGCGACTGCGGTTCGCGGATGGCGATCGCTGTTTTTCAGGAAGCCGAGTTTGAGGGTCGGTCTCGCCAGCGCCATGACGGTAAAAAGGATGATCAGGATGCGGATGATGAGCAGCAGCAGGTTTTTCAGGTTGATGCGCCGGTTCTGCTTCTGCATGCTGTTTTTGATATGCCGGATGCTGCTGAACACGATCACCTGCGGACGCCTGCGGGCGAAGAGGTGGATCAGGAGCGGGATGACTGCCGCTGCGGCGAGAAAGAGGAATCCGGAGTTCAGGAACTGGAGCATCTAAAGCCCCATGGAGATGCTGAGCTGGTAGCGGCTGGTGTTTCCCTTGAAGCCGCGGGACAGCATAGAGAAGTCGAGCCGGGCCATCTGGTAGTAATATCCGAAACCCCAGCTCTGGAAGACGTTGTCTTCGTTGTCGTATTGTTCGCTGAAGCAGCCGAAGCGCAGGAATAGCGTACTGGGGACGTTCGGGTTTTCGCTGAAGGAGAAGCCGCGTTCGAGTCCGATATGGTAGGTCGCTTCCGGGTCTTTATCCAGCTTCGCCTGTCCGGTGAGGATGAGCTTGTACGCTTCGTTGCCCACCTGCAATCCCAGTGCGGCGCGCTGCTGCAATATCTGATGGTTGTGCTTGCCCCAGTAGAGGTGGGAATAGAAATCGTAGAGCGTGAAGCCGATGCGGACCATGTTGTAGTTGTAGAGCATGCCGAAGTCGAAGGAGAAGCCATCGACGTCGTCCTTCGTGAAGTCGTTGCGCACCCATAGGGTGTCGTGGAGGGTTTCGGTCAGGTAGGTCAGGCTTCCGGTGTGGTATTTCATGCCCAGACCCCATGCCATCTTGCCCTTGATCTCGCCGACGCCGAAGTGGAAAGTATCCAGATTGTAGTCTTTGTATGTGCGGTGCGAGACGTCCTGATCGTCGATCCAGATATCGTTTTGATACTCGCGGTGCAGCGGGTAGTAGGCGAAGCCGGCCTTTTCGCTGTAGATCGTCATATAGTCGAATCGCGCCGACTTGAACATGCTGTTGAACCGGATCATCTCGGAGAACGATTTTTCTTCGTCCGAATCGACCTTGAGCACGGTCGCGATGATGCCCTGTTTCGAGTATGCCAGCATGGCGGGGTTGTTGTAGATGATGCCGGGTTCGTTCTGGTAGGTGACGCTCATGGTGCCGAAGGAGGAGACGATGCTGGAGACCTGTCGTTGCGGGATGTGGAAGTCGTAGTCGCCGTCGGGGAATACGTCGCAGAAAGCGGTTGTCGCGAGCATCAGCATGAGAAGAATCGATATCGGTTTCATAGGCTTTTGTCGAATATCCTGTAGGTTTTGTGGATGGTCGCGCCGAGTTTCGCGGCTGCCTGGTTCATCACGGTGTTGGTCTCCAGAATCCAGGAGAGTTCTCCGTCGTAGTACCCTTTTGCCTGACCGTTTTTGTAGGTCATGTAGTGGAAAACGGCGTCAATACCGCGTTTCTGGTATTCCTTGACGATGCCGAGCGTCAGGATGCGCGCCCGGCGAATCTTGTTCTTGTAGTAGAGCGCTTTGATGAACCCGATGGGGAAGACGCGCCCGTTCATTTTCTTCAGCACGAGGTTGTAGTCGGGCAGGGCGACGGAGAATCCCACCGGCGTACCGTCGATCTCCGCGATGAACGCCATGCTGGTATCGACGACCGGCAGCAGCGTCTTGACGGTGTGGTCGAATTCCGCGCGCGTCATGGGCACGAAGCCCCAGTTGTATTCCCAGGCCCTGGTATAGAGCTCGAAAACCATCTCGATATCGCGCCGTAGATTCTTCTTATCGACCTCTCGCACGGTGAATCCGCCGCGTTTCATCGCCCGGTCGGCGAACTTTTCGAGGCGCTGGTTCATCGCCTCGTCGTGGAGGTGCCAGGCGTAGAGGTCCATCGCTTTCTCGTAGCCGCAGCCGGTGATGATATCCTGATACCACTTGTGGTGGTGCGGCATCATGATGTAAGGCATGGTGTCGAAGCCGTCAATGAGCAGTCCGCATTCGTCGTTGACCGAAAAATTCATCGGACCGCGCGAGGTGTCGCAGCCTTGCTCACGCAGCCATGCTTCCGCCGCGTCGAAGAGGTTTTGGGCGATCTGCGGGTCGTTTTCGGACTCGTAGAAGCCGAAGAAGCCGACCTTGTCGTTATGCTCTTTGTTGTGCTGGGTGTTGGTCTGAGCGCTGATGCGTCCGACTGCTTTGCCGTCCTTCAGCGCGAGAAAGAGCTGAACCTTCGAGTGCTCGTAGTACGGATTTTTCTTCGGGTTGAAAAAGTTCTTCTGATCCATGATCAGGGGCGGCACCCAGTTGGGATCGTTCTTGTACAGTCGAAACGGCAGCTTGATGAACTGCATGAGCTGTTTCGACGTGGATACGGGTACGATCCGGATCGCCATATCAGATTTCTCCGAGTCGCTTGGATACGATGAGATTCAGGATGCCCATCAGGATTGCGCTGACGGCGAAGTACGCGAAATTGGGACAGGAAGATGTGAAGGCGAAATTGGGAAAATCAAACCCATGACCACCGGCGATAAAAATATTACATATATAGACCAGCAAGATCGGCAGCAGCACGACCATGTACTGGGCGAAACGCACCTGCTTGAATTTACCGACCACGACCAGCGCGATTAAAGATGTCGCCATCGTGGGCCAGAACGCGAAGAAGGTGATGAAGCCGAGGAAGCTGAATGTCCCTCTGCCTCCTTTGAACCGATGGGTCACCGGCAAACAATGTCCGATGAGGGTCATCGCGCCGAAGAGCAGCAGCCAGCGGTAGTGCCAGAACGGTAGTTTCAGGAATGTCATCGAGTAGTAGAGCAGGACGAGATAGAAGTACATCTTCGCGACATCCAGCAGACCGACGAAGATACCCAGGATTTTACTCACGTTGCAATAGATGTTGGCGGTATCGGGATGTCCGGTGCCGACTTTGGTGATCTTCAGATTCTTGAAGGTCCTGGCGACGATCCGAGCGGTCGAAAAGCAGCCGAACAGATACGACAGGATGATGAGAAGGATCGGTAAGAGTACGTTTATCATTCATTACTCCGAATAATTTCTTGCGCCGAATATCCCTGTGCCGATGCGAACGAGGGTTGCTCCCTCCTCGATCGCGATCTGAAAGTCGTGCGTCATGCCCATGGAAAGGTGCCTCATCTCGACACCCGGGATGCCCTTTGCGGCTATCGTTTCGGACAGCTCCCGAAGCTTGCGGAAACAGCTTCGGATGTAAGCCTGATCGTCGGTGTAGGGCGCGATGGTCATCAGTCCCAGGACGTGAACACGTTCGAGCGACGACATCTTCTCGATCAGCGGAATGAGGTTGTCGGGGTGAACGCCCTCTTTCGACTCTTCGCCCGAGGTGTTGACCTCGATCAGGATGTCCTGGTCGCGATCGAGTTCGCACAAAATCTGATCCAGCTTCTGCGCGGTGGAGAATTTGTCGATCGAGTGGATCAGGGTCGGTTCGAGCGGCAGCAGCTTCCGTATTTTATTGCTCTGAAGGTGGCCGATAAAATGGAATTCACGGAAGTGATCCCGAAGCACGGGAAGCTTCCGTTCCGCTTCCTGAACTCGGTTTTCTCCGATAACGTCGATGCCCAGATCGAGGGCTTGGCGGATGATATCCGCATCGTGGTTTTTCGTAACCGCGACCAGTGTAACCGCTCTTCCGGCTGCCGCTAAATCGATTTTGCTTTTTACCTGTTCGATTCGTTCTTGCAAGCTCATGTTCGCTCCTTGAGAATACGGGGTAAAAACCTGCCGATCAGCGGATGTGTCAAGGATTACTGTCCGAATTTCTCCATCGCGGCTTCGAAATGATCCAGCGCATTACCGACCGCCTTATTCTCCTTGAATTGCGTGGCGGTAATGGTGATAACCTCGATGCTGTCCAGAAGCTCTACGAGCGCGTTGTCCAGCTCTTCCTGCCGTGCTTCCGTCAGCTCGACTTCCTGCTCGTTCATTTCGTTGTTCGCGTCGAGAACGATCAGGAATTCCTTATGCATGACCTCCAGCACTTCGACGATCTTCTCCGGTTCCTGGATGGACCTCGACTCGATCGCCAGTTCCTTGATCCGGCTCGATGACTGAATAATTCTTGTATCGGCAGATTCCATCGCGACGAGCGACATCGCTATGGTAAAAACGATCGTGAGAACTATTAGGCGTTTCATGGTTGCTGATTACTCCTGTTCCGGCATTTCGTTTTCCGTGGCTTCGAGCGCGTCGCGCATGATCCGGTCGAGTTTTCCCATCTCGGACCTGTAGTTCGCGATTGCCCGTTTCATCCGCGGTTCCTTCTCGTACTTTCGGACGGCCGCTTCGATGCCGGACATGCTCTTTTGCATGTTCACGGCGAACCGCTGCAACATGGTGTCCAGCGAATCGGGGATCGTCTGCGTGTCGGCCATCTGCTTCTGCAAGTCCATGGTCGCGAAAGCAAACCTCGACATCTGGCGGGTCAATCCCTCCAGCAGCTCGATTGTCGCGTCCAGTGTCTTGGCATCCTTCGCCTGGGACGCAATGGACATCAGTTCCTTATCGACGTCGTTCATGGTCTTCATCGGGTCTTCCGCAAAGAGAAACAGCCCCGTCAGGAGCATGATCGCGATCAATGTTTTTCTCATATTTACCTCAATTTTCTATATTATCTGAATGGTCGATTCTGTCTATGTTTTTCTTGCTGGTATCCGGATTATCCTTGCTGTGTCAGGGAGTGGCTGTTTTCGGCTCTCACCCGCGCGCATCTTTGCCCGATAACGCTTAACGAGTGGATATACCGCACCTTCCAGGCTACCGAACAACGAATAAAGGTGCGGAATACCACGCGTTAAGCGTTATCGAACAAATCTGCTGCGCGGGGATGATCACGATTCCGGCAACAAACCATTGACAAAAGCGGAGGATATAATTTTCTTACTAACTGCTTATTTAGATTGATATTGAATGAGGAACGACATGAAACGAAAAGAGATATTGCAGCTTGCGCTGTTGATTGCGATCATCGCATTCGCGGCATGGCGATACATGACCCGGACGTACGAAACCAAGCGCTCGGAGATACTATTGGACACCTTTGTCGAGGTATCGATACGGACGAAGGACAAGACTCCGGACGCGCTGATCGACAGCACGTTCAGCCTGATGAGGGGGTACGAGGATCGGCTGTCGTATTACAAGGAAGGCAGCGAGATCGAGCGGATCAACCTCTCCGATACGACGCGATTCGTGATTACGGAAGATGTCCGGTCGATGCTGGCGATGGGAAAGGACCTGTATGCCAGGACGGATTCGTTGTACGACCTTTCCATCGGCGAGCTGAGCGATCTTTGGGACTTCGATAAGGGGATTGTTCCCGATTCCGCCGCGATCCTGGAGGCACAGCGCCATGTCGGATTCGACAAGCTGGAGATATCGGATTCGGAGCTGATCAAGCCGGTGGGCTACAAGATCAACCTGGGCAGCGTCGCCAAAGGATACATCATCGACCGTGCGGTGGAGTTCTTGCAGTCGCAGGGCGTTTTGTCGGGCTATATCAATGCCGGCGGCGATATCCGCTATTTCGGCGACACCGGTACGATGCGGGTCGGTATCCGCCACCCGCGTGATCGGGAGGACGTGATCGCGGTGCTGAACCTGAAGGAATGCGCGGTGGTCACCTCGGGTGACTACGAGCGGTTCTTCATTCTGGACGACCAGCGCTATCATCACATCATCGATCCGAAGACCGGGTACCCGGCCCAAAACACGATTTCGGTCACGGTGATCGCGCCGAACGCCACGCTGGCGGACGCGCTTTCGACCGCTATGTTTCTTCTGGGGCCGGAGGACGCCATCGAGCTGGCGAAATCGTACCCGGACGTGAACGCGATTATTTATTATCAAAATGGCGAAGAGATTATCTCCATGCGTACGATGGGCGTGAAAGATATTCTGGAAAAGGAAGATGGAAGTTAAAGCCGATATACAGAGTCAGCAGGACGAACGAAACATCACCATCGACAAGGTGGGGGTGAAGAACATCCAGTACCCGATCGTGGTGGAAGACCGCATGAAGGAAATCCAGCACACGGTCGCCGATCTGGATATCTACGTCGAGCTGCCGCACACCGAGCGCGGCACCCATATGAGTCGCTTCATCGAGGTGCTGAACCGCTATCACGAAGATACGTTCATCAATAATCTCGAGCCGTTTCTGGAGGATGTCAAAAAGGCGCTGAACGCGGACGCCGCTTTCACGCGAATCCGGTTTCCGTATTTCGTGCGCAAGAAAGCGCCGGTCAGCGGGATCGAATCGATTCTGTCGTACAATTGCATCTTCGAGGCGTCTTCCAAGGGCGATTACCGGCTTGATATCGGCGTGGAAGTGCCGGTCACGACGCTGTGTCCGTGCTCGAAGGAGATCAGCGATTACGGCGCGCACAACCAGCGTTCGAAAATCCGCATCAAGGTCTCCTACACTGATTTCATCTGGCTGGAAGAGCTGATCGAGTACGCCGAGTCGTCCGCGAGCTGCGAGATTTATTCGCTACTGAAACGCGTCGATGAAAAGCACGTTACAGAGAAGGCGTACGACAACCCGCGCTTCGTCGAGGACGTGATCCGGGAGCTGGCGCAGAAGCTTCAGGGCGATACGCGCGTTACCTATTTTCGCATCGAGGCCGAGAACATGGAATCGATCCACAACCACAACGCGTACGCCTGCATCGAACGCTGAAACGGAGAAAGAATGTACAATATCGAAACCAGTGTCACACCGGGCGGCCTGAAAGTCATCATGTCAGAGTCGCACGCCAACCCGCTGATCAGCCTGATGGTGTTCGTGCGGGTGGGTTCCTGCTGGGAGAAGCCCGAGGAAGCCGGATTCTCGCATTTTCTGGAGCATCTGGTATTCAAATCGACGCGCGATTTTCCGGACGGCTCGATCTCGGAAAAGGCATCGTTCTACGGCGGTACCCTGAACGCATACACCGAGTTCGACTCGACATGCTTCTTCATCACGTTGCCGTCCCGATACACCCGCGAGGGCTTGCACCTGCTGTCCGAACTGGTCTGCCGAACTAGTTTCAATCAAGCGGAATTCGAGTCGGAACGCAAGGTGGTGCTCGAGGAATTGAAGCAGTATCGCAACGACCCGGAAGAGGTCTTTCTCGAAAAGATACCGCAGGACTATTTTACGGAAAATCCGCTCCGCAACCCCGTCATCGGAGACGAGAAAATCCTCCGCAAGGCGAAGCGTGAGGATTTGGAGCGCTTCTATCATAAATGGTACGTGCCGAACAACGCCTACATCGTTGCCAGCGGCGATTTGAAGCCAGACGAGATGACCGGCTTGATCGGCGAATACTTCAGCGACTGGAGACCGGCGAAGGTTCATCACGGCAAGCTTCCACTGGATCCCTTACCCAAGAAGCCCGGATTCAAGCAATACAAGCGCAATCTCGGGAACGGCTTCCTCGCGTTCTGTCTGCCCGATTTCTCGGACTTGAACGAGGATTTCAACGCCTACAACCTGGCGGTCAAGGCGTTCGCGCAGGGCAAGAATTCAAGGCTCTACCAGCGGCTTTTCGAGAAGGAAAAGTTGATCGACGGTATGCAGCTCCATTCGTGCAGCGGCGTCAACGACGGCATGGCGATCCTGATGGTCAATCCCAAGAAGGGCGGCGATCCGTGCCGGATTATCGAGATCGTGCGCCACGAGCTGGAGGAGTTTTATCGTTTCGGCATGAAGAGCGACGAGCTGAACCGGATCAAGACCGAATGCCTGCACCAGCACCGATATACCGGCGAATACGCCGAATCGCTCGCCATGAGCCTGGGCAACGACGAGCTGACCGTCGGCTGGGAAGGATTCGTGAAGACACCGGAGATTATCGCGCGCATCACCGAGGCCGACACCCGTCGCCTGATTCGCAAATATCTATACCCCGATGTCTTACAGGTCTATTACATGGGCAGGGAGCACCTTGAGCCGAAGCAGATTCTTTCGCGTGAATCGCAGACGATCCGACCGGAAAAATCCACGGTGGGCGATTGCGTGATGACGCGGCTCTCCAACGGTATGAAGGTGTGCCTCAAGAAATTCTCCGGAAAGCCCACCATCGGTATTGCCCTGGGTATTGCTGCGTCGCAGCTCAACGAACGGGAAGGCAATCGCGGTATCAACCAGCTCACCTCGACCCTGCTGCTGCACGGCAACCGGAAGCGCAACTACCTGCAAATGCTCGAGTACTGCTCCGCGCAGGGTATCGTCCTGGGGGCGACCAACCACCTGGAGACGACCACGATCCGCTGCAAGTGCTTCGAGGACAAGCTCTTCACCGCACTCGATCTGCTCTATGACGTGCTGGCGGAACCGCTCTTTCCCAACGATCATCTGCACAACATCCGCAACACCGTCATCAGCTCGCTCAACCGCGTCAAAGACTACCCGCAACAGTATTCCGGGAAACTCTGGAAGGAGATGATCTTCGGGCAGCGCAGCAACCTCACGCACCGCTACGGGCGGATCGGGGACTTGCGCGACATCTCCCGCAAGAGGATCGTCGAGTGGTACCGGACGTATTACAATCCGCAAAACATGGTGATCTCCATCGTAGGGGACATGCCCATCGACGAGACCATCGAATACCTCGAAAAGACGCTGGCGAACCTCGGGAACGAGACGCTTCCGACCACGCCGCAGGCAGCGCTCCTGGATTCGGCCGAACGTCGATTCCGCAGGAAAGACACGGGCATGGATCAAGCCATCATCCAGATGGGCGGATTCGGCTGCAAGTACGACGACCAGGAACAGAACACAGCATTCTACGTGCTCTCGCAGATACTCGGGGGCGACCTGAACGCGCGCCTCTACACCGAGCTTCGGGAGAAGCGCGGTCTGGCGTACTCGGTCGATTTCGATTTCCAGGCGCTCGAGAACCTCGGCTATTTCCGCGTCTGGGCGCAGGTGAACCGCGACGGCGAGAAAGAGAGTCTTCGGGTGATTCGCGACATCCTGGAGCAGTGCAAGAGCAATTCGATAAACGAAGAAGAGCTCGAAATCGCGCGGAACGCGATACGCGGCAGCCGATTGCAGGATGGCGAAAGCGTGCTGCATCAGGCGACATCGATCTCGCTGCTGGAATCGATCGGCCTTGGCTATCAATACTTCCTCGACCGCGAGAAGCGACTCGAACGCGTCACACTCGAACACATCCGCGGCATCGCGCAGCAGTACTTCGTGGACGATAACTTTTTCACCCATATCCTGTCGTAGAAAAATGATTGGTATCGGAATAGATTCAGGCTCGCGCACAACCAAGATCGCGGTGTTCGACACCGACGCGGGCCGATTCGTGTTCGAGGACTACACCGACACGGGCTCCGTGCATACACGCAGCGCGACAACGCTGTACGAACGTGCGCTGGGATCATTGAACATGCGGCCGGCGGATATCGGAAAAATTTTCGTCACCGGCTACGGACGCAAGAGCGCGTTCGAGGGGAAACCGGTGTCCGAGATCGGTTGCCACGCGCGCGGCGTGCGGTGGCTCTTGCCTGAGGCGCGGTCCATCATCGACATCGGCGGTCAGGACTCCAAAGCGATCGCACTCGACGAGAAGGGCAACGTCATCGACTTCGCCATGAACGACCGTTGCGCCGCCGGAACGGGCAGGTTCCTCGAGACCGCCTCCATCATCCTGGAGACGGACGTCGAGAACCTCTCGAAGCTCGCCTTGAGCGAGAAGGAAGCGGTTCCGGTCAACAACACCTGCGTGGTGTTCGCCGAGTCGGAGATCATCGGGCTGCTGGCGCGCGGCGTGAAGCCGGGCCAGATCGCACGCGGCGTGTTCGATTCGATCGCGCGGAGAATCCGCGGGATGGCATCCGGACTACCGCTGAGCGAAAAGTTCGTGTTCACGGGCGGAACGGCTCGCAACGATGGACTGAGACACTATCTGGAAAAAGTTTTCGACAAAGAATTCATTACGCCACAGAACCCGGTGATGACGGGGGCGTACGGTGCGGCGCTACTGGTGACTGGAGAATTTTAAGGGGTAAAGGATGCGTATTCGAGGCTCGATTCTGCTGATCGTTCTGCTCTTCGGAACGCTTCACGCGAACGACTTCGATCGCTATCGAACCGACCTCTCCCTGAACGACCTGACCACCGGGCGCTACGATAAAGCCGAAAGACTGATCCGAACCGGGGACTACCCGGCGGCATGGGAATCGATCCGCGACTGCGAAAGCGACAATCCGCACCATATTCTATTGCGACTCGACATCCTCTACCGGCTCGGACGCTACGAAGAATACATCCGGACGGTTCAGAGCCAGTCGCAGGCGTTTCAGGAGGCGTGGTTTCCGCGCTATATCTACTGGTATCTGCAAAGCTGCTTCATCCTCGATTACCGGCTCGACGAAGTTAAAAAATCCTTCCGTGAGTTCGACAGACTGCGCACGCTGAAACAGATGGTTGAACTCAAGCAAATCTTCATATCGCTCTTTTTGAACGGCAATTTCGAGCAGATATCCAGCCTGCTGGACATGATGCCCGAGGGACTCTTCTCCCGCGACGAAGACCGGCTGGTTCGTGCCGTGGCAAACTACTATCTGGGCAGGATCGAGACCTCCTCGGCGGTATTCGACAGCCTGATGCGGAAAAGCGTTTCCCCGGTCCGCACCATCGCGGCGGACTACCTCTCGATGATCAGCCTCGAACAAAATACGGAGCCGAATCTGCCGCCGGACCTCGAAACGCTCTCCGAGGACGCGCTCATCCGCTTTATCCTCTTCTTCATGGAGCGCAATCGCTACGACACCACCGAGCATCTGGAGCTTTTCCTGCCCATGACAAACCGCGGCAACCTCTGCCGCACCATGCTCGCCATCCGGCAGAAGCACTACCGCGCCGCGGACGAGATCATGCGCCGCGTCGGCGAGACGTTCATCTACAACAGCGCACTGGCATCGCTTGCGAAGGGCGAGCTGGATTACCGGTTCAAACGATACGAATCCGCAGTCGGGAATTTCAAGCGCTTCCGCGAGCTTCAGCCCGATTCAGAAAGATACGCGAACTACGCCATCGGATGGGCCTATCGCGGCTATTACAAGTACAACAGCACCGCGTACTACTGGATCGAAAATCTGGATACCGAGGAGAAATGGGACTCGCTCGCCAACTACCATCTGGCAGACCTCTACACATTTACAAAGCATCACGATGTCGCTCGCAAATATTTCAAAAACATGTTCCGCCGGTACGACGACCTCGACCACGGCTTCCTGATCAAGTACCTGGACAACCTGGTCGCGCTGAACTACCTCAAGACGCTCGAAGCGGAGGCGATCCGGTTCCGGAGCGATCTGACGAAAGACGAATTCGGTCGCTACATGCAGATACTCGCCGATCACTACTACCGCGAGGACGACTTCCTGAAGGCGGACGAGCTGTACGCGCTGATCGAATCGGAGACCACGCCTGACGTCCACTACCGCAAGGAGCACTCGAAGTACAACCTGGGCGCGTACGAAACGACGGAAGACTTTTTGCTGAACTACGTGGAGCAATACCCGGACGATCCGCAGTCCGCACGGATATCCTACGACCTGATCGCCTACTACATGGAGCAGAAGCAGTACGGGCAGTTGATCGGCTTCACCGATTCATTGCTGGCGAAGGGAATCGGTGACACCGACTCGATTCGTTATTCTCGCGCGATCGCCTTGCATGAAAATGGCGGCGACGAGGAGGCGGTGCAAATCCTGGAAGTTCTGATCGCCCCCGATTCGGTACGAACGAATAGCCACATCCGCAATCGCTCGCTCGTTCTGATGGAGAAGGTCGCGCTGGGACTGGATGTGCGGCAGGTTGCCGACATCTATTCCGGTCTCGTGAGCGCCGTCGATGACAGCCTGCTCTATCGCAATCTGCTCAATTCTCTGGCGGGAATCTACGAGAAGCGCAAGCTCTACGCGCAGGCGAACGACATCTACTACAGCTTTTTCGACGACACCACCCATGTCGATACCAGCGCGATCATGCTGCGAATTGCCAGGAACCAGGTCTATCAACACGCCTTCGACGACGCCTCCGCAACGCTGGACAGCATCGCGGTTCGAGATTCGGCGCGATTCGACAGCGACGTGCTGTTCCTGCGCTACGCGATCCAGTATGGCGAGAAGGATTTTGTCGGGGCGCGGCAAACGCTGATGGCGTACTATCGAAAATATCCAGAGCGAGCCGCGAACGCAGAAATCTTCCGCACGCTGGCAAAGCTGTATCAGGACGACGATCAACCGCTTCCCGCATGGCATTTCTATAAGAAAGTGACGCGATTACCCGACTACCGCGAAAACTACGAGGTCGAGTTGCAGCTCGAAGCGCTGGAAAAAGAAATCGGGGAAGACACACTTCAAGCGTATCCTCCCCTTGATTACGAGAATCTACTCCATCAATCCGAGCTATTTTCGGACTGAGTCATTTGAACTTTCCAAGATTACCGGTCTGACATTTCGCACTGCCGTGATGCGGTAAAACGCCATTCCGTTTCGAAGCGGCTCCGTATCCAGCCAGTTTGTTCCCGCTGTCGTTCCGATGGGATCGCCCCAGTCGGAAGTCGAGGGATCGTCCACGCGGTAGATAGCGTATTCCTCGGCGTCGGTTACCTCGTTCCAGGACAAATAGATACCGGACTCGGTCACGGTGATCAGCACGTCCTGCGGGGCGGATGGCGGTCCGAGCGCGAGGGTGTGGAAGTCGAGCTGGATTCCGTAGTCGGTACCGGCTGCGTTGATCGCGTAGGCCCTTGCGTAGTAGTGCGTGTCGGGCTGCAAGTTCGAAAGCGTGCTGGAGTATGTGCCCGTCCCCGAACCTTCGTCCGTGTAGTCGTCGTCCAGCGTGGGGCCGCTTCTCGTATCCCAGCAGATACCGCGCGCGGTGACATCCGTTCCGCCCGTTTGGGCGACCTCTCCCGAAACGATGGCGGAGTCGGTCCCGATGTTGGTTACCGCGCTCGTGATCACGGTGGGAACGGTGATCACGCTGGATATCAGGGTGATCTCGTCCGG
Source organism: Cloacimonadales bacterium (SeqCode) (assembly GCA_963665015.2). Taxonomy (GTDB): domain Bacteria; phylum Cloacimonadota; class Cloacimonadia; order Cloacimonadales; family JAIOQZ01. The sequence goes on along the minus strand of CAXXSY010000004.1, from coordinate 2,497,598 downwards.
CGATCCGGGCGCGTTGTGGGTGATGGTCAGAACGTCTTCGAAATCGCCGATCGCGTTCGGTGTGAAGGTGGTCGAGTAATTACGAGACTCTCCCGCCGGAACGCTGATGGTCAGGATTTCCCGTGTCGATTCGAAACGATCTTCGGTGTCTTCTCTTCGGCTGATTCTGCTCCTGCTGTGCAGGGACACATCGTATGTGTCGGGCGCCGAGATGTTGCCCTCGAGCGTGGCGTTTCCGGTATTGTGGATCGTGAAATGCCCGAACGAGTTTTCGCCCAGAATCACTGTGCCGAAATCGATTTCAGACGTCGTGACCTGGCAGGTGGCGGTCTGCACGTTCATGGTAATCGGGATGCTGAGTAGCGATTCGAGCGGGTCGTTGCTCTCGATCAGCAGTCCAGAGGTGTACGCCCCGTCGGATAATCCTATCGTATCCAACTGAATATTGATCGTGTCGTAGCCATGCGGTGTTATGGAGCCTGTGCTGGAGTCGATACTCAGCCACGAAACTGGTTCTGTGTCCTTGACGAGAATGTCATCCAGATAAACGCCATTCGCCTCAAAGTTATCCCAGGCATGGAACGCGAGCCGAACGGTTGATCCGCTGTAGGATGAAAGATCGAGGGTTCTGTGTTCGAACTGCTGTGTTAACGTATTCTGGTTGAACGAATCGAGACCCGTCCAGTGGTAGCCGTCGGTCGTAATCTCCACGTTGAACATTCCACCGTAATAGGGGATGTCCTGTGATCGAATCCAATAGGATAGTTCGGTGGTGCTCGACACATCAAACGATGGCGTAATCAGTCGGCTGTCATGGAGGTTCCTCCAGTTCGCGCAGGCAGACCATCGGTCCGTGTGGCCGGCCGTGAACGCTTGTTCCCAGGTTCCCGCTCCTTCCAGGGTTTGCGTTTCCCAGCCGTTGGGTGGGAAATTACCGTCGAAACTCGTGTTCAGCAAGACCGTTCCGCAGTCGATCGAGTAATCGAGTTGCAGCAAGCCGACGTTTTCGATGGTGACAGGTACATTCTGCGTCTCATCTTGTGCCAGCGTCTCTTCGACCGCGGTGGGGGAGACATCGATATCCGGCATGATACCTCTCCCCGAAAGGCTCAGTACGCGCGTCGGGTAACCGTTTGATGTCATGCGGACATTGATTGTCTCGGAGAAATCACCCGGCGTTTGCGGGGCGCAGTGCAGCGTGATCTCGGCCACCGATGACGGGCCAACGGAGTAATACTGGTAGGAGCGATCGGTTTCGTTCCTGTCGTTGTCGGGCTGGCGTTCAAGCTTCCGGGCGGCGCGAGTTCGTGTCGCGAGTTCCGCCGTGATCCAGTCGGGCGTGAACACGTAGCCGTATTGATTGTCGTCTGTCAGGTTGGTGATGGTGAAAGAAGTCACGGTCGTTTCTCCGACCGGGATGTCGCCGACATGGATCGCCGTTTCGGAGAGGTCGAACAGCGCCGGAGCGATTTCCCACCATCCGAATTCGCTCACGTCGTAGGCGGTGAGTACCCGCAGACTACCGCTGCCGCTCATGTCGAGCGGATGTCCGAATGCGAACCACTGAGCCCGGCTGTCGCTTCTCCAGAGCTGGACGCTGGAGAGGTCCAGTCCGTTGTCTTCCGATGCGTACCACGCGAACTGCATGTTCCGCTCGTTGGGAGCGATATCGGAATCGAGGAACCATTGCCTCTTGATGGATTGCGATGGCCCGACCAGTTCCGGCTCGGTGAAAACGAGCGGGTAGAGGTTACCGATCGTCGTACCGGGCCCGATGTAAAAGAGGAATGTTGAATTGGAATAGGAATTGGTGCCCACATCGACGGCGGTTCCCGTCAGGTTGCCGATGATATCATCCGGATAACCGACGACGGGCGCGAACTCGCCCATGGTCAGCGTAAAGCCTCCGGTATCCAGCAATCCACTATCGACGATCAGCGCTTGGTTGATCCAGGCATTTTTATCGAGTGTCAGGGTACCTTCCGGAAGATCGACGGTCAGTTTCCGCAGAGCGTTCGGGTCGGAAACAAGTTCGGCGCCGGTGGTCACCTGATTACGGTAGATGAGATGATAGCCACCGTTGAGGCTCGGCGATTGCTCCATCGAGCCATTTCCGACACGGATGGTGGCCTGGTCTGCCAGGGTCATGCTGCCGTCCCGTTCGGTGACGTTCAGCGGTTGTCGCTCCGACACCCGCGAGGATGATTCGAAGGAGAACATGGATTCTGCGATTCCGGTGCGTGGTGCGGCTTTCCGGGCTGATTTCTTACGGGTTTTCGACTGCTCGAAGGATTGGGTGATTTCCTTTTGAGCGATGACTTGATCGCGACGGGTGACGTTGGCCGTGACCGGGGCGGATTGGCTTCGACTGCCCGGGCAATCCATCGTTCCGGAAAGCAGCAGCAGCGAATCGCTGACGCCGACCGGCTCCAACAGGTAGAGGAAGCTGTCGGAATTCTTGTCGAGAACCAGTCGCCGGACGTAGAGCCCCGAACTGCCCAGAACGTTGCTGGTTCCTTCTCCGAAGAACCGGATGTGGCTGTGGGCATAGACGAATTGCCCGTCGTTGTGGAGGTCCTGATTGACGTGGATCGCGCCCGTGCTGCCGGTTCCAACGATTCCGTTCTCGTTGATATGTACATCGGCATACAGCCATGGCAGGAAAAGCAGGAGCATCATCCAGAGAAATCGTAGTCGTTTCATGATGACATCCTTGTTATTCGTTGCCGGCTACGTGCTGATTCGTTCGATTCTTTTCCTTTGCCAGTTGCTGCTTGAGCTGCTCGACTTCCTGCCGCGTTTGCTCGATCTGTTTCTGCTGTTCCTGGATCGCGCTGATCAGGACGGGTACGAGCTCCGCGTAGTTCATGCCGAGGGTCTTGTCCTCGTCGTCGCCGACTTTCACCACCTCGGGGATAATCTTCTGCGTTTCCTGTGCGATCAGGCCGAGGTCATCGCTGCGGTCGTCGTTGTCCTTCCACTGGAACCGCACCGGACGCAGCTTCATCACTTCGTCGAGTCCGTAGCGGATGGGACGGATATTCTCCTTGTGTCGTTCGTCGGAGGTCTGGATGGTACCGTGGGACGCGTACACGTAGCGCCAGCGATTGTTGAGCGAGCCGAGGTCATCCGCAGCGTCGGTGTAAGGCTTGATATCGCCGTTCACGCAGAGCTTTGTATAAGGATTGGTACCGGCGGGAGTGCCGATGCCCACGTTCCCATTACTATAGACGATCAGGCGGGCGTTGTCTCGAGTGACGTCCAATGCATTGCTATAGGAAGATGTGGCGAGAATCAGATCACCGCGACCCCAATCTGAAGAATCGTTGAAGAAGATACCACCCTTGAATACATCCGTCTGCGATCCGTTCTTGAAGCGGATACCGCTCATTGCGCCGGTACTGTTGCTGGTGTTCTCGATATCGATGAAGGCTCCGTCGGTGCCGTCATCTTCTTCGACCGAATCCACGAGATGGAGCTTGTGTTCCGGGTTTTGCTTTCCGAGTCCCATGGAACCGTCGTTTTCGTTGATATAGACTGTCTTGGCTTCGTCGAGGGCGCCGTTTGTGTGGAATACGTAGCCACCGGAGGCGCGCACCTTGAACTGGTTGTAGTCATCGGCGGTGACAACCTGCGTCGAATTGTAGTCTCCATACACGAAGCTTCCGTAGTAGCCGCCGGTGGAGGCGTTTTTACCCAGCGCCATCGAGTTCATGCCGTCTGCGGTAACGTCTTCGCCAATCGCGATGGCATGACTGTATGTCGCTTGGGCACCATCGCCCATTGCCATGGCGTGCTGTCCCTCGGCGAGACAACGGTAGCCAAGTGCGACAGTCCATGCGTCCAGCGCTTCGCAATCATATCCCATCGCAACAGAGCCATTGGAGCTTGAAACGCAGTCGCCACCTGCGGCGATCGAGTAGTAGCCGTTGGATTCGCAAGATTGCCCGGTGGCGAAACTATATTGACCGTTGGTGGTATTGTAGTAGCCAAGCGCTACCGAGTTCATGCCGTTAGCAACGGAGCCTTGCCCGATTGCGATGGCGTATTGATCGTTCGCTTCGCAGCTTCTGCCCATTGCGATGCTGTAGCTGGTATCGGCGACGACATACCCACCCATTGCGATAGAATATATTCCATTCGAAACCGCATGGTAACCAATAGCGGTTGAGGAAGATCCATTCGCTTCGCTGAATCCACCCAAGGCAATCGAATGAGAGTTGGATGCGGTGTTTTGCCTGCCCATTGCCAGGCTATAGTCGCCGGTCGCATAGTTATCACAACCGGATGCCGTGCCGTAGGGGCCGGTCTCGGAGTTTCTTCCCAGTGCGACTGAATAATCACCGAGCGCACTATTGAAACATCCGATAGCGGTACTGTATTCACCCTCGGCGCTGCTGTTTCTTCCGATTGCGGTACTGTAGGGTCCGACGGCGTCGGCGTAGTAGCCGAGAGCGGTGGAGTAGGCTCCTGAGGCTTCAGAGTAGTAACCGACGGATAGTGAATTATATTCGCTTGCCTGCGCGGAATAGCCTATGGCGACGGCCTTGTTTCCGGTGGCCGATGTATTACGTCCGATGGCAAGGCTGTTGTTGGTTTCGGCGTTGGCGTTGAAGCCGATTGCCATGGAGCATAGTCCGTTCGTCCTGGCACCCATACCCAAGGCGAATGAATATGCGCCGTCAGCCTTGGCGGCACTTGCTCCATAGACAACGTTACCCAGCGTGTCACGGGCGACGGAGCCGAACGCGAAGGAACCGGGTCCGTTGGCTTCCGCGAGATCACCGTAAGCGAAAGAGCTCTCGCCCCGTGCCTGGGCGTGCAGACCGATCGCGGTCGAGTAGTCAGCCGCGGCTCGTGACTGATAACCGAGCGCTTGAGAGTAATCGCCGATAGCTTTCGATTCGTAGCCTGTGGCGAGGGAGTTGGTTCCGACGCTGTCGGGCGAGTCGATCAGAACGTGTCCGACCCGGAAGGCTTCTTTGTGTGGATACCATAGCAAGCGTGGTTCGCTGGGATTGATGATTTCCGGTTCGTTGGTGTTGTCGAGGTTGAAGAAATGGTTGCCGCCCGTGCGGGTCGCGCTGGCGGTACCGCCGATGGCGAATCCGCCGCGACTGGTTCGCTGGTCGCTTTCGTTCAGATAGACACGGACGCTGTCAGGCGTCACACGAAAGTATTCGGTCGCGGGTTCACGCGTCGCGCTGCCGATTCCGCCGATCGCGAAGCTTCCACGACTGGTTCTCATGGCGTCTTCATCCACGTAGATGCGTACGCTGTCTCGGTCCGCGATGAAGATATCCTCGCCGGTGGCATTCCGCACCTTGATTCCGGATGGATACACGGCAAAGATCGTATCGCCTTCCGCCGTGCTGACATAGAAAAGCGGTTCGGATGCCTGAAGAGCCGATGCCATGCATAGTACGATCAGACCGAAAAATAGAAATCCTCGAGCTGTTCTCATGAATCCTCCATTTATCTCTTAATATTGATGACACAATCCTCTCCTTTCATTATCGCAAAAAGCACGATTTTGTCAATGAAATGTCCGAGGAATCATTAGCATTTCTAAAAACAGGCTTGACACCATGGGAAAATTGTGGATTCTTCAAAAAAACGTTTGGCGGCTCGATATGGAACAAGAAATCACGGTATGCCTCAATTGCGGGAACCAGTTCGAAGGCAATTTCTGCCCGGTCTGCGGACAGGCTGCTTCGACAAAACGGTTCACGCTTGGTCTGATCGTCAAAAAGTGTTTCGAAGCCTTCGATTTCGAGCACGGGATGCTGCTTGTCATCAAGGAGTTGACCATCCGTCCGGGTACGATCATACGGCAGTACATCGCGGGAAGGAGGAAGCCGCTCTACGATCCCTTGCGTTACCTTTTCTGGACGACCGCCCTCATGACTCTGCTGAACGTCCTTATCGATCCGCAGAACGCCTATATGGCGAAGATCGAGGTGGATGGCGTGGCACGAAACGTGAACCTCTGGACCACCAGCAACATGACCGCCATGTTCCTGATCTCGCTACCGATTTATGCGATGATGACGAGGCTGTTCTTTCGGGAATGGAAGTTCAATTTCTCGGAGCACCTGATCCTGAACATGTACTCGATCGGGCACGCGAATCTGATCAACGCCTTCATGACGATCATCCTGTTCTGGTCGAAGATTCACAGCTTTTCAACGTTCGCAATCATGATCCTCGTGCCGGTTCACTTCTTTGTGAGCCTGACGGAGAAGAAGCGAGTCGGAACGTTCATCAAGGCGGTTCTCGCCAGTTGCATCACCGCGATCCTGTTCTTCGTGCCCTTCCTGATCCTGTTCGCGCTCGATATGCACGTCTTCAACGGTGGTCTGGGTCTCTTCCCGAAGGATCTGATTCGGCCATAAGCCGATAGAGTCGTCCCTCTCCTGCAGGCAGCGTGATCGTCGCGGAATGATTCACCGTGACACGGATGCGCTCGCCGCTGATGACCTCTTCCAGATACCACAGGTGATCGAAATCGTCGGTGAATCGCAGTGTCAGCGTCTGATCCGGCGCGGCTTCGAACGCCCGGGCAACATCCTCACCCCTCGATCCGACCGTCTCCGGTACACCGTTGCTGTCACCGTATTCAGGCTTCAAGAAATTCGTTCTGCGATTGACAACCATGAAGTACAGCGATTCGTCCTGAAACAGCCCGACTTCGATGTGTCCCTCGTATCTGCCGGGCTTGGTGGATTTGACTTCGACCTTGCGTAGCGCGGGGGTCAGTCCGGCGATCTCTCTGGTGTCGTGATGCGCTCCGATCCATTCGAGGCAGTCGAGTATCTCGCCGTATTCGCTGATCCGCTCGTTGCTTTCCATGATGGCGTCGTACTGTGGCGTGGTTCGATTGTCGATGTCGATCGGCGACTGATGGAAGCTGTATTTCCAGTTTTCGCTGTTCTTCTTTCTGCGGTTGGAGAGCATTCTCCAGTCCATGATCCCCTGTGCGCCATAGCATAACGGCAGGTAGCGCAGGCACTTGATCATCTCCGGCGGTGGCAGAATCTGGCTGGCCCACTCGCCGTCGTCGAGGTCGTTTCCGTGCCAGTAGCCGGTCGATTGCACGATGGCGAAGAACTTCGCGTCGTGCCTCAGAGCGCTCTGCTTGTGCATCCGGTACATGTCGGTCATTTCGTCGAGCTTGTTCTGGATGTGCCACGCGCGAAACTGCGGATTGCTGTTCCAGTGCAGGTTTCCTCGAACGGGGTAGATGTCGGGTGCGATGAATCCCAGATTCGTCGTCTCGAGGAAATCGTCCCAGGGATTGTATCCTCCATCGGATTTCTCGTACTGGCGAATCCAGTTCGCCGTCAGGAGCGGAACCTCTGCGTCCGGATTCCTGCCCATGATCTCCTTGAACAGCCGAAAGCTTTCGTACTGAGGCGTGCAGGACTCGTCCTTGAGGAAGATGCCCATCAGGTTGGGGCTCTCGGCAAGCTTCGCGACGCGGGTCAGGATATTCGCTGAAAGTTCTCCGTCGCGTAGTCGTTCATTGGTAGAGTCGTATATCTCCAGCCGGTCGATCTCGAGTACGCCGAGGCCTCCCCAGCGTAGCCTGAAATCGAGACCGTAGATCATCCAGCCGTAGTCGGTAAGCCTTCGACATTCTTCCGGAATACGGGCAAGCGGAAAGGAGAAAATGTAATCCTTCGCCTCTTTCGTCAGGTGCTTCGGCAATAGCTGCGTTCCGGCAATCTTCATTCTCAGCGGTTTCGCGCGGTCTCCGCCGGGATAGCAGAAAACGTTCGCTTGCAACACGTTGTGCCCGGGCGGAATCTTGTAGCCGTTGGCAGACCACGATAAGCGTACGCGGAAATAGATGTCGTCCTTCTCGGACAAGTTGAAGGTGTTGTCGAAGGGCGCGCCGTTTTTGCGGTACCACATCCCGTTGATAACGTTCCCTGCTTTGTCTCTCGATGAATCGCAGATCCAGTTCGTGCCGTCCGCTCGACCCATTTCCTGACCCAGCGTGTACCACGCGTCGCCGTAGTCGGGACCGTTTTCCGCTTCGAAGCACATAGAGTTGGATCGGGAGTATTCGTACAGCTCGTAGCGGTCGATGAGCGCGACTTTCAGACCGTAATCACCGGCAGTGTCGAGCAGCTCTTGAGAAGTGTCGTCTCCCGGCATCGTTTCGGAAATGATGAAGGTGTATCCGGCATCTGCGATCATCGGATACAACTCCCTGTTATGGTACGATTTCATGTAGGTGAAGTTACCGATCGGGAATTCCGCGTTGCAGCCAAGGCTCAAGGTGAGTAGGAGAATCAGTGTGATCGTTCTCATTTGTATTGTCTCCATTATCGAATCAGCAGGAATTTTCGTGTTGTCTGTTTCCCGGCGGATCGTACTCGGGCGAAATAGACGCCCGAAGCGGCAGGTTTGCCGCTCGCGTCGCGCATGTCCCAGGTAATGGCGCGGCTATCGGTCGGCTTGAATCCGCGAACCTTCTGGCCGCGGATGTTGAATATCTCGACGTCTGCCTGTCGATTCTTCGCGATTGAGAAGGCGATGGTCAGTTTTCTGCTTCCCCGCACCGGATTGGGGTAGATGGAGAGCCCGATAGGGATATCGTTGTTTTCGTCGATATCGTAATCGATCACCGGTGGGGTATAGCTGTAGTCGTCGATGAAGACGCCGATGTCGCTCATGCTGCCGTATTCGTTGAAGCCATCGAGCCGTTCGTGGAAGAGGAAATTCAGCTTGATGCGGTAGTGTGTCGCATAGGGTGGCGATTCGACGAGGTAATCGGACGGGTCGATTTGGTACTCCGCCCAGTCGCCTTCGATATAGACTTCCGGCGCGGGACGTCCCCCATCCGGTAGTGCGCCGCCGGCTCCGAGGAAGAGCAGGGTGTCCGAGGTCTCTTCTGTCTCGAGGATGAAGAATACACCGTCGTTGCCGTACATGGGCATCTTGTACTTGTACTGGAAGCGGATTTCCGCGTCGTACATGAACGCCGTCCAGGGCGTGGCAATTTCGTATATTCCCGGGTTTTCGGGACGACAGGAGAGGCTTTGCAAGCCGCCACAGGCGTAGGTATCGACCGTCTGCCAGGCGTCGTCGCCTTCCCATGTCAATTCGCCTTCGAAATTCTCTTCGATGCCGACATCGCCCACGGCTGCCTGCGCGTAGTAGCTGGCGCTGTAGGTGCTCGATCCGTGCTGGGTTTGGAAGGTGAGTAGCAGGAGGGTTCCGGTCGGGTCGGGATCGTTTTCGTCGAGGGTCAGGGTCGTGCTGAATTCGATCGATCCGCCGACGGGGAAGGGGTCGTCGAGTTCGAGCGGAAGTCCCGACAGCGTGCCGTCTCCGGCTTCGACGACGGCGCTAACCGTCAAGCCTTCCGTGTCGAGATCGCCTTCGTTGTGTACTTGGAAATTGAGCTCGTACTGGTATTGGGAGACCTGCTCCGGCTGCATCGCCATGGTGATCTTCGGGCGTGCGAATTCGGTCATCAGGTAGTAGGTAAAGGACGGTCTGTTGGTCTGCTGCAAGAAGATTTCAATATGCAAGCTCGTGTCTTCGAGGTTGTCCGTCTGATCGGCGATGGTGCCTGTAATGGTGAATGATTCGGTTCCATTTGCGGGTAACACGACCGAACCTTCGTCCTCGTCCAGGGAAAAATGGTCGTTTTCACCGTCCAGCGAGTATTGCATGGTGACGTCTTCGGACGTGGGATTGGCGAGGGTCACCTCGCAGTCAAACGACTCGCCGAGGACGACCGGATCGCCGTCGTTCCATACAACGTTGCCGACATAGGGTTGGACGAGATCGCCGGTATCGAATCCTGTAATCACGATCGTCTTGTAGCCGGGCTTGGATATTGTGAGGCTTCCGGTTAATCCCTCTCCGACCTCGATACGGGCACGACCGGTTTCGTCGGTTTGGGCATGGAATTCCTGTGTTATCGCGACCCACGCGTTGGCGACCGGTAGCTTACCATATCCCGATTCGTCTTCCGTCCAGACATCGATAATGATTTCGCTCTGTGATGTCTGGGCATGGTATGACATGTGAATCGGATCGTGCGTGAAGAGCCGGAAGGCCGAATCGCCGATCATGTTGAGCTGGTACGCGCACCATTTATAGACCGAGGTGCCCCGATACAATGGGATGAAGGGCAGTTTTTGCAGGACGTTGGCGTGCGAGACCATCGAATCTTCCTCGAACAGCACGCGAAAAAACTCTTTCTGGTAGAACTCGGAGAATCCGAATCCGGGAGCGGCCGGCGCGCCCCATCCGTAGCGTGAGTTCCCGACGTACGCCAGGAAGCCGCCTGAATTGGGCGTCACGATCCGTTCGCCGACCGAGGGGTAGTCCATGGCGGCGGACCAGCATCCGATGGAGTAGAAGAGCCCGGCGTTGGTGTTGGTCATGTTCTGCATATCGCTGTAGCGCAGGCTGCCTTCTTCCAGGGACAGCACCGAAGTGGAGGCATGGCCGGTGTGCTGGAAGATGTTCGGGTCTTCATCGATCAGAGCGAAGGCGTTTTCCTGCGTGTTTTCATCGCCGTAGAGCAGGCTGATAGTGAAATCGTCCGGAAAATACCTGTCGTAGATATACTGCTGCGCGACCTCGCTGTTGGAGCCTTCCCACAGCTCCATGGAGACGCCTGCCGCGCTCTCGTAGGTGTTGAGTTCGCCCTGATCGTATTCGAGCAAACGCGCAATGTAGGACTGGCATTGTTCGATTGAGTTGAAGGACAGGCGCGACAGGAAGACGTCGGGAAGGTAGTCGGGATTGTCGTCGTCCTCGCCGTAAATGCCGTTTTCATTTGCGTCCCAGTCGCCGTCAAGGCAGCTATAGTACATATCGGCGGGAATCTCGTTTTCGTCGTCGTAGATGCCGTAGGCGCAGTCGAACGCGAAGAAATACCGGACCGGGATCACATCCGCGTCACCGGCCAGGGTGACATATGAGATGCCTTGTTCGTTCACCATCTGGATGATGTAGTTGCGTATCTTCTCCTGCAAGTCGTCGCCGGCGATGTTTTCGTCGATCCACTCGACAGTCTGAATCGTATAATCGTAACCGCACTGAAGTCTCCAATGGGCCATATGCCAGATAGTTGTCTCGTACTCTTCAGCGGTGATGATCAAGTATCCGGGCATGGTGCGATTGCGGGAAGGTCTGTTCAGGAGGATCGAAGCGACGAGGGCGGAGGTTTCGTTGTCTCTTACTGCCGATTGTACCGGATCACCGATGTATTTGATATCCAGACGGATGCGTCCGGGGACTTCGAGCGTTTGTTCGTTTGCACGATACAGGCAACGTTCGAGCGCGACCCATCCGATGCGGTGGGTTCCGCTGAATCCGCTGCCGGAGTTCTTCAGATAGCTGGTCGGGATTTTGTTCGGCTGGATGGTTGCAATCTGCCTCGAACGTCCCGGGTAGCTGAGCGGAGCAGCCTCTTGAACCGGCGCGAGTCCTTGACCCAGATCGACGTATTGAATATCTTCCGCGACGACATCGATATGATCGATTCGCATCCCACTCGGCACCTCGAAAAAGTGCGTGACGATGGGGATGTCCGGTGCGCCCGGCTCGAACGACTTAAGCATGGAATCATTCGATTGGATTCGCGCTTGATCGGATGAGCGTTCGATATGTATCGATGGTAAATCGACCGAGATCGTTTCGCCGAATATGGAGCAGAATAGGAGTAACATCATGATCGCAAAAATGCCCTGTTTCATAGTCCCACCTCGCTGTTCTGTATGGTTGTAACAATATTACGTTTTCGAAGACAATTTCGTCAAGTGAATATACGGAATTTGTCAGAAGCAGGATTTACAGGATTGGGGAAATGAACAGGATGGAGAGGAAGTCGCTCTCCACTGAGTACGCAGTATAAATCAACTTCTGAATGCTGGTTTTCTGGTGTTTATTGATGATTTCAGCAATTTTTTACGTTTGTTGGCTGTGTATTGGATGTAAAAGCAGGGAAAGTCTCTAAATATCTCGGATTTTCAGTTCGCTGTACAGGCGTTCTCCAATTGTGCGGAAAATCCAGTTTCTATTGTATTTCGAAACACGACCAACAAGCTTCATCGCATTGAGTTTGTCCATGATTGCGGTAATATCATCACTACAGATATACACTTTACTTAGTCCGGTGCGATTCTCGATAAAGGCGGATAGTCGGTTGGTGATTGTTCGAATATCTGTGCTATTTCTGAGGTCTTCTCCCAGTGTTAAGTAAATATCCTGCCATTTCATAGTGATTATTCTATCACAATGATCTGATTCAATCTTTTCCCTTCCATTTCGAAGATTCATTATCTCATTTAAAAGAAATGGATTAACTGATTCTTTCTTTTTCAATGAATCATCATCAGTATATCTAATACTGAAATCCTCACTCAACCATTCTCTTCGTGTTTCTTCCTTTGATTTCTTTGTCCTCAGATTGGTTTTCTTGCCGGTTGAAGCTTTGAGGCTATGGGTAGTATTGTATTTATGCAACTTGCCAAGTGCATCAGCTCTTATATAGCCAGTTTGTGGATTGCACTCAAATGAATGTTTGAGGGCTATTACAATTTTATATTTTAGGTCGTCTCTATTGTTCCAGTCCTTGACCAGTCTATCTTTGCATGCTTTGGCTTTGAATTTATTGAAAGCCTTGATATTCTCGATTTCCGATTTGCCGCGCTCAATTTTATCTGGATTTGAATGCCTGAAAACGAGGATTGGAATATTTTTGGACAGGGCATAGTCGAATTCGGCTTCTGTGAAGCTAATACCTTCTTTGTTTACCGATCCATAACGGCCACCGATGATCAAGATGTAGTAGTCGGAATTATCTATTTCCTTTTTAATGAAATCCATCTGGTTGGTATCTGCAGCGGGAAAAAGTTCCATTCCGACCGGAAAGCAATCCATTTCAAGCAAAGCCATGAGTACTGCTTGACGCTCTTCCTTTAGATCAGTGTATGTGGAACTGATAAATACTTGATAGCGTATTTTACTATTCATGAATTTCTCCGAACAGAAAGAATCCCAATAGACGATTCGAGTCAAGCGCAAAAAATCTATAGCTTTTGTTTTTGCCAATAATCAGAAGGAACATTTTACTCACGAGTAGCAAAACACAAACAAATTCAAGGGCATACGGTTGCTTAGGTGGAGATAGAGATGCGGACGGGGACGTCCGCGTTCCCATGACTCCTGACTCCTGTCTCCTGTCTCCTGACTCCTGACTCCTATCTCTACACGTCCCTGAACTGGTAATTCGGCGCTTCCTTGGTGATGGTCACGTCGTGCGGATGGTTTTCCTTCAGTCCGGCGGGGGAGACCTCGATAAATCGTGCTTTACTCTGCAATTCACGAATCGTTGCCGCGCCCACGTATCCCATGCCGGCACGCAAGCCGCCAACCAGTTGATACAGGAAATCGCGCAACGGGCCCTTGTACGGGACCATGCCTTCGATCCCTTCCGCGACGAGCTTCTTCGCCTCTTCGGAGTTCTGGAAATAGCGATCGCTGCTGCCCTTTTTCATCGCGCCGATGGAGCCCATGCCGCGATAGGACTTGAATCTTCTGCCGTTGTAGATCACGAATTCGCCCGGGCTCTCGTCGGTGCCGGCGAGGAGTGAACCCAGCATCACCGAGTTAGCGCCGGCCGCAATCGCCTTGACCACGTCGCCGGAAAATTTGATTCCGCCGTCCGCGATGATCGGAACACCGGCTTCCTGCGCGAATGACGCGGCAGACATGATGGCGGTCATCTGCGGAACGCCGATTCCGGCAATGACGCGCGTGGTGCAGATCGATCCGGGACCGATCCCCACCTTGACCGCATCGGCGCCGGCTTCGATGAGGTCCTTTGCGCCTTCCGCCGTGGCAATGTTACCCGCCACAATCTCGATATCAAAGCGGCTCTTGATTGTACGGACGGCTCGGGCGATATCGATGTGGTGTCCGTGCGCCGAATCGATGACCAGCACATCGACCTTCTGCTCGACCAGCGCTGCGGCTCGTTCTTCGTAGTCCTTGCCGGAGCTGATCGCGCCGCCGCAGATCAATCGACCTTCAGCGTCCTTGGAGGCGTTGGGGTAGGAGATCATCTTCTCGATGTCCTTCACGGTGATCATGCCGACCAGCTCGCCGGACTTGTTCACGACGGGCAGCTTCTCGATGCGGTGCTCGTGCAGGATGTGTTTGGACTCTTCGAGGCTGGTTCCTTCCTCGACCGTGATCAGTCGTTCTTCCGGTGTCATCAGCTCGGAGATGCGCTTGTTCAGGTTCGATTCGAAGCGCAGGTCGCGGTTGGTGAGGATGCCGACCAGTCGTTTGCCCTTGACGATCGGGAAACCGCTGATATTGTATTTTTCTTTTAGTTCGAGTGCATTACGGATACGGACGTCCGGTTCGAGCGTGATCGGATTCTTGATGATGCCGCTCTCGAACCGTTTAACTTTACGAACCTCTTCCGCTTGCTCCTCGATGGTGAGGTTTTTATGAATAATGCCGATTCCACCCTTCTGTGCCATGGCAATTGCCATCACACCCTCGGTGACCGTGTCCATTGCCGCGCTGACCACCGGCACCTGAAGCACGAGGTTGCGCGTGAAGCGGGAACTCGTATCCACCGCGGACGGAAGCACTTCCGACTTTCCCGGAACCAGAAGGAGGTCGTCGAATGTATAACCTTTCTTGAAATGGTTTTGCTGTGTCATCGTGGTTACCCCTTTTAATAGCCTTTTATACAAAACATTGGAGCCGCGATTTTTGTCAAGACGGAAATGGATGAACTATATCCATCGAAATGCTTCCGAAAATGATATAGTCGGTTTACCGCTGAATTCGGCAACAGACAACCAAGAATTCTTCACTCGGGTTGTTCGGTATATCGCTCCGAATTGTCGAGTATTGAGAGTATTACGACATCATGGAACTCTTTCCCATAGTCGTATTGCCGCAACAAGCCTTCCCGCTGGAATCCCAGTTTTTCCAGCAAACGCAGGGACGCTGCGTTGTCCGGAAGAACACATGCTTGAATCCTGTGCAGATTCAGGTTACGGAAACCGAAGTCCAGTACCATTTTCATCGCTTCTGTCATTACGCCCTTGTTCCACATCTCGCGAGATAGATAGTACGAAACCTCGGCCATGGACTTTCTTACGAATCCGCCGAGGTCGCATCTCCCGATGATTTCATTGCTTCTTTTCCACTCGATACACCATGTGAAGACGAGCTTGCTTTTCAAACATCTGCCGTTCAGGTTGTCAATCCAGCGTTTCGCGTCCTCTCGATCCTTCGGTACAAGGACAGACCCGAGATATCGCTGGACCTCCCTGTCCGTGAAAAAAGCCAGATACTGGTCGATGTCGTCGTATCCGAAGGGTCTGAGAAGCAGGCGATCCGATTCGAGAACCGGGATATCCTTGAAATAATCGTTGAATTTCATATGCTTATGCGCTCCAGTCGAAGATATTGATTGTTTCGGATCATCGTGAAACGGATTCGTTACTTCACGATACGTTTACAGGATTGCATGGATTTCGATTGTTGTCAAGACGGAAATGGCGAATTGCGGGATGCGACAGGAATATTAATCCTGTGTTAAAAAACGGGTTTTTGCCGCGTCTTGTGCCGCAAGAAAAGCTATCGGGGAAAGCACATGCCAGATTCACAAATTCTTCTGATCGATAGCGATTCGTTTTTTGTCGTAATTGTTTGTCAAGTGGACAATTCTCGATTAATATATCACTGAAAGAAAGAGAGTTCGCTGCCAGAAAAGAACCGGGGTAACACGAAGGAACAGCTAGCGTCGATACGCGTGAAACGTTGAGAATGCCGGTGCGTTATATGTGTATCAACGCGAATTGTTTCGAGCTAATCACCATGCTTACAGACGATATCGCCGGCAATTCAGAGTTGTCAGGACGGATCGTGGTCACTACACCGAATTTTGATTTGACATGATTGCCCCGACAAAATTTATCGAATTTAAAAAGAAGAAAAATGAATGATAAATCACAAGGAGGAACGTTCATGAACCAAGACGTGAAAAGAATTTACCTGTTTGGTAATGGCAAAGCAGAAGGCAGTACCGGCATGAAGAATCTACTCGGCGGCAAGGGAGCCAACCTCGCCGAGATGAACCTTATCGGCGTGCCCGTACCCGCCGGATTCACCATCACAACCGAAGTTTGCACAGAATATAATACCATCGGTCAGGAAAAGGTCAAGGCCTTGCTCGATCCCGACGTGAAGAAGGCGATCGCAGCGACCGAAGAAATCATGGGAATGAAGTTCGGTGACGCGCAGAATCCGCTTCTTCTGTCGGTTCGTTCCGGTGCACGTGTATCGATGCCCGGCATGATGGACACGGTTCTCAACCTCGGCCTCAACGAAGAGGTCGTGGAGGGTCTGGCGAAGAAGAGCGGCAACGATCGCTTCGCGTGGGACTCCTACCGTCGTTTCGTGCAGATGTACGGTGACGTCGTGCTGGACATGAAGCCGGTCTCGAAGGAAGACATCGATCCGTTCGAGGAGATCATCGAGAAGGTGAAGGAAGAGAAGGGTGTCGAGGAAGACATCGATCTTACCACCGACGACCTCAAGGAACTGGTCGTGCGCTTCAAGAAAGCCGTCAAGGAAAACACCGGCAAGGACTTCCCGACCAATCCGTGGGATCAGCTCTGGGGCGCGATTTTCGCTGTGTTCAATAGCTGGATGAACGAGCGCGCGATCCTCTATCGTCAGCTCAACCACATCCCCGAAGAGTGGGGAACCGCCGTCAACGTGCAGTCGATGGTCTATGGCAACATGGGTGACAACAGCGCGACCGGCGTTGCCTTCACCCGTGACGCCGGAACCGGCGAAGATATCTTCAACGGCGAATTCCTGGTCAACGCGCAGGGCGAAGACGTGGTGGCGGGTATCCGCACGCCGCAGCAGATCACCGTCGAAGGCTCGCGACGCTGGGCGAAGCTTCAGAACATCGAAGAAGGCGAGCGCAAGGCGAAATTCCCGTCACTCGAAGAGGTGATGCCGGAAGTTTACAAGGAACTCGACAAGACCCAGCAGAAGCTGGAAGACCACTACAAAGACATGCAGGATCTGGAATTCACTATCCAGGACGGCAAGCTCTGGTTGCTCCAGACCCGTAACGGCAAGCGCACCGGCGCCGCGATGGTCAAGATCGCCATCGACATGCTCGATCAGAAGTACATCGACGAGAAGACCGCGATCATGCGGGTCGAGCCCAACAAGCTCGACGAACTGCTTCATCCGGTGTTCGACCTCGACGCGCTCGAGAAAGCAACGCCGATCGCCAAGGGACTTCCCGCGTCTCCGGGCGCTGCTACCGGCCAGATCGTGTTCTTCGCCGACGAAGCCGAGGAATGGGTCGCTGACAAGAAGCAGGTGGTGCTGGTCCGCATCGAGACCTCACCCGAAGATCTCCGCGGTATGAACGTCGCCGCCGGTATTCTCACCGCACGTGGCGGCATGACCTCGCACGCGGCGGTTGTGGCGCGCGGCATGGGCAAGTGTTGCGTCTCCGGCGCAGGCGGTATCAAGATCAACTACAAGACCCGCACCATGGAAGCCGACGGCAAGACCTTCAAGGAAGGCAACTGGATTTCGCTCAACGGCTCAACCGGCGTGGTTTACGAGGGAAAAGTCGAGACCCGCGATCCCGAGCTCAGTGGAGACTTCGGCAAGATCATGGACCTCAGCGATAAATTCACCCGCATGTACGTTCGCACCAACGCCGATACGCCGCGCGATTCGAAAGTCGCTCGCGGATTCGGCGCCAAGGGTATCGGACTGTGCCGTACCGAGCACATGTTCTTCGAAGGCGACCGCATCAAGGCCGTCCGCGAGATGATCCTCGCTGAGACCGAAGAGGGACGTCGAAAAGCTCTGGATAAACTGCTTCCGATCCAGCGTGAGGATTTTGAGGGCATCTTCGAAGCCATGGACGGACTGCCCGTCACCATCCGCCTCCTGGATCCGCCGCTGCACGAATTCGTGCCGCACGAGGAAGAAAATCAGAAAGAGATGGCGGACGAACTCGGAATCTCGCCCGAGAAGGTCAAATCCATCGTCGAATCGCTCGCCGAGTTCAATCCGATGCTCGGTCACCGCGGATGCCGTCTGGGTATCACCTATCCCGAGATCACCGAAATGCAGGCCCGTGCCATCATCGAAGCGGCGCTGAACGTCTCGGCGAAGGGCATCAAGGTCTTCCCGGAAATCATGGTTCCGCTTATCGGCACCAAGGAAGAATTCATCATGCAGGAAGAGATCATCGAACGCGTGGCGGAAGAGGAATTCCAGAAGGCTGGACGCCGGCTCGAATACCTGATCGGCACCATGATCGAAATTCCGCGTGCGGCGCTCACGGCAGACCTCATCGCCGAGCACGCCGAGTTCTTCAGCTTCGGCACCAACGACCTCACCCAGATGACCTTCGGCTACTCTCGCGACGACGCCGGAAAATTCCTGCCCATCTACACCGCGAAGGGTATCCTCGCGCACGACCCGTTCCAGGTTCTGGATCAGGAAGGCGTGGGACAACTCGTCAGGATGGGAACCGATAAAGGTCGCTCGGCACGCCCCGATCTCAAGGTCGGTATCTGTGGCGAGCATGGCGGAGAGCCGTCATCAGTCAAATTCTGCCACCGCGTGGGCATGAACTACGTAAGCTGTTCACCCTATCGCGTACCCATCGCAAGACTCGCCGCGGCGCAAGCAGCGATTGAAGAAGAACAATCAAAATAACGAATATGAGCCCGGGAGAAATTCTTCCGGGCTTTTTTCTAATTTGTCGTAACGGCGGTGCCGGTCCGGCGTTGTATCTATGAATTTGCATCAAGCGAAGGAGCATCATGAAAGGCAAAGTAAAATGGTTTAACAGCAACAAGGGATACGGTTTCATCCTGTCCGCCGACAATACGGAATATTTCGTACACTGGAAATCGATTGTCACCAAGAATCCGACAGAGCTGAAAGTCCTGTATCCTAACGAAGACGTCGAATTTGATCTCATGAATACAGATAAAGGAATTCAGGCGATCAACATCATCCGCCTGAATCCGCTCTCAAGCAACGGCTGATCCTCCCATCTCCGTTTAATGCATACACCGCAGGGAACTGGACAATCCCTGCGGTGTTTTTTTATAGAAGATAGGAGACAGGAGAGGGAGGTGGTCGCTCTCTGTCGGACCGCCGAGTTCCAGCTCGGCATCACCTTTCCCTGTCTGAATCTGTGAGTTTTGCCGAAGGTAATAACTCGAATCCCATCACGATTTGCAGGAGAAAAAGAGACCCTCACCCCAGACCCTCTCCCGCAAGCGGGAAGAGGGAGCAGGGAGGAGGTCGGGCGCAGTCTTTACCCACCCGCATCTTCGTCCGATCGCTCGCTCCGCCGTGGATATAGTACACCTTCCTGACTACCGGACATGGAAATAAAGGTGTACAACACCACGGTTGCGCTCGCGATCGAACGAATCTGCAGGGCGGAGGGCTTGTGGTTGGTGCGCGGTTTCCCATGGCTTACGCCACGGGCTAAAATCTGTCGTTCCTTCGGAACTCTGGAGCTTGATACGAACGAATCTGCCGGGCGGAGATGATAGCTGGGTGCTCGATTTCAGGATGAGTCTCGTGGAAATCAACATTCGGAAGACCTTCGGACATTCAGAAGTTGATTTCCATTGACGTCTTCCGCGTCGCGTATTTTCTAATCCCATGCAGAAGATTTATCAACCACCCATGACCCGGCAGGAGACGGAGTCTCTCGGCTGGGACGAGCTCGACGTGATCATCGTCAGCGGCGACGCGTTCGTCGATCACCCGTCGTTCGGCAGTGCGCTGCTGGCGCGATGGCTGATCCATCATGGCTATCGAACCGGGATCATCGCGCAACCGCAGTCGGATGAGGATTACACGCGGCTGGGCAGGCCACGGCTTTTTTGGGGCGTCACCTCAGGCAACGTCGATTCGATGGTGGCCAACTACACCGCGCTGAAGAAGCCACGTTCCGACGATGCCTATACGCCGAATGGCGAAGGCGGCAAGCGTCCAGACCGTGCCACGATCGTTTATACTCAGGCGATCAGGCGGCTGTTCAAGGGGACGACGATTGTGCTGGGCGGAATCGAGGCATCGCTGAGGCGCGTCCCGCACTACGACTACTGGACTGAGAAGGTGCGCAACAGCATCCTGCCTGAGACGCGCGCCGACATCCTCGTCTATGGCATGGGAGAGCGACAGATCATCGAGATCGCGCGGCGCGTTGATGAAGAACGAGCTCTGGACGGCATCCCGGGAACCGTCGTTTCGCTGCTGAAGGATGCAGCGGTCGAGGGTTTACGGCTTCCCACGTGGGAGGAATCGAAGTCACCGGAGGGTTATCTGAAACTGTTCCAGGCGTTCGACAACAAGTTCCGGCAACATACGCTGATTCAGGATTTCGCCGGCAGGAAGCTGGTTCACTACCCACCGCAGGAGCCGCTGTCGGAGGATGAACTCGACGCGCTATATCGGCTGCCGTTTTCGAGGAAGCCGCATGTGGGCTACAAGGGCGCGCGCATCCCGGCGTTCGAGCAGATTCGGCATTCTGTCACCGCGCACCGGGGCTGCTTCGGCGGATGCAGTTTTTGCGCGCTGTCATATCACCAGGGACGCGCGATCCGCTCACGCAGCGAGCAATCGATCCTTAGCGAGGTGCGCGACATGGCAGGCGATGCCGATTTCAAGGGCACCGTCACCGACATTGGCGGTCCGACCGCCAACATGTACGGACTGTCCTGCAAGCGCGGTTTCCCGGCGGATTGCGGAAGGTCGTCCTGCCTGGTGCCGGACGTTTGCCCGTTCCTTGACACGAGCCACGCGGACTACCTCAAGCTGCTTGATCGGGCGTCGAAGATTCCCGGTATCAAGCATTTGTTCATCGCGTCGGGTGTGCGGTTCGATCTTGCGCTACGGGACAGGAAATTCATCGCCGAGCTTGCGAAGCGATACACCGGTGGACACCTCAAGCTTGCGCCAGAGCACCGTTCACCGAACGTTCTGCACCGGATGAACAAGCCGTCGAATGAGCCCTATGACGATTTCTGCCGGATATTCGAAGTCGAATCGAAGAAGTCCGGCAAAAAGCAATACGTGTTGCCTTATCTGATCGCCGGTCATCCGGGCGAGACGCTCAGGGACACGATCGAGCTGGCGCTGTGGTTGCATAAAAACAACCTGCGCGTCCGGCAGATCCAGCAGTTCACCCCCACGCCGATGACGCGAAGCACCTGCATGTATTTCAGCGGCGTCGATCCCGCGACGGGCGAAAAGGTTCACGTGTCGAGGGGCAGGGAGGTGAGATTGATGAAGGCTCTCTTGCAGTGGTATGAGCCGCAGAATCGCAAGCTGGTGATCGAAGCGCTCAGAACGGCAGGTCGGGGCGATCTGGTGGGTGTTTTCACAAAATAAACCTTGCCACGAGGGTTGATTTTCATTCATTTGTTCAATATGGATTTTCACGCAGGAATCATCTATCTCATGCTCTTCTTTGCCGGAGGACTGGCGGGATTCATCAACACGCTCGCGGGCGGCGGCTCTGTCCTCGTGCTTCCCGTTCTGATCACGCTGATCGGGATGGACGCCAATGTCGCCAACGCCACAAACCGTGTCGCGGTTCTCGTCCAAAGCATTTCCGGAGCACATCATTTCCGTAAGCGCAATCTTGTCGAAGTCAAAGGGCGCTGGCATATCCTGCTCTCCGTGGTCATCGGTGGATTGCTGGGCACGATCTGGGCGGTCAATATCAGCAGTCGGATGTTCGAGATCATCCTGGCGTTTATCCTCATCGGCATCGTTCTGATGATGATCCGTCCGCCGAAGATGAAGGAGACAAAGCGCAATTTCCCCGCGTGGGTGGAGAGCCTGATCTTCATCGCGATCGGATTTTACGGTGGGTTCATTCAGGTGGGTGTAGGGCTGATCCTGCTGGCGTCGCTGAATCTGATTGAGAATCTGGACCTGATTCGCGCCAACGCCCTGAAGGTGACCATCGTCCTGTTCTACACGGTCTTTTCTGTCAGTATTTTCGCCATCTCCGGAACGGTGATGTGGAAGTACGGTCTCGTCTTGTCGGTCGGGAATTACATCGGGGCGTGGATCGGCGTTCGGTCGGCCGTGCGCAAGGGCGAGAAGATCATCCGGCTCATCCTGATCGTGTCGGTGCTGCTGGGTAGTCTTAAGCTGCTGGGTGTTATCGACTGGCTGCTTTCGTTGCTGAAATAGGGATCAGTCCGCGACGGCGGTGACAACCGCGAATGCCTGCACGCCTTCGCCTCGACCGAATCCGGTTAATCCTTCGCCCGTGGTGGCGGTGATGCCGATGTCCTGCGGATCGAGCGGCAGGATTTCCGACAGACGTTTTCGCATTTCGTCCATCTTCGGTGTGATCATCGGTTTCTTGCATTCGATGCTGATCGAGAGGTGGGTCAGGCGGAAATCCCCCAGAAATCTCAACGCTTCCTTCAGATATACCGCGCTGTCTTCGATGCCCTCTTCCAGGCACATCCGGTCGCTTTCCTTTCCGATGATGTTGACTCCGGTAATTCCCGAGATCGCGTTGGTAATCGCGTGCATGACCGCGTCCGCGTCGCTGTTGCCCTTCAGACCGGGAAGTCCGTCAAAAACGATTCCGCCGAGGATGAACGGTTTTTTCATGTCGTCGCCGATTCGGTGACTGTCCTGTCCGATGCCTGTTTTGATTCTCATGGGTTGTATATTTTCCTGTCGAGGATTCGTTGTCAAGAAAAGCTCGCTACCGTTTCACTCGGGGATTCGATTTGTCGGACTCCGTCTGAAAATCACAGAGGTCGAGCGCTACGAGAGAAAGGAAATGCGGACGAGGACGTCCGCGTTCCGAGGAGATGCCAAGCTGGAGCTTGGCGGACCAAGAGGAAGGATTCGCCCGGAGGTCGAGCGCTACAGGGGAAGAGATCAACTTCCGAATGTGCTGAGCGAAGCTCTTCTGAATGTTGATCTCCATGTCCATCGTCCTATTGCATAACATTCGGAAGAACCTCCGGTACATTCAGAAGGTATGTAATGAAAAGGAGACCGCCCGAATCCCCGCGCCTTTTGCAGGCGCCGACCTCCGGGCGGCGTTCTCTAATCTATTTATTATCCACTAACATAATATCGGCAAGCCGATATTACAGCGTTCATGGGTATCGTTTTGAGGATTCCATGTTGTCGCTCCGCGAAACCAACAATTGACTTCGTCAAAGCCGAACCTATTTCAAAAGGAGCATCTTACGGATCGAGCGATAACCGTCGGTTTCGAGCCGGTACAGATAGACACCGGACGATACGCGATGGTTGCTATTGTCGGTTCCGTGCCAGGTGAAGCTGTGGTTTCCTTCGGTTAGCTTGTCATCGACCAGCGTTTTCACCAACTGCCCCTTGACGTTGAATATATCGAGCTTTGCGCGACCGGCGTTCTTCAGACTGAAGTCGATGCGCGTCTCGGGGTTGAATGGGTTGGGGTAGTTGCAGCCGAGGCGGTTGACGTAGGAGGGCGCGTCGGGCTGGGTTCCGACGATGGTTCCGTCCCAGTAAACGTCCTCGACCGCGGCCGGTTCGCTGAGTCCTGCGTCGTACTGGACCACGATCGTGTAGAAATAGGTCTTGAGCGAATCGATCTGGTCAACGAACTGGTAGTCCGTGATATCGCTGCCGACCAGGACATTCGGGCCGGTTTCCTGCTGGCGATACACGCGGAAGCTCTCGAATTCTTCGCGCGTCTCGATCTTGCGGCTCTTGTTGTTCCGAACTGCCGAGGGCGCTTCGTAGTCCCAGGTGATGGTCACCCGACCGTTTTGCTGTTCCCATGCGGTGCTGGTCGCGGGGTGCAGGTAGGTGAGAACCATGTCGTTTCCTTCTGATATCGTGCCCTGCGTCGCGGCGAGTTCGAAGAGCAGATCACTCTCGAAGTATTGAAGGTCTGTCTTGAGATCGTATGTGTTTTCTGAGACGTAAAGCAGGTAGTTGCCTTCCTCGTCCGGTTGAGTCGTATATTGACCAACGGTTACAAGTGCGTCCTCGACCTCCGCCATATTCTCGCTCAGGGTGACGGTTCCGGCGATACCGGCTCCTTTTTCCTGGCTGCCGGTTACCAGGACGTCATCGATGATCCAGCCGTAGGCGATGGTGGAGCCGTTGGTGCCGAAGTGCCAGCGGATGATACCGTTGTGACCCGCGTATGCAGAGAGGTCGAATACCGCTTCCGCCCATTCCGGGTGGTAACCGGAATAGCCGGGCTCGCCGCCGAGGGCGTCGTTGCTGCTTGACATCGACGCAGTGGGGTAGCCGTCATTGGGCTCGACGACATGCCAGGTGAATCCGCCGTCGATGCTGATCTTCACGTTACCGCCATCGTAGTTGGTCTGCGTCTGGTACTTGTGCCAGAAGTGGAGTTCTGTGCAGGTTCCGATGTAGAATTCGGTGGATTCGAGTCGCCAGTCGGCATTGTCCAGATAGTTGGCATAGAGGCGGGTTGCCCAGGCCTTCTCGCCGGAGTGAGTTCCGAGGCTTGGCGTTCCCCATTCCCAGAAATCGCTGGAGGAGAATCCCCAGTTGTCGTCTTCGAAGTCGGATTGCGCGCCCCAGATGCCGATTCCAGCCTGGAAATCGTAGGCCTGACCGGTTCCGCCGTACATATCGATATCCAGCGAGAACAGAACGATGGTCTCTGCCGGGATGGTAGCATCCACCGTGATCGGATAGGCCTTCTGAAGATTCATGCCGACCCCCAGATCGCCGTAGCTGAACTCGGGCTGTCCGATAGTAATTAGATCGTTGTTGACGGACAGGGTTGCCGTTACGTCACGGGCGAGAGAGCCGGTGTTGTTTTGCAGGTTGACGATCAGGTATCCTTCCTCACCCGGATCGAAGACGCCGTCCATGTTTCCGGTTGTATCGTAAATGATCGTCGATAAGAGCTCTACCGTGGGTTTATAGACTATGATCGCGAAGGGGTATTCCCAGTAGCCGTCGTCGTTGTTCAGCTCGATCGTGAAGTGGGCGATGTGTTGATTCGGGCACGTCGGAAGCACGTCGAAGGAGAAGAAGGAGAGGTTGTACCCACTGTAGGAGCTATTGATGTTGCCATAGTTCGATGTGGCGTTGGTGATCGATATATAGGGGGAATCGCTGCTGATTGTGCCGACGATACCGGTCGCCGTTGACAAGCCAACGTTGTCGATTCTCACACTGAGATCGACGCTCTCACCCGCATCGACAAGGCCGCTCTCGTCTTCGTCGTGCATCACGATACCGTTGTAAACCAGATAGCTTTCCTGCGAGCTCATCGGCAAGCCGGTGAAGAGGATCGCCGTCTCGTTCTGGATCGGCATCGAAGTATTGGCGTATTCGTCGTCGTAGGTGTATTGAAGTCCGCGAAGCTCGGTGTGGTCTTCGATACCGACGGTACAGTGGTTGCCCTGTGAACCGCCGGATGAATTGTAGCTATCCACATTGTTGAACGTCATGTATTGGATCTTGATCATGCCGTCGAAGGTCGGTGTCAGATAGACTTCCGGGTTGTAGAGGATGATCTGGAAGGTTTCCGCTGCGCTGTCAACGGCGTTTTGAACGCGAGACCACTGGATCACGAAGTAGTCTTCGTCTTCGTTGAACCATGTATAGACGCCGCCGGAGCCTGTTCGAAGGTCGTCCCAGAACGCGGCGATCATCGCGCGCGGTCCCATTGCGCCGGGCATATACCAGTTACGGAACGAGACCTGCTCGGTATCGACGAACGTGATCCAGCCGTTCGAGCAGATCGTCACTTCGCTATAGGTTTTACCATAGAAATTGAAATCGAAGGGTAGATCGACAGTTGCTTTGCCGTGGTATTCCTCTCCTTCGTCCCCGGTATCGCTGATTCCTGTATCGTTACCTTCGCCGCCGAATGCCGGATCGATCTCGATCCAGTCGTAAACCGGTGCTTCGAGGTAGTCGGTATCGCCCGAGTCGTAGCATACGTAGCCGTATGAATCGGGTCCGGTCGGGTCGCCCGCATGCGCTTCGCCGACCTGGATGACCACGTCTTCGAATTCCTCGTAACCGCTGTCGTTGAAGAGGCGCAGTCTCGCTTTGACTGTCATGCCGGGCAGGGTCAGGCTCAAGCCGGTAACGGTGAAGGGATCGGAGCCGCAGCTTGCCTGCGAGCCGGGCAGGATCGAACCGAAGTACGCCAGCGAATCATCGACGCGCAGGAAATAGCTGGAGGTCCGAAGTGTGCCATAGACGCCATCGAGTACCGTCCCACCGTTGTTGCGGATTGTGAGGACAATATCGCTGGTCTCGCCCGGGTCGATGACGCCGTCGTTTCCATCGGCGTACTGGACTTCTTCCACATCGGCGTCGTTGCCCTTGATTTCCAGCCAGAAGCTGTTGCTCCAGGTGTTGCCGTTTTCGTCGGAGATATCCAGGTTGAAACGCAGGATGTGTTTGTCCGGCGCATCCGGTGCGATTTCCACGACGAATCCGGACTGTCCTTCCATGTTGCCGCCTGCTGAGATGGTGCCGAAATCGTCGGCGTTCTGCGTGATTTCGATCCATGGGTCGTTGGAGGATATTTCGGCGGAGACGTTCGCAGCGGAGGTTTCGCTGTAGTTGTGCAGGTTGACGAACAGCTCGACGGTCTCGCCGGAATTGGCCTCGCCATTGTTGTTTCCGCTGGACGAGCCGGTGTTGTCGTCGTCGATCGCCACATTGGTGCATGCGATGCCCCCGCTGGACTCGACGCTGAAGCTTCCCAGATGCGGGATATAGTCGGGCTTGGTGATGGTCAGGTTGACGTTGCCGATTTGATACGGGTCGAAGGTTATCGTGACCGTACCGGCGTCGTCGGTGAGTCCGGTGCCGAAGATGATATCCTGTCCCATGCGGGCGGTTACCCAGGCTCCTTCAAGCGGCTCGCCTAAGTAGTCGAAGACATTGACATCGATGTAGCCCTGTCCCAGGTCGATCGAGCTATCGTATTCGGCGCTCATGGCGATCGGTTCGCCGCGCCAGACATCCATACACGGATCGCCCATCAGGTTGCACCATTCGGTAAAGTCGCTGACCGCACTGTAATTCACGCTTGAATATCCAAGGTAGAGGTAGAGTTTTCCGGCCATGATCGCCTGTCCCATGGTGTGCATGTCGCTGGCGTACAGGCCGTGGAAGATACCTGCCATGAGGATGTTGTTGTATTGGGTGTGCGTGCTGGCGGTTGACATACCGATTGCGCAAGCGGCGCCCTTGGGAGCCGTTGGCGTGCCAACGCGCAGCAGGGCCTCGGTTCTCGCAACGCCGCTGCTCGAAGCGAATGTGCCGGTATCGCAGGTAATGATCACCGCGTTGGTCAGTTTATTGACGTTCGTCAGGCTGTTGGCGGTGCTGGATATCCAGCCGCTCATTCCGTAATAACCGCGGTAGGAGAAGAACAGCGAACCGGCGTTGATCGCGTTGCCCATCTGGCTTGCGCTCGGATCCGGATCATAGAGCTCCGTAAAGCTGTGATCGGGATCGTAAGAAAGGATTTCTTCTTTATTGTATTTGCTGGTAATCACGCAGGAAAGACCCGAGGGGCTCGTATCGCCAACGAGCAGCGAATGGCGGTACATAATCATATCTTCCTCGTTCAGGTTCGGGTCTCGTTCGTAGAGGTTGATCTTTTGCAGGATGACCATCAGGTCGGTCGGGCTGCTGATCGAGAGTCGCCCGACGAAGATTTCCGGAAGGATATCGTTACCCTCGAGGCACGTGTAGTTATGATCGCCTTCGCCACCCCATGTTGGAACATCGAAGCTTCCGCCGGCGTCGCCGACGATGACTACGTACTCCGGCGGATTCTCCCAGGATCCGTAAGCGTTGTCGATGTAGCTGAGGATGGAGTTGGTGCTGTTACCGGTCTCCGATGTGCTTACCACGGTGACGTCGAAACCCTTGGTGCGCTTCCAGTCGGCAAGCTGCTCGACCTGCTCGTCGATTTCGCTGCTGCTGCAAGTCAGAATGATGATGCTCGGGTTTTGATAAACGGGATTCTCGTCACGGACATCGTCGTAATTCAGGACAAGGGAGCGGTACATCGGCTCGAAACTGCGCGATAACGGACGCTCCATGTCAACTTCGTTTACGCCGATTGAGTTGTCAGCATTGATTTCGAAGGAGATGTCGTCGCGGACGATCAGCTCCGATGTCTGTGGGTCATATGCAAATGGATAGACATTGACCGGAACCATTCGCAGGTTTCGCATGATGACCGGTTCTCCCACGTGGACTGTCTCGGCGGGATAGACCGATCCGCTCTCGTAGAAGGACTGATCCATCGCCAGCACGGAGCGCTGCGCTTCCAAATCCTGATAGGGATATACGGGATCGATGGGGACACGGGTTTCGGCGAGATCGAGCCCATCGAGGTTGATGGAGCCGTGATCCGGAACCGCGATCATCGTGCTGAAAAAGGGGAGCTCGGGGAGCCCTTCCGATGCCGTCAAGAAAGGAATATCACGTTCGGCGATCTGGATTTTCGAAAAATTTCCTTGTTGTGCTTCAAAGGATTCGGAGGACCACTCCGGAGTCGAAAACTGTAAATAAGTTCTGCCGGAACTCACAGTTTCACAGGAAAATACGTCTGCGTTTGATAGCTTCTCGCTCTCCAAAGCGAAAAGCATTGTAATGGATAACACCAGAACAAGCGGGATCAGGACCTTCTTTCTCACGTTTTTCTCCTTGTATTTTTTTAATTCAGTTTTTCTTCGGTGACAGATTGGTATAGTAGATACAAAAACAATTCCAAACCGGGCTGGAAGGCAAGAACAAAAACGAATATTGCCCATTTTTATAACTGGCTGACAGGGTGTCCGCTCGACGCATAAGAAGAAGCGGGTAATGATTAGCCATTTTCTATTTCGAGTCGATAAATCCCGATCTTTACCGGTTTTTTACTTGACCTGAGAAGCTCGACTTCCTTTTTATATCGTAATCAAAGATTAAACATGAGGCTTGTAACGTGATTGAAAATTCGGATTTTCGCTTGAGATATGAGAAGAAATTATTGCTCATTTTGATATTGGGAATGTTGTGGATATCGATCGCGGCCCAAGCGCGTCAGGTTGGGCACGTCGCCGGTCGGATCAAGGACGAGGGGACATCGGCACCCATCGATCAGGTGGGGATTTTCATCGATGACGAGGCGTGGGGTCTTTCCAACGCGGACGGCGAATACATCATCAAGAACATACCTACGGGCGTCCATCAGGTCAGCTATCGCCGTGTCGGCTACGAGCCGCGCACCAAGATCAACGTCATGGTGCAGTCCAATACGACCATCACGATCAACGTCGATATGAAGGTGCAGGTGTTGAAGATGGAGAAATACACCGTCACGGGCGAGGCGTTTTTCCGCGAGCCGGAGGACGCGCCTGTCAGCACCAAGACCCTCGACATCGAGGAAATCCGCACCCAGCCCGCCGGAGCCTACGACATCCAGCGCGCCGTGCAGGTAACGCCATCGGTTGTATCGGGTTCGGACGCCATGAACGAGATCATCATCCGTGGCGCGAACTACGGCGAGAACCTCTTCGTCCTGGACGGCATCGAACTCCAGAATCCCAACCACTTTGCCTACCCGAACTACGGCGGAGGGCCCATCAGTCTGATCACGCCGGAGATGGTCAAGGAACTCACGCTCTACAGCGGCGCGTTTCCCTCGCGCTATGGCAACAAGGCCTCTTCCGTTCTGGATATCACCACGCGAGACGGCAACGAAAAAGAATATCAGATCGCGTTCGACGCCAGCCTGACCGGATACGGCGGCCACGTCGAGGGCCCTATAACGGACAAGAGCTCGTTTCTGGCGTTCTACCACCACGGATTCCTGAACGTGATCGCGGACGAGATCGGGCTCAGCGCCGACCCGGATTTCCAGTCCGTCTATGCCAAGGAGACCGTACGTGTCACCCCGACCAACAAGCTGACCTTCACCCAACTCTGGGCGGAAAACACCGTCGAAGTCGCGCACGAGGATTCCTCGGGATTCTCCTCCAGCGCCGATGGGGAAGACGTCTATCTGAAGTCTGGACAATACATGTTTGGTGCGACCTACAAGAAGGTTTTCAAGGGGCACTACTCGCTCTTTACATTATACAACAGCCACCGATGGTGGGACCTCGAAACCTACATCGAGGGTGAAAAGACAAAGGAAAACCTCTCGACCGAATACATGGCGGACGAAAACCGGCTCGGGTTCAAGTATTCGCACTTCATGCCCGAGACCTACATCGGAAAGCTCGAACCGGGTTTCTGCGTCACCTACGACTACATCGACTCCGACCTCTACTTCCGGCCCGATACGACCTTCGTCTATGACGATAACGGCGTAATCGTCGATACACTCGGCGTGGAGGGTTTCGGCAAAGGCGATATCGACTGGAGCAGGAAGGAGTTCGGAACCGTGCAACTCGGCGCTTACCTGCAATGGGACAAGCAGTTCGGGAAGCTGAACGTCACCGCCGGCAGCAGGGTCGATTACTTCGACTACACGGACGAGACCACCTGGGCGCCGACCCTCGGCATGAAGTACCGTATCACCAAGTTCTCGAACCTGCGTTTCGGGCTCGGGCGCTACTTCCAGAAGGTCGATAACCTGACCCTCTCCTACGACGAGCGCAACAAGGAACTGAAATCGAAGTACGCGGATCACCTCGTGCTCGGATGGGACGCGCTCCTCTCCGAAGCCGCCATGTTCCGCATCGAGACCTATTATAAGGAATACGACAACGTCTTCGTGCGCGAACACGAGACCACCGTCGATACGCTCGACTGGTCCAGCCTGACCACCAACGACGGCGAGGCGTACAGCTACGGCATCGAGACCTTTTTCCAGAAAAAGCTTCAGGACAACTGGTTCGGCTCCATCGCCTATTCGTGGTCGAAGGCATTTACCTGCGACTACCGCTACCCGGATAAAGAGGTGCCGTGGGACTTCGACTACCGCAACGTCCTGTCCATCGTGATGGGCTATCAGTTCGACTTCCTTCAATACGACTGGTATCTGGACAATCGCGACTGGATGTTCTGGCTGGGTCTGCTGGCCGTGGTGCCGTCGGATCAGGCGGAGATATCGCTAAAATTCCGCTACATGGGCGGAAGGCCCTACACCGAGGAGACCTATTCCGAGGTTTCGCGCAAGTGGTACGTCGATCAGGACACCGATTACAACAGCTCGCGGCTGCCCGACTACAAGCGGCTCGACCTGCACCTGCACCACCACTGGCTCAAGGACAGCATCACCCTCGAATACTACGTCGAGATCGACAACATCTTCGACACCAAGAACGTCTGGGACTACAACTTCATCGTGGATAAAGAGACCGGCGATCACGAACGCGAGACCGTCTATCAGTGGGGTCGCACGTTCATCGGCGGCATCAAGATCGGATTTTGATCTGGTAGTCCTGAAAGGCGATATATTGTAGCCTGCGGGGATTCTGGATTGTCAGCAAGCTGAACAATTTTTCTGTCGCACCTCCGGCGCTAATTTGTTGGCGTGGTTATCGTTACACGGGGCTTACGCCCCGCGCTAAAATCTAACGCCCCATGCGGGGCTATGAAATGATTCCGCAACCTTTGGACTTTAATCATACGCCCCATGCGGGACAACGAGTCGATATCAAGTCTCGGAGGGACGATATATTTAGCCCATGGTTCACACCTGTGTCAAAATCGAATCCCCCATATGGGCTACACATGTCATTGCAACAATATGCTTTATACTACGAAATGGGCTTCGATAGCACGAACCGGCATTTCTTCATCAATTGAAGAATCTCGGTGATATCTTTCTGCCAGAGTCCGTTTTGCGCGAGATGTGCTTAATCCGGTTATAATCGCCAAATGTGAAGATGGGTTTATACGTGAAGCAAGTATAAAAGATATTGAGCGGAAGATGAAAATGCGGCGCAAGAAATATTTTATTGTTGACAAGAACTTCTGTATGATACAATTTTAGGCAAAACATGGGAATTTGGAGTAATTATGGAATCACAGTGGGCAATGACGTTTGTACTGGCTGTTGGGCTAGGTATTCTTTTACTTGAAGTATTTTTTAAGCTATATCTTGGTTCCAAAGAGCAAAAATTGAACGAGAAAAGATACAATGAAGAGAAAAAGCACCTAGACTCGAATCGTAAATGGATCGATAGGCAAACAGTTAAGCTTGAGAATGTTTCAGTTATTCTTGGCAGGCAGATCAAAGATGAGTTGGCAAGAGATTCATATTGGTTGTCATCGGCTCTTGTGAATGCAGGCATTTCTGCCGAATCGAGGACTCTTTTTGCGGAAAGGTTATGTCATTTCCGCAAAGAAAAGGAGCTTATTGCGAAGAAATTTGTTCCACAACTCATTGATAGGTGTAAGGAATTTATTAATAATAAGGAGAACTATGTTTGTTTGTTGATAGACTCAGGAACGACATTGTACTACCTATTTAAAGTTCTGTCTGAATGTCTGGTGAAGCGAACTTTAAATCGTGAGGCATGGATCGACAATCTTTTCATACTAACCAATAGTCTTAGTGGGATACAGGTTGTTATGGAAAAGGGTAGGGCAAATCCTAATGAGCGTTATTCGCAACTAGCATTTCGTTGTCATTTATTGCCAGGTGAGCCACTGCCGATTTACGCGGCCATAACCGGGAAGATGACAAGAACGACTATGGAAGAGGTTCGTGACAATATTGCGGTTCTGTTTGATGATGATGATGAAAGCAGGTCGAAGACGAAAATTGATCCTGACAAAACAAAGTATATAGGACTTACTACCGGCAATTGGGTTAGAATCAATGAGTCGGGAACACGTTGCCCGGTACCGATGGCACGAGGTAAAGGTCATTTCAAGTTTAAGCAGGCTTTAGTTAATGTCTCAGATGAAGTGTTTGTTATTGCCCCTCTTGGGAAAATATTCAAGCAAGCTGAATTGAAAGATATCAATAATGACCTGGGATTGACAGAAAATGCTCCAGAGCCTGATGAGGAATGTTATGAGGAAGTCCAAATCAAAGAAGACAAAAATGGGAGACCTTATTCATATAAAATCAAATTAGTTAGTACTCAAAGGATCGAAGGGAGATTGCTTCACACTCATTCAGCGGTAGTCACAAGCATGCTCAAGCCAGATGAGGAAATTTTAAGCAAAAGTCAAGACATTGAAGAGGTAAAGCATCTCTTATTCCCGTTTGATGACTTACCCTCGGATGAGAGATTCGAAATGGAAATCGAGTTTCCGCATCCAACAACCAGAGAAACTAATTTTCGTGAGAAGTATTATAAAAAATAGTCAATGATCCTTGTATTTCACGTGTTCGAAATTGCTGTTTCTCTTCAAGCTGGCAAGTTATTGGTGAATATGAAAGCAAATTGAGAAGTGGCAAGGCTAGGAATAAGAGAATCAAATCGATAGCACGAACCGGCACTTCTTCATCAATTGAAGAATCTCGGTGATATCCTTTTGCCAGAGTCCGTTTTTACGCGATATATGCTCGGTCCAGCTATAATCATCGAACGTGAAGGTCTCCTGCATGCCGTCGTCGAGCTTGACCATGTAGTTGGCTTTGCGGTAGTAATCCTGCGCGAGGTATCCCTCGTCCATGACGCGCATGGCATCTTCGACATCCTCGTCCGTGGGAAGTTTGTAGGCGTTTTCGTGCAGGGTGTAGGAGATGGGATAGCGCGGACGCACGGGCGGATTCTCGGCAGGGTATCCGATGGTCAGCCCGACCAGCGGAAACACGCGATCCGGCAGCTCGAACGACTCCTTTATCTTGTCCGCGACGAACGGTACCCACCCGTGGTAGCAACTGCCCATCCCGAGGCTTTCCGCCGCGATGACCATGTTTTCCGCTGCGTAGGCGGCGTCCTGGATGCCCAGGATGAGAAACGAAAGGTCGTTCTGTCCCATCTTCCAGCCGCGCTTCTCCATGATTTTTTCCAGCTTGAACGCATCGACGCAGAATACGAAGAATAACGGCGCGCCGAACGGATTCTTCGAGGCTTCTCTACGAAGCAGGATGCTGTAGGTCTGGGCGGCGAACGGCGCGCAGACTGCCGCATCGACGAGCGCTTTGAGCACCGATTCATCCGGTATTTGGTCCGTGTATTTACGTATCGATTTGCGGTTACGCATGAGATTCAGGGTCGGATTGTCGATCATGTTTTCCCCCCGGTGTGTTTGCTTTTCATGACGGCGTAAACCGTTCGGGTCAAGCCTTCCATGGTGAATGGTTTCTGGATGAACTGGTTCGCGCCGGCGTTCATGATTTCGTTGACACGGCTGTCCTGGCGGAATCCGGACATGAGGATGATCATCATGGTGGGATTGTTTTCCCTTATGCGGGTGAATGCTTCCTTGCCGGACATGATCGGCATGGAGAGGTCGAGCAGCACCAGATCGATATCGGGATTCTCTTTCAGGGCTTGCAGTGCCTGGCGTCCGTTCTCTGCTTTTTCAACCTCGTAGCCGCATTCCGTCAAAATGTTCTCCGAGATCAGCCGGATATGTTCTTCGTCATCTACGACCAGGATTTTCCCCTCGCCGTGATAGAGCGAGGCTTCCGGCACATCGAGCGTCTCGATGTCGATCCTCCGTGAGAGCAACGGCAGATAGACCTGGAAGGTGGAGCCGACGCCTTCCTCGGAATATACGTTGATGAATCCGTTGTGCATCTTGACGATATTATAGACCATCGCGAGTCCCAGCCCGGTTCCGTGCGAACTCTCCTTCGTCGTGTAGAACGGATCGAAGATGCGGCGCATCACCTCGTCGCTCATGCCGACGCCTTCGTCGTGTACCGTGCAGACCCAGTAATAGCCTTCATTCGCGTCCGGGTGATAGGCGCTAAAAGTCTTTTCCACGAAGTATTTGTACAGCGAGATATCCAGCCGACCGCCCTTTTTCTCATCCGGATCGCGCATGATGGTCATGGCGTGGGACGAATTGACACAGAGGTTCAGGAGTACCTGCTCGATCTGAGTCTGATTGGCGTTGACGTAGGCGTCATCGGCGATGGTGCCCAGGTGCAGGTCGATACTCTTGTCCAGCGTGTTCTTGCAGATTTCCATCACGTGACTGATGGCGTCGTTCAGCCGGATGGCGGAATAGCTGACCTCCTGTTTTCGGGACAGCGTGAGGAGCTGTTGAACCATCTCGGAGGCGCGATTGGAGGACTGCTCCATGGTGCGGATGTAGTTGAAGATTTGGGAATCCTCGACCTTCTTCATCTCGAGATAGTATCTCAGCAGGCTGATGGTGGCGGTGACGCCGCAGAGGACGTTGTTGAAGTCGTGCGCCAACCCGCCGGCGAGGTTGCCGACCGTCTCCATCTTCTGCGCCTGGAATAGCTGATTGTCCTTCTTGACGATGTCCGTCACGTTGTCCAGCCGGATCACGGCTCCGCGCGATTCCCGCAGGCTAAGCGGCACGACGGTCAGGTCGAAATAGTGCATGTCGTCGAGCTTGATGCCAATGCGGTGCATGTTGATATGCTCCAGTTTTTCCAGAGCCTTCTTGATAAGCGGCTTTTCCTTCTGCAGTGCGGGAATGGCGTCCCAAATACTGGTGTTTTCGCTATCGTGACTCGATAGCTGGAATACCTGGTCCGCTTCGCTGTTCCACTCGATGATGTCGTCGTGTTCGTCGACGGTGACGAGGGAAGAAGAGAGTGAGTCGAACACGTTGCGCAGGTAGTTCCGGGTTTCCTTCAATTCGAGGGCGTAGCTCTTGCGCTCTTCTTCGTTCTTTAAGGCCTGGGCGAGCATGGTCAGCGCGTTGAGCTCCTCCGGCCGATAAATCCGGATTTTCGTGTCGAAGAAGCAGAGGGTGCCCACGACGCGGTTTCCGAGCGAGACTGGCACGCCGACAAAGGACATGATACCGTACTTCTGAATGGATGAATCCGTATGCCAGGCCCTGTGCTGTTCGAGGTTTTCGATAACCAGGGTTTTGCCGTCGTTTTTTTCGATGATCTCGAAGCAGACTCGTCCATCCGGCTCTCGGGTTCGTTCCATATCCTCGGGGGCATTCCATGCGCCGCAGGAGTGGATCAGGTTTTTCTCCGGATTGTAGCGGTTGTAGAGGACGAATGCTCCGTCCAGAAGCTCGCCGGCCGTTCTCGTGATGATGTCGATATTGCGATCCGGATTAGGCCCCAGTTCGAGGAAGCACTGGTTGAGCTGCGAGAGCGTTTCCTCGCTTCGCTTGATCTCCTCGTGATCGACTTGCAGTTGCCGGTACTGGTCCTGGATGGTGTTGAAGCTGTTCTTGAGGTCTTGCGCCATCCGCTGGAACGAGGTCATCAGGAACCCGAGTTCGTCTTTGGGCGTTCGGGGGAATCTGATCTCGAAATCACCGTCGGAGACCTGGGTCGCGGCTTCTTTGAGCCGGTTGATGGGCTGGATGACGGTTTTGGACAGCAGCAGGATCACCAGAAAATCGAGCAGGAAAATGATGAGCACGACCGCGAGGATGAACATGATACGGATGTGCAGGATACGTTCGATGGCGGAATGGAGCGAGAAGACAATTCGGACGTAGCCGACCCTCTTCTCGATCATATGCATGTCCTTGATGAAGCAAGGGGCGTTCTTGATAAGCCAGAACTTCCGTGGTGCCTTGATATTCGCCGTGTCGATACCGCTCAGGTTGAGTTTATAGCCGTTCGCGTCGAATATCTGCACGGAGAGGATGTCGAGCTGCCCGTCCTTGCCTGACTGGAGCTGGAGTGTGTTTTGTTCGAGAAACATGAAGGTGTAGTTTGCGATGTGCGGCGCGCTGATCATGGCGATGGAGCGCGTCAGCTTGTCCGCGCCCTTTTCCACCTCGTCCAGAATGCTGTTTTCCACTACCTGGATCAGCATCGTGCCGGTGATCAGGAAGAACGAAATCAGCAGCAGGCTGATGGTCAGGATGAATTTCGCAAACAGGTTATTCTTCAGTTTCTTGACTTTTCCCATCCAGGTATTCCTGTAAAAATTCCTCGTGGATGTTGGTTACTACGATTTCGCCATTGATGATTTTCTGCTTGATCCGGTCGATTTCCCCGATCGTCTTTTCCCCGATCAGGTCGCGGGTGTATTGCATGTCGGTAAGCGATACGCCGTTGTTCTTAAGTCCATAGGCATAGATCGAATCGCCGACTAGTTCGTTGTCAAAAAATTTCCCTACTATATCGGTGATCGAGAGATCGAGTCGCTTCATCATGCTCGTCAGGACATATCCTTTTGCCATGGTATCCTGATTGGAATCGACGCCGATAACGTATTTGCCGCGGTCTTTCGCTGCCGCGATGATCCCGTTTCCGGTTGCGCTGGCGACGTTGTAGATCACGTCGATTCCGCGGTCGTACATCGCGCTTGCCAGTTGGTATCCCTTCTCGGGATCGTTGAATCCGCTGAAATCCGGCGCGTTGCTGCAAAATTCCGCATCGAGTATTACGCCTGTATCGGCGTAGGCGGCGCCTTCTTTGTAGCCTTGCAGGAACGCCTTGATGACCGGGATATCAACGCCCCCGATGAAGCCGATTCTGCCGGTACGCGAGAATCGAGCCGCTAAATAACCGACAAGGAAAGACCCCTCGTGCTGCGTGTAGATGACGGAGGAGACATTCTTGTATCCTTTGAGGGGATTGTCGAGAAGGACGAAGCGGATGTCGGGATGCTTGGGCGCGATGTCATTCAGCCCTTTGATCGAGAAGATGCCCGAGGCGAAGATAAGATCGCAGTTCTCATCGACCAGTTGCTGGATGCAGTCCGTTTGCTCCTCGTCGCTTTCGTGCTTGGGAACCTTGTAAACGACATCGATCGGGTACTTGTGCTTTGCCTGGATCAGGCCTCGATACTGCATGTCGTTGAACGCCATGTCGCCGATGCCGGCATATCCCAGCGCCAGGCCGATCTTCATTCTTTTGTTTTGCGGCTCATTGCTCTGGTCGTTGCTTCTACCGCATGCCAGGAGGAAAATCAGGATACTCAGCAGGAGAAAGAAAAAACGGATTGAACTTGTTCTCATCGCGACCCCTTTCTGTGCGGTCATGTCTTCCTTTGATCAGTAGGTCCGTAATGCCGCATGACTCAGACAGTTATATTGAATACACCGCAGGATACCACGTCTGAAAATAACCAATACGGCAATATCCGTTTCCGGATTCCGAATTGTCAATCATTTCCTTTTTCACTGCAATTATTTGAAAAAGGGGGATTTCCGGGGAGAAAATACGGATATACAGCAGTTTATATGATGCTGAATGAGTATTCAGTTTTGTTATGTGCATGATTTCTGTTCATCACATCTATATTTCCAATTTATCGAGTTTTGAAGCGGAAATACCGGCTGGTTTATTATCGTTTTACGGTTAAAATTATGAAGGTTTCGTAAAGCAATATTTCGAATTATTGATTCGATATGTAATTGTTGGCGGACAAAAGGTTACGTCATTTTTTTTGCCTAAATCGGAACCCTAATTATTATGTATAGAGTAAGGGTTTTTACTCAAAAACATATATGTGAAGAGAAGCCGATATCAGAACAAACATGCAAAGGGATAATCGAAATCGTGATTTCGATCCGTGATCAACCAGTGTCAGGAGGTTCCATGGAGAGTAGTATTTCGAAGAACAGCAACAAGTACCTATCGTTCTTTCTGCAGGGGCAACCTTATGGTGTCAATGTCGATAATATTGTGCAGATTATCGCTATACCCGAGATAACCCCTATCCCACAGACACCTACCTATATCAAGGGGGTAATCAATCGCATGGGCAGGATCACGCCCGTGATGGATTTGCGTCTCCGTCTCGGTCTTCCGGCGCGCACGTACGACGATCGAACCAGTATTATCGTTGTCAAGGTGCCAGTGCGCGACAGTGAGTTGATCATCGGCATGATTGTCGATAATGTCATCGAGGTTATCGATATCAACGATGAGCATATCGACGAACTGCCCACAATGGGTTCAAATATCGACAATAGCTATATTGAAGGTCTGGCAAAGATAAAGGGTAAGGTCATCACGCTTCTCGATTCGGCTCGGATCATGTCAAAGGAAGAACTGCGCGAGATGCAGAATCTTCAGAATAAAAATTAACACTGGGTAACAGGCTTACATGCAGGAAACATTATCAAGGAGTAGTACATGAAAGGTCTATCAATAGGCAGCAAGGTGTTGATACTGGTTGTCGGAAT
Source organism: Cloacimonadales bacterium (SeqCode) (assembly GCA_963665015.2). GTDB lineage: Bacteria > Cloacimonadota > Cloacimonadia > Cloacimonadales > JAIOQZ01. The sequence goes on along the minus strand of CAXXSY010000004.1, from coordinate 2,458,319 downwards.
CGTGCTTGCGATCTGTATCATACTCGGGGGAATCAATTACAGGTCATCGTCCAAATCGTTGATCGACGCATTGAATCTGACACTTGTCGAGCTCGCAAGTACCGGATCGAAGACACTTACGGCCGAGATCAAGGTTGTCGAGAAGCAACTCGAAACCATCGCCGGTCGCCACGTCATGAGGTCCTGGGAATGGGAGCAGCAGAAAGCGGCGATGATCGATGAAATCGAAGATACGCAGTTTATCGGTATGGCTGTTATTGATCGTTCCGGTAATGCCCAATATCCCGATGGTAAACAACTCAATTTAAACGATCGTCAGTATTTCAAGGATGCATTAAATGGAAAGACTGTTATCAGCGATGCGATCGTGAGCAGGGTCACGAATGAGGTTGTGTTTGTCGTTGCGACACCCCTTCGAAATAAGGAGAATCAGATACAGGGTGTTCTGATTGGAAGACTCCCCGGAACCTTCTTGACCGGAATAACGAACAGCCTTTCCTACGGAGAGATGGGCTATTCTTTCGTGGTCGATTCCAAAGGTACCGTGATCGGGCATAAAAACAAGGATTTGATCCTCAATCAGACCAATTTCATTGAGGAAGCGAAAAAGGATCCGTCATACAAGGAACTTGCGGGTGTTATCATGCAGATGATCCAGGGCAAGGTCGGTACCGGTAATTATCCATACGAGGGCGATATCCGGTACATGGGCTTCTCGCCGATCGAAGGAACCACCTGGGCGATCGCGATGGGTTCTTACGCCTCGGAGGCTCTGGCTCCTGTCCATCAGATGTTGATCACCATCATCGTCACCGCGCTTGTTCTCGGCGTGATTTTCACACTGATCGGCATTTTCCTGGGTCGTTCGATCGGAACGCAGATACGTAATGTGAACACCCAGATTCAGGGTGTTATCGACTCGGTGATTCGGGGACAACTTAATGAACGACTCGACGCGATGACCGTCGGAGTGGATTTCAAGAATTCCGTGAATGGAATCAACGACCTGATCGAAGCATTCTACAAACCGATCCTGGTAATCCTCGAGAATATGGATGACATCGCCAAGGGTGAAATTCCTCAGGAGATTACCGAGACATACCACGGCGATTTCAACAAAATGAAAAACAGCGTCAACAACCTGATCCGGATTATCAACGGGCTGCTTGGCGAAACGAACAAATTGATCAACGCCGCCACGAACGGTAACCTGAAAGAACGAGGAAACGTCCAGAATTTCCAGAATTCCTGGAAGGATATGATCCAGGGGATCAACAACCTCGTCGAAGCATTCGTGAAACCGATCAATACGACGACGGACCTCATTCAGCGCATCTCGGTGGGCGATATGCCGCCGCTCATCAAAGAAGAATACAAGGGCGATTTCAACACCATCAAGGAAAGCGTGAACCTGTGTATCAACAACATCAATGGTCTGCTTGGCGAGACCAACACGCTGATCAAGGCGATCGAAAACGGGAAGCTGGACGTTCGCGGCAAGGCGGACAAGTTCGAGAACTCGTGGAAGGATCTGGTCGGTGGCATCAACGATCTGATCGTGGCCTTCGTAAAGCCTATCAATCTCACGTCCGACTACATCCAGAGAATCTCCGACGGTGACATTCCGCCATTGATCAAAGACAAGTACGAGGGCGACTTCAACGTCATCATCAGCAACCTGAACCAGTTGATCACCATCATGAACAACCTCCTCAAGGAGACGGGTACGCTGATTCAGTCGGCTGCGGACGGACGGTTGAGCGTCCGTGGCGAGGAAAAGAAATTCAAGAACTCCTGGAGAGAGTTGATCGGCGGCATCAACAAGCTGATGACCGCGATCGTTGATCCGATCCAGGAATCGATGAACGTCATGCGAGAGCTGGCGAACAAGAATATGACCGCGCGCGTCAAAGGCAACTACAAGGGCGATCTGAACGAATTCAAGCAGAACATCAACAACGCGGGTGACAACCTCGAAGACGCGCTGATCCAGGTCGATCGCGCGGTGCAGCAGATATCCTCGGCGTCGGGAGAGATATCCAACGGCAGCCAGTCGCTGGCGTCCGGCTCGTCCGAGCAGGCCAGCTCACTGGAGGAGATCGCCTCGAGCCTCGAGGAGATGAACTCGCTGACCCTGAACAACGCCGACAACGCGAAGCAGGGCATGACGCTGTCCGAGCAATCGCTCAAGCACGTGATGACGGGTAACTCGGCGATGACACGCATGAACAGCGCGATGGACACGATCACGAAATCGGCGAAGGAAACCAGCAACATCATCAAGACGATCAACGATATCGCGTTCCAGACGAACCTGCTGGCGCTGAACGCCGCGGTGGAAGCCGCGCACGCCGGCGAGGCGGGCAAGGGATTCGCGGTGGTCGCGGAAGAGGTGAAGAACCTTGCGCTTCGTAGCGCGGAAGCGGCGAAGAACACGGACGAACTGATCGAGTCTTCGCTGAAGAACTCCGAAGACGGCGCGAAGATCGTTGAGGAAGTGACGAAGTCGTTCGAGGACATCCAGACAAGCTTCACGAAGGTGAACAACATCGTGAAGGAGATATCGGTTTCGTCCGACGAGCAGTCGGAGGGAATCAAGCAGATCAATACGGCGGTCGGCGAGCTGAACAAGGTGACGCAGGCGAACGCGGCGAACGCCGAGGAATCGGCAAGCGCGGCGGAGGAGCTCAATTCGCAGTCGTCGGAACTTCGCTCGATGGTTCAGGAATTCAGACTGACCAACTCCACGGGCATCGGCGGCAGCAAGCGCTTCGACGATCGTCCGCAACAGCTTCCGGGCCAGGGGATGAAGAAGTCGCTTCCCAAGCCTTCGGGAAGCGGTATGAGCAATAAATATGGGAATCAGGATATCGAAATCATCCTGCCGATGGACGACGATTCGGAACAAGACTTCTGATCGAATAACAAACGGTATATCAACCGCCACGCTTCGGTGTGGCGGTTTTTTTCATGTTCACGGTTGAGTACTTATGTTGATGTCACCGGGCGGCAGTCTCCCACACGTAATATTAAAAATGAATATAAAATTTTTTTTCTGTTGGCGCACAGAAGATATTCATTATCTTAATTGTGCGCTTTGTTGCGTAGATGACATTCGGGTTTCAAGATGAATCATCAACCTGCGCAAGTGAACGTCTGAATCCGTGATAGGGTTAATTAATAGCCGACCGAAGGAAATGAAGTTATTGTATCAGGAGGTGAAATGGAAAGTAGTGTTGCCACAGAAAGTATCAAGTATCTATCGTTCTTTCTTCAGGGTCAATCCTACGGCGTCAACGTCGAAAACATCGTTCAGATTATTGCTATTCCCGAGATTACTCCGATTCCGCATACTCCTTTCTATATAAAGGGAGTATTCAATCGGAGCGGTAAAATCACTCCCGTCATGGATTTACGCCTTCGTCTCGGTCTTCCGGAACGTGCGTATGACGATCGAACCAGTATCATCGTTATCAAGATTCCGCTCCAGAACCAGGAGCTGATCATGGGGATGATTGTCGATAATGTTCTGGAGGTAATCGATATTCATGATGAGTTCATCGATAAGTTGCCGGTAATGAGTTCCAGTATCGACAACGACTACATCGAGGGCATGGCGAAGTTGAAGGATAAGGTTGTTACACTCCTCGACTCGGGAAAGATACTCTCCCGCAAGGAATTGAATGAGATGCACGATTTGCAATCGAATCGGGATCAATGAATGACACGTAATCCAGCGCTATCACAAAACACAAAGGCAATCAAGGAGAATGAATGAAGGGTCTTACAATTGGAAACAAGGTATTGCTACTGACCGTGGGTGTAATACTGTCTATCTGTATCATACTGGGAGTGATCAACTATATCTCGTCCTCGAAATCGATGACCCAGGCACTCGAGATGACGCTTTCCGAACTGGCGAAAACCGGGGCGACGGCGATCCAAGAAAAAGTCGATATGGGTGGGAAGCTACTAGAAACCATTGCCGAACGCAATGTTATGAAATCCGGAGACTGGGAGCTTCAGAAGGCCGCAATGATTGATGAAGTTGCCAAGACGGAGTTTCAGGACTTGTCGATTGTCGATCTCAACGGTCATGCGAAGTGTCACGACGGAAGTCAGCTCAATGTAAGCGACCGTCAATATTTCAAGGAAGCAATAACGGGAAAGACGTTCATCAGTGGCGCACTTGTGAGTAGAACGACGAACAAGGTCGTATTTATCGTGGCTACTCCTCTTCATGACAAAAATCACCAATTACAAGGTCTGCTGACGGGTTGTCTTCCCGGCACGTATTTTTCCGATGTATCGAACAAGCTCTCTTACGGCGAATCGGGATATGCCTATATTGTCGATAACAAGGGAACGTTCCTGGCGCACCGGAATCACGATCTGGTATTGAATCAGGACAACTATCTCGAGAAATCACGTTCGGATTCAAGATACAAAGAACATGCGGCCATACTGGAACGTATGATTAAAGGCGAGACGGGTACCGATAAGTACTCGCTCGACGGTCAGATTCGCTACATGGGATTTGCCCCGATCGAAGGAACCTCCTGGTCTCTCGCAATCGGTTCCTACGCATCGGAAGCGTTGGCTCCGGTGAAGAAGATGCTGGTCTCGATACTGATCTCCTCGCTGGTTCTGGGCGTGATATTTACTCTGATCGGAATTGGGGTTGGCAGGTCTATTGGAAAGCAAATACGGAACATCAATACTCAGATCCAGGGTGTGGTTGAGGCCGTGATCAACGGGAATCTGAAAGAGAGGTTCGATGTATCGAGCATCAGCATTGATTTCAAGGAATCGGTTGAGGGTCTCAACAACCTGATCGAGGCTTTCTACAAGCCTATCGGAATGACGCTCAACTACATCGACAACATTGCCAGGGGTGAGATACCGCCTGAGATCACCGATACTTACCACGGCGATTTCAATCGAATCAAGAACAGCTTGAACCAGTGTGTCAGCGCTCTCAATTCGCTTCTCGGCGATGTTGACAATCTTATTGATGCCGGCGTCAAGGGTCAGTTGCTGGTCCGTGCGGACGCGAAGAAACACAACGGCGAGTACGGGACGATGGTTGCGGGTATCAACCAGATCATCGATTCGATTATCACGCTGATCGATCTGTCGCCGACGCCGTTCATGGTTATCGATAAAGAATACAACATTCAGTTCATGAACAAGAGTGGCGCGGATGTGATTGGGAAAACCCAGCAGAATCTTGTCGGATTGAAGTGCTACGACCAGTTCAAGACAGGCGATTGCCAGTCGGAAAACTGCGCGCTTAGAAAATGTATGAAATCGGGTGTAGCTAATATAAGCGAAACCCACGCGCGTCCGGGTGGACACGAGCTCGACATCGAGTATCGCGGTATGCCGGTTCGCGACCGCGATGGGCAGATCATCGGTGCGCTCGAGGTTGTGATGGACCTTACCAAGATCAAGACTGCGCAACGTCTCACCGAGAAGGTCAACGACTATCAGAAAGTTGAAGTCGAGAAGGTGCTGGAACGCCTGGAGCTCCTTGCGCAGGGTAATATGAACTTCGAAACTACGATCGCTTCAACGGATGCGGATACGAAGCAGACCGGCGAGAATTTTGAGGCGATCAACCGGAACCTCGAAGAGGTGAAAAACGCGCTTGGCAGGTTGATCGATGACGCCCGTGAACTTGTTGTATCGGCGACGGATGGCAGGCTTCAGACGCGTGCCAAGGCTGATAATCATAACGGCGCATACAAGGACTTGGTGCAGGGCATCAACAAGCTGATGGATGCGGTCGTCAACCCGATCAGGGAATCGATGAACGTCATGCGAGAGCTGGCGAACAAGAATATGACCGCGCGCGTCAAAGGCAACTACAAGGGCGATCTGAACGAATTCAAGCAGAACATCAACAACGCGGGTGACAACCTCGAAGACGCGCTGATCCAAGTCGATCGCGCGGTGCAGCAGATATCTTCGGCATCGGGAGAGATATCCAACGGCAGTCAGGCGCTGGCATCCGGCTCGTCCGAGCAGGCCAGCTCGCTGGAGGAGATCGCCTCGAGCCTCGAGGAGATGAACTCCCTGACCCTGAACAACGCCGACAACGCGAAACAGGGCATGACGCTGTCCGAGCAGTCGCTGAAACACGTGATGACGGGTAACTCAGCGATGACCCGCATGAACAGCGCGATGGGCACGATCACGAAATCGGCGAAGGAAACCAGCAACATCATCAAGACGATCAACGATATCGCGTTCCAGACGAACCTGCTGGCGCTGAACGCCGCGGTGGAAGCCGCGCACGCCGGCGAGGCGGGCAAGGGATTCGCGGTGGTCGCGGAAGAGGTGAAGAACCTTGCGCTTCGTAGCGCGGAAGCGGCGAAGAACACGGACGAACTGATCGAGTCCTCGCTGAAGAACTCCGAAGACGGCGCGAAGATCGTGGAAGAAGTGACGAAGTCGTTCGAGGATATCCAGACGAGCTTCACGAAGGTGAACAACATCGTGAAGGAGATATCGGTTTCGTCCGACGAGCAGTCGGAGGGAATCAAGCAGATCAATACGGCGGTCGGCGAGCTGAACAAGGTGACGCAGGCGAACGCGGCGAACGCCGAGGAATCGGCAAGCGCGGCGGAGGAGCTCAATTCGCAGTCGTCGGAACTTCGCTCGATGGTTCAGGAATTCAAACTGACCAACTCCACGGGCATCGGCGGCGGCAGCAAGCGCTTCGACGATCGTCCGCAACAGCTTCCGAATCAGGCTAAGAAAAAGGCACTCCCCAAGCCTTCCGGAGGCGGTTCGAACAACAAATATGGAAACCAGGATATCGAAATCATCCTGCCGATGGACGGCGACTCGGAACAAGACTTCTGATCGAATAACAAACGGTATATCAACCGCCATGCTTCGGTGTGGCGGTTTTTTTATTGATTGTTTACGGCGGAATCGTTTTATTGGTCAACAAAGGAGAAGCCTATGAGACGTATCGTTATCTTGTTCATTTTGACCATTATTGCAATCGGTCTATTTGCCGAGGACGCTCCCGCAGTCAACGATCCGACGCTGCTCATGCCGGTCGCCTGGCAGCAGTGCGCCGCGGAATACCGCGCCCTGTGCTATCAGGCATACAATGTCGCGACGTTTCGACTTCAGCAGCTCTTGACCGAGCCGCACGAGAAAGCGCCGGCCGTCGTCGTCGATATCGACGAGACGGTGCTCGACAACAGCCGGTACAACGGCGAGACCGCTCTGCACGGTACCTCGTACCCGGATGATTTCTATGCCTGGAACAAAGCCGCCGTCGCCACTGCCGTACCCGGGGCGATCGATTTCCTGAACTACGCGGATTCGAGCGGATGCGCCATCTTCTACATCTCGAACCGCAACGACGACTTCCGCGAAGCGACCATACAAAACCTCGTCAGTCTCGGATTCCCGCAGGTCGATTCGGTTCACGTCATGCTACGGGCCGGACGCGTGAACAAGAAACAGCGACGCGCAATCGTGTCCGAAAATCACGAGATACTCTTGCTTCTCGGCGACAACCTGAACGACTTCGACCGCATTTTCCGTGAGGCGTCGGATATCCCGGAGCGCAAGGCGGTTACGGACGAATATCGAAACGAATTTGGCACACGGTTTATCGTACTGCCCAACGCGATGTCCGGCTCGTGGCTGAAGCTGGTATTCAAGTTCAAGCGCAATCTCTCGGTAGAAGAAGAGATACGAATGCTGAGCGATTCGATCGAAGGATTCCGGAAACCATGATCCATATTCGCAAACTACAGGCATGCCCGTATTGCGAGTCGGCGCCAACGACCCGCCTGATGAGGCTCGGGTGGATGCGGCTGTTTCCCAACGGCAGGCATTACGAGTGCGAGGCGTGCGGTAAACGGTATTTCCTGTTCCTGAAACGCTTCGCGGTGGGACTTAGCCCCGAAGACCCGCACAAAAGGTCAGAGGCATAAAGCCGCCTGGGTCATACGGACTTTCGCGATCCCTCCACGATTTTCATTGACATGATCGCCGATGAAATTTTGTTTCAGGTGAAGGAGTTTGTATGCTGAAAGAGACCCGCATCAACGAGCGTATCACGGTCTTTCAGGCGAAGCGCGCGCTATTGAACGCGACGGTCATCGACTGTGGCGACGACTGCATCGTGGTCGATACCCTGCATCGTCCGGAAGACTCGCGCGAATTGAAAGAGCGGCTCGGAGGCAAACCGGTGCGCTATATCATCAACACCCACTGGCACAGCGATCACTGCTACGGCAATCGCTTCCTCAAGGACCCGCACACGAAAATCATCGCCCACGCCGACTACATGGATACCATCACCAGCGAGCGGAACGTCATCGCGCCACAGGCGAAATCGATCCTCAACCGCAAGAACCTCGTCTTCCCTGATATCGCCTTTTTCGGTTCCGTTCGCATCGAACACCCGATCCCGATCAACATTTTGCACACGCCCGGGCACACCATGGACAGCTCGGTCGTCTATCTGCAGGAGGATCGCGTGCTGATCGCAGGCGACACCGTTCTCAGCGGCGCGAGCGACAAGGTGACGGTGCCCTATTTCTACTGGGGCGACAGCGATATCTATCTCCTTTCGCTGGACAAACTCGGCTGGCTGGATATCGACACGATCGTTGTCGGGCACGGCGATCCCTCGGATATCGGCATCGTGCAACAGCATAAACGCTATCTGACCAACCTGAAAAGTCGATACAGGAATTTTTCTGGAAATCCGGAGGTCGCGGGGCTCGAAGAAGAAAAGAAGGCCGAGCTTGCGATCCGCAGTATTCCGCAGGAGTTGTGCCTGCCGGGAACCAAATCGGAAGATTTCTGGGTGCCGGTCATGCATGAACTGAACATCCGGAAACTGATTAACGAATAACAGCAAAACAGGAGGTCGATCATGAGCTCTGAAGAAAAGAATGGCTGGGACGAAGATGTGACACAGGAGATTCTGGAGGAAGTCGCCCCGGGAGGAAAGAAGCAGCTCTTCGGATTCTACGAGAAGCTGAGAAACCGTCTGGCAAGCTACGGCGAGGCGAAACACCCCGTCATGGAATACCTTTTTCTATTGCCGGACCTCTTCATCCTGATCCTGCGATTGCTCGCCGAGAAGCGCATACCGTTGCGATTCCGCATCTTCATCGGTTCGATCGTCGGTTATCTGCTTCTTCCCATCGATATAATCCCCGACTTCATCCCGTTCATCGGCTATATCGACGACCTACTCATCGTCGTTTTCGGCTTGAACACGATCCTGAACGATGTCGATCCTGCTATCCTCGAACAAAACTGGAGCGGCGAACGGAATCTGCTGCACTCCATCCGTGAGATCACAGAGCAGGCGTATCGCTTTGTCGGGAAGAAGAACCTGGATAAGATTCGCGGGTGGATCCATAAAAACGTGAAAGCGACCAAAGAATGAATTTTTTTACGATTTTACTCGGAACCCACAACCGCGACAAGGTGCGCGAGATTCGGGAGATCATGTCATCGATGCCGTCGGTACGCATCCTGAGCGCCGACGATGTCCCGAACGTCCCGGACGTGGTCGAGGACGGCGACACCATCGAGTCCAACGCCGTCAAGAAGGCTACGGAGATCGCGAAGACGACCGGATATCTGACGCTGTCGGACGACACCGGGCTGTTCGTCGATGCGCTCGATGGCGCGCCCGGCGTGATGGCGGCTCGGTTTGCGGGGGAGGGATGCTCTTACCGTGACAACCACCTGAAAATGCTCGACTCCATGAAGAACAAGGAGGACCGTGCGGCACGTTTCCAGACCGTGGTTGCGCTGGCGGGTCCGGAAGGACTGATCGGCACCGCGAGAGGAAGCGTGGAGGGCCAGATCACGGATGAAGAGCGCGGCGAGAACGGTTTCGGATACGACGCGGTGTTCGAGGCGGTCGAGACGGGCAGGACGTTCGGCGAGATGAGTGAATCGGACAAACACGATATCAGCCATCGCGGACGAGCGTTCCGCAATATACTGCCTTTGATAAGAGAATTGATTCAACAATAATACAATGGGAGGTCTTATGATCAATCCACAAATTTTTCGGCAATACGACGTTCGCGGCATCGTTGACAGGGACTTGACGGACGAAACCGTCTTCCTGCTGGGTCGTGGCTTTGGAACCTATCTGAGACGGCACAATCTGAAATCCGTCGTGATCGGCGGCGATGCCCGGCTGAGCTCGCCCCGCTTCAAGGAACGCTTCACCTCTGGACTCGTCCAGTGCGGAATCGATGTGACCGACATGGGCATTCTGGCGACCCCGGTGCTCTACTACTCGATCCACTACATGGAAGCCGACGCGGGTGTGATGATCACCGGAAGCCACAACCCGCCCGAATACAACGGCTTCAAGCTCAATATCGGGCTGATGAGTATCTACGGCGAGGAGATTCAGAAGATTCTGCACATCATCCAGAAGGGTGAGTTCACCGACGGTGAGGGCATCAAGCAGGTCTTCGACGGCATCATTCCCATCTATCAGGATTATATAGTCGAAAACATCAAGATAGACCGCAAGGTGAAGGTCGTGGTGGATGCCGGAAACGGCGCCGGCGGACCGATCCTTCCCGATATCCTCAGGAGGTTGGGCTGCGAGGTGAAGGAACTCTATTGCGAGATGGACGGCACCTTCCCGAACCACCATCCCGATCCCACCGTGATCGAATACATCCAGGACCTGATCAAAGAGGTCAAGAGCTCCGACGCGGAAGTGGGGCTCGGTCTGGACGGCGACGCGGATCGAATCGGCGTCATCGACGAGAACGGGAATCCCGTCTATGGCGATCAGATTCTCAACATCTTCGCGCGCGATTTTCTGAAAAATTATCCGGGCGAGATGGTCGTGGGCGACGTCAAGTGCTCCAAGAATTTTTACGACGACATCGCAAAGCACGGCGGAAAGCCGATCATGTATAAGACCGGTCACTCGATGATCAAGAAGAAAATGAAAGAGGACAGCATCCGTATGGGCGGCGAGATGAGCGGTCATATCTTCTTCGCGGATCGCTATTTCGGCTATGACGACGCCATCTATGCCTGCTGCCGGTTCGTGGAGATCATGGCGCGTTCGGACAAGCCGGTCAGCCAGTTCCTGGTGGATCAGCCGAAGATGTACAACACCCCCGAAATCCGCGTCGATTGCCCGGACGAGACCAAGTTCGAGGTCGTTGCCAATGTGCGCGATTCGTTCATCGCCGAGGGTGGAAACGTGAACGACATCGATGGTATGCGGATCACCTATCCGGACGGATGGGCGCTCGTTCGCGCGTCGAACACGCAGCCGGTTCTGGTCCTGCGGTTCGAGGCTGAAACGCCGGAGCGCCTCGATAAAATCCGGGAGATGGTCGAGGCCCGTATCGCAAAATACAGTTGATTTATAGCGGAGGGAGCCTCGCGCTCCCTCGATAGGTTTGAAAATGAAGTACAAGTACCTCTTCGGTCCCGTTCCATCCAGGCGACTGGGGATGTCGCTCGGTGTCGATCTGATACCGCACAAGACATGCAGCCTGAACTGCATCTACTGTGAGGCCGGGCGCACCCTCACGCTCACCACCGAGCGAAGGGAATGGCATCCCACCGATGCAATCATCGCCGAGATCGACGATTACCTTTCCGGTTCTCCCGAGCTGGATATCATCACCTTCTCCGGTGCCGGCGAACCGACGCTGCACTCCGGATTCGGCAGGATTGCCGGATACATACGAGAACATTTTCCGGGTTATCCATTGGCGCTGTTGACCAACTCGGTCACCATGCCCGACCAGAATGTCCGGCAGGACCTGCTTCACTGCAATCTGGTGCTGCCCTCGTTGGATGCCGCGTCGCAGGAGGTTTTCGAGAAGATTAATCGCCCCGCAAAAGGCGTGGATATCGGAAAGATTATCGAGGGTCTGATTGCTTTCAGAGAAGAATTCGAGCGCGAGATATGGCTCGAGGTCTTTCTGCTTCGGGGGATAAACGACGGACCGGACGAACTCGACCGGCTGCACGACGCGATATCGAGGATCGAGCCTGATCGCGTGCAGCTCAACACCCTGGATCGTCCGGGGACGGTCGATTGGGTGAGTCCGATGCCGCAGGGCGAGATGCAGCGGATCGTAAAGCAATGGGACGATCTGCCGGTAGAAATCATCGCGCGGTTCTCGCTGTCGGACAGGCATGTCGATGCGGCGCAGGACCTCGATGACCGGATTCTGGGCCTGATTCGCAGGCGTCCCTGTACGGTGGAGGATATCTCCGCTGCGCTCGGTGTCCCGGAAAAAGAGCTGCTGGGCGAGATCAAGCAGATGATACGGGATAATCGTATTGATACGCAAATCCTCGATCGAGGGACTTTTTACAAAATACCGGATTGATGGGGTGGTTAAGAAGAAAATAATCGGTAACGGAATTTATATGTAACATGCAGAAAGTGAAGTGTTTATGAGTAAGACCTATTTGCTCTTTCTGTCATTGATGCTGTTTCTTGTGGCTCACGTTTCGGCTGAAACGGTTGTACGTGTCGCGATTTACGAGAACCACCCACTGGTTTTTACCGGTGAGGATGGCAGTATTGAAGGACTGTACATTGATCTGCTAAAGGAAATCGCGAAGCAAGAGGACTGGTCGTTGATCTATGTGGGCGGTTCCTTTGCCGAATGTCTCGATCTGCTCGAACAGGGCTGGGTTGAACTGATGGTCGCGATTGCATTCACGGAAGAACGGACGAAGCGATTCGACTATACCGAAAACACGGTGCTGACCAATTGGGGACGAGTCTATGTCTGCCAGGACTCCAGGATATCGTCGATTCTCGATCTGAAGGATACCCGCACCGCGTACGTCGAGGGCGACATCTACTATCAGGATTTGAGGAATTCGATGGAGAAATTCGGGTTCGATGCGCAGTTCGTTCCCTCGAAGGATTACGAAGACGTTCTTGAGAAGATCGAAGCCGGTGATGTGGAGGCGGGTGTCGTCGCCAGGTTTTTCGGCAATATCCACGAGAATCGTTTCAATGTCATGCCCAGTGGAATCATTTTCAAACCGATCGAGCTGCGCTTCGCCAGCAGGAAGGGCAGCAACGGGAAAATTCTGGGCGCGATCGATCGCCGTCTTGAAGAGATGAAGGCGAGACCGAATTCGGCTTACCACGCCTCCATGAACAACTGGCTCAATATCTCCTCATCGCCGGTCGATCGATCCGCATCGAAGAAGGTGAAGGTGCTTACGTATCTGCAATACCTTTCGTTGCTGATCGTGCTGGTCGCGCTGGTGATCATCTTCTCCGGTCGCCGTCAGATACGCGCCAAGATGAAGGCGCTGTTCGAGCGCGATCGGGAGCTCGAATCCGAACGGCTGTACCGTCAGCAGGCCGAAAAGGACACCTACGAGAGCCAGATACGATTCGGGCAGGTTATCGAGGCGATGAACGAAGGGATCGTCATGGTGCGTACCGATGGCAGAATACAGTATGCGAACAGGAAATTCTGCCGCATGATCGGTGTCGAGCACAAAGACATCCAAAACCACGCAATCTTCGATTTCTGTGACGACCAGAAGAATTCCGAGCTGAAAAAGTTCTTTACCCCCTCGGAAGAGAGAATACAATCGACGAGCCTCGAAGTGGTTTTAAAGACCATCGGGGGGCAGGAACTGTCGGTCACGCTATCGATCAATCCGTTCAGCGATGTGCGCGGCGAGCTTCAGGGTTTTTACGCGATTTTGAGCGACCGGTCGGAGATCATGGCGAAGCAGCATGAACTGGATATTCAGAAGGCATATTTCGAGCAGCTATTCGACAATTCACCGGACGCGATCATCATTGTCGATAATCAGGACCGAATTCTGACGGTAAACGCGGGTTTCACGCGCATGTTCCAGTATGAACGATCCGAGTGCGTCGGAAAGGAGATCAACTCGCTGATCGTACCGGAAGAGATGGCTGACGACGCTTCCGCGATATCGAAGAAGATTCTCAACAATCAATCGGTTCAGAAAGAGAGCAAGCGAATGCGCAAGGATGGCGTCGTGATCGACGTTTCGATCCTGGGTTATCCGATCCGTATGAGCGACCGGCAAATCGGCGTGTTCGGCATCTACAGCGATATATCAAAGAGGAAGTCCGTCGAGGCGGAACTGCTCGAGAGTCAATACAAGTTCAAGATGATATTCGAATCGACCCCGGTTGCGCTCTATCTGGAGTCGCCCCAAGGCGATATCATCGATTGCAACCAGGTCGCCATGACCATGACGGGCTACACGCGAGAAGAGCTTGTGAGTATGAATGTCGCGGATTTGATTCCGAAGGATCGCGTCGATGAATATTATAACTTCGAGCAGGATGCGAAATCGTTGGGCTGGTTCGTGTCCGAGTTCGAGAATACTCGCAAGAATGGCGAACGCTTTCCTGTGATCGCTGCGGGTAACCTGATGAAGATCGGGGATGAGGAGCAGATCATTGTCGCTGTGCAGGACATCACCAGACGAAAACAGGCGGAGAAAGCGCTGGCTGCCGAGAAGGAGCACCTCTCGGTCATCCTCTCCAGTATCGGAGACGCGGTTATCGCGACCGATACAAGCGGTACGATTACCCTAATCAACAAGGTCGCCGCGGAGCTGACCGGATGGACGATCGAGGAAGCGACGGGCAAACCTCTATCGCAGATTTTCAACATCGTGCGGGAATCTACTCGTGAGAAGACGAGCAATCCGGTGTTGAGGGTGCTCGAATCGGGAGGGATAATACAGCTTCCGGAACAGACACTCCTGATCTCCGCGGATGGAACGGAGCGCCTGATCGCCGACAGCGGTGCGCCAATTCGCGATTACGAGGGCAACACGATCGGCGTGGTTCTGGTTTTCCGCGACATCACCGACAAGCACTACGTCGAGCGCGAGATCACCAAGATACAGAAGCTGGAGACGCTTACCCTGCTCGCCGGCGGTATCGCCCACGATTTCAACAACATCCTCACCGCGATCATCGGGAATATCTCGCTGGCGAAAATCTACGCGAAGGAAATGCCCAAGGTAAACGAAAAGGTATCGAATGCCGAGAAGGCAGCGCTGCAAGCCCGTGACCTCACGCATCAACTGCTGACGTTCTCGCGGGGCGGTGATCCGATCAAGCAGGCGACCGACCTTCGCAATATCGTGCGTGAGACGGTGACGTTCATCTTGAGCGGCTCCAACGTACGCAGCGACATGAGATTCGACGACGGACTCCAACAGGTCAATGTCGATCCCGGTCAGATCAATCAGGTGATCAACAACCTTGTCATCAACGCCATGCAGGCGATGAAGGATGGGGGAATCCTTCGCGTGTCGGCTTCGAACGTAACCGTGAAACAGGATCAGATCGTGTCGCTCGACGCCGGTTCGTATGTCCGGGTAACGATCGAGGATAACGGACCCGGCATCCCGCAGGAAATTCAGGACAAGATATTCGATCCGTATTTCACCACCAAGAACGAAGGAAACGGTCTCGGACTGGCGATGACCTACTCGATTGTCAAGCGGCACCACGGTCATATCGTGCTCGATTCCCATCCCGGGGAGGGGGCTCGATTCGACATCTATCTTCCCGTTACCGAGGGGATTTCGGCGTCGAAAGATTTCGTGGCGTATAACTACCAGGGGAACAAGGAAAGAATTCTTGTGATGGACGACGATATAATCGTTCAGGAGTCGCTGGGTAATTTCCTCGAGTTCCTCGGCTACGAGGTCGATTTTGCCGATCACGGGGAAGGTGCGATCGAAAAGTATCGGCTTGCGCTGGAGGAAAAGAATCCCTATGCGACCGTGATTCTCGACATCACGGTTCCTGGCGCTATGGGTGGCAGGGAGTGTGTTCGGCACCTTCTTGAAATCGATCCTGAAGTACGTGCGATCGCGTCCAGCGGATACAGCAGCGACCTGACGATCGAGCACTACGGAAAGTTCGGTTTTATCGACGTCGTACCCAAGCCATACAAGATCGAGGAGATCGGATCGGTGCTAAAAAGAGTGATCGCAATTCAAAAAACTGTAGAGCTTTCGGTTGTCGATCCATGAAAAAGTTGACAGAATCATCATTGTATCTTTGTTTTGTAGCAAATAGAAACGAATAGCAGGACTCATGATGTCAGACAAAAACCCGACAAAGAGAATTCTCGTAACCGAGGACGAAGAGATTGTACGCTACACGGTGTGTACGATCCTGAATCGACTCGGCTATGAAACACTGGAAGCGGCCCATGGTGGGATTGCGCTCGAAACCCTGAAGCACGAGGCCGTCGATATGATTCTGGTCGATCTGATGATGCCGGAAGTGAACGGTTTTGAGGTGATTGCCCAGGTTAGCAAACTGTACCCCGAGATACCGATCATCGCGGTGTCCGGCTTGAACGACGTCCAGGAAGTGGTCAAGGCGATCCGGCAGGGGGCATGGGACTATATCCTGAAGCCTGTCTCCAAGCTTGATATCTTTCAGCACTCGCTGGAGAAATCGTTCGAGCGCGCGCAGCTATTGCGCGACAACCGCATGCAGCGCGAGCACCTGATCAAGGCGAATCAGGAGCTCAACGATATGATCTACAAGCTGGAAGAGGACGAGAAGTCAGGACGCAGAATTCAGTTCCAGCTTCTGCCGCTCGAAATCCAGATGTTCGGGCAATACGAGTTCAGTCGGCACCTGATACCCTCGACGTTTCTCAGCGGCGATTTCCTCGACTACTTCGCGATCGACGACAACCACATCGGCTTCTATATCGCGGACGTCTCCGGGCACGGAGTCTCCTCCGCGTTCGTGACCGTGCTGCTGAAAAGCTTCATGTCGAGGAGGCTGCGCGAATTTACCGAAGAACACGATGAGACGATCCTGAGTCCTTCCAAAATTCTTCGGGAGCTCAACGACGAGATTCTCTATCAGAAGATCGACAAATTCCTCACCATTTTCTTCGGTGTGATCGATACGGCAAAGCAGACAATGATCTGTGCGAACGGCGGGCAATATCCTTTCCCCATCCTGTTTGACGGCAAATCGCGGTTCATTCCGCAGAAGAGCTTCCCCATCGGGATTTTCGACTTCACGCAGTATGAGGATATCGAGATTCCGCTGCCGGACGAGTTTGCGCTTTACCTGGTATCGGACGGCATTCTCGACCTGCTGGACTACCAGACGCCGCAGGAGAAGAACGAATTTTTGTTGGCGCAGATGAGAAGCCTCGATCTGACGCTGGAAGAGCTTGTCGGCAAGTTCGATTTCACGAGTGAGCATGTTCTGGACGATATAACATTCTTGAAGGTCAGGAAATTCGGCAAAAAGTGATCACGCTCGATCCCATCGGAATCATCCATACTCCGCATGTCCAGCCTGAAGGGATGCCCATTCAGCCCGTCGGTGCTACCGGAATGCGGGGAGAAATCCATCTTCACGACGAGTATGTGACGGGCTTGAAAGACCTCGACGGTTTCTCGCACATTTATCTGATATACTATTTCCACCGAATGAATCACCGGAAGCTATTGGTAATGCCATTCCTCGACAACGAGTTGCGCGGTGTGTATTCGACACGGGCTCCCAGCCGACCCAATCATATCGGGCTATCGCTAGTGAAGCTGGTCTCGATCGAGGGGAATCGCATCGTCTTCGAGGGTGCGGATATGCTGGACGGCACGCCGCTTTTGGATATCAAACCGTATATTCCCGACTTCGAATCGACGGAAGATGTGACCACCGGCTGGCTGGATACGAAGGCGATCGAGGCGAGGAAACACCGGAGCGACCGAAGATTTGTAGAAGAAGCTGGACAAACCGGAACGGAAATCGAAAAGTAGCGACGATAAATCGGGGTGAATGAAAAAAATAACTTGCGTGTAAACATGGCAGGCAAATTTTATCTCAAAAATGCGACTGCATAGGTGAACTACGCAGGTTGAAAACCGATTTCAGGAGGATTGATGAAAGGCAGAATCGCGAATTTCAGCGCCGGACCGGCGGTATTACCGGAAGCAGTGCTGCTCGAAGCACAGGAAAACTTGGTTAGCTATAAGGGACAGGGTCTCTCCGTTATGGAGATGAGCCACCGCAGCAAGGCATATCAGGGAATCATCGACGATGCGATGGATCGCGCCAAGCGTATCATGGAACTGGGCGACGACTATGAAGTTCTGTTCCTCGGTGGCGGAGCCAGCATGCAGTTCCTCATGCTTCCCATGAACCTCTGCCCGGACGGCAAGGAAGGCAACTACATCAACACCGGCGTTTGGGCCAC
The DNA here is from genome assembly GCA_963665015.2 of Cloacimonadales bacterium (SeqCode). Lineage (GTDB taxonomy): Bacteria > Cloacimonadota > Cloacimonadia > Cloacimonadales > JAIOQZ01. The sequence continues at coordinate 2,440,053 of CAXXSY010000004.1, read as the reverse complement.
CAAGGCTATCAAGGAATGCAAGAAGATAGGCAAGGGCTGCCATGTGGCCGCGTCTTCCGAAGACAAGAATTTCACCTATATCCCGAAGGAATTCACCCTGTCGGCTAATCCCGCTTACTTCCACTATACCACGAACAATACCATCATGGGTACGGAATACAAATATACCCCCGAAGTGGGCGATATTCCGCTTATCTCGGATATGTCATCGAACTTTCTGAGCAAACCGCTGCCCTTCAACAAGCATGCCATGATCTACGCGGGTGCGCAGAAGAACATCGGCCCCGCCGGCGTGACCATGGTCGTGATCCGCAAGGACATGATCGAGCGCTTCAACGGCGGACTTCCCACCATGCTCTCCTACAAGACGCATATCGACAAAGGCTCCATGTTCAACACACCGCCCTGCTTCCCGATCTACATCGTCGGGCTCGTCCTGAAGTGGATCGAAGACAATGGCGGATTGTCCGGTGTCGAGCAGCAGAACATCAAGAAAGCCGGATTGATCTACGACGTGATCGACGGCTCGGATTTCTACCGCTCGCCGGTGAACAAGGAAGACCGCTCGCTGATGAACATCGTGTTCCGTCTTCCATCCGAAGAGCTCGAAAAGAAGTTCATCGCCGAGGGCGCTGCCGCCGGTATGAGCAACCTCAAGGGTCACCGCGATGTGGGCGGATGCCGCGCATCGACCTACAACGCGCTACCGATCGAGGCGTGCCAGCAACTCAAAGAATTCATGGTCGAGTTCGAAAAGAACAACGGCTAAACATCATATAGACAGCCCGGGTAACCGGGCTGTTTTTCCTTTATCAAGCTATGAAGAAGATACCACCCGATTTCAAGCCCAAGAGGATTCTCGTCGTCCAGACGGCGCTCATCGGCGATGTGATCCTGATCACACCACTCGTAGAAGTCCTGAAGAAGCTGTATCCCGAGGCTACCATCGACGTGATGGTGAACTGGAAGTACCGCGAAGTTCTGTTGAACAATCCCGATATCTCGAACATCCTGACTTTCGCCAAGGACAGCCCCCTGAAACCGCTGCTGACCCTCGGCATGATATCCAGGATCACGGAGCGCGACTACGATCTGGCGGTCTCGGCACACCGTTCCGTTACCACTGCGTACATGTTGAAGCTGGCGCGGATTCCGCACAGGATCGGATTCGGTCAGGGTTTTTCACGGAAATTCTACAACTATCGCATTCCGTGGGAGAAGGGTATCCGCCGCGTCGAGAAGAACATGACGCTATTGAAGCCGCTCACGGATGATACGTTTCCGATACACGCGCACCTCTATCCGTCCGCTTCGGACAAAAGTTTCGCCGAGACGATGCTGTTGAAGTACGCAGAGAAAAAGCGTATCGCAATCGCGCCAGGGTCAATGTCGTTTACCAAACGCTGGCCCGAAAAGCACTATGTTGAGCTGGCGAAGATGCTGCGCGAGAAGGGCTATCAACTGGTGTTCCTTGGCGCTCCTTCGGAAGAAGAGACCTGTCGCGAGATCATCGAAAAAGCCGGAATCGACGCGATCAATCTGGCGGGAAAGACCTCGATCCTGAAGGCGGCGGCGGTCATCGCGAAATGCCGGATGCTGCTCTGCAACGACAGCGGACTTATGCACGTGGCAAACGCGGTCGATACGCCGGTGATCGCCTTCTTCGGTCCCACGACGGACGAACTGGGCTATCTGCCATATGGCGGGAAGGATACGATCTTCGAGGTCGATCTGAGCTGTCGGCCCTGCGGCAAGCACGGCGGTGATAAATGCCCGCGCGGGCACCACAGATGCATGACCGACATCAAGCCGGAAGCGGTGTACGAGTACATCGTCGAGACCTATGGCACGACCTGAGCTCGCGTTTCTGTTCAACTACGACGGCTACAACGCCGAGGCGCAGAATCTGTGGGAGAACATCCGTTTCGCGCATGAAGCCGGCTACGAGTGCATCGTGATCGGGCCGACGTCGCGTGTGATTCAGCAATCCGGCAAGATCGGGATCCGGGTCTATCCGATCGATCAACTTGCCTTCCATAACAATCCGGTACGACATCTGGTCGGTCTGACCAGGCTGATGCAAGTGATTCGAGCCGAGCGACCGGACGTCCTGCACATCTTCTACCGTTCTGCCATGCATTCGATGGGGATTCTCGCCAACTGGCTGACCGGAAGCCGAACGACCATTGTGCGAACGCGCGGAACGGCTACCCCTATTCGACACAACCTCGGCAACCGCATCCTCTACCAGAACAATACGAAATTGACCATCGTACCGTCCGAGCGAGAACGCAAAGAGCTGCTCGACTTCGGGCTTCCGCCGGACAGGGTGGAAACGCTGCATTTCCCGCTCGATACGGAGCATTTCGATTTTGCCCGGTATGATCGTGACACGTTGCGGAAGAAGCATGGGATCGGCGATGAATTTTGCCTGGTGCATATCGGGAGGTTCGAGCCGATCAAGGGGCACGAGTATCTGCTGCGTGCTGCGAAGATGCTGGAGCAGGAGGGATTCGATTTCACGCTACTGCTTGTCGGAAACACGGATTACCCGCACTTCCGCGAGGTCGAATCGATGATCGGCGGCAGGGTACGACTGGTCGGATGGATCGAGGATGTCGCGGAGCTGATCGCGGCTTCGGACGCGGGTGTGATATCGTCCATCGGCTCGGAGGCGAACAGCCGCGTGGCGCTGGAGTTCATGGCGATGAAGAAGCCGCTGGTGACCACCGACGCGGGGATCCTGCCGGACATCGTTCCCGGACATGGAATCGTGGTGCCGCACAGCGATCCGAAAGCGCTTGCCGACGGCATCCGGAAGCTGGCTTCGAGCGACAGGAAAGCGATGGGGGAGACGGGATTCCGCTACGTCCACGAGCACTTCGAGTGCGAGGTGATTCGCAAGCGATTCCTGCAAATCTACAAAAATATCTTGCAGGATTAACACGCCGATTTTATAAAGCAGATCATGAAGATTTTAGACCGCTACATCCTGAGGGAGTACCTCGTCACACTGTTGATCATCACCGCGTCGTTTTCGGTGATCTTCATCGTCGTGGATATTTTCGATCGGCTGCCGCGGCTCCTGCGCTACAACGCGGAGATTCGCGATATCGTGACGTACTTCATCTCGAGGATTCCGTATCTCTTCGTACTTACATCGCCTGTGGCGGTGCTGCTAAGCGGTCTGTTCCTCATGAATTCGCTGTCCAAGTACAACGAATCGATCGCCATCCGCGCGGCTGGACTCAGCATCCTGCGCATGGTGTCGCCCATCCTGTGGTTCGGCTTCTTTTTCAGCATCTTCGTGATGTTCTTCGGAGAGTACGTGCTGCCCAAATCCGAGGCGATCCGGCAGGTGATTTACACCGAGAAGATCAAGAATCGCAAGATCGAAGACATCAAGATGCGCAGCAACATCTATTATCGCGGTACGGATAACAAGCTGTATTTCATCGGATTCTTCGACGGATATCGCAACAATCTCAAGACCATCGATATTACCACGTTCGACCACGAGTCCGGTACCATCAGTCGTAAGATAACCGCCGCGAAGGCGAGCTGGAATGGCGAGGCCTGGGTGCTGGAGAACTGCTATATCCGTTCCTTCGATCACGAGGGTCGGGTGGTAGAAGCGCTGACCGAATTTTACCCCGAGACCGTCGTGCCCGAGCTGGACGCGACGCCGCTGGACTTCATCAAGAGCGCGCGCGATCCGATGTCGATGAACTACTTCGAATTGCGCGATTACATCAATCGGCTGAAGAAGGTGGGGGAGAGCTTCCGCAAGGAGCTGGTCGATCTGCACTTCAAGCTGTCGTTTCCCTTTGCCAATCTGATTATCCTGCTGTTCTGCGTGCCGCTGGCATCGACCTCGACGCGCAGCAAGGGACGCGGGCTCATCTTCCTGCTCGGATTGGTGATCTGCTTCATGTATCTGTCCGCGCAGCGCGTGAGCCAGAGCTTGGGTTACAATGGGGTGCTATCGCCGCTATTCTCTGCCTGGATCGCCAATATCGTGTTCGCCGTTGTGGGTATATTCTTCGTTGTGAAGGCGGAGGTGTAGGGAACCCCTATCCCGGCCTTTCCCCTAAATAGGGGAAAGGAGTACGCCGCTTGCGGCTGGTATGCAGGCACCCTTGCCTGCCTCCTTTTCTTGGGAGCGCGGACGTCCTCGCCTGCATAAACCAACTTCTGAATGTCCGAGCCTGCGAGGTCTTCCGAATGTTGTTTTTTTGTCTGAAGCAGGATAGGCGGGATAGAAGAAATGAACAGGATAGAGAGTGGACGCTCGACAATGGTCATCCATCCGCATCTTCGCCCGATCCCTCGCGACGCCGTGTAACACCACGCCTTCGTCGTGAATGAACACGGCTGCTCGCGATCGCGCGAATCTGCCGGCTGGAGGGCTCGGATTGGTGGCGTTACCCGGCGCTTACGCCCTCAGGTTATTGCGGTTGTGTAAAAAACGCAGTAGATTTTCCTTTTTCTATTGTAGGCGCGGGCCTCTGGCTGTAACCTGCTATTGCGGCGCCAGTCCAGCTACCGTTGCCCTTTCCACCGCGAGTCGAAACAGCGTGAGCGGATCATCGGCAGACTTTTTTTCATAAAAATCCGCGAAAAACCCACCGTGATAGAAGCTGTCGTTGCGGGAGAAGTACGGCGCAAATCCGAACGTTTTCGTGTTGAGAAAATGGCAGAGGTTTTCCATGGCGATGTAGGAGACGTAGTCCCAGTCGAAGCCGGGGTGCGTGTTCAGCAGTCTGCGGACGAACAGGTGGGTTCCCACCTCGTGGGGGATGAAGATGCGCAGATAGTCGAGGGTATTTTGTGCGTCGTCGGCGCGAAAGGTGTTCAGGTCGAAGGCGAGGCTGTTGGCGCTGGGGCCGTTCTGCATGGCGGACACGAGCAGGATGTCGTAGGACGGGGCGTCGAAGGGAGTGCGCAGGAGCCGCTCCCACGTCGCGATCATTGTCCGGGCGTCCCAAAAGCTCGATATCGCTTTGGCGACGCGGGCCAGCATATTCTTTTCGTCGGGCCATACCTCGGATTTGTACCGGGTGATGTGCCGGGTGAATACTTTTTCGATATGCTCGATTCGTTCGGCATATTCGACGCCGGGGCGTGAATCCGGTCCGTGGAGGAAGTTCGGCATAAATCCCCTGATCCTCTCGATCTTGTCACGATAACATGATTCCAACGGTTGCCAGTCGCCGGATCCGACAGCCTCGGAAAGCTTCGAGAAATAGCGCTTGAAATCCTCTTCGGTGGATAGTCCGCAACTGGAGGGCAGAAAAAAGAACACACTTGCCAGCGCACCGCCATTGCCGTCGGCGAAGGATAGCTCCTGCCTGCTTGTCTGCAAGATGTCCATTTCGTCTTTGCTCAGGAATCCGGTGAATCGGGCTGGATCATTCAGCCGCCAGTTGATTCCCGCGAGCGAGTGAATGAAGCATATGTAGTTGACTCCGAATTCTATACGTGGCTCGATCGATGTCATGGGACTCCTTCCTTCTCAATTCCCCAATTCTATCGGTTATGGGTATCAGGTGAGAAAGGGATAGGTAGACGCGGAGGTCTGCGCTACTGGTACGCAGGCACCCTTGCCTGCATCTCTCTGTTTGTACCGCCAAGCTCCAGCTTGGCATTTCCTATGTCTCGTTGCGCGTGACCTCTTGTGATTTTGCCCGAAAAATCGAATTCCCAGAGCTCTGCATCTCTTTCCCTGTGGCGTACATCCGTGAGGAGAGAGATGCGGACGGCTTGGGGATTCAAATTTTTCGTTCCTCAAAACCTACAGACGTCCGCGTTCCCAGGGGATGCCAAGCTGGAGCTTGGCGGACCATAGGGGATAGGCAGACGCGGAAGTCTGCGCCCTACAGCCATCGTCAGTCGGGTGTAGGGGCAATCCCTCTATAGTTGCCCGTTCAAGAGAAGCTCGCCCGGAGGTCGAGCGCTACAAAGGAAAAGAATAACGGCTCCTATTTCAGCATCAGTGCCTTGCGTCGATAGCTTTTTCCGTCGATATCCAGATTGAGCAGATAGACTCCGCTCGACACCTGCTTCTGGTATCCGTCGTGACCATCCCACCGAAAAGCGTGCTCGCCGACGGGCAGCCTCTCGTCGCACAAAGACCTGACCAACTGCCCCTTCACGTTGTAAACCTTCAGCGCGACGTTCGATTCCGTCTTGAGCGAGAACCGCACCGACGTTTCCGGGTTGAACGGATTGGGCGACACGATCATGTTCGGACCATACACCGGCACAAGGTCGTCCTCGTCGCATCCGGTCGAATGGTAGTCCAGGTACTGGACATATTGGTCGCCAAAACTGCCTGTATTCCGGTCGTCTTCCCAGACGAGGAAGTAGCGGCTGTCCGTCGATCGGATGATATTCAGGTCGTGCTTGTCCCATTCGTGCGTGCAAACCGGCAGTTCCCGCGGCCATAAGTTTCCTCTGAAATCGACATGCTGCAATGCAAGCTCAGCCGGAGTGTCATCATTTTCCTGACAGCGATAGCCGATGAGGAAGCCATCCGGCGACGGCGCGATATCCTCGATGGTGATATTCGGTCTGGCAATGGTTACTCGTGAATCCCACAACGGCTCGCCGTGCATGTTGAACGAGTCGATGTACAGCTCGTCGAAACTGCGCCAGAAGACGAAGATATCCTTGCCCTCGATGTGGAGTTCGGGCGCATGCATGTAGCCGCCCGTAGCGATCGGATGACCGTCGAACCATCGCATCGCTCCGCTCTGGCTGACCACCTGGAGACGCATGGTCTTGACGCTGTCGTGCCGCATGAGCCAGACGATCACCAGTCCCTCTTCCGTGTTGACGATATTCCAGTTGGAGTTGGTCTCCGCGATCCTCGTGACCCGATGTCCTTCGGGGTCCCATCCGTCGTATGGGCTACCGTCTTCCTGGAGTCGCAACACGCGAAATCCCATTTCCGACCAGAGGATGTAGTCGTCTTCGATGCAAAGCAGCTCGGAGTTGCTTGCGAGCGTTCCGCCGACGTTCAGCGGTTCGTCCCAGACGACTTCGCCCTCGACGATTTTCTGAATCTTGATCTGGCTGAATTCGTTTTCATGGATTTCCCATCCGAGGAAGATTGCGTCTCCTTGCCGCTTGATGATGATATTGTCGAAAGGATAATTACCGTCATAAACCGCGCTGTCCAAAACCAAATCATGGTCCCACGCGCGGTTGCCGTCCAGATCGAAGCGATTCGCTGTAAGATAATACTGGTTGTCGCTGAATCCCAACCAGAATATAATGACGTCGTCCTGCCAGGGTATCATCATTTTCGTGCTGTTGAAATACTGCGGTGTGTCGATGATTTCGATGCCATAGGGACTGGAATAGACCTCGCCGTCGGTATCGATGGATTGCAGATACTGCTTGTGAATGCTACTGGATACCCAAGAATAGTACAAGCGATCGATCGAGCGATTTTCAGATTCGCCGAAGTTGAAATCGGTCGGGTGATCGTCGATTCCGCTGTGGAATATCATGTCCTCGTCATCGTACAGGAAACAGGCGTCCGATGTGCAGAGTTGCCGCTTGAACGATGAATAAATTCCGTTCTGCTCCATCCAGAAGAGCAGGCTGTTCTCGCCGCTCAGCAGGTGTCCGTGCATGGAAACATCGTCGAAGTCATTGATAACCCTGAGACCGGCCGGTCCCCATAACGGGTCGCCGTCGGGATCGTATCGTTGCAGGTTGATCTGATAATCGTCGCCTTCGTAGTAGAACCAACTCTGGTAGAGATAACCCTGCTCGTCGCGTCTCAAGGTGTTACGGAAAGCAAAACCCGAGGTCTCCGAGACCGGCGGTGTATAGTACCAGCAGGAGTTGTTTTCGCTGTCGAATTTCTGCAATCGCACATACGGGTGACCGCTGGGTCTGGCTGTCCAGCCCACATAGACATTGCCCTCTTCGTCGGCGAGGTAATCGTAAGAGCTGTTCGTATCGTATCCGAAGCCGGTCGAGATATTGTAGGGGGTGACCTCGTTTCCGTTGATATCGATTCGGTCGAGAATAAGCCTGTCGTAGGATGCGGAACTGCTGAGAAGCGCGAATTGACCTTCGCCGGCTGGGATGATGTCATAGACCGAATTGTATTCTCGCTCCCCCAGTTCGATAAAGCCATCGTCTCCCCAGGGGGTGCTACCGTCGGGAAGAACTCGCTGTGCGACTAACATGTTTCGGTATGATAAAACGGTACATACGACAAAGCCGCCCTCGCCGTCAGGGCATGCTTTTATCCCGGCGGACATGCTTTCCTGACCGTCGAACATATCGAGCCCGGCCTCGTCCCACAGGAAATCGCCGTCCGGGCCGATCCGGTGAGCAATAATGCGCGTACCTGGGTAATTGTAGTCGGAAATGAACAAATATACGCCGCCGATGTCATCCGGTAGCATCTCGCAATTGACGGTACTCAAAATGTCCAAATTATCGAATACGATGGGTTCTTCCCATAGTGTGTTGCATTCCCAGTCCATTTTAATGAGGATTCCGTAACGGTCGGCGATGTCGGTCCGAAGTGCCGAAAGCATCAGATTGCCGTCGGATGTCCGAATGAACTCGGGGCAGTTGAGCCTGAGATCGATATCGAGGATTTTGCGCGGAGCATCCCAGATCGTATCGCCGTTTCCGTCCATCCGGATCGCCCAGATGTCGTGGCTCGCTTCGTTGGTCTCGGTCCATGCCGTGAGGAAGCTCCCGTCGTCGTTCCGAACGGAGTTCCCGTCGTACTGGTAATCTCGACTCTGGTTGATACTGATTCCGTTTTCCTGCCATAACATGGGTTGCGCGAACAGCGAGCAGGTAATCAACATCGAGAGCAGGCTTGCGATTCTAAGCATAGAATTCCCTCCAGTAACAAGAAAACTACATAAAATGGAACCGATGCGCATAATACAACGATACTCTCCTGCTGTCAACATGTAAGTCAGGAGAGTATCGTTAAATTCTGATTATTTCAGCAGCAGCGATTTGCTGCGATAACATTTTCCGTCGATTTCGAGGTTGATCAGATAGACGCCGCTGGAGACGTTCCCGTGGTACTGGTCGGTGCCGTCCCACTTGATGCGGTGTCGGCCGATCGGTAGAACTTCGTCGCACAGCGTGCGAACCCGCTGCCCCTTCACGTTGTAGATATGCAGCTCGACTTTCGCCTTGCTCGCCAGCGAGAACTGCACGGTCGTCTCGGGATTGAACGGATTGGGGTACGTGGTCAGCCCGGGTGTCCACTGCGGGACAAGCTGCGGGTCGTCGTTGCCGACTGGCTGGTATTCGTACAACTGGGCGAAGTAGGAATACCCCGAAATCACATCGCGTCGATCGCGCCAGGTGATGAAGTATTGATCGTCCTCCGCCGGGATGATGTTGACGTTGTATCGACTCCCCTGCGCGTTGCAGATTGTCCGGGGGCTGTCCCACAATTCACAGTCTATATCGACATGGTTCAGCATTACTTCGTAGCTGTAGCTGCTCCGGCGATACATCGTGTAGGTAAGAAGGATGCCCTCGGAAGTCGGACAGATGTCCTGCAAGTTCATTACCTCCGAATCGACGGCTATCGGCAGCATCCACTGAGGATTCCCGTCGAGATCGAAGACCTGTGCGGACAGATCGGTCTGGTCCATCCAGGCAAGATACAGCATGTCATCGGCAACGTACCCTTTCATATTGTAGCCGGCGCAGTGGTTGATCAGAATCGGATTGCTGTCCCATTTCTTTGCTCCGTCCTCGTGGACGATCTGATGTTTGACAACATCCGTTTCGTAATAATAGTCCCACCAAACGATCAGCAAGCCCTCGGAGGTCTCTTGGGCGAACATGCGCTGGAATGAGCTCATGTCGTCGATGTAGATACCCTCTTCATCCCATCCTTCGCTTATCTCGCCGTTATCGTCGAGGTGCGTGACACGTAGCGTGCCCGTGTCGATATCCAGGACAAAGTCTCCGATAATCTTGATATCGCCAATGTTATTCGATTGTCGAACCAGCACCGGCTCTTCCCATGCGAGTTGCCCGTCAACGATCTTCTGTGCCATGATGTCGAAGACCCAGGCGTCGGTGTATCTCGCCCAGCAGACCAATAGCTCGCCGTCCTGGAGGTCGGTTATTGCCTCGTACGGAGCTCCGTTCAGCGTGAGATCGAATTCCGCGATTGTAAGGTCCTCGCTCCACTGCCGGTTGCCCTGAGAATCGAACTGGTTCGCGTACATTCTCTTGACTTCCGCTTCGATATCCGCCTCGACCCACACGATCAGATAGCCTTCGTCCATGGGCTCCACAGTGACGACCTGATTTCCGCGGTGGTCGTTGGTTGTAAACTTGAATCCCGGCTTCTGGAATCCGGTCTCGCCATCCGGATGAACGTTCTGTAAGAAGCACGAACCGTCATCATTATTCATCCAGGCGAAGAAGAGCTCATCCTCAGCATTTAGCGCTTCGTGAATATCCTGGATCGAGCAATCGCTTCCCTGTCTCACAATCCTTTCGTCGCCTTCCCACTGCATGGTTCCGTCGCCGGAGAATTTCTGCTTGTAGATCGTCGTGCCCTTGTCGTGGCTGTCCGCCCAGTACAGGCTGGCGTCGTTTTCACCGACATCCATGACGAGGTCAATGTATGTAATGTAGTTGTTCGGCGCATCCAGAGGTGTGGCGCTCCAGACGAGTTCGCCGTTCGGATTCAGCTTCAGGATTTGAACGCACGCCCCTCCGCCGCTCATCCAGGACTGGTAAACATTGCCCGATGGATCGAGCCCGATGTTCATCTGGCGAGGTTGAGACAGGACGTTGTCGTGTGTGAATGGCTCGTCCCACGAAAACTCGTTGTCCGGCGTGATCTTCACCGTGTTGACATTGTACGTATCCCATCCGCTCAGCCATTCCACGTACAGATTGCCCTCGGCATCGCCGGCGATATCCGTGATCGAACTCCAGCTGAGCTCCTGGGCTATTTGAAGCGGCTCGTCCGTCAGGGTTTCGCCGTCGAGGTTGAAGCGGTAAAGGAGCAGGCTTTGCTCGGAGTCATCCGTGATCGAGAGCAGGGCGAATTCGTTTTCGTTGTAGCGATAGAGCTTTTGATTATCACCCACGGGAAGGAGGATGTACCCATCGTCTCCCCAGGGCATGGAGCCGTCCGGGAGCACGCGAACGATGCCCGTCATGAACCCGTTCCCCTGTCCACCATACACATGGAAAGCCGCGAGGAAGCCACCCTGTCCGTCGGATTGCAATGTCTGGTCGGAATACATACTCGAATTCTGGTTGAATATCTGCAAAGTTTCGGGATCCCAAACCGGAATGCCGCCTTCGTCGAGTCGTTGCACAAACCAGTCTCCGCTGTAGTCCCAGAACATATAAACGCCGCCGTCGTTGTCCGCGATCATCTTGCTGTTCTCGAAATCGTAAACGACGGGTGACAGATCGACTGGCTCTGTCCACAGCATGGACCCCTCCCAGTCGAATTTCGAGCATTCCAGATGCTGGTCGTCATCCGAATATCCGCTGAGCCAGGAGACGAACAGGTCGCCGTCGGTGGATAGCTCGATCTTCGGATCGATCATGGACTCTTTGCCGTCATAGAGCAGTCGCGGCTCGTCCCATGCATTCTGTCCGTCCGCATCCAGACGCATCCCAAACAGGTCGTGGTTTCCGTTTACAGCCTCTGTCCAGACCAGCATTTCATTGCCGTCCGCGTCCCGGGCATGGCCTCCGTTCCAGCGAATATGACTGCTGACAATCAGCGGCAATCCGTTTTCCTGCCATTGCAAACTGTCTTCCGCGACGAGGTATAGCACAGCGATCAATAAAATTGTGATAAGTACAAAACGTCTCATTTCTACCTCCTGTCTGGTTGCTGTCTATCTGTAGAGTGAAATTTTTGCAATCATTAAATACATGCAACATTTGTTCCGTAAGAAATGATCTGTCAAGGTTTTATTTTGGCTATCGAGGTGAACACCATTTCGCAATCTGTGGTGCTTGATCAAGAGAAGTTCGCCAATGGTGGATACGATTTGTCAGACTCCGTTTGAAAATCACGGATGCAAGGGATAATCGATAAGCTCACCCGTAGGTCTGCGCAACCGGGGAAGAGACAGGCTCGCCCGGAGGTCGAGCGCTACAGGGGAAGAGACGGGCTCGCCCGGAGGTCGAGCGCTACAAAAGAATTATGCGGTCACAATCGCCAGCCGTTTCTTGCCGTCCATCCTTACCTTCATGGGTGCTTCGCGGTGGACGAGTCGGAAGTATTGCCACGATTGTTCGATCTCGAAGCCTTCGATGGTTTGCCAGTCGATGAAGCTCCGGTTGGTCTGGTGCGGGACATTGAAGTAGCCGATGTTGAGGGCGACGAGGTTATGGAAGAAGTGGCTTCCTTGGGAGGCTTCGACCTGGAAGTGGGGGAGACCCGCCTCGACGATGACCTTCGCCATGTCGATGTGTGTCCACTTGATGGGGATGCCAAGAAAGCGATCGCGTGAGCCCCACCTGCCCGGCCCGATCAGGATGTATTGCCGGTCTTGCTCTTTCATCATGCGGTTGATCTGCTCCAGTTCGTCCTTCATCTCGACGGTTTTGGTGACATCGAAGCAGTCGTTTTGCAGATAGACGATGTCGTGCAGGTTGTTTATGGTGCCGTTGCCGAGGGCGCGGGTGGAGAGCAGGAGCAGGTTCGAGCGATCGATGTGATCGAGGTCGATATCGACGGTGTCCCGCTGCACGAAGAGGGGGCGAATCTGGAGCAGTGTGAAGGTGGCGGGTGCGAGATCGACGGCGAATTCGATTTCGACCGGAACACCCAGCGCGGCTTCTCCGAGGTCGAGCACCCGGCGGAGGATGTCGGATAGCGGGAAATCGCCGTAGCGGATCGGATTGCGGTAGGTGATCACGCGCGGCCCCTGCACGTACTTGCCGTCCAGGAACTGCTTGCGCTGGTAGTCGTAAACGGACGTGACGGGCTGGAAGACGCCTTCTTTGTGCTTGGAGGTGATCGATATCCGGTTCATGGTGACGTCTTCGCCCTTCGAGATGTCGAACATCCTGTCGGACAGGTCGAGTGCGTAGAAGATTTCCTGGTTGCTCTCGACGATGTCCTCGATCTTGAGGATGTCGATGTTGGGCTTTCCCGGCGAGTACTGGAACGTCTTTTCACCTTCGACGACGATTTTCCCCAGTCCAACGGCGATATGCGCCACGCCGTCTTCCGGCTCGGTATAGACTGGGTAGAAGTTATGCGACTGCGCCACGCCGGACATCAGCGGAAAGTGGTTGCCCGAGATGTATTCTCTTCCCGCGATCTCCTGGATGACGACTGCCATTTTCTCTTCCTGGAGCTTGTAGTTGATGCTTTCGATGTAGTTGCGCTGGTCGTGCTGGTAGGGTGAGGAGAATACCATCTTGATCGCGTCGGCGAGCTGCTTGAGCCGGATGTTGTCGTCGGGGTGGTTGTTGGGCAGCATGAAGGTGTCGTAGATGCCGGCGAAGGGTTGCGACTGGGAATCCTCGAGCAGACCGGACGATCGCACGGCGAGCGGGTATCGGGCGTGTTTGAGATAGATGGCCAGTCGTTCCATGATCTGCGGACTGAGCGTTCCGTTCGTAAAGACGCGCACGACCTCGTCGCTGGAGACGTTCAGTGCTTTTTCGTGGATATTGTTGTGCTCGACGAACCAGTCGAATTCGTCCGTGCCGACGATGGTCGTTCCCGGTACTTTGATTTTCACGCCGGGGAAATCCTTTCCCATGTCGAGCGTGGTCAGGAGCGCGTTCAGGAATGCCAGACCACGTCCTTTGCCACCGAGTGATCCGGGCGATAGCAGCAGGATGCGGTCCTGCTCGTCGATGCTTTCTTCGTTGAAATTGATTACCTTGCCGCGGTTGCGCTTGTGCCGGATGTCGTCGAAGATATTGACGAGGTAGTCGCGCAGGGCGGCGATGTCTTGAAAATCCTCGACTGAAAGGCTGCGGAGTTCCTGCGCGACGTGGTGGAATCCGTGTGCGATCAGCCAGGTGGAGTAGTCGTTCTGGCGCGAGTGGTAGAGCAGGGATTCGTCCGGTACGGTTTTCAGGCATTGCTCGAACTCCGGCAGGGTGTTGGCTCTGGAGACGATCTCGCCGCTTTCGAGTCGGAAAAAGAAGGGCCCGAAGCCGAGGTAGTGCATGATGAATCGCTTCAGCTTGACGTTGAACCTTTGCGAGCTCTTGTCGATGAACGCCGCCTGTAGCTGATCGGCGTGGCTGAGGTTTGCGCGGTCAATGGACATCATCAGGAGCGGCAGGCTGGTCGATTCGCTACGGATTTTTCGCAGGAGCCTTATCCCCGCGCCGGCGTCGTATCTGCCGTTGTGCCGCATGTTGACGTTGGAGATGACGCTGAGCAGGTAGTCCTTGTATTTCTCGTACAGCCGTACCGCGTCCTCGTAGGTGTGGGCGAGGAGGACTTTGGGGCGGGTCCGCATAAGGAGCCGTTTGTTGACGTCGTTGAGCTCGGTGCTGATCAGTTCCTGGGTCTGTTCCATGATCATCGAATAGAGGATGGGAAGCACCTTCGAGTATTGATAGACGGTGTTTTCCACCAGCAGGATGATGCGGACATTGCCTTTTTCGGTGTCGAATTCGGCGTTTCTCATGTCCTCGATCGACTTGATGATGGCCACGAACAGCTTGGCGTCGCCCATCCAGAGGAAGAGATCGTGGAAGATGTTCAGGTCGGAGCGCCGGAAGAGCGGGGTGTTGTAGTAATAGCGATTCAGCAGTAGAACGATGGGTAGATCGGGTTTGATTTGCTTGATGGATGTCGCCAGGCTGAAAATCCGTCGGGTGTCCAGCCTCATCATGAACACGACCAGGTCGAAATCGTTCTCCGCGACAGCCGATTCGATATCCTCGTTCAGCATCATGGTGGTGATCATGGGGCTCATGCTGAGGTCGAGCTGCCGGTATTCGCCCACGATCTGCTCGGAGAGCCGTCCGTCCTGCTCCAGGATATACGCGTCGTAGTAGCTGGCGATCAGAAGAACGCTGCCGACCCGTTTCTGCATCAGGTTATGGAAATTGTCTTCGCCGAATTTGAAGCGTGTGTAAAAATCGATCAATTGCCTGTCGATCATCCGAATCTCCCATCAAAAAACGCTATTTTGCAGGTTGTCGCACGGAGAGAAACCGTCAAGCACTTTCGTCTGAAGCAGGATGAGGAGTAAGACCCTCACCCCGGCCCTCTCCCATTTCATGGGCGAGGGAGTAGAGAGGTTGTCGGTCGTAGATGGCATCCACCCGTATCTTCGTCCGATCGCGCCTCCACCGTGGATATAATGCACCTTCTACGCTACCGGACACGGGAATAAAGGTGCATAACACCACGGTTTCGTCGCGAAACGAACGAATCTGCCAGGCGGAGGGTTCGTGCTGCTCTATCGCTTGCGCATCGATTTTTCTGGACAATTTTTCGGCGGTTTCCAAGTTCATATCATGCCAATCGAACTTGATAAAAAGAAGATATTCTGGATCGCGGGTGAGCGGTCGGGCGACCTTCATGCATCCAACGTCTTGAAGACGCTGAAGAAGTCGTTGTACGACTACTACAATCTGGGGATCGGCGGACCGCTGATGCAGAAGCAGGGCTTGAAGCCGCTGTTTCCGTTCAACCGTTTCGCGGTGATGGGATTCGTCGAGGTGCTCAAGCACCTGAAGTTTTTCCTGAAGGTCGAGAAGCGCATCCAGTGGGAGTTCGAGAACAACCCGCCCGATCTGGTCGTGCTGGTCGATTATCCGGGCTTCAACATGCGCATCGCCAGGATGGCGGACAACCTCGGGATACCGGTGCTGTACTACGTTAGCCCGCAGTTCTGGGCGTGGAAGCACAAGCGGGTACACCAGCTCAAGGACTATACCCGACACGTCGCGGTGATTCTGCCGTTCGAGAAAGAGCTGCTGGACATCCATCGTGTCAACTGCACTTATGTGGGACATCCCATCGCGGAAGAGATATCCATCGACAACACGCGTGAGCAGTTCGCAAGAGCGCACAATCTGGACATGGGCAAGAAGTGGCTGGGATTTTTCCCCGGCAGCCGCGAGATCGAGGTGTCGAAGATGCTGCCGCCGTTTCTGAACGCGATCAAGCTCTTCGATCCCAACGAGTACGAATTTCTGATCTCCACCACCAGCAACATCGGCACGGAGACCTACCTGGACATGACCCGGCAGGCGAATCTGCGTAACTTCCATCTGATCGAGAAGGGCAACTACTCGATGATGGCGCACTGCGATTTCCTGGTGGTGACATCCGGCACGGCGACCATCGAGACCGCCTTCATCGGCACGCCGTTCATCATCGTATATAAGACGAGCTGGCTGTCCTACGAACTGGGCAAGCGTCTCGTGAAAATCAAACGGATCGGACTCCCCAATATCATCCTCGAAGACGACGTCATCCCGGAGCTTATCCAGGGCGATGTCAACGGTAAGACCATCCACCAGCACATCATGCGCTATATGAACGACGAAACGCTCTATCGGCAGATGCGGGAACGCCTCAGGGAAATCCACAAGCTGCTGGGCGAGAAAGAAGCCTCTGTCGAGACGGCGCGCATCGCCCTGAATCTCCTGCAGGATCCGAGCTGGATCGATGTCCCGTAAAAAACGAGGACCGCTCCGGAGGTTCTTCAAAAGTCGCTTCGTTCACGCCGTACTATCGTTTATAACTAAATACCTGGGCACGCTTCTCATCTACCTCTATAGCCTGACCTGGCGCATCGAGCGCATCAACGAGGACAAGAATCAACACGCGCTCTACCTGCTCTGGCACCAGAACATCCTCATGATGATCTGCCGAAGATTCGAGGGTATCGCGTTCCTGGTCTCGCTCTCGAAGGATGGCGACTTCATCACAGGACCTGCGGAAACAATGGGCTTCAAAGCGATCCGCGGATCGGCCGCACGAGGTGGAATGAAGGCCGCGAAGGAGATCATCCGGGTGTCGAAGGAGCGCTCGGTGCTGATTGTTACCGACGGACCGAAGGGACCCGCGCATGTGGTGAAAGAGGGCGCGCTTTTTCTGGCGTACTATACTAAATTGCCGCTGGTCCCGATCGCCGTGGATGTCGATCGCGTGTTCGAATTCAAGTCGTGGGACCGATTCCGACTGCCCAAGCCGTTCGCCCGAATTCGCTTTCGGTACGGCGATCCCATCCATATTCAAACGAAGGACGATCTTCTGGTGAAATACAATCTTGTACAAACCGCAATGACGGAGTTGACAGAAAACAACCGCTTCAAAACTCTGTCGGAAAATAACTGAAATTTTGTGAGGTGTGTTATGAAGGTATCATCACGAGCCCATCAGGTACAGGAATCCCCCATCCGTAAACTCTATCCGTACGCGACCGCGGCGAAAGAAGCCGGAATCCACGTCTATCATCTGAACATCGGTCAGCCCGATATCGAGACCCCGAAAGCGATGCTCGACGTCTATGCCAATTACGAGGACAAGGTGCTGGCATACGGGCCTTCGCAAGGTCTGCTCGAATACCGCAAGAATCTGGTGCGCTACTACAAGCGGCACAACATAGAACTCGACACGACCGACAAGACGGAGCTCATTGTAACCACCGCCGGATCGGAAGCGATTATCTTCGCCATGCTGGTCACCTGCAATCCGGGTGACGAAGTGATCATCCCCGAGCCGTTTTACACCAACTACAACGGTTTCGCGACCCAGGCGGGTGTGAACATCGTTCCGCTCACGACCTACGCCGAAGACGGTTTTGCCCTGCCGAACGACGACGCGATTGTCGAGAAGATTTCCGGCAAAACCCGCGCCATCATGATCTGCAATCCGGGCAACCCCACCGGCGCCGTCTATAGCCGCGAGGATATCGAACGCCTCTGCGCGCTCGCGAAGAAGCACGACCTCTACATCATCGCGGACGAGGTCTATCGTGAATTCATCTACGACGGCAAAAAACACACCAGCATCCTCGAAATGCCGGGCATGGAACAGCACGCCATCATGGTTGACAGCATCTCGAAGCGCTACAGCGCGTGCGGCGCTCGCATCGGTTGCATTATCAGCAAGAACCAGGAGCTGATGAAAGCCGTCCTCAAGTTCGCGCAGGCACGGCTCTGTCCGCCCACCATCGACCAGCTCGCCGCCAACGCCGCGATCGACATCGAAGCAGAGTATTTCCGAAAAATCCTGGTCGAATACGACAAGCGACGCAACATCGTCTATGACGAACTCATGACCATCGACGGCGTTATCTGCAAGAAACCCGCCGGCGCGTTCTACATCATCGCCAAGCTGCCCATCGAGGACGCCGAAGACTTTACGATATGGATGATGAAGGACTTTTCGGTCGATAACCAGACGGTGATGGTCGCACCCGCCGAGGGATTCTACGCCACGCCGGGTATGGGCAAAGACGAAATCCGCATCGCCTACATACTCAAGGAAGAAGATCTGAAAAAGGCGATGGGTATCTTCAAGAAAGCGCTGGAGACGTACAGAAGCAGGTAATATCGAATCACAATTTTGTAGCCGGCGAGTTCGTAATGGATTCGCCGGTTATTCATCAATATCCCAACATTCAGAAGAGCCTTCGGCACATTCGGAAGTTGGGATTGCTACAACACCCGTCCTTCTTTCTCCGCCTTTTTATCCAGACTTACGCCGATCGCTAGTCCGACCGCCAGGCCGATGGCGAGGCCGGCACCCTTATCCGCGAAGATGATGCCGAACATCATTCCAAGAAACATATATGTTCCTGTGTGATGGCCCTTTCGTACAATCTTGTGTTTGCCGGCAAGGTGCTGCTCCATCTTGTTGTGGAGTCTTCTGAACTGCTTCCGATTCGATTTGTCGGTGCGCAGATCGGGTAGCAGAGCAATCAGTTCGGGAACCTTCTGCAAAAGATCGGCGCAATCCTGGCATTCACCCTGCAATCCCTCCAGACGGTCGATAATCCGCGGTACGATTTCCAGATTGTAGCGTTTGATCTCCTTCTCTGTAAATCCGTAGGAAGCGACTGTCTGTTGAAAATGCTCCGATAATTTTGCCATGACTGTTCATCTCCATCATGCATTGATTTCGTTACCCGAACAACATGGATTGTTCCGGATCGTGTCCAGCTTTTTCTGTCTTACGGAGAGGCTCGCCTGTGCGAGGATTCGATTTGTCAGACTCCGTCTGAAAATCACAGGAACTCGGCGGTCCGGAGGAGGAACGCGGACGTCCCCGTCCGCCTCTCTCTCCTGACTCCTGACTCCTGCCTTCTATTTCATCATCACCAGTTTACGAACGACCACCTGTTCATTCGCCCGTAACCGGCAGGAATAGACGCCGGACGAGACGTTTTTGCCCGATTGATCGGTGCCGTCCCAGACAACGTTCCGGGTGCCGGCATCAAGTTGTCCCGCGATCAGAGTTGCGATCCGTTGTCCCTTGACGTTGTAGATGCTCAGCTCGCAGTGGGAAGGTTTGTCGAGCGAGAAGCTGATTGTTGTCTCGGGATTGAATGGATTTGGGTAGTTCGTCAGTTCGAGCATGGGCGCCGGATCGACAACCTGTTCGGTGCTGTGGGGCCAGGATATATTCATGTAGGCACCGTCTTTCGTGCACGCGATTACGTTGATGCAGTCGATCAGCGGATGGCAGGTGATCTGGTTGATGTAGAGATTGGGGAGGTCCAGATTCATCGATTCGAGGTCCCAATAGTCCGTATGCCAGATGGCTATGCCGTCCGATGGGACTTCATCGGGCGGGTTCCAGCCGACAAAGAGCTCGCCGTTCATGTTCCAGTCAGCGCAGTACAGGTTCATCGAGTAGAACTCCACGGACCAGTCCATGCCGTGGTTCGGAGACGACCACAGTCCGGACGAGTTCGATGTGCTGCCGAAGACGCCGTAGAGCGTTCCGCTCGGATCGTAGGTGATGTTGGTGAAAATCTGCGAGGCGGTGTGGGTATTCCAGGTCTCTCCGTTATCCGGTGAGTGCATGACGCTTTGCCCGCAGGCGATGGCGATGTGATCCTGCCAGATGGCGATATCGTAGCGTGGCCCTTCGTTTCCAGACGGTTCCGTCCAGTTGATCCCGTCGTCGGATGTGTAGAGTCCGTAGTCGCCTCCCGCGAAATAGGTGCCTCCGTTCGGGTGCTTGTACAGGAAATGCGGCCAGGGCGTATAGACGACCACGTCGTATTGTTGCGTCTCCATGTCCAGTTTATAGATGCCGTCCGACCAGCTTCCGTCGCCCATGATGAACAGGCAGTGGGTGTCGTCGAGCGGTGCGAAACCGAGGACGGGCAGGTTGGTTTGCAGGAACACTTCCTGGGCTTCCGGCTCGATATAGAGACCGTTGTCGGTTCCTGCCATCGAGTAATATGGGGCTTCGATATTGTAGAACAGATTGAGGATATTCCCTTCGATCGTGTTGATCGGTAGCCAACTTTGGGCACCGAGCGAAAAGCTTGATATAGCAAAAAGTACGATCAGTAGCGTTCTCATAACAGACCTCCTTATATATGCTTAATTAAAAATGCAAAATATGTTCCGTGTCAAGAGAAATACGCGCGTCGATCGTAATTGCTTTTTTTCTTGCCCGTAAACTACGCCTGAAAAACATGCGTTCGAATGGTCAAGGAGACAATGTGAGTCGTACACTCAAGGCTGATCTGTTATTGCTGTTTACAGCGATAATCTGGGGTTTCTCGTTCGTTGCCCAGCGCAAGGGGATGGACTTTGTCGGCCCCTATTTCTACAACGGAATCCGGTTTCTGCTCGGTGCCGCGACGCTGTATGTCATCGTGTCGATACGCGGCAAGAGGAAGGGTTGGGGCAAGCCGCTTCCCGGTATCGTTCTCGGCGTGATACTGTTTGCGGCGGTATCGCTTCAGCAGGTCGGGCTTGTTTATACCACGGCGGGAAAGGCCGGTTTCATCACGGGTCTGTACGTTGTGTTCGTTCCGGTTCTCGGGATATTTCTGCGGCAGCGGATTGGCGTATTCGCCTGGTTGGGCGTTCTGCTGGCCGTCGTCGGATTGTACTTCCTTAGCGTGAACGAGAGCTTTTCCATATCGTATGGCGAAATCCTCGTCCTGCTCTGCGCGGTCGTCTGGGCGGTGCAGATTCAGTTCATCGATCGGCAGGCGAAACTGGGCAATCAGACCGCGCTGGCGTTCTATTCGTTCGTGACCTGTGCGATTTTGAGCCTGATCGCGGCGTTGATCGTAGGTGAGGTTCGTCTCGAGGGAATGAGCGATGCGTGGCTGACAATTGCCTATGGCGGTGTGCTGTCGGTGGGTGTGGCGTTCAGTTTGCAGATCGTGGCGCAACGGGACGCGCCGCCGTCGCATGCGGCTGTGCTGTTTAGTCTGGAGAGTGTCTTCGCGCTGATCGGCGGCATGTTGATCCTGCACGAGAAGATGAGTTTTCGTTCGTACTTAGGGTGCGGCTTGATTCTACTCGGTATCCTGATGCTGCAATTGCCGAAGTTCCTGAGCAAACGAAGTCGGGTCTAGTTACTTATCGATCTTCCGGTCCGCACCTCGATAGCCCATAAATCGTCCCTCACTGTCGAAGACGGGTACGCCGTTGGTCAGCAGACGAACCGGACGTCCATCCTGACTCATGACTGTATTCTCGAGATTGACGATCGGGGCGCGATCGACGAACAGTTTATGATAGACATTTCCGATACGCTCCGCTTCTTCGGGCGGCATCAGATCGAGCGGCGTTCGACCGAGGATTTCTTCGGGAGTGAATCCAAGCACATCGAAAATACGACCATTGCAGAAGGTGTATTTTCCATCCGAATCGATTTCCCACACCCAGTCGGTTGTGCATTCGATGATGTCTTTCAACCTCGTGTCGGACTCACGAAGCGCCATCAACTGTTTCTTCTTCTCGGTGATATCGGTGCACAGCGCAATCAGGCAGGGCCCCTCCGGTCTCGATTCGAGCATCGCGTTGATGGAGATGTTCAGTCGGCTTCCATCCCGCCGCAGGTAAATCGTTTCGTAATTACGGATAAAACCCTCGCGGATGGTTTGTGTCACTGCTGCGGAATTGGATTCTTTTGCTTCGGGCGCGGTCCATTCGAGCACGGACCGCCCTCTTATCTCTTCGAGGCTGTCGAACATGGTCATCCGCAAATAGGTGTTGTTGGCATCGATGACGGTACCGTAGGTATCGATGACAACGTACCCGGTACCGGTAATATCGAGGGTTCTGCGATATCGCTCCTCGCTCTTGCGGAGCGTGGCTTCGGTTTCCATTCTAACGTTGTTCTCGATGAGTAGCTTTTCCTTGGTGCGATCGAGGTCCTCCATCGTCAGACGCAAGTCGTCGATTGCCTTTTCCCGATCCTCCACGATTCGGCAAAGCTCCATACCCGCGACGATCTCTCCTTCTTCATTCCGCAGGGGAGAAGCGATGTTCTCGAAGCGAAACGATTTCCCGTCTTTTGTGATTCCAACGCGGATTGCCTTGCACACTTCTCCTGTCTCGAACGCTCGGGTGACCGGACAGCCCCGGCAGATGGAATCACGCATTTCGTATATTTTATAGCAGTGTTCTCCGATATGCGATCCGAAATTCTCGATCATGAACTGATTCTGATATACGATACGTAAATTAACATCCTGAATGCTGAGTCCATCGCCCATCGATTGCATTACGGTTTCCAGAAGCAGTGAATCGTTGTCGATGATCTTTCTGGCTTCGAGAAAGCACTTGTCCTGAATACTCATACCATCACCTTGTCGCCATGTAGAAATTCTTTGGCATGCAAATTGGATTCCCCGGTCAATCTACATCATTGTGCCACATGAGAGAATATCATTCATTTTCTTCGTTTATCCAATTGAAAAATTGTTGAAAATTCCCGGAGTGCGCATGAACCCCTTTCAGCAGAGTGTTTTCGTGGACTGAAATAAAATCCTGACAGAGAACTGAATCGCGGTCATTCTTATTGCGGGAAGACAGATGACGATTCGCAGATAATTCTCTTTACAAAAAGTGGATTTCCCCGTGATTGTGGTCAGGATATAATGGCATTGTGAATCAATAAATTAGATACAAGGAGACTCGTTATGGCAATTGGCTGGAAACTACCGGACACCCCCAGGAAGACCGCGCTTTTCGAAGCGGAAGAGTGGTATCAGAAGTTGCTCGCGGAGCGGCTTGGCAGGGAATACGAGCCGATCAAGCGTAGCAATTTCGGTGAATACGATATGGCGGTGAACTACCTGACATCGGTTCTGGAAGAGGCAAGAGCGGTCGAGAAAGTGGGCATTTTCAACATCGATCACATGGCGCAGATCGAGTTTGGCGGAGCCGATGCGATTGCGCTGCTGGACCGTGTCCTTCCCATCGACATCGGCGCGATGAAGATCGGCCAATGCAAATACACGCTTCTGATCAACGAACAGGGCGGTGTATTGGACGACATGATCCTGATGCGCATGGACGAGACGCGGGTGATCCTGGTGATCAACGCCGGGCACGACCTCACGGACGAGGCGGCCGGGAAAGTCTCCGACGCGGATTTCATCCTGCGCTATAAAAGGGATGGTGAAGAGGTCATCGTGAAGGACCTCTCCGGCGATTTTGTGAAAATTGATATCCAGGGTCCCTATTCCTACCGGCTGGTCTCCGATCTCTATGGTAATATGGTACTTCGAAATCGCAACAAACCTGAGAAGAACATGGGCTATTTCACCTTCAACGAGTTCGACTATGAAGGCAACCACTACATCATCAGCCGCACGGGCTACACCAACCGCTGGGGTTGGGAGCTGTACGTGCCGGTGGAAGCTGGCGTGAAGGAATTCAAGCGAATCGTCGAGGCTGCGCTGGAGATGGGCGGAATGCTCGTCGGACTGGGCGGCAGGGACGAAAATCGCATGTCCGCGGGTCCGTTCGGATTGCCGCTGATGGGACAGGAATACCGCCCCGACTGGATTCCGACCAACGCGCCGCTGTTCAACGCCGCCATCGACCTGACCAAACCCTCGTTTGTTGGTAAGGAAGCGCTATTAAACGATCAGGCGAACGATCAGCGTATGGGCATCATCATCACCGAGGGTATCGTGACCGATCGCGCCATCTACCGTGACGGCAAGCGCGTCGGGATGGTCACATCGAGCATCAATTCACCCAATGTTCCGCTCGACAAGCGCCAGTTTATCGGCTCGAAACGCAAAGCCGTGAACGAAGAAGACGGCACCGCCGCGATCGGCGTGGGCTGGTTCGAGCACAATCCGTTCGAGACGGACGCGGAAGGAAACGATGTCCTGGCGAAGGACGAGCAGCCGGTCCGGATCCCGCTCGAATTCTTCCGTCTGGATGGGGACGGCAATCCCAAGGGCAAGCCGGTTCTCGGATATCTTTCCGCTGACGGCGTGAACCCGGCAACGGCGCCGAGACCGCTGAAGCATATCGAAAAACTGTAGAAACCGGGAGATTTCATGCAGAAAATCGACCTCGAAAAGGCGATCAACGAGAAAAACGCCAATTTCATGGAGCGTTATCCCGCGTTTATGCGGAAGCTGGTTCTGGGCTTCCTGGAGAAGGTGGTTCATGTCCGGGAGGTTAACGATTTTGCCGACCGGCATCATGAGGTGCGGGGAATCCGCTTTATCGAGGCGATGTTCGAGTATCTGAACTTCTCCTACCTGATATCGAGTAGCGATCGCGACAAGATACCCTCGGAGGGTAAACTGGTCATCGTGGCCAATCATCCGCTGGGCGCGCTGGACGGCGTGGCGTTGATCAAGTCGATCTGGGAGATTCGCAAGGACGTCCGGATCGTGCTGAACGATCTTCTGATGTCGTTCGAGCCGCTTCAGGATTTTGCTATTCCGTTCGACGTCTTTTCGCCGAAGAACCAGAAGGAATCGGTCAACCGCATCCGGAACGCGCTCGTCAACGAGGAGGCGGTAATCTTCTTCCCGGCTGCCGAGGTTTCGCGTCTCGGCGTGAAGGGTATCCGCGACGGCTACTGGAAGAAAGGCGCCGTGCAGTTCGCACAAAAGTTCGACGCGCCCATTCTGCCGGTGTATATCAAGGGCTACAATTCGCCCGGGTTCTATTTCTTCTCGATGATCCACCGCAATTTCTCGACCTTCCTGCTGGCAGACGAGATTTTCCGCAAGCGAAATCAGAATATCACCTTCAAGATCGGCGATCCGATCCCGCCAAGCTCGCTCAAGGCGTCCGGCATGAACCTCAACGATGTCACCAAGCTTCTGAAGAAGCACGTGTATCGGTTGGGCAAAGGCCGGAAAGGTGTGTTCAAGACCGTGAAGACGATCATCCACCCGGTGGCGAAGAATTTGTTGAGAAAAGAGCTCTCCCAGTCCTCATTCCTGGTCAAGCCGCAGGAGAAGAAGCACGTCTATATGGTCGATGGCGAGGCGTCGCCCAATATCATCCGCGAGATATCCCGTCTGCGGGAGCACACCTTCCGCAAGGTTGGCGAAGGTACGGGCGGAAAGCTGGATACGGATCACTACGATGCCTACTACAAGCACATCGTGGTCTGGGACGACGAGAATCTCGAGATCATGGGGTCGTACCGCATCGGGCATGGTAAGGAGATCATGCAGAAATATGGCCCGGAGTCGTTCTACTCCGCGTCGCTTTTCGACTTCAACCCTGATTTTCTACCCATTCTGGAGAACTCGATCGAGCTTGGAAGAAGCTTCGTGCAGTACAAGTACTGGAAGAGCCACGCCCTCGAATACCTGTGGAAGGGCATTGGCGCGTTCCTGACACAGAATTCCGATATCCGGTGGATGTTCGGCTGCATCAGCATCAGCGATTCCTACAACGAACTGGCGAAGGCCCTGATGGTGTCCTACTACCGGAAGTGGTACTGGAACGAGCAGGGTCTGGCGCAGGCGAAGAAGCAGTATATTCTTTCCAGGAAAGCCGAGCAGGAAGCATGTGTAGTCCTCACTGGTGAGGATTACAGCAAGGACTACAACGATATGAAAATCGCGCTGAAGGGCATGGGCTACACCATCCCGGTGCTATATAAAGAATACCTCCGGTTATGCGATTACGGTGGCTTGACATTCATCGATTTCGGCGTGGACGAGAACTTTTCCAATACGATCGATGGGCTGGGACTGTTCGATTTAAAGAAACTGAGCGCCAAGTCGTATAGGAGATATTTCCCAACGGAATAGCTGGAGGCCGATATTTCACCGCGGAAACTCTTTCGAAGGCTTTTCAAGAAGAAGTCGAAGAATACATACGTGCAGTCCATTCGCTACGCGATGACGGCGGCGCTGACGTGGTTCATCGAACTGGCGGTACTGGTGTTTCTCGAAGAGGTCGTGTTGAAGGATGTCTGTAAATACGACTATATGATCGCGGGTGGGATCGCCTTCACGGTCTATCTGATCGTCAACTACATCATCGGTGTGAAGTGGGTATTCCACAGTCGGGATCACCACAGCAAGACTTACGAGCTGGTGACGTTCGTGTTGATCAATCTCTTCGGACTGGTTATCTACGAGGTGCTGCTCTGGGTCTTTACCTCCCAATTCCATATCTACTATGTCATATCCAATATCTTGACCAATCCTTTCGTGTATTTGTGGAACTTCTTCTCGCGTAAATATTTCCTCTACGATTGATTGCCCTCGCGCCTGGTCGGCGGTTGCTGTCGGGCGCAGACTACGTGTCTTCCCGTCTCTTCTCTTGTAGCGCGTGACCTCCGGGCGCGCCTCACCCACAGAGACACGCCAGACATCAAGCAACTTCATCTTGAAAGAGAACCGAAATCAACCATTTCCGGGGTAGCGTTACCGTGATTATGGCGTTTGCTACTGGTAAGAAATCGTTGGACATAAACGGTAAAGGTTGACAGATTTCATGGCGAAAATGAATGTCAATCTTGAAAAATTTTTACATAGGATGAAGTAATGCGTCAGACACAAGAAGAAGTTCTTCGGGAATTGAAGAATGCGGAAGTTGGTCAGGTAGAGCTGAAGGACCTTCTGGACAAGGCGAGATACGCTGTGGTGAAAGCGCCGGATGCGGATCAAGTAGCGGAGATCATTTCCGCGCTGTACGAGTTCAGTTACGCTTACCAGAATCAACAGCTCGGGAAACCAGATATCGATCAATTCGAGGAGTTGTGCGATTTCTGTCGTCAATATGCATCGGCGGCAGACATTGTGCGGTTCGAGCTGCTGTGCATCTCCGAGTTGATTCGCGAGAACAAGTATAAGCAGGCGTTCGACTTCGTGGTGGATGTCACACCGAAGATCGAAGATATGAAGCAGGACGACCTGACGGCGAAGCTGAACCAGCTTACCGCGGTACTGCTGTTGCACGAAGACCGCGACAAGGAAGCCGAACCGTACGTCCAGATGGCGTACGATTATTATACTTCGTCCGATAGCCGGTATGAGATTTTCAAGACGCTGAATCTCAAGATCATTCTGACCTGGATGACCGGCGATTACGGACAGTGCCGCACCTATCTACAGCGTGCGCTCGATGACTTCGATGACGTTATGACTCCGCAGGATGTTGTCGATGCCCTGTGCCGACTGGGCAATATCTACAATCGGCAGGGCGAGAACGAAGAAGCGATAAAATGTCTGACCCGTGCGCAGGAACTCTCCGAGAAGTATAAATTCGACAGGACGCTCGCCGACAACTACCTTACGCTCGGTAACGTTTATATGGATACCAACAACACGGAACTGGCACTGGATTGTTATCGTAAAGCCGCCGGGATATTCGACAATATCAATTCGAAGGGTGGCTATGGGTCGGCCGTGAACGACATCGGAACCGTTTACATGCGGCTGAAAGACTATGACAAGGCCCGGGAGCATTTCGAGAAGGCGCTAGGCGTGTATCTTCAGGCGAACATGAAGCGCGAAACCGTTCCGCTGCTCAACAATCTGGCGATCGTGTGTCAGCACACCCTTCAGATCAAGAAGGCCGTCGATTATGTCCGGCTCTCCTACGATACTGTGCAGGAATACGGCAACAAGTACGAGCTGATCGAGACGATCAACGTCATGGGCTACATGCTTGCCGAGGATGCCCATGATCGTGACGATATCACGATTTTTCCCTGGCTCGAGGAGCGCCTTGAGGAGGGCAGGAAGCTTGCCGAGGAGATCGACGCGAAGACGCTGCTCCTCTGGTGCCTTCGTTCGCACGCCGATGTGCTGGACAGCAAGGCCCTGACTTACATGAAGCTGAACGATCCGACCAAAGCTTTCGAGGCGCAAAGCGCTGCTTCGACACTGTTGCGTGAAGAAAACCGGATGCGTAACAAGCTGACCGGCGAGAGCATGACAAAGAAGATCGAAGAGGTTACCGCGAAGCTCGAATTGAAATTGCAGAGGAAAGAATCCGAAGAGCTGAAGAAGATCAACGCCGACCTGAAAGAGGCCAACCGGCGCTTGATGGAGCAGGGTAACGAGATGATCGATCTGGAACGCCGGAACTCGGCGCTGGCGATGGCGGTTACGGCGAATCACGAGATCAACCAGCCGTTGATGGTCATCCAGGGAAACCTCGAACTTCTGGTGGATTCACTGGGCGAACGAAATCTCACCGAGAAGGAAGAAGTCTATCTCAAGCGTCTGAACAACTCGGTCCGCAGAATACAGAAGATACTCGAGCGGTACCGGGAAAGCAACCAGTTCGTGTTCGATTTCTACAGCAACGAAACCAAGATGGTGACGATCAACGAGAAGAAGAATTCCGGGGAATCGTAAAAAATCCAACTTCTGAATGTGCTGAACGGAGTGAAGCTCTTCCGAATGTTGGTTCTGCCTGAGTACGCAGATATCCTGGGCTGTGTATCGTTTCTCTTGTCTGAAGCGGGATGGACAGGATTTGGGAAATGAGCAGGATAGGGAGGAGGTCGATCGCAGTCTGTATCCACACGCATTTTTGCCCGATCCCGCACCTATTGACGTGTAACACCACGCCTTCGTCGTGAATGAACACGCCAATAGGTGCGGGATCGAACAAACCTGCTGTGCGGAGGATTCGCGTTTGCGTTTGATTTCCCAAGGTTGACACCGTGGGTTATGTTTAAATCGTTTCGTGTGGATACAAAAATGGCGGAGAGGCAGGGATTCGAACCCTGGGAATGCGTAAGCATTCAACGGTTTTCGAGACCGCCCCGTTCAACCGCTCCGGCACCTCTCCGCGTATCGTCTGCGATCCTCAGACCGCTCCATTTCGTTTCTGCTGAAAGAACTCCTGAATCAAAAGGGAGCACTCTTTCTCCCTGACACCGGAAGTGATCTCCGGATGATGATTCATGTGTTTGTCCCGAAGGACATTGTACACCGATCCGACCGCTCCGGCCTTGCTATCGTACGCGCCGAAAACAACGCGCCCGACCCGACTCCAGATGATCGTACCGGCACACATCAGGCAAGGTTCAATCGTTACGAACAGCGTATAATCGTAAAGGAATTTCTCGCCCGATTCGATAACTTTTTCAATCGCGAGCTTCTCGGCGTGAGCTAAAGGATTGCCGCTGTAGCGAGTCAGGTTGTAGCCCGTCGCCACAATTCTTTCATCCTTCACGATCACCGCACCGATGGGAACCTCGTTCAGCGCTGCCGCCTTGCGAGCTTCCTCCAGCGCGAAGCCCATCCAGTACTCGTCAGGAATCTTTTCTTTCACCCCGTCCGATTCCGTAGTAGGTAAAGCCCCTGTCCTTCATATCGGAATAGCTGTACTGGTTCCGTCCGTCGAAGACAACCGGCTCTTTCAGGAGCGATTTGATCTTCTCGAAATCCGGGTAGCGGAACTGATGCCATTCGGTCACAAGCAGAAGGGCGTCCGCGCCTTCGAGCGCTGCGTAGCTGCTCTCGGCGTAGGAGAGACCTTCGCGCTCGCCGAAACGGCGTTTCGCTTCGTCGATCGCCACCGGATCGTAGGCGATGATCTCAGCGCCGGCTTCGAGCAGGGCGTTGATGATGATGATGGCGGGAGCTTCCCGCATGTCGTCGGTTTCCGGTTTGAACGACAGTCCCCAGAGTGCAAGCTTCTTGCCTTTCAGGTTACCGAAGTGGGCGATCGCTTTCTCGGCGAGGACCATTTTCTGACGCGCGTTAACGTCTTCGACAGCCTGCATGAGCTGTGGGTTGAAGTCGTTCTGATGCGCCATGTGGATGAGCGCTTTGACGTCCTTGGGGAAACAGCTTCCGCCGTATCCGACGCCCGGATAGATGAATTTGTAGCCGATGCGCGAATCGGAACCGATACCGTGGCGAACTTCGCCCACGTCGGCGCCCATCTTCTCGCACAGGGTCGCAATTTCATTCATGAAGGAAATCTTGGTCGCGAGCATCGAGTTGGCTGCGTATTTGGTCATTTCGGCGGATCGGAGCGACATGAAAATCACCTTTTCGTGCGATCTGGCAAAGGGCGAGTAGAGCACGCGCATCAGCTCGCGGACCCGAACGTTGTCGCTTCCGATCACGATGCGATCCGGCTTCATGAAATCGTCGATGGCGGCGCCTTCTTTCAGGAATTCGGGATTGGACACCACGTCGAATTCGATATTCGCGTTCCGTTCCTTCAGCACTTTGTCGATCAATGCCTTCACCTTGTCACCCGTGCCGACCGGTACCGTCGATTTATCGACGATGATCTTGTAGTCTTTCATGTAGGTGGCAATGTCTTTCGCAACGGAAAGGACATAGCTCAGATCGGCGGATCCGTCCTCATCCGGAGGCGTTCCCACCGCGATGAAGCAGACCAGCGATTCTTCCACCGCTTTCTTGATGTCGGTGGTGAACGTGAGACGCCCTTCCTTGAAATTCCGGACGACCAGGCGATCCAGCCCGGGTTCGTAGATCGGGATTTCACCGTTGTTCAGACGATCGATCTTGCTCGCATCGTTATCGACACAAATGACATTGTTGCCAACATCGGCGAAACAGGTGCCTGTTACCAGTCCGACATACCCTGTTCCAATTATTGCGATTTTCATGATTCCTCCGTAGTGATTTATTTACCTTCTTTTAATTCTTGCAGATAGTCGCTGTCCGTGGAGAGGATCAGCGTTCCCTTCTTGTTCATCGTTTCCTTGTAAGATTCGAGGGTTTTGATGAATTCGAAGAAATCGGGATTCTTCTCGTACGCTTCGGCGTAGAGCCGGGTCGCTTCCGCGTCGGCTCGACCCTGGATTTCCTGCGCGGAGCGGTATGCTTCGGACTCGATCCGGTCGAGTTCCTTCTTCATCTCGCCCAGGATGCGCGCCTTCTCGCCTTCACCGGTGGAGCGGTACCAGGCGGAAATCTTCTGGCGCTCCGAGATCATACGGTCATAGACTTTCTGGCGTACCTGCTCTTCGTAGTTGACGCGCTTGATGCGGACATCGACCAGCTCGATACCGAGTAGTTCGGCGTCCTTGACAGCCTTCTTGAGAATCTCTTCCGCGATGAGCTGACGTTTACCCTTCGAGGTGTTGAAGCTCTGGTCTTCCACCTCGGATGCGGTCTTTCCATCGCGTTGATCCTGTTCTTTCATCATCTCTTCGAAAGTTGGGACATCATCGACCGCGAACTCCATCTGACGATCAGAGGCTCGCACGATTTCAATCAGGGTGTTCTGCGCGACGATGTCACGCGTCTTACCGTCGATAATACCGTCCAGGCGACTGTGCGCGACGTTCTCCGTGTTGACCGACTGAAAGAAGGTCAGCGGATCGGATATACGCCAACGGGCAAAGATGTCGATCCAGATGTATTTCTTGTCGGCGGTGGGAACGCGGTTGGGGTCGCCGTCCCATTCCAGGATGCGTTTCTCGAAGAAGTGCACCTTTTGGATAAAGGGAATCTTGACGTGCAGACCGGCATTGACGATTGCTCCGCCGACCGGGTGTCCGAACTGCGTGATGATTGCCTGCTCGCGCTCGTCGAGCGTGAAGAAGGCGTCCGCCACGAGGAAGATGGCGATGACCAGCAGGATGATTTGAAGTATGCGCTTGTTCATCATTCACCTCCCTTTTGCAGGTTCAGCAGTGGAAGGAAGCTCTTCAGCTTGTCGTCGATCATATAGACGTGCTCGAGTTCGGGCAGGATTTGCTGCATCGTTTCGAGGTAGAGTCTTTTCTTGGTCACACTCGGAGCCTTGCGATATTCCTTCAAGATTTCCGTAAAGCGCGTTGCGTCACCCTGGGCGCGGTTCACGCGGTTGATCGCATAACCCTCGGATTCCTGGATAACGCGCTGGGCACGACCCTTGGCTTCCGGGATCACCTTGTTGTATTGCTGGAGCGCTTCATTGATGATCCGGTCCTGCTCCTGACGTGCGGAGTTTACCTCGTTAAAGGCAGGCTGAACCGGTTTGGGCGGATTGACGTTCTGCATAACGACTGTCACCACCTCGATGCCGGCGTCGTAGTTATCCAGCGCTTCCTGTAGTGCTCCCAGAACAAGCTGCGCTATTTCCTGCCGACTCAGGGTGATCACTTCGTCCGCACTGCGGTCGCCGACAATCTGGCGTGTTGCGGATTCGGACAAGATGCGCAGGGTTTCACGGTTGTTGCGGATATTGAACAAGTAGAACTTCGAGTCTTTTATACGATACTGCACGATCCACTGGACATCGACGATGTTCAGATCGCCGGTGAGCATCAGGGATTCATGTGAGAAATCGCCGCGCGAATACTGGGTCTTGATCCCCGCTTCCACGGTGCGGAATCCGAATTCTTCCTTACGGATTTCCTTCACCTTGACGATCGTTTTCTGCTCGATCCCGAAGGGAAGCTTGAAATGAAGACCGGAGTGCGTGGTACGATTGTACTCGCCGAAGCGTTGCACGACGGCTTCTTCGCCAGGATTGACGATATAGAATCCTGTCATCAGGATCGATGCGATGACAATGATCAGGAGGATCACCTGAATCCGTTTACTCTTCAGGTTGATCTTATTCTTGAGGACTTCACCTTCTTCCATGCTCTTCTCCTTGGCTGGGTTTGAAGGTTACCGTTCGGCTGCGAACTTTCAGCTATAGTTTTACGATATTGTCCGAGTCAATCCCACGGGTGGCGTAGCGTGTATCCAGCACCAGGCGGGAACGTTTAACGATGTCCTGCATGTCGTACGTTGTGTGATCGGTAAGGATGATCACGATATCGTATTTCTTCAGGTTGCTGATATCGGTCGAGTGATACTCTTTGCCCGTCAGCTCGTTATGGAATGAAGGCACGTGTGGATCGTTGTAGTCGAAGTCGGCGTTGAGCGCTTCGAGCTCGAGAATGACTTCCATGATGGGCGATTCGCGCATGTCTTCGATGTCCTTCTTGTATGCGGCACCCAGGAGCAGAATCTTGGCACGGGAAATCGCGATGCCTTCGTCGTTGAGCAGGCGCTGCGCCTTGTTGATCACGAACGACGGCATGGAGACGTTGATCTCTCCGGCGAGCTCGATCAGGCGGGTGTGGTAGTTGTACTCGCGCGCTTTCCAGGTCAGATAGAACGGATCGATCGGGATACAGTGACCGCCGACGCCCGGGCCCGGATAGAACGCCATGAAGCCGTAGGGCTTGGTCTTGGCTGCTTCGATCACTTCCCAGATGTCGATGCCCATGCGGTCGCACAGGATGGTCATCTCGTTGGCGAGCGCGATGTTGATGTTGCGGAATGTGTTTTCGTAAATCTTTTCCATCTCGGCTACTCGCGGGGATGAAACCGCATAGACTTCCGCGTCCAGGATGGCTTTGTAGAAGACTTCGGAAACCTTGTTACAGCTTTCGGTCATTCCGCCGACTACTTTGGGCGTGTTGTTTGTTTTATACTGCTGGTTGCCCGGATCGACGCGCTCGGGCGAAAACGCGATGAAGATGTTTTCGCCGATCTCGAATCCCTTGTTCTCGAACAGCGGCGCGATGATCTCTTCCGTGGTTCCCGGATACGTGGTACTCTCGAGGATAACCAGGGTTCCCGGGCTGACGTGATCGACCAGCGATTCCGTCGCGGCGCGGACATAGGACGAATCCGGCTGCTGATACTTGTCGAGCGGCGTAGGTACCGCGATCATGATCACGCTTGTTTCCGCGACTTCGGAATAATCTTTGGTCGCGCGAAGCATTCCCTTTTCTACCAGTTCTTTAAGCTCGTTGTCATCGACATCGCCGATGTAATTCTTACCGGCGTTTACACTGCTTACCGCGTAATCGCTCACATCGACACCGAGTACCTTGAATCCCTTGCGGGCGACGGTTACTGCCATTGGCAATCCGACATAACCGAGACCGACTACCGTCACGACGGCTGTTTTCTTCTCGATCTTGTTCAGAAGGTCCATTACGACTCCTTGTGATATATTCTGTATTTCGTAGTTCCGTTTTACGCTGCTCGGAGATCGGCGCCTACGGCTCGTCTCCTGGGAACGCGGACGTCCTCGTCCGCATCTCTTTTCTCTTCTATAAAATGCCAAGCTGGAGCTTGGCGTACCACAGAGAGGGCAACCACAGAGGGATTGCCCCTATGTGGTACGCAGGCACCTTGCCTGCCCTCTTTCTCATGGTACGCAGGCACCCTTGCCTGCCCTCTTTCTCATGGTACGCAGGCACCCTTGCCTGCTCCCCGAATCTCGGAAGTTATGTATAATGAAAACCAAACATTCAGAAGAGTCGCAAGCGACACATTCGGAAGTTTGATTTTCAAGATCAGTACCGATAGTGCTCCGGTTTGTACGGTCCATCGACCGGAACGCCGATATAATCAGCCTGTTCCTTCGAGAGCGTGGTCAGCCTGACACCGAGTTTGTCGAGGTGCAGCCTTGCCACTTCCTCATCGAGGTGCTTGGGCAGACGATAAACTTCGTTCTTGTAATCCTTCTGCCAGAGCTCGAGCTGTGCGAGGGTCTGGTTGGTGAAGGAGTTACTCATGACAAACGAAGGATGTCCCGTGGCGTTACCGAGATTGACCAGCCTTCCTTCGGAAAGCAGGATGATGCAGGTACCATCCGGTCTGCGGACTTCATCGACCTGCGGCTTTATATTGATCTTCTGTACGCCCTCGGTCTCCAGCATGGCATCCACCTGGATTTCGTTGTCGAAGTGACCGATGTTGCAGACGATCGCCTTGTCTTTCATCTTCATCATGTGCTCGACGGTCACCACGTCGCGGTTACCGGTCGCAGTCACGAAGATATCGGCTACTTCAAGCGCGTCTTCGATGGGCTTGACTTCATAGCCTTCCATGGCGGCTTGCAGCGCGCAGATGGGATCGATTTCGTTGATGATGACGCGAGCGCCGAATCCACGCATGGACTGCGCGCAGCCCTTACCGACATCGCCATAGCCGCATACCACAACTACTTTTCCCGCCACCATCACGTCGGTACCGCGCTTGATGCCGTCCGCGAGTGATTCACGGCAGCCGTAGAGGTTGTCGAACTTGCTCTTGGTCACCGAGTCGTTCACGTTGAACGCCGGGAAGCGAAGCTCGCCGCGTTCCATGTACTGGTAGAGCCGATGCACGCCTGTGGTGGTCTCTTCACTGACACCGCGCAGGTTCTTCGCGATGGTGCGCCAGCGGTTCGGATGCGCCTCCAGGTCTTCGATGATCTGTCTCTGGAGGATCGAGAATTCGCGGTTGTTGGTCACCGGTTCGGGAAGCTTGCCCGTTTCCTCGAACAGCTCTTCCAGGCGGCATCCTTCCTGTACGAACAGGGTCGCGTCGCCGCCGTCATCGACGATCTGATGCGGGCCTTCGTTACCGAACAGGAGCGCTTGTTTCGTGCACCACCAGTATTCTTCGAGGGTCTCGCCCTTCCACGCGAAGACGGGTGTTCCCGCTTTCGCGATGGCGGCCGCCGCGTGATCCTGGGTCGAGAAGATGTTGCAGCTCGCCCAGCGGATGTCCGCGCCGAGAGCCTTGAGTGTCTCGATGAGCACGGCTGTCTGTATCGTCATATGAAGGCTGCCCGTGATACGGGCACCCTTCAATGGCTTTTCGTCTTGATATTTTTCGCGGAGCGCCATCAGTCCCGGCATCTCCACTTCCGCGAGTTCGATCTCTTTGCGACCGAAATCGGCAAGGTTCATATCGGCAATCTTGTATTCCATATTGCAATCCTTTATTCGTAGCGTCTGCGACCTCTGTCACGGCTTTCACCACGATGATCATCGCGTCCACCACGTCTGTCGTCCCGGCGTCCTCCGCCTCGACGGTCGTCTCTGCGATCGTCGCGTCTTCCACCACCACCGTTGCCGCCGCCATGGCTGCGTTCGACCTTGTAGTCGGGATCGTCGGCCTTGCTGGGGTTGCCCGGGATGCCTTTCATCGAGAGCGCGATTTTGCCTTTCTCGGCGCCGATGAATTTGGTCTTTACGGTGTCGCCTAGCTTGACGAGGTCGGTCGGCTGGTTGATGCGGCAGGTATCCATGTTCGAGATGTGCACCATGCCTTCTTTCAGACCGTCCATGATCTTCACGAACACGCCGTACCCTTCGATGCGGGTGATGACGCCTTCGTAAATCTCGTCGTACTGCGGTCCGAAGACGATGTTTTCGATGATGCGACGGGCTTCAGCCATGCTGTCGCCGTCCTGTGACATGATCGACACGGTGCCGTCGTCTTCGATGTTGATCTCGACGCCGGTCTTTTCGATGATGGCTTTGATCATCTTGCCGGATGGTCCAATCACCTCTCCGATCTTCGCGGTGTCGATGGTGAAGGATTCGATCCGCGGCGCGTATTTGGAGAGGTCCTTACGCGGTTCCGGGATCACGGCTTCGATCTTGTCGAGGATGAACAGGCGCGCCGCTTTGGCTTTGGTCAGCGCGATGGTCATGATGTCCTTGGTGATGCCTTCGATCTTGATGTCCATCTGCATGGCGGTGATGCCGTCACGCGTTCCGGTGACCTTGAAGTCCATGTCGCCGAGGTGGTCTTCCAGCCCCATGATGTCGGTCAGGACAACGTATTCGCCGTCGTCCATGATCAGACCGTTGGCAATACCCGCAACCGGTTTCTTCATGGGGACGCCGGCAGCCATCATCGCCAGGGTACCCGCACAAACGGTCGCCATCGAGGACGAACCGTTCGATTCGAGGATTTCGGAGACAAGACGTATCGTGTAGGGGAAATCTTCCTTCGGGGGAACCATTGGCTTGAGACCTCGTTCCGCGAGCATTCCGTGCCCCAGTTCACGACGCCCCGGACCTCTCATGAATCCGACTTCGCCGACGCTGAAGGGTGGGAAGTTGTAGTGAAGGTAGAAGTGCTTACGATATTCTTCGTTCAGACCGTCGATAACCTTTTCGTCGCCGACCGAGCCGAGTGTCAGCGCGCCAAGTGCCTGGGTTTCGCCGCGGGTGAAAAGCGCCGAACCGTGAACGCGCGGGATGATATCGACTTCGCAGGTGATCTCGCGGATATCGTCCAGACCGCGTCCGTCCGCACGGTGGTGATCCTTGAGGATCGCGGAGCGCACGTATTTCTTGATCAGGTCGTGGAAGCCATTTTTGAAATAGCGTTCCTGCTCGTCGTATTCTTCTGCTTCCAGTTCTTCTTTGAACTTCTCGAGCATCTCGTCCTTGAGGGCGTCGAATGCGTCCTGACGTTCGAGCTTGCCGAGGATGTGGGAGGCTTCTTTAATGCGTTCGCCGTATAGGTCGTCGATTTTCTTGGTGATTTCTTCGGGCACGAGATCGACCTTGATTTCCATCTTCTCTTTGGCGCATTCGTCGATCAGTTCTTTCTGGAGACCGATCATCTGCTTGATGGCTTCGTGTCCGAAATAGACCGCTTCCACCATCCTGTCTTCCACCGATTCGAGTGCGCCCGATTCGATCATGACGATCGAGGTTTCGGAGCCGGCGACGGAAAGGTCGATGGTCGCTTCCTGAATCTCCGCGTCGGTGGGGTAGAGCTTGAACTCTCCGTCAATCTCTCCAACCGCGGCGCCGGCGATGGGACCGTGGAACGGGATGTCCGAAATGGAGAGTGCGGTGGATGCGCCCAGGATGCCCAATGGGCCCGGGTCGCAGGATTCGTCGAAGGAGAGGATCGTAACCACGATCTGCACTTCGTTGCGGAACCCGTCCGGGAAGAGCGGTCGGATCGAACGGTCGATCAGACGGGCGCAGAGTGTCGCCATGGTGGATGGGCGCGCTTCGCGTTTGATAAAGCCGCCCGGAATCTTACCGGAGGCGTACATTTTTTCGTTGAAATCGACGATGAGCGGGAAGAAGTCGGTTCCTTCTCTCGGCTCTTTCGATGCGGTGGCGGTGACCAGCATTACGGTCTCGCCGAATGTTACCAGAACAGAACCGTTGGCTTGTTTCGCCATTCTGCCGGTCTCGAGGGTCAGGGTTCTCCCTGCCAGTTCCATTGATTTACGTACGATATTAAACATCGTGAGGTTTCCTTGTGCTTGTACGTGGAGGTCTGAAGCAATAGGCTCAAGCCGCACAGTTGGCTTCAGCGTATTGCTCAAGGCTCTCCACGGAAGGTTTTCAAAGATCGAATAAAGTAAAGGAGGGATACCGAGTGGATATCCCTCCCGCGATTATCTTACTTTCTCAAGCCGAGGGCTTTGATGATAGTTCGGTAGCGTTCAATTTCTTTCTTTTGCAGGTAGTTCAGCAAACGTCTGCGTTTGCCGATCATTTGAAGAAGACCCCTGCGGGTGTGAAAATCCTTCGCGTGGACTTTCAGATGTTCCGTGATATCTTTGATACGATGCGAGAGAAGCGCGATCTGCACTTCTGGTGAGCCGGTATCGGAATCATGGAGTTTGAACTCTGCCATAATCGCCTGCTTGGCCTCGTTGCTCAGTGCCATTAGACACCTCCTTTTCAGATTTTTTACAGCGCAAGGAAATAATTCGAGCCTTTCTTGTAAAGGTTTTTTCGCGCTTCTGTTGAAATATAAGCGGATAGCCGGGTGTGGCAAGGATGGAATCAGGTTAGTGAGTGACGTGATTGAACAAATTCGGTGAAGTAGTGCGCTAACTCACTGAGTCGGAAATAGGTTGTGCCAATATCTCCCCATATTTCACCACTATCCAATATGATTAATCCTTGGGATAGCATAGTGCTGTAAAGGAATTCTGATGCTTTATCTGACAAAGTTTCTCTCGTAGGTTCATCTTGGTCATTATTGTTGTTATTTAAAACCTGATCGGTCCATTTCTTGAAATCCTTAATATCGAATACTTCACTTTTTTCTATATGGTGCTGCTTGCGAATTTTTTCATCTCGAATAACGGCCTGAATCGTGAATTTAATAACATCTTGGTGCAGGCTGTCGCATATATGTATGAGCGCATCATTTATAACAGCCTCATCAAGGCTGGAAGTCATCACTGAGACAAAGGAATTGCGAATATACTCCAGCTTTTCCTTCCGTTCTTCGTCACGTGTAATCCTGATGAGTTTTTTCATGTGCATTGAATAGTCGGCTGTCGCAAGGTATTCTTCATCGAGTTTTGAAACGTCAAGGTGTCTGATTGCATTCACAATGACTTGTAGCACGTGTTTCATATCCTTAACTCTCTTGCGTGTCGAATAATCATCGAGAATACCTTTAATCGGGGTCAATATCAATGACAATATTTTTGGAGAAATTGATGATGCAATTTCAGACACAGAGCATAAAAGAGGATTGAAATCGAAAGTTCCTGCGGGAGTCAAAGCATTATCGATTATCTGTTCATCTTCTCTATCGAAAACCATAAGAACCTCCAAACAGGATGGAAACGAAATATACTTGAGGTGTCAATATTTTTTTGTTTATAGACTTGTCGATCATTGAGTCACTGATGCAATTTTGTTAGTGTTCCCTCGTAGCGGGTGACCTCCGGGCGCACCTGTATTGGTTGCACAAGAGAACGCCGCTTATGGGGATTCGAATTTGCAAGCAAATTCACAGGAGATCGGCGGCTACGTGGGGGAAAAAGAGATATAAGGAGCGTCCGCCATCGGTTCCCCTTCGCCTGCAAGCGGGCGAAGGGTAGGTTTTACGAAGCAAAAACCTGAATCATAAACAAGGTTAGGGGGTGAGGGCTCTTACCCCAAAAACAGCGCCATGGTCGATTGGTAGTGGTGTTCGATGTTGGGTATGATGGTGCGGAAGTCCTCGTCCTGGATGTTGCACACGCCCCAGAACCATCTCGGTACGGGATCGACGAAAGGCGACTCGGTCTGTCCGAGTTCCATGCCGGTGGCGATGGTGTTTCCTGCCTGGATCAGCCCGGTGAAAACCTTGTCTTCGGTGGCGTTGTCGGGGAAGTGGTGATAGCGGATGGCATCGACGATGATGGGCGGCAGGTTCCACTCTCGTGCGAAGAACGCGCCGATCTCCTGATGGGTCACGCCGAGTACTTCCTTTTCGGCATTCAGGATTCGCTTGCGTTCGTCCTTCTTGAGGATTTTCCTGATCTCTTTGACTTCGTTCTTCAGAAATACGCGGATCACCAGTTTTCCGACGTCGTGCAGGATTCCCGCGACGAACAGAGTGTCGTGGTATTTCTTGGGGTCCTTGGCCTTGGTGTTGAGCTGCTGGGCTGCGATGGCGACGGCGAGGGAGTGCCGCCAGAGTCCGTCGATCTCCGGATCGGTCTCGCTGCTGAAGGCGTGGTGAAATAGCTTTACCGTGAGCGCTTTTTTCATCTGGGTGAGTCCGACCACCGCCAGGGCGTGTTTCACGCTGGCGACCTTCTTGATCAAGCCGTACTGACTGGTGTTGGCGATCTTGAGCGCGAGCATGGTCAGGGCCGGATCGCGCTGGATGAAATTGATCATCTCTTTCGCTTCGAGGTCGTCTTTCTTGATCAGGGTGAGAAAGCTGGTCAGTCCGCTGGTGCGGATCAGGAAGTCCTTGTCTTCAGCGATGAGATCGCGCAGGTACTGGATGATTTCGACTCTATTTTTCACGCGACATCTCCCACACGGTATGCATGATGATCGCCTCATACAGTTCCTTCATCTTCGAATCGATCAGCGCGTATTTGAACAGGTTCTTCTTGCGGTCTCTCGCGACCAGTTTCAATACTTGCAATTCTTCGTCGGTAAGCATCGGTTTCTTGAGCTCATCTTCCGACGCGATGCACACGCTCTCGATGTCGTATTTGCGAATCGTATCGATGTAGTAGGCGTCGAGTTTGGCACCTTGTTTCAACAAAATTTTCCCGTTGGGCAGGATCACGTCCCGTGCCAGAAATGTATTTGGTTCCAGCTTCGATATGGGAAGATACTTCATGCAGTCAGCTCCTTCTGATTCTACCAATAACTTAGACTGCACAGCGCGTCCGACAACATTTTTTTTGGCTAATAATTAATGCGTGAAGTCAACGAATCAGGTCCTTGTACGGATATGTTTGCGTGGCAGATCGATAGCGATACCACATGGATGGAATTTGCGCTATTTATCTTCCCTGGACGTCCAGTTTGTGAAGTTTCTTCAGAGTCCTCAGGGTGATGAACAGAGTCAGCGCTACCCCAAGAGCGATCATCCACCCGAGTTCCAGTTTGAGATGCCCTTCTTCAAAGAGGTCTCCCACGACCTCGACGAAGACCATGCTTACGACCCAGCCCAGCATCCCGGAATATTCTCTGCGCAATACGGTGCGGAGCGAGAACGGGAATTTCGACGGGATCCAGTAGCTGAATCTGGGAAAGAACGCCGGTGTGCTGGATGCCCATGCTACGAAGTCGTCGCCGAATTTCTGGCGCAGATAGGCTTCCTCGGCGAGCATGATGCGCTCGTAGTAGAGGGCATACATCACCAGGAATACCAGTGTGAACCACCAACTCTGCGTTAACATGACAACGCTGAGCCACATGAGGAAATTGCCCAGATACAGCGGGTGCCGCATCACGGAGTACATTCCTGTCGTGTTGAGCTGATCCGCGATCTGTCCGCTCGTGTTTCTGCCCGAAGTCCCTCGCGGGGCATGGGCGACAGTCTTGATGCGGATAATGAATCCGGTTATACCGATCGCGATGCACAGTCCGTTGAAAATCAGTTCGATCGTTTCCCATTTATCAAGTGGTTCGCCCTGCGACAACGCGGCAACAACCAGAACAACAAGCATCAGCGGCAAATAACTTCTGTGCCTGAATAACCAGTTTCCCTGTTTCTGCAATAAATCCGAAAGCATGTTTCCTCCAGTTGAGTCAATCATCGACATCATAACGAATAAACGAATCGGCGCATGATTATTTTTCGCTTTTCACTGAACGCCGATAGCGATATGTTCACTTTTAATTGTTTCAACGCGATTGTCAAGGGGTGTTACGATTATTTAATAAAATTTAACGATCAGGGGGTATTTTTGTTCGCTATTAAGTTGTCGATCGAGCGTCCGTATTTCTCGACCATGGTAACATTGAGTGCTTCGAAGACTTTAACGGTGATTTCGGGATTCTTGCGGAAGAAATCGCACAACGCGCAGTACTCGAAAACGAGGCATGTAACGTCCTGTGATGCCTTAATATGAGCGGTTCTTCTCAGCGGAAGGATGAAGGTCATTTCGCCGATGGTTTCATACCGCCCCAGTTGTGCCACCTGGACAAATTGATCGTTGCCGGTGGGGATTTCCACGGAAACTTCACCTTCGAGGATCACGATGATATCCCGGTCCCGATCGCCGTAGTGCATGATCGTGCTTCCCCGCTCGTAACGGGTTTCCCTCGCGACCTGAACCAGCGCTCGAATCTGCTCCGGATCGAGTTTTCTGAAGAGTGTCGCGGAATTCAGCCGTTCATCCGGTTTCATGATCGATTATCCTTGGTGATCATCTGGGTGATGCGGATTGTCTTCTCCGCAAGCGTGTCGTTTAGCGCCGCCTGAATCTTCACGTGCAGCGCGAGGTTCTTCTTCAGCAGCTTGCGGAACTCCTTGTGTGGAATCCTGCTCAACGTTACGTGAGTATCGGTGATCGCCGAATACATTGCGGAGACGTGGAGGATGTAATTCTCGGCCCCGAGCATCTCGTTGGGATAGGCGATCCCCAGATCGATTCGCTTTTCATCCGTGGTCTTCTCGAACAGCTTCACCGTACCGGAGCGGATCACGTAGATATCGCGAATGCGGTCGCCGGAGTTGAAGATCATCGTGCCGGGTGGCAGGTTGACCTCCTGCGCGATCTCCAGGCACAGCGATACCTCGTCGTTGCTGAGGTATTTCATCAAGTCGTTGTCGCGTTGCCTCGTGAACAGATTCATGACCGCACCTGCCTTTGCATTACCACCACCGTAGTTCCCAGCGCGATCAGCGACACGATCAGGACGATCAGTGCGTTGAAATAGAAGGTGTGGAAACGGATGCCCCAGAATACCCGGTGCGGGGTCATGTGTTGATATCGCTCCTCGTTCAGGCTTTTACCATAGGCTGCGGAGACCATCAAGCTGATCATCCTGTTGCGATAGAGCTTGTCCTGGTGCTTCACCGTGAATTGGTTTTTCGCCTCGGAGACGCATTGCTTGTCGTCCATCGATTCGCACGACAGCCGTCTCTCCCTGAAGTCGCGCAGTGTCCGGTCGAAGTAGTTTTTGTCGGAGATTCCGGCCGAGAGTCCCTCGAACAGCCAACGGCTGTGGATGAGGTCGCAGAACTCGGGCACCGCGGTCTCCGAAGAGAAGGAGAGGGCGCGGTTCATCGACGCGAACGGTATCACGGCACCGGCAAAGAGAATCTGCGGGATGATGACCAGCGGCAGGATGTTGACCTGGACCGCCCGGTCGGAGAATAGCGCGGACGCCAGAAGACCGAGGCTCAGTCCCGAAATCGCCGCGAGCATCAGGTAGAAGCCGTAGATCAGGAACGACCCGTGGATGCCCAGGATCAGCGAGGCGATCATCACATAAAGGATAACCTGCACCGCCGAGAAGAACAGCAGCGGCGCCAGTTTCGCCAGGAAATAGATCGGTGGCCGGACATGCTGCATGGCTTCCCGCTTGAGGATGAAGCGCTCGGAGGAGAGTTCGTCGAGGCTGT
Organism: Cloacimonadales bacterium (SeqCode); assembly: GCA_963665015.2. Classification (GTDB taxonomy): domain Bacteria; phylum Cloacimonadota; class Cloacimonadia; order Cloacimonadales; family JAIOQZ01. The sequence goes on along the minus strand of CAXXSY010000004.1, from coordinate 2,396,071 downwards.
TGACCATGCTCAGAAAGATGAACACGATGATCGAGATGAAGCAGAATATAACGATGTTGTCGTTGGTGAAGTACGAGTAGCCGCCTTCGTCTGGCGTCGCGCGCAGCAGGACGGCGATAATGACAGCTAATAACGGCGATGCGATAAAGGTGAACACGAGATTCAGTCGCTTGGCAAGGAGCTGTTTCCAGGAGCGCAGAAGCAGGATCAGGAACTGGCGGATTCCTGCTTTCTCACGCGTCTTCGATCTCGACGAATCTATGTGCCGGCTGTCTCCATGTTCGTCCTTTTTCTGAAGGACGTCCGCGACCTGTGATTCGCGGTTTCGCTCACGCCAGTAATCGGGCGGATAGCTCCTCTGCTCGTTCGAATCGTTGTGTTCTAGGATATCGAAGAGGTATTCCGGCGCTTTCAGTCTGCGCTTCGAGAACAGCTCGAAGTCGTTCAGTTCTGTGCACTCGCGGTCGAAGAACGAAAAGGCTCCCGCGACGCTGCCCACATAGACAGTCACGCCGCCGCGATCGAGAAACAGAAGCTTGTCGAATGCCCGCAACAGGGTGGCGCTGGGCTGATGTATGGTCGCGATGATGATTTTGCCCTGCCGTTTGAGGTCTTGCAGGATGCGCATGAGCGACTCGGAGTCCTTGGAGGACAGCCCGGATGTCGGTTCGTCGAGGATCAGGATGGAGGGATCGGAGACGAGCTCGAGTGCGATGTTCAGTCGTCTGCGCTCACCGCCGCTGATCTTGCGGTTCTGGTTGTCGCCGACGATCAGGTCGCGTTTCTCGAACAGTCCCATCTGGCGCAGGATTTCGGCGACTCTCTTCGAACGCTGGGCGGACGGGGTGCCGGGTCGGGTCAGCCAGAGCCGGTAGCGGACGTTTTCCTCGACGGTCATGCGCTCGAACAGCAGATCGTGCTGCGGGACATATCCCACAAGCTGCTGATAGCCGCGAATGTCCTGCCGGATGTCCTCGTTATCGACTTCGATGACGCCGCCGGCGGGTTGCCGTTCGGTCGTTAGCAGTTTCAGGAGCGTGGTCTTCCCGCTGCCGCTGGGTCCCATGATCGCCATGATCTCGCCGCGCTTCAGATCGAAACCGACGTGATCGAGCGCGGGATCGCTGCTCTCCTTGTAGTAGCAGACCAGTTCGTTTACCGCGAAAGTCTCGACAATTCGCGGAAGCTTTAAAAGCGTGAGGTGCCGACTGATTACGAAGGCGTTGCCCTTGTGCTGGATGCGAGTGCCGTTCGGTTCGATGGGTGTGGGTGTATCGACAGGCTTTCCATCGCAGAGCAGCCTCGATTTGCTGCCTGGATGCAGGCTGAACCGTCCATCCACTTTTTCTACGTAAAATCCCTGCGGATGCGGCCGGTCACAGACCTGAAATTCGTTGTTCGCGCCCGGCTGGAAATAGGCAAGGTTGTTCACGGTTTCCATGCGGCGGTCTGTCTGCCCGAGCATGATCTCCAGTCCGCCAAACGCATTATCGAGCGTGATGGTGTCGTTGATGCACAGGACGCCCTTCTTCAGGCGCTTTCCCTGATTGACCATCGCGCGGCATCCACGGCACTTCCAGAAGACTTTACCGTTGGACAGCGATGTTGTCAGCGTGTTGGAGCCGTCGATGAGTTTATGGTGATAGGTGCCGCCAATGCGCGAATAGAGGCTCAGAATATCGTCTGCGCCGATGTGGAGTTGCGGTTGGCCAAGCGCGATCCGGTTTCCTTCGTGCATGCGGTAAACGCGATGGATGCGGCATGGCGCGCCGTCGATGGAAAGCGTGTCGTCGGCGGTCGATCCGACCAGCAGGTATCCGGGTAAACGTAGCGCGATGACGGTCGTATCGGATGGACTGTTCTTTCGCAAGGGCAGCGTGGCTTCTTCGTGATTCGTGGAGAAGGTCAGGACGTTGTGGAAGAGTCGGCTTCTGCTCATTTCGATGAGGACGGAGCGGTCGAGCGCGATTTCGGCGACATCCTTTTCGAGCATGTCCAGCATCCCGTCAAGGAGCAGGGTATCGATGTACATCAGGTCGATGAATTTGATCAGCTCGAGACTCAGGAGGGCGTCGTACTGCCCGCTGTAATAGACGAACGCGAAGAGGTTCATCATGAGGTTGATGCGTTCCCCGTCGTTGATGTGCCGGTGCAGCAGGCTCACGGCGTCGCGGATCGTGGTGCCCGTTTGCTGGAGCGCTTCCTGGACGTCCCGCACGGTCAGTTCGCGCCGGAACATGGTTCGGAACACGGTGATGAGCGCGCGGGTGGAGTTCTGGTCGTCGGGGCGCATGCGAGCCAGCCGGCAGAAGATCAGGAGGATCGAGTCGTAAAGTTTCTGGGAGTCATGGATGGTCAGTTCGTTGCGGTTCTGCGTCATGCTCGATGTTCTACAACTGGATTTTCTCGATCAGCTCGAGCAGATCCTGTTTGCTGAATCGACTCGGGTTCAACTTGATCGAGTAGCCGAGTTCCTCGTTTTCCAGATGCAGAATCTTCTGATCGTCCTCGTCCTTTGCGCCCAGCAATTTGTATGCGATTTGCGGTTGCGTAAATCCTTTCAAGGACAGGGCTTCGGGATGGGAGCAGATCGTGTGGTCGCGCACCAGTCCCCAGGTTTCGTGGCTTATCAGGATGTCATCGACATCGCAGGCGTCCTCGAGCCGTGACGCGAGGTTGACGGTCGATCCGATGATGGTGTAGTCCATCCGTTCGCTGGTTCCGAAGTTCCCGACCGTGCAGTAACCCGTCGCGATGCCCATCCGGCAGTGTAGCGGCTCCTGATAGCCTTCGGAGAACCACCCTTGTTGCAGTTGCTTCAGCCTCTCGCGCATGTCGAGCGCCATGTTCACGCACTGCATGGCGTGTTTCGCGTCCGACTCGAATACCGGGTCGCCGAAGAAAACCATGATGGCGTCGCCGACATATTTATCGAGGGTACCGCCCCATTTGTGGACGATGCTGGTCATTTCATTCAGGTATCTGTTCAAGAGTTCGCTGAGAGCCTCGCTCTCCATGTGGGAGGTGATGGCGGAGAAATCTTTGATGTCCGAGAAAAACACGGTGAGTTTCCGGCGCCGGGTTTTGATTTCAACCTTTTCTTTGAGCGAGAGGATTTTCTTTTTCAACTGTGGCGAAACGTAGCGACCGAGGCGATCCTGCACCAGTTTCAGCTTGTGCTGGGTGTTGTCGCTGGTTTTCGTGAGCGATTTGGTGCGCCTGAGTAGTCGCTTGTACTCTTTGAGCAGTTTCTTGAAATCGTCGCCGATGTCATGCTGGTCGAAATCGTCCTGCTGTGCGATCTGGCTCATTTCGTCGATGAGCGCTTTTTCCTTCTCAAAGATGTCGGGTTGTTTCGTTTGCGGCATTTATTCATCCAGATAGGGAACCATCTCCTTGGGGAATTCCAGTTCCTGGAGCAGTTCGACGCCGTTGTAGTAGGAGTCCTCGTCGTCTTCCTCGTAAAACCACCGCACGAGCACCCCACCGCCCTTTTCGGCGTAGTCCTCGACCATGTCGAAGATATCGGTAAAGACCTTCGTGGAGCTGGTGTTCATGTAGGGTATCTTGATTTCGAAGGTGATCTTCCGGTCGCATTCTCCCAAAAATTCCTCCAGCCATTTCAGGACGTCCTGGAAGAAGAGGTAGGCGTTTTCGGGATAGCTCTCACCTTCGATCTTGAGCAGCGCGTTGTCAACGTCGAAATCGACCGCAGGAGTGGATTTCTTCACCGGTATATGCAGGGACTGGACGTTCATTTCTCCTCCTGACTTCGATCCGAGATGGTGATGACGACCTCGAAGAACGATTTGTCGTCGTTGCAGGGCGTGAGGCGATATTGCAATGGATTACCCGACTTGCGCGCCATGTCGATGAATCCGAGACCAGCGCTGCCCTCTTCGGTCAGCGTGCCGCTCTTGCGTGTCTTGTTATAGTACTCCTGCAATTGCCGGGGTTCGAGGGAGTTGATGTAGTCGATCTGCTTCTTCAGTTGCGCTTCGTTCTTGCGCAGGATGAAGTTTCCGCTGAAGACGTAAAAATCATTGTCCTCGTTGCGTCCGACACCGACGATGCCGACCCCGGGCTTGACTTCGGACAGCGTTTCGCTCCGCTCGCACGAGTGCTTCAGTACGTTCTGCGCGTCCTCGATGAACACGGAAAACACCCGCCGGATCAGCTTGTTCTCGATCGCCTGCGAGGAGAGCTTGTCCCGCAGGCTGTCGCCTACGACCTCCAGGATGTCCTGCGTGATCGGACCCTTGTACGAAAACGTGATGCCGTTGACGCTGACCAGTCGATACAGATCCTGTAATTGCAATTGATCGAACATATTCATGTGCGCTCCTGCATGCCTTATCGCGTTTTTAATGAATATCCCGTTCGATATCGTCAACTGTCAAGATGTTTTTCCTCCGCCACAAAAGAAAAAGCTGGACAATCCGCACCTTCCGTCATGATTTATATATCTTCTTTTTAAGGGGAACCCTATGCGAACGTCACTTGCCATAATGAAAATCTCGATCCTGACGATTATCGTGATCCTTGCTTGCAGTACTCTGCCGGCAATTGAAAGTAATGATACACGCGATCAGATTAAGCGTTTTCGATTCGAAAGCGGCAATCCACCGATCCAGGACATATTATTTCAGGATCGTTTTGGCTATGTGTGGACGAAAGGTCAGGATGGTGAATACTACCTTTACGATGGAACAAAGATTCTGCCTCTGGATGAATATCTCGGGAAGGATACGAAAATAGTCAATATACATGCGGACTCGCTTCACACGAATGTATTTTGTGTCACCGAATATGCTAACGGTTATCAGGATGTCATCTGGTGGGGTGGATGTTCTCGCGATTCGGAGTACCATCATATTCGAATAGCCATGCCACAGTATTTCTATATATCGGATGATGCTGAACTTGTGCTGCTTACGGATATTGAGAAGGTACGGGTGTCGCCACGTGAATACAAAGTATCTACATTTCATTGCGACGGCTTGCCTTCTTCGAACAATGAGAACGGATATGTCTCAAAAACTTATACGAAATTTCCCGATTCGGAAACAATCTGGATGTGCTCCTCACTTTCCCGGGTTGATGATGATTACCACAATATCACAATAACCGAGTATGGATATGTCGATGATGATGGATACAACTTCCTTGCACAGGAAAAATTTCCGACACCATCCGCTGATGGACCTAAAGAACAGGAATCATTGCAGCGACCTCTTGAAACGGGGATGTTCCAGATCAATGATCAGTACTGGATAATGAGCAGCGCTGGCTATGCCGATAGCAAAGATGTCAAGGTCGTCGTGAACAACAAGATTTTTCAACCGAAAAAGACACCTTTCTGTTTTGTGATATCCCATGACTGCAAGGATGTCTCAATCGATGATTATTCCGAGTTTGAGCGTCAAAGAAAAATGGCAGATACAGTCAAGTCAACATCGGGTTTCATCAGTCGCTGGCAAAGAGTGGAATTTAGTTTCAGGGAGAATCACGACTACCTGAAAGCTGTGTCAATTCGTTTACGCGGCTCTATGCTGGAGCAGATCGTTTCAGGTGGAGATTGCTTGCATTCTATCGATGAATCGGGTGCATTAACGGATTCGATCAGAGAGATAGGTATTCATGGAAACAATCTCTGGTTTTTACCTTTCAGAGGTTGGGACATGTGGGATGATGAAGAGGAAATCCACAGGAAGTACTTATGGGGGACTTACGACGAAAGCCGGATCATGACTTTGGATAAGAAGAACAAGTACGAGCTCCTTTTCGTCGATAACTTCGATCGTCCATGGTTGTACAAGGATAAAAAGACATTCGTTGTATGTGATACGGGAATAAACGAAGCGGGAGATTTGTATCCATGTATGCGAGAGATGGGGAAGCCCAAAATCTATGAATCTACAGATGATGGGGTGTATATATGTCACGACGGTCACGTTTACGAGCTTGGTTCAGATAAACAAACAGAGGTGTATTCCTGCGAAAGTATGGTCGGTGTCCCCCTTATGCTGGAAAGGCATATCTCCGGTCTTTTCGTGATGATAACCGGTGATGTCGGTGTGACAGCAAATACAAGGTATCAAATGCATTTATGGAATTCAAGCAGTTCGTGTTGCAAGGATGTTTCTCTGGAAACCATTGTTCCAAAGGATTTGCGCAAATTCTTAGATGAGAGATATATAGAGGTGAATCAGGATGAGGCGGTCAAGCTATCGATATACCATATCAGTATTGCAGGGATATCAACTCAGGATGATATTAGTGTCGCTTTCAATGTTATCATTTTCCAGTCGAATCCGACTATGTTCACAATGTGGAATCCTAAACTCAAGCTTGATGGTACAGAACTCGTAATGCCGCGATTTGCTCCGGAGATCGATGAGGTTATATATTCCGATGCGAATAGCTTGAGCGGGAAGTCATATCTCTTGAAAATCGACGATGAGAAGGTGTGGATTTATCGAAACGAGGAAGTTTCGTGCATGGACTCTCTTGGGAATCGTCAGGACTACAATTATGCTTTGGGACTTGCCATCGGTGTGATCGGGGGCGGTAAAGCAACTGAAGATGGTTTTCTCACATATTCGCCAACCGGTCTCGCTCGCTACATTCCCGACGAAAACAGGTTCGTCAGTTTTGATCTGAGTCATGAACTGGATGGAGAGGAAATCGTCGATATTGCTGTATCCAACAGCGACGAAGTTTTCGTTGCTACAGCAGATGATATTTATACGCTCAACCTCCCCGACTACACGCCGTCGTTTCATTACGCGAGTCTTCAAAGCGGCGATTCGCTATACTACGCGCAGGACACGATCGTTCTGCCCTACGAACAATCGATCGACGTCGCCATGCGGGCGGTGCAGATCGAGTACGGCGACCGCATCCTGTACAACTGGCGTCTGGTCGGGCAGTCGGACGACTGGAACGGCTGGAGCAAGGAGCGCGACGTGAGGCTCGAGCGTCTGCCGCGTGGGGAATACACCTTCGAGTGGAAGATGCTGCTACCGGACGGCGGGGTGATCCGGGGCGAGAGCGTTCCGTTCACGATCCTGCCGCCGTGGTGGCTCTCGACCTGGGCGGTCGTGCTGTGGGGCGTGTCGGGTCTGATGGTGCTGGCGATCAGCTTTTACCTGGGCTGGCTGATCAACCGCAGGCGCGAAAAGCAGCTCGAGCGCGTCATCGAGAAGCGAACCCGGCAGCTTCGCGAGGAACGGGATCGTTTGCAGAACAGCATCGAATACGCGTCGTTGATCCAGCAGTCGATTCTGCCCAGACCGGAGCAGCTACTCGACTACGTGTCCGACGCGTCGTCGCTGTGGCTTCCGCGGGACATCGTTGGCGGCGATATCTGGTGGCTGCACAAATCGGGGAAAACGTTTTACCTCGCGATGATCGACTGCACCGGGCACGGCGTTCCGGGCGCGTTTCTGACCATCGCCGCGCACACCTATCTCGATTCGATCGTCGAGCAGGAGAATTCCCCCGCAGCGATCCTCGACAGTCTCCACCACGCCATTTCGCAGTTGATGAATCAGGAGGTATGGGAGAATCGCCAGGACGGCATGGACATCGCGCTGTGCCGCATCGATACCGAGTCGAAGGAGCTGATTTTCAGCGGCGCCAAGCTCGACCTGTACATCGTGCGCAAGGGCGAACTGCTGCGGTACGAGGGCGAACGGCAGTCGATCGGCGGGCTGCACCGTGAGAAGGAGCGCCACTTCACCGACCGGCAGCTTCGATACGAATCCGGCGACCGCTTCTTCCTGCTGACCGACGGTTTCAAGGACAGCGCGGTGATGATGGACGGCAAGCGTACACGGTTGCAGCGCAAGCGGGTGGAGGAATGGATGATCGCGTGGAGCGGGTTCCCCTGCGCGGATCAGATCGACCGGATGCACGATGAGCTGACGAAGATAAAGGCGGACCGCGACCAGCGCGACGACATCACGATCCTCGTTGTCGATGTTTGAGGTCGGCGACTTTTATCTTGACGTTTCCAGAGGCAAGGGTGGATATCTATTCTCAATCACTCAACGGGAGATAAGCATGAAAGTTGTTTGGATATTCGGCGTGGTGATTCTTGCCCTGCTGCTCTGCTCCTGTGCGGGTGGCAAGATTCAGTACGACGATTTCTATTCCATCGAGAAGGGGATCGATACCGGGCAGTTGATCGAGATGCTCGACGAAGAACCTGAAGACGAGCTGGGCTTTACATACACGGGTGATCGGACGTTGACGATTCATGAAAAATTCGAGGTCGTGATCGATAGCTTGTTCGTGGACGAGGTGGGGTCGGATTCTGTGACCGTCGGTATTCTCATCTATCAACTGAAAGCCGGCTCGGCTTGGGTATATAACAACATGCTTGATGTCGCTGGTTCAGACATGGGGAAATATCTGAAGCCATACGCGTTCGTTTTCATCGACGACGCACTTGTGTATTGGGGATTGTTCGGTGAAATCGAGCGGGGCATCGGACTTAGAATAACGAAGAAGCCGTTGCAAGCGAACGATCAACAGGATGGGACGAATGCTGAGGGATAGACGAATGCGCCGGGTTCTCATCGTATCGGTTTTTCTGATGGCGATTGTCGTCTGCTTGGCCGATTCATTCGATGTCGATGAGATTGACAGGCTCGAGAAAGGCATGACGCCGGATGCCGTGGATGAGGCGATCGGCGATCGGGCGATCAACTGGATGACTATGATGGACTTCGACGGGACGCTGTGGACGATCAAGTGGTATAAAATCCATTCCGGCGAGATATCGAACAAATACACACTGACATTCAAGGACGGATTTCTGTTCTACTGGGGTTATCAGCACGAATACCAGCGCTCGAAGGATGAGGAGATCAACAAGCTGGGGAAGAGAATCCTGGAAGAGGAAAGGAAGCGGTTCGGGAACAGGATCAAGTAGCAGTATCACCCTCATCCCCCGCCTTCTCCCGCAAGCAGGAGAAGGAGTTTAAAGGATGCTCGCCTTCCCATGGTCCGCCAAGCTCCAGCTTGGCATATCTTTATTAGGGATGCTCGCCCGGAGGTCGAGTGCACAGCCTCCTGCCTCCCGTCCCCGCAATTTATCTCTTGACGCCTCGAAGCCGTGACAGAATATAACTATCACTGTTTTATGACTAAGCCGAGGTGTATATGAAGAAATGGATTATCTGGATCGTAGTGATTGCGGTGATCGTCGTCGCCGTGATGGTTTTGAAGAAAAAAGGCAAGACGAATCTGCCGATTGACAAGACGGTGAAATCGATCGAGGTCGAGAAGGGCGAGATCGTGATCAAGCTGGAAGAGACCGGCGAGATTCAGCCGATCCGCGAGATCGATATCAAGACGAAGATCGGCGGCAAGGTGACCAAGTTCTTCGTTGACGAGAATGATTACGTCCATGCCGGCGACATCATTGCTTACATCGAACCGACATACGAGCAGTCCGCGCAGATCACCAACATCAAGAACAATCTGCGCTCCGCCGAAATCCGTCTGCGACGCGCGGAAGAAGACGTGCAGAACAGCCGTGAACTTTTCGTAAAGAACTACATATCCCAGCGCGAACTCGACGCTGCGGAGGACGAATACATCCAGGCGCAGCTCGATCACGACAAGTGGGTCGAGCAGAACCATTTGATCGAGGATATCGAGACGGAGGGAACGATCGCGAAGGTGGTCGCCACCGCGTCCGGAACCGTGATAGACAAGCTGGTGGAAGAGGGCGAGATGGTTCGCTCTGACATTGGCTCGTATTCGGAAGGAACGGTGATCGTGAAGCTTGCCGACCTCACCAACATGATCGTCAGCTCGTCCATCAACGAGGTCGATATTGCCAAGATCCACAGAGATCAGGAGGTCTCGATCCAGGTCGATGCGTTCCCCTATAAATCCTACGAGGGCAAGATCACCAAGATATCGGCGTCGGCGAACGAGAGCAACAACGTGAAGGTGTTCGACATCGAGATCAGCATCCTCAATTCGGACGAGCACCTCAAGCCGGGCATGACCGCGAACGTGACCATCATCGGCGAGACCAAGTCCGACATCGTCACCATCCCCATCCGCGCGATCTTCAACAACACGGAGGGGCAGGACATCGTCTATAAGGTCGAGAGCGACACGATTTCCGGCGAAGTACTCGTGAAGACGGGGATCAACGATTTCCAGAAGGTGGAGATTATCTCCGGTCTGGAAGAGGGCGATAAAATCTCGCTCTCCGCGCCTCCCAAAGCGGACGACGAAGAGGATATCCGCCTCGATTGATAATCCATACAAGGAAATTTGATAAGCCCCTAAGGAGACATCATGATACACGAAGCTGACATTGCAGAACAGCTTAATGGAATTGAATTCGGAGCAATGCTCCCTGATGAGATCATGGTCGAATTGACTAAAAACAATTTCGTAATACTAATGCCAATTTCTGATGTTGATCATTGTTTTTGGGGAGCTATAAATTTGTCGATACCAATTACAGCGGAATCAAACCTCTATGTAGTAGTTCCGGAAACAGTATTTCATGAAGAAACGGGAATTTTATACACGGATGGAGTTATTAAAGAGAATATGCAACCAATCGATAAAGAACGCTATGCTAAGATTTTCGTAACTCCAATGTGTATATGTCCTCAGGGGCATAGCCCATATACTACAGACATTCCTGAAATTCAGAAGTATGCCATTACAAGGGATGGTGAGATATACACATATGGGCTTGTTATGTCGACATTTTTTCTTCGATAGTCCATCTATATGCATAGCATCTTAAGCGGTTATTACTGTTTACGCAATAACATTGAATCAGGAATGGGAAAATGCTTGAAACATTCTCTCGTTCAGCACGTTGAACCGATGTATAAATAAAATACAGGGCAATACACAAAGCACAATTTTGCCCGATAGAAAGGAGAGACCCGATGATTCAAATCCAAAATCTGGTAAAGAATTACGGGGATGTTCGGGCTGTCGATCACATCGATTTCGAAGTACGGGATGGCGAGATTCTCGGATTCCTCGGGCCGAACGGCGCCGGGAAATCGACCACGCTGAGGATTCTGACCGGATACCTGACCCCCACGCAGGGGAACATCCAGGTGGATCAACTCAACATCCTCGACAACTCCCGTGAGATTCGACAGCTTTGCGGATATCTTCCCGAAACCAATCCGCTTTACACAGATATGCTGGTTTACGACTACCTGAAATTCATCGCCGCGGCACGCGGTATCAAGGACGAAGACTTCGAACGGACCCTGCGCGGAGTCGTTTCCCGCTGCGGACTGGAGGGCGTGGTCAACCGCACCATCCAGACTCTGTCCAAGGGCTATCGGCAGCGTGTGGGACTGGCACAGGCCATCATCCACGATCCCAAAATCCTGGTTCTGGACGAGCCCACCACCGGCCTCGATCCCAACCAGATTATCGAAATCCGCGAACTGATCAAGGAACTCGGCAAAAACAAGACCCTCATCATCTCCAGCCACATCCTGCAAGAGGTGCAGGCGGTCTGCGATCGCATCGTGATCATCAACAAGGGCAAGATCGTCGCCGATGGCAGTACCGAGGAACTCAAGGCGAGCTTCCAGGGACAGACCAAGCTGATGCTGGCCGTGAAGGCCGAGGAGAGTGAACTGCAATCGATCACCGAGGCGGTCCCCGGTATCCAGACATTCAAATACACGACCGACGACGACGGTATTCATCACGTCACCCTGGAGTATCCCAGCGGCGACGACCGGCGCGAGGCGGTCTATCAGTTCATCAAGTCGCGCAACTGGGTACTCCTGGAAATGTACCGCGACCAGATCAGCCTCGAGAAAGTCTTCCGCAACCTGACCGTCGAAGAGGAGGGCGTCGCGGAAGCCAGGAAGATGAAAGAGGAGGCGGTTTCATGAGTTACGCATCCATCATCAACAAGAAAGAATTTGGCAGCCATATCAAGTCACCCGCCGCGTACATCGTGCTGATCGTGTTCCTGCTGTTCGCCGGCGTGACCTTCTCGAACGAGCTGTTCAAATACAACCAGGCGTCGCTGATGGTGCTTTTCAACATCATCCCGACTATCTTCATGTTCATCATCCCGGCCATCGCCATGGGAACCATCGCGCGGGAGAAGAACAGCGGAACCCTGGAAATCCTGACGACCCTGCCGCTGAACGACAGCGACATCGTGATCGGGAAATTCCTCGCTTCGCTCCGGATTATCGGACTGGGGCTGGTCTTCACCTTCGTGCACCTGATCACCATCGTGGTCCTGGGGCGGAATATCGATTTCGGTCCCATCATCTGCGGATACGTCGGGCTGTTCCTGCTGGGTGCGGTTTATTGCGCCATCGGCATCTTTTCGTCCAGCCTGACCGATAACCAGATCATCGCGTTCATCATCAGTTTCGCAATCGCGTTCTTCTTCTTCCTGCTTCAGTATATGTTGAGCTTCATGCCCAGCTACCTGACGGGATTCTTCCAGTACATCAGCGTCCTCTACCACTACAACAAGATGGCGCGCGGCGTTCTGGATACGCGAGACCTGATCTACTTTATCACGCTAACCGTTCTGTTCCTGCGACTCGCCGTCGTAGTGATGGAAACAAGGAAATGGAAATAGGAGCGGAGCCATGATAAAGATACGAAACACCAAATCATTATGGATCAACCTGTTATTGTTCATCGGCATCGTCGTTTTCATCAACCTGTTGTCGCTGAACCTCTATACACGAATCGACCTGACCCGCGGACAGGTCTATACCCTGTCCAAAGTCAGCAACGACCTGATGAACTCGCTGGAAGACCGGCTGGTGGTCAAGGCGTACTTTACCAAGGACCTGCCGCCCGAGCTCAGCGATGTCCGTCAGTACCTCAAGGACCTGCTGTCCGAATACCGTTCGGCGTCCGGTGGTCGGCTCTATTTCGAGTTCATCGATCCGACCAGTGAGGTCGATTTCGCCGAAACGGCGAAGAAGTACGGCATCTCGCCCGTGCAGGTCAACTACTGGGAAAACGACAAACGGGTGGCGCGCGACGCGTACCTTGGCCTCGTGGCACTCTATCACGGCAAGAACGAGGTGATTCCCGTGGTGCAGAACACCCGCAGCCTCGAATACGATATCACATCCAAGATCAAGAAGCTGACCGCGGCTCATCTGCCCATCGTGGCGATCTACGAAAACATCGACATGGTGGCTTCGATCCGCAAGGCGCTTCCTTTCGTCAGCGAAGAGCAGATTCCGCAGATTATTCAGCGGATGCAGTACGACACCAACCTGAAAGACCAGGTGATGGCGAAAGCGGACGAGATGCACGAGGTCAAGTCGCTGATCGGCGAGAACTACGAAATCCGTTCGACCGATCTGAACATGCCGTTGCAGGAAGACGTTCAAGCGTTGATCTTCACCGGTACGACCGATTCGCTCGAGATCAACCAGCTCTTCAATATCGACCAGTACCTGATGTCCGGCGGCAACATCCTGTTGTTCCAGGACCAGTTGCAGGTCGATCAGGCGGTCGCGCCGATCAAGTCGAATCTGCTGGACGCCATGAAGCACTGGGGTATCGCGATGAAGGACGAGATCGTTCTCGACCGCGAGAGCGCCCAGCGCAAGAACCTCTTTGGCGCTGCGATCAGCATGCCGTATGTGCCGATCATCAACAAGGTCGCTACGGATAACCCGATAATATCGAGCCTGAGCAATCTGGTGATGTATTTCACCTCGCCGATCGACACGTCGGCGGCGAAGCCCGGGCAGACGGTCGAACCGCTCCTGTGGTCTTCCGAGCAAACCGCGACGTCTTCCTACTACATGTTCCAGCAGGACATCGAGAAGTTCAACCAGGGCAACAAGGGCTACGTCGGAAGCCAGGTGCTTGCGGCGCTCTACAGCGGATCGTTCGACAGCTACTTCTCCGACGACGAAGCGCCCGATTTCGCCGATTCGCTCAACCACACCGACAACGGCAAAATCCTGATGGTCGCCGACGGCGAATTCCTTCAGAACACCGGTCAGCGCGGCGTATCGCCAAACCAGATATTCGTGCTGAACGCGCTGGACGCCATGAGCCAGAACGCGGACCTGATCCGCCTCCGTTCACGCGAGGTGCAGTTCAGTCCGCTGGATATCAACCGTTTCATCAAGTCGTCCGACACGCGCGGCGTCGATGCCAGAACTCCGGAAGGCGCGTCACGCATGCTGGAAGAGTCCAAGAAGCTTCGCCAGCGCGAGAACGACTTCAAGCTGGTCGTCAAGTGGATCAACTATGTGCTTCCGTCCGTGCTGCTTCTCCTGATGGGGCTGTTCCAATTCCTCGGGCAGCGTAAGAGACGCAAGAAGATAGGAGAGATTTATGGATAAGAAAAACATCATATACCTGGTCATCCTGATCGTTCTGGTCGCGGTGTTCGTGCTGGTGAAAACGACCGGTAAGGAACGCGAGACCTTCATCCCGATCATCGGTGTCGATTCGACGCAGATCGCGAAAATCCGCATGTACGATCAATCGGACACGCTGGTGCTCGAGCGGCATCAGGGAACGTGGATGATCGAGCAGCCGATGGTCTTCCCGGCTGGGCAGAGCAAGCTCCACGACCTCTTCGACAGGGTGATCGGCGGAACCATCTCCAGTATCCCGCTGGCGGAAAACGAGTCTTCGCACGACGCTTACAATGTCACCCCCGAAAAGGGTAGCGTGCTCGAGTTGTACGGCGAGGGCGGAAACCTGCTCGAGGCGATCGTGGTCGGCAAGAGCGAGAATCCGAGCTACTGCAACGTCCGCAGAATGAGCGATCCGACCGTCTATCAGTTCAACGAGAATGTCACCTACCGCATCTCGCCGAAGCTGGCGACCTGGCGCAAGAAGGAGATTCTCGAATTCGTGCCGGAGACCATCGAACGGATCGACGTGAAGTACTCGCGCAACGCGTACTCCATCACCGCGACCGACACCGCGTGGGTCTATCACGACAGCAACAACGACTTCTCCGTGCAGCCGACGAACAAGCAGCTCCTGAAGATATTCAACGTGCTGGAGAAGGGGCGTTCCGGGCGCTTCATCGACGACGATTGGGAGACCTTCGAAGCGTTCTTCAACGACCCGGCACTGGACGTGACCGTCACGCTGAAAACGGGTGAAACGACCCGGTTCCAGATCGCGGACGCCAAGGATGAAGACACGACGGAACTGGTGATGAAGCTCAACGACGATACCTCGACGCTGTATCACATGACCGCCGATTTCGTCGAGCGCTTCACCAAATCGCCGGAGCATTTTCAGCCGGAGCAGAACGAGACACCGTAACAACCGGGAATTTCTCGAAAAAACACGAAAAATTGTTTGACAGAGAATTGCGGTTTGAATTTCTTAGCCGAGTCACTTGAATGTTCCTGAGTAGCTCAGTGGTAGAGCGAGTGGCTGTTAACCACCAGGTCGGGGGTTCAAATCCCTCCTCAGGAGCCAGGCAATAATCTGCACCAGGTGCAGTGAATAAAATCGACCCCATCCGGTCTCCGGGTGGGGTTTTTTCGTTCCGGTACAGGCATCCACTGTGATTTTCAAACGGAGCCTGACAAACCGAATCCCCCCTATAGGAGCGCTTTTCTCATCCCATGGACCGCCAAGCTCCAGCTTGGCAACTCTTCCCTGTAGCGCGTGACCTCCGGCGCGCCTCCTCATTGTCAATAAATATCGACAACATTGGCCGAAGTTGTCGATAACAGAAATACCCCCAAAATGATCCATCAATTGGCTCGTATATCAATACATTGCTATGTATTGCGTGTTTTCAACCGTTGAAAATTCCAATGACAATAGCTGTTCCTTTTTTGAATTTGGTGGGTGAAATGGTTTTCGCCATAATAATCCCGTAGGGATGACAGATGTTAGGCCATGGGGGGATTCGATTTTGCAAGCAAAATCACAGGCGTAAGCCCCAGTTATATCAGCCAATACACATAAAAGCACCGGAGGTGCGACAGATACATGATCCGGCATGCTATCTGTCGTCCCTACGGGACTTTACTCCTCATCCGAATTCTGTACCCGGCACTTACGTGTCGCGCTAGCATCTTTCGTCCCTCCAGGACTTCAGGATCATCATTACAGCATTCACCCATTCGATTTGCAACAGAATCTACAATAATCGTCTCATACTGACAGAAAACCAAGACCATATAAAAAAAGGGGGTATTCCTGGAAGTTGTCGATAAATATTGACGACCGACGTTCGGCAGTGTCAGCGATGGCTCGCCAGGCAAAATATAATTCGCAACATCTTGCGATAAAATGCTTGACATGCAAAATATCTCGCAATATAATGCGATATAAAGGAGATCAAGCTATGCACATCCGGAACTTCATCGCGGAAACAGGGATTCTGAAAGAATTGGCGGGAAGGTTCACACAGCAACGTATTGCGTTGGGGCTGTCACAGGCCGCTCTGGCGGATCGGGCCGGCGTCGGGAAACGCACCGTCGAGCGGTTCGAGGCGGGTAGCGACATCCAGTTCAAGACGCTGATCAAGCTGCTTCGGTCGCTGGAATTGCTCGACCAACTGAATCAGCTAATCCCGGAGCCGGCACGGTCGCCGATCCGAGCGCTGGAGACGCAACAGGACTTGCCGCAGCGGGTGAGTCGTAAGAAGCGGAGTGTCGAACCGTGGAAGTGGGGGGATGAGAAATGAGCATGCTCGCGGAGGTCTTTCTGTGGAGTGAAAGGATTGGCGCTGTAATGCTCGACTTAAACACGAAGGTCGTATCCTTCGAGTACGATCCGGCGTTCCAGCGAAGCGGTATCCAGCTTTCTCCACTGGTGATGCCTCTGTCGAGCCGCGTATTCTCCTTTCCGGCTCTGCCCGAAAGCTTTCATGGATTGCCGGGTCTGGTGGCCGACTCCCTTCCCGACAAATACGGCAACCGGTTGATCCAGAGGTGGCTCGAGATGCAGGGACGGGCAGCCGACACGATGACCGTCATCGAGCGGCTCTGCTACATCGGTAAGCGAGGTATGGGCGGACTCGAATACAGACCCGCCATCGGACCGGATCCCAGTTACGATTGCGTGATTCAAGTGGATCAGATGGTCGAGCTGGCCCGAGAAATCTTGGACAAAAGGGATTCCCCGAAAACGGATTGGACAGAGAAATCGGAAGCCATGCGCCAGATACTTCTGATCGGGACCAGTGCCGGCGGCGCTCGCGCGAAGGCCGTGATCGCCTGGAATCCCGAGACAAACGAGATTCGATGCGGTCAGACGACGCTGAAGAAGGGTTTTGAACACTGGCTGATCAAGTTCGACGGCGTAAAGGAGAATTCCGACAGGGAGCTCGCGGACCCGGACGGGTATTGCGGGATCGAATTCGCCTACTCCCTTATGGCAAAGGACTGCGGCATCGAGATGAGCGATTGCCGACTGCATGAAGAAAACGGACGACGGCACTTCATGACCAGACGATTCGACAGGCCGGAAGGCGACCGGAAGCTACACATGTTGACCCTCGCGGGTATGGCCCACTGGGACTTCCGAGCGCCGGGATCGAACAGCTATGAAGAGTTGTTCGGCGTCCTGAAGAAACTGAACCTCCCCGCCTCGGCAGCCGAACAGATGTACCGACGAATGGTATTTAACGTCATTGCCCGTAACCACGACGATCACGTGAAGAATACGGCTTTCCTGATGGACCGTCAGGGCGTGTGGAAGCTCGCGCCTGCCTACGACATGACCTACAGCTACAATCCGCAGGGGGCGTGGACATCGCTGCATTCGCTCTCGATCAACGGGAAGAGAACCGATTTCACGGAACACGATCTTATGCAGTGTGCCGAAGTCGCGTCCCTGAAACAGGGTATGGCGAAGAGGATTTTCAGGCAAGTTCTGGACGTTGTTTCGCGCTGGCGTGAGTACGCGGAGGAAGTCCAAATCGATCCTGCAATCCGGGACAAGGTTTATCATGGATTGCGTCTGTTCAATGGAAGTATATAGCGCCATATCATGCGATATAATGACATAGTGCGCAATAATTCGCAAACAATGACGACTTAAAGGAATCAATATGCGCGATGGCATCATCATCATCGGGGGCGGGATTGCCGGACTGGGCGCCGGGATATACGGAAGATTCTCGGGATACGAGACGACCATCTTCGAGCAGAACGAAAAGCCCGGCGGTTGCTGCACGGCGTGGCAGCGGGATGGCTATACAGTCGATTACTGCCTGCACTGGCTGGTAAGCACGAAGCCCGGAAACGATTTCTACAAGCTCTGGGATGAAGTCGGTGCGCTTCAGGGACGTGAGATCGTCAATCACGAGAGCTATGCGAAGTTCGAGACCTCGGACGGTAAAATCCTGGTGCTCTATTCGAACATCGATCGATTGGTTTCGCACCTGACCGAACTGGCGCCGGAGGATGAAAAACTGTTCCGTAAAATAGGCAAAGCCATGCGGAAACTCGGACGCATGCCGATGCCGATCAAGAAGGCGCCGGAGGTGATGCACATCGGCGACATCGCGAAGATGCTGTTCGGGATGATCCCCTACATGCCGGCGTTCGGAGCCTGGAAAGATGTCACGCTACGAGAGTTTTCCGGGCGGTTCAAGAGCCCGTTCATGCAGCGGATGTTCGGCGAGGCGATGCTGAGTGTGTTCGGCGACAATCCCGACCTCCCCATGCTTCCGATCCTGATGACCTTCGGGATGCTGGAAAACGACATGGCGGGGTATCCGGTGGGAGGTTCGATGCCGTTTGCCCAGTCGATCGAAAAGACCTATCGGGACGCGGGTGGCGTGATTCACTACGGACGTCCGGTGGAGAAGATTCTGCACGAAAAGGGGCGTGCGATCGGTGTGCGGTTGAAGGACGGCTCCGAGCATTGCGCCGATATCGTGATCTCGGCGGCGGACGGCTACGCGACGCTGTTCGGGATGCTCGACGGTCGTTTCCTCGACGAGAAGACCCGTTCGTACTACGAGGAGTTGCCCACGATCATGCCGCTCTTACAGGTTTCGCTGGGTATCGACGATCCGATGCACGATTTTCCGAGGGCGGTTACCGGCCTGACCTTCGAGACGGATCGACCGCTGTCCATCGGTGGCAGGGAGCTCAACTGGCTGACGGTGCAGGCATACGTCTTCGATCCGACGCTGGCGCCTATCGGAAAGACCTTCGTGAAGGTTATCCTTGGCTCCGAATGGTCGTACTGGAACGATCTCCACGAAAGTCCGGACGACTACCCAAAGGCGAAAGATCAGGCGGCGAAGGAGGTGATCGCGCAGCTTGACAGGCGTTTCCCCGGTTTGGCGAAAAAGGTGGAGATGATCGACGTGGCGACACCCTTGACGCTCGAACGATACACCGGAAATCATCACGGCGCGTACATGGGCTGGCGGGTGACACCGAAGACGTTTGGTATGATGATGCGGAAGACGCTCCGGGGGCTGAAGAACTTCTATATGGCGGGTCAGTGGGTCGAGCCGGGCGGAGGATTGCCGACAGCGCTCAAATCGGGCCGCAACGTCGTGCAGATGATTTGCAAAGAGGATGGACGGAAGTTTCGGAATCGGATGCGATAAATCAGATAATGTTGAAATGGAGCACCACAGCTTTCTCCATCTCCGAGATTTCATCGTCCGTCAGCATGGGGAAGAAGTCTCTGCGTTTTTTGCGAGCCAGGGTTCCCTTGTTCTGAATACAGAATCGAATGAATAAATCTGCCAGTCGATCGTTTACATCCACGATACTCTGGATGGATTCTTTTGTGCTATCGTAGCGGTGAATAAACTCGAACTCTTCGGGCAATTCGATTTCAATCGTTCTTTGGATGAACCGGAACAATGCGGTGGCTTGAACAGTTAAATCCATATATCTGTAGAAATTTGCCGTGTCATTGGATACTTTCAGAATCCCGTTAATATCAAGCTTGAAGTCTATTCGGGGCATGACGTTTTTAGAAAACGATTCCAATGAATGATCGTATTCAGTCATATTATTCAGCATTGCGGCAGAGACCGGAAACATGAGACCTTTGGGTGTGAATCCCCTGTGTGCCAAAATATTGTGGATCAGGAAGCGATGAATTCTGCCGTTTCCATCCTCGAATGGATGCAGAAAAACGAATCCCCAGGACACGACAGCAGCGTGAATCACGGGATGCAAGTCTGAAACTTCGATGTTATGATGAAGATCAATCAATCCTTCCATCATCTCCGGAAGATCGTCGGGTTTTGGGCTGATATAATGTACCATCTCACGGTCGTACTTCACCGTTTCGCCCACATAATTCTGATTTGTTCGATAGTCGCTGTCCATGAATCTCTTGTCAACGATCCGGTTTTGAACTTCCAGGAATCCCTTTTTCGAACAGAAGTCCTTTGACTCGGCATCTTGAAGCATTTCGATAAACCGCTCCGAACGTTCGGCCGATGCCTTGACATGCTCTATCTCGAATGACGATTTTGTCTCCTTCGTGTACAGGTATCTAAGCGCTCTTCTTACAACAGAAACCGAGTATTTCGAGGTTTCTTCATGCACTGCTCTCGAATAGTCAATTTCTTCCAAGCTTTTCAACTCGGCAGTTTTACGCACAATTGGACAGAAACTACGATTTCCGGGAAGATTGTTGCGGATGCGTTGACGTTGAATAGGTTCGCCATGTTCAGAAGCGTAATAGCGGGTTGTATTGAGCAGATCGAAGTAATTGCCATATTTGAGGTCGTCCAGAGGAAGTCTGGCATTCATAAGGAACTCATAGAGAAACCACGTCGCTCTGCTGTATATTCCCGTTGGCCTGGATTGGATATATCGCACCAATTCTTCCGTATCGACTCGATCGAATACGCTCAGGAGTATCTCCAGATTTATCCCGTCGTACTTAAACGCAAATTCGATGTGATCGCCAATATTCCGGCCTGGCTCGTAGCTTTTGGGGAAATACTCTTTCACGATGTTCCCTATTGTAACGGTTTCTCTTCTTGAAATCCCAGAAATAAAGGATTGATGCCAGTTTGGGATTGGGTTGATGGCAAACGTCTCGATTAAATACGTATAGCCAACGGCGGTGACCGCTTCTTCCGGGTGTGTTATCGTTTTCATATGGCAATAAATAATTACGAAATGGGGTTTGTCAAGAAAAATCAATACAAATGGTGTTTTCCGTCAAAATATCGTTATCGTGCAATATTTCTTCTTACGATGTGCAATTTCCACGGAAAACCATTATCTGCCTGGGAAAATCATTACGAAGAGCATTTTTTGTGGGAAAATCATTACGGGATAGAAAATGGAGCGGATGACGGGACTCGAACCCGCGACAGCCAGCTTGGGAAGCTAGTACTCTACCAACTGAGTTACATCCGCCCAGTGGGAAAATCTATTCAATCAGGCGCTGTTTGTGTCAAGCAAATTTAGAAGTACCAGCAAAGACCAAGCTCGAAATGGGTCTCGTGTGCCGGCAGTTCGCGGTATTCGCGGTACTTCTCGTCGAGCAGGTTGAAGATACCGCCGCTTAGCTCGAAATCGGGATAGAATCGCCAGTTGCCCAGGATGTTGGTCAGCAGCACGTTTTCCATGGTCGTCTCGTCGTCGTTCTCCCGGTCGTGCAGGTAGTGCGCTTGAAGCGTGAAATTCCATTGGCCCTCGCGATAGGTGAGGGAGAAGAGGTCTTCGATGGCAGGCATGAAGGGGACTCGGTCGCCGTCTTCATTCTGCACGATATTGAAGGAAAATTCGTTCACGAAATCGAAGCGCTCGTAGGTGTAGCTCGCGTCGAAGCCGATCCTGTCCCAAATCACGTCGTCGATGAACTGCTCGTAGAGGCAGCTATCGGCGTGGGCATAGACGGGATAGTCTTTGATCCAGCGGATCGTGTTGTAGATCGTGATCGGGAATACGGTGTCGATCTCGAAGGCGGCGGTCAGGTTCAACGGCGCTTTCGGCTGGTGCTTATCCATGTCGATGTTCTGGTACTGATTCTGTTTCAGGAGTTGCATGCGTGTGAGGGTGCCGGTGTAGGGCATGTTCAAAATCTTCATCTTGGTCTGATAGAACAATTGATGCTGCCACACAAACCACACGGACGGGTAGATGTGCATGCCGTCGCCGCCGACCCATGCCCCGAGCTGATCGAAGCCCAGGAAGTTGTTCTTGTGGGCGTTGAAGCTGCCGGAGAACATATTCTTCAGGTATGCCACTTCGATGCGGCTGTCGATGTCCCGGTAGCCAACATCGCGCCGATACAGAATGTTGATGTCGCCAGCCTCGCGCTCGTCCAGGCCGTCGATATCCGAATCCTGCTTGTGCGCGTAATACTCAAGGATGAAGTACGGATTTGCGAGGGTTACGGGGCCGACGACCTTGGTCTCGTTCGACTTCAGGGTGAATCCGAAGCCGGTGTTCTGGGTCGAATAGTTTTGCAGTCGGCTGTCGTATCGGCTCCAGTCGATATAGACATCCGCGAGGTGATTGTGGAATGTCGGTTGCCAGTGGAAATCGCCTTTTGCCTGTTCCCATCCGTCGTCGAGGTTCATGGTGTTGAACGCGCCGCTGAAACGTAGCGGATTGTTTTCGTCACGATTCGCCGCTTCGTGGTAGTCGAAC
This sequence comes from Cloacimonadales bacterium (SeqCode), assembly GCA_963665015.2. Classification (GTDB taxonomy): domain Bacteria; phylum Cloacimonadota; class Cloacimonadia; order Cloacimonadales; family JAIOQZ01. The sequence continues at coordinate 2,373,473 of CAXXSY010000004.1, read as the reverse complement.
CGCAGGCTGCCGAAATCCTGGCTTCCGAGTAGCCCCTGGATCAGACCCGACGCGGAGGTGTCTTCCGGCATCGGTTCGAGGGCTTTCGATTCGGGGTACCAGGCATATTGCATACCGGCGGGATTCTCCAGACTCCAGTAGTTGGAGAGGTCGGAGCTCTTGCTGGTGCTGTCGGAGAATATCTCTGTCTCTCCGGTGATGACTACCTCGGGCAGGTTGATATCCTGTTGCGCCATTAGACCGATGGATACGATGACGAGGAGTGCTGTCAGGATGATCGGTCTCATTCCGCCACCCCCAGTTTTTGTGCCAGTTCCTGGCGTTGAGCGGGTGTCAGGTACTCCTTGATGATCTCAAATCGCTCTTTGGCTTTGGTGTCTTCCCGGAGTTCGATGTAGGCGAAGCAGGCGAGGTATTCCGCCTGGATTTTCACGTCCTCGATCTCGGGGTAGAGGTATCGCACCCTCAGCAATTCGCTGATCGCCTCCTCGTACTGATCCTTGTTGAAAAGGATGTAGCCCTTCCAGTATTGCGCGGAGGCGCGAATCTCCTTGTGCTGGCTCTTGAGCAAGTTCTCGATTACCGGTTCGATCATGCCGGGATTATCGTTATCGATCTGATACCGGATCCAGACGAGTTCGGCCTTTTCCTTGTTCAGACCTGTGGTAAACGTCATGAAGTCGTCATACGTCCTGTTGAACGCCGGGTGGTTCTCGCTCTGTTGCAGTCGCAGCAGTTCGAGCCAGATTCGTGCTTCGTGGGATATTTTGGAAGCCTCGGTCAGCTTCATGATAGCGGCGATGTTGTCGTTTTGCTTCTGCTTGAGCTGCGCCCAGTCGTAGAGCAGGCTTTCGGATTTCTCGCCGAGTTCGTTGAGATCGGTAAAGACTTTTTCCGCATCGGCGTAGCGTCCGGTCTCGGTATAGCATTTCGCGAGCAGCAACCGTACTTCGCGGCTGCCGGTGTAGCCGAAATGCCGGTCGAGGATGGTCTCGCAGGTCTGGATTGCCTCGGCGTATCGTCCCTCCGCGGCAAGTGCTTCCGCTTTCGCTTGAAGCAATTTTCCCTTGAAAGAGATGCCGCCCTCGCGGTTTGTCAGCGTGTCGATTTCGCGTACGAAATCGATTTCGTTCGATTGTCGGGCGCACCATTTCAGTCCGTCGAGCGCGCTCTTGAACCAGGACTGCGGCACGCTCGGGTAGATGAGTCTGCGGTAATAAGGCAGCGCGCGCTGGTAGTTGCCGAGGTTGTAGTAGGAATCGGCGATCCCCAGCGTTGCCTTGTATTTCTCCTCGCCGTCGGGCGCGTTTTCGAGGTATTGCTGGTAGTAGTCGGCAGCCGAGACGAAGTCATCCGCGCTGAACGCCGCACGGGCTGCCAGCAGCAGAAACTTGCTTCGGTCCGCGCTGGAGGCCGAGAGGTCGTTGTAGAGGCTGGTGGCTTTGTCGTAGTCGCGGAGCTGGTAGTATGTCCATGCCATGCGGCTGCGTGCCTGTTCCTTTTCGGTTTCGTCGGAGGCTGCATGGTTGGCGGTTTTGTACGCATCAAGCGCTTTCGAATAGGATTTTTGGGCGAAGTGGATATCGCCGGACAGCAGTGCCTTGGTGAAATCGGGCGCATCCTGCTGCGGGATATTCTGCAGGGATGCAAGCGCTTCGTTGTAGCGCTTCTCATTGAAGTAAATTCGTGCGATCCGCTCGAAGACCGTCGCCTGGTCGGCATCGCCTTTCGACGCGGTCAGGTAGTAGGACAGCGCCTGATCCCCCTTGGACAGGTTGAGCGCGATCTCGCCCAGATAGAAGTTCGCCATACCGACTTTCCCCGAATCGGGATAGTCGTTCAGCAGTTTTTCGAAATCGATTTTCGCCACGCGGAACTCACGCTTCTGGAAACGGATCAGACCCGATTTGAAGATGGCTTCGTCGCGGAATCTGCCGTTTGGGTATGTCTTCAGGTAATCCGAGAAACCCGCGAGCGCGTCGTCGAGCCGGTTCAAGAGGAAATCGGTCTCGGCGATCATGAAGCGTGCCTTCTCGCGTGACATGGCGTCCAGGTCGTCCGTCATCGCTTTCTTCAGCATCTGGTTGGCCTTCGGATAATCCTCTTCCCGATAGGCGTTCACGCCGAGCTGATAGCGTGCGGCGCTCACGAATTTGTTGTCGGGGTACTCCGCGATGAAGGACTCGAGCATACGATTGGACGCGATCAGGGATTTCTCTCCCTCGATCTTCGCCAGATAGAACAGGCTGTTGGCGCGAATGTCCTTCTGCTCCGATTCCTCCGAAAGCAAGTCGAAGACTGGCTTCGCATCGTTCGTCTTTCCGGTATTGAAGTACGCGAGTGCCATGTAATACATCGAAGCGTCGTCCGGATTCTCGATCGACTCCAGCAGAGCCAGCGCTTTCTGGAAGTCGCCGGTCTCGAAGTAGGCGGTCGCCATGAGCTGCGCGTAGTCGGGGTAATATTGCGATTCGGGCTTGATCAGTCCATAGCAGTGCTCGAGCGCATACGCGTAGGAGCCTTGATCGATCAGGAATTGCATGTAAAAGATCGACGATTGTTCCCACCAGGTTTCGGCGCCCGGTTTGTTCTGGATGATCGAGAGCTTCTGCCCTGCGATTTCCACCTTTCCGCTCTTGAGCAGGCTGCGGATCAGCGGCGGGTATATCTGCGGATCGTCCTTGAATTTCAAGGCGTTTTCGAAGAGCTCGTACGATTCCCGGTAAGCGTCCAACAGGTACGCGATACGGCCCTGGAAGTAGAACGACCGCCAGTTGAGTTCGTGGTTCGGGAACTGCCCGTTGAACTGCTGGAACAGGGCGCGTGCCTTCGCGTAGTCTTCCAGAAAGAAGCAGCTTTGCGCCAGCCCGAGGATCACCTCCGCGCGGAAAGTGGGCTTGCTGTTGGCGTCGTAGAGGTGCTGGAAAAGGTCGCGCGATTCTTCATACGACTCGTTGCGCAGCATGATATCGGCTTTCAGGTAGGTGACATCGGGGGTGAAACGGCTGTCGGGGTAGCTCTTCAGAAACTTGTCGATCTCCAGTTGCGCGATCCGGTACTCCCCGTTGGCGTATAGCTTCACAATGAACTGAAGGTCTTCGGATTCGGTGGCAACCAGCGATGCCGTCATTGCAAGCATGAGAATGAAAAACACAAAAACTCGTCTGGTGTTCATATCGTTAACCTCTCGGATTGATCTTGAAATGGTTGTTGAGAAACGATTCCATCTCCTGCGGTCTCGATTTTCGATCCTTCCACTCGCGCCAGTGCATACACTTGTCCGTCCAGATGCGGAAGAATTCCCACACCGGCGTGGCGTCGGTAATCAGTAAATCCGATTCGGAGATGAAACAGTACATGGACAATAAATCCTCTATTTCCGGGCTCTCTATGTTGGTGAAGTCCAACCCGGCTTTGGATACTTTTCCCACTAAATAAACGTTCGCGGAGTAAAAACGCTTCATGAAACCGACGATTTCGTTGATTTCCCGCTTGGATTTGTGGCTCTCCGCGTGGATGACGATGTTCGGAAAGCGGTTTTGCAGCATCCGGCGCCTTGCCTTGTCGAAGCAATCGGGACGGATATCGGGCTGCGGTAGCTTCGGTTCTCCCTTTATGCCGATCAACTGCGAGAATTGCGTGAAAATCTCACCCGCCTCTCTTGGCTCCGGAACGAACTCGATATTGGATGTGCCGTTCAGGCTGATGCAGACCGACTGCCGATCCGGACTCCCCGCGACGACGTCCTCGGTCAGATCGATCAGGATGTCGTGGGGCGCGTCGGGGTCGAATTCGCTCAGCGGCGCGATGCGGACGTTCTCGCCGAAGGGTATGGTCTCGAAAAAGGGGTAGGAGAAATCGGGCAGAAAGCAGGTCAGCCGTTCGATTCGACACGATAAAACCGCGATGTGCGACGTGCTGCGCAGGCACTGGTTGAAGTCCTCTGGAAACAGCACGCAGAGGCTCTTCAGTTCCCCGAAGATGCGACTGAATGGTACCGGCTGGAACTGATGTTTGGGCTGAAACAGCGTCTTGATTTTTTCGAACACGGACAAAGCTCCCTATCGTAATCGAACGAAGGCATTTTCGATATTGCTACGGAAATTGTCCAATATTCTTTCAAACGTTAACCGAGCAGGGCGGGATCGAGGATGCGGTTGCTGAGGTTCCGGCTGAAATCGAAGCTGTTTTGGCGGAACATCCGCAGGCAGATTCGTACCACGTCCGGATCGTAGTGGGTCCCCTGATTCTCCTCGATCTCGGTCAGTGATTTCTCGATACCCTTTTCGGGCCGATACGGGCGGTGCGACGCGATGCTTTCCACCACGTCTGCAACGGACAGGATGCGACTCTCGATCATGATGCCGTCCGCCTGAATCCCGCGAGGATAGCCGGAGCCGTCCAGGTGCTCGTGGTGCTCCAGGATCATGCGGGCGATGTCCCAGGGCAGCTCGATCTCTTTCAGGATGTCGTACCCGATCTGCGGATGCGTCTTGATGAGCGTGAACTCGACGTCGCTCAGCTTTCCCGGGCGATTGAGGATGTCCGACGGGATGAAAATCTTGCCGATATCGTGCAGGACACTGCCGTAATACACGGTCTCGATCTGATCAGCGCTTAGCCCCATCTCTCGTGCGAGGGAGACCGCCAGATACGCGACGCGCATCTGATGACCGTATGTGTAAGGGTCCTTCACCTCGATCGTCTTGGCAAGAGAACGGATTGTCTGTACGGAGATGTTTCGCAAGTGCGATTGATCCGGGCTGTCGTTTGAGAAGCGTTTTCCCGCGTTTCTCCCTGTGACCTGATACTCGATCAGCTCGGGATCGCCGTTCTGGCGCGAATAGATCGCCTGCACCGTCCATATGTAATCGCCTTCGCCGAACGGAAAACGTATGTGGAGCTCGAAAGTCGTGCTGGGATTGTCCGGCGTGAGGTCGCGTATCTGCTGATCGATCTCGGCGTGGTTCTCAGAGGGCATCAGTTCGTGCAGGTCTCGGTCCAGAATCTCTTCACGCTTCAAATCCAGTTCCCGTACGATATCGTGGTTGATGAAGGCGACTTTTCCTTCCGGGGTGAGGCGGATGTGGATTTCGTTCTTGTCGTTGACCAGGTGCCGATAGCGCTCACGCGCGAGATCGAGCGCACGTTCTGTTTCTTTCTGTTCGGTGACGTCCAGCGCGTAGTGCAGGCTGCCGGTAATCACGCCATCCTGGTAGTGCGGGATGATGCGCAGATGCAGAAGGTTCCGCTTTTCTTCCCGATCGACTAATGGGATATCGAATTGCTGCTCGTAGCCCTCGAACACGCGTTTGTATATCTGCTGCGCGAAGTATGTGTTTTCAGGGCCGAAGAAATCAAAGATACGGTAGCGGGTGAACAGGTCTTTCTCCAGCCCGAAAAGCCTGAGGGCAGCCTTGTTCACAAACGAAAACGATCCGTCCCGATTCAGAACCCAAACCGCTTCCTGTACGTTCTCGAGCAATCCCTCGAGTTGATCGGTTGTCAGTTTCACATAAAATCCTTTATCATGTCTCATCTGGATGCCAGAGAATCGGCGAGGTTTTTTTTGTCAACCGCGAGTCTTTGTCTCCCGGATAAAAGACCACTATCGATAGAATAGCGAATATGTTAGAGGATGCAAGCGCGTTCATCGGGATGAAAGAATGCTATACCCGTGACATCCATCTTGACAATCTGTGTACCGATGTTAAATTTTCGGTTAGGGGAATAACTATGAAGCGATCATCTCGGGATTACCTTTGCTATTGCGGATTGAATTGCAAGATATGCACAATTGTCACGACGATCCCACAGGATGCGACACGGCTTCGGAATACTCTGGTCAAGAACGGGATGGATGTATTCGGACAAGAAATCTACGAAGGCTTCAGTGAGTTCTGGGACGTACTGAAAAAGATGAGCGAACTGGCCGAGACCTGCACGTTGTGCCAGGGTACATGCGGGGATCCCGACTGCAAGATCAGGGTCTGCGCTCGAGAAAAGGGCGTTGAAGTATGCGCCCTCTGCGACGAATACCCCTGCGATCTGATCCGCGAATACGACAAGAAGTATCACGTACTTATCCGGTACAACGACCGGATTCGTGAAATCGGCCTCGATCCCTGGCTTGCAGAGATGGAAGAACTCGCCGCCAGAGGCATTACATTTTTCGATCTAATGCCGGACGACGATTCGACAACAGAGGAATAGCAACAACACATGAACGACATCGACCGCAAAATCGATATTTTCTATAAAGAGCTGAAAACCGGTGAATATGAATCGATAGCCGACAAGTCTCAACGTCTCGCAGCGTTTGTCCAGTGGACATTCGAGAATAAGGTATCTCTGATAAAGCATCCGGAGTTCCTAACCTTCTTGATGGATAACGCATCGGAAATCTCTGAGGAATTGACCAGGAGACATCGGGAACGGGATGGCTTTCTCCTGAACTATCTTATCGGGAAATCCTGCCATGGCAGGCAGGACGTGAAAAATACCGAGCATTATTGCTCGAATGCGCTGGATTTTTTTGAGAGGCTGAAGAAAACGGCAGGAAAGAATTTTCAGAAGAAGGCAGCCATCGCCCACTATTACTGTGGTGTCTCGGCATACTCATTATCCCGCTACGACGACGCTTCCCGGCATCATTACGCGGCGCTCGAGCTGATGGAGGAACTGGGTGATGATTCGAACGCATGCCTGTGCTATAACGGTCTGGGGTTCGTCTTTCGCAACTTGAAAGACTATCCGAAGGCGATGGATAACTTCCAGAAAGCGCACGAAATCGCCGAGCGCGTGGGGAAACACGATGTCAAGGCTATCGCGTTGAATGAGATCGGCAATATCTATACGCTCCAGGGCGAATTCCAGAAGTCGATGGAGTATCACCAGAAAGCCCTGGATATCACCCTCGAGAATAAGAATATCACCAGTTCGTTTATCTACCACGACATCGCGATCATGTACGTCGAGATGGAACGGTATGAGGATGCACTTACGCATTTCCTGAAGCACTACGACCTGATCTTCGATTCTCTCAACGACCGCGAGAAATCGATCATCACACACAATATCAGCACGATTTATACAGAATTGAAAGACTTCGAGAATGCCGAGCGAATGGCTCGGGAGTCGCTCGAATATGCAAAGAAAGCGGATGGCATCTACGAACAAAGCAACGCATACGAAGAGCTCTCGATCATCCACGCCAAACAGGGCGCGTTCGAGGAAGCATACGGTAACCTCATGACCGCGCACCGCCTGAACAAGGAAGTATTCAGCAAAGACCGGATGGACCTGATTCAAGAGCTTCAGGTGAAATACGAATCGGAGGCTCGGGAGCGCAAGGCGGAAATCTACCGGCTGAAGAACGTGGAACTGGTGGAGGCAAATCGGAAGCTTCAGGAATCGTATGACAAGCTGGAGAAGGCGCAGCAGGAGATCATCCAGCTCGAAAGGCAGAAATCGGTTTGGGCGATGGCGGTGACGGCAAACCACGAGATCAACCAGCCTCTGATGGTTATCCGCGGCAACATGGACCTGCTGAGGCTGAAGATCGATCAATCGGTACTGACCGACAAGCACGCGCAGTACCTGACCAACATCGAAAAATCGATCGACCGGATAGGCGAAATCCTGCGCAAGTTCAAGGAGCAGTGTCCGATACGTTTTACGGAATACAGCACGGCGACGGAAATGGTTATATTCGACAAGGATGATGAACATGACGGAACATGATACCCTGCAAGCGTTTCTGGATCAAGTAGAGGGCCTTCCTGAAAATGATCAGGCGAAACGGATTCTGGCAGAGGCTCGAAAGTCGATTCACGGAAATCCCGGCAAAGCGAAATCATTTGCGGAGCATGTAAAGGATTATATCGGTGACGAGGTGATCCAGTGCCGGGCGCTGCTGGTCATCGCCGAAGCGCTGTTCGAGCAGGGTCATTACACCCAGGCGTACGATGCATATCAGAGGTGCGCGGACGAAAACGAGAGACTCGGATTCCCCATTGCCAAAGGCACGCTACAAAACTGGCAGGGGCTTTCTCTCTGGAGGAAGGGGGATCTCGAGGGTGCATTGGAAGCGCTGTATTCGGCGATGCGCTATTTCGAGGAACAGAATGCCGAAGAACAGCTTGCCAATGCCGAGAACAATATCGGACTGATATACTGGGACTTGAAGATGGATGACGAAGCGCTACGTCACTATCTGAAATCGATGAAGATAAAAGAAAAGATCGGTGACAATTCGGGGATGTGGGCGCTGAACAACAACATCGCGGGCGTCTATTACCGGAAAGGAGATATTGCCACCGCGATCAAGTATATGGAGCCGGTGATCGAGTATTTCAAAAATTCCGAGCGCTACCGGCAGTTTGCCCAGATATCGACCAACAAGGCGATCCTGATGATCGAGATGAAGCGGTTCGATGAAGCCCGGGATATTCTGGAGAAGGTTCACGAGATCACGGTTGAAAGGAATTGCAAGTTCGAGCAGGTGTTGTGCCTGACGACGACGGGCGATCTCGCGGCTCGAACCGATCAGCCCCAGAAGGCGGAAGAAGCCTTCATGGAGGCGATTCGGATCGGCAGGGAGATCGAGTCCAAAGAGCTGGTGCGAAAAGCCATGGGACATCAGGCCAGATACTATGAGCGGTTCGGAGAATACGAAAAGGCGTTGCCGCTATTCAAGGATCTGAGCCAGTTGAAGGATGAGCTGTTCCACGAGCAGTTCGCCGGCAAGATCGCGGAGCTGGAATCGAAGTTCGAGTCCGAGAAAAAAGAGAAGGAAATGGAAATTTACCGTCTCCGGAACATCGAGCTCGTGCGGAAGAACGAGGAGATCGAGCGTAGGAAAGCGGAGCTCGAGGAGACGCTGAGTCAGCTCCAGAAGGCACAGGAAGAGATCATCGAGCTCGAAAAGCAGAAATCGGTGTGGGCGATGGCGGTGACGGCCAATCACGAGATCAACCAGCCGCTGATGGTGATTCGCGGGAACATGGATCTGCTGCGGATGAAGATGACGCAGACTGCTCTGAGCGTTGAGCACGAGCAGTACATCGAGAATATTGAAAAATCGATCGAGCGTATCGGCGAGGTGCTCCGTAAGTTCAAGGAGCAGTATCCGATACGGTTTACCGAGTATGGCAGGAAATCGAAAATGGTGGTTTTCAACGAAAGCAGGATTGACAATGACTGATACGAGTATTAGGGAAGAAGTGGCGGCGTTGCTCGAAGATATACCGGAAGAAGGGCAGGCGAGACGTCTGCTGGAGTACGCGAGAGGGCTTGTAGCGAAAGACGCGGAAAAAGCGATGCGGTTTGCCCGGGATATCATGGAACGATACGAGGATCCCGTTGTACGGTTCGAAGCGAAGCTGGTCATGGCGGATAGTTTTTTCGAGCAGGGCAGATACGATCAATCCGTAGAGATATATCGGGAGAGTTTTGCGAAGTATGAGGAATTGAACCGTCCGGTTTCTATTGGCATGCTTCACAATCGGTGCGGGCTGTCTTTGTGGAAAAGGGGCGAGCACGAAGCGGCTTTGGAGGAGTATTTCAAGGCATTACGCTATTACACGGAGAAGCGGGACGTCACGAGTATCGCGGATGTCGAGAACAACATCGGCTTGATTTATTGGGATTTGAAGATGATCGACGATGCGCTGCGCTACTACCGGCAATCGCTCGAGAAGAAGATCGAGCTGGGAGACGAGGTCGGCATTGCGAACCTGAATAACAACATAGCGGGAATTTATTACAGGCGGGGCGAACAGGAAAAGGCGATCGAGTACATGGCCCCCGTGATGGATTATTTCATTCGTCATGAGCGATACCGCGAGCTTGCCCGTGCATACAACAACAAGTGTCTGCTGCTGATGGACCTTCAGGAATACGACCAGGCGAGAGAGGTGATCGAAAAAGCGCTGGAAATCGTGGAGGAGAAGCAGTACCATTTCGAAATGGCGAGTTGCTACGTGACGTTGGGCGATCTGGAGATGCGTCTCGGGAACAGGGATGAGGCAATCCGAGGCTATGATCGCGCGCTCGAGGTTGCCCGAAGCATTCAGTCCAAGGAAGTGCTGCGGGTCGTTCTGGGTAACCAGGCGCAGTTTTATGAAGAGATCGGCGATTCCGCCCGGGCGCTCGAGATATTTCACGAGTACGAGAAGCTGAAGGATGAACTGTTCCATGAGCAGTTCGGCGCTAAGATCGCGGAGCTGGAATCGAAGTTCGAGACCGAGAAGAAGGAGAAGGAGAAGGAAATCTACCGACTTCGCAACATCGAGCTCGTCCGCAAGAACGAGGAAATCGAGAAGCAGAAGAGCGAGATCGAAAATACGCTGAATCAGCTCCAGGAGGCGCAGCGGGAGATTATCGACCTCGAACGCAAGGCTTCGGCGATGGCGATGGCCGTCACGGCGAATCACGAAATCAATCAACCGCTGATGGTTATTCAGGGCAACATGGATATGCTTCGAATCAGCCTCGAGAACAACCATCTGCCATCCAAACAACATCAATATATCGGGAAGATCGAGGAATCGATCGACCGTATAAGTGTTATCCTTGATAAATTCAAGAACAAGATGCCGACTCGTTTCACCTCGTACAGTAGCGATACCGAGATGGTTGCCTTTGATGAGGAAGTAGAAGAAACCTGATTTCTGCACATGAATCGAGAGAGATTTTCTGGAATTGTTGATGCCGCTTGAGTCGCGTCGCGAAGAGAACCGTCGAAAAAAAATGCGCAAAGAGCGTATGTCTGTTAACATTCAACAAACCCGGAGGAATTATGCGTCAAACGAAGTTTTATGTGATTGCTTGTCTGGTCATCCTGCTTGTCTCATCGACGATGCTGGAGGCGAAGACATGGACGATCGGTGTCCTGGCGAAGCGAGGAGCGAAAACGGCGATGCAGCAGTGGGTTCCGCTTTCCCTGTATCTGACAGAACAAGTACCCGGCGAGGAATTCATAATCAAGGCGCTCAGCTTTGAAGAGGTTCGTACCGCGACCCGTGACGGAAGCATCGATTTCATTCTGACCAATTCATCGTACTATGTCGAACTGAACAAGAAATTCGGTGCTCAGGCGATTGTGACAATGGTGAACTCGAAGCAGGGCAAGGGATTGAAGGAGTTCGGAGGCGTCTTGCTCGTCAAGGCCGACAGTCCCATCAACACGATCGCGGAGGCGAAGGGCAAGAGATTCGCTGCCGTCAATCCGGCGTCGTTCGGTGGATACCAGATGGCGTGCGCGCTTCTGATGGAAAACGGGATTGATTGCGGGAAGGATTTTTCCAACGTGATGTACATGAAGACGCACGATGCAGTTGTGATGGGCGTTCTCAATAACATGGTGGATATTGGTACCGTTCGTACAGACACGATGGAGCGGATGGCGAATGAAGGCAAGATCAAGATGTCCGATTTCAAGATCGTCCACCCCGTCAAGGATGACTTTCCGTTTGTTCGTAGCACGATTCTCTATCCCGAGTGGCCGCTGGCAAAGACCAAAGCGACGCCGGACGACATCGTCGCGAAGATGAAAAAAGCGCTGATGGATATGCCTGAGGATTCCGAGGCCGCGAAGGCAGGGAAGATTGTTGGGTGGATCGACGCGCTCGATTACACTCCCGTCCTCAAGTGCCTCGAGACGATCGGGATCGACCCATCGAAATAGTTATTTTCTCGAAATCTGGCACGCGGTCATGTTCGATCGCGTGCTTTCTCGTATTTTCAAAATAAAAATCTTGTATTTTCTTGCGGCTCGTTCAATATTACCACCGGAAACGTAGTTATGGAATTATCGTCAGAGTTGTCGCAAGCCGTGGAGCGGATGCCCGCATTCCCGAACTCCATTCAGCAGATCATCCGTGTGACCTCCGATATCAATGTGGAGGCGAAGGAGGTCGTGCAGATCATACGTCACGATCCGGTACTGACCATGAAGCTGCTGTCGCTGGTCAATTCCGCCTACTTCGCGCTTCCCAATCGCGTCACCTCGATCCATCAGGCGTACATGCTGCTGGGTCTGAATACGACGCGCAACCTGCTTCTGAGCATCTCCGCGATTCGATCCATTCCCAACATCGATCACGTACCCTTCCTGAAACGACAGGAATTCCTGCTGCACGCGCTTTCCACCGCAATCCTGTCGCGGATCATCGCGAAACACAACCATTTCCCCACCGCGAACCTCGAAGACTACTTCATCGCGGGTCTGCTGCACGATTTCGGCAGGATCGTGATGGTCATCGCCGACCCCGCAAAGTACGCCGAGGTCATTCGTCGGACGACCGAATCGGGTAATTACATCCTGCAGAGCGAGTGGGAGGTCTTCGGCTGTTCCCATACGGAGGTAGGTTTCGAACTCGCACGTCACTGGAACCTGTCGTCCTTCATTCAGCAAGCGCTGCTGCGGCACCACGATCCGAAGGGAAACGATCTCGAAATCCCTCCCAAACTGATCGAGACCGTCTATTGCGCGAACATCCTCGCGTCCAGAGCCAAACAGGGTTTCAGCGGGGATGTCGGACCGGCGTATATCGAAGAATCGACTTTCCGCGACCTGGGACTCGACAGTGAGACAGAACCGGAATTTTTAGGCGAATTGAAAGAAGAACTGGACAAGGCGAAAATAATCCTTCAACTCTGACATGAGGTTAGAATGAGAGTAAAATTCTGGGGCGTACGCGGAACGATCCCGACACCGGGACCCACTACCGTGAAATACGGTGGTAAAACGCTGTGCATCGAGGTGGTTACCGATGATGGGCAGATCATCATCCTCGACGCCGGAACCGGAATCCGCGACCTCGGCATGGCTCTCGCCGGGAAATCGCCCTTCAACTGCTCTCTCTTCATCTCGCACACCCACTGGGACCACATTCAGGGAATTCCGTTCTTCGTACCGCTCTTCATCGCGGGTAACAAGATCGACATCTACGGCAGTTACGACCCCATCCACGGGAAATCGTTCCGCCAGATTCTCGACGTGCTGATGCAGTTCGAATACTTCCCCGTGCGGTTTGACGAACTGAAATCCGAGCGACATTTCTACGACCTCTCCATCAATCAGACCCTCCGTATCGGGGACACGAAGATCACCACCTACCACATGAATCATCCCATCCTCGGACTGGGCTACAAGATCGAGTCGGGCGGAAAGTCGCTCTTCTACTCGGGTGACTACGAGCCGCCGTCCAATATCTACTCCCCCGACGAATCCGAATTCATCGAGTACGAGGAGATGGTCCGCGAACAGCACCGCAATCTGGTCGATTTCCTCGACGGCGTCGATGCCTTGATCATGGATTCGACCTACACCGAAGAGGAATACCCGACCCGCGTGGGCTGGGGACACGGCACGTTCTCGTCATCCTATCAGCTTGCCTGCGAAACGAGCGCGAAACGACTCGCCTTCTTCCACCACGATCCCGGACGCACCGACGACCAATTGGATGAGATTCTTACGCAGTTCGAGGAACGAAGGCACCACGAAGGGCGTCACGACCTCGTCTTGCAGATCGCGCGCGAGAACGAAGAGTTTTATATTTAGACGGGTATGCGTAGCCCATGGCGTGAACCATGGTTTTTTTTAGAATACCAACCACGAACCTTCCACCCAGCAGATTTGTTCGCTTCGCGCCGTAGTCGTGGTGTTATGCACATTAATATCCATGTCCGGTAGCTAGGAATGTGCATTATATCCACGGTGGAGGCGCGAACGGACAAAGGTGCGGCTGGATGCCCATCGTCGAGTGACCACCTCTCTACTCCCTCTTCCCGCTTGCGGGAGAGGGCTGGGGTGAGGGTCCTTTTCTCCATTCTGCTCATCATGCTTCAGACAACAAAACCAACATTCGGAAGACCTCGCTTCGCTCGGACATTCGAAAAAGTTGTTCATGCGGACGGGGACGTCCGCGTTCTCAAGAAGAGGAGGCAGGCAAGGGTGCCTGCGCACCATCTGCGAGCGACCACCTCTCTGCTCCCTCGCCTGCTTGCGGGAGAGGGCCGGGGTGAGGGTTCTATATCAGCGAACCAGCGCTCCCTTGGGGCAGATCGTCGTGCAGTAACCGCAGTGGATGCAATTCTGAGTGTAATGCGGGAATCCGTCGTCTCCGCCCACGATACCGCCGTGGATACAGCCCTTGACGCATTTCCAGCAGCGGATGCAGCGTGACGGCTCCAGCTTGAACGGCACCGGCTTCTTGTTCTCGGGATGCTTCTCCTTGCGATACAGACCGACGATCTGATTCACGTCGTCGTAACCGTTGTCGTCCAGCCACTTGCTCATCTCGTCTGCGATCTTCTTATAGACCGCGTTTCCGTGCTCGATGGCCGCGCTACAAACCTGCACCGCGCACGCCCCCGCCATCATCATCTTGATCGCTTCGACGCCGCTGTAGATGCCACCCACACCGAGAACCGGCTTCTTCGTAAGCGCGGAGAGCTCGAACACGATGCGAAGCGCCAGCGGAAAGATCGCTTTTCCCGAGACCCAGCCGTAGCCGTTTTCGCTACCGAGCCAGGGCTTGCGCGTGATCGGATCGAAGTCGAGTCCGGGTCCGAGGCTGTTGACCGCCACGTAGCCATCGACGATCGGATCGAGCGCTTCGACCAGACCGGGGATGTCCGGGAAACCGGGCGATATCTTCGCCATAATGGGCTTGCTGACCGCGTTCTTCAGCGCTTTCGCCGATTCGACGACCGGCGAATAGTCTTTGCCCAGATAGTGGATGGAGAATTCGAACGCATCGACGCAGCCGGTGGCTTCCACGCGCGGACCGAGCTCCGCCAGTTCTTCGGCGGTGTAGCCTAGACCGGCGATCAGCATCAGGCCGCTTTCCTTCGCGATTGCGTACTCCTTCTCGATGTACTGCTCGACGGGCAGCTCCGACCACAGTTCCGCATTCATCAGCGTGTCCTTGCCCACCGACGCGATATTCGGGTAAGGGACAGGCGCCGGTACGACGGAGACGGTCTTCATCACGAGCGCGCCCACGCCCTTGTCGGCGGCGTCCTTGAGCAGCGCACCGGTGCGGCAGTTGGGGCCTGCGGCGGGTATGACGGGATTGCGCAAAAAATGTCCGAAAAGTTTGACTTCAAGCTTTGCCATTGGTTCCATCCTCGATGTGTCTGATGAGAAGGTTGAAAAAAACTTCGAACCGATATTCGCTGTCCGAACGAAGGTCCGTGATGGGTGTGATTTCTTTGGATAGGGTATCGCGCAGATCTTCCAAAAATATCTCGCTGCGGCTCTTGCCGGTCAGGAGCGATTCGGTCTCGGGCAGACGGCGTGCGTATTCGTTCAGACTGCCAGCGCTGATCTTGATCGACTGGATGCGGTTGCTGTCCCACCCACTCAGGATCGCGATGGACGCCTTCGATATGGTGAGCGATTTACGCGACGCGACCTTCTTGTAGAAGCATCTCCGACCGTTCTGCGCGTTTTTGTCGATCAGGATACGGTAGATGATCTCGCCACTCTTCAGCAAATTTTTCTTGTAGCCGTGGTAAAAATCTCTGATCTCGACGGTGCGAATTTCTTCCGGCGAAAGCAGTTCGAGCTTTGCGTCCAGGACGAGCAGCAGCGGCATCACGTCGGCAGTAGGCGATCCGTTGGCGATGTTGCCGCCGAGGGTCGCGGTGCTCTGCAAGAGGGGAGAGGCGAAGTCCTTCAGCGCGGTTTGCAGCAGGGGAAAATGTTCTTCAATCAACGCCGATTCGAGCAGCTCCATGAAGGTGATCGTCGCGCCGATTGCGATATTGTCGCCCTGCATGGCGATCTCGCGCATCTCGGGGATGCGGTTGATGTAGATGATTTCGGACGGCTCGATTATGCTTTTTCTGATCTGCACGTTGAGGTCGGTTCCGCCGGCGAGGAAGAAGGTATTCTCGGGGATATCCCTCAGCGCGGCTTTCAGTTCTTCGATATTCTTCGGGACGATCATGACGCGCCTCCCACTATCTCGCACGCCATCATGACGGCCTCGAAGATTTTCGTGTAGCCGGTGCAGCGGCAGATGTTGCCGGAGAGCGCGCGCTTGATCTTCTCCAGGTTCGGCTCGCCGTCGTGCGTCAGGTAGTAGTAGGACGAGACGACGAAGCCCGGGAAGCAGAACCCGCACTGCACGGCGTTGGTTTTGTCGTAGCAGGCGATGAGCTTCTTGCCGGTCTCGGTCTCGGCTACGCCTTCGACGGTGACGACCTCCGCACCTTCGAGTTGCACCGCGTTGACCAGGCAACTGGTGGCGGGCTTTCCGTTCAACAGCACCGTGCAAGCGCCGCATTCGCCTTCGCCACAGCCTTCTTTGGTGCCGGTCAGGCAAAAGTCTTCGCGGACGATGTCGAGCAGTCGTCGCATGGGATCGCAATCGATCTCGACCGGTTTTCCGTTTAGTCTAAAAACTATTTTCACGTTTCCTCCCGAAAAATGCGTTCCGGAATCAGCGGAATCTCACAAAATTTCTTGCCCGACGCGAAGAGTACGGCGTTGCGAAGCGCCGCCGCCGGGAAGTCCATCGGTATCTCCCCTAAACCCTTGGCGACGTCGGAATCGGTGTGAATAAATTCGACCGCGAAATCCGGCGCGTCCAGTGTGGTGGGCAGCACATAGTCGGTCAGGCCGTTCATGCGCCCGACACCCTCCTTCTCGAAGTACTCGGTAAGCCCCCAGAAGATGCCCTGTGTCACACCGCCGATCACCTGCCCGATGGCGATGTCGTGGTTGATCACCTTGCCGATGTCCAGCACGCTCCACACCTTCACCGGTTCGACCGTCCAGGTGTCGGGATCGTACGCGATCTCGATCGCGCACGCGGCCCAGGAGTAGTCCTTGTAGCCGGTGCCCTTGTACGTCGTCTCGTCGAAATCGACTGAATCGTCGGCTTCGAAGAAGCTGTGCCGCTCCATGGGGAACTTGTCCGGATGCTGACGGATGTAGTCCTCTAATGGAGCCTCGCCGATCTCGCTGCGGATATCTCGCGCCAACTTGCGGAGCAGGTTGCCGATGATGTAGATGGTTCTGGAGGCGACGGTGGGCCCGCTGTCGGGCGCTTTGGATGTGTCGGGGAACATATAGAAAGTCTTTTCGAGCGGGTGTCCGAGTTCTTCCGCGACGCACTGCGCGAGGGTGGTCTGCACACCCTGCCCCATCTCGGTGTTGATGACGTAAACCTTTACCGTGGCATCCTTTTCGATCACGACCTTCACCTCGGACTTCATCAACTTTTCGCCGTTGCCGGTGTAGCCTCCGCCGTGCATTGCCACCGAAAGCCCGATGCCCTTCTTGTCACGGTGCGTGCGATTGTATTCGGCAAATTCCCGCACCTTCTTTTCGTAGTCGGATATCTCGACCAGCCTCTCCAGCGCGTCGTGGATGTGATTCTCCGGCACGGCCTGCGTGGTGGGCATCGGATCACCCTTCGAGAAGAGGTTCTTTCGGCGAAATTCGAGTGGATCGAGGTTCAGCTTCTTCGCCAGATCGTCGATATGCGACTCGATGGCAAACAGCGATTGAGGCGCTCCGAATCCTCTGAACGCGCCGTTGGGCGGGGTGTTGCTTTTAATAAGTCTGCCGCGGATATAGACGTCGTCGCACCGGTAGCAGCCTGCGGCATGCAGCACGCCGCGCGCCAGCACCACCGGTGAAAGCGTCTGGTAGAAACCGGCGTCGAGCCGGAAATCAACGGAAAACTTGCGAATGGAATGGTCGTCCGGATCGAGCCAGGATTGGATTTCGGTGCGGGACGGGTGCCGCTTGGTGGTCACCTGGATATCGACCGCGCGATCGAGCACGATCTTGACCGGTTTTGCGGATTTGTAGCTGAGCAGCGCGCTGAGCCCGGCGACGATGTTCGGAAAATCCTCTTTGCCGCCGAATGCACCGCCGATCCCTTCCGAGACTTGCACGATCGTCTTCTCGATCTTGTTTCCCATGATCCGGTCAACCGCCGATTTCACGAAGTACGGGCACTGCATGGTGCCTCGCACGTGCATGACGCGGGTCTGATCGTCATAGCGCGCGATCATGCCTTGCGGTTCGAGGTACGCCTGTTCCTGATGCGGCGTGTAATAGACGGATCGCGTATAAATCCACTTCGGATCGACCGCGCGGTGCGCACCGTGGTCGATCACGATCTCATGACCGAAGGCGTTGCGCTCGTCGTCCATGGCGACTTTGGTTTCCGTAATCGCCGAAAATTCTTCCACTTCGATCCGGATTCCCTCGACGAATTCTCTGACGATTTCTCGATCCGGATGCGCGACGGCGAGGATGGGTTGTCCCTTGTATCCGATGTGCTGCTCGACGAGGAACAACTGGTCGCAGACCGGCTCGGGGACGATGTTTTCGCCCGGGATGTCGCTGGACAGGACGATGGTGAATTCGGACAGATCGAACCGGGTGGGGAAGACGATCTTTTTAAGTTTACCCGCGTGTGCAGACGAGAAGTAGATAGCGCCTTCCAGCATACCTTCTTCGCGGTAGTCGTCGATGTATTTCGTTCTGCCGGTAAGCTTTGCGTTGGAATCGACTCTTATTGGACTTTTCATATTTACCTCAACCAACTATGTTGCATAAACTGACTGAATCAGGCAAGAACTTTCGATATCGGGTTTGACCGCGGTTGGAATTTCATAGCTCGCCGCGAACGCCGACGTGTCTTTCAGTCCGCAGCCGGTGTTGAGCACGACCGGTGTCTCTCCGACGTCTTTTTGTCTCAAAAATCCCGCGAACGCCGCCGCAGCAGCAGGTTCGCTGAAGACGCCGAAGTCGCGCGCCAGAATCTTCATCGCGCTGCGGATTTCGTCCTCGGCCACCGTGATCGTGTTGCCGTTGTACTTCTTGATCAGATCGCGCGTCATGTAGAAGTTGCGCGGATAATCGACGCTGATGGAGTCCGCGAAGGTGGTGGATCGACGCATCTCGAAGGCATTGTTATCGAGGTTGCGAATCAGGTTGTCGCTTTTCTCGGACTGCACGCAGTGGATGCGCGGCATCTGCTTGATCAGACCGGCGAGCAGCAGGTCTTCGAAGCCGCGATAGATACCCGCGATGATCACGCCGTCGCCCACCGGCACGAAGACGTCGGACGGCGCGCTGCCGTGGAAATCGTTATAAAGCTCGAACGCGCAGGTCTTCTTGCCTTCGATGGTCAGCGGATTCCAGGCGGTGTTGCGGTTGAACCAGCCGAGGTCTTCGCAGGCACGTGCGCAGAGGTCGAAGGCGTCGTCGTAGGTGCCTGCGACCGGTATCAGCCTCGCACCGTACGCCAGGATTTGCAACAATTTATTCTTCGGCGCGGACGCCGGGGCGAAGACGATCGCCTTCTGCCCGTTGGATGCCGCGATCCCAGCCAGCGAGCTTCCGGCGTTGCCTGTCGATGCCGCCGCGATCACCTCGAAGCCGTTCTCCGCCGCGAAGGCGCAGACGATGTCCGAAGCGCGGTCTTTATAGGAAAAGGTGGGATTGCGCGCGTCGTCCTTCAGGTAGAAGGCTTTTCCGCGATGAAGCTTGTAAAGCGGTGTGTTGCCGACTTTCAGCGGCGACAGGTATCGATTCGATTTCAGCGGCAGAAGCGAAAAGAAATCATGTACGGCATTGTAGTCATATACGACTTTCAGAATGCCTTTGGGCGGATTCTCGTCGGTTGCGCATTTCGGGCATCGGTACTGGAAATCGCCGTAGCTCGCGCCGCAGGTTGTGCACTGGTATTTCATAAAAAACTCCCGAATAACTCCCCTTAATCACCCGTTTAAGAAGAGATTGTAACCCTCATCCCCGCCTTCTCCCGCAAGCGAGAGAAGGAGCTATAAGGATGCTCGCCTTTGAAGATTCGAATTTGCAAGCAAATTCACAGATGAAGATTCGAATTAGCAAGCAAATTCACAGATGAAGATTCGAATTTGCATGCAAATTCACAGAGGTCGAGCGCTACAGTCTCTTCGGAACGCGGACGTTTTCGTCCGCATTTCTTCCCACCTTACACCTGCCGTCCCCTCGCCCGTTGGCGGGAGAGGGACAGGGTGAGGGTCTCTATCTCTGCCAAACATTCGGAAGACCTCGCAAGCTCGGACATTCGGAAGTTTGACAGGGGGAGGGTCTCTATCCCAAATTCTTCCAATACTGCTCGAATGTTCCCTGATCGAAGCAGACCATGATCACCTTTTCGATCTCGGTGTGTTGCTCCAGCGCGTCGCGGATTGCGGTAATCGCGATCTTCGCCGCGCGCTCGAGCGGAAAGCCGTACGCGCCGGTGCTGATGGAGGGGAAGGCGATGGTCTTCAGTCCGTGTCCCGCTGCCACGCGTATGCTTTCGGTGTAGCAGCTTCGAAGCAGGTCGTCCTCGTTGTGATTCCCGCCGCGCCAGATCGGTCCGACGGTGTGGATGATGTATTTCGCCCGAAGCTTGAATCCAGGCGTGAGCTTGGCCATGCCGGTTTTGCAGCCGCCCAGTTGACGGGTGCAGGACAGCAATTCCTTACCCGCGGATCGATGGATCGCGCCATCCACGCCTCCACCGCCCAGAAGCGAACTGTTGGCGGCATTGACGATCGCGTCGGTGTCGTATCGGGTGATATCGCCTTGTTGCACTTGAATCTTATCTGTCATGATTTCTCCGAAACCATTCGGCGACCATATCGACCATCTGCACCGGATTGGATGCGCTTCGTATCTGGGTCGGTGTGATCTGCCGGAAGAATTTGCCATAATATTTCGTTTCGATCCGTTTGTCGAGGATCATCACCACGCCGCGATCCGTCTTGTGCCGGATCAGCCTGCCGAAGCCCTGCCGGTATTTGAGCAGCGCGTTGGGCAGCATGTAGTGCATGAAGGAGTCCTTGCCCTGGTTCTTGAGTCGCTCCAGATAGGCTTCCACGATAGGATCTGTCGGTACCTGGAAGGGCAACTTATAGAGGATCAGCAGCGACAGGGACTTGCCCTGAACGTCGATTCCTTCCCAGAAGGAGGATGTCCCGAGGAGTACCGCGCTTCCGTGCTCACGGAACTGATCCAGCATCGCGGTTCGGCTGAGACCCTTGCCCTGCGCCAGCAGCACGACGTTGTTACGGTACATCTCTTCACCGATACTCTCGTACATGGCGTTCAAGTCCTTGTAGGAGGTGAACAGCACCATGGAGCCAACGCGGGAGGTAAGCAGCGTTTCCTTGATCAGCGGGGTCACCTGGCTGGCGTAGAAGCGATCGTTGTGCTCGGGCAGGAAGCTTGCGACGCAGACCTCGGTCTGTTTCTCGAAATTGAATGGCGATGGCACGACGAGTTCGCGCACCTCGGTCTCCTCGATCAGCGACACGCCCACGCGGTTCGAGAAGTACTTGAACGATCCGCGCAGTGCCAGCGTGGCGGAGGTGAATACGATGGTCGGGATTCGATCGTAGAGCAGGTCTTTCAGCTTCCGATCGACATCCAGCGGCGCCAGATTGATGATGCCGTTGGGGATGTCCGGGTCCTTGGTAAAGAAGGACGACATCCAGAAGACGGTGTTAGCGAAATCGGGATTGAGGAGTTGCTCGAAGACGGTGAGGAACTCTTTGCAGCGGTCGATCGCGCCGTCCAGGTGGGTGAGGTGGGTGTCGTAATCGACAAAGCTCTCGTGCGGGATATCTGTCATCGCGTTGCGCAGGGTCGTCAGTTCGTTCTTGAGCGCGTCGAAGAACTTCATCAGCCTGACCGTCTCGCTCTCGATGAACGGGTGCTCGCTGTTGTCGTGAACGCGCAGCTTGCCGTAGGAGCCCTTCTTGTCAACGACGTGTCCAGCTTCGAGGAACAGCGCCGGCATGTCGTCGAACTCGACCGATTTCTGGATTTCTTCGCACTTGTTATGGATAAAATCTTTGGTCGTCTTGTCGATCTTGCTCTTGGTCACCGCGGCCTTCAGTTGCGGTATGATTCCGCTCTGGAAGCGTCCGCGTTGCGAATAAATCTGCCGGATGAAATAGACCAGATCGGTGTGTCCGATGGAGACGCCGAGGTGGCTGGATGCGATATCGGGCAGGTTGTGCGCCTCGTCGATGATCAGCTTGCTGTACTCTCCGAGGGTGGCGTTGTTGGAGAGCAGGTCGGAGAGCATCAGCGAGTGGTTGACGATTACGATACTGGCTTGCTCCGCCGCCTTGCGCACCCGCATCAGGTAGCATTGTTTGTAAGAGCCGCACTTGCGTCCGTTGCAGAAATGCCGCTCGGTACAGGCCTTCTTCCAAACGGATCGGAATCTCGTTCGGGAGAAGGAGCTGTTTTCGGAGACGTCGCCCGTCTTCGTGAAGTGCATCCACACTTCCAGAAGCAGAAGTGCGTCCGCCTCGTAGGGCGCCAGGCTGGGGATATCGAAATGCAGATCGCCCCACTTGCGCTGGCAGACGTAGTTGTCGCGTCCCTTGAGGATCACCGCTGTGAAGGGGATATCGACGCTTCTGACCACCTGTGGCAGGTCCTTGTTGAAGAGCTGCTCCTGCAAGTTCTTGGTGTTGGTGGTGACCACGACCTTGCTGCGATCGTCGTTCGTGAAGCGGATGGACGGGATCAGGTAGGCCAGCGATTTCCCGACGCCGGTTCCTGCCTCGACCAGAAGGTGCTCCTTCTCTCGAAAGGCGTGCTCGACCGCGTGCGCCATCTCGATCTGGCCCTCGCGGAGCTCGTAGCCCTCGAAGGTTCGCGAGAATCGACCGTCCTGGTCGAAGATGTCCTCGATGCTGAGTGGACGAGTTTCCTCGGGCTTGTGCTCCAGGATGTTGTCCGGCACCTCGAATATCCGTGTCCGCGTCTTCTTCAGTAGTGCGAATCTCTGCTGATACAGGACAATCTCTTCGAGGAACGAAGCCGATTCCCTGCCTGCAACGTCCAGTAACTGCTGGATGTTGTGGTTGAGCTTGAGCGGCATTTCGTCGAGGATGAGTCGCACCAGTTTGTCGAAAACCTGTGCTGTGGCGCGAGCGTCGTGGATAGCGCGGTGCGCGGATTCATTCTCGATTCCGAAGAACTCGCAGACCGTGCCCAGCTTGTGGTCGCGCAGGAAGGGGAGATAGATGCGCGCCAGTTCGAGCGTGTCGCGGTTCGGATTATGAAGCTTGGATTGTCCGATCTTTTCCAGATGCGCATTGATGAATCCGATGTCGAAGGGCGAATTGTGGCAGACGACCTGTGCGTCCCCGAGGAAGGCCTGTAAACGCTTCAGCGCGATATCACAGGAGAGACCGGACGCGAGCTGCTCGTCGGTGATGTTGGTAAGGATTTTAATAAAATTCGGTACCGGTCGTGTCGGCTTGACGAACTCGGAGAATTCCTCGGTCACCTCTCCGTTGACGGTGCGAATCGCCGCAATCTCGATAATCTCGTCGTTGTGCGGATCGAGTCCGGTCGTTTCGATATCGAGTGTGATGAAATGGGCTGCGGGCTCAAAGTTTGTCGAGGCCATATCGCTTCATTTTCTTGATAAGGCCCTGCCGACTGAGTCCGAGGTCCTTGGACGCCTGAGTCTGGTTGTAGTTACGGGATTCCAGCGCGTTGACGATCATCTTGCGCTCGATGTCCTCGACGGCATCCTTGAGCGTGGTTTTACCCAGCAGATCGACGGTCTCGGCGTTCTCGGCGTATTTAAAGACTTCCTCGGAGAGGTCGGACGGCTTGATGAAGGCGTCGTTTTCGGCGAGGGTGACCGCGCGCTCGATCTCGTTTTCGAGCTGGCGGATATTGCCGGGCCAATCGCAGTTTTGCAGGTATTTCATAGCTTCGTCGGTGATGCCGAGGACGTTCTTTGTCATTTTCTTGTTGTACTTGTCGAGGAAGTGGATGCCGAGGAGCGGGATATCGGACTTGCGTTCTTTGAGCGACGGCACCTTGATCTTGATCACGTTGAGCCGGTAGTAGAGGTCGAGCCGGAATTCGCCCGACTTCACCTTGTCGCTGAGCGAGACGTTGGTTGCGCAGATGACGCGCACGTCGACCTTGGTCGTCTTGGTGGAGCCGACGCGCTTGATCTCGCCTTCCTGCAGGAATCTGAGTAGCTTCGCCTGCGTGGAGAGGCTGATGTCGGCGATCTCGTCCAGGAAGAACGTACCGCCGTCGGCGATCTCGAAGAGCCCCTTCTTGTCGTACGCAGCGCCGGTGAACGACCCTTTGACATGACCGAAGAGCTCGGACTCGAGCAATGTTTCCGGTAGCGCGCCGCAGTACTGGGCGACGAATTTCTTGTTCCGCCTGTTGCTGGTGTAGTGGATCGCGCGCGCGATGAGTTCCTTGCCGGTTCCGCTGGGACCTTCGAGCAGCACGGTGGTGGGCGTATTTTTGATCTTGTCGATGATCTGGAAGATTTCCTGCATCCGCTCGCTTTTGCCGATGATATTGGTGAACCAGTTGGCGGCGTTGAGCTCCTCGCGGATGATGGCGTGCGACTTCGCCAGATTGCTGTGGCGGATGTTCTCGATGATCACCACGATCTGGTTGCAGAGTGCGCTCATCAGATTGTACATCTTTTCGGTGAAATAGTGGCTGCCGTGCATGCTGAACAGCAATACCACGCCGAGGATGTTGTTGCGGATGATGAGCGGGAAGGAAATGACGTTGTTGAACTGCGGGGCCTCGTGCGGCTGCTTGATATTGGTGCCCTGCTTTTTGGTATAGGTTTCCTGGATGTACTGCATCAGGATGTCGTATTCTTCGTTTTCGATCGAGAAATTCTTGAAGATCAGATATTCCCAGGCTTCCGGAATGGAGCTGCTGCTGTATAGGCACAGGATACCGCCGTCTGCCTCGGAGAGGTTGACCAGGTTGTCCAGCGCCGAATCGATCAGGACGTCGAAATCGGTGATCGTGTTCAGCTTCTGGGTGATCTCGTAGAAGCGGTTCAGGAGCGACTCCTGACTGCGGCTTTCCTTGAGCTCGATGGCGTGTTCCTTGGTGATCTTCTGTATCAGGATGTCGTTTTTCTCGAGGAAGTTTATGGCATCGAAATACTTGATAACCTTCTTGTTGTTCTCGAGGATTTGCAGCGCCTGCTCCCACTCCTGTTTCTCGAAGAGGATACACGCGTACTCGTAGTTTGCCTGCGCCAGCTCGAAGTTGTGCTTGGTCTCGATGAAGATTTCGATCGCCTTTTTCAGGTAGTCCTGCGCGACTTCGATGTTCTTGCGTTCGAGCAGCGCCATCAGGTAGTAGGAGTTACCGATCTCCGCCCGGCTGTTGGTCTCTTCCGACATCTTGATGGAGTGTTCGAGGTAATAGACCGCGCTTTCGTAGTTTCTGGTCTGGATGAAGTAGTACGCCTGTTTCTGGCAGGCTTCGATCATCAGCTTGTCCTTGCTGTTGATGCTCTTGAAGAAGTCGTAACTCTCCACCAGATAGGCGTAGGCTTTTCCGTATTTGTGCAGGTGCGTCAGGATGCTGCCCAGGTTGCCGTAGAGCTCCGCCTTGAGAATCTCGTCTTGCAGGTCGGGCACGATCTCCAGTCCCTTGAAGTAGAGGTCGTACGCCATGGTGAATTCGCCGCGCTTCTCATAGACTGCACCGAGGTTGTTGTAGGATCGGCAGAGGCCGTCGAGAAAGCTGTTCTCCTTGGAGCGCTCGATGGCGTTCTCGTAGTATTCGATCGCCTTCGACCAGTTGCCCGACTTGAAGTAGAGAGCGCCGAGGTTGTTCAGCGCGCCGATGATGTTGCGGGTGAGGTTGAAGGTCAGGGCTGTCTCGAGCGATTTGTCGAACGCGTCGGCGGATTTGTCGAATTCGGCGTTGTTCATGTAGGTCACGCCAATGTTGTTGTAGATGTTGGTCACGTTCTTGCGGTCGCTGAGCATCTTCTGGATGTGCAGCGCTTTGTAGAGGTAGTCCATGGATTCTTTGTAGTCGCCCTTGTCCTCGTGCAGCGCGCCCAGGTTGTTGTAGCAGACCGAGATACCGTTGAGGTTGAAGCGTTGCTTCTCCAGACGGAGGCTCTTCTCGAAGAATTCGAGTGTCTTGTCCCATTCGCCCTGGAGCATGGTGATCACACCGATGTTGTTGCTGACGGCCGCCAGTCCTTCGAGATTGCCGGTCTTGTTGTAGAGACGCTCCGCGTCCTTGAATACCATCTCCGCCTTTTCCCACTGGTTGGAGCTGTAGAATACCTTGCCCCGGAATTTGCGGATGTCCGCGAAGATGTTGGTTTGCACCTTTTCGTTCTTGATCGTGATCGCGATTTCCTGGGTGTCTTCGAGCTGCTTAATCGCTTCGTCGAACTTCTCCTGATCGATCAGGATGTCCGTCTGAAGCAAGATCATTCTGCTCTTCCAGTATGGGTCTGTCGCGTTACCCTGATACTTGCGGATGATCTCGAGTGCGAAGGCGGACGAGTTGATCGAAAACAGGCTGTCTGCGAGCCGGTAAACGATCTCTTCCGCAGGAAGCTGATGTGCGGTGCAGAGCTTGAGCGCTTGCCGGAAATTTTCCGCCGAGGCTTCGATGCGGTTCAGGCTGCGGTTGATAATCCCCAGATTCTTGTAGATATCGACTTGCTTCGCAGGCTGGGTCTGATTAGGGATCATGGCATTGTATATCTCGCGGAG
Source organism: Cloacimonadales bacterium (SeqCode) (assembly GCA_963665015.2). GTDB lineage: Bacteria > Cloacimonadota > Cloacimonadia > Cloacimonadales > JAIOQZ01. Next base: position 2,346,908 of record CAXXSY010000004.1, on the reverse strand, counting down.
GCTTTCCAGATCGAGGATTTTGCGAAGCGTGTTAATGATCGGCTCCCACAGTTTTGCGTTGTACTCGCCGATCAGATATTGGTAGAAAGCCTTGCTATGGGCTGAAAGTTCCAGTTTATCCGCGTTCTTCAGAATGTTGCGGATCGCCTTTCTTTGCACGTCCTGCGGCATGTTTTTGAAGAACGACTTGAAGAAGACGGCCTTGCGGACGGCATAGCGATCGTCCCGCTCGCGGATGATGTCGTTCGTGATCAGCTTGGTCAAATCGCTTTTGGTATATTTACAAAGGAGGTTCAGCTTCTCTTCGGTCGCCTCCTGATCCAGCAGGAAGATGTTCACGGCGAGGTCGAGCTGTTTGGGGTTCAGCGATTCGGTGAGAACGCTGTGGATCGTCTGCGTGGTAATCTTCTCGTCGAGATACTTGGAGAGATCGAATGCCTGCGCTTTCCCATTTTCAAAGAAGCGATTGAGGAAATGCTCGAGGATGAAGATGTTCCCCTCGGTGAGATTGTGCAGGATTTCCGCACTCGAATCGAGCTTCTCCTCCTCGCCGGGGAAGAGGGTTGCGATAACTTGCAGGATGTTGTCGGCAGTGAGGAACTCGAGCTGCCTCTTGTGAGAAAAAGGAAACGTTTCGTGGTTGGTGAACGCGATGAAATGAATCTTCTTGTTGTGCGCGTACTGAACGAGGTACTGGATAAAGTCGATGGTGTATTGATCCAGAAGATTACAGTTGTCAACCAGGATAAGCTTCGAACTCAGCTTCTTTTCCTTGTTCAGTGTCTCGGTAAGGTAATAGTAGAAATCGTATTTGCTGTTGAGATTGAATTGCTCTGCATGATCCACCAGTTTTTTGTATTCTTCGATGCTGATATCGCTCAGCAGTTGGATCAGCTTACCGAATTGATTGAAGCGGAACATCTCGGCGGAAAATACCTTGAAGGCGATATCCTGTTCTTCCAAACTCGATTTCAGGCGCTCGAAGAGATAGGTCTTGCCCGTGCCGGAAGCTCCAGTAATCTCGATTAACTGGCTGTCTTTGTTTTTCAGAGTTGAGGTAATTTCCTTGATCACGTTCGGCTTGGTAACGTACTGCAATAATGCACGGTTCACTTTTTTGTCCATGATTTCCCCTCAATATGTTGGCATGTGAGTCACTCAAGTGCAAGTAGATACTATTCGTCAACGCCGATTACATGTGCCAACCATGTTTCAAAAAATGCGGTAATGCTCAGAATTTGTCAACAATGTTTTTTTCGTAAAGAATGATTACAGGCAACTATTCCCGTTGTAGAGGCTGTCGGAGATACCAAGAAAAATCGAATAGCGGTTCATGATCGGAGAAACGCCTTCTAAAGCTGCCAGACTTCCTCTTCCAGTACTTCCTTGAATACCGCGTGAAGCATCGGGGGCGTAATCGATTTCATACAACGAAAATGTGATTTTGGACACGCTTTCAGTCCGTGCAGTGAACAAGGGCGACACCCGATCTCCTCTTCGAGGATCACCGCTTTTGTGTTCAACGGTCTGAATCCCAGCCTCGTATGCGTGCCACCGAAGATGGCGATCTGCGGTTTTCCGAGCGCTGCCGCCACGTGCATGGGGCCGGAATCTCCCGAGATCAGGCAGCCCATCCGGTCAATGAGATTGACCAGTTGATCCGCCTTTGTCCTGGCGCACAGATCGAATGTGGCACGCGGACACTGCCGGTGAATCTCCGCGCAGATTTCACGGTCTTCCGTGGAGCCGGTCAGGATGAACTGGCAGTTCCAGCTTTCGGGAATCGAATCGATAAAGCGGATCCAGTATTCCATCGGGTAGCGCTTGGTAAAATGCTTTGCGCCGGGAGCGATGCCGATCAGTGTTTTCGCCGGTGTCACGCTGTGTTCGAGGAAGAGCTCGTCGATAAACACCTCGTGCTGCGGCTTGGGTTTGATGACCGGATTGCGCATGGGCATGTCGATTCCGAGCTTCTTCAGAGCGCTGTAGTAAAGGCTCAGCGTGCTGTCGATCGATTTTCCGGTCAAGTGCTTGACAATCATCCAGCGGGTGAGGCGATCTTTGTTGTATATGACCTTTCGGTCGGCGCTGATCCGCTTCAGTTGCAAGATGCTGCCCGGTTTGGCTTGCAGATCGATGGCGATATCGTAGTGGACGCCTTGGTCGGGGTTGTCCGTGGAGATTACCCGGTCCACGCCTTCGAAGCACTCGACCAACTGCGCCATGGCAGGCTTGCAACAGTAATGGATTTCCGCATTGGGATATTTCTCGCGCAGGATAGCGACGATGGGCTGGGTAAGGATGATGTCGCCCAGCGAACTCCAGCGGATGATCAGGATTCTCATTTAATCGCCACCACAAACACGCGGGGCTGCTTCTCCGGCTCCTGGAGCGGAAGTTCGAGCTTGTCCAAGTGTGCGTACCATGCCCTGGAGAAGCCGGTATCCTGGATGATTGCGGTCATTTCCCGCAGGTTGAACGCTGTGTTGTAGATCGTTTCGTCGAATCGGTCCCAAGTTCCGCCATCGTTCTTCAGAAAGCCGGATATGCGGGTGTAGGAACGGCTTTGCTCCTCATCGAACAGTCCACGCATGATGATGGTGGTGTCGTCCATCTCGCGGACGCTGATATACCCCCAGTTGTTCCGCAGTCCCATCTCCGTGTTGAGGTCGAAGATGAAGCAGCCGCCCGGTTCGAGCGCGTGAAAAACGCTGACCAGTGTCCTTCTCATACCGTTGATATCCGGGATATGGTTCATCGCGTCGTAGGTCGAGACGGCGGTCCGCACTTTCGATTTCAGCTTGAAATCGCGCGCGTCGGCTTTCTTGAAGCTCACCTGCTTGACGCGGATGAACTCGGCGTTGTTCTCGCGTGCGTGCTTCAGCATGTCCTCGGAGAGGTCGATACCGGTAACGTTGTAGCCCCTTTCCGCGAAGTAGCGCACCATGCGCCCGGTGCCGCAGCAGAGGTCGAGCAGGGTGGTCGGCATAGGATAATTCTGCGCGAAAAAGGCTTCCAGCTTTGGCGCTACCATGTCGGTAAACTGGTTCCAGCGCGCGTTGTAAACCTTCGAAAAACTCTTGCCGTACGCCTGCATGACTACTTCACCATCGCTTCGATGATTGCGGGGACTTTCTCGATCGCGGAAGGTATCGCGTCAACGTCCTTGCCGCCGGCCATCGCCATGTCGGGACGTCCACCGCCCTTGCCGCCGACCAGTTCCGCGACCTTTCCGGCGATCTTACCCGCGTGGGCGCGACCGGTCAGGTCTTTGGTCACGATTACGATCAGGGAGACTTTGCCTTCAATGTCCGCGAACAGCACGCCGATGCCGGATTGCAGCTTGCCGCGAAGCTGGTCACCGATGTCGCGCATCTGACCGCTGCTCTCGGCCGGAACCGCGCCGCAGGCGACCTTCACGCCGCCGATCTCGATCGCTTCTCCAACCAGGTCACCAACCACGTCTCCGGAGGCCTTCATCTGCAAACTCTGGATTTCGCCGTGCAGAGCCTTGTTTTCATCGAGCAGTGCTTGAAGCTTCTGCACCGATTTTCCGGACGGCACGTTCAGTAGCGCTTGAATCTCTTCTTTTTCGCTTTCGAGACGTTTCACGTAATCTTCCGCCTGCGTTCCGGTGATGGCTTCGATACGGCGCACGCCTGCCGCGCTGGATGTCTCCTGCGTGATCTTGAAGAGGCCGATCTCGCCGGTGTAGTCAAGGTGCGTTCCGCCGCAGAGTTCCTTGGAAAACTTGTCGATCGAGACGACGCGCACTTCGTCGTCGTACTTCTCGCCGAACAGAGCCATCGCGCCTTCCTTGCGGGCGGCTTCGATCTGCATTTTCTTCGTCGAGACGGCGTTGCAGGCGCGAATTTGGTCGTTCACCATGCGTTCGACCAGTCCGATCTCGCGCGGTGTCATCTGCTTGAAATGGGTGAAGTCGAAACGCAGGTAGTAGGGATGCACCAGCGAGCCCTTCTGCTGGACATGCTCGCCCAGCACCCGGCGCAGCGCCGCGTGTAGCAGGTGGGTCGCGGTGTGGTTGCGCGCGACGTTCTTGCGGTACTCGGTCTCGATGGCGGCGGTGTATTCCCGGTCGCGGACAATGCCCTTCATGAGCTTGCCGAAGTGGATGAACTGGTTGCCCTGTTTCTTCACGTCGGAAATCTGTATTTCCACATCCTCGTTGAAGATGCGTCCCATGTCGGCGACCTGCCCGCCCGATTCGGCGTAGAAGGGCGTGCGGTCCAGAACGAGTCGGACTTCGTTGTCGTCGTCGATCGTGTATTTGATGATATGGCAATTCGTTGTGTCTCTGAGATAGCCGATGAACTCGGTCGGTTCGTCTTCGCGGTAGGTCACCCAGTCGATGTTTTCGAGGTTCATCACGAATTTTCCGGCTTCACGGGCGCGAGTGCGCTGCTTGTCCAGCTCGATGTTGAAGCCTTCCTCATCGACGTCCAGACCGCGTTCATCCGCCAGGATGCGGGTCAGGTCGAACGGGAAGCCGAAGGTGTCGTAGAGCATGAAAGCTTCGGCGCCGGAGATGGTCTTGCCCTGCATCGCGGCGGTGATCTCTTCGAACTTCGCCAGTCCCTTGTCCAGCGTTGCGTTGAAGCGTTCTTCCTCCGCCTGGATGATCATTTCGACGTAGGCCCTCTTCTCGATCAGCTCGTGGAAGTGGTGTCCCATCAGGTCGCAGACCACGCCGACGAGTTTGTAGAGGAATGGCTGATGCTGATTGAGCAACCTGCCGTGGCGCGCGGCGCGACGCAGGATTCTTCTCAGCACGTAGCCACGACCTTCGTTCGAGGGCAGTCCGCCGTCGGCGATGGCGAAGCTGAGCGCGCGGATGTGGTCGGCGATCACGCGGTGCGAGACGCCTATCTCACCCGGATCGTACGGTACGCCCGTCCTTTCGGCGATGGCTTCGATGATGGGGATGAAGAGATCGGTATCGTAGTTCGACTTTTTGCCCTGGAGCACCATGCAAACGCGCTCGAATCCCGCGCCGGTATCGACGTACTGTTTCTCGAGTGTGTGCAGCTCGCCTTCCTCGTCTCGATTGAACTGGATGAACACCAGGTTCCACAGCTCGATGAAGCGGTGGCAGTCGCCGTTGACCTTGCAGATGTGCCCGGGGACGCCCTTCATGTTGCAGAATTCCTCGCCGCGGTCGATGTGAATCTCGCTGCATGGTCCGCAGGGCCCGGTGAGTCCCATTTCCCAGAAATTATCCTTGTCGCCGTGGTACTCGATGTGCGAGGGATCGATATCGGTTTCGCTCTTCCAGAAGTCGAAGGCTTCCTGATCGCTGTGATGCACGGTGGCGTAGAGCTTGTCCTTCGGCAGTCCCCACACCTCTGTGAAGAGTTCCCATGCCCACGCGACGGCTTCCTTCTTGTAGTAGTCGCCGAACGACCAGTTGCCCAGCATCTCGAAGAATGTGTGGTGGTAGGAGTCCTTGCCGACCTCCTCGAGGTCGTTGTGCTTGCCGCCGGCGCGGATGCATTTCTGCGTATCGACCGCGCGCCGATATTCCGGCTTGCATACGCCAAGGAAGATGTCCTTGAACTGGTTCATGCCCGCGTTGGTAAAGAGCAGGGTGGGGTCGTCAATCGGGATTACCGGTGCGGACGGCACCTGGTGGTGTTCCTTCGACTTGAAGAAATCGATAAACTGCTGTCGTATCTCGCTCGATGTTTTCATGCTGTTCCTCATATGTCCAGACCGCGCTGGGTCGTTTTTTTTACATTTGTATCCAACTATTGCATCATGCTTTTTCACGTCAAGAATGGTGTTGCTTGATGACGAATTCCGGCGCAATCACGAATTGATTCCCGATTCCTGTCTGACAAATCGATAATCGGTCTCCGGAAACGGATAGGGCGTGTGAATGGCTTTTGAAGCGAGACCACCGGAGTTCCCGGATGAATGCTCTTCGGTTTCAATAAACATCAATCGTGCGGAAGGGTGATGGCTAATTGGTGTATTTGGCTGTCTTGATTGCGGTTACGGGCGCACTACTTTTTGGCATCGGCCTTGCTGATAGAATTTTAAAATACAGTGAATCTATCTCGGGAGGAAAATATGCCACATCGCGCCATGTTTGTCATTTTAGCACTTTTATCGATCATGAACGTTTTCGCGTTTGCCGGAGGAGACGGTTCGGAGGGAAATCCCTACCATGTCAGCACCGTCAACGAGCTCCAGGATTGCAGAAACCACCCAACTTTGCATTTCATCCAGATTTGCGATATCGACGCCTCCTCAACTTCCGGCTGGGCCGGCGGTAATGGCTTCAGACCTATCGGGGAATCTAACGCGTTTAATGGGTCGTACGATGGACAGGGGTACACGATCGACGGTCTGCACATCAATCGTCCGAACGATAATCGTATCGGGCTCTTCGGTGAAGCGAGATATTGCGATATCAGAAACGTCCGGCTCACAAATCTCCATGTCACCGGTTCGAGCATGGTCGGGGGGTTGGCAGGCCTTGCGAATGACTATGCTCACATATCCGGTTGCTTTGTCGATGGGGATGTAAGCGGTCTCAATAGGGTGGGCCTTATTGCAGGAAGAATTTCTTATTATGGATTGATCGAAGAATGTTCAAGCCACGGTTCTGTAACTGCGCCTGAAGGAGAAGGATATTGTGCTGGAATCGTTGGTTTCTCCATTGGAAGGGCATCGATTTTGAGGTGCTGCAATTCCGCAACGATAAACGGGGAAAAAGAAACCGGCGGTATTGTGGGTAGAACCCAGTCGGGCACCACCGTCAAGAATTGCTACAATACCGGGGCGGTAATCGGAACGGATATGGTCGGTGGTGTTTGTGGTTACTGTTATGGGACGGACCTTATAGACTGCTTCAGTACCGGCTCTGTAACGGGTAATTCGAGTACAGGCGGGCTGGTTGGCATGACGGACAATTCTTCCGTGGAAGACTGTTTCTGGAATGTGCAGACCTCCGGTCAATCGATCGGGGATAGTGGAACCGGCCTGACAACAGCGGAGATGAAAGAGCTATCGACCTATTTCAGTGCCGGCTGGGATTTTGTGTCCGAAACGGCGAATGGCACGAATAACTGCTGGGACATGGACCTCGAGTACGACTTCCATGGTGGCTATCCCTATCTTGCATGGGAAGATGGAGCCGGAGTCTGTTTGACGCTTCCTCAGGGGAATGGAACCCAATCGGCACCGTTTCAGATCGAAACGCTGAATCACCTCAAATACATCTCGATCCTCCCATCGACCTGGAGCAAAAATTTCATCCAGACATCCGATATCGATGCATCGAGTTCCCAGTACTTGAACGATGGTGCCGGCTTCAACCCCATCGGTAATGATTCGACTGCGTTCACCGGAATCTACGATGGTCAGGGATATACGATCGACGGGCTATACATCAATCGCCCGGACACAGATTGCGTAGGACTCTTCGGCAAGGTGAGAAATTGTGAATTACAAAATATCCGATTCGAAAATTGCAGCATTACCGGAGCGAGGTGCGTGGGAGCACTGGCAGGTGAAGGTGACAGTTATATCAACGTTTCCGGCTGCTATGTCGATGGCACCGTATCGGGAAGTGAATGTGTGGGATCCGTTGTTGGAAATATTGGTGAACATTCATTGATTCAAAACTGCTCAAGCAATGGCTCTGCGACATCATCCGGTAGCAAGGTGGCCGGAATCACCGCCTACTTGGGGCAGTTTTCATCCATCAAAAGGTGTTGTAATACAGCGCAGGTATATGGTTCGTCACGATGTGGTGGTATTGCAGCATTGTGTTCAGGCAATTCAAGCATCCAATGTTGCTATAATACAGGAGCAATCATTGGGGGTAGCTTGAAGGGCGGAATCGTCGGAAAAACATCCGGAACAAGTTTCGTCCAGTGCTACAGTACAGGTTATGTATCGAGCGGCACGAATTCGGGGGGGCTGAGCGGAGAGAGTTCGGGCTCGTCGTATGACGCTTGTTTCTGGAATGTGGAATCATCCTATCAATCAAACAGTGATGGCGGGATCGGACTGACAAGAGCGGAAATGAATACGCTATCGACCTACACCGATGCGGGCTGGGATTTCGTGTCCGAGACGGCCAACGGCACGAACGACTACTGGGATATGGATGTTTACGGCGAATTATATTATCGCTATCCTGTTCTCGCATGGGAAGACGGCGATGCGCAGTACCTGTACATTCCCTCGGGATCCGGCACCGAATCGGAACCGTATCAGATCGAAACGATCGAGCACCTCGCATGGCTTTCGGCATCGACATCGGACTGGGATGCTTATTTCATCCAGACATGCGACATCGACGCAGCCCCCGCAAGTAGCTGGCACGATGACAAGGGTCTCTCTCCGATCGGAAACGTCGAAACCGCATTTTCGGGCCACTACGACGGGCAGGGATTTACAATCGACGGGCTGAATATCAACCGACCCGACGATCACGCTGTGGCGTTATTCGGAGGAATGACCGACGGAGGCTCGATCGAGAATCTCCATATGACCAACGTCGATATTACAGGCCATTCAACCGTGGGCGGACTTGCGGGACACATCCAGTATGACAGCCGGGTGACGGGCTGCTCGGTTACAGGTAACGTTGCGGCACAATCCTATTCGGGACTACTGATTGCCTCGGTATATTTCGGCTCAACCGTTACCGATTCATGGGCACAGGGTGTTCTGAACGTTGCCGGTGACTACGCGGGCGGTATAGCGTGCTCGATGTCCGATTCGTCATCCGTAGTTCGATGCTATACCGATGTCACGGTCAGTGGGAGTGACTACGTCGGCGGTCTGATCGGCAGAGCGAAGACCTCGGATGTCATCGACTGCTACAGCATGGGTTCCGCAACGGGCGAGAACGGTGTCGGCGGCTCGATCGGATATATCTTTGGCGGAACCCTCACCAACAGCTTCAGCACCGTTGCGGTAACGGGCGAAACGAATGTCGGCGGATTGACCGGAATGTACGCAGATGACGCGGAAGTGACCGGTTGTTTCTGGGATACTGAGACTTCCGGGCAGTCTGAAAGCCATGGTGGCGAAGGAAAAACAACTGCCGAGATGAAATCTCTCTACATGTATCATTCCTACGGATGGGACTTCGTGTCGGAACATTCGAACGGAACCGCGGATACGTGGGACATCGATCAGGATGGCTCCTGCAACGATGGATACCCCGTTCTAAGCTGGGAAACGGGCGAACAATATTTTACCGGGCCTTCGGGTTCGGGTACGGGATCGAGTCCATACCTCATAGAACAGCTTACAGATCTGTGGTGGATATCCGTGCACAGCGATGAATGGTCGAAAGTCTATCTGCAAACTGCCGATATCGATGCGAGCGACACCGAGACTTGGTATGACGGATGCGGTTTCAGTCCCATCGGTAGCGATTCTACTTCATTCACCGGAAGCTACAATGGCCAGGGATACACCATCGACGGTCTGTTCATTAATCGCCCAGACACCGATAATGTAGGCTTCTTCGGCCTGGGGTGCGATTGCGAAATCAGCAATGTACAACTCATGAATATCAATATTACGGGACAGAATTGCGTTGGTGGACTGGCTGGTCAGTGGAGTGAAAACGTAATAGCTACCGGTTGCAAGATTAACGGTTATATATATAGCGAATCATGTGCCGGTCTTGTTGTCGGTTCAATGGGTAATGACATAACTGTGCAGGATTGTTGTACCAGTGAGTACGTATCCTCTAACGTTTATCATGTCGGTGGAATTACAGGACTCATCGAAGGCAGCGCAACCATCGAGCGCTGCTGCAATTCGGCGACGGTGCATGGCTGGAACAGAATGGGTGGTATCGCTGGATGGATTTCAGGTCACGCATACATCGGGAATTGTTATAGTACCGGTTCAATCTCTGGATATGGGGGAACTTTCGGTGGTTTGATTGGCTTTTGTGGTAACAGTGAGGTCGTACACTGCTATAGCACCGGCAATGTATCTGAGCATTCGAATTCTGGTGGGTTGATTGGAGTTTCTTATATTTCATCCGTCGAGGATTGCTTCTGGGACGTAGATACTTCAGGGTATGATACCAGCAGCGGCGGAACCGGTCTGACCACCGCCGAAATGAAGACGCTTTCAACCTATATCGATGCCGGCTGGGACTTTGTGGCTGAGTCGGATAACGGCTCAGATGACTACTGGGATATGGATATATACAACGAGTACAGCGATGGTTACCCGTATCTTTCCTGGCAGGATGGCGATGAGCAATCGATGTGTGTCGTTCAAGGTAACGGAACCACGGAAGACCCATACCTGATCGGCTTGCCGGCAGAATTGCAGTGGATGAGCAGATCCCCTTCCGAGTGGGATAAATGCTTCCGGCAGATCGCCGACATCGACGCCAGCGATACGGAGAACTGGGACAACGGAAATGGCTTCAGCCCTGTCGGAAACACCAGTACGGCGTTTTCCGGTGAATATGACGGTCAGGGATACAGCATTGACGGGCTATTCATACATCGGGATTCGACGAACGAAAATGGGTTGTTCGGACAGGTTACGGGCGGTACGATTTCGAACCTCAATGTGCTGAATTGCAATATTACAGGCAAGTATCGGACAAGTGCCATCGCTGCTTCCTGCAACGACGCTACGATCGTGAATTGCACATCCTCGGGAACCGTCAGCACGAGTAACGGCGGTGGCGGCATCGTGGGAAGAATGCGTGAGACGACGGTCGAGCGGTGCGGTTCATCGGTTGATATAAGCTCCTATGCAAGTACTGGTAAAAACTGCGGCGGTCTGGTGGGAATTACCTCACAGGACTGTGTGATTCGTAATAGCTATGCACACGGATCTGTCGAAGCGTATAATTTTTGTGGTGGACTGATCGGCGACATGGAGGACACGGATGTTCAGTACTGCTACAGCACAGGTACGGTGACGACCACATCAACACCCGTCGGCGGATTGATTGGCGAAATCAGAGAGATTTGGTTTGTCGAGAGTTGTTTCTGGGATACCGGGACATCCGGGCAGAGCACGAGTTCCGCAGGAATCGGCAAGACAACCGCCGAGATGCAGACGCTCTCCACCTACACGGACGCAGGCTGGGATTTTTGTGGCGAATCCGATAACGGAACCGATGATATCTGGTTCATTGCGACTGACAACTACCCGGAATTCAACGACTTTACCGCGCCGGTCATCACTGCGATCGAAGATATAGCGCACGATCAGGGGCATCAGGTCATGGTTTGTTGGGACGAAGCGAAAACGGACACGCACGACGATCCCGAGTCCTGTTACAAGCTGTATCGTATGGTTAGCGACCAATGGGAGCTTCTGGCGACGATCCCTGACGATAATGCCGAATATACGTATAACGCGGCGACGCTCGTCGATTCCAGCGCTACGCTCGAACTCGATGATTTCCTGACGACGTTCAAGGTCGTGTACGAATGGAGCACTGGCAGCATCGAGTCCGCTACCGCAACAGGCTACTCTGTCGATAATATTTCCCCGTATGCCACATCGGGTGTAACGCTGACGTTCAGCGGTTCGCGCGACGAATCTGTTTCGTTGACACGTAAGTCGTCTGTGAAACTGCCGTCCGCTGCGATGCGCACCACCTCTGCAATCCTTAGCTGGAATCAGGTCACCGAGGGCGGCTTTGGCGGCAACAGTTACCCGGAGCAGAACGGCGTCTGGTACCGTGTTTACGCCGGCGACACACCCGATTTTCCCTGTGACGGATCGACGTTGCTTGGAACAACGCAAGATACAAGCTACGAAATAACGCCTATGGACTCAGTCCAAAAATTCTTCAAGGTCGTGGTGAGCGATCAGCCGTAGGCGGGAAATCAACAGCCAAGGAGAACCCTATGCATTATCGCGTACCGATATTCTTATGTTTCATTGCTTTATCGCTGAACCTCCTCGCCTTTGCCGGCGGCGACGGATCCAAAGACGATCCCTATCAGGTCAGCACGCTGGCCGAGCTTCAGGATGTCGCGAACCACCCCGATTTGTGCTTCATCCAGATATGCGATATCGACGCAGGTGAGACCCAGGCTTGGAACGACAGCCTTGGTTTCCTGCCCATCGGTGACGAGCTCACGCCATTCACCGGCACCTACGACGGGCAGTACTTCTCGGTCGGTGGACTGTTTATCAACAGGACCTCATCGGACGAGAACGGACTGTTCGGGACAATAGTCGAAGGAGAGGTGTTGAACCTGTACGTGTTGAACTGCGATATAACCGGTGTGTATCGTACTGCGGCGGTTGCTGCCCATTGTACCGATGCCACGGTAGCGAACTGCTATTCGACCGGAACGATCAGCACGAGGAACGGTGGCGGCGGCATCGTGGGGAGGATCGTCGGAACCCTGATAGAAGGTTGCGCAACGGCGGTGGATGTCAGTTCGTATTCCAGCGGCATCTATTGCGGCGGCCTTGTCGGCGGGGCGATCGATAGTTGCATGATCGTGAACAGCTACGCGCTCGGTAGTGTCCGTTGCGACAACCGATGCGGCGGGCTTGTCGGAACGCTGGAAGATTCGACGGTCGAATATTGCTATAGCACAGCGTCAGTATCGGCCACCGAGAGCGTCGGCGGACTGGTCGGAGAACTCTCGGGAACCGCAACCGTCGTCGGCAGTTTCTGGAACAGGGAGACCTCCGGGCAATCGACCAGCGCGGGTGGCGTCGGCAAGACGACCGTCTTCATGAAAGACCCCATGACTTTTTTCAACGCAGGCTGGGATTTTGTCGCCGAGTCCGGGAACGGTACCGATGATACATGGAATATCGATATCTACGGCTCCTGCAACGATAACTACCCGTTTCTTTCCTGGCAAGATGGCGATGTGCGGCCGGTTGAACTCCCTTCCGGAAGCGGGACCGAAGCGGACCCCTACCGGATCGAGACGCTGGATCATCTCGCATGGCTTTCGGCATCACCGTCGGTCTGGGACAAATACTTCCTGCAAACAGCCGACATCGACGCAACCGATACCCAGAACTGGTTTGGCGGTTCAGGATTCAGCCCCATCGGCGATAACGCCAATCCCTTCACGGGTAACTACAACGGACAGAACAACAGTATCGAGGGTCTGTACATCTACAGCACGGATGGCTTCATCGGGTTTTTCGGCTCGACAAATAGCGCAACGCTGTCGAACATCGTCTTGATCGATTGCAACGTTCGTGGCAACGACGGCACGGGTGGCCTGGTGGGCGACTCGGATTACGACACCATCACGAATTGCGGCGTTACAGGCTCGGTGAGGGGTGATTATGCAACCGGCGGATTGATCGGAAGGTTGACGGTCGGAACCGTCAAAAGATGCTACAGCAAGGCTAGCATTTCCTGCGTCAACGAAGGCGACCGTACCGGCGGGCTGGTTGGCTATGCAACCAATAACGTAACCATCGCCAACTGCTATGCTCGTGGGAGTGTCAGCGGCGACAACAAGGTCGGCGGTCTGGTGGGCGACATCACTGCCAGCGAAATCACGAATTGCTACAGTACGGGCGAGGTGACCAGTGTGAATAGCGAATTGGGCGGCCTGGTGGGATTCACAGGAGACGAAGTGACCGTGACCGGTTCATTCTGGAACACCGCAACATCCGGACTGGACACCAGCCAGGGTGGAACGGGACTCACCACCGGCGAGATGACCTATTTCTATGGCATGTACCATACGACCGGCTGGGACTTCGTGGCAGAGACAGCACAGGGCTCCGCCAATATCTGGGACAAGGGCAGCTCGGTCAACAACGGCTATCCCTACCTCGCGTGGGAGGACGGCAGCGAGAGTTCTTTGCAAGCTCCATCGGGTTCCGGAACTTCATCCGATCCGTATCTTATTGCAAACCTTTTCGATCTGTTCTGGATATCGGTGAACAGCAATAAGTGGGACAAACGCTATCTCCAGACAGCCAACATCAACGCCGGCGACACCCAGAACTGGTTTGGCGGTTCAGGATTCAAGCCGATCAGCAAAGGCTACACTGATTCCTTCAGCGGAGTCTATGACGGCGATGAACATGTGATTGACGGACTGTATGTTCGCGCAAGTGATATTGATGGCGGTTTATTCCGTTACTCACAGAACGCTACATTCAAGAACATGACGCTAACCAATGCAGACATCGAGGTCAACGATGATGGCGGTGTTCTCACGGGTGAGAGCCATGATTCGAGCTATATGAATTGCCACAGCAGCGGCAATGTTTCTGCCTTTTACGCCGGTGGATTGATCGGGTATGCCAGTTCCTGTACGATCACCAACTGCTCGAGCTCGGCAAGTGTAATCGGAACCGAAGATGTCGGTGGATTGGTGGGGCTGAGTTCGGCATCAATCCAATCTTCGTCCGCTACAGGCAGCGTAGATGGGGGAGAGAACGTCGGGGGGCTGGTCGGACGACAAACCAGTTCCACCATAAACAAGTCTTTCGCAACCGGCAATGTGGAGGGAGACGACAACATTGGCGGTCTGGTTGGCCACTTCGATGGCACGTCAATCGGTCAATCGTTCGCTACCGGTAACGTTACCGGTGGCTCGGATGCCGGAGGACTGGTTGGTTTTCTGGAATCGGGCAATGTGTACGATTGTTTTAGCACAGGCGATACGGATGGAGATTGGGCAGGTGGACTGGTGAGTGATCACCGTGGATCTTTCTATCGTTGTTACAGCACGGGATATGTGTGCGGCAGCAATGATGAAGGGGGTCTTGTCGGGTATTTAGATAACGGACTTTCTTACGATTCATTTTGGGATGTAGAGACTTCCGGCCAGAGCACTAGTTACGGAGGTAAAGGGCTGACGTCTACAGAGATGAAGACTTTGATGGTATACATCTTGAGTGGCTGGGATTTTCCGGGTGAAACCGTAAATGGTTTTGATGATATCTGGGTGCTGGACAGCTCCATGAACGATGGTTACCCGACCCTTGCCTGGCAGGGCGGCACATCGGAATCATTCGCTGCACCCGAAGGTGATGGGACTGAGGGAAATCCTTATCTGATCGACAGTCTGGAAGACCTATCGTGGATAATGTTGAACACATCTGCCTGGGGAAGGCACTTCTTGCAAACAGCCGACATCGACGCCGGCGAAACCCAAAGCTGGGTCGGCGACAAAGGTTTCATCCCGATCGGAAAAGAGGGGGAGGCATTCCTCGGTAGCTATGACGGTCAGGGATTCACGATCTGTGGACTTTACATCAACCGGAGCGATTCGGAAAACATTGGACTTTGGGGCTACACCGACGGTGCCGAAATCACGGATGTCAATCTGACCAATGTAGTGATATGTGGCTCGGTGCATGTAGGTACGCTTATCGGTACCGCCGCATATTCTACGGTTGTTTCCGGTTGCGCGAGTAGCGGAAATGTGACTGGCGTTGAGGATATTGGCGGATTGGTTGGTCTCACATTCTCTTGTTCAATTACGAATTGTCATACTGATGGCAGTGTGTTGTGTAATCATGAAAATGGCTGGAGAGCAGGCGGCTTGGTCGGATCGCACAGCCATGGCGGAAACATGGCGGATTGCTATAGCGAGGCGGAAGTTTCGGGCGCGAATATGGTCGGAGGTCTGATCGGGAAAAGCTATAACGCCGGACAGACAACGGGAACGGTAACGCAGTGCTATAGTGTCGGAGATGTCAACGGTACCGGCTCTTACGTCGGTGGTCTGTTTGGATATGTCGATGATTATACACACCTGACGGATTCATACTCTATAGGAAATGCGACAGGCAATAGCAATGTGGGCGGATTGGCCGGTTCTTGTTCTTCCAGCGCTACGGTAATGAATTGCTACAGTGTTGGAAGCGTTACCGGAGACACGCATGTCGGGGGATTGCTGGGATCGAACAACAGCTCGTGCGTCAGTGCGTCGTTCTGGGATATGGAGACTTCCGGACGGAGCACCAGCGCTGGCGGAACCGGCAAGACAACAGCCGAAATGAAGACAATATACACTTACACGAGTGCGGGATGGGATTTTCTCGGAGAATTCCTGAATGGGACGGAGGATTTCTGGTTCATTCTTTCGAACGAGTATCCCCAACTCAACAACGGCACCAAAATGCCTGTCATCACGGGTGTGAACGATGTCCCGGGCGACCAGGGGCATCAGGTCGATCTGGTGTGGAACAAAGCGCCCCTGGATGTAAGCTACAGCCCGAACAGATTCTACTCCGTATGGCGGTTGGTGGAAGACACGCGCGCCCTCGGTTCGGCAATCGTGATCGAGGGCCCAGAGCAGTTTGTCGCCCCGGAAGGCAGCCGGGCGCTCATGCTTCACCAGCGGGACAGCTACTGGACCTGGCTCGCGACGATCCCCGCCGTGATGCATAACCAGTACTCCTTCATCTCGCCGACGCTCGTCGATTCCAGCGCTTCGCTCTCACCGGAGGAGTACCAGTCAACCTATATGGTTTACTACCACTTCGAGACCGGGTACCTCGTCTCGAACGAATCTTCGGGCTATTCGGTCGATAACATCGCGCCCTACGCTGCAACCGGCGTCACGCTGGCATTCAACGCGACTCGCAACACCTCAGCACGAAAGTCGTCGGGTAGAGCTCGCACCGAATTCGCGACGCTGTCCTGGAACGAGGTCAACGAGGGCGGTTACAATGGTAATAGCTACCCCGAGCAGAACGGCGTCTGGTACCGTGTTTACGCCGGCGACACACCCGATTTTCCCTGTGACGGATCGACGCTGCTTGGAACAACGCAAGATACGAGCATCAATGTCGATCCTTCCGTTGCCCCGAAGCGCTTCTTCAAGGTTGTGGTGAGCGATCAGCCGTAAACTAATTCTTGTCTCTCATATCAATATGTGGCGCTTATAGAGATGTGAGCGCCTCTTTCTTTTCTTGACACAACCCTAAGAATATTAATATGTTGAATAGGGAAACTACGTATCGGAGGATGAATGAAAAATCACGCTTTTCTTATTATATACTTTCTGGTAGCTGCCGCGTATCTGTGTTCTTTTGCTGGAGGTGATGGAACAGAACAAAACCCTTATCAAGTCAGCAATGTGTATGAATTACAGGAGATAGAAAACTACCTCGGTGCCAATTTTATACAGGTCAATGATATTGATGCCGGTGAAACAAGGAACTGGAATAACGGTGAAGGCTTTTTTCCGATTGGTGACTATTATCCTACCGGTTGTCCTTTCATGGGAGTGTTCGATGGAAATGATTATGTAATTGATAGTTTGTACATAAATCGCCCTGATAGCAATTATGTCGGTCTTTTTGGAGCTGGCTTTGGTCCAACAATAATGAATGTTCATCTAGCTAATATGGATATTACTGGACTTAGCCCGGGTGGATTAGTCGACGTTGCATATAATTGTGAAATCTTAAATTGTAGCTGTTCTGGAGAAATCTCAGGTAGTGGTGGTAGTGGTGGTGGTGGCTTGATTGGTTGTACAGGTTGGTATTCGCTTGTTACAGCTTGTGTATCCGCAGCGGAAGTGACTGGACAGTTTCGTGTAGGTGGTTTCATAGGAGGGAATTATGATGGCTCGATTATCGACAACTGCTATAGTACTGGAAGTGTTGATGGTAATGATAGTGTGGGGGGATTTGCCGGGGCTGTGTATGATGCGTCAATATTAAATTGCTATAGTGTTGGTTTTGTGGCTGGTAATACTAATGTTGGTGGGTTGATTGGAGCAAACAATTCGTCTGAAGTAACAAACTCGTTTTGGGATATCCAAACATCTGGACTTGGTTCCAGCGCAGGAGGAACAGGGAAAATAACCGCAGAGATGAAAATGGTATCGACATTCCTTGATGCCGGATGGGATTTCGTGGGAGAGATATCAAACGGCCTTGCAGACTATTGGTTGCTTGTTCCCGAAAGCTATCCATATCTTAGCTGGGAGAAAAATCCCCCAGTCATTACCGCAATTGAAGACATACCATATGATCAAGGGCATCTGATAGAATTATTATGGGATAAAACTGACATTGATACACAGATATCAGGTTATTGCTACTATTCTATCTGGCGTCGTCGCGATGAAGTCTTTGATGATCATTCAACAGGTTTGGATACTCCTATAGCAAACAAAACAAGACATTTGGATTCCTATGTTCGAAATGATTCATGGTCATTATTACTCTCAGTACCAGCAACCACTTCAGAAAATTACTCTCATGTTCTACCTACACTGATTGACTCGACCTCAATACTAAGTCCTTCTGAATATGGATCAACTTTCAAGGTAGTTTATCATTATGGGGATATGAGTTACTCGTCAATACCGTTTTCCGGCTACTCGGTCGATAACATCGCGCCCTACGCTGCAACCGGCGTCACGCTGGCATTCAACGCGACTCGCAACACCTCAGCACGAAAGTCGTCGGGCAGAGCTCGCACCGAATTCGCGACGCTGTCCTGGAACGAGGTCAACGAGGGCGGTTACAATGGTAATAGCTACCCCGAGCAGAACGGCGTCTGGTACCGTGTTTACGCCGGCGACACACCCGATTTTCCCTGTGATGGATCGACGTTGCTTGGAACAACGCAAGATACGAGCTACGAAATAACGCCTATGGACTCAGTTCAAAAATTCTTCAAGGTCGTGGTGAGCGATCAGCCGTAAACAAGCAATCTTCTCACATATCAGCGCTCGGAGTAAAAACTGAGCGCTATTTCTTTTTCTTGCGGTCCTTGGAGTACGTGATCAACGGTTTGCTTCCTTTCTCGTGGAAAGATTGGATGATCATCTCGGCTTTGCTGAACGGGACATTGATGAACGAGAAATTGTTAAGCACCTGGACATCCTTGATCTGCCGCTTCTTGATGGTCACACGGCTCATGATCATGTCAACCAGCGAGCGCTCGTTGATGCCGTCCCGCTTTCCGCGCGCGACGAAGAGCCGCGTGATGCCCTGCTTGTCCAGGTTCTCTTCTTTCGTATAGACCGGCTTGATGGTGCCGTAAACTTCCGGATTGATCTCGTCCTCGAAGCAGTAGTTCAAGAGAGACGCCAGGATAATGGTCGGATTGTTTTGTTTCAGGAGGTGTTTCGACCAACTGAAATACTTTTCCTCGATCTTCTCGTCCATGATCGCTTGCAAGTCGTTCTCGATTTTTTGTTTCTTGGCTTGAATGATTTCATCGACATCTGGAATCGTCGATTTTTTAATGTCGGTGTTGGCGAATTTCTGGATATAGACCAGCCGCTTGTATTCGCTGGGCGTAATGAACGTGATTGCCGTGCCTTCGTTTCCGGCGCGTCCGGTTCTTCCGATCCGGTGGACATACGCTTCTGCGTCATGCGGCAGCGAGTAGTTGATCACGTGCGTCAGGTTGATTACGTCGATTCCGCGTGCCGCGACATCCGTCGCCACGAGGATGTTGATCTTCATATCCTTGAACTTGTTGAGAGTTCGTTCCCTTCGGGCCTGATTGATATCGCCGTGGATCGCCTCCGCGTCGTAGCCACGGTCGAGAAGCTGGTTCACGAGTTTATCGACGTCGTTTTTGGTCCGGCAGAAGACGAGTCCGTAAAAGTTATCTTCGATATCGATGATCCGACACAGGGCTTCGAGCTTGTCGGAGGCTTTCACCTCGAAATAGATTTGCTCAGTGAGGTCGGTGGTCAGTTGCTCCGTCTCGACCGTGAGCAGCTTGTAGCCTTCCATGTATTTGTTGGCGAGTAATTTGATTCTTTCCGGCATCGTGGCGGAGAAGAGCAGGGTGCGCTTGGTGTCGTTGGTGTGCTTCATGATCTCTTCCATGTCGTCGATGAAGCCCATGTTCAGCATCTCGTCCGCCTCGTCAAGGATGAGGTAGTCGATCTTGCTGAAGTCCAGCGTTCTTCTTCGGATATGGTCGATGATGCGTCCGGGCGTTCCCACGATGATCTGTACGCTCTTTTTCAGGCGTCTGAACTGCTGTTCGATCGATTGCCCGCCGTAGATGGGGACGGTGCGGATGTTTTTCTTTCCTCTCAGCGTGTGGATTTCCTCGGAAACCTGGATCGCCAGTTCGCGTGTCGGAACGAGGACCAATGCGTTGACGTTCTCGGATTCCGGTTCGATCATGTCCAGCAGCGGCAATCCGAACGCGGCGGTCTTGCCGGTACCGGTCTGCGCCTGGGCGATGATGTTGCATGTCTCGCGAAGCATGACGGGGATGGTGAGCGATTGGATTTCGGTGGGCTCTTCGAAGCCTTTTTGGGTAATTGCGTTCAGGGCGTCTTCGGAAAGCCCCAACTCGTTGAAATTCATCTCTTTATTCATAGATTCTCCATTGTTTTTGCCTTGAAAATTATGGAGAATGTGCATAATTTCAGGGTCAAAGATTTTTGCTTATATCGCATCTCTTTTATAAGATACATGCAGTTAATTGATTTTCAAACAACTAATTGATGTTTGCAGATTTAAGCACGATGCAAAATTCAGGATAGCGCTTTTTTTGTCAAAGCAATTCGGTATTTACGACGAATATTGACAGTCGGAAATCAGCCGTGGAACAATTGCTTCAATTCATCGAGCTGCTCTTCGCTCAATCCCCTGACGTCTCTTCGTCCGAGAAGCAGGTACTGTGTTTTCGCAGAGTGCTCCATTACCTCGAGATCGCGGAAGCAGTCAGTGAGCGAATCACCCATGAGCACCACGCCGTGGTTTCGCAGGATCAGCGCGTCGGATTTCTCGGATGCGTCGCCGACGGCGATGGAAAGTGCCTCGCTTCCGGGCGGATGATAGGGCACGTATTCGATGCGCGGGATGAAGATGAACGATTCGGGGAAGAGGTCGTTGCGCAGCTCTGTGTCGATAACGCTGAAGAGCGACGAATAGACGGGGTGCGCGTGGACGATGGCTTTGACTTGCGGCCTGCGGCGGTAGATTTCCAGGTGCATCAGGATTTCGCAGGTGGGCTTGTTGTCGTTCATTATCGAAAAGCCGGAGGTTTCTTCGTCGAGTTTCAGGACGCAGAGGTCGCGCGGGGCGAGCGATCCCTTGTCCTTCCCGGTGGGCGAGCAGACGATATAATCGTCGATCCGTACACTGAGGTTGCCGCCGGATGAGGTGGTGAGGTTGCGGTCGTAGATGCGTTGAAACCAATCGATCAAATCCTGCTTCGCTACCGCGAGTTTGTTGTGCATCAGAACATCCCCTCGAAGGTGATGGTGTCGCTCCACCCGGTGTTGCCGTCTGCGTTGGTGGCGCGAAGCTGAAGCTCGTTGTGCCCGGAGCGGATCGACAGGAGCTCGATCAGAGTGCCGTTGGTGCCGAGGATGGTCTCCTGTCCGTTGAATGTCATGATATAGCGTGTGCCGTCGAAGCTGCTCGAGCCGCCGGTCTGGGTGCGGTTCGAGAGAATCCCCTCCAGCGAGACGGTGGTGGAGGCGTAGTTGATTCCGTTCCGGGGACTCACGATTTCGAAATTCGGAACCGGATAGCCGGGCTCTTCCAGTGTATGTGAAATCCGATACATCTCGGGTACGTTGATCTGCTGCTCCCACTCGTTATAGCCGGGCTTATAGAGACGCAGGGTATGGGTTCCTCCCGGAATGGCTTGCAGGATCACCGGCGTGGTTTGATAGACCGAGGCGTCGTCCATGTATATCAGCGCGCCCTCGGGATCGGTTTCGAGAGATATCTGATATCCGATTCCGGAACCGTAGTGCTGGTCTCCATAGATTTTCCAACTGGTGACGTCCTTGATATAGTACGAGAAATCGCCGTGGTCGGTGGGTTCGGTGAAGACCTCGTCGCCCTCGGTACCGGTGAGCGTCATGGTGAACCCCGCGGTCGCTTCCAATCCTTCCTTGGTAACCTCGATGTCTTCGATCTCCATCGTGGTATAGATTGCCATTCGGATTTCCCAGGTATAGCGCGCGTTGGAGAGGATGTCGCCCTGGTGCAGGTAGTCCGTATGGTAATATGCCATGATGCCGTCCAGGTCGCGCACATTGAATTTGTTCACGATGTCGTTGAGGACTTCCGAGATCAGTACCTCCGAGACATCGTCGTCGTCCGTGCTTCCCGAGCATGCCGAAAGCAGCAACAGGGCAAGCAGGATCGCGCCGAGCCAGAATGATTTACTCATCGCCTATCTCCAGGATTGCCACATTCTCGATGTGGTAGGTTTGCGGGAACATATCGAAGGGCTGTATCTTCGTCAGCCGGTAGCCCATCTCCAGCAGCAGCCGGATATCGCGCACCTGCGTGGAAGGATTGCAACTGATATAGATGATCTTGGGAATGCCCTTGATGTTCTCGATAATTTCGGCGTCCAGTCCGCGTCGTGGGGGATCGAAGACAATCGCGTCGATGGCGTGTTCTCGAACCAGTTTCGGGATCGCGTCCTCGACGTTTGCTTCGATGAATTCGCAGTTCGTTACGCCGTTCAGCCGGGCGTTCTCTTCCGCGTCGCGGCAGGCGCTGGCGTTGCGCTCGATGCAGAACACTCGTTCCGCCTTCTCGCTGATATAGATACCGATGGAGCCGATGCCGCTGTAGGCGTCGATGACACAGTGATTGGTGCCGGTCTTGTCGCGGATATAGCTGTAGAGCGTGTGGGTCTGCTGCGTGTTGATCTGGAAGAAGGAGCGGTAGTTGGTCTTGTAGGTCCTAGTGCCGATGTCCTCGAAGATGTGCGGTCGTCCCCAGAGGATTTTCTCTTCGCTGCCCAAGATGGTGTTGCCGCGCTCTCGGTTGATATTCTGTACGACGCCGACCATGGCCGGGAAATCGGCGGTAAGTTGCCTGACCAGTTGCTGGGTGAAGGGAAGCTTGGCGCTGCGGGTGACGATGATCACCACGAATTCGCCGCGCGAGATCGAGTAACGAACGCCGACATGCCGTACGCAGCCCGTGTGATTGACCTCGTTGTAGGGCGTCGCTTTGGCGGCGGTCATGTAGTGGGTGAGGACGGCCACGACATGGTCGAAGACCTCCGGCTGGATGCGGCAATCCTTGTGCGGAACTACCTTGTGGCTCATCCGCGCGTACATCCCGATTCCGTTCCGCGAGACGGGTAGAAAGCTCTTGTTGCGGTAGTTGAAGGGCTCTTCCGCCGCCATGATCGGGTAGATCCGCTCGGGGCCGAATTCATTGAAAAACGATTCGATGACCTGCTGCTTGAAGAGTATCTGAATCTCGTAGGGCAGGTTCAGCCAGTCGCAACCGCCGCATTTGCCGAACACCTCGCAGCCGGGATCGACGCGGTGCGGAGATTTTTTCACGAAATTCTCGATCCTGCCGATGAATATTCCTTTCTTGCGGTGCATGACGCGGACATCCACGATGTCTTCCGGCACCGCGTTCATCACGAAGACGGTCTTGCCTTCTGCGTGTCCGAGTCCAAAGCCCTTGAACACCAGTTTTTCGATGGGAACGGCGTTCAGGAGTGTTTCTTGCGGCATGGAATCTTTCCGGTGAGGTGGTGGAACACAAGTTTCCATACAACGAGAATCGCTTCCCGGATGATTTTTTTGGACATCTTCGATTGCCCGCTGCGCCGGTCGGTGAACACGATGGGTATCTCCTTGATGCGGAATCCGTGCAGCCAGGTGCGGTAGTTCATCTCGATCTGGAAGGAGTAGCCGTCGGAGAGGATGTTGTCCAGGTCGATGGTCTCCAGTACTTCGCGCCGGAAGCACTTGAATCCACCGGTGGGATCCTTGATGCGCATTCCGGTGATGATGCGGACGTATTTCGCGGCCATATAGCTCAGGATCAGCCTGGAGAGTGGCCAGTTGACCACGTTGATTCCGCTGATATAGCGTGAGCCGATGACCAGGTCGTAGTCCTCGATTATTTCCATCATCATCAGGATAATAGCGGGATTGTGCGAGAAATCGGCGTCCATCTGGAAGATCAGGTCGTATTTCTCTTGGATCGCGTAGCGGAAGCCCTCCACGTACGCGGACCCGAGTCCCATTTTCCCGGCTCGCTTCAGCAGGTGGATGCGGGGCTCGGTCTTCATTGAGTCTTCGACGATTCCCGCCGTTCCGTCCGGCGAGTTGTCGTCAACGATCAGGATATGCAAGTCTTCGTGCAGATGCAGCAGTGCATTGAGCAGCTCCGGCATGTTGTCGGCTTCATTGTAGGTCGGTACGATTACCAGCGGTTTCATGGGTACCTCTGTCAGTCTTTATTCTTGTCGAGATTGTTTTTCAGTAGTTGAGCGTCCGGTACTTGTCGGACGCTGTGGGCGGGATTTCCCATCCAGATTTCTTCTTGTTTGGCGTCTTTGGTCAGCACCGATCCTGCTGCGACCAGTGCGTCATTCTCGATTGTCCTGCCCGGCAGGATGGTGGCGTTTACGCCGATCCTTCCACCGGTGCGGATCGTGATGCCCTTGAAATGCTGATAGCGCTCTTTGTCACGGGCGGCGTAGTTGTCGTTGCTGGTCGCCACACACGGTGCGACGAAGCAGTAGTCTTCCACCTCGGAGTAGGCGGTGATATAGCTGTTTGTTTCGAACTTGTTGCGGCTGCCGATCTTGACGAAGTTCTCGATAGCGACGTTGCGTCCGATGATGTTGTATTCGCCGATGGTCACGTTTTCGCGGATGGTCGCGAGGTCGGCGACCAGTGTTTTCCGCCCGATCTCGCATTGCACGTAGATCACTACGTTCGCTCCGATCAGGCATTCGTCCGCGATGATTGCCGGGCGGTATTCCTTCTCCGTCTTGAAGATGCTGCGCGGCGACGCCATCGGTTCCTTGCCGATGATTGTGTTGTCGTCGATGCGGACGAAACAGCCGATCTTCGATCCCTTGTGGATCACCACGTTGTGGCCGATCACGCAGCCCTCGCCGATGATGACGTCTTCTTCGATGACGCAGTTCTTTCCCAACCGCGTTTTCTCACCGATCAACGCACGTTTCGAAATGTGCTGGCTCATATTCAACTCCATTCGATATAATGGGTTACTATAGAAACGGCAGATAT
Source organism: Cloacimonadales bacterium (SeqCode) (assembly GCA_963665015.2). Lineage (GTDB taxonomy): Bacteria > Cloacimonadota > Cloacimonadia > Cloacimonadales > JAIOQZ01. The sequence goes on along the minus strand of CAXXSY010000004.1, from coordinate 2,321,955 downwards.
CACGACCGGCTGTTCCGGTCAAGCTTCAAGTTTGCAAAACCGAAAGCTTTTTCCGTCGAAGAGAACGGATGAGCTGTGGAATCGCGGTGCATGTATTTCGTCGTGCAGATTATTCTTTGTCTTTGCGATCCTCGAAAATGACCATCTGCACATCGTCGCTGTACTCATCGTAGCGGATGTTTTCTTTGCGATAATGCTCGAGGATTTCCTTGATTCGACCGAGCCCCTGCGATATCCTTTCCAGGTAGCGCTTCTGGTCGTTGGTGGGTTTGTCCATCGAATCGGTCAGCATCTCGAGGTTGCCGTGGCATACCATCAACGGCTGGTTGATCTCGTGATTTGCCGTGACCGCCATCGCCAGCACAGCGCTCTTCTTCTCCAGCTCGATCAGCTCGTCCCGGGTTTTTTGCAGCTTACGGTTGGCATCGGCGAGTTCGATATTGCGTAGCCGGAAAATCTCCGCTTCCTTGTCCTTCTTCTCGTTTTCGTAGCGGTTGTGCAGTTCGACGATGCGCTGGTTGCTCTTTTCGTTGATCACCTGCTCTTTCAGCTTCGTTGATTCGAGCAGATACTCGAGTGCTGTTTCGAACTGCTTCATCTTGTAATAGAGCTCGAAGAAGGAGTAGTTGCATCGCCAGATAAAGTCCTTGTTGTGCAGCTCTTCGGCGAGGTCAAGCGCTTGTTGATAGTATTCCCGGGTGTTCTCGAAATCATCTTTTCGCAGGAAGCACGAGCCAAGATTGTGCAGGGTGGAGACGATGCCGGTGTTGTCGTCGAGCGTCTTCTTGATCTTGATGGCGTGGTTGAAATAGGCGATTGCGGCATCGAGGTCGCTTTCGACTGCGTGCATGATGCCGAGGTTATTGATGATCCGCGCCGTGAAGCGGTTGTCGCCGATGTCTTGGGAGAGGTCGAGTGCGATTTTGAGGAATTTCTTCGCTTCCGACAATTGCCGCAAGTCCTGAAAGCAGGTGCCGATGTTGCTGTAGGTGTTGCGAAGCTGCGGCAGGCTTTCCGGGTCGCCGAAATAGGGAAGAGACTGGAGCATGTATTCCAGCGCCTTGTCGTACTGCCGGATCGATTTGTAGATCATTCCGAGGTTGTTAAGGGCGTCGCCGATACCCCGCTCGTCCTTGATCTCCTCGAAAATCCACAGCGCTTTCAGTCCGTGGTCGATGGCCGTATCCGGTTCGCCGTTCTGTACCAGATTCGTCGATGTATAGTAGTGAGACATTGCGATCGAATGAGGCTCGTTGAGCGATTGCGCCAGTTCGATTGCCTCTTTGCCGTATTGGATGCCGAGTTCGGGGTTGCTGTACCAGCATTCGCAGCAGAGGTCGCCCAGGATTCCAAGGCGCTCTTTGCCCTCGGACGTTTTCAGCTTCTCCAGCAGGTCGTTGATTTTGTTCATACCGTCTCCTGAGCCAAATATTATGACAGCAAGGAAATTGCGTAAAGAAAAAAACCTTCAACGTCGTGCATAAATCAATTGACAGCCCGAAAAGCATGGGATTATATCACGTTGGGGATCGATTCATTTACCAGTCAAACAGGAAACCAATATACAATCGTAACTTCTGAATGTGATGCTCGCATCTCTTCCGAATGTTGCGATTGAATAGAGACACGTTATTTCAGAATATGGGGAAGATGATGCAGCAATACATCGCGCTGATCGATATGGACGCGTTCTTTGCGTCGATCGAGATCAGGGACAACCCGCAGCTCAAGGGGAAACCGGTCCTGATCGCGGGATCGCACTCGCAGAAGGGCGTGGTCACGACCTGCTCCTACGAGGCGCGCAAGTACGGCTGCCACTCGGGGATGTCGGTCTTCGAGGCGCGGAAGCTCTGCCCGAACGGCATCTACATATCGGGCAGCCACGGCAAGTACGTCTATGCGTCGATGCGTATCGTGGATATTTGCAATCGTTTCTCGCCGGTTGTGGAGCCGTTTTCGGTGGACGAGATGTTTCTCGACGTCTCGGGCTGCATCCGTCTGTTCGGTTCGCTCGAAGCGATCGGAGAAGGCATCCGCGGCGCGATCCGTGATGAACTACGGCTTCCCAGTTCGGTCGGTATCGCACCCAACAAAACCCTCGCCAAGCTTGCCAGCCGACTCGCCAAGCCGGACGGGCTCTACATCATCCACCCGGAGGATGTCGAAGGTCTGCTCAAAAATCTACCCGTGCAACAGCTCTTCGGCGTCGGACCCAAGACGACCGAGAAGCTCAACCTGCTGGGCATCTTCACGGCGGGTGAACTGGCACGGTATCCCGTCGAAGTTTTGAGGCGGAAGTTCGGTGTCGGTGGGACACAGCTTCACGAGCTGGCCTGCGGCAGGGACAATTCTGCGGTTGTTGCGCACCGGGAAGCGGACAAGCCGAAATCGATCAGCAACGAAACTACACTCTTCGAGGCGACCAACAACCGTGTTTTCCTGAAGAAGGTGCTGCTGTCGCTGGTGCACAAGGTCTCGTTTCGGATGCGAAAACACGGTGCTGTGGCCCGAACCGTGCGACTCACCCTGCGTACCCACGGCTTCGAGACGCATCAGTATCACCGCACGCTCGACCACAAGATTTTCTTCGAGACCGACCTCTACACCGAGATCGTTCGGCTGTTCGACAACGTCCATTTCGAGCCGGCGCGACTTCGTCTGGTAGGCGTGGGCGTGACCAATCTCTCCTTCGACGAAGAGCCGCTCCAGCTCAGGATTTTCCCCGATTTCGACGAGAAGAAAGTTCGCATGGCGCAGGCGGTCGATGACCTCAAGAAGAGATTCGGCGACAGCGTGATCCGCATCGGCGATTGCCGCTCAGGCGACTACAAGTATCGTCCGACCGACAAGCCCGCCCTAAGCTTCGGGATGAAGAATTACATCGCCGAGGAAGCCGCTACTCGCAAGAAGGATGGGGATGAATGAGCCACGCGTTCGACAGTATTACGGTACATTTGATATTTTCCACAAAAGATCGCCACAGGTATCTAACGGGCGATGTTGTAAGAGATTTATGTTGTATTGTTTCGGAGATAATCGAGAATATTTCCGGCAAAATAATTGTCGCGAATGGGCACGATGACCACATTCATATCCTTTTCAGAATGCCGAAGAATGTGAGTCTCTCAGAATGCGTTCGAGCGATCAAGTCAAACTCGAGCAGGTGGTTTCGAGAAAATCATCACGGCGATTTCGCATGGCAAACAGGTTATGCGGCTTTTAGTGTAAGCAGGACGAATATTCCCGCAGTCAAGCAGTATATCATCAATCAGCAGGAGCATCACAAACGATGTAGTTTTCAGGAGGAGTATGATCGATATATCCAGCATGTGTAATCCAGTGGGTGATGCAGATGTCGAATATCCAGATAATTACGTGTAGCCCATGGTGTGATGCAGATGTCGAATATTCAGATAATTATGTGTAGCCCATGGTGTGAACCATGGGTAAAAGGTTGCCCCCAAAAAAAGAAAACCGCCAATCATCTTCCACGGAAGATGATTGGCGGTTTTCTTTTACATTTACGCGATCGTCAAACCCATGGTTCACACCATGGGCTACACATAGGGAACGATGGCTGGTGGTTCCATTTTTATACGTTCGCGCGATCATCGAACCCATGGTTCACACCTGTAGGATTTCAGCTTGCTGACAATCCTGAATCCCCGTATGGGCTACACATAGGGAAGATGATTGGCGGTTCTCAATCCTCTTTCCGGCTCCTGGGGTGCGCTTGCATGTATTCTTTCTGCAAATCTTCGATGGTGAGGTGCGTGTAGATTTCGGTGGTGGAGAGGTTGCTGTGCCCGAGCATCTCCTGCACAGCCTTCAGGTCGGCGCCGTGCGACAGCAGATGCGTGGCGAAGGAATGCCGGATCGAGTGGGGCGAATACCCTTTCGTGCTTGCGACCAGCATGATGTACCGATCCAGAATCTCGCGTAGTTCGTCGGCGGTCAGGGATTTGCCGCTCTTGGACAGGAACAGCGTGTCGCCGCTCTCTTTGCTCTCGAATCGCGGACGTATCTTCAGATAGCTTCGGATCGCCGCGCATGCCCACTGACCGACGGGCACGATGCGCTCCTTGTTGCCCTTACCGATGATGCGGATCATCTCCCGACGCAGATCGACCTGCGAGATCGTCGCGTCGGCAATCTCGCTGATGCGCATCCCGCAGGAGTAGAGAAGCTCGAGGATGGCACGGTTGCGGACGCCGAATTTCGAGCTGAGGTCTGGAAGCTCCAGCAGCTTGCGTATCTCCTCTTCGCTGAAGAACTTGGGTAGCTTCTTCCCGAACTTGGGCGTCGGCATTCCCATGGTGGGATTGTCCTGGGTATAGCCACCGGCGATGCAGAACTTGAAGAACGAGCGGATCGTGGTGGTCTTGCGTGCCAGGGTGCGGTTGGAGCGTTCGTTTTCGCTCATGTGGTGCAGGAAATCGCGGATCATGCGCCGACTGATAGCGTCGAGGATCGGTCTCTCGTCCTCGAAATAGTGCCGCAGGAAGCTGTCGAATTGCTCCAAATCCTTGCCGTAGGCGGTGATGGTGTGCTTCGAGAGACCGCGTGCCATGAGGTGCCGGATGTACAGTTCGATGGTCTCTTCGAGCGTGCGTTTCATCGTCGGCTAATACGCGTCGTGCCGGATTTTCGTTCGATGGTCAGGATCGTACGCGGTTCCGTGGCGAGGCTGACGAACATGGTCTTGCCGTCGAAGATGTCCTCGCAGCGGGTCGGCACGTAATCGAAATTGAGGATCACGTCTGCGGGGGCTTGCTCGAACAGCTCTTTGATGACGTGCTTGGGCAGGTTGGTGACCAGGATGTCGAGACGGGTCGAGTCTTTGCCGGCAAAGGCTTTTTCTACCAGGCGGATCAGATCGTAATCGAAGCGCTCCGGGTTTTCGATCGGGTGCTTGACGATGGTGTCGGGCGAGTAGAGCGAGAACACGCGGATCGTCAGGCTGTCCAGCGGGAAGGTATCGACCGTGTCGAAGCCGTCGATATTGCCGCAGCGCAGCATCGAGGTCGCGTACGTCGGATGATCCGGCGAAAAGCTGAACTCGATGGGGCAGGTCAGCGCTTTCTGCCGGTTCGCGTAGTGGATGATGATGGAATCGCGCACCGTGACCGTGTCGTTCCGCGCTTTTATCGGCAGGATTCTGCCCATGAGCAGGATCTGGTCGATGCTGTCGTTCCGTGTGAAAAGCGTATCGGCAGACATCGGATCGAGCGCGATACCGAACCGCATGGAAGTCCGCTCCTGTGCGGACAGGATGGACATCGCTATCAGAATGATGATTGCGAAAAATTTCTTCATCGGCGCACCTCTCCGATCGATTGGAGGAATACCTCGAGTTGCTTTTCTGCCTGCCATTTCCAGAACTGGACGCCCGTGACATAGGCGAGACCTTCCCGCTTCGCGTATCGGATAAGGCTGGTCGCGGTGATGGTGTAGGGCAGATCGACGACCTTACGGACGGATGTCGGTATGGGCGGGAAGAATACCACCGGCGTGCAGTTGATCAGCGCTTCGGCGTCGTCGAACGACTCGGTGCTCGTCCTGCCGTATTTCTCCGCCAGCCTGCGGGCCTTGTCCACGTCCCTGCCATAGACGAAGACCTTTTGGTGCTTTGCGAGCGCGATCAGCGCCAGTTCTGCCATCGCGCCGGTTCCGTAGATCACGATCCGTTCCGATGTGCCGATGTCGAGCTTTTCGATCGATTTTTCGAGCGCAATCAGATCGGTGCAGAAGGTACGTTTACCGTCGTTGCCGTACACGACCGTGTTGCCGGCGGGGAGTCCTTCGGGTGCGAAATGGCTTTTGAAGGGCATGGTTACCGAGAAGCCGTAGAAATTCAGAACGCAGCCGTCCATCCAGCAGAAGAAGTCCTGTAAATCATCGACCGGAAACGGGATATACACCGCGTCGATATCGTTTTCCTTGAAATAGTCGTTGTAGTAGGGGATCCCGAGTGAATATCTGACCTGGTCACCGCCGATGATTCCACCCGCGACACAGCGGCAATTGCGGATGCGAAATCGCTCCGCCTGCGTATGGGAAATCTGCCCGTCCGCAGTGAGATAGCCGTCGAGTCCCACATAGGTGCCGATCGAGCCCAGATAGTTGTGCAGGATGCGTGTGAGGATGCCCAGTTTGCCGGTGCCGACGATCATGATCGGTTTCTTGGACATCTCAACGATCTTCGGAATCAGAAGGAGCTGCTCGTATCGCTCGATGCGAAGCGCCAGCTTGAAGATTTTCGATGGGATATCGTTTGACCACTCGACATACTCGTGGATGGAATCGAGCGTCCAGTCGGGATTGTCCTCATGGTGCGAGAGGATCAGGTGTTTGGGTGGGATCGGCGTCACCATTCTGGCGTACTCTTCGATATCCATATCGGTAAGGCACTGGTGCAGGAGGGTTTGCTTGCGTATCCAGAGCGCGATGCGGGGGACGCTCTCTCCTCGGCAGGTGAGGATCACGCGTTCGTTGATCAGCTCTTGCGGGACGGAAAGCGGGTCTTTGTTCATGTCCAGACGATACTCGATATAATCGTATCGATCACCGATATTCCCGGAATAATTTTTCAGGAAGTTACCGCTCAAGTAGGGTAGCGACAGCACAATCATTGATTCCTCCGACTATGCTCCATGATAGCTTCCCATACGTGTTTGACAAGTTTTTTATCGAGATTCCAGATCGACGCCTTCTCCCGCAGAGCGTTCAGCACGGTTTCTTCACGATCTGTATCACGAATCGGAATGCCCTGCGCCTTCTTCAGTTTGCCGATCTGCTCCACGACGCGGTCTCTGCGATAAAGCGCGATCAGGATGTCCTCGTCGATGCGGTCGATCGCCTCCCGAAGCTCATCGAGCGTGGCTTCGTCACCCTCGATCAATCTCTGATGTGCGATGGCGTCCGCCAGCACGAGCCGGATCATCGCTTCGCACACCGGGTTGATGCGCGGGGTCAGGCAGACGTCGCTCCGGCTGGAAAGGGTCATCTCGACCTCCATTCCGTCATGCCGGATCGTTTTCTGTGGCTTCGAGATCGACGAGACCGGCTTGATCGCCAGTCGCATCACGATCGGCTCGCCCGTGCTGATGCCACCGAGGATGCCGCCGCAGTGGTTGCTGAGGAAGCCGGATGAATCCATCGGGTCGTTGGCCTCGCTTCCTGTCATGGTTCCGAGCAGAAAGCCGTCGCCGAACTCGATCCCCTTCACGCCGCCGATGGAGAGCAGCGCTTTGGCGAGGTTGGCGTCAAGCTTTTCGAACACCGGATCGCCCAGTCCGGACGGTACCCCCGTGACGGTGATCTTCAGGATCGCGCCCGAGGTGTCGCCTTCTTCCTTCAGCTTTTGGAGGTTGCTGCGTGCGGTTTCGGATTCGATATGGAAGCGGATGTCCTTCGTCCGATCGAGAACCAGTGCGGATGCCGCCACGCGACAGACGGTCTCTCGACCCGACAGATGCCCGCCGCCGCGGTAGTCGTAGATTTTAAACTTTTCGAACAGCGTGTAGTCGGCGTGGCCCGGCCTGAAGATTTTTCGGATTTTCTCGTAATCTTCGGAACGAGCATCGCGGTTGGGAAACAGTATGCACACGGGCATGCCGGTGGTCTTCCCTTCAAAAACGCCGCTGACGACCTGGTAGTCGTCGGTTTCCCTGCGCGGTGCGTCGGTAATGCGGCGATCGAGAAGCTCCCGGAGTGCCTCGTGCGGGAACGGAATTCCCGGCTTTATGTCCTCTATCACCAAGCCCATGAGCGGTCCGTGACTCTCGCCGAACGTGGTGATGCCCAAAAATCGATTCGGATTCATAGCAACCTCGGTTTCATTTCGAAAAAAACGCCCAATCCGGCAAGAGATTTCATCTTGACCGGAAAAACCTTCGGCGTAAAACTGGGCAACTATGGAAGCATCAACCAGACTGGAACGGCTGCTGCTCGATCATGTCCGCGACGCCAACCGCCGGTGGAACCTGTTCGAGCCGGACGATCGCGTCCTGGTCGGCGTATCGGGCGGAAAGGACAGCCTCGCGCTACCGAGGCTCCTCTCGCTGCTTCCGGTCGGGATCGAGCTGGTGCATGTCGGCATCAATATCGACGAGGCACTGCTCGAATACTGCCGCGATATTGCTCCGTTTCACCTCGTGGAGGTTGATGTCCTGGCGCACCTGCCGAAAAGAGAGAATCCGTGCTTCGAGTGCTCGAGGATCCGGCGAAAATTGATCCTGGAGAAGGCGCGCGAGAGAGGCATTGCAAAGATCGCGCTGGGACACCACCGGAACGACGTGGTCGAGACGCTCCTCTTGAATATGGTCTTCTCGCGCGAGATCAGCACCATGATGCCGAAGCAGTCGCTGTTCGACGGCGAGTACCACATCGTGCGACCGCTCTACACGGTGCCTGAAGCACTGCTGGCATCGTACGCGAAGGAGAGGCAGTATCCGGTGATGGATGAGCGCTGTCCGCACGCGGGGAACTCGAAGCGAACTACGATCCGCAAGATGCTGAGAGATTTGCAGCATGAGCATGAAAAAATCGACGTGCTCGACAATCTGTTCAGCAGCATGGCGCGTGTGAACGGGGATTTTCTACCGGATTTTGCTCGCCCCGATGAATAGAGTATAAAGCGTTGAAGGAATCGTGAATATGAAAAAGATGATTGTATTGATGGTCGGATTTCTGCTGTCGATTGCCATTCTCGTTCTATCGCTGACCGGAACCGCGCCCCGACCGCCGTTGGGCCTCGCGTTCACCAGTCTCGTGCTGATCATGCTGGTCATGGATCAGATCGTGCAGTCCGTGAAATCGAAGCAGACCGACAACAGCCGGCAGAGGACCCGCATCCTGTTCTGGATCATGGCGTTTGTCTTGCTGGTTGCGATTGTGCAGATAGCCGTCTGGCGCATGAGTTTTGAGGATGAGATCGACGAACTGGATGAGGAGATCGCGGAGCAACGGCGTTCTGTAACCTTCTATGAGAACGTCGATTCGCTGCCGCCGATCAAGCCTCCGGTCAAGGTGGAAGAGCCGGAATATCCTTTCTACGAGCCGGACGAGGTCTGCGAACTGAATCTGCGGGAGCTGCGAAACATCATCGGCGACGAGTGGAATCATCGCTACGCGGGATTCAAGCTGTCGCAGCATATGCTGTCCATGGAGCGCATCGGGACCAGTCGCTTCCGGTTTGTGAGCGTCTATGCCGATATCGTGCAGCCGGATCAGCCTTCGAACCAGGTGGTGGTCGGTATGTCGATTCCGACGGAGCATCCGAAAATCGCGCTGCCGATCGGAATTCGCCTCAAGTTTAACGACTCGAAGATCGCCCAATCGCTGAAGGACAATGTTTTTTACCTGATCGAGGGTACGCTTGTGTTCGAGGATCAGGAGCCGGAGCAAATTCCGTATCACGAGATGAAATCCGGTCAGCAGATCATGGCGACGTACGTTCAGGTCGATTCCATCGAGCCGGTCAAGTCCGAGACGGCCGTGATTCGCAAGACGAGAGAGAAGCCGCCGTGGTTTCCCACCGAATACACGAAGGAGGGTGAACTGAGATGAGGATGTTTGCCAGCGACAACGCTTCGGGGGTGCATCCCGAGGTTTTTGAGGCGATGCAGGACGCCAATCGGGATCACGCCGTATCGTACGGAGACGACGCTTATACACAGCAGGCGATGGAGATGTTCCGCGCGATGTTCGGAGACGATGTCATGACCTGGTTCGTTTTTACCGGAACCGCCGCGAACACGCTGTCCGTGCAGTCGGTCTGCAAATCATGGCAGGCTGTGATCTGCGCCGGTACTGCGCACATGCAGGTCGATGAATGCGGCGCGCCGGAGAAATTCACCGGCTGCAAGCTGCTGACCGTGCCCAGCCACGACGGTAAAATTCGCCTCGAAGATATCCCGCCACTTCTCACCGAGGTTGGCTTCGAGCACCACGTACAGCCGCGGATTATCTCGATCACGCAGCCCACCGAACTCGGCACGCTCTATCAGCTCGACGAAATCAAAGCCATTAGCCGGTTTGCGCACGAGCACGACCTGCTGCTGCATGTGGATGGCGCACGGATCGGAAACGCCGCCGCCGCGCTCGGATGCGATTTCCGGCAGATGACGCGCGACTGCGGGGTCGATATCCTCTCGTTCGGCGGAACCAAGAACGGTATGATGTACGGTGAGGCGATCGTGTTCTTCCTGCCGCACACGTCGGAGGATTTCAAATACGTTCGCAAGCAGTCGATGCAGCTCGCTTCCAAGATGCGCTTCATCTCGGCACAGTTTCTGGCGCTGTTCGGAACGGATATGTGGAAGCGCAACGCGGAAAACGCCAACCGCATGGCGCGCTATCTCGCGGAGAAGGTTTCGACCATACCGCATGTGGAGATCACGCGACCGGTGGAGGTTAATGCCGTGTTTGCGCGAATTCCACGAGAGTCGATCGAGGCGCTTCAGGAAGAGACCTTCTTCTACGTCTGGGACGAGATGGCTTCCGAGGTGCGCTGGATGACTTCCTGGGACACGACCGAGTCCGATATCGACCGATTTGTGGAGCTGCTCTCCGATATCAACTTCTGAATTTCCGAGCGAAGCGAGGTCTTCCGAATGTTGATATCGTGATCGTCATTGCGTACTCGGCATCATATCTTTGGATATTAACAAAAATCATCTCGTTTCCGTTTTTTCATTGACGATATTTTACGTAATCGAGCACATTATTATCCGAAAGGAGACATGATGTTTGGGAAAACCGTTTCGTATGCAATTCAGGGAATCAATGCCGAATACGTATCCGTCGAAGCCGATATCAAGGGCGGGATCAGCAAATTTTCCGTGGTCGGGCTGCCGTCCAACTCGGTGAAAGAGAGCCGTGACCGGGTGTCCGCTGCTATCAAGAACTGCGGATTCAAGTTCGTTTCGTGGAATTATACGGTGAACCTGGCTCCGGCGGATGTTCGCAAGGAGGGCGTGTCGTTCGATCTTCCGATGGCGGTGGCGATCCTTTCCGCGTCGAAGCAGATCAAGTCGGAGCACCTGGAGGACACAGTGATCGTGGGGGAGATGTCTCTGGACGGCGAGGTACGCGCGGTCAGGGGCATCCTGCCGATTGCGCTCGGGTGCTGGAAGGACGGCATGAAGCGACTCATCGTGCCGCGCGACAACGCGGAAGAGGCGGCGATCATCGACGAACTGGAGGTGTATCCGGTCGATTCGCTCAACGAAACGGTCGATTTCCTGGAGAACGTCATCGATATCCAGCCGACGAAAGTCGATCGGAGCAAGATTTTCTCCACGCTGAATGTCAGCGCGGTCGATATGTTCGACGTCAAGGGGCAGTTCCATGTAAAGCGTGCGCTCGAGATCGCTGCCGCGGGTGGACACAATCTGCTCATGATCGGACCACCCGGCTCCGGCAAGACCATGCTCGCGCGCAGACTTCCCACCATCCTGCCTGACCTTACGCTCGAGGAGGCGCTCGAAACCACGAAAATCCATTCCGTCGCCGGCTTCATGACCGCGAACCGCAAAGGGATCATCTCCGAGAGACCGTATCGCTCGCCGCATCACACCATCAGTGATGTCGGGCTGATCGGCGGCGGCAGCTATCCCAAGCCGGGCGAGGTCTCGCTCGCGCACAACGGCGTGCTGTTTCTGGACGAACTGCCCGAGTTCAAGAAATCGGTGCTGGAAGTGCTTCGTCAGCCGCTGGAGGATGGCGTCGTCACGATAACGCGCGCCACGCAGAGCCTGGCGTTTCCGGCGAGCTTCATGATGGTCGCGTCGATGAATCCATGCCCCTGCGGCTACTACGGCAATTCGATCCCGGGTCACACCTGCACGTGCCCCATCAGCAGCATCCAGCGATATCGCTCGCGTATCTCGGGTCCGCTGCTCGACCGTATCGACATCCATATCGAGGTGCCTGCGGTCAAGTACGAGGAGCTGAGCTCGATGCCGACGGGAGAGAAATCGGAGGAAATACGGCAGCGGGTGAACAGGGCGCGCAAGATTCAGCTTCAGCGATTCGCCGGGACCGACGTCTTCTGCAATTCGCGTATGAATTCGAAGATGATCCGTAAGCATTGCGTCATCGACGATCAGGGCAGATTGCTGTTGCGAAAGGCGGTGGATCGGCTCGGGCTCTCCGCGCGTGCCTTCGATCGCATCCTGAAGGTCTCGCGTACCATTGCCGATATGGACGGCGCGGAATCGATCAACAGCACCCATCTCAGCGAAGCCGTGCAGTATCGCAGCATGGACAGGAAGTTCGTGGAATAGGATAGCGGTAAAAATCGTCTTTCATTTCTGTCATCGCTAAGTTTCCGGGCATCAATTTCATCGATAAAGCCCATGGTGTGAACCATGGGTAATAGATTGCCTCCCCGAGAAAAGAAAATCCGCCAATCATCTTCCACGGAAGATGATTGGCGGATTTTCTGTCGCACGTTTTTTCGTGAAACCCATGGTTCACACCATGGGCTAATGATGTTAGCGACAAATAGCCTTATAAAACAAAGCAGGAATTATTTCAACAGCAGGGATTTGCTTCGGTAATTGGTTCCGTCGATGTCCAGGTTGATCAGATAGACGCCGGTCGCGACCGGCTTTTGATATCGGTCGGTTCCGTCCCATGGGATTCCGTGGTTTCCGGCAGGCATCAAACCATCATACAGCTTGCGCACCAGTTGTCCTTTCGTGTTATAGATACTGAGATTGACGTTGGCGTTCTTCAGTAACGAGAAACGTACGGTGGTCTCCGGGTTGAACGGATTGGGTGTTACTTGCAATCCCGCATCCCACGCAGGGGTATTGGATTGCCCGTCGGTTCCGGTGGCCTGATAGTCGAACATCTGCATGTAGGGCGTGTAGCCACCGACTCCATCGCGGTTGTCCAGCCATGTAAGGAAATATCGATCATTCTCGGCCTTCAGGATATCGAGATTGGTCTGCGGATTTTGCGCATCACAGACCGTCAGTGGCTCGTTCCATGTTTCGCCGTCCATCGACAAGTGTTGCATTCCGACATCGGTCTGGTAATAACCGCTGTTGCTGTAGTAGTACGAGAAGAGCAGGCCGTCCGGCGTGGTTTGCAGATCGGTCAGACGCCAGTTCTCTTCGATGACGATGGTGGAATCCCACAGCGCGTCGCCACCGAGACTGAAGGCGGCGAGATTGACGTAACCGTTGTTCCAGCCGACATACAGCTCTTTGCCATCGACCGTCGCGCAGGTGTTATAGACGCTTTCGGCTATCTCGATCGCGTAGCTGTTGATCCACTCCGTGGTGCCGTCCCGATAGACGAGCTGTAGCCGAATTGTGTCCGTTACGCCGTTATCCAGGGACCAGACGAGCACGAGTCCGCTCTCCGTATTGAAATAGTGCCAGTCGTTGTGGCTGCCGTTGATGCTGGTAATACGGGTTCCTTCCAGTTCCCAACCTTCGCATGGGGTGCCGTCGTCCGCAATACGCAGGACGCGATATATGTTGTCCAGCCAGACAACGTAGTTATCGACGATCTTCATGAGATTGAGATTGTGCACAGATTCTTCGCCGATCCTGGCCGGTTCGCCCCAGGCGAGTTGCCCGTCGGACACCCTTTGCAGCCTTACCCTTTCGAAGTAGTGAATCGATTCTTCCCAGCCGATCATCAGGTCGTCGAGGTATTTCCCCACGGTCACGTTCGAGAAAGACACGTCGCCGTACGTCTCGGTCTCGTACACGACGAGGTCCTGATCCCACACGCGATTTCCCTGTGTATCGAACCGGTTCATGCGTGTGGAGGTAAACAGGTCTCCGGTTTGGGTCCATACGATATAGACGTCGTCGTCGATGTTCTCGACTGCGTGCAATACGTATGAATAGCGGGAATTGTCGAGAAATATCCTTCCGTTGTCGGGCATGGTGAAGTTGCCGTTCATATCGATACATTGCAGGTAGCAGGAGTGGTCGTAGTTGTTCACCCAGGCAAAATAGAGATAGTCCTGTCCGGCGTTTCCGGCATCCGAGTGCAGCGCGGTTGGCCCCGAACTTTCCCATCCCTGCCGAATGGGGATGCCTTCGTCCCCGAAGAGCGTTGAGCCCGAACTGTCGAACGATTGGCAGTAAATACTCGACATACCGGTGCGATCGTCCATCCAGAACAACGTGCTTGATCCATCGGAGTAGTTCATGGATGTCCCCGAGATGCTATCGACGTTGTCGATTACGAATGTGCCATCCTCTTCCCAGAGCGGATTGCCGTCGTGATCGTATTTCTGAATCCAGAGCGATCTCGAGTTGTAATCGTAAAGGATCCAGGATTGGTAAATATTGTCGTTTTCGTCGAGCGTGAGTTCCATGCTCAGAACGCCGCCCAAAATACCCGCGTTCCCGACTTCCTCGTCCGAATACCAGTGCAAGACGTTGTCCGGGGTTATTTTACCGATTTGAATTCTGCAATAGTTCCCGGATTTTTCTGCCCATCCGATGATCAGATTGTGCTCACTGTCGCAATCTGCACGGAACCGATTTCTGCTGTCGAAGGCGTATTCCAGCGGGTAGTTACTTTCGTCCAGAATCTCTCCGTCGCGGTTCAGCCTGTGCATGCGGAATCCGGTGCCGGTCGAATCGCTCCACGTCGAAAACAGTGCATACTCGTCGTCGTCCGTTTGCTGGATTTCGGCGATAAAATCCCAGTAGTAGTGGATTTCGTTCAGGCAGATGTACCCGTTATCGCCCCAGGGCGTTTCGGCATCCGGCGTGACGCGCTGGACCAGGGTTTGCAGGGAATAGTCTTCCGCTCGTTCGGCAACGGAGCTAACGATGATACCGCCCTGTCCATCGGCGCAGATACTAAACATTCCGCCGACGTTGTAGTACGAAGGAAAGAGCTCGACCGCGCCATCCTCCCAATCCAGTTCGCCATCGGCATCGATGTGCTGAACATACTGATTCGGGTAGTTGTTGTACGACTCGTTCCACAGGACATACGCGCCGCCGTTCGAATCGGGGAAGCATTCGAGTGCGGGATACTTGGTCTCATAGTTGTCGGTGATTTCCACCGGTTGATCCCATAGCGGCGTGGCGTCCCAGTTGATTTTCATTGCGTGGCAGAAAAAATCCGAATTGGAATCGTGGTGATACCAGACAATAAGGAGATCCCCGTCGCTTGTCCCGATCATGTGCGTGGAATTGGGTACCCATATGTCGTCGGTGACGGCTCGCGGCTCATCCCACAATTGGTTGCCGGAAGAGTCGATTCGCATGGTTTGAAGGTTGCTGTAGCCGGTGATGTTCTCCGACCAGAGGAGCATGAAGCTGCCGTCCTCGTGCTGGAGACAGGATCCGCTGTACTCAACGTAGTTGTTGGTGTACAGCGGAATCCCGCCATCCTGCCAGAGTAAGCTTTCCGATGCGAGCAATGCGCATGATAGCACCAGAAGAATCAAGGTTGCGGTTCTTTTCATTCACATACTCGCATAGCGTTTATGGCATTACTTCAGAAGAAGTGCCTTGCTTCGATAATCTTTTCCGTTGATGTTCAGATTGATCAGGTACAGTCCGCTGGCGACGGCTTTATGGGTCTTGTCGGTGCCGTCCCAGGTGATTTGCTGCTTGCCGACCGGAAGCACATCGTCGCAGAGGTTTTGTACCATCTGTCCCTTTACGTTATAGACTTTCATCTCGACCTTCGAATCCGAAGCGAGAGAGAAGCTTACGGTCGTTTTCGGGTTGAACGGATTCGGATACACGTTCATATCCGGTTCCCACGCGGCGATGTTCGTCGATTCGTCACTATCGTTGGGCTGGTAATCGACGAGCTGACCGAACAGGCTATAGTTAGGCATGACATCTCGTGCTTCGAGCCAGGTGACGAAGTAGCGGTTGTTCGTCGCCGGTGTGATTTCTGCGTTGTAGCGATAGCCGAACGCGTTGCAGATACTCATCGGTTCATTCCAGAAATTCCCGAAGATGTCGAGATGTTGCAACATCAATTCGATACGATAGTCGGTATCGGTATGGTAAACAGTGTATGCAATGAGCAAGCCATTCTGTGTCGTCTCGATATCGCAAAACTCGTTGATATCGGAGAAGAGCTCAACGGGCGTATCCCATAGCTCGGTGCCGTCGAAATCGAATGCCTGAACCATGGATTCACTCTGATAGTAATAGAAGACATAGACACCGTTGTCGGTGATCTCAATGTGGTACAGATAGCTGAGCTGGTTCGGGAAGAGATTCAGGCTGCTCTCCCATTCCGATGTCCCGTTTTCATGTAGTATCTGCATTCTCGGGTTCGAGGATTCGGTCCATACGATGACGATCCCTTCGTCCGTGCTCTTCGTCCAGAACGGGTTCGGACGCCCGTCAATGTTCAGACGGCTGCCTTCGGCACCGAAACCGTCGCATGGGTTGCCGTCGGCATCGAGACGCTGTGCGTATGTTTCGTTTCCGTTATGGTAGAACACGTAATCTTCGATTACATTGATATACCCGGTGCCGAGACTGTTGCAGATCACCACAGGAGTTTCCCAGGCAAGCTCGCCATCGATAACGCGTTGCGCTTCGAGGCAATCGGTCCATCCGCTCGTGTAGGAGAGCCAGTAAATGTAGAGTACCCCATCCATATATGCGGTACGAGGCTTATCGTAAGCCGTTCCGATCGATTCGACCTCGAGGTCTTCCGCCCACAAGCGGTTACCCTGCGAATCGAACGTGTTGACGAACATGTGGTTCTGGTCTTCATCGTTGTTAACCCAGGTTATAAGGTAGTTATCGTCAACCGGATAGATCGATGCGATTTCGTCTTCATAATTCATTTGCGTCATGAACATCAAGCCCGGATCATCGAAGTCGAGATTGCCATCCATATCGATACGCTGCATGTAGCTGGTGTCGTCGAGGCGATTCGTCCAGGCAAAGAAGAGGTTGTCCAGCGGTTCGTCACTTTTGGGAAAATAGCTTTCGTTGAAGCTGCAATCCCAGCTCTGCCGCACGACCTCGCCGTCTTCTTCGAAATACGTTGTGCCATCGGCATGATACTTTTGCTGGATGATGGTTTGATGGTTGTCTCTCCGGTCTCCCCAGATAAGCGAGACTTCGTCGTCTTCGTCGATATTCATGACCAGATTGATGTATCCTTCGTAGGTTTCCGGGTTTCCGGCGGTCTGCGAGCTCCAGCTCAGTTCGCCGTTCGGATTCAGCTTGAGAATGTTGATGCCGTTCGCCGACGATCCGAGCCACGACTGGTAGATGTTCCCGGAAGAATCCAGCCCGATGCGCATGTCATAGCTTCGTGTCCCATCAGGCGTGTAGTTGTATTGCCAGGATGTCTGGTTGTCCGGTGTGACCTTGGCGATCGACACGTTGTTTTCAGAATTTTTCCGGTACGACCATCCGGCGTAGATGTTGCCTTCGGCATCGCTGGTGATCGTGGAAGTTATACTGTAATCGAGACCATCTTCTATCAATACCGGTTCGGCATTCACGTATTCACCGTCGAGATCGATCCGGTAGAGGTACAGGCAGTCTTCGTTGTTCGCGACGTGCTCCGTGTAGATAAAGGAGAATTCGTTGTCGGAAATCTGTTTTATCATCGGGTCGTAGCCGTTCGGCATTTCGTTGCACCATGCCGATACGCCATCCGGAGTTACGCGCTCGAGAAGGTTCGTGTAGTTGCCGCTACCCGCGTAGAAGTTCGTGCCGACGATAAATCCGTTGTGTCCGTCTTCGATAGCCAGCTTGATCAGGATCGATTGTTCGTCGTATCCGTCAAAGAGCTGTATAGGATTGTCCCACATCGGAGTACCGTTATCGGCGATTCGCATCGCGAAGCTCGGATGTTCGTATTTCCAGAGCAGATACACGCCGCCGTCCTGATCCGGGACCAGGTCGCGATTAACTCGCTCGCCATCGAAGCCAACATAGCTTTCTTGCGAGTAACATTCATTCCAGAGGGTGTTACCTTCCAGATCGAATTTGTTCAGGTTTACCTTGTAATCATAGTATGTAAACCATGACATGTAGATGTAACCGTCCGATGACAGTGTGATCTTCTCATCGAAGATAGGATACTCCGAATTGAAGAAAAGGCGTGGCTCATCCCACATCTTCTGACCGTCCGAATCCAGACGCATTCCGAACAGGTCGTGGTCCTCCGTGATCAGCTCGGTCCAGACGACGATCGAGCCCCCGTCGGGCAGTTCGACCGCATTGCCGTACCATCGTACATCACGGCTTGTTACCAGCGGAATACCGTTGTCCTGCCACAGGACATCGCATTCGGCAAAAAGACCGGTAACAAGAATCAACAATAGAATCAACATTTCACAGCGTCTCATATTCACCTCCAGTTTGAATGTTTGCTATATGCAATCTTAAAATAGTAGCAATATTTATTCCTTACAATCGGTTTGCGTTTGATTCATTTGATATTAATATTCTCTTATGGCTGGTGTCGGCGCCTGTTTGTCCGAAGCAGGATTTTCACGATGAACAGGATATGCGGGATGGAGAAGAGATGCCGACCTGGAGTTCGGCGGACCGTAGGGAAGAAGATTGCCGACCTGGAGTTCGGCGGACCATGGGGAAGGAGATTGCCGACCTGGAGTTCGGCGGACCGTGGGGAAGGAGATTGCCGACCTGGAGTTCGGCGGACCATGGGGAAGGAGATGCCGACCTATAGTTCGGCGGACCGTGGGGAAGGAGATGCCGACCTGGAGTTCGGCGGACCGTGGGGAAGGAGATTGCCGACCTGAGTTCGGCAGTACAGAAGAGGGCAGACACGGATGCCTGCCCTCTTCAATTCTAACTTCCAACGTTACCCGCTAACATGATTTCGGTAAGCCGAAATTACAACGCTCAAGGGTATCGTTTTCGCTACGCGAAAGCCGAACCTATTTCAACAGCAGCGCCTTGCTTCGATAGTCGTTACCATTGATCTTCAGGTTGAAGAGATAGACACCGCTGGAGACGCTCTTCTTCGCGTTGTCGGTGCCGTCCCAGGTGATTTCATGGTTTCCGAGCGGAAGCACCTCGTCGCAGAGTGTCCGGACAAGCTGCCCCTTCACGTTATAGACCTTCAGATCGACCTTCGAGTCCCTGCACAATGAGAACCGCACGTTCGTCTCGGGATTGAACGGATTCGGATAGACGCTCATGTTCGGTTTCCATGCCGGGATGTCCGTCTGTTCGTCGTTCGCGAGGGGCTCATAATGTAGGAGCTGCCCGTAGAGGTATCCCGTGTCCGAGACATCGCGATCTTCGATCCAGGTAATGAAGTAGCGGTTGTCCGTTGCCGGGGTGATGTTCGCGTGGTGGTAGTATGCCATTTTATCGGTTATGATTTGCGTATCTTCCCACAGTTCGCCACCGAAATCGATGTGCTGAAGTTCGTAGAGGGTTCTGTCGGCCTCGTTGTCATAACGTGCGTACAGCATAAGGATTCCATCCGGGATCAGTTTCGTGTCGAGCATTTTATGGACAGGGGAAGCGATCATGACATCGGAGTCCCACACGGGATTGCCCTCGAAGTCAACGGCTTTTGCCATCAGGTTCGTTCCATGCAATCCGAGAAGATAAACGATTTCGTCGGTCACGAAGGCCTTGTTGAATTGCACGTCATCGCTTTCAACCAGTATCGGTTCTACACCGTATTCCGTTGTTCCGTCCGCGTGAAGGATTTGCATTCTCACCCAATAGTCATTGTTATGTCTGATTTTCCCAATCAGAATAATACCTTCATCCGTAACCATGGGATCCATGAGGAGGGTGCCAACATCTTCCAGGTCAATGCCTTCCATATCCCATCCCTCGCACGGTTCGCCGTTTGCGTCCAGCCGGGTCGCACATTCTTCGAAAAACACGTAGTCTTCGATTGCCACGAGGTAATCGGAATCGACATCGTCGCTGATCGTGACCGGCTCATCCCAGACAAGCTGGCCGTCTTGGATCCTTTGTGCCTTCAGATCGTAATTAAAATGCTCTCCCCATCCAAGAGCATATATAAGGAGGTGGTCGTCGTGGAAAACGGTGGTAACTGCTGAATAAGAATTGATCCCTTCGACCAGTATATCTTCTTGCCATTGTCTGTTTCCTTCATGATCGAACAGGTTTACGTAGAGATTAAGTACATCGTTGATGTACTCCTGCCATGCGATGTAATATTGGTTATCGACCTCGAGGATGGATTTGATTTCGGTATATTCACCTGTCAAGAATGCAATTTGCGCTCCAGGATCCTCGATGCCCAGTTCTCCGCTGGTATCGAGGCTTTGCATGTTGACGGTTTTGTCACGGTCGTTGAGCCAGGTGAAGAATAGCTCGTCTTGGGGATCACTACTTTCCGCGTATGCAAAGGAGTCGAAATCGTTGGACCAGCCTTGATGGAGATAAGTGTCTTCATCTTCATATACAACGGAGCCGTCTCCGGTGCATGTCTGCCGATAAATCACGTCGTATTGATCGGATATTGCATTCCATATCACGGTGGCGCTGTCATCATCGATATCCAGAACCATGTCGGCATATATCGCGTAGTCGTTGGTGTCGCTTGCCAATACATTGCTCCAGCTCAGTTCGCCGTTCGGCTGGAGTTTGAGGATGTTGATGCCGATTTCGTTTTCGGTGAAATACGATTGGTAAACATTCCCCGATGAATCGACACCGGTTCGTAGCACGTGCGGATAAGCGTCCGTGCTCAATTCCGGACTGAATGTCCAGGAAATCTGATTATCCGGTGTGATTTTGTATGTATCCAGTATCCCCACGAAGCAAACTCTGTAATTCAAGCCGACATACAGATTGCCTTGGGCGTCCATCTCCAAATTGATTTCTATCACCGAATCGATGTCATCGAGCAGTAGCGGTTCATCGGTCAGCAGTTCTCCACCCGAATCGAAGCGATAGAGACAAATATTGTAACGGGAATCGATATATTCAGCGGTAACCAGAGCGAACTGGCCCTCGCCCGTACGGATGATCTGCTGGTCGCGTCCTTTCGGCATTTCGAGATACCAGTCCGTACTTCCGTCCGGCAGGACGTGCTGCAACGCGATCACACTTTGCCCGTCCCAATTCAGATTGCTTCCGGCGATGAATCCGTCCTCACCGTCAGCAATGACATCATAGACATAGACGTGAGGATCGTCGTAATCTTCAAAGAGTTCCAGCGGTGCGTCCCACTCGCTGTTTCCCGCACTGTCGAGGTGCATGGCGAAGCTTGGCCCATTGGTATTCCAGAGAGCATATACGCCACCGTTGAGATCGGGAATCAGTGGACGATTGTGATATTCATTATAATAACCGCAGTAACACTCGTGAGAATACGATTCGTCCCACAACTGATTGCCTTCCATATCGAACTTGTTCACACATAAGAGCCCATCGTAATATGAATACCAGGATAATAGAATGCATCCATCCGATGACAGCGCGACTTGCTCATCATAGGCGGGGCTCTCCATATCGACCAGTACGCGCGGCACATCCCACGCCAGTTGTCCGTTCGCATCGAGACGCGTTGCCACGATATCGTGGTTGCCCGATGTCGTTTCGCTCCAAACGATGATCTTGCCGCCGTCCGGTGTATCGACAGCGCTTCCGTTCCAGCGAATATCCGCGCTGGTAACGAGCGGTTTGCCGCCCTCCTGCCACAGGAATTCGCCTTCAGCAACAAGTCCGGTTACAACAATCGTCAGTACAATTAGTAGCATGCAGTGTTTCATCTTCACCTCCTGTCGGTTATTTCAGTAGCAATACTTTTTTCCTATAGGATGCGCCTTCGATGTCCAGCTTGATCAGATAGACGCCGCTGGACACGCATTTTTTTGCGTTGTCGGTGCCGTCCCAGGTGATTTCATGGCTTCCGAGCGGAAGCACCTCGTCGCAGAGTGTCCGGACAAGCTGCCCCTTCACGTTATAGACCTTCAGATCGACGTTTGAATCGGTCGGCAGCGAGAACCGCACGGTCGTCTCGGGGTTGAACGGATTCGGATAGACTTTCATGTCCGGCTCCCATGCCGGGATGTCGGTCGGATCGTCCGTCGATAGCGGTTCGTACCGGTAGAGCTGGGCGTAGATTTCGGAATCATAGGTGACAAAGTTCCGATAATCCTCCCATGTGATGAAGTACTTGTTGTCCTGCGCCGGGAAGATTTCGGGCGTCCACTGGCCCCCGGGCAATTCACAGACGTAGAAAAGGTCGTCCCAGAGCGTACCTTCGAAATCGATATGCTGCAGGATAATGTCACGTCCATTTTCCGTGGAATAGTCGTCCGAGCCAACGAGCAGGCAACCGTCCGGCGTTGGCGCGATGTCGCAAATCCTGCCACCGATGTTTCCGAAAGCGCTGTGCTCTTCATCCCACAGCGGATTGCCGTTCATGTCGAAAGCCATGGCGTAGAGGTCGTTGAGAGTTCCGTCTGTGTACCATGTTGCGAAAAAAGTGTGCTCCGAGAACGCAATACATGGATCATACAGGCGATAATCTGTATGAAGCGGGTTACCGTCCTCCCATCCTACAGCGCCGTCTTCGGATATTGTTTGCAGATAGATCGTGTTATAATCGGCGTAGTAATCGATCCATGCGAATGCCAATCCATGCTCGCTGGAATCGATTACGTATGTATCTCTGAAATCATTGATTGAGCAGATCACGGATCCATTCTCATCCCATCCGTCGTAGGGCGAGCCGTCGGAGTCTATACGCAGTATCCGATTTTGTGGGCCATCAGCATTCCAGATGATATAGTCATCCACGATGTCGATAAAGTACGATGCAAAAGGCAAACCATCCAATATCACGGCCGGCTCGGTCCATGCCGGTTGACCGCCTGTAATTTTCTGAGCCATGAGAACGTAGTTGTATTCAGCTGTCTGCAACCACGCGATCGTGATCTCATCGTCAGTCACATCCATTCTCACGCGGAGTAACGGGTAGAACCAATCAGTGTTTGTATAAACGATCAAATCATCCTGCCATAGCCGGTTGCCGGCTTGATCGAATCGATTGGCATGGATGGTTTGACCGTGATTTTCAGTATATACCCACACGATGATGTAGTCGTCCTCGATCTGCTCCATGGCAAGGACTTCGCCATGGTTTTCCGTATTGTCGAAGAAAAGCGTTCCCGGATAGGGCGCGGTTATCGCTCCATCGAGACCAAGCGTCTGGAAGTACCAGTTGGGGCCGAACCAGGTAAACGCCAGCCGGTCCGGCAGTTCGTCGCAATCGGCGAACCTTGTATTCGATGGATGGAAGTCGTAACCACGCATGATCCCGATTTCGTTTTCGTCCAGTTGTGGTTCACCGTCGGTATCGAATATCTGTCTGCAAAGATCGCAAACTTCTTCCCTTTGTTCCTGCCAGAAGACCAGCATGGCGTCGTCGATCGGAAACAGGTTCAGTCCGTAAAAAGAATCGAGACCCTCGGCGACGGCGAGTCCGGGCGTTTCCCACTGCGGATTTCCATCCTGATCGTAGCGCTGCATCATTACTCTGCAGATATTGAGATGTCCTTCTCTCCATGCATGGCATAATGAACCGTCAGCGGCAATGGATAATCGAAAATTCCCTACGGATGAGTTGCCCTCGATGGAGATATCCCAGGGAAGCTGATTGTCCGGTGTGATCTTTTCGAGTGAAAACCTGTCGTACCCATAATTGGTTTCCGACCATGCAATGTAGATGTTGCCATCCTGATCCGCGACAGCGTCAGTTGTATAGGAACTTCCATTATCGAGACTGAATCCGAAATCGTATGAGACTTGCGAAAGGACTTGTCCGTCCGGATCGATCCGGTGAATCTGAATGCCGTCATAGTCGCCGCAGGGCAGTTGATGGATCAATGAAAACTGATTGTCGCCGGTTCGCAGCACGGTTACATAATCGTAGTTTTCGGTTTCCTGAAGTAAGATGTACCCATCGTCACCCCAGGGCGTATCGCCTTCCGGAGTAACGCGCTGAATGCCAACATACCAGTCCCCTTGAGGACGGTCATAAACCATACCTGCGACAATAATGCCTCCATTGCCATCCATACAGGCCCGAGGTTTATTTTCAATGAACTCCATATCGCCGAACAGGTCGAGCCCTCCGTTCTCCCAGTCCGGTTGTCCTTCATTGTTCAGATGGATAAGCTCTCCTGTCATATCTCCCTGATTCAAAACGATGTAAGCACCATCTTCATCGTCGGGGATACAAAAATACGCATATTCCAAACCGCTACCGAACAGGTAGGGCTCTTCCCAAACCGGACTACCTTGAGCATCGATTATCTGTACGCAACTCTGCCAGTTTTCATACGAAACGAATCTGGTCCAGAGCAGCATGATATTGCCGTCCGCAAGTGGTTTGAGGGATACGCCGTATTGCGAAGAAGTGTCCGTGTTGACGATGCGCGGTTCCGTCCATACTGGTTGTCCCGCGCTGTCGTATCGCATGACGTAGATATTGCGGTAGCCGTTGACATTCTTGCACCACGCGATCATCGTGCTGCCGTCCTCGAACTGACAACCGGAGCCATGGTATTCAAGTCCGTCGTTTTCGACGACAGGTACGCATGCATCCCAGAGAAGCGTGCCGGTGGCGGACAGAATGCCGAAAACACACAGTAATACGATTAATAACCCATGCCGATTCATAATGTCTCCTTGCTTTGATCTGGTGGATGGTGACAATTCTATTTCAATAAAAAATAAATTGCAAGAAATATTCCAGTATGCTTCGAAATAAATAATGCATGATGGAAATTCGATGGGTGATACTCCTTCCTGTAGGGTGCTCTCCTTGGTCCGCCAAGCTCCAGCTTGGCATTCTCCGGGAACGCGGACGTCTTCGTCCGCATTTTTCAGAGACGGGCAGGCACGGGCAGGCTGTGTGAAAATGCGCGGTCGATTCTCTTCTCTGTCGTAGGGGCAGGTCCCCGTGCCAGCCCTCTCAATTCTTTGCCAATATGGTATTGACACTGTAAGTGCTTGATAAACAGTTGGTTATAAGACATGGAAAGGCAGGCACGGGGACCTGCCCCTTACACCAACCCGACGATAGTTATGTGGATAGCACGTACAGGGGAAAAGTAACACAACATTTACACCTTGCGTAACATGTTGTTATCCGAATGTTGATGGGTGGAGGGAGGATCGAGGAAAATTACTGGAAGATGTATAGAAGCCGCAGGATCACGTAGAGGATCGGCGCGGAGGCGAGCAGGCTGTCGAAGCGGTCGAGGATGCCGCCGTGGCCCGGGATGACGTTGGAGCTGTCCTTGACGCCGGCGTCGCGCTTAATCATCGATTCAACAAGGTCTCCGAACTGGCCGAAGATGCCCGTCGCGAACCCGATCAGGATCGCCTCGATCCAGGTGATGCAGGATGGGAAGATCAGCTTAGCGCCGATCGACGCCGCGAAGGCGAAGAACACCGCCGCCAGGAAGCCCTCGAGAGATTTCTTGGGGCTCGCAAGGAAAATTTCGCGGTGCTTTCCGAACCACCGACCTGCGAAGTAGGCGGAGGAATCGGTGATCCAGGTGACGATGAGCAGGAAGATGACGATGTATTTGCCGTGGGGCATGTAGCGGAGCTTGTAGAAGGACGAGACGAACAGACCGCCATAGACCATGATGAAGAACCGTGCCGAGATGCGCTGGAGCGATCCTTCGAGCTTGTTCTTCAGGAGGTCGTCGCCGGTGAATACGAAATAGACGATCATCATGGAGGCCACGATGGTCGATGGCCCGCCCCAGGTTCCGGAGAGGAAGACCAGGAAGTTGAAGGGGATGATCAGGCGCGAGATTTTGACACCCCGGGCGACGAATATTCTGCGCAGCTCGGCGGTCGCGGTGAGGTTCAGCAGCGACAGTGCGACGATCATGGGGATGCCGCCATAGAAGTAGATGAGCAGGATCAGCGGCATGAAGAAGAAGGCGAGAAGAAGGCGCCATACGAGTTCCATTATTTCACGGCTCCAAATTTTCTATTGCGTTTCTGGAAATCGAGGATCGCGTTTACGAAATCGACACGGGTAAAATCGGGCCACAGGGTGCTGGTAAACCACAGCTCCGAGTAGGCGCTTTGCCACAGAAGGAAGTTCGATAAGCGAAGTTCGCCGCTGGTGCGGATGATGAGGTCGGGATCGGGAAGCCCCTTCGAATAGAGGTGGTCGGCGATCATCTCCTCGGTGATTTGAGTGCCCGGACTCTCGCTGACGATCTCGTTGACCGCCTCGACGATCTCCTGCCTGCCGCCGTAGTTGAACGCGATGTTGAATTTCAGCCCGGTGTTTTTCCATGTCTTCTTGCAGACCTCGTTCATCTTGCGCTCGTAGTCGGGGTCGAGACGGGTTTTACTTCCGAGGTAGCGAACCTGGATGTTGTTGCCGTGCAGCTCGTCGATATTCGATTTGATCGACTCCATGTTGAGCTTCAGGAGTCCCTTCACTTCGAGCGTGGAGCGACGCCAGTTCTCGGTGGAGAAGGCGTAGATGGTGAGGCATTTCAGCCCGATGTCGTCGGACGCTACGACGATATCGCGCACGACCTCGCGTCCCTTGAGGTGTCCGGACAGACGTTGCACGAGGTGCTGTTTCGCCCATCTGCCGTTGCCGTCCATGATGATGCCGACGTGTTGCGGCATCTTCTTCGGGTCGAGCTGTTTTGTCAGTCTTTCGAATTCGGTCATACCTGGTGTGCCTTCTTCGCTTTTTTTCTGGCCGAGTCTTTCAGCCATGCATAGATAAAACCGTTCAGGTCGCCATCCATTACGTTGGATGTGTTACCGGTCTCGTGATTTGTACGGTGGTCTTTCACCATCTGGTAGGGGTGGAACACGTAGGATCGAATCTGGTTGCCCCATCCGATCTCGGTTTTTTCGTTCTCCAGCTTCTGTTTCTCTTTTTCTTTCTCCTCTTCCTGCTGCTGGATCAGGCGTGAGGTGAGAATTTTCATGGCGGTGGCGCGATTCTTGATCTGCGAGCGCTCGTTCTGGCACTGCACGATGATGCCCGTGGGGATATGGGTGATGCGCACGGCTGAATCGGTGGTGTTGACATGCTGACCGCCTGCTCCGCTGGCGCGATAGGTGTCTATTTTAAGGTCTTTCGCATTGATCTCGATGCTGTCGTCCTCTTCGATGAGGGGATAGACGAACACGGACGCGAAGGAGGTCTGGCGCTTGCCCTGCGCGTTGAAGGGAGAGATTCGCACCAGTCGATGGACGCCGATCTCCGCCTTTAGCAGTCCGAAGACGAATTCGCCGCATATCTCGAGGGTGACGCTCTTGATGCCGGCCTCGTCGCCGGGCTGGTAGTCGAGCTCGGTGGTCGTGCAGCCTTCGCGGTCCGCCCAGCGTTTGTACATGCGCAGGAGCATTTCCGCCCAATCCTGCGACTCGGTGCCGCCGGCGCCCGGGTGGATGGTGAGGATGGCGTCGTCGTTGTCGTGCCTGCCGTTGAGCAGAAACTTGACTTCGATGCCTTCCAGCTCTTGCATGAAGCCTTCGATTTCGTTCATGGCTTCCTTGAAGAGCGGTTCGTTCTCCTCTTCCTGGAGCAGCTCGACGTAGGTCCTGATTTCGCCCGACATCTCGTGAAGCTTGTCGTCGTTTTCAATCTGGGTTCTGAGACCGCTCATCTTGCGTGTGATTTTCTGGGCTTCGTTCTGGTCGTTCCAGAATCCGGGTTCCTGCGATTTTTTCTCTAACGTATCGAGCTGTGACCGGATTGCATCCAGGTCAAAGATACCCCCTGATCTCGTCGATTTTATCGAGTGTCTGGTCAGCCTGTCTTTGAAGTTCGTTGAGTTCCATTCCTTCTCCTGTTTATAGGTATCTTCCGGGCAGGAGGCGTTCCTTGACCTGCTCGTTGAAGTAGCGATCGGTCATGGTGGCGAGGAAGTCTCGCACCCACTCCGCCGGCCTGAATTTGTCGAGGTATTGCTGCTGTTTGTGGTTGAGGAAATGCGTGAAGACGCGCGAATCTTTACGATTCTTCTCAATGTCTTCCATGTACTGGTCGAAGAGCAGTTCCATGCTTCGGTGAATGGCTTTGTTGGCGGTCTTCACGTTTTCGGCCGTGTAGATGTACTTGTAGTTGAAGTCCTTGAGTACCTTGAGGTAGTGCGAGGTCTCTTCGTCGAAGGCGATGAAATCCTTGCCGTGGCTTTCGACAACGACGCTCTTGACCAGCCGGTCGATGATCTGGCTGTTTCTGCTACCGAGCACTTCCACGCATTCCTTGGGGAGTTGATCGCGCGAGAGAATGTTGTAGCGGATGGCGTCCTCGATGTCCTGCCCGATGTAGGCGATGGTATCGACGACCCGCACCACGCAGCCTTCCATGGTGGCAGGCATCCACTGCACGTTCTGCGCGTTTTTCTTTTTCTCGATGTAGTCCTGAATTTCGGCTTCGGTCTTGTCCTTCTGCGGGACGAGCTTGGTGTTGTGCACCTCGCCGTCGTGTGAGATGATACCGTCGCGTACCTGGAAGGTGAGGTTCAGACCGCGTCCCTTGCGGGATATGTTATCGACGATGTGCAGACTCTCGATATTGTGGTGGAACATGCCGAGACCATGCTTGCGGCAGCATTTGCTGAGCGCGACTTCTCCGTCGTGCCCAAAGGGCGTGTGACCGAGGTCGTGACCCAGCGCGATGGCCTCGATCAGATCGACGTTGAGCCTGAGCGCCTTACCGATGGTGCGCGAAATCTGCGAAACGTAGGTGGTGTGGATCGAGCGGTTGGTCATCTCCTCGTCGATGAGGTTGGTGAAGGAGAACACCTGCGTTTTGCCCTGATATCTGCGGTACGCGCCGCTGTAGAGGATGCGGTCGCGATCCAGCGCGAAGGCCCCGCGCAGATGCTCTTCGTCTTCGTCCTTCAGCCGCCAGCCGTCGGCGTTCTTGGTCGCGAAAGAGTTCAGATCCTGGTCGGAGTGTTTCGCGATATCCTTGTAAATCGCGATCAGTTTATTCCGGTCGATCATGGGGTACCTCCCTTTTCCGGTAGGTCATCGGGATCGGTTCGAAACCCTCGCGGCGCTTCATGTCCTCGAAATGGGTCACCACCGGGGGCTTTTCGAAGTCCTCGACGACAGCAAAATCTTTTCGTTTTGCGAATTCTCTCTGAATCCATAGTGCGTAATTCCGGTGATCCGTGCTGATATAGACGTCTCCGTCCGGTTTCAGCAGCGTGTAGAGCGCGTCCAGAAACGGCTGCTGGATCAACCGGTGTTTGTGATGACGCCGCTTGGGCCACGGGTCCGGATGGATGAGATAGACCTTATCGACCGTCCCCGGCAGAATCTTCTCGCCGATGCTCTGATCGACGTACTCAGCCGCGAGACGGACGTTTGCCTGCATGGTCTCGTCCAGCCGTTTCAGCATGGGCGGAAAGCGCTTCCACTTCAGTTCGAACCCGAGGAAATTGATTCCGGGCAGCATCCTCGCCATCTCCGCGATAAACTCCCCGCGTCCGCTGCCGATCTCCACGTGGATCGGATTCTCATTGGCGAAAACCTCGTGCAGGTTCAGCGGGTCGTCTCCTGTTTCCAGCAAAAACAGTTTTAGCTTATCTTCTATCGTATCATCGAATTTAGGTTTCATACTCATTTGCCAAAAATGCATGGTTTTTCAAGCTGTCAATGAACTTCCGTGAAATGGACGATTTTTCCGGTTGAGAGATGCGGACGGGGACGTCCGCGTTCCTTGGGTGAGAAGAAATCATTTGCCATGTCGGGGTGTGTTTCAGTATTTTGAAATAAACCAAACATAGTGGGGACAGGATGAAGATAAGGCTTCTCATCGTTGCGATTCTGGCGATCGGTCTGATGCATGCGTCGGAGATTAGTGAGTTGATAAATCAGGCGAAAACGTTGCCCGATTCGAGTGCGGTTCTAAAGCTGAACATGGTCAGAGACATGGCGCATGGCGAGAACAATCTCGAGATGGAGATCGCCGTGTTGCGGGCGCTGTTCGAGCGCTACAACCGGATGGGCGATCGCGATAGCGCCATCGAAGCGATCGACAGGATATTCGATCTTTACAAGATGAAGAACGATAGTCTGTACGAGTCCAATCGACTGCGATACTGGAAGATACGGGTTATTATCATTGTTGGGCTATCGGTTTTCGTCGTTCTGATTATTACCATGCTGGTGATCCTGATGCGGCGGAACAAGCAGCAAGATGTCAACCAGAAGGAGATCGAGAAGGCCAATCGCAAGCTTAACGAAACCATCAGCAAGCTGGAAGCCGCGTCACCGCACGACGCCGTCACAGGGCTGCTGACCGCCAACGCGATGCTGGAGCGAATCACGTACGAGGAAATCCGATACGAGCGCAATCAGATCGATTTCACGTTCATCGTCTGCGAGATCGACGACTTCGAGGAGCTCAAGTCGGAACACGGGATGCCGGTCGCCGAACACGTCCTGAAATCGATCGGAACGATGATACGGGAATCCGTCCGTAAGCAGGATATCGTGGGACGCTGGCACGAAGCGCGCTACCTGTTCCTTCTTCCGCAGACCAATCCCCACGGCGCCGCCGTCATCGCCGAGAAGATTCGCGGGAAGATCGAGTCGAACTCCTATCAATACAGGCAGAACCTCTCCGTGACGCTGACCTTCGGTATTTCCGGTTTCGATCCGGGCAAGGGAAGCCGATATTGCATCGATGAAGCGGAGAAGGCGTTGACGCAGGGCAAAACGCAGGGCATGAATCAAGTGGTGGTTTATGTGCCACCGAAAGGGTGAGGATCGATATCCGTGGTGTTGCTTCGCTTCGGCGATGCTTCTTTGGGATAATGACTCTGCGCAACCTTCTGATGGCAAGTGCGTACTCGGGAGGCAATCATTTTCATTGACAAAATCCGTCTCGCATACGAAATTTATTATCTCTGAGAATGTGGAATCTACGAAAGGTGTAACGTAATGGCTTATAAGGTTTTGGCGAGAAAGTACAGGCCGCAACGGTTTGAAGATGTCTATGCGCAGGAGCATATCACACGGACGTTGTCCAACGCGATCAACCTGAATCGCATCGCGCACGCGTACCTCTTCACTGGTCCGCGAGGTGTGGGCAAGACCTCCATGGCGCGCATCTTCTCGAAGAGCCTGAACTGCGTCCATGGCCCTACGCCCGAGCCCTGCAACGTCTGCGACAACTGCGTGGAGATCACCGCGGGAACCTCCTCGGACGTGATCGAGATCGACGGCGCTTCCAACACCAGCGTCGAGGACGTGCGCGACCTCCAGCGCGAGCTGATGTACGCCACCTCCAAGTCGAAGTACAAAATCTACATCATCGACGAAGTCCACATGCTCTCCAAGAGCGCTTTCAACGCGCTGCTCAAGACGCTCGAAGAGCCGCCGGAAAACGTGATCTTCGTTTTCGCTACCACCGAGCCGCACAAGATTTTGCCCACGATTATATCCCGCTGCCAGCGCTACGATTTCCGACGCATCCCGGTGGAGGATATTGTTCGGCAGATGCAATCGATCGCCGAATCGGAGGAGATCACCATCGAAGAGGACGCGCTTTACACGGTCGCTCGCAAGGCGGACGGATCGATGCGTGATGCACTCTCGCTGATGGATCAGGTCATATCCTACGGCAGTAAAGAGATCACCGGCGAACTGGTACAGACCATCTTTGGCATCCTCCCAGTGGAGACATACATCGAGATGCTGGACTTCGTGCAAAAGCGCGATTCGACCGGTCTGCTGGTCGGACTGCGCAAAATTCTCGACAGCGGAAACG
This sequence comes from Cloacimonadales bacterium (SeqCode), assembly GCA_963665015.2. GTDB lineage: Bacteria > Cloacimonadota > Cloacimonadia > Cloacimonadales > JAIOQZ01. The sequence goes on along the minus strand of CAXXSY010000004.1, from coordinate 2,290,215 downwards.
ACTTGCAGGAGTTTCTCAACGGTTTCCTGGATACCCTGCGCAACCTCCTTTTACTCAAGGTCGGGGTCGATCTGCACGAGCTTCCCGCCAGCATCATCAAGGAGCTGAAAATCCGCGCCGGCCAATTTACCGAAAACGACCTGCTATACATGATTTCGCTCCTGATCAAGGCCAAGACCGATGCACGCTTCGGCAGCGACCCGGTTCTGCTGACAGAGATGGTGTTCATCAAGCTGACGCGTGTCTCCGAAATCCAGTCTCTGGACAAGATGATCGAGATGCTGGGCAAGCAGCCTGCTCCAGCACCGCAGGAAGAGGAATCGTTTGCCGGCGTTCAGAAAGAGATTCTGCACTACACGCGCGACCGCGAGACGGAGAAATTAGTGCAGGAAGTGAAAGATGAAATCCGCCAGCAGAGACAGGAGTTGGATAAAGAGTTTGTTGAAAAAGGTTGGGAAGGATTTCTGAAAAAACTTTCGAAAGAATACATGAATGTCGGGAATTATTTCAGAGATTCAAAAATCACCGAAGTGCGTGGAAATCAGATAGCACTTGAGATAAAAGCGCCTTCTTCTTCATTCGCATCTGCGAAGAGTAGAATCCCAAATGCGGAAGAAATAGCGAAAAAGCACTACAACGCGAACGTAAGATTCAAAGTGAATCTGATTGAGCCGGAAGAGGAAGAGTATATTCTAAATCCATCGACGGAACAAATCAAAGCCGAGCTTCCCGAACTTGCCGAATTTATACGTATGACCAATTCGAAGGTCGAATCGCGTACGCCCTCGAAATACACCCCATGATCGTCGCCTTCGCGCTGACCGTCTTCTACGCTTTACTTCTGATATTTCTGACCCTCGGCGTCCTGCGCAATCGTAAGCCGAACTGGCATCCGCACCGCACGATCTCCGTCATCGTTGCTGCCCGAAACGAGGAAGCCAATCTGCCGCGTCTGTTGGAATCGCTGGCGAACCAGGACTACCCGAGCGACCATTTCGAAATCGTGCTCGCCGACGACCGCTCCAACGACAAGACCTTCGACATCATGAATGATTTCTGCGAACGGCACGATAACTTCCATTGCGTGCGGATTCTGGACAGCGACGAGGGTCATCCCGGCAAGAAACGAGCGCTCGCACGCGCGATCGAGGCGTCTTCCGGTGAAATCCTGGCGTTTACCGACGCGGATTGCCGTCCGGGCCCGAACTGGCTTGCCGAGGTCGATCGTCACCTCGAAGGAAGAGTCGATTTTATCGCGGGGTACTCGCCGCTGGTGACGTCGTCCGGGGCTGTGGTCGATGGACTGAAGAACCTCGAACGCGCCTCGATCTTTGCGGTGACAGCCGGCAGCATGGGCTGGAAATGGGGCTTGACCTGTACCGCACGCAACATGGCTTATACGCACGCGCTCTATGATAAAGCCGATGGATTTCGTGGTATCGAGCACATTCCGTCCGGCGATGACGATTTGATGCTGCAAAAACTCGGTCGTATCAGCGGCGGGATGCGGTTCATGTTCACCCGGGAATCGGTCGTGCCGTCCTACGAAAACGATACAGCTTCCACGCAAATCAACCGCGAGACCCGTCGCGCTTCCAAGTGGCGCTGGTATCCTTTGTCGGTCAAAGTTCTCACCCTCATGGTGATGCTGTACTACCTCAGCCTGGCGGTGTGTCTGGTCGGAGCGATCGTCGGCTTCGTCGAGTGGGTGGCTTTCATTGAAATCCTCGTTGCCAAGATTTTAGCTGAGTTCGTTCTGCTGATGGTCTATCTATGCCGGATGCGGCGAGTCGGGCTGATCGGTTGGTTTCCCGTCGCGGAAGTTCTATATATCCCGTATTTCGTCTATTTCGGATTGCGCGGGACGTTCGGCGGATACCGGTGGAAGAGCTGATTTGCATGTCTGTCACATCTTCGCCCGATCCCGCTACACCGTGGATATACCGCGCTTTTCTTACTACCGGACACAAATATTATAGCGCGGAACACCACGGCTCCGCACGCGATCGAACGAATCTGCTTCGCGGGGTGGGCTTGGTTCAGTGCTAAAACCCATGGCTTACGCCATGGGCTAATGAAATGTCATCCCTACGGGATTCTCTTGAGAACAAGGGTGTTTGTGATCCCCTATTTCTTCTTGCGAAACAGGTTCAGGGCGCTGAGGATAATGGACAGTAGGATCACGCCGCCGACAACTTTAATGCCGATCTGTACGATGTTCCATTCGCTGGTGAGGTCGGGTTCCTTTCCGTGCCAGATATCCGTCAGGGCAAGATAGACGATGCATAGGAAGATGAAGCCGACAAACAGAAAGAACAACTGAACGACGAGGCGTGTTTTTTGAGCCTTCATACCTGCTCCCAACATAGGATTTATGAATAAAGTAACAAAAAATTCAGATTCGGCAATCATTTTCTGAATGCTTTTCGATTGACAGAACTATCGAGGTAGAAAGCATCGTACAGGAATGCTTTATGCACTTCTGGATAAATGAAATGGTATGTATGTCGTTACGATCGAGGAGGATTTTTAGATGACACGTCAGTTTCTTGTTTCAGCGTTGATTCTGCTCATGCTCGGTTCGATGCTTTCTGCGAACGCGGAGCTGGACAAACGCACGGAAGAATGGAATAAACACTATCCCAATTCACTGCCTCACTGGATGACCTCCGAAGAGCAGGCGCAGTCCGAGACCATCGGCAGAGACTTTTTCGTGACGGACCCGCCGCCCGGACCGATCCGTCAGGTTGCTGAGTTCGAACCTATGTACGGCGGCTTGATCGCGTATCCGCTTGGGGTCCCGATGGCTCTGGTTGTGCAGATGTCGCAGGACGCGAAGGTGGTGGTGATCGCTTCGAGTCAATCTCAGGCGAACAGCGCGACGAGCTCGTTTCAGAATAGCGGCGTCAACATGGACAACATCGAGTTCATCATCGCATCGACCGATTCGCACTGGACGAGGGACTACGGCCCGTGGTTCATCTTCGACGGAAACGACGACCTCGCGGTGGTCAATTTTCCGTACAATCGACCGCGCCCCAACGACAACGACATCCCCATCGAGTTCGCCGAAGCCTATTCGCTCCCGCTGTATGGCATGAACATCGTCCAGACAGGCGGTAACTACATGTGCGACGGACTCGGCCAGGCCGTATCGACCGATCTGGTCTATGAGGAAAATTCGATTCCGAACGATACGATCCATCAGTTGATCGATGAGTACTGCGGTATCAATAATTACCACGTCACCAACGATCCGCTGGGCGATTACATCAAGCACGTCGATTGCTGGGGCAAATTCCTCGATGTCGATAAAATATTGCTGGGGCAGGTTCCTCAGAGCGACGACCGCTACGAGGACTACGAAGAACTGGCGGATTATTTCGACGGTCAGACAAGCTCTTGGGGTACGCCGTTTCAGGTATATCGCGTCTATTCTCCGGGCGGATATTCTTATCCGACGCCATACACCAACTCGCTGATCCTGAACAACAAGGTCTTCGTGCCGCAGTCCGGCAGCCAGTATGACGACGACGCGCTTGCGGTCTATGAGGAAGCCATGCCGGGCTACCAGATCGTGGGTGTCGAGTCGAGCTCCTGGTACGACACCGACGCGCTGCACTGCCGTGTCCACGAGATTCCGGACAAGAACATGCTCTACGTGCATCACATGCCGGTCGGCAACGGACAGCCGACCATGCAGGACGTGGAAGTCTCCGCGTACATCCATCCCCACAGTGGTGAAGCGCTGGTCGCGGACTCGGTCTGCGTTTTCTACAAAGATTCCGCGGATACCGGCTGGCAGTCGGTGGTCATGACCGATGCGGGCGAAATGAACTACACCGCGACGATCCCGGGATTCCCGCCCGATACCGAGGTGATGTACTACATCCGCGCGCTGGATGAGGCCGGCAAGAGCGCCAACCACCCGTTCATCGGCAAGTGGGACCCGCATGTTTTCACGACCGCCACGGATTCGGATTTCCCAGTTATCGAGTTCGACGAGATTCCCGGTACGCCGATCAACGAACTGCCCATCGCGTTGACGGCCATTGCCACCGATAACGGCGGTGTCGCGACGGTCGAGATGCGCTTCATGATCAACGCAGTCCAGCAAACGCCCATCGCGTTTACCGAATCCGATTCGTTCGAGTCGGTCTGGAACGGCACATTCGGTCCGGCAGACATCGAAATCAACGACCTGATCCACTACCGCATCGCCGCGACCGATTTCGCCGGAAACGAAACGATTCTGCCTGCAAGCGGGTACTACAGTTTCACCATCGACGAAGAATCGTCGATCGGGGACAATAACGAGGTGCTTCAGGGCAACCTGCTGTTGGGGAGTTTCCCCAATCCGTTCGATCGCTCCGCTCTTGTCGAGACGAATGTTCGGTTCTATCTGGCGGATACGCAGAAGGTGGAGATCGCGGTTTACAACATCCGTGGACAGCGGGTGCGCATGCTTCAGGATAACCGGCTCGATCAGGGTTATCACAGCGTTCGGTGGGACGGTAACGACGAGAGTGGCCGGACGGTCGCTTCCGGCGTCTATTTCCTCAGGATGAATACATCCGGCCAGACGAAGATCAAGAAGCTGATACTCTTTAAATAGGTTCGGCTTTCGCGCAGCGAAAACGATACCCATGAGCGTTATGAATTCGCGTAGCGAAATCATGTTAGCGGAGTTATTTTCGACAATCTCCTTTCGCGAAGCGAAATAGCGAAAGTGGATCGTCAGCTTGCTGATATCATGTTCGTGGACAGGAGACATGAACCACCGAGTTCCAACTCGGCATCTTTCCTGGAACGCGGACGTATGTAGGTTTTGAGGAACGAAAACCTGAATCCCCAAGCCGTCCGCATCTCCTATGGATATGAAGACTCGTGCCCGTCCCACAATAGCTCGATTGAACTATAAAGCCCGGTCTCGCAAAGAGATCGGGCTTGTCTTTTATCTGAATATGGATCAATTCTTGCATTAAGCAGTTTAAACGATGTAACCGATATGTCTTGTGTTTTCTGATCGAGGAGGCAGGTATGAAAACGTTTGTACTGATTGCAATGATTGTCTCTTTGTCGATGTGCTACAGCTACGTGTGGCATGCGGCTCTGGACACGGAGGCCAGTATCGATGACGCTGCGTTCTACATGGCGCAGGATTTTTATTACGCTGTATATTACGGCGGCAGCACGATCTATGTCGATGACAACGGAACGCCCGAAACGTTTACGGTGTATCTACCCGTAAAGGGCGTCGTGCCGGTCGGCGACACGGAATTTCTGTTTGCGATGGGCGACGGCTCGGATTCGGACGGTATTTATATGATGGATTTCGACACGGGCGATTTCGAGGTGATTTTCTACACGTACAAGCCGACGTTCATCAAGTATTGCGAGGCGAGTTGCATGTATTACAGCGGCGATGAAACCGGCATGTGGTTATCCAGCGACGGATTGAACTGGACTTTCGTCGAGAGCTTCGGCAACATCACCTGCGAAGCGATGACCTGGTGCGACGGTCACTATATCGCCGCTTCACCAGACGCCGTTTACACTTCGGACGACGCCGGTACAACCTGGGTGGAATCAGAGTTCGCGCCCTGGGTGAACGACTTCGCGTGGTCGCACGATGGCGCAACCGTCTTCGGTATCTTCCCCGGTACCTCCTACTCGTCCGGACTCTGGCGCTCGACGGATTATGGCGTGAACTGGGAGGTCGTCATGTACGAAGTCATGCTCTCGAATGTGAATGTCGATCTTACGGGCGAGGTTTTTATCGGCTACGAAGAAGACGGTGGTGTCGGGATCATGGATATCGATAACGGTACGGTATCCACGATCAACGACGGGCTGCCCAATCTGAATATCAACAATATCCGACCGTTTCCGCTGGTCGATTGCGCTGCCGAACTGGCCTGCACCGACCAGGGCGCTTATTTCGTCACCGACTACAGCATGGGTTCGACCGACGAGGATGTGCCACAGACCGACATGATCGCGAACGTCTATCCGAATCCGTTCAATCCGGAGACAACCATCGAACTCGACCTCCCCAAGCCGCAAACGGCTGTCGTGCATATCTACAACACGCGTGGTCAGGAGGTACGTACCCTGACGATACCCGAAGCCGAATCGAAGACCGTATGGGACGGAACCGATCGGACCGGGCATCCGGTCGCGTCCGGCGTCTATCTGATCCGCGTCGAGACCGATGGTCAATCGATCACGCGGAAAGCGCTGCTGATGAAATAGGAGACAGGAGTCAGGAGACAGGAGAGGTGGTCGTTCACTACCTGGGTACGCAGATGTCCTCGTCTGCATCTCTTCCCTTGTAGCGCTCGATCTCCGAGCGAGCCTCTTCAGAATATACTTCAACACTCACGTCGCGTGTAGCACCCAGCTCACCACACCCCATATGTAGAAATCGGTGTCCTCGTCGATATCGATGCAGTCGTAGGACGGATTTTCCGGCTGAAGGAACCACCGCTCATTTTCGATGCGCAGTCGCTTGACTGTCAGATAACCATCCAGCGCCGCCACCACAATGCGGTTGTTTGCCGGACTGAGGGCGCGGTCCACGATCAGGATGTCGCCGTCGTTGATCCCCGCGTTGATCATCGAGTCTCCATCGACCCGCACGAAGAAGGTCGCCGACGGATGCGCGATGAGCAGCTCGTTCAGGTCCAGCGAGGTCTCGATATAGTCGTCCGCCGGGGAGGGGAATCCCGCCGGCAGCGACGCCCCCAGGAGTGGACGTTCCAGTCTGACCCCCGCCACGCAGGCGCCCATCTCGCCGATGGTGCTGTCGGTATGTAGCGGCTTCATTGGGATAATCCGGTATTTCGTCATAATCACCTCGGGGCGATAGTTACACATATGGAACAACATGTCAAGGGAAAGTAGCATAAATGGAACGATAGCGAGAATGTGGGTCTTTGTTTACCACGGGGGAGAGCTTCCTCTGTTTTTCATTGACATCGATGTCGGTGGCGCTAAATAGAGGTTTTGGGGGAACAATGAAGCGGGAACACATCCGTAACTTCTGTATCATCGCGCATATAGACCACGGCAAATCGACCCTGGCGGATCGAATGCTGGAGGAGACGCACGTGGTTGACAAGGGTCGTCACTACGACCAGCTTCTGGATGATATGGACCTCGAGCGCGAGCGCGGCATCACGATCAAGTCGCACGCAATTCGCATGGAGCACGAGAAAGATAATCAGCGATATATATTGAATTTGATCGACACGCCCGGTCATGTCGATTTCAGCTACGAGGTTTCACGCAGCCTGGCGTCGTGCGACGGCGCGGTGCTGCTGATCGATGCTTCGCAGGGTATCGAGGCGCAGACGATGAGCAATCTCTATCTGGCGCTGGACAACAACCTCGAAATCATACCGGTGATCAACAAGATCGATATCCCGGGTGTCGATCTCGAAGCGATTGTGCAGGAGATCATCGATACGATCGGCGTCAACGAGGGTGACATCTTCAAGATCAGCGCCAAGACGGGTCTGGGCGTGGTAGAACTGCTCGACGGCGTCATCGCCAAGATTCCGCCTCCGCAGGGAGATAACGATTCCGACGCACGCGCGCTCATCTTCGATAGCTATTACGATGTCTATCGCGGCGTAATCACGCTGATCCGCATGTACGACGGCAAGCTGAGCAAGGGCGACGGCATACGGTTCATGTCAACCGGCATGGAGTACGAGGTCGATGAGATCGGGTACCTCGGTCTGAAGCCGGTTCCGCGAGACGGACTGGCGGCGGGAGAGGTCGGCTACATCATCGCCGGCATGAAGGATGTCTCCGAGGCGAAGGTGGGGGATACCGTCACCGTTTCGGGGCAGACGAACGTCAAGCCGTTGCCGGGATTCCAGGAACCGAAGCCGATGGTCTATAGCGGTGTCTTTCCGATCGACAAGGACGAATACGCACACTTGGCCGACAGCCTGGCGAAACTGAAGCTGAACGATTCGTCGCTGGTCTATGAGAAGGAGAGTTCGCTTGCGCTGGGCTACGGATTCCGTTGCGGATTCCTGGGCATGCTGCACTTGGAGATCGTCAAGGAGCGGCTGCTGCGCGAGTACAATTGCCCGATTATCACAACGACACCGAGCGTCCGGTTCATGATCTACAAGACTGACGGCGAGGTGCTGGAAATCCATAATCCGGTCGATTTTCCCGATCCGGTTCTGATCGATCACGTACAGGAGCCGTTCATGCTCGTGGAGGTGATCGTCCCCTCCGAGTTCGTCGGTAACATCCTGAAACTGACCCAGGAGCGTCGCGGTATCCAGCGCAACATGCAGTATATTGACGAGAAGCGCATGATGCTGGAGTACGAGATGCCCCTGATCGAGATCATCTTCGATTTTTATGACAAACTGAAATCGGTAAGCCGCGGCTATGCGTCGCTGGACTACTCGTTTCTTGAATTTCGCAGGTCTCCGATCGTAAAGGTGGACATCCTGATCAACAGCGAGAAGGTCGATGCGATGAGCTTCATGTGCCACGAAGACAAGGCGTTCGCATGGGGCAAGAGCATCACGCACACGCTGTCGGAAGAGATACCCAAGCACCTTTTCAAGATTGCCCTGCAGGCGTCGATCGGATCGAAAATTATTGCCCGCAGCACCATCAACGCGCTTCGCAAGAACGTAACCGCGAAGTGCTACGGTGGAGACATCACACGTAAAAAGAAATTATTGGAGAAGCAAAAAGAAGGCAAGAAGCGCATGAAAGAGGTGGGTTCGGTGAACGTCCCGCAGGAGGCGTTTCTTTCCGTGCTGAAAGCGGATCGCTCCTGATGGGGCTTCCGGGAGGTAAATTATGGATAGAAGAGGAAACCTGAGAGTTGGAGTTTATATTGACGCGTCGAATATTGCCATGAACGGCGGATATGGAATCCATTATGATGTGTTGAGAGAGTTTGCCTGTCGCAACGGCGGTGTCGCCATGCGGCTCAATTCCTATATTGCATACGATGAGGAACAGGGAAAGACCAATATCGATTATCGTAAGAAGTCGAAGAGCTTCCACGCGGTACTGCGCGATTACGGTTACAAAGTCATTGTGAAGAAGGTCAGACGCTATTACGACGACCGCGGAAATGTTCACACCAAAGCGAATGCCGATCTGGACATGGCGGTCGATACGTTGATGCAATCGGACCGGCTCGACTCGGTGATGCTGGTCACCGGCGACGGCGACTTCATCCAGGTGGTTCGCGCGCTTCAGGGACGCGGCTGCCGGGTGGAAGTCCTGGCGTTCGAGAATGTCTCGACCGATCTCCGTACCGAGGCCGATACCTTCACATCGGGGTACCTGGTGCCGGACCTGCTTCCGATCGACAACTACAATTCCGACGGCAAGAAAAAGCCCTGGGGTGAGGAAGGAAGCCGCGTTCGAGGCGTGTGCTATTCCTACCATCACGAGAAGGGATTCGGATTCCTGCGCTTCATGAAGGACATCAGCGGAGGCCTCTGGATTATGGACTCCAGGCGCAACGAATCCCCCTACGTGTCGGTCTTCCTGCACCACTCGCAGCTCGATTCGCAGGTGGATGTCAACGACCTGCCTTCGCGAGATCACATCTTCGAATTCACCCTGACAAACAGCGATCGCGGTTTGCAGGCGGTGGATGTCGAACGGGTCTATCAATACTGATTCCGATTGTGAAATGACGACCTCAAGCAGGACGGACCTGACACAGGGAAGCTTGCTGAAGAACTTGATCCGGCTATCGTTGCCGATCATGTTCAGCAACTTCGTTCAGGTCTTCTACAATCTCACCGACGCCTTCTGGCTGGGGAAGCTGGGCGACAAGGCGGTTGACGCGGTATCCGTGACGGCGATCGCGTTTCCGCTCGTATTCTTCATATCCTCGTTCGGGCACGGTTTCATGATTGCCGGAACCGCGCTGATTGCACGCTTCAAGGGTGCCGGAGAGCTGGACAGGGTCAAACTGGTGACCGGGCAATTCTGCCTGATCCTGGTGGTCTTCATCACGATGTTCATCCTGTTCAGCCAGCTTGCCATGCCTGCGATTTTGGGATTCCTCAAAACGCCGCCGGAAATCCTGGAGCTTGCCATCGGTTACAACCGCGTGATCTTCATCGGCATGGCGTTTATGTTCATCCTGATCTCCTACACATCCATCGTCCAGGGGATGGGGGATACGATCAACCCGATGAAAATCCAGCTCGTTTCGGTCGGAATCAACGTTGTCCTGGATCCGCTGATGATCTTCGGCATCGGATTTGCGCGCATGGAGACGATGGGGGCGGCGTACGCGACCTTGATCGCCCGGATCGTGGGCGCGATTTTGGCTGTGATCTATCTCATGATGAAAAACAAGGACCTGATCCCGAGATGGGAAGACCTCAAACCCGACTTTTCCATGATGAGAAACCTCTTCAGGATCGCCATACCCGCATCGATATCCAACAGCGTCAACAGCCTCGGATTTGTGGTATTGCAAGGATTCGTCAACACCTTCGGAACCGTGATCATCTCTGCGAACTCCATCAACAACCGCATGATCGGTTTCTACATGATGCCCGCGATGGGTATCTCCAGCGCGCTATCGACCATCATCGGTCAGAACCTGGGCGCGAAGCGGGTCGATCGCGCGGTGGAGAGCGTGCGCATTGCGATGTTTCTGGTGGTCGGCATCATGGCGATCGGTTCGGCGGCGTTGTTCTTCTATGGCAAGGATTTGACGCGCTTCTTCATCACCGATCCGGCCGTGATCGAGATCGGCAAACGCATGTTCCGCATCACGTCGCTATCGGCGCTGACGTTCAGCTTCATGATGATCCTGTTCGGCGTATTCAACGGCGCCGGCAACACCATGCCTACCATGGTTATCGGGGTCACGCGCCTGTGGCTGTTCCGCATACCCTTTACCTACATCATGAGTGGCTATCTGCTTACGGTCGCATTCTTCAAAAACAGTTTCCTGGCAGGATTTCTGGCGTGGGCGTCCGAGCCGTTCGCGCAATACCCGTGGGAATCTCTGTGGTGGTCGATGGTGGCGAGCAATATCCTGTCCGGTATCATCGCCCTGATGATCTACATGAGAGGTACCTGGAAAAGGGTGGATTTCTCCTGACGTGGAGCGGCGTTCTCTTGATTCTGTTCACCAGTGCATCGTGAACATCCCGATGGAGTTCCGGTAAACTCACAGGTTCAGATTGCGAGAGATTATCGCTTCAACAACTGCTCCCAATCGACCGGGCCCTTCTCGAACCGATCGATCAACATCCGGTACGCCTGCTCGTTGCCTTCCTGGAAGAACTGGAGCGTGCTGTCCCAGACTTCACCCTTCAGAAAGCCGGTCGCGTAAGCCGTCAGCAGGGTGCGATCCTCGTCAATCGACTGAAATTCGACGATGGTGAACATGTTGGGCGATTCCTTGCGGACTTCCTCCGGAAACCGTTTGCCCAGCGGCGAATGCAGGGTGATCATCTTCCAGGGCACGAAATTGACGATGAAGTTGACGACCGTGTTTACGTCGCCGATTCGACCATCGAGCTCGTAGCGGATCTTCATCACGCCGCCGCTTCGGAAGTTGATCTCGCACTGCGGTACGGCCCAGCTCTCGAGTCCTTCTTTCGTGGTGTAGGCCTGCCAGACATCCTCCAGTGAAGCCGGTACGATCACTTCGTGAACCAGAATGCGCTCGCCGCTTTCGTGGTCGATGACGCGGCTCTGGATATTCTGGGCGGATAAAACTGTAGCGATCAGGGCGAGGGCGAGGATAATGGTGTATCTCATAACTTCTTTTCGATATCGTTGTTGTCGTCGAATTTGACCATGTATTCGTTGTCCGCGTATTCGTCGTACTCGACCGATTCGATCTGCTTGAACTGCTCGAGGATTTTCTGAATACGCTGAATGGATTTATTAATGTTGCGGAAGTACTGGGTCTGCTTCTCGTTGAGCTGTTCGGTCGGTGTGGTCATTTCCAGCATTTCAACCGAACCACGCAGGATCATCAGCGGTTGGTTCAGCTCGTGGTTCGCCGTGACCGCCATCGCCAGCGCCGAAGACTTCCGTTCCAGCTCAATCTGGTTCTTCTCGCCCTTCTTGCGCATGGTGATATCGCGGATACTCACGATAATTGCCTCTTTACCCTGGAATTCGATCCGACTGAACACGACCTCCGATTCGAAAACGTATTTGCCTGTCGGGTCGCACGATAGCCACTCGCGGATGATCGTCTGCCCGTCGAGCACCTTGCGCCAGATTTCGGGAAGCTGACTCAGCGGATTGCTCTTGTGCGAGAAATCGAACTGGAAATAGGATGCGAGCGCGCTCTGCTCGGATGTCTGGAAGAGATTGAGCGCTTGCCTGTTCACGCTTAGCACCTTGCCGTTGCGGTCGAGGATCATGATCGCGTCGTGTACGCTGTTGAAGATGGTTCGCAAGGTGATTTCCGAATTGCGCAAAGAATTGCCGATCCGTTCCACCGTCTTGATCTCGTCGCGAAGTTCGCGCGTTCGCTCATCGACAGCGTTCTGAAGCTCTTTGGATGCGATCAACTTCCGGCGATATCGGGTATAGAGGAACATCGAGATGATGAGCACCAGCAGCAAGACCACGCCGATCAGGACCAGCGCGAGGTTCCGTCGCTTGATGGTCAGGTTGCTGATCTCGGTATTCTTCTGGAGTAGCTCGGATTCGCGTGAGCTCTTCTCGATCTTGTACGCGGCATTGAGTTTTGCGATTCGCTCGTTCGCGTTTCTCGTGGCGAGGCTGTCGTCCAGTGTGTTGTAGAGGATATAGTAGTCCAGTGCTTTCTTGTAATTTTCCTGGCTCGAATATATCTCGTAATAATTGCGGTAACAGTCGCGTATGTAGCCTCTTGCGACGATCGTTCGAAAGGGCTTAAATGCTACGACCGCTTTGTCCAGATATTCGCGCGCTTTTTGCAGTTTCCCCCAATTGTAGTAGAGAACCCCGATATTTCGGAGCGAGCTTCCATACAGCTCCTTGTTTCCGTTCTTTCTGCGATTCATCGCTTCGAGATTGTATTTCAGGCTGTTCTCGAAGTCGCCGATCTTGAAATAGGCCCAGGCAATATTTGTGAACGCACCGGAGATAGCGATTTCGAACCCGGGAATATCGAACTCGTCAATCAGCTTCTGGTAGAAGGTAATTGCCCGGTGATATTCATTCATATCCAGATATGCCTTACCGATATAGGTTTGGGCTCGATATACGCCATACTGGTTTCCAGCGTTGCCATAGAGTTGCTCGGCGATTCCGTAATACGCGATGGCGTGGTTGGTCTCGAGGCGTGCCAGATAGGTATCTGCGATCTCGCAGAAGATATCGGCTCGCAGTAGTGTCTCGTCTTCTTTTATATACTCCAGCGCCTTACGGAAAAATGTCAGCGCCATTTCGTAATTCTCGATGTAGAAGTAAACCTTGCCGATATTCATGATGGTGCTTGCCAGACCCTGCTGATCCTGGATTTCCTCGTTCAGGTAGTACGAGTCCAGGAAATACGTCATCGCCTTGTCGAAGTCGCCGAGAGACCGGTAGCTTTCCCCGATCAGGATCAGCGATTTTATTTCCCGATTGACATCGTTGATGCGCTTGGCAAGATTCAGCGCTCTCTGACTGTATCCGAGCGCTCTGACCACGTCGTAGTCGATATCCGAAATGAGCTGATCCGATGCCGTGCTGAGAAGCAGGTCGATTTTCCCGACTTGTGAAAGGTTCTGCAAATGCGTTTCCAGGCTGTCCGACGAAACGACACCGGATAGCGCCAGGGGCAGGATCAAGGCGATGATCAATAGCCTGTACATTTACATCCTCTTTAACTCGGGGTTCAAGTTATCTTCAAGTTTTCAATGATTCTTCAGATAACCAGTTTCACCGTTTTCTTGTCAAACAAATTGCATGGAATATTTTGTAAGCGATGAATTACCGTAGCTTTTTGCCGACCGGAGCGATATAGACGGTAAATTCTTCGTCTCCATCGACGCGCAACAGTTTGTCCATCTTTTCCTGATGATACGCACCGATAGCGCAGGTTCCGGCGTCGATCGCTTCGCAGCCGAGATAGAGATTCTGGCAGGCGTGTCCAGCATCGACCGCGATCACCTTGTGCGATACTTCAACGTAGCGCCACTCCATACGGTAGGGGATCGTTGTCCAGATGAAGGTAACCGCCGCCATTGCCGCGAACGCTTGACCGTTGACTGCCTCCTTGACCTTCTCCGCCAGATTCTCTTCGTCGAATAGGAAGATCAGGGCGTGCTCTTTGGGCAGGTAGCGGTAAAATCCGGTATCCAGTCCGGCGACGTTTCGGACGGCGAGGTAGGTCTCGAAGGCGTGACGGTTCCCTGCGGAAGGCACGGTTCGGAAAACGTGTTTCTCATGACCCGTTTCGCGGGTGCCTTGCGTGATCCACAGCAGGAAGGCGAGCTCCTCGATACTGAGCGCCTCATCGCGGAACTGTCTGTGGCTTTTCCGGTCGGTTATTGCCTTCAGCAGCGGAATGTTCGAAATGCCTGTCCACTGGTCGGGTTTGGGTAGCTCGATCAGCTTGGAGCCCTCGGGAATGGGCTTTTCGATGGGCGGCATGGGGACGCCGTTGTGTTGATCGGATTTGCTGAAATCGGTTCGCAATCGGATCGAGTCCTTCAAAAATTCACGATGTGCGTCAAAACGACTCACGATACCTCCTGGCTTTCTTGATGAATGAAAGGTATTTGTCATGACCGACCAGAATATGATCCAGCACCTCGATCTCGACCAGCGCGAGCGCATCCTGGATTCGTTTGGTGATCAGAATGTCATCGCTGGAAGGCACCATGTTTCCGCCTGGGTGATTGTGAACCAGAATTACCGCGTGTGCGTGGTGCATGAGGGCGTGCTCGACGATCTTGCGGATGTAGATCGCCGAATGGTTGAGCGTACCGTAGAAAAGGGTTTCATCGGTAATGATCATGTTCTGCGTGTTCAGATAGATAACCTTGAATTCTTCGGTTTTCATACCCTTGTAGTGCGTTTTCAGATACTGAATGATGTCTTCTGCGCCGGAGATGTAATCACGATGAAGGATTGTCTCCCGCAGGTGATAGACGTTGGCGTCGCGTAACAGCTTCAGCAGCACGGCGGATCGCTCGCCCAGTCCCTCGACTTCCGTAAGCTGACGAACCGGCGCGTTCAGGACGTCGGTCAGGCTGCCAAAGCGCCGGATCAGATTCTTGGCCAGACCGCGAGTGTCCTTGCGCACGATCGAATAGGAGAGGATCAGCTCGAGCACTTCGTAATCGTGGAAGCCATCCAGACCGTTCCGTATGAAACGGTCGCGCATCCGCTTTTTGTGGAGCTTCTGGTCGTCCGCGGGAAGTTTGGCTTTCTTCTCCATCCGTCCGTCATTTCACCTGCATGAGCCAGGGTTTTACTCGATCTTTGTGCTTGTCGGAGAAGTAGGTATATTTTTGCCTGTTCACGCCATTGTCGTCGAAAAGTCTGTCGAACAGCGATATAATTCTGCGGTGCAGGATGAAGCTTTTTACGACGATGGCGAAGCGCTTGAGCTTGCTGCTGAATAGAAGATCCTTGTATTCGTCAAGTATCTTGGCGATTTTAAAGAGGTTCGTCTGGCGTGAATTAACGTGCCGGGCGTTGAACACCATCAGGATATTGCGGAATTGAGCCGAATCTTGCACGATGAAGTCCAGGCATTGCTTCAGAACGGGCTCGGCGTTGCTCAATTTCAATTCGTAAACGTATATCGTCTTGTTGTTTACTTCGATCGGGTATCGGACAACGGATTCTTCCGCTTTCTCGAAAATTTCCTGTAAAGGCATCTCGTCTCCTCGAATATAACACTACCATAATAATAGTGTCAAATCGTGATTATGCAAGCGAAATCATGTACTTCATGATGCGTATGGCGTTGGTCGCAGCGCCCAATCGGACATTGTTCGCGACGTTCCAGAAACGCAGCTCATTGCCCCGGCATCCTTTACGAAGACGGCAGACGTGACTGTCGTTCGATTCGCCGATTTCACGCGGCGTAATGTAATCCGACGCATGAAAGACAATTCCGGGACTTCTCTCCAGCACCGAAGCTGCCTGCGAAACCTCCACGGGCTTTCCGAGCTCTACATAGATGCTCTCGCTATGTCCAAACAAGACCGGCACCCGAACCGTCTCCGCCGAGACCTCGATCGCTTCGTCGCTTAAAATCTTGCGAATCTCGTGGTGCATCTTCCGCTCCTCCTCGCAGTAACCGCTGTCGTCGAACGAACCGATCTGCGGAATCACGTTCTTGTCGATCATGCGCGGGAAGTGACGGGTCTCCATCGAGCCTTGCCGTTGCGCCGCAAGTTCCCCGATTCCCTTGTTACCCGCGCCGGATACCGACTGGAGCGTGGTGACCAGTACCCGTTTCAGGCCAAATGCCCGATCGAGCGGATGAAGCGCGAGAACCAGTTGGATCGTCGAGCAATTCGGGTTGGCGACGATCCCGCGATACCCCCTCAGAAGCTCTCCGTTCACCTCCGGAACGACCAACGGGATTCTTTGGTCCCGACGGAAAGCGGACGAATTATCGATCACGATGTTACCCGCTTTGGCCGCGATGGGGGCGAACCTTTTTGATGTCTCCGATCCCGCCGAAAAGAGCAGGAAGTCGTAGCGCCTTCGCATTGATTCTTCCGTGAGTCTTTGAACCTTTATCGTTTTGCCGGCGTATGGCAGCTCGATACCCTCCGAGCGTTCAGAAGCAAAGAGCTCCAATCGGCTGACAGGGATGTCCATCTCTTCAAGCACACGGACCATCATTCTGCCGACGGTTCCGGTTGCGCCTGCGATTCCAATATGCATCAATAACCTCTCAAAATAATGTCTATCCATTATCCGGTATTGGTTTCAACAGTTCAAGAAAATATTGAAAAAAACTTGAATCGACGAGTCTTGTCACTTGTCAAAGGTTGTCGTTGATTGAGATAGAATGGAGCGAGGAAGGAAATGCCAAGCATGAGGGATTCGATTTTGCACAGGAGCTTGGCGGTCCAATAGAGAGTAAAAACCGCTGCACGTGTGAGACATGCAGCGGTTTAGACGTCGAATGATCTTGCTATTCGATTTCGTCCACGACAATACCTACGGTAACGGCTCCGATAGTCATGTCTCCGTCTTTCACCGGAACGGATACCTGAACGAGTTCTTTCTGGGTGCTTTCATCGAATTTCGCTTCCCCGATGTGGGTAGCGCCCTTTCCGTCAGCGTATGATTTGGTAAATTTATCCTCGTCTCCCTGCCAGTAGTCCGATGTGAGATTGGTCAATGCCACGATCGCACCGTTCTTATCCATTGCGAATATCTCTGCGTAGTAAGCCTTGGTATTGGAGAGTTGACGAAGATGCTTGCTTGTCTCGTTATCGAAAATCTCTTTCATGAATGGGGTGGGTGTTGTTGCTGCAATCCACTCCTGATCATGCATTTTAATCGTATCCATCGATTCGTTCTGTGTGTTCTTTGCTTTTACCGCCGCCACAATCATGGGATCGGTTCCCAATTTGATTACGACATTTTTCATAAGCTTGAACAGACCGGGATGCGATTCCTGCGCTACCAAATAAACCGACATCATGGTGAGCAGGACAACGATCAAGACCTTTTTCATAGGTTCCTCCGTGTAGTAGTGCTTTCTGGGTTACTAAATCTGGTTTAAAAGGTAACGGAGAAATAGCGATAGACAATTGATATTGTAAATATTTAGGCGATATAATTATCCGAGGTTTGATTTGATCAGTTCGAACGAACCTTCCAACACTTCACGCAGGCGTTCCTGGACTTTCAGGTGGCGTTCGCCGGTCCATTCGTCCATGAAAATTTTCTTGAACTCGAGCGAGACGCAGCAGACCGATTCGGGAAAGTTTTTGTGAATCCAGCGCGAAAAATACCCACCGGTGAATTTCACGTTGATGCGTGCGTCGAGCTTTCTTCCAAAGAAGTCCGAGCTACCGAGGTTGTCCCTGAGTTTCTCGACGAGCGGGAACCACGATTTGCTCATATTGTTGGTGCCGAGGATGATATCGGGATTCAATTCCGGGTCGTCAGGAGGAGCCAGCGGGCCGTTTCGGCGGTGGTTGTAGGAATGGATGTCGAAGACGAAGAACTTGCCGAAGGTGTCTTCCATCTCCTGGAAAAAGAGCTTGGTGCGGCTGTAGAAGAGGTCGTATTTCTGCCTTGCGATTTGAACCACGTCATCGGGCAGCTGTTTCTTGCGAACGGGCAAGCCCCATGCGTCTTCCGGGTTAAGATAAATCGCCTTGTCCGGCGCGCGGTTCAGATCGACCTCGAACCGACTGAATCGCCCAATGATACGGTTGTTCGAGATCAGGGTGAAATAGCCGGTAAACGGGTCTTCCTCGCGTAGTTGATCCGCTTCTGTGATTCCGAGATTTTTCTTGAATACGGTGCTCATCAAGTGTCCGTTGTGGATCGCGGTGCAGACAATCGGCTCATCGAACCGGAACGAGAATTCGGCAATCATAGTTTCTCCTCACATCAACCTCATTATACACTTATACCGTATTGACACGAACCTGTCAATGAAAAGAAATTCAGCCGTTGTTTTGCATGAGGTTACA
This sequence comes from Cloacimonadales bacterium (SeqCode), assembly GCA_963665015.2. GTDB lineage: Bacteria > Cloacimonadota > Cloacimonadia > Cloacimonadales > JAIOQZ01. Next base: position 2,271,577 of record CAXXSY010000004.1, on the reverse strand, counting down.
GGGTCGTTTCGAGGAAAAATCCCGCTTCCCAGTTTGTCCCCGGTTCTGGCTGCCCCTCATTGATTTCGTATTCTTTGTCGAGGAGGTTGCGTACCTGCACATAGAATGACGGGCGCAGAAGGTGCCAGCGATCGAGCGCCAGGTGATACTTCGCATCGAGATCGACGGTTTCGTAAGTCGGCAGTGTGCCGGCAAGGTTGTCGAGCGTATGATATCGTTCCCCCACACGGTTCCAGTCGAATCCGATCTGCGCGTTCCATTTTTGCAGGGTCATGCCTGCGTTCAAGATGTGGGACGGTACGCCGGGAACGAATTTTCCGTCGTGGTCTTCGCCGCTCGAATCTTTCGAAATCGTGCGCTGCCATCCCGCGTCGAGGCTGAGGAACGGGAAAGGCTTTGCCGTAATATCCAACTGGAAATTGCTGACAAACGCGGAGCCGATGTTGTCCGGTTTCCACGCGGTCACCGATTTGTGCCAGAAGATCAGGTCATCGACTTCCTGCTCGCTCCAGTGGGCATCTACCTTGAAGTAATCATTCCACCATAGAGATGATGAAACAAGATACCCCCGGCTCTTCTCCGGTTCCAGATCGGGATTGCCCATCGCCTGACCGCCGCCCTTCCAGTAAAGATCGTAAACAGACGGCAGCGAGAATCCGGTACCGTAATCACCGCCCAGCGAGAGTCCGAACAGCCCCGTCCACTTCCATTGCAAGCCGCCCTTCCAGCTATCGAAGGAATCGTCGCCGACGTTGTCGGTGTGAACGTGATCGTATCGATAATCGAAATTTGCAGTCACTTCATGGCCTTCGAGTTCGGTGGTAGCCGAAACCTGAATATGCGGCGCCAGCGCGGTCTGACGAATCTTGTCCACGTCGTTCATGTTGGCGATCATGTCGTCATACCGGTATTCCTGACTGCGCCAAGAGAATGTCGGGGTGACGCGTAGAAACGGAAATGGATCGATAATTGTCTGTTGATCCGCGCCATAGGAGCTGTAGTGGTTTCTGCCTTTTCCGCCTACTGTGCAAAATGAAGAGCCTGTGTTATCGTAGAGCGTATATTCTCGGTTCCAGTGCGAGACCAGGCGAAACTGCGCAATGGATATTTGCTTGTCGATATCGAGGAACATGCGCGTCGAATTGCCGTTCAGGTGGGCGTCGTCGTACGAGTTGAGCATGGTGTATGTGCCGATCATCTGCTTGGTGAACTCGCGGTACATGATCTGGAAGCGGTTGCGGACGGGCAAGAAGAAGAACTCCTGATTCAAACCGATGTCCCAGTTCGAGACGGCATTGTTGATATTGGTCTTCGTCTTGTCTTGCAGGTCTTTGTATTCGAAGTCGGCGCGATTGTAGAGGCGATTGAAATTCAGGTCGGTCTTGCTGTATTTGTTCCAGAGTGAGAGATCGAGCCGGTTTTTTTGCAGGTCGTAGGAACCCATTGCCTGCTGGGTGAGGACTTTCAGCGTCGTGTCGGACGATGGGATCGTATCGCGACGTGTCACGATGTTGACGATTCCGCCGATCGCACCGCTACCCGCGATCGCGCCGGAATTTCCCTCGATGATCTCGATCCGTTCGATCATGGACGCCGGGATGGTGGAGAGGTCGAAAGCGTTACCCGAGCTACTGACCACGACGCCGTCGATCATGACCGCCGTGTGTTTCGAGCGCTGTCCCTGCAAGGACATGGTTCGGCTTTCGCCCGGCAGGCTTCCGCCCTTCATATAGACGCCGGTTTCTTGCTCCAGGAGCGATGCTGCGTCCGAGGCGGTCTCTTCGATCAGGATGGTTCTTTTACCCGCATAGTTCGGCAGGTGCGGCGAATAGCGTTTCTCATGGACTTCGACGCCCTCGATGGCGATGCTTTCACGTTCCATGACGATACGCGGATTTCTGCGGATTGCATCGATGGATCGCATGATTTTTCGATAGCCGATCTTGTAGAAGCTTAGCGAATCGCAGGCGACATCGATACGGAAATGACCGCTGCCGTTCGAATAGACGCCTGTGTTGCCGCAGAAGACCGAGACGCCGCCGATGGCTGTGTTGTCTTCATTGATGATTGTACCATGAATGGCCGGAAGGTTCAGGGTGAATGCCAGAAGAACAAAAGGAATCAGGAGCTTTTTCATGAAGGATAGATCACCATTGGCTGTTGTGTCCGTGGATTGATTTCGACAGGAATGTCGATGCCAAAGAGTTTTCGAAGGTTGTCTTTTACGATTACCTGGGTGGGAGTACCGTCTGCTACCAGTTTGCCTTCCTTCATCATGATTACGCGCGGACAGTAGCTGGCGGCGAGATTGATGTTGTGCGAGACAAGGATCACGAGCTTTCCCTGCTCACGATTGACGGATCGGATCAGGTGCATGATCTCGAGTTGGTGGTTGATATCGAGGTGCGAAAAGCTTTCGTCCATTAGGATGGTTCTCGTGTCCTGCGCGAGTGCTCGGGCGATGGACACCCGCTGTTGCTCGCCACCGCTGAGTCGCGAAAAAGGTTTGTCGCGCAGTGCGGTCAGATCGAGCTGATCGAGTATGGCCTCGACTGCCACGCGATCGGACTTCGTGTAATCCTTCCAGGTGTCCAGATAGGGGAATCGCCCCATCAGGACGATGTCCTCGACCGGGTAGTCGAACTGAACGTGGAAATCCTGCGGGATCAGCGCGATTTCGCGGGAGAATCGTTTGCGTGAGAAGCCGGACGTGTCTTTACCGTCGAGATATATGCTACCGGATTGGAGCGGGAGAAACCGTACCATGGATTTAAGAAGCGTCGATTTTCCGCAGCCGTTCGGTCCGATCAGGGCGCAGAACTCACCTTCGTCGAATTGGACGCTCAGCCCATCGATGACGGTTTTCTCGGGGTAGCCGGTTCGGATGTCCTTCAGTTCCAGATACATGTTTCAGACCGATTGTTTGTTGTGCTTCAGATACCATGCGCAGGTGCGGGAAATTTCTTCTTCGATGGTGTGCTTCTGCTCGTAGCCGGCTCTTCTGATTTTATCCGACAGAAAATGTGTTGCCGTGCACAGCTTGTAGATTCGGTCGCTGTTGATGGGCAGGTCTTTGTCGATAATGCGTCCGACCGCGTCGAACACCCTGCCGATCGCGTGGGCGAAACCGTAGGGTATCCGGATTGCCGGATAGCGGAATCCCCTGTTGGACGCGATGATCTGCATCAGGTGGTGAACCGTGATATTTGGCTGGTCGATGCAGTTGAATATCTCGAGACCCGGTTTCAGGTGGTCGATCGCGAAGAGGATCATGTCGATGAGGTTTTCGAGCGCGACCATCGACTTGATGTGGTTTCCGCTTCCGATGGTAAGCCACGGACGCCGGTGCAGCGTGTCGATCAGGTTGTACATGTTGGCGTAGTTGTTCGGACCGTAGATGATGGCGGGTCGCAGGATGATGACCTCGCGGTCGGGTTGCTGATCCATCCATTTCCGAACGGCTTTCTCGCCCTCGAGCTTGGATGCGCCGTAGGGGTGGTTCGGCTTCAGTTCGCCGGTTTCGTCGGTGGGCTTCCCGGGGTGTCCGTGTACGCCGACCGTGCTGATGTGGATCATTCGTTTGGTGCTCTTTGACCAGTCGCAGAGCTCTTCGGTCGCCTTCTGGTTGTTCAGGTAGTATTCTTCTTCGGTCAGGCCGAAATCGTGTTTTTCGGCGGCACAGTGGATAATCAGGTCCAGACTCGTTTCATCGATCCGGTTCAGGTCGTCGCGGTTCAGCAGGTTTCCAATAACCGTGGCGGGATGGGACTCGATCATGCAATCCGGCTTCTTGTCGATGCCGACGACCTCGTGTCCGCGCCTGTCGAGTTCCCACATCAACCTCGAACCGACAAATCCGGTCGAGCCCGTAATCAGTATCTTCATGCCTTACCTTCAAAGTTTGAAATAATTTGCCAATTTGGAAAGCGCCCCGGTTCCTGTCAATCCTTCTCTTGCTCCGTGAACTTTTCAACTTGAAATATAAAGAGTTCGGTATCGGCGTCCTTGTAGCTGTCGGCGGGAATCCCTGCCTTATGCGCACACAGGCTGCCGAGAAATGTCTCTCGGTCCCAGCCGGTTTCGGTGGCGACCTGTGGCAGATAGACCCCGCTGGCGTAGCCCTTCCTGACCCACACGCCGTCGATTCCCATACGGATGGTCTGCCAGTCATCGATTCGCTGCATGGGACTCAGCACCGAAATCTCGATGGTGATCCTGTCCAGTTCGTCCATGGTGACCGCCGGAAACCGCGGATCGTGGAACGCCGCCGAGAGCGCCATCTCGTTGACTGCCATGTAGAGTTTCTCCCGTGCGATCATCTGGCCGATGCAGCCGCGCAGGTTCTCGCCCTTGTTCAGCGTGACGAAGACGGCTCGCTCTGCGGTCAACGCGGGATCGTCCGGCGTCACAGGAACATGCTTCTTTCCGGTCTTCAGGTAGGTTTCGATGCTGGTTCGCGCCAGCTTCAAAAGGTACTTCTTCTGCTCGTCGTTCATGGTGTGTTTCTCCCTTTTATTCTTGAAAAATGCGATGGACGAATAGCCGACCACGCGCGGTGAATCGATTTCACCCATCGCGTCGCCGGAGTTGGCGTATTTCAGCAGGACGCGATCGTCCGCGCCGAAGTGGTTCATGACATCGATAAAGACTAATAGCGAGTGATAGCCGCAGAGCTCGCAATCCTGATTTCGTATAGCGGCATCGAGCGCGTCCCATTTTCCCTGCGCGATCAGATCGACGGTTTTCCTGTCCATGGCCGAGGCGGTCCGGTAGTCGTGGTAGTGCGACATGTCGCTGCTCTCGACGACCAGGACACGTTTTCCGCTCTTCTCGATCACGTCGATGATCGAGGCGGCGAGCTTTTTCAGCAAAACGCGGTCGCGGGTCGATGTGATGATGGGCACGATCTTGAATTCTTTCAGACGAACTTGCAGGAATGGTAGTTGCGCCTCGTTGCTGTGCTCGGGTTGGTGGATCGCGGGACGGAAATCGAATCGTGAGTCGTCGCTCAGAATGCCTTTCACCATTTCGCGATCGACTTCGACCGTACCGAGCGGCGTCCGGTAGCTCTTGCCGTTGTAGATGCTGACGACGTCGTCCAGGTAGTGGTGACTGCTGCCCAGGAGGATCACGGTGTCGTAGTCGCCCTCGTCGATCAGCGAGAAGCCGCATGACGCCACCTGACCCGAATAGATGTAACCGGCATGCGGCGAGATCAGCCCGAGGGGTTTTCGACCGTTCAGCGAAACGGGCAGCTCGACGTTCGAGAAGAATTTTCGGAGCATTTCCTCGAGCTTGTCCGGGTTGTTCGGATACCATTTTCCTGCCACCGCCGGCGGTCGTTGCTGACAGGACAGCAGCGTCAGGATGATCAGGAATGCCACTGCGAGCGTTGTCTTTTTCATGGTTCCTCCCGTTCATTGAAATCTTGTGGCGGCGTGTTCGTCGGGCAAGGTTTTTCTTCCTTTTTTTCACGAATCAGTAGCTGTCCGACCGCCGTGGCATCTTCGCCCAATCGCTTCCTTCAGCGTGGATATAACGCGTTTTCGAACTACCGGACACCCAATAAAAACGCGTAACACCACGCTGGAGGATGCGATTGGACGAACCTGCTCACGGCTCGAGGACGCCGATCAGCGCGATCGCGAGTGTCAGTGCGACGCAGAAACCGAGGGTGATGGCGAATCCGGCAACCGGTATGAGGAATATTCCGCAGAAGATACCGCCCAGCATGGCGCCGAGGCTGTCCAGGTGGTAGAAAATCGATGCGGACGTGACGCGATTCAGCAGGATGGACAGGAGTCTCGCTTCGAGGAATGCGATCGTGGTGTTCATCATGAGATACACGACGATGGGCAGGCGCAGGGAGAGGGTGAGCAGGATGAGCAGTTGCAAGAGGATGGCGATTAATGCGATGAGGGAGAGGCGGGTTTTGACCTGGATCAGGAAGCCTGCGCCGAAGCCGATCATGAAGGTCGCGGTGAATACCACGATGTAGAGGTAAAGCGTACCGTAATGCGCCTGCATGAGATACATGATCGCGATCTGCGTCACGAAGGCGACCATGCTGGTCAGAACAATGCCGGAGCCGTATATGAAATTCTTGCGTTTTCGAAGCAAGATCAGGGTGGGGAAGAGCAGAACGCCGAGGATCAGAATGGGGACAGAGCCGAAATGATAGAGGCTTGTCCAGCCCGGCGAGAGCTTTTGCAGCCAGCTCAGGATGCCGCTGAAGAAGGCGTGCGGACGCGCGACGGTGTTGATTTCGTCGGTGGGCTCGAAGAAGGTGAATTGCCGCATACGCAGACTGTTCAGGCGCGAGAAGAGCAGCGCGTCGTTGAAGTGGCCGGAGCTATCTTGCAGTCGGGATTTGAGCGTGTCGAGCTTGTTCGATATATATGTTCCCGCCGACCCGATGAAGAGGTTGTGGGCGGCGGGGATCACGACATGCGCGGGGAAGGCTTTTTCGAAGGTGGCGTCGATGATGCGGTTCAGGTTGCGCTGCGGTTCGGTCATGGCGTTTTCGCCGTTTTGCAGCGTGATCACGACGCAGGCGAGGCTGTCGCGCAACCTGTGGCTCAATTGCGTGAAGAATTCCAGCGTGTAGAAGCGATTGAGGTTGAGCGATACGGGATCGGGCTGGTTGATGAGGATCAGGTCGTATTGGGTGCCGGTCTTGCGCAGGAATCGGATAGGATCACGCTGTATCGTTACAGTGGATTCGAGGTGATCGAGCAGGATCGGATTCACATCGACGCAATCGACGCGCTGCACGGTCGGATATGACGAGAATCGCTCAGGGATGCCGCTGAACATATTGCCGATGTAAAGGATGCGCTTAGGCTCGGGGTGCTGAAGCAGGCAGAAACCGGCGATCTCTTCGGCGCGGAGGTTGTCGCCCGTGCTTCCGCCGATCCGACCGTCGATGTAGAAATTGTGCTGGCCGTTCTCCTCGGTGATGTCGAGCCTTCCGTAAGCGGAGTCGTTCGATTGAATCCACTTCGCCGGTGCGAAGCGATCCTGCTGAATCGATCTTGCCAGATAGAACGTACTTCCTGCGGCGATAAGCAAGAATATCCAGACCAGCCACCGCCTCCGAAACGGCAGAAAGAAACCGCAGAGTGTGACGATCGTGATCAGCAGAATACTTTGCGGAAGAAGCCGGATGCCGGGAAAGAACAGGATTCCGCCGACGGCGATGCCGAGACTCTCGAGCAGGTAGCCGCGCTTTACGCTGTTTCGATGGCACAGAAGCGGAAAGAGCATCCCATCGACGAAACAGATGGGGAAGAGGACGATCAGCGCGGTAAGGATGAGTTGCGGAACGCGGATCATCTCGCCGGACAGCGGTTCGAGCCAGCGGGAAATCGGTTCGATCAAGACGTATTGCAGCAAGACGAGCAGGATCAGAAGAAGCATCAGCCAATCGACGTGATGACGCAATTTCGCGAAGAAGCCCACTTTGGTGGAAATCGCACCGAGCGCGACCAGCCCCAGCCACATCGACAGGAACACAGCGCACACGATCTCGTTGCCCTGTAACCGGATCAACATCTCGCGGATGAAGACCGTCTGCGACAGGATGGTCAGGATGCCCAGCAGGACGAATCTCATGGCTTTTCGTACACCCCGTAAATCTCGTAGCCGCAGTGCTTGCACTTGCCATCGACGACGTCGTTGAAGTGGATCCGGTAGCCTGTGCGGTCGATGACTTTTTCACCGCAGTTCGGGCAGTACGTGTCTTCTTTGTCGGTCTGGATATTGCCCAGATAGACATAGCGCATACCTGCGTCGTGCGCGATATCCCATGCCATGTCGAGCGTCTTTTCGGGCGTGGCGGGTCGATTGGTCAGCCGGTAGTTGGGGAAAAACCTGCTGAAGTGCAGCGGGGTATCGATTCCGACGTTGTCCTTCAGCCAGCCGCACATCCGCCGGATCGTCTCGGGATCGTCGTTCGCGCCCGGGATGATCAGATTGGTGATCTCCATCTCGATGCCGGATTTGTGGCTGAGTTCGATGGTCTTCAAGACCGGTTCGAGGCTGCCGGTGGTGTAGGTTTGATAAAATTCTTCGGAAAAGCCCTTGAGGTCGATGTTGGCGGCGTCGAGCCAGGGGAGCAGGTTTTGGAGCGATTCTTCGTTGATATAGCCGCATGTGACCCACACGGTGAGAATGCCCGATTCGTGCGCCTGCTTTGCGATGTCCAGCATGTATTCGTAGAACACGGTGGGCTCGGTGTAGGTGAAAGCGATGCTCTCGCAGCCGTTGTCGATCGCCATTTTGACGATATCCTCGGGCGTGGTAGCGTAGGCGCGCAGTTCATCCGGCTTTGACTGCGATATCTCCCAGTTCTGGCAGAAATTGCAGCGCAGATTGCAACCGGCGGTCGCCAGCGAGAGGATTTTCGAGCCGGGCAGGAAGTGATAGAGCGGCTTCTTTTCGATCGGATCGATGTGGATCGCCACAGGCTTGCCATAGACCTTGCTGAAGAGTGTTCCGCCGATGTTTTCCCGCACACCGCAGACGCCGGCCTTGCCCTTATCGATCGTGCAGTTGAGCGGACACAGCCTGCACCGCACCGCACCACCTTCGAGCTTGTCGTAAAACATCGCCTCGTGCAGCACGCGACCGTTCGCCGCGATCAGCAGCGTGAACAGAAGAGCCAGAAGAATCCACAGCAAGATGCGCTTGAGCATGACGACCTCCGGTGGAATGGTGGTGACGCAGGAAAACGGTGTCAAGATTTACTGCCGGAGACTGCAAATGAACCAACTTCTGAATGTGCCGCAGGCTCTTCCGAATGTTGGTTCAATTTTTGGGCGTAGTCTGTTTGGAAATCACAGGTCTGAGAGAGGCTCGCTTATGGGGGATTCGATTTGTCAGACTTCGTCTGAAAATCACAGGAGGTCGAGCGCTACAAGAGACGGGGAAAGGCTCGCCCGGAGGTCGAGCGCTACAAGAGACGGGGAGATATCACTAAAAAACGCAGCCCGTGATTACAGACTGCGTTTGAATATCGGGATAATCGTATCTGCTATTTCACGACGATTTCGTTGATGATCACGGGATTGACCGGCTTGTCACCGGGGCCTTTCTCGACATCTTCGATCTTGTGCGCGATGTCCATGCCCTTGAGCACCTTGCCGAACACGGTGTGCTTGCCGTTGAGCCAGCTACAGCCGTCTTTCTTGGTGACGATGAAGAACTGGGAGCCGTTGGTGTTCGGTCCGGAATTTGCCATGCAGAGGGTGCCGTAATCGACGCCGTATTTCATGGTCTGCACCGGTTCGGTGATGCCGGTGTGCTCGTGATACCATTCAACGGGGTGCTGCATGATCGCTTCGCCACTCTGTTTTTCCTGGGTCGCTTCCGCGATGGCGAGGACTTCCTGATCCGGCTCTTTGTTTTGCGCCAGATAGGGACGGATGATCTGCATATAGACCTGCACTGCCGCCGCTTCGTTGTCGATGTCGCCGGTGATGGTCTCGGAGGGGAATTCGTCTTCGAAACGATAGCCCGGACCGCCACTGCCCATTCCGAGCGGGCAACCGCCCTGAATCATAAAGTCTTTGATTACGCGATGGAACGTCAGTCCGTTGTAGAATGGCTTTTTCACCTTCTCGCCGGTTTGGGGGTCGGTCCATTCCTTGGTGCCTGTCGCCAGCCCGAGGAAGTTTTGGACGGTCTTGGGCGCGTCGTTGTCGAACAGTTCGATTTCCATATCGCCCTGGTTGGTCTTCATGATGATCACGGTGTTTTCTCCTTTCAGTACGCCGAACAGGCTCATGACTGCCAGCAGTATTATCAGATGTTTCAACTCGATTCCTCCTTCCAGAAATGTAGTTCAACCTCGCCATCGATCAGGGTGAGGTAGCTGTTGTTGTTGATCCAGTCTCCGCTATTGGCATAAACGCCGTTTTTCATTTTCGTGACAACGGGATTGTGCGTATGCCCGAAGAGCACGATATCGCTTTGCTGTAAAATCTCTTTCGCCGATTGGGTCAAGCCGTCCTCCCGCTTTCGATCGACTTTCCTGCCGGGGCGATCGGTGCGCTGGTTCGAGCGGGATATTTTGCCGACCAGCCACAGTGCGAATCCCGGGTGGAACAGACCGGCGAGGTGCCTGACCAGCGGGAAGCGTATGATCGAGCGGTAGAAGTGGTAGCGGAAATCGCTGGCGGTGTAGTTGTCGCCGTGCGCGACGAATACCTTCTTCCCGTCGATCTCGACCCTGAAGATGTCCGGAAAAATCTCGATGCCGATCTTGTCTTGCAGGAAATCGCGAAACCAGAAGTCGTGGTTTCCGGCGGTGAGGACCAGTCGGCAGCCGTCGTCGTGAAGCTCGGCAAGCGCCCTGAGGATCGGGAAGAAGCTGCCGATGATCGTGTTGCGCCACTCCATCCAGAAGTCGAAGATGTCGCCGTTCATGATCAGCATATCGACCTTGCCCCGGATACTCTCGATGAAGCCGATCGCCTTGCGCATCTGCCTCTTCGAGAAGTCGCCGTTGTCGAATCCGAGGTGCATATCCGAGATCACATAGACGCGCATAGCCTAACTCGCCAGAAGATAGTAGAGGATGTTCACGCCCATCTGGAGCGCTTTTTCGCGCACCTCGGGCGGGTCGTTGTGGACTTGCGGCGACGCCCATCCATCGCTGATGTTCGATTCGAACGTGTAGAACACCAGCATACGGCCGGTCGAATCGAAGATGCCGAACGCCTGTGGCCTGCGCTCGTCGTGTTCGTGCGTCTTGGGCAGGCCCTTGGGCAGATCGTAGAAGCAGTGGAATATCTCGTGACCCGCGGGAATCTCGACCATCTCCATGTCGGGCAGCAGTCTCCGTATCTCGCGCCGGAACGACTCGTCCATGCCGTAGTCGTCGTCCGCGTAGAGGAAGCCGCCGCGTTCGAGGTATTTCCGCAGATTGTCGATATCCTTGTCCGAGAATGCGACATTGCCGTGGCCGGTCATGAAGATGAAGGGATAGTCGAAGAGCTTGGGATCATCTGGTTGCACGACGGCCTGATCGGTCGCGAAATCGGTGCCCATCGCATCGTTGGCGAATGACGCCAGGTTGGTGAGCATATCCGGATCGTTATACCAGTCGCCGCCACCGTCGTAGTGCAGCCTTGCCAGCGCCGGTTTCTCCATTGCGAGAACCGTCGTCAAGACCAGCATACTCAGCGCGATCAGCAAAAATCTCTTCAAGCGTTACCCCTTGATTCATCGTTTACACCAGATTTGTGAATCGTGAATGGTTGTCAAGAATTCAGCATGAAAGGGGGCATGGATACGAAAACAGGACACCCCAATCGGAGTGTCCTGTCCACACATTGGGAAGCTTACTCGACGAACTTCGTCGTCTTCAGCAGTTCCATCGGGATTTCGATCTTGTAGCGCTTGAGCGCTTCCTTGTTGATGAGAAGGTTCGGGTCCTTGTCGTACTGGATCGGTACCTGTTCGACGGGTGTTTTCTCCACCACGACCTTATAGACCGCGTTCGCCAGCAGCATGCCCAGTTTTTCATCGCTCGGTGCCAGTCCGCCCAACGCGCCCTTCTTGATCGACGACTCGGCATACGATACGACCGGTGTCTCTCCGGCAGCTTTCACGATGATGTCGGTATTCGCTGTCACCAGATTCGGATTGGCGATGATGATGATATCGACGCCCTTATCGAGCAGGCTTTTCGTTCCACCGGCAATCTGATCTTTGGTCTTGCAGACCGATTCATAGTATTCGAGACCGAATTTTTCGCACGCTTCCTGCGTGTTTGTGCGATCGATCGGCGTTCCGGGGTGGCCTTCTTCCAGCATGAGCCCGACCTTTTTGATGTTGGGTATCATTTTCATGAAAACCTTCATCTGCAATTCCACGGGCAGGAAGTAAGTGACACCGGTGATATTCTTCTGTGGCGCTGCGTCAATGGACGGTACGATGCCCAGTTGAACGGGGTCGTTCGCCGCGCCGATGAAACCCGGAGTTTTCACGGGATGATCTTTCATGTACTCCAGACCATTCGTCCGAAGGAAGATGATCGCGTCCTTCTCGCCAGCATAGCGCTGGTAGATTTTATCGACTTCATCCATCGTCTGGATCGCTTTGATTGTTTCGATGTCGGCACCGGGCGCGAGCTTGGCAAAGTGTTCGCTGAAACCTTGGAAAACGCGTTCCGCCATGTTTGAGTTATTGTACCACATAACGCCGATTTTCTGCGCGTTCAACAGAAACGGCATGCATAATAGCATGAAAAGCACGAGTAAATGAATGGGTCTCATATTATCCTCCACAACTGGTTTATAATGAAATGATAACACTGGGCTCACCAATAGCAAACATAAAATAATCGTGATGTGACCGGAGTCTGAAAGCCTGACGCACGGTATCGTGATTTCATCTATGAATTCATGTTCAAACCGCGTCCCATCCTTATGCGTGTATCGAGTTCTGCAATATGAACAGGTTATTGTCCCCAAAAAATCCCTTTACATATTTTCAGCCGGTTTCAATCTCAGAAATTGTATAGTACGTATGTAAAACCACGGCAGGTAAACCGATGCACGACAAGGTGATTTCCTTTGCTCAAAGGCCAAGTCTCGATCAGTTCCGTATCTATTTCGATCATGCCCACCTGGGTATTTCGATTATAGATACAAGCCTGGAGTACGTTTACGTCAATCGAGCCTGGCTTCGGATGATCGGTTTGAACCACACCAATGCGCAAAAGAAAGGTATCTGCGGAATCATCCATCACGGCTGCAAAAAGACGGTCGAGAAATCCTACAATCAACTTCTGCAGGAAGAGATCGAGCACTTCAGCGACAGCCTGCTCTTTGTTCGAAACGACGGCACCCTTTTCTGGGGAACGCTGACCTGCTCCATGATCAACGAGGAAGGGCGCGAGAAATCGATCCTGAATATCCTGACCGATATCAGTGAGCAGAAGCAGATGGAGATGCAGCTTCAGTTCCGCAACGATTTTCTGCAAATCCTGATCGACGCCATCCCGCATCCGATATTCTACAGCGACATCCACGGCTATCTGGAGGGCTGTAACACCGCCTTCGAGACCCACTTTCAGGTGGAGCGCGACGAACTTGCCTGGACGACCCTTTACGATATCCTGCCGGAAGAAATCGCCGGACGGTTCGAGGAGGTGGATCATCAGCTCGTCCAATCACCCGACGAGACGACCTTCGAGATGCAGTTGATCCCCCAGGACGGCTTGACCCATGACTTCATCGTCAAGAAAGCCACCTTCGAGGATATCAACATCACCATGGAACAGGTGACCGATAAGCGTCGCATCGCGGGTGTGATCAGCATCCTTGTGGATATCTCGGAGCGAAAGAAGGCGGAGCGCGATCTCAAGGAATCGTACGAGAAGCTGGCGACTGCGCAGGAGGAAATCATCCAGCTCGAACGGAAAACCTCCGCGCTGGCGATGGCGGTGACCGCGAATCACGAGATCAACCAGCCGCTGATGATCATCAAGGGCAATCTGGAGATGCTTCAAATGGTGCTCGACGAAAGCCTTCTGGACGACCACTCGACCAAATTCATGCAACGTATCAACGAATCGGTCGATCGCATCCAGTTGATTCTGGACCACTTCAAGGACTCATCGAAGGTCGAATTTGAGGCATACACGGAAGGCACGAAAATGATCCGTCTGGAAGAGACCGCATCGAATGACGAGGATATCGAAGAGGAACACTCGGACGATGTTACGGACGATTCGCTGGACGATTATCTGGAATTGCTTTCCAAGCTCGATTAGAAAACGTCGAACCGGATTTTCGAAAGCCTGTCGTTCTCCACAATATACCAGCACTTTTCGATCACGTCGTAATCGCTGATCTCGATCGATTCGGCACTAATCTCCATCTCCGCGAGTTGTTTACCGTCACGACAATCCATCAGAACGAGCCGCTTGCCCTCGATGGACAGCAACACGCTCGACGTGAGCCTCCTGTCCTGTTCGAAATCGAGCTGGACAGGAAAAGAACTGGTTTGCGGATCGATCGTGATATTCGTTGAAACCCACTCCATTTCGCCATCCGAGCGCTTCAGCGAGAACAGCTTCCCGCTCCGGGTGGCGACCAGGACGCGGTTGGCGTCAGTCAGGATGATCTTACGGACTGTCGAATCGGCTTCGTATTTCCAGCGCTCTTTACGGGTGTCCTTGTTGATGGCGACTACGTTCTTGCCGTAACCGCAATAGATATTCCGCGAATCGAAACCCGGTACGATCTGCGGCTTTCCATTTAACTTGACCGTCCATTCCCGAATGATACCGATCTCGTCCATAGGACCTTTGACCAGCTTGTCGGTCAGCTCCATGGTGCTGCGGATGTTGCGCTCGATCTCCTCGATACTCGCCGAATCGGCAGTCGGGAACACGGACTGGATCAAGTCTCCGAGCAGTTCCGGAGCTCTTTCGGGGTCCTGATTGCGCTCCAGCTCCCGGAATCGTTCTTTCAGAGTCACGAGTTGACTCTCGACCTCGTTTCTGCCCCAGAACCAGTAGGTGATCGTCGCCGCGATGATCAGGATCAGGATCGCTGCGGTGATTCGAAACGGTTTTACCCGGCTCAGGAAGCTCGAACGGTAGCGATGCCGATGGGGTTTTTCGATCATGCAATGTAGCTCGTCCATCTTCTCTAAAAATGTTTCCCAGAGCTTTGGTTTCGGCTGAGACTGGATGGCTTTCTCCGCGTTTTTCGAAGAGAAAGCGACAAAACATTCTCCCGGCTCGAGCGTGTGATGATGCAGCTTGACGGGGATGTTGTCGTCGCGGTAACCGAGAAGATTCAGTGCCTCGCGCGATTTGACCGAAAAATTCTCCCAGGCGTGACCGATCTCGATCTTGTTGCCGTCTCCGACGATTCCGCACAGGATTCTACCGAACTGAACGATCGTCACGCGGTCGTCGCGGAACAACGCGAACATGAGCGATATCCCGGGCTCGACGCTCTTTCCTTCCGCATCGACGTGCATCCGTTTCAGGCTTGCGTTGATCTGCCAGTTGATCTGCCGGAAAAATTCCTGCAAATCGCCGTCGGCGATGGTCTTGTTCCGGTCGATTTCCAGCTTGAGGATCTGCTGCAAGATCGAGCGGTTGATGGAGTCGAAGAAGGGGAGGTAGTCGTAGCACTCGGTCATCAGGATGTAGTTGTTCCTGCGATGGCCGAAGAAATCGGTAAAGGTGAACTGCCGGTCGGTGTTGCCGGAGATGGTCCTGACGTTCATCAGTTCCACCAGCGAATGAAGCTTCGGTAGAAGACGCGGAAGAGGGTCGGGAAATCCATCAGCATGTTGGTGTAGGCTGCGTTAGCAAGTGGGCAGTGGCACTCTTTCCGTTTGGTCGAACGGCGGTCACGCTCCATCTCGCGCGAGTGCCAGATGCGACGGAAGTTGTAGTTGTAGTCGCGCAGGTTACCCAGGCTTTCTGCTTTGATGCAGCAGGACCAGACATCGCCGTCCGGCGCGATCTGCACCGATGCGACGCCCGCGTAACATGGGATCACCTGTTTCCGGTCGCGAAGTATCTGCTTCACGAGGTTGTAATATTCGATTCGGAACGCCTGTGTGATCTTGCCGATTCCCTTGAAATCCCGGTTCTTGATGCGATGGATCAGGAAATCGATGGCGGAGCGGTACTCCAGCGGATTAGGCGTGATATCCTTGCCCATGGTGCCCAGCTCGACCCTTTCCTCGGCGATTTCGGTGATGTACGAATCGGGCTTGAGTTCGAGGAGGGTATTGGCGATGGAGGCGAAGGAATCGACGTTGAATCGCGAGATGACCGTGTGGATGCCGATGGACAGGTTTTCCAGCTTCAGCTCCCGGAGGGCGTTGAATGTGGCGATCACCTTGTTGTAGTTGTCGGGAACGTTTCGGATGCGGTTGTGCTGTTCGCCGACCCCGTCGATGGAGAGGTTGATCACGATGCGTGATTTTTGGCAGTAAGCCGCGATTTCCCACACGCTGTTGACGATCTTCTCGGTGAGGATGCCGTTGCTGGGGATGTTGATAATCGCGGGTCTGGAGCGATCGTAGATAATCTTGCAGATATCGACGATATCCTTGCGCAGGAAGGGCTCTCCACCGCTGAGTGTAACCCAGTAGGGCGATCTGCCGATTTTGCGGAAAATCTTGTCGAATTCTTCCAGGCGCAGGTTGTCGGCTTTCTTTTCATAGACGTTGCATGTGAGGCAGCGTGAGTTGCAGGAGTAGGTCAGGCTCACGGTATAGTTCATGGGCAGCGGTCTTGGAAAACCGAGATAGTAGGATAATTTGTATAGCAGGATTCGAGGAATCAGTTCTAACATCAATCCACCCGTTGTTCAAGCTTCTTGGTCGATTTGGCGATGTCCCAGGTGAAGGGATTTTTCTTCAGCACGACGAAATCGAGCCATCCCAGCGCACGGCAATAGACTTCCAGCAGGATCGTGCCGGAGAGGTGAAAGACGCGGTGGGGATGGTCGCAGAGTTCTCGAAAAGCCAGGGAGACCAGCAGCCCTGAATTCTGGGACACCACGGAGTAGTTCTGTGTCTTCTTCAGCCACAGGTGCCCGGTGGCGATACGCCGGCGCTGCTTGATGAAATCGGACAGCGTTTCGGGGCCCTTGTTGTGGATGATGGCATCGGGGATGTATTTCAGCCTAAAACCTTTGGCCAGAACGATCGCCTCGATGCTGGCCTCATCCACCGCGCTGCGTTCCGGGATTTCCTTCACGAAGTTACGAAACGCGATCATCTCGCCCAGCTTGGGTGAGACCATCGCCATGCGGTGATGCAGCTTCCACAGCAGATTCACGCTGTAGCCCACGAAAGTGCTGAGCGGGTTCTCCGGTACGGGTCTTCCGCCCACCATGCCGATCTTCGGATCGAGAAAGGCGCGAGCCATCTTCTCGACCGTCGATTTGGCCGGGAGGGTGTCCCCGCTTTCGATGACCAGGATTTCGCCTGTGGCACGCTTGAGGAAGTTGTTGATCGCGGCCGATTTGCCGCGACGCTTCGGTTCGGCGATGAGCTGCACGCGCGGATCGTCGAAGGCACGCACGATGTCGTCGGTGCCATCGGTGCAGGCGCTGGAGACGACGATGATCTCGATGATCTCGGCGACCTTCGTCACCTGTTTGCACAGGCTTCTCAGCAGCTTCTCGATGTTGTCGGCTTCGTTATAGACGATAACGCCGACACTACACGTCAGTTTTTTCATGTTCCTTCGCTATGGTGTTGAGGATACCGTTAATGAATTTGCCCGAGTTCTCGGAGCTGAATTTCTTCGCGATTTCGATGGCTTCGTTGATGATGATCGGCGCCGGCGTTTCGGTGTAGAGCAGCTCCGCGACGGCGATCCGCATGATATTCTTGTCCATCGCCGCAATGCGGTCGAACGACCAGTTGGTTGCCTTGTCCCGGATCGACTGATCTACCTCGTCGATGTTGCGAAGCACGGTCTGGATCAGGGTGTCCGCAAACTGGTAGATCGTGCTCGTCTGGGTGACGCTGCTGTCCTCGGCGATATACTCGAGGTATTCACCGTACTTGCCGATCCATTCGAGCATTCCGAGGAATTCGTCCGACTCGGAAAAATCGAGCGAATAGACCGTCTGAACCGCGAGTTCCCGCCCCTTACGCCTCATGCCCATTAAACGATTCCCCTGTAGAGGTTTACGACTTCGATTGCCGAAAGCGCGGCATCCCAGCCCTTGTTGCCGATTTTGGTTCCGGCGCGTTCGATGGCCTGCTCGATGGTGTCGGTGGTCAGGACGCCGAAGATGACGGGAACGCCCGTCTTGAGTCCGACGTGCGCGATACCCTTGCTGACTTCCGCGCTGACGTAGTCGAAATGCGGGGTAGAGCCACGGATCACGGCGCCCAGGCAGACGATGACGTCGTACTTCGCTGTGCGCTCTGTCAGTTTCTGCGCCGTGAGCGGAATCTCGAACGATCCGGGTACCCATACGATATCGACATTCTTCTCGGATGCGCCGTGCCGCTTCAGGCAATCCAGCGCGCCGTCGAGAAGTTTTTTATTGATCAGTTCGTTAAACCGGCTGACGACGATTGCGACCCGCATGCCGTCGGCTTTCAGATTGCCTTCAAAGACGCTCATAATTTACTCCTGACTGATAATTCATAGATAATATTCCATTTTATAACGGCACAAAAATCTGTCAATTACGACGTGAGAAAACTTGATCAACCGCCGTTACGGGGGAACGTGATCGTGATGATCGTGCCGTCGTCGATGACCTTGTGGCTGCGCGTCGCGGCATCGGTCTCCAGTCGGGTGATGGGCTTGTAAACAATCTCGCCGTTCAGGGCCTTCAACAGTTTGTGGCACTTGATCAGCCCTGCGCCCTCGCGTCCTTTCGTCGAGAATTTTTTGCGAAACACGTTTACGCGCATGTCCTTGGGCACGCCGATGCCGTTGTCCTGTACCAGCACTTTGACCGATTTCATGTCTTCGCCGATCTTGATCGACAGCCGCCCATTGTCCGACGCGGACAGTCCGTCCAGCGCGTTCAGGACGATCTCGCCCAGGATGTACGCGACAGCTTCCCGGATCGCGTTGATCTGCGGCACTTTGCTGAGCTTGTACTGTTTCTGCACGCGAACGTTGTGCAACAGGTGCTTTTCACGGTGCAGCACGTCGTCGAGGACATTCCGCAGGTCGATGGTCTCGGGATTGCCCTTAAGGTACTGCTGGACACTGACATAGCGGTAGTCTCTGGTCGTCCTCACGTGTGCCGACCGCGACCACAGGTAAACCATCGTGACAACAATCGCCGCCATGAACAGGACCCCGATGTACATCGCATACGTCTTGAACCCGATATCGAGTGAGAACCTGAACGTGCTTTTCTTCTTGCCAACGAGCTCTTTCATCGGCAGGAACGTGTTTTTCGAAATCTGTGTGGTGTAGAGGACTTCGTCGCCCGGGAACAGCGACGCGCCGTCCCCCTCGACCCTGCGAACATCGACCGAAAAATTAAGCGATGTATGCAGCTCGTGAAGCCCCAGCTTTTGCAAATCCACGCCGTACAGGCTGTCGATCATCGTGCGATACTCGGCGACGTCGAAGGCGATGGTGTCGGTCACGGTTTCGCTGGTGATACGAATCCGTTTCGGGGAACAGAAAAGTGTATCGAGTCCGACGTCGTGGTAATTGGCGAGGTTTCTCAGCGGCTTCAGTTGCAGCTCGAGATCCCTCTGGATCAGGGTGTCCAACGCGGTGAAGCAATTCAGCAATCTCGATGCGCTCACCGTGTCGAGCATGGCGGATACCTCGACGCCGTAGAGGCTGTCGATGATGGCGAAGCGTCTTCGGATGGATCGATAGACCGAGATCGAGTCCGGGCGGGAAAGGATTTCAAAATTCTTGTTGGACAATAGATTGCGTGTATTGATCTCAACCGATTTCTCAAGTACCATCGGGAGGACAATCTCCTCGAATTCCCGCACCACGATGCCGAGATCGATCTCCGTGCCGATCATCTGGCGGTTGGTCTCGAGCTTCATCATCTGGTAGATCACCGTGCCCATGGACCACGATCCTAGGCTGGTCACGTAGATATTGATTTTCTGGAATTGCTCGCGGTCGAACGAGATAACATGCGCGTTGGCATCGGCGAGTTTCTGTAATTCGTCCGGTGAGAACACGTTGCCGATGGCGATAATCTGGGTGTTCATCGTTGGCATGAGGGGGTCATCGACAGTGATCGCCTCGATGAGGTTGTCGATATTGCGGTCGAGCGCTCCGTTGCCCTTACCGTCGGAGAAGATGTAGAGGTTTCCGTACTGGGGGATGAACCGCTCGATGGTGATCGCGAGGTCTCCCGCCTCGATGGCGGATTGCACCGATTTCGTCAGCGAGGTCTTCGTGCCCTTCGTGGTGAGGTAGTGTATAAAGTCCGCGGCGTGAATACGATCGGAATCGCCCTGGATGCGCGCCTTGAACAGGTTCTTCTCGATATCTTCATGGAACGGCATGATCATCAGGTAGCTGTTGTCGGGAACATGCTCCACCAGGAAGATCGCCGCTTCCTTCTCCTTCTCGAAGATATCGATCCCGTTGCCGTCTCCGAATCCCGACATACTTTTCGAGGTGTCGAAGAGGATCAGGTTCATCTCGTTCAGGTGATCCATTGCCGTCATTGAAATGCCGCTGAGAATCAGGAAAACGCATAGCCATACTTTCTTCATAAACGCTCCGGAAGGTTAACGCACGCGATCGTACTTGAATTTAAAATCCTTGATGCCCTCGAACAGCGCCGCGACCAGCTTGTCCTGATAGGCGGAATTGGCGAGGTTCTTTTCTTCGTCACGGTTGCTGATGAATCCCATCTCGACCAGTACCGCCGGCATGAAAGACACTCGCAGCACGTAGAATCCCGCCTGCTTTACGCCGCGGTCTTTGCTTCCCGATGCGGACACCAGATTCGCCTGAAGTTTCCACGCGAGGTCGCAGCTCTCCTGCAACTGCTCGGTCTGCGCCATGTCCATCAGGATGAACGAGAGGTCGTCGTAGCGCTTGACCGCCTCCTCGCCGCCTTCGTACTTCTGCACCACCGAGTTTTCCAGTGCTTCCACGGCGCGCGCGTCGTTGGTCTTGGCGGGGGAGAGGAAATAGACTTCGACGCCCTTGCTCTTTTTGTTGGGTGAGGCGTTGCAGTGCAGCGAGATGAAAAGGTCGCCCTGGCTCTCGTTCGCGAATCGCGACCGGTTGCGCAGCGAGATGAATTCGTCCTTGTCGCGCGTCATCAGGACTTCGATGCCCAATTCGTATTCGAGCCGCTTCTTCAGTTTCCCCGCGACGCTGAGTACGATATCCTTCTCGTGGTGGTTCTTGCCGACCGCGCCCGGATCGACGCCGCCGTGCCCGGGATCGAGGATGATCCGCTTGATGGCGTGGTCGATCGGCACATCGCAGCGGATCGTTTTTTTCGAGTCGTCATAAGCGATATGATCGGCAAGAACGACGGGAAGCTGCCTCTCGATAAACGCCACAGGAAGGTAATAGCGCAAATCGACGCGCTTCATGGGATAGAGCATCCGGTAAAAATTGTCGTTGATCTGAAGCCACCCCGAATTGATCAGGAACACGAGCTGCGTGCCGTACAGTTCGACGCGAAGACGCTGATCGGTTTCGTCCTCACGAATCCTTGCGTTGAAGGCCTTGTTCAGCTCGTAAACATTGAAATAGGGCAGACCGTCCAGTTTCGTAATCGTGATCGTCTCCGGCGCGGGTCCGTCCTTGTATTCAACAGTAATATCGGCGTTTGCGCTCAGCATCGATGCGGCTATCAGCAGCGAAATTATAAGAATCCAAATTTTCATCATTGTCTCGGCTTTCAACCCGTTGGGTTTTTGTGGAATAAAAGCTTAACAATTCTGACGGGCTGATTTTTTTTGTAAACAAAAAGATGTAACTGGAGCGACAATGCCCGACAACAACGTCCTGGATGCCGCCCGACTGATCCGGCGCGCGAAGCGCCCGACCGCCTTTACTGGAGCGGGTATATCGGTTGAAAGCGGTATCCCGCCCTTTCGTGGAAAAAACGGTCTCTGGAATCGCTACGATCCGTCATTTCTCGATATCGGATACTTCTACTCCTATCCCGAAATGAGCTGGGAATGGATCAAGGAAATCTTCTTCGACACCTTCGGAAGCGCTGAGCCCAACGACGCGCATCTTCTACTGCCCAAGCTCGGATTCGATCACATCATCACGCAAAACATCGATAATATGCACCAACTCGCCGGATCAAAGAACGTCGTCGAATTCCACGGAAATTCGCA
Organism: Cloacimonadales bacterium (SeqCode); assembly: GCA_963665015.2. Classification (GTDB taxonomy): domain Bacteria; phylum Cloacimonadota; class Cloacimonadia; order Cloacimonadales; family JAIOQZ01. Next base: position 2,249,758 of record CAXXSY010000004.1, on the reverse strand, counting down.
GATGATCCTCTGCACGAAGTGCCGGGAGCGTTTCCAGGCATGCGATGTCAACATGGAGATGCTGCCGCCCAGTTGCGGTAACTGCGGCGGACTGCTCAAGCCCGATTTCGTGTTCTTTGGCGAGCCGATCCCGGATGAGGCGCGCGAGGAATCGTTCCGTCTGGCGCAGGCGACCGATCTGATGCTGGTCATCGGAACCACTGGCCAGGTGATGCCGGCGTGCATGGTACCCTATGTCGCCAAAGAGCACGGCGCATGGATCATCGAGATCAACACCGAGCCATCCGCTTTCACCGATTCGATTACCGATATCTTCTTGCAGGGTGCCGCGTCCGAGATGATGCGACAGATCGAGAAGGCTATCACAAATCCCAACTTCTGAAATCATTGCCCTCATCCCCCGCCTTCTCCCACAAGCGGGAGAAGGAGCTAAAAGGAATTACCATCTGAAGCGCGATGTTCCCTCGCCCGCGAAGTGGGAGAGGGTCAGGGTGAGGGTCTCTTTACACCAAGTACCCATCAACCTGCAAAATGCAGTAAAATCTTCTCCGCGATTTCCGTCTGCCGTTCCTGTCTGTAATCGGGCTCGGTCTGCACGGTGAAGAATATCTTCAGGCCGCCGGTGGTGTCGAATCGCACCGGGTTCTTGAACTGCGAGACCACCTTTGCGATCTTGTCTCGTGCCGGGAGCCTCTTCTGGTCGAATTCGAGGATGATATCGTCGCGTTTGAAGTGCAGTGTGGAGAGTCCGCATTGCTTCGCCATCAGGCGCAATCGGTAGAATCTGAGTGCTCTGGTCGCCGGCTTGGGCAGCTCTCCGAAGCGGTCTTTCAATTCGACTTCCAGCGCGTCGAATTCCTCCGGCTTGTCGAATTTTTGCATGCGGCGGTACACCTGAAGCCGGATCTCCTCGCTGGCTATGTAGTCGTTCGGGAAGTAGAAATCCGCTTCGAGCCGGACACGCGTTTCTGCCTGCGGCTGGTCGTCGTCCCACAGTCCCGCGGGATTCTCCTTCTCCATGTTCTCGACCGCTTGTTCGAGCAAGCGGTTGTAGTAGTTGAAGCCGACGGAGTTGATCACGCCGCTTTGCTTGGTCCCGAGCAGGGTTCCCGCTCCGCGGATTTCGAGGTCGCGCATGGCGATCTGGTATCCGGCGCCGAGGTAGTCGTACTCGGTGAGTGTCTCGAGCCTGCGACGGGCGTCGTCGGACAGTTTACGCGGGATCATCAGGTAGGCGTAGGCGCGACGGTTGCTCCTGCCCACGCGACCGCGAATCTGGTACAACTGCGCCAGACCGAACATGTCGGCGCGGTTGACGATCATGGTGTTGGCGTTGGGGATGTCGATGCCCGATTCGATGATGGTCGAGGCGATCAGGACGTCGAACTGATGGTGCGCGAATTCGATCATGACGGCTTCGAGCTGCTTCTCCGGCATCTGGCCGTGCGCGACCTTGAACCGCACCTGCGGCAATAGCTTTTTGAGATCGGTCGCCATGCTGTCGATGGTCTGGACGCGGTTGTGGACGAAGAAGACCTGTCCGCCGCGATCCACCTCACGATTGATGGCGTCCTTGATGATTTCCTCGTCGAACGGCACGATGATGGTGCGCACCGGCAGCCTCGCTTTGGGCGATGTCTGGATGAGCGACATCTCCTTGAGCTTCGATAGCGCCATGTTCATGGTGCGCGGGATGGGCGTCGCGGACATGTAAAGCGTATCGACGTTCGCCTTGAGTTTTCTGAGCTTCTCCTTGTGCTTGACGCCGAAGCGGTGCTCCTCATCTACGATCAGGAGACCCAGACGTTTGAATTTGATGTCCGCCGAGAGCAGTCGATGCGTACCGATGGCGATATCGATCTTGCCCTCGCTCATCTTCACGACGTCCTTCTTCACGTTGGCGGGTGTGCGGAACCGGCTCAGCATGGCGATGTTCACCGGATACTGCGCCAGCCGCTCCTTGAATACGAGAAAATGCTGTTCGGCGAGCAGAGTCGTCGGAACCAGCACTGCGACCTGGAATCCGCTCAGGACGGCCTTGAACGCCGCGCGGATGGCGACCTCCGTCTTGCCGAATCCCACGTCGCCGCAGAGCAGCCGCTCCATGGGCGCATCGGATTCCATGTCCCGCTTGATGTCCTCGGTCGAGCTCCGCTGATCCGGCGTGTCCTCGTAGATGAAGGCTTCCTCCATCTCCTTCTGCCACTCGTTGTCGCCATCGAAGGCGATACCCTTGCGCAGGCGGCGTTCGGCGTAGAGTTTGACGAGGTCTTCGACGACGAGTTCGATCTGCTTCTTCGCCTTTGAACGCGTGCTTTCCCACTTCTTCGATCCCAGCTTGTGGATCTGCGGGACAAATCCCTCTTCGGAAACGTAGCGCGAAACCAGATCGAGCTGATAGGTGGGTACATAGACGGTGTCGTTACCGGCGTAGGCGATTGTCAGGCATTCGATCTCGTTACCTTCGACACGTACCTTTTTCAAGCCGAGATAGGAGCCGATGCCGTAGTCGATATGCACGATGAAATCGCCCGGCTTCATCGATTCGTAATCGACCAGTGCTTCTTCGCGTGAGAATCGGGTAAAGTGCTTTTTTCTTTTGTAGCGGCTGAAGATTTCGTGGTCGGTGAAGACCGCCAGCTTGGCGTCCTGGAGGTTCCATCCCCGGTGGAACACGCCGATGACGAACTCGATACGTTCCTCGTAGTTGGGCAGGAGGTCGCGCATACGTTTGCTCTGGCTGCGGTTGTCGGACTGGATGATGATCTTGTAGTCGTTGGTCAGCTTCTGGTGCAAACTTTGTTCGAGAAGGTTGAGGTCTGAGTGCATGTTGGTCTGCGAGATGATGGGCGCTTCGAGGTTGCCTTTTGCAGCGGCAAAGGTCTGGAAGGATGCGGAGATGAAACCGTGCTGACGCGTCTTCATCAGTTTTTTGATGAACGAATCGTCCGCAAAGAGTTTGTCCGGGTCGGGCAGGATGCGTCGTTTATGCTTCTGGCGCGCCTTTGCCCAGAGGTCGTTCGTCTCGTCGGTGATTTCCGCCATGTAGGTGTGGAAGAACTGGTATTCGTCGAAGAGGATGATTACCTGATTCGGATCGAAGAACTCGCAGAAGGTTTGGACTTCGGGCAGCAGAAGCGACACGTCGAGTTCGATGCCCTCGTAAAAACCGTCGGCGTGGATGCGTTCCCAGAGCTTTTCGTCCGCCTCGATATCGTGGATGGAGAATTCGCGCGAGGGGATGAGGGTGATCTCCTTGAGTTCGGTGCCGATCGAGCGTTGCGAGGTAACGCTGAATTCGCGGATCGAATCGATCTCGTCGCCGAAGTACTCGACGCGAATCGGGTGCAGGAGGTTCGGGCTGAAGATGTCGATGATGCCGCCGCGTCGCGCGATCTCGCCCACGCGGGACACCTGGTATTCGTTGCTATAGCCCAGCCCGACCAGTTTCGAGATCAGGTGATCCGGTTTGTATTCGCTGCCCTGTTCGAGGTGGATCAGGTTCTGCTCGAAAATCTTGCGCGAGGTGATTTTCCTGAGAAGGGACCGGATGGGCAGGCTGAAGATTTGCGGTTTGCCGGATACGGCGCGGGAAAGCGTTTCGATGCGCTGCGCCCGGATGGTGTAGTGGGGAGAGCGTTCCTCGTAGGGGAGAACCTCGAAATCGGGCAGGAAGCATGCGTTGTCCTGTCCGACGAGGAGCTGGAAGTCGTCCAGATAGTCCTCCGCCATCTTGTCGTCGGCGCAGACGAAGAGGACGTTCTTGCCCGTGCTCATGAGGATATGCGCGGTGATGGCGGCCTTGGCGGAGTGGTTCATGTTGAAGTAGAGCTCGCCGGACGTTCCCGCAGTAAAGCGCTTCTCGATTTCCTGGAAGAATTCGGACTTCTCGAAGTACGGTTTCAGCTTTTGATATAGCATGGTTCCCCCTGTTTTCGAGAACCAAGGCTATCGATCCGGTGAAATTGGCAAGGATTTTATGCTTGAAATAATGGCAGGAATTTACAGGCTTTCGTACAATCAAACGACTGCGTGAGATGAATGATGATAACCAACTGAATAAAGGATAGAAAGGCAGGCAGGATGCCTGCGTACCACGAGGGATAGAGATGCAGGTTCAGGTTTCTCATTCTTCAAAACCTACAGTAGCGCTCGACCTCCGGGCGAGCTCTTCCAACTTCAAAACCTACAGGGTGTCTGCGTACCACACATAGGAACAATCGAGAACGCTATTTCCAGTTCGGAAGCTTGGTGTCGAGCAGTTTGTCCCAGACGAAATCGGATGGCTTCTTGCCGCTTTCGAGAATGGCGGGAGCGAACATGGGCAGGATATCGATGTCCCAGATATCGGGCATCGCTTCGACCAGATTCTCGCTCTCCATGAGGAACGGCTGGACTCCGACCGAGCTTTCCATCTCCGGCTGCATGGCGAAGAATTCCTGAAGCAGATCGAGAAAATCGCCGGCCATGTCCTCCGGCAAAAAATCCATCAGGATCGAGTAGTCGGGTTGATATTCGACGGTGGAGAATACCTGGCGGACGCGGATATCGCTCAGTGGATGGCTTCCCGTCGCGATGACATACACGTTATTAGGGACGATCAGGAATTCGCTTGAACGGGTGATGGACAGCTTCGTGTCGCGGTTTTGCAGCAGATAGATATATTCTCCCAGTACTTCGAGCTGATTGCAGGTGTCGAAGTGGTTCAGGATCAGGACGCAGGGCTCGTCGATGGGCGTGGAGGTCTCGAAGAAAAGAGGCAGGAATCCGTCGGGGTAGATCGATTTGGCCTGTCGCACGAGGTCGCTGTACTTGAGTGAGGGGTGCAACACGAGCGTGTCGCGGAATCCTTTCGTGTCGCGGATCAGGAGTCGCGCGAGGTTCTCCGCCAGGAATTCGACGTCAGCTTCGCCGCGCAGATAAATCTGTTTTCGGCGTTTCAGGAGCGATTTCCAGCGCACGGGTGGCTCCGGAACGATGGGATTTTCGTCCGGGAAGAATCGCGGCTGGTAGAGGAGGTAGCTGCTTTCTCGAACCGGCTCCGGGCGCGCAATGGGTATTTCCTGTCGGCGTTCCGGTACCGGTGCCGGTTTCGGCTCGACGACGCGCCTCTCGACGGGCTTGTATTCCGTAACGGTGGGTGGCTTCTTCTGCTCCTGCTCGAGGAAGACATCGGTCGTGACTTCTTTCTCGAGCCAGGTTTCCAGCTCCTCCTGCGAGGGGATGTATTGCGATGTGCGGCTCAGCTTCTCCAGCGCGTCGCTACCGGTGGTCAGAACCAGCAAGGGATACAGTTTCTGGAAGCCCTGAAGCACCATTTCGACAAGGGCTTCAAGGCTGTGCGTTACGGCATCCGAGCGCGGAATCTGATAGCATGCATGCGTTCCGCCCGGGCTGTTGGCCTGGGTCGAGAGGATCGGCGTTCCGTTGTTCTGCTCTTCCTCTTCGATGTCCAGCAGCTTGGCGAGCAGCGTGCCCTTGATCAAGGAATCGTCTTTGATCATCTCGGCAAAGTCTTCGATCAGCTTGTCCTTGTGGTTACGAAGATTTCCGATAAACACGAGTCGCTGATCGTCGCCGTATTCGCCGATGATGAAACCATACTCGAACCGGTCGTCGTTGATCGCCACGTAGAGTTGACCATCCTGACTCCTGTTGCCGCCCTTGGGATAAAACGCGCCATAATAGTAGGGTACGACACTTTCCTTTTTCAATTGCTTGCGGAGGATGGGTTCGAAAATCCGATCCTCGGTCTCCAGCACGGATTGCATGTACTCGGGAATCTGCCTGGCGACTTCTTTCAGCAGCTCTTGAAGCGGTTGCTCAACGTTTTTCCGATAAACTTCCTCGTCCGATTTGTACTTGTCCAGCGCGTCGTCCGACGAGAGTTCTCCGAGCTTCGAAAACGTGATATCCGTGAACAGTGATTCTGCTACCGGGGTCTCTTCGGGCTCGGGTTCCGGTTTCTTCGGCTCTTCAACAGGTTCGAACTGGATGAAATCGGGATCGACCAGCTTGTGGTGTTCGATCAATCCCATGCGAACGACATTAAGAAATTCCTGGCGGGAAACCGGCTTGACCAGGTATCTCCAGGCACCGTACTCGATGGCCTTGCGATTGTAAGAGATGTCGTCGTAACCCGTAACGATTATCACATGCGCATTGGAATCGACTTTCTTGAGCTCGCGCAGGAATTCCAGTCCGCTCATCTTGGGCATCATGATATCGGTGATATAGAGATCGAATGGTTCTTCCTGCGCCATTTCGAGCGCTTGCGTACCGTTCTCCGCCTCCGATATCTCGTAAAATTGATCCTCCAGCAGACTTTTATACAAGTCCCTCATGCTGGCTTCGTCTTCAATGATCAATACACGATTCATGGATCATCTCATACAATAGACGGTCAATATCGTATGCCGTCTGAGACGGAGATATAGATGGTTGCGGTACGTTTGATTCTCCTGTTTTTTGGATCGATATCGACAACGTAGTTTTCCGGAAGAGTTTTTGACGATACGATTCTGTATTCGAAAGATGAGAAACCGGCCTTTCGGAGTAACTCTTCGGCTCTGTTAACGTGCTTTCCGATGACGTCCGGAACCGGTATCAAGGCGGGACCCTTCGACACGACGATGCTGACCGGTTTGTTGAGAATCGTGGAGATGCTTCGCTCTTTGTAACCGATAACCAGCCCTTCTGGAATGATATCGTGGTAGGCGTAAAGTGTGTCTTCTACCTCGAATCCGTATTCGTCGGTCAATCGAACCGCCTCCGCGATGGTCAGCGAATCGATTTCGGGGATCGGCATCGGCCGGTTGGAAACCAGGATTTCGACCGCTACGCCTTTACAGATTCGTGATCCGCCGATCGGGTTCTGATCGACGACTGGGTCTGTCGGATTCGGCTCGGTACTGTCGATCTTTGTGACTCGGTATTGGAGTCCGCGCGACTCGAGCACCTCGATCGCCTGTTTCAGGTTCAGGCTCGTTAGCCTGGGAACCAGATCGTCGGAATTTTCGTAAAAGAATACCTTGTAAGAGATTACAGCAGCAGAAAGAATGACCAGAATAGCAACGGGAAGTAAGATTTTCATTTTTACCATAACACGTCCCATGATTCATTATTCAAATATCAATCTATTTTCTTCGGGTGATTTCCGCAACCTTTTTTTCGCATAGTTCAGGGAGATGCGCGAATGCGCCTGTGTTGAACGCCAATCATTCCTTTGACGAGTAACAGGTTGATGTTCATCGAATATGCTTGACACAAATTTAATGGTTAGCTGAGATTCCCTTCAGGAGTGTATATGTTTACGGAAACGGCAAAATCCAGTAAAAAGATGGTGGTTGTCGGGATCATCTTCTTTTCGGTTTGCCTGTTAACGTCGTTTTTCCTGGCAATTGAGTGCTTCAGGAACCCGGAAAACGATTTGTTAATACTATGCACCATTGCCGTGCTTTCTCTTGGGATTCTTGTATTCTTCATTCTTGAACGTATGGCAAATCATCGCGTAAAAAAACACTTTACGGATTTGCATCTGGACAGGAGACTGAGGAAGCAGTAAATTCAAGTATCCGGCAAAATCGATAAGGAGGTAGCCATGAAAAGAGCTATCGTGCTTTTATTATTGGCGATTTCAACATTTTGCTTCGCGATTGACGGATCGGGCAATCTGATCAAAGAGAATCGTGAGGTTGCGGATTTCAAAGGCGTTTCGCTTAGCGTCTCGGCGGACGTGACCATCGTGCAGAGCGACGAGTATTTCTGTGAAGTCACCGCCGAGGACAACCTGATGGAGTACCTTTTAACCGAAGTGGAAGACGGGACTCTGACGATCCGCTTCAAGCAACATTCCAACATACGGAAGCACAAGGGCATCCATATTCGGGTGAGTATGCCTGATGTCGAACATTTGCGCATTTCCGGATCCGGAGATATCGATTCCGACGGATTGATCAAAGGCGACAAACTGGCGGTATCGGTACATGGCTCGGGCGATGCGAATCTGTTGGTCGAGTACGATGCGATCGAAACGAACATCCACGGCTCGGGCGACGTTTTCCTGAAGGGAACCACCGGCAGTCTGAATGTCTCCATCCACGGCTCGGGCGACGTGCTGGCGTTCGACATGAGCGCAAGCGCGGCCAGCATAACGATCAACGGATCTGGCGACGTCAAGGTCGCGGTAGATAAGGCGTTGAGCGTGGTGATCAATGGCTCAGGAGATGTCCACTACAAGGGCTCGCCTTCGTCGATCAGCCAGACGGTTCATGGATCGGGCGATATCGTCCGGGTGGGGAACGAGAAGCTCAATTAAAAAATCCAGCGGTGAACGTGAGGCTCCGTCAATCGATATTGCGATAGACTTTTCGAATCGTCTCGATATCCCGGATAATCTCGTTCAGACTCTCGATGCCGATCGTCTGATGGGCGTCGATGGGCGAACGATTCGGATCGGGATGCACCTCGACCAACAGTCCGTCCGCTCCTGCGGCGCAAGCGGCGAGGGATAGCGGTCGGATCATTTCGCGCTTTCCGGTCGCGTGCGAAGGGTCGAAGATCACCGGAAGCCGGCTCATCGATTTCATGACCGGTATAGCCGCGATATCGGGTGTGTTGCGCAGGTGCGTGTCGTAGGTGCGAATACCTCTTTCGCAGAGGACAATATCTGTGCAGCCCTGAACGGCGATATGTTCTGCCGCGTACAGCCATTCCTCGTAAGTACTGGAAAGCCCGCGCTTCAACAACACCGGTTTCCCGATCTTGCCCAGCGTCGTCAGCATGGGTACGTTATACATGTTCCGCGTTCCGACCTGAAGGATATCCACGTATTGAGCCGAAAGCTTCGCGTCTTCGATCGATGTCACTTCCGTAATCGAATGCATGCCGAACTTCTCCGCTACCGAGCGCAGGATTTCGAGTCCCTTATTACCCGGTCCCGGGTATGAGTATGGGGACGTCCGCAGCTTGAAGACGCCGGCGCGCAGGAATTTGATGCCTGACTCTGCGAGCTTTTCCGCAACGCTGGAAAGATCGTCCTCGTCGATGAAGGTACACGGTCCCGCCATGACGGTGAACGTCTCGCGCGAGATGGTCTCATCCCCGATTCGTATCGAGACGGGCGGCTGATCGGCGGAGACCTGTTTCTGCTGACCGCTGAGCCGGACGACATTGTCCACTGCCTCGTGATGTGTCAGGATATACAAATCGTTGCGCGGGATGTCGTGCCGCACGTAGATCGCCCTTCGATCGGGCAGATCGTATTCAAACGATTCCAGCTTCATCGCGCGGATTTTGCCCAGAAAATCCTGCTCGATCTCCGGCTCGATATTCGGCTTCAGGATTACGAGCATAAGACCTCCGGGATGTTCTGGATGTAGTTCAGGTAGTACAACCTCGCGTAGGCTCCCGGGTATTTCTCGACGTATTCGATCATGGCCTCGCGGCTGATCGCGTATAGCTCGACGTCCCCCTCAGCGCGGAATCCATTATGAACTTTTCCGTCGGGATCGAACAGCGCCGTCACACCGAGCATCTCGCCGGTCGTGATGGTGTCGATATCTTGATTGTCCTTGATGACTTTCACCTCTCCTTTACGGATTACGTAGCACGATTCGATATGATCTCCCTGACGGATAAAGCGTTTCCCGTCTGGAATCCGCAAAAGTTCGTGACGGAACAGGCGGTGGAGGTGGTTGATCTGAGTCGGGGTAAGGCACGAGAATACGGGATTTCGCTCGACCAGGTTCCACAGTTCGAGGTTCTGGATGCGCGCCAGGTGATCCAGCGTTTCACCGATGTCGGTACCCTGTATCAGAGAGAAGAAATCGTCGCGTTCGAAGGAGAGAAGCTCGACGTCTGTAAGTGCAATTGCGTCGGCGCTGTGGGATCGGTCGAGGATCAGCGATTTTTCGCCGAAGAAGTCACCCTTGCCGAGGGTCGTAATGTGATGTCCATCCATGACGATTTCGACGGCGCCGTGCAGTATGATGCTGAAGTAGTGCGCCGGATCGCCTTTTCGGTGGATGATATCCGATTCGACAAACTGCTGTCGCTGGATGTAGATCAGGATTTCCCGTGCCTTCTCGATGGGCAGTTCGCGGAAGATATCCATGTGTGCCAGCACGTCCAGCACCTCGATGGAGTCGTCGTGCGGGAGCTCTCCGACATCGATGAGGATGGTGTTTGCGAGTCCGGTCGGGGCGATTCTCAGTCCGGAATCGGGTGGGATACGGGAAAGGTCGGTGTGCAGCAGGTACATTTTCTTGCGCACTTCCGCCGGGAGGTTGCAGAGGAACTCGATCGGGGTGTGAAGCGGCTTCGCGCCGGCTTCGTGGAAGATCACGTCGCAGTCCCATGGGAAATCCAGCAGTTGATCGCGTCGTGCCCGGTCGATGATTCCTTCCCGGTACATCTGCTCGATAAAGTCGGGGTCGTTCTGCGTGTCGGAGCTATAGACCATGTCGATGCCGTGCAGCGATACCCGGAAGGAGATGGTCGGGATCGAGTGCAGATTGTACTGGAAGCGGAATTCGGCACCGCCGATGCGTTCGGGTTTGTCGATCTTCACGGGGTGGAAGGAGACCATCTTGCGCAGGTGATCCTTCTCGATACAGGTGAGTGCCGATATCTTGCGCAGAAATCCGGAAAATATCGTCTGGGTCGTGTAGAGGTTGAGTCGTCCTTCCTGCATGAGCTGCTGGATCGTGCCGGCGTCGTGGTCGGAATGGCAGTGGGTCAGGATCACGCTGTCGATCGATTTCGGGCTGACACCGAGACGCGCCAGGCGTTCGGTCGTGTTGACCGGCGGATCGACGATGATGCCGCGACGGTTGACCCACACGATCATGCCCGATGTGATCGAGTTCGGATTGAATCCGTCCCCGGCACCCAGAATGGTGATTCCATAGATGGGCTGTCGAAACGAGAAGTAGTTGAAGTCATGCGCCTGAAGGTGTCCGGAGAATATATCGTCGTGCGTTAAATGTACACGGTCACCGTCCGAATCGATTACGTCGAACGTCCCGTTGTCCTGCTGCCGAACGCACAGGTCACCGAGCTGGACCTCGCGGTTCTTGAATACCCTGAACTGCACGACGTCCGAAAGCTGCATGAGCTGGTTGTTTTTGAACGGGTTTCGCCGGAAGTAGCGGATTTCCGCCTCCAGTCCGGGATTCGAGCCGTTTACGAAGTCGTGGGAGAGGTTGAGCTTCTCCGGTCCGAAAAGCGCTTCCTTCAGGATGTGCTGCAACCGTTTTCGCTGATTCTCCGTGCAGATTACCACCGTTTTCCTGCCGCCGTTGAAGAAATTGTAATAGACCGGGAATTCCATATCCGACAGGGATATCCCGCGCTGGATATCGAACATCTGCTGCGGGATCAGGTAATGTAGCGGAACGCCGTCGCTGCGCTTCTGTGTGTCCTTGATTGTTTCCGGTGGTGAGCCATATTGAAGGCACTCAGACTCCGAACGGATAATCATCCCGCCGCGAGGCAAGTGCTCGATCTTGATCGCTGAAGACATATCTACCCCGATAATACGATTTGCACGATTACAGGTCAGGATTCTCCCGATACAGCATTCCGAACATGAGACCACGATCACTGACAACGACCTTTTCCTGCTCGAAGAAATCCATCACCATATCGATGAAGATCGCGCCGGTACGAATCAGATCGGCGCGAGCCGGCTCGAATGGCATCAGATTTCGGATTTCTCTGTAGGTTAATTTTCGGAAAGTGTCAATGAAATTCTTCAGATCAAGCCGATCCAGACACATTTTGTGAACTGCTTCCGGGTCGTAGCGAAGCAATCCCGCCTTGACCGCAGCCAGATTTGCGATACTTCCGCCAACGCCGACCAGCGTTGCGGGATTCTTCTTCCAGCTTTCGATGCGGCGGAGCTGCTGGTCGATAGTTTCACGCTTCCTGTCCGTGTCCGATGCGAAGAGGTTCTCCAATCTCCTGATTCCGACCGGCAGGCTGATCGATTCGATTAATTGACCGTTTTCCATGAGATTGAATTCAGTGCTTCCACCTCCGATATCGAACGATACGATGCGTCGGTAATCGGGGAAATCGACGCGCATCACTTCTGCGGAAAACCTGGCTTCCTCGTTCTCCGACAGGATGCGGTATTCGAGACCGTAGCGCCGCTCGATCCAGCCGGAAAGCTCATGGATGTTTGCCGCTTCGCGGGAGCAGCTCGTGCCGGTAATGACGATACGCTCTGTGAAGGATTTCGACGACTCGATGAATTTTCTCAGGATGCGCTTGGCGCGGTCGATTGCCGCCTTCATCAGGACGCCGTCTTGCATGCCCTTGCCCAGCGCTGATATCTGCGATGCGCGATGCACGATTTGCCTTCCGGCTGCCCATAGCATCTGGATGTTGTTGGTTCCCACGTCGATGATCGCGATCTTGTCATGCTGACGCTCGAATCCGTATTGGATGCAGTTCAGCGCGATCTCTCGATTGCGGTTGCGATATTTCGACTTGTCGTAGGGCTCGTCGAGGCGCGCTTTGGCCTGCTGAAAGACCTGTTGCCAGTCGGTCGTGCCGATCGTGCTCAGTGGGATGTGGATTTTACGATTGTATCCGTCGAGTCCATGTTCCAGCACGGTGTTTTCGGGATAGTCTTCGCGGTGGGTGTAGATCAGGAAGATACCCATCTGGGTCAGCTCCGCAAGGGTGCTGTAGCCCAGCTTGGTGATGATGAGGTCGGTCGCGCCCAGGGCCTGCGTGAACGCCTGATTGCCTGATAGCGCGCGGTAGTTGTCGTGGTCTTCGCCGTGCTGATCGTTGGTCAGAACCGTGATCCCCGGCGTACGGAGCAGGCTGTCCATGTCGATGGGATTGCCACCCTCGCCGCCGAACGACACCCGCACGACCAGGCTGTCCGGATCGATAGCGTGCTCCCGGCAGAATTTCTTACGCTGCCTGGGAAGCTTCCGTGCGAGGACGCCTTTTTCGATCGTCCGCTCGCACAGGCAGAAGCTTTCGTCGTTCGAAAAGGGGAGCTGGAACGCGATATCCGCCTTGCGATACATCCCGGCGATGCGGTCGAGGATAGCGGATACTTCCGGGTCGTTCTTGAAAACGTTGCGATAGATGTAGTGCCAGTCGAAGTTCGAGATTGCGATGCTGAAGACCTTTGCGTGGTGCGCGATCTCGAAGGCTAGCGGTGGGATATCTCCGATCACCAGATCGATGCGCTCATGATTCAGGAATTCCGCTTCCGATGCGACGATATCCTCGTAGTCGGTGTAGCGTCGGAGAAGCTTTGCGCGCGTGGCGTCGAAATCGATCGTGTACCAGTTGCGATGCGTCATGCCGTCGTCGAGCGAGACTTTTTCGTATTGGTAGAACTGGTCGTCCAGCGATTTGAAGAGGTACTTCGGTCGGTTGGTTCGGATGTGGCAGAATATACCGTGTTGAATAAGCTCCTGCGCGAGCGCCTGCATCCTGGTTGCGTGTCCGAATCCGTGATTGGAGATATAAATTGCTACGTTCATTGCTCACCTCGGTGATAAACAAAAGACAGCCCCGATCGCTGTCAATCGAAACGTGAAAACTCCGGCATAACTTCCGAATGTGCCGCAGGCTCTTCTGAATGTTATATCGGATTGATGGGAAATCAACATTCGGAAGACCTCGCTTTGCTTCGGACATTCGGAAGTTGATTTCCCACGTAGCGCTCGACCTCCGGGCGAGCCTTCCCCCGTGGACCGCGTTCCTGTAGCGCTCGACCACGGGCGAGCCTCCCCCGTGGACCGTGTTCCTGTAGCGCTCGACCTCCGGGCGAGCCTTCCCCATGGACCGCCGAGCTCCAGTTCGGCATTCCCTCATATCCCGTTGTCTCCTGCATATCTTCCGAATATTAAGCCGGAAAGACAGGAAATCAACATTCGGAAGACCTCGCTTCGCTTCGGACATTCGGAAGTTGATTTCCCACGTAGCGCTCGACCACGGGCGAGCTTTCCCCATGGACCGCCGAGCTCCAGTTCGGCATTCCCTCATATCCCGTTGTCTTCTGCATATCTTGCGAAAGTTTGAGCCGGAAAGACAGGAAATCAACATTCGGAAGACCTCGCTTCGCTTCGGACATTCGGAAGTTGATTTCCCACGTAGCGCTCGACCACGGGCGAGCTTTCCCCATGGACCGCCGAGCTCCAGTTCGGCATTCCCTCATATCCCGTTGTCTCCTGCATATCTTCCGAATGTTAAGCCGGAAAGACAGGAAATCAACATTCGGAAGACCTCGCTTCGCTTCGGATATTCGGAAGTTGATTTCATCGTGGCGAGCTTTTCTCATCGGGATGTAAATGTTTTTCTTGCAATTTGGAACGATTTATGAATAAGATGTTCATGGTATCTGTGATCGCAAACCACAACAAAGGATGTTCTTATGCGCTTGTTTGTATTCATTCTCATCTGTGTAACGCTCACCGGTTTATTCGCTTCGCCCAATCGTGAGATTGTAATCGAAGACTTCGAGGACGGTCTGGTCGAGCTCGAGTCCTATCCCGAAGAGGACATGGAGCCGGACGACTGGACGCTCGACAGCCTTCGTACCTGGAACGACTCGGAGTACGCATTGAAGCTCTACGGCAACACCTGGAAGGTGCAGCAGGTCGATTCGGTACAGGTCGCGGCGGAAGATGTCTGGCAGATATCGATGTACGTCGAACATGACAGCGAGATACAGGGTATCGCGCTTCAGGACAGTGCCAACACGCTCTTCTACTCCCTCGACGGCTCGCAACTGCTGGATATCGAGCAGTGGGTCACCGTCTATCAGGGCGCCTTCGCGGAAGATACATGGAACACGATCCTGCTGCCGGTGGCGGACGACTGGATGGCGCGCTTCGAATACTACCCGATCATTACATCCATTGTTTATATCAACGACAGCGATAGCGGTGTCGATGGCGTTACCTGGTTCGATCACATCGTAAACATTACTGAAGACCTTCCCGTAGCGCCGGATGTTCGGATCGAGTACGAGATTCCGACCCGCAACGACCGCTTCGTGACCGTGCAGTTCCACGCCCTGGTCTCCGACCCGGACAGCGATACGTTCAACTACTTTTGGTCGTTCGGCGACGGCGAGACGGGCACGGAATCCGATCCGCTCTACACCTATGTCGTCGAGGACGACCACGACTATACCGTCCTGCTTCAGGTGTGCGACGAGAGCGGGATGTGGGGCACAGCGACATGCGAGATTGCCGTCGATGAAGGGGAATCGATCCTGCCGGTGACCGTCAACTTCGTGGGCGATATCATGCTGGCGCGAGGGTACGACTACCCGGGTGGGATCATCCCTTCGTATGGTGTCGAGGCGATCTTCGAACCGACCCTTTCCATCTTGGGCGATGCAGCCGACCTGACCGTCGCCAACCTCGAATGCCAGTTGACAAATTCCGGGCATCAGCATCCGACCAAAACCATCTGCTTCAAGGGCAATCCGGACAACGTCGAAGGGCTTTCTTACGGCGGGATCGATATCGTGTCGCTGGCGAACAACCACATCCTCGACTTTATGGAGGAAGGTCTGATCGAAACGCGGCAGATGCTCATTCAGGAAGAGATAAAATTCGGAGGCGCCGGGCTTGATTTGTACGAGGCCAGCCTGCCGGTCTATGCCAATATGGCAGGGATCAACATCGCGTTTCTGATGTCCAGCGACCGCACCGGACAGTACAACAACTATCAGCCCTATCTGAACGCGGGAATCAACAAATCCGGTTTCGCTTACATGACGCCGTACTATGTTCTGGAGCAGATCGAATCCGTGCAGGAGACCGCCGACCTGGTTACGCTGGTCTGGCACGCCGGCAGCGAATACTCGACCGACCCCGGAAACAATTACGATCTTCCCGCACAGCAGGATGTCGATTACAACGGTGACGAGGACTATTCGCCGCTCTACGATGTCCCGCACATGTGGGATCGCGAGATACGGCACTTCGCAATCGACAACGGCGCCGACCTTCTGATCATCCACCACCCGCACATCGTTCAGGGTTTCGAATCGTACAACGGCAAGCTGATTGCCCATTCGCTCGGAAACTTCATCTTCGACCTCGATTACGCCGAGACCATGCCGACCATGGTCCTCAACACGGAGGTCGATGAAGACGGCTACAAGAATTTTTCCATCACGCCGGCGTTCATCGACGACTATATCACCCAACCCGCGCAGGGCGAACTGGGGCTGCATATCCTTGATTACATCGCGCAGAAATCGAAAGAACTCGATACATGGCTGGACATCGATCGCGAGGAAGTTATCGCGTACATCATCATGGACTCGACACAGTTCGAGGCCGAAACAGAGCAGGTCGTCGAGGAGCTCACGATGGTCGAGGACGGCGAGTGGTTCACGTCCGGTCCGGTGAAGCTCTCTCGCCAGGGCTCCATCACCTCGCTACAGATCGAAGACATGGTGAGTAACTGCCAGTTCCGCGTCGGCAGGGAACAGCTCTGGTGGGGCAACATGGAGGACG
The DNA here is from genome assembly GCA_963665015.2 of Cloacimonadales bacterium (SeqCode). Lineage (GTDB taxonomy): Bacteria > Cloacimonadota > Cloacimonadia > Cloacimonadales > JAIOQZ01. The sequence continues at coordinate 2,233,247 of CAXXSY010000004.1, read as the reverse complement.
AGGGTTGTACGCTGTGGAACCTCAACAGCAGCTACGAGATGTACGACGACGAGGTGTTCTATCGTGGCGAAAGAGCGCTCCGCCAGCAGCTATGGAGCGGGGACGACGGCGTCACCGTGAATCTGGAAAACCGCATCAAGTGCTACTCCAACGAAAATATGTTTACCCTGCACGGCTATATCAAGACCGAGAACGCGCAGACCGCCACGCTCATGATCCGCAACTACAGCGCCCGTACCCAGGGATACGTCCTCAGCGAGGTCGAGCTCGACGAGGATATCAGCGGTACCACCGACTGGCAGCACTACTGGAAAGAGATCGATCCGCCCGACGGAACCAACTTCTTCGATGTCCACATCTACAGCGAATTCGAATCGAATCCCGAGGGACAAAACTGGTTTGACGACGTTAGCCTGGTCGAGTGGGGCGAATGGCAGGAACTATCGGGTCTGGCCGAGATTGAAGCGCCCAACGACATCTACTACATCGAGGTACGCACAACGGATCAGGTTGAAATTCTGCATGTCGCATACGAGGAGTCGAATTTCCACGAGATTCCGCAAGGTGCAGGTTCATCGTATTCCGCACCGAAGTTCGCTTCGCTGCATGGCAATTACCCCAATCCGTTCAATCCCGTTACCACGATCGAATTCAGCCTCCAAAAGACCGCGAAAGCCGAACTGAAGGTCTATAACATCAAGGGCCAGATGGTGCGAGAGGTGCTGGACGAACGATTCACGCCCGGAACGCACAAGGCGGTCTGGGACGGCACCGACCGAAACGGGAAACGAGCCTCGACCGGCGTCTATTTCTATCAGCTCAAGATCGACGGCAAGGTGGTTGGAACCCGCAAGATGCTCCTCTTGAAATAAGACCTCTGATAGATCAAGCAATAGCGGGAGAGCTTGTTACGGCTCTCCCGTTTTCGTATTAAGGGTCATTTCTTCGTGGATTTGTCTGTCTTCTTTCCATTCACAGCTTCCAGGATCAGCTGAACGACCTCTAGGGCGATGATGATCACGTTTTTCGGTATTTTCATGGTACCTCCTATGCGTCTTGGGTATGGGTAGCGCCAGAACGTCGCGGGAGTAGTGATAGAACTGATTGACGGCACAGTAGATCATGCAAAGCTTGGGCGTGTCCTCGCGGGTAACGATATAAAGGTTGACGGTGTCTTTGTGGCTGTGGGCGAAACCTCCGCTTCCTGCATGGTAGGAAAGCCACGCAGGGCCCATTTGCCACCGGTCTTATAGACAGCGTATTGCGGCTCCGATTGCCATCGTTCGGCGGCGGTGCAAGGCGGGATGAAATCGTCCGGGAACTGCATCGCCTGCCGGATATCCTCGATACGTGAAGCGATGAAGGCACGCGTTTTCTCGTCGTCCTACAGCGGGATATCGATGGTCTCGACCTGCTCAGGATAATCGGTGTCCTTCTCCCACCGGGCGCGGTTCCAGTCGCGATAGATAGCAACCACCTGGAGTTTCTCCACCGGAAAGCCATGCTGCTGGTAGAGGTAAGCGTACATGTTGAGTTGCTTTTCCCATTCGGCGATCCGCGACACCCGACCGTGGTTCCATACTCCTGTGAACTTGAAATCCGAGATCACGCCGTCCTCATAGAAATCGATCCCACCAGTGATGACTGCGCCATCGATCTCCACACGCAGCCTTTCCTCAGAAAGCGAGTTAACGTCCTCAGCAGCCTCAATCACCTTGCGCATGGCAGAACCCATCAATGACCAGATCATGTCGCTGGCGTCCTGCTTGAGGGCTTTGGCGTGTCGCTTCTCCAGGATGAGCTGCTTGGTGGGCTTCAAGAGCTGGGTTACCGAGGTAAAACGCTTCTCGCCCTCGCCGGAATACCAGCTCTGTTCGATGGCTCGCACCAGCATGTCCGGCAGCCCGCGTTGATTCGTGAGGTTCATAACGAAAAGGGCACCATGGGGTACCCGGTTCGAATTTACGAATTTTCCGTAATTGAAAACCATGCAGTACATTGCGTAGCGAATTATCTTCGAATTATCCTCCGATTTTTCTATAGACCGTGCGTGGCTTGGAGCTGGTCGTCTCCTTTTCCGCGCTCAGCACCTCCGCCTTTACGAGTGCGTCAAGAGTGGGATTGAGCTGTGCCGCTGTTTCTTGCCTCCCAGAGCTTTATGAAGGTCGGTCTTCGATATCCCACCTGAGGGTATCGATGACAATATGCGGTTTTCGAACTCGGATCGCTTACTGAAGCCAATCTTCTCAAAGAACGTGATCGCCTATGCAGTGAAGAATGCGCTTTGCGACGACACGACGGGCAAGATTGCGGTGTTCTCGGCTTCGCCCTCATACGAAGCGACGGGCTTGGACGCGATCTTCAGAGCGGTTGACTTCCTCATCGCGGTACTCGGCCCGATGATAACAGACCAGATGTTCGGTTAGATGACCGAAGCACCGTGAGCCAGATGACGGTTTTTTCCGATCGCAGAACCGATTGAGGACAGCAGCGCAGTGAGAATATACTCGGATCTGGCTTCGGTGCAGGGTTCGTAAACATCGAGGTAGTCGCGGGTGTAATCGTTAAGGCGATCCTTATCTATGTGGAAGCCATTCTGGATGAAGGTTTCAACGTCCTGCCCGATCGAGACCTCCGGTAGTGGAGGTCCTGTTTGTGTATTTGTTGCTGCTGAGGTATAGGGCTCGTCTTCTGGCGTCGCAGGGGAGGCTTGAAATATAACATAGCCCAGTATGTCATTAATGGTTATTTGCTTCATTTCATCCGGCATTTTTCATCCCCTTGAAAGTCTTGTACATTGCGATCATTTCGACGATTTCCTCTTCGGTGAATGGCAGGTTCTGCAGGAGAGCTGGAAGGTCTGCCATTGATGTCTGTCCCATATTGATTTGATGGATCCTCTCGATCAGTTCCGATGTGGAAAGGTTGCCATACTCCTGTAGGGTTGTTGTTACATTTTCATGACCGACGTTTTGCGAAATCACCTTGATATCGGATGGGTGACCGATCATCTTGAAAGCCTGCGATAAATGGTAGTGCCTGAAACAATGGGCAGAGAAATATTGAATCCCTATCATTTTCGACCTTTTCTTCAGCATTTCATTTACTGTGTCCCACACCTGTCCTAAATCGGATTCAGCACGAGGTTTCTTGACATGAAAAAAGTCGGTTCCTAAAATCCTTTCGACCAAAAAAGGAGGAACCGACCCATGTTAAACATGAGCCTATTTAGTCAGCTACTGCAAATCATATCAAGGAAAAAATTCGGCGACCACGATCAGCGCAATCTACAAGGAACGCTGGCAAATCGAGATTTTCTTCAAGACCAGTCGCGTTTCCGTTCCGGAAACGGCTTTTTGCGGATCGCGAAGCGACCGCCAGCAGAATCTTCAAATCAAGACCTTCTACGGAACCAGGGTCAATGCGGTCATGATCCAGTTTTGGACAGCAATGATCACCATTCTGCTGCTGAAATTTTTCCGATTCAAATCGACGGAGGATTGGTCGATGTCCAACCTTGTGGCGCTTCTGCGCATGAATCTGTTCACCCACAAGGATTTATGGTTGTGGATTGACAATCCGTTTATCAAACCCAAGCCGCCACCGGATCAGCAGATTCATTTGGCGTTTGGGACAGCATGATCGTCAGGAGAAACGCAAAAAGAGAGGATTAACAAGATTAGGGGCTGTTTTGGAGTTGAAATCGAGAGCGCGTTATGACGGCGTCCTAAATGCGTCCAATATCCATCCCGGAGTTATTTAGGACAGCTGTGGGATTTGACATAGGTTGATAACCTAATTGGACTGACTCACCTAACATACTCACTCGCATCACCAAATTCGCAAGTTTGAATTTCTCTTGACCTGTTTCGGTCTATTGTCTATAAATCTGATCGTCGTAGCAAGGGAGGAAAGATGCTGTTTTCTCACAATGAATGGAGTCGCCTTAAAAAAGTGATATTAGGAAGGATTGATGGAGCCAACAACCCAGAACCTGATTTAAACCAGCGATTGATTCGATGGTGCCATCATCCTGACAAGACTCGTTTCGTCACAGGCCCTTTTCCTAAAAGACTTATTGAAGAAACACAGGAGGATTTGGAGAATTTTGCTGGGGTCCTTCGTTCATTCGAGATTGAAGTATTGCGACCCACCATTATTCCCCATAGCTCTGTTGTAAGTAATGGCTGGTGGCAAACAACCGGGTATTACAGCTATTGTCCGCGTGATATTGCAACAATGATAGGGCACCGAATAATTGAATCCCCAATGAGTCTTCGGGCAAGACAGTTCGAGACTAACGGGCTAAAATCGATTTTCTTGTCCTGTATGAAAGAAGGTAATGCCTGGATTAGTGCACCCAAACCTCTCTTGCTTGATGAATCCTTCAATACAGAAGAATCTGATTCGCTAGCCCTATCAGAAACCGAACCAGTGTTTGATGCTGCAAATCTGTTACGATGCGGAAGAGATGTTTTTTATTTAGTCAGTAACACGGGCAATGAATTAGGACGTCTATGGCTTGCAAACATTCTTGGCGATGACTACAACATCCATCCGCTTCGTAGAATCTACGATTCTTCTCATATTGATTCGACTCTGATGATTCTCCGCCCTGGAACGGTTCTTCTTAATCCAGAGAGAATTCATCAAATACCTGAAGTGTTCAGATCTTGGGAGATTCTTTGGGCGCCAGATCCGGTAGATAATGGTCATCTTCCCGGTTACAACAATGCAACACCATGGCTATCCATTAATGTTCTGAGTATTGATGAGTCCATTGTGATCGTCGAACAAAATCAGTTACCCTTGATACGCTTGTTAGAAAAATACGGATTTACTGTTGTGCCTGTTCGATTACGACATTCACAGAGTCTTGGTGGTGGACCGCACTGTTGTACCTTAGATATTGACCGGGAAGGAGAATTGGAATCATACTTTGATTGATCCCTTCAAGACATGATACACAGAAAACAATTAACCGAGTCAGCGCTTCACTCCCGCCTAATACGGTTCAATTTACATCGCAATTGATTATATTGTGGCTGCATTTCTCGCAAAAACTGATCAAAGGAATTCCATACTCAAGCGAAACTTCGTTTGCCTCCCAGAACATTGTCTCGAGAGCTACAGTATTTGGGGCAGGATAATGGGCAAGATTAATCGAAGCATGAGGAATAAAAGGGCTAATCTCGGATAGAACCCCAATCTGAGCAAGACGTTTTACTGCTTCAATAGTATATTGATAATCTTCCAAACCCGCAATTATAACTGATCGTATCATTTTCTCCTTTTCACTTATTCCGACAGGCTTGAATATTTCCACAGCTTTCTCAAGGATATCCAGATAGGTTTTAGTACCTAGTTCATATTTTTGTGGGCAGTAATTTCGAGACACAAGAGCATCCCATAATTCCATGTTGATTGAAACAGTATTTACACCTGAATCGTGTAAAAATCGTATAAAATCGAATCGATTCTGTCGGCTGGAATCTCTAGCTTTCAGCCCTCTTGGTACCGTCATAACATCAAACCGAATGTCTGGATATTTTTGGGGGAAATAAGCAAAAACATCATTCAAGAAATCAAAATCGTCTTCATATGGAGTTCCCCCACTGATAAGAGCATGAGTCGGGGGTAATAGTCTGTCCAGCATGGCCGTTCGGAAGGCTTCATCTAATTCATTGATGTCGTTCTTTCTGTATAACTTGCCATGCTGGTTACAGAATCGGCACGTATAACTACATCCATATAAGGGCATTATCCTCACCCGATCGGCATGTGTTACCACCAAATCCTTCATCAAGTGATTTGCTTGCGTTTTTCGTAGTCTTCTTACATAATCTGCTAATGGCAGAATCGTTGCCTCATATTCATTCTCTTCATCAAATAAAAAAAAGATATCGTCATGATCGTCATAATCCAGCCCATATCCCTGGAAGAACTTTGAATAGTTAAAGCGAGCATTGATGTATACATTTTCAAAAAGCACTAGAATTCGACCGGTAGTCGTTGGATAATCATCCTTGCTCTGCTTCTCCGTTAGATTCTTGAGGGCTCTTCTTGTAGGGCGTACACCATGAACAAGAGCTTGTATTTTCACGTGAAGCTTGAATCGTTCTTCACTCATGGCTTGTGGATCATAGAAGAAGTGAGGTGCTGTCCAGGTAAAGATTCAATATCTGAATTGCATACATCGTTGCCGCTGTCAATGGATTACCTTCAACAGGCTCATGCCAATGCCCATGATGCTTATCTTGTTCAGCAAGAAGATTGTATATTACCTCTTCAACCCTAAACCATAAAGAATCGCTAAAAAGAGCTGCTGTATCATAAGCTTCAAGCTTCTTTAATTTGAGGAATGTACTTAAAATGGCAGGTGCCACAGTCGTATCGATTCGATTTTTCCATCTACTGTAAGTGTCTTGTATTTGATGTTTCAATGGAACACGGAATTCAACCATTGCAATCTTATCATGGTTTGGCTTCCAGAAACGTGTTACGAAGTGAATGTACTCCTCCAGAATATCAATTATAACCTCCTGGTGATTCGGAAACATATCAAATACAAACAGAATCGAAGATATCACCCAGCTTGTTGTCTTCAACAAATCATCGATATTGCATGAATCGACGGGCACACTGAAGAAACTAGTCCATACAGTGTTACCTTCTTTCTCCTGCCTGGTATTTAGTAAAAACAACCAGGAAGATTCGACGGACTTCAGCACCTCCTGCTTCAATGCTTGTCTTTGATTAAAAAAAGAAGTATTCATAAGGAGACCCAAAGCAGTGATAACCATACTATTGGAAAACTCATACTCTCGAACAGGCGAAGAATCTTCGGGATACCTGTAGATACCCCATCCACCAGACGGCAACTGCATACGTAGAAGATATTTAACTGCCAGTTCGATTCGATTTCCAATATCTTCTCGATGAAGAGTAGCATTCTGGTAATCCAACAAACCAAGTTCGCTCACCTCATCCCATAAGTCGTAAAGACTTGACAGGGCAATCAAATTATCCCAAGTGCTATCCACAGTTGGATAATATGCATTCGGTTGATCATCAAAAGGAAAAAATCCCCCGAGAATCCATTCTGGGTTATTGAACTTCTGAGCCTGATGTAACATGCATTGCCCATCAAGATTGTATTTAATGAGAGCATTGATGACATCAATTTTCTGGACCTGATTGGAAGTCTCAATCTTTGAATATTGGACAGAATTATAGAAGCTTTCCAGCAAAATTCCTAGTGAATCACCATTCGCTGTTGCTGCCCGGAGAAATCCGAAGGCCTCGTCTCCTTCCTTTCCATAGCATCTCCAAAAAGGTGGAAGACCGTTTTTAAGTCCATTATCGGGATTCATGGCATATGAAACAGTCCACTCAATCCAGGACATACCATGCAAAATTGCTTGACGTATCGCCTGAATCCCTGTTGGAAAGAAATTCTCCTTCTCATACAGCAATGAATAAATCGATTCTGGGGTTAGCTTTTCTGTTTGAATCCGCTTCTTCTGCATTCTTGAGGACGACTCAAAGAAAATTGCTAAGGAGACTTCTTCTTTAAGGCGGTAATCAGAGCTCGAAAGCTCAAACAACATGGATTTCTCGAGAATTCTCAACTTCTCATCATCAGAGATGGGCAAAGGAAAACTGTCCAGTAACAACAGCAATTCATCCGGGGCATACGTTTTTTGTACTTTGGCTCGTTTCAGAATTCTTCTCAGGGCGAAATCAAGAAAGAAAACCTGGTTTGGAGTACAATCTCTCGTCATGAAAGCGAAAATGTATCTGGCCGGGTCTTCTTTCAACAATTGTAGTGTCTTTTTCTTCATATCACATTTCCGTCCATAAACGTAATGGAATGGAGGGGTAATACGGTTCCGGTCTTCGAACAAACTCGCCATTTTCATCAACTTTCGGTATTCCTGCTGAGTATAAGATACCCGTTGCTGCCATTGGATATAGCAATTCATTTGAAAAGCTCTCAATATCAGAAAACTTATGGTTCATCAAATGAAATAGCTCTTCTCGTCCGAAGCCATCTTGCAATCCAACACATTGAGGATACTCGTTCTCAATTTTGTCTATGATTCGGTCTAAAAATTCTTCCTGTTCATCGGAAACGATACCCGCATCATATTCTTCGTCGAGCCATTCGTGTGCCATTTCCATTGTAAAGCGACATTCTTTCCCATTGAATGGCAAGCGCCCGCTGAGCGTACTCAAGAATGCAAGAATATCCCTGAAGCTATTCACTCGTACCAATTCCGGTGCGGTAATCAATTGCATCAGGTCTTGCTCAATCATGAGCCCATCATATTCCTGTTTCAGATATTCCTTCATTCGGTCGTTGAGAACAAGCTCAATGAAATCCCGATCTACAAATTCAAATTGCTCAACATACTGATAATTCGGCAGATACTCCAGCAGAGAACGATTTCGAAGGCTGTAATCCCCAACAAGAAGCGCGATTTTATTACGCTTCCGAAGAAATTCTCCAATTTCCATCATTGCCTGGTTGATTGACTCCCACATTGTTTTAATATCCAGTTCATCAAAATAGACTACATCCGATTCAATCTTGTCTAGAACCTCCCTATTGCAGTAACCCGGAATAATCGGTCTGGCATCAATCCCCAGTCGATTGCTGAGTACCTCAACCAAGAAACTCTTGCCGGTGCCAAGGGGAGCAGAAAGAATATATGCGCTACCGTAAAGGTCGGGATTGATTTCAGTTATCAACTCCATTGAATCTTCACGAAATATACCTCCGAAACCTTCAATAATCTCTTTCCTGGACCGAACTCTATTGCTGAATGGGGTTTGATAAGCCAGTGTGAAGGCAAACAATTGATCAGCTGTACGTTTGATTTCTTTATTAGTGAACATGCCTTTACCTCTTTCTTCTAAAACGTTTTCGAACTACTGGTTTTTCATCAGATTCAGATTCTTGTGGCTCATCCATAGCATGTTGATATTGTTGCCGGGTTGCATCGGTTTCAACAGTTTTCCGTTCCTTTGTCTTTGTTTTTCCGGATCTGAGTTCACAAAAATTACTTACCCCTGGATCAAGCTTGAAAGGTATTTGATTTTTCTCACAATCCATCTGTTCGAGTATTTTATTTTTCACGGATTGAACGATTGTTGAGATGGTATCTCTTTCATTCCAGGCCTGGGTAATGTATTGTTCTGAAAAGACCGAGTCCAAATCCGCAACTTTTCGCCCTTTATAGCCTTCAAGTCTTGGATTGTACCTCTTCACAAACATCTTGTATATCTCGGCTGCAGAATACGGTGTAACCTTAATCCGTCTGTAATTGCGACGATAATCACGATCCAAAGCATTTGCTATCAGAGTTGAGCAACAATGTAATTCCCTGATGGCAGCCTTTTCGAATTGGCTATATTCATAGAAATGCTTGAGTGAGGAAATAAAACTCAACAATACCCCTTCATCAAGATTTCGTGGATAATGGAAGAAGAGCTGGACTTGAATCCGTAAGTCCTTGAGCAACATATTCAGTAATGTGTCAGATTTCTGTTTTGCATAAGGGAATAGCTTGCACAGGTTATCAACCACCATTCTTTCGATTCTCATCTTCTTGAGAGTCTTGTTTCTATATGTCAGGAAATCCGTCTCTGAATCATAATTTATCATGTCGAAATAATAGTCACGATTGAGTTTTGATCTCCATTCACGATCGATCAGTTGTAGGAAAATCTCATACTTTATAATCTCCTCTAATCGCTCGGCATTCCACACGACCTTATTCTCTTCTTCCGCGAAATCGATACGAACGGGAATGATCAGCTCATTAACCATCTCCTTGCGCTTTATTCTGTCAAAATACTGATAAAAAGAGCTTGCACCCCACCCCGGCTGAAAGATAACCATCGTGTTGTATTGGTTTGAGAGGCTGTTTTTAACCTCTTGAAGCTGTTCCGGCCTTGTAACAAAAAACGCTTCAAGGTCTTCTGCTTGAATCTCCAATAGACTGGGAAATTCTTCTGGTAAGCCCACAAGATCCCGCCAATAATAGAAGTTTTTCTTTTGTTTATCCATCTCTACCTCTAATAGTTAATTCGTTCTTCCTTGCTTTTTCACTATGCTATCCTTGTTAAGTGCATATAAAAAAGTCTGATTTCATTCATTTATAAAAGGGCAATGGATTTTAGGATTCCTATGCCTTAAAACTGAACTTAGTCCCGGACAGATTCAATCCCACGCGAATGAATGTCAACATATTTAAAATGCCCGTACAGGAATACCCCCAATTTTTCATTCGAATTTGACCTTGAGCTGTAAATGCTCTTTCCACCTTCCTTTATCTGGCTTTATCCAGTACCAGTCAAACCATCGGAAACACTCCGAAATGACGTAGGCTAACCTGTAGTAAATGAAGTAACCTCGGCGCTTCCAGTCTCTTTTCCGTTCGATAAATGCCGACATCATAATCGATTGTAATCCGGGCACATCCGTAATCATCGAGTAAAGAAAACATACAGCGAGCCAGAAGATCGCATTCAGATTTTTCAGCCTGTGATACTGCAAAAGGCGAATTCGCTCCCATCCGAAATCTTGCTTGAGTTGCCGGTGCATTTCTTCGATTTTCCATCTCGCACGGTAACTTGTGAGTGTGAACTCGACGATCTTTCTTGCGTCCCAGTCACGCCCCGGAAAGTCGCACAAACAGTAAAAGAAGCCGCCCTCTTTTCCATCGTGGTATCGTGCGATCACAAGCCACACTTCCACTGTCTCCGGATTCTGCACGGGATGCGGATTCAAGCGTATCTTGACACGTTTCAATCCAACGCGGAAATGATGTCCCGCATTCCAAAAATCCATGGTCAATTTCACTGACTTGCAGACACGGAGAAAGTCTTTTTCTTCATCATCCTCGTCTATCAAATTGCGCGTACCTTTACTGCGAATAATGAACGAGTTTCCATTGGTGTGGAAATGTCCGATCAACGAACGAATATCGTACCATCGATCCAACACAAAAACGCCACGATTGTTGCTATGGATCGTTATTTCATCGATTTGATCACGTGTAACCGTTGAACGGGTATCATGCTCGATCTTGCTACTGTATATCTTGCTGCAAAGCGGAACAATCGAATGATTTGAAGGCGTCCCGACCAGGGCGACAGCATTGATCAAGTGATAGCCTGACTCTGTCTTGTTGGCACTGGCGTCGCGTATCTTTTCAAGACCTTCCATACGAGTTGCGTAAGGCTTGACGATATCGCTTTCGTCGATAAAGATCAGGCTGTCGCGTTCGAGCCGACGACTTAGCGAAGCTAACAGAATATCATGGATATCCGACGCTAAATCTTCTTGATCGAGATGTCGGTATAAGCGTCCACTGGTCTTACGCAATGGAATCTGCTCGTGTAGCGAACGGGCTGCCTGGCGTACAATTACGCTTTGACTGGCGAGAATACCTTTCGTCATTTGTTTCAAGAAGTTGAAGCGTGGAACACTGAGTTCCGCCTTGTACTTGCGCATGAAATTGTGAAATTTTCCTTGCATCTGGTGGAACTGCTGCTTAAGTTGACCTTGCATATTGGCTCCTTTGTTAGTTTTTTGGTCGAAACTATTTTGGCAAAGGAGCCTTTTTTCACAACCAATTTCTTCTCAAAACCGCTGATAATAAGCTCTACCACGTTTTTACTCAAAACATTCTGGGGGTATGCCTGATTTAAAATACCCGTAACTGACAATCGCGTGCAATAGATACAGGAAACGATTTTATGATTCACCAGAAAATCGCGCTCCGCCTTTCTCGAATATCTTGATGTGTTGCGCTCCAATCTTGTCTCTTGTGACAATCGCTTCGGATACATTGATACCAACGGGTCTGCTAAGGACGTTAATAAATATCCTACTACCAGCCGATCGTTTATAAATCATCAACTGATTATTGGCTATGCAGAAATATTGGTCTTTTCTTGCATCACGATGTTCTGTAAATGCTACGGGAGGTCTGGTGTTATCCAGCTCGATCCCAAGTAGCAGATCCTCATATACATTTTGTGAGCCAAGATTCAGATTTGCATGTCGCACTCCGTAAACACTGTCCCTTTCATACAGAATGTAGCAAAACTTTAAGTTGCCGTATTCTGTCACAATTACATCTTTTATATTTAAAAACTCATAATCTTGTCTATGGAATGCACCCCGAACAATATCTACATTGGGACCATTTCGACCAATTTCAAAGCATGTCGCTTCTTGTGATGCCAATGTTTTAACGGGATCTCTTTGCAGTGTTACATACAGTTTGTTGTCGCCAGTTTTTATAATCCGTTTGACACTACGAGAGCCGCCACTTTCTAGTATCACGTTTTCATGTATATCCTGCTCGAAGAGATATTGAGGTCTCTCTTCCTCATCTGTGCTCTGTTTCAGATTGTAACAATAGACTTCTCCTTGTGAAGTTCCTACGTAGAACTGGAAGGAGCCTCTGGTACCCGTATTCTTGGGTTTGCTAATCGCGGTAATCCATCCTGTTCTGTTTTCCCCAATGGAGGCTCTGCACTTTGCATGGAGGTCATTGTCCTGCCAGATATATAAATGGATATCTCCTGCACTGGTTCCCAATAGAAGGCCTTCAATCTTGCTTTCGGATGAAGTATTTTGCGATGCATCACCACCAAGTAATTCAACGGGTGTTATTGCCATGATATCTTGTACTGGAATATCTTTCGACTGTCTGAATTCTTCAAGATGAGACAGGATTACCCCGCCAAATTCATAGGATGCATACAACGCCAGATCATCCTTGGCAATAGCCAGAATTGCATTGTTGAATTCGTATAAGTCCTCCGCTTCCTGGAATCGCGTTTTTGATGGATTAAACCTTTTTATCATTCCCTGCATGGTGCCATAAGCTATATAGGTTTGTTCACTCTTCGGATCGAGATAAAACTGAGCTGCAGTAACACATCCCGAATCATCTAGTATGCAATGTTGAAATTTCGAGTCCTTTAAATTTGTCTGCTCAAAGTTCACATTACTGAAGTTGCATCCACTGAAAACACTCGCTTGCATTTGCAAGGTTGAAAGATCAAGAGAGCTGAAATCGATATTTTTAAAATTGCCATCCGAAAGCTTGTCTTCTCTGGATAAATCCGATATCTGCTCCTTTACCTTGATATTCAATTCAACGCCAATCCATCTATTGCGATACATATCGCATAAAATATTCATTAAATTTGTTACCGTGTACACGTCATTAGTACCGCTTCTTTCCAATGAGCGATCAAGGCGCTCAATGAGATGTTCCAGGAATCTCAATTTTGTGATCTGGCTATTCTTATCTTTTTCTGGATTATCTGGCAATCCAGCAATCTTGTCCAACAAGGATGCTCTGGTCTCAATACCAAGAATCCCAAGACTATAAACTGGGCTGTAAAGTGAGAAGTGCTCACTGTCCAAATCGTGAGCAATGTCATTGAAAGCCCAGTCAGCAGCGAGATAATCCAGCAGGATTTTAAAACGGAATTCTAAATGTGTGTCATCGCCACTATCCTTACCTGGTACGAATGCGAATACCTTCTTCAAGCTACGAGATATCACGGTATCATTTTCTGGTAACACCAAGCTGCGTAACTTGTTGATAAGCTCATTGGAACCGGTATCTTTGATGTTCTTCAATGCCCTGCCCGTGTTCTCATACATAAGAGAAATCGAATGCTCGTTTTGCATTAGCCATTTGGAATACTCTTCAAGCATATCCTTACAGCTCATCCCCGCTGATTGACGTTTAACCGATTGCATATACACAACATAATCTGGAAATGGATCAAGAAGGTGATTTTCTCGAGCAGCTTGTAGGGATTCATCCCAGAATTCCTGTATGATATTGCCGTATGGGATTTTCCCATGTTTAAGCTGGGAGTTGATTTCGTTTACGTTTTTAAGAGACGCAAGGAAGAAGACATGTATCGGTTGTAATGTGATCGAGTCGTCAAAACAGTAAGAGGCAAACTGATTTTCTGTCTCTGCCATGCATTTGTTTATTTGAATACGGTTGAAACGCTTAAGGCTAACACGCTCAGCATTTTCCCAAAGCTTTTCTTGAAAACTCTTTCGAAAATAGGAGAGACGACAAGTAACGATTACGCGATTGTATCCTTTCTTGCTGAGATTTGTTAGCAATTGAAGATCGACCCTGGCATTTTCATTTGAGAGGGCATCCCAAGACTGATCTATTGCATCAAAAATGAAAACAAAATGCATGTCCTCGCATAACCTCAGAAAGAAAGAGTAATTCTTAAGATCAATGTTGTAATACCGCCTGATGTAATTCAGCAAACAATCCTTGAAATCTCCCTTCAGGGGAACCCAGCGATGCAGTTCGATCAAAATGGGTATATATGGTTGAGAAGCTGGATCACATTCCCCTTGTTCAATAACAGGAAACAACGATTCCCACTTGCATGCTAAATATCTTCCAATGAAAGTTTTTCCTGATCCGTATTCACCGGTAAACAAAGCCAAAGTATCGATGTTACGCTCCCTGGAATTACTGATGAAACGGGCAAGAAAAGAATTCTGATCCCTCTCTTCAGGCGCAGATATCCCCAGTTTCAAATACTCACGACTCCTGCTTGAGCCAATCCAGGGATCTATCACAATGGGTGCACCGTTTTTATCTTTAAGAGCAGATTGATTGAATAATTCCTCAATCTGCTTGTGAAACTCCATTCTTCTTTCATTGATCATATCCCGAACGACATCAAGCATATCCTTTTTCGGCATATAAGACATTTCAAGAGATTGGAATGGATTTTCCGGATCATTATTCTTTTTACTCCGTCCTTTTCCTCTCTCTTTCAATCCAATCTCAACTTTGAATTGGTTCATTACATTTTCGGCTTTTTTTACTGTCCAATGATCAGCATTTAGCTTTGCTGGGTGTATGTAAAGGTACAAGCTATATTTTGCCTCATGTTCTTGCGCCTTCTGTTTTAACAGGGCAGCTATTTTCTTTACATCATTCGCAGTAGGTAAACGATCCTCTTCTGGACTGCAGAAAAGATGCAGGCGCTGTACGATAGAGTCAATTTTCTCGAAATTAATATGAGAACTTGATTTCGTTTGAATAAAAAAGGCTCCACAAGTAGTCTCCAGAGATTCTGGTTCTCCGATAATTTTCTCTGTATGCCGATAGAATAACTCTAATGCTTCTAACATTCTATACTCCTATTATTCATTTATGCATGTATCATGAAAGATCGCTATCATCAAGCTCGCAAAAAATGCGATCAAAAAGTTGATCAAAATCGAAAAAGCCTGTACCCTCTTCAAACAACTTGTTGGTATCTTTTACTGTATGAACCTTATGGAATTCTCTAGCGTAAAGGTTTTTTGAATGTGAAGATACTGACAACCATTCGATCAAAGTTGTAATGCGAGACCAGGTCATGGTGAAGCCTAACCATCCCGGGCTGTTTTCACTTGACTGCTCACCAATTTCGCTGAAGCATGGATGAGCAATAACCTGGTCAATCGTTAGATTCTCAATATCTGGATCTTGCGCAGAGACGTTTTTGTTACCCAGAATGTACACTCTATCCAGCGTACAGCGAGACAATAATACCTCCAGCAATTCCAGTGCTTTATAATGGTGCTTTAAACTAACACATGGCTTTGTCGATTTGTAAATAGCGGAGAAGCTCCTCAATATCTGAATCCGTATGTGAATGATACAACCTATAAGCAATTCTCCGATAAATTGATCATGGACATCTTTCGGTAGAATTGAGATTTTTTGATAGCTGCATCTCTTCACCTGAGAATCAAGGGAGTCCGCCATCTTTTTCAAGGTATCCATATTGAAATGAAGTCGTAACTTGGTCTTCGTGACGGGTGTTTCGATATCGATATAATTTGCAAATTCTCGTTTTTCCGAAATTCCCTTGATTATATTCGAGATCGCACGTTGAATTATGATCAATGCATCTATTGCAAACGCAATATTGGATTCTTTTTCTCGTTTAGAAACATATGAGAATGTGTCACATTCTATTTTATCAATGTCATTATCTTGAGGTGCGCCATTGTAAATATCATCATCTATAAGTGTGCCAACAGACAGACAGCGATGAATAATTTCAAAATCCAAATTACGTACAACACACAAGTAGGGTAAAAGGTTATTTTCAAAGTAGCCCCACACTTTGTCGACATTATCCTTATCCTTATCTTCACGAATAAACATTGATTTGAAACTAGCCTCAATCCTTGCCATCATCTTACTTATGTGAATTACTCGACGAATCTCTATGGTTGTTATATTCTCGAGTTGAAAGATAATTTTTAACATGCGTCTACTGCGATTTACATCGTCATATTCAATTACGGTTCTTCGGAAATCTTGGTGGGTAAAACGAATCCTTACGTCATCTTTTGTGATAATACCCGGAAATGTAACGTAAAATCTGTCATGGTGTTGAAGAAAATCGATTAACGAAAGAATGAATGAAACCGGATCTCGGTCAAATCGCACAGTAAATAAATCCCTATTGGGGGATTTACCATCATCAGGGTTATAATAGCCATCCATGTTATGCATGGCCATTCCAAGTGCAGCAAGCTCCATTATCAAAATTCCCACCATGGATTCTCTCTCTCGCTGCCAGTATCTTGGTTTATTGTTCAGGCAGATGAAGTGCAAAGCACTTTGGAAACCGTGATTTTTCAGGGCATGCTTAATATGTTTTTCTGCATCCAGTCCATTGAGATTTGGCAAAGGGTAGTCATTACATAGATGATACCCCAGAAATGGAGCCATAAATAAATGATGTGACATGTGATTCAGTATATCCTTGGGATGCTCAATAGGCAAGTACTCGTCATGCATGCTTTTTCTAATACCTTCATCGATTTTCCCCAGGAACTCCACCACATACCCTATGTCATGATACAGTGCAGCCACCATCATTGCATGATACAGAACATATTTCCAGAAAGAAAAGGCGAAATGTGAGGTATCATTGGTGCCTCGATTGAGTTTCCAGATCGTTATATCATCAAGAAGATCATTGGGTTTCGATGGACTGCCTAAACGAATAAAATTATCTGGAAGACCAAGGCTTGAAGCAAAATTAGTGATATACTGTACATCGAAAGTACCTCTGGCTAGAATAAATGCTGCAATATCCAGAATAGTAATGCAACGCCCAGAATTATCTTCACATTTTTGGTCAATCAGGTTATTGATAATATTTTCATAGAGACGATCCATCGTGCGGGTATAGCGATTACTCTCCCTGTAAAAAAAAGGCTTTGTCAGAAACTTATGCATGCCAAGTGCCACTTGGGGCTGATGGAGAATATGGTCTCTATGGAATTTCTTATGATTTGCTTTGCGATAATCAGCCGCGGACAACCACTCAACACTGAGATATTCAACAATCATTCGTGGGTATGCGGGGAAGAGGTGTGTGGAGAAGTGCATCATTACATCAAGACTCTCTGAGATTTGGCAAAAAATCCTGGAAGGAACACGATTGGACATCTCTCGTAATACACGATTTAACTGACGGTCATTCCTGAATTTTCTCTCTCCAATCTCATCTCCCGGTTCCTCTTTGAAAAAAGTACAAGGATCAATCTGGAATAAACGAGGTGGAGAATGCCAGTATTTTATTAAATTCTTAGCTGGCTCGTGGCTCATTTCGATTCGAATACACATTTTTTGCCTCTGATGATTGTGCTAAATTTACATCATGCCTGACCAAACCAGGGTGAAAGAATACCCTCGATTGTTAGATCCGTCAAGGCAGTGATACCGATCGAACTCGCATCGACCCGTCTAAGCAATATTTGTTCAATGTTGTTTATATTATTTACAAGCTGCCTCTCATCAGGTAAATAAACTCCCATCGCGACATCAAGTATATGTGTGATGATAGCCGGATCATGATTTCGTGGATGTACTGAATGAAAATCCTTATAAAGTCTGTATATATCATTAAAATACCTAAGCTTTTCCTTGTTTAACTGGATGGAATTGTTGTATTGGTACACCAGGTGGCACAGATACATGATCGTAATCTTGTTTTTCAGTATTGAGGAATCTAAACTACAAGAATTTTCCCATTTTTTATTAAACTCCACACGGAGCCAGTATTCGTTCTTGATATCTTTTGACCTGCTTTCTCCATTCAATAAGTTTAGCATCGTAATAATGATTTCTAACACGTATGTGAAAAAGCGAGTAGCCGATGCTTCGAGACCCTGCAATTTATCCTGCTCATACCCTCTAACTACAAAATAGTTATAAGGATATGCTAATAAGGGAGAACAATACACAATAAAGCTATCCAGCATTACCCCAAGGAATAGCCTGGACACGCTTGTTTCTCCTTTGGGGTCAAGTTTGTCAATTTCATTTTCGGTTATTGCTTCACTTTTCTTGACAAGGCTGTCAATAGATTCCCGGTCTGACCTGACATTTTTAATTTTCACACCTGTGGAATCCTCCATTTCGATGCCGCTCCCCCGGACAACAGGCTCAATAACCTCCTGGCATAGATTTAGTATTCCACATGTTCTTTGTCCGAAAGAAAACTTGGTAGGATTTTCGTCTGCACGTTCAATTTCCTGTATAATCTTTTTCAGTATGAGATTCATCGTTTTTTGAGATATAGGGTAGAGCTTTCCTTTTCGTTCAATCGTCAAACGGTGCAATCCTCTCTTCTGGGGATATGCGTAATAAAAGGGACTTATGTCATTAGTGCCTCTGTAAAGGTATAGTATGGTATTGAATACCTGAAAGAATGTTAATACTGATCGGGTGTAATTCAGTATCCAGAATAAGTGTTCATTGTTTATGCCCGTTTGAAATATATGATTGTACGGATAGAATGCTTTTTTGGATCTGGTTACCAAATCTAATAAATTGCAATCCAGCTGAATTAAATCTTCCAATTTGTCAGGTACATCACTCATTAGCTATCTCCTTCCATTTGAATGAAAATCTGTTGGAAAAGTGTCTCCAGGAATTCATCACGAAAATACGAGAAAAACTGAATATGCCGAGATCCCCAGGGCGATATATTAGAGCTTCGGGAATCGTAGTCCGAGGTCATGCTGATAAACTCAGACTCGATCAAGCTGTATTCGGTAGAATGATGTTTCATGTTGAGCAATACAGAGATATATGGGTCTTCTTCTTCTTGAGGTTGCTTGCCCTGGCATTTCTTCAGCTGAGTATAGCCGGTATTAATGTGTCTGAGTATGTCGTGACTTCCAAGATATGACATTGCCCTGGAGCTGATTCTTTCTCCGGTCTCGCCGTCTTCTTTGCAGGAAACCAAAGAATGATAGCCATCGCTTAATTGTGCAAGAGCTTTTGACTGCGATTTTCGTATCTTAGAATAGGTGTATCTCAGATATTCGATATCGCTATATGTGCTTCGAATGTCTTGCACGTCCCACGAACTAACTAGCAAGAAAATAGTACGATGAATACCCCATTCCAGTAGATAATTCTGCAAGGTAGGAAGAAACATGTTCCATCCGGGGCCATTATCCAATATAACATACAGATGTTTCTTCTTATAGTAGACATTGTCAAAGATATCAAAAATCATGCGAAACAAATACTCACAGATCTGCTGAGAGTATAGTGGATCGAACATATGGAAATGTCGCTCTGCTTGATTGACTTTCTCATCATGGGAGAGATGCGTATATTGTGACTTGTCTTCTGAAAATGGCTTGGGGAACACAGCGACAGGCTCACCAGATCGCATGAAACAGATTGGATCCCGCAACGATTCAACATAGGACTGGCACGAGGGAAGTAAATCCAAAATGAAATATCTCTTTAACGATCCCGTGTCTTCATTTCTGGAATCGTTTGAGGTTTCTCTAACTATGTCAGCTCCATCCGGTGATATTAGCCGATTTTGTATTAGTTCATCCTGATACTTATCGGCTTTCAGTCTCAGCCTTTCAGACAACTCTTCTTCACCTTTTCCTGTTTCAAAATGCTCTCTCTCCAATATCTTGCTGCGGATATCGCTCAGATTAGTGAGCTCTCTATCTCTTTCAAGCACCTCGTCCAATATAACATCAACAATTGGGGAGATTTCTTGTTTGATAACATCGATTTCTACAGCGCTCAATTGGCTATTAAAATCTCTTTTCTGAAGTCGATCCTCGATTCTCAGGACAGCCAAATCAATCAAGCGTTCCTTTACACAAAGCCTGATATCACACAAAGAACCCCGGGATATTTCACGAAAGGCATTCCGAAATTCATTCGATATGCGACGCGTCTTCATCATTCCCAAGAATCCATCCCAAACCGTAATATCAGGTTGTAAAACCCAGAATGGCATATTTTGGAATGAGACAATATGTTGCTGTGATCCCGAAGGTTTTGATGATTCTGGATATCCAGGAACATATGATGTACCGAGGAAATCAAGGTCAATTAATAGAACTTGAGAATCCTTGTTTTTTCTCCTGATTAGGTCGGCTAATAAGTAGGAAAAAGTTGTTTTTCCTACTCCACCTTTCGCGGATTGAATGCTGAGTATTCTAATTCCGTTATCTTGAGGTTCATGGTTCGACTCCCTGGAGTTTCTGGAAAAGACATAATTGGGCCTGTAGAACCTTTCCCATCGCAAACATTCATTGATAGTACTCATAACACTCCTTGCTTGATTGGAAAGCTATTCTCTGAATATTTATATTTCAAAAGTCATCTTTATGCTGTCAAGGAAAAAGTTGTTCCCCAGGCATACCTCCATTTTTTTTATTTGAAGTTGACTCGGAGCTGTAGGGCGTCAGCCCATTGTCCTTTCCACGGCGTAATGGAATATTTCTCGACCATGCATAAACACAGCGATATTGCGTTCGTAAGCCGATAATAGATAAACGATTTCTTGTTGTTCCAGTCCGATTTCCGATCAATGAAGATCGATGGTAAGCATGCCTTCAAACCTTGCACCATATCTTTCAACGAATAGAGAAAGCATACGACCAACCAGAACAACGCGTTGAGGTTTTTCAGGCTCTGATACCGCATCAACTTCATATCCTCCCAGCCAAAATCCTGCTTGAGTTGCCGATGCACTTCCTCGATTTTCCACCACTGACAATAGGCTTTCATCGCGAACTCGACGATCTGTTTCTGTGACCATTCCCGCCCTGGGAAATCACACAGGAAGTAGAAATAGCCCTTTTTGTGAGACGCTACAAAACGTGCTACAACAAGCCACATTTCCGCCGTATCAGGAGTCTTCACAGGATGCGGGCTTAGTCGGACACCAACCCGTTTCACGCCAACCTCGAACAGGTCGTTACCGCTGTGGATCCGATGTGCCAGTTTCACTTTTTTCGCAACCTTATCAAACGACTCTTCCCGACTATTCACGACAAGATTCCGTTTGCCTGTGCTACGGATAATGAAGGAGTTTTCGTTACGAGTCAGATGCCCAAGCATGCTTCGGCTGTCGAACCCGCGGTCCATGGTAAACACGCCGTGGTTGTTGCTATGAAGCGTGATATCGTCGATGCGATCAAGGGTTCGGTTCGCGATGCTGTCGTAATCCGCCTCTGAGCTGTGCAAGTCGCTGCAAATCGGAACGATTGCATTCTCGTCGGGATTGCTTGATACGGAAATGAAGTTGATCAGGTTGTAGCCTTTCTCCATCCGGCTTTTGCTGCCGTCGTACACTTTTCGCAAGCCCTCCATTCGTTTCGCTGTGGGCTTGGTGATATCGCTGTCGTCGAGACAGATCACGTCGTTCTTGCCAATCTTGCGACACTGCTTCGAAAGCAACGGTTCGAGGATTTCACGATCCAGTTCTTCGCTCTGCAAATGGCGATAAAACCGCTCACAGGTCTTCTTCAAGAGGATCGACTCGTTCATCTCGATGGCTGCGCGGCGGACGATTACACTTCGGCTGGAGAGCATCCCTTTCGCCATCTCACGCAAGAAACGGAAACGCGGTTTACTGAAGCACTTACGATATGGCTGGAAGAAATTTGAAAATTTAGCTTGCACTTCATTGATTTTCTGATTTTCTGACTTTGTCATTTGGGCTCCTTTGGCTGTTTTGTGGTGAAACAAGTTTGTCTGAGGAGCCTTTTTTTGCAACTAAATTCCTACTTAAGTCTTTTGATAATAAAGCTCTACATGATTTCTATACAAGAATTACGGGTGTATAACTCATCGATTTTGAAATCGGTTTACGTCTTTTCTTGCAATATTAGCATTCTTCTTATCAGATATCCTTAATGTACGCTGTGAGAAAGAGCCATTTTTAGTTATGTAATACAAGTAAGGATTACATGCTAACCAAATGTGATGTGGTGGTGATATGTGGGATGCAATGTCAAAGAATGTATCTAAATAGCACGTATTATCTGAACTCTTTGTAAGGATTAGGGAGTTCAAGCGTCCATGGTCATGTCCCGTCTTGAAAAAGCCCAATTGTCTCCGGATGGTAAAGCAAATCTGAAATTTCTGAACCTATGTGATCCATATGTTGCTGAATTTTTCTTTGGGGGAACAGTGATAATCGTTGAAGGCGATACAGAGTATACAGCTTTCAAGCATGTTACACAGAAGTGTCCAGACGATTTCAAAGATGTGCACATAATTCGTGCAAGGGGGAAAGCAACAATTGTGTCATTAACTAAGGTGTTGAATCATTTAAAAACAGGATATTCCATATTGCATGACAGCAATGTACCTGAAATTGGCAAGGATGGGGATATTTGCTTTCGCTACGCCGCACGATGGAATACCTCCGCTGGAGTCTGATAATCAAGCGAAGTGTGCAAACACTCCCGATTATAGACCTCTACGGCTTCGCGAACGGCAAGTTGTGCATGAGATATAGACTTCTGAACATGCCCAAGATTGAACTCGTTCTTCAACGTATTGTGAAAGCGTTCCATGACCGCGTTATTATAACATTTGCCATCGCCGGTTAGACTCATGCGCATCTCTTGGTGCTCGAGATAGTTCCGGTACTCGTTCGACGTGTATTGTGAACCATGGTTGGAATGGTGAATCACTCCTTCAATATGATCGAATTGTGATAAGGCTTCCTTCAAACCTGATAGGCTCGCCGAACGGTGGAGGGTCGTTCCGGCATGACAGCTAAGGATCATCCGGCTACTATAGTCCATATAGACATTGAGATACAACATACCCTCGCGGGTCGTTATATACGTGATATCCGTCACGATCACGTCGCCTGGACCAAAATCTTCTCCACAGGATAATAGATTCGGAACATCCGTCTGTCTGCATCCATGTGAAAAACTGCGGCGTTTCGAGTATAGACCCGACAGCATACCGTGCTCGGACAGAAGACGATATAGACGATCTCGATCGATCTCGATTCCGTCCCGTTTCAGATGCTCCTGTATCTTCCGTACTCCGATGCGAGGTTGACGAAAACGGATTCTGCGCACATGATCAAGGACAAGCTTCTCATATTCGCGATGGGCCGTCTCAAGCTTTATATGCTTGTAGTAACCGGACTTACTGATCCCCCAAAGCGCACACACGGCACATGTCTCCTGTCTCCTTCCCCCTACTCATCCAGTGTTTCGCGCACGCGTGCGGCAAGCGATTGCACGGTAAAGGGCTTTTGGATATAGTGCAGACCGGAGTCGAGGATTCCGCGCTTGGCGATCACGTCGTCGGTGTAACCGGACATAAACAGGACTTTGATGCCCGGTACGATTCTCAGGGCGTTTTCGTAGAGCTGCTTGCCGTTCATTTCCGGCATCACCACATCCGTCAACAGCAGATCGACCTTTCCGTCCAGTTCCTGAAGCTTCGTGACTGCCTTCATGCCGTTGGTTGCGTCGATGACCCGGTATCCGTGGTGCATGAGGATCGACTCTGCCAGCTTGAGCACCTGTTCGTCGTCCTCGACCAGCAGGATGGTCTCGGTTCCTCCCAGAGAGTGCGACGACGATGTTGATTCTTCTTGCATGGAGTCGAGTATATCCTGGGACACCGGAAGGTAAACCTTGAACGTCGTCCCCATATCGATTTCACTGATAGCCTGAATACTGCCGCCATGCTGCTTGATGATGCCATAAACCGTTGCCAGTCCAAGACCTGTGCCTTTGTGCTTGCTCTTGGTCGTGAAGAACGGTTCAAAGATTTGGTTGAGGGTTTCCTCGTCCATGCCGTGTCCGGTATCGTGCACGCTCAACAGGACATAGAAACCAGGCTTGATCGGCTCGTGCTGCGTCAGGCTGGAATCGTCCAGATAGACGTAATCTGTTGTAAAGGTCAACTCTCCGCCGTCGGGCATCGCGTCCTGGGCATTGACCGCCAGATTCATGATGACCTGCTCGAGCTGCCCGATATCGCCTTCGATGACAAGATTGCGGTTGCTGAGCAGGATATTCATCGCGATGTCCTCGCGGATGGACATGCGCAGGAGTTGTTCGAAGCGCTGCAGAAGCTGGTTGATGTCAATCGGCTCGAAACGCAGGGTTTGCTTGCGACTGAACGCCAGAAGCTGGCTGACCAGGTCTTTGGCGCGCGTGGCGGCGTTTACGATCTGTCGCACCGATTCCCGATTCATCTCCGATTGGAGGTTTTCGAGCATCAGGAGTTCGCCATATCCGAGGACGGGCGTAAGAAGGTTGTTGAGGTCGTGCGCGACTCCGCCGGCAAGCCTGCCGATCGACTCCAGCTTCATCGCCTGATAGTACTGTTCCTGGAGTCGTTCACGCTCCTTCTCGAGATGCTTGCGTTCGGTGATGTCCGAGGCGATACCGCAGAGGGCGATCTTTCTGCCTGATTCATCAAAGACGATTTGGGTGCGTGTATCCATGAATAGCTCTTCGCCAGCGGCGTTATAGTTGATGACGACGCCCTCCCAACTGCCCTTTCGGAGGGTTTCCTCATAGATATTCTGCTGGGTATCTCCCTTTTCGGGATTGTCGCCATATTCCTCCACCGGTTTACCGATCAGGCTTTCCTTCGATTTCCCAAGCTGGCGTGTTTCCGCTTCGTTGACGTAGGTTATGATGCCATCGAGGTCGGTAACCGTCACGCAATCCCTGATCTGGCTCAGCACAAGCGCCTGAAGCCTTAACTCGGCTTCCGTCTTTTTACGGTCGGTGATGTCCAGGATAGTGAATGTCTCTCCGAGAGCGAGGTCGTCGGGATTGAGTGGTGCGATTCCGAGCAGGACATCGATGACACTGTTATCTCTTCTGAGGAACCGTGTTTCGAAGGTACCGATCCCGAATTTCCGAATTAGTGATTCCCCGAGATTATGTGCTTTCTGATAGTCGTCCTCGGTCGGATACAGGAAGCGAGTGCTTTTTCCGACGATCTCGCCGGGTGCGTATCCCGTGATTTCCTCGAAGCGGTCGTTGACGGTCTGGATAATTCGATTCGCGCTGATACCGATGCCGACAGGCGCTGCGCGGAAGATACTGCGCATCCTGGCTTCGCTGTCTCGCAGGGCACTCTCGGTTTCCTTCTGCTGCCGGATATCCTGGAATACCTCGAGGATGTGCTCTTTTTCGTTCACCACGACGCGACGTGCGTTTTTCAGGATGGGGTTGAAATAACCATCCTTGCATTTGATAAATGTGTCCATACCCTCAAAGCCTTCCTGATGGTCGGACCAGATCGGGCACTTGTTGGAAACCTTGCCTTTCGGGCATATGATGTCGCACAGTTCGCCCACCAGTTCTTCGCGCTTGTAACCGGTAATCTCGCACGTGCGACGGTTGACGTCGATGATATGATAATTCTTGTCGATAAGCACCATTCCACCGGGCAGGTTCATATGCAAGGAGCGGAAGAGCTCTTCGCTCTCACGCAGTTGCTGCTCGGCTTTGATCCGGTCGCTGATATCCCGGATAACGCCGATCGTCCCCTTGCTCTTTCCGTGCTGATAGAGCTTGCCGGTCAATTCGCCGGTAAAGATCGATCCATCGCTGCGTTTCATCCTCAACACGAGATTGTCCGCGGGAATACCCGTTGAGATCGCTTCACCGAATGCCCTTGTCGCTCTTTCAATCTCATCTTCGCTCAGGAATTCAGTGAAGGGTAGTCCGAACATCTTCTCAGGCTCAGACGTGAACAGCTTCGAAGCGGAAGGAGAGACGTACGTAATGATTCCCCGCTCGTCCGTCAGATAGATCATCTCGTTTAACTGTTCCGTGATCGATCGGAAACGGTGTTCGCTCTCGCGCAACGCCCTTTCGGCTTTCTTCTTCTCCGTCACATTCTGGAACAGCGATACCGTTTCTCTTGGGCCGATGCTGAATGCGTTCACCTGTAAAAAAAGTCCATGATCGTCGTCACCGAGTTGATACTCCCTCGAAATAAACAACGTGCCATCGACGACTGCCTGATAATGTTCATTCAGGGAGGCCAGTACATCTGCACCGGGGAATGCCTCTTCGACTCGCATGCCTATGAGTTGTTTGTGATCGAATCCGAGGATTTCGTCCGCTGCCGGATTCGCGTCCTCAAACCGGAAATTTCCTTCCGAATCGAGGCGGTACATGTGGATTCCGAAGGGGCTGCATTCGACGACACTGCGGAATTTCATTTCACTTCTCTCGAGTGCTTTTTGCCTCTCGATGTCCTCCGTAACATCGCGTGCGCTTGCGTAGATGACATTGAGGGATGGGTCCAGATGAGCATCCCACTGCAGCGTTCGATACGAGCCGTCTTTGCATCGATGGCGATTCTGGAAGTTGGTGACCTCGGAGCCAAAGTCCTGATGATTTTCCAGGATATCCTTCGTGACTTGAACATCATCCGGATGTATGAAATCGATGAAGGAATGGTTGACGAGTTCTTCTTCGCTGAAGCCAAGTATGGTTGTGAAAGCGGGATTCACTTTCAGGTAATTGGTTGTTGGATAATCTGCGACGCAAATCATGTCCAGCGACATGTTGAATACACGGGTCAGTTCCGATTCCACTCTTCTCTGGTGCGTGATGTTGCGCACGAAAACGGTGACACCCTTGATCTCGTCGTTCTCCCGGTCCCTGATCGGGTAGCTTAGAAACTCGAGCCATTCGAGATCGGAGCCGGGTTTGGTGCGGACGATTTTCTGCCCGGTAATCCCGGATTGCAGACACTTCGTCGATGGGCATACATCGCAAGTCTTGTCGCTTCCGCAAATAACCTTGTGGCATTTCTTACCCTCGATGGGGAGTTCGTGTTTGAACCATCTTTTGAGGACATGGTTGACCCGGAGGATAGTCATATTTTTGTCCAGAACGACCACGCCGTCCTGGATGCTGTTGAAGAGATCACTGAGGAAGGCTTCGTTCTCCTCGAGTCGATGACGGATTCGGTATTCGCCGGTGATATCCCGGAAGACCATGACAATACCGGTTATTGCTCCATCCTCATCGTGGATGGGCGATGCAGAGTCGGCGATCTGGTATTCCCTGCCGTCACGGGACAGGAGTAGCGTGCCGTTTGCCAGACCTACGATCCGACCCGATTCGAGTACCTGCGAGACGGGATTTGATGCTTTTACCCTCGTTTCCGCGTTCACGATATTGAAGACGTCCTCTACGTTTTGACCGGTCGCTTCCTTGTTCTTCCACCCGGTAAGGGTTTCCGCAATGGGATTCATTCGCACAACGAGGCCGTTCACATCGGTCGCGATCACCGCGTCACCGATGGAGTTCAGCGTGGTTCGTAGGTTGACTTCCTCGTCCTTGAGCGCGCGTTCGGTGCGTTTCTTTTCCGAGATATCCTGAACGAAGCACTCGATGACGCGATGGTCGTCGCCTTTCATCCAGGAAGCGGTCAGCGCCACGTCGATCGACGAACCGTCCTTGTAGCGGAGCGTGGTCTCCCATGCTTCGATGCTTCCTTCGCTATTCATGGTACGGAAGAAGGTCTCGATATTGTCGGCGTCGTTGAAAAGCATACCTCTTGCGTTTTGCAGGCTGACGATTGCCTCCGGTGCGTCGTATCCGCACATCAGGGCGAGGGCTGGATTGCAGAGGATAATTTCACCCGATTCCTTAAACTGGATAATGCCGTAGAGGGCATCGGTGAAGATGCGCTTGTAGCGATTTTTTTCCTGTTCGAGTTCCGCTATTTTCTTCTGCAGCTCGGGATAATAACTCTTGTGTGCAGAGAATTTCCCGAGCCCCAGCAGTCCTTCGAGTTGCTTTTCGTCGATTTCGTTCCCTATCTCGTCGTCGCTTCGTTTTCCCATATTCTCCTCAGTTAACAATGATCAGGTATCATCCTCGCATTCACATCGCTTCATGGAATAATCTTTCGATATCCTTCTGGCACGGCTTCCGCGGGTTGGTCAGCATGCAGGAATCGAGCAGCGCCTTCTCTGCGAGCTTTGGTATATCTTCTTCCTTGACTCCCTTGGAGCCCAGCGTGCCTGTGATACCGACCTCGTGTTTGAGCCATCGTATTCTCGACAACAGCGTCTCCTTGATCTCGATGCTTTTCATGTCATGCGGATCGATGTCCATTGCCTGCGCGATCTTCCGATAGCGTGCCTGTCTCTGCTGGTAGTTATATTCGACAACGAAGTCCAGCAGCATCGCGTTGCATTCGCCGTGGGGGAGATCGAGCAATCCGCCCAGGCTGTGTGCCATGGCGTGAACCGCGCCCAGCCCGGCATTCGAGAATGCCAGTCCGGCTTTCATGCTTGCCAGCATCACGCGTTCCCGGAGCGCCATGTTTTCCCGATCGTGCAGAAGCGAAGGCAGGTGATGCCAAATCAGCGAGATCGCCTCGATGGCAAAACAATCGGTCAACGGTCCGCTCCCCATCGAGACGTACGCCTCGATTGCGTGCACCAGCGCGTCCATGCCGGTGCAGGCCGTCAGATAATCGTCCATCGTCAGGGTGGTCTCCGGATCCACGAGCGCGATGTCCGGCACCAGTGCTTTGCTGACGATGGCGGTTTTCCTTTTCTCTTCTTCGTTTGTAATGATCGTGAACTGGGATACGTCCGACGAACTTCCGGCGGTTGTCGGGATGAAGATCAAGGGCGGAACCGGCTTAGTGATTTTATCCACGCCCTCGAAATCGAGGATATCCCTTCCGTGCGAGTGAACAATTCCTATCCCTTTCGCGCAGTCCATCGGGCTACCGCCGCCAACCGATACGATCAGATTGCAGCCGGTTTCTTCCAGCAGCAAAGCGCCTTGCATGACCTGGTCGGAACGAGGATTCGGATGAATGTCCGAAAAGACTTCGTAGGCGATATTCTCTTTCTTGAACTGGTCGAGGATTTCATCTACCCATCCGGCATCGAGCACGCCCTGATCCGTCACGACCAGTATCTTCGACGCCATGAAAAGGTTTGCGTATCGACTGGCCAGCTTCCTTGCACCCACCCCGAATATTATCTCCGGCGCAACGAATTTCCTGAGGTGCAGCAGGTCTCTATTCATAGATTCTCCCCCACCTACACGATTGCCGCCCTCCTAAGGGCTGATCAAGACGTTTCATGTCTTGACAGCACAGACTTTACAAACACTGAACCACATACAGGAATAATTTAATCCGTCTGATCGGAATCACCACATATTAGTTTGCAAGCACGGCGATCAGGGCTTGGCTGTGTTCATAACATGGCTTGTCCGCGTTAATAATAACCTTTACAAGTTGAAACGGAATCCGCAGTGTGACAAAAAAGCAGAAGGCGGCAGTCATGCTGATCAATTATCTCAAAATTGCATTCCGCAATCTGTTCCGGCACAAATTCTTCACCGTGATCAACATCTTCGGTCTGGCGTTCGGGCTTTCGATTTCGATCATCATCGGATCCTGGATATGGAAAGCGGTGAATCACGATTCGTTCCACGAAAACTACGACTGGATTTACCGCATCTATGAAACACAGCACTACGAAGGACGAGACCTGTTCTATACCGTCGCGACACCCGGCCCCCTCTATACATCCCTGGAAGAAGAGTATCCCGAAATCGAGAAAGCCACCGTCGTTTCGCTCATGTATCACAAGTTCCCCGTTCGGCAAGGCGATACCGTCCTCATGGAACGTTCGATGGCCTGCGTTTCGCCCGAGTTCTTCGAAATCTTCACGTATCCGCTCATCGAAGGCGATCCGGCAACCGCTCTTCGTGAGCCGAACACCACCGTGATCACACAGAGCGCTGCCGAAAAGTACTTCGGGGATGTCAATCCGATGGGGAAAGTCCTCAACATCAACAACAAATTCGATGTACGGGTCGTGGGCATCATCGAGGATATGCCGGACGACGCCATGTACAATATCGATCTACTCTTCCCTTTCGAGTTTGCGAAAGACCTGTCCAATTCCACGATCGACGATTGGGAGTACAACTCGTTTCAGACCTATGTGCTGCTCAAGCCGGACGCGAATCCGGATGCTCTCGAAGAGAAAATCACCGGGCAGATCAAACGGCATAACGAAGGTTCCGCGTGCATGCTGCACCTCATGCACATATACAGGATCGACCTCTACAATCTGGACGGCAGCGAGCAGAAGATGCAGTACATAAAGGCTTTCGGAATTATTGCCATCTTCATTATCCTCATTGCCAGCATCAACTTCATGAACCTCTCCACCGCGCGGTCATCCCTGCGAGCGCGTGAAGTGGGGCTTCGCAAAGTCGCCGGAGCCAGGAAGGCGCAGCTTATCGCGCAGTTCTACACCGAATCTTACTTGACCGTTATCATTGCACTCATCGTCTCCATGGGATTGACGTCGCTTTTCCTTTTCCTGTTCAATATGCAGCCCGGATTCACGCTACCGAGCCCGTTTCGTAACGCCCTGTTTTACCCCGTGATTGTCGTCTTTACCCTGATCGTCGGCGCGATATCCGGTATCTATCCCGCGCTGGCGCTTTCGTCGTTCAAGCCGGTGATTACCTTGAAGGGTTCCCGGATAAAATCGGGGAAATCCCTGCTTCGGAAGCTGCTGGTCGTGTTGCAGTTCACCCTTTCGATCGGGCTTATCATATCCACGCTGGTCATCTACACCCAGATTCGCTATCTCCAGAATAAGGACCTCGGCTTCGACAAGGAGAACGTGATCATGATCGAGCTACCGCGCGGTAACGCGGACCTGATCAGCCTCGTTCGAGAAAAGCTCGCGGATGATCCGGGCATCCTCGCCGTCTCCGCCGGAAGCAACAACCCGTCCAACATCGGTTCTTCCACATCCAATGTCGATTGGGACGGAAAGCCGCCGGATGAGACATACCTGATCAACATCGCGTTCTGTGACTACGATTACTTCCGGTGCTTCGGAACCAAGATGGTCGCAGGGCAAGAGCTGTACCCCGATCAAAGTGAGGGGAACTGGCAATACATCATCAACGAGTCGATGGCCAAGCTCATGAGGAAGGAGAATCCCGTGGGCGAACGCTTCGGGCTATGGGGCATGGAAGGCACGGTCACCGGTGTATGCGAGGACTTCATCTTCAACGGCTTTTCCTGCGCCGTCGAGCCGGTCGTGTTTCTTCGTATCACCGACTACATGGGCAAGGTGTTCGTGCGGCTCGCGCCGGGAGACCAGCTTGCCACGATCGATCGCGTCGAGAAGGTCTGGAACGAGATCAGCCCGGATTTCCCGTTCGATATGCGGTATTTCGACGAGTATCTGAACTACTACTTCAAATCGACGGTCGTCATCGGGCAGCTCTTCCTGGTCTTTACGCTGCTCGCCGTGGTGATCTCATGCCTCGGACTGTTCGGGCTTGCTTCTTTCATGACCATGCAGCGGATGAAAGAGATCGGTATTCGCAAGGCACTCGGCGCATCGATCGGAAACGTGATCGTGTTGCTGGGCATGGACTTCATCAAGTGGGTGATTATCGGCAACGTGATCGCCATTCCGCTCGCCTGGCTCGCGATGCGAAGCTGGCTGGAAAACTTTGCCTATCACACCGGTCTTAATCCGCTGATCTTCATCGCTGCAAGTCTTATGTCACTGCTTATCGCCGTCTTGACGGTCTTATGGCAGTCGGTGTCGGTGGCGCGGATGAATCCGTCCGAGACACTGAAATATGAATGAGATTTATCGGTAGTGTCGATTAATTTCCGGTAAGCGCGCATGGGGAGTAGGTAACTCGATTAAAACCCATCTTGACAAATCGATCCGAATTTGCACCATGGTTCACATGCGGTGGTGTTTGGCTCCCTGTGGAATACGGTTATAAATATCTGAAATTGCCAAACGTCACGATGCACTTTACCGTATAGAAGTTGGATTATAAAGGAGGAATTATGGCAACAAAGTATCTCATCATCGGTGGCGCGGCTGCCGGACCGAAAACTGCGGCGAAGATCAGACGACTCGACGAATCGGCAGACGTCACGCTGATCCAGAAGGGATCGTACATGTCCATGGCATCCTGTGGATATCCCTACTTCATCGGCGGCGTCTTCGACGAAAAGGAAAAGCTCGTCTGTACGCCCACCGGTGCACCGCGCGACGAAGCCTTTTTCCAGAACGCCAAGAAGGTTAATGCCCGTACGAACACCGAGGCGATCAACATCGACCCTGGGAAGAAAATGGTCACCGTACGTTCCATCGCAACCGGTCAGACCGAAGACCTGCCCTACGACAAGCTGATGCTCGCGGTGGGTGCGTCTCCGATCAAACCGCCGATCCCGGGTATCGACCAGGAGAATATTACAACACTGCACGATATCAACAACGCGCTCTTCATCAAGGAAAAGGTCAAGAGTGGAAATATCAAGAAGGCTGTGATCATCGGTGGTGGACTCATCGGCATCGAGACCGCGGAAGCCTTCGCGCTCGCCGGTATCAACGTAACGGTTGTCGAGAAGTTGCCCTACATCCTTCCTTTCCTCGATCCCGAGATGGCGATGATCGTCCAGAATCACCTGCGGCAGAAGGGCGCGCGCGTCATCACGGGCGTCGCGGCGACCGGATTTCCCGGAGACGGCAAGGTTACGGGCGTCAAGCTCGACAATGGGGAAGAGCTGGAAGCCGATTTCGTGGTCGTTTCCATCGGTGTGAAGCCCAACAACGATCTGGCGAAGAGCGCCGGACTGAAACTCGGCGTGAAAGGCGCGATCTGCGTCAATCGCTTCATGCAGACCAGCAATCCCGATATTTTCGCGGCGGGTGATTGTGTGGAAGTTACCGATCTGGTCACCTTCAACAAGATTCACTGGCCCATGGGCGATGCCGCCAACCTCCAGGGCCGCGTCGCCGCGCAGAACATGGTGCTCGGTAATTGTGCCGAGTACGAAGGCGCGGTCATGACCGGTATCTGCAAGGTTTTCGACTACACCGTAGGCAGTGTTGGACTCTCCGAAAGCCGTGCACGGTGCGAGGGCTACAGCGATATTATTACCGCGATCCACGCCGCGCCGGACAAGCCCGGATTCATGGGTGGCAAGCTGCTGATCATCAAGCTGGTCGCGGACAAGCACACCGGTAAGCTGCTCGGAATGCAGGCGGCCGGACCGGGAGACGTCTCGAAGCGCCTTGCTATAGGCGCAATGGCGATTCATAATTGCATGCACGTTCATCAACTGGTCAACCTCGACCTGCCGTACGCGCCGCCGTTCTCGCAAGCGCTCGACGGATTCATCACCGCGGTTCACGTGCTGGAGAACAAGCTCCTTGGGCGCATGGACGGAATCAGCTCGATGGAACTCAAGGACATGCTGGAGAAGGGCGAGGAAAAGCCGTTCCTGCTGGACGTCCGTGGTCCGGACGAGTTCGAACAGATGCGGCTGGATATCGGCGAAACGCTTATTCCGCTCGGTAAGCTGCGTAAGGAAATCGACAAGCTGCCGAAGGACAAGGACGCGCTCATCATTACCTGGTGCAAGATATCCCTGCGCGGCTACGAAGCCTCCTGTATCCTGCGCGGACACGGCTACACAAACGTCAGGGTGCTCGAAGGCGGTCTGATGGCTTGGCCTTTCAAGATGAAGAAGTAATCGAAAATCAACGATACATTCTACGCCCTGCCAACGCGGGGCGTTTTTTTGGTGGCAAGCCCCCACTTTGGCTGCATCTCAATATCGGTCTGGATTGACGGCTGAGGCTTTAGTTTTCCTCGTCGTATTTCACCATCTTCGTGCCATCGGTGTATTCGTCGAAGTCTATGTTGTGCAATTGTTTGTAGCTGTCGAGGATGTTGCGGATGCGCTCGATGGCGATTGCGGTTCGGTCGAAGTAGCGTCGGTTCGTTGTCCGTACGTCGTCCGGAAGATTTGTGTGCAGCATTTCGAGGTTCGCGTTTAGCACCATCAGCGGCTGGTTGATCTCGTGGTTGGCCGTAACCGCCATTGCCAGGATGGAATTGCGCTTCTCGAGCTCGGCGATTTCGCGCTCGATCGTACGCTGATCCGTGGTGTTGGTGTGTACGCAGACAATCCCCTCGACCTGATCGCTCGCGGAGCGGATGACGTCCGCGCGTAGCGATATAATCAGGCTGTCGCCGTCCCGATTGTGCATATCCTCTTCGGTTACCCAGGAGTGGTGCGATTCAAGCGATTCGAGGATGCTTTTGATGGTGTCGGGATTCTCGTAGAGCGATTCCAGCCTGCCGGATTCGTTGATCTCGTCCATCGTGTAGCCGAACAGCTTTTCGAACGCCTGGTTCTGGTAGATCGATTCTCCCTCCGGGTTCAGGATGCAGATCGCGTCGCTGGAGCCATCGACCGCCTTCTCGATGCGCCGGATTTCTTCCTCCGCCTTTTTGCGTTCGGTGACGTCCCGGGTGTTGAGGACGATCCCTCGGATGGTCGGGTCGTGGACGAGGTTGCATCCGATGCTCTCGAAATTGAGCCAGTGTCCCTCGTTGTGCCGTACCCGAAATTCCTCTTTGACCTTATGCGATTGCAGGCTAAGCAGGTCCATGAACATCCTGTGGATCAGGTGTTGGTCCTCCGGATGGACGTAATCGATCAGCTTTTGTCCCAGGCGTTTTCCGGTCTTGTAGCCCAGGATGTGTTCGACCGCTGCACTTTCGAACAGAATAACGCCGTCCGGACTGAGGATTTCAGTGATATCGGAAGAATTCATGGTCAGCATGCGATAGCGCTCTTCGCTGGCACGCAGCGCTTGCTCGTTGCGGTAATTCTGGATTGCAGCCTGGATGGCGATGTGCAGCTCCAGCTTCTCGAAGGGCTTCATCAAAAAGCCGTAGGGGCAGGTCTCGGTCGCGCGGATGATATCGTCGTCGGCAAGATAGTTGAGCATGTAGATCAGGGGGATGTTGAACTCCGAGCGCAGAGACTCGGCGTCGAAGATAAAGTCGTATCCACCCTCTACATCGAGATTCATCAGGATCACGTCGGGATTCTCCGCCAGCATCTCCTTTCGCACGGTCGAAGAGCCGATAATGGGTTCGTAGCCGAGGTTGTCGAGTAGGTATTTCGCGTATTCCGCGGCGTCCTGATCCTTGTCGATGATCTTGATCTTCAGTTTTTTCATGATACGTCCTTTTCGAAATTGATTTCCATCAATGCGTCGAGCCACGATTCTATTTCCTCGAAATATGGTAGATCGCTCAGCATGTCGCGTTCGATCTCCGGTACGAGGCCTTTACACCAGTAAGGATGTTTGAAAAAATCGACTCTTTTGGCAAGGTAAATTATGAGTGGGTATTCAATCTCCGGCTGGCGGATTTTCTCGATATCGTCGCTGTATGCGATTGCTTTCACGATCGATTCCGACAATCCCCACATTCCCATCAGGTAGGCACCCATTTCATTGTGGTTGAAATCGAAGACGCTCTCCTCCGCTTCGAGGAGGGGAATCCTGTCCCGCTCCGCCATGAGCGCGACCTGGAAATAGTCTTCGGGGTACTCCTGCGCCATGAAGAGCGCGCCGACGCAGTTTAGCAGACCGGCGACGAAGACTTCTCCCAGATTGCAGTCGTTTTGGCTGTTCATATGGGCAATCTGACGGGCATATCCGGCGGTAGCCAGGGAGTGGTTCCAGATGCTCTTGAAGGAGATGCCCTTGAAATTCCGTACCTTGAAATGGTTGTAGAGGAACAGGGAGAGGACGATATCGCGCACGTTGGTTAGTCCCAGCATCACAACGGCTTGGGCGGGATTGCATATTTGATTTCTTATGGCGTAGTAAGAGGAATTTACGATACGCAGGATTTCGGCGGTGAGGCTGATGTCCTTTTCGATCAGCTTTCCGATATCGCGTGCGGTGATATCGGGGTTCTTCAGCTTACGCATGATTTCGGTGTAGATGTAGGGCAGTGTCGGGAGCGAGTGCATCTTGTGTACGAAGCTGCGTACCTTCGGATTGACGACAATGTTGTTTAGGTTGAAGATATTTTGAAGCGCGATTTTCATGTCGTCGGCATGGTGATCGTGCCCGAGATAGCGATGCGCACTGCCGGAGGATTGCAGCCTTTGAAGCTGCTGTTCCGAATCGGCGATGACGATGCGAATCGTCTGTGGATTGTACTCTTTGAGCGTGTTGAGGACATCGAGCGTCAGGTGGTCGTAGAGCGAGGTTTTGCAGGCGAATACGTCGTACTGGTTCTTCAGCATGAGACGAAGCCGTTCCGGATCGTTCAGGTATTCGAGCGCGTACTCCGCTTCCAGATCGCTGTATTTCATGCGAAGCCTGGCGAGGTGCTCTCGATCTTCGACAAATACGAGAATTTTCGGTTTCATACGTTATCGAATGACCAGATCGACCCTGCGGTTCTTCGCTCGTCCCTCGACGGTGTTGTTATCGGCGACCGGTTTGTCGAAGCCGTAACCCGCGGACGAGAGTCGTGTGGGGGAGACGCCTTGCTCGATGAGGAAGTTCAGGACGTTTTCGGCGCGATTTTCGGAAAGCGTCTGGTTGTATTCGCGGCTTCCGGTGTTGTCCGTGTGTCCTTCGACGGTGATGTTGAGGTCTTTATAGACCACGAGAATGCCGGCGATCTTGGCGAGGTTGATCATCAGGTCGGATGTCAGGGTTGCCTGATTGATATCGAAGAGGATGTCCGACATGCTGATGATGGTTCCGCGAGCGTCCTGCTTCACGCTGATCAGTTCGCTCTTGAGCTGATCGAATCGCTGCTGCGCTTCTCTTCGCTGAAGTTCCAGCTCCTGCTGCTGCTGCGCGATTTGATTCTGGAGTTGTTTTGCGGTCAGAAACGCCATGTTCTGCTGAATCTCGTTGACCTCTTCACGAATCCGGGCGATCTCCTTGAGATTCTCTTCGGACTCTTCCTGCAAGCGGAGCGACATGGCGTAGTTCATTGCAGCGGTCATCTGGTTCATGGCCGCTTCGGAGAGCATTTCGGCGAGCTCGATCCGCTGCTTTGTCTCGTCGCTGCGCGGTGATTTCTCGTACATTTCCAGCGCTTCGTCGATACGTGCCAGTGCCAGGGGGTAGAGATACACCTCGCGGACAATACCCGAATTGACATATTCGTTATAGTGCTTGTGGAGCTGATCCTTGGTTCGCACCAAGTTGACCATCATGCCTTCTTCTTCTTGCGCGGCGAATAACATGATCGGCAGGAACAGGCAAATCAAGACGAGTGGGAGAAGGTATCTACGCATCATTCCTTTCCTCCCTTGAGCTCTTCGAGCAGTCGCCGGGAGTACTCGAGTTGTTGCCTGGTCATTTCCAGGGATTCGACCTGTTTCTGGTGCCTCGCCTTGCTTTCGTCGAGGTCGCGCTGCGCGAGCGCCAGGCTGTATATCACGATCGCGTGATCCAGCGCATTGATCGCCTTCTCGGGTCGGAAGGAACGTTCGAAATCGGTTGCCACAATGTAAAGCGAATCGGCTCTATGCGTCAGGGAGTTGGCGATCTCCTGCTCCTTGCAGCTTCGTTTCAGCACACCGGCCTGATAACGATTGGTCGCAAGTTCCCGTTCTTCGAGCGATTTCGCCGCGCTACACGCAGCAAGGATAAAGATTGAAACTACGATTAGCAAATTTTTGTGCATTCCTCCTCCTCTTTGAACTAAGAACGCTGTAAGATCGATCTGGTGTCAAGAAATTCAAGTTCCCTCGACATTACAGC
This sequence comes from Cloacimonadales bacterium (SeqCode), assembly GCA_963665015.2. Taxonomy (GTDB): domain Bacteria; phylum Cloacimonadota; class Cloacimonadia; order Cloacimonadales; family JAIOQZ01. The sequence goes on along the minus strand of CAXXSY010000004.1, from coordinate 2,195,231 downwards.
TTGTCGAGCGGATACTCATAGAGATAGACGTCATGGTCTCTATCCCAGCTAAAAAAACCGAACGACCTCAGCCAGTCAAGCATTTCCGGGTATTCGGGGCACATGATCGCCATCTGACCTAAGCCCTTCAGCATCGTCAAGTGAAGCGCTCCCAGAAACAGTTTTTTCCGGATCGCGTCGGTTTCGGCTGCAACGGATAAGATATTCATGGCCTTCTCTTTGGCCGATTCGTTGAGGAGGATCGCTCCCTCGATATCCGCATCCGACTGCACGATCAGGATTTCGCCATTTTCGATGAATTGCCGCAGAGTCTCTCTCGAAGCAGGAAAGAAAACCCATCCCTGGGTTAAAAAGCCATCCATGGCACGATAAAAAGTCGATTTCTCGAAGACGTCGATCAGAGCGTTGGCATCTCCGGAATAACGTTCGACACCCGGCACCGGCTTCAACCGTTCATCTGTGTCGCAGACCAGGTTTGAGAACGTGTGGGTCTGGCGGAATCCGAGTTTCGTGTTCAACCGGATCGATTCGGTATTCCCGAAGTAGGTCGAGAACCGGATCGAGCGCAGGTCTTTCTCCTTGCGCAGGATGTCCAGATAGAACCGGACGAATCTCTTGCCGATGCCGTGAATCCGGCAGTCCGGGTCTTTCTTCAGACCTTCCAGCCAGACGTCATGATCCGTCAGCCACTGCAAACGACCGATGCCGACCAAGCGGTCGTCGATCCAGAGTCCGTAGAACGGATTCTTCTCGCTGTGCACCCACGGGTCATAGACGATCTTCGTGTAATCCTCGCCGTCCCATATCCGCTCGACCATCTTCAGGACGGTCTCCTTATGCTCGTTCGTAAGGCGTCGAAACGCTTCTTTCATCCTCTCATGCACCCCGTATTCAATATTCATTACCACGGTGTCATCTGTAAAAACAACATGAAATAAATGATAATCTATCTGTCAAGTCAAGTTTCTGAATGAGGTTCGTTCGCTGCTGTGGAAGATGGATGCCGTTGTTGACGGAAAGGTTTTTCGGGATTTCTGTCTTGACAGGCATTAACCAAACAGCGTGAATTGGTAATACACCTGATTTTATGTGGCGATTTCCAGTTTGATAACAGTACAAAATTTCGGAAAATCACACTGGACGTTCGACCATACAGGAAAAGTCATTTCTGGAGGAACGATGAAGCTCGTTATACATTTCACGATTATCGCTGTACTCGGTCTGTTACTATTTAGCTGCGCGGTGCCGAAGACCGAGGAGCAGATACAAATGGAAGAGCTGGCAGATGAGATACTGAACTCCGGCAAGCCGGTCTATATGGCGCATAATCTGTGGTATGAGAATCCACTGATAATCGAAGCGATCAACTTCAAGACGCTTCCAAACAGAATCGACGCTGGAGCAGCTGTTGAGGACCTTTACCTGACGTATTACAACAAAGTTCCGCGTGTCTGTTTCAAGATCAAGGGTGAGATACAGACGTTTTGCTTGGTTATCAACTCACGATACCAGGAATGCAACATCAAGAAGTTAACATACAAGGAATTGATCGCCAGAACGTTTACAACGATCCCTTTTGATGAATTAACCTCTGACTTGAAACAGCAGGAAATCGACAATATTATAAGGGGAACCATCCAGAGAGGGATGTCGAAAAAGGCGGTTCTTATGTCGTGGGGATATCCGCCATTACATCGTACTTCAAGCTTGGATGAACGGCGTTGGACGTTCTGGAAGATGCGGATTGCTAAAGAATATGTCGATTTCGATAAGGACGATCGTTTATTGAATTCAACCTGGTATGGTTATAACGGCAACGCAAACGACGTGATCGAATAGCATGGAGGTTACTTTGATACATTTACGGTTGGTTTTGTTCGTGACGATTGTTGCTGCGGTGCTGCTAAGCTGTGCGGCGCAGAAGACCGAGGAGCAGATCAGGATGGAAGAGCTGGCTGATGAAATACTGAACTCCGGCAAGCCGGTCTATATGGCGCACAATCTGTGGTTTGAGAATCCACATAGAATCGAGTCGATTAATTTCAATGGACATCCCCATCGGATAGCGGCTGGCGCGGAAATTGAGACAATCAGGCTGGCGTACAAGGATCCGAGTGCAAGCAATAAATACATCCGTTTTAGGATTAAAGGTGACGATGAGGACTATCGACTCGTTTTTCAATATAAATACCAGTCAAACGGGCAGCGGAAATTGACTTCTGAGGAGTTGGTTGCCAGGACGTTCACTACGATGCCTTTTCAACAGATGACTGCTGGGCTCATGCAGGATGAAATTGATAATATCAGACAAGGCACAATCCAGAAAGGAATGTCGAAAAAGGCCGTGCTGATGTCGTGGGGCTATCCGCCACTGCACTACACGAGGGATTTAGATGAAACACGCTGGTATTATTGGAAGAAGCGATTAGTGCAGGATTGTGTCTATTTCGATGAGAATGGGAGGATGGTTGATGCAAGCTGGTTCGGAACAAATGGAAATGAAAACGAGATTATTGAGTAAATTCGAGGGCAACATGAAAACAATGTGCCCGATGCTGTTATTATTTGTGGTTGTTATTGTACTTTTTAGCTGCGCGGCGCAGAAGACGGCAGAACAGATTCGAATGGAAGAACTGGCTGACGAAATACTCAACTCCGATAAACCGGTTTATCTTGCTCACAACCTTTGGTTCGAGGATCCCATGAAAATCGAGATGATAAACTTCAAACTGCTTCCTATGAGTTTAAGGGCCGGAACGCCGATTCAAGACGTCAGCACAATTTATTATAACAGTAGCCCCCGTGTTCGTTTCAGTGTGGTCGGAGACCCTCAGGTTTATTACTTGTATATCAATCCGCGATACCAGAAGAACAGTTTCAAGAACCTGACAGTTAAGGGTCTGATTGCCAGGACTTTTACCACGATTCCCTATCGTGAATTCACATCCGGATTAAAGTCGGAAGAAATGATGAACATTGAGCAGGGCACAATCCAGAAAGGTATGTCGAAAAGGGCCGTGCTGATGTCGTGGGGATATCCGCCACTGCATTATACCAAGAGCTGTAACGAGAATCGCTGGATCTACTGGAAAAAACGTAACAAGAGAGATTACGTTGTATTTGATGAACACGATAGGATTCGAGATGCGAGCTGGTATGGTGTCGGTGGGAATGCGGTCGATGTGATTGAGTGATTTTAATACCTATGAATCTCTACACTTAACATCGGAGACGATTATGAAAAGGTTGTATTCTATATTGATTCTATCCATTTTCATTGTAGCATGTGAAAAGACCATTCTCTACAAAGGGACACAACCGATTTACCTTTCCCACAATCTATGGTTTGGAAACCCAGAATACATTGAATCTATTAATTTTAAAGAACAAGCTGCGATGTTACCCGCTGGAACGCAAGTCAATGAAGCAAGTGTTACGATTCGGTTTATAAGTTTCAATGTTGACGGCATATCGAAGAAGTTCAATATATTTGTGAATCAGAAATATCAACAAGGCTCACTATCGAAGCTGAATACCGAAAAGCTGTTCAATAGGACTTTTTCTACTAGTTCATTTGAAGAGTTGACTGCCGGATTAAAACCGGAGGAGATAGAGAACATCAAACATGGGACGATACAAAAAGGGATGTCAAAACAAGCTGTAATAGTATCTTGGGGATATCCACCACTCCATAAAACACCTAGCCTTGATGAATCAGAATGGTACTATTGGAGGAAGCGCGTGGTAAAAATCAGAGTTACTTTTGATAAAAATGATCGCGTTCTGAACTCGACCTGGTATGGTAACGGAGGTAACGCGGTCGATGTGATTGAGTGAGGAATCTGATTAAATGGATGAGCTTTTACATATTCATTAGATATACTTACACGGCGTTTTCGCGATATTTTTTTGTATCACAAGATCGACGGGCATTGCAAGGAGATAAGATGAAAGTATTACATTGCTTATTGTTGATGTTAGCGGTGGGTTTCATTCTTCTCAGCTGTGCGCAGCAGAAGACGCTGGAGCAGTTGAAGCTCGAGCAGAGAGTCAACAATCTGATCAATTCGGATGAGCCGATTTATCTGGCGCATAATCTGTGGTATAAGGATACTGGCAATTTCGAAGCGATCAACTTCAAAGAACAGCCTTTCTTTCTTCCGGCAGGGACCGAGATTGAGAAAGCGTGGTTTCCGACGTTATCAAATGCGCATATGATCATTTTCAGAGTCAAGGGACGCGACGAGGATATGATCCTGAAGAGAAATGGTAAATACCAGACGAACAGAATGAAAAGCCTTGATATTTTGCAGATATTCGACCGGACTTTTACGATGCAGTCATTCGAACAACTCACGAATGGCTTGAAAGACCAGGAGGTGCTAAACATCAAGCGAGGGACGATCCAGAAAGGGATGTCGAAAAAAGCTGTTCTGATATCGTGGGGATATCCGCCATTTCACAGAAATCCCGATCTCGCTCACAACGAATGGCATTACTGGAGGACACGCACCCAGATGAAATCAGTCCTTTTCGACGAAAATGATCGGGTAATCAAAGCGGCATGGTTTGGAAAGGGCGGTAATGAAAAAGATACAATTGAGTAGAACGGAGGCACCATGATTTCCAGTAAAACTCGGCACGTTGCGATCTTGCTTGCGGTGATCGCTGTTATCTTCGGATGCGCGGCAGAAAAATCTCTGGAGCAAATAGAGCTCGAGACCAAGGTTAGAAATATCGTTGAACCGCAAGGCCCAATCTATCTTGCGCACAACATCTGGTATGATAACTATTTCTATATCGAATCGATCAATTTCAAGGCTCTCAGGACAAGGATACCGGCCGGGACGGAAGTCGAGAAAGTGAAGAAGTCGGGGCCAAGCCCTCAGAAGAATATCTTCTTCCAGTATATTATATTCAATATCAAAGGGGATTCGCGCACCTATAATCTGGTGATCAATCCGGATTATCAAAACAACCCGAATCATAAACTCACACTGGACGAATTGGTTGCCAGGACATTCACCGTCCAACCGTTCGAGGACCTGACAAAGGGGCTGAAGGATCAGGAAATCGAGAACATCAGGCGCGGAACGATCCAGAAAGGGATGTCGAAAAAGGCCGTGCTTATCTCTTGGGGTTATCCGCCATTACATTACAACTTCGACCTGAACGATAACGAATGGATGTACTGGAAAAAGCGCGTTCTAAGCGATCATGTTCGTTTCGATGGTGATGATCGGGTCCTCGAAGCCTCCTGGTATGGCGTCGAGGGAAATCCATACGACAGGATTGAATAATGACAAGTGATCTGGAGGTATAATGAAGACACTTCTCAACATGATTATTATGGTAATGACCTGTTCTGTTTTCATGAACTGTTCAGCGGGAAAGGTAGAAAAGCCTAAAATTCCATACTATCTGGCGCACAACCTCTGGTACGAGAATCCTTCGTGGATCGAAGCGATCAATTTCAAGCAGTTGCAGGATGTTATTCCGGTCGGGACAGAGGTGGTCGATATCGAAGTATATTCCGGACGCAGGGTGCAGTCTCTCGGGAATTCCTGTATCACGTTCGGAATTCCGGGTGATTCGAAAACCTTCCGGATAATGGTCAACGATCGCTACCAGACCGGTGTGGGGCAAACGCTTTCAATGGAAGCGCTCTGCGCCAGAACTTTCACGGCCCAGCCGTTCGATGAGATGATTATAGGCTTCAAACCGGAAGAGATCGAGAATATCCGGAGCGGGACAATCCAGAAGGGGATGTCGAAGGACGCTGTCTTGATGTCGTGGGGGTATCCACCGCTTCATATGACTCCCAGCCTGGATGAACCGGTGTGGTACTATTGGCAGAAACGGGTGATCAAAACCGAAGTGAGATTCGATGAGAACGATCGCGTCCTGAAATCGACCTGGTATGGTAACGGAGGTAACGCGGTTGATGTGATCGAATAGCATGGAGGTTACTTTGATACATTTACGGTTGGTTTTGTTCGTGACGATTGTTGCTACGGTGCTGCTAAGCTGTGCGGCGCAGAAGACCCCGGAGGACATCAGGATCGATGCCCTTGTCGATGAAATCATGAACTCCGGGAAGCAGGTCTATCTGGCGCACAATCTGTGGTACGAAGATCCGGAAATAGTCGAAGCGATAAATTTTAAAGACTTGAAGTTCAAGTTGGTGGCCGGCACGGCGGTCGAGAATCTGGCACCGATGTTCAGCAACGACAACATGTTCATCCGATTCAACGTCTGTGGAGAAAAACAGATTTTGAGATTATGCAGCAATTTTCGATACCAGATGAACGATCTCGGGGAACTGACGTACAACGAACTCTTGACCAGGACATTCACGACCAAGTCGTTCGATGAACTGACTGCCGGTCTTAAGTCTGCTGAGATTGACAATATCCTTCAAGGTACGATCCAGAGAGGGATGTCAAAACAGGCTCTGTTGATATCGTGGGGCTATCCGCCACGGCATTACACGAAAAGTCTCAGCGATCCGCAATGGACGTACTGGAAGAAGCGAGTTCAGCGCGAATACGTCGATTTTGACGAGAACGACCGTGTGTTGAACTCGACCTGGTATGGTAACGGAGGTAACGCGGTTGATGTGATCGAGTGAGGAATCTGATTAGATGGAGGAGCTATTGCTTATCCATTAGATATACTTACGCGGCGTTGTCGCGATAATTTTCTTGAAGCGCAAGATCGACGGGCATTGCAAGGAGGTAAGATGAAAGTATTACATTGCTTGTTGTTGATGTTATCGGTGGGCTTCATTCTTTTCAGCTGTGCGCAGCAGAAGACGGCTGAGCAGCGCGAAATTGAATTGCAATCCGAAGAAATCTTGAATTCCGGAAGGCAGTATTATCTCGCGCATAATCTGTGGTATGACAATCCGAGGAAGATTGAAGCGATCAATTTCAAGATGCTGCCGAAGGTTCTTGGAGCAGGCAAGCCGGTCGAGAAAATATCCATAGCCTATGAGGTTCGAAACAATGCAACAACGCACATTCGATTCAATATCAAGGGTGAAGAGCAAGTATATCGGCTGTACTTCTCTGACCGTTACCAGAAGAATGAAAATGGGAGGTTGACATACAGGGAATTGATGGTTAGAACTTTCACGCCGATGACTTTCGACGAGATGACAAATGATCTGATCCAAGCGGAGATTAACAATATCAAGCATGGCACGATCCAGAAAGGGATGTCGAAAAAAGCTGTTCTGATATCGTGGGGATTCCCGCCGCTGATGGCGACATTGTCTCTTGACGATTCACGATGGACCTACTGGAAAAAGCGTGTACCCCATATTTACGTAGATTTCGACGACAAGGACAGGATATTTGAGTCAACATGGTATGGAGCGGATGGAAATTCTGCTGATGTGATCGAATAAGGAGTGTTACATGAAATTTCTAAGAGCCATTGTTCTGCTGGCAGCGGTGATTGTACTTGTCGGCTGCGCGCATTATCGAGTCCTGTACGAGCAGCCGAAGTATCTGGCGCACAATATCTGGTTTGCCAGCCCGACCCGTATCGAGGGAGACGGATTCAAGCATCAGCCGTATGTGATTCCGATCGGGACGCCGGTCATGAATATCATGATCGATGAGGACACCAGCGGTTCGTTCCACGGAAAACCGGAGTATATCAAGTTCAGTCTCATTACCAATTCCGATCTTGCCACGAGCAGTTGGGTCAATATTCCCGGGAAGGAACTGGTCATGCAGATCGCCCCGAAATTCTTCCGGAATGTCGATGGGCGGATGATGGCAACGGAATACGCCGAACAGACATTCGTCGATCAGCCGCTGGAAGAGCAGCTCGAGGGATTTACTGCGATGGAGATACGGCATATCAAGAGCGGAACAGTCGAGATAGGGATGAGCAAGGCGGCCGTGTTGAAGTCATGGGGCTACCCACCGCCGTGTAAAACTCGGGATTTGGAAGACCGCAGATGGCGTTACTGGTTGACGAAATTCGTCACCGCAGTCCTAGAATTCGACGAGGACGGATACCTTGTCAAGGCGTCGGATTACGGCAGGGAGATTCGATACAACGCGACGGTGATCGAATGAGGTATATAGCTTTCCTGCTACTGCTGGTATGTATGGCAGCGATGGTTGTTTGCTGTTCGGTGAATAATCTGGCCGATACCGGAGCCATGGTGGGTGATGGCGATACCTTGTACCTGGCGCATAACCTTTGGTACGAATATCCGGAAAAAATCGAAGCGCTGAATTGCAAGGGCTTCGAATGGAAGCTGCCGATCGGGACGCCCGTCAGGCACGTTCGGATCGACAGCAGTACAACGTTTACGAATCGCTGGAGATACAGAACGATCATTACGTTGCAGGATGGGCGGACATTTCTTTTCGCCGTAAATAAGGCTTTTCAGAGTAACAAACAGCGCAAGCTGTCGGTAAGAGAAATCGTCGAGCGGACTTTTACCGAAAAAACGGTGGATGAATTGACCGCGGGATTGAAGGAGCAGGAGATTTACAATATTATGCGCGGTACGATCCAGAGGGGTATGTCGAAACGGGCGGTGCTGTTGTCGTGGGGCTATCCGCCGTTGCATCAGACGCCCGAGTTGGACCACTACAGGTGGATTTACTGGAAGAGCAGCATGATTAGGGTCTTCGTGGAGTTTGACGAGCAGGACAGGGTCAAGTCATCGACCTGGTACGGCTTCGGTGGAAATCCTGATGACGCGATCGAGTAGGTGGGCGGTTGTCTGAAGCAGGATATTCAGGATTGGGGAAATGAGCAGGATAGAGAGTAGAGAGGTGGTCGTTTGAGTTGGGCATCCATCCGCATCTTTACCCGATCCCGCACCTATTGACGTGTAACACCACGTCTTCGCCGTGAATGAACACGCCAATAGGTGCGGGATCGAACAAATCTGCTGGCTGGAGGGTCACGATACATTACTCATACATCAATCTGTCGGGAGCGCCGCTCGGAGATCGGCGCCTACAGAAATCCTCAGCGCTTCAGACAATAAAAAACGCCAACAGTTTCCTGTCGGCGTCAATAGTTGGTGCAGAAGGCGGGACTCGAACCCGCACACCCATTACGGGCACAAGATCCTTAGTCTTGCGTGTCTGCCAATTCCACCACTTCTGCTACCTGTAAAAACTATTCTGTCTTGGCTTTTTCGATCGGCTTTGCCTGCTCGGAGGTCTGCGGTTTGGCTTCGTCCGATTTCGGCTTCACTTCGATCTGCATGGGCTCGGTCACCGGAACTTCGGTCACGCCGGCTTCGTCGGCAGGAGCTTCCTGCTCGCCGTTCTGGATGAGGTCCAGACCCGGTGTGTCGGGACGTGCCGTCGCTTCTTTCTGCTGAGTGTTGACCAGCACGGCCATCAAAATCGAGGTCAGCATGAACGCGCCGGCGAAGATACGGGTCAGCTTCTTCATGAAGTTCGTAGCGCCCTGGCTTCCCAGCATGTTCATCGCGGTTCCGCCGACGATACCGTCGATGGCGCCACCCTTACTCGACTGACTCAGAATGATCAGGATCAGCGCGACGCTGATCAGTGCATGTATGACTAACAGAACATAAAACATCTTTGTTACTCCGTTCACGTATATCCGTAAGACTGAGAGCCACAATCATCATGTGGGTTTTGGATGTCAACGTAAATTTTCGAAAATTGTGTTTTCGCGTTTCGGAGTAGGACAAGCATTATCCCCGATCGTGGTTGCAAGAAATGATTGAGAGGGGCGTTGAGCCATGGGTGGAAGAAATCCGAGATATTCCTTGACAGCAATATAGTCGTGTCTCACTATACCTCTATAATGACATAGTGGAATATGGAGGTACCGTGAAGCTGAAGAAGAACGTGCAAAAAACGATGAACGTCTGGCAAAGAGAATATAAAAAGGGGCTTACTGCCTATATGATTCTACTGCTTCTGAAAAATGACTGCCTTTATGGGTACCAGTTGACCTCCATGATGACCGAGTTGATGGACAATCACATCGTGTTCAAAGAAAACGCGATCTACAGTATTCTCAAGCAGTTGAACAAGAAGGAATTCGTCTCGTACGAATGGAAGAAATCCACCAAAGGTCCCAAGCGGAAATACTATCGAATAACGGATTCGGGGGATCAACTGATCGCAGCATTCACGGCCGACTACGTTACGCCGATGCTCAACGGTCTCGGGGCCCTCGTCGAGGCGAAAATCGGGAATGAAAAGAATGAAGAAAGTGGAGAGGAAAATGGAAATACCTGATATAAATATTGGAAACCTGCACGCAGACCGCGCGATTATTCAGGGCGGCATGGGTGTCGGGATATCGCTGTCCGGGCTTGCGTCGGCAGTTGCCGAACAGGGGGGGATCGGTGTGATTTCCTCGGTTGGGTTGGGATTGCTGTATCCGGAGATGGGCAAGACCTTTCGCGAGGCCAACCTGAATGCGCTACGAAACGAGATACGAACGGCGCGAAGCAAGACGAACGGTGTCCTTGGCGTCAATGTCATGGTGGCTGTATCGGACTACGAGGACCTGGTTCGCGTTGCGCTGGATGAAAAGATCGACATCCTGTTTCTCGGAGCAGGTTTGCCGTTGAAAGCGCCCAGTCTTTTATCACAGAGAGATTTAAGGCGTTTTCCAACCAAGATCGCGGTGATCGTCTCATCAGCGAGGGCCGCGAAGATATTGCTCTCCACATGGGATAAGAAGTATTCTCGTCTGCCGGATGCGTTCGTGGTGGAGGGCCCGAAGGCAGGTGGACATCTCGGATTCAAGCGTGAACAGATCGATCGACCGGAATACGCTCTCGAAAAGATTCTACCGGATATTCTGAGCACAGTGAAAGAGTATGGCGCGAAATACAGGAAGACGATACCCGTTATAGCTGCTGGAGGCATTTTCAACGGCGAGGACATTCTCGATATTTTTCGGCGGGGTGTCCAGGGCGTCCAGATGGGGACCCGTTTCGTTGCGACCGACGAATGCGATGCATCGCCTTTGTTCAAGGATCAGTTTGTGAAATGCAGTTCGAACGATCTCGTCATCATCGACAGCCCGGTCGGGCTCCCGGGAAGAGCCATCGAGAACAATTTCCTGCGGGAAGTGAGCAGTGGTTTGCGTCATCCGTTTTCGTGCCCGTGGAAATGCCTGAAAACCTGCGACTACGTACACGCGCCATACTGCATCGCGCAAGCGCTGAAGAATGCCCGTAACGGTCTGTTCGAAAACGGTTTCGCGTTCTCCGGCGCCAAGGCGTTTCTACTGGACAAAATCGTGTCGGTCAAGGAAGTCTTTGCCAATCTCGCGGATGAGTATCAGAACGCGATTCTGGCTCAAGACGCTGTCTGAACTTTTGCTAACAACAGACGCTTGATCCCTTCTTCGAGATCATGCGCCGGAAGACCGTAGCTGATCCGTATCCAACTGCGGCTCATGTCGCCGAACGCGCTTCCGGGAACCGTGATCACGCCCTTCTTCAGAAGCGCCTTCGCGAAATCCATGTCCGGTCCATCGACCTTTACGAACAGGTACGGCGAGGCGCGGTTTTCAAGGATCGTCCAGCCTTTCAATCGCTTCAAGACCAACCCAAGATTGCGGTTCAGCGTATCGCGCAGGGCTTGATTCACCTGCCATCCCTCGTCCGAGAACATTTCGACCGCCACCTCCTGCGATATCCTCGGCGCACAGGTCACGGCGTATTGATGAATCCTCGTCGCGGCTTGAACGACGTCCGTTTCCGCATGCAACCATCCCAGTCGCCAACCGGTCATGGCGTGAGACTTGGACAGAGCCGAGATCACGATGCAGCGCGGATCGGTTCCAGCAAAGCTCTCCGGGCGTGTTTCGATATACAACTCCCGATAAACCTCATCGACGATCAGCCAGATGTCGTTCTCGCGGCAGAAATCGAGAATGGCGCCGCGTTCTTCATCGTCGAGTGCGGTTCCGAGCGGATTGGAGGGATTGCACAGGATGATCGCACGTGCGTCCCGATGTTCTTCAAGCGATGCGCGATCCAGCCGAAAGTTTTTCTTCGGATCGAAAATGTATGACGATGGGGTTGCACCATAATACCGAACAAGATTGGGGTAGGCCGGATACCCTGGATCGGGGATCAGCACCTTGTCGCCCGGCTCGACGACCGTTCCCAGCGCTACGAAAACCGCCTCCTCCGCGCCGCAGGTCACGCAGACGTTTTCAGGATTGCTGCCGCAGTACGACGCGATCGTCTCTCGGAGCGGTGGTAATCCCGCGTTGGGCGTATAGGTGATGTCGCCGCGTCGGATCGCCTCGAGTCCCTTATCGAGGATAAACGGATGCATCGGCAGCTTCAGTTCGCCCAGGCCGAGGTTGATCGCGCCTTCCGGAGCGCTGTCGAAAAATTCGCGGATTGGGGAGACCTTCAATGCCTGGCTGCGTGCGGAAAGACCTCTCATCGAAGCAGGTCCTCCAGCACGACCGACGCGTCGCTCTTCTCGTCGCGGTACTTGATGATGATGGGGCAATAGACCGAAAAACCTTCGTGGTTCTTGAGCGGACGGCTTCCGGGCACGATTACGGCTCCGGCGGGGATTCTCTTCTCGTCGCGATTCAGGAATTCGCCACGTACCGCGTCATAGACCGGCGTACTGCCCGTCAGGATCACGCCTGCCGCGATGATGGCGCGACGCTCCACCAGGATACCGTCGAAGATTCCGGAGTTACCGCCGATAAAGACCTCGTCCTCGATGATGACGGGTTTCGCGCCGATCGGTTCCAGAACGCCGCCGAGGATCGCACCGGCGCTGAGATGGACTCGCTTCCCGACCTGCGCGCAGCTTCCCACCAGCGCGTGCGAATCGATCATCGAGCCCTCATCCACATACCCGCCGACATTCACGTACGACGGTGGCATCATTACCACCGACTGAGCCAGGAACGAGCCTGTTCGAATCGACGACCCTCCCGGTACGATGCGAACACCGTCCTCAATCTCGAAACCGCGCTCCGGATAGGTGTCCTTGTCGATGAAGTACTTCATTTTGCTGACCGGCATCCGGCTGAGTGTTCCCATACGGAATCCGAGCAAAATACCCTTCTTGATCCAGTGGTTGACCTGCCAGTTTCCTTCCGATTTCTGCGCTGCCCGGATTTCGCCGCAGTTGAGCGCTTCGATGAATGCTTTAAAGTACTCGCGGTCTTGCGCGGAATAGCGCTCAGGCTTGTTGTCGTACAATTCCTCAATCTTTTTCTTAAGTATATCCATGGTTTCTCCTGTGTTCACGTATGCCTGCGAAGACGTTGATCTCATTCGCGATATTGTCTGGATTCATAACGTGCGTGGCCGCGCCAATTTCCATTGCAACCTTGGGCATTCCATAGACGACGCACGTTTCTTTGTCCTGTGCCACGGTGTGCCAACCTGCCTTGCGGAGGTCGAGGAGTCCGTAGGCCCCGTCTTCGCCCATGCCGGTCAGGAGCACCGCCATTCCCGGCGGTCTGCGCTCCAGAATGCTGTGAAAGAAAATATCGACCGAAGGATGGTAGTAGGTCTGCATGGGCGCTTCGCTGTACCTGAACGTCTCCTTGGGCGTCAGGATCAAGTGCTCGTCCGTCGCGGCGAGGTAGATATTGTTTTCACGAGGCGTGTCGCCCTCTTTTACGATCTGCACCGGTATCTGCGTATATTTTTGCATCCAGTACGTCATCCCCTCGGTAAAGCTTTTGGCGACATGGAGAACGATGATCACCGCCGCCGGAAGCGGGGCATGGAGTCTCTCCATGATGTGCGTGATGATGCCGGGTCCTCCGGTAGAAGCGCCGATAACGACCAGCGTCGGCTTGTCGTACGGCTTCTTGTCCTGCATCATTTTCGCGGAGTTGGCGAGGGTGACCTGAAGCTGGATTTTTCGCATGAAATCGAAGAGGTACGAGGCGGACGGTTCATTGGGAAGTACCGCGTGATCCGATGCCCCCTGCGACATCATCTCGAAGATGTATCGCGTGTCCCGGTCGGCGTCGCGGGTGAGTACCAGCACCTGGCACTTCGAGATCGCCTGAACATCTCGCACGGTCTTCTGCGCGACCGATAGCGGCACGTCCGTGGCGATCAGGAACAGCTCGACCGGCGTCCGCTGCTGCTGAAGAGCCGCGTCGGAGGCGCTACGCGCATTCCACGCGACGAACAGGTCTTTCTCGCCTTTGAGCACCGAAAAGACCAGCGCCGACAACTGTCCGGATTGGGTGTAGAGTCCTACTTTCAAGCGTTACCCGTTCTCTCCGGAATCGATGCCCCGGAAGTACTTTAATTCCTGCTGCAAGCTCGCTGCCGCCTGCTTGAGCTGTCTGGTTGTTTTCTCGAAATCGGCAATGGAATCGGAGGTCTTGAAGGCGGTCCTATTGAGGTCCGTCATCGCGGTGCTGATCTGGCCCGCGCCTTCCGACTGCATCCGTATCTGCGATTCCACCTCCTCGAATCGCGGCGTAAGCTGCTGCACCTTCTCGATGATGCTTTCCAGCTTGGAGATGATTCCCTGAACGTCCGCAGCGCCGCTGCGAACCTGGTTCATGAACTTCTCCATCTCCGTCACGCCGGAGGAGACCGAGTTGTACATCTCCTTGATCATGGTGCCGATGTCCGTGGTCGCCACCGCTGTCTGATCCGCAAGCCTGCGAATCTCGCGCGCCACGACCGAAAACCCCTTGCCGTATTCTCCCGCCTTTTCCGCTTCGATGGCAGCGTTGAGCGAGAGGAGATTTGTCTTTTCCGCCACCTTCTGGATGGTGGTTGTGACCATGTTGATATTCTCCGTGCGCTCGTTGATGACGACCAGCTTGCCCGAGATGGAGATCGAGGCGTCGAGCAGCTCTTTCATGGTTTTGTCCATGTGCATCAGGTCGTCGCGACCCGTTCCGGCGAGATCGGCGGTCTCTCCGGCGGAATCGGCAACCTCGCTCATGGTCAGCACAAGCTCCTTCGATGTGGTCGAAATCTGCTGTGACGCGGTCACGACCTGGTTCGTCGATGCGCCCAGACCGTTGACGTTGTCCTGCTGCTGAAGCGCGGTCGCGGAAATTTCGGTCGCGGTCGAGATCAGGCTGATCACCGAGCGTTTGACCTCCACCAGGAGCGATTGCAGGTGGCCTTTCATTTCGTTGAACGCCGCCGCGAGCTGGCGCTGCTCGGTCGATCCGCGCGGTATGAAGTCCGTGGTCAGATCGCCGTGCGACATCGAATCGACGCGGTCGCGCAGCTTCAGAACCGGTCTCGATAGAGTGTGTGAGAACCAAATGCCAAATCCAAGCGCCACCAGCAGGATCGCGATATCGACCAGCGCGCCGATGATGTACAGGCGCTGCTTCAGCCGGTGAGTCGTGTCCTCGAACTTTTGGTCGATCAGCGCGGTATGCTTTGCCGCTTCGCCTTCGAGCTGGTCATGAACCGGCATGAAATAGGTATCGATGTTGACCGCCGCCACCACGATCAGGTTGGTGTCTTTGATCTGTTTGAGAACCATGAATTTGCGGCGCTCGTTGTTGTCCTTGTCGAGGAAGGAGTAGTAGCCCTTGACGTGGTCGGTGGTAAAGGACTGCTCGACCAGCTCCCACATGTCCGGGAACTGCTCCCGCCACTCGTTGAAATTGCGTCCCTCGACGTCCTTGTTCGGGTGAAGCACCGAAATGCCCTTGTCGTCGAGCACATCGACATACCCGGCCTTGCGGTCGTCGATGATAACATCTTGCGTGGCGATCGCGCGCAGTGCCTCGTCCTTGCGAAGCCGACCGTAGTTGTGATAATTTCTGCCCTTCAGCATCCAGGAGAGCTCCATCGCCACCGATTTCGCTTGTGCATCGACCAGTTTTTCGCCGAAATTACTCAGCACCGATTCGGATAATTGCCGGTTTACCTCGATGATGGAATTGATCTGCTCGAGCGCGATGGTGTGTACCTCGTCGATCACGTTCGAGAGAATGATGCCGGTCAGGATGCCGGCGCTCAGCATAACCACCACGATGATGGTCAGATAGGAAAACATCAGGCTGGTTCGGATTTTCAACGACATGGTTATCTCCTTGCAGGAAAAAATGACAGCATGGGGTATAGACGTCAATGTTTTCGTGGGATGAGCCTCATCCCCTAACCGGGTAGGGATCCCGGTTTACATCGCAAAACCTACACTTCTCCTCGAATGAGGCGAAGGGAAACCGATGACCGGGCGCTTCGAAGAAATCAACTTCCGAATGTGTCGAGCGAAGCGAGACTCTTCCGAATGTTGATTTCGTTTCTATGCTTTCACGCATAACATTCGGAAGAACCGCAAGCGGTACATTCAGAAGTTACGCTGGAGTCACGCGCGATCTCTCCATTGTAGGCGCTGATCTCCGAGCGGCGTTCCCTGGAGAGGCACGCCTGTGAGGATTCGAATTACAAACCAAATTCACAGAAGGTCACGGACAACGAGGAATAGGAAATGCCGAGCTGGAGCTCGGCGGTCCAAAGGGAGAGATGCCGGACTGGAGCTCGGCGGTCCCCGGAAGCCCCTCTCCTCGATCGAGGAGAGGGGTATGGGGTGAGGTTCTCTATTTCATCATCGTGATTTTACGAAGAAGCTGTTTCGATCCGGTGACCATCCGCACCATATAGACGCCGGATGACGTCGATTTGCCGTACCGGTCGTGTCCGTCCCAGGTAACGGTGTGGTATCCAGCCTGCATCGGGGTATCGATGAGGGTCGCAACGATCTGCCCGCGGATATTGACGACATCGATGCGAACCGGTCCGTCCTTTGCCAGCACGAACCGGATGGATGTGTCGGGGTTGAACGGATTGGGTGCGTTGGAGACCAGCGCCGTCTCGATGGGGACGATGTCGGTGCCGGAGCTGCCTTCGGTGTGCGGTGTGGCATCGACCGAGTTCGATGGCAGCGATTCGCCTTCATCCCACACGGCTCTGACGAAGTAGGTGTAGGTGACGTTGTTGGTCAGCCCGGTGTCGAGATATTGCAGTGTATCGGACAATTCGGCGTAGCCGACATGGTTGCTGTCGCGATAGATATAGAAGCCGGTGAGATCGCGCGTTCTGCGTGCGGCGGAGTGTCTGGTCGCCGGCATGTCGGGCATTTCCCAGGTCAGGAGCACCTGCTGGTCGCCTTCGCTGGCAGAGAGGTTGATCGGCGCGTAGAGTTCGCGCACCATGGCGAAGTTCTGCGTGACCGGATCGTTGAAGGGGACGCTCAGGTCTTCGAGGGTCTGGGTGACGTACCCGGGATAGGAGCACATCAGGGTAACGGTCCCGACGGGCAGGATCAGCGCGTAGTAGCCGTTATCGTTCGTGACGGTCGTGTCGCCGGAGAGCGTTTGAACGGTCGCGCCGACGAGCAACTCACTGGTGACGGAATTGGAAACGATACCGCTGACGGTGGTTGTGGTCGGCAGATTGAACGACAATTCCTGCGGAGTCGTATCGGCAAGCGTGAAGGGGAAGTTGCCGAAGAGCCAGTTGTGATCCGGGTCGTTGAACCCCCATTCCCAGGTATTGCTGCCGCCGTCGGTGACAAGCGCGACGGTCACGCTGAAGATATGGTCGTCCGCGACCGCGTCGCCGTGGGTTCCGTCGTCATAGAAGGGTGTATGCTCGGTGCCGCCTCCCCAGTTGGGATCGTACATGCCGGTCTCTGTATCCCAGGTTCCCTTGAGGTAGAAGCCGCTGAACAGCTCGAGTTCGGAGTCGTTGACCACGAAGGTGATTTCCGCAGTCGGCGGTGCGATGGCGTTGGTTTCGACGGTGTTGGTCGCCATGTCGTAGGTGATCTGCGTTTCGGCGATGCCATCGGATACGAAAGCGATGTTGTTACTGGTGGTCTCTTGATCCCAGTTGTTGTTGAGGACGACCTTGAATTCCCAGGTGCCTTCGGGGATGACTGCGCCCCATTCGAAGATGTCGTCATCGTTGCTGTCGATCATCTCGCCGGTGGGATCGGTGGGGTCCCAATCGGTACCGCCCAGTTCGGACATGAAGTTGCCGACGACGAACGGGTTGGTGTGGGTGACAAACTCGTCACCTTCGCGCACGCCGACGGTCGCGCCCAGATTGACGCGGAATGTAATCGTGGCCACGGCGAGGATATCGATGGTCTGGTTGTCTGTAGGGAAGTCGGCGGTCCAGTCGTTGGTCTCGGTCACCTTGTATTCGTGGGGACCGGCGGGAAGCTCGGCTGACAGGACCCAAACGCCATTGTCGTTCTGCGTGAGTTGCCAGTCAGGATCGGCGGGATCCCAGTCGTTGAAATCGCCGACGATGGAGGGATAGACCACGGTCTCGGGGTGCGGCGTCGCCTGAACGGAGGCGGATGGCGAGGATTCGCCCTCGGTATAGACGGCGGTGACGTAGTAGCTGTATTGGACGAAGTTCTCGACATCATCGTCGGTGTAGGTCGTTCCGGTGATTGTTTCGGTGTTGATCTGAGCCGCGTCGCGATAGACGTTGTAGCCGATAAGGGGCCGATCCGGCGGTGCTTCCCAGGTGAGCACGATCTGCTGGTCGTTTTCCGTGGCTGCGAGATTGACCGGTGGCTGTAACGCGCCTTCGGGTGTCATGCCGATTTCGAGTAGAAGATGTCCTTCCGGGAAGTTGTAACCTTCGTGGAGATAATCGTAGTATCCGGTGGCGGTGACTTGAAGGTCGCGGTCGCCGGGCGGTACGATTTGCAGTGCGAATCCACCGGACGAGTTGGTGGTCGTCGAGAATTCGTCGATGGTGACGGTGGCGCCTTCGATAGGAGATTCTGTGACCCCATCGACCACGAATCCCACCATGCTGCATGTCGGCACGATCTCGTAGAAAAGCGTTTGGGATGTCGTATCGGCGACGGTGAAGGTGAAGTTGCCGTTGATCCAGAAGTAGTCCTGATCGGTGAAGCCCCACTGCCATGTGTTGTCGCCGCCGTCCGGAACCAGTTCCATCTGGGTTGCCCAGAGGTCGTCGTTGGGGATGATGTCGCCGTGGGTGCCGTCGTCGTAGAAGGGCGAATGCACCTCGCCGTTGTTCCAGGTCGAATCGTAGAAGCCTGCGCCATCCCAGCTTCCCTTGAGGTAGAAGCCGTCGTAAGCGACGACGTCGGTGGCGTCGAGCGTGAAGGTGATGGTCGCGTATTCGTCCGACGGTTCCTGGTCGTTGAACCACACCACCGGCAACGTTTGTGTTGGTTCGTTGTCATCGACGATGAAGCTGCGATTTTCGACCGATTCCCAGTCGGAGCCGTTGATGAACTTGTACTCCTGGCCCGGGTTGGAGCCGGAGGGGATGGTGATGGTTGCGGTCCAGATCATGTCGTTGTCGTCGTCGGACATAGGGTTTGCGGTGGCGTTCCAGCCGTTGAAGGTTCCCGCGACGTATGCGGTTTCCACCGGTTCGAGCAGTTCCATGTTGACCTGAAACGTGACGGCCACGTCCTGGATGGTCTCGTTGATAATGGTGAACGTGCCCGGTTCGGCGAACGTGAACGGCCCGGCATTGTTCTGGTCGGTGCCGTAGGCTGTGGTACCGTCCGTGGCGTCGTAGGCCTCGCAGACGAATTCGACCACGTCGCCGGCGGTGAAGAATTCGTTCGGGATGGTGGTGGAATATTCGTCGTTGTTACCCACCTCGCCAAAATAGGGCATCTCCTGCGGAGTGAATTCGCTGGTGCCCTGAATGCGGTAATAGATGTTCGCGGAGAGGCTGTCGCCCTGCCCCGGTGTGCTGGTTACGCCGTCCTTCCATATCTGGAAATAGACGGTGATGCCCTGTCCGTTGGGGTGGCTGGTTGCCGAATTGGGCCAGATGTTACCACACCAGCCGACCTCGGCGGAAAGCTGCCCGATCATCAGGATCGTCATGATGGAAATGAGATATATTGTGCGTTTCATTTGCTACTCCTTCAGTTTTTGCTGATATTGCCACGTGTTAATTCTGTTGTCAAGGAGAAATCGGGAAATTGGAATTTAAAGTGTAGAAAATGCTTGACATGGATACGTTATTCTATAGCGTATTAATATGTCACGGATAATGGTGGAGTAGATATGATTAAATACAGATGGTCTGAGTACAGTAGGTTAAGAGCTATGAGGAAGGGTGTATCTCGTATCTTGAGCATGAATCCTCAAAGTCGGCAAAGAGAAGTTCTTCGACAATTACAATCATCGGAGACTGCTATCGAGGCAATAAGAAGTGATTGGAATGCTGTTGGAGGCGATTGCAAAATCGTTATTGAGCGTGAAATCCAAAGAAGTACGAATCGACAATCCTGAGTTATACTAAAGGTATGATATCTTGAGCAAGAAATCCGGAAGCACCAATCCTCAGGCAGGCAAAGAAAGAAAAAGTACTGTGATGCAACAGTCTATTACTTGGCTTGGGCCTTTACCTCCACCAGAAGTATTACGCCAATTCAATGAGCTGATTCCGAATGGCGCAGAACGACTTCTCCAATTGGTTGAAAAGGAGAATGAACATCGACACCAATCCGAGAAGCAGGTTATCAGGCAAATCCACACTTCGGAAATGACGGGTCAGTGGATAGTGGGAATTCTTATGGCCCTCAGCATGATTGGTGGTTTTTTCTTGCTTTTCAATGGTATCAATATCGGTGGTTCGATTTTTACCGGAGCTCCAATTGTCGGGATCGCAGCGTACTACTTGCGCAGAGGAAAACATCCGTCAAACAATGAAGACTGAGGCATGAATAGCCGCCTTGTTCTATCGTATTAATTTCAGCTTCTACCTCTTTCCTTGACACCCCTACCGCTCCCCTGACAATGACACAAAAAATTTTACAGGATGCTTCAATATGGCACTAAAAATACTGGAAAAACTTTTCGGCGACCGGCATTCTCGCGGCATGAAAAAGGTCGAGCCGGTGCTGAATGCAATAAAGAGCCACGAGCCGAAAATCAAGCTGCTCACCGAGAACGAACTCAAGGCGCGGGTGCAGGAGATCAAGTCCGATATCCGCGGCAAACTCGATCCGATGGAGAAAGAGCTGGAAGACCTTAACCGGCAGTATCACGAGAGCCCGGACGAGAATGAGAAAGACCGCGTCGGAAATCGCATCGACAGCCAGCGCGACCGACTGAAGACCTACACGCAAGAGGTGCTGGACGAGCATCTGCCCGAGGTCTTCGCGATCGTGCGCGAGACCTGTCGCAGGTTGGTCGGACACGAGTACGATGTGCGCGGCAATAAAGAAACGTGGTTCATGGTGCCGTTCGACGTACAGCTCATCGGCGGAATCGCACTGCATCAGGGGAACATCGCGGAGATGGCGACCGGCGAAGGAAAGACCCTCGTGGCGACGCTGCCGCTGTTCCTGAACGCGCTTACCGGGCGCGGCTGCCACCTGATCACCGTCAACGACTACCTCGCGCAGCGCGACTCCGAGTGGATGTCGCCGATTTTCGAATACCACGGCCTGACCATCGGTTGCATCATCAACGGCATGAGCTTCCGGGAACGCCAGGAGGCCTACGCGAACGACGTGACCTACGGCATCAACAGCGAGTTCGGCTTCGACTACCTGCGCGACAACATGGCGGTCTCGGCATCGCAACTGGTGCAGCGCGAGCACTTTTTCGCCATCGTTGACGAGGTCGATAGCGTCCTGATCGACGAGGCGCGGACACCGCTCATCATCAGCGGCCCGGTGGCGGAATCGAAGAATTTTTACAAGGAGATCAAGCCGCCCCTCGTTCGGGTCGTTCACGCGCAGGAGACCATGCTCAATCGCTTGGTCAGCGAGATTCGCAAGGCGCTCGAGACCGACGACTACAACATTGACGAGGTCGGACGCAAGCTCCTGACAGTCAAGCGGGGCGCGCCCAAGAACAAGCAGTTCCTCAAGCTGACCAAAGAGGGCGATATCAAGAAGATGGTGGGCGACTACGAAGGCTATTTCCTGCGCGACAAGAAGATGCACATTATCGACGAAGAGCTGTTCTACGTGATCGACGAGCATGCCCACAGCGCCGATCTGTGCGAAAAGGGCCGCGACATGATGTCGAAGTACGACACGGACCTCTTCGTGATGGAGACGCTCGACGACCTGCTCGACAGGGTCGATAAGGAAGAGGGGCTCGACCATGCGGAACGCGACAAGAAGCGCGAGAAGGTGACGCAGGCGTTTATGGATCAAAGCGAACGGCTGCATAATATCTCGCAACTCCTCAAGAGCTACGCGCTGTTCGAGAAGGACGTCGATTACGTGGTTCAGGAGAACAAGGTGATGATCGTGGATGAATTCACCGGACGGCTCATGCCGGGACGACGGTTTTCGGACGGTCTGCACCAGGCGCTCGAAGCGAAGGAAGGCGTAACCATCGAGGGTGCGACCCAGACGCTTGCGACCATCACATTACAGAATTATTTCCGCATGTACGACAAACTGGCCGGCATGACCGGTACCGCCGTGACCGAGGAAGCGGAGTTCGTGGAGATTTACAAGCTTCCGGTCATGGTGATCCCCACCAACGTCCCCATCACGCGGATCGACTACGACGACATGATCTACCTGACCAGGCTCGAGAAGTACAAGGCGATCATCGAGGAGATCAAGTACTGGCACAGGATGAAAAAACCGGTGCTGGTGGGTACGGTGTCGGTGGAGGTCTCCGAGACGCTGAGCCGACTGCTGCGACGCGACGGAATCCAGCATAGTGTTCTCAACGCCAAACAGCATGAGAGTGAGGCGGAGATCGTTAAACTCGCCGGGCAGCCCGGATCGGTGACCATCGCCACCAACATGGCGGGTCGCGGTACCGACATCAAGCTCGGCAACACCGTCGTACAGCACGACAAGGAATTCTACCGGTCGCTACCCAAGAAGATGACCGAGGAACACCCCTACGGCAGGCCGCTCGACGGCTTGCACGTGATCGGCACCGAGCGACACGAGAGCCGCCGAATCGACCGCCAGTTGCGCGGACGTTCCGGACGTCAGGGTGATCCGGGAACCTCGCGGTTCTTCCTCTCGCTGGAAGACGATCTGATGCGCCTCTTCGGCTCCGACAGGATTGCCGGCATGATGAAGAAGCTGGGCATCAGCGAAGGCGAGGCAATCACCCATCCCTGGATGACCGGCGCGGTCGAGAAGGCGCAGAAGCGAGTCGAGGAGCACAACTTCAACACCCGTAAGAACCTGATCAAATATGACGAGGTGATGAACCAGCAGCGTGAGGTGATCTACAGCTTCCGGCGCAACGTTCTCAAGGGCTACGACCTGCACGAAGAAATTCTGGAGATGATCCGCGAGGTGGTTCGCTATCTGGTCGAGGACCAGCTCGGAGAGATCGAGTTTCAGGAAGACTGGACCTACGAGCGCATCGTGAACTGGTTCCGTTCGAACTTCGGGCTGGACATCAACGAGGACGAGATCATCCACGGTGCGCGCGATATGAACGACGTCACGGAGAACCTGATCAACCTCTCGCTCAAGGCGTACGCGAAGAAGGAGGAAATCCTGGGCGCGGAGTCGATGCGCGAGCTGGAACGGCGGTCGCTACTGATGGTCGTCGATGAGCTGTGGCGCGATCACCTGCACGAGATGGACCTCCTCAAGGAAGGCGTCGGGCTGCGAGCGTATGCCAACAAGGACCCGCTGATCGAGTTCAAGAAGGAGAGTTTCGAGCTTTTCCAGAGTCTGATCGAGCGCATTCACGAGCAGGTCGCGAAAAAAGTCTTTACCTCCTACCTCGTGTCGAGAGACATGAACCAGGAAGATATCGAGAATCTTCTGGCGCGCTCCAACACGCTGCATCGGGACGTCTCGGCATTCGACGGCGCGGTTCGGCAGCAGCCTGATCAGCAGCATCCGTCGCCACCGCCGCAGGGTCAGAAGATTCAGCCGCGAAGGGTGGACGTCAGGGTCGGGCGAAACGATCCCTGTCCATGCGGTAGCGGTAAAAAATACAAAAAATGTTGCGGGAAACTGACGGACGAGTAAACTGTCCCCATCAGGACGGTAAAAATAAGTATTTTCTGTTCAAAGAAGGATTTATGAACGATCACTCGGTCAAGAAGCTTTTCGATCACCTCGTCTCGTTGCGGGATAGCGGCAAGCGAACCGCCGGCGACGACGAAGCGATTCGCGATCTGATCGACTATCTCATCGAAAGTCGGGACGATTCGTCGGTCTATCTCCGCACCATGAGTCCGGAGGAGCGGCAGCATATCACCAACGAGGCGTTCGGATACATGGTGAATCTGCAATACCTTGGTTCGGTGGATCGCTTTACGTTCGAGAAGATCATGAATCTCTGCCTGACGCTGTCGGGGATCATCAATCGGCGCGTCAGCCGCACGATGGTCGAGCAGATCGTGAACCTGATCCTTTTCTCCGGTTTGGATGAGATATCGATGCGAGACATCGTCGAGATGTTTATCCGCGAGGACGCGGATGCTGACATGAGTACAATTCAATAATATAAGTGGAAAACATTATGGCAAAAGGTCTTATAATTGTCGAGTCCCCCGCGAAAGCGAAGACGATCGGCAAGTTTCTCGATTTCAAGTATGATGTCAAAGCATCCATGGGGCATGTGCGGGATCTTCCCAAGCGCTCGATGGGTGTCGATCTGGAACATGAATTCAAACCAAAGTACGTCGTCGATCGCTCCAAGAAGAAGATCATCGACGATCTGAAGAAATCGGCTGAAAGCGCTGATGCGATCTACCTCGCGTCAGACCATGATCGCGAAGGGGAGGCCATCGCCTGGCATATCCTCGAGGTCTTGAAGGCTGAAGCGGCGAATAAGCCGGTCTATCGTATCGTGTTCAACGAGATTACCAAAAGTGCGATTCGCGACGCGATGGAGCACCCCGGTGAGATCGACAGGGACAAAGTGGATGCCCAGCAGGCACGGAGGATTCTGGACCGGATCGTCGGCTACAAGATCAGTCCGGTGCTGTGGCGCGTGATCACCACCAAACTGAGCGCGGGCCGTGTGCAATCGGTCGCGCTTCGACTGATCTGCGAGCGGGAAGCCGAGATCAAGGCGTTCATTCCGGAAGAGTACTGGACGCTGGACGCGATCTTTTCGAAGGAAGGTCTGACGCCGTTCAAGGCGACGCTCACGCACTGGGACGGCAAGAAGCAGAAAATGATCAAGGCGGAAGATGCGCAAGCGATGTTCGATGCCTTGAACCATGAGTCGGGCGTCATCAAGAAAATCGCACCCACGGAAAAGAAGATCAATCCGCAGCCGGCGTACATCACAAGCACACTTCAACAGGACGCCTCGCGCATCCTGAATTACAGCGGTAAACGGACGATGATGGTCGCGCAGCAACTCTACGAGGGAATCGACATCGGCGGCGACACGGTCGGTCTGATCTCCTATATGCGTACCGACTCGCTTCGTATCGCAGATATAGCGATCGAGGCCTGCCGTAATCTGGTGAAAGAACGATACGGTGCAGATTCGCTGCATCGATCTCCCCGTCATTTCAAGAACAAAAACAAGGCTCAGGATGCGCATGAAGCGATTCGGCCCACCGATCCGTACCGCACGCCGGAGCAGCTTGCGGATGTGTTGGATAAGGATCAGCTCAAGCTTTATACATTGATCTGGCAGCGGTTTGTTGCGACCCAGATGGTTCCGATCCGAATCGATATGGTCAACATGGAGATTGCGGTCGATAAGGGGACCTTCTCCGCGAGTGGCGGTACGATCCGAGACAAGGGATTTCTGAAGGCGTTTCCGCATACGCGTGTCATCGTGGGTGAGAACATCGATCCGGGCTACAAAGAAGAGTCTCCGGTGCAGATGTACGAATTTGCGAAGAACCAGCATTTTACCAAGCCACCGTCACGTTTCTCGGAGGCCTCGCTGATCAAGGAACTGGAGTCCAAAGGTATCGGCAGACCATCCACCTACGCGGTGATCACCAACACCATCCTCGAACGCAAGTACGTGAAGATCGACGCGAAGAAATTTATACCGACATCGCTGGGCGTTACGGTGAGCGATTTCCTGGTGAAGCATTTCGACGAGCTCTTCAACGTCCAGTTCACCGCCGATATGGAAGAGAGTCTGGACAAGGTCGAGTACGGCGAGATGCCGTGGAACTCGATTCTGGACGATTACTATAAAAGCATCGCAGACAAGCTCGAGACCATCGACTACAAGCAGTCCAAGAAGGATGTCCAGGAAGAGACCGACATCAAGTGCGAGAAGTGCGGAAGTCCGATGATTATCCGCTGGGCGAAGAACGGGCAGTTCCTGGGATGCTCCGACTATCCCAAGTGCAAGAATATCAAGAATTTCACGCGCGATGACGATGGAACGATCCACGTCATCGAGCCGGAGAAGATCGACGAGAAATGCCCCGAGTGCGGTTCCGATCTGACCATCAAGAACGGTCGATTCGGGAAATTCATCGCATGCACCAACTACCCCAAGTGCAAGTTCACCAAGCCCTTCACGCTCGGTATCAAGTGCCCCAAGTGCGGGGATGGGGAAGTGGTCGAGCGCAAGGACAAACGCGGCAGGACTTTCTACGGTTGTTCGAAGTACCCCGATTGCGACTACATCAGCCGGTACAAGCCGGTAAATCAGAAATGCTCCGAATGCGGAAACGAATATCTCGAAGAACACATCGGACGCGATGGCGAGAAGTGGCTGCAATGCCCCAAGTGCAAGGCGAAAACCGGAAATGCATCTGGGTGACAGCATCGGCAGCTCGCTCGCGAGCATCTGGAGCCACAAACTCCGCTCACTCCTGACGCTTACCGGTATCATGATCGGCGTGGCGGCGGTTGTGACCATGTTTTCCTCGATCAGCGGCATCAAGCTCCTGATCATGAAGCGCATGGAAGCGATGGGTTGGGATCGCTCGATCGTGATCTACCCGTCCTCGGGCGAGAACCAGAACCAGCGACGAACCAGCCGCTTCATGTATATCCAGCGCAGACCGCGTCCGCTGTCCTATCAGGATTTCGAGTTGTTGAAAAGGGAGATCGATTACGGAATCATCTACGGTAAAATCGATCAGTGGCAGCAGTTCCAGGATGGCGAGAAACGGAATTGGGTGCGATTGACCGCGACGGGGAACGGGTTCTTCGAAAACAAGACCTACCCGTTGATGATGGGGCGCTACTTCAGCACGTTCGAAGAGAAGAACAAGTCGAGAGTATGCATCATCGGCTACCACTTCTACAATCAGCATTTCCCGGGCGAAGATCCGCTGCATCAGACGATCACCATTGGCGGTAATCGCTATCAGATCATCGGTGTGCTCGGCGAGGATATCCTGAACAAATCCGGTGCTGCACAGATGAATCCGTGGGACAGACGCTGGGACCTCCGAGCCGTGTATATCCCGCTGTCAACCGGCTCGCAACTGCTGCGGAAGGACTACGCGCTGGACAATATCTACATGCAGGCGCGCAAGGATCAGGACTACGATCTCATGAAGACGCGCGTCTATCAGACCCTGCTCGCGAGTCACTCCATGGCGCACGATTTCGATTTCAACGATGTCGGCAGTTTCATGACCAAGATCACCGAAGAGATCAGCAAGTTCATGCGCACCTGGAACATCACCCTCTCCGCAATCGCCTCCATCTCGCTGCTTGTCGGTGGAATTGGTCTGTTCAGCACGCTTTTGATATCGATCAACGAAAAGATGCTCGAGATCGGCATTCGTAAGAGCGTCGGCGCCAGGGAGTTCGATATATTCGCCTACTTCATCATCGAGGCATTGACGCTGGCGATTATCGGCGCGTGTGTCGGGATATCGTTCTCGGTGATGATGATACGCCAGGTGGGAAAACCCATGGGCTTTACGCTTCCCATGCCCATCGAGGGTATTCTTCTCGGGCTCGGATTCGCGATCTTTATCGGACTGGTCTCCGGTCTCTATCCCGCCATCAAGGCTGCGCGCGTCGATCCCGTCCGCGCGATATTCTACTTCGAGTAATCTCCCCCCTGGGTACACAGACGTCCACGCCTGCATCTCTTCTCCCTGTGGTACGCAGGCACCCTTGCCTGCATTTCTTTTCCTGGGAACGCGGACGTCTGTAGGTTTCACGAAGTGATAACCTGAATCCGCATCTCTTTGGGCTGCTTATCTTTGTAGCGCGTGACCTCTGGGCGCGCCTCTCTGCATTGGGCAGGCAGGGATGCCTGCGCTCCACTGGGAGGCGGACGCATCAAAGCTTCAGCGACACAACCTTCTCGATCCCGTTATAAACCGCGAGAATTTCCGCCACGATCGCGATGGATATCTCCTGCGTGGTGGTCTTTCCGATGTTCAATCCGATGGGCGCGTGAACCTGCTCCACCAGGTTGTTCGGGTGGTTGCTTTCCCGAATCCGGTCGAGCGTTGCCTGCGACTTCCTTTTCGAACCGATCATGCCGATGTACTTCACTTCGACGCCAAGCTTGCAGACCGCGTCCAGAACGGTGTAGTCGTGGACATGCCCGTGCGTGAAAATTATAACGGCGTCCTGTTTTCCCGGACGGAAGTTCTGCAAAAACTCCTCGTAGGGCATCCCGTGGAATTCGTCGCCTTCGGGGATATTATCGCGGGTCGCGGCTTCCTTACGGTCGTCGATGATGACCAGATGGAAGTCGAGCGATTTCAGCAGTGGTGCGATGCTGCGGCAGAGGTGCCCGGCGCCGAAGAGGAACGCCCGCTTGCGTGGCGGGAAGTACTCGAAGAAGAGCATCGCCTCGCCGCCGCATAGCATGCCCATCTCCTCCTCGGTCAGCGAATAGGATACCAGTTCGTTTGTGTTCGTCTTGTGGATTTCGAGCGCTTTTTTGAAAGCTCTGCGCTCGATGCTGCCGCCGCCGACGGTGCCTTGCGTGCGCCCGTCCGCATAGACGATCATCTTGAAGCCGGATCGGCCCGGTGTACTGTCTATTGCCTGCACGACGGTGACCATCACGAACGGAACGCCTTTGTAGCGGTTCTGTGCCGTCTGTTCCAGAATATCGAATACGGGTGTTTCCATCAAAAGTCCTTCTTAGAATTGTGCTGCGGCGTATTTACACAGATATGTTACGCCGATGGCGATGGTTATACTCAATAGCGTTCCGATCAGGATGTACTCGGACATCTTCTCTTTCTTCGCGTCCTGAAAGCGGAGGATAGACTTCCCGGCGATGATGAATCCGATCCCCTCCGGATAGCCCATCAGGATGAAGCCGAACACGAGCAAGCGCTCGAATTTGCCGATCCAGTCGCTGGCTTGTTGATTGCCGGATGGCGAGGGCTGTTCTTCTTTATCCTGAGCTGGAAGGTACTGTTTCACGAAACGGTCGATGAAATGACTCGCCGCGTTCCAGATCACGAAGAAGCCGGTGACATAGATGACAAAGTGCGCGATTTCCGGTCGAAAGGCGAATGGAGAATATCGCTGTATCAAGCAGGCAGCCGCTAGCAACATGCCGATATGGACGGACTGGTCGATCAGGAATGTGTTCAGATTGTCATCCGAAAGATACGCCTTCGCCAGATCGATCATGCCATGAAGGATACCGACACCGAACGCGACAGCCAAAACTATTGCGGATGGCATCCTCCAGCCGGTCAGGACGAGGATGGCCATCGTGGTGATAACGTGTATCGTGATGTGTATGGATAATACATTTAACTGCTTCTTGCGCTTTGCGATCCAGTTGAACTGAAACGGGAAATCTGCCAGCAGATGCGCGTACAGAAGCATGATGAAATATTGTGTCATGTATCATCTACCTCATGTGGAGTACATGCGTTATTTAATTTCCATACTGAAACGCAGCCTTTAGGGAGTGCAATTGATGATGGCAATCCCTGAGAGTCGTTCTCGATATCTACAACCTGTAGAGGTTGCGTTGTTTTGTGGCTCATTCAGATCAAACTGCCGTCAGGTTGGCGGTCCTGATAATGGTTATATCAACCTCAAGATCCTGACGATGTGTTGCTATTTCACAAAGTTTCCGTTCAATTCCGACCATTTCCGTGACCGATACATCGATATCTAATTACAGCCTCTACAGGCTGTTTTTGCTTATTACAGTCCCTGGAGGCTGTATTTCGTCATTGAATGTGTGCAACATTTGTCCTACACCAATCCATCCAGCCCGATCAAGGTGCATTTTAGCTGTTTGCTGTGTGATATGGCATTCCTTCGCTATCTCTTGCTGCAACAAGCCTCTAAGCGCCCCATTCATTGCCCGTGCCTGCTTTGCGGTAAGCTTGTCGATCAGGACATCGAGCAGCGGTATCACGGCGCCGGTGATGCAGTCACCCTGCGTAAGGGCGGGTGCCGCGAATGCCATGCGCTGTTTCTTCTTCATGGCTTCGAGGTTGTGTCCCGAGAGCGTGAAGGCCTCCCCATAGCTGAGGGTGACATCCTCGGGATCGATTTTGTCAACCGTACCGATGCCGATCGAGACGCGGGTATCGGCGCGGTTGTTACCATCGAAATCACCCATCAGTAGCGCCGTGCGGATGAGCAGGGTGAGCCGGAGGGCGTCTTTGGGGTCGTCGAGCAGGATTTGCCAGCTATCGCCGCGGTAGATGCTGAGCGGGTAGGCGGTCTTACCCTGCTGGACGAATTCCAGTTGTTTGCGAATGCGCGAAAACGTCTGCTCGCGCAATTTATCGCTCATCTTGGACGATCCAACGATATCGCCTGTCAGAACAGCGTACATGATTCACTCCTTATGAGATGAATAGATTCCAGTATCGCGATTATCGGTGTTCGATGCAAGTATTTTCTTGACCGTAGCGGGGATATCCGCAAATTTATGCTGAAATTGAAACAGTGTCATTTGGCAACAGGTTGCTTTCAGTGTCAGAAATTGTTTCATGCCAAATGTCACAAGGATCATCCATGGAAATAGCTGAATAATATATCAATTGGAGGAACTTATGATTACCAATCTGAAAGGCAGAGACTTTATCACGACCCAGGACTGGACGGTCGATGAACTGAATACCGTGCTGGAAGTGGCGGCGGACCTCAAGAAGGATCACGCGCTTGGGAAGGCCCACCCGCTTCTGATGTATAAAACGCTCTACATGCTATTTTTCTTCTCATCCACCCGCACGCGCAACTCGTTCGAGACCGGCATGACCCAGCTCGGCGGTCACTCGATCTTCCTCTCGCCCGAAAAGACGCAAATTTCCCACGGCGAGAGCATCCGCGACACCGCGAAAGTGCTTTCGTCCTACGGTGAAGGCATCGCGATCCGGCATTGCGATTACAAGATCGGCAACCAGTATATCACCAAGATGGCGGAAGAGGCGACCGTGCCGGTGCTGAACATGCAGTGCGATATTTACCACCCCTGCCAGATTCTCGCCGATTACATGACCATACGCGAACGCTTTGGGCAGAACACCCGTGGCCTCAAGCTCGGTGTCGCCTGGACCAGCGCGCCCAACTACATCCGTCCGCTCTCTGTGCCGCAGAGCCTCATCCTGATGATGCCGCGCTTCGGGATCGACGTCACGCTCGCCTACCCGAAAGAATTCCGACTCATGCCCGAGATCGAGGCGCAGGCGAAGAAAAACGCGGAGGAAGCCGGCGTCAAGTTCGAGATCACCAACGAGTTCGACGACGCATTTGTGGACGCCGATATCGTGATCCCGAAGTCATGGGGTCCGCTGATCCACACCGAGGACGAAAAAGAAGGCCTCGAGCTGATCGAGAAGTACCCGTCCTGGGTGTGCGACGACCGCGCCATGTCGCTGACGAAGAAACACTCCATCTACATGCACCCGCTACCGGCCGACCGTGGTCGTGAAGTGACCGACTCCGTGATCGACGGACCGCATTCGGTGGTCTTCCAGGAAGCCGAGAATCGCCTGCACGCGCAGAAAGCACTCATGGCGCTGGTGATGGGGGGACGGCTTTGAATATAGCCCTGCTCGTCGTCGGCGTTGTCTGCGTCGCGCTCGTGGCGTTGGTATTTGTCCTGCTCGGCAGCCAGAAAAGGCAGAAGCAGGAGACGGATAA
This sequence comes from Cloacimonadales bacterium (SeqCode), assembly GCA_963665015.2. Taxonomy (GTDB): domain Bacteria; phylum Cloacimonadota; class Cloacimonadia; order Cloacimonadales; family JAIOQZ01. The sequence continues at coordinate 2,163,267 of CAXXSY010000004.1, read as the reverse complement.
AATCCGCGAGGGTTACGCCTCCCTTGCCGCGCAGAAGGATGGCATGTTGCGCGAAAACGCCATGCTGTCGGACGAGCAGGAAAAGCTGAACAAGCTACTCACCGACGAGCGTGAGAAATCCACAATCGTGCTGAACGACCTCTCCGCCGCGCGCAGAGAGCGCGAGATGCTGCTTGATCAGATTAAAGAACTGCGCGAACAACGCGATGTCGCCATCATTAAGCTCGACGAGGAGAAAGAACGCTCACAGCGCCGACAGATCGCGAACAACACGCTCGAGGCGGAGCAGAAAGCGCTCGTCGAAAAGCTCGACACGCAGAAGGAAGAATTACGGCAAATGCAGGAGAAGTTCCGCGAAACCTTCGAGAACCTCGCCAACCGCATCTTCGAGGAGAAGAGCACCAAGTTCACCGAGCAGAACCGCATGAGGCTGGAAGAAATTTTAAAGCCGCTCCGGGAGAATATCAGCAAGTTCGAGAGCCGTATCGAGGAGACCAACAAGGATCACATCGACCGCAACGCGACGCTGGTTCAGCAGATCAAGAGTCTGCGCGAGCTGAACAACCGGATGTCCGAAGAGGCGCACAACCTGACCAAGGCGCTCAAGGGCGACGTCAAGGTGATGGGCAATTGGGGAGAGGTGATCCTCAAACGTATTCTGGAGAGCTCCGGACTGCGCGAGGGAATCGAGTACGAGGCGCAGGGCAAGGGCATGGGGCTGCTCAGCGAGGAAGGCTCGCAGCAGCGCCCCGACTACATCGTCAAGCTGCCCGAGGACAAGCACCTGATCGTCGATTCCAAGGTCTCGCTGGTGGCCTACGAACGACTTACAAGCGAGGACGATCCCGACAGGCGCGAGCAGCACCAGAAGGATTTGCAGATATCGGTCAGAAAGCACATCAACGAGCTTCACGACAAGCACTACGAGCAGCTCAAGGGACTCAACGCGCCGGCGTTCGTGCTGATGTTCATCCCGATCGAAGGCGTTTCACCGTACATCTTCCAGCCGGACAGCAGCCTGTTCGACGAGGGTCTGAAGAAGAAGATCGTGATCGTCAGCCCGAGCACGCTTCTGGCGACCCTGCTTACCGTCGCGCACACCTGGCGGCAGGAAAACCAGACGAAGAACGCGGAGGAGATCGCGCGGCAGGGCGCCAACCTCTACGACAAGTTCGTGCTGTTCGTGGAAGAATTGCAGAATATCGAGAAGCATCTAATCAAGACCCGCGAGGCATACGACGATGCGATGAAGAAACTCTCGACCGGCAAAGGTAACCTGATCGGCAGAACCGAAAAGCTGAAGAAACTCGGACTCAAGACGGCGAAGCAGATCGACAGCGCGCTTCTGGAGCCGGACGAGGTTGGCGAAAACGAAGAAGATTGACAAAGATTTGCGTTTCAAGATGATTGCACGTTACGCAAAATATCGAAATGGAGAAAGCGATGAATAACGAACAAGTTCTGAAAAATACAGTGGAGCGATGCCGCCAGAAAGGCATCATCATCCCGACCTACAGACAGATGATCGATCCGAACCTGATCCCGCAGAAGATCGCGGACAAGCTGAAAACCCTCGGGCTGTGGGACCTCGACCCGACCAACCTCTTCCGCATCACCTGGAAGAACGAACCGGTGCGGCAAGGAGGCGGCTTCGGCGGCGTGAACTACCTCGAACTACCGAGCGAACTGACCGGCGTCAAGGCACGCATCTTGATCCTGCTTGGGAAATACTTCCCGACTGGTGCGCACAAGGTCGGCGCGACGTTCGGACCGCTGGTCGAGAAGCTGGTGACCGGACGCTTCGATCCCACCACGCAGAAGGCGCTCTGGCCCTCGACAGGTAACTACTGCCGTGGTGGCGCGTACGATTCGTATCTTCTGGGTTGCCACTCGATCGCGGTGCTGCCGGAAGAGATGTCGCAGGAGCGATTCGAATGGCTGCACAAGGTCGGATCGGAAGTGATCAGGACACCCGGCTGTGAAAGCAACGTGAAGGAAATCTACGACAAGACGAAGCAACTCAAGGAAGAACGCGGCGACGAGATCGTGGTGCTGAATCAATTCGAGGAAATTGGTAACTCGATGTGGCACTACCACGTCACCGGTCGCGCCATGGAGGAAGTTTTTAGTCAGAACTGTGGCGAGAAGGCGCGGTTCTCCGCCATCTTCCTGACCCAGGGCTCCGCCGGAACGCTGGGCAGCGCGGACTATCTCAAGACTGTGTTCCCGACCATCAAAGTCGGCGCCGGCGAGGCCATGCAGTGTCCGACGCTGCTCTACAACGGCTATGGCGGACATCGCATCGAGGGAATCGGCGACAAGCATGTGCCGTGGATCCACAACCTGAGAAACACCGACATGGTGGTCGATATCGACGACGACGATACCATCCGGCTGATGCGGCTCTTCAACGAACCGGACGGACATGCGCTGCTCAGGCAAAAGGGCATCGATCCGGAGCTGATCAACAAGCTCGACGTCTTCGGCATCTCGTCCATTGCCAACATTCTCGGTGCGATCAAGATGGCGAAGTACTACGAGATGAACGAGCACGACACCGTGTTCACCGTCGCCACCGACAGCATGGAGATGTACGGTTCGCGGCTCAAACAGGAACACGAGAAGCACGGCGAATACACCGAGGTCAACGCGAATGTCGATTACGACCGCTGCCTGATGGGGCTCACGCTCGACTGGATGCAGGAGCTTTCGCATTACGATCGTAAGCGTATGCACAACCTGAAGTACTTCACATGGGTGGAGCAGCAGGGCAAGACGGTCGAGGAAATCAACGCGCAGTGGTTCGACGATGACTACTGGACATCGCAGTACGCGCGCGTCGATGAGTGGGACGAGATGATCGAGCAGTTCAACGACCGCACCGGCTTACTGAAAAACCTGTAATCGAACGATTCACAAGATATTCGAAAGCCCGGGATAATCTCCCGGGCTTATCTTTCCTGGGTACACAGACGTCCACGTCTGTATCTCTCTTGGAGAACGTCGCCCAGAGGTCGAGCGCTACAGGTACGCAGGCACCTGTGGGTTTTGAAGAATGAAAAACCCGAACCTACTTCACTGCCTTACATATCGTTTCGACTCCTGATATCGTACCAGTCGATCTTGCGCGTGAGGAACATGATCGCGGAGAGGATCACGAACAGCGCGATACTGCCTACGAGCAGCGTGTAGTCTTCTAGATTCATCAGCACGTAGAGAAGCGTGTAGATGATGACCAGGATGACTGTAATCCACACAGACAGTCGCAGTTTCTTGAGCGCGCCCCATGAATACAGACCGATGGTGACGATGGTTGCCACGGTGGCGATGATGTAGGACATCGCGAAGGCCATGTACTCGCTCAGCGCCAGTAGCAGGAGGTAGAACAGCACCAGCGAGAATCCGATCAGTAGATATTGTATCGGGTGAATTTTGCTTCGGAGCATGATCTCGCCGAGGAAGAACGCGACGAAGGTGAGCCCGATCACCAGGATGGCGTACTTGACGGAGCGCTCGACTTTCGTGTAGTGCCTGACCGGCTCGATGAATCGTACACCGAAATCGGCGTTCGAGATTTTCTGGCTTCCGGATATCTTTTGCGGGAAACTGCGGTTCATCTCGCTGGCCGCCCAGTCCGCCGTGAAGCCGATATCGGTGATCTCGTGCTTGGCGGGGATGAATGTCCCGGTGAAGCTGGGATGGGGCCAGTCGGAGGTGACATGGAGGGTGGATTCTTTGCCGATGGCCACGACGTGGATTTCGTCTGTCCCGCGCAACGTCATCTCGACCCGGAAGGAGATCGGTTGTTCCAACATCTCACGATCGATATCGAGCTGGAATCCCTGACTGATGTCGTGCGCTTTGCTGTATTGACCTGTGCCGCTGATCCCGTAGGAACGCTCCTGGATTCTGGTGACGGAACTCACCAGTTGCTTGTCTGGAATCCCTGGACTGGCTTCGTATTCTTCTCCGTTGAGCACAATCTTCGGTCTGCCGACAATGCCGCTGTTGTCGCACAGCGCGACCGAGAGGTTGACGCCGGTCAGGTCGGTGTGATCTTCTGATTTCCAGATGTCTTCGATCCGATACGCCGGAAAATGTCCCTCGATGACGACATCCGCGGTATAGACTGGAATGGAATAGATGCCGCGCTTCCGTGTCTCGGTCTTCGTGTCGCAACGAACGTTGAACTGTTCCGGCAGCAGCACCGTCTCGACGGCGGGTACTTTCGCGATTTTGTCTTCGAGCTTTTGGGTGATGGTTCCATTGACGGTCAGCATCGGACCGGCGATGGCCTGTGCGTAACCCCATTTCGAGGAGACCTCGTCGGTTGCTTCCTGAAGACGCTTGCTGCGTTCGTGGATCAGGTTCATCAAAAAAGCGGTTGGGATCAGAAGCAGCAGCGTCAGAGCGACGATCAGCATCAGCTTGATGCCGGGAGATTTCATGTTGATCTTCATACAAGCTCCTTGGTTAGGCGTTCGTAATATCAACGAATAAGAGGCACTGCCGTTTCGATCAACGTTTTTAAAAAAATATTGACGGAATCGCAAGGGCTGGATTGGTCGGAGAAGCAAAGGAGTTGAGCGGATGCAACAGAATTTCGATACCGTATTCGAGCGGCACTACAAGCGGCTCTATACGATGGTCTTCCGGATGACGGGCTGCCCCGAGGATACCGAGGACGTGATGCAGGAAGCCTTTCTCAATGCGTACAAAGCCTGGGACGGATTTCGCGGCGAAAGCGCTGTCTATACATGGCTCTACCGCATTGCACTCAATGCTGCGAAGACCCGTTTTCGGAAGGAAGGTCGTCTGCACGTCACCTGTTATGCCGAGGAGCACGACCTGACCGAGCGGGACGTCTATGGTTACATCAATCGGGCGGGGTATTGCTCGGACGACTATCTGGTCGAGCGGGTGAAGCAGTCGTGCCTGCAGATGTTCATGAACTGTATGCCGCCGAAGTATCGCGTGGTGTTCACCCTGCGCGTGATTCTCGATTTCTCGGTCGCGGACACCGCAGAGATTCTGGAGTGCAGTCAGGGCGTGGTCAAGACCGATCTGCATCGAGCACGAGAACTGATCAAGGCGCATTTCGACGGTCGTTGCTCGTTGGTTCGCAAGGACGGTGTCTGCCATTGCAGCACGTTCGCAAGCCATATCCTGAAATGTGGAAACGAAGATAAACTCATGGCGATCCGCGCGATTCCGCAACAGGAACGGGAAAGTCAGAAGAAATACAACGAAGAGCTGGACCGGATTCTCGATTTCGAACCGCTCTATTACACCGATATCCAGGCACGCGACTTCGAGAATTTCAAGGAGCACATCAAGAAGCTGCGCAAGGAAGGCAATTTGACGCTGCTCGATTCGTAGCAGGTACGAAACGCTGAATAAGAGCAGACTGTGTGAATGTGCGATAACTTCTCCCTGAACACTTGAGATGCGGACGGGGACGTCCGCGTTCCTGGATGCTTCCAGGGCCTGTTCTTTCTCTGGGAACGCGGACGTCCCCGTCCGCACTTTCTTGGAGCAAGCTTATACTGCAAGTTGAAATAAATGACGATTCTTTGTAACCTCAATAATTATTCCGACTCCAACACTATAGAATCAACGATATTGGAGGAACGATGAATTATCGGGAACTGATTTCGCACTGCGGCGTGGATTGCTTCAACTGTCAGATTTACAAGGACAACATCAAGCCGGAACTCGCCGAGGCGATTGCGGCAAAGCGTGGTATCGATCCGGCGGACGTCGTATGCGGCGGTTGCAAGATCACCGGCTGCTCGCTGTTCGGCGATCGTAAATGCGAGTGCGTGGAGTGTGTGAAGGCGAGGGGGATCGAGTTCTGCTTCGAATGCGACGAATTTCCCTGCCAGATTCTGCATCCGTGCGCCTGGCACGCTGTGGATTACCCACAAAACCAGAAGGTTTACAACCTCATGCGCATGAAGAAGATCGGTGTCGAGAAGTGGGCGCAGGAGGAAGCGACCGCAAGCCGTGAACGATACGCGAATGGCAAGATTATCATCGGCTCGGGCCCGAAGCTGATGGAAGAGATTCCGGAGCCACTGCGAAAATTCTTTCAGGATTGATTTGCACTTGTCCGATGGTCGCGGCACCTTCGCCCAATCCCACCGGATGCGTATAACGATACACCCTCAAAGCTACCGTACCTTGAAATTAGGGTGTATAACGATACGCATCCGGTTGCGATTGAACGAATCTGCTCGTGACCTGAGGTTTTGCTCAAAGAGAAAGACCAGGCTCGAATATGGAGACTGGTCTTTTCGAGAATATCGTATGCTATTTCAATTCATTTTCGATCAGTTTATGGAATTCGTCCACCAGTTCCGGCGAGAATCCGGTTTCCTGCCGCAGCAAGCGACCGTCCTTTCCGATGAAGTAGGTCGAGGGGATGCTCTGGATACCGTACTTGTTCATCACCTTGCCGCCCTTGTCCAGCAACATGGTGTATTTGAGGTCGATTCCCTGGGATGCCATCTGATCGATGAATTTCCGGATCGTCGATGACGATTCGTTGCTAATTCCGACGATGGTCAGCCCCTTGTCGTGGAATTTATCGTGAAGTTGCTGCAATACCGGAATTTCGGCACGGCATGGGGGACACCAGGTCGCCCAGAAGTCGAGCACGACAAGTCCCTTCTGCTCCGAGAGGGTGAAGTCGTTACCCTGCAAGTCCTTCAGGGTGAAATCGTTTTCCAGCTTGAAGCTGCCGTCCGTAGCGACTGTTTCCGCTCTCTTTTCCTGTCCGCATCCGGCAAGGAGGAGGACGGTGACAACCAAAACGAGTATGAATCTCGGCACGGTTTACTCCTTTGTGAGCAGCCCTTGAAGGTGCTTGACATACGCTTCAGCGCCACCCTGCTGGTATCCGGTCTGCGCGATCACGCTTCCCTCAGCGTCAAGCAGCAGGATCGTCGGGAATCCGCGAACGCCGTATTGTTCGAGAATTTTGCGGTTGGTGGCCTTCAGCTCATCGCTCTGCTTGATTCCGCGCGGGAAGTCGAGAAAGACGAGGTTCAGGTTGTCGTTTGCATACTTGTGGAATTCCTTCTTCGAGAAGACTTCGTCCCGCAGCTTGATGCACCACCCGCACCAGTCGGAACCGGTAAAGTTCACCAGCAGGGGTTTTCCGTTTTCTTTCGCCATCGCCATCGCGTCATCGAGGTCAGTTTGCCAGACGAGTCCTGAATCGTCGGTAAAGTCCTCGGCAAACATCATTCCGAACGATAGCAGCGTGATGATAAGCAACATGTAAGACATTCGTTTCATGATATCTCCTTTTCGTTTATAAAAATCCTCGGTTTCATTTCAGCAGTCTTTGACAGCATTGCCCATACGCCGCAGTATCGTTCCTGCGAGAGGTTTACGGCCTTCTTGATCTTGTCTTCGGGTAGATCGTCGCCATGGAAGATGTAGTCGATGTAGATCGTGGTATAGGTGGAGGGATGCCCCTCCGAGTTGTCTGCCCAGACCTCCATCTTGAAGGTGAAATTCTCAATTTTCATCTTCTTCATGATGGAAACAGTGTCCATGCCTGAGCAGCCTGCCAGTCCGGAAAGCAGTAGCGGCTTCGGTTTCGGCCCGAGATTCCTGCCTCCGAACTTTTCGTCGGCATCGACCATGAAACGGTGTCCGTCCATATCGACCTGGAACGCGAGCCCGTCCTGGTATTCAACATGTATTTTGTTTTTCACTGGTCTTCTCCTCTTTCTGTTCAATTGTGGATCGGAACGCCCGGATGTATTTCTCGAGGCTATCGACGATCGTATCGAAATCTTCGTCGGGGATCGATTCGATGATCTGCTGCTGGAGGCTGTTGTTTTCTTCCTCCGCGCGCTGTGCCGTCATGCGTCCCTCTTCTGTGATTTCCGTGAACCACTTGCGGCGGTCTTCCATCGAAGGGTAGCGTTTAACCATGCCTTTCTTGACCAGGTTATCGACGATCCGCGTGATGCGACTATGCGATACGCAGAGCTGCTCGGCCAGATCGTTCATGCATACCGGCTTCTTGATCCGGTATAGAAACTGGATCAGGCTGCATTCCATTCTGCCGATCTTGATGCAATGACGCTGCAACGAGTCGGTTTCGCTGAACAGCAGGTAGAGTTCCTGGGAAATTTGCAGGAAATTGGCGATCTTTCTCTTCATCGTTCTCCTCGTTATAGTCCAAGCATACGGTCGATCTTCGATTTGTCGAAGCCAACCACCGGTTTATTGTCTATCCAGGTCTGCGGGACGCCCTGCTGACCGGATTTTTTCATCATGTCACGGGCGGCGTCCGCGTTCCGGGAAACATCGATATCCTTGAAACGCACGCCATGGGTGTTAAGATAGCTCTTCAACTTCCGGCACCAACCGCACGTAGGTGTCGAAAACACAATCACGTTCTTCTGTCGAATCTTCTCCATGATCTCCTCCATATATTACACGGTGTCAAACTTTCTATGAAGATAATATTTTCGCAAGCAAAAAACAACCGGAAAAGCAAATTTTTTTTGCGAGTGTGAAGTGTGCAGTCTCACTGTGCAGTCTCACCCTTTTTGGCAAATATTATCACTTTTCGTGGCAAATTGTATCACGATGCTGGCAAGCCTTGCCACGAGCGTGATACCGGATATCAGCGCGTTTTGCGGTTATCTCTATGCAACGACGAGAGGTTAGCGGAGAAGTATCAAGATAATGGCAAATTCTCGCCATTATCCTGAGAACGAATCGGACAGAAAATGGTCTTACATCCTTTCTCAGCCTTCATCTCAGTCGTGTTCTCACTATCTTGGCAAGCTCTTGCCAAATTCGTGGCATCGTTTTCGGGCTGATTTGAAGCCTAATGATTGCGGTCACTGCTGTTAAATGTGAGTATCAAGATGATGGCATAAAGAAAGGCCTGAATCACGCGATCCAGGCATCCATTACTCGAATTATCCTACTTATCACCACTCCACACATACAGTTTCCCGCCGTATGCGACGACCTCACCGATGACACCCTCTTCGGGCAGCTCAGTGACCTCCGCAATGATGTCGGTGGTCACGAGCTTGATATCGCCTTCCAGCGCGTGACCGTTGATCTTGGTGCGTGTCTCGACCTTGGCCGCAAGGGCCGTGGTGAGTCCCGATATCTTGCTTTGCGCCAGCGTCGGGATGCGGTCGGTGGCGAGAGCGCCGGTCGCGATTTTAGCTGCATCGAGGTCTGGTACGCGATCCACGACGAAGACACCGGATGTGATCTTGGATGCATCGAGGTCGGGGATCTGGCTTGCGCTGAGCGTACCTGTGATGTTACCCGGCTCGATCTGCGGGATCTGCGTTGTGGTCAGCTTACCGTCGGCGTCGAGCTGCGCGATGCCGTTGGCGACGCCGAGTTGCCCGGAGTCGAGGATTTCCTGCCATGTGCTCTTTACCAAACTGCTAGAGTAACAGTTTGCATTCCTTATCGTGCATATGAACATACTCTATAGGAATACCGTGTTTATCGCAAGCTCTAATAACTTTCTTTACAAATTTGCATGTATTATCGTAACGACAACCAAAATATACTTTTGTGATCACCTCATTCAATTTTGGTAAATAAACAGGAAAGCCTTTCTCTGATTTGCTTTCATGATTAAAAGCCAAGACAAAACGATATTCTTCCTCAGGCCTCCAAACTGGTGATTTTCTAAAAAGTAAAGGCATGAGTTCATCATGGTAACTGTCATTGTCGAAATTAATTATGGGTAGTTCTGTGTCATGCTTGACAAGGCTGTGCAGAAGGAACATTGAATTCTTCAGCGCGTAATCATTCAAACATTTTATTAGGCTTACCGTATTAATCTCTATGCAGAAACCACGATGGCAATTACCATAGTATGCCCATTGAGCTATCTGGTCATTATGTTTTGAAGAAGAAAATATCCGAAAGAGCTTATCAGGGGATTTACGTGCTCCCTCTATGAATCCATCCTTAAATATATGGATCTTATTCTTTAGTTTGTCTGGTGTTATATTGTGCCGTTTAGCATCTTTTGCCAATTCAGGATTTTTCCACAAGTCATCTATGTTTTTTTTGATTGTTTCATCGCTTATCTGAGGAAAACATCTCATCTCGTACGGATCATTTAATTCGGCAGGTGACGCAAAATAGAATTCACTTTTCAAGATCATATTCCTGTGGTACTCGTTACCAAAATCTCGGTACTTATACACCGTAGCTGGTACTGATCCGTGTTCATTTATCTCGCGGTTATTTTGCTCTTTTTCCATGATTTAAAAGTTATAGGATATCAAAATTTGTCAATTATTTTCACGGGCGTAGTCGGTGCAATGAAGGTCGAGGGTGTTCTCGACCGTGTCCAGAGCAGTTTGCAGGGCGTATTCGGCGTGCTCGTGAGCGACGTCAGCCTTGCCGTTTTGCAGGACGACGAGCGCGTCGTTGATATCGTCGATGTGGTGGCCGATATCGTTGTTGTCGGGCAGGATGATGTCTTCGGCCTGATGCGAGTGGTGCAAGCTGGCTTTCGCCGCCAGCGCCGACTGCACATCCGAGCCGTCCGAGGTGCGGATCTGCTCTGCGTTGTGCTTGTTCGATCCGGTACTCGTGTGACCGTCGATGCTGGTCTGGTGCGAGTACAGCAGCGCATCGATGGTGTCGAGGTTGCCGTTGAGCGCGGCGGCCCAGCCATTTGCGCCTCCGGCGCAAACAGCCGAGCGCAAGCACTGCCGCGAAGCGGCATTGCGAGAGCGGAATGTGGCTTGTAGAGGTTGAAGTTGGTGGTTTCGGGCATGCGTCCTCCTAAAATCCCCAGCAGTCGCCCCAGCCATTGCCGTAGCCGAACACGCTGTCGAAGTCGATGGGCGAAATCTGTTTATAGATACTGGTGAGCGTGAATTTCATGCGGCTGCGGTGCGAGCGGGCGTCGTCCTCGAGCTTGGGTAGTTTATCGATGACGACCGGGAATTGCAGCGTCCCCGAACCGGCGTCGAACTCGATGTAGATCTGATCTGCGTCGCTCAGGATAGCGCACAGCTCATCATATTGCGTCGCTGGCAGGTACGCTTCGCACTCGATGCTGTCCTCGTTGTAGGGCTCGCGCCGGATGAGGATGGTCGGATCGAAGGCGCACTGCTTCTCGACGCGATACTTGCGCTGCGGCTGGTAGTCGATCACGCCGCTCTCGACGACGAATCCGGAGTACGCGCCGCCCGCGATGGAGATGATGCGACAACCGTCGTAAAGCAGCATCAGACCTCCCACGCCTTCAGCTTGTACTCGTCCGCATTCGGGTCGCGCTGCAGCTCGGTGATGCGGTACTGCACGCCCTCGATGAGCAGCTTGTCGAACAGCGCGAGGTCGTACTTGGCAAGGTTGTCGACGGTCGCCTCGAGGCTCCACGTCTGGCAGAAGAGTGTTTCGTAGTAGTCTGCGATGAGGGCCTTGAGGTTGGTCGTGTCGCCGACGAGGCAGTCCAGAACGGAGGTGTCGGGACGCGAGCGATTGAGCCGCTTGCGTTTGAACTCGATGACGTCGGCAGAATCGATGGTGGTGACGGTATTCGATGCGTCGTCCTTGTTGACCAGTCGCAGCGTGCCGCCGGGCAACGAGACGATGGTGAGGTTGTGCAGCAGCAGCGCGGCTTTCAGGGCCTTCAACTTCTCCAGCGGCTCGTTCTCGCCCTCGTAGAAGCCCTTCGGATACAGGTTCGCCGGAATCGCGTTTCCCGTGTAAGTAACGTACTTGTAGTCCGGCGCGGTGGCGGCGTCGAGGTCGGCGTCCTCTATACCTATAGTATAGGTGCTGCCGTTCTGGTGGAACGTTTGCGCCGTACCCCACGGCTCGAACGGGACATACTCCGCGCACAGTTCGTCCCGCCACGCGAGCATCTCGGAATACTGCGTCGTGCTGTAGAGTTCCGACTTCTCGTCGATCTCGGCGTCGCTGTCCTCGATCCAGCAGATGGCGTTGTAGAAGCGGAACTTGCGGGCATAGACCTTGCACTGGATGTTGCCCTCGTGGACGTGCTCGCAGTAGAACAGCAGGCGGAATTCAGGGACATAGTCGCCGCTGAACATGGGCACGTAGCAAAAGCCGCAGTAGCAGGCGAGTTGCCCGTTCCATGAGCGGAACTTACGCACCATGCGCAGCCAGTCGAGTTGCAGGATTTGCAGGTCGGTCACCGCAATCTGAAGCGGCGTGTAGCCGTACCACGAGCAGGGGATGGTGATCTCGTTGCCCAGTGCGACCTCGATGCCCTGCGCCAGATAGCGAAAGCAGTAGTCGGCGGAATAGCCGCTGTGGAGCGCGTAGAGCATGGTCTGGTCGTCGAACTTGGCGAACAGCCGCAGGTAGTCGTAGCAGGTGAACGAGACAATGTCGGTTTTGGCGTTGTGGCTCACGAACGACGTGTCGATAATGCCGTGAAAGACCAGCGTAGAACCGTCGTAGAGCCGCAGGAGGTAGTGCGAGATGTAGCGGTCGTACTCGTGCTCGCTGGAGAGGATGTTTTGCTCGATCCAGTCGTCGCGGAAGCACTCGAACTCGACTTGGATTAATTTACTTAAAAGAAGTATTGACAAGAATACGCTACTCACCCAACTATACATGCAGAGGTGAATTATGAACATAAATCGTGCAATGGAATATGCGCTAGAAGGTAAATCCATTCTCTTTGTTGGTGCTGGATTTTCAAAAGGTGCAAAAAATGCCGAAGGTAAGGAGTTACCTGACGGAAAAGGACTAATGAGAATTCTTGCAGCAAAGACTGAACTGCCCAATGATATTCGCCTTGATGTTGTCGTTGAACAGTATATTGAGAAATTCGGCAGCTTAACTCTCGCTAATTTCATTCAAGATAGGTACTCAGTTGAAACTTTCGAAACATTCCATCAGAATATCCTGTCCATTCCCTGGAAGAGAGTCTACACAACAAACTTTGACAATTTGATCGAGACTGTTGCCAAGAGAAAAAAAATACCAATTAAATCTGTTTCAAGAGAATCAAGAATTCACTATCGTCCTGCCTCGGGTATTCTATGTGTTCACTTGAATGGACATATCCAGGATGTTCACGATGAAGAATTATCTGGAATAATATTATCTGAGTCAAGTTATGTGAGCTCTTCAATTGAAGATTCAGAATGGGTAGCATTACTAAGGCAGGATATTGTGAATGCCTCCTCAGTATTCTTTATTGGGTTTTCAATGGCTTCTGATTTAGATATTAAAAGGATACTTGCCTCATATGCTGACTTACCCGAGAAATCCTTCTTTTTTGTAGGAATCAACCCATCGGTAGAAGATGAGATTGTTATACCTAAATACGGTACTATGTATAAAGAGCGATCCGATGAGTTTTCAGATAGGATGATGTTCATTCAAAAAGATTGGATACAACCAACAAGTAATGAATTCCTTCCGCTTTCCATTAGCGAATACCTGCCTCCTTCGGAGTCAGTTAAGTTGACAGATAAGGACTTCATTGATCTTTTACTATATGGGCGTCGCTCTTCAGAATTACTGGCTGAGTCAAATAGAAAAAGACAAAGCTACATTCTTCAACGAGAAGCAATAGATAACATATTCGAAAATGTTACCAAAGGCAGGCATGTCATTGTTGTCAGCTCAGAAATGGGCAACGGGAAAACGCTACTGATTGAGAATATTCACTATCTTGCTGTACAAAAGGGGTTTCGAGTATTTTCGGTAACCAGCAAAGGTGAAACACTTCAAGATGAGCTAGAGGAATTATCAAAAATCACCGGGAAAATTCTTCTCACAATTGAAAATTATCATTTGTGGATGAAAGAGATAAGGCATTTTTGCTATAACAATAAAGAAGATATATCTCTAATACTTAGTGCTCGAAATACGCATAACGATAACTACTTCGATGAATTGAAAAGCTCTATAGGGACTTTCATTCTGCAAGAGTATCATATTGATAAGCTTAAGCATGATGAGATAGAATGGTTTGTTGAGGCTTTTAATCAATATGGACTATGGCAATATCTTGCAGGTTCTGCCGATAGGCAGAAAGAAATGTATATATCATCTAGTTGCTCAGGGCAAATTCATAGCCTCCTTTTGAAATTGCTTGAATCTCCAGACATTTCCAATAGAATTACTGCTTTCGTAGATGCTATTAAAAGAACGAGAGGATATTATCAGCAATTATTAAGCGTTTTCATTCTATTGCGCATAGGATATGAGCCAGATCTCGGCATTCTCACTGAAATTTGGGGACCGGAACTGATAAGTTCTTCGAAGTTCAGAAATGACGACCGAATTCGAGAGCTAATCGACTTCCGATCTAATAACATTAGAGTAAGATCTTCTGCTGTTGCAGAACATGTATTGAGCTCAATTTCCGATCCTGAGATCGTTACATCCACCCTAATTAAGATGTTTGAAAGAATTGCTGTGGTATCTTCGGCCAATTCAAGTTACTATCATGTATTAGTAAGCTTGATGCAATCCAGAAACATATGCAGGATACTTCCGGAAAGGAATAAAAGAGCTTGTGTTATTCACTATTATGAGTCAATAAAAAACAATTGGAAATGTCGTAAAAACCATCATTTCTGGCTTCAGTATGCTATCGCATGCCTAGATATTGAAGATATTGACCGAGCTGGTGGATATTTTTCTACTGCAACATCAATTGCGAAAAAGAAAGATGCCCAAACCTATCATATTGAAAATCATTATGCTCGCTATTTAATTGAAAAAACAAGTACAATAAAAGATATTTCCTCTGCAATGAGCAATATCCGAGAGGCTCAAAAAATTATTGAAAGGCAAATGGGGGACAAAGAGAGACTCTACTATCCATATCGTGTGGCAAGCGGCTTATCCAACTTTGTAGTTAGATTCCAAAATTCCTTATCTCATAAAGATATAGCCAATTTGTATGATTTCGCACAAAGAGTACTGTCCAGGATTAGCGATTTGTCGTTTGACATGTCTGAAAAAAAAGATGTGCAAGAGTGTTCAACATCCATGAATCTCGTGTTGGCAATCTTGCAGAAAAAAGAACAGAATTAGCTATATAATTCTCTGTACGTGTCGTGCTTGGGAATGAGCGGGACGATCGCCTTGCGCAAGAGCCGCTTGCCGCCCACCCAGCCGATAACGCTATTCATCTGTCACCTCGTAGTTTGCGATGATGACTTCGGCAAACATGCTCTCGCCCTGCATCCGGTTGATGCCCTTCACGCGACTGACCGGGATGATGGTATGACCGGCGTACAGCGCACGCACCTCGGGGCAGTCGTCGTAGCTCAGCAGCCAGCGGCCGCAAACCTTGCGCAGCACATCTCGAAGCCGCTCGTGATCGAAGTGCCTGGCATTCGCATACGTCGTGCCGTGGACGTAGGGCGGGTCGCAGTAGAAGAACACGCCGGGCCGGTCGTAGAAGGCGATCAGCTCCTCGTAGGGCAGGCGCTCGATGGTCACCTTGTCGAGCCGCTTGCTGAGGGCGTGGACACGCTCCAGCTTCCGCTGCATGCTGCTGGGGCCGGAGGTCGATGCACGTCCGAAATGCTCGCCCTTGCCGCCGAACGAGCGGGTGATGACGTAGAGAAACCGCGCGGCGCGCTGCAGCTCCGTCAGCCCCGGTTGCTCGACCAATTCGTCGAAGAGACTTCTGCTCACGGGCATCAGTTCCAGCTCCTTCACCAGCGCGTCGGGGTGGAACTTCACCTGCAGGAAGAGGTTCGTGAGCCGTGCATCGAGGTCGTTGTAGACCTCCAGACGGGCCCAGCGGTCGCGATGGAAGAGCACCCAACCGGCCCCGCCGAACGGCTCCACGTAGCCGGTGATGTCGTCCGGCACCAGCGACGCGATTTTCTTGCGCAGAAGCTTCTTGCCGCCGATCCATGTAATCAGACTATCCATTTGATTTCCTTGTGGTTTCGATGGCGAGGCAGTAACGAAGGTAGAGTTCGGGTAGGCTCAACTCACAGAAGTCAGCCTGCGTGAACCCCGCCCCGCGCAGGGCCATCTCGAGGCGTTCGGTGGCGAAACACGAAGTGTTGAGTCCATGCTCTAAGGACTCGTGCTTGCGCACTCGCCTGTAGCTGTCCCCGCTTCGACCTGCGCCGTGTAGCCCAAACCTGCGAGCAAGGGCTGAAACGCGCGCCAACTGCCTCTGACAGCCGAGAAAAAAGCCGTGAACGCCTCCGCCGCCTGCTGGGGAGAAGTGTCCTCAGGTTCGCGTCCGGTGAGGATGCGCAGGATGTCGATGTCGACGTGGGATTCCTCGAGCAAGTCCAGGAAGCCGACTTCGCTCAGTTCGACTTCGTTACCGGCAAGCAGGTCGGTGAGTCCGTCACGGAGTTGATCGTTGCGGAGCAGCGTCGAGAGCACCTTTCGGAAGGTAGCGTAAGAGATGTCCATCACGCCCCCAGAAAGGTCTTCACGGCCACGCCCACCAGCAGGAAGAACTGGCTGACGGTGAGACTCGTGAGCAGCTTGATGTTGGTTTCCAGACGCGCGATGCGGGTGACCATCGACCGGCTCGAATCGCCGTTGCCGTACACCTCCTTGTGCACGTCGGATATCTTTTTGCGAATTTCAGGATCGCATTTACATTCCATGTTTTCTCCTATTCAACGGTGGCCGGTATCTTGTTGAAGAAACTGACCTTGCCGCTGGTCTTACCTGTGAACTCGGTGGTGACTTCTTGGGTGTAGAGACCGTCCGCTTCGCCGCTCCAGTCGACCGTCCAGCGGCAGCCGTTGATGAGCACCGCTTGCGTTTTGTCCTTCGACACCGCCACGAGGGTGATCTGCGCCATTCCGGCGCTCTGCTCCTCCAGCCAGTTCTTCTTGTCCTCGTTGATGCCGACGATCGTGACGGTCACCACGTTGGTGCGCTTGCCTTCGATCTGGTAGTGGCGGGTCTTCAGCTTCTCCGTCTTGGACTCGACCTTGAAAGGCTTCTCGGCCAGCTCGCCAAGCTCTTCGAAACCAGTTGAAATCTCGGTCTCCATCGACGCCTGACTCGCGAACATCGCGGTGATTTCGCTCTCCGTCAGCTCGCCGACCCCGACGTGGACGTTGTACACGTCCACGCCGCCGATCTGGTTGAGCAGGTTCGCGAGGTCGCCGGAACTCATGCCGGTTGGTAATGTCGGTTTTTCGACAGGCATTTTCGCTCCTTACGCGCTTCTGACGATGTCGCCGCAGTGTGCGAGGATGAAGCCGACGATGGCCTCCTTGAACTCGCGGAACTTGGCCACGAACGCGTCGTCGATGGTGTTCTCGCTACGCTTGGCGAGTGCCTCCAATGCGCTGATAACGGCGTCCACGATGGGTTCTGCGAGTGCCTTGATCGCCTGTTTCAGTATCCATTTCCACATGTTGTCCTCCCTAGGGTTAGTCGGTGAGTTGGTAGAATTTCACGAAGCCGGGGACGTAGGTGATGCCGGGCCGGATGCGGATGTACCAGTGGTACTTCCAGTCCGAGCCGTGGTGCTCGACCTTGAGTTCGGCGTCCGTGCGGTAGCCGATGATGATGAACTTGGTGAGGCCGCAGACGATGTAGTTGTCGGGCAGGAGCCGCGCCTTGACCGGGATACCGCTGAAGCTGACCTTGCCGCCTTCGAGCAGCAGCTTGTCGCCCTTGTTGGTCTCGCGCTGACCAAGCTCCGTGCGGATGCGAATCAGATCCTTGTGGCTGACGTAGATACGGAATCTCTCCTGCTCCTCGAGCATCTCGTCGGTGAACCCCAGCAGCACTTGCTCGAAGCGCTCCGTCCACTCGTCGTAGGTGGTATTAATTATATTGACAGATAATTGACTTCATTCCATAGTGTTGAAAGGGAGTATTCATGAGAAAAGTAGAATCTTGCATAATCCTGTTTTTACTGTCCCCAGTTTTCGTTTTTGCTTTTTCAGACGCACCCAAAGGCCTTTGGACATGGATCGGTATTGCAGGCAGCGTGGGACTGCTGTTGTTTGTTATGGCTATGATGTATAGAGATATTCGATCTGATAATGGTGAACGAAAAAGCAGAAAACTTATTGGCTACAAGAAAAGAAAAAATGATGGGATTTCCAATTTTTTTATGGGCAATGAGCAGTTAAACAAGGGCAATCCCCAAATGGCATTGTTCTTATATCTTCGTGAGCTTGAAGACGTGACAAATCTTGCAATACTATCGAGCATCGTATATAATATTGGGGTTGTTTTCGATAATATCGGTAAGTTGAATTTCGCGGAAATGTGTTATTTGTTTAGCGTGTCTTTGCTGCATGAGCATGGAAAAAACAGCGGAAAATCGATCAAAAACGCAATAAAAGATAACTATAATAATCTTGCTAGTTTATATAATGATTTAGGAGAGTATGAGCTTTCGCAGCTTTATCTCGATATACGCGATGGAATTTCTGAAGACAGCATAATACAACATTATGATTTTATGCTCTCACAAGATTTCTTAGAGGAATTCATTGTGTTGACTGAAGGAATGAAGCTGTATAAATCAGAAGAGATAGAATTCGAAGAACTTTACGAGATCGACAGAGTTTTAAGTAAATTTGATCCTGAGGGGCATGGGTATATAGCCGTGGTGAGCCACTACAACCTAGCAGTGCACTATGCTAAGTCGAGGAATGTATTAATCGTTGATCATTTACCTATTCTGAAAACAGAGTTAGAAGCGATGCAAAGGGATTATCCTAAGTGCAATGAAATGCTTGCCAGTCTTAATGATTTAATGCTCCTCACTTCTTTGGAGACAGTTTGCAGTAGCATTAAGTTAACGGACATTAGTGATGGTCAGGAGGTAAAGGAGTCTGGAAATCTATTCATAGAGATGAGTAGCGAACAAGCGTTTCCCTGGTTCTATAGATCTGCAAAGAATGGCGATTCAAACGCTCAATTTATGTTGGGATATCTCTATTTACTCGGAAAAGGCGTTGAAAGAGATATACATTCTGCCAAGATATGGTTGACCAAAGCAGCAAATCAGGGTGACAGTGATGCATAAAAGATTCTTGAAGATATTTCACAATCAAGCGATCCCGAAGCCCTGTCATAACGGATTGATGGTAGTGTTTATCAGGACAAAACATCATGTTTGTCATTATGATGGAAAATATTAATAATGAAGACTGTGGAGACATGCATTTGTTGTCCTAAAAGGAGGTATCGTGAGATGAAAAAAATACTGCATTGGCTTTGGTCAGCACTTCAGAATCTTGTTTGGCCTTTGTTCTCAATCGTATGCTTCATTGTTATTGTTTTATGTGCGCTCATCCTGATCAGCATCATTCATCAGTCTGGATTGAAACAGGTGTTCTGCGGTTTTTCTCAAGAACAGATTATCCCTATTGCAACGCTGCTGATTCTAACGATTACGCTTTTCAGCCTGATCAAGTACACGAAAGATACCGCAAGGATAGCGAATGCGACAGAAGACAACTACTACATGCCTGCAGTGATTTTCCAGATTGAGTCACAACTATTCAATTCTGATTTGATCATACTGCCAACGTTCATGAATTTAAAGGCATTCGCATGCAATGCGAAACTCTGGCTATCGATTGAAATTAATGATGTTTCCTATCCATGTACTCTTAAAGAATACAACGGTACAAAGGACTGGTATTTAGGCCCCAATAAGCCAGTAAATGGCAGAATGAACCTTAATAACCATGCCTTAAAAGATTTTGGAATCGATTACTCGACTCTTTTCGATTCCGTATTTCGACTGAAAGCCCAATTCCAAGTTGAAAGCCAATACAAGAAAACGCTAGGGTCAATTTTAATAAGTTACAAATGGAATCCTGAAAAGAAACAGCTCATTTACGAGATTTAAGCCGATTCAACTACCCCAAAATTTCTCCTCGATGCAGTCGAGCTGCTGGAATATCCACGACTCGCGGTTTTTGATCACCTCGGCGAAAACGTTCCTCGCCGGGATGCCCTCCCGCTTGATCATGGCGCGGATCATGTACGCCATCTGCTCGATGGAGAGCTGCTTGCCGCTCTTCTTGTCCACCCACGACAGGTTCTTACGCTCCACCCAAGCCTTGAGCGGCTCGAGCGATGTCCAGGAAGGCACCTTGCCGCCCAGCACGAACGGCTCGTGCGGCACGTTGGAGCCGACAATCAGGTCGATGGACGCGCTTCCCACCTCGACCTCGTAACCGGTGTTGGCGAGGAAGTCGCCCTCTGCCTTGATGTCCCGCTCCAGAATCAGGCGTCGCGCCTCCCCATCGATCACGCTACCAATGAGATGCAGACGGCTCTCGATGGCAGCGAAGATGGCCCGGTAGATGGAGTTGTCGGAGGTGGTCATATCACGCTTGCCTTGGTGCGGGTGACTCGATGTCGGGAGGTACCGAGAGCCAGCTCGCGGAGCCGCGAGTAGCCGTCTGCGTTGAGAAAATCTTCTATGGTCTCGAATGCCTTAATGGTCAGGTGTTTACGGAATGCCTGCACCTCGCTGCCGGTCAGCAGTTCTGTCTGTTGTGCGTCGATGCCGGTGGTCTTGATGATGCCCTCGCCGAGGGTCTTCAGGTTGAGCAGCTCGACCGTCTCGGCCAGCAGCAGGTAGCAATAGGCGAAGGTGTAGCTGTCGACGGTGTCGTCGTCGACCTCGCCAGCGAGCAGGTCGGCCCACGTCGCCTCGTCCGAGACGCGCTTCAGCAGCAGCATCACGGCGGGAGCGTGCTCCTCGAACGTCGCAGTGATGCGCCGGTCGCTGGTCAGGTTGAGGACGGCGAGAGCCTTGTCGGTCGCAACGGGCAGCGCGGACATCACCGATCCTCATACAGCCAGAGGTTGTTGGGCTTGCTGGCGTCCACATCGCAGTGGACAAAAATCTTGCCGATGCCGATACGCCGGAATCCCGCTACAATCAGGCCGCGCAGTATCTTGAGCCTTGTCACGCTGTCCGGGCAAGCGATGTCGGAGGCGAGTCCGGCCATGTGCGCGGACTGCTTCACCCCGCCTACCTCTGCGTTGTGCGCAGGGCAGCGATATCCGCTCGTGATGACGAACGGCACGCCTGCAAGCTCGCGCGCCAAATCCAGCTTCAGCACGAAGGTGGCGTCGAGCTTCACCTCGCCGCAGCACGGGCAGACGAACTCGCCGTTTCGGATTTGCGATGCAAATCCTTCAGTGGATTCAAACCTCCGGTTTTCACCATAGCGAAAGACCCTGATGCGGTCCCAGTCGATCAAATCAATCTGTTTCATGGGGCGAGAATAGGAAGAGGACGCAAGGATGGCAAAGCGGGTTGCACACGCATGACACAGGAGTTTATGTGCGTCTAAGATTTTTTCCTTGTGCTTTTTTGTAACGCTTCCCTTTCTTGCATACAAGAGGTGATTATATGTCTCATTCCCTTGCAGATACAATTACAGAAGTTAAGTCGCACATCCAGCGTGGCGCGTACACCAACGAGGAGAACGTGCGACTGTCGCTTATCGCACGGATATGTCAGGAGTTAGGCTGGGATATCTGGAACCCCGACGAGTTCTTCACCGAGTACCCTATCAAGCTGCCGAAGAAGCAGGGCAGCGTCGATGTCGCGCTGTTTCACACCCGTTTCCATGATCGAACGCCAGACGTTTTCATCGAAGCGAAAGCAATGGGTAAGCTCGAGGGGCAGATTATTGCGTCCGAGGAACAACTGCAGGAGTACAACTACTATAACTCGGCAGCAATAACGATTCTCACGGATGGCCGGCAGTGGCGGTTCTACCTGTCGTCTGCGCCGGGGACGTTCAAGCAACGCCTGTTCTGCAAGTTCGACCTGCTCGAAGATGAGACGGCGTACATCGCTGAACTTCTCCAGCGAATCCTTGCCAAGGAGCGATTCCACAAGGATGCGATCAATGTGGCGCAGTCGATGCTCAGCGACCTGAAGAAGGCGCAAGAGATTGACCGAGCGAAGCAGAAGGCGAAGGACATCGCGGATGAATATCCGGAGTTGAACCTATACCAGCGTGTCCAGAAGGTGCTGGCAGAGCGCGGGCACAGGCTCGGTCTGGACGAGATCAAGCGATTGTGGAGTCCTGCGACCTCGATTATCGAACCGCAGGAAGAAGCACCGAAGGCTAAGAAGGTCAAGACAGCCAGGAAGCCTTCGAGAAGTGAGTACGCTTTCCAAAAACCCAAGCGTGTCTTTGTTATCAACAAATGGTTCGATGTCTCTTCTTGGAAAGATGTGAAACTGACGGTTTTCAACTATGTATTCGAGATGAATCCAGATCTGGACTTGCAGGTGAAGGCGCATCGGAAGTTGAATATTGTCGAATCATCTCCAGACATGTTTCGTTCACCCATACAACTGGCGAATGGCCTTTTTACTGAATCCAATCTAAGTGCGGATGGCATCGTGAAGCACTGTAATAAAGCATTGCGATCAATCGAACTTCAACCAATCAAGCTCGAAACCGTATCAGTAAAACAAGGAGGTTAGTATGTCAAAGAATGACTACAAAGAATTCCACGTTGTTTGGAACAAGAACCAGTCCCAATGGCAGGTCAAAGGCGCAAATAGCCAGAAAGCCCTGAAGAACTTCGATAGAAAGTCTGATGCGAACCAGTTTGCTAATCAGACAGGTAGGAACCAGCAAGCGGAAGTAGTGGAGCACAACAAGGATGGAAAAATAGCTGACAAGCGCAGTTATGGCAACGACCCTTGTCCTCCCAGAGATAAGAACTAGCCCAACATAATCGAAAGGTAGAACAGTAACCAATGGCACGATCAACAGTCCACTACGCAGATAAGGAAACGAACCGAATCCTCAAGGCTTTGCACAATAAGTTCAGACCTGCTGGTACGCCAGTGCAGCGTGTTGAATACATTATTGAACTCCTCCTCCTACGAATATTCAATGTGAAACTGAAGCGTGATGACGATTTCATGGAACTACGGAAATTATTCAGCGGAAAGAACGAGAACATGCTGTTTTCTTCATTAAGCAACATCCCCAATGACTCTTTGCTGTCGGAGTTGAACGACAATCTTTTCCCATTCTATGCTCATATATTGGCTCATGCGAAAGAAGTGTGCACGAAGAATCTTGGCCAGAAGTTGCAAGATCAACTCGTACTGATGGAAGAAGTGTTCCGCAACTCGAATTTCACAAACAATGTGAAGAGCGGCAAGCTTCAAGAGATTCTCAGCCTTGTAGCGGAATTGGATGAAGATCGTTTGTTGGAAACTGACTTGTTGGGAGACGCGATCGAATCTGCCTTGTCTGAAACTGGTGGTACAAAGGATATTGGTCTATATCGTACGCCAGACCATGTCCGTCAGTTCATGGTGGGCTTGGTCGATCCTGACTATAGCGATGAGATTTTCGATCCTGCCTGCGGCACAGCAGGATTCCTCTTTGATGCCTTTGGCTATGTACTTGGTAGAACCAAATATTCCGACAAAGACTGGCCGGGCCCCAAAGCACATCCTGAGTTGGCTGATTTCTATTGTACAATGTTCAAAGAGAACCCTTTGAGTATGCCATCCAATGCCCAAGCTCTATCCTTTTATCGTACTGGAATACATGGCATTGAGTATCTCGGTATGATCCGGAAAATGGCTGCCATCAATTTCTATATCAGGGGCTTGAATCCACAGAACATCGAACAGGGTGACTCGCTTGCCATGTTTGATCACCATTACAAGAACAAGTTTTCTGTGGTGTTAGCAAATCCACCGTTTGGTGCGGAAAGGGATCAGGATGCTTACCCCAATGTCTGGGAAGAATATCCGAAGGAAGCTGAGACAACGATTCTATTCGTGAAGCTCATGCTTGATTCTCTGGCTCCTGGCGGTCGTTGCGCTGTCGTCGTATCTGAGGGCTTCATGACATGGGATCAATACAGTGCAAGAGCACTGAGAAAACTGCTTCTTGAAGAAGCGAATCTGAAAGCCATTATCAGCCTGCCACAAGGGGTTTTCATCAGCAAGGGCGGAGCTGGACCAAAGACTTCAATTCTGTACTTCGAGAAGGGCGAGCCAACCCGAAACGTTTGGTTCTACCGGGTAACGAATGATGGATATACGATGGGGACAAATCGCAAAGTGATCGATGGTTGTCAGATGGTAGAAGCTTTGCAGTTATTTAACCAATATATTCGCAACGGTGAGAATCCTCCCGAATCGAGCCATTGTTTCACCATTCCAGTTGAATGGATAACGTCTCTCGATCCAAGAATCAAGGAACGAATAGCGGAAGAAACTACCACCGAACTGGAACAAAAAAGGGATGACGATCTCGATAAGCTAAAACGGAAACTTGACCAACAGGTAGCGAAAGGCACTATCGATAAAAGGGAACTTGGCGAGAAAATCAGTCAGATGAAGGATGTCTGGAAAAGTCGTATTGCGAATGAAATCGCAAAGCGGATTGAGCGGGCCCATCTTTATTCCTTCAACCTTACAAACTACCGCAGCAATCTCTCAGAATCCCAGATAACGGATTGGTTGAGCACGTTCCCCGAAGCGCTTGAACTAAACGGGAAGAGCCTCGATAAACGCTTTGAAGACTTGCACGGCTGTCCACTTGCCAAAGCCCATGAAGCTCTCAGCCAATTCGATATACGAAGTGCCGTCGAGTATGATATCGTTCGCGAGTACCTGTCCAGTTTTGATGAGGACGAATTGAGAAGGCACAGCCACTTAGCTGAGCTTCAGAAATCTTTAGAGGTTAGTAGAAAGTATCCTCGTGTGAAACTGTGTCAGTTGATTGAACCCAAATTCGAGAAGATCAAGAAAGATGAGTATCATGGAGAGATAGACATCGTCGAGAAGATTACCTTTGCAGATGGTTCAATCGTGATTCGGGACATTCCTGAGACAGGAATGGATTTGTATGTAGCGGAGAAAGGTGATTTGATAGTCTCAAAGATCAACCTTCATCAAGGGGCTACTGGTTTAGCATCGAGACGACTCGCCTGCTCTACGCATTACCAAGTATTCGCTGTTGTTTCACCTGATGTGAGACCAGAGTATCTGCATATGGTTCTACGATCCGGAGAATTCCTTTCTATGATTATAGAGCAAAAAACCAAAGGCATCAAAACAGAGCAGGGAGCCGATTTTCTTCGTAGCTTCGAGATTCCACTGCCCCCTGTAGATGAACAAGACAGACTTCTGGGCTTTTTCACAAAAGTCAGTGAAACGCTTTCATCTTATACCGCACTCACGCGCAGTTACCCTCTCTACATCACTGAATTAAACGGCCGAGACTGCGAGCCAATTGGAAAAGCTGTTATCGCTACAAAAAACGGCTGGTCACCAAAATGTGATGGCGGTGAGTTAGCTGTTCTGTCTCTTTCATGCTTGAAAAATGGTGCTATCGATATAACAGAGTGTAAATACACATCCAATAAGAGGAATCGCATTGAAACCTTCTTCATCCATAAAGGAGATTTTTTCTATAGTAGAGGAAACACAAAAGAGCTTGTCGCTCTTGCGGGGATTGTGCAGGAAGAATGCACAAACATACTATTTCCGGATCTTCTTACAAAGGTTGTTTTTAATGAAGAGTTGATTTATCCAGAGTTTGCTGTCCTGCTGTTCAATTCTACTTTTGGACGCAACTACTTTGGACGAGTTCCTTTAGGAGCTTCTCCGAGTATGGTAAAAGTATCGCAAACATATATGATGGAGTTTCCGATTCCATTCATTGGCGACCTTAATGAGCAACGGAGAATCGTTGAAAAATACAATTCGATTTTCTCTTCTTTAAAACGGTTATCATCGATACAAGATCAAATGGCCGAAGCGAAGCAGGATATCTTCGCAGAACTCTGGGGATGATATGAGTGATATGAATTCTAATGAAGCCCAATCTACCGATTTACGTGTAATCGAAGACCTGAAAGCCCTTGGCTGGCAAGTTGGCAATACGCTGCTTTACCAGCCACAATATGCGCTCGATGAGGAGCAACAAAAGAGGTTCCCAGGCAGAAAGTCAATCAAACCGGATATCGTTTTGGTTGATTTGCAGCATCAACCCATCGCTGTATTTGAGAACAAACTCAATGATCCTCAGAAGGCTCTTTCTAAGCTGCGTCTACTATATGCCGAAGTACTGAAGCCGAGGTATCTCTACGCTTGTTCTTCGAACCGGAACCTCTTCTATGATCTGTCTTGGAAGGGGCTGAGCGCAGGTGAATTCAAGCCCGTGACTGGGTTCATGTCTCTCGAGGAGATGAAAACGCAGATCCACCTTGATGATAAACGAAGACGTGAGAAAGACATTCAAATCGACACCACGATTGCCGGTGGGCTTGATCCTAACATCAACAAAGAACGCTATTATCAGAAAGACTGCATTCATGCTCTTCTGGATGGAATACGCGATGGCAAAGACAAGATGCTGGTGCACATGGCCACGGGACTCGGCAAGACCAGAACCATGGTTGCCCTCAGCAAGGCTCTACTCGACCATCGTCTCGCACGCAGGATACTATTCGTTGTGGACCGTAGAATACTTGCCGAGCAGGCGAAGGATGAAGGCTTCAGCCTTATAAGCCCCACCTACAAAACGGCATGGATTAAAACCAGCAACTACAAGACACACAAGCATCGAGATGTCCACGTTGTTGTTATCGATACCCTGGAAATGATCTACGCCGGAATCCCGAACAATTTCTACGACCTTCTAATCGTCGATGAGTGCCATCGGTCGATCAACACAAATCGCAAACTCATTTTCGATCATTTCTTGTGTCCCCGTATAGGCCTTACAGCTACGCCCCGTACGGCTATACCCAAAGACCCCGATAAAGTGACAGAAGATGATCTGGCGATCATTGATACTTATCGACTGTTTGGTTGCGAAAGCGGCGAACCTACATACAGGTTCGATATCGATCAAGGGATCGACGAAGGCTTTCTGGCACCATACAAGGTTCAAGAGATCAAGACACACCTTACTCGCCTTGCAGAAGAGGATGGAGTCGAATTCGACCACGTACTTGATCCAGACGAGAGAAAGAGAATCGAGCTGGATAAGACGATGCGGGTAAAGCTGGAGCAGTTGAACAGGAAATATCTGACTGAAGAGACCGCAAAACGCATTGCTGAAGAAATACGTGACCGTACCGACTACGGTGAGAAGATGATTCTCTTCGGAGTCAGTCAGGCTCATTGTATCATGCTCGCCAATGCGATAAACGAACTGTATGAGAAGGACTCGAAGAGTCCACGCTATGCTGAGTCAATCATCTCGGAGAATGGAGATATCAACCGTGCATTGAAAGGATGGTTCAAAAAACCCAATCAGAAGCCGTTCATCACAGTTTCAGTCGATATCATGAGCACTGGCGTCGATGTGCCTTGTGTGAGGTATATCGGCTTCGCAGCGCTTACGAAATCGGTCGGCAAGTACATTCAGATGCTTGGCAGAGGAACACGGCTTGATCCACGAACAGGGAAATTCAGCTTCGAAGTACTGGATTTTGTCGGCTTGTGTCGCCGAATGAATGATGACGGGAAAGGAACAACGAAACCCAATATCAAGGTTGTAAAGCCAGGAGTCGGAGCTTCAGGAGGGGGAGGTGAACCCAAACCCAGAGGCGACTATTTTATCATCGACAATCCTGATCCAGCCAGTAGCATTCAACGAGTATGCATACATGATGGTGCAATAGAGATCATCGATAACATCCCCATAGCCGAAGCAATCAAGGTATTTGAAGACGCTGTGAAAGATCCAAAAGATTCCTCGGTAGCTACGATAAAAAAGAAAATAGTGCAGTCAAAGGACTTCGAACCGACAGAAGACGACATCGAGACACTCGAGAAATGGGTTCGCAAACCGAAAGTGTTCTTAAGCGAGGAAGCCTTGCAGAAGATGTATTCCTATCCGGGTACAGTCTGGGACTTCTTCCTGCATGTTCTTGGTATGAAGAAGATACCTTCTCCAGAAGAACGCATCAAGGCAGGATACAAGAGCTTCATCACGTCTGCTCAGTTTAATGAGGAACAGGTAGCGATTCTCGAGAAGTTACGTGAAATTCTTCTGGCGAACTTGGCAGATATCCAACGCACGGACGTGAAATCGGTCTTCCAGAATCCGGTGTATGAGAAAATCATCGGAGCCACGTACGAACAAGTGAACAGCAAATTCAATAACGAATTCGATTCAGTGATTTTGGAGATGACGAAAAACTTCAAGCTTTCAGGCATTCGGCAATCAACATAAGGG
Source organism: Cloacimonadales bacterium (SeqCode) (assembly GCA_963665015.2). Taxonomy (GTDB): domain Bacteria; phylum Cloacimonadota; class Cloacimonadia; order Cloacimonadales; family JAIOQZ01. The sequence goes on along the minus strand of CAXXSY010000004.1, from coordinate 2,135,080 downwards.
AGGTTAGAATATGGTAGTGCGACATCGGTATCTTCACTATCTCGACAGAGGCACCAAGACGCTTGAAGAGAAAGCACTCACAGATGATAATCCGAAGAAATACACCGACAGTGTTATCGAGGAGTCTCTATCGCAAGATAATACAAGGAACTACAATCCTCAATCAATGTCACAAGTAACTGAACTGGTGACAAGTATTGTGAAGAATCCGAACTCGCAAGAAATTCCACATATTGCAGAGCGTCTCTCACAGAGATTATTGGATAAAGAAGCGAACAGACAAACACAAGTCGACAATTTCAGCGAACTGCAGAAAGGAGCGCTACTCCAAGCTCTGCTTCAAGATGATGACGATAAGGATACTTGTTACTATATCCTCTGCAAAATCGATTTCTCAGTATACGTCGACGAAGTGAAGTTCGAGGATAAGCGCGGCTTACCCAAGAAGCATAAGGTATACAAATCGTGTATCTATACTTTCAAGTCAATGGAGCTGGATTCAATTGTCCTATTTGATATCTCAGGAAAAATTGCCAAATACTGGTCGAGTGATTTCCTTGAACTGGAACCAATCACTGATGATGAAGGAAACACCAAGGCAATAATCAAAGGTGTAAGAAAAGTAATTCGGCAGAACACTAAAGACGGCTACCATGATGACAGAAAGGCTCTTGTTTCAGCTCTGTACGGCTACTTCGAGAGAGAAGAAAACTATACGTATAGTAGCTTCAAAGCAGCTTTGTTTGATAACTACATCAAGAGAGACGATAAATTGAACCTACCTAATATCATCCAGAAAGTCGAAAAGGTTTGCAAGCGTATAGATCGTAGCTTTACAGTACACAAGCCAACCCTTAGAATTTTCCTTACAGAGAAAAATGTGCAAGTGAATGACAAGGTGTATCTTACTTTTAAGGGATTAGTTGATGATCAGCCCAATTTGATCAGAGCAATACAGAGTGATGGACGAAAATACATCCAAATTGAGACAACAAATGATACGTTATTTGATCGTTTCAGGGAGAATCGATGAGCTTCAATGATAGCTTGCAATCATTGGTGAAAGGCTGTCGATTGGCCGAGGAGAAGGAAAGTTTCGATGAGTACAAGGCCACTTACGAGATTACAGCGACTTTTGAACCAACCCAACAAGCTATTGAAGATGTTTTTATAGCGATTCAAGATACAACTGTAACAATTACGGCCTATTCTGATGATGATGACTTTGTTGATTGCACCTCTACTGATGAGATCACGATTTCCCAGTTTCTGCAGGAGATAGGAGATTATCGGGAAAAGCTGGTCGTATCCTGCTCAAAATTGTCTCATTTACATCTCAACATCTTTTCCTCGAACGCATTCAGGCAGCATATACTCGACAACCCGTATAGTGAAGCTCTCCAGAACTTTAGTGAGTTCGTTCCTGAGACCGGTCTTCTCGCGATCATGGATGTCGAGTCTTCTGCATTGCTCACTAGGCCGGAGAACAGCGCGTCCAGTGTTGTTCGGACAGATATAGTACAAAAACGTAATGAGCATTGCCAGTTCAACAACTCGGAAACGATCACTTTGATTCCTGATGATTTCGATTTTCTGATTGATTCAGAGCATCCACTGTACGATACTCTCATGGCTTTTAGAAATGCAATGTCTTTCACATTTTTGCTCAATAACAGTAGTATTACCAAGAAGAAAATCATTGGCACACTGAGCGGGTACAAAAAGATTGAGAGAGACTCAATAGACATTCTTGAGCTTTCAAAGAAAGATGTTGCCTTTGAGATTTACTCTTGGGCATACGCCAATAGATCTATAACAGAGAGCATTGAGATCGCCCGAAATATCATGAGTTTGCACATGCGGAACCGCAGTGTTTTCGATTATGATGATGAAGTGTTGATCTCTATCAAATCCAACTATTCTCTCATTGCTCAGCAGAATACTCGTGACTATCTCGAAGCAAAAAGGCAGATTGAGACGCATATTTCAGATATGAGAAAGCAAAGCAACGATGTATCACAGCAAGCGCAAACTCACTTCTATTCTCTGTTATTCTCATTCTTCAGTTTGTTTTTCACTGTGATTTTGATAACAGCTTTGACTTCAGCCAGAAGCGATGCTCTATTCAATTTGAATATGATATTGATATTCTCTTTGTTTTGGTCGATTTTCGTTGTTGTTCTATTGTGTGAAGTCAGCAGAGAAAAAACACAGAGGAATTGTATTCATGACGGATATCTGGGGTTTCTCAAGCGATATGAGCATTTGTTTGATGATTCTGAGTATAAAGTGTATAAACAGGAAGCAAAACCACTTGCCTTCTTCAAATGGTCTTCTCACCATATCGCGTGGATCATAGTGAGCCTCTTAATTCTGGCATTCATTGCATTTCTTGTGGCAAATCTCAACTTGCACTGGGTGAAATGATGTCAGACCTAACATATATGGAAAAGATGAAGTTCGAGAAGCTGTTTGGAATGGGTAGTGGATATGTTCTGAATTTCTCAAACAGCACGTTCCAGCGCTTCATTTCAGAGTCAATTAGTATAGACATCTATAGCGGCGAATACGATTATGCTTCATGTTCTAAGGCAAACTTGCTGAGAGGATTCTGGGACAAGGCATCAAATCACCTAACAGGTAGGCTTCTTCTTGCACTTATTGATTACAACAATACATTTTACTCAGATCAACACGACAAGGAGTCGCAGCTTATTGCTGAGTGTACCGAGATTGCTCAAAAACTACTGAGCGACCAAGAGGTAGTTGATAATGCCGTGTTGTCGCCAAAAGATGATGACACTGATTTCAAGCAACTTTCAAAGGCAATTGAGCAGCAACTTAATGCCAACGAGCCTGCTCTGGCAATAGACAGACTCCATACCTACATGATGAAATACACCCGGAGACTCTGCAGTACTCACGGTATTGCATTTAAGAATGATGAAGCATTGCATGGTATTTTCGGTAAGTACTCGAGATGGTTGAAAGACTCAGGTGTTGTTCAAGCAGACATGACTTTGAAAATACTGGGATCATCAGTGAAAATTCTCGATAAATTCAATCAAGTTCGTAATAATATGTCTCTTGCCCATGATAATACGATTTTAAACCATCGTGAGAGTGTGTTCATTTTCAATAGTATCTGCAATCTTGTGAAGTTTATTGATGCTATTGAGCAATCCTTTGTGCTCATTTCTGAAGAGCAAGACGATGATTTAGTCCCTTTCTAATCTCAGCATTTTGGCATCTCAAATTATACAACCACCTCCGTCCCTGTCCTGCACTTCCAGTGAAAAGGCGGGAAGGGTGTATGGCTTCCTGAGACGCCGGTAGGCTTGCCGCTGGCGTTTCGTTCTATCTGGTCGTCGCTGACCCACGGCGCAAGCTCCTTCGTGCGTTCTCGCGCCGAATCGAGGCTGTGCTGCTTGGGATCGATGGCCAGCAGGTCTTCCATCACCTCGAGCGCGTCGGAGAGCGGATAGGCCTTGTTTTGCGCGGCAAGGGCGCGGCAGATATCCGACGTGCGATCATCGAGCACAACCACCAGCCGGTAGTACTTCGCACCAGCCTTGCGATACCCTTCCAACCTTCCAAACTCGCGGATTCGAAGAGCAGTGTGTTCTGCCAAACCCTGCCAGTAGTGCTGCGACTTCGCGCCCAAGTCCTTGAACTGCTCCGCGAGCTTCTCCTGCAGCATCTTTTTCGTGTAGCCGGACGCGACGGCTTCGGTGAGGGTGCTTCGAAACTTCTGCGAGATGTCGGCGCCGTATCGTTCACCGATCCAGAAGAGGTTCTGGCGGGTGATGACCGTCTCGAGCCGCTTCTCACGCGCTCCATACAAGCCAATGCTCGTGTTGTGCGGAACCTGCTTCTGCGCGTCGTTCAGGCCCAGCAGCATGCACCGCTGGATGTACGCCTTCGTCTCGGCGCGCACAGCGGACGAAAAATCCTCGCCGAGGTTGGAGTCGATGACGGCGAGAACGTCGTCGATATGTGTCTTGTTGAGCCTCTCGTGACGTGGTATGCCGGAAAGAGCCCTGATGGCTTGCGTCGCCGACTCGCGTACTTCGCGCTGCCAGGCATTGTTGAGCACCCGGTAGTACTCGAGCATGATGCGGTCGAAGTAGGTCAAAACCGGAAGCTCCTGACGCGCGTTCGGTTGCGACCGGTGTCGTATTCGGGGAAGCGTTCGAGGCAGCCAGCGAGGGCGTCCGGGCCGTCCACATAGCCCTGCGGGTAGGTGAGAAACTGGCTGATAAGGGTCGGCGTGTCCTGCCCGTCAAGGAAGACGACCTTGCCGGTCTCGATGACGGTGTCGACGCGCTCGATGCGCAGGGCCTTGTTGCGGTCGTTGTTGACTCGGCGGATACGGTGCGAGATGGGGTTGCGTCCGTTCTCGCGGCACCAGCGGTCGAAATCGGCGAGGATGCGGTGCTGTCCGTAGTTGGTCTCCATCGCGGCGCGAAAGCGGACTCCGTAGCGACGCGACAGCTCGTCGCAGGCATCGTAGTAGAAGGCGAAGAAGCGGCTGTTCTCGGTCTGGCGCACCCAGCAGTGGATCACGTAGAATTTCAGGCCGTCGTAGCCGATGGAGATGATCGCCTTGTAGCAGCCTGTTTGAACGAAGTGAAAACCGCCAGCGCCAGGTTTTTGCGAAGCAAAATACCGAGAGCGACTACCTTTAATGTGGGGTCGGCATACATCCAGACCCGCTTCATGCGTTTGGGAAGGCGAGAATATCGCTTGAACCAGTGGTGCTTGAACATGTTGCCTTCGATCACCGGCACGCCGAGAAACTCGCGCTGGTAGCCCGTGTGACCGAACTTGCGGCGGAGCAGCGGCAACTCGCTGGTGGGGTACTGCCGCTCCCAGACCGATTTGCCGTCATCGGTTTCCAGAGAGAAGCGCAGGAGCCGTCTTCCCTCTGCGAACAGAGAGTGGCGGCTTTCGGAGAAAACGCCAGCCTTCGCGGAGCGCACGTCGTCTGGGTTGAACGTGTCGTTGTCGGACTTGATCTCCTCGACGATGGCCTCCATGAACTGGCAGATCGCGTAGTTGGGGTGGACGAGGTTGCCAAGCCAGATAACCTTGCCGCTTCCCGATGGGTCGAGGGCGCCGCCGATTTCTTGCACGATCTTGTCCATGCGCCGCCTGCCGATGGTCTGGTTCCCGACGTTCTCTTCCTTGTCGATGTCGTCGCAGACGATGAGACCGGGGCGCGTGGAGGTGCGGGGGTTGATGGAGCCGCGAAAGGACTGCTTCACACCACGCGCGCGGATGCGACAGCGATTGCGGAGGTAGAAGTCGTCCTCGGTCGTGTCGATAGGACGCAGGTCGTCGAAGTCGCCGAGTAGCCGCTTGTTGTTGGTCAGCTCGTTGAAGGTGAACGCTGTCCTCTCCTCGGCCAAATCGACGTCGGCGGCAGTATGAATGACGTAGCGTTCACCCTTGATCACGCGCCAGATCGGATACACCACGCCCATGAGCACCGTCTTGCCCAGTCCACGAAACCCCGTGATGGCGGTGACGCCAGACTCGGCTTCGAACACCTCGAACTTCTCGCGGTGGCAGTCGCAGAACGGGTGCTCGAAGATGTGCGGGAAATAGCTGCGGCAGAAGAAGGAGAAGGACGTCCAGCCCTCAGCGGTAGCACGGTCAATGCGCTCCTTGCGAGCTTGCGGGGAGTCGTCGGGGAAGGGTTTGACCGACGGTGTCTTCGCCGCGACGGACGTGAAGAACCGCAGGTCTTTCTGGGTCGGCTTAGGCATGACCGGCGCGACTCATGAAGTAGGCCACGAGTCCGTCTTCGCCGAGTATCTCGCGCTGGATTGTTTTGGCAGTCGCTTCGTCGCCTCTTGCGTGGTAGAAATCGATCTGCCAGTCCAGGAACCGCTTCATGTGGTCGATCAAGTCCTTACTGGGCTCCAGCTCCTTCTGGTACTGCTTGAGGAGCGAAACCAGCGACTGTAGCGCGGTGTCCTGCGGATTGTCGGCGTACTGCTTCAGGGCCATCAGGAAGCATCCGGTGTTGGGGTGTTGACATTTCTTCCGTAGATAGACGAACACCACTCGCCAGATAGACATACTCACATCTCGTATGATGATTATCAAGTAAGCTGCGAGATAAATTGCTTGCGCATGACATAACTTCATTTATACTCTGACGTGGAAAGCCTATCTGCAAGCTTGGATGCAGCTATGCGCACTCTTCCGAAGCACCGGTTTTATGCATACCGAGTGGGGAATTGCGTGATTTTCTGTGGCGCATATCGGTGTTGCGGTCAGGTTCATTGCGGCAATGAGCCTATCTCGTCGGATGTCGGCGTAGCAAACGAAAATGAGTTGAGCGGTGATGATTGGAGGGATCGTGAATATTTCCAGCGTTGAGCAAGCGAAAGAGTATCTACAAGTGCTTATAACTCGCTTCTACGATAATGATCAACGATTTCATGGAAGCGGAATAAACGTACAGACAGCGCAAGGAGAAATGGTTCATCTGAGGAGGTTCTTCTATCACAAAGGGATGCGTGATGAGTATTTAGTCTGTATTCTCTTTCATGTTAGGTTGAGCCAAACTGTTAGAATGACTCAATTTATGCGAAAGCTGCTGAAAAAGTTGATTGAATCAGATGAGATATATAAGTCGGAAGTATACTTCGAGTTGCTTTATGAATACTTCAAACATTCACTTTTTGCACATGAGTTTGTCGAAGCACTGGAAACGCTCAAGAGATTGGATGATTTCCGTAATGATAGCCACTACCGCAATAACATGGTTGAATACGAGTATGCTAAGTTCTATCAGGCAGTTAGCGCTATTGATTTGTTCAAAGAAAAATTGCTCAATGCGATAAGATTGGCGAAAGATAATAATGATACCCAATATTTATTGAAAGCACTTGTTGCAATTGCCGATTACAATCAGGAATGTGAGGAGTCGATACTCTCTGAGTATTCAGTAACATATGTGATGAATCTGTACAAATCGATGGATGGCCAAGTAGTTAGACAGAACTTTGACTCAATCATCGATTTGCTTTATTTTTACAGTCATGACGAACTTGAGGATTTGCTTCATCGTGAGTTAAGTTATTCGGAAACACATAAGCTCCCATTGAGGTGTGCTTCAATTCACTTCTACTTCTCAGTTTTCTTCAATAATAAAAAGGATCCCGACCTTGGTCAATCGTTGCAACACGCCAATAAGGGGCTTGCGGTGCTCGTTGCAAACGATTTGTGTGCCGAGTTAATGTATGCCGATCTGACATACTATAAGGGGCTGGTTTTATTGAAGATGAACCGCAACAAAGAAGCTAAGCGCTGTTTTAATGAACTGCTTGAGATTGTACATCTGTTCGCAGCTGAAGCCGTCGATTTTTTTATCCCCTATTACAAGCTGTTGATTGATGAAGGAGAATATGATAAATGTGAAAAATTACTTCTTGACGCACTACCTCACAATTCAATCTACGTCTATAAATTGCGGATATACGAGATGTTAGGACAAATTTTTGAGAAGCAGGAACGTTATCAAGAAGCGTATGAGAATAGTAAGCTTGTTTGTGACTATGCTGTAAAGATCGAAATCAAGGGAAGGAAAGACGAGGTCCGGAGCAAAATATCGAAAGAGCAGATTCTGCACCAGATTGAGGAAAACCAGAAGCTGTGGCAACTGAACGCCGAGCTTGACGAAGCATACACAGCAATTGGCCAATCCATCGAATACGCTGCCATCATCCAGCGGTCTATTCTCCCCAACGATAGAGACTTCAGCAACTTCTTCGACAGCTTCTTCACAGTATTCCGCCCACGCGATGTGGTCAGCGGTGACTTCATCTGGTTTCACAAGTTGGACAATAGCAAGGCTATACTCGCCGTTGCCGACTGCACAGGTCATGGAGTGCCGGCAGCATTTCTCACCATTGCCGCCAATGCCATCCTGAACAACATCATCAAGGAGAGGCATATCAACTCACCCGCGGAAATACTAAATCAAGCAGACGCCAGGATGAAAGAGATTTTGCATTCGCCAAAGAAGAATGTTTCTGACGGCATGGACATTGCCTTGGTGTATATTGACAGAACGAGCAATGAGCTTACATACAGCTTGGCAAATTCGATTCTCATCACATCCAGCAACGATGAAACCGTGCAGTTTCGCGGACAAAGAAAAGGCGTTGGCGACCGCAAGTCACTTACCTACATCGACAACACTATCCCAATCACCCCCGGGATGAAGCTGTACCTCACAACTGACGGAATTCACGACATGGCAGTTTGCACGAATGGCAAGAAGAAGCGTTTTATGACCAAAGGCATGCTGGACTTCGTGCAGGCAAACCGTCATCTTTCGATGCATGAACAACAGCAAGCGTTGCACAATTTAATCGAGGCCGCAACAGCACAGTATCCTCAGCGGGACGATATTGCGATTGCGGGTGTGGAAGTTTGACAAGAGATGGTCTTGCCCAGCCCGGGCGCACCGTAGAGCAGTCCGAGACCGACCATTTCGGTCTTGGGTCGGTCCTGCAGGTAGGCGACGCATTTCTTCGCGCCGCGCACGTTCTCGGTCTCCGCTAAAATTCTCTCTCTCATGTATGTACCTCCCTATCCAATTCCAATTGCTTTCATCAATTCTTCAAAGTTGAGTTCTTCATCCTCGCGAGGCTTTGTATTAAGCTGGATGTTCTCACCCTCCGCCGACGCCCTGACGATGTCGTCGATGGTGAGTTCCGGCTCTGGCTGCTCGATCAGCGGCTGGTCGGCAAAAATCTCGCCGATCTGGTCGGTCATTGGCTGCTGTATCTGGCCGACTGCTTCGTTGACCTTCAGAAGTATTTTCTCGGATGATTCCTGCAGGTTCTTCTCGAGTCGCCGGATGCCCTGAAGCTCCTTCTTCTGCCGGTATCACTGCATCGTGGAACACATCGTAGGGCTTGCGTCCGCCGATACCCGTGTGCGGCGTCAAACCGTACATCTTCTCGATGTAGAGTCCGATCATCGCCTTGGCCTGCGGAATCGTCAGCGGCTTGCCTTCGAAGATGTTGCGCACCCACTTCTCGTTGCGTTTCAGCGTTGCCGGTTTGTCGTCGATGGAACCGTCCCGGAAGGTGCTCATGTACCGATTATATGGTAATCGATCCCGGTATTTTGCTTTGCAAAAACCTGGCGCTGGCAATTGCGCGGTAGCGCAATTCAGGTTCTGAAGAATCGCTCAACCACCTTGGCTCGTGCGTTGTAGGCTTTGGCGAAGGCTACGCCGATACCGAGTCGAGGGAAGATGCCTTCCAACTCCTTGCTGAGGTCGTGCTTCTCCCATTGCTTGTTGAAGAGCTTCGAACGAAACGCCTTGCCGTTGTCGAAGTAGACGTACTTCGGTCGGCCGCCCCAGTGCATGATGCCGTTGCGAAGCGCGAGCAGGATGTGTTGCGAGTCCTCACTGACTGCCAACGACGCTCCTACCGGATAACGGGACGCCCAGTCGAAAAACATGATCATCATCATGCGTCTGGGCTTTCCGGTAGCCGGGTCGAGGATGTCGAAAGCGAGCTTGTGACCGTCTGCAACCCATACGTCGCCGACCTCTATGTCATCGCTTCTGAGCACGCTCAGGATGCCAGTTTCTTTGAGGCTCTTCTTGCCATTGCGAAGCAGGTTCCATTCCGGCTTGTGGCTGTCGCGCCACTCCTCGCACCAGCGACGGAGGGTTCGTTCGCTGGATGGCGACTCCAGCTTCTCCAAGGTCTCCATTTGCTTGAGCTTTCGGATGGCTGACCCGACGGCGACCCGGTTGGGACTCAGCAGGAGATGCAGCAGGAAGTTCTGCTCGGTGTCGGTCACCTTGCGGGTGGCTTCGGCGACGGTGTAGGAACGCATCAGGGAGCGAGCGTTGCGTCCGCCCTCGACGTAGGTTCGCACCCAGCGACGCAATGTCCTCTCGCCGCGATGCCCTTCGACGACGTACAGCTCCGGCATGAAGCGTCTGTCGTTGTAAGCATCGACGATAGTTTTCCACGCTTCAGTCTTGGAGTCAGCCCGACTGAGCACATCAAGGACTTCGTCACAGAGCTGCGCGCGCAGGTGCGCCTGCTCCTGATAATGCATCGGTTCGTTGTGCTTGGGCCGCAGGTCGGGTATTGTCTCGTCCATCAAGGCAGGGACTTCAGCGGAGACCGACTCCGGCTCCTCGTGCTCCTCCGGTTCTTGGACGGGTTCCGGCTCCGGTTCTGTCTCCATGTCGATTTGCTCTTCCGGTACGGCGTACAGCTTGCGGCGTCCGCCCTGCGGGTGAGGTTCGTACTTCGATTTCCAGTCATGCTTCTTCGCTTTGCGGTTCAGGGTCGAACGAGTTATATGAAAGTGCTCACACAGCTCGACGGTGGTCATCCATCTCATCGGCCTCTCCCTGTAACGCTCTGATATCATCGCCGAGTAGCTCCTCGACAACCTTCAATACATGGCTTGAACTGCGAACGCCACGTATCGTTTTGTGCACCGCACTCGTGCTGACACCGGCCTTTTCCGCAATCATAGAGGCTGGTATTTCTCTGAGCGCCATCGCCGCGCGAATCACGTTCGAATTCATGCGTCCTCCTTTTTGCTTGACAGCCCCTTCCGACCGTCCATCTTGGGGACATGATATTAGATGCGCTAATGGGTGTCAAGCTCAACGTGTCAGGGGGACTTAAAAAGCATGACCAATATTGGAGTGCGACTGAAGGAAGCCCGTAAGGAATTGGGGCTTACGCAAACCGACATTGCAAAGCGCGTAGGTGTAAATCCCTCCGCGATCAACCAGATCGAGCGCGGCAGCACGAATCCGTCGCTATCGACCATCGAATCTGTAAGTACAGCTTACAAAATCAATGCAGATTGGCTACTTACAGGTCGCGGTGAGATGTTTGTCGGCAGTGGAAACGTCATCAGTCCGACTCACCTGCTCGTTGACCGTCACGGAATGTCTCTCGAACCGAGAGGAGAATTGGTCGAAGTGGAGATTGCGGGAGTCATCGCCGCCGGCGTTCCCATCGAACAGAACGGCGACCACGAATTGATCGCCCCGCTTCGTCTCGCTCTGCCGAATCGGAACGAGTACGTGGCGTTGGTCGTTCACGGCGACAGTATGGAGCCCGAGGTGCGCGACGGCGACTTCGTTCTCATTCGTCGTGACCATGAGTGGTTTCATGCCGACAACAAGATATGCGCTGTCGCCATCGACCACGAGCACACGCTCAAGCGACTCCAGATCGACGCATCGAACAAGATGGTCATTCTCCACTCCCTCAACAAGGAGTACCGCCCGATGATCGTCGATCCTCTCGACACGGATTTGAAACTCATCGGTGTGCTGGCGTATCTGCTTCGTCAGTTCCAGTAGATTTCGACTCTCGACGACTTCAGCGAAACCCTCCCACAAAATCGCGAATCGGTTCCTTTCGGTTCGTCACGAACCCTGAAATCTCGCTATAGTGAGCGAACGCTCGCGAGCGGCCGCGATCGACCGGAAAAAGCGGTCGCTCGCTCGTGGACGATCGCGGTCGCTCGATATTTCAATGGTTTGGGCATATCTCACAGAAAAGCAGCAACTTAAAAGGCTCTCGAAGTGGAACCCATTTGCCAAACTCGTGGCACCGAACGGGACGAAACGCACCGTTTCTGCCATTTCTTTACAAACGCTTGCAAACGCATATCTCGCAACTCCGTCGGTGCTTGGGTGCAAAATTGAGCGTTTGTAAACTTCTGCCAAGGGGGTGTCATTTAATAACGGATTCAATCAATACTGAAACGATGAAAATAAGAAAATTACCTTCTTGACAACCAATCCGGAATTTCAACATGTAAACTTGGAGTCGGGTAATGTTCAAGAACTTTTTCAAGCAACACGTAATCAGTCTGCGTACGTTTCTGCTATTGCTGCTGGCAGGGACGGTTCTTTACTATTCTCTCAATCCGGATAAGGTTATCCAGAAGGGGATGCTCGAGACGCATATCGAATACTCTCCCGAGCGAATGAGAACCTATATCCACCTTCCCAACCTGCCCAACCTGACCTGCATGTTGATAACTCCGCTCTCGTATGGATTGAAAATCCATGTGAGAGATTTTGTCGGAGGGCAGAAACCGGAACTCACGCTTGGGGATGTCGTCGGCGAGGTTAGACCCTGGTGGGATGCCGATGAAGCGTGCGTCCGCATGGTCGTGCATCAACGAGATTCGGATATGCTGGAGCTGCTGACGATTCATGTCGATGAGAATCTCGGTATGGACTCGGAGCGTAGGCCGCTTTGGAGGAATTCGCCGATCACAGAAGTCTATGACTCCACCCTGGTCGTGAATGGCTTGACCTTTCATCCAACCATCCTGATCGATTCATCGCGGGCGATGGAGCTTCTCGAGGTGGAGAATGGCTATCGGATCGGATTATCGAGAGCGGTTCTGGATTCGCTGGGCGGCATCTGGGCGCCGGCCATCGATCGGATCGAGGAGATGCATCAAATCGCGGAGATGGTTAGCCAAAAAACAGGTGTCCTCTTCGAAACGAAGGATGTCTATCGGGTCTTGCAGACTTTCAGGCGGAATAGCTGGTACAAGCTTCGTTTCATCGATTCCGGCCATGAGAATTACACTTGCTATGGAATGGGGCGGGTCGAGGGAACCTGTGACTGCAACGGAGATGGCAGGAAGGAACTGCTGATCGCAACGCGTGGAGACCGCTACCTCGAATCGACCATTGCTTGCTGGGATTTGCACGCCGATTCGCTACGTTGGAAATTCGCGACCGCCGGGGGAAGCATTCTTTCTTTCGTGGCGGATATCGATCACGACGGCAGGGACGAGATCGCCTTCGGAACCAACGCGCCGGGAAACCAGATGTGCCCATGCTGGCACGATCATCCCGAAATGGGAATCACCGCAATCAGCTATTTCTATATCCTGGATGACGATGGCTCGGTCTTTCACTGGGATGACATGGCGGCTCGCTATGAGATCGGCGGGTTCGGCTCGACGGTAGGATCCTATTACGACCGGAAAACGAATTCGGCGCTTATCGTTGAGCACACAGATATGGACAGACGTGAAAAGCGTTTCCTGCAACTCCATCTCGACACGGGCGTCATGGACTCGCTTTCAACGTACAGAACCATCAAGTACTACTACAGGATGGGAGATGATATCGTTTTCTGGGACTGGCAGGACGGCAAGATCATTCGCAAGAGTTTTTCCCCGGGGATGAAGTATCGGATAGACGGAGTTTTCCCTTTTGCGTATCTGCCGCAATTCAGGAATGAATACCCGCTGATGATCGGGGGAGAACCGCACTTCGTAATCAATCCTTTCAAGATACTGGACGACGATTTCAATGTGCTGTATGAAGATGCATCAAAAGATCCGGGCACGATTACCGAGCTGCCGGATAAACTGCTGTTCATCGATTATTCCGACGATGCGAAGCTCGGACATCTCGCAATCATGACGTTTCAGAAAAATACCCATTTCAACCCGGTTGCACCTCTTCTGTTCGGCTTCGAGCTTCTTCTTCTTATAATCTGGTGGGCTGTCCACAACTTCATCATGACGCCGATCGCATCCGCAGACAAGGGCTACGTCGTGCTCTGGAGCATACTCGGGAAGCTATACATCTGGAAGCCGCTGGGTAAGGCTTCGATCTACAAGCTGCCCAAGTACATCGCCTTCGACAAGAAGTATTTCGCATCGTCGGTTGGGAAGCTGAGCCGCGATTTCCGCTGTATCTTCAAACGCAATCTCATCATCATGGATTTTACGGTTTACGAGATGGAGAAGGTCAACGAGCTGGAGGTGGTGCAGCACATCGCGCACGAGCTCAAGAATCGACTGCTGGTCATGCAATACAGCGTGGATGACGATTCGGAGGAAGCGAAAGCCGATCTGAAAGAGTCGATACGCTGGAGTTCGTACGCGGCGAAAGTCATCAGCGATTTCTCGCGGGTTCATACGCTGAAGAAGGAGCCGGTCGATATTCGCGACGTGGTCGGGGAGACGGTCCATACGCTTATGGCAAGACCGAACGTGGAACTGCTCGAACTGGTGCTCCCGGATAAGCCGCTGATTACACCGATCGACAGATACCTGATGAAGATAGCGCTGAGGAACCTGATCGAGAATGCGTTGCAAGCAATCGACGAAAACGGCTGGATCAAAGTTGAGGCGGAAGACGAGGGCGATTCGATCAAGGTTCGCATCGCCAATCCGGGCACTATCGATCCGGAGAAACTGAATCGCATCCTTACGCGGGGCGGTTACTCCAGCAAGCAGGACGGTACGGGCGTAGGCGTCTCCATCGCGAGGGTTATCGTATCGAACCACGACGGAACTTTGGAAATGACTTGCCATGAGAATATAGTTGAGGTATTCATAACATTATCGACAGAAGCTTGAACAACGAGAGGACGAACATGACGGACCGGGTGATACTGGTAGAAGATATCGCGCATGTTGCGAAATTCTATGTGAAAATGCTGGAAAACGCCGGGGTGGCGGTGGAGGTTGCCGCGACCAGTCAGGATTTCTTTCCCATCTACGAGAAGGTTGATCCGGACTTGATCTTGCTGGATATTCATCTGAAGAACAGCGAACTGAACGGCGTGGAAATCCTGCGCGAGCTGAAGAAGCGGGAGGACTTTCACGCGGAGGTGATTGTGATGTCCAGCGAGGGATCGCGCACCGAAGTGGCGGAAGCAATGCGGCTGGGGGCGCGGAATTTTCACGAAAAAGCGCCCGAGACGTTCAACCCGGACAAGTTTATCTACGACGTGAAAGAGACACTGGAACTGCACCACAAGAATCAGCGCATTTTCGACCTTAACCTTCAGCATCTCGACGCGCAACTCGTCGGACAGAGCCCTGCTATGCAGAAGGTCAAGAAGCAGATCGTCAAGCTTGCCATATCGGATATCAACATCCTGATCACAGGCGAGACCGGTACTGGCAAGGGTGTTGTCGCCAACATGTTGCATCAACACTCGAAACGAAGCGATGAGGCTTTCAAGTCCGTCAATATCCAGGGATTGCCGGAAACGTTGATAGAAAGCGAGCTCTTCGGCAGGAAGAAAGGCGCTTTCACCGATGCCAAGACATCCGTGAAAGGCTATTTCGAACGCGCGGACCGCGGAACGCTTTTCATTGATGAGATCGCCAATCTCAGCTCGGGCAACCAGATCAAAATCCTGACCGTGATCGAAGACAAGACGATCCCCGTGTTGGGCGGAGGCGGAGAGAACATCCCGGTTGACGTCCGGCTGATCACCGCGACCAATCGCGATCTTCCCGCGATGATCGTGAACGGCGGGTTCCGTGACGATCTCTATTTCCGGCTGGCGGTCGGGATCATCGATATACCGCCTCTCCGGAAGCGGGATCGGGACGTCCTGGAGATCATGAAGCACTACCTCTACATGCTGATCCAGGAGCACAACCTTTCGATGGATTTCAATCTCGACGATATCGCGGACGACCTTCTCGCCTACGACTGGCCCGGCAACATCCGTGAGGTCAAGAATCTCTGCCAGCGAATCGCCGCGATGTACCAGACCATCGACAACCAGTCTATTCTGGATGAATTCGAGACCTACCGATCGCTCCACGGCAAAATCTACGAGCGCTTGAGACCCTGCGATGACGAGAAGTCGCAGTCACTGATGAAGATCAAAGACCATCAGCAGGCAACCGACGCCTTCGAGAAGCAGTACATCGAATACCATCTCGATAAAGCACACGGGCATGTCACCAAAGCCGCGCAGTCCATCGGCATCGACCGCACCACCTTCTACAAGAAGATGAGGAAGCACGGGATCGAGGTGTGATTCACGAGTCGCCATTCGTCCACAAATTGTGGCAAATCCGCCACAATCTGCCATCGCGCAAGCGCCGGAGCCGCTATTTATGGGCATTTGCCGATTGGCATCGGGATTGCATATGGAATACACGAACATTACCTCCTCCCAATAGCACTACTGGGAAGACGTATGAATTGCACGGAAACGCCGGCGCCCGAACCGTCGGCGTTTCGTTTTCCATGCAGGACACCGTCTGATCCTCGGCCATATCGAGGGCAAACGGGTGAATATCTATCCGCCGGTCAAGTATATGCTTGTCTCGATCGCCATCGTCGCGGCACTGCACCTTATCGACAAGCCGAAGACCTTGGAATGAAAAAGGTCATGATCGACGGTGCTGAAGTAGGATTTTCTGTTTGAAGCAGGATATCCAGGATGAAAGAAACGAACAGGATGAGTGAGAATCCATCGTAGGTGCGTTGTTCTTCTATCCCGAGTATTTCCTGCATTCTGGATATCCTGCTTCAGGTAAAAGAATTAAACACCAATTAATAGTAATACGATAGAGTAGGTGGGCAGGCACTATGGCCTGCCCTTAATTATTTAGAAACGCTTACCGCAGAGTCTATTTCCTGCACTCAGCTTTCGAACGAAGCTGCGGGCTTTGAATCCGGATGGCCGGTTCGTTCAGGCAGGACGTTACCCGGAAGAAGCTCTTCGCCTCGGGCGGATTGTTCCATGTCCAGCTCACCCGACTGCGCGATCTGGAGAATGAGCCGCTGACGGTGCTGATTTCAAGCTCGAACGATCCGTCCGGCGCATCGTCCATGAAGACGCTGTACCGGTCAGCGCCCTCCACGACGTCCCACGAAATCACCAGCACGCCGTTCGAGTAGGATATCGCCAGGTTTTCGGGAGAATCGAGCGAGACGATGACCTGATATTCCCACGCGCCTTGATCGATGACGACGTTGCCGATGCGTGGAGCACCCGTGATATCGAACGGAAAATCGTCGGTGTTTGTAGCCGGATCGCCCGCGTCACGGCACGGCGAATTCTCCTGAAGACTCCAGTCGGCGAGGCCGGCGTTGAAGCCGCTACCGGTTCCGCCTGTCGGGTCTGCAAACCGCGGCAGCAGGCTCGAGTTGTTGTTGTAGTAGCCCGTGTAGCTGCCGGAGCTCAGCCCAAACGCGGCGCTTCCGCCCTGCACGTCGCAGTAGGAGAATGCGGGATCGGAGTTGTTGGTTTGCAGGTATGCCTGGTCGCCGCTGGAGAGCGCTTGATTTCCCCATAAGATCGAGTTCGAGAACATGGGTGAACATGCGTTCAGGTAGAATCCACCGCCCTTGTAGGTCGCAAGGTTGTTGGCTACGGTGTTGTTGACGAACAGGATATCGGAGGAGAGCAGACCGAACGCGGCGCCGCCCTGATAGGCGGTGTTGTTCGCGATCAGGTTGTTGACGAAGCGTCCGCTGTTGCCGGACGACCAGTAAACGCCTCCGCCGCCATTAGCGGGTTGTGTGGTGTTCTGTATGTTGTTGACGATTTTATTGGCTGCGATGCGGAAATTTTCCACGCCTTGCATGTAGATACCGGCGCCGTAGTCCGCGACATTGTTGTCGATGGTCGATCCTGAGATGTGGCAGGTGTCGGCCGATGCGATGTAGATTCCGCCTCCACGCCTCGCGTCCCCAGTGGTTGTATTGTCGCTGATGTCGCTGTTCGTCAGGGTGATGCGGCTCTCCGTCGCGAAGAGGCCTGCGCCGCAGCAAGATGTGTTGTCGGTGATGTAGCTGCTGTCGATGCACGCGCTCGATTCACCGAAGTACATGCCTCCGCCGCCGTTTACGCTGCTGTTTCCCGTCACGCGGAGCGCTTGCGCCGACAGGCTGGAGTTGTACAGGTACGCGCCTGCTCCATCGCCTGCTGCCACCAGATTGCTGAGCGTGACGGCTTCGAGATCGACGCTCGATGAGAATGCCGCGATACCGGCGCCGTTGACGCCCTTCTCGCCGGTCAGGACGCCGCCGATGACGGTGAGATCGCGGATCCGGCACCCTTCGACGTTGTCGAGAAGGATGACGCGGTTGGGATTTCCGGTGGTAGCTTCCGCGTCGATGTAAGTCTCGCCGGTTCCCACGCCTTCGAGGGAGACCCAGTTAACCATTTGCAGCGGGAAACGCTCGCCGTTTTGGCTGGGCGCGTACACCCCCGCTTCAAGGTGAATGGTCACGGGATTCTGCTCGGTGCCGTAGGCAAGGCTGAGGGCGTGATCGATGGTGAGGAATGGCGATTCGGGCGAATTCCCGGTGTTCTCCGTGTCGCTGCCGTATATGGCTACCCAGATATCGGTCGTGATGACATCGGTGTTGCCACGGCTGCCGGAGTATTTGATCGGGGCGTTCGTTGTCGTCCAGTACGCCGTCCGGGTTGTGTCGAGCGTGCAGAACACGTCGAAATCGCAGTTCTCTACCTTCAGCTCGTCGCGAATGTTCGGAGCCTCGAAGTACATGTCCTTACCCGCGTCGGAGAAGTTGTCCAAGAACGTGTTGCCGCCGGGATTGACAATGCCGTTCCCGATTCCGCCGCCGAAGTTGGGCGCGCTGAGGTATGAGTAGCTGCCTCCGCCTTCGTCTTCCGCTTCGTTCTCAATGACCTTGTTCATGGCCAGAACCGTGTTGTTGCTCTCGATGTACAGACCGCCGCCCACGCGCTTCTGGACGGTCAGTCCGCCCTGGGTCTGGGTGATGGTTCGACCGCTGCCGTGGGTGATTGTGAATCCGGAGACGAAGGACTGGAGATAGGGGTTGACGCCCGGCAGTACCGAGATGACGGAGCCGACGCTTCTATTGCGAAGCTGGCTGCCGTCGATGATGGTGTTGTCGATGTGGAGGGTGTCGCCGTCAACGAAGTACTCGCTGGCGAGGGTGATTTCTTTGCCCACGATTTCGAGGTTCTCGAAGTAGATGCCGTCGGAGACGATGATGCAGTCGCCGTCCCCGGCCGCGTCGATGGCCGCCTGGATCGTGGAATAATCATCGGGTACCTCGATCAGCGTCGCGGGATTGATCGACACCTGGATGTAGTCTGCCCGGATTTCGCTGTCGCTTTCCCGGGACGCGGAACGTCTGAGCGGATTGGAGAACGTCACGGTGAGGGTGACGGTGTAGTCCCACGGAAAGAGGTAGGTCCATGTGGGATTCGGCTCTTCGGAGTCGATGACGCCGTCGCTGTCGAAGTCCCATCTCCAGGAGGTGATGTCGCCGGTGGAGGTGTCGGTGAACTGCACGGTGAGCGGCGCGTAGCCGCTGGTGACGTCCACGGAAAAATTCGCCATCGGCTGAAGCATGGTGAACGGATCGGAGAGCCCTTCGCCGATGTTTCCGAAAGCGTCCACGCTCGCCACGCGAATCTGTGCGGCGGCGGTGCTGTCGGCGGGAGACGTCCAGCTATATGCGCCGTCGTCGTCCTCGTCGGTGGCAATGGCGTTCCAGGCGGAGGTCGCGTTGCGGCGCCAGTCGATGGAGACCGCTTCGTCGGGCGTGTTCGTCTCGACAGTCGTCCAGCCGATGGGCAGCGGATCGCCGCGAACGAAGACGTTTCCGGCTGTGGGATTGGTCACGGTCACCTGTGGGTCGGCGGTATCGAGCGTACTCACGCCTGTGAGTTGAAAATTGTAACCGGGTATGATGGTGAAGGCCCAGGTCTCGTGCGAACCTTCGTTGCCGAAGTCGTCGGTCATCGTCACCCGCACCTGCGCGTCTTCGGTGTATGCCTGCGGGGCAGTCCACGAGAAGAGGCTGTCGTTTGGTTCGGATGACGCGATGGTTTGCCAGCCGTGACTTTCGCCTTCGCGCCAGGCAAGCTCGATGGGAAACGCCTGCGGGTGGTTGTCCGCGGCCGTCCAGATGACATCGACCGTGTCGCCGGTCTTCCAGGTTCCGCCGGTGGGCGAGAGGGTCAGTACCACCGGGTTGGCGGTATCAAGTGTGACGACCGCCGTCTGCGCCGAGTGCGTCGAAGCGCACAGCACGCCGACGAGCGCCAGCAGAAGTAGCAGGATTTTGTGTCGCATACCACCCTCCTTTAGAAGCCGCCGCGCACTACGCGGAAACCGATGGTGTCGTTCTGCACGCCGGGGTAACATGAGGAGCGACGCTGAGGATAGAATGCGTAGGAACTGTTATTCCAGCCTGAACTTTTTAAAGAACGCCATGTTCCACCTTCAGAGCCCGTAGGATTGTTCTGGGGTGAGACAGAATAATATGTTGCGTTGTACCAGTCCGTACACATTTCGTGTACGTTACCATTCATATCATACAATCCAAGCTCGTTTGGTTGTTTTTGCATCACATTATGTGAGTAACCAGAGGAGTTACCCCCATGCCATCCAACATCATTTGGATTGTTTCCTCCACAGTAGGTATAACCCATGCTATCGTTGCCGCCAGTAGCAGCAAATTCCCACTCGGCTTCAGTAGGTAGCCGGTAACCATTAGCTGTGAAGTCACAGGTCATCGTGTCCCATGTACTATTGTTATATGTGGTGGGCACACCACCCCAGTCATTTGGATCAGTAGAATGGTTTATGGTGTAGCAAGGCGTCATACCTTCCTCCATGCTTCGCAGATTGCAATATTTGACTGCCTCGTAAAAACGAACATACTCTACAGGGCGGTTTGAACTCACCTGATAGGAAGGGTTGTAACCCATAATCTCACTGAATTCCGCTTGTGTCACTTCGTGCACGCACATGGCAAAGGTTGATACAGTAACTGTATGAATTGGTACTTCGCTCGGATCATGATCTTCAATGCCCATCTCGAAGGTGCCGCCCTCGACGATCGCCCAGTTGGACGCCATTGTTTGGCGTATTCCCATCGAACGCCCCACACGAAGGCCAAATGTACCAGTCCCATAAGTTGGTGGGAAATTTTGATGCCACGCGATTTGTATGTAATAAGCGGTATCGTTGAAGTTTGAACCTCGTGCTCGCCGGTCAGTTCCTGTTACGGGACCTACGGGGTTGAATTGTGGAGCCACAGGATAATCATCTTCCCAATCCCAGACGTGTTCCCATACATTTCCGCTCATATCGAAGATGCCCAGTTCATTTTGTGCCAGCGTCATGACTTCGTGTGTCTGGATTCCGGAATTTTCATGATACCATGCCACTTCGTCGGGGTTGTTACTGCCGCTATAGGTGTATCCCTGGCTCTGGTTTCCGCCACGGGCGGCGAATTCCCATTCGGCTTCGGTGAGCATTCGGTATCCATCGGCGTTCCAGTCGCAGGTTACGGCATCCCAGGTGGCATTCTGCGAAGTGGGAACGGTGCCCCAGTCGGCGGGATCGGTAGAGCCGTTGATCGTGTAACAGGGGATCAGGTCGTCGTTCATACTAAGCTGATTACAGTAAACGATTACGTCGTACCAACAGACGCTATCGACCGGGTAGTTGTTGTTACCCTGATGCGCGGATGGATTTGATCCCATCGTCTCCACCCATTCGGCCTGCGTCACCTCGTGTGCGCAAATGGCGAAGTCGGAGACGGTAACCGTATGCACCGGCTCGGAGAGTCCTTCCTGACCCATCTGGAAGGTTCCGCCCTGGACATAGACCCAGTCGGCAGGCAGGCTGTGGTCGTCTGCGGTCACCTTGAAAACGAAGGTGCCGGCGTCGAATATCTGCGTCTCGTCTCCGGCGCTCCACACGATGTGTTTTCCAACGCCGGGCATGACGCCTTCGCCGATATCGCCGGAGAGGTTCGCCCCGTCGGGCGTTATCGAAAAGCTCGCGCCTTCGTCGTCGGATACAAAGAGCGTGACGGTCAGTGTGTCGTTTTCGGCGTCTTCCACGTCGAAATGGATATCGACGATCTTGGAGCCGTCGGTGCGCTGTTGCGCGGACGCGTTTGTCACGACGGGCGGCAGGTTGGCGAAAAGCCCCGTCGTCGCGGCGAGAATCGTCAGGATACAAATGAAATTTTTAAGCTGGTTCATGTTTCCTCCAGTTATTTTATATGTATAATTCTACTTCATGGATTCAATGTTCTCGAGCTGGCTGCGGCAATTGGCCAGAAGCGTTTCCTTCTGCACTGCCTGCGCGAGTTCGGTCGCCCGTCGGTTGGTCTCACGAGCGCTTGCCGCGTTGTTCTGCGCGACATAAACTTCGCCCTTGACGAGGTAGTACTGGCAAACGCTTGCGGGGTAGCCTTCGGCCAGATCGATGGACTGATCGAGCGCTTCATGCGCCTGTGGATATTCTTCGAGGAGATAGTGCTGCTTGCCGATGTTGTAATAACTTCGCGCCACTTCGAGGGTGTTGCCAAGGGTTTGCTTGATGGCGAGAATCTGCCGGTAGTAGTGGAGAGCTTCACGGTGGTCCCCCGCGTCGCGTCGCAGATTTCCGATATTGCCCAGCACCTTGACGCGCTCGAACTGGTCGCCCATCTTATCGACGAGCCGCCATTTCTGCTGGTAGAAGTCGTTGGCGGTGTCCGCGTCACCCTGTTTGACGGCGATGAAGCCGAGGTTGCCCAGAGCGTGCGACTGAACCTGTTGATACCCGTTGATTTCGGCGATTTGAAGGCTGGCCGCGAACTGCCCTTTCGCTTCGTTGTATTCTCCTCGGTGCATGTGGAGCATACCCAGGTTGTTATACTCTTTAGACTGGCGAAGCGAGTCGCCGATTTCCTTTGAAAACGCCAGGCTTCGTTCGTGATAGCTTCGCGCCTCGTCCAGATTACCCAGTTGTTGATTCAGGATACCCAGGTTGCCGTGGGAGATGGCGAGCATTTTCTTGTCTTCGAGCTGACCGGCGATACGCAAGCATTCGTTGAATTCGTGCCTCGCGTTGTCCAGCGCGCCGCGCATGGAGAGGATCACGCCATGCTGACGGCATGCCTCGAAGCGGTTCGCGGTGTCGTCTGCCGGTGTCACCTCTTTGGCCTTACGGATCAGCTCTTCGGCTTCATCCCATTTCCCGATGAGCCAGTTTATTTCCGCGCACTTGAGCATTGCGGCGATCTGCTC
The DNA here is from genome assembly GCA_963665015.2 of Cloacimonadales bacterium (SeqCode). Taxonomy (GTDB): domain Bacteria; phylum Cloacimonadota; class Cloacimonadia; order Cloacimonadales; family JAIOQZ01. The sequence goes on along the minus strand of CAXXSY010000004.1, from coordinate 2,112,230 downwards.
GCCCGAGTCGTCTTCAAGCAGGGTGATGTACTGCTTCCACAGCGTCAGCGCCTGCTGATTGGCGAACCGATTCTGCGCTGCCTGTGCCGCTTCTTTGGTGTAAAACAGCGCCTTGTCGGGGATATCGGTGTGGAGATAGTGGTTCGCCAGTTCGAAGAGGAATTCGTCCGTGCGTTCGGCGAATATCGATTCGATAGCCTCCGCCGTCAGTTGATGCAGAATCTTCCGATTGGCGACAAGGAGCGTTTTATATGCCACCTCACGGGTGGTGATGTGTTTGAAGAAATAACTGGAGTAGTCGAACCCGAGCATCTTCAGCACGAGCGCTTGCTGCTCGAGGTTGGAGAGGGTGGAACTCACGTCCGTCGTGTTTTGCAGCCTCTGTTCAATCGCGCCGAGTATCTCGACGAAGAATTCCTGCCCAATGACGGCAGCCTTCTGCAGGAGGATTTTCACGGATTCGTGCAGCCTGTCGAGCCGTGAGAGAATCAGCGCGTAGAGGTTCGACGGTATCGGCAAATCGACCTTGTTGTCTAGCGGTAAATCCTGGATGTAATTACACCACTCCTCCAGATAGAAGGGGTTGCCGTAGGAGAGGTCGTACAGTCGGTCGAGTATGGCTTGCGAAAGGTTCATGCCCGAGGCGTGTTGCCCGATCAGCCGTATGGTCTCGGATTTGTTCATGGGCTTAAGCGCAATCTCCGAGAATGCCGGATGCGACTGAAATACCGGCGCGACCTTGTATTCGTCCCTGTAAAGAATCACGGTGATACGTCTGGGGGATGGGGAAACGCCGGGTTGATAGAGGTGGTTCAGCACGTGCGCCGAAGCGCTGTCGAGCCAGTGGAGGTCGTCCAGCACGACGACGAGTGTCTTGTGCTGGATAGCGGCTTGCATGGACGTAGCCTCGAAGAAGGTGGCAACCGCCTGCTGAAGATGACCGATCAATTCTTTGCCGGGTTGTTTGGTGCGCTGATCCTGGGTGGGTATCTCGAGTATGAAACCGAGCAGCGGCACCGAATCCCGAAGGTTTTCTCGTATTCCCTCCGGCAAACCTCGATCCAGCAGCTCGATCCCGGACTGCAATTTGCGTGCCTTCACGTCGTTGGGCTGGCTGCGGTGGAGATGGAAGTGGTTTTCGAGAATGTTGGCGAAAAGATTGAGCGGACTCGCGCACACTCCCGAAGCCGCCCCGTTCAGCACAAAGGCTTCGTCCTCGCAGGCGCGCAGGAATTCAACGGTCAGGCGTGATTTACCGAGCCCCGCGTCACCGGATATACCGACAATCGCGGAATCCCGATACACCAGTTCGGAGCTGTCCGCGCCTTGTGGTTTGGAAGCACTGTCAATAACGGTTCGGAGGGTTTGCAGCTCGTTTTCGCGCCCGATGAACGTGGTCTTGCCGGGACGGATGTGCTTGGTTGTGGAGTGGCTGGGATGCAATACCAGATAGCAATCTACCGGCTTCTCGATCCCCTTGACTCGGATAGGGCCGAGATGCTCGAACTCGAATCGCGATTCCACGATGCGCATCGTCTCCGCGGCGAGCATGATCCGGTTGACGGGCGCGTTACTTTCCATGCGCGAGGCGAGGTTGACTGTGTTGCCATAGACCGTGTAATCGCCCTCACGAGCTTCTCCGACCTTTCCCACGCTCACAAGCCCCGTATTGATGCCGACGCGCACGCCAAGTTGAATGTCCTCGAAGCCGGGCTTGGTCTTGAGCAGGGCATTGTACAACGCCAACTGCTGGGACATCTTGAGCGCTGTCAGAACGGCGCGCTCGGTGTCCTGCTCGGAGGCCACCTTGGCTCCGAAGAGCGCCATGATGCAGTCGCCGACATACTTATCGACGAAGCCGCCGTAGAAGGTCACACACTTCGAGAAGATGCGCATGATCTCGTCCATTCGCTTGTGTACGACCTCCGGATCGAGCTTCGAAGACATCGAGGTGAAGCCCTTGACATCGGCGAACAGTACCGATACTTCCCGGCGCTCTCCCTCGGTCAGTGTCAGCTTGGGATGGTCGAGGTCGATGACCAGATCATGCTGCAAAGAATCAAAAATATCCCCATCGTTAAATTCGAAGTCCATCGTGCCTTCCTGGTTGTGGCTCGTGAAAAGTCTGCATGTGTGAATCCCTCTCTATATTTCCTAACGGTAAACAAACGGTCTGCAATTTGCTCAAGATGAGCTAAATTTTCGGGTTCTGTCAACAAATTTCTTGTTCATCAGGGTGCTATTCTATTGGGATGTTCGGATGGTTTCGAAATGACCACTTTGCGTCAAAGGATGGACTGAGATTTTGCCGTGAAGAGGGGGCTTTGCGGATCGTTTTCATTTGAAATATTTATTTTCTGTAAAAAATAGCTAATAACACTAAGAACCTGTCATTGTCCATCATGAATATGATTCACTTTAATTTTCATTTGACAATTGAGTCTTGAGATTTCTATCATTATAACTTCAATCACCAAGCATGAAGGAGTAACCAATGAAAAACCTTTATTGTGTCGTTCTATTGTCAATTTTTATGAGTATCCTTTTCTGTGAAGGCACACAGCCGAATGGAGAGGGAACCGAATCGAATCCATACCGAATTCAAACACTCGATCACCTGCGTTGGCTCTGTACAAATTCTTCCGAGTGGGACATGGTCTATCGTCTCGACAACGATATCAATGCGATGGGCTGTGCGAATTGGAGTCAAAATGGCTTTATCCCCATCGGTAACGATAACACACCTTTCACTGGGCAATTTCACGGAAATCACAAAACAATTTCAAATCTCTACATGAGGCGGCCCAATCAGGAAGGCTGCGGAATGTTCGGTCAGACAGAATACGCCTTGATACAAAAGCTCTTCCTGGAGAACATTGATATTGAAGCACAGGCAGTTGTGGGGGGGCTGATCGGCGCAGCGTACCAGACAGAAGTCAACAACTGCTACGTATCGGGAAGAATCGAAGCTACCCACCAGAGTGCAAACATGAACAGCTACATCGGTGGCTTGATCGGTCGCACGACTTCGTTTGTCAATGCGGCAACGCTTCTCTTTTGCGGTGCAGATGTCGATATTACGGCAGATGGAGATTGCGTCGGCGGTCTGACCGGAATGATGATGGCTGGCTATGGAGGGAATCCCGGGGGGAATAATCTTATTGCAAACTGTTTTGCCCGAGGTAGCATTAGTGCTCGCGAAAAAGTTGGCGGTTTGGTTGGTTTCATGAGGGGAACCAATGGGTTCAATAGTATTCAGAAATGTTATGCCGCATCCCATGTGACCGGAACCAGCACAACCGGCGGTTTGGTCGGACAACGTGATCTCGGTAATGTGACCAATAGTATATGGGACATCGATACATCTGGACAAACTTCCAGCGACGGCGGAACTGGAAAGACTTTTTACGAGATGCAGGACTACATGACATACCAGGATATCGGGTTTGATTGGTGCATGGAAGATGACTACTGGGCAATGCATCCGGCCGTCAATGGCGGATACCCCTATCTTGCGACGTTGTATCCGCACAATGTCAGTTACCATCACGATCCGGCCTGTCGTCCTCCAGGATCCGGTACTTCGGAGGATCCTTATCAGATAAGGCATGCCAACCATTTATACAGAATGAGCGTCGATCCTGTCATGTGGGATTCCCATATTCTAATCTATCGCGATATCGATTTCTCCATCTCCGCCGAGTATCATGAGGGCAAAGGTTTTCTGCCTATCGGTACCAGCAACGATCGATTCAGCGGCTATGTCCATGGGGACAACAAGACGATATCGGGCCTCACGATCAACCGATCCGGTGAAACCGTCATCGGGCTATTCGCATACACCATCGGTTCGACCATCGAGGATTTGAGACTCGCCGATGTCGATATTGTCTCAAAGAGTCATGTGGGAGCATTTTCAGGAGATGGGTACAACGCCACGTTGATAAACTGTTCGGCATCGGGAAGCATTACCAGCACGGTGACCTCAGGCTATTCCTATGCCGGCGGACTGGTCGGCGTAAACCAAGGCACTTCTTCACACGCTTCCGAGATCGTAGATTGCTTTGCCGATATCGATATCACTGCGACGGAAGCTTACGTTGGTGGTCTGATCGGCGCGAACAAATCGGGAACGAACTACCTCGATGGTGGAAACATGCACATCTACCGCAGCGCTTCAAACGGAGCGATGAGTGGCGGTAGCTACGTCGGCGGCATAATCGGCAAAGTTGAAGTGTGGCGCCACGGTAATGTTGCGATCGATAATTGTTATGCCACGGGAGAAATCGTTGGCAGCAACAGCTCCGCAGGCCTTGTCGGAGAAATCGAGACCGATGCATCCAGCACTGTCACGATCGAAAAATGTTACGCAGCCGGCAATGTCGATTGCATCAGCAGCGCCGGTGGACTGATCGGATACAATGATGCCGGAAGCGTTACGAATTCGTACTGGGATACGGAATCGACCGGTCAGAGCTCCAGCGCCGGCGGAACCGGACTCAATACGGCGGCAATGCAGAGTTTCTTCACCTTCTACGATGCCGGTTGGGATTTCATAAACGAACCTGCGAACGGAACAGACGAAATCTGGGGCATGAACGACGCCGACAACGGCGGGTACCCCTTCCTTTCCTGCCAGGGTTACGAAAACGGCTGGCCCGGATTGCCCGACGGCGACGGCAGCGAAGCGAATCCCTGGCAGATCGAATCTCTTGGGAACCTACTATGGATAAGCTTTCATCCGGATACGTTTGACGATTATTACGTGCAGACAGCCGATATCGACGCCACCGGCACCCAGAACTGGTTCGATGGCGAGGGATTCCTGCCAATCGGGAATAACAACCAGCGATTCACCGGAACCTACAATGGCGACGGTTATCAAATATCGAATCTGCACATCGATCGTCCGGATCAACGGTATATTGGTCTTTTCGGGTTCACGGCAGCAGCGACGATCGATGATGTGCATCTCACCAATGTTTCGATTCACGGTCAATCAGCCGTCGGCGCATTGATAGGCGGCAAACGCAATGGCGATGTCGGCTCATGCTCTGCGACCGGAACACTGACCGTCGAACAGGATTCCGGTGGGAATTCATACACTGGTGGTTTGATCGGACGGAACGAAGCGTTCGAATCGATCTCATCGAACATCATCGAATGCTTTGCAGATGTCGATATTACCGCGACTGGTGATTTTGTCGGAGGTCTGACCGGAAACAATCGTGCCGGATATCCCGGTTACGAAGGCGGAACGATCCTGATCGAGAACTGCTATGCACAAGGAGATGTGTCTGGAGACGAAAAGACCGGAGGGTTTATCGGTAATCAGGACGGAACCGCCAGCGGCACCATCGAGGTGAATCATTGCTATTCATCCGGTGCAGTCACAGGCACCGGTGGATTGATTGGAACCTGTACGCATGGTACCGTAAACTCTTCTTTCTGGGACACCGAGACCTCGGGACAAGGCTCCAGCGCTGGCGGGACAGGACTCACCACAGCAGAGATGCAGAATTTCTTCACCTATATGGATTCCGGTTGGGACTTCATGGGCGAGTCTTTGAACGGAACAGAGAATTACTGGGGATTGAATAGCGAGGAGAATGGCGGCTATCCATTCCTCGCATGGCAGGGATACGAGAACCAACCCTTCGAACAGCCCAATGGAGACGGTTCCGCATCGACGCCATGGGAAATCGCTTCGTTCTCCAATCTCAAGTGGATGTCGAGCAATAGCACCGTCTGGAACGATCATTTCGTGCAGACCGATGACATCGTTGCATACTCGACAAGAGATACGCTTGGTATCTCTCCCATCGGGTCAGAATCCAACCCCTTCAGCGGCGATTACGATGGAGGCGGTCACACGATTACAGGTGTCGTAATCAACAAGCCAAATCGTGAATACGTCGGGCTTTTCGCCTATGCGCAAAACGCCAATCTGGAAGATATCCATCTTGTCGATGCGGACGTAACCGGTTACCGGAAAGCCGGAGGGCTTGTCGGTATGTGTAAAAACACCGATATTCATAACTGTTCGACAACGGGAAGCGTAACGGTACCGCATAACTACGCCGGAGGATTGATCGGAGAGATCTATGCCACCGAGAACCATGAATGCAACATCACATCCTGTTTCGCGGATATGGAAACCAGTGCAGCCAATAACTACGCTGGTGGGCTTGCGGCATTACTTACTTCCGGTTTGCTTTTCAATGAAGGTGGAGACATCCTGATATCCGATTGCTACAGCAAAGGTTCCGTTACTGCACCGGAATATACGGGAGGATTGATCGGATGTATGCCCGAGTCGTCGGTGGATTGTGGTACTGTGCTGGTCACCAATTCTTTCAGTGCGACGGAGGTCAACGGAAGCTCGCATCGTGGTGGATTGATCGCGGATCGAGATTACGGTTATGTCGTTTCGTCATTCTGGGACACCGAAGTCTCCGGCATGTCCTCCAGCGATGGAGGAACCGGCCTCACCACGGCAGAGATGCAGAATCCCCAAACATACCTTGACGCTGGCTGGGATATCATGGATGAGACGGAAAACGGTACAGACGATATCTGGGGTTTCAATCCAGATGAGAATGGCGGCTATCCCTTCCTCGCATGGCAGGGATACGAAAATGAGTCTCAGTCCTACATTCCCGGATCCGGAACCACCGAAGATCCTTATCTTATCAGAAACATGACGCAGCTCAATCGCATAACGACTGATAACACCTTTTGGGATAAAGTGTTCTTGCAAACGTGTGATATCACCATGACCAGCACTCGGGACTCTATGGGATTCCTGCCAATCGGGAACGAATCTACACCTTTCAGCGGTGTTTATGATGGCGGCGGATTCCAGATCGCAAATCTGATGATCAATCGCCCCGCAACCCATAACATCGGTCTGTTCTCGGTTATCGAGAACGCGGAAATCAGCAACCTGACCCTTTCCGGCGTTACGATTACCGGTGCGAACCAGACAGGCTCCCTTGTGGGTCAAGCAATCAGCTCCACCCTGATCGAATGCCATGTATCCGGTACAATCAATGCCGGCGATGGACTGGACGAAACAAACGCCGGCGGCTTGGTCGGTCTCGTAAAATCTTACGAGCCATCCACCATCAGTCATTGCACAGCAGACATAAATCTTACAGCAGCCGAACATGCTGCCGGAGGTTTGATCGGATGTATAAATGGTTTCAATGAAGATGACAACGTTACGACAATCATGGATTGTTCAACAACCGGCGTCATCAATGGATTGGGAGATATTGGCGGAGTCGCTGGATTTGTGTCTATTTACTACGGAGGTACGGCGTCATTCGATAACTGCTGGTCAACCTGTCAGGTAACTGGTTCCGATGTGAGAACTGGCGGTTTTGCCGGCTTGGTTGAATCCCTGAGCAGTTCATCCATAACTATATCTAATTGCTGGTCTGAAGGAAGCGTAACTGGAAACGAGTTAACCGGCTCGTTCTTCGGACATGTTTCTTGCTATTATCATAGTACAATATCGATTCAGAAATGCCATGCTCAGGGAACTGTCAATGGCTACCGGTATATTGGCGGTTTTGGCGGTTATACAAGAAGTAGTGACAACGGAAGTCTGGAAATCAGCGATTGCTATGCACAAGGAGAGGTGGCAAGTACATACGCCCAGTCTGGATTTATAGCAATATGCGCAACGAGCGATTTGTCAACAAACATCACCAATTGCTACGCCGCATGTTCTGGAGATTTTAGTGTGGCATCCGATGGATTCATCTTGCAAAACGATGGGGCAACGGTTACCAACTGCTACTGGGATACGGAGTTGTCAGGAATATCAACCAGCGACGGCGGAACCGGCCTCACCACGGCAGAGATGCAGGATTTCAACAGCTACTTCAATGCCGGCTGGGATTTCATGGATGAGACCCAGAATGGTACGGACGATATCTGGGGTATCAATCCGGAGGAAAATGGCGGCTACCCATTCCTCGCATGGCAGGGATACGAACATGTTTACGAATGGGCACCCGAGGGCTCTGGTACCGAAGCCAGTCCATATCAGATTGAAAATCTTGCCGACCTTGTCTGGTTATCCGAGCATAGCGCGGAATGGGATAAACATTTCGTGCAGGTGGCGGACATCGATGCAACTGAAACCCAAAACTGGTATGATGGCGCGGGATTCCTGCCAATCGGGAACGGTACCTATCAATTTACCGGCTGTTATGACGGTGCCGGATATGCCATCGAGGGACTTACCATCAACCGCAGCAATAAAACATACGCTGGTCTTTTCGGATATACGAGATTTGCTGAGATCTCGAATATCCATCTTGAAAATGCCAATATATTCGCTAAAAAGTACATCGGCGCGATTATTGGCAAGGCTCGAAGCTGCAACGTAACACAATGCTCCGCTACCGGAACGGTTGATGGAAACGAAGCCACTCAAACTCATATTGGTGGATTGATTGGATATTGTTATCGTGAAGATGGTGATCCCGGAATCCAGATTATAGAATGCTGTACAAACATTTCCGCCAGTGCTTCAGGCAGGTTCTGCGGTGGGTTAATCGGACTAATATCCATCTATGTCAATGACGATATTGGCGTAACGATATCAAACTGCAGCGCTCAAGGTTCGGTTTCAGCCTTCATGCTGTATGCCGGACTTGTAGGGAGCGCTTATTCTTCCATGGGAGGATTGATGCTGGTGGAAAATTGCTATTCCTCATGCTATATTGAACAAAACAATCAAGAAGCGTGGGGAGGTTTAATAGCAGATTGTAATTACTGTGTTGTCAATAATTGCTTCTGGGATGTTGAAGCGTCCGGAGTATCAAACAGTGTTGGCGGTATCGGTCTCACCACCACAGAGATGCATAATCCCCAAACCTACCTTGACGCCGGATGGGACTTCCTGGACGAATCCCAGAACGGCACGAACGATATCTGGGGTATCAATCCGCAGGAGAATGGCGGCTATCCCTTCCTCGCCGGGCAGGGATACGAAAATAAACCACAGGCATTTTTCCCGGGTTCCGGAACGATCGAAGCCCCGTATCTTATCAGCAACATGGCGCAGCTCAACCGCATATCGAGCGATAACACCATTTGGGACAAGCACTTCGCGCAGGTCGCAGATATCGACGCAACCGACACACAGAACTGGTTCGACGGCGCGGGATTCCTGCCAATCGGGAATAACAACCAGCGATTCACCGGAACCTACAATGGCGACGGTTATCAAATATCGAATCTGTACATCGATCGTCCGGATCAACGGTATGTTGGACTTTTCGGATTCACGGCAGCAGCGACGATCGATGATGTGCATCTCACCAATGTTTCGATTCATGGGCAATCAGCCGTCGGCGCATTGATAGGAAGCAAACGCAACGGCGATGTCAGTAGATGCTCTGCGACCGGAACGCTGACCGCCGAACACGATTCCGGCGGGAAATCCCTCGCAGGTGGTCTGATCGGACGGAACGAAGCGTTCGAATCGATCTCGTCGAACATCATCGAATGCTTTACAGATGTCGATATTACCGCGACTGGCGATATTGTCGGAGGTCTGACCGGAAACAATCGTGCCGGATATCCCGGTTACGATGGCGGAACGATCCTGATCGAGAACTGTTATGCACAAGGAGATGTGTCCGGAGACGAAAAGACCGGTGGGTTTATCGGTAATCAGGACGGAACCGACAGCGGCACCATCGAGGTGAATCATTGCTATTCATCCGGTGCAGTTACAGGGACCGGCGGTCTGATTGGTTCCTGTACGCATGGCATCATAAACTCTTCTTTCTGGGACACCGAGACCTCGGGACAAGGCTCCAGCGCTGGCGGGACAGGGCTCACCACCGCAGAAATGCAGGATTACAGTACCTACTTCAATGCCGGCTGGGATTTCATGGATGAGACCCAGAACGGCACGAACGATATCTGGGGTATCAATCCGGATGACAATGGCGGCTATCCATTCCTCGCATGGCAGGGATACGAGAATAATCCACCTTCACCACCAGACGCACCGCAGGATGTCGTCCTGACAACCGATTCAACCAGCGTGACAATCACCTGGAGTCCGGTAGCGGGGGCAACGAGCTACAAGGTGTTCTCCTGCGCCACGCCGGACGGTGAGTTTGCTGAAGACACCTCCGGCACATTCGAGAATGAATCCTGGACAGTGCTCATGCCGCGCGGAGGACGCTATTACTACGTGAAAGCCGTTCTCGAATATGTACGCCAAAATGAAACCCTTCAGCGTACGGATTCAAGAGCAAGAAAGCAATAATCGACTCTATCGCAGGCCCGGGTCATTTGATTCGGGCCTTTTTCCTTAGAAGCGAAATAGCGTTTTTCGTAACTCTCATAACCATAGCAACATAGCCTCTATGCAAATCAACCCGACTGACAAATGACTGACAAACAACCTGTGAATGTCTGTGCATTGTTGTGAATGTTGGGTGGATAGACCTGGATGCAAATGCTTACTTCTCCTCTGCATTTGCATTTCTTGCTGCAGATATTGATTCATCCGAAGCTCTGATTACGAAATACTTCATTTCTTCCACCTGTGGAATTGTATAACTGGTAGCCGCAATGTGGGCAATTGGTAAAGAATCAGTATCTACATCAGGAGCGTCATTTGCCCATATCTTATAACTGGAAGCTTCAAATACTGTGTCCCAACTGATTGTAACGCTATTTTCAGAGCATGTGATGATGATGTTCTGGGGTGGCAATAATCCTCCTGTCACTTCAACTTGCCAAACAAAATTGAGTATAGCAGGTTCTGAATTACGCGTTGCGTTTTCTCTTGAAATTTCTTTGTATAAACGTCTTCTCTCTGGTACTATTTCTGAAACATCCAGAGAAATAATGTAATTACCAGGAGCTACACTATCAGAGTGGAATGTGTAAGTTGATAAGCTTGAAACTGGTATATATTCAAGTTTCCAGTCATATTCAAGTTCGTATCCATTTGATGAATATCCATCAAATAAAAAACTCACAGTATCCGGTTGTGCAATTACCAGACTCTCTTCATTAGGGGAAATTACATAATCATAAGGGTTTACGGCATAGATATTCCATTCAATTTCCGAAACTCCATAAGGATTCCAAACTCGCGAATTTAATTCGGTATTGGATATTGATACTCTTGTGCTGTCAGATTGAGAAACACTGCATTTCAGATGTTGCATACCATCCATGTTCATGTCTGCATTGAAAGTATAGGTGTTTGTTGTGCTGACAAGTGTTTCGTTTAAACACCACCGGTATTGTATTGGATCACCTTCAGTGTCTTCAGCATTGACAGAAAAATCTGTCATGCTTCCAACGGTAAGCATTTGAGTCGAATAGGCAGGATTGTGAGAAGTTATCTGAGGCGGATAGTTATCAGGAGCTACGCTGAAAACAAGAGGCGACTTTGAATAAAAGATGCCATCATGAATTTCAACAATAAGAGTATCAAGTCCAAACCAATTCTGGGGTGCAGAATATAACAGAATCGCATCAGTAAGATTATATTGACCTGAGGGTGACTGCAATGAATCGACTACTGAATACTGCAATTGATTATCGAATGTTGTATAATCCTCTGAATATTCAGACAAATCGATATTCAGTGAATTGTAATAAGCTACTTCAAAGTACTCGGGGAATTCGAAGAAAGGAGCAGAATTCGGTTCTGTTATCTCATTGTACTGATTGATCATTAGATTTGTATAAGTTTCTTCATGCATTCCCTGCCATTTGATAACAATCGAATCGACCATGTTGTGTGCTCCAAGACCGAAAAGCATTTGATTCGCGTTACTAGACATATAAATCTCACCACTGTCGAGCATTTTCGTTTGAATCTGATCATTGCTGTAAAGGGTAATGCGAGTGCCGATAGAGGACAGATTTTTCGCAAATCCCGTAAGGGTGAAGCCTATCCAGTTATTATGGGACAACATGTTTTTCAGCATTATATTATTACCGCTATCCGTTCCACAATACAAATCTGGATAACCATCTTGGTCAATATCCGTGATGGTTACGCTCCTGATGTAATCCGTTAAATCAAGCCCACCTTCATTCGTGCGATCTATGAAAGAACCATCGCCATTGTTTATACAGAGATGGCAATGATCACCGGTCCAGGGAAATATCAGAATGTCTTCCCAACCGTTATTATCGTAATCAAGAAAAAGAGATGAGTAGTTTGCTGTTGTCAAGTCAATGCCTGTGCTTTGCATAACATCAATGAATCCAAGACTTGAATTAAAATCATTCCTGAACAGGTTATTTTCCTGATTCAACCAATTAGAAACAATCAAATCAAAATCACCGTCGTTATCGAAGTCGGACCACATAGCACTTTTTGATTTATCGGCTCCCTGAATCTCCAGCGGTTCTCCTGTTTCCGTAAAGGATTCCCCCAGGTTGTTGATGTACAAAAGATTAGGTTCGTTGTTCCAGTTGCATACAAACAGATCTTCGTACCCATCTTCATTACAATCAGCCCAAATTCCTATCTGGCTTTGTCCTGAATAGTTGACACCGTAAATATCCGTTACGTCGGAAAAGGTTCCATCTCCATTATTCCTGAAAAGCTTGTTTGAAGAACCATAATTAGCTACAAACAAATCCACATAGCCGTCCTTATCAAAATCAGCCCAAGATGACCCTTTGGAAGGACCGGAATCATTTGCGCCGCATATTGATGAAAAATCAGAGAATGTGTAATCCCCCTCATTGACAAGTAGAATATTGGATTGGTTGTAGAGTGTTACGTAGATATCTGGATCTCCATCATTGTCGTAATCCGCCCAGGAGGCTGAATAAGCCGGGCCTGATATATCGATCATAGACATTGCAGTAAAATCCGTGAATATGCCGTTGCCGTCATTGAAAAAAATTCTGCTGGCTGAGTTGTAGTTAGCAACAAAGACATCCTGATAACCGTCCATATCGAAATCGGTCCAGCAAACACCTCTCGTATTGTCCGAGATATCTAGTCCGGATTGGGAAGAGATGTCGCTATAGCCAACATTATATCCATATCCATTTACTGTTATTCTCGCAGTTTCATCATCTGTCTCAATGGAGATTAACGACGAATATTCAACACACTCTTCTGGCGTGAAACTAATTGTCAGTGTCGATGTTTCTCCAGGATTGATAATGATATCGGTTACATCAGCAGAAAAAACATCACCTGTTGTAGATATCTCGTTCAAATGCAGTACCGCAGTTCCGATATTGAAAATGGTCAGATTGATGCTGGATGTTGTGCCACACTCAACCCAGTCGAAATCACAAGCATCTTCGCTCATTTCGATCTCTGGTTTGGTAACATTAGCTATAATTGTATAAGTCGTATCTGCATCATTGCTTTGAATCAGGCAGCTCGAAGTTATTTCACCGACAAATGACGGGTTAAATTCAATGTGAACTTCTTTGGATTCTGACACAGGAACGACAAATTGCTGCGGTGAAACTACGAATTGAGAACTATCTGGAGTGATACTCTCAACTTGCAGGTATCCGGTTCCGTCATTGCTGATCAGCAACGGTTTTATTGCTGTAGAATCGAACCTGACATCACCAAAATCAATAACAGAAGAGTCCAATACGATATTGGGGGCGATTCCATTTCCCGTTAGTGCGATGTATAACGTGCCAAAGGGGTTGCTGCTGTAGATTTTCATCGTTCCCGTATTACTGGCAGAGTTTATTGGTTCATGGATAACTGCAAGAGTAACCGGATTATTCTCGGATACAATTGCTCTTGAATTGTAGTTCCAGTGGAAGTTTTCAACAGACTGCTCGATACGAATTGAATCAATTGCGATACCGCCTTGCCCAATTAATGAAATGGTTACATAAAGTGTATCAGATTCATTTACGAATGTGTCTCCAAACGAGAGCTCTGGTGAGCATAGTTGGAGAAATCCTCCAGAGCTGGTACTGCTGTTGTTTATTCCTCCATATACTCCTAAATCGCAAAGGATTGTGCCCAATCCTAAAGAGTCTGCCAAGACATTGTCGTAGTGCTCAGGATGTCCCGCATCGATACAAGGACTGGAAGATAGGAGATGGAAATCATTGTTGTTAATATCCGCAAACAAAGGATTCGAATCGAAATTATGTTCTCCGATTGTTATGAAATCCGTGACAGCAAAAGCTGATGAAGCCAAATTCTCAATCAGATTGTAATCGACGGTTATCTCGTATGTATTACCTTCGCTGGTGTAGCCTGAGATTTGATCTCCATGAGTTGATTGGTTATTATACATGACATTGTTATAAATTGTTCCATTTGATAACCGTATTGCTCCACCATAGCCGGTAGATCCTGAAGTGTGATTACCGTAAAATACATTGTTGATGATTGGCGATCCGCCATCGATTGCCCCTCCCCAGCTAATTCCAGCAGGTCCTGTACAGTTATTGATGAAGAGGTTGTTGTAGAGGTTATCCCCACTATCAATCGCCCCTCCTTCGCTATAGTCAGACGCATCCCCTGCATGGTTGTTGATAAAAATATTCCGGGTGTAATCTCCATTGCGACAGGCACCTCCCTTACAGTTCTGCCCTGCATCAACATAGTTTCCAATAAAAGTACATCCAATCACAATGTTAGCATCTTCGATTGCGCCGCCGTAAGCTCGGGATCTCGGATTGGCGTCGTTTACAACGGCATAATTTCCCTCAAAATATGAATTTAGAACATTGATGTCTGCGCCTGAATCGTTACATATTGCGCCTCCCTCGACTCTTTTAAAGACATTGTTAACTGCGCTCATATTAAGATGGTTGCCGACAAAGGAACATGAGCTGATATTGACTGTTGACGATTTTGCATTGATTGCTCCACCGTATAGTTGGGCATCATAGTACGAGCTTTCAATCATATTGTTTATGAAATTGCAATTATTAATGTCAATTGCGGAAGCATTGCACCATATTGCGCCACCTTCAAGGTCGGCTTGATCATTGTCGGTTGAGTAATCTCCTTGAATGTAATTGCTATTGAAAGTCGTGTTTTCGATTACAGCCTCCGAATGGTCGAAGTAAATTGCCCCACCAAAAGTCTCATCATCATAAGTATCGAAATCAGGTACATAGATACAGTTGTTTTCGATCAGACAATCGGATATCCGGATGAAGCTCAATTCATCAACAAATAGAGCCCCTCCTCTTGCCGCCGATTTATTATTGTGGATGTGGCATCCTCTCATACCCAGTTCTGACGAAATCAGGTGTAGCGCAGCTCCCTGCCTTTCAATATCATCATAATCATCTACCAAAACTTTGTTTGCGTTAGATAGGTTTGTATGATTCAGCGTATTGCCATTTGAATTGTGGAATCTGATACCCTTCCATGTATTCGATCCCTCACGGGTGATTGTAACTTGTTCATTTTCTGTCCCATTTGCGATCAAACTTCCATATACATCGATTTTATAATTACCGTCGAACAAGAGCTGTACGCCTGGATCTATGATAAGCTCTTGGCTGTAAGGAATCACGATATCTCCCACAACATGATAAGGACAATGGCTGATTGTCAAAATGCCATAGACATCAGATTCAAGATTTCCCGAGTTTAACGATTCACCAAAGATACTTTTCGGCACCTGAACGCCTTCAAAATCGAACACGATGACTTCGTTCATTGATCCTGTTATCGTTGGTGTCCAGTTTACAATTACTTCGACTTTAGAATATGGATCGATAGATACAAAGGATTCTGAAACAGTTATATCTTGATTGTCGGGAGACTCAATGCTGCATATCGCTACATTTTCGGTCAGATTGTAAACATGAAAAACTTTCTCGCGAGAGAATCCGATATTCAACATATGAAAATCAGCAATAATCGGAGTTACTAAATAGCGATTCTCGAAAACACCATTTGCTTCACCGCCAAATGCTCCCATGTCCGCTCGGGATTCTCCAAGTCCGGGTGGAATAAGTGCATCGATCATATTCGGATTGCCTGCATCGATACATCCAGAACTGCTACTAATGGCATAATTGGAATCAAAACCGGGACTACTTGTAATGTTTCCCGGACCCCAGGATACAGGACCGTAAACATAGCTTGAATTCGTTCTGTTTCTGATACTGCAATACTCAAAATACAGCGCTCCATCTTCTGGATCGACATATACTTCATGACCAATATTGCCATTTGTTGAATTGCCATAAATAATTGAATTGTAGAAATTTGCTCGCTTGCTGCCTTTTTTATATATTCCACCTCCATTGTCATTATCATCGTTATCCTCTACATGATTGTTTGCGATGACGCAATTCACAAACTCAACTGCGCCACCAATCCTCATACCTCCGGCATCGCTACCGACACGATTGTTGGCGATAATCGTGTTTGCTACGATAGGGATTGATTCATTGTATTTATCTCCTCCTCTTATATATAGTCCTCCGACTCTACGTTGATTATCATTCATATTCTGGTTATTTATGATCCGGCATCCGATGATCATAGCTTCAGGACTGCTACAGCACATTCCCAAAGATTCAACTTCATATGTTGATGAATTTTCTGAAATTGTCGTATTGATAAAGACTGGTGTGCCTTCATTTGTGTAAACGCCAGCCCCTAGAGTATTGTTTGCCATAAGATAGTTATGGTGGATGTAGCAGTTCGAGATAATGGCATCACAATCATCTAAAAATAGCCCACCGCCATTATTCGTGCTCTTTGCGTATTGTATGGTTGTGTAGTTCAATCTGCTCTCGTCGGCTGTATCATACATACGGATACCTTTCCAGCCGGTGCCGGTATCGTTACAAGTAAATAGTATCTGGCCTGTTTCCGATCCCATTGTCAATAGCGTTCCATAAACATGCAACGCGTAACTCCCTCTGAATTGAACCTCTGTACCCGCTTCAATCTCCAAAAATTCTCCAGCGGGAACCGTGATATCGCCTTCTACAAAATACGGGCTTGCAGCAGCAGACCAATAGCCCGATACATTACCTCCGTTTACCGTAGTAGATTCAACAAATTCAATCTCAAGTGACGTTGACCTTTGCGTTTCCGAAGTAGTTCCCGAAATTGTAAACTCGTACATTCCAGGTTCAAGAGATCCGTCATTTGATATAGTCACGGCAGTGCTATTGCCGGGGAGAATTTCAGTGTCGTTGAATTCGAAAAGGATATGGCCGGATGTTGAACTACCTGACAAAGATATAGCGTGGTTGTATTGAGAATCTATTGGTTGGGTTTCAATATAATAGGTAACAGAGTTGTTGATGCTGCAACACTGATTCTCGGGCGAGACTTCTATCGTGAAATAAGGCGGTATCAATGTCGAAGGGAAGACGTCAACATCCCTTACATGAAGCGTTTGGCTGTACGGTAGCCCATTGCTATCCTCATAGATCACCTGCAGAACGAATTCAGCTTCATCGTCGGAAAAATTATTGGGGATATTGAAATAGAAGTTCGGAGAAACAGCATGATCCGAGGCAATGCTTGAGACGCTATAGGTGTCGTCGATCATAACAATATCCGAAGTCTCGCACACAAGAGTCATATCCACATCGTAAACCGTTTCATCACTTCGATTCTCGACGAAGAGCTCGTAGTCTATTGATTCACCGATTTCTGCCCACTCGTCATCGTCTGATGATTCGATTATTTCATCATCGATTCGTAAACTACGACCAGACTCTGTTTCAACTTTTTCGACAGTTCCAGGACTATAGTCGTAGATATTGTTATAAGTGCCATCTGTAATTCGAGCATATACCCAATACACACCGGGATTCATGTCATCCAGATTCCATGAATACGCTGTACTCCCATAATCTTCATGTACCGGTGATTCTGGATTGATACATAGACCATTATGCCCATAGCTGTTATTGTCATAGTAGAAGTATATCTCTGCATCGCTATCTGGATCTGATGCTTGGAATTCGATTATACAACTCTGGTAAGCCTGTATGTTATTCGGGGACAACACTTGGATCGTGGGCGGAATTTCCGAAGGAGTATAGGTGCCTGTGTAATCCTGGTTGTTTTGCGTGGATGTAATACCTGAATAAGTCCGATACATGGGATCGAATGTATGGTTCAGTTTCGTGGGAGTTACAGTGCCGGACCAGAACCAATAGGGAATTGGACATTCATAGTAACCATAAGCATCTGTATAGATGATGTCATTGGAGTTGGAGATATTGATTAGCGCGTCTTCGATGGGAATTTGTGCATTAGTTTTCACGTATCCAGAGATTACGACATCAGTGATATGGAACAGGCCGGAATTGTTGTCAGAAGAATTGATCGTGCAGGTAATTGCATTTTCTCCAGTAGTCGAAACACTTCCTTCAACATAGTAATTCCCGGATATTCCTAGTGCATTGATAATATTCTGGGACAGATACGGTTCTGTCATCTCGACGATAAATTGACCCTGTCCCAGCGAAAAGGATCCCGAGGCAAAACAAGCATCCGAACTACCGTTTGAGCAATTCATTGAGATTGATGCTGTAGTAGGTTCCAAGATACTGAGGCTCATACCCCAATTGACGTAATCGTTTACGCTGAAAACTTCCTTTGCCATACTGAAGTCTTCGTCCCCGTCAAAAGTCCAAGTCTGAATTAAATGGGCATTTCCTTCTGGTGAAAGAGAGTTCAGATCAATATTTGGATATTCGTTATAGAATTCCGAGAAAGCATCATTGCAGTTACTTAAGAGGCTTGAATTAACTCCACCATCCTGCCCAGAGAACAGCTCGATGTAACTTGCGGGATTGTAAAAATCAAAAATGGACCAATTGGCGACAGGCCCCAGGATCGACACAAGGAATGAATCGATGCAGTCAGCTAATCCAATCTCAAATCCCGGTACGCTCATAATATCGGCTAATAACCCTGCTGCTGTTGCTGGTAGAGCGCCGACAACGGGTAATACCGTGCCACTTAACATCCCTAGTCCAGTTGCTACGAATCCAATAACGAATCCTTCACTAAAGGATCCAACAATTTCAGAAAATGGGATTTCGTCGATATCAAATCCGTACTCAAATCCTAAGCCTATGAGATTGCCGGTGCCGCCAACAACACCCCCGATAGCACAAATTCCCAGAAAACAAAGAACCGCTTCACGATCGTTCTCCTGAAGTGTCTCATAAAGGTACCTATTATGGATTACGCTAAACTGCTCATCACCTGCAACAATCTCGCTGCTAATGATGTCAAAAGCTGAGAAATCATTTACAGGTTCCTTTATACTCATAGCTGCAAGATTACCCAATTCAATATTATGGGATTCTAGCAAATATACAATGTTCATGAATGCGCAATATTCACCAAAGCCCAATTGATCGATTTGAATACCAGCAATTCTCGATATCTCATCCATAATGCGTTCGGCTGAATTTTCTTCACCGTAGTTTGATAAAGCATCCTGGATATCTACATCATTGCGTATCCCCTCGGCAATCACGATGGCTTTTTCTTTATTGATCTGGCTGAAAACACTATTGTTTTCTGTACTGTTTATAGATATAAAGATAAATAAGATAACAATCAGGGATGCTGTCTTTTTCATTGATCCTCCGGGCTTTGGGCTTGTAGTATTGAATATCTGTTATTTTAGTAGATCGTTACCTTGCACATTTGCACAAAGTAATGTATTATTTCAAGGAAGGAATCTCTTTCTCTTTGTTCGTGGGCTTCAGTATTTCACGTGATTCACCAGTGACTGCGATAACACGATAAAAACGGACACTGTTACCGACCACCGTCGTGTCGAGATAGTAACAGGATGAGATTGTGCCCAGTGGATTGAAACCCTGTTCAGGATTATCGCTGTATTCAACTCGATACACATTCACGATTATAGGCGTACCCTCAGCATTTTGAATCACCGGATTCCAAGATAGCTGCATGCCATTACTTTGTGCAGTTATCTGTATATATTCCGGGCTTCCGGGTGCTACATCCGGTACATGGACAGTCATGGAGGTACGATTGCCCATGTTGTCGTATTCGTAGGTGAATGAGTAGCCGGAAGGATAAGATACCGAAATTAACTCGTTTTTTTCATTATAATCCATCCCTATTGTGAAAAGTAAGATTGAGACAAGTGTCGCAATGGCTGTGCAGAATTTCTTCTTCATTCCTTCTCCTTTTCTATTGGCTCTCTAAATAGTTGACTAAGTCTTTTCCTTGAACATCCTGAAACATGGAATCGAACGTTTCAAAGAAATCTTGCTCAGCTTTAAGCCAGAGCTCTTTATTGCTACCTGAAGCATTATATCTTCCAGCTTGAAAGATTGTCTTGAGCAATGATCTGGCCCCTATTGGCCCATCAATAAATATCTCTTTAAGCCCATTGCAACCTAATGCCCACATTTCGCTAGTAATGATTGCTGTCTTCTCTGCAGCTGAGAGATTTTCGGAGTTAATAAGCTGATTAACGATATTTATCGAACTCTTTGTCGCATTCACTGCGAAACTAAGTACATCCATTGTGTTATCCATCGCCTGTAGGAAATTGCTAATATTAACGAAATGTCTAAATGAAATGAGTTGACTTCGATGAGCAGCAATGATCCGATTAATTTCCATTGCGATTTTGAATATTGGAATCTCTTCCATTCCATGAGGATCAATTCCTCCATATGGATTGCCGCTAATATAAAAATACAAGTTCGTATTCCATACTGGGTCTTCGCTCAGGAATCGGCCTAATCCTTGATCATAGTATCGGGCTCGCATGAAGGATAGGCCGTTCCCTTCGTCCATCACGCCATATCCGCCGACAAAGCGGAAAGGATTCGAATCCTCCTCCTGCATTTGCAGCACTTTTCCGTATGGAGAATAGGCGTACATGTGGGTAATCTGACCTGTTTCGTTCGTCATTGCGATTACACTTCCTCTGAAATCGAGATGATAGTACCTTGTTTCTCCGGTGGGCTTGATTCGACTGATCAGCATTCCATTGGCATACACATAGTAATTAATAGGATTTCCATTCGAGTCTGCTTCCATCAGCACATTGGTCATGGGCGAATTTATATATAGAAGATAATACGTCGTGACACCGTTTCTGGTAACAGAACGACGATTGCCAAAGATGTCGTAGGAAAATGTGGTATTCTCGGAACCGTCGATACCGGTTAAACGATCCAGACTGTCCCAGGTGTATTGGGTATTGGTGTCTTCTCTATAGACCATGTTCCCGTCATCTGCATATGCAAACGCATTTCCATCAGCAGAAATCAAACGATTTGCATTGTTGTAATTACAATGCTGCGAATGGGATGCGATAGGGAAAGGGCCTAATGGTTCTGTCTGTTCAACTGCGGTAATGAGTCCGATTTCATCAAGGGTAAAAGTATAGCTGTTTATATTTGAGTTAGTCAGGTTGACAAGACTTCCGGCATCATCGTATTCAAAAGAACAAGTGATTCCATTGGGATATTGAATAGAGTGGATAGAACCGTCATTTCGATAGCTGAAATAGGCTGTGTGTCCGTTCCAATCTTGTACAGAGCGCATTAGGTTGTCTGCATCATATGAATAATGCACCGTATGACCTGCATAATTCATGGATGTAATATTGCAGTTGTTGTCATAGCTGTAGGAGACGGTGCTTTGAAAATCATAGCTGGATGATACGGAAGTTATTCGATTCAAAGCATCATAGCCAAGCTGCATCGATCCATGATTATCCGAGACTGAGGCGATATCATGATTGTTGTTGTATGTGAAACTTCCCCACACTGAAGGGGAAGAGACGGCTGATAGCTTTCCATTGGAATCATAGGTGAAACTTATAATATCACCATCTGCTTTTATCTTGGACTGAATTTGTCCACCGGGAAGGTAATCAAAATACGTTGTGTTACCTATAGGATTAGAGACATGATCAAGGTAGCCGGAGTTATTATCATAGAAGAACGAGGTTGTCTGGCCGTTAGCCGAAATGCTTGCCACATCATCATTGTCTGTATAGCTGTATGTTGTCAGAACTCCGAGTTTATCCTTGTCGGTCAGATTGTTGTTGGAATCGTACGAGAAACTGGAATTCTGCCCTTTTGCATTGGTGGTGCTCACAAGTCTACTCACATTATCATAGCTGAATAGAGTAGAATGTGAAAGTGGATCTGTTACACAGGATAGATTATCGTACTGGTCATAGCTGAAGTAGGTCGTTTTCCCAACAGGATTCGTGGTGCTCAACCTGTTGCCATATGAATCATATGAATGGCTTGTTGTGCCTCGTGGCGTAGTTGAACTCGTGAGATTTCCGTTGCTGTACTGGAAGTTGTAAGCGTGATTCATCGGATCGGTGTATTGTGTCAGGTCATTCATTTCATTATACATATATTCGTGGTGAACGCCATAAGGTCTAAACACATCGAGGACATTACCCTTCGAATCATAAGTAACGGTTGTTGTATTGGTGTTTCCATCCGTTATTGACGTCGGAAGAGTAGGATTGTCTCCGTCAGAGTAATCCATTGATGATACGACACGTGGGGTTATCAAATTACTGATGTTCCGCAGTTGATCCTGAGTGTAATTGAATGTATAGTTTTGGCTGTTGTTTTCAACAACTGATGCCCCATACTCTGTGTATCCAATCTCAAATATTTGTCCCGTATTAATAATTGATTGGCCTGTCACTTTTCGATTTTGATAGGTGTTTTCGACTATGTTTCCTTCAGGGTAAATAATTTGCTCTAGTAGGTGATCATATGGATGATTTTCGTCGTACCGGTAGTGTGTTAGATTTCCCTTTGCATCGGTAAAACGGATCAGATTATACTGCTCATCGTATTCGAAGTAGATCGTTCGATTGCCTGTTACATCAGTTATATGATCGATCAGGTGAGTCTTACCCGGCTCTGTGCAGTAAGAGAACTGAAGTTCTCGAGAAAATCTATCAGATACCGCTGTCAAGCGTAGATCCGAGTATTCACAAAGCAGAGAATTGTTGTTTCGATCAACGATCGATTGAAGGAAGTATGTGTTGTCCAATCCCATAAAGGAAGAAAAAGTGTACACTGTGTGATTTTTTGTCGTTATTGTGCAAGTATTGGATGATAAGAGTTCTAATTCCTCGTAAACTCCAGTGGTTTTACAATCATAAGGATAGGCATTCTCATAAATGACGATTCGGCCATCGGGCCAGAATACATAAAATCGATTGGGACCTTTATACAGGAACGCGCTGTATGAATGACTCCATCCGATACCTAACGGATTGATTGGACAGGTCAGTTTCGTCATATAAGAGTTATAGGTGAATGAGAAGTCCAAATTCATCCTGCCACCCGGTATTGAAAAAACTGACTTTACATAGTCACTGAAGTTTCCGTTCGCTGGATTGACACCTCTGGCAGCCCCCGGTTGACTTGATCTCCAAGCCAATGTTGCTCCCTGCCCATCAAGCGATACGGGGAAGGTAACGCCCATGTCTGTATAGCCATTATTGATGGCATTAGCCTTTTCAATCTCGCTTGTTGTGTAGAAGTGATCATTCATTGACAACGGTGTCCGACTATTTAGGTACAGATAATACATCGGGACAAAGTCCTGATGGTTCTCGGTATAGCCAATAATTCCTTCGTAGATCCAGCCCTGGGTAATTCTGGTATCTCGTTCATTTTCGTCTGTGGTATAGTAATGGCTTCTTTCATTGGAATTGTCCTCATCGGGGCCGGGGCTGAAGAATCTGTAAACAGCAAGCAGATCATTGCTTGAATCTAGGGATTCGTAAGGAATGACCGAAAGAAATCCTTCGACTTTCTCGAAGATGTAGGGTGGTGAATATGACATTGCCGTATCAAGATGATCGCTGGATGTACAGTAGAAATGATCGACAACCGTATCTCCTTTGAACGCCCTGTATACAGGCATCCAGACTGGAGCTGGTGAACGAACGGGGACATAGGTGAATCTCCAGACATCGGATTCGAATGTGGAATTATCTGGCATATGAGCAATGACTTTCCAAAAGAACATATTCGTTGGCAGCCAGTTTGTATCAATCGTGAAGTTGTTTTGAGTATTATCCCAACCTTCTTCATTCGTGAAGGGAGGTTTTGAAGTGTTGATTTCAGGGGATCCCAGACCTGGATTGTTGTCCACAATAACCTGATAATGATCAGCATTTGGGATGTGATCCCATTCGAGAGTAACGGAAGCACTTTCGATGGTTGTGTCATATTCGGGTGATAGCAATCTTACGGATTTTATTGAGCTCCCGATGGGATATTGTTGTTGAATCCATTCGATTTGCAGGGAAGATAAGAAAATAACATCCGATGTAAGACTCCCGGCTGGATATCCATACGAATCAAACGACACTTCATTTTCAAACCATCGTGATTTCAGTGGTGTTGTCGTATTGGGCTCAGGTTCAATAATATATACTTCTCCTGACGGTTGACCATAGAGAAAATTTCTGCCCGTAATAACAGGGATTGTCGAATCGTGATCAGGATATTCAGGGGAAGTAAGAGAGTTTACATCAACAAACGGATATACATGGAACTCGTTTTCCCAATCGGGAAAAAGCCCGTTCAGGGGATCACTCTGACAATACCATTTCTTTCCGCATTGAGTGAGATAAATTGAAGAATAGTTATCGTCGGTTTCGTAATGGTTACGTGGACGTTTGATAAGCATTCCGTTTGTGATTTCCGGTCTTGGATCCACAGAAAAAGAAACGCTGTTTCCAGTACCTTCGACGTCATACCAGGCTCCAGCAATCTTCACCTGTACTGTCGCAGTAAAGGTTGTAGATGATTCATTAATTAATTGATTGTCGTGCAGGTATCCTCGCTTATCAAACTGCACACTACTTTGAGTTACAGACAATGACAGCGAGTTTCCGTACGTATTACGAAAATCTACATTGTTACCACCGGTAACTCTCACTCCCCAATCCTCAAGCGATATGGTTGAATTGCCCGAATTTGTGATTTTGAACATGGAGTGAAAATTTTTCTCGGTCTCGAACGGTGGTTCATAACCATATTCTGATTGTGGGGGCAGAGCAAATATGGTACTCGGATTCATTCTTGTTGGAAGAACAGCCAAGTCTTGTGAAATACCGATGGGGTTATTCACCATGAATGTTCGGGATGAGTATGCTCCCCAGCTGATTATTTGTTCGTAAGAATTTTGATCATATCCCGGAGGTGTTTCTTTTATGGCGCGAATGGCCCATGTATATTGGCCAACTGACCATCCCGAGGTGGATACTAATGAATTCGTTGAAAATGGCTCATCATTGACAACGGGTTGATCATTGAGGTTCGTGACTTCGACAATGCGGATATTATAGCGATTAGCTCCTTCGACAGCAGACCATGAGAAAGCCGCATCTGATCCAAGATACAGGTCTGCATTGTTCTGTGGATTGCTTAACGATGGTGCTGTTGGAGGAATATCAACAATGAATTGTCTGGCTGAAGATGAATACTGTCCCCAGCCCCCAGTGTTTCCCGCCCGTACCTGCCAGATATAAACGCCTTGATTCCATGAGCTGATTGGTATTGTTGTGGTTGTGCTTGATCCGACTGATTGGCTGTAAACAGGATTCGCCGAGTTTCCCGACGGGAAAATATTCAACCAGTACTCATCAGCTCCTTGGACTGAGTACCAAGAAAACTGGATGCTTGCTGTGTTATTGCGATTATATACAGAATAGTCTGCTGGCATATTCAAGTTAGGGTCTCCGGGTATCGGAGCAGTGATTGTAAATGTCCTTGTTGAATACGATCCCCAGCCAATTGCCTGTTCATAATCCTCTTGGTCGTACCCCGGTGGTGCATTCTTGATTGTTCTTATACCCCAGGTATATGTTCCTGTATCCCATCCTGAAGTGGATACATTGCGAGACGTGGTAAAGAGTTCATCATCATAGGCTGGTGCATTGTTTAGGTTTGTCCCTTGCACAATTCGTATGTAATACCTGTTGACACCACTAACAGGGGACCAGGAAAAGTTAATGTTCGAACCCGATGTATAGGATACGCCATTTGCGGGACTGCTCAGGCTGGGAGGAGATGGTGGCTGATCGACAACATACTGTCTTGTAGATGACCAATCTCCCCAAGCGCCCGAAGAATTTCTTGCCTGGACCTTCCAGAAATAAACATTGTCCGGTAAACTGGAATATGAATACAAGTAGGTACTCGAGGTTGTCGTGTTGATTTCAGGTGAACCGAATCCGCTGTTGTTGTCGACGTATATGCGGTATAAATTTGCTCCCGAAGATGTACCCCAATCAAAGTAATATGGAGTTTCATTGATCATAACCTCAAGATTTGAAGGGGAATATTGCGACGGTGGATTGGGCGGTAATGAATATACTGAGAAATATGATGTATATCGATAAATACTTGTATTGGCTCTATTGGTTACCTTTACTCTATAGTCGGATCTGATGTCCCAACCAGAAGTATTCAGAACCTGAGATCCTGTACCGGAAACATTCACAACAGCATCAACCCAGAATGAACTTCCTTTATAAACCGAAACATTAACGTTATCCATGAAATTCTGCCAATAAACTGTAAGTGAATTACCATCTTCTACCGAGGTTGTAGATAGCGACACAGATGGATTGCTCACCGAGAAAAACCCGGACCAGGCATACACTGATGTGTTGCTTCTTGATGTTACTTTGACCCTGTAATCGTTTCTCAATTCCCAACCTGATGTAACCAGTGGTTGGGATCCAGAGCCACCAACGTTTACAACGGAATCAACCCAGAATGTGCTTCCTTTGTAAACCGATACATTTACATTACCACTGAAGCCTGACCAATATGCTGTAACTGTGTTACCTCTTACTACTGCAGATGGAGAAACAGAAGCGGAATATCCCATCAATACAAAGCTGACGAACCAAAAGAATAACCCTAAACATAAGCGCTTATTCATCTATATCCTCCCGAAATCCTTTGTGTGACCCTATTGTGCGTATTTGCACACATTTATGCCATGAATACATCAAAAGTGATATTATGTCAAGAAATAAACAAGCAATCATGATTTATGATGATGATATCATGAATACACATTGCCCCTATTTTGTGTTATTTCCTGTCCTACTCCCAATTGATATGTTTGAGTAGAGAACAGAATGATGGTCTTCCCTTTAGTGCTTAGTTCCGTAATCTTCATAAATGAGGCATTTTGAGCCAAAGCTTCTTTAGTCCAAAGATATTGATATTTCTAATCCGAACCAATGAAATGTTTTGCGGATGTTTTACCCCCTGATTTGTCCCCAAGACATATAGCACAGCTATAAAACGGAGTCGGGATTACGGATCCTCAAAAAAAATCGGAGGTACATTATGTTCTGCCACATTGTGGTAACGAAGTGATCGACTCGGCGGTTATCTACCCCAAATGCGGAAGCCCAATGAAGAAAAGCAGTATTTCACAGTGAGAAGACAAGGCTGGTCCCGGCTGGATCATCCTTTCAATTCTGTTCCCGCTCATCGGTGCGATCCTGGGTATCGTCTGGATGCTGAATCCTGATTCCAAGCGCAAGGGAAAGACGGTACTCATCGTATCGGGTATCTGCCTGGTGCTTTCGATAATTGGGTATCTTGTCATCTTGGCTATTTCTGCTGCAGTGGTTGATGCGGCTTCCTATTATGGCTACATCGGTCAGATGCACTTATTGGGATGATGCCACAGGCGTTCAGAAAAAAGTGCGAATCATGATCCACAGTATGTCGATGCCCTGTGAGATGTTGACCTGAAACCTAACCTATTCAGGGTCGGCGACCTCGACGTGCCCCCATATTCTGTACAGAGTATTATGCGAGTCATCTGTCAGCACATAACTGATCCAAAGGAAAAGAGACAAGAAGCCCCTTTTCCCTTTGGATTTTTTCTTGTTGGTACTCCCAATCTCTTCTGAATTCTTCCGGTGTCAAGTAGTTCAGCGAGCTGTGCGGACGATTCAGGTTATAATCAATTCGCCATTCTTCGATGATAGACTTCGCTTCCCGGACATCTATGAACACATTTTCATTCAGACATTCATCCCGCATCCGACCGTTGAAGCTTTCCACAAAAGCATTCTGGTTCGGCTTGCCAGGCTCGATGCGATCAAGTACGATACCCCTCTGAAAAGCCCATTCTTCCAGGGCGTGACTGATAAACTCCGGACCATTATCCGATAATAACCGCTTGGGCTTCCCGTGCATTTCGATGGCTCTATCCAGCACCCGGGTGACGTATTGACCGCTGATCGAAGTCGCAACTTCGCAGGCCACGCACTCCCGCGTGAAATCGTCCACGATGTTCAAAATCCGTATCTTCTTCGAATTTACTGCACTGTCGTGCATGAAATCCATCGAAAAACGTTCGATAGGGCGTTGCGGAGGATGCGCCATTTCCCCGCGAACCCTCTTCCCGCGCCGCTTGGTTCGCTTCCTGATCTGAAGTCCTTCCTCGCGATAGACACGCTCGATCCGCTTGTGGTTATCCGTAAATCCCATCCGACGCAGAAGAATCATCAGGCGTCGATAGTCCCATCGACGACGCTCTTGCGCTAGCTTCCGAATCGCCTTACGAAGCGCTGCATCATCCGGCATAACCGGCTCGTAAAGGTAGCTGCTGCGAGCAATTTTGAAGAGTCTGCATGCCTGCGATACGGGCAGATCGTGTTCCTGTTTAGCGTAGGTCACTGCCTGCCGACGCGACGCAGGCATCACCAATATCTCCGTAACATGAAATGTTACCTTTTTTTGAGTTAACGTCCTTCAGAACCTTGTTTTCGAGCGTCAAATCCGCCACGATATGCTTGAGCTTGCGGTTCTCGTCTTCAAGTTGGCGTAAACGGTGCGCTTCACTGACGCTCATCCCGCCGTACTTGCTCTTCCAGCGGTAATATGTCCCTTCGCATATACCGTGTTTGCGGATCAAATCTTTGACCAACGCACCGTTTTCCGCTTCCTGTAAAATCCCAATAATCTGGGCTTCACTAAATCGACTTCGCTTCATTCTCGCCTCCAGTTTTTATTCGGAGACTCGCATTATAACTTGTCCAGTTTTTAGGGAGCAGGTCCAGGAATACCCCCAATTTTTCATTCGAATTTGACCTTGAGCTGTAAATGCTCTTTCCACCTTCCTTTATCTGGCTTTATCCAGTACCAGTCAAACCATCGGAAACACTCCGAAATGACGTAGGCTAACCTGTAGTAAATGAAGTAACCTCGGCGCTTCCAGTCTCTTTTCCGTTCGATAAATGCCGACATCATAATCGATTGTAATCCGGGCACATCCGTAATCATCGAGTAAAGGAAACTTACTGCCAGCCAGAAGATCGCATTCAGATTTTTCAGCCTGTGGTACTGCAAAAGGCGAATTTGCTCCCATCCGAAATCTTGCTTGAGTTGCCGGTGCATTTCTTCGATTTTCCATCTCGCACGGTAACTTGTGAGGGTGAACTCGACGATCTTTCTTGCGTCCCAGTCACGCCCCGGAAAGTCGCACAAACAGTAAAAGAAGCCGCCCTCTTTTCCATCGTGGTATCGTGCGATCACAAGCCACACTTCCACTGTCTCCGGATTCTGCACGGGATGCGGATTCAAGCGTATCTTGACACGTTTCAATCCAACGCGGAAATGATGTCCCGCATTCCAAAAATCCATGGTCAATTTTACTGACTTACAGACACGGAGAAAGTCTTTTTCTTCATCATCCTCGTCTATCAAATTGCGCGTACCTTTACTGCGAATAATGAACGAGTTTCCATTGGTGTGGAAATGTCCGATCAACGAACGAATATCGTACCATCGATCCAACACAAAAACGCCACGATTGTTGCTATGGATCGTTATTTCATCGATTTGATCACGTGTAACCGTTGAACGGGTATCATGCTCGATCTTGCTACTGTATATCTTGCTGCAAAGCGGAACAATCGAATGATTTGAAGGCGTCCCGACCAGGGCGACAGCATTGATCAAGTGATAGCCTGGCTCTGTCTTGTTTGCACTGGCGTCGCGTATCTTTTCAAGACCTTCCATACGAGTTGCGTAAGGCTTGACGATATCGCTTTCGTCGATAAAGATCAGGCTGTCGCGTTCGAGCCGACGACTTTGCGAAGCTAACAGAATATCATGGATATCCGACGCTAAATCTTCTTGATCGAGATGTCGATATAAGCGTCCACTGGTCTTACGCAATGGAATTTGCTCGTGTAGCGAACGGGCTGCCTGGCGTACAATTACGCTTTGACTGGCGAGAATACCTTTCGTCATTTGTTTCAAGAAGTTGAAGCGTGGAACACTGAGTTCCGCCTTGTACTTGCGCATGAAATTGTGAAATTTTCCTTGCATCTGGTGGAACTGCTGCTTAAGTTGACCTTGCATATTGGCTCCTTTGTTGGTTTTTTGGTCGAAACTATTTTGGCAAAGGAGCCTTTTTTCACAACCAATTTCTTCTCAAAACCGCTGATAATAAGCTCTACCACGTTTTTACTCAAAACATTCTGGGGGTATGCCTGTTTAGGGAGCAGGTCGACGGGGCAATAACCTCATTTTCAACATATATCAGAACTGGCGACGGGAAATTGGCAGTACAAGCTGGAGTATCATCTACCGGACAAGGTTTTTGCAAGAGCTATGCAATACAAATAGGCGCAAAACAAATGTAAAAAGCTCCAAACTATACAAAGTGCCTTGAGAGTTTGGATGTTGAAAAACTGTGCCCAGCTTTGAGGAATTTTGTCCTGAGAGGATATGGTGTAAAATCGAGTACTGCTGCAAGCAACAGGTTGAGAGGTCAACAATCGCATTCCTTTGGACAATCACGATTGAAACAGACCTTGATTATATGAGTATGATGAATGGGAAAATGTCAAGCGCACAGTTTAGAAAGAATCTAGCTGTTTCAACCGCTGGAGTTGTCGAGGCACAGGCTGGAGCTATAGTGGTTTCTTTGCTGGTTCTACTGAATCCTTTTTCGGAGCGATGGCTGGCGGATTTCTTGCGGCTAGTTTCACAAAATCTGTAGCAGATGAGATTGAAGAAGATGACAGCGTTGAGATGATGAGAATAGTGAAATCACAGGTTCGATATCTTGCGCGAACTTTTATACTGACGCCTGAGGAAATTGATAACTTAGGATAAATGCTTGGTACGGGCGAGTGATCGAGTTCAAAATGCAAACAGTATTTCTGGAGGTGCTATTCGATCTCTATCTGCTTAATAATGGATTTGACAAGAATGAACCGAAAATTCCTAATGGTTAATAATCAGCTGTCTGCCTCTATTGATTTTATTTGAATTGCTTGATCAACGACCAGGTTTACAGATAAGGATATTGGATGGAAGCACAGACGAAATACCATTCCAAGCTTTTTGCTACTGAGTTGATGCGCCGATGTGCATCTGATAGTCTTGAGAAAATGACAGGAACTCTGGCTGATGCTACAATCGACCTGAATCCACACCAGATAGATGCCGCGTTATTCCCTTTTCATTCTCCACTCACAAAAGGTGTAATCTTAGCCGATGAAGTGGGCTTGGGAAAAACGATTGAGGCTGGGCTTGTTATTTCTCAACGATGGGCTGAGCGAAAGAGGAAAATCCTGATCATCACACCGGCAAATCTCAGGAAGCAGTGGTACCAGGAGCTGGCGGATAAATTCTTCCTGGATTCTTCCATCCTTGAATCAAAAACCTACAACCAGATACTGAAGAAGCGCAATATCAATCCATTCAGCAGTGATAAGATCATCATTTGTTCTTATCATTTCGCGAAGTCGAAGGCTGAAGATATTCGAAGCATACCATGGGATCTCGTTGTAATTGACGAAGCGCACAGACTTCGGAATGTTTACAAGCCATCAAACGTGATCGGAAACGTGCTGAAAAGCACTCTGCGAAGTAGTCAGAAATTACTATTAACAGCAACACCTTTGCAAAACTCACTCCTTGAGTTATACGGATTGATAAGTATTCTGGATGACCAGGCATTTGGAGACGTCAAGAGTTTCCGTGACAGGTATGCCAAGGTAAGAGACAAGGGAGTATTCGAACATCTGCGTTTACGAATCAAGCCATTCTGCCATCGCACACTTCGCAGGCAGGTTGAGCCTTATATCAAATACACCAAACGGCACCCCATGCTTCAAGAATTTACACCAAGCGAAACAGAGATGAGGCTGTACGATCTTGTTTCGGAGTATTTACGACGTGAAAACCTTCAGGCTTTGCCGAACAGCCAACGAACACTTATCATCCTGGTGTTACGGAAACAACTAGCCTCTTCATCCTACGCGATTGCCGGCGCTCTGGACACGATGAGAAAGCGTCTTTTAGCCAAGCTGAATCGACACGAAGAAGCACAGGACATCATTGCTCAGGAATTGTCCGAAGATTTCGAATCATACACAGAGGAGTCCGATGAATGGGAAGAGGATTCCCAGGATGAAGTTCTAACGGATTCCGATATCATTGCGCTCAAGAAGGAGATTGATGATCTTAAAGAATACCGTGACTTGGCAGAATCGATCAAAATCAATGAAAAAGGTCAAGCCTTACTTCAGGTTTTGCAACGGGCGTTTGAGTATGCTGAAGAATTTGGAGTACCTCAGAAGGTAATCATCTTTACCGAATCGAAAAGGACGCAGAACTACTTGGTCGATTTGCTTTCCGACAGCCCGTTCTCTGAAGGAATCGTGCTATTCAACGGGTCCAACAACGATGAACGATTGAAGACAATCTATCAGGATTGGAAAGAGAAAAACAAAGGTACTGATCGAGTTACGGGGAGTCGAACAGCGGACAAACGCTCAGCAATCGTAGATTATTTCCGTGATGAAGGGAAAATCATGATTGCAACCGAAGCCGGTGCAGAGGGTATCAACTTGCAGTTTTGCTCATTGGTGGTGAATTATGATCTGCCCTGGAATCCTCAGCGGGTTGAGCAGAGGATTGGTCGTTGCCATCGCTATGGTCAGAAGCATGATGTTGTCGTCGTCAATTTCCTGAATACCAAGAACGCCGCTGATAAGCGTGTATTCGAACTGCTCTCCGAGAAATTCAAGCTGTTCGAAGGTGTATTCGGATCGAGCGACGAGGTTCTTGGCTCAATTGAGTCGGGTGTAGATTTCGAGAAACGGATTGTGGATATCTATCAGAAATGCAGAACGGAGGAAGAGATCGAGCAAGCGTTTGCGAAGCTCCGTGAAGAGATGTCCCAGGAAATCGATGATGAAATGACGCAGACGAGTCAGAAGTTGCTGGAAAACTTCGACGATGAAGTCAGGGAGAAGCTGCGAGTCCGGGATAAAAGATCCAATGAATGCCTGACGAAGTTTGAACAGCTTCTGATACGGTTCACGAAAATCGAATTGGGCGATCATGCGCAATTCAACTCGGAGTCATCCTTCACATTGCTTTCAAATCCGGACGGCAAACAATTCGACTTGGGCCTGTACGAATTACCGCGGAGATCCGGCCATGCGATGCTGTACAGACCCTCACATCCGATGGCGCAATACCTTCTGAAAAGGGCGAAAAGGCGCGAATTACAACCAGCGTCCATTTCCTTCCACCTCAGCGAGTATGAGGGTAAAATCACGTCTCTCGAACCTTATATCGGGCAGTCAGGTGTAGTGCGAGCAGTGCTATTCACGATCGAATCTATGAATATGACGGAAGAATACATCGTTCTCGATTGCTGCACGGATGTCGGAGAAATCATTGATCCGGAAATTGCCCGAAGAATGTTCGATGTCCCCGCCACAATGGAGCAGGATTTGACCGAAATCCTCTTTGATGAGTCCTGCCACGAACGCCTCACGGGACGGTATGAAGCTATACAGAAAGAGGTTGAGAAAAGGAATACCCAGTTCTACGATACCGAGGCAATGAAGCTGGACGAATGGGCGGAAGATATGAAATCCGAGCTCGAAAGGGAAATCAAGGATATCGACAGGGAAATCAGAGACGTGCGCCGTGCAACAACCCTTTCCCCAACCCTGGAAGAGAAGCTCGAAGGGCAGCGAAAGCTCCGAGCTCTCGAAACCCAAAGAAGCCAGAAGAGAAGGTCATTGTTTGATGCACAGGATGACATCGATCGGAAACGCGACAACTTCATCAAAGAAATCGAGAATAAACTGGTTCAGCAGACCTCGAAAGAGGTGCTGTTCAGTGTTAAGTGGCAAATACACTAATGGGATGAGATTACCCGTGGAGGAAGCATGAGTAAGCATGACGAAAAAGAATATCCAGAAGTGACCCTCGCGAAAGAGATTGTGGAAGAATTAATTGCTAAAGGCCTTATTCGGAAAAAGAATTCTGCAGAATTCATTAGAAAGATATCAACAGGGGGAATCTCACAAGAAGACTGGAGGTTAGAGATTGAACTAGCCACCGAGGAGAATAACCATGAAGAATGATATGATGAAACTTACCATGGAAAACTTCCGAGGGGCTACAAAACCCTGTTCTATTGAGCTTGACCTCAATAAAGAAATCACATTCATATTCGGTGAAAATGGCTCAGGTAAATCCTCGATCGTCGATGCTCTCTCTTTTCTATTTCTTGGTGATAGTGGTTCGTTAGCTGAAATTAGTGGAGCAGGATTCTCAGACTTGGTCACGATTGGCAAGAGTAACTCAGATGTCAAAGTTACAGTCGATTATCAGGGAAAACGATTGCAACGTAAAATGAAGGGCAAAAATGCTGGAGATTTGACGGGGGCAGTTCCATTCAACATGGGTGTACTTAGACGATCTCAAATACTCAAGCTAGTTGCATCTAAACCCGCCGAACGTTACAACGCAGTTAAGGAGTTCTTCGAAATACCCAATGTACAGAAAGCCGAAGATAATCTCCGTAGTGCATTCACTGACAAGAAAAAGGAATTCAACAGTTCTGTTGAAAGGAAGTCATCTACAGAGCAAGAACTTTTTCAGCTATGGGAGCAAGCCGGTTCACCCAATGGGGATTGTGGATTATGGGCTGAAAACCAAAGTGCAATCGATTTATCAAGTCAGCGACAACTGCAAACGCAATACAATGATGTGTCCAGTGCTTTATCCCTCGTTAGTGAGGAGAAGGATTCCTGGATTGAGAAAAGAGATGACACAATTACAAAGGCGAATCTTCTTAGAGAAGCAGAGACCGCATTAACCAATGCACGGGAAAAAGCTGATGCAGGAAAAGAACAATTACTTGAGGTGCTTCAGAAAGCCTCTGAATTCTTCGAGAAGAATCAGGATGTCAAGGCATGCCCTGTTTGTGGTAACATCATTGATACCACAAAAGTGTCAAAAGGCATCAAGGACCAGATACAGTCCATGGAGGCACTATCGAAAGCACTTAAAAGCGTGAGTTCGCAAAAACGTGCTTTGGAGATTTCTCAGAAAGCAAAGCAACTACAAGTGAACAAACTTCTTCAGGGCATGGTAAAAGCGTTCGATGCCATTACAGCGTTAATCGGTAATAGCGATATACACGAAGGCATTTCAGCGATTGCATCACACTTACATATTCTTCTCAAGACAATCACGTCCGAGAATGAAGAAATCACAGATGAACAGATTGACCATGTTTTTGAGCAATTGGCTCATGCCCAATGGGAAATGAAAACAGAGAAGGTGAGACAGGCTATTGATAAAACAATCCAGTCTCATGATCTTATCGCTGACAAGTTCGAGAAACTCAAGCTAAGCAAAGTGGAATCTCAGAAAGCCGAAATACAGGTGCAAAGGATAGAGCAAGCTCTGAAAATCTACGAAGACAAACGTAAAGCATACATTTCCGGTATTCTTGATGCTATTAGCAATGATGTCAATCGTCTGTATCAAATCATACACCCCGGAGAGAATATCGGCAATCTCCAATTCGTTATCCATGATAATCGCAAAGGCTCATTAGACCTTTCTGCACAATTCCATACCAGGCAAGAGGTCAAGCCACAAGCGTACTATAGTGAATCACATTTGGACACACTCGGTATTTGTATTTTCGTTGCTCTTGCCAAGAAATACGAACATGAAGCAATCATCTTAGACGATGTTCTTACTTCTGTCGATAGTGCCCACTTCGAACGTTTTATCGATCTCATAGACCAGCTGGCGAGTGAATTTAAAAAAATCATTATGACATCTCACTCAAGAAGTTGGAAGGAAAGATATCAACAACATCAAGCAGCAAACCAAAAGGTTCAGGTCATCGAGTTGAACAGCCTTTGGTCACCTAATAATGGAATCAGGGCTATCGAGGTGACTCCTGATCTGGACACGTTGAAAACTCTGATAAGCGACAAATATTTCGATCGACAAAGAATTGCGTCAAAAGCAGGCATTATACTTGAGTGTATCTTTGATAAGATAGCCTTGGTGTATCAATTGCGGCTT
This sequence comes from Cloacimonadales bacterium (SeqCode), assembly GCA_963665015.2. GTDB lineage: Bacteria > Cloacimonadota > Cloacimonadia > Cloacimonadales > JAIOQZ01. The sequence goes on along the minus strand of CAXXSY010000004.1, from coordinate 2,075,825 downwards.
CCAAGAAAGAAGCGAAACGATTTCACCCTTGTAGAGTATTTGAGCGCGATTCCGAAGCGCCTGAAAGAAGTATGGCGTATCGAATTCGATGAGAAGGATGGTCAAGCGAACTCCATCGACTTAAAACCATTGTTTGACGCAATTTATGATATGAACTGGATTCGTAATCAGGTCGGTGCTCATTTCAACACTTCAGAGCAGGAAGTTAGTGATCATGATGTAGAAGATTTCGCCAAGAAGACTATCGCTTTTGCAGATGCTCTTATCTGTGCAGAATCGAGTGAACTTCCACTACGAGACGGTAATTCCTTCTGGACAACGAAAAGCAAAAAGAAGAGAATGTATCCTTACTCAATACCACGATAACAAGGACGAATCCCTATGCCCAACCAAAAGCTCGAACTGACATGGATCGGGAAGGAGAACAAGCCACGGCTGGAGCCGCGCATCCTTCTCGAGAACCCGCAATACAGTTACCACGCGCCGCACCACGTGACCCAGGACGACATCTTCGACAATATCCTCATCCACGGGGACAACCTTCTCGCGCTCAAGGCTCTCGAAGAGGAATACGCCGGGCAGGTGAAGTGCATCTACATCGATCCGCCCTACAACACCGGCAACGCCTTCGATCACTACGATGACGGAGTAGAGCACAGTATTTGGCTTGGGTTGATGCGGGATAGGATTGAAGCGCTATACAAGCTACTCAGTAACGATGGTTCGATCTGGATCAATCTTGATGATAGTGAAGCTCATTACTGTAAAGTGATTTGCGATGAGATTTTTGGTAGAGGACATTTTATAGCAAACGTCATTTGGGAAAAGGCAGATAGTCCAAGAATGGATGCTGAATTCTTTTCGGTTCGACATGACCATATTCTTGTCTACGCAAAAGATCGCAGTTACCTGAAATTCAACAGACTCAAAGAAATACCTAAGCATTATAATCGTGTTGATAAAGATGGGAGAAAGTACTACACAAAACCACTAAGAGCGATGGGGGGACAAGGAGATTCGAGAGAAGCACGTCCAACTTTGTTCTATCCTCTAATCAGCCCTGATGGTTCAGAAATATTCCCAATTCGACAAGATGGTTCAGATGGTGCATGGAGATGGAGAAAAGAGAAGGTTGAAGAAGAATCATTTAGAATCGAATGGGTAAACGGAAGAAATGGCTGGACGCCATACTATAAAATCTACGCTGACGAAACCAAGGGGCGGCCACCTGAGACTATTTTTCCTAACTCTCAAGTCGGAAGCAATAGAACATCAAAGGCAGAAGTTAAGAAGATATTCCACGATGTAAAAGCCTTTAAAACGCCAAAACCGGAAGGATTGATAAGCCATATTCTTACAATCTCTACCAATCCCGGCGATCTCGTCCTCGATTCATTCCTGGGTAGCGGTACAACGGCGGCAGTAGCACATAAGATGGGGCGTAGATGGATCGGGATCGAGCTGGGGGATCATTGCTTCACCCACTGCGTACCGCGCCTCAAGCAGGTGATCGACGGCACGGATCAGGGCGGCATCAGCAAGGCGGTGAACTGGAAAGGCGGTGGTGGATACCGCTACTACGACCTTGCTCCGTCTCTGCTGGAGAAAGACCGTTGGGGCAACTGGATCATCAACCGTGAGTACAATCCCGAGATGCTTGCCAAGGCGATCTGCAAGCTGGAAGGTTTTCAATACAAGCCCAGCGACAGCATCTACTGGCAGCACGGGACGTCCTCCGAAACCGACTTTATCTACATAACAACGCAAAACCTGAGTTTCGAGCAATTGCAGGCGCTATCGGAAGAGGTTGGGACGAAACAGACCTTGCTGGTCATGTGCCTTGCTTTCCGCTGCAAAGAGGATCAATTCGAGAATCTCACCATCCGGAAGATCCCTCCGGCGGTGCTCAGTCGCTGCGAATGGGGTAAGGACGATTACAGCCTGAAGGTGGAGAATTTGCCTGGTAATCCGGATCCGATCGTCAAACAAATGACGCTGTTCGAAGAAGGAGGTGATGAATGAACCGCCTGGTCAACACCATCTCCGGACGAATGAGCCTGCGTCCGCCACAACGGGAATCGCTGGAGGTCCTGGATCGGATCACGGAGATTATCCCGCTGGAGAAGAACACCAACCTGCAATCTGCACTGGATACAATCAGCAGCGAATATCCATCGGTAACCGATTTCGAGAGATCGTTTCCATCGCTGTGTTTCGCGCTTGCCACCGGTGTGGGGAAGACCCGGCTCATGGGGGCTTTCATCAGCTACCTCTACCTCGCGCACGGCAAAAGGAATTTTATGGTGCTTGCGCCCAACCTGACGATCTACAATAAGCTGATCACGGATTTCACCCCGAATACGCCCAAATACGTGTTCAAGGGTATCGCCGAGTTCGCGCAACAGGCACCGGTGATCATTACCGGCGACGACTACGAGACAGGCGTCGGTGTGCGGGACGAGTATCAAGCCGATCTGAGAGGGCAAAGGGTGCTGTTTCAGGATGTCGGACCCGTTCACATCAACATCTTCAACATCTCGAAGATCAATTCGGAAGTGCGAGGAGGGAAATCGCCACGCATCAAGCGGCTTTCGGAATACATTGGCCAGAGCTATTTCGACTACCTGGCAGGGCTGCCCGACCTGGTGCTCCTCATGGATGAATCGCATCGTTACCGTGCTTCGGCAGGTGCAAGGGCAATCAATGAGTTGAATCCCATTATCGGACTGGAACTCACCGCAACGCCTTATGTCGAGTCGAATAAAGGCCCCATCCTTTTCAACAATATCATCGTTGATTACAATCTGGCCCGTGCGATGGAAGACGGCTATGTGAAAGAACCGGTTGTTGCCACGCAGAAGAACTTCTTTGCGGGAAATTACACCCAGGATCAGATTGAGGAGATCAAACTCAAAGATGGTGTTCGATTGCACGAGAATACCAAGGTAGAATTGAAGACGTATCACAATGAAACCGGAAAGCCTCTGGTAAAACCGTTCATGCTGGTTATTGCTCGTGATACGACACATGCCGCGAAGCTGCTCAAGCTGATTCAGTCCGATCAATTCTTTGATGGATCATACAAGGACAAAGTCATTCAGGTGGATTCCAGCCAGACCGGTGCGAAGGAAGACGAGATGATTTCGCGATTGCTTGCGGTTGAGAAAGAAGATGAACCGACCGAGATTGTGATCCATGTGAATATGCTCAAGGAAGGATGGGATGTAACGAACCTTTATACGATCGTCCCACTGCGCGCTGCCAACGCAAGGGTGTTGATCGAGCAGTCCATCGGACGTGGTTTACGTCTTCCATACGGGAAACGCACCGGGCGACCAGATTTGGATCGATTGATCATTGTGGCGCATGATAAATTCCAGGAGATCGTTGACGAAGCCAATCGACCAGACTCACCGGTTCACATGAAGACGGTCATACTTGAGCAATCGGACCTAACAAAGAAAAAAACGGTTGTTTCCAAGTCCCGGATAGCTTCGATGGTTTATCCATCAGATGGGGAAACCCCGAATCAGAATCCCATATTCAATAACAAGGCTGAGCAGGATATCGCGAAACTCGTTTACGACAGGATCGTCGAACATGAGAAGCTATCATCATCGCAGAGACTTCTGGAACCCGCCGTACAAAATCGGATCGCAGAACGTACAGCGGAGTACATGACGTCAGGGGAACCTGAAATCCCGGATTTGGTCGAAAAGCCGGACATCCAGGAAATTGTGAAGAAGGTGACCAGTCTATATGTGAAGAACACGATTGATATCCCGCGAATCATCGTCATGCCCAAGGGAGATGCGACGACGGGATTCAAACCGTTTGTGCTGGACTGTTCATCAATCAGTTATCAGCCGGTTGAGCATGATATCCTGATGCAGGAGCTTCGAACGCAGAAGCGAACGGTCGTAGCACTTCAGTATGGAGACCATCGTGAGGAACGGTTGCAAGATTATCTAGTGCGTGGTCTCATGAACTTCAACGACATTTGCTATGATGAGCATGCGGGCTTACTTTACGATCTGGCAGGGCAAATGGTTGAGCATCTTCAAGGTTACCTGAGCGATGAAGAGGATGTGATCAATGTGTTGCAGTATCATCAGAAGCAACTCGTAAACTACATCCATTCCGAAATGATCAAACATCAATGGGATCAAGTGACACAGTACGAGATTACCGTTAGCAAGGGCTACACAGAATTGAAGCAAAGCGCTTACACGATTCGTGCCGAGGATGCGATCCTGGATTTCCATGAACCGGTTGCCGAGAAGTCACAAATCAAACAGATGATCTTCGGTGGTTTCAAGCGTTGCCTCTACGACTGCCAGAAATTCGATTCCGATAGCGAAAGACGCCTTGCGGTTATCCTGGATCGTGAGTCACAGAAGTGGTTCCGACCGGTGAAGGGGCAGTTTCAGATATTCTACAAGCTGGGGCTCGATCCGCAGGAGTACGTGCCGGATTTCGTTGCCGAAACTGACGATACAATCTACATGCTCGAACCCAAAGCCAGCAACATGATCGATACGGATGAGGTGAAAGCCAAGAAAGAAGCTGGTGAAAAGTGGTGTGAACGTGCGACGGCGTATTCTGTTTCGCAAGATGGAAAACCATGGAAATACGCCCTGATCCGCCACGATGCAATCTCCGACGCTATGACGATCGAGGGGTTGGTGAGAGAAAAAGCTTGATCTCAATATCTCTCCTATAGTGTCGTTAATGTTCTAAACCTAAGTAACTAACTTCCAGGGAGTCTCCTCATGGATGAGCAAAATGTACAAGTAGCCGATAATATACGCCCTTATCTCGATGAGATAGCTGAAAGACTTTGGTCAGAGCACGCAGCTGTAATGGTAGGATCTGGCTTTAGTAAAAACGGACAACCCAATAGCGAGATGTGCAATAACTTTCCCGATTGGGCAGAATTGGGTGATATATTTTACGAGAAGGTCTATAGGAATCATCCAGGGAAGCAAGTCAAGTATCTGAATGTGCTGAAATTAGCTGAGGAAGTTCAAGCTGCTTTTGGACGTCCAACTCTCGATCAATTACTACAGGATGCGATTCCAGATAAAGAATACGAACCATCTGAATTGCACACGGAGCTATTGAATTTACCATGGTCTGATGTGTTTACTACGAATTATGACACTTTGCTTGAAAGAGCAACAGCGAAGGTATTTGATCGCAGATACGATATCGTGAAAACAAAGGAGGATATTACACATTCCTCGCAACCTCGTATCGTGAAATTACATGGTAGTTTTCCGTCAATCAGACCCTTTGTGATCACGGAAGAAGACTACCGGATATACCCCAAAGAGAATGCCCCGTTCGTCAATATGGTTCAACAGTCTTTGCTGGAGAATACGTTGTGTCTTATTGGTTTCTCTGGGGATGACCCCAATTTCCTTAGTTGGATTGGCTGGATACGAGACAATTTAGGTAGAGATAATTCACCCAAGATATTTCTGGTTGGTGTTATCAATTTGTCCATAGCTCAACAAAAGCTTCTTGAGGCACGGAATATTGTCGTAATCAACATGGCTGATTGCAACGATATTCGAGAGAATGAACATTATAAGGGGCTGAGGAGGTTTTTAGAATATCTGAAGTCCAAAGATAACTCTCAGGCAGCTCTTAACTGGCCAACGACTTCTTCTCCTTTATTTCCAGAGCATGGTAAAGATACTGATAAGGAGAAGCAAATTGAAGCCACTCTGAATGCTTGGAAGGTTCAACGCGAATCATACCCAGGATGGGTTATTGCACCTGAAGAAGTACGAAAGACGATCTGGATGTACACTGGAAATTGGTGTCAGTTTCATGGGAATATAGCTGACGATAGCAGCAGAATCGATTTAAAATGGGCTTTTGAGCTATTGTGGAGGATGGATAAGAGCCTTTGCCCAATCTACAATGAACAGATAGATTTTTTCGCAAGTACATGGAGAAAATACAAGTGGATGTATATCTCCGATGCAAGAGTTAGCAAAGAAGAGCGACAAATGAGTATTGAGCTTGGACTTCATCTTTTTCGCTTCTATAGAGAAGAGGGATTGCACAAAGAATGGGATGTTGTGAACAAAGGTTTTATCCGGGGATGGAGTAAATTGCTGCCATTGCATCAGGCTCGGATTTACTATGAACGCTGTCTGTTTGCTCTGTTCGAGATAAATATATCAGGATTACGGGAGTGTATTAGCAATTGGCCAGTTAATGATTCATTACCGTTTTGGGAAGCAAAACGTGGGATTTTGGTTGCTACAATCGGTGACATTAATGAAGCGGCATCCATAATCCAGAAAGCACTAAGAGAAATACGTTCAATATTGAATCTAAATCCTGTATCAACAAATTATGAGATTATTTCTCAAGAAGCCTATATCATGACTATGAGCAGGGGGATTCAACACTCTCTTCGTTTTGCAAACTATGAAGTTCCTGCTTCTAGCGATGAAGTTGAGGAGATGAAATGCCATTATTTAAAGGAGTATAAAGAGAAAACAATGCAAGGCATATCTGATGATAGAGACGAAAAAGTATATCTCGATTTAGAATCATTATGTCAACAGGCATGGGATGTATTATTTGAAGCAAGGGGCGGAGACCAAAAGAAAGAATGGAAGGAGCGTTTACTGAAAGTAAGAAGAGAAAGATATTCATATCTAGACAAAAATATTAGAGATCGATTGACGAAACTCAGGCAGTATGGTTGTGATCCGTCGAATGAGCTGAAAATATTTTTCCTAAAGTTGAATTCTCGTTCAATAGAACGCGTTTCGCATAGGAGAAAAGATACGTTTGATATAGGCAGGTATTCATATACCTTACTTTCAGGCTCAAACAATAAGGGTGACGTACTTACTGCTTATGCATTCTTAAGGTTTATTGATGATTCAGGACTGATATCTTGGATATCTAGTACAGATTGTGGAAAGCATGCGATGGAGAAGATTTCAGAAACTTCACCTTATTGGGCTACGGCCATTATTTTCCAGCTAAATAACCCAAAGTTTATTGATAAATTGTACAATAGACTTTCTCTTGCAAAGATGAGCATAGGGAAAATCGATGATTTTGTGGATATCTATCTTAATATTGAAGAGAAGAATCATAATGAAGCAACACGAAAGGAAGTTTGGCAAACTCAAGCATTCTCATTAGAAATTGTTACCGAAGTGTTGTCTCGATTATGCACGAAATGCTCTTACGCAGCACATGCACGAATTTTAGGTTATATCATGACGGCATATACTTCAGAGAATAAACAAGCATATGGCTCAGTTAGGGAGATTATATACAGATTAGCAAAATCATATGATATAGACCGCAGAGACCTATTGCTCAATAAATTCCTTGAGTTTCCTATACCCAGGAATATGTACCCTGTTGAGGAGATGGAGTTCAAGAATCCATTGCAATATCTCTACCTTCCCGATGGTGTACTTCGAAATGTCGATAGGCCAACAATTGAAGTCATTGATCGCTTTTTCCAAGATGCAGAATGTAAAGATGAAAATGCCAGACATTGGGCAAAGATGAGTCTATGTCGATTATACGAGTGGGGGCTGTTAGGAAAAATGCAACAGCAAAAGCTTGGTAAGATACTATGGAAGAGAACTGACCAATATGGATTGCCTGCAGAAACAGACTATTATAAATTCTACTTCCATAAATTACCATATCCTAAGAATAAAAAACCGAGGGATATCTTCCTACAATACCTTCGAGATTCTGAATTTCCAATCCAAGCAAAGAAAAAAGATAGAACAATATCAATTACAGGTGGTGACGTCAGGCTTTGTGAAGAGGTTCTTGGTGCGAATCGATACAAAACGCTATCCGTAGTGGATATTGATATGATATGTAAGAAAATCATTGAATGGTGGGATTTGGATAAGGGAGAGCTACAGAATAAGGAAAACCAGAAGAGTTGGTTCGTTGATATTCATGAAGAATTTCAAGGGCGATTTTCAAAAATGGAGAAAGTTCTTGCCTATGTGATCGTACCCAGGGCTCAGGAATATAATCGAGTTGATCTTATTAATGAGGCTTCCAGAATCCAATATGAATTGCATGAACGCAACATGTCAACTCTAAGACTTCAGGCAGCGCTTTCTCTGGATAACAAAGAAAGGCTCGATCAAATTCTCATCAAATTGTGTGGAGTTCTTTCTTCAAATAGACCGGGAGAAGTATCAAATGCGCTGCAAGCACTTACTCTCATCTTCGAAGTGTATGATCGAGATGATAAAGAATTGGTCTTCAGCAACATTATGTCCCGGCTGTCGAAAATGATATATTGGCGACATTCAACAAAACTTGATTTCGCTATCTCATTGATGTCTCGGATAGTATTGAAGCATCCGCAGCTTATGAATGGGGATATTGAAGAAAATACATTGTCAGGGCTTGAGCATCTCCTTGTTGAGACGAATTACAGCTGCTCTGAATCTGAAATAGCAGAACGGCTACTTGTTCGACGAGAAGCAGCTGAGCTAGCAGCCTTGATATACAAGAAGTACACAAATGCAGGAAAACGAATCCCCTCAGCAATACAGAGTTGGAAAAACAATTGTGAGTCAACCGAGGAGTTTGCAGAAATCAGGAATGCTTGGAAGGAACATTTATTACCCTGATATCAACTCATTCCGACTGAATAAAATACAAGCGGCGATAACCGTATTCCTCCGATTTTCAAGCATATATAATATTAATAGTTATTACAACGTGATAGCTACCCCTTAGCAATGCGGCTTTCGGGCTGTATTGCTATTTCTGTTTCTACTGCACGACACAATCTATCCACAAACCATTCACGGGAGGAATCTATGTCCGAAAAACCACTGAAAATCATGGCGACGGCGACGGTCCATGAGCAGCTGAAGAAGGTCATAATCCAGTTGGTGCTGGTAATGATCCACCTGTTTCGCGCGTATCCGTACGACATGTTCGTCTTCGAACCGGCGGAGAAAGGCACCAACATCCGACTGGCCGGGTACCACTTCCACACCGGCGAGCTCAACGAAACGCAGATCGTCGAAACCATCCCCTGCAAGCTCCCAGAAACGCTCTGGCTCAAGATCGACGACTACGGCAGGCAGTTCATCGGAACCATGCTGTTTCCACGCGAATACTGAGGTAATCATGGAAGCCGTAAGCAAGTCCGTGAAATCCGAAAAGCCGTTTATCGGTGACGAACCGGAACAGTGTATCATCTGCGGGACGTTCCTGGATGACCTCGATCCGGAAGAAATCGTCACGATCGAGCAGGGACGTCTATGCCGTGGCTGTTTCAACGAAGGCTGGTTCAAGCAGTGCAGCGTATGCGGTCGATACGAGTTCGAGGACAGCATCCTCTACCTGGAAGACCGCGACGTATATTTCTGCGAACGCTGCTATCGGGCGGAGGAGTCGGACGATGGCTGACGAACTGCAGAACTACAAGGACAACACGCCGTCCTGGGCATTCAAAAAGCTGGAGGCAATCGCCTGGAATCGGGATGAGCTGCTGAACCTGCTCGAAGAATTCTGCGAACGAGCCGGGATCATGGAGTACGATAGCGGTCAGTCACGCTTCACAGCCGAGAAACAAGCCCTCGATCGCGTGATCGCAAACCACAGAAGGAGGCAGCATGGACACACGCGAGATTGAACACAAACTGAAAGAACCATTCGCAACAGACGACGTCGAATTCCGCATCTCCCATGTCCACAAGAACAACACGCGTGCTACGGTTTTGGCGTACATCACGTCGAGAGCTGTAATGGATCGTCTGGATGCCATACTCGGCGTTGATGGCTGGCACGATGCCTACGAGGTGATCGACGGCGGCGTGATCTGCACGTTGACTCTGAAGATCGGCGATACGTGGGTGACCAAGCAGGATACGGCGCCCTTCACCAACATCGAGGCGTTGAAAGGCGGATTCTCGGACTCGCTCAAACGGGCAGCGGTCAAGTTCGGCATCGGACGCTACCTGTATCAGTTGCCCAACTACCAGGTCGATCTGCAGAAGGACGTACCGTATAATGTACCGCGCGAGAAGGTGCACTTCCACTACTCCAGGGATGCGTCAGGCTATTGGGTCGAACCGAAATTGCCATCGTGGGCTGTAAAGGTCGCACAGACTGAGCAACGCCCCGAAAAAGAGGTTTCTCATGTTCCATCTGAACCTGAAAGACCGGCAACGATCCACGAATTACCGGATGATCGGGAAAAGATGCAGACTCTATTGCTGGATTACACGGAAACCCTGTTCCAGCAGAAAGCGCTGACCGAGAAGCGTCGCACCGATTTCATCCGCAAGATCAATCGCGCTGGTTCGAGCATCGGACTGCTCAAATACTACTACCGGCAGTATTCGCTGATCGACCGACTCTATGCGCTGATCCGTGAAGGGGTGGTGTCCGAACCGGAACGCGTCAACATCTACAAGGATATTTTAGGAGCTAACAACCAACGACTACAGGAAATAGAAGACTCACTACAACAACTTGCAGCCTAAGGAGGTAACATGGCAAGCATCAAGGTACAACTCGACAATCTGCCGGAAATCGGCGGAACGACCAAGGGGATCTATCTGTCCTATCGACTCATCCGCAGCATCCTCGGCGACATGCAGGAACGCGAATCCGCAGGCGATACGAAGGTGTCATTCGCGGAAGTCGTGCAGGAAATCCTGTCGGAGCACTACCGGGAATCGATGATCATGAAGCCTGCCGCGTGAGGTGGGTATGTCGAACATCACCAACAACAACGGCATCCCGGATCCGATCTACCGCTCAATCAAGAAGGGCTGGTATTCCGGTGCGGGAATCGATCACTTCGCCAGCGCAACCGGTCTCTTGAAGCCGCCGAAGATATTCGTCTTGGAACAGCGTCACGCCGATGAAATCACCGATTCTCAGGAAGCTGATTTTTCAATTGTGCTATGAGAGCAAAAAAATTGACAATAGACAGCGATTGGTTTTCATGTTACAACATTGTCGATATTCAGAAGGGGAGATAATATGAGCAATGTCTCAAACAATACCATTAGTGAAGACTCAGTACGATATGCACTTACCTCATTAATAAAGTTGGGCGATAGTGACCTCTTTATTCTTCCCTTTGAGATTAATGTAATCAATGAAATGGGGGAAGAGGCAATTGATAAAATTTGCTCTATTAATTTTTCGAATTTCTCTCATGGTAGTTGCAGAAATTTCATTGTCCCCAAGGAATACCTTTCTACAAGGAGAGTTACACAGCTTGATCCATTAGACAGTATCATTCTTACTGCAATTGTCTACCAATATGGTCAACTGATAGAGTCTCGGAGAATACCAATACGTGATAATCAAGTGTTCTCATATCGATTTAAACCAACGCCTGATGGATATATGTATGATCGCAATTTAAATTGGAATGCCTTTTGGAAACATTGTCGGAATATCTTATATAGGCATGAATACGCTCTATATCTTGATATCGCTGATTTTTATAATCAAATATACCATCATACGTTGGAGAATCAATTAGCTGAAGCAACTTTCCCAAACCAAGTATTGAAGTGGATTATCACGATGTGTGAATCTGATACTGCAAAAGTATCTCGAGGAATTCCTGTTGGACCTCACGCGACCCATCTGCTTGCAGAAGCATCCTTGATCCCAATAGATAATTCCTTGAGAGAACATGGTGTTGTTTTCTGCAGATACGTAGATGATTTTATCATATTTGCAAACTCTGAGGAAGAAGTCCAGTCACTTGCATATCTTATTGGGAATATTCTTGATAAACATCAGCGGTTAATCGTGAATAGATCGAAGATCAAGCAGATGACTAAATTGGAATTTCAGGAACACTGTGAAAGAATGTTAGAAGACAGGCCCATAGATGATATTGAAGAGAGTTTAACTGAAATTATCCAGAAACATGCAAAAGGCGATCCTTACAATCCCGTAATGATTTTCGATCTTAGTGATGATGAATTGAAGCAATTTTCAAAAGAAAACATTGAACATGTGCTAAAGAAGTATCTCGAAACTGAACCTGTCGATTTTGTCAGGCTAAGATGGTTTCTCAGGAGATTGTCTCAAGTGGGTCATCCAGCAGGATTATGTTTTATTTTAAAGAACATGCTTAGTTTTCTTCCGGCTATTAGCGATATCTGCAGATATATAATATCAATAAAGACTAACGATTACGATAACTGGAGGAGCGTTGGGAAATATGCCATGGAGTATTTGGCAATCCGGTTGTTTCCCAGCTTGATTTTGTCCAGATTACTTTGCTGTCATTGCTTGCGCATGATGCACGGTATAATAATTACCCATTGATGTTAGAATTGTATCGGTGTTCTTCATCGGATATCAAGCGTGAAATCATTCTAGGCGCGATGAACCACAATGCGGGAGACTGGATAAGAGAGGAAAAAGAGAAGGTCAAGAACATGGCGCCATGGACTAAAAGAGCAATGATTATGACATCATCAAAATTACCTCGAGAAGAGAGGAGATTTTTTATAAATTTTGTTGGTGATGACAAGAATAATGTGCTAAATGCTTTACTGGCTAAATGGTGCAAGAAGATATAACCTATCCTGATAGTTGATATTCAGATATCATTGTTGTTAATCATTAGCTATTGCATTGCAATAAATTGAGCATGAGGCTGGATTCTCCATTCCTGTTTCAGATGGTGGAAGAGAACACCCGACTTCTCATTCTATATGATCTCGTGAAGGACTTTGTCTTTGAAACGCTGTTTGATATCGTCACCGACGGAATGCAGATAGAGAAGAAGGGTGAAACCGCAATATGGGTGCCCTTCGAGGACTCTCCGAAGATTCTGATGTCGTCAAACTACATCCTGGGCAAGAACCAGTCTTCCTACAAGCGGCGAATGTACGAAGTCGAGTTCTGCCATTTCTACAGCGACAAGCACCAACCCATCGATGATTTTCGAAGGAACTTTTTCATTCAGTGGGATCCCGAGGATTGGGCTCAATTCTTTGCTTTCATGATACACTGCGTTCAGATGTATCTGAGGTACGGACTCTTCGAGATCGAGCATGAAAACTCCTGGAGGGCTATCCAGGAGAAAACCTCTCCTGAATTCATGAAGTTCTGCAAGACGATCAAACTGCAGCAAGATCACAACAAGTCGGAACTGTATCAGGAATACATGGACCGCTTCTCAAAGGATCCGAACTTGCTACAGAACACCTTTACCAAATGGTTGAGAATGTATGCTGATGCCCGTAAAATCCTGATGGATGAACGGAAGTCCAACAACAAGCAGCTTGTGAAGTTCACGAAGTTGCCGCCATCTCCGAATGCTAAGAATGGCAGACGGACTGGTTCGTTCATGGATGAGATTGAGCATCATCCGGTCGAACCGCTTACCGAAAGCGAACTCTTTGGAGAATCGGAAGCGGAATAAACCAATTTCGGAATAACCTCACTGGGTCCTAGTGACAAAGTGAGGTTTTTCTTTTATATGGACAGGGGGGGGGATGATGCCCAATCCACTTAATTACCTGTTGTGTGGTGAGATAGCGATTTTGGATATGTTGCGGCTATATCTAACATGCTGATATTGTGTGAGATGGACGTTTCTTGCATCTAATTGTGGCGAATGTGCCATAATTGGATTACCGTTAAACCCATCGAAATCGGTGAAGATGAAAAAGGTCTATCGATGTCTCTTTTGAAAATTAGAACGCCGAAAATGTGGTGGAAGCATCGGCATAGGATTGATAGTAGGTAAAAGCAGGTTTCTACGGTATTTTTCTTTCTGAGTTATTCCAAATCACTTGACCAAGTAAGATTACATCAGATTTATTGTATGAAGATACTCTCATCTGAATGTTTGACCATGATCAATGCCTGCTTCACTCAAGGAGAATATATGGATCCGCTACTGATAAGCATTTTAGCAAACGTAATATCGGAGTCCGCGAAATATGGTATTGGAAAGCTTTTACAGGATTCTCAAATTGATCCTGAAGAAATCATCCTAAAGCTCAAAGAGAATGAAGACTTTGAAGATGAGCACCAACGGGCGATTATAAGTGCTCTTGGTGAAGGTGCTCAGGAACATCCTTGCTTGAGAAGATTGGCTGATGAACCGAAAATTGGAATCCTCTTTCTACGCTGGCTGGTTGTTGCACCTGAGGACGAAGAAAAAATTGAGCAGGAAATTGCGAAGATCATTGAGCAGATGCATTGCGATGAAATCCCCAATGACAAGATTCTGAAACTACTCCAGGCATTCAGATCAATGGTCTTGAGGTATTCCAGTCTATCGAATTATCTCGGAAATCTGAGTCACAAACAAGTAATGGCTCAGTTGAAGTCCATTGAGGCAAAGATCAATGGGAATAACGCAGAACAATCTGAACCATCACATCCAATACAAATCAAAGTGCTGACGATCAAGGCTTTCGAAGAAAATGACAGTTACCCGCATGAAGAAGAACAAGAGCAATTGCTGGAAGCAATACATGATGTATCCAGTGACGATCTATTCATGGATATTCCTGATCCGGTGTTATCCACACTCAAAGAGATAGAGTATTACCTGAAACATGATCCTCATGATATCCTCATGATTAGCTGTCACGGTGGTGCCGGAGAAAATGGTGACTGTCTGCGTTTTGAAGATGCTGAAGGAAGCGGTATCGATGTATCCGCAGAAACACTTGCTCAGTCTTTGCAGGACTCGCAGAAAGAATCCGGTAAACACCTCAAGATCGTAATATTTTCAGCGTGCCATTCAGCGACGGACAAGTTCAGTCTCAGAAAATTTGCCGAAGCTCTCGAGTCTGTTGGTGTGGAAGCGATCATTGGAATGAAGAAGTCGATCACTCTTGAAGCTGCGGCAATCTTCAACCAGCAGTTAATCTCCTCGCTTGTTCGTAATGAAACGATCAAAGAAGCCTTCGATGCAGCCATCTCAGCAATACGGAGCGACGAGACAGACAGGAAATTGAACGATCCGAATGAGCAGTTTGATAGTATGGTCGATGTCCCGGAACTCTGGACATGCAATGCGAATCTGAAGCGTGAAGATTTCTCCAGTCATGTTATCCAGGTTCCTTCATCACTCAAGTCGATGGATTTCAATGCCAGCTTCATGGATCGTGGATTTATTGGCAGGCGTCACGAGATACGCCAAGCATTGAAGATGATTCGTGATCACGAAAGCGTCATCGTATTCAAAGGTACTGGCGGCATCGGGAAATCCACGCTATCCACACGGATTATCGCCGGTATGCTGAAAGACTCGTTTAAGTTGATCGACTTCCAAGGGAAGCTTGCACCTGCAACGATCGATCAGAGACTGATGGAGCTGTTGAAGAAACTCACACCGGATGAAATCCCGCTGCTTGAGCAGATTGAACCAATACCGAGATTGCGGAAGATGTTGAACTTACTTGTCGGAGACAAGTGTAAATGGGTCATTCTGTTCGACAACTTCGAAGACAATGTGGATGACAAGACCAGCCTGATCGAAGATGAATCTTTGCGTGACTACCTTTGTGAGATGCGATCGGCAATCAAACAGCGTGATATCGTGCTGATGTTTTCGACGCGCTATCGGGTCGATGGATTTGAGGAGAACGAAATCGAAGTGCCGGAATTCACGTCTGTCGATTTTCGCAAGAGGTTGCGGTACACAAAGAAGCTCAAGAGCCTTAGTTCCGATGTCCTTGTGCGACTAATGGGGTCCTTCGGTGTTAATCCGAGAGCTCTGGACTTGTTGGATAGCCTGATTCAGAAGAAAATATACCGGAAGGTCAATACCTGGAATGAGATTGAGAAGAAGGTGATTCCCGATCTCATCAGCCAACTGGATCAGAAAGCCGATACCCTACTCGACAAGTTCTCGCCTCTGTTGTTGGGGCCCCTTTTCGAGATGCTGACAGATGATCAGAAAGCTTTGCTCATTGCTGCTTCGATCTATATGGAGCCAGTACCGGAGAATGCGATACGAGCTCTATTCGACAACTTCTCGGCTGATGATATCGACCAGATGGACGATCTGTCACTTTTGGATATCAATGCTGGTGGCGAAGAAGAGGCATATTACGTCCACCGCCTGACTGCCACCTACCTGCTTGATCCTGCGCGCGGATATTGCTTGCATGAAGAGTTCAAGGAGCTGAATCGGAAGGCTGCGGAGTGGTGGATAATAAAGGCACAGCTAAGCAATGATGCTCATGATGGGATCGCTGCAAGAAGGCATTGTCTTGAAGCAAATGATTGGGATAAGGCAGCAGAGCTGGGAGCAACTTTGGCAGATGCATTTAGACGCTGGGGACACATACTGTATTCATACCAAATCTTGACTGCAACATTAACTACTTCCATATCGAGACATAATCAGGCCGAGACCCTATATCGCATTGGCGTGATTCAAGAAATATTAGGGAAAAACAATGAAGCTTTGCAGACCAGTCAACGGATTCTTAATATTGGAGAGGAAATAGGTGATATGGCATATGTGTCGATGGCACTTAGCATCGCTGGGAATGTGTTTCTTAAAACCGGTAATTATCCTGAGGCACTTAGATTGTTCAATCAAGCCTTGGATATCAATCGTGAAATGGACGATCAAATTGGTGTTGCAATTAATCTTAACAGCATCGGGAATGTGTACCTTAATACTAGAGAGTTTCACCAAGCCCTGGAATTATATAGCCAAGCTTTAATGTATTTTCGAGAATCAGGAGAAGATGAGAAAGAGGCAACTATTATCGGAAATATCGGGGTTGTCTATCAGTTCATGGGGAAGTACGTAGAAGCACTGGAATCGCATCATCAAGCATTAAAGGCTCATCGTGAATTAGGTAATAAGCAAGGTGAAGCACAGTCTCTCGGCAATATCGGTAGTCTTCATGGGATGTTGAAAGAATATAGAGATGCTGTTGTACACTTCGCAGAGGCTTTAACTATCTTCAAGCGGATTGGAGATGCGCAAGCAAATCTTGTGTGGAAAGGCATTTTCCAAATAATGCTAGAGATTGGCAGAGAGAAAGTAGAGGAGTATCTAACTCAAGCCGGTTTTGATCCGGATGAAATACTACACGGAGAGGAAGCGCAAACACAAGCGAACATAATCAATCAAATCAAGCTGGTGATTGTCATTTCGCTTCAAGCTTCTGCACTTGAGCCGGAACAACGGCAACAGCATATCGAGCAGATGCGAAACATCATAAAACAAGCCGATGATCCGAGCGCTAAATCGTTTTTCCAATTCCTGCTGGATCTATCGGAGAGCAAGACCCCTCCCGAGCCGAAAGATGCAAATCTTAAATTGATGGCTTTATATCACGAAGTGAAGAACGAGCTCGATGCACAGCAGGATTAGGATCAAGCTTAATAAATGAGAAAGCACAAACCCGGAAGCAACATATTAGAGAAGACGTATCTGCCATTCTCATCACAGCAATTGGAGAAATGCTTCGGCACGAACGAGTCCGAGCATGTGAAATACTTCACGGATAGCATCGAGAAATATGAACAGCACCTGAAATATCCCGCCAGTACGAACAGCAAGAACGTGAAAACCCGCAGGCAGATCGAGAAGGACGAACGGTTCTGGGTTGCGCAGGCGTGGATGACCATCTTTGAGCAGGATCATGCCAGGGTTGTCGCCAATCTGAAAGAGATTCTGAGTCGTGCATTCGGCTCGAAACCTCCGATCGATTTCCCAAGCTGGGATGCTGCGCTTGCCGGTACGAAAGGTGATCTTGTGTTGCGATTCGAGGAAAACCTGTCATCACCGAAAGCATACCGCGAATATATGAGCCAAAACCTGCCTGAGCGTCAATTCATCCCGTACATTCTCGAAGCGGGGAAGAGCAAGAAGGGTCCATCAACGTTCAGAGGCGGTCTCGAAGGTGCGACCCACGTCGATGCGCTGATTGTGAACAAGCACACGGGATTCAACATCGTTATCGAGGCGAAGGTGCTGTCCGATATCGATTGCCAGGTGACCTACGACGTGTTCAGGAACCAGATTGCGCGCAACATCGATGTGATGCTTGAGAACCACACTGGATCAGACTTGAAAGAGGCAATGGACCCGGACAAATCCATTTTCCTGCTGTTGACTCCGCAACGTTTCAAGGACAATCCCCAATCAAGACTGTACGGCTACAAGATGAATAGCTATCAGAATGATCCCGCCTCGCTGGGGCTGGATTTAGCCCATCGCGAGGACAAGGATCACGCCTTCTGGAAGGCTATCAGCAAGCGTCTCGGCTGGATCACCTGGACCGATCTGAATGACGTTAATGCGGACTGTTGCCCATGGGATAAATGACGATAATGCTATATATTGACATGTGTGATCTCAAGTAGTTTATAAAGACTGTAGCCGACGAGCGTACATCGGCTACAGTTCACGCATCGCATTGGTGACGATACCCCGATGCGCTATCAAGTTCTGTCTGTCGGTCAGCTCATTACGGTTGATCGCTCACAACAATTTTGTAGAAACGCTTCATCGCGTTCGCCGGATCGACATCGATGCTCGTCTCCTGCGTGGTTTCGAGCAGCGTTGTCTCATCGCAGTTGAAATCGGGACGATCCGCGGCATGGACTTTGTACCATACGCCGTTTTCCTCGGGGTAGCTGTTACCCAAGTAGCCGCCCTCGGTGACCTCGTTCCAGCGAAGCGTAGCTGAGCTGGTGCGGTCTTCGTCGAACGCCAGTCTCACACCTGTCGTCGCGAACGGCGCGATGTTGTCGACAGAGTAACCGGATATTTCGTTGGATGTAAGATAGTTGGCATCGTAATGGTAGCACACGTGGTATGTGGAGGTGTAATCCTCAGGAGCAAGTGCCTCGCTCGAATCGACAAGGGTCGCTGCGAAATACGCGTACTGCGGATAGATCATTGCGGGAATGGTGGCCAACCATGCCCAGTAGCTGTCGCGGTCACGCAGAATCACCGGATGCGTGTCGTCAGCCACGTGCGAAGAGAACTCCGCTAGGCTTTCGATGACGACGGCATCAGGCGCGATGGCGCGAGTGCTACCGACGAGCTGCCAGACTGTATAGAAATTGCTGGGACTGTAGGAGTTATCAAGGGACGCGCGGTCCCAGACCAACTGGAGTTTGTGCCCCTGATCGGCCGGGATGTCATCGGCTGCGGTGATCACGGGCTCGAGTCCGGCAGTGAAAGAGGGATACTCGCCAGAGAGAATCACCCAGATGTCTTCCGTTCCATTTATCCCTTCACCAGCCATGTCCCAGCCGGCGTCGATGTACGTCGAAAGCGTCTGCATCTCGGCGGTCGTGTGTCCCGTTCCGCCATTGCTGGTTGTTTTTCCGGATGTCTCGGTGTCCCAGAAGCAAGACGTTATCCCGCATGGCCCAGAGCTCAGAAATCCCTTCGATCTGCTCCCTGTGACAGCGCCAGTGCTGTAGCAGTATTCAATTGATGATGCGCCGCCGTATGTTTCGCCGACGAAGCCACCTGCATGGTCTCCACTCACCTGGCCCGAACTGAAGCAATTATCGATCGTTGAGCTACCCAGAGCGCCGACGAGACCTCCACTGCTATTGCCATTCACCGAGCCAGTAGCCCAGCAACGAGAAATGATACAGGCAGACGTATTGTCTATCAGTCCGCCACCTTCAATATTTCCCGACGCATCCGCCGAAGAAGAACAGGAAATGATGCTGCTGTGATTACCGTACCCGATAAGACCTCCCGCGTAATATGTAGAGGTAACGGTTCCGCTGCTGTGGCAGTTCTCGATGGTTGAATATAGAAGCTGTGCTGCAATTGTACCGGAGTCGTGTATTGCGTCGATTTCAGCATTGGTGATAGTGAGATTTCTTATAGTGGCCTGATTGCAATATCCGAAAAAACCTTCCAAGTCCTGATATCGATAGCTGTACAGACCATCTATCACGAAGCCTCCACCATCATAGACACCACCGAAGTAGTTACCGGAGCTTGCGCCAATCGGCTTGAATCCGGCTCCATTGTTCCAGTTCCGGGTGTCGCTGGCATCGATATCCGCGGTTTGGAAGTAGTGTTTGCTCCACTTGTTTCTGTTTGCCGATATCCAGAAAAGATCGAACAACGTGGCAATCTGGTAGGGGCTGGCGATCGTACCGCTACCGGTCGGGGCTTGCAGGTAGTTGCCATAACCGTTTTCCCAGGCAAGACATGGGTAGCCGCCATTCTCAGCGCCATTCGTGTCGATATCCCAGAAGTTGTTGGTTCCCCGCTGCGTTTCCTCCACAAAATCCCAGCCAGCGCCGTGATACATGTAAAAGTATTTCATCTCCGTGCTTGTTTTGCCGGTTCCACCGGAGCTGAAATCCTGCCCGGATGTTTCGGTATCCCAGTACGACAATGTGACAGCGCAAGAATCTCCTACAGTACCCACCAGACCGCCACGAACGTCTCCCAGACAAGTCACCGGACCGGTGCTGTAGCAACGGTCGATGCTCGCGTGATCAAGTTCGCCGATCAGACCGCCGACCTTGTTATCGCCGTTGACCGCGCCTCGCGCGTAACAGTTCGTAATGCTGGCCGCAGTAAGGGCGTGGCCAAACAACCCGCCGGTACGCTCGCCGGTGAGGACACAAGAAGTGGTGGCAAAGCTGCAACAGCCGTTGGCGGAACCGCCACTGATTTTTCCACCAACACCTCCAACCGAGAAGTCGCCTGAAACGTCGCCGGATGTATAGCAATCTCTGATGGTGCTGTTCAAAATGGAGCCTACGATGCCGCCGGTGCGATCGTTTCCCATCACATCGCAGTTTACGAGAATGATGTTACACAGCTCGGCGTTACTCGTTCCTCCGAACAAGCCGACATTTGAAGACGACATACGCTCGATGAACAGATTGCTGATCTCGTATCCCTGTCCATTGTAGCTACCGGTGAAGGGAACGCTGGGCGAGCCGATGGGATCGAAACCGGCACCATCGTTCCAGCCGCTCGTTTCGCTGGCATCGATATCCGCTATCTGAATGAAATTGTTGTCGAGATAATTCGCGATATCCCGTAATTCGGCAAGCGTACTCACTTGATACGGGCTGGAAACAGAACCGTTCCCGCCGGCGAATGCTGATAGCGTTATACAAGCAAACAGGAGAATAATCAAATTAAAAAACTTACTTGTCATTCCATAACCTCCCAATATACAATACTACTTTGCGAATTTGTAAAAAACTTTAGTCCAGCCGTCAAGATAATATTTATGCCAGACTTCCTATCGTCCACCCGCACTTGAGCCAGGCACTTCATCAATACGCTGAAGGCCTGTCGGTTAACAGACCTTCGATTTCTGCTTTCTACGGCTGATCGCTCACTACAATTTTGTAGAAAAGCCTCGTCGCGTCCGATGGATCGACATCGATGCTCGTCTCCTGCGTGGTTTCGAGCAGCGTCGCCTCATCGCGTTTCTTATCGACGAGCTTGGCATAGACCTGGGTAGTGGCGATGTCTTTGTGGCCGAGGAGCTTTGAGACGGTGTAGATATCGACACCCTCGGTGAGAAGCATCGTCGCGAAGGTATGGCGTGCGCAGTGGAAGGTGATGTGCTTGGTGATTCCGGCACGAGCAATCCAGCGACGGACAATCTGGTTGATGGCGTTTTTCTTCTTCAGGTCAAACACGTACTCGCTCTTCCGACGGCGTTTTTCATCGTATTCGTGCTGCTGCTCCAGAATATTCATTGCGCTGGCATTCAACTTCATGCTCTGCTCTTCCTTCGTCTTGACCTGCTGAATGTGCAGGTGACCGTCCCGAATATCCTTGTGCTTGAGTTCGCGCAGGTCGGACAGGCGTAAACCGGTGAAGCAGGAGAACAGAAACGCGTTTTTCGTGTCCGGAACCTGCATCGGGGTATCTACCAGCAGCCTGATCTCTTCTATCGTGAGAAATTCCCGTTTTGCGCTTTGGTGCTTGATCACAACACCCCTCGATGGATTGCGGTCGATGATCTCGTTCTTGATGGCGTGGTTGAGCGTTGCCGCGAATTTCTTGAAATAGAGGTTCGCGGTGGATGATTTGATGTCGTCGTTGATGAGGAAATCGGCAAACTGCTCGCAATATCGGCGGTCGATCTGGTCGAAGTAAACCACCTTGCCCTTGCAAAACTGCTGGAATTTCATGAAACTGTGCTTGTAGCTTTCGTGCTTGCCGGGTTGCTCCGACAGCATCCTGAGGTAGGTGAGGAAATCGACGCGCTGGTTATCCAGTTGAAAGCCGGTCTTGCTGGAGAGGAATTCGTTCTCGCGCTGATCACGCATGTTGATGGCGAGTTTGAGCTTATCCTTGTCGGCCTTGAAGGTCTCGTCCTTGCCTTGCAGGATGATCCGCAGGAATTCTCGACTGCGCTGTTGATCGGACAGGTCCAGGTACATGCTGATGGAACCGGTCTTTGTGTTGCGCTGGTAACGTAGCTTGATCCGCTTGCCCTCGTTCTTAACCTTCAACTTCTTGAGTTCCTCATCGATCTTGCTCATGTTATTCCTTTCTTCTCAAATCCAGTTATTTTTGTCTCCGTATTACTGTTGCCGCTGCAGCAACAAAGGCTCAATCTCGTTTTTATAGAAGGATGAAAAATCTTCTCCATTGAAATCATCGTAACGAGCTTTGAACTTGTGCGCCAGCTCTTGTTTTGTTTTCGGCAAGCTGTTGAAGTAATGGCTGGAGTTAATGTCTCCATCGATGATTACGAATTCAAGCTTCTTGGCTATCTTGGAGTATTCGATTAGCTGTTTATTGATCTTCTTGAAATAACTAACCAGTTTTTCGTTAAAAGTGCCCATATCATTTTCAATGCCTAATTTCTTGAAGCAGGACTGGTTTCTTTTAGGAGCATTGTATTTCAGCATATCATCACTACTTAGAAAATTGTTAAGTTGATCCTCTATTCCATGAGATGCTATACCAACTATGTAATTATAGAGCCAATAACAGAAGCATCTAAGATATTCAGCATACTCTTTATTTGTGAAATAGACAGATTTCAGCTTATCAAATGTCGAGGCAACGTGCATGTTGTACATGCTATAATCCGCAACTGATAGATCATTGAAAATACGATCAAATGTGGCATATGCTTCTTCTTTATCGCCTGAAAGATTGATGTACGATGCGAGCTTATAGGAAAAATCAATTTTACCTTCCGGATAGACATCGATTGCCTCAGAAATCAAACTGATTGATTTATGAATATCTTCCTTTTTGTGGGCTGTGGCTTCCTTGATCAATTTCTGGGCATATTCATACCTCTCGTCGGAGCTTCGAAGTTTTATTGAGCTTACTGGCCGTTCCATTTTCTTTGGTGCTACTACTTTCTCGTTCATTTCTTGAGCAAAATCCAAAATCTCTTTCTCGTTCGCTTCGTCATAGGCATCGGAGGTTTGTTTCGGGGCTTTGGGAGGGAATAGCATCTCAATCAATTTCTTGAAAAACATATCATGCTCCTTTTTCGCCGCATGAAGAAAACGTGCTGGCGGTATTGTGTATTCAATATAACCACTATCCATTCAACGACTTCAGCCTGTCAAGGATGAAAGCTCCGGATTTTACCACAACATCGATGGATATTTCAATTCCCGTCTCGGTTTCCTGACTGACAGATTTTTTGTCAGTCAGAACAATCCACACCGGGGAGGGTACTGCGTTTCTATTGTCGTTCAACTGACATCTGACTGACGTTTGACTGACAAATGACTGACAAAATCATTGTGAAAAGCTGTGTGTATCTGTCAATCAAAGGATTTTCGAGCCGTAGGAGAGGTTGCGTAAGTTGCCGTAAATGCTGTAGATACAAAAGTGGCGCCCCCGGCACGACTCGAACGTGCGACCTTTTCCTTAGGAGGGAACTGCTCTATCCAACTGAGCTACGGGGGCAGCCCATATTCGCCATGAAAAACTTTGCGCATTCCGTGTCAAGAAAAGGATGCGCGACGGCTGCGAAATCAGTCGCATGATGCCCGGGCACAGGTAGGGGGAACCACGCGCGGATTTGGTGCTTGACACGCGTAAACCTCCGTTCATGATCGTGTCAACTACGCAATCAGGATGGATTATGAATCGATTTGAACGCAACCACGAGATCATATCGGAAAGGGAAAGCATAAGGATCAAGCCGGGGCATTGCCGGTTCACGCGGGAGTTTTCACTGGTCGGGAGCAAGGAAGAGTTTCCCGGGCTGGTGCTCGAAAACGACGGCGAGAAGGTGACCATCCACAGCAGCTATTACCCGACGCGCGAGGCGGTGCGCTGGGCTGATAGTCTGCGGTGCGAAAAGGATCATGTCGTCTGCTTCGGTATGGGGCTGGGGTACGGGCTGAAACCGCTCGCCGAAAGGTTTGCCGGAAAGCGCATCACCGTTATCGAGCCGGGCAAACACCTCTTCAACCTCGCCATGCAGCACATCGATCTCGGCGACCTGCCGGAAAACATGGCGTTCCTGATCGGCTACGAGGACTTCGAGATTCCGGCGCTGATGGGCGATTTGAGCGAATTCAACATCGTCGAGCTGAAGCAGCGCACCAGGCTGTTACCGCGCTACTTCGACGCACTGCGAAGACGGCTGGAGGGTAGGCCGACATTCGACCTCAGCGACAAGTGGAAATATCCGAAATTCACCGATCCGCGCAAGGTGCGGGCGATCTTCATCGATAGCGGCTATGTGCTGACCAAGGAATGTCTTACGGCGCTGCAACAACTCGGCCACGAGGTGCAGTACATCCACATCGACAAGGAGAATTACCAGTACGACGAATTCGTGCGCAACTTCCTGACCCTCATCGCGCAGTTCCATCCCGATTTCGTGCTCACCATCAACCACCTCGGGTTCGATCAGGAAGGCCGCATGACCGAACTGCTCAGCGAACTCGAGGTGCCGTACATCTCGTGGTACGTTGATAGCCCGACCGTCGTCCTGAGCGGCAAGGGCACCAACATCTCGGACTTTTGCAATATCTTCGTCTGGGACCGCGACTACATCCAGGACGTGCTCGACGCCGGCTATCCGCACGTCGATTACCTGCCGCTGGCGACCATGCCCGAGCTCTTCAAGCCGATGGATCTGCCGTACAGGTGCGACGTCTCCTTCGTGGGTAGCAGCATGGTCTATAGCACGCACAAAAACTTGCGCAGCATGGTTTTCCGGCGCGACCTGCTCTACCATCTCGACACCGTCGCGCACGAGTTCCTCGAGATCGACAGCCGCTACGTCCGCCAGGCGATCGAGAATGTGCGTGAAAACGGCACCGAGCTTCTCTTCGACAGCCAGGAGCAGCAACTCGATTTCGAGGCCGCGGTTTTATGGCGCGCGACGCAGATGTACCGCATGAGCGGTGTGAAGAAGCTGGCGAACTTCTATCCGACCATCTACGGCGATCCGAACTGGGACAACCTGCTGGACAGCCGCTACCGCATCGAGCGCGAGGTGATGTACTATGACAATCTTCCACAGGTGTATAACACCAGTCGCATCAATTTCAACATGACCAGTCGGCAGATGAAGAACGCCGTCAACCAGCGCGTGTTCGACGTGCCGGCGTGCGGAAAATTCCTGTTGACCGATTACAAACAGCAGCTTGAGGAAATCTTCGACACCAACGGGGAAGAGGTGGTTTTCTTCACCGATGTGGAGGAGGTCCCTGAGTTGGTCAGATTCTACCTCGATAACGAACCGGTTCGTGAGCGATATGCGCAAAATGCCTACCGTCGCGTGACATCGAACGAAACCTACCGCCACCGCCTGACAAAGATGATCGACATCATGCGGAAGAGGTACCGGTAGTTCTTCGATAGGGAGGGCATCATGCGATACCTGATTATAGCCGTTTTACTTTCCACCAGCGTGCTATTATACGCCGAAAACCAGCTCGATATCGTATGGCAACAACACGGCGAACAAGCAAACGATAATTTTGGTATGAGTGTAATTTCGCTCGATTTCAATGGTGACGACATAGACGATCTGGCTGTAAACGCATATAGATATCTGAATAATGAGAATTACGAAGCGCAAAGAGGAAAACTCTATATTTACTATGGCTCGGATGAAGGATTGCCCGATGAACCGAGTATAACGATTTCTACAGAGGTTGATACTACTCTGAATTGGAGATTTTCCTGGATAACAATCGAGAATCTCGGTGACATGAATAACGACAATTGTGATGAAATCGGATATACCTATTGTGAACGAACACACAATGAAAGCTACCACTATTTCTATTCTTATCGTATCCTTGAGGGAAACACCGTAAACGACACTTTGACAGACCACATCTATGAATCTGAATCTTCCTATTCAGACATCGATATCCACCCCCTGGGCGACATTAACGGCGACGGGTACGACGACGCGGGGGTAACGGAATATGATTACCCCGGTTGGCTCACCTACTCGATCATCTACGGCGGCAGCTTCGAGAAGGTGGTGTTCGTTGATAGCATCTATACTCGTACGAGTACCAAGCGTGGTTTCCGGGGTCTTGGCGACGTGAACAATGACGGCTATGACGACTTCAGTTATTATTACGAAGGAGAAACGATCGAGAATCCTGATGAGACGTTTTGCTACCATCATTACAACCGTTTCTTCTGGGGCGGAACAGTACAGGATACCATTCCGGATGCTTCGATAGACTACGTGAGGCATACTTCGTCGGTCTTATCCAATAGCCACTCACTGCAACCTGCAGGAGATTGGGATAATGACGGTTATGCTGATTTCTTGTTCTCCTCATATGACTTGGATGAGAACTTTGAAGTTCTTGGAACTCGCTTATGGCGTGGCGGCGAGACCATCGATTGGGATCGATACACGTATATTCTGACGTCACTTCCATTTTATCCCGCATTCGGGGACATAAACGGTGATCAAAAGATTGATTATGTCGATACATATGGAACTGAATACGGCGGTTATCTCTATTTCTTTTTAGGAAATCAGAACGGGACAAGAGACTACTATGAGTTCAATGATCACTATGGGTACGGTTGTGGACCAGCTATAGGCGATTTTGATAATGACGGTTATGATGACATTGCAGTTGGGGCATGGGGGGATACTTGGAATAGCCCATCGAATTATGGAGATTTATATGTGTATGCCGGACATGCGAACCTTGTGGAACTGGATCCGAATCCTGTGGACGAGGAAACCGTGCCGCCTGCCGATATCACCTTCAATGCCTACCCGAATCCCTTCAACCCGGAGATATCGTTCGAGATCAAGACGGATAAGAAATATAACGATTTGAAGATAGAGATATACAATATAAAGGGTCAAAGGGTGGAAACGATTGCGGTCGATCATGCCGGTGAGACCGTCGTCTGGAAACCACAAAACAAAGCGAGCGGGGTCTATACCTGCAAGCTGTCGGCGGAGGGCAAAGAGCTTAGTCTAAGGAAGGTTACGCTATTGAAGTGACACCTTGCCCGTGAAGGATTCAGGCAGGAGAGAGATGCCAAGCTGGAGCTTGGCGGACCATAGGGACTCCCTCGCCCATGAAATGGGAGAGGGTCGGGGTGAGGGTTAATGAAAGGTTGGGATAGGGATTCCCCATAAAATAACTTGATCCCGAAATCACAATCGGCTTTTCTTGACATGAAAAATCATCGATGGAGTCAACATGCGAAATATACTGTATTTACTGATCGTTATCGCGTTCGTCCTTGCCGGTTGCGGTGCGGAAAAGGGGCCGCTGGGCAGCAAGGATAACCCGATCAAGATGTACTTCGTGCCGTCCATGGAGGCGGGGCGCGTGATCACGGGTGCGGAGGCGATTTCCGAGCTTCTGCACGAGAGCACGGGGCTTTTCTTCAAGGTCGATGTGCCGACCAGCTACGCGGCAGTTATCGAGACGATGAACACCAAAGAAGCGGATATCGGCTGGCTGGCGACGTTCGCCTATGTGCTGGCGAACCAGAAATACAACGCGCACGTCGGTCTGACCGTCATGCGTAACGGCAAGAAGGAATACCGCGGACAGTTCGTGGCGCGCGCCGACAGCGGAATCGAGACGCTCGAGGATGTCCAGGGCAAGATCGTCGCCTACACCGACGCGGCTTCGACATCCGGTCATATCTATCCCTCCGCGATGCTGAAGGGGCTGGGCGTCGAGCCGTCGAATTTCTACTTCTCGGGCGGGCACCCGCAGTCGATTCTCGCGGTCTATGAAGGCAACGCGGACGTGGGTTGCACCTACTGGTCTCCAGACAAGAACGGAAAGCCGCAGGACGCGCGGACGCACGTTTTGCAGACCTACCCCGACGTGATGGAGAAGGTGATGCCGTTCGCCTACACGCAATGGATTCCGAACGATACGGTCACCTTCCGCGCGGAGTTTCCGGAAGACCTGAAAGAGCAGATCGTCAACGCGCTGCTGGAGATCGTCGAGACCCCAAAGGGGCGCGAGATCATGTACAGCCTGTATGAGATCGACGGCTTCGTGCGGGCGCAGGACTCCGATTACGACGTGGTGCGCAAGACGCTCGAAACCCTGAACATCACCGCCGATTCCTTCATCAAGTAGTCGCATGCTGAACATACGATCGCTGCACAAATTCTACGCGGACGGCACCCACGCGTTGAAGGGCATCGACCTGAAGATCGATAAGGGCGAGTTCGTGATCCTGCTCGGGCTGTCCGGATCGGGGAAATCGACGCTCCTGCGTTGCATCAACCGGTTGATCGAACCGTCCTCGGGCGAGATCGTTTTCGGGGAGCGCCACATCGAGCAGTCCTCACCTAAACAACTACGTGAGATCAGGCGCCATATCGGCATGATATTTCAACAGTTTAACCTCGTGCGCAATCTCAGCGTCATGACCAATGTCCTGACCGGTAGGCTCGGCTCTCAGAGCGGATTCGGACCGCTCGTTCTGCCGTGGAAGCGGGAAGAAGTCCACCGGGCACAGGAAGCGCTGAAGCGGGTGGGCCTTCTGGAACTTGCGTCCCGGCAGGTGCGCAACCTGAGTGGCGGCCAGCAGCAACGTGTCGCCATCGCCCGAACGTTGATGCAGGAGCCGCAATTGATCCTCGCGGACGAGCCGGTCGCGAGCCTCGATCCCGCCACCGCCGACACGGTGATGCGCTATCTGGGCGAGCTGAACAGAAAGGACGGCATCACGGTCGTCTGCTCGCTCCATTTCCTGAGTCTGGCGAGAAAATACGGTTCTCGCGTGGTGGCGCTCAAAGATGGTCGGGTGGTCTATGACGGCACGCCGGAGACCGTCGATAACGAGCGTTTCCGGGAGATTTACGGAGAGGACGCCGAGGAGGTGGAAATCCGATGAAAAATCAGAAGAAACGCACGCAGGCGATGGGGCTGGACATCCTTCTGTGGATCTATCTGGCGGGATGCGTCACCTATCTGGTAAACCAATGGATTCTGCCCGACGCGAATATATGGTATTACGCGCTCTTCGCGTGGATTCCCGCCATGATCCTGAATCTGACCGGCCACAGCCCGGGTAGTCGCTTCATCCTGGGCGACAAGCGGAGCAGTGTCGGGACGTGGACGCTCGTGGTTATCATCGTCATCACGTTCGTGGTGGGCTGGGTGATCGTCGAGATCAATCCCTATAAACTTTTCACGCGCGCCGGAAACGCAACGCACATCGTGTCCGGCCTCTTTCACCCCAATGTGAAGCTGATGCTGCCGCTCCTCAAAGCGCTGGCGGAGACGATTTATCTTGCGCTGCTGGCGACGGTTCTGGCGATTCCGTTCGCGTTCGGCTTCAGCTTCCTGGCTTCGAGAAACCTCATGCCGCGCACCTGGTTGGGCAACGGGATTTATCTGTTGATCAGGACGATCGCGACGGTCTTCCGCAGCGTGGAGGCTATCGTCTGGGCGATCATCTTCTCGGTGTGGGTCGGGATCGGACCCTTCGCCGGTATGCTGGCGCTGATGATCCACTCCATCGCGGCATTGACAAAGCTCTACTCGGAACAGATCGAGAACATCGATCCGGGTCCCGTCGAGGCGGTCAAGGCCACCGGCGCTGGAGGATTCTGGGTCTGGTGGTACGCGGTAATCCCGCAGATTCTTTCACCCTTTCTGGCTTTCACCATCTATCGCTGGGACATCAACGTGCGTATGGCGACCATCGTCGGCTTCGTGGGCGGAGGCGGTATCGGGCTGGCGCTTCAGCAGCAGCAGCAGATGCTCGCCTGGCGCAACGTGGGCGTGATCATCTGGCTGATCGCGCTGACTGTGTGGCTGATGGACCTGGTGAGTGGCAAGGTCAGAGCAAAATTACTGGATATATGATGAAACGACAGATAGACGCGGTTATATTCGACCTGGATGGCACACTCATCGACTCGATGGGGATTTGGACGCGGGTGGATGTGGAATTTCTGGAAAAGCGCGGGATCGCCGTGCCGGATGACCTCTTTCAGGACATGAAGGAGGGCAATAGTTTCTTCGAGGTGGCGATCTATTTCAAGGAGAAATTTGGACTGTCCGAGCCTCCGGAAGAGATCATCGCGGAGTGGACGGAGATGGTCGCGCACCACTACACGAACGATATCGGTCTAAAGCCCGGCGCGCTGGAAATGCTGGCGCTACTGGAGGATAACGACATCCGGATTGCCGTCGGTACCAGCAATTCGAAGTACCTTGCCAAGACTGTGTTAAAAGCGAATCATATTCTGCGTTATTTCGACGCGATCATCGCCGGTGAGGGAGAGTTGCGAGGAAAACCCTATCCCGATATCTTCCTGAAGGCCGCCGAAATGCTCGACGTGGCACCGGAGCGCTGCCTGGTGATCGAGGATGTCCACGCAGGCGTGAAAGCGGCATTGGCGGCGGGTATGCGGGTGTTCGCCGTGCGAGACAACTATTCCAAAGCGGATTGGCGGGCGATCGAAGAGGATGCCCACTTTTTCGCAGACAACATCGAGGATATGCTGATCGCGACCGGGAAGTTGCTATAGCCCCCAAAGTCCGATTTCCTTCAACAAGCACACGGAAAAAAGTCGATACACCAATCGTAACCGATTGCGGTCTTTATATCTATTTCTTGTCGGGATCGTAACCGCAATACGGATTTATTTGTTGACGTCATGTCAGGAACCTCACACAAAGCACACAAACAGTCGATTACGGAGCGACGAGGATGAGTACAGTCTCGACCATCTTACAGTTGATCGGTTCCCTGGGCGTCTTTCTCTATGGCATGCGCGTGATGAGCGACGGAATCCAGAAGCTCGCCGGCGAGCGGATGCAGAGTATCATGAATTTCATGACGCGCAACCGTGTGGTCGCGGTGATGACCGGATTCTTGATCACTGCGCTGGTGCAATCCTCCTCGGCGACCACTGTGATGGTTGTGAGCTTTGTCAACGCGCTGCTCCTGAACCTCCAGCAGGCGATCGGCGTAATCATGGGCGCCAATATCGGTACGACGGTGACCACCTGGATCGTCTCCTACTTCGGCTTCAAGTTCAAGATCAGCGCTATCGCGCTACCCATCATCGGTATCGGATTCCCGTTCATCCTCTCCAAACGGCGCGGAAGACGCGATTTCGGTATGATCCTGGTGGGTTTCGGTCTGCTGTTCCTCGGCCTTACCTTCCTCAAGGAATCGGTGCCCGACATCAAGAACCACCCCGAGATTCTCGAATTTCTGAAGGACTACTCGAGCATGGGATTCTGGTCGTACCTGCTGTTCGTGGCGGTCGGCTCGATCCTGACGATCGTAGTGCAATCGTCCAGCGCGGCGATGGCGGTGACCGTGACCATGGCATACAAGGGATGGATCGACTTCCCCACGGCAGCCGCGATCGTACTGGGCGAGAACATCGGGACGACCATTACGGCGTATCTGGCGTCGATCGGGACCAACGTTCACGCGAGGAGGGCGGCACGGGCGCATTTCCTGTTCAACGTGTTTGGCGTGGTCTGGATCACGGCCCTGTTCAATCCGTTCCTCCGCTTCGTTACCTGGCTTGCGCCCTGGAACGCGTCGTTGCAAGAGAATTTACCACTCAACCTCTCGCTGTTCCATACCGCATTCAACATCTGCAACACGGTCGTCTTTCTTCCGTTTGTGACGCCGTTCGCAAAGGTGGTCGAAAGGCTGGTCAAGGAGAAACGGGGGGAAATTCAGCGGGTCTATAAGCTGGTGTATCTATCGACCGGCTTGCAGGACAGCGTCCAGATGAACCTCTACAAGGCGCAGTCGGAGATCAAGAAGATGGCGAAGATCAGCGCCGACATGGTGGGTAATGCACTCAAAGTCTTTCACAATCCGGATAAACGGATGGGCGAACTTGTCGATGAGATCAAGCAGAAAGAGGACTATACCGACCAGATGCAGGAGCAGATATCGATGTTTCTGGTTCATTGTCTTGAAGAGGGTGTGGGGGAGAAGACCACCAGTAACATTAACGCCATGCTGAGGATGGTTCACGAGATCGAGAATATCGCCGACAGCGCGTTTCGTCTGGTCCTGCTGACCGAGAAGAAGCATCACAAGAAGATACAGCTTCACCCCGCCGCCGATGAGGAGATCACCGCGTTCTCCGGTATCGTGCTGAAGTTCATCGACTTCGTGCAGGAGCGCATGATCCGGCACCTGAGCGAGGATGAACTCTACCTCGCCTTCGAGCTCGAAAAGAAGGTCGATCAATCACGCCACAAGCTCAAAAAAGGAGCGCGGAACCGAATCCAGGAAGGAGCTGATGTCCGCGCCGAACTTCTCTATATCGACCTGCTGCGCCACCTCGAACATATCGGCGACCACTCGCTCAATATCGCCGAAGCGCTCCGGTCCTATCAGTAACTACGCTTCATCCTCGAAATATTCGATCTCGCGGATTTCCTTTTCCGGTTCCGGCAAGCGTCGGTCTTCCTTGTAACCTTCGATCACAAACTGTGACACCATCGCTTTCAGATCGTGCGACTGGCTGCGCATCTCTTCGGAAGCGCTCGACGATTCTTCCGCGTTGGAAGCGTTCGACTGCGTCACCTGGTTCAACTGGTTGAGCGCGACGTTGATGTTGTTGATCTCGGATGTCTGTGCCTGGGACGTCTCACTGACCTGCTGGATGATGTTGTTCACCTTTTCGACCCCCGCCTGAATCTCGTTGAATCGCTGCGTCGCTTCCTGAACGATCTTGACGCCGCTGTGCGCGTTCCGCTTAGATTCCTCGATCAGCTTACCGGTGTCGTTCGCCGCGACAGCGCTACGCTGTGCCAGGTTCTTGACCTCTTCCGCGACCACGGCGAATCCCTTACCCGCCGAACCCGCGCGCGCTGCCTCTACTGCGGCGTTCAGCGCGAGGATGTTGGTCTGGAAGGCGATTTCATCGATGGTTTTAAGTATCTTGCTGGTTTCGTCGGAAGACGACGCAATCGCGCTGATCGCCTGATTCATCCGCTCCATCGCATTGGTGCCTTCGCCGACCTTCGCCAGGGTCTCGCCGGATAGCTGTGCGCCGACTTGTGCGTTCTCCGAATTGTGCCGGGTAAGCCGGTCCATCTCCTCCACGTTCGATGTGACGCCATGCAGGGAAGCGGCCTGCTGGGAAGCTCCCTGTGCCAGGCTCTGCGCGCCTTCAGAAATCGAGACGGACGCCGAATCGATCGAGTTAACCGCAAAATCGACCTGCTGCAGCGCTGTGCGAAGATTCGTCGCGGCGTTATTCACGTTCTCCCGGAAGTTCGCCAGTTCACCCTTGTAGTTACCCTTCACGCAGGGGGTGAGGTCTTTCTCGGCGATTCGTTCCATCACGCACATGACTTCCTCGATGGGTTTCATGATGGCGTTCATGATCTGGTTGATCCCGCTGATAACCGTGCGGAACTCGCCGCTGTACTGTTCGAGATCGGCGCGTTCGCTGAGATTCCCTTCCAGAACCGCTCTCATCAGCCTCCTGGCCTCATCCACCATCGAATTGATGGCGTTGATCATCGCCTGTAGCGAGGGAGTCAGGATGTCGTTTTTCGAGAGCTTGTTGAGCGTCAGGAAGTCTTTCAGGTTCAGCATGTCGCCATGGGAAATCTTCACGGCGGCGTCCTGGATGTTGTTCAGGTTGTCGATTACCGAATTGACCGCATGCGAGATGTCGTTGAATATCCCCTGGTAATTCGCCGAGGCCTTCTCCGTCAGGTCGTTGATGGCGACTTTCTGCAGGATGCGGTTAGCGCCCGTGAGCGCTTGCAATCCGTCGATCGCGGTATTGATGCTGGTGATCAGGATGTTGAAGTCTCCTTCGAATTGCCTTTCGACCTTGTCCGGGATGACGCCTTTGCTGATGGCGAGGATTTTTTCGGATGTGATCTGGATGGGCGCCACGAAGTTCTCGACCACCTCGTTGATGCCGTAGATCAGCTTTGCCCAGCGGTTTTCGAACTTCGTATAATCTCCGCGAACGTCCAGCTTACCCGCCTTGATGGCGATGATCAGCAGTCGGGCTTCGCTGAGCAGATTCTCTGTGGTCGTCACGGCTTTGTTGGTGCTCTGGCGCAACTTGTCCAGCTCGCCCTTGTATGTTTTCTCGATCTTGGGCGGTATCTCACCTGTCGCAATTTGTTCGATATGATCCTGCATGATCTGTAGCGGCTCACGCAGGGACTCCACCGTGTAGTTGAAGTCCTCGATAATCCCCGAATACTCTGCACTCACGTTCTCCGCTCTGGCTCGATACGATAGATTGCCCGAGCCGACCTCCTGCGCCATCCGCTTCGTCTCGTCCAGCACTTCCTGTATGGACTTCCGGGTCTTGCGGTTGGACGAAACCAGACTCACGATCATCAAGCCCAGCCCGGCCAGCCAGACTATTATAAACGTAACGAGCGATGTAGTGCCGGTTTCTGCATTCAACGCATTCAGCTTGCCGTTCAAACCGTAAATGACGAATATGCCCACTATTCCGGGTACAATGCAATACAAGAGCATGATCATCGAACGCATTAAATTCTTCTTCAAAATGAGTTGCGTATCCATAGAACCTCCTGTAAATCGTGCGAAATTTCTATAAATAAGAAATTTGTCGGATCAATGTCAAGTAATATCCCTCCATTTTAATATATGAGCGAGTATTATGAGCAGGATTCAAATAATGGTGTTTCGTTTGATGCTGTTAACGATTACATGTGGATCAGGTTTGATCCCAATGATTTGGCAATATATGAAGTTGCGATAGAATATTTTCTAAAAAAGTTTAGCGGATGATGTCGTAATATTTTTCAGTAATTCTACGGATGTTGTTTCGATCTATAGGGTTATATGTACTACGCCCTGATCGATATCCGGGTATTGAATGTCGAACATCTTAGTCTCCGGTTTTTCCAGAATCTCGCGAGCATAGTAGTATTCGACCGATTCGATAGACAGGTCGCAGGCAAAAGAAGGATTATCGATCTGCATCATTTCTCCCCGTGTTCTGTTGATTTCCTTTTTCATTTTCACCTCATTTCAATTCACAACAGGCTAATTGCATAAGTGATGCCAAATACAGTTGCCAACGGATAACCGAAGTTAACGTATTGCGTGGCAGTAGAATAGGAAGTGGGGAGGTGGTGGGGCTCAATGTGATGGATTTCGTTCAAAATGAGTGAATCACTCAAAATGACCGATCAAAATGAATATGGAATGTCTATAATATTTCAAGAAAGCTCTCGATGCGCAGTCGGGATCGGGAATCGAGTGCTCCCGGACGATCGCCTTCGAGGGTGAGGGTGGGTACCTGGATATGTTTCTTCAGGATGATGTTGTCGATCTGTCGGTGGCAGAATGCCTGCGTGTAGCTGATGATTCCGTCCAGGCTTCGTCGTTCGATTTCGGCGGTAATATCATCGAGTCGGTCGAAGACGGTGTAGGGGTAGGTGTAGCGCAGGTATTGATCGAGGATGTCCTTTTCGAGGTAGGGCATGGCGAACTGCCGCTGGATTTCGTTGAAGACGACGCGCGCGCCGCACTCTTCGAGAAAGTCGTAGAGACCGCCGATGATGGGGGGGACGCCGATGAATCCGAGCTTGAAGCGCTTTCCGGCAAGCTTTCTCTCTCCTGCCTGCCGGATAAAAACCTTCAGCCGTCGTTCAAAGTCGTCGGGGTCACCCTCGAAATCGGAGGCGTTGACCAGCCAGAGGTGGTTTTCGGCGCCGGTGACCACGCCGTCCTGCCAGGTCATGCGATCCAGCTCGATGAGCAGTTTTCGAATCTCGTCGAGGCGCTTTTTCGCGGCTGTTGTCTGCTCGCGGTCGATGCCGAAACGGGTTTCGAAGCGCCGGATTTCACGATCCAGTTCCGCGCGGCTCTTGTCGTATGGGAAGGCGAACGGGATGACCTCGATACCGTGTTCCCGGTAGAGGCTCATGAGAGAATGGGTGTTGGAGCAATCGCCGCCGGTGATGCCGATGATGGTGTCGAACGCGCTCTTGCCGATCGTGTAGAGCCCTTTGATCCATGCGCAGACGTTGCGCGGGAAGCCGTCGAACTCTGCGGACTCGACGAATCTTTCCGCGTCGCCGGTGATGAAGATGTTGTTCAGATCGACCGGCTTCATGCCTGCCGCGAAAATGGTTTCGACCGGGAATGTCGAGGTAAAGCCGACCCGTTTCATCAGTCGCTCATCTCCAGATAGCGGTCTTCCATTTCGTCCTTTTCGCGGGATAGCTTCTCAATCTCTTCCTTGAGACTGTCGATCTCCTGTTGCAGCGTCCTGATCTTCTCGGGATCGCTGTAGGTCGCGGGATCGGCGTAGGCGATTTCCTTTTGCAGGAGAAGCCCTTGCGTCCGTCGGATATCACTACCCTTCGCATTGATGTCTTCCATCAGGCGTTCAAGGATGATGGGATTCGTGCGCGATTTTCGATTCGCTGTGCGCTGCGCTTTATCCGAGCGGTCGGATTTCTTGTCGAGCTTGCGCTCCAGATCGAACAGGTCCTGGATGGGAAGCTCGGTCTCTTCGAGCTTGCCGCCGCCGAAGAACCACTTTTTCGTAGCCACATTCTCGACGAAGAAGAGGTCGTGCGAGACGAAGATAACGGTGCCAGTGTAGTTTTGCAGCGCTGTCTCGAGATTCTCCACGGTCAGGATGTCGAGGTGGTTGGTGGGCTCGTCCAGGATGAGCAGGTTCGGTTTCTGCATGATCAGGACGGAGAGGTATAGCCTCGCCTTCTCGCCGCCGCTGAGCACATCGACCATCTTCTCGAGGTCATCGCCGTAGAATCCGAAGCGCGCGAGGTAACCGATCACTTCGCCTTGCGGCGCGCCGGGCATCAGGTTCCATATCGTCTCGCGGATGGTCTTGCCCTCCGCCAGGTTGATGTGCATCTGGTCGTAGTAGCCGATGTTCAGGCTGGCGCCGGTGTATAGGTGCCCCGAGAGGACGGGATGCTCGCCGATGAGGGAGCGCAGAAGGGTGGTTTTGCCACATCCGTTGCGACCGATGATGGCGATACGATCCTGGTAGAATACGTTGAGATTGACGTCGTTCGCCAGCGTGAGACCGGGGAATCCGATGGCGCAGTGTTCGAGCCGGAAGACGTCGTTGCCGCTCCTGCCCTGACTCTCGAAGCGCAGTTTGACCGCGGACTCGGTCGTCGGTTTCTCGATGCGCTCGAGTTTGTCGAGCATCTTGAGGCGCGACTTTGCCTGCTGCACCTTCTGCCCCGCCATGTTTTTGCGGATAAAATCCTCGGTCTTGGCGATCAGCTTTTGCTGCTGCTTGAACTGCTTGAGCTGAGTCTCGTCCTGACGCTGCTTCTCGAATTCGTACTGCGAGTAGTTTCCGCCGAAGAGGAAGAGCCGTTTCTCGCGGATTTCGCCGATTTTCGTGACCGTCGCGTCCAGGAAATGCCGGTCGTGGCTGATGACCAGGTAGGGCTTCCCCAGTGCGGGAAGATACTTTTCGAGCCAGAAGATCATGCTGAAATCGAGGTGGTTGGTGGGCTCGTCCATCAGGAGCAGGTCGAACGGTTCCAGCAGGATGCGTGCAAGTTGCGTTCGGGTCTTCTCGCCGCCGCTGAGCAGCTTGATGGGGCGGTCCCACAACGGACGCAGCAGACTGAGCCGGGTCAGAACGATCTCGAGCTGGTTTTCGTAGCCGAAGCCGTCGAGAGCCAGAAAGCGGTCGTTGAGTTCCGCCAGCAGCACCTGGTTTTCGGTCGTGTTGTGCTCCGCAAGCGCGTGTTCGGCGTTGCGAATCGCCTGATGAAGGTCGAGGATGTCCTGCCTTGCGCCGGAGACGTATTGATAGACCGTCTGGTTTTCGGGAAGCTCCGGTTCCTGTGTAAGATAGGCGATGCGGCATCGTCCGGCCACACGCGGTGTGCCGATGGTGGGCGTGATCCGTCCCAGAACCATCTCCAGCAGGGTCGTTTTGCCGCAGCCGTTTCGTCCCACCAGCCCGATGCGGGTGTTGTGCTCTATCGAGAGCGTGAGATTATCGAACAGGGTGAAGCCGCCGAAGTGGTGCGTCAACCCCGATATTTGTACGAGACTCATTTTTATGTCCTATATTTTTTATGCCAATAATCAGTGAACGCCGCCGTTGGGGAATTCGATTTTCAGACTTCGTCTGAAAATCACAGGAGGTCGGCGCCTACGGGATATCCCGACGATGAAGCGCTCGGTCTCCGAACGAGCATCCTCTTATTTCCTCGCCTGTGGAGAGAATTCAAACATTCGGAAGAGTCTCACTGCATTCGACATATTCAGAAGTTTGAATTTTACCGAACACATTTTCCGAACGCATGATAACGCACAAGATTTTTCTTGCCATATAGCGCTATACAGGAAATTTGGCGTCAATCAATCCAAGGAGGTGTGTATGGCTTTCAATCTGAGAAACAGGCATTTTCTAACCCTGCTGGACTTTACGCCGAGGGAAATCCGTTTTCTACTGGACCTCTCCAGAGACCTGAAGAATGCCAAGTATGCCGGCATCGAAGAGAAGAAACTCGCCGGTAAGAACATCGCACTGATTTTCGAAAAATCATCGACCCGCACCCGCTGCGCATTCGAAGTGGCAGCGTACGATCAGGGTGCGCATGTTACCTATCTGGGACCTTCGGGAAGCCAGATCGGACATAAAGAGACCATGAAAGACACCGCGCGCGTTCTGGGCGGCATGTACGACGGTATCGAGTACCGCGGCTTCGGCCAGAAGATCGTGGAAGAACTCGCCGCGAACGCCGGCGTGCCGGTCTGGAACGGTCTGACCGACGAATTTCATCCGACCCAGGTGCTGGCGGACTTCCTCACCGCTTCCGAATGCCTGCGCAAACCGTACGAGGACATGACCTTCGTCTATATCGGCGATGCACGCAACAACGTCTGCAACTCCCTGATGGTGGGCGCCGCCAAGATGGGCATGGACTTCCGTGCCGTCGGACCGAAGAGTCTTCAGCCCAACGCCGAACTGCTCCTCAAATGCCGCGAGATCGCCGAAGAAACCGGCGCGAAGATCACCGTCACCGACGACCCGGCCGAAGGCGTCAAGGGCGCGGATGTGATCTACACTGACGTGTGGGTCTCTATGGGCGAACCGAAGGAAGTATGGGAAGAGCGCATCAAGCTGCTCAAGCCGTACCAGGTCAATCAGAAGCTCATGGACATGACCGGCAACAACGGAACCATCTTCCTGCACTGCCTGCCGTCCTTCCACAACACCGATACCAAAGTCGGGATGGAAATCTACGAAAAATTCGGCGTCACCGAGATGGAAGTGACCGACGAGGTCTTCGAAAGCCCCCGTTCGCACGTCTTCCAGGAAGCCGAAAACCGCATGCACACCATCAAGGCGGTCATGGTCGCCACACTCGGATAATCCGACTCATACGCACAAACACATAAACCGTGGGGACGAATCGCTTCGTCCCCTTTTCCTTTTCTTTTCTCTGTTATAGGGGCAGACCTCTGTGTCTGCCCGTCTCTATATGGAACGCGGACGTCCTCGTCCGCATATCTCAGCGAAGGGCAGACACAGACAGACTGTGTGAAAATGCGCGACGATTCTCTTCTCTGTTGTAGGGGCAGGTCCCCGTTCGTGAGGCGCGCCTATGGGGGGATGAGGGAATGCCAAGCTGGAGCTTGGCGGACCACAGAGAGATGCCATGCTGGAGCTTGGCGGACCACAGAGAGATGCCAAGCTGGAGCTTGGCGCACCATAGAGAGATGCCAGGCTGGAGCTTGGCGCACCAATAAGGAAGGTCGCGATCCCCATCTATATGAAGATAAACCCCGGACGTTCATCCGGGGTTCGATTGGTTTATTCAATTCGATCGTCTATTCTTTTCGTGCCTCTTTTCGGACATCCTTTCTCGTCTTCAGTTCCGGGATTTTCGTTGCTTCGACATTCTTTCGCTTCTGCTGGACTGGCTTTCGAACAGCCGTCTCAGCGATTGGTGTCATGGGCACGATCGACCGCACCGGTTCATCCGACGATGTCACCAGATAGTAGCCCGAAGATTGCGTCATCAAAGGCTCCCAATGGGGTGCGGCGACGGATGCGACGGGCGATCCCCAGTCTCCCGTGAAGGGATCCTGGGCGTGGTATATCTTGTAGGACACTGCGCCAGGCACGGAGTCCCAGGTGAGATTGATCGCACCGCCCGTGAGATTGATCGTCACATTGGCCGGAGGCACCAGACTGCCGCTCTGCCACGGACTGAACAGCACCGCGCCGTGCGTCACGGATTCGTCGTCGTCGTGAATATGCGCATCAATGGTTGTCGAGTCCGAGTATGCCCAGTTGTTGTAAAACGCGTTGATGGTGTAGATGCTGTTGTTGACGATCTGCCATTCTCCGCCGTCGTTATCGTGGATATGGTTGTTGCCCATGTCCTCGGCGTTGAGGTTCCCGAAGTTGGGATTGCAGTTTCCATTGATCAGCACGCCATAGTCCAGGCTGTTACGAATGGTTGAATTCCGTACCGCAGGATTGCAATTATCGATAACCAGGCCATACTGCTGGCTGTTATCGATCAGGCAGTTGTCCAGAGAGCAGATACCCGCGTTTTGCAGATTGAAGCCGGTATCGATTCCGGCGGTGCTGCCGGCAAAGAGGATGTGGAGATGATCGAGGCTCGCGTTTCCGGGTGCCGCAGTATCGCCATAGACGCGGATTCCGTACCAGTCTCCCGGCGAGGGTACGGTAACGGAGCCGTCGGAATTCGTATCGCCATAGACCGTGTCGTCCTTGATGGAGGTCATAATTACCGGGTCTTCGCTCGTGCCGTTGATATCGAGCGTACCCGAGACATACAGGTAGCCGCTGTCGGCATTCTTGAAGACGGTTCCCGCATCGACGGTCAGGGTCGCTTCATTGTGGACATTGAGGTAGTTTCCGAGAATGAAGGGGAATCCATATTCGGTCGATAGCGTGATGGCGTCATAGACATTGCAGTCGAGATACATGCCGTTGAACTGGTTGCCGGTTCCGGTGTTCCCGTGCGTCGATTGCAATTCGCCGTCGTTGAACACGATGGCATAGGTTCCGTTGTCGTTGAACTGGTTGTCCTGGATGATTGGCGAGGAAACGGTGCCATATATGTTCAACCCAATCAGCTGCGAACCGTCGAAGGTGGAGTTGGTAATCGTTGGAGAAGAGCCTTGTACCCGCAATCCATCCTGTTGACTGTACATGGATTTACTGTAGTTGAAGCGGCTTGCGGGATCGCAGGCATAGAAGACCACGTTGGCGTCGATAGCTGCGCTGTTTCCACCGTAGCGGATATCGCAGTAGTCGAATTGTGCCAGTCCATCGTTTCCTGCGTCGCCACCGACGTAGATGCCGTACCAGTCGCCGACGGCCGGCCCGGTGGTCGAGCCATCGTGGTTTGTGTCGCCGCAGATCGAGTCGTCGCGCACGGACGTGAACGTAACTTCCTGGCCGTTGGAGCCATCCGCGTACAAACTTCCGTAAACGTACATCAACGCGCCAGGCTGAGATTTCACGACCACCGCCGGGGCGAGAAGTAGGCTCGTACCGGTTTGAATGGTAATGTTTCCAGTCATGATGTAGGGGAATGTCGAACCGCCCGGAGACCATGTCGCTGCCCCGACTACGATTCCGCTGACACCAAAGCCGTTGTATCCGCTGCCGGTGCCGAAGTTACCGCTGTAGGAACCGACGATGGTGTTGTCGAGCAGCACTGCGTAGCTTCCGTTATCGGTAAACTGGTTGTCGTTGATAATCGGATTGGTCGTGCTATACTGACAGAAGATACCGTTCAACGTGTTGTAGCTGATGTGGGAATCGAGGATAGAAGGGTCGCAATACTGCACCAAAATTCCATGCTGCGCACTGTGTTCGCAGATGCTATCGTGGAACCACGAAGTTCCCGAGCCGTAGTATCTCAGGCAGGCATCCAGGCCGCCGGAATTACCGCCGTAGGCGATGATCGTATGGTCGAATTGCCCCTGTCCGTCGTTCTCATCCTGTCCGTAGATATAGATGCTATCCCAGTCGCCGGGTATCGCATCGCCGTTGTCTCCGTCGGTGTTTCCTGCACGGGCGTCATCCTTTACCGAGGTGACGACGACGGGCGATTCGGTAGTGCCGTTAGCGTCGAGGGTACCATAAACTGTCATGCGGCTGTTCCACCCTGCCTTGAGCACGGTTCCCGCGGGGAGAGTGAGCGTGACATCGTCCACGACGTCTATCGCGCCGTTCATGATGAACGGGAATAGCGGATCCGTGGCGTGCGACCAGTTCGCATCCATCTCCAATGTTCCGTTGAGCCCGAAGCCATTGTAGCCATTTCCGGTTCCAGCATTGCCCGAGTATGACCGAAGCCGGGTGTCGTTGACATACACACCGAAATTGCCGTTGCCGTGGAAGCTGTTGTTATCGATGATCGGGTTCGCAGAGGCTCCATACGAATAGATACCGTTGTTCACATGATGTGAAAACTCGCTGTTGGTTATCTCGATCTCGCACATGTAAATCCGCAGTCCATCCACGTCGCTGTGACCGCTATAGCTGTTTCGGAACCACCCCGTCGAGCTATAGAAGAGGATATTCGTGTCGAGCGATGCGGAATTGCCGGCGTAATCGATCCGAACGTTATCGTATTGACCGTGACTTCCGCTAGTATGATTGATGCCGTACCAGTCTCCATGATTGGGCGATGTCGTTGTCGAATCGCTGTTGGTATCGCCGCCCACGCTGTCGTCATTTATCGACGTGAATACGATGGGATTGCGCGAGGTACTCTCGGCGACGAGGGCGCCATAGACCGTGATCAATGATGAGGGCGTACTTTTTACAACAGTACCAGGCGCGAACGTCAGGGTATCGCCCGCGTTGACGGTCGTCGTGCCTATGAGGATGAACGGGAAGGAGGCATCGGCGCTATCCCAGGTGATATTTCCCGAGCTTACGCCCTGGAGACCGAAACCGTTGTAGTGGTTCTCCGAGCCTGTGTTCCCGGAATACGAATTCAGCAAAACGTTCGAAAGCTGGATGCCATAGTTGCCGTTCTGGAAAAGGGTGTTGTCTGTAATCGTGGTTAACGCCGTATTCCCCGTGGCATACATACCGCTATCAACGCTGTACTGTATCGTGCAGTTGTCTATCGTGGCGCTGGCGTTATGGACCCGGATGCCATATTTTCCGCTGTGTTCGAACGTGCAGTTGGTGATCGAAGATCCGGGCTCGTCGTAATGCAGGTAGAGATTCGCGTCGCCGGTTCCACCCGTGTTGCCACCGTAGCGGAAGACACAGTTGTCGAGTATGGCCATGCCTTCTGCGGCAGCGTTGCCGGAAACGAAGTATCCCATCCATTCACCTGCGAAGGGCGCGTCCTCGTTGCCGTTCGTGTCTCCGCCGTACGTGTCGTCGCGGAGGGAAGTGAAGACGATCGGTTGAGCCGGAGTTCCATCCGCCAGCAGCGTGCCGTTGATCGTGTGTTCTACAGCCGATGACTTGATGATGCTCCCGGGCGCGATTTCCAGTGTTACGCCCGTCGGAACGATAACAGCGCCGGTATGGACGAAGGGATAGTCCGGACTGGGGGAGACCCAGATAGCCGATTCGGACACGGTTCCGTAGAGCGCAAAGCCGTTCCAGTCGTTACCCGTACCGGTGTTCCCGCTGTAGCCGATGAGGCTGCCGTTGCTGATGTATATCCCGTATTCCTCGTTGTTGTTGCATGTGTTGTCCGTCATATGCGTTACGGAGGAGACTCCGCTCGAGTAGATACCGCAGTTGACATTGTTCGAGCAGTTGTTGTTCTCGAACCAAGCGACTTCGCTCTGGTTGTGCAGCCCGTTGCGTGCGCTGTAATCGATTGTGGAATTTCTAACGTA
This sequence comes from Cloacimonadales bacterium (SeqCode), assembly GCA_963665015.2. Lineage (GTDB taxonomy): Bacteria > Cloacimonadota > Cloacimonadia > Cloacimonadales > JAIOQZ01. The sequence goes on along the minus strand of CAXXSY010000004.1, from coordinate 2,031,538 downwards.
GCACGAATCGCTCATGTAGAAGCGGATATTGGCGTCGGAATAGCCGGAAGCATTACCGCCGTATCGCACGCGACACCAGTCGAACCTGCCGATTCCCTGATCGTCCCCGGCACCGTACATTCTGATGCCGAGCCATCGGCCGGGTTCGGGTGGGGCACTCTCGCCGTTCGTATCGCCGGCGATGCTGTCGTCGGACAGGGATGTAATGGCGATGGGCTCCGCTTCCGTTCCGATTGCATTGATCGTTCCGTAGGCAGTTATTTCGATGCCGTCTCCCACCTTCAGTGTGGTGCCCGGCGGTAGATTAAGCACATGATTTCGCGGGACTGTCAGGGTGGTGTTCACGACGAACGGGAAGTTCGGCGAACTCTGCGTCCATGTGACGTTTCCTATCACGTTACCGGATAGCCCGAAGCCGTTGATCCCGTTTCCGTACCCGCTGAATCCTTCGTAGGAGTAGAGGTTCGTGCCGTTGAGAAGGGCTGCATAGTCGTCATTGTAATGGAAGGCACAGTCCTCGATATAGGGGTGGGTGTTTGTACCGCTCGCGTATATTCCATAGGATTGGTTATAATCAATGATGCTGCGCGCCACGTTGAAATCGCATCCGTACCCCCGGATACCATATCTTGAGCTGTATTCGATCCAGCCGTCGTAGAAGTGGCATTCATCGCTGTAATAGAAGAAGACGTTCGCGTCTGGATTGCCGTATGTGTTACCGCCGTATCGGATTCGGCAGTAGTCGAAAGTACCGACCCCCTGATTCTCGTTGATTCCGTTCAGATAGATTCCGTACCAGTCTCCCGGTGCCGGATCGGTCTCAGCGCCGTCGGTGTCACCGCCGAATGTGTCGTCGTGAATGGAGGTGATGACCACCATATTCCCGGCGGTACCGTTTACGTCCAGCGTTCCATAACAATAAAGCTCGGAGCTATTGTCTGCCTTGATGATGGTTCCCGCGGGGAGGGTGAGGCTCGCGCTGGCATGGACGGTCGTGGTGCTGTTCAGGATGAACGGGAAGGAATTGTCCGGATGGGTCCAGACGGCATTGCCATGGATATTTCCGCGAACCGCGAAGCCGTTGTGCAGGTTGCCGCTTCCGGTGTTCCCGCTGTAGCTTACAAGGCGGCAGCCGTTGATCCAACTCGCGTAGTGTTGATTGTCGTTGAAGATGTTGTCGTTGATAATGGGCTCGCTGTCTCCGCCGCTAATGAAGACGCCGTTCTGGAAGTTGCCGATAAAACTGTTGTTCGTGATGACGGGGCTGCATTGATAAGCGCGCAAACCTCGGGTTTCACTGTAATCGACATGCCCGTGCCGGAATACTGCGCTGGCGGATTGCGTGAAATAGAGCGCAGAATCGAAGTTCGAACTGATGTCTCCGGCATATCGGATATGGCAGTAATCGAAATCGCCGTTTCCGGGCGCGTCTTCGGAGGTGTAGCTGCAAACAATGCCGAACCAGTCGCCGGGTTCGGGAGTGGATCCATCATCGTCGTTGTTGGTGTCGCCGCCCCATGCGTCGTCCTTGATGGAGGTGAACGCGACCGGCTCGCTGGATGTACCGTTTACGTCGATGCCGCTGTTGATCGTGAGGGTCGCGTTCGGATTCGCCTTGATGACGGTTCCGCTGTAGATCGTCAGCGGATTGTTCTGACTGCAGATGACGGAACCGTCGAGTATGAAGGGGAACTCGTCGTTGTTCTGGAGGTGGCTGGTCAGAAAGTACCCGTTCATGCCGATGCCGTTCAGACCGTTGCCCTCGCCGCTGTTTCCTGTGACCGCGCCATACTGAATCTGGCTGTTGGTGCCGATGTATGCCGCATAGCTGCCGTTGTCGTCAAGTGTGTTGTCGGTGAAGATCAGGATCGCGTCCTGATTGATGTAAGCGCCAATTTCATCGTTGTTCGAGAAGGTCGAGTGCTGGATATTGGGCGAGCAGTGCAGGCTGTAGAATCCGTGGTAGTCGCTGTGCTCGAAATGGCAATAGGAGATTTCGCAGTCGCCGCCGTTGGCTCTCAGATTGGCGTCCTGAATTCCCGATGAATTCCCGCCATAGCGGAACGTACAAAACGCGAAGTCTCCATCGCCGGTTAGCTCGACGCCATACCAGTTACCCGGCTGCGGGTCTCCGGACGAGTCTGAAATCGTCTGTCCGACCGTGTCGTCGTGCTTCGAAGTGAAGTATATCGGGTTTATATTCGTTCCCAGCGCAACTATATCGCCGTAGCAATAGAAGTTGACGCCGTCTGCGAACTTGAGCACCGCGCTCGGTTCGATCGTTACCGTCGTTCCCGCGTCAACGGTTACATGCCCATTGACATACCACGTCTGGGGTCCATTGATGGTCATGCCGGATATGTTGCCGTTGAGCACGTTATAGGCGGATAGTGCGAAAGGAATGATCAGAATAAGAATGACAAACAAGGATGCATGCTTCATGAGAAACCTCCCGAACTGCTTATGTGTTTGAAAATTCAGAATTCATTTTTTTATCAAATAATTTTCATCCAGCATGAAGCGATTGTCAAGGAAAACATCCGGCATCGTATTGCGGACATTGAGTTTAATCGCCTTGCTCGGGCTTCGCAGTGGACACAGGAAGATTATCCTTGCCAAAAATCCGTCGAAAAACTTTATAGGTGGAAGCAATATCGCATATTATATTGGGATATAAACGATGGAGGTATCCAATGGATAGAGAAGCTGTAGAAAAAGTACTCGACAAGGTTCGTCCCGCGATTCAGGCGGACGGCGGAGACGTCGAACTGATCAATATTCGTGCGGATAACGTGATCGAGGTTCGCCTGAAAGGCGCTTGTGGAAACTGCCCGATGGCGACACTCACCCTCAAGGCCGGAATCGAACGTGTCCTGAAGGAAGAGATTCCCCAGGTCAAGGAAGTCATCTCGGTTTAATTCTGCCGAACTATGAAAGAGAGAGGCTCCGTCCTCTCTTTTTTTCTATTGGGACTCGATATGAAAAATCTGCTTCGTCTTTACAAAATCGCATCCCGCTACTGGGGTTTCTTCGTCGGTGGCGTGATTACCATGATCTTCTACGGATTGTTCAGCGGTGTCAGCGTGACCATGGCAATCCCGTTGTTCGACTACGTGTTCGTCATCGACAAAATAAACCTCGAATACACGGATGTCTCATCGGTTATGGAGGCATTGATCGAGCAGATCGAGCTATTCGTCTCGACGCATCCGGGAATCGGAACCTGGACGAATATGGAAGCCTTGAAGCCGCTGTTCGAGAATCTTCAGCAGATCATGGCGGTCACCGATTCGTTTGTCCTGCTAAAGATCATCGCGATCACGACCCTCGTGCTGTACCTCCTGCGCAGTACCTTCTTCTTCCTCGACAAGATCATGTTCGTCAACCTCCGCGGCAAGACCATCCGCGATTTGCGAAACCTGATGATGGAGTCCTATCTCAAGCAGAGCATCGCGTTCTACGGCAAGAATCGCTCGGGCGATTCGCTGGTAAGGATGGTCAACGACGGCGAGATCGTCAGCGGCCAGTTCCTGCAGCAGATTTTCACCATCATGCGCAATGTGATTACCGTGCTCATCTTTCTGCGAATCGCGCTTTTCCTCAACGCGAAACTCTTCCTCATCAGCATCGTGATCCTTCCCCTTTTCTCCGGGTCGCTTAACTACCTGGGCAATAAAATCCGGAAATACGCCCGTCGCGTCCAACAGCAGTTTTCCAACATGTTTTCCGCGATTGAAGAGATCATGCGCAACATGAAGATCGTAAAGGCTTACGCTCGCGAAGAATACGAATATAGACGCATGAAGGCGATCAACAAGCGACATTTTAAATACTGGCGGAAGTCCGAGATTTACAACTCGATGGGAACGCCGTTTTCAGAGATCAACAGCGCCATCACGGGCATGATCGTCCTGCTCATCGGCGGACGGATGGTACTCAGCGGGAGTGGTGACTTCACATTCGGCGATTTCTCGGCATTCCTCTTCGCCGTCTTCTCCATGCTGCATCCGGTCAAGGAGATCGCCAAAGCGTACATCCAGATACGACGCGCCGCGGTCTCGCTGGAACGCGTCTCAATGGTTCTCGACCTCGAGCCCGAGATTGTCGATGATCCCGACCCCGTTGACAAGAAGAGCTTCGATGAAGGCATCCGCCTGGATCATGTCGGCTTCAGTTACGACGGTACGAAGGTAATCCTCGACGACATCGACATGACCATCCGCAAGGGCGAGAAGGTCGCGCTGGTCGGCTCCAGCGGATCGGGCAAGACGACGCTCGTCAACCTGCTCTGCCGCATGTACGACACCTCATCGGGCGAGATTCGCATCGACGGGATCCCGATTAAAAAGATCCGAATCCGCAATCTGAAGCGACTCTTCGGCTATGTCACCCAGGATTCGATCCTCTTCTCCAATACAATCGAGAACAATATCCGCTACGGCACGCTGGACGATGTTACGAGGGAGCAGGTGGAAAAAGTCTGCCGCATCGCCCACGCGGAGGAGTTCATCGTGGAGTTGGACCAGGGATACGAAACCGTGCTCAACGCCAGCGGGTCGAACCTGTCCGGCGGCCAGCAGCAGCGATTGTGCATCGCGCGGTCGATCGTGGGTGATCCGCCCATCCTGATTTTCGATGAGGCGACCAGCGCGCTCGATACGGAATCGGAGCGCAAGGTGCAACAGGCAATCGACAACGCCACCCGCAACCGTACCGTGATCATGATCGCGCACCGGCTATCGACGATCCTCGCGTCAGACCGCATCTTCGTGATGGACAAGGGGCGCGTGGTCGGTTCCGGCAACCATTCCGAATTGCTCGAAACCTGTCCTCGCTATAAGACGCTCTATGAAATGCAATTTTCCGACAACGTGAAATAGTATATTTCTGACACGCTGAAAGTTCAGTGTGTGAAGAGAGTTTGCAGTATCCTGATCAGCGCTACCTGGGTACACAGACGTCCACGTCTGTATCTCTCCTGGGTAGCCTGTGACCTTCGAGTGTGTATTTCATAGAGAACGCCGCTGTTGAGGATTCGATTTGTCAGAGTTCGTCTGAAAATCACAAGAGATCGGCGCTACCTGGGTACACAGACGTCCACGTCTGTATCTCTCTCGCATAGCGCACATCATTAGAGAACGCCTCTCAGAGTAAACGCCTACATCAGAAAACCGACTCCCACCACATTTACAACAGAGCCTGAAATGAAGGGCGACCGAAAACGGTCGCCCTTTGATGTTTGCTATGATCGAGTTCGTTTTGTTATCAGCGAACCTCGGAAGCGTTGGTATCCTTCACCGGCTGGACTTTGCGGGAGATCATCACCCGTCCGTCGGTGGTGCGGGTGACCGGAGCCGTAGAGGAAGCCACGATCGTGTAGTACTTCATGGCGTTTCCGGCCGCATTGGTGTCGGTCCAGGAGGTTCCAGCGATATTGGTCGCGACTTGCTGGTCGATGACCTGCGGATCGGTACCGGCCAGGACGTTGTAACTGTTCGCACCGTTCACCGTATCCCAGTTCAGTTGTACATCGTTTTCATCGATAACGATTCCGGGGTTCTGCGGCGAATCCAGAGCAAGGGCGTCCACCGATGCCCGGATCATGAATTCCTGAGCGTAGTCTCCGTTGGGCATGACATTCGACCATGTTCCATCCAGCAGGTCCCAGCCAACCAGCGCTGAGGCAAAAGGTCCGTCGGTGTCCACGGACAATCCCGGGGAATCGGTTCCCACTTGGGTCGTCACGTAGGCCACATAGAAGGACCCGTCTTCGAGCTCCAGGTTCTCAGCGGAGAGATCGAATGTGTTCCACTGTCCGCGGACCACGTTTACGGTCTGTTCATACAGGACGGTTCCGGGGGTACCGTTGGTACCGTCGTCGTCCACCACGCGGATCATCATTTCATTTCCACCGGGTGAGGGCCATGAGTCCGGCCAGATGTTATAGCTCACGTCAGTGATCTTGTAAGGCACGTAGGGCGGCGTGAACTTGTTTGCGAAACCGTTGCCGGCATTGTTCTTGACCCAGGCGGAGTTGGCATCGCCGTCGTCATAGGCCAGTTCTGCGGGATATTCGACGATGATCTGTTCGAGGGTGATGATATCGTTGTCGGGTGTGGAATCATTGGCCAGTTGGTTTTCAACCGTCAGCGTGTAAACACCCGGGGTTGATTCGTTCCAGGTAGCGAAGTTCACCGTGACCGTTTCGTCGATCAGCAGATTCGCGGTCTGGGTATCGGTAAATACGGTGGAGCCGTATTCGTCGGTGATAGTCAGAACCACGTTTACGCCTGTCTCGTCGTATGTTCCCATGTTGGTAAGCTCCGCGCTGTAGGCTTCGCTGGCGCGGGTCTCGGTGGGAAGGAAGAAGTTGTGGAAGTAGATGGTGTCCAGACTGATATCGTGATAACTGGCATCCCATGTCACCACAGCTGCCAGATTGGTCTCGTCCATGTACTCGCCACCGGAAGTCCACCAGTAGGTGTAACTGCCGCTGTACTCGAAGTAGGAGAGATTATCCCAAAGACCCGGATTGCCGCGATAGAACCACAGTCTGTCGCTGGTGGTGTCTCCGGTGAATACGATCTTGACCCAGAAGGTCTCTCCCGTGCCGAAGGTGTATTCCAGACTGCTCATATCGAAGTCGTAGGAACCGTCCGTGGTCATCGCGTCGGTTTCGAAGGAGAGGGTACCGATTTCGGTTCCGCCGTCGCTAGGTCGTGCTGTCCAGATTCCCATTTCGAGATCGCCGGCCGTGCCGGTTCCCTGGGATGGGCAAAGGTTGAACCGCAATGCGTCCAACGTGCCCGGTGCTGGCGGTACGAAGCCGGACCAGTAACTGGGGATGTTGTAGGACGTATGCGGCAGACAGGTGGGACCGGAGGTGGATTCATAGTGTTTTATCAGGTTGTCCTGCGGCCATTCGGTTGCCGTGATGTTGACGGTATTGGAAGGGATCGACTCGTTCGTGCTGTTGTAGATCGCGGTCACGTAGTATTCATAATCATCCTGCGCGGGCTGGACATCGGTCCAGGTGCATGTGGACGGATCGGTGATGTTGGCGACCTCGAAGCTGTTGCGGTAAACCTTGAATCCTGTCAGGTCACGGCTCAGACGCGTTCTGTACTGGCTGAAGCTCGTAACGGTCCGCGGAGCGGTCATAACGTCCCGGACTCCGTTGATGGTTTTCGCCGGGGCGATATCTTCCAGGCTCATCCGGGGAGCGGGATTGCTGGCGATGTTGCGTGTACCGGTGGTTCCGTACAGTTGGTAGCAGACGTCCAAGGGTGTGACTTCGTCGTCAGCGAGACAGTCCTGAGTCCATGTGGTGTATCCGCTGCCGAATCCGTCGCCTGGATTACGCCACCAGCCGGGGCTGTTGTTGACGTTGGTGGTCTTGAGATGAGCGTAACCTTGCGCGCCGTAGATACCATAATCCAGAACGACCTGCCAGCCGATCCAGTAGGTACCCGCGGAGAGGGTGATGGGCGAATCGAACACGACCTCGAAGATGTCGTTGTTGTCGATGGGGGCGGCTGTCGTCGTTGTGGAATACAGTGCGGTCTCGCCGGGATAGTTGGTCGGCGGCGTGCCGTTGTTGGGATAGATTGCCACATTGAATGAAAGCGGGTCGGAAATGGTGTCGTTGAGGAACACATGGAACCGACTACGGGTGAGTGTGGTCTCTTCGGTGAGGACAAAATCGGCTGAAACCTCTGAATCGTAGGAGTCGTAACCGGAACCGAAGTCCTGCGCGGACTTGCCGCTTGTTTCGGTTTCGGGATCGATCTGATCCCAGATCAGGGCTTCGTCCTGACCTTGCGGCGGTACCCAGTTGAGTACGACATCGAGGCTGCTGTCCAGATATCCGTCAAGGTACACCGGGGGATTGTAACTCTCGTTCGGAGCGGGTTCAATCCCGAGGATCGCGCCCTGGCTACTGTTGAAGTCATAGACATCGGGGGTCAGGTCGTTCAGGTAGAAGTACCCGTCTGAAGCACCGCTCCAGCCCCAGTTCATATGGAAGTGGTTGGTTCCCTGATAGCCGTCAAGCACCCAGGCGTGTCCGCCATCCTCAGTCGATTCACCACGATATCCCACGGGGCGGCCGTTGTCCAGCTCGTTCCGCAGTATCGTGGCCCATTCGACATCGGTGTGATACATCGGCATATCGACCGAGATCGAAGAAGAGTACCCGAAGTAGTTGACCAGAGCGCTGGCCGCATCGGCTGAATACGCGCCGGAGGCGTCCACGCCGTAATCCATTGACACGCTCACACCGCAGTGGTACAGCAGTGTCCCAATGGTATTCAGCTGATTGCTCGTGTAGAAGCCGCCATAGGTGTAGTTGGAAAACAAGTTGCTCCAGTTGTAGGTGGTGTTGCCGAAGTTGGCACTTTGGGTTCCATAATCGGAGTGTTCGTAGGAGAAGCTTCCGGTTCCCTGCACTGGATGTTGCCAGTAGTTCATGATCTGTGCCATGGCTGTTGCTACGCAACCGGCCCAGACATGTCCGTTGAGGGGCTCTCCGGCAGCTTCGGAATCCGTGGGACAAACATAGTTGTAGGGATACCCCTGGTTCCAGGTGGTCGTGATAAGCGGTGCCACGTCACGAGTCGGAGACTGCGGTTCGAAAGCAGCCGAAGAGACCGCCAGACGGTTCCATTCGGACTGGACATCCGTATCCGGGGTGAGGTTGCGGTCCAAGACAATCTCGATCTGGGTACGATACTCACCAAGCATCCACTGTAGTTGCGGGGGAAGGTTATCCAGTTGGACATCGTTGTCCACACTGTATCCCAACAGTGGATATACACGGTCGTCGGCAGACAGCAGGACAAATCCGCCGTCTTCGAAACGATACCAGCGCCAGGCGATTGTACCGGAGATTTCAGGACCATCGGTTATATGTCGGATCGATAGATCGGATCCGCCACGTTCGAGATAAGCATTTTGTGCGGCAGTCTCCGCTAAGTTTGGTGCGACTGGTAGCGCAAAAAGCGCGCCGAGAAAAAGTACCATCAAAATAAGGCTTCCGAGTTTTTTCATTTTTACCTCCTTGGTGATATCCACTCGATTCAAGAATATCCCATATGGGATAATTCAATGTATCAATATACCCAATGATTGAAACATTTTGTCAACTTTCTCGTTAAAGAATTGGGCATTTAAAACAACAAGGCTGGAAACGGGTGCCCTAAATTTCTTATTCACAGGATATTGCGATTTTTCTCTTTTCTGTTCTGTTTTATTTTTTTTCCGTGGCTGTGTTCCACGTTATCTGGCGCTGCATTTCCCGTTCTCTGTCGCCATAGGGCTTTCCGATGAAGTTTTCAATTGTGAACCTTGGCCGATTCCATCTCTAAGTTGCATCCGTAAGTTGTCGAAGGTTGCCCATGTCCTGGCGCAGAAACGATGAAAATTCTATCTCGCGATGAAGCGAAAATACAACAGATATTGTATAACCAGATATGCTCATCGCCCGATGTCTCCGGGCAAGTCAAAAAAGGCAGTCGAAGCGGACTGCCTTTTGAAAAACGTGCTATTTCATCATCATCAATTTACGGGTAAGGGATTGTCCCGCGATCTGCATCCTGCACAGATACACGCCGCTGGATAGCGATTTTCCTCGATCGTCCGTACCGTTCCACACGATCTGATGGTCGCCTTCCGATCTCACTTCGTGGATCAAACTGCGCACCTTCTGACCCTTCGAATTGAAGATATCGATGCTCGTCATGACCTTTGACGGTACGGAGAACCGGATGGTTGTCTCCGGGTTGAACGGGTTTGGATAGTTGGAAAGCGAAACCTGTGGCGGTGCGGGAACTTCGTCCGTACCGTTCGACTCGACCACCTCGAACTCGAAGGAATCGTCGAACACGAGACCGTAGTCGGTGGTGAACAGCATTTCGATCGTCACCACGCCGAGTTCGCAATCATCCGGAATCTCGATCAGGAAGGGGCTGATGATGTTGGTGGTTTCCACGCCGGCTTCGAGGTCGCCGTAGTCGAATTCCGCGCTGGTGATCGTGACGCGGTTCGCGGGATCGGATATGACGGCATGGAGCCCGGGGGTAGGAAAATCCGCCGACACGGTCTGATAGACGAGCATGAGCTCTCCGGTTTCGAATAGCCCGTCGTTGTCCTCGTCGTAGATGTCCGGATCGGGTCGATAGAGGTTGCCGTAGTTGATGAAATCGTAGTTGACGACATCCACCATGGCGATGTTGTCGAAATCGCGATCTATTGAGATGTAGAGGAGCGCTTCGTTGAGGTCGGCAATGGTGGACCACTGGGTTCCCTGGTTGCCCTGGTGCCATGTGGTCAATTCGATGATGTCCATGGCGTTACGCCAGTCCTCGATGATTCCGCTCTGAGCTTCCAGCGCATGATAGAGAATCGGGTAGCGGTCGCAGTGGCTGAACAGGAAATCGAGCGAATTACCATAGATGGCGGTGTTGGTCAGCACCTGCCACTCAACGTCGGTCGGGATGGCGACGAAGCGGTCTTCGACGAACTCGAGGATGACCGATTCACCGCTCGCGTCGGTGATCAGCAGGTGGTGTGATATCTCGTTCAGGTGCATGTCGAAGACGTTGTAGCTGTTGGCGATGTCGAGCGCTTGCTGACAGGTCGCGGCTCCATCGAGGATGCGCCGGGTGAGCATTGTGACAAAGATCGATTGCTTATCGGGGTCCGGGTCGTAGGTAACTGCCGGAACGTAGGCGAGTCCAGCCGCCAGTCCGGCTTCGTTCAGACCATCCGCCGCGTAATAGGGCGTCCACAGGAGCCGGTTTCGCTGGAAGGCGTCAAGAGATGTGTAGTCGGTTCCGGTTGGTATTCCGACGTCGGAGAGTCGGTTCAGCGCTATGTTGCGGTAGAGTCCTGGCGGCGAGAATCTGGCGACAAGGACGTCCTGCTCCGGATTGTCCATGTTTCTGCCGTAGAAGATGTTCTGTGAGTCTCCGGTTCCCGAGTAGAGGCTACAATTGAAGTTCCGGTCGGGACGCAGCACACCGCGAGTGTAGAGGTCGTTGATGTGTTGAAGCATATCTTCATAGTCGCCCTGGTAATCCATGACGCAGAATTCACCCATCACGCCGAAGCTGTTCAGCGTTTGCAGGGTGTCGATGCGGGTATCCTGAGCGGTCAATGAGAGTACAATAATCGTGAGAATGAAAATGCATAATCCGTTTTTCATGGTTCCTCCAACTTGTGCATACCAATCAGACGTTCTTTATGCAAGAACGGTTCCTAACGCAAAGTGGTTGTAATGGGCGGTTTTCCGGGTTCTCAGACGGAATACTGTACGATTTTATACAAAGACTGTGCTATCATGAACACAGCTCAACGAAGAAACTCCTCAATGGCGGTGACGAATTCCATCGGTTTTTCGGAGTGAATCGAGTGGGCAGCGCCGTCGATCACGCGTAGCGAAGCATTCGGGATGGCTTCGGAAAGTTTCCGGCATTCGTCCACCGGAAAGATGATATCTTCTGCTCCGGCAATGATGAGCGTTGGGCACTGGATCGTGGGGCAGAGGTCCGTTCCGTCGAAGTAGTTGGTCGCCTCGACCTGTCTCCGGAAGCCATCGTCGGACTGCGGATAGGGGTATTCAAGGGCGGCATTGACGGCGGAATCGAGCAGCAGCGGCATGCTGAAGAATTTTCGGGTGAAAAGCCAGTAGAACAGGTTTCGGAACCATATCTGTTTCGGGATGCCCTCGTCCAGCATGCCGACGAAATCGTTGAAAAGCTGCTGGTTTCGTTCCGATATCTTCATGGTTGACGCCGCGACGATCAGCTTGTTCACCCGATCCGGGTAGTGCGCGGCGATCATCATCGCGATGATTCCGCCCATGGAATGACCCGCGATGTCCGCCTTTTCGATGCCCAAGTGGTCGAGTAGTCCTACCGCGTCGTTCATCATCATGTTCAGCGTCAATTTCTGCTCGCTGGATGTCGTTCGTCCCGATGTGCGGTTATCGAAGACAATAACCCGATGGTTTTCGGAAAGTTTCTGGAGGATCGACTGCCAGCTCTGCGAATCGGAGGCGAGTCCGGCGATGAGCAGGAGAGGCGAGCCCTCGCCGTGCAATTCATAATATATCTGTGCGTCGCCATGCTTCGCATAATGCATGTAATTTTCTCCTGTCTGTTCAGCATGCAAGATTGGAATGCTGATCGAAAACATGATAATGATAAGGATTTTCTTCATGCCTTGATCACCTGTCTGCCGACGGGAAACCCGTCGATCTTGTGGTGCCAGCAATGAGGACGATGTAAGCTGAGTGTTATTGTTTCTGTGATGATATATATTCAGCCAGCGTGTTGATCGATTGCAGGATTTTCAGGGAGGTGTTCGAGTTCGATATCCTTACGCCGTATCGTTTCTCGACGGCTGCCACGATCTCGACCGCATCCAGCGAGTCCAGTCCGATATCGCCGTTCGGATCGATCAGGATCGCGTCGTTGTCGATATCGCCGGCGTCGATTCCGACTTCTTGCAGGTTGCAAACTTCGACAATCATCTCTTTCAAATCTGAAATAAGCTGTTCATTGTTCATGTTTATCTCCAATGACCAATCATGAGGATTGTGCAAACTTCGTCAATCATTTAAAGTGTGGCGCAGCCTGAACAGCGAGACGCCGAATATGACCAGGAAGAATATCCACAGCGGAACCAGTTCCGGCAGAAGCGATTTCAGACCGGCGTCCCGCACGAAGATCGCCAGAAAGGCATCCTGAGCCCAGTTCATGGGAGACAGGAAAGCGATCTTGCGGAAGAACGTCGGCATGGCATACACGGGTACGATGATTCCGCCAATCGCGGAGAGGATCACTACCGAAAACGCGCCCGTAAGCGATGCCTGTTCGAACGTCCGTGCGAATACGCCAATCAAGACGCCGAAGCCTGTCGCCGCGGCTGCTGCGGAAAGCACGGTGACCAGTAGCGCCCACGGGTGGCTTCCAAGGCTGATCGATCCCGCACCCAGAGCTGGAAGCAGGTACAGCCCGATCAGGATCATCAGCGCGAACTGAACGATGCACACGCTCACATAGACGATGAATTTCCCGCCCAAGTAGCTCTTCATGCTTCCCGGAATGGTCAGCAGCCGCTGAAAACATCCGTCGGTGCGCTCGCGGATAAAATTTCCCGCCAGCGGCAGCGCGATGAAGAACATGGCGAAGAGCGTCCACGCCGGGACGTTCTGCTGGTTCGAATTGGGCGGTAATGCCGGATTGGCGGACGCATGTCCGATGTGGAAGAGCGGTACGGCGTCGGGAAGCTCGATAACGGCGTCCGGCGCGACCTGTCGGATAATATCTTTCGAAGAGTCGAACATCGATTCGCGCTCGATTTCCATCACAAGTTTTTCGATGGAGAGTTCGATCACGTGTTTGAAGGAGGTCCAGATCATGGGATCGAGGACGATCTGGATTTCCGGCACGGCTTGCAGGCTATCCGAGGGATTGAAGATGGATTCGGTTCGTGAGCGGATCGCCTCGTCGAAACCTTCCGGGATGACGATGCCGACTTCGTACTTACCCTCCGAGATGGCTTCTCGAAGCGCTTGATCGTCCGAAAGGCCGTGCGCATCGTCGATCTCGAAGTAGTGCGAATTGCGAATCGCCTCGTCGATGCGGTCGCCGATCTCCGGCGTGTCGAGGTTGATGATCGCGGCGTCGAACCGGGTTTCGCGGAAAGATTTGAGGGTGTTGTCCTGCAAGAGGGTGATGACCAGCAGGAAGAGCAGCGGCATGACGAAGATCACCAGAAGCCCGACGGGGTCGCGCAGCAGCACGAGGAGTTCTTTGCGGGTCGATTCGAGGAGTCGCATATCAGTCCCTCAGCTCTCGACCGGTGAGCTTGAGAAAGAGGTCGTAGAGGTCGCCGCAATCGGAGTGCGCGCGCAGCAGGTCCTGCGGTGAACCGGCGGTGACGCTCGTGCCGCGATCGATGATGTCGATATGGTCGCACAGCCGTTCGGCCTCGTCCAGATAGTGCGACGTATAGACGATCGTCGCGCCCTTGCTGCGGAGCTGCTGTAAAAACTCGAGGATCACGTGACGGGATTGGACATCGACGCCGGCGGTTGGTTCGTCGAGTAGCAGAATGTCCGGTCGATGCATTAGCCCGGCAAGCAGGTTGAGTCGTCGTTTCATGCCGCCGGAGAAATTTTTGACCTGCTTCCCGGCGTGGCGATCCAGACCGAGTAGTTTCAGGTGGTGCTCGATGCGCTCGTTCAGTTCGTGCCTGTCGATGCCGTACATGGAGCCGAAAAAGCGGAGGTTCTCGACTGCCGTCAGGGTGGGGTAGAGGGCGATGTTCTGCGGCACGACTCCCATTCGTTTGCGCATGTTCCGCATCTCGATCCGCTCGTTGCCATTATGGTACAAGATGGTTCCGCTGTCCTGTCGAATCAGTCCGGCGAGGATGGAGAGGGTGGTCGTCTTGCCGGCGCCGTTGGGCCCGAGCAGACCGAATATTTCCTTTTCGCCGATGTGCAGCGTCAGACCATCCACAGCCGCAGTGTCGGCGCTGCGATAGGTCTTGCAAAGGTCTTCGATGTGGATGCCGTTCATGACTTCAGCGCTCCGAGGATGTGGCGATAGACTTGCTTCTCACGTTCCGCGCATTCGATTACGATGTCGGAAAGACGCTCATACGATTCTTCCGGCTTCGCACGCCCCTTGCAGTTACGGGCTGCCAGCAGGGCGAACTCGCGCCACATATCACCGACATCGGTCATCTTCATCGAGCATTCGTCGAGTGCGGGAATATCCAGCGTCCTCGCGGCGTCCTGTAAGAAGGATGCGAACATGAAGCGGAAGCCCGCGCCACCGGTTCCGATCTCCTCCTGCATGCGGATGACTTGCGCGAGGTAGAGCGACGCGCGACGGTTACCCAGCTTCTCCCGCCAGCCCAGCATTGCTTTCCCGAGGTAGCGGATACCGCGAACACCGAAGAATGGCATCGGGTTTTCCAGCATCCGTTTGCAGGTCGATGTAAGACCCTGTCGCATTGGTTTCCTGTAATCGATTATTTCAGGAACCGCGATGGGGTAATAAAGCTTGCCCTTCGGTGCCATGACGCCCTGTGCGAATCGCGCCCGTTGAAGGTCGTCCGCGCTGCACAGCACCGGCTCCTGAAGGATCGGATCGCTGACCAGATAGCGGTCGCCTTCCCTGCCGATGACGACGATGTTGTGCGCGTTGAAATGAAAGCGCAGTTTCTCGGGCAGGTACGAGAGCCAGTAAACGCCGGTCTGTACCGCGACCGGATGCCCTTTGGCGATGTGCCGGTCCAGGTCGTTCATCCCCTCCTTCGCGGAGCGGTATGTCCGGGCGGTGTAGGTTACGTTCAGGCGTTTGCAGCAGGACTTGAAGATGCTTCCCGGCAGGTAGCGGTACGTGATCAGGGGGATACCATATACCTTGAGGAAGGGCATGTAACTGAAGAAGAGACCGCTTCCGATGCCGAAGACGCGCGATTCCTCGATATCCAATCCCATGTTTCGCAGTAGCGCCGTGGTGACGCCGCTTTCGCAGTGGGCTGCCTGGTAATGGTCGAAAAACTCTATCATGGCATCTCCGGATTCTTGAGTTGGTCGATCGAGATGCGAAAGAAGTCGGCGTAGGCTTTCAGGGTGGCATCATCGAGTTTGTCGAAGTGCTTCGGAACGGTGTGCTTCTTGATCTTGCGGGATGAGATGCCCATGTAGCCGGACAGCATCTTCGCGTCCATCTGATTCCTGGTCAGATAGTACGCCAGCGGACTGCTCTTTCCGGCGCGAACCTCGTCGATCACCGCGCGCAGTTCCTCGTTGAGTACTTCCCACGCGAGATTCAGCGCGGTGTCCTTGGCCTCCCAACCGGAGCTCTGCACTTGTACATATTTACCGTTTTCATCAACCGCGTAACAAAGTTCCCGGATTGTTTCCAGCGCGGTCTTGTCCTGCGGCACTTTGGTTTTCTTCATAGATTCTATTCATCGTTTTTGTATTTTGCACAATCCTTTTCCGTGTAACAATTCCGTCAAGTCTTTGATCGGCGCCAGGAGATGGAGACGGGGACGTCCGCGTTCCGTGGGGAATGGGCAGTACGAAAAAACCCCGCCCGGGAACGGACGGGGTGGAGGTTCTATTTCGCTATTCGCTATTGGACGGCTTCGACCACCGTCGTGTAGATCGTAACACCACAGACAGAACCGAAGTAACCATATCCTCCGTGGACTCCGCCGTACTGGTAGTTGCTTTCCGGTTTGTAGAGGTACTTGTAGAAATTCTGGTCGATGCTGTGAATCTTGATCTCGTATCCGCCGTAGAACACGAGCAAGGCCTGATAGAAAGAGTAGCTTACGCTGTATCCGTTGCCATTTGCATCCGGCAGGAATTCTCCGAAGTCGGAAAGCAGGCGCGGGTAGTGGTTCGACGGATCGTCATAATCGACTTCTTCGTCAAACGTATCCTGCCCGAAGATCGGCTTGACCATTCTTACGGTGTTCCATTCTTCCAGGCAGTAGAATTTCGAATAGATCACGACCGGTTCCGCATCGCTGGTCTCGATGATCAGCGGATGCTCCGAGCCGGCGGTTTCCCATGCCAGTTGGTAGTTATCCACAGAATCCGGATTCGTCGTGAAGGCGGTTCCCAGATCGATCGAGATGGTCTTGGGGACGGTGGTTTCCGCCCATACGGTGTCGATGATCGTCGAGTCCTGCGCGGTGGGCACACACAACTCGATGCGGTAGGTGTGCTCCGCCTCGGGAATCAGGTCTTCGTTGAAGTAGCCGATTTTCAGGCTGTCAAGATCGTTGCCGAAGTTAAATCCGAACTCGAGCGGATACGAGTTCCCCTCATCGTCATAGATCGTTACATCGGCATCATCAATGAAGGCATCCAGAATATCGCTGCCCGGCTTGATGGTCCTGCCGACGTAGATTGCATTATCCAGCGACATGGGTTGTCCTTCCATGAGCGCACCGGCGATGATGTAGTAGTAGTCCTCGTCGTACCGTTCGGAGCTTGTCGGCCCTTCGCAGGAGAGGATCGCGAGGGCAAGAACGATTGCGGTTGCTATGGTTATGTATTTCATGATTCCTCCTCTACCATTCCACGTTGATGCCGATGAACGGGATGCGCGGGAACTGGTACGTGTCTTCGGTCGTGTATCCCACTTCGACAAGGCCGCCCGTTCCGTCCGACTCGACTTCTTTAGATTCCGGTACATAGGTTCGCGTATAGACATTCTGCCGATTGAATACGTTGATCACCTGGAAATACGGTTCGATCGACGCGTGCTTTGTCTCCCAGCGCATCTTGATACTCAGATCGAGCCGGGAATAATTCGGCAGTCGATCGCCGTCCTTGTAGCTGTAGAAGAATTGATACTGACCTGTATCCGGTTCTATGTAAACGTGCTCCGGCTTGGACATGGGCTGACCGGTTCCGAAGGAGTAGTTGGTTCCGAACAGCAGGTCGGCGTTCCAGAGCTTCTTGCCGGTGGCGTTCAACAGGCTGAACGTCTCCACGACCGTGATCTGGTGGGTGCGGTCGTACTTCGGGTAGTAGTAATGCGGTTCACCGGTTTCGGGATCGAGGTTGGTGTCCTCGATTTTCTTCCGGGTGAAACCGAGCGTGTATCCGGTAAAGCCTGCGATGCCATACCAGTCGTTCCGCAGCATGAAGTCGAGACCGTAGGAGAAGCCATCGCCCGAGTTGAGCGCGTCATCGAGGGTTCCGGTGTCGTTTTGCCACTCGTAATCGACCTCGGCGCGGTAGGCGACAAGGTTTTTGTAATCTTTATAATATGCTTCGATATCGAAGCCGATTTCTTCGTTAATCTCCGTCTTGAAACCGATGATGTAATGGTCCGACTGCCCGGGCTCGACGGTGTTGTCGATCGGGAACCAGAGGTCCATTGGAGAGGATTCGTCGGTTGAAATGAGGTTCAGGAACTGGTGGTAGCGCCCGTAGGAGAAATAGGTGTTCGTGGTCAACCCGAGCTGATACCGTATGGAAAATCGCGGCGCCCAGCGGAAGTAGTCGATCGATTCGGGATTGTTGCCGTAGTTGCTCATGTTGTGGCACCAGGTTCCCCGCATACCGGGCTGAACCGTCCACAGCGGCCCAATCTTCCATGAATCCTGCACATAGAGCGAGGCAATAGAAGAGGATACATCTACATGCGGCATCGTGTTCTCGTCAACATCGGCGTTGCTGTCCGTGTCGAACAGGGTGTAGAGGTACTTGTAATCCAGACCCATATCGACCATGTGCTCCTCGTTGGGCTTCCAGGTGAGTCCTTCCTTAAGGGAAACATCGTAAACGTCGTCGAGACGATCGAAGCGATGCGTATTTTCGCCCATTTCCACTTCGAATTTCATCTTCGAATAGAAATGGCTACCGGCGATGATCATGTGCGAGAACCACTGCGGGCTGAAGATGTGCGTCCACTGGTTGCTCCAGGTCTCGTTGCCCCATTCGATGTCCATATCGAAGGTGAAGCCGAAGTCGAGCTTGTCCTTTCCGAAGTAGAAACTGGTGCTGAACTTGTCCCGATCCGAGTGATCCCAGTTGAGCTTCGCGTGCCCGTCGTAAAAGTAGTAGTCCGGGATATCGAGGTCCATCAGCTCTTCGACGAGTTCGAGATAGGTCCGTCGGAACGATGCCATGTACGAACCCGATTCGTCGTATATCTTCCAGGGACCTTCCAGCGTGAGGCTACTGCTGATCAGGCTGACGCGCCCGATCCCGTGGTGTTCCTTACGGTTTCCGTCCTTGTTGGTGACATCGAGCACCGAGGAGAGGCGTCCGCCGTACTTGGCGGGGAATCCACCCTTCAGGAGCTGCACGTTTTTCACCGCGTCGGTGTTGAACGTACTGAAGATGCCGCCGAAGTGGGACGGATTATAGACGTCGATTCCATCCAGCAGTATCAGGTTCTGGTCCGCGCTGCCTCCGCGCACGTACAATCCATTGGAGAAGTCGGAAATCGGCGTCACGCCGGGAAGCGCGAGCACCGAGCGGAACACGTCCGCCTCCGCGACCGACACCACTTCCTTGATATCCTTGTTGGTCTGGACAACGTTCGCCACGCGGATGTCGCGGGTGTTGATCTCGTCGTCGAGTTCCTTCTCGACCACCTTGATACCTTCGATCTGAACGGCAGCCTTGTCGAGCTCGAGTTTCAGGAAAATCTCTTCCTGCGGATTCTTGATCAACACCATCTCCGATGCGTACCGGAAGCCTATCTGCGTCGCGATCACTTCGATGTTTCCGGTCGGTACGGAATTGATAATGAAATAGCCCTTTTTATTTGTATATTGCCCCAGATTGGTGCCACGGATACTGACCGCGGCATAGATGACAGGTTCTCCGCTCTTCTTTTCGATAACGTATCCACTGACTGTCGCAGCATCGAGTCCGGCGATGAACATCAGCATCAGGATCAAGTAAATAGCGAATCTTCGCATCATTATTCCCCTTTTTACGGTTATTGAACAATTTAGGACTCAAAAACTATAAAAGCAGCCGAGGTGTCAATAAAAAAAACTAAAAAATGAATGAATAATTCATTCGTGAATAAATGAATGGATTCGTTCAATCGTTAACACAATACGTTGTAATAATATATGGGTCTGCTCAGGGGGATTTTAGGAATAGTTTGACCAATATAAATAAACACGACTCATTAAATTCTTTATTGCATTAGTGAATAGCTGACTCATTTAAGGAACGGGTTCAGGATATTAGTAACAGGCATACCCCCAGAATGTTTTGAGTAAAAACGTGGTAGAGCTTATTATCAGCGGTTTTGAGAAGAAATTGGTTGTGAAAAAAGGCTCCTTTGCCAAAATAGTTTCGACCAAAAAACTAACAAAGGAGCCAATATGCAAGGTCAACTTAAGCAGCAGTTCCACCAGATGCAAGGAAAATTTCACAATTTCATGCGCAAGTACAAGGCGGAACTCAGTGTTCCACGCTTCAACTTCTTGAAACAAATGACGAAAGGTATTCTCGCCAGTCAAAGCGTAATTGTACGCCAGGCAGCCCGTTCGCTACACGAGCAAATTCCATTGCGTAAGACCAGTGGACGCTTATATCGACATCTCGATCAAGAAGATTTAGCGTCGGATATCCATGATATTCTGTTAGCTTCGCAAAGTCGTCGGCTCGAACGCGACAGCCTGATCTTTATCGACGAAAGCGATATCGTCAAGCCTTACGCAACTCGTATGGAAGGTCTTGAAAAGATACGCGACGCCAGTGCAAACAAGACAGAGTCAGGCTATCACTTGATCAATGCTGTCGCCCTGGTCGGGACGCCTTCAAATCATTCGATCGTTCCGCTTTGCAGCAAGATATACAGTAGCAAGATCGAGCATGATACCCGTTCAACGGTTACACGTGATCAAATCGATGAAATAACGATCCATAGCAACAATCGTGGCGTTTTCGTGTTGGATCGATGGTACGATATTCGTTCGTTGATCGGACATTTCCACGCCAATGGAAACTCGTTCATTATTCGCAGTAAAGGTGCGCGCAATTTGATAGACGAGGATGATGAAGAAAAAGACTTTCTCCGTGTCTGCAAGTCAGTGAAATTGACCATGGATTTTTGGAATGCGGGACATCATTTCCGCGTTGGATTGAAACGTGTCAAGATATGCTTGAATCCGCATCCCGTGCAGAATCCGGAGACAGTGGAAGTGTGGCTTGTGGTCGCACGATACCGCGATGGAAAAGAGGGCGGCTTCTTTTACTGTTTGTGCGACTTTCCGGGGCGTGACTGGGACGCAAGAAAGATCGTCGAGTTCACACTCACAAGTTACCGTGCGAGATGGAAAATCGAAGAAATGCACCGGCAACTCAAGCAAGATTTCGGATGGGAGCAAATTCGCCTTTTGCAGTACCACAGGCTGAAAAATCTGAATGCGATCTTCTGGCTCGCTGTATGTTTTCTTTACTCGATGATTACGGATGTGCCCGGATTACAATCGATTATGATGTCGGCATTTATCGAACGGAAAAGAGACTGGAAGCGCCGAGGTTACTTCATTTACTACAGGTTAGCCTACGTCATTTCGGAGTGTTTCCGATGGTTTGACTGGTACTGGATAAAGCCAGATAAAGGAAGGTGGAAAGAGCATTTACAGCTCAAGGTCAAATTCGAATGAAAAATTGGGGGTATTCCTGTTCAGGATATTAGTAATCCTTGACAAGCCACCAATTCATGACAAGAATTCAATCTTACGGAAAATCGCTTTTTGTCAGGAGTGTACCTATGAAACAGCCCCAATCGACAAACAGAATCGAACCTATGGTTACGGATTACAACGGCATGACGATCACCATCGATCCTCGCATCGAACTGCTCGCCATCGTGCAGAGACTCGCCGACAGCAAGATGGTGCAAAGCGATTCTTGCGGATACAGCGTAGCGGTCGATGAGTGGTTCGGAAAATTCGCCGGGCATTCAGTTGTCGGGATGATGAAGGAGCTGGAGAAAAGGGATTTCGACCACGACGCGCCGGTTCACTTCATGTTACTGTACGACGGTGTACCGCTCGAGAACAAAGCGTATCGATACGAGAAGTTCATCGCGGTGAGTCAGGAGGCGAGGCTGCAACACATTGGCAGCGCGGAAGAATTCGTGACGTGGATTGACCGGATGAATGATTTCGTGGAGCGAAGCCGGTTTGCGGAGTTCTATCGCTCGCAGATGCCATTCTATCGTAAGCGACTTGACCTTGCCGAAAGGAAGTTGGAGGGTTTGAACGTTGTTGAGACGATTACGGACTGGTACGGCTATCGATCGGGCGATTTCACGCTTATCGTCTCGCCGCTGATTGCGATGGGTGGGTACGGTCCCTGCGTGGTGGATGGCGATGGTAAACAGCACAATTATTGCATCATGGGGTCGATCGAGATCATCACGCTGGTCCACGAATTCAGCCACAGCTATATCAACCCGCTTGTGATGGAGAGATTCGACGAAATCCAGGCGACCGACGCGCTCTGCACCAAGCAGGTTCTCAAGCGGATGTTCGCGGGTTACAATCATTGGTGGGTCATCGTGATCGAGCACTTCGTAAGGATAGCCGTGATCCGGATCCTGAGTCGGCTTGTTGACGATTATAGTATTGACGACGCGTTCGAGAGCGAAGAGAGAAAGGGATTCCTGTACATTCGGTTTCTGAACGAGCGTTGCGAGGAGTACGAGCGCTCGGGAATCACCTTCGATGCGTATTTCTCAAAGTTTGTCAAAGCGCTGCAAGACCTCGCCGAATCGCCTGAAGAATTTTTGGCACGATTCACCGACTGTCCGTCGGTGGGGCCGATCAATCAGATTCTGGAGGACATGCTTTTCATCTATCCGGACCCTGCCGTGACACCGGGCGTGGAGGAGAACATCCTTCCGGTGGTCGAATTCCTTCTCGAACGGCTCGGCGGAGAGGCGATGACGGATACCGAGGCGATGGGGAAGGACCTTTCGGGTCATAACCTGACCGCCTTCGGCCCGGGTAACCGGTGCCTGGATCGATTCACCGACAAGCTCCTTTTTACGATGCTGCCGGATCGACTCGTCGCCGACAGAACCTACATAGGCGAAAACCTCCGAATCGTGTGTTGCCTGCCCAGTCCGTACAACGCGGAGAAAGGCTTGCTCATCTACACCGCCCAGTCGATCGAGGACATGTCCACCTGCAACTGCTTTTTCCACGGTCCCAAGGACTACGTGATCACCGACGCCGATTGCAACATCCTCTCCAACGGGAATTTCATCAAGACCGATGGTGTGTGGCGTTTTCCCGATAACGGATAGCCCGTTCAGAAAATACGATTTTGTACTGGACAGGAATTGTACAATTCGTTAATGTAAAATGGGGTGTAATATCTTGTGAATTAAAGGAGAAAGGCTTTGTCAGGCAGACTGAGTCAACAAGCTAATGATACATGTATAGCGCCGTTGAATGACCAAACATTCCGGCAGTGGAAACAATCGTTGATTGCGATATTGCGCATATTCCTTATTATGGCTCTTTTCTCACCCTTGATTGCCTACGATTTCCAGAACGAGATCAAGTTTGCGCATCTGACGGTCGAGGATGGGTTGTCGCAGAACTCGGTGCACGTGATCTATCAGGATCGCTTCGGATATATTTGGCTGGGCACGAGAGATGGCTTGAATCGCTACGATGGGTATGAGATGAAGATTTACAAGAACATACCCGACGATCCCAATTCCCTTTCCGACAATTGTGTCACCTTCATGTATGAAGACTGCAACGGACGCTTCTGGATTGGAACAGAAGGGGGGCTCAATTATCTGGATCGTGAGAACGACCGGTTTATCCCAATCGAGACGATCAGCGGTGATCCCAAGGCCCGGGAGATGATCAGCCGCATCGATACCATTCCGGGACATCGCGAGTTTGTCGTCCAGGGAAACGGGTACAATGTCGTATACTGCAATCCGGATTCGATGACGTTCGGAGATTATCAAAGCAGATTCCGTCCGCAGTGGAAACACGAGATCAAGTCGGTTTACTTCGAGGGCGACGACATTGAATGGTATTTCAATCAGAATGAGGTCCACCTTGGCGAAAACGTCACCGACATCTTCAGATACAATGTCCGCACCAATTCATTTCAGGACCTGAGCAATCCGCTCGATCTGGAAGCGCCGATCTACATGTCGGCTGTAAAAGACCGGGATGAGAACATCTGGATCGGAACATGGAACGATGGATTGCTACGATATAACCCTTCGCAGGATCGCTTCAAGCAATATGCCGGATTCCCAACCCAACTCGGCGAGACGACTTCGAATTTACAGGAAATCGTTATCGACGCAGCGGGAACAATGTGGATATCAACCTGGGGTGCGGGACTCGGCAAATACAATCCCGAGGCGGATCGGTTCGATTTCTTCCGCCACAATCCCTCGATCCCGCAGAGCTTGAGCGGGGACATCGGCAAGAACCTTTATCAGGACCGCAACGGTCTGCTCTGGGTTGGAACGATCGGTAACGGGGTGAATCGATTCAGCCCGGGTAAAAGCAAATTCACGCATATCCGAAAAATCCTGGGCGAAGATAACGCGCTGAGCAGTAACAGCGTGTATTCAATTCTCGAAGACGACGATGATATGCTTTGGATCGGAACGGATGGGGGAGGTCTGAACCGCTTTGACCGTTCGACCGGTAAATTTGCCACCTGGAAAAAGGGCGGACAATCCGGGCTGAAGTCAAATACTATCGTTTCCCTGCTGGAAGATTCGAAAAAAAGGCTTTGGATCGGATACTGGTTCTCCGGTGTAGGCATAATGGATCGTGACCGGGAAACGTTCAAATACTACTACTCTCGAACCTCGGGTTTCTTTGCAGCGGTATGCCGCTCGATGTACGAAGACAGAAACGGGACGATCTGGATCGGAACGGAACGAAACGGCCTGTTTCACTACCGCGAGAAAACCGATGATTTCATTCAATACATTGCTCGCAACGATGAATCGGTCAACCTGTCGAATGTCGCGATTCACGACATAGTGCAGGACGAGAAGGAGAAGCTCTGGCTGGGAACGGAACGTGGTCTGTATTGCCTGGACCTCGAAACGGAAGAGGTGGTCGTGTATTCGTCGGATACGTCGGTTCCCCACAGCCTGAGCAACGATTTCATCTGGGATTTGCATTTCGACAAGCAGGGCGTGTTGTGGATCGGCACGCACGGTGGAGGCCTGTGCAACTTCGATCGGGAATCGAGAATGTTTACGCATCACGAAGTTTCCTTCGATAGCGGGGCAGACGTGATCTACGGCATTCTGGAGGATTCGCAGCGCAATCTGTGGCTGAGCACCACCAAAGGCATGTTCTGCTACAACATGGATTCGAGCAAGTGCATCCATTTCGATCAGACGGTCGGACTCCAGAGCATGGAGTTCAACCAGGGGGCGTTTTTCCAGTCGCCGTCCGGCGAGATGTTTTTTGGCGGAAACAACGGCTTGAACGCTTTTCACCCGGATCGCCTCTATACCAACGAGAACATCCCGGAGATCGTGATCACGCGATTCAAGGTACAGGATATGGAGGTCTCTGTCGAGAATGATCTCGCCCATGAATTCGACCACAACCAGAACAATGTCACCTTCGAGTTCAGCGCGCTCGATTTCACGGACCCGGACCGAAACCAGTACGCCTTCAAGCTGGATCCGTTCGACAGGGACTGGTGCTATTCCGATGCGCAGCACCGAACCGCGCGATACACGAATCTTGCACCCGGGGACTACCTTTTCACGGTGAAGGGATCGAACAACGACGGCGTCTGGAACGAAGAGGGGAAGTCCGTTCGCTTCAGTATCGACAGACCCTTCTGGAGCACCTGGTGGTTCTTCAGTCTGCTGACCATCGTCGGTGGAAGCATCCTCTACTCCATCTACCATGTCCGTGTCGCTCTCATCACGAGACAGAAAAAACGCCTCGCCATCATGGTCAACGAGCGTACGCTCGAATTGCGCCTGAAGACCGAACGCCTGAACGCGATTTTCGAGAACGCGATGGTGGGAATCGTGATAACGGACAAGGAAGGTGAATACACCTACACCAATGACAAGTGGACTGATATGCTCGGCATGATACCTGGCAAGGACAGGACGATTTTCGATCGTATTCACGAAGATGATATCTATTCTGTTCTTGATCTGGCAAATCACCTGAGCAAAGACAATATCCCATCCTTCCAGAAACAGATCAGGATGAAAAACTCGCAGGATGAATATTTCTGGGCGAATGTCTCCGCCTCGACGCTCCACGACCCGTCAGGCGATGTCCGTTCGATGCTGTTCATCATTGCAGACATCGATCAGCAGAAGAAGAACGAAGACCTCCTGCAAGACATGGAGAAGAAGAATTCCGCGCTTGCGATGGCGGTGACTGCGAACCACGAATTGAATCAACCGCTGACCGTGTTGCAAGGCAACATCGAGATGCTGTACTTCTCGATCGCTGAGCCGAACGGCAAGCAGGAACGATACCAGAAAAGGATCACCGAATCGATCGACAAGATGTCCGATATCCTATCGAAGTACCGATCGAGCACCGAATTCATCTACGAAAAATACGCTCAGCACACCGATATGGTCGTCTTCAAGTCGAAACAGGATCCATCCGACGCGTCGTCGTAGCTGACTAATACGCAGAAGGTTGAGCGCTACGATTGAAATTAACTTCTGAATGTACCGGATGTTCTTCCGAATGTCGATTTCGGGTTTCCCTGCCCGGAAGAGGCTCGCTTATGGGGGATTCGATTTGTCAGACTCCGTCTGAAAATCACAGGAGGTCGAGCGCTACAGATGGTGGACGTGTCTCCTGGTACGAAAAAGGGCGACCGTTTCCGATCGCCCGTGTATTTGAATCGTTATCGTCTATTCTTCCGACATCTTTTTGTACTTCAGGTAGCGTTCTTTCACGAACTGATCGACATGATCCCAGTAGCCTTCCACCTTGTCGGGGAAAGTCTGCTTGAGGGTCGTATAGCGCTTTTCACCTTCGAGGAAGCTCTTCACTTCGATCTTCGGTTCCTTCGAATCGAGGGTGAACGGGTTCTTCCCTTCAGCCTTCAGCGTCGGGTTGTGGCGGTAGAGAATCCAGTAGCCGGTATCGACCGCTTTCTGCTCTTCCTGCTGCGTCTCGTGCATGTTGATGCCGTGGTTGATACACGGTGCGTACGCGATCACGATGGACGGACCGTCGTAGGCTTCCGCTTCCTGGATCGCCTTGACGAGCTGGTTCTTGTTCGAGCCCATCGCCACGGACGCGACGTAGATGTAGCCGTAGCTCATCATCATCATGCCGAGGTCCTTCTTGACCGTCGTCTTGCCCGATTCGGCGAACTTGGCGACGGAGCCCAGCGGGGTCGCCTTGGACGCCTGACCACCGGTGTTCGAATAGACTTCGGTGTCCAGCACGAGCACGTTGATGTTCTTGCCGGATGCGAGGACGTGGTCCAGACCGCCATAGCCGATATCGTATGCCCAGCCGTCACCGCCGAAGCACCATACACTCTTCTCGATGAAGTAGCTCTGGAGTTCCACGAGCTTTTTCAGAACGGCCTTGCGTTCTTCGACAACGCAGTTCTCGAGCATGACCGGCAGGAATGCCTTGATCTTCGCGGCGTTGTCCTTGGCTGCCTGATCGGTATCTCTCCAGTGATCGAGCGCATACTGCATGCATGCGCCGAATTCGCGGATTTTCTCGACCTTCTGAAGCATTTCACCACCGGCCTTCTCGGCTTCAGCAGTGAACTGCTTGAATTCGTCGCTGTTCATGTCGGCAACAAGCTTCTCGACATTTGATTTAAGTTGCTTGCGGTTAGCATCGACAGCCAGACGCATACCGAATCCGTATTCGGCGTTGTCTTCGAAGAGCGAGTTTGCCCAGGTGGGACCGTGGCCGTCTTTGTTCTTACAGTACGGAACGGTTGGGAACGTGCCGCCCCAGATGGAGGAGCAGCCGGTCGCGTTGGCGACGATCATGCGGTCGCCGTAGAGCTGGGTGATCAGTTTGACGTAAGGTGTTTCGCCGCAGCCCGCGCACGCGCCCGAGAACTCGAGCAGCGGTTGCTTGAACTGGCTGCCTTTGACGGTGCCTTCCTTGACCATTTCGCTCATCACGTCTTCCGGCAGGCTGGTGAAGAATTTTTGGTTCTCGACCTCGCCCAGCTCGCGTTCTTCCGCGATCGGTTTCATGACCAGCGCTTCCTTCGGACACACGTTGACGCAGTTCCAGCAGCTCTGGCAGTCTTCGATATAGACCTGAACCTTGTAGTCGTACTTTTCGCCGTCTTTGCCCATCGCCTTGAGCCTCTTGAAGCTTGCCGGCGCGTCGTTGAGGTTGCCCCTGTCGATCAGCTTGGCGCGGATAGCCGCGTGCGGGCAGACAAACGAGCACTGGTTGCACTGGATACAGTTTTCGGGAATCCACTGCGGTACGAGCGGAGCCACACCGCGTTTTTCCAGCGCGGTGGTGCCGGTGGGAACGAAACCGTCGAACGGCATGTGCGAGACCGGGATTTCGTCTCCCTTCTCGCGCATGATCTTCTCGATGACGTTTCTGGTAAAGTCGTCGGCGTCGTCCGGGATGAGCTTGTGCGGTTCCATCGCCTCGCCGGGAAGCGCTGCTGGAACGGGAATCTCGACCAGCGCTTCGTCGGTGCGATCGACGGCCGCCCAGTTCATCTTCACGATTTCCTCGCCCTTCTTGAAGAACGATTTCTCGATCGCTTTCTTGATCATCTTGATGGCTTCCTGGCGTTCCAGGACACCGGAGATGAGGAAGAACGCGGTCTGCATGACGGTGTTGATGCGTCCGCCGAGTCCGACCGCGGTCGCGATTTCGAGCGCGTCGATGTTATAGAATTTGATCTTCTTCTCGATCAGTGCTTTCTGCATGTCTTTGGTGAGATTGTTAAAGGCTTCTTCCTTGCTCCAGTTCGAGTTGAGCAGGAACACGCCGCCTTCCTTGATCCCTTCGATGATGTCGTAACGACCGATGAACGCCTGATTGTGGCAGGCGATGAAGTCGGCGTTTTGCACCAGGTATTCCGACTGAATCGGCGATTTTCCGAAGCGCAAGTGGCTTCTGGTGATGCCGCCGGATTTCTTCGAGTCGTACTGGAAGTAGCCCTGGGCGTACATGTCGGTGTTGTCGCCGATGATCTTGATGCTGTTCTTGTTAGCGCCGACGGTACCGTCCGAGCCGAGACCCCAGAACTTGCAGCTCACGGTGCCTGCCGGGATGGTGTTGATGTGCTCGGTGACGGGGATCGACGTGTTCGTGACATCGTCGGTGATACCCACGGTGAATCCGTGCGTGCA
The DNA here is from genome assembly GCA_963665015.2 of Cloacimonadales bacterium (SeqCode). Taxonomy (GTDB): domain Bacteria; phylum Cloacimonadota; class Cloacimonadia; order Cloacimonadales; family JAIOQZ01. The sequence goes on along the minus strand of CAXXSY010000004.1, from coordinate 2,002,655 downwards.
TGCGCCGTTCAGGTGGTCGTAAACCGCCTTGACCATCGAGGGTGTGAATTCCTTCGAGGAGAGGCCGTAGCGTCCGCCGATGATGGTGGTGTCGCAACGATCCTTGAGTGCGGCGACGACGTCGAGGTAGAGTGGCTCGCCGATGGCGCCCGGTTCCTTGGTGCGATCCAGCACCGCGATCTTCTTCACGGTGGCCGGAAGCGCTTTGCGGAATGCTTCGCTTGCGAACGGACGATAGAGGCGTACTTTGATCAGTCCGAGCTTCTCGCCTTTCGTGTTGAGGTAGTTGATCGCCTCTTCGATGGTCTCGCATCCGCTGCCCATGGCTACGATCACGCGATCCGCATCCGGCGCGCCGACGTAGTCGAACAGGTTGTAGCGACGGCCGATGACCTCGAATACCTTGTCCATGTATTCCTGAACGATTTCCGGTGTGGCGAGGTAGTACGGGTTGACTGTCTCGCGTCCCTGGAAATAGACATCGGGGTTCTGCGCGCCGACCTTGAGTCTCGGGTTCTCGGGATTCATCGCGCGGCTGCGGAAGTCTTCGATGTACTGCATCTCTGCCATTTCGCGGATGGTATCGTAGTCGATCACTTCCACTTTCTGGACTTCGCTCGAGCTGCGGAATCCGTCGAAGAAGTTCACGAACGGGATTTTCGATTTGAGCGTCGCCAGGTGGGACACGATCGCCAGATCCATGATTTCCTGAAGCGAACTGGCCGCCATCAAGCCCCAGCCGGTGTTGCGAGCCGACATCACGTCGGAGTGGTCGCCAAAGATCGAGAGCGACTGGCATGCCAGGGAACGTGCGGATACGTGGAAGACTGCCGGGAGCATCTCGCCGGCGATCTTGTGCATGTTGGGGAGCATCAGCATCAGACCCTGTGACGCGGTGAATGTGGTCGTCAGCGCGCCTGCCGAGAGCGATCCGTGAACCGCACCCGCTGCGCCGCCTTCCGACTGCATTTCGATGACATCCACGACCTGACCGAATATGTTCTTGCGTCCGACTGCCGACCACGCGTCGGCGTATTCGCCCATCGCAGAAGAAGGTGTGATAGGATAAATCGCGGCAACATCACTGAACGCGTATGCTACGTGTGTCGCGCACGCGTTTCCGTCCATTGTCTCCTTGCGGAATTTTTTCATAATGACCTTCCTTTATCGTAGGTTATCTTGTTTTATGGGGCTACGGGGCAACAAAAAGGCAGTCTGGTAAAACCGTCAACCAATTTTTCTGCCTTTGTTCGAGTGCCGTAACTGATTGAAAAACATATAAATATAATCACAATATGGATTTGCCGACCCATCTCCGCTTCGAGAGTGAATCGCTATTCTCCAAATAAAATATATACTTGAAACCGAGTGAATCCAACATCGAAATTGCCTGATTGTTATGAAGATCGAACTCTTCGAGCCGGTGGCTGTCCGAGCCGATCGTGATCCGCTCGCCGCCGAGTTCCAGAAATCGTTTCAGCAATCGCGGCTCCGGCAGGATGCTTTGCATGGCGTGTCGAAGCGGCGAGTAGTTCACCTCGAGCATGATTCCGCGCCGGATGAGGGTTTTAAAAATCTCGTCGATGATCTCCTCGCAGAACGATTCGTCCGGAAGCTCCTTCAGGTAGCGCTTGTGGATGCCGAGGTGCCCGAGGATGTCGATGTCGCAGCGCTGGACCATGTCGAGGTTCTCGCTGTAGTACTCGATCAGGTTTTCGCGATTGAGGGCGTTCTTGAGCCGGACGGAGAAATTGGTGTCGTCTCCGGTGGAGTGGATCGAGCCGATGATAAGCTCGGGCGGCGCGTACTTGAACACCGCGTCCGCGATGTCGCCGTAGCGATTGTATTCTCCGGCTTCGACGCCGATGACGATGTCGATCATCTCGCCGTATTTCTCGCGCAATCCCGTCATGTGCCGGTGGTATTTAAGGTACGCGGGTACGCCGAATGCCGCCATCTCCGCCGGCTTGAAGTCGAAATGTTCGGTGATGGCGATGCTTTGGTAGCCGCGCTCGATCGCGAGCCTGATCAATTCTTCCGTATCGATCCGGCTGTCCGAGCTGAACGATCCGTGGATGTGATAGTCGATCTTTCCCATACCCGACACGTTTCTGACTTGAAAATTTCTGTCAAATCAAAAGTGGGTGAAGAATTGATGACGGACGTCCTGATAAAGTGATGAGATCATCCTTATACATTATAATGAGTGTCGGACGGTGTTTTCATCACGTGGCATTGAAATAATCCTTGACGCGAGAGCACGCTACATTTTATTGAAATACTGTATGAATATTAAAGAAGAGGTGATGATATGGCGAAAGCACATAGAGGCAAAGGACTCAACGAATTTCCGAATCACGCGCGTGGCGTATGTCCGGTTTGCGGACGTACCGGCGTCAAGCTTCTCTATGAAGTGAAGGGTGCCGACAAGAAGACCAAGGTCTGCAAGCTTTGTCGCAAGCGTGCGCTTCCAGAAAAAGCAGCGGAATAAAAATTTTTCGAATATCTGAACCGGAGCTCATGTTCCGGTTCTTTTTGTATAACAGTGAATTCGCTATGAATTGCTGAAAAACACATACTTCCATCTCTTGCCGTAATCCATAGTGCGGTAAACAATTAGGTTATTACATCTACCTGTGTTCCATTTTATAAGGATTCGTTAACGGGTCGTTTGTCAAGAGCTAACACGAGCCCGGTAACCATGAATGTTCGATGTGAAGCGCGTTTGAGTGGAAAATCGTTCTTGACAGTTGACGCGCAAATTTCGTAGCTTAGAACATCGGAGAAAATACAGGAACAAAAGATCCAACACAGGAGGAAAGATGAAGAAAATTACCCTTTTCGTCATTGTAATCGGCTTGATGGCGATTACTTCCGTTCTCGTCGCTGGGGACAAAGATTATCCGCAGTTCAAGTTCGGTGGTCGTATCACCATGGAGCTCATTACTGAGAACAACATGGATGATTTCACTGATTTCGATTCCAAGTATAGCACTGCCGACACTTCATATGTAACAAAGGGCAACGACACAGCAAATTACGGACGTGCCCGTGTAGATCTGAACTTCACAACCAAGATCACCGAAGATATCAGTGCCGTGATTAAAACTCGATTCGAAAGCGATGCGATGGACGAAGATGAGAAAAAGGATACCGATGATAACGGCTGGGTAACCGATGGAAACAAATGGATGACCTTCGGCTCAAACCAGGAAGACGACAACATTGAAGATTCCTCGCCGAGACTTCAGGAAGCTTACATCGGTTTCAAGAAAATCTTCGTTGACGGACTGAATGGTGAGATCGGTCGCAAGGTTTACAAGTATGGAACCGGCAATGTTATGTCGGATAAAGACAAGGTTGATGGCTGGAGAATTGGCTACAACTTCGATAACGGCGAAGTCAACATGCATTATATTATCCGCGAACAGCACGAAAATCTGGAGCATGTGGATGAATCGTGTCAGCAATGGCTCTACGGTTTGAACGGCGGTATGGACAGCGTTGCCGACATGGTTGACTTCAATGTTTATTACTGGATACAGTACAGCACCGACGTGACTGCTGAAGCAGACACCGATCCCAAGAAAGCAGACGAATCTGCTGTGGATATGATCAATATCCTCGGCGTTCGTGGTGATTTCACGCTGATGGAAGGTATGATCACGCCTTACATCGAAGCTGCTATCCAGACCGGTGCAGAAGAAAAAGGCTATCAGAACGATAATGGCGGTTACGAGGATAAGACTTATTCCGGTTACCTCCTTGATCTGGGAACCGATTTTGAGAAGGAAGTCAGTGAAATGGTCATCGACGCGAATCTTGAAATCATGATCCTCTCTGGTGATGATAAGAAAACAGGCGAAGAAAACGAAGGCTGGCAGGGTATCGGACTCGGTAACCGCGAAATGGGTTACATGGACTACAACGTAACTCTTCCGCTGTTCAAGGGTACGAAAGCAGACGGCTCAAGTAGCAAGAACTACACCGGTCTTACCATGTTCAACATCGGCGCCGGCGTCACGATGATCAAAGACCTGCGCTTTGGTTTCGACTACTTCATGTTCCAGGACAACTCCTCGAACTTCTACGCGACCAAGGATACTGCGGACGATACCAAGATCTCAGGCGAGACCATGTGGAGCGAATTCGATCTTAACCTCGACTACCAGATGGCCAAGAAAACATGCCTCTATGCCACATTCGGATATGTTATGCCAAACTCGAAATATCCCTACAAGATGAAAGACGGAAATTACTCATTTGGCGAAGATGCGGCGATGGGCTTTGTCGTCGGCGCGGAAACAAAGTGGTAAAAACCATCTGACCAATATAGAGCGGCTGAGCGATCGGCCGCTTTTTTTATTGCTTGCATCATCCTTTCTACACCAATCCAGAGGCGGTAAACAGCTGTTGAACAATAAAGAATTATCGCACGATTCAAGTATCGACCCACAAAGAAGATCACGAATTCCTTGACGGATGGCGAGTTCCCTCGAAGTTGTGACCAAAGATTGAAATGACTTGGAGGAACCATGCTACCAAGACCACTTATCGAAAAGGTGATCGATCAAGCGCTGTCTCGTGGAGCGGATTTTGCTGAGCTGTTCGTGGAGAACCAGTATCAGTCCAATATCAACTTCAACGACAGCAAGGTAAAACAATCCATCGTGGGCAGGGACTACGGCGCCGGTATTCGCGTGATCTACGGATCTCTCGCGATATACGCTTACACGAACGACCTTACGGAGGCATCTCTCCTGGCGGCGGCGGATGCTGTCAGTAAAGCTGCCCGCAGCGACTGTCGCGTGAAAGCGCTCGACCTCACCCGCCTCGACTACAAAGACCTGCATCCCTACGAGATTATGGCGAACGACATCGCCAAGAAAGAGAAGATCGAACTGCTTCAAAAGATCAACAAGCACGCTCGCGCATACAGCGACAAGATCGTGCAGGCCGACCTCGGCATCTACGAGCGCATGCAGCACGTCCTGATCGCCAACAGCGAGGGACTCCTCGTGGAAGACGATCGGCATTACTCACGCATCCGCGCGACCTCGATCGCCGAGAAAAACGGCGAGATGCAGACCGGCTCGGAAAGCCCGGGCGCTCTGATCGGTTACGAGTTCTTCCGCGGACTCGATCCCGAAGAGCTCGGAACACAGGCATCGCAACGCGCGATCACCATGCTGGAAGCGGACTACGCGCCCAGCGGGAAATTCCCGGCCGTGATCGACAACGGCTTCGGCGGCGTGATCTTCCACGAAGCCTGCGGACACGGACTCGAGACTACTTCGGTCGCCAAGGGCGTATCGGTATTCTCCGACCAACTCGGAAAGAAGATCGCTCACCCGGTGGTGACAGCCATCGACGACGGTACTATTCCCAACCTGTGGGGCTCGGAAAATGTCGATGACGAAGGCATGCCGACCAAGAAGACGGTTCTGATCGAAGACGGAATCCTTAAATCGTTCATGGTCGATCGCATCGGCAGCCAGAAAACCGGTTGCGACTGCACAGGCAGTGGACGCCGCGAGTCGTACAAGTACGCGCCTGCGTCCCGTATGCGCAATACATTTATCGCACCCGGCAAGAGCAAGCTGGACGATCTGCTCGCCTCCATCGATTACGGCATCTACGCCAAGAAGATGGGCGGCGGATCGGTACAGCCCGGAACCGGTAATTTCAACTTCGCGGTCGCCGAAGGCTACATGGTCAGAAACGGCAAGATCGCCGAACCGGTTCGCGGCATGACCCTCATCGGAAACGGCCCCGCGATCCTGCACAAGATCAGCATGGTCGCGGACAATCTCGACTTTGCAGCCGGCATGTGCGGCTCTGTCAGCGGCAGCGTGCCGACAAGCGTGGGACAACCCGCGGTCAAGATCGACGAAATTGTCGTCGGTGGCAGAAAGGAGAATTGACATGTATTCAAAAGAATTCGAGAAAATCTTCCAATTGGCCAAAGATAGAGCGGACGACGTCGAGATCATGCTCTCGCTCGGGAAATCGTTCCGCGTTCGTGTGCACGATCAGGAAATCGAATCGTTCGACTACGCGGACGACAAGGGTATCGGAATACGCATCATCAAGGATGGTAAAGTCGGATACGCTTACACGGAGGAATTCAGCGACGAGGCATTCGAGATGATCGTCAACGAAGCGATCGAGAACAGCAAGTACCTCGATGATGAAGGCGTCGTGCTGCTGAGTGAGTATCCGGATTCGGAAGAGAATCTGGATATCTACACGGCTGAGCTGGACGATATCGACATCGAAGAGAAAATCCGCTGCACCAAGGAACTGGAGCGCATCGCCAAAGCTTTCGACAAGCGCGTGTTCAGTGTCTCCCACTGTATGTACGGCGACGGCTATCACTATATCAAGATCGCCAACACCAAAGGATTGAGCAAGGAATACAAGGCCAATCTGGCGACGATGTTTGTTGCCGTGCTGGTGAAAGACGGCGATGACAAGCAGTCCTACGGCGACTATATCACCACGCGCGATTTCCGTGACATCGATCCCGAAATGCTGGCGCGTTGCACCGTCAACAAGGCGATCGAGCTGCTCAACCCGAAGCCGATTCCGCCGGGAACCTACCCGGTCGTGTTCGACAACGACTCCATGTCGTCCATGCTCTCGACATTCTCGAACATCTTCAGTTCGAAGCGGGTGCAGGAAGGACAGTCGCTTCTTGCCGGCAAGATCGGTGAGGTGATCGCGAATCACCACGTGACGATCATCGACGACGCCCTTTATCCGGGTGGACAGTCGAGTCGTCCCTTCGACTACGAAGGCTATCCGTCGCAGACTACGGTTCTGGTCGAGAAGGGCACGCTGAAAAACCTGCTCTACAATACGCAGACTGCCGCGAAAGAAGGAAAGCAATCGACCGGTAACGGCAGCCGCAGCTACAAGGGTAATCTGACCGTCTCGCCCTCGAACCTCTATATCAAGCAAGGCAAGGTTAACCGCGACGCGCTCTTCGCCAAGCACGACAAGGTCATCGAGATCGTTTCACTCGCCGGGCTTCACTCCGGTGCCAACGATATCTCGGGCGACTTCTCGCTCTCCGCGGAGGGTTACCTGTACGAAAAGGGTGTGAAGAAACACGCGATCCAGCAGTTCACCATCTCCGGTAACTTCCTGGATATGCTCAAGAACGTGGAACTGATCGCCAACGACTTCCGATTCAGCCTCGGCTCGGTCGGTACGTCATCCACGCTGGTCGCAAGGCTCAGCATCAGCAACTAATCAATCGAAAATAGAATGTTACCCCGGCAGCGTTTGTTGTCGGGGTTTTTCTGTCATATCCCGGGGAGGAAGAGACCTGCCCCAACAACAGAAAATGGATCGTCCGCGCTGTTTACCCGAATATGCGGGGATGCCTACTTCAAGCCATTCAAATACTTGAGGATATCGCCAACGAATCGGTTGCGAAAATAGACGCGGTCGTACTCGGCGATCTCGGGGTATTCGTTCACGACGAAGGTGAAGAGGTAGCTCTTGCCGTTGTCCGCGACCATCATGCCCGTCATGGCGGCAACGTCGCTCAGGAGACCCGTCTTGGCGCGGATGATCACCGTGCTGTCCTCGAATCCGGGCGTATCAACGAGCGTACCTTCCTCGCCATAGACCGGCAGCGAGGACAGGAAATCGATCTTGAGTTGCGGATCGTTGCAGGCGTACTTCATCACGTCCATGAAGAGCGATGCGGTGAGGTGGTTGGCGCTGTTGCCCAGTCCGGAGCCATTGACGATTCCGATCTCGTGCCCGAGCTCGTTTTGCGCAAACGACTTGATCGCATCCAATCCTTTTTCCGGATCATTTTCAAGCGCATCGCCGATGGTGTATTTGAGCGTCTCCGCGATCAGATTGGACGACCAGATGTTCATGGTCTCCACGATGTCCCGTAGCGGTTTCGAAAAGTGGCTGTGCAGAACCATATCCTCGCGCAGGAACAGCGAGTCGGGCAACGTCTTTCGAATGATTGGTACCGGATCGTTCCCCAGCACGTGAAGAAGAGTTTCGATATAGTGCTCGGTCGGGTGGTGGATAATGCGGGAGAAGGTCGATGGTCGCGGTCGCTCGGAGCCGATCTTGCCGCGCAGCATGAGTGTGTTGCCCGAGCCGTTATCGACGGAGCTGACGCGCAATCGGCGGTTTTTCCCGGCGGTCGTTGCAATCTGGTTGTCGATGGTGAAGTAGTTTCCGGGTGTGCGCAGGAAGATGTTTGCGAGTTTGCCGGTCTTTCCGGGCGTGATCGAAAGTGTTATGCAGTTGTAATTGAGCGACAGGCTTGACGCATAGGCGAGGTAGGATCGATCACCCGTTTCCTCGATGCCCTCGACCGGTCTGTACCCGTCTTTTCCAATCCAGTAGTCATCCACAACGACCGTATTGATGCCGGTGATCCCCTTCACGCCGAACCAGTAACGGTAATCGTCAAAATCCTCGATCACAGTGGTCGGATCGCCGCCGCCCTTGATGTAGAGGGTGTTTTTATCGGGATCGAAGGCGAAGCGCGTCTGATAGCGGTAACCTGTTCCGAGATAGTGCAGTGCTGCCAGCGATGTGAGCAGCTTCAGGTTGGACGCGAACCGAAACGATTTCTCGGGATTGTGCTCCAGGACGGTCTCGTCGTCCTCCAGGCAATAAACGATGTAGGCGATGTTGGATTTCTTTGCAGGCTTGTAGTCGAATCTCACGGCATAGAGACCGCAAGTCAGGATCAGGATGAGCGGTAAAAGGATTCGTTTCATATTCGTCGTGCGATGATGATCATGTTGTGGGATTCGGTGGTCAGAGGGCCGAAGTCGAAGGAACCGAAGACGTTTTCGAGCCGGAAACCGCAGATCATCAGGAGCAGCCGCATGGTGTCCGGATCGATTTCCTTCAGCGTGATGGTGTTGTGGAATGTTTCGGTTTCGCCGTTGCGGTAGAAGATATCGTAGCGGTCGTTCCAGGTGCGTGTCTTGAAGACGGGGTCGTCCTGCCACGATGTGTAGCAGGCGACGACGGCGTTCTTTTCGTCCCAGGACGCGGTGAAGAGGTGCTGCGGTGTGTCGGCTCGTTCTCCGTCGATCACGACGGGGCAGAGGTCGAGCGCGAGGATGCCGTTGGACTGAAGGTGCCTACGGACGTTGCGCAGGCAGAGCATCTGTTCTTCGAGCGAGTGAAGAAGCTGGAACGACGAATAGCTGATGAAAGCGTAGGGGAAAGCCTCGTCCAGCGCGAAACCGGTCATGTCGGCGCAGAGTGGGGTGAGATTGGGGTGCGTCCCCATGCGGTCGATCATGGTCTGCGACGAATCGATGGCGGTGATTTTGTAGCCTTTTTCCAGTAGTGGTTTTGTGATACGGCCGCTTCCGCAGCCGAGTTCCAGGATCGGATCACCGAATTCGTCGGCCAGTTCCAGCCACATTCCAACGTCGTGTTTCTGTCTTGTGCAGACCTGCTTGAATTCCCATTCGTACAGTTCAGCAAAACTGTTCCAGTCTGTGTTCATAGTTATTCCTGTTTGTTTACGCCGCCCGGAGGTCGGCGCCTACGAGAAATAAAAGGCGAGGTCGGCGCCTACGAGAAATAAAAGGCGAGGTCGGCGCCTACGAGAAATAAAAGGCGAGGTCGGTGCCTACGAGAAATAAAGGCGAGGTCGGCACCTACGAGAGAGAAGCATGAGGTCGGCGCCTACGAGAGATGCGGACGGGGACGTCCGCGCTCCTGATACTGTAGCGCTCGGTCTCCGAACGAGCATCCTTATATCTCCCTCGCCCATTTATGGGAGAGGGTCGGGGTGAGGGCTTACATCACCGTCAACTGCATGTATCCCATCGAGAATCTGCCGCTCTCCGGAACGAAGCAGAGAATCTTCTGACCCTTCTCGAGTTTACCGGAGTGATAAAGCTCTTCGAGGATGATGAAGATCGACGCGGCGCCCGTGTTACCTTTATAGGTGAGGTTCGTGAACCATTTTTCGTACGGTATGGGGAATCCGATTTCGTGCATACGCTCGAACAGGATTTTCCGGAAATATTCGGACGAGTAGTGAGGCAGGAACCAGTCGAAATCGTCCGCGTTGAGATCGTGTCGCTCGATGGATGTCTTGAGCGCGCGGTTCACGCCGATCTCGGGAATCCACTTGTTGAGCAGCTTGACGTCCTGCTTGATGGGGAAGTAGTCGTTTTTTACAGCGTCCATGAGCGATGGCGCGGTACGCCAGCCCTCCATTCTTCCGTCTTCGGTCTTGATCGCGCCGGCATACATGCAGGTCTCGATTTCGCCTGCGTAAGAGTGCAGGTCGCTCCAGTCGATTTTCAGCGAGAGACCGTCCGGTCGCGGTTTGCTCCGAATCATGACAGCGCCGGCGCCGTCGGAGAGCATCCAGCGCAGAAAGTCGATCCCGAACGCCATTTCGGGCTGCTTCTCCAGATCGACGTCGTTTCCGCGGAATCGCTTCAAAAAATCGGCGCGCAGGAAGGTGGAGCACATCTCGGAGCCGGTGGCGACGGCGCATTGCGTGTTGCCCGTGGAGACGCTCATTGCGGCGTAGTTGAATGCGGTGACACCCGCCAGGCACTGGCCTGCGGTGCTCATCACGTGCATCGGTTTCCAGCCGAGGTAGCCGTGTACCAGTGGCCCGATGCCCGGCATGACCGTATCGGGTGTTGAAGTACCGGAGCAGATCAGATCGACTTCCGCCGTGTTTTCGAGTCTGCGGATCGCCTCGGCCGCGAGTTGGGCGTTATCGTGCGTGAAGTTGCCCGACTCGGGATCGATCGCGTAGTAACGTTGTTTGATACCGTTGTTGCGCAGAATAATTCGGCGTGTGCGGGACGATATCCCGTCGATACGCCCTAAAATGTCTTCGATCCGATCGTTGCCAATCGGTTCGTTGGGCAGAAATGCCGCGACATCGACAATGTAAGCTTCCATTTATCGTTTCCTTTCATGAAATCTTCGATAGAGCTCCGAAAATCGCTCGTAGAAAGTATCTTCGGGCAGCCGCGTTTTGACCACGGCATTCATGTACGTATAGTAGTCCAGGTCGTGCACCTGTATTTCGTCTTTCATTTTACGGTGAAGCGGCGTCCCGGGCATCGGCGTCAGGATCGTGAAGACCGGCAGCTCGATGCCGTGCTCGACGATATACTGCTCCAGCCGGTCGAAATCCTCTTCCGTATAGTCGGGCGATACGATGAAATCCCCAAGAATCTTGATCCCCAGTTCGTGCAGGATTTCTACCGCACGCGGGATGATATTCGATTCGTAGCGCTTGTTGAAGCTCTTCAGCTTTTCGTCGCAAATCTCTTCGAACCCTACGATTGTGTAATCGAGTCCGGCTCTCTTCCATTCGCGAAGGACGTCTTCTTTCTCGATCACCGTATCCGCACGGATATCCAGCGCGAAACTCTTCTTGATCCCGCGCGACAGGATCATGCGTGCGATTTCGAGTGCCTGCTGCGGATCACCGAACGTGTTGGCATCCACCAGCCGGATCACGGGAATGTCGGACAGAATCTCGATATCCCGCAGGACGTTCTCGGGGGTGCGGGAGAAATACCTGCCGCCGGTCATCCTCGGGATCGCGCAGAACGAACACGCGTAGGGACAGCCGACCGATGTGCCGACGAATCCGACCGGTACGTTTACCCGCTCCACGACGTAATCTTTGCGGTATTTCGCCACCAGGTCGTAGCGCGGCGGTTTGTCCTGCACCAGATCGCCCAGTCCGAATTCTCGTGGCGTGTATCGCAACGGTCCGGACGGATCGACTTTCGCGACACCCGCTACCGGATCCAACCGGTTTTGCTCGATCCGATCGGCCATCTCGCGGAAACTCAGCTTGCCCAGCCCGATCACGATATAATCGATCTCCTCACGGTTGAACCACTCCGGCTGATAGGTCGCGTGTACGCCACCGACGATGACGATCGGATTCGAATGCTCCTTTGCCAGTGCCGCCAGACGTGCGACCGTCTGCGCTTCGCAGGTCACGGCGGAAAATCCGATCACATCGGGCCGAAAATTTGCGAGCGAATCGGAGAAATCGGACGCGCACACCTTCATATCGACGATACGCACGTCATGATTTTCCAGATTGCCAGCGAGCTCTTCCAGTCCGAGCGGTTCGCCACGGAAAATCTGCTTGATCGCCTTGATTCCGTACACTTCTTCCGGAATACTGCGACCCGCGTTCGGCGGATTCACGAGAAGAATCTTCATGTTAACTCCAATTTTCCATTAACTTCGACCGAACTTCCCGCGTCAAGCCAAAAGTTGAATCGTGAATTACTGTTCATCATTATAAATCCCGATGTCGGGGTAATCTCTCTTTAACGAGCGCTACAGCTACGCAGGCATCAACCGACTTCTGAATGTGCCGAATGGAGTGAAGCTCTTCCGAATGTTGGTTTCTCAGGGAACGCCGCTCGGAGATCGGCGACAACAAATGGTAAATGATCGGGATCGGCGTATACAAAGGGTAATGATCGGGGTCGGCGTATTCTCCCCTCACTCGTAGCGCGTGACCTCCGGGCGCGCCTTTCTAATGCGATGATTTCGTGCATGGAAATCAACATTCGGAAGATCTCGCTACGTTAACCTGGTATTTACAAGTAAATACTGCGGTTTCGCTCGGACATTCGGAAGTTTTGTTTCATGAGAGATGCAGGCAAGGGTGCCTGCGTACCAGGGGAGGCAAGGGGCCTGCGTACCAAGGGAGGCAAGGGTGCCTGCGTACCAAGGGAGGCAAGGGTGCCTGCGTATCAGGGGAGGCAAGGGTACCTGGGTACCACAAGAAAACCGGAGCCTTGCGACTCCGGTCTTTCGATTGGTTGTGACAGAGATCATTTTTCATCTTTCAGTTGCAGATAATCCTGATACTTTACATCCAAAACCTTTACAGCGCGGACGTCGTCCAGGCGTCGCACCGGTGTGGTGAACGGTGCGCCCTTGAGCAGTTCGGGATTCCCCTTCGCCTCCGACGCGATCTCGATCATCGCGTTGATGAAGGTGTCCAGCGTCTCCTTGCTCTCGGTCTCGGTCGGCTCGATCATCATCGCTTCGTGCACGATCAGCGGGAAATAGACGGTCGGGGCGTGGAAGCCCTTGTCCAGAAGCCGCTTGGCGATATCGAGCGTCTTGATCTGTTTCTCGGGATCGTCGTACAACTTCTTCTGCCAGCTTCCGTCGGCGACGAACTCGTGCATGCAGTGCTCGTCGTACTGCACGTGGAAGTGCCCGATGAGTTTGCGCATGATGTAGTTCGCGTTGATGATGGCGTTGCGGGATACCTCGCGCAGCCCTATGCCACCCAGCATTTTAATGTAAATCCATGCCCGGACGTTCTGGCTGAAATTACCGTAGAACGAATGGATCTTGCCGATCGAGGTCTCGCCGTGCGCGCATTCGAGATAGAACATCCCGTCGTCGTTCTTGCGCACCATGGGTACGGGCAGGAATTTGACCAGGTCTTCGCGCACGCCGACAGGACCCGATCCCGGGCCACCGCCACCGTGTGGAGTGGAGAAGGTTTTGTGCAGGTTGAAGTGGAGCACATCGAAGCCGATCTTGCCCGGCTGCACGATGCCCAGCAGCGCGTTGAGGTTGGCGCCGTCCATGTACATCAGACCATCGACGCTGTGAATGAGCTCCGCGATCTTCTCGATCTGGCTTTCGAACAGCCCCAGCGTGTTGGGATTGGTCAGCATGAACCCGGCGACATCGTCCGAGATGAGCGCTTTGAGCTCCTCGATATCGACCTTGCCCTTGTCGTTAGACTTCAGCTCGATCACCTCGAAGCCCGCAAGCGTACAACTGGCCGGGTTGGTGCCGTGCGCCGAATCGGGAAGGATGATCTTGCGCTTATGGTGGTTGCCTTTGAATTTGTGGTAGGCGTGGATGATCTTCAGCCCGGTGAATTCGCCGTGCGCGCCGGCAACCGGTTGCAGCGTGACGTCCGCCATGCCGGAGATTTCCGCCAGGTCGTTCTGCAGTTCGTATAGTAGTTCGAGCGCGCCCTGGACGGTGCACTGCGGCTGCATGGGGTGGATGTCCATGAATCCGGCGTTGCGCGCGAGCGTCTCGTTGATCTTGGGATTGTATTTCATCGTGCAGCTTCCCAATGGATAGAAGCCCTTCTCGATGAAGTGATTCAGGTGCGAGAGCTCAATAAAGTGCCGCATCACGTCCAACTCGCTGACTTCCGGTAAAGGAAGCTCGTCCTTGCGTCTGAATTCCTTGGGGATGCAACTCTCGATGTCGCCTTCCACGTCGAGTTTCGGCAATGTGTAACCGAATCTGCCAGTACTGTGTTTCTCAAAAATTGTCTTAGCCATTGTTGACCTCCTCGAGCGCTTTCACCAACTGATCCATCTGCTGTCTCGTCTTCTTCTCGGTCACGGCGATTAGCAGACCGTTTTCCATGCCGGTTTCCGCCAGATCGACACCCGCGATGATGTCCTTCTTCAGTAGCTTTTCGATGATCTCTCTTGCCGGGATGGGCGTCTTGACGGTGAATTCCTTGAAGAACGGTTTTGGATAAGCGATCTCGAAGCCATTAAGCTTGCCGATCTTCTCGGCCAGATAGTGCGCCTTGAGGGTCGATTGTTCGGCGATCTCTTTCATGCCGCGTTTTCCCATCAGGCACAGATAGACGGTAGCCGCGAGGCATGCCAGGGACTGGTTCGAGCAGATGTTGGAGGTAGCCTTCGCACGTCGGATGTGCTGTTCGCGGGTTTGCAATGTGAGGACGTATCCGCGCTTGCCGTCGCTGTCGAGGGTTCCGCCCACGATACGTCCGGGCATGGAGCGTTGGAGTTTGATTGTCGAGGCGAAGAAACCGAACAGCGGTCCGCCGTAGTTCATTTTGTTACCCAACGCCTGACCTTCGCCCACCACGATATCGGCGTGGTATTCGGCGGGTGAATTGAGCACGGACAGGGACACCGGATCGACCGCGGCGATGAAGAGCGCTTTCTTCTGCGCGTGGACGATCTCGTCGATCTTGTGCATGTCCTCGAGGCAGCCGAAGTAGTTGGGGGTCTGGACCAGCACGCCGGCGGTATCTTTGTCGATCAGCTTCGCCAGCTCATCGATGTCGGTTGCGCCGTCTTTGACGGGGGCGACGACCGTCTCGATACCGATCTCCTCGGTGTAACTGCGGATCACGTCGTAGAATCTCGGATGCAGCGTTCCGGCGAGGATCACCTTTTCCTTTCGAGTCGCGCGGGAAGCCATCAAGAGCGCTTCCGCGGCAGCGGTCGAGCCGTCGTACATGCCGGCGTTGGCGATTTCCATGCCGGTCATTTCGCATATCAAGGTCTGGAATTCGTAGATGAACTGCAACGTGCCCTGACTAACCTCCGCCTGGTAGGGCGTATAGGCGGTTAGAAACTCGGGCCGGATGATGACGTGATCGACTGCGGCGGGGATGAAGTGGTCATAGACGCCTGCGCCCATGAAAGAGTTCATCGCCTCGGTGTGTCGATTCTTGGCGGCGATGCAGCCGATCCGACGACTCACCTCGAGTTCCGACAGCGGTTCGTCAAGCTTCAAGAGCTCTTTCAAGCGCATCTTTTCCGGGATATTCGCAAGAAGGTCCTCGAAGCGGTCAACGCCGATCGCTTCCAGCATCTCTTGGCGTTCTTTGTCTGTGTTCGAAATAAACGGCATGGTTGCTCCTTTCTATTTTACTCGATCAATCTTCCTGTAATCCGTTCAGCTCGGAGGGATCGAACCAGGTCATCGCGCCGTGGATGCGTTCGATCTCGTCCTCGAGAAGTTCCTTGTGGTTGTGTTCCTCTGTGGCGAGGAAGCTGAAGAGTTGCTTCGTCTCTTCGTCGCCTGCCTCGGCTGCCAGTCGTTCGTATTCTTCATGCGCCTTCTCTTCGATGGCGATGGCGAACTTCAGCACGTCGTTGGCGTCCTTCAGATCGATGTCGCTGTGAAACTTGAACACCGCCTCCTGATCGACCGTCGGCTTCTCGCCCGGAAACAGCTTCATATATTGCACTATCAACTTCTGCTCGTGGATTTTCTCCAGTTCGATCAGCTCCTTGAATATTTGTCCGACCTGCGCCTTCGAAAACGCCTTGCGTAGCAGTGTATAGAGATTTTTAGTCTTGATTTCATTCTGGATGCCATAGAGATAAGCTTTCTTGATTGTATCCATCGTTTGCTCCTTTTGTTTCGTTAGAGAACGCCGCCCGGAGGTCGGCGCCTACAAGAGATTGCCGGGAACGCCGCCCGGAGGTCAGCGCCTACGAGAGATGCGGACGTTTTGAGGAATTCGAATTTGCATGCAAATTCACAGACGTCCGCGTTCCTGTCCTGTAGCGCTCGGTCTCCGAACGAGCATCCGTTATAGTAGAGATGCCAAGCTGGAGCTTGGCGGACCGCGAGGAGACTCATCCCGGAGGTCGGCGCCTACGAGAGACGGTTGGAAACACCGCCCGGAGGTCGGCGCCTACGAGAGATGCGGACGTTTTGAGGAATTCGAATTTGCATGCAAATTCACAGACGTCCGCGTTCCTGTCCTGTAGCGCTCGGTCTCCGAACGAGCATCCGTTATGGTAGAGATGCCAAGCTCTGAGGGATTCGAATTTGCAAGCAAATTCAGAGGAGCTTGGCGGACCGCGAGGAGACTTATTCCGGAGGTCAGCGCCTACGGGAAATCAACTTCCGAATGTGCCGAAGGCTCTTACGAATGTTGATTTCGGCTAAATATCCGACAGCCGATCAAGATTCTTCTGTGCAATCTCGAAATCCGGCTTCAGCTTCAGGCATTTATCGAGAAGCGGTTTCGCCTGGTCTTTTCGACCCGAATCGATGAAAATCGTGGCGAGGTTGTTCATCGCACGAAAGTCTTCCGGACTCTGGTCGAGCACGATCCGGTATAAACGTTCCGCTTCCTGCTGTCTTTCTGTCGTTTGAAGGATCGTTGCCAGGGTATATCTGGCTTCGGTGAACATCGCATCGATCTCAATGGCGTTCGTGAGATATTGCTCCGCCTTTTTCGCGTTGCGATGGAAGTAGTAGTACATCCCCATATCGTATTGCAAATCGGCGGAATCGGGATAGAATTTCATAAACCTGTCCAGAAATTCCCAGCACGCGCCGTCGGGAGATTTTTGAAGATACAGTGCCGCCTGATTCATGATCTGCTGCAAGTCGCGGTATATTTCCAGCTTGCCATAGATACGCGATTCGAGCTTCCAAGTACCCTCTTCGTCGATCAGGTGCAGCGTCAGGTCGAGCCGTCCGTTGATCTCGTACTGGATCAGCGCTTCCCGATTGTTATCGCTCAGGGCGGAGGCGATAAGATCGAATCGGGTCATCTTCTTCATGTTGGAATCGCTCTGGAACCGTTTCAGGAAGTTGGCGACCAGCGCTGGATCGCCGTTCGTCCAACCGGTTCGCAGGTATTTCGGCAGCAAATCCCAATCCTGTGCGATAACGGTGCGAAGGATTTCGTTGCCCACCTGCTCGTGCGAGACGGCTTTTTCTCCAAAATCTTCCAGCCTGAGTTGCAGCAAATCCGCCAGATATTCGACCGGCAATTCCTTGATCGCTCGAAGCTGAACGAGGATGTCTTTCAGTTGCTTCTTGCCATCGTTGGTTTCCACCATTTTTACAGGCGACTTCCCGTAGAACATATCCTGCGGCTCGAAGGCCCAGCGCTTCATCATCTTCTTCAGCAGGTCGCGGAATTCGGTACGCGATTCCACCTTTACGCCGGTCGCGAAGATTTCATCGTCACGCTTCTTCGGCTTGAAGCGGCAGGCGTCGGGGCATTTACCGTCGATGCGGAGTTCGTTGCAGCAGTGCCAGCAGATATTCTTCGCGGCGCGCATGCAGAAGCGGTGTCCGGGATGATCCTTGCAGCGTTTGCAGCGGTCGGACTTGAAGAGCTTCATTACACGAGCTCCGGTGCCGGCGGCAGACTGCGCTTGAACGCCGATCGACGATAGAGCCTGATCGCCGTTTCGATATCGGATTGTTTGAAGCCGTCCTGCGCGATCTCGTCTCTGGTCCATTCCAGATCGATCAGGCGATAAAGGATTTCGTCCAGCGTCGCATAGGTGATGCCCAGCTCGCCTTCGTCGGTCTGGCCGTCCCAGAGGTCGGCGGTCGGTTTCTTGTCGATGACGCTGTCGGGCAGGCCGAGGTGACGTGCCATCTGCCAGACTTCCGTCTTGTAGATGCTTCCGAGCGGCTCGAATGCGCAAGCGCCGTCGCCGTACTGTGTCACGTAGCCGATGAGGAGCTCGGTCTTGTTGCCGGTGCCCACCACCAGCGCGTGATGCTTCGCGGACTGGTCGTACAGGATGCACATGCGCTCGCGCGCCATGCGGTTTCCGCGACGCAGCGAACCGGCTTCCGGCTCGTATGTGCCGAAGTAGGCGTCCACCATGGGCGTGATCTCGATTGTTTGGTATGCGATACCGAGGTGTTCGGCGACTTCCTTCGCGTGGTTGAAGCTGTCCGGATGACTGCCCCTGTACGGCAGCATGAAGCCGGTGACGTTCTCCCTGCCGATCGCCATCACGCTCAGCGCGGCTGCGAGCGACGAATCGATACCGCCGGATAGACCGATTACCAGCTTCTTCATGCCGGCCTTCTCCAGTTGATTTCGAATGAATTCGACGATGTTTTCAATCTGCTTCTGTATATCGATCGTTCTCATAATTTCCTCATTGATCGTATGGTGCACATTTTATATGTAAAACTTTTGCGTCAACAAAATCAGAAGCGAATCCGGGAAGAATCACCGCGGCAGTATCCAACCGGTCTTCTCGGCCGCCGATGGAGAGGATCGGCTCGCCGGATTGCACGACGTCGCACATGAGGCCCATGCTCGCGACGCGCAGGCACTCCTTCAGCGAAGCGCTCATCAGCTCCAGACTGACCTTGACCAGTTCGTGCGGCATGCGGCGGACATCCACGTTCGGGAGATGTTTGACCCGGGCCTTTCGGTATTCGTCCGGTGTGATGATGCGGACACCTTCTTCGATCCGCTGTTCGCAGAATTCCTTCGTGATCGATTCACTGTATTTCTCGACTGCGAAAACGGCGCTGAACTTCTCGAAAAGCGCGATCTGATCGGGCTGCTTCAGCGCGACGATCATCGGATATTCAGCGCCTTTTTTGCCGATGACATCCGCCACTTCGCGGTCGCTCTGACGGTTCGGATTGATAACGTACATGCTTACCTGCCTGTTGAACGTAATTCTCGAATCCGTTTTATCAACATGCGCCGAAGCTGTTAAGCAAAAAAAAGACTTTTTCCTTGCAGATTTCTCGCGACATGAGATAATGAAGATAATGATCGCCATCGGCAGAGTTTTTTAAACGTGGAGGAAACATGAGAATCCGGATACTTATTCTGATACTGCTTATTAGCGTCGCGCTTCTTGCGGAAGACTACTTCGTCACCGTTACCAATCCCGATCCAATGCTCAAACGACATCTCGACCTATTGGATACGGAATTCATTGTCCTCAGCGGCAGCGGACACATGCAATTTCTCGCCGACGACGCGCTGATGCGATACCTCTCGGATTACAAACTGTCGGACGTCCGAACCAGAGAAGAGCTGAGCCGCGAGCTGGAATATTTCCACAACTACGAAGATGTCACGACCGAGCTTCATCAGTTTGCCGAACAGTATCCGGAGATCGTCCGTCTCGAATCGCTGGGCCCGTCGCAGTGCCACATGTACTATGACCAGGGCATGGAGAATTACATCGAATTCCAGCACGAAATTTGGTGTATGAAGGTCTCGGACAACGTGGAAACCGAAGAGGACGAACCGAACGCCTTCATCGGTGGTGGAATCCACGCGAGGGAACTGATCAGCGTCGAGGTGCCGATGAATGTCTTGCGTCATATCCTGGAGAACTACGGTACCGACGATGCGATCACGCAGATGGTCAACGCCAATCAGATATGGTTCGTTCCGTTGATCAATCCGGACGGACACAAGCTCAGCATCGAGGAATTGGAGCTGTGGCACCGCAAGAACATGCGCGACAACAACAACAATCAAATGCCGGACTACTCCTCCGACGACGGCGTCGATCTGAATCGCAATTTCGGGTACGTCTGGGGAAACAACCATGCGTCCGACGTGTATTCAGACGAAAGCTACCATGGACCGGAGGCGTGGTCGGAACCGGAGACGGTTTACCTGCGCGACTTGCTCCGTTTCAGGCGGTTTTGGGGAGCCATCACCTATCATTCGTCCGGCGAATACGTCCTCTACCCGCTGGGGCACCTCGACGGCGTATGCTCCTACGATCACGAGATCATGGACGAACTGGCGGTCGATATGGCCGCGACGATACCACGCATCAGCAGTACGGGTACCTACACGCCGATTCAGGCTGTCGATTTCGGCTATACCTGCCAGGGAAGCATGGGCGACTGGAGCTACTCGGAGCAGCGCATTTTCGGCTTTACCATCGAGCTTGCGAACACCCATTTCCCCGATGAAGACAACATGATCCAGATTTCTCAGGACAATCTCACCGCCGCGCTCATGTTCATCGAACGCGCGATGAAATCCACCCTGACCGGCGTCGTTACCGACTCACAGGGTCACCCTGTGGTAGCGGACGTCTATGTGGAAGAGATCGACGGACAGACGGGCATGACCGAGGTCGAGCCTTCGCGCAGCAACGAACTCTTCGGACGCTATATCCGTCCGCTGATACCAGGTAGCTACACCGTCCGTTTCGAATTCCACGGATGTGATCCAATGACATATCCGAATATCAATATCTTCGAAGACACAGTCACCGAGCTGAATGTCCAGCTTCCTCTCGGCAACGCGCAGGAAGAGATCGTTCAATCGCAGTTCAATATCGTAAACTATCCAAACCCATTCAATCCCGAAACCATGATTGTTCTCGATCTACCGCAGGCTCAGAAGCTTCGTGTCGTGCTCTACGACGTCAGAGGACGCCGGGTCAGAAGATTGTTCGAGGGAACGAACGACCAGCCGCAACTGAAACTGCGCTGGGACGGCACGGACGACCAGGGAAAAGCGGTTGCGTCAGGTCTGTATCTGGTTCGGGCCGAATCGGGCGAATCAATAATAACTCACAAAATTGTGATGGTGCAGTAATGAAATTATTGGCTACTTGCGCAATTCTTATCGTATCCACGCTTGCTTTGTCAATGGAGTTCGTGGTCATCAACGGTGACGATGCATTGATGCAATGGCTCGTCGAGAACGAATTTCTGGATGATTATCACCAGCGTCCCCCCATACTTCATTTCTCGGGGGATTCGCAGGTCAAAGACTACCTGGAAGAACATCAGTATTCATGGACGACGAATGATCGACTGCTCTCGGGATATCAGCCATACGAAACGATCGTCGATAGTATCGAAACGCTCGCGATCCTATACCCGGACATCACAACGCTGATCGATCTCGGTCCGACAACGTGCCATACCTATTATCTTGAAGGAAACGATAACTACGCGGCGTACCAGTTCGAGGTGCTCTGTCTGAAGCTGTCGGACAATCCGGCTACAGAAGAGGACGAGCCGAACTTTTTCTATGCCGGCGGTATCCATGCGCGGGAGACCATCAGCGTGGAAGTGACCATGCACGTATTGACCTACCTGCTTGAAAACTACGGCATCGATGACGTGGTGACGGACTGGATCGACAGCAACCAGATATGGGTCGTGCCGGTCATCAATCCTGACGGATACGAGGTGTCGGTTCAACAATGGCATACCTATCATCGGAAAAACATGCGCGACAACGACCAGGACGGGAATCCAGATTTCAGCACCGTCGATGGCGTCGATGTCAACAGAAACTTCGGCTATGTCTGGGGAAATAACGGTGCGTCGAACTCGCCCGGCTCTCACATCTATCATGGCCCTTCCGCGTGGTCGGAAATCGAGACCCGGTACATGCGCGACATGATCCAAAGCAGAAAATTTTGGGGTGGGATCACCTACCACTCCACCGGCGAATGGGTGATCTATCCACTCGGACACATCGACGGAGCATGCAGCCTCGATCACGAGATCATGGACGATCTGGCTACCGATATGGCGGTCACCATGCCGCAGATCGACGGTACGGGGCATTACACGCCGGTGCAGGCTTCCGATTTCACCTACACCTGTCAGGGTACGATGGGCGACTGGGCGTATTCCGAGGAGCGCGTCTTCGGGTTCACCATCGAGCTGAACAACGCGAGCTATGGCGGTTACTATCCGCCCCAACCGTACATCGACCAGATCAAGACAGCAAATCTACAGGCGGCATTGATCATGCTCGACCGGATCAACTACGCCTGCCTGCACGGTCACGCCACCGACGAATCGGGACAGCCCGTTGAAGCGATCATGTCCGTGGCCGGCGTGGACAATCAAACGGGCATGACTCCCGTCGAGCCGTTCCATTGCGATGCCGCGACCGGCAGATTCGAGCGACCGCTCCTGCCCGGTACCTACCAGATCACGTTTTCCGCCGACGGATATTTTGATCGTGTCCTGAACGATGTCCTGATCCTGGATGACCAGATTACGACCGTCGATCCCGTTCTGTATGGCTCGAACGTCTATTCCTGCGAGGTGGATGTCGTCGATGGTTCCGTTGTGATTGATTGGGTCGATCCGGGTGGCTTCAGCTACACGGTTCTATCATGCGAGACACCCGATGGTGCATTCGAGCAGGACAACTCCGGCGCGTTCATTCGTGAACACACCTGGGCCGCACCCGCAACCGAACCGATCCGGTTCTACAGGATTCAGCGCGAACCGAGATAGCCTTTTCGAGCATCTTTGCTGTAGGGGCAGACAGACTGTTTCTCTGGGAACGCGGACGTCCTCGTCCGCATGGTCACGCGCTACGAGAGAAGAGATGCCGAGCTGGAGCTCGGCGGTCCGAGGGGAGGAAGATGCCGATCAGCGACCATTCTATCCCGCTGTAGGCGCCGATCTCCGAGCGGCGTTCACCGATGGAGAGGCGCGCTCACGGGGGATTCGATTTGTCAAACTTCGTTTGATAATCACAGGAGGTCACGCGCTACGAGAGAAGAGATGCCGAACTGGAGCTCGGCGGTCCGAGGGGAGGAAGATGCCGGGCTGGAGCTCGGCGGTCCGAATGGAGAGACACATTCTGGTTTCGTATAAAACAAATCGCTCCCGATGAGGGGAATCGGGAGCGATAGTTTTCTTCACAGCTTGGGAAGCCGAGAAGAAGGAGGAGATTCAAGGATCTAATCTATCTTCGGCACAATACCTCATCACTACTTCAGCAGTAGCATTTTCTTGATGAAGTGATCGTTTCCGATCTTCAGTTTGTAGAAATAGACACCACTGCCAACCGGCTTGTCGTTTTCATTTTTACCGCGCCAGTCGATCTCGTGCGGACCTTGATCAAGCTTTCCGTTTACAAGTGTTCGCACCAACTGTCCACGGACGTTGAAGATTTTCAGCGTGACGTCGTTCTTTTCCGCGAGGCTGAAGCGAATCTTCGTCTCGGGATTGAACGGGTTCGGGTAGTTCTGCCAGAGGTGGTTGGTATATCCTGGAACGTCGCCCTGTCCGTTTGCGGTGAAGATGAGGTGGAAAACCTCGCTCTCTTCGGAGGTATCCTCTCCGCGCACGCTGGCGATGGTATAGTCGAACTGGATTCCCTCGACCTCGGTAAGGTCGTCGATGAAGTTGCTGGTGGTGACATTCTCGGCGATGATCGCGCCGTTGCGTGTCACGGTATAGGAGTCGATCGGCACATCGGGGCTGTCCCAGGTAATCGTCAGAACACGAATGCTACAGATGCCCTCGAGATTCTCTGGCGGAACGAGCGGCATTTCGGTCTCGATCTGGATATCGTCGATGTACCAGCCTCCGAGGTTCGTGTTGCCGTCGCTGTGGAAGACAAACCGGAACATGACGTCCTGATCGACATAGTCCGTGAGATCGAAGTATGCCTGTTCCCAGGTAAAGCTGCCCGAATAGAGCGGTGTATCTTCAGGGAGATGACTGCTGTCGCCGCGCGAGAGGAACGGATATCCGCCCTCCGGTTCGATTTGTGACCAGCTTGCGCCTTCATCGGTCGAGATATCGACAAATCCGCCGTCGTAGGCGTAGCCCGGGTAGTTGGAGCTCGACTCGGCGGACATCCTATGCCAGAAGGTCAGCCAGGCGTTATCGGGGATCGATACTTGCGGGCCCTGAAGCGCGGTATAGAGGTTGTCGTTGTATTCGCTATTGTTGGACGAGCCGCATTTCCAGCTATAGGTTCCGTTGATCGTGTAGTTTTCGTCGTCGTTGCGGTGCCACTGATCGTTGGTTCCCGTTTCCAGCGTGTAGTGCTCCCAATTATAGTATTCGGTCTCGAAGTTGTCGAAGAAGGAATCGATCGTGAGGTTGACGATCCGGTCGATGATGTAGCCACGCTCGCCGACGATACTCATATAGAATACGATATTGGTCGGAATCTCGAGCTGGTCGCTGAGCGTAATGTTGAAGTATTCGAGGTCTTCGCTTTCGCCCGGCTCGATACCGCTGAAATTAAGATATTCCGGTGAGATCGAGACATGCTCGTTATCCGTTTCGAGATACACGGTGAGCGAATCCAGCGTGAAATCGGTATCGTTGACAAGCTCGGTCGTGATGCGCACCAGGTCGCCCGGATCGGGTAATCCGTTGCCGTTTCCGGAAAGCTCGACGAACGATTCGTTCTGTATGATGAGGTTCGGTACCTGGATCGGGACGTTTATTGCGTACTGCCATTCCTCGGTTCCGGCGCTGAAGACCACGAAAAATTGCGCGACCGTGCCCAGCGGAACATCCATCGCGGTGGTCATCTCGAAGTTCGATGTCGGATTGACGATGGTCTGGCCACCGACGGTTCCGAATTCGATCTCGTCGTTCTCGATGGTGATGTATTCACACTCGGTGGAGATCGTTGCCGTCAGGCTTGCAGCGGGAAGGTTTCCCACGTTGTTCGCGGGGATCACCATTCCGACAGTCTCATTCCAGCCGAGTTCGTTGTTGTTGTTATCGACGAAGGTGTGCTCACCTGGAATGATGAACGCTTCGTTGGGCGCGATCACGTCGAAATGTCGGGCCACGTTTAAAAGGTTGTGTCCGGTGACGTTCAGCGTGATGGTTCCCGGCTCTTCCGGTGGCATGGTCAGCTCGATGTTCGCTTCGACGCCATTTTCGAGGGTCGCTCTGCCGATCAACTGACCATCGAAGAGCACCGCGACGAGTAACTCCTCAACCGATTCGTCATCGACGGTAACGGTCGTGTTGATACTCGATGCACCGATCGGCAGGGCTTCCGGTGTAACGATGGTGACGTCGGCTGGCTGATCGGACCAGATATCCAGCGTCGGGTCGCCCAACAGGGTCGATTCGAAGTATGACCAGAGGATAACCGTGTTGGCGCTGAGGTAAGGGACCGTGTCGTCTTTGCTGTCCGCCTGCACTTTCGAGATGCAGGTGATTCCTTCGCCGTAGAGCGCGTCGTAGAACTCTCGATGCAGGTGCTGAGAAGGTCCGTTGGTTCCATCGCTGTCTCCCCATCCGTAGCGGGAATTGCCGACATAGCAGACGCAGCCGTTTTCGAGGTTGTTCCACTGCTCGGCGATGGCGTCTTCGTTCGAGAAGTATCCGTTCGTGTCGCGATTGTCGAAGGCGTTGCAATAGCAGCCCTGCGTATATATAATGTAGAAATTGTGGTTTTCGCCGTTGTTGGTCATGTTGTTCGTGGTTACATCGTCCGTGTAGAACTTGATATTGTAGTGCGTCGAGCAGTGTCCCAGATGACCGATCAGGTTCTTGCCGCTGTTCATCAGGGAGAAGAGCTGCGAAACGGACCATGTACCGTTGTGGTCGTAGAGGGTTTCGACATCGATGTGGTCGGGAATTCCGACGGTGGAGTAACCGTAGTTGTCACTGCCCAGCCGTACCTCTTCCATGTAGTCCATACCCCAGCATGTCCAGCCGAGGTCTTCGCCGATCAGCGCATTGTTGGTCAGCTCATCGACTACCGGATCTGTCTGGTACATGAGCTGTTTGTTCACGAAGTTACCGGCTTCGGTGCTGTTGTCAACAGCCGCGCGGCCACCGTAAACTTCGCAGTAGAAGTCGATTTCATCCCACTCGCCCCAGTAGTTGTCGCCATCATCGTTCCAGTCGCCGTCGAGATTGAAGAAATACATGTCGCTGGGGATGTCGTCGTCGGCGTAGTAGCCGGGGTTCACGTTCATGCCGCGGTGGGGGAGATCCTCGTCGTCACCGGCGAGCAGAACGTATTCGATGCCGCTGTCGAGGTATTCCGAAATAATGTAGTTGCGAATCTTTTCCTGATCGTCCTGTCCCTCGGCGGTGGCGAGGACGATTTCCGTGCTTACGATCGTGGTGCGAATACCGAGGCTGTTCTTGTAGTCTGCCAAGGGTTCGAAGTCGCCGATCAGGTCGCCCGGGGTGATGATGAGATAATCGTACGCGACGCGGCTGCGGTCGTGCATCGGCGCGGTGTAACGATAGGCGGTTTCAGGATTTGAAACCATTTTGCTAAGGCGTTGCATTGTATTTTTATCGTCCCGCACGAACGCCGCAGTGCGCTGCAAGTCTACGTTATTGGTGGTCTCGATGGTGATATCGAGGTGCGAGAAGTACTCGACAGAATTTTCGGACGGAAGATAGCGCACCGGATAGAGCAGCATGGTGTAAATCCTGTAGCCACGGTAAGTTCCTGTGACCTGATTGCCGCCTTTCTCGATTGGGAAGACCGGCATATCGTCGATATCTGCTCGCAGATTCGTAAACGCCGGTTTTATCGATTCCAGTTTGCTGAGCGGATAGGATTGCTGCGCAGGATAGATCGGTGCGGGCAGCGCGATGACTTCGGAAGTGCCTTCGATGAAAACGCTACTGACGTCATGGAACTGCGGCAGCAGAAGTCGAACCGGATAGGCGGGAAGAAGCGGTTCGCCGGGCGCGCCGGTTTGCATAAGGTTCTGCACATGGATCAGGCTCTTGCCATTTTTCAGCTCGATGACCGGTTGAGAGAAGTCAAAGCTGGATTGAATCGTTTCCGAGAAAAGAAGTGTACTGATGATAAAGGTCAGAACCAATAAAATAATTCTCCTCATATCGCGCCCCTTGCTTGTTTCTTGCCATTGATACATTGCAAGGAATGTTCCATTTTCTGGAAATTTGTTTAAATTGAGGGCGCCCCTGTCACTGTTTCAGCATCTGATAATAGCGGGGAAGCGACCACAGATCGTCGGCCACGCTCGATTCCACCCGATCGACGTCCTGCCGTATCTTATCGAGAGCAGTCAGTCCCACCGACGCATAGTAGTCTGCGCGGTCGAATAGATTCTCCTTCTTCTCGCCCTCGGTCAGGATGATCTTCAGACTTTCGACCTGCGCATGGAGCTTTTCGAAAATCTGTTCGAGGATGCAAAGCTCGTCGTGAATGGAACGGGATGGAATTTCGGCGGTCCGCAATCCCGCATACGTCTCCGCGAGCAGCTTGAGGTGCCGGGTCAGCGACGGCCGAACGCGGGTGTTGACCAGTTCGATGGCGGTGCGGTATTCGATCTCGAGCGTCTTGATGTACGCTTCGAGCTTGATATCGACCTTGGAAATCAGCTCCCTCTCGGAAAGCACGCTGTACTTGCAGAAAAGCTCCTTCACCTCCGGTTCGAGATAGAGCCTCAAAGCTTGCGGCGTATTGCCCGCGACGGGCAGCCCTCGTTCTTTCGCCTCACGACGCCACGCTTCGGAATAGTTATTCCCTTCGAACCGGATGGAGCGGGTCTCGCCGAGTATATCCTTGAGGATCAGGATGGCGTTTTCCTTCACATTGCCCTGTGCGGATTTCAGCCGTCGATAAATCTGGTCGTAACCCCAGGCGACGATCAGGTTTATCACCGTTGTCGATTCGGCGCAATTCTGATTGGCTCCAACGGGGCGGAACTCGAATTTGTTGCCCGTGAACGCGATGGGGGAGGTGCGGTTGCGGTCGGCGATGTCCTTGGCGATTTTGGGCAATTTCTGCACACCGAGGTTGATCTCTTCCATCGCCTTGACCGACAGCTTGCCGATCCCCTCGATCTCGTCCAGCAGTTCATCCAGGTATTTACCCAGATAGACGGACATGATGCCGGGAGGTGCTTCTCCGCCGCCCAGACGGTGGTCGTTCCCCGCGTCCGCGACCGATGCCCGGAGCAGACCGCCAAAGCGATGTACGCCGAGTAGAATCGCACCGATGGTCATCAGGAAGCTGATGTTCTTGAGCGGCGATTTCGATGGCTCGAGATAGTTTGCTCCGGTATTGTCGCAGATGGACCAGTTGACGTGCTTTCCGCTTCCGTTCAGTCCGGCAAAGGGCTTTTCGTGCAGGATCGCCACCAGTCCGTGCCGCTCGGCGATCCAGTCCAGCAGCGCCATGACTTGCAGGTTGTGATCGACCGCGAGGTTGGCGTCTTCGTAGAGTGGCGCCATCTCGAACTGGTTTGGCGAGACCTCGTTGTGTCGCGTCTTGCTGGGGATTCCGCGCCGGTAGAGTTCGTTGTCGAGGTCGGCCATAAACGCCATGATGCGCGGCTTGATGGAGCCGAAGTAGTGGTCTTCCATCTGCTGTCCTTTGGGTGAGGGCGCGCCGAAGAGCGTGCGTTTGCAGAGTTGCAGATCGGGGCGCTTGTTGTAGAGCTCCTGCGGGACGAGGAAATATTCCTGCTCGGGTCCGAGAAGCACGCGGATTCTTTTTGCGAAGCGATTTCCGAGGTATCTCTGCAATCGGATGGCCGCGTCGTTCAGAGCACGCTGCGAGCGCAGCATCGGGGTCTTGATGTCCAACACGTCCCCGGTCCAGGCGAGAAATACGGACGGGATAACAAGGGTTCTGGATTCGCCGGACTCGAGCAGAAACGCGGGAGATGTCGGGTCCCAAGCGGTGTAGCCCCTTGCTTCGAACGTCGAGCGCATACCTCCGGACGGAAACGACGATGCGTCGGGCTCGGAGCGGATCAGTCGCTCCGGTGAGAATCGCTCGATGATCTCGCCATCGTCATCGTAGCAGATGAAGGCGTCGTGCTTCTCCGCCGTGCCGCCGCGCTGCGGCTGGAACCAGTGCGTAAAATGCGTTGCGCCGGCGTCCAGCGCCCATTCTTTCATCGCGTGCGCGATATCGCATGCGATTGCTTCATCCAGTGGTTCACCGCTTTCCATCGTCGCGATGATCTTCTCATAGGTGTCTTTACTCAGCTTACGCTTCATCACCGACTTGTTGAACGTCAACTCACCGAAAACCTCTTCGAATTTCGACATATCTCACCTCCAGGCGTCAGGAAATATGGCACTCCATATGCGTCAAGATAATATCGGATGAAAAGTGTAAATTCATGAGAATGATCTCGACGATTTGCGAGAATCATGAAAATGTAGAGTTAAAAGTGAGACTATTGCAGCAGGATCGCCTTTCGGGTCGATCGATGACTTCCGGCGACCAGCTCGATCAGATAGATGCCCGACGATTGACCGTCGGCGTCCCATAGGGCAGAGTGGTTTCCGGCGTGCCGTTTTCCCTGATCGATGGTTGCGACGCGACGTCCTCGCACATTATATATACGCAATTGCACGTTCGCGTCATTCGACAGGGTGTAGAAGATTCGGGTCCGCGGGTTGAACGGATTGGGCGAGACGCTGCTTATCCGTGTCGGCACGGGACTATCGATAAAAGGTTCTTCAGGATCGATTGCAGAGCCGTAGTCGGTTGCGATGGTGACCGTGATATCTTCATCCTCGGGCAGATCGAAGGTCACATAGCAGACGACAAATTCGCCGCTGCGATCCACCTGCTCGAGTTCGCCGCCCTGGACGATGTAGCCGTAGTCGGTGGAAGGCATGACGAATTTCAGCCGGCAGTGGGTAAACGAAGCTTCCAGCTCGTTGTAAACCGTCGCCGTGATCGAATCTGCGACGCCATCGTTGGAGGGCGTGTAGTTGACCCGAAGATTCTGTCCGCTATAGCCGGCATAGACGGTTTCCTGCGGATCGACGATATTGTCGGACACGTGGATCGGCCGGAAGGCTCTATTGTTGGACCCGACGTTATCTGTGGCAAGATTGTATGGGTGATAATGCGTACTGCCCTCGTTGTAATGGATGTGCCCCCACAATGCCATATCGACGTCCAAATACTGCAGGTCGATCTGCTCGGAGAAATCGAAGTGGTAGAACAGCACGCGGTTGGTCGCGCCTTCGGAGGCGTCAAGCTCGTCCTCCAGCCATTGCATCTGACCCTCGGTAAAGCTCGCGAAACCGTAGATCCACGACATGAAATTATCGTAGTTGTCGTAGGCTTCCAGTCCCATGTAGTGGACGTCGCCGTAGTCGAAGCTGTAGTTTTGCGTGTAGTACGGATCGCCAGTGGGCGGGTCGATCAAGCGGTTCCAGCCGAAGAACTTCCACCAGTTCCGGCGTGCGGTGCCGTCCTCGGGCGGCGTACTGTCCCAGCCTCCCAGATCGTGGTTGCCGGACGTGACGAATACCGGTACATCAAGCTCTGTCAGCAGTCGCTTGGCGCGCGTAAAGTAACGCTTGTCCAGGAAATCCTCCAGCTCGCCTTCGTTGACGATGTCGCCGGTCAGCAGCACGAACTCCGGATTGATGATGTTGATATCGCGAATAACCTCGCGCATATCGACCATGTTGGTGGAGTCGGTGTCGGCACCGCTTTCGTAGTAGTATAGCGAGGTGGGCAGGTGCGGGTCGGTGATATGGATGAAGCTGTAGGTATTGCGCTCCTGCGGGATCAGGTGGACGGCGTGCTTCTCGAAGTCCTCCTCGATGCCGTCCGCGGTGACGTGCAGGTCGTAGAGCTCGAACAGCGGCGGATTCTGCGGGATCGTGCATCGGATTTCCCACCGCGCCAGGGAGCTGTAGTAATTCGCAGACTCGATGCCGAGTTCGATGGTTGTCGCGTCGTGGATAAGCTCGACATGCCAGTTGTCGGTCGAGGTGGGCGCATCGCATTCCAGCGTGAACGTATCGCCTGGTAACACGATCTCCGGGATGTTCATGAGCGGTTTCAGGATGACGGTGAGCGTGTCGCCGATGGCGGTCTGCGCCGTCAACGCCGTAAATGCAAGGCTGATGATGAGTAGTGTAAAAATCTTTTTCATAGCAAGACAGGATACTATCGATATATATAGATGTCAACTGAAACTGAGAGATATAGACCCGGACGTCCGCGCTCCGGTAGCGCTCGACCTCCGGGCGAGCTTTCTCCGCTTGCCGCTGAGTTCCGTAGGAACGACAGAATATAGCCCATGGCGTGAGCCATGGGTAACGCGCCTCCCAAATCCTCCACGCCGCAGATTTGTTCGATCGCGCACCTATTGGCGTGCTTATTCACGACGAAGGCGTGGTGTTACACGTCGATAGGTGCGCGATCGGACAAAGATGCAAGAGGATGCCCATCTGCGAGCGACCACCTTCCTGCTCCCTCTTCCCGCTTGCGGGAGAGGGCTGGGGTGAGGGTCTTCGAGCATTTCCCTTGACTATTTCCGCCCCCCCGTGAAAGTCGAACAAAACAGCTAAGAAACACGCGTTCATAGATTTTGGACCAACCCTGGCTGCGCGAAAGTGCGGTCGGGGTTTTTGTTTGGAGGAAAGATGGTAAGGAAAGCACTGTTGGGTCTGCTGGCGGTCGTTCTGTTGGCGTCCTGCGCGAAGGACACGGAGAAAATCCGGCTCGGTCTGATCAGACCGTCGTTGAATCATCTGCCGGTTTTGTACGGATTGGATCACGGGATCATCGACTCGACCAGCGTAGAGTTATTCTACTTCAGTTCGGGCTGGGAGACCAACGAAGCGCTGGTCGCGGGTAAGCTCGACGCGGCGATCATGCCCTTCACCTACGCCTGGACGGATGTCTCCAGAGGCTTGCCGGTCAGGGTGATGTCGTTTCTGGAACGCGAAAGCGACGGAATCGTGACGAGGATTGAAAATCCCGATCTGGCGTCGCTGAAGGGCGCGAAGATCGGTGTTCTACGCGCGTCCACGCTGGATATTTTCGCGAGAATCCTGTCGGACAAAGAGCAACTCGACTGGTCGTACGTGCCGTTCCGGTCGCCGATCGAGATGGCGGCCGCGTTGCAGGCGGGAGAGGTCGATGCGTTGAGCTTTTACGTACCGCCGATCTTCAAGATGGGCGATGATTTCCACATCGTTGCATGGTTCAGCGATTACTATCCAAAGCACCCCTGCTGCGACCTTGTGATTCACGAATTGGCGTTGAGCCGGAAGCGCCAGTCACTACGGAATCTGAAGGACGAAATCCGGCACAGCGTCAGGCGAATGAACGAGAATCCGGCGAAGGTTGCCGAATTCGCCGCGAAGCACTTCGATGTCGAGCTTCCGCTGTTGCAGCAGTCCCTCGATCATACCTGCTACGAACTCGATCTGGAGGATGGCGGGAAGAAGATCGAGGCAATCGCGGCGGAGATGATGATTCGGTGCGGATACATCGAGCGTGCGGTCGATCCCGAAGAAGTTTACACCGATTCGGACGGATTCTGATGCGTTTTGTGTGGGGTTACCTGCTGCTCGTCGGCTTGCTGACATTGCTTGCCGTCAGTGTCGGTATTTCACCGCTGGATATTTTTACGCTCAAGATGGACTGGCACCGGACGATCCGCGATGTCCTGACCACGTTCGCGCGTGTGACGATCAGTGTAAGCGTCTCGTGGATGCTGAGCGTGGTCATCGGCAAGCTGATGCATGGCTCCAGGGGAATTCATCGATTGCTCATGCCGTCGATAAATTTTATCCGGCACATTTCGCCGTATGTCTGGCTTCCATTTGCGATCATCTGGTTTGGGATCGGCGAGCCGCCACTATATGCGGTCATGATCACCGCGCTGGTCTTTGCGGGTATCCTGATGGCGTACGAGATGTTTCAAACGGTGCCGGAAGAGTATTTGGACGAGGCGATGATTTGCGGAGCGAACAGGCTGAAGATTCTCTGGCATGTCGAGTTACCTGTCCTGCGATCGAGTCTTGTGAATCTCTATCGCATCCTGTGGGGCGTGGGGTGGACGGCGGTCATTGCTGCGGAAATGCTTGGCGTGCAGGACGGAATCGGGTTCCGGCTATTGGACTATCGATTCATACTGGCGTATCCGCAGATGATTCGCTGCGTGATGTTGATTGGTCTGGTGGGAGTGCTTGTGGATCGCGTGCTGGAGATGATCGTGCGAAAAGTTGAATGGTAAACATATTGCCCATATAGAGCTGAACGGATTTCATATTTTTATATAAGTCCTATCCAGCACGCTTGCCGTAAGATAAGCACATAAATGAATCTGAATCAGAATCATTATCGCAGAAAAAATTTGACAAGTTTCTTCAGATTACTCAACTCTAAGCCTTAAGAATTCGGGTGACCATCCTCAGACCCGATACGTCATGAAGTCGAATTGACCGATAATCAAAATAGAGGGTTGTCTTTTGTCAGACATGTACGTTCAACAGACTATCTATCCAATTCACAAACACATCGACCTTCACGTAACACGTACTTACCAGTCAGGAGCATTTCATGAAGTATTGGGAAACTCCTTTTGGACAGCCGAAGCCTCAAATGGTCGCCGGAGAGGTCGTTATCCTTTCGGAACGATGCAAGGGTTGCGGTTTCTGTATTGAATACTGCCCGAGAAGCGTACTCGAGTTTTCGGAGGCATTCAATCAAAAAGGCTATCATCCTCCCATCACCAAACATCCGGATCAGTGCACCTATTGCGGGTTGTGCGAGATGATCTGCCCGGATTTCGCGATCTATATCGTGCAGGCGGAAGGGGAGGGCAAACGTGTTTAAGAAAAGCAAGTTACACGGCGAATTCTTCATGCAGGGGGACATCGCCTGCGCCGAAGGAGCCGTATCGGCGGGATGCCGGTTCTTCGGCGGCTATCCGATCACACCCGCCTCCGAGATTGCCGAGCGCATGGCGTACCGGCTTCCGCTATTGGACGGCGTGTTCGTGCAGTTCGAGGACGAAATCGCCTCCATGGCAAGCATCCTCGGCGCATCGTGGTCGGGCGTCAAATCGATGACGGCGACCTCCGGTCCGGGCATTTCGCTCAAACTCGAGAACATCGGTCTCGGTATCATGATGGAGGCTCCGTGCGTGATCGTCAACGTTCAGCGCGGCGGGCCCAGCACCGGACTTCCCACCCTCTGGGGACAATCCGACATGATGCAGGCACGCTGGGGCTCGCACGGCGACTACATGACCATCGCGCTCTGCCCGAAATCGCCGCAGGAAATGTTCGACCTCACCATCGTCGCCTTCAACTACGCCGAGAAGTACCGGTTGCCGGTCTTCGTCCTCACCGACGCCATCGTTGGACACATGACGGAGAAGGTGATCGTGCCGCCCGTTGATGAGCTCGATATCTTCGACCGACGCTACACCACGAAGAAGCCTGGCGAGTACAACCCTTACGAAGTAGGGGAGAACATGGTGCCGGACTTCGCCAAAGCCGGCGACGGATACCGCTACCACTCCACCGGGCTTACCCACGACAAGCGCGGTTACCCGGTGATGACCGAGGAATGCCAGCTCGAACTCGTTCCCCGCCTGATCAACAAGATCAAGGATCAGGCGGACGACATCATCCTGCTGGAGGAGCGCGACACCGAAGGCGCCGACGTGATCGTGGTCGCCTACGGAATCACGGCGCGAACCGTGGTACCCGCCATCGAGAAGGCGAAGAAGAAGGGCATCAAGGTCGGCCTCCTCAGACTGATCACCGCCTGGCCGTTCCCGGAGAAACGAATCCGCGAACTGGCGCAGAAGGTGAAGGGATTCGTCGTTCCCGAGCTGAACATGGGGCAGATGGTGCTGGAGGTGGAACGCTGCGCGATCAAGTGGGCGCCCGTCAAATCCATACCGCATCCCGGCGGCGGAATTCACGATTTCAACGTGGTTTGCAAAGCCATAGAAGAGGTGGCTTATGAATGATACAATGAAACACCCGATGGAAAAACTGCTCCGCATGGACCGGATGCCGCATATCTGGTGCTCCTCCTGCGGACTGGGCTCGGATGTCACGGCGTTCGTGGACGGGCTGAAGAAAGCGGAGGTCGATTTCGACAAGGTCGCGGTCGTATCCGGCATCGGAT
This sequence comes from Cloacimonadales bacterium (SeqCode), assembly GCA_963665015.2. Taxonomy (GTDB): domain Bacteria; phylum Cloacimonadota; class Cloacimonadia; order Cloacimonadales; family JAIOQZ01. The sequence continues at coordinate 1,967,464 of CAXXSY010000004.1, read as the reverse complement.
GCACCGGACGCGTTGCCGGTTACATCAACCTCGATTCCTACCACACCACGCACGGCCGGGCGATTCCGTTCGCCACCGGTCTGAAGCTTGCCAACCGCGATTTGCGCGTGTTCGTCTTTTCCGGCGACGGCGATCTCTTCGCGATCGGCGGCAACCACATGATCCACGCCGCGCGGCGCAACGTGGATATCAACGTGATCTGCGTGAACAACTTCATCTACGGCATGACCGGCGGTCAGACGGCCCCGACCACGCCGCTGATGGCGCACAGCTCCACCGCGCCCTACGGCAATTACGAGCAACCGTTCAACCTCTGCGGACTCGCGGCGGCGGCGGGTGCGTCGTACGTCGCCCGATGGACCGCGCTGCACGTTAGAAGGCTCTCAGACTCCATCGCGACCGCCGCGAAAAAGAAAGGCTTCTGCTTCATCGAGATCGTTTCGCCGTGTCCCACCGTGTTCGCACGCAAGAACAAAGGCGGTACCGGGCTCGATCTGCTCAGGGAGTTCAAGGAGCGCTCGGTGATCGACCACGACGCCGACCCGACCACCATCCCGCTGGACATGAGCGGCAAGATCGTCTGCGGTAACTTCGTGAATCTCGACAAGCCGACCTTCTGGGAGAACGTCCAGGTGGGTATCAAGGAAGAACTCGATCGCGAAAACGTCTATTGGAGGAGCCTGTGAAAGACCTACGAGTGAAGATCAGCGGATTCGGCGGACAGGGCATCATCCTCTCGTCGTATATATTGGGTGAAGCCGCGTCGATCCACGACAGGAAGAACGCCTCCATGACGCAGGCGTACGGACCCGAAGCCCGTGGCGGCGCGTGCAGTTCGCAGGTGGTGATCTCGGATAACGAGGTCGATTACCCGCTCGTGGATACATCCGACGTGCTGCTGGCGCTGTCGCAGGAAGGCTACGACACCTTCTACCCGCATCTGAAGGATGGCGGGACGCTACTCTACGACACGGATCTGGTAACCGAGCTCAAGGATCACGCGCGTGTGAATGCGAAGGCGATCCCCGCGACGCGTATCGCGGAAGAGCTGGGCAAGAAGATCGTCGCCAACATCGTAATGCTCGGTTTCGCTGTTGCGCAGGCGAACGTCTGTTCGTTCGACGCAATGAAGAAGGCGGTGGCGAAATCGGTTCCCAAGAAGTTTCTCGAACTGAACATGAAGGCCCTCGATACGGGCTATCAGTATAAAGGGGAGTAACATGCGATATGTGATATCCCGAAAGAAGATGCACAATCCGCTCTTGCAGAAGTTGCAGGAACTGAGCGGTCAGAACGTGTTCGATTGCTACCAGTGCGGCAACTGCTCATCCGGTTGCGCGGTGGTCGAGTACATGGACATCAAGCCGAACCAGGTCCTCCGTCTGGCGCAACTGGGCGCGATCGACGAAATCCTGGCGTCCGAGACGATCTGGATTTGCTCGACCTGCCTCCAGTGCTCGAGCCGATGCCCGAAAGGAATCGACGTCTCGCGCGTCATGGAAGCCGCCCGAACCATCAATCTTCGCCAGCGCATCGGCGTCGTCGAGCCGACATCCGTCAGCGAAGAAGATTTAAGGGACGTGCCGCCGATCGTTCTGGTGAGCGTGTTCCGCAAATTATCCGGATAGAAGGAGACCCTATGAATCTTGCATACTATCCAGGCTGTACACTGAAAAACCACGCGAGCCACTTCGAGCAATCTGCCATCCGCGCGATGGAGAAACTGGACATGCCCATGACCGAGATGAAGGACTGGGTATGCTGCGGCACGGTCTATTCGCAGACGACGGACGATCTGATGCTCCAACTGGCTTCCATACGAAACCTTTTGCGCGCCGAATCTCAGGAAATAGATGAACTCGCCGTGCTTTGTAGTATGTGTTATAACACGATACGACGCGCGAAAGACTTCATCGATTCGGATAAGGAGAACCTGCGCAAGGTCAACCAGTTCATGTATAAAGAACCGATCGAGTACTCGGGAAAAGTCAAGGTGACGCACCTGCTGCCCATCCTGCGCGATCGCATCACTTTCGAGAAGGTGGCGGAAAAGGTCGTCAACGCGCTGACGGGACTGAAAGTCGGCGCCTACTACGGTTGCCTGCTGGTCAGACCGGAGGCCTACGCAATCGACGACTTCGAGGATCCGAGTATCATCGAAGACCTATTCACCGCGCTTGGAGCCGACAGCCGCGCGTTTCCCTACCGACTCGAATGCTGCGGCGCGTACCAGACCATCACGCGTAAGGACGTCACCGCCAAGCGCACCTACGAATTGATCAATTCCGCGTGGGAAACCGGCTGCGAGACTATCGTAACCAGTTGCCCGCTGTGCGCGTTCAACCTCGATCAGCGTCAGAAGCTTGCTCAGGAGACTTTCAGCACATTCAGAACCATGCCCGTGTTCTACTTCACAGAGCTGATGTCCATCGCGTTGGGAGGCGGCTGGGACGAGGACTGGGTAAGGCTGCACGAGATCGATCCGAGACCGCTCCTGCGCGAAAAGGGACTGCTTCCGGAGGTGAGATCATGAAGAAGATCGGCGTATTTATCTGCCACTGCGGCGTGAACATCGGCGAGATCGTCGATGTCGAGAAACTCACCCGTCAGATCGCCAACTACCCCGGCGTCGAGCACGTCGAAAACTACATGTTCCTCTGCTCCGATCCGGGGCAGAACCGCATCAAACAGGCGATTCAGGACAAGTTTCTGGAGGGCGTTGTCGTCGCGGCCTGTTCACCCGTGCTCCACGAATCAACCTTCCAGAACGTGCTCGAGGAGTCGGGACTGAACAAGTACCAGCTCGAGATCGCCAACATCCGCGAGCAGTGCAGTTGGGTCCACACCGACCGCGTGATGGCGACGCGCAAGGCGAACCTGGTGATCAAGACCGCTATCGAGAAGCTCAAACTCAACGAATCGCTAATACCATCAACCGCACCGCTGACCAAGAAGGCTATGGTGATCGGTGGCGGTATCGCGGGAATCCAGACAGCGCTCGACATCGCGGAGGGCGGTTACGAGGTAATCCTGGTGGAGAAAAAGCCCTCCATCGGCGGTCACATGATCCAGTTGTCGGAAACCTTTCCGACGCTCGACTGCTCCCAGTGCATCCTGTCTCCGAAGATGGTGGCGCTGGCGAAGCACAAGAACATCAAGCTGTACGTCAACAGCGAGATCGAATCGATCGAGGGCTTCATCGGTAACTTCGATGTGAAGGTCAGACAGAAGGCGCTCTACGTGAATCCCGATGTCTGTAACATGTGCGGCGATTGCGCGGACGCCTGTCCGGTGCTGGTTCCCGCGGAGCACGAGGAGGGACTCGCCTGGCGCAAGGCGATCTATATGCCATTCCCGCAAGCGATTCCGGCGACGTTCACGCTGGACGAGGATAGCTGCCTCGGTCTGGAGCCCATCGCGTGCGGAAAGTGCCGCGAAAAGTGCGACGCCAAGGCCATCAGCTACGACGCCAAGCCGACGATTTTCAAGGAGAAAGTGGGTGCGGTGGTGCTGGCGACCGGCTACGACCTCTATCCGATCGAGAAAATCGCGGAGTACGGCTACGGCAAGTACCCGGACGTAATCACGAGCCTTCAGTTCGAGCGCATCCTGTCGGCGACCGGGCCTACGCACGGCGAGGTACGAAGACCGTCCGACGGCAAGGTTCCCAAGGAGATCGTGTTCGTGCAGTGCTCCGGCTCGCGCGATCCGGAGAGGCACCTGCCGTACTGCTCGAAATTCTGCTGTATGTACACGCTCAAGCATGCAAAGCTATACAAGCACAAGGTTCACGACGGTCAGCCGTACGTGTTCTACATCGATATCCGGGCCGGCGGAAAGCGGTACGAGGAGTTCGTACAGCAGGCGGTTTCCGAGGAGGAGGTGGTCTATGTGCGCGGCAAGGTGGCCCGCATCTACCCGCACGGCGATCAGCTTCGCGTCTTCGGGATTGACACGCTGTCCAGCAAGCGCATCGAAGTCGATGCCGACCTGGTGGTGCTTGCAATGGGTGTGGTGCCCAGCTACGGCACCGACAAGCTGATCCACGAACTCAAGATCAGTTCGGACAGCGCGGGATTCTTCACCGAGGCGCATCCGAAGCTCAGACCGGTGGAGAGCCTCCAGGCGGGATTCTTTCTGGCGGGTTCGTGTCAGGGTCCGAAGGATATTCCCGATTCCGTCTCGCAAGCGTCCGGAACCGCCGCGAAGGTGCTGGCGCTGCTGTCGCACGACGAGATTCAGCACTCGCCCATCGTGGCGACGGTCGATGCGGATCACTGCTCCGGTTGCGGAATCTGCATCGGATTGTGTCCGTATGGCGCCCGAGAGAAGGACCCGCGTCTGGGCGTGGTAGTGGTGAACGAGATCCTGTGCGAGGGCTGCGGAGCCTGCATCAGCGGATGCCCGTCCGGAGCTGCGCAACAGAAGAATCTGACCGACATGCAGATTGAGAATATGATTCACATCATCGCGAGTCATAGTATCAGTTCGGAGATATGATGCTTTCAACTTCAATGTGCTTAGGGCCGGCGACTCTTCTATGTGTTGATGGAATCAAACATTCGGAAGACCTCGCTTCGCTAATCTGGCATTTGCAAGCAAATGCTACGCGCAGGCTCGGACATTCAGAAGTTTGGTGAACTGATGCTTTCAACTTCCGAATGTGCCGAAGGCTCTTCTGAATGTTGAAGGCGTAAAGCATTGATAAGCCTGGAAATAATTTAAACAGCGTAAAGGGTGCAATATGGAAAAGTTCGAACCGAAAATCGTCTGTTTTCTCTGCCAGTGGTGTACGTACGCCGGCGCCGACCTTGCCGGAACGTCACGGCTCAAGTATCCGCCCAACGGCATCGCGATCAAGACGCTGTGCTCGTCTCGCGTCGATCCGCAGCATATCCTGATGGCGTTCAAGGAAGGTTGCGACGGCGTGTTCATCGGTGGATGCCACCCCGGAGACTGCCATTATCAGTCCGGCAACTACAAGACATTGCGCAAGAGCATGTTGCTCAAGAGGACGCTGGAGCAGTTCGGGATCGAACCCGAGCGGTTCCATCTGGAATGGATATCGGCCAGCGAGGGCAAGAAGTTCCAGACGGCGATGAACGAATTCACGGAAAGGATACGGAAGCTCGGGCCGATGCCAAAGGTCGGAATCGAGATGGAATAGCCAACTTCAATGTGAACCATGGAGGATTGGATGAACAAACCGAAAATCGGTTTTTACTGGTGTGCTTCCTGCGGCGGCTGCGAGGAAGCGATCGTTGACCTGCACGAGAAGATACTGGACGTGGTGGCTAAGGTCGATATCGTCTTCTGGCCCTGCGCGATGGATTTTAAATACTCGGATGTGGAGGCGATGAAGGACGGCGAGATGGCGGTATGCTTTATCAACGGCGCTATCCGCACGGATGAACAGGCACACATGGCGAAATTGCTTCGGCAGAAGGCGCAGCTCATCGTCTCGTTCGGTGCATGCTCGCAGATCGGCGGTATCCCCGGGCTGGGCAATTTCTGGGATCGGGAGACCATCTTCCGAAGCTCGTATCTGGACAAATGCCCGTCCGTCGATAATCCGCAAAAAACCGTGCCGCAGACGGAATGCGAAGTGCCGGAGGGAAAGCTGACACTGCCCGGATTCCACAACGACGTCAAGACGACCGACCAGGTGATCGAGGTCGATTACTACCTGCCCGGATGTTCACCCGCGCCGCATCTGACCATGAACGCGATCATGAGCATCCTGCGCGGAGACCTCCCCGAAAAAGGCTCCGTGCTCGGACCGACCAAAGCGCTCTGCGATACCTGTCCGCGCAACGACACCAAGCCGGACAAGATATCGATCAACGAGTTCAAGCGTGTGTCCGAGGTGATCCTCGACCCGGAGAAATGCTTCCTGACTCAGGGCGTGATCTGCATGGGGCCGGTGACGCGCTCCGGTTGCGGCGAGGACGGCGAAGGCCGTTGCATCAAGGCGAACATGCCCTGTCGCGGCTGCTACGGCCCGATCGACGGCGTGATCGACGTCGGTGCGAAGATGATTTCCGCCATCGGCTCGATCGCCGGGCTGGATGGGGAAGAGGAGATACCGGAAGCCAGGACGAAGAAGCTCATGGACAGCATCGTCGATCCGGCAGGGACGTTCTACCGGTTCGCGCTGGCGAAATCGCTTTTGGGTAGAAGACTTATGAAGGAGCACGTATGAAAACCGTCACCATCGATCCCATCACGAGGCTTGAAGGACACGGCAAGATAGAAATCTTCCTGGACGATAACGGAAACGTCGGCAACGCCTACCTGCAAATCCCGGAGCTGAAAGGCTTTGAGCAGTTTTGCATCGGGCGACCTGTCGAGGAGATGCCGCGCATTACGCCAAGAATCTGCGGCGTGTGTCCGATGGCACATCACATGGCCTCCACCAAGGCGGCCGACGCCGTCTATAAGCTCACACCGACCGAGACCGCGCGCAAGCTGCGCAACCTTGCCTATAACGCCTATATCTTCGAGGATCACATGCTGCACTTCTTCTTCCTGGGCGGACCCGATTTCATGGTGACGCCGGGCGCTCCCAAAGCGGAGCGGAACATTCTGGGGGTGATCGGCAAGGTCGGACTCGAGATCGGCGGACAGGTCATCGCCATCCGTAGAAGGGTGCGCGACATGGTGCAACACCTGTTCGGGCGCATCATTCACCCGGTGGGCGGTCTCCCCGGCGGCGTTTCGAAGCCGTTGACCGAGGAGAAGCGCCTGGAATTTCTGAAAACGGCGCAGGAAGCGGTGGAATTCACCAAATTCACCCTGAAAATTTTTGAGGACATCGTGCTGAACAACAAGACCTACCTCGACCTGATCGTGGGCGACATCTACAAGCACGAGACCTACTACATGGGGCTGGTCGATAAGGATAACAAGGTCAACTTCTACGACGGCGACGTGCGGGTGGTCGATCCGGACGGCAAAGAGTACGCGAAATTCACGCCGCCCGAATACCTCGACCATATCGCGGAGCACGTCGAGCCGTGGAGCTACATGAAGTTCCCGTTCCTCAAGAAGATCGGCTGGCAGGGCTTTATCGACGGCAAGGAGAGCAGCGTCTATCGCGTGGCGCCACTCGCCAGACTCAACGCCTCCGACGGCATGGCGACGCCGCTGGCGCAGGCTGAATACGAGCGCATGTACGATATGCTCGGCGGCAAGCCGTCGCACTACACGCTGGCGTTTCACTGGGCAAGGCTGGTCGAAGTGATGCAGTCGGCGGAGGACATGGTGCGGCTCCTGAGCGACCCCGCCATCACCTCGCCCGATATCCGCAATCTGCCCACCGAGACGCCGACGGAAGGCGTTGGAATTGTTGAAGCTGCGCGTGGTACTTTAATCCATCACTATAAGACCGATCCCAAGGGCATCATCGTGGCAGCCAACCTGATCGTGGCGACGGTGAACAACTCCGCCGCAATGTCGATGTCGATCGCGAAGGCCGCGAAGATGCTGATCCGCGACGGGGTGGTCAACGACGAGCTTTTGAACATGGTCGAGATGGCGTTCCGTCCGTACGACCCGTGCATGGCCTGCGCGACGCACTCGCTACCGGGCAAGATGCCGCTAGTGGTGAATGTCCACGACCAAAACGGCGAGGTTGTCCGGCAACTGAGGAGGGATTGATTCCTGCGGAATCAGGAGACAGGAGTCAGGAGACAGAAGGCAGGACAGAGATTCGAGAACATCGTGCAGAGATCAGGCCCCTATCCTGGGTACGCAGACGTCCCATCTGCATCTCTCTTTCCCTCGGACCGCCGAGCTCCAGCTCGGCATTTCCTTGTAGCGCTCGACCTCCTGTGATTTTCAGACGGAGTCTGACAAATCGAATCCCCCATAAGCGAGCCTCTTATCGGTTACAGGGCACAGGACAGAAGCGCTGCTCGGAGATCAGCGGCTACCAGACAAAAGGAGAAGTGATGCAGGCAGGGTGCCTGCGTTCCATTAAGAAACTATGAAAACACTCATACTCGGACTCGGTAATCCGATCCTTTCCGACGACGGCATCGGCGTGCACGTCGCGCGCGTGATCAGGCGTCAACGACCGGAACTCGACGTGCTGGAGGCCAGCGCGGCGGGATTCCGCGTGGTCGATGAGATGCTCGGTTACGACCGCGTGATCCTGATTGACGCCATCGTCACGGGAAAAATGCCGGTGGGAAGCGTCTTCGAACTGACAAGAGAGCAATTCCGCAACGCCAGCCACTACTCCTCGCCGCACGATATGGGGCTTTTCGAAGCCTTCGAGCTGATGAAGAAGCACGGCGCGAAACTGCCCGAAGAGCTGATCATCATCGCAATCGAGGTCAAGGATATCGACACGTTTTCGGAAAATTTCACGCCGCAGGTCGAAGAAGCGCTGCCCGAAGCGGTTCGGATAGCGCTGTCAAAGCTACCAACTTCCGAATGTGCCGAGTGAAACGAGGCTCTTCTGAATGTTGGTAGTTGCTGAAATGCGCTTGGTCGACGGAAATCAACATTCGGAAGACCTCACTTCGTTCGGACATTCAGAAGTTGATTTCCTTTACTCCATAAAGCTCTCGAAAATTTCTGCACCTCAATAATCGGCAAATTAATCTCTTAACCGGTGAGTCCAATGAGACAATATTGATATGAACAATAATTAGTTTGACAAATATTTATCTGTATGATTAAATATAGCTGAAATTTAGGCGTTAAAGCTGTGAAGAACCTTCTTCGCAGGTGCAGGCTGACTATACCCCAACAAGAACTAACAAACAAGGAGAGGAAATGAAACAGATGATGCTTATTGTAATGCTCATGACGCTGATGATCGCGCTGAGTGGCACAACGCAAGTCATGGAAATCGTTCTTCCGGAAAACAATGTTGATGTTGAAATCGGTGAAAATGGAAACTGTCATTTCGTAAATGGTGATTACTATCATGTTAGTGAAACGGGGCAGCCGGATCTGCCTTATTTCTCATTCTTCGCACTTCTGCCGCCCGATGCCGACATGAATACCATCAATGTGACGATGAAAGGTTTGCAATGGTCGCAGATTGAAGGTACCTGGAACGTTAAGCCGGTAGGCCCTTTATTCACTTGGGATGGCGATCGAAAAGTCATGATTTGGCCTGAAGGTGTGGATATTCAGGACGGCAAGGATGTCGGTATTTACGAGTCGGACAAGTTCTTTCCCAATGAGCTCGATATCCAGAAAAGCAATGTAATGAAGCGCCAGTGGAAGATGGTACAGCTTCGTTACCCTGCGTACAGATATAATCCTGTCAGCCAGAAGCTATCGAAATGCAAATACGGTACATGCCTGATTTCGTTCGATAGTGGCAGCAGGGATGTCTTTTCCACAAGCTCCGTGGGGATCGAATCGATCGAGCGTCACGCCGTGAACTTCAACAGTATGATCAACAGGTACGGATGCTCGAGATCGCGTCAATCCGGCAAGTATGTGATCATTACGACGCAAGCGATCGAAAACGCGTCTGCACAGTTGGGCAATTTCGTCGCCCACAAAGCTGCGCTGTTCGATTCCTGCGAAGTCATCACCGAAGAAGAATGGGGCGGCGGAACCGGCGATACGGCAGCCGAGAACATCCGTTCGTGGCTCCAGAGTAATTATCTATCGGACGAGATATCGTACGTGTTGCTGATCGGGAATCCCCAAACTTCTTCCGGCGACGTAGCAATGAAAGCTTGCTATTCGTGGGTCGTCATGGGCGGCATGGTAGTTCCTACAGATTATTACTATTCTGAGCTATCCGCTATCGATTGGGATGCAGATAGTGATGGTCTCTATGGTGAAGAAAATGATGATTTCGGTGGCGAACACCCAAGAGGTGCGGAAGTATATGTGGGGAGAATTCCTCATTATTGCTCGTCTAACTATATTTTTCGAGTCGATAATATTCTGTTGAAAACGATGGCATACGAGAATGAGAACGAAGCTGACGCCTTGTGGCGAAAGAAGATGCTCCTCCCCATGAAGCCGTTGCAGGATGACATGCCTAACTACCAATTAGGCGAAGGGATCAAAGACGATTATCTCGAGCCAAGCGGCTGGAACTACCATCGCGTGTATGAAACCAACTTTGGACTATCTCCTTCACCGGAGACGACACCCTGTACAATGGATAACGTAACAACTGCCTGGAACAGCTCCGATTATGGATTCGTTCTTTGGTGTTCACACGGATCGACAACATCTGCTGCAGATGTAATGAACCTAGCACATGCTCAACAACTCGATGATGATCACCCAAGTTTCCTTTTCCAATGTTCATGTTGGAATCTTGGGCCAAATAGTCCAAGTAATCTGGCATATTACATGCTAAAATATGCGTCTGTCAATGTTGTCGGTAATTCACAAGTTTCGATCGGACAAATAGGCTCTGAAGATTATCTGAATCCACAAGATTGCAGAAACCATGCCTATGAATATGCCGGACGAATCATTGTCGGGGATCCGGAAAGCCCGAATCCCGTACCAATGAACGCCGGCACGGCATTGAACGACATGAAATTCGATATACCTAACGATTCCTGCTGGCTTGCCTATCTTGAATTGGGTATGTACGGCTGTCCAGCGATCGGCATCAATTCGTTTGCCGCAGGTACCGCCGGAGATTCGGATATTGTTGCCGCTGGAAACGAAAGTCCGGATATCCCTTATGAGCATTACCAGAGCGAAACGATTGCATCGATCAGCGATGCACACCGCGTATGGTCCTTCACACTAAGGGATGGAGGCGAATACGGCGATGCCGATGCTCTTCCGACTGATATATCCGCCTTATACTTCAACAAGGGAACTTCGAACACGGTTGAATTCTGGGATCAGACAATCCGAAGCGCCGCAATATTCAAGCAGAGCAATAACTCACTTGTCGGATTCACCGAAGTCGATGAAGCAAATTCCTTCTACTTCGATGACATGACTGGCATGATTGCCCCGGACAACGCATCGGAAACCTTCGACCTGTATCTGACATTTAAAGACAATGTCGTAGATGGAAGCCAGTTCCAATTCGAGATCACCAACGCCGTACCAGCCGAGACCGGCAGTTCAGGAATCGGAGAGGTAACTGTTTGCAGCAGCGTCGCGAGCAATCTCAACTCCATTGATGTGACCGTCAGCCAATACCTTTTCCAAACAACACCGGAGTATATCTCACTCGACCACGAATTCAGAATGGACGCGATCGCATCGGATTCTTTGGGGAGCATCGATAGTGATCATGATGGCTATTTTTTCTTTCATCTGATGTATGGTTCGGGAACGCTATCTTCGAGTGGTGGCTTGGAAAGATCGTTCGAAAATGGCATCTGCACCGTCGAGGACTTTGTTTATACTGCGAGTGTATGTGATTCGATTTGGATTTTGGGTGGAGGGCCCCATGGCGTTGTTTTTTCGAATTATATCCATGTTGTTGGTCCCATCTATGTCGATGCGGATGCCACAGGACTTAACGACGGAACCAGTTGGGCGAGTGCTTACACCGACTTCCAGAGTGCATTGGATGATGCCAATCTCTACCCGGGATATGAAATCTGGGTTGCGGAAGGTACTTATTATCCATCCGTAATCCCCGATGATCTCGATGATGAAGATAACCGGTGTAAAACCTTCCAGTTGGTTTCCGGAATCTCGGTTTACGGTGGCTTTGATGGTACGGAAGATGATAGAGAAGACCGGGACTATCTCACCAACGAATCAATATTCAGCGGCGATATCGCTCCAGATGATGCTGACTGCTATCATGTCTTTTACCACTCCTGGAATCATCCACTGGATGAATCGACCACCCTTGACGGGGTATCGATTACTGGAGGGAAAGCGGATACGGCTTCAGACGATGAACTAAAAAGCGGCGGAGCAATGTACAATGTGTATTCGAACATCATCTTCAATAATTGCACATTGTACTCCAACCGCGCAAAGAACAATGGTGGAGCATTATGCATGTATGGTGGCTCACAGGAATTCCATCATTGCACTTTCGCCAGCAACAATGTCGAATTGGAAGTCGGTGGAGCGATGTACCTCAACAACTCATCGACACTGATCGACAACTGCACATTCCAGTCAAATACGGCCGCCCATCCCGTCATATCCTTTGCTCAAGGTGGTGCAATCGGAATATCAAATTGTGCAGATGTGACGATTGGAGATTGCGATTTTATCATGAACTCCGCAACGATTAATGGAGGAGCAATCATATCTGAAGACAATTCCAACCTGGATATCTCGAACTGTGATTTCGTGAGCAACTCGGCCTACTACGGAGGAGCAATATTGAGTTCAGGTTGCAATGTGAATATAGGCAACTCGAATTTCACAAGCAACTATGGAACGAATGCTACCATGGGTATGTGGTGTGAAGGCGGTGCTATATATTCAGCGGGTGACAACATGTACATCTGTGATTGTGTTATCGACAGTAACTATGTCGATAATAACGGTGGCGGGATATTTACCTGTACTGGCTCTGGATCCTTTACTGCCGAGAATTGCATCATCTCGAACAATTCCGCCAGTGTTAGCGGGGGAGGTATATACAATCGTAGAGAAAGTGGACAGCCGGTAAATTCGATTGCTTTCGTCAACTGCACGATAACGGGAAATTCCGCACCACAGGGAAGCGGTATGTACAACGCCACTAATTCGGGTACTCATGCCGCTTCTACTGCCCGGAATTGCATCTTCTGGGGCAACACGCCGTCCGCGAGCACGATTGTGAACAACAGCGCGTCAACATCAATAACCTACAGCGATGTCCAGGGCGGATTTAGCGGAACAGGCAATATCAATACCAACCCTAAATTCGTCGATCCGTTAAGCTCCGATTACTCCCTGCAGTGGGATTCGGGATTTCGAAGCCCCTGTATCGATGCAGGCGATCCGGAATCACCGTTGGATGACGATCACACCCCGGCGGACATGGGGGCAATTCCGGCAGCTTCTCATCAATATGACGAGAAAACCTTTGGTCCCGGTAGTATCAAATGGGTGAGCTTCCCGGTGCTGGACAGAACCGTCGTGGATAGCGGTCAGCACTACTATGATGTTGCAGAAAATCTGCTTGATGACCTGATGAGTGCGATTCTCCCTTCGCAGTTCCTTTATCGAGTTGACTGGTACGATTCAACCGGGACAGACAATGCGATCGCTTACGTGAATGACCAGTGGACGAACATGGATTACGAGTTCAATTCGACGCAAGGCTACATCTTCACTACAAACCTGGGTGATTCCCTGACACTGGATATAACCGGATACGGGGAACCTCTAACCACAACCATTCCATTGAGTAGTAGTCTTCGAGATGGAAATCATGTGGGATATTTCAATCCGCGGAGCCATTCATATGAAAGTATCTTCGCGCCGGTGTTCGTGCAATATCCGAGCCTTACGGAAGTCACGATCCAGGCCCAGGACTGGTCTGCCCATTATGAGAACGACACATGGTATAGCGCACAGCCTGGCTATACGCTCAACTATGGTGAGATGGTAAAAATCTGGGTCGATGCGGATTGCGAAATATCATGGGATGTTGCCGTTCCCACAAGAGGTGGCTGTGCACCGGAACCGGTTGAATTCTTCACGTATGAAGAGAAAATGATGTATATACCGGTTTACGTCGATTATACACCGAAAGAGAAACACGAAGAGATGGCAATCGTCATCGATGGTGTCGTGAAAGGCGCGGCTGTATGCGGAGATTCCCTTACCCAAATCAACGCGTATGTGATCAACGACGACGGAACGATTGACCAGGGCGAGATAGAGTTCATCATCTCGGATGGCACACGTGGCAGTGGCAAAGTTGTCCACGGTTATCGTGTATATGACGAGAATCTGGAGCCCTCGTCGAAGCAACTAGAGCTCGAGTCCCCGCAGGAATTCTACTATGTGACGCTGGACTCCGGAACCGATGTCGCGCCACCGCTGGTAACGAGCCTGATGCACTATCCGAATCCGTTCAACCCATCCACGACACTGAAATACAGTCTGGCGGAGGATGATGAAGTCGAGCTGTACATCTACAACATCAAGGGACAGCGTGTTCGATCGCTGGTCAAATCTCACGCCACCGCAGGTACATATGAGGTTGTCTGGCAAGGTAAGGATGACCATGGCAAGTCAGTGGCGTCCGGAGTGTATTTCAGTCGTCTGAAATCGTGTGGAAAGACAATCATCAACAAGATGCTTCTTCTGAAGTAGTGACAAATGTCCCCCCAGTTGCTACGTTGACATTATCTCGATCGAGCAAGGGGGGGGGCAGGGATCAATACGCTAAGGCGCAACGAGTTGAAGAGTAACGAGGGAGAGTTCATGCGAACTCTCCCTCGTTTTATTCACAATCAGGAATACCCCCAATTTTTCATTCGAATTTGACCTTGAGCTGTAAATGCTCTTTCCACCTTCCTTTATCTGGCTTTATCCAGTACCAGTCAAACCAGAAGTGGTCTTGGTTTTCTGTCAGTATGAGACAATTATTGTAGATTCTGTTGCAAATCGAATGGGTGAATGCTGTAATGATGATCCTGAAGTCCTGGAGGGACGAAAGATGCTAGCGCGACACGTAAGTGCCGGGTACAGAATTCGGATGAGGAGTAAAGTCCCGTAGGGACGACAGATAGCATGCCGGATCATGTATCTGTCGCACCTCCGGTGCTTTTATGTGTATTGGCTGATATAACTGGGGCTTACGCCCCAGCCTAACATCTGTCATCCCTACGGGATTATTATGGCGAAAACCATTTCACCCACCAAATTCAAAAAATGGAACAGCTATTGTCATTGGAATTTTCAACGGTTGAAAACACGCAATACATAGCAATGTATTGATATACGAGCTAATTGATGGATCATTTTGGGGGTATTTCTGGTTTTTTATTCACAATAATCGATAAGTATCAAAGCAGGATCGAGGTGAGGTTTTTACTCCATAAAGCTCTCGAAAAACCGCTCCCAGCTCGCCTTGTTCATCGCGTTCTCGCGTGATGCCTTACGCATTTCCAATAACTTCTGCGGATCGTTCTTCTTCCATTCGATCAGGCGTTCGATCATGGTTTTCCACGTATCCGGGAATGTGTCTCTCATGATGAACCCGCTCTCGCCATCGACGATGATCTCCTTCGGACCGCCCAAGTTGCTGACCATCGCCGGCAGACCGCACGCCTGTGCCTCCAGCACCGACATGCCAAACGTATCGGTGGTGCTGGGGAAGAGCATCAGGTCGCAACCGGAGTAAAAGTCAGGCAAGATTTCCCGCTTGAGTCGCCCCATCCAAATGATGCGCTTGCTGTTGTAGTGCGCCTGGAATTCCTTGCGATGCGGCCCTTCGCCAGCCATCAAGAGGTAAATGTCGGGGTACTGCTTTTCCAGCACGTGGAAGGCGTAGAGGATCACATCGAGGTCCTTATCGCGCGAGATACGGCCGGTGTAGAGCGTGTAAAAGCCTTCGTTCAGCTTGTACTCGTGCTGGAGGTAGGTTCGGGAGTGCTTTCGTGGCGAGAAGAGCTCGGTCTCCAGTCCACGCGGGAAGAATTTCATCCGACCCCGGTCAATGCCGCGCTCTACCAGCAGATCGATGTAGGCTCTGGTTGGGACGCGCACTTCGTTCATGGTCTGGTAGAAGCGCGTGCAGAGGTCTTCGATCAGGCCGCCCAGTCCTTCGTCTTCCTGGATGGCGGAGACCTGCGCGGTGAAGTCGGTATGATAGACGCCCACGCACTCCACCTGCATCATCCTGGCGACGGCGAGACCGATCAAGCCCACCGGACCCGGCGTGCTGAGGATGATCTTGTCCGGGCGGTAGTTGTAGATGCGGTCGATCGCCTTGAGGAAGGACGGGATGCAGATGTGGTAGGACTCATAGAAGGGCAGGTCGAAACTATAGACCTGGGGCAGATTCATGTAGTGGTCTTCGTCCTGGCGCTTGACTTGCGAGCTGACCACCGTGATCGGGTAGTTGTTCTTTCGCGAGATTTCCAGCACCTTGTTGAGGGTCATGGCAACGCCGTTGAGATCGTCGAGCGTGTCGGTGAACCACAGGATACGCTTGCCGGAGGTGTAGGGCGTGCAGCCAAAGCGCGATTGCAGCTCGATCAACATGTCACGTCCCTTGTACAGGTGCCAGATGCTGCTGAAGAAGGGCAGGGTCAGGAACGCGCCTGGGATCGCGGAGGAGAGGTTCCGGACGATTTTCAGGAGGTTGCCGTTGCGAACATCCTTCTCGAACGAGTAGAAAAGGATCGAGAAAAAGGAATCGACCAGGTCGGCGAGCTTGTCGTAGAGGAGGTGGAGACGTTCTTCGATATCGTCGGTGGCTGGATCGTTGAGGATATCCACCATCTCTTGCAGCTTGCTCTGGAACTCGATGTTGGAGACATGCACCTCTTTCTTGATCCGCTTGAGCTTCCAGCGTTCCAGCATGTTGAGCGAGCGGTTTTCGAACAGGTTTGCGCCGATGCGGTCGATCAGGCTCTTCGATAACGCGCCGCTGCGGGAGCGATAGAATTCCCAGGCGATTTTGTAGATGGTGAAGATGAACGCCTGAAAATTATTGCTGCGGCCGTTGGGCTGCGAGCGTCGATTGCGGATTTCATCGAGAAATTCTTCCGGTGTCTGCGCGGTAGAGGTAGTGTAGGTCTGGCCCATGAAGAGCGCGGCGTGGTCGTCCGAACCGCCGATCAGACCCTTGATCCAGGGATTGTCGCCGGTGGGGGCGATGCCGTACTTTTCGGAGAGCTTCTCGATGTGCTCGGGTGTGAGGTGTCTGACGGTATTCATCCAGGCGTCGTTGTGCATCTCGTTGCGTCCGCCGTTGATCCCCTCGAAGACGTTGAAGAGCAGCATAAGCTTTTCGAGGTGCACCACCGTCAGCTTGCCGTTGACGTTATAGGTGGGATGCGCGACGGCGTGGACGAGGTTTTCGCTGACTAGATACTCCTGCAACTTGTAAACGTTGACGCGAAGGTTCTGGATGTTCTCGAACTGCTCGCGGTTCAGTCCGTAAATGAGGACGTGCAGCTTGCATCCGTCTTCCGGGAAGTAGGTGGTTGATTCGATGCCGACGATCACCTCGTCCGGGTGGGCTTCCTTCAGGATCATGGCACCGTCGATTCGGTTGTGATCCGTGACTGTGACGAAATCCATTCCGCGCTTCTTCATGATCCGATACAGGTCGTGCGGGTCGGTGTAGGACTCGGCGGCTCCGAGCCGCTGCAGGAACCATTCGGACGGATGTTCGGAATACTTGCTGTGAACGTGCATGTCGCATTTTGCCATAAATTCCTCTCACAATCTTTATTTTCAATTCCTTACGATGGATTGTTAAGAGCTGTATAAAGAGACGGTTAGCGAAGTATGATGCGTCTATTATAAGGCGATCGGAGGGGCGTTTCACCGCATTGTTTCCACGAGAATGTGTTACTCGATTTTCATACTGATGCGATTTCGGAAGCGAGAAAACTTGACGAGTAATGCATTATGGTTGATTTTATGCTTTTACACGATTGACAAGGGAGGTACCATGGTCGATCTGGTATTTATGGGAATCCAGGGCAGCGGAAAAGGCACGCAGGCGGACATGATTCAGGAACGCCTGGACCTGTTCCATATAAGCCTCGGAAACGAGTTCCGCTGGCATATCAAGCATGGAACCGAGACCGGTGAAAAGGTTCGCCCTTTCATCGAGAAAGGTTTGCTGGTTCCTGATGAAATTGTATTCGAACTAATCGATAAAAAAATGCTGGAATGTCCGAAGGGATTCATTCTGGACGGCTTTCCGCGCAACATCGCGCAGGCAGAGTTTCTCAACGAGCATTATCCCATCGATTCCGCAGTGCTGTTCATGCTACCGGACGAGAAGGCGATGGAGCGTCTGATGGCACGGAGAATCTGCATCAACTGCCATGCCGATTTCAACGTGCTGTTCCGCAAGCCCAAGGTGGATGGCGTTTGCGACCACTGTGGCGGCAAGCTGATTCTTCGAAGCGACGACAACGAGGAAGCGATCGTCAAGCGCATTCAGGATTTCCACCATCAGACAGACCAGGCAATCGAATACTTTCGGAAGCAGGACAAGCTGGTAGTAATCGACGCGGACCAGAAACCGGACGCGATTCATCAGGACGTATTGCGCGCGCTCAAAGAACGGCATATCCATCTGGGTTGAATGAGTAAACAAGAAAGCAATAATCACATTGCAGAGGGATTTCGCGCCGTCCTGCGTTTCGTCAATCGACTGACCTGGGCGATGCACTTCCAGTTGCATTGTTTCGCGCTGATCAGCCTGATCGCGCTGCTTCTGAGTTATCATTTCTCCGCCGATCAGAATTTCCTCGCGTTCTCGAGGATCCTCTCCGTGTCCGCGATGCTCTATTTCATCGCCTACACCCTGCTTCGGGTGATCGGTCATGGATTCTCGCCACGCTACATCCGGTCGATGCTGATCGATCTTATCATCGTCGCGACCCTGATCGTGACCCACTTCCGCGGCTACCAGTTCTTCAGCCTCTTCCTGATCGGCAGGCAGACCTACATGATCGTGAAGGCGTTCGCCAATATCAGCTATCACGAGAAAATCTATCGCAAGCTATCCGCCAATCCCCCGATCTTCTTCCTGCTAAGCTTCCTGGTGGTGATTCTCGTCGGGTCGTTCCTGCTCTCGCTGCCCTGGGCGGTCAACGAAGGGCATCACAGCGACACACCTTATCTGGACGCGCTCTTCACCGCCACATCGGCCACCTGCGTCACCGGACTCATCGTGCAGGACACCGGAAGCTACTTTTCGTCGTTCGGGCAGATTATTATCCTGATCCTGATCCAGATCGGCGGTCTGGGGATCATGACCATATCCACGACCTTCGCCATCCTGCTGGGCGAGAAGCTCACGCAGCGTAGCGAGAACGTGATGAAGGACGTGATGGGCGAATCGAACCGGCTGGACATGCTCGCCCTGCTCAAGGACATCCTGCTGGTGACCATGCTCTTCGAGCTGGTCGGCGCAATCGTCTATTATTTCATGTTCCGAGGACATCCGATGGTGCCGGACTCGGTGGGGTACTACGCGGTTTTCCACTCGATCTCTGCGTTTTGCAACGCCGGATTCAGCCTGTTCAGCGACAGCCTGGTGCAGTTCAAGAGCTCGCTCGGTGTGAACCTGATCACCATGTTCCTGATCATCGTGGGCGGTATCGGCTTCTCGGTGCTGGTCGATCTGCGCCGGAACGTACTGCTGAAGTACAAACCCACGCGGCTGACGCTGCACACCAAGCTGGTTCTGATGATGACGCTCGCGCTGATCCTGATCGGCTTCGTGGCGTTCTTCCTTTCGGAGTACAACCACACCATGCGCGATTTTTCCTTTCTGGAGCGGCTGCTGGCGTCGATGTTCCAGTCGGTGACCACGCGTACCGCCGGCTTCAACACCATCGACAACGCGCAGCTCAGCAATTCTTCGGTGTTCGTCACCAACCTCCTGATGTTCATCGGCGCGTCGCCCGGATCGACCGGCGGCGGCGTCAAGACGACCACCTTCGCGGTGATTCTGCTCTCCGTGCTGGCGATCATCAAGGGTGGGGAAGGTGTCTCCATCTTCAAGCGTCGCATCTCCGACGAGATGCTCAAAAGAGTGCTGGCGCTGATTGCGACTTCGATCGGCTTCCTCTCCATCATGATCTACCTGCTGCTCATCTTCGAGACAACGCCGCCGGAGAAGGTCGTTGTCAGCGAAACGAGGGAAACCTGGCACACGTCGCTTCCTTTGCAGATAATGCCCCTTGCGGATAGCCTGCGCGATTCGACCGCCGCTTCGGTACCGCAGACGGTCGTACGCAACGAGACCGTGGAGAAGGAGCTCGAGTGGAGCGAGAAGAAGTCGTTTCGCAAGATCGTCTTCGAAGCGTTCTCGGCGTTTGGAACGGTGGGGCTTTCGATGGGGATCACCGGCGATCTGACCTTCGGCGGTAAGATCATCATCATCCTTCTGATGTACCTGGGTAGGGTGGGGCCGCTGACGCTGATCTTCGCGCTGACCCAGTCCAAGACGAAAAAAACGCTTGCATATACGGTCGAGAAAATTTCAATAGGATAAAGGATAATTACGGAGTAACGAGGTATCGTTATGGCAAAATTTCTGGTAATCGGAATGGGTAAATTCGGGATGACGGTCTCATCGACGCTGTTCAAGAACGGCGCTGAGGTGACAGTCATAGACTCGGATCAGAAGCTTATCGACGAGATCAAGACCAGCGTCACCGCCGCGATCTGCATGGACAGCACCGACGAACAAGCGCTCAAGCAGGTCGGCGTCGATGACATGGACGCGGTGATCCTGGCGATCGGCAACAACATCGAGGTCAGCGTACTCACCAGCGTGATCCTCACCCGACTTGGCGCGGCCAACATCCACGCGAAGGTCGATAGCAAGCTGCACGCGCGCATCCTCGAGCTGATCGGCGTGAAGCACATCGTTTTCCCGGAAGAGCAGATCGGACTCGAACTGGCGCACTCGCTCCTCTCGCGCAACGTGATCCGCTACTACAACCTCGCCACCGGGCACTCCATAGTCGAGATATCCGTGCCGGACAACTACGTCGGCAAGACCCTTCAAGACCTCGCGCTGCCGGCGAACAAGGGCGTCCACATCGTCGCTATCAAATACGACCATCTGAGCGTGTCGGAAGACGGCGGGAACAAGCTTGAGAAACGGATCAACGACATGCCCGGCGCAAACGACGTGATCAAGGAAGGCGACCAACTCGTCCTGCTCGGCCCGGAGCCGCGCATCAACGAAATCATCAAAGAAACGATGAAGGACTGATAGCATGAAATACTTCATCACCCGCAAGATACGCTATTTCATCATCGTGCTGCTGCTGCTCGCGGCGGCGCAGGCGATGGTCATGTGGCTGACCATGATGACCCACGATAAGGCGATGCAGTCGATCAACGACGCAAATATGCTCAAGGAACGCGCCGAGCTGATGCGCAAGGATATCGCCAACATTCTTTGGATATTCCTGTTCCTCTACTTCCTGGTCGCGATCGTCTTCTTTTTCTACGTACCGGTCTTTCTGCACCGTGGATTTTCGGATGTCATCAAGCTCCTGAAGGAGATCACGCGTGGCAACTACAACCTCGACATCGACGAGACGGAGCTGTCGCAGCGCAACGACGAAGATGTCATGGAACTCATCGTGCAGATCAAGAAAATGCTCAACTCGGTCATCCACTTCGATCAAGCGAAAAAGGAGAAGATCATCGAGCACATGAACCGCATCCTCAGCCTCCTGAAGCTGGCGGAAAACGGGTTCATCATCCTTGATATCGACGGCGACATCAAGTTCCTGAGCGACAACCTGAACGACGTGTTTCCCCTTCTGGCCGAGAACCTCAACATCTTTGATTCGAGCTTCCAGCCCGAGGTCAACAACAGCATCGTCAAATACGGTCTGCCCATCCTTCAGAACCGAAGCGCCCACGCGCCGCAGCAGTATTTCATCCCGTCCCTGAAGCGCCATATCACGCTCAAGAGCAGCATGGTGCGCGATGCGGGCGGCATGCCGATCGGCGTCGTGATCGGGGTGTTCAATATCGACCGCAAGAAGGGCGGTAAAGACACCGAAGAATCATGAAAATCATCTGCGACGATCCGACGAGACCAAGGATAGATAAATACCTGAGTTCGCTTGAAATAGAAGCACTGTACTCCCGGACGCTGATCGATCGCCTGATCGGCGACCAAAAGGTTCAGGTCAACGGCAAGCCGGTCAAGAAGAGCCACCATCTTGAGGTCGGCGAGGAGATCGAAATCGAACTTCCGGAACCTGTCGCCACGGAGATTGAGCCGGAAGACATACCGCTCACCATACTCTTCGAAGACGAATATCTGATTGCGGTCGATAAGCCGGCCGGACTCACCGTGCATCCCGCGCCCGGAAACCACAGCGGAACGCTGGTCAACGCGCTGGTTCACCATTTCGGCGAGGAACTATCGACCGGAAGCGACCCCATGCGGCCCGGGATCGTGCATCGCCTGGACAAGGACACCAGCGGCATCATGCTGGTGGCGAAGGACGACCGTACCCATTCGCTGCTCTCGCAATTGTTCCAGCTTCGTCTGATCGAAAAACACTATCGCGCGTTGACCGTCGGCGTGCCGCGCGAAGAACCTTCCGAGATTCGTACCGGAATCGCGCGAAGCCACGTCAACCGCAAGAAAATGTGCGTTTCGGGCAACGGCAAAGAGGCTGTCAGCATCTTCCGTGTCGAGAGGGACCTCGACTATTTCGGACTATTGGACGTCCAAATCCTGACCGGTAGAACGCACCAGATCAGAGTGCATCTGTCGCATATCGGTTATCCGGTTCTGGGCGACCGCACCTATTCGACGCAGAAAGTCGAGCTGAACGCACTGCCGTCGCACCTGCACAAGAGAATGAAATACCTGTGGGCAAACCACATGAATCGTCAGGCCTTGCACGCCATGTCGATCGCGTTCCGGCACCCGGTCACGAACGAGGAGCTTAGCCTGTATTCGTCTCTGCCGGATGATTTTGTAAAAACGATCGATTATCTCGAAAAGATGATGGAGTTGTAGGCATCCCAACTTCCGATTGTGTCGAGCTTGCGCGTTGCGTTTGTGTGCAAATGCAAACAGCAAAGCGAGACTCATCTGAATGTTGGAGCCAAACATTCGGAAGACCTCCCTTCGGTCGGACATTCAGAAGTGTGGGATTTGATTCTTGACGGATAATCGGGAAAGAAAATGAATAGCCGCGAGGTTGAACATGAACTGTGAAATGAAAGAGAAAAACATGAAGGCATGCAACTGCACGTATCCCTGTTCGAAGAAGGGAAACTGCTGTGATTGCATCCGTTATCATCGCAGCATGGGCGAACTCCCCGCCTGCTATTTCCCCGCACAATACGAAAAAACCTACAACCGCTCGATCGAGTACTTTGTAGAATTGTTTAGCGCGGGTAAAATCAGCTAATCGCAGGCGTAACACAAGAGGAGACAATGGAATATACATTCGCGTCGATCGAAGAAGCGATCGAGGATATAAAAGCTGGGAAGCTGGTCGTTGTTGTGGACGACCCGGATCGCGAGAACGAGGGCGACCTGGTCTGTTCCGCGGAAAAGATCACGCCGGAGACGGTCAATTTCATGATTACCAAAGGCAAGGGGCTCGTCTGCGTGCCGATGCCGATCGAAACCGCCGAGCGTCTCGAACTCAACATGATGACCGAGCGGAACACCGAGCGGCACGGAACCAAGTTCACCGTATCGGTGGATGCGAACGAAGGCACCACCACCGGTATCTCGGCGCAAGACCGCTATCGCACCATCAATCTACTGTCGAAGCCGGACGCGAAGCCCGAAGATTTCGTTCGACCCGGGCATATCTTCCCGCTGGTGGCGGAAAAGGGCGGTGTTCTCAAGCGCACCGGGCACACCGAAGCGGTGGTCGATCTGATGAAGCTGGCCGGACTCAATCCTGTCGGCGCACTGGTCGAGATCATCAAGGACGACGGCGAGATGGCCAGGATGCCCGATCTGATGCCCTACGCGAAGGAGCACGGGCTGAAGATCATCACCATCCAGCACCTGATCGAGTACCGCAGGAAAAAGGAAAAGCTGGTGCGTCGCGTCTCGGAAGCCAAGCTGCCGACGAAATTTGGCGATTTCACCATCGTCACCTTCGAGAGTACCGTATCGGACGAGTATCATCTGGCGCTGGTCAAGGGCGATGTGAAAGACCGGGAGGACGTGCTGGTGCGTGTCCACTCGGAATGCCTGACCGGCGACGCGCTCTTCTCGCTACGCTGCGACTGTGGCATGCAGCTCGAAAACGCCTTCCGCATGATCGAGAAGGAAGGCTGCGGCGTGATCCTCTACATGAAGCAGGAGGGGAGAGGCATCGGTCTCTTGAACAAGATCAAGGCGTACCACCTTCAGGATCATGGCAAAGACACGGTCGAGGCCAACGTTGAACTCGGCTTCATGCCCGATCTGCGCGACTACGGCATCGGTGCTCAGATTCTTGCCGATCTGGGACTGCACACCATTCGACTCCTGACCAACAATCCGAAAAAACTGATTGCGCTGAAAGGCTACGATCTTAAAATATCCGAAAGGGTTCCCATCGAGATTCCTCCGCACGAGGAGAATCTCAAGTATCTCAAGACCAAGAAAGAGAAAATGGGGCACCTGCTGGACAAAGTGTAAGGAGTACATGTGATATTCCTGAAAGCGTTGATTCTTCTCGTTATGAATGTGCTGGCGGGATTCCTGCTGGTGCAGCCGGTGAGGTGGTTCCTGTTCTTTCCGAAGAGACAGCTTCACTTCTTCGGCAAGCCGGTTCCGTTCACGCCCGGATTCCTGTGGCGTAAGAAGGACTGGCTATTCCAGAAGATCAATTACTGGGTCAACTACTATCTGGAGAACGCCGCGAACCGGAAAGACCGCTCCTCGAAGCTGTGGGAATGGGAGCAACGCATTTACGACGAGACATATGACAAGCTCGACGGCGTGATGCGGATAAAGTACGTACCAACCGTGGTGAAGTCAAAGATCCGCGAGATAATTGCCCTGTTTATCTATGAATTCGCGCGGCATTTCCTGCGGAGTTTCATCCCGTTTCTGGTCAAGAGGTACAGGCTGACCCGTTATATCGATTTGATCGAGGCGAAGGCGGATGTGGCGCAGGTGATGTTCTATTTCGATAAATATTTTCATCGTTATGTGACTTTGTTCATGCTGGGATTGTCGGGCTTGATCGGCTTGTACAACTTCTTGATCTACCTGCTGTTGCAGTTGTTCTAAAGCTGTCCGACAGCGCACAGCAAAGGTACAGTAGTGGGCAGCAAAATGAAATTCGAGCGCAGGAATCGGGCTGAAAGGCTGTCTTGGAGATTGGTATGAGAAATGCAACGAAATATTGCTTCGAAAGGAGAAATTCGATATGATGAAACGGTTTTTTATTTACGCGATACTGGTGAGCGCGATTACAATTGCTTTCGCGCAGGAATATACGCTCGACAACATGATCGAAAGGGGACTCAATCAGGTTACGGCGGTCAGGCAGCAAAGCCTGAGTCACAGGAACAGCAAATCCGAGCTCTTCTCGAGCTCCCTCGATTTAGTCCTTCCCAACGCGACGGTTTCGGCTGGGAAGAGCAAAACCGACGGACACGAAAGAAAGAACGCCGGCTTGAGTATATCCAAATCGCTCTCGATCAACGAACCGACGATTTTCAGTCTGCACCAGTCCATCATCAGCATGGAAAGCGCGAATTACTCCTGGGAATCGATCCGCAAAAACGCGGTTTATGAGATATTCAGCCGCTACATTGCCGTACTGGAGGCTGAGAAGAATCTGGAAATCCTCGAGGAGCAGCTCAAGCTCCAGGAGAAGGTTTACGACCAGACCAACACCCTCTACCAAAGCAATCGCAAAACCCTGCTCGACCTGAAACAGAGCGAGATTTCGCTGCTCAACGCGCAGATATCGGTTCGCGACGGCGAGAACCAACTCCAGAAGACGCGCGAGAACCTCTTCGACTTTCTCAACCTTACCGATGAGGGCTATCCGCTCTCCGATACGACGGTCGAAGTGGCTTCGCCGGAAGCAATCACATACGAGGATCCTCTGACGGTGAAAGTCCTGAAAAACAACCTTCGCATCCAGGAGAGCAATCTCCTCCACCAATGGCTGAATTTCCTGCCGGATGTCACCGGAAGCTACAGCTACAATTACAATTACGGTCCGATAGGCGATGAGAAGGAGGACATCTTCGATCTCGACTCCTATCACGACAGCTACACGATCGGGATCAATGCCTCCTATTCGCTCTACCAACTGCTGGAACACGGATTCGTCTATAAACGCGCCAAGCGAAACATGATATCCAATCAACTCGACCTCGAGGACACTATCGACTCCGACAAGCTCCAGCTCAAGCAACTCAAGCAGGACTGGCAGACGTTGCACGACACCTGGGATATTGCCCAGCGCGCCAAGCAGCTCGCCGAAGAAAACCTCGCCATGGCCGAAGAAAAATTCCGGCTCGGGATGCTCAACCTGATCGATCTCGACAACGCGCGCATCGACTACTTCAACGCGCAACAGACACTCAACACCAAGCACTACGACCTCTTGCAGAAGCAGGAAGAGATCAACCTGTTGCTCTCGCGCGATATCCTCGGCAAGTGGTAGGATACTTTTTTCATGTAGGGGCAGACGTCTGTGTCTGCCCTTTCTCTTTCTGATACGCAGGACCCATGCCTGCCACCCTTTTCTCCCTTCTCTGAAAGCCTTCGGCACATTCGGAAGTTGTTCACATGTCCTGCTCGAAATCAAAGGTCGTAAACTCCTGTCATCGAAGAAACAGAGTATCCGCATAGCACAACTTTTTCCGCTTCACGGAAGGATTCACTTGACACCGTTAATTTCTGTTGGAAAATATTCAAATTAAAGCTGATTCATATTTTTGAGGAGGTTCTATGATCGACGAGAAGCCCAAAGTCATTCCCGAGAGGCTCTATCAGATGATCCGGCAGGGTAAGATCGAGGAGTTCAATCTTCAGCGCAAGAAGGAAACCGATCCGCCGGACTTCAGCGGACTTGATTTCCGTGCGATGGACCTGCGCGGCATGGATGTCGAGAACATCGATTTCTCGAACAGCTATTTCCGTCAGGCCGATCTGCGCGGTCTTAACATGAAGAGCTGCAACATGGAAGGCGCAAGCATCCACGGCGCGCACATATCGGGTACGTATTTCCCGAGAGAACTCAGCTCAACCGAGATCCGGCTATCGCTTCAATACGGCACACGGATGCGGTATCGCGCAAAATACGACAAGGATGGGCACCTGGTAACGGTTGCCTGGCAAGACCAATAGAAAGGCACGAAATCATGATGAAACGAATGTTGCTTCTGATCCTGACGCTGACCCTCGGCACGCTGTTCGCCTCCCGCATTGAAGAACGCGCGAAGCAGTGCGATCCGCCCCAGGCAAAGCGGATCGAGTTCTCCCGGAAAGTAAACGATATCACGCTCGACGACCCCTATCACTGGATGATCGACAAAGACCGTAACAACCCTGAAGCATTGCAGTATATCCGCGACGAGAACGACTACGCGGAGTGCTTGACCCGCGATCTGGAAGGCGATATCGAGAACCTGTTCGGCGAGATGAGAGGCCGGATGCGCGAAACGGACATGGCCATGCCGGTGCGTATCGATTCGTTCTACTACTACTCTCGAACCGTGGCGGGTGAGCAATACCCGAAATTCTGCCGTAAGAAGGAAACCCTGCTCGCACCGGAGGAAATCTATCTCGACGTCAACAAGATGGCAAAGGGACACGAATTTTACGAGATTGGCTTTATCGAGTATAGTCCCGACCATCGCTATGTCGCCTACAGCGTGGATACGACAGGATTCGAAAGTTATACGCTCTATGTCAGGAACATGGAGACGGGCGAGATGCTGGGCGATACGATCCCGTACGTGAACGACTGTGCCTGGGCGACGGACAACAAGACGCTCTTCTACATTCGCGATCTGGAAGAGGATCGCGAAAGCCCGTCGGTGCTCTATCGTCATACGCTGGGTGCCGATCCCTCTGAAGACAAGCTAATCTACCGCGAGGAGGACTGCTCCTTCGGGCTCTGGGTCTCGCTCTCGAAGAACCAAAAGTGGCTCGTCATGGGAAGTTCGAGCAACGACACGGCCGTAAGCTGGTTTATACCCGCGGACTCGCCGGACGCTGAGTTTACCTTGATCCGTCCGCGCGAAGAGGGCATCGAGTACTACGTAGAGATGTCGGACAGCCTGCTCTACATCATGACCAATCTCGGCGATCCCGATTACCGGATGGTCACCGCGAGCTTCGACGATCCCGACGACTGGCATCCTCTGTACGTGCCGGAGGAAGGCGTCACGCTGAATACCTTCGACCACTTCCGTGACTTCATGGCGTTTCAGGTACAGAGCAACGCGCTGGAACACCTCAAAATTCTGGACCTCCGCACGGGTGACATGAAGGATATCGGATTCCCGCAGGAGGCATACACGATCTGGGCGAACTGGAATCCGGAATACGACACGAGCCGGTTTCGGCTGACCTATTCCTCTCCGACCATGCCCAGTACGCTCTACGAGTACGATTTCGAACAGGATAAGCTGATCTTTCTCAAGCGTTACGACATCCCCGAGGGATTCCACGCGGACGACTATGTCACCAGGAGGATTTTCGCGCCGTCACCGGATAGCGTCATGATCCCGGTCACGCTGTTGTGCCGCAAGGAAAACGAAGGCCGGAACATGCCGTTGTATCTCTACGCGTACGGCTCGTACGGCGATAACTCGGAGGCATATTTCTCGTCGAATATTTACAGCCTTGTCGATCGGGGATTCACCTTTGCGATCGCGCATATCAGGGGCGGTAGCGAATGGGGCGAGTGGTGGCACGAGCAAGGGCGCGTGCTGACCAAGAAGAACACTTTCAGCGATTTCATCACCTGCGCCGAGTACCTGATCGAGCAGGGCTATACGAATCCGGATCGACTGGTCATCGAAGGCGCGAGCGCCGGCGGGCTCCTGATGGGTGTGGTAGCGAACTGGCGTCCCGATCTTTTCAAGCTCGTCATCGCCGATGTCCCGGCGGTGAACGAGGTGGATATCATGCTCGATCCCACCATTCCGGGCGTGTTGTATCACTACAGCGAATGGGGAGACCCCAATATCCCGGAGCAGTTCGCGTACATGTTTTCCTGGGACCCGTATTATAACTTGAAAGAACAGAGCTATCCACATATATTGGCATTGGCCGGTTACGAGGACACGCGCGTACCGTATTGGGAGCCTGCCCGATGGGTCGCCCGGCTCCGCGAAACCAAGTCCGATGATAACGTCTTGCTGTTCAAGACCGAGATGAGCGGACACAGCGGAGCTTCCGGCAGATACGACTACCTGCGCGAAATCGCCTATACCTACGCGATCATACTCGATCTGCTGGACATTCCCGTCGTCAGCAGATAAGTGACAGGGAGGTCATGTTATGTTGATCGTACACGTTTTCGTGCATGTGAAAGCAGGTATGGAAGAGGATTTCCTGCGGGCAACGCTCGTGAATGCGGAGAATAGCGTTCAGGAGCCGGGCATCGCCCGATTCGACGTGATCAGAGATATCGAGAATCCGGATCGTTTCGTTCTGGTGGAGGTCTATCGAACGGCGGAAGACCCGGCAAGGCACAAACAAACCGCTCACTACAAAAAGTGGAGAGAAACCGTGGAGGAAATGATGGCGGAACCACGCAGAAGCATCAAATACCATAACCTTTATCCGGATGATGAACGATGGTAGAGTTTGAATACCGCGCCCCAAGTCATATCGTCTTCGGTACGGATTCGATCCAGCGCCTCCCCGATCTGATCCGCGACTACCCGAAGAAGGTAATGCTTATAACCGGCAAAGACCGTGTACGGATCGGGATCGTCGAGGAAATCCTGAAACGGGAGCGCTTCGAAGTGTTCACTGTGTCGATGACTTCCGAGCCCACGGACGACGTTCTGAACAACTGCGTCCATTTAGCGCGGCAGGACGAGATCGAATGGG
This sequence comes from Cloacimonadales bacterium (SeqCode), assembly GCA_963665015.2. Classification (GTDB taxonomy): domain Bacteria; phylum Cloacimonadota; class Cloacimonadia; order Cloacimonadales; family JAIOQZ01. The sequence goes on along the minus strand of CAXXSY010000004.1, from coordinate 1,937,811 downwards.
TAATCTCGGCAGGCGGCGGAAGTGTGATCGACGCCGGGAAAGTTATCTCGGTGATGGTGAAAAATCCTGGTGACTTGATCGATTATGTCGAGATCATCGGTCGCGGGAAGCCGCTCGAGAAGAAACCGCTTCCGTTTATCGCGATTCCCACGACGGCCGGCACCGGCTCCGAAGTTACGAGAAACGCGGTGATCCGCTCGGTGAACAAGCGCGTAAAGGTCAGCATGCGCAACGATAAACTGATTCCGAAGATCGCCCTGGTCGATCCCAAACTCACCATGAGCATGTCGCCGCAACTGACCGCGCAGTCGGGTATGGACGCTTTGACGCAGCTATTGGAGGCGTTTACATCGACGATGAGCAATCCCTTTACCAACATGGTCTGTCGGGAAGGGCTGTCGCTCGTGTCCCGGTCGTTTCTCAAGGCTTTTGACGACGGCAAAGATGTCCGGGCGCGCAGCGATATGTCGCTGGCAGCGCTCTACAGCGGTATGGCGCTGGCGAATGCGAAGCTGGGCGCCGTGCACGGGATCGCCGGTCCGCTGGGCGGAATGTATTCCATACCGCATGGCGCGGCATGCGCGGCACTTCTTCCGTATGTCATCCGAAAGAATGTCGAGATGCTGCAACATGAAGGCAATCGCGAGATTTTGCATAAATTCGACGATGCCGCCGGTATCCTTTGCGAGGGCGGACTGGGCAAGTTGATGGCATGGCTGGATTCGGTCGGCCAGCACATGGAGATCAATTCGCTCGGAAAGTATGGCGTCGGGCCCGCGGATATCCGCATGATCGCCACGAAGGCAACCCACTCCAGCAGCATGAAAGGAAACCCGGTCGCACTCACGCTCGAGCAGATCGAAGAAATTATTTACAGTGCAATTTAAGGAGATAACATGAAAAAGACCATGATCTCGTTGATGATCATACTTATTGGCATTTCGACAATGTACGGCGATGTCAGGGGATTGACCACAAAATCCCTCTTCAACGGCAATGAACGAGCAGTTGGCGCGGCACCGACGGGTACGCCCGAGATCGCTGAACCGAACCGAATCGAATACCCCTTCGATCGCGATGAGTGGGAAACCTCCGATTCGATGCGCGTCGATCTCTACTTGCGCGCGGGTACGGATCACGGCATGAAGTTTCTCCACGGTGACGGCTCCGTGATGATGCTATCGCAAATGGGCGAACTCGAAGCGATCGCCCTTGAAGCCATCGAGATTGCGCCGGACTGGCTCGAGCCTCCCTTGCGGAACGTATTCAGCCTGATGTCGCCGCTCAACCAGGAGCGCTGGGCACAGCTCATCCTCGGTGCGCAGGACCCGTTCATCGACGAAATCGCGTTCTGCGTGGCGCACACGTCGGTCGTTTATCTCGAATCCGACTACGCCAGCCCCGAGCTTTTCGCCGAAAATGCCGAACTGATCTACCAAATCGATCAGGACCTGGACTATGTCGAGGTGATCGACTACGGAACTTCCGTGTCGGATCCGGATTACTACTCGACGACGCAATACCAGAAGGCCGGGCCTGACGACAATCGCATTACCATCGAAGTACCGCGGGATATCTATTACTGGTACATCGTACATCCCAAGATCACCGACGACATCCCCGCCTACATCGATCCCACCATTCAGGAATCGAACACCACCCACATCAACAACATCGCCGATCCGCCCGACGGCGTGTTCTGGCGCGATTTCCTCTTCTATCATGCCGATGACGGATATCCACAACTGAGCGAAGCGCTGTCGCAAGTCACCAACATGGTCTCGGACGACGGTATGCAGGTCGATGCCATCCACGCGATTCAGCAGTGGATTCAGGACGTCATGGACTTCACCTCCGGTAGCGAGCGCCCGCATCAGCCGGTTCGTATTTATCGTAAGCATATGGGACGCTGCGGCGAACACGCCGACATCACCTCCGCTGCCGCGCGAGCGGCGCTGGTCCCCTGCACGAGCGTCCTCTCCATGTCCACCGATCACACCTGGAACGAGTTCTGGGACGAAGGCTGGACACAGTGGGAGCCGGTCAACAGTTCCATCGACGATCCGCTGGTGTATGAGAATGGATGGGGGAAAGTCTTCGGCACGGTGTTCGAAATCCGTAGCGACGGTTTCCTGACCTCAGTCACGGATCGCTACTCGGAGGGACTCGCTTCCCTGATACTCACCGTATATGATGCCGATTCGAATCCCATCGACGGCGCGCGAATCATCCTGGCGATCGAGAACGACGGCATGAAATCGGACATGGTCGCCTACACCGACGAGAACGGTCAGCATGAATTCATCGTGGGCGAAGGAAGAACCTACTACGCCAGGATTCAGACAGCGCTGGGCGATTATCCCGAAAACCCGGACGAATACACGCTTCTTCGTGAGGACGCAGCCAACGGCGGCGAATACACATTCCAGATTCCTATCGACGGGCACATGCCGGTGACGTATAATTCGCCGGTCACACCGCCGCAGGACGACGAGGACGACTACCGGATGGTGATATCCTTCGAGACGTCGCATCAGGTCTTGAGCGGCGCCGTTACCTGGGACGACATCGACGAGGTGGGCGAACGCCCGATCTTCTTTAAGGAAATCGAGGACCGCGGAACGATCAACTGCTTCACCACCACCAGCGATTTCTACCTGTTTTATCAACTCGGGGTTCCTTTCGAGTCGTTTTACGACTTCAACGATGTGATCGAGGGAGAAACCCTGTTCGACGTACCGGGCACAAGGGACTGGTGCATGTTCCTCGACAACCGGCATCGGCTGAACAACGCCCAGTTGATCAACGGCTGCATGCTGTTCTTCGTCAACAGCACCGGCGTCGGTGAAGAATCCGCCGATTCCGCTCCCGTCTTCGCACTGGCGCAGAATCATCCCAATCCGTTCAACCCCGAGACGAACATTGTCTTCTCGATCCCGCGCGAAGTTCCTGTCCGGCTCGATGTCTTCAACATCCGCGGCCAAAAAGTCTGCACGCTGATCGACGATGTCATGAAGGCCGGCGACCACCGGATTACGTGGCAGGGTGAGGATTCTTCAGGTAAGCAACTCGGTAGCGGTGTCTATCTGTACAAACTCAGCACACCCGATATGACCGATGTGAAAAAGATGATCATGTTGAAGTAAGAAGATAGAATGAAACCCGCTCCACTAACGTGGAGCGGGTTTCTGTGTACTGGGAACGCGACCGATTCTCTTCTCTGTCGTGGAGGCAGACCTCTGTGTCTGCCTTTCCTGTCCTTTGCCTTCAGAATATAGACGTTGCAAATACTTGATACACAAATGATTATTTAGCATAGGAGGGCAGGCACGGGGACCTGCCCCTACGACAGGAAAACATCTGGCATCGAACGAAGCAACCGTGTCGTTTTAATTCACAGTCTGAGATGGATTGCCCCCACACCTGTAATGCGAAAAGCCGCTCCACATCTGTGAAGCGGCATCTAATATTTATTCGCTATCGTTTTCGATTCACGAAAGCCGATTTTCCACTAACATAATCCCGTTAATCGGGATTACAACGTTCATGGGTATCGTTTTCGCTACGCGAAAGCCGAACCTATTTTAGCATCAGCATCCGTTTTGTCTCTTGGAAGCTGCCGGCTTTCATGCGGTAGAGGTAGATTCCGCTGCCGACGGTGCGACCGTTATCGTCTTTACCATTCCAGACGCGGGTGTGCTTACCGATGTCCATCTTTTCGTCAACCAGCGTCTTCACCTTCTGTCCCAGCATGTTGTAGATCACGATGCTCACATCCGATGCCTCGGGCAGCGAGAACTGGATTTCGGTCTTCGGATTGAACGGGTTCGGGCTGTTGGTCAGCGCGTATTCCGTGATCGGCTCCGGAGCGGTCTCGGTGTCGAGCGGCTCTTCGTTGCCATCGACCCAGACCGCTTCGCGTACGATTCGCGTGAACGGATTGGCGGCGGTGCCGGTGGCGATTGCCGAGATGATGTAGTTGCCCGGTTCGAGCGTGTCGTAGTACTGGACTTCGTTTGCGGCGTTGGTATCGCTCGCGTTCAGCATCACGACGTGCCCGTCCGGTCGTTCGATTCGGTATTGGATATCTGCCGCAGGGGTTGGCCCGTCGCCGGTCAGTTGTGAGGAAATTCGGATCGGCTCGCCCGGTTGCAGGTGGCTGTTCTCAAAATCCATATCCAGCTTCAGCGCGTTGGCGGAGAGTACCCAGAAGGAGTATTCCGACGGTGTCTGCGAGTAGCTCTCGGCGCTGATATCGGCTCTCCAAGTGCCGGTTTCAGGGTTGATGATCTTGTAGGCGCATTGGGTGTCGATCTGGATCGATTTGTACTGGCACTGGTTCTGCAACGGGTTGTAGCTATAAACCTTGCCTGAGGGAGAGGTGAGCGTCATGGTCATGTCCAGATCATCGGCATGCCAGTCGGCGTTGACAACCAGGTTCCGGCTGCCCTCGTCGATGTAGAATTCGTGAGAGATATCCTCGTGCGCTTCCAACACGACACCGCGAAGATCGGCATTCCGTCCCTGCTGTTTCAGCGCCTGATAGATATCGCTCATGATGGTCGTGATGGTGTTGGGCGAGGCGAAATTATACGTTCCGTTGGTAAGATTGCGTAACCAGACGAGGTCCGTCGGATCGCAATCCGCCCCGAATCCCAACGCGTGAATAACAACAAAGGTGTAGATCGGTTCAATATCTGATCTAATACTGGCATTATTCAGTCCGTCGGACATAACGAGAAGTCCGGCTCTTTTCGTCTCGCTGGCAAAATCAGGGTCGCTTTGATTGGCATTGACCAACTGCTCGATACCATATCGGACGCCCTTGAAAAGCGCGGTCACGCCGGTGGGATAAAGCTGCTGGATCGAATTCTGCATGGAGCTGATCGTTCCGCCGTTCTGCATGATATGGATGGGATATTTGACGTGAGGACGTGATTCGTAAGAAACGACTCCCGCTTCGTCGCCCAGGTTGGATTGCGTATCCAGCAGGTTGTTGAAAGCGTAGCAGGCGTCTTTGAGGTGTTCGAGCTTCTCCCCTTCCATGCTGCTGGACTGGTCCAGCACGTAGGTCATATCGATGCCATACACCGACACATAATCGTTTACATTTTGCACGTCGCTCAAGTCGTTGGCCGTCGTCACCACAAGGCTAACGTCGTAGTAACCGAGATCGACATAGGTGTGAACGGGGTTCTGCTCGGTCGAGGTCTCTCCGTCACCGAAATTCCATTGCCATGAGACGATCGGATCGTCGTCGTCGTCCGATTCGGACTCGTCCACAAACGGAACTACCAGCGATACGCGTCCCGCCGGCTCGTCGCCGAGATCGGTCGTAAATGCCGCCGTTGCAGTTGCTGAAAGGTGTAGGGTGAATGCCGCCAATGCCAGAAACAAGAATAATCGGTTTCGCCTGCTCATCGTCAAATCTCCTGTAATTCGTTTCTATGGTTCGCCATAAATGAGATCACGGTTTCGCAATCTGTCAAGCGATATTTCAATCCAGTAAAATTCATTGCAAGATTTATTCCAGAATCGTGAAGTAAATATCATCCGTAACCCGCTCCAGGCGCACATTCAGCCGATCCATCAGCTTGATGCTCTTTGTGCTGCTCTCATCCAGCAGGCGCATGTACTCTTCATACAGCCGATAATTACCGTTCAGGCTCGTCACGGGGACTACACCAATCACGGGCATATCGTCCAACTCGACGATGACGTTGGTGCGATTCACGGCGATTACGATGCCGGAAAATTCGTCGCCGACGTGCCGCTTCATGAACTGAAGCTTGCTGACGCGGTTGACCTCCCGTTCCGATTCGTCCGCCAGGATTTCTCTCTCCGATGCCACGCCGGACAATCTTTCGAGTTCATTTTGACGGAATCTCCCGTTGGCCGTCTTGAATACATGCATCTTGAGCTGATGATGGATGACCATATCGCAAAGCCTTCGGATGGGCGAGGTGAAGTGGCTGTAGGTCTTGATCGCCAACCCGAAGTGCCCCTTGTGCTCGATCGTGTATTTCGCTTTCTTGAGGCTGCGCAGGATCATGCGATCGAAGACGCGATGAAAGTCCTTCTCCTCGATGCCGCTCTGCACATCCTGGAGAGTCTTGTTCAGATTCTTGTGGAATTTCGCTTTATAGCCATAGACCTTGATCAGCGAGAGTGTCCTTCGAACCGCGTCCTCTTCGGGGTCTTCGTGGATGCGGTACATGGTACTTTTCGCGCTTTTGGTCAGGGTTTCCGCGACATATTCGTTGGCGATCAGCATGAAATTCTCGATCACTTTGTGGGACTCGGTCTCGGAGGATCGTTCCAGCTTGTGCAGGTAACCTTCGTCGTCGTAAACGAATTCAACCTCCGGCAGATCGAAATAGAGGCAACCCTTGGCGTCGCGATTCTTCGACAGCACGCGCGAGAGCTTCCGCATCTCGATGATCATTTCGCAGAGGTCGTTTGAAAGGTCAATCTCCTTGCCATCGAACAGCTCATCGACTTCCTCGTAGGTCAGCCTGGCATCCGAATTTGTTACCGATTCGAATACCTGCTGCTTGAGAATCCTGCCCTCGTTATCGAAATCTGAGACCACCGTGACCGTCATCTTGTCCTCTTGCGGACGCAGGCTGCAAACGCGATTGGAAAGCTTTTCCGGCAGCATGGGGATCACGCGCTTTGGAAAGTAGAAACTGTTTCCCCGCAGGGTAGCTTCGGTATAGACGGGCGATCCGATGGGCACGTAGTGTGCGACGTCGGCAATATGCACGTATAGACGCCAGCCATGGGGAAGATTTTCGAGCGAGATGGCGTCGTCGTAGTCCTTTGCGGAAGCGGGATCGATGGTAATGGTCGGAAGTTGCCTGAAATCCTGCCGGCGCGCGATGTCGCTGAAATCTTCCTTAATCGCATCGGCTTGTCCGAGCACGTCGTCCGGAAACGACATCGGCAGCCCGTATCTTCGGATCACGGCCAAAATCTCGGTCTCGGGATTGCCCGATTCGCCGAGGATTTCCGCTATTTTACCGGCAGGCTGGCGCGATTTCACGCGGTCACCCCAGTCCGTGACGTCCAACACCGCTTTCTTCCGCTCCTGCAAGCCGTCCGGATCGAGGATGCGGAAAGCCCGGTGTATCTTGGGATCATCCGGCTGAAGAATCCAGTTACCGCCGACTCTCTGGATGTCGCCCACAATCTGCTTGCGTGCGCGCTCGACGATTTTGACGACGGTGCCGTAGAGTCGTTTTCCGCGCCGGTATCGTGCCTCGACCAGTACCTTGTCCTTGTGGAAGGCGTTCAGCGTGTCCTCGACATCGACGAAAGCATCGCCATCGTCGGTAATCACGAACGCGAATGAGTGGTCGCGCGCCAGACTGCCGGCGTCGAACCAGCCTTCGAGCGTTTTTCCGCCGGATTGCTTTCTGTCGGGCTGCTTTTGATCCGTCTTCTTGCGCGACCGGTGGATGGTCTTCTTGCCGCAAAACTGCTTGTTCTGCCGGATGATTCTGCCGTCCGACGCCAAGGCGGCAAGTGTGTCCTTCAGCAAATGATATTGATGTTTACCTGTTCGGATGTATCCTGCGATTTCTTTGATTCGAAAGAGTTTATTGGGATTCTCTGAAAGTAGTTTCTCGATTTTCTGTGCTATATCTTTGTCGTACATATAAAAGGCTCCGATGGGGAAGAGGTGGGTTAGTATCTTGCGACAATCTTGCGAGAAAGGATTTCTTCAAGCTGCTCCCGTTCTTCCTGGTTTTTCGAGAATCGAAGCGATTGCCCGCGGAAGCGATCCAGCCGGTTGTGCTGCGGAAACGTCCCCAGCATCATGCCCTTCTTGTCGGCGTAGAAGCACTGGAAATCGCTGTACTTGCGGCTGATCTTCACCGCGAAATAGGCGATGTCGATGCGATCCTCGTAGAGTTTGTAAGAGGTCGGAATGTAGTAGGGCATGAGGTTGCCCACGACGAGCAGCATTCCGAGGACGTAGAAGAGCGGCATTTTCCACTCGACGACCGCGATCTGCCAAAGAAGTCCCGCCAGAAAGACGAGAAAGATCGATAGCAAGATGCTGGTTTTCGGGTAATCGCGTAGCGGAAACGACGTCCATTCGAGCAGCGGTTGATCACTCGACATTCTGTACCATCTCCCTGCACTTTTCGATCTCTTCCTTGATGGTCAAGAGCTGCGGGAACACTTTGGAATTGTTGAACTTGACGCTCATCGTGTTTGCCTCGCGGTGCATCTCCTGAAGAATGAAATTCAGCGACTTGCCCAGCTCCGCATTCTCCACGAACAGCTTGTCGCGGAATTTTTCGACGTGGTCCTTGAGACGGACGATCTCTTCGTTGATATCCGCTTTCTCGATGAAAATCGCGATCTCGGTCAGGATGCGACGCTCGTCGTCTTCCGTCAGCGTATCGCTCAGGATATCGGACAACTGCGTCTTGTATTTCATGAAAAGCTCATTGCGAAACTCCGGAAACTCGTTTTCCACGATCGTGAGCGCCGAGGATATCCGCATCATGGACGACACCAGGAAATCCTGCATCGATTCGCCTTCGCGCAGCGCCATCGCCGCGTGTTCTTCCAGCGCTTTGTTCAGCGGAATCTCCAGCGCGTTGAGCAAGGTATCCTCATCGGTCTCGGGAGGCGTTATCATCATCACGCCGTCAATCTCCATGATCTTGTCGATCGGAATCTCCTGCTCGGTTTTCAGGATCGACTTCGCGTCGTTGTACAGATTCCACAGCGCTTCGAGACGCGGCTGGTCGATCGAGAGTTGGGGAAGACGCTTGTCCCGAAAGTTTACTCGGACATCGACCTTTCCGCGACGCATTTTCTTCATGACGCGCTCGCGCAATAGCATCTCGTATGCGTTCAAGTCGCGCGCAAGATAGATGCGCATATCCAGAAACCGGTGATTGACCGACTTGATCTCGATCTCGATTTCGTAGTTATCGTCCGTAAAAGTTCCTTTGCCGTAACCGGTCATGCTTTTCATATCGACCCCCGATTGATTCTCGATGTCGAAGATCGGATGCTGTCGCAAACGTGCAAGGCTTTTCTTTTCTTCTCTCGTCCGAAGCAGGATGTCCGGGATTGAGGAAATGGACAGGATGGAGAAAGGTACCCTCACCCCAGCCTTCTCTTGCAAACGGGTTGAGGGAGCTGACGCTCGACCTTTGTGATTTTCAGACGATGTCTGACAAATCGAATCCCCGAGTGAAACGTTTGTGATTTTCAGACGATGTCTGACAAATCGAATCCCCGAGTGAAACGTTTGTGATTTTCAGACGACGATGTCTGACAAATCGAATCCCCGAGTGAAACGTTTGTGATTTTCAGACGATGTCTGACAAATCGAATCCCCGAGTGAAACGTTTGTGATTTTCAGACGATGTCTGACAAATCGAATCCCCGAGTGAAACGTTTGTGATTTTCAGACGACGTCTGACAAATCGAATCCCCGAGTGAAACGTTTGTGATTTTCAGACGACGTCTGACAAATCGAATCCCCGAGTGAAACGTTTGTGATTTTCAGACGATGTCTGACAAATCGAATCCCCGAGTGAAACGTTTGTGATTTTCAGACGATGTCTGACAAATCGAATCCCCGAGTAAAACGTTTGTGAGCTTTCCCATCTCTAATTTATTCTGGCGAAACAACGAACGCGAAATCTCACGCTGAGGCGACGATCTCGGATGGGGCAGACCAGGATCATTGGTCTCTTGAAATCGGCTCTCAAATCGCCTGAAATTCGCGGAAATGAAAATGTGCACAGTTGCAACGTCTGCTGGCTGTGTTTGGAGAACAAAAACGTATCCTGCATAGAAACATCTCGTTGTGAAATATTCCATAGTTTACATAATATATATTATAACAGGATTGATGATGGGGTGAGTCTCAGCATGCCGGCGGAATGGTAATCACCCTTTTTTCGTCGCTTGACAGCATCAATGTGGATTGCAATAAATGTTTCACGATCAATGTTTCACGAGGATACAATGAATTTCGAGACGACGACGATGTGGCTGTGGATTCTTGCGGTATCGAGCATGCAATTGATTCCCTGGACGATTGACGGGTTTTTAAACATTTTCCAGAAAATCTCCGAACCGTCACCGACATCCGGAAGAAAATCGTTTCTTCGAAGTCTCTTCCAGAATCAGATATCGATCTTGTTCAGCGTTCCACTCGGCATTTATCTGATGTCCGGGCTTCGGCAGTACGGTCTCGTGCCGTCGCTCGAGATCCAATACTATGTGATTGCGCCCCTCGCGGGTATATTCCTGGTTGTGCTTAGCGTCTTCGTATATAAATACTTGGCGCTCGCGCTTCAGCGGATATCGCCGAAACAGCTCGAACACGATATCAAACAGTATAGTTACAATACGGAAAGCTTGTTCGGACAGAAAATGTGGCAGAAATTGCTGCTCGGACTGTGCAACGGGTTTTCGGAAGAAATGCTGATGCGGATTTTCGTAATGGGGCTTTTGATTCATCACTGGCACCTTCCCCCCATATTTGCGATCACCATTACGCTTCTGTTGAACGGCTTGCATCACACCAACCAGGGACGAATTCTCGGTTCGATCTCGGTCATGATCATCCAGTCATTCTATGCTTTATCCTACCTCATCTTCAACGATTTCCTGTTCATTGCCCTCATGCACGTATCGAACGATATTGCAGGATTGTTCGCGCCGGCATTCATCTCGCTGGTGCGGAATAAACGGAAGCGATAGTATTTTTATATTGTCACTTCGCCTGAAAAACGGTATTTTATAATTAAAAATATAGGATACCCCAGATATGTCCTTTTTCAATGGTGTTGAATACCTCAGTGTAGCGATCTTCCTTGCGTATATAATATTATGCTTGGGAGTGGCGTATTTGAACAAAAGGCGTGGAAACCGCTTCGGCACAGGTTTTGTCTTGTCTTTGATTCTGACGCCCGTTATCGGTGTAATGATTGTGCTGTTTACCAGAGACCGGAACAGGAATTTCAAGTACCATACAAGTCACGGAAGGCGACGCAAAAAACGACGAAAACTGCTCTACTAACGGAAGAACAGGGTTGAAATGAAGAAGAAGCTCACCCGATATTTTCTGCTGATTATCGTCTTTTCGAATATTCTTGTGGGATTCGGTATCTTCATCGTATCCCATTTCCATACCCGTTCGCTCATCGACACGATTCTTCATGACACCCAAAAGCAGATCGAATCGCGGCTCCACGAATACGACGTACTGTATAAAGAGATTGAGGACGATATAGATGGAGGTGTCGAGAAACGCCTTCCCAAGCTTGCCCATGAACTGCTGAACCAGGATATTCCGCTGAATGAATTGACCATCGACCAGATGAACAGATTTTTGGTCAAATACCAATTCGACGACCTCTACCTCATCAACGACCAGGGCGTCGTGTTCAATACGACATTCGAGCCGGACCAGCACTTCAGGTTGTTCACGATATCGAGGGATTTCCGGAATTTCCTGGAGCAACTCTATGGCGCGGGGATCGTCAAGACCGAACGTATCACGCTGTCGGCGCGAACCGGCAGGATACGTAAATTCTCGTACTTCAGCCCGGAGGGCTCCGATATCCTGTTCGAAGTATCCATCAATGTGAGGAGCTTCATCAGCCGTAACTACTCGAGCGATTTCAGCAATTACCTCAGCGGTCAGATTTTCAGGGATATCGCCGAGAACAACAAGTATATCGAGGAGATCAATATCTACTCGGTCACCGATTTGGGTCAGTGGTCCATTGTGAACGAAGGCCAAAGAATGGAAACGGGAATCTACATGCTGACGGGTGGCAATGAGCCGTTTTCTCGCTATCGAAATGGACTCGAGGAAGAATACAGACCAATCCATTTCAAGAGCTCCGAATCCTTTATATGGTATTACCAGCTCTGGCTGAAAACGGTGTACGACTTCTCGATCATCACCGATCACCGCAGGAGGGTCGTTTTCGTCTCATTCGCGATCACCTTGCTGATCATTATCGCTACGTATTTCATCATCTCCGGGCACATCAATCGGTACATCGTATCGAGAGTCATGGGGATCAATCTCGCCCTGAACCATATCGCCAACGGAAGCCGCGACGAGACGCTCGATTTCAAGGAAAAGGACGAGCTCACTAAAATCGCCCAAAACATCCTCTTCATGCAGGCCCAGATAAGGGAGAAGGAACGCACGATCATCGAGATTAACGACGCGCTCGAGGAAAAGGTCGAACAGCGCACCATCGCCCTGTCCAGCGAGATCGAAAACCACATGAAGACCGAGGACCTGCTTCGGGACGCGATCCTCGCCTCCGAATCGGCAAATCGCAGCAAAAGCGAGTTCCTGGCCAACGTAAGCCACGAATTGCAAACTCCCCTGAACGCGGTGATCGGCTTCACGGAGATTCTGCTGGACGAGGAGGAACAAAAAGACAAAAAGAAGAAGCTCAGCCTGATCAACGACTCCGCGATCCAGTTGATGAGCATCGTCAACAATATCCTCGACTATTCGCGAATCGAGTCGCACTCTCTCCAGATCGAAAACCACGTCATGAATCTCCCCCACACGTTGCGCCAGACATTCGGACTCCTGCAGGAACAGGCCAGAATCAAGGGACTCGACTACGACATCGAGCTTCACAGGGGTATTCCGGAAATCGCGTACGGGGACGCGGGGAGGATCCGGCAAATTGTATGGAATCTTCTCAGCAACGCCATCAAGTTCACGGCCCAGGGAAGGGTCGATATGATCTGTGATTACGAAGACGAATGGCTGGTCGTGAAGGTAGTCGATACCGGAATTGGTATCGGCAATAATGATCGGGACAAGATATTCAAAGCGTTCGAGCAGGTCTCCAAATCGACTACCAGGCGCTATAGTGGTACTGGATTGGGGCTGGCGATCAGCAAACGGCTGGCGGAAATCATGAACGGAACCATCACATTCGAAAGCGTGCCGGGTAACGGATCGATCTTCACATTCAGAACCCAGGTCAAGCCACCTAACAAAATGCTGGAATAGTACCTATAAGAGAGACGCCTGACTCGCAGGCGCCTCTTCCCCACTACGGGATTACATTTGATTCGTTCTGAATTGCGTTACTTCGCTACAGAGATATTCGGCAGGTTCCATGCTTCGACGCACGATCCCCTGATACACGGAACGGAGCTTCTCTCTCAGCACGCGATTCTCGATTGAGAGCTTGTCGATCATGTTCAACAGTTCCTCGATTTCCTGCACACTCCGTATGATGTGCTGGGCAATGTCCGCCCTCTCATCCGCCAGCGGCGATAACTCACTGCGAGAGAAATCGACGTTGAACGTTTTCCATTGGGAATCCTCTCTTATGATTCCGAGATAACGGCCGAAATCGACCCCCGCGTGGGATTCGTACAGCGGAAGCCGTACACCGGGAATCGACCTGAATCTTCTGATCCGATCTCGAATTTGCTGAATCCATTGGCTTTCTGTCATGCCTTCTTCCTTTTGTTTGATTTCACACGCTACCCGAAAATGCCCTACATCGTCCATACAGCCAGGATGATTCGACTACTCTCTTCGCATTTGATCGATCTGGTTACGCAGATTCTCCATTTCCATTTGCTGGAAGAAAAGCGTTGCCTTCGAGCGAACCGGTTCGCCCGATTGCCTACCGTTTTCAACCAGTGACATCCACGTAGGTGTGACGTTCAATCTCCTTGCAAGTTCGTTCATAGAGAGATCATGTTCGATGCGTTTCAGTCGCACCTGCTTTCCCGATAATATCTGTACCATACTATACCTCCGATTTTTTGTTTGACACTTAATCATGTTTAAGCATAATTAACCCTGACTGTATATGAGGTAAATAATATTCGAAGTAAGGGTTTTTGTCAAGGAAAAAAGTTAACTATAGTTAATCACTCGGAGGTGACCATGTATGGAGAACGTTTGAAGACTATCAGAAGTTTAACTGGGCTTAAACAAAAAGATTTGGCAGAAATTTTGGGGGTATCCGGTGCCGCGATTTCGAAACTTGAGGCGGACATAAATGCCCCAAGCGCAAGCATTCACGCGAATCTATTGCTGTACCTTAACGTCAACTTGAACTGGTTCATTACCGGGAAGGGAAGTATATTTCTTGACGAAATATCTGCCCCCGATAAACATTAGCACGAACAAAGTCGTATGAAACGTCAAGGAGGTACTAATGTTCGGAAAAAAATTCAAGGCCATCCGACATGCCATTGGCATGACTCAAGCCGAATTCGCAAAGGAACTGGATATCAGCTCGGCAGCACTATCAAAGATCGAGTCTGATCACAGTAGCCCCAGAGCTGAAACCACTGCAAACCTTATGGCCCGGTTCAAAATCAACCTTAACTGGTTGTACTCCGATAAAGGTGATATGTTTGTAGATTTCCCGAAAGAACTTGCCGATCGCCCTCTCTACTACGGCGCTGTCCGTGAACCTCAGAAGATCACGTATGAGAACGACGAGGAAATGGAAGCCGATATGCGGGCGATTCTGATCCGTCTCACCGAAACCCAAAACAAGCTGGTCGATCAGATTTCTACGAACATCCGGCTTCGTGAAAACTACAACAAGAAGATCCACCAGATCATCAAGATGATGAAAGATGGATCAATCAACGTAGAAAAAGTGCTGAGCGTGGCTTTCCTCGAAGATTAGTCGAAAGCTACTTACAGTAATTGTTTGAAGGGGTGAACCCATGAGGGTTTGCCCTTCTTTTTTGCAATTCAAAAGGTTCTGTCACTTCTGGCGACTACAGGTTCCAGCCGCCTTCGTGGTAGAGCTCGCGCAATTCATCTTCCGACAGCACGCGATCGTACACGCGAACATCGTCCAGCGCTCCGTCGAGATAATAGACCGGTGAGCGTGTCGAAGTCCTTCCGGCCTCGATATTGCCGGGCTTGCTCTTGAAGAGGCTCAGCACGGGCGTCTGCGCGTCCAGGAGCGAATTGACATAGACCAGGAGCTGCATTTTCTCGGCATCGTAGATACCCGCAACGAAGTACCAGGTGTCGGCAAAGAGCGTCGTCTGGGAATAGACTCTCGATTCGCTACGGTCCAGCCCCAGCACGATGCGATCGTCCTCGTAGCCAAAAAAGCACTGAACCGGGTCGCCCTTCTTCCGGAAGATACTCCAGTCGATCGTGAAGCGATCCGTCTTGACCCAGGCAGTGATTGTAAAACTTTCGCGATCGTGGAAATCGAGCAGAGAATCGGCATCGATCTCGATCCACGAGTTTTTCCCATTGAACAGACCCGCGTGACCCTCGTTGCCGAAGCGATCCTTTGTAAACTGTACATGATGCGGCACGATAGCACGATGGTATCGACTCGAATCCCGGATAACGCGATCGAAGGGTAGATGAAAAACCGGAGCGGTGTCGTCGATCGAAGAGACTTCGATCGGGTGTTCCGTATCGGTTTGATCTTGCTGCTGGCAGGAGGTGAAGGCTATCGCTACGAAAACAACGAATATGAGCAGGCTGAATCGGACGCTATTCATCAGGATTTCCCTCTCCCCTCATCAATCCGAATGCCAGCAGGCGGTGTTTTCCGGAATTGGTGAAAGGATCGTTGACCATGTATTTCGGGTACTCGGTCATCGCGCGAAATCGATCGGCCTCGTCGTCGCTGCATTTCACGAAGCCGTTATTCTCGAGCACCTTGATACAGCGGTGGTTTCCGGGATGCACATCGGCGCAGATAATGGATTTCGGATGATGTTCGAGATTCAGGTACTTGATGAGGCAGTTGAGCGCTTCGGTTCCGAATCCCTGTCCCCAGTTTTTCCGCTGCCCGATGACGATCTGGATGCGATAGACGGACGGCGCGATTTCCCACGCGCAGATGGTGCCGAGGTTTTCCTGTTTGACCTTGATCATGAAGCCCATGCCGTGGTCGAGCCAGTGGCGGTAGATCGAGGGGATGATCGCGTCGATTCGATTCTTGATGTAAAGGCTTCGGATGCGGTTCTTGAGCCCGGGCAAGTCGTCACGAAGCAGGTGACGCCGGATGCGTTTCTTGCGATACCACTCGGTGATGGTCTTGAAATGTCGCGATTTGATAGGCTTCAGGCGAACCATCTCGCCTTGCAGTATCAATTCATCTTCGATAGCAGTCATGGACCAGCCTTTATCTTCTTCACCCCGCATGGTTGATTTTCAAATGTCCCGTGCCTAAAGAAAAACCTTCAGACCCACTGCGAGTCCGAAGGTTCTAACATTTTCAGGCTAAACGATTACGACTGAATTCTCGCAATTGCCGAACGGTGAATGCACATATTCATCCGCTTTCCAGTCATTTTCCCACTTCTTGCCGTCGATCAGATAGCGGTACTGATAGGAGTTGCCCGGCTCGAGATTCAGGACAATCTTAAAGTCTCCACTCTTCAATTTCAGCATGGGATCAGCCTGAACATCCCAATTGTTGAAATCTCCGACGATGCATACTTTGTTCGCGTTGCCGCACGCCTGGTGCGGAAGCTTGAACGTGACTTTGCAGGCGGACTTGGTCTTGAAGTATTTTTTGGAAATACTCACGATTCCTCCAACTGAGTTTACAGGTTATCTTTTACCACCATGTTCTGGAAAAACAAAAAAAATCTTCCAGAGACATTCTCTCAGTCCGCCGGAAAACGTCAATTATAATTTAGTACGATCAGTGTCCCCGACGCGGTCAGTTGATGACTATCGAGGTACGCGGTGATATTGACGGAAATCTCGTTCGGTGGCGGGACGACCGGAGGGCACTCGAACCACCGGAACCTTATCTTCCCCACCGCGACGCCATTCACGCTCTGTACCACATTGAAAACCTCGCCCGGAACCTGAAACTGCTCGTCCGGCTCCACGAAATCGCCGCGCGAACTTGTCAGCCTGAACACCGCGCCGGAAACGGAATTGCCCTGGCTGTCGTGTACGTGCACTTCCACATCACCGATCACCTCGTCGTTTTCATCCATATTGGTCGTCCACATCAAGCTGCCAGGACTCATTGACATGCTGATAATCGGGTCGTTCAGCGGTAGCTTCACCGTATCGATGCCGGTATAACCCTCGGCCTCGAACTGGATTTCGATATCGTCCAGCGAATGCGTGCCGTGATAGACCAGGTCCGTAAACGCCATGCCGTTATAGGACTCACCTTCGCTATTGGTATTGCCGATGAACGCGTCCGCCGTGATGTTTGCCCAGTTGATCGATTCGTCGGTAAGCGTGAAAAAGCACGGGATATTCTCGGGTGTCGCCATGCCCAGATCGTTGCTGCATATCGCGCTGACGGTAACGCGCCACATACCGGCTCCGCAATTCGTTCCGCTGAAGGGGGCGTCCACGATTCCGACGCTCGTAACTGGTGTCGTGAAGATGGTGACGATCCTGTTGTCCTCGATGGTGCTGCCCAGAAAATCGGTTGTCCGCGTGCTAATGCTGGTCAGTCCGGGTTCTCCCACGTTCAGCGTAGCCGACGCGATGCCGTCCACGGGTGTAACGGTAACGTATTCGAATTGCGCGTCCGCTTCGCCGTTGATATTCGTGCCGCTTGTCGGCTCCCACACGAAGATGAAGATCACGTCCTGATCGGAATCGACGAGATTTCCGTGTGCGTCCAGCAGGGCCGCGCTGACCGTCGTGGATGTGTTGGTGCGGAGCTGAAATTCGGAGTTGAAGTATTCGATCGACGCGACATCCACGCCCACGGTCGAATCGGTGAACGTGATGTCGTCGATACCCTCCGTGGTGCAGGCGAGGTCGGGGCCGTTGGTGCGTTCGATGACGATGCTGGTGGCGGCAAGCGCACCGGCGATGACAAGAATCAAGACGAGGGAAAGATTTCGCATGAATCGCTCCTTTATTCGGGTTCGTTGTAGTTCAGAAGAATGATCGTGGTTTGGTCGGTCACATCGGTTCCGTTAAGCCATATCGTGAGATCGACCGGAACCTCGTTGGGTGGTGGATCAACCGGTGGACATTCGTATTCGTAGAATCGGATTCGACCCCGAGTGTATCCATCCGTATTGGTATGAATCACCGACCAATCCTCTCCGGGAACCTGATATTGCACATCCGGCTCGACGAATTCGCCATGGGTGGATGTCAGAGATACAATCGCGTAATGAACCGGGTTACCCTGCCCGTCCGAGACATGAATCTGGATTTCTCCTTCTACATAGTCCCAATCGCTACCCTCCGTCCAGTCAAGGTGACCGGGTATTGGAACTGCGTCAAGTTGCGGTTGAATCAGGGGAAGCTCGACCATGAAGGCTTCATCGAAGTCGCCAACCTGAATTCGCACGGTAACATCCTCCAAACTGTGCGCGCCATCGTAACATAGTCGTGTGTATGCCATGCCGGGCAGCGAATCGCCATAGACGTTGGGGTTCCCGATGTACGATTCGGGGATGACGCTGCACCAGTCGATTTCCTGATCGGGAATCGAGAACCAGACCGCGGTTCCGTAGGTTGCCGGCACTCCGGCATCGTTCGTGCACATTGCACCGATTGGAAGACTCCAGCACCCGCTGCCGGCGTTGGTCACGTCGTTGCCGTACTGGATCGAGACGTTATCGACATTGGTAGCATGGATTACGTAGTTGCAGGTCTCGGAAACGGTATCGTCTTCGAGATCGACCGATGCACTTAACCATACGACACCGCTTTCCGTGCCGCAGTTGAGACTCACGATCGCCATCCCGTAAACGGACCTGACGGTCAGTGTGTCGTTTATCGTATAGACTTCATGATTGATGTTCGTGCCGCTCGGAGGCATGTTCACAAACGAGAAATGCACCGGTGTCGTATTGAGTACCGGATTGCCGATCGCATCCAGCAATTGAACCGCCACTTCGACAGGGCATCCCGGATCGGCATGCGCAGGAACGAATTGCAGGTGTGTGACTTCTCCAGCCGCCTGATCCGTGAAGTAGATGCTGTCAACGGTCGCGATAGGCACCGCGATATCCGGCTGGTCTTCCCGCTTGATCACCATGCTGGTGGCAGATAGCACCAGGCACAGCAAGAGCATGACAAGGAATGTAAAGGTCTTCATGGCCACCCCCTATTTTAGAAGCAGCATCTTGCGGGTGATAACTTTGTCGCCGACCTGTATCCGATAGAAATAAACGCCGCCGCCGACCTTCTTCCCGGACGCGTCGGTGCCCTGCCACTTGATATGGTGTGAACCTTTTTCCATGTGGGTGTCAACCAGTGTTTTCACCTTCTGCCCCTTGACGTTGAAGATCGTGAGGTTGACCTTCGCGTCGAATCCGGTGTCGAAGCTGATGGATGTCTCGGGATTGAACGGATTGGGGTAGTTTTTCAGAAACTTGATCGGTACGCGCTTTCCAACCTCTTCCAGTCCGGGTTCGACCGCCACGCCGTCAAAGGTGATGGACAGGATATCGTCGAGCATGTGGAAATCGTAGCCGCCGGACGTGGTCTGGATCGAAAGCACATCCTGCTCGGAATAGACGATCATGGTCACGATCTGCTCTACATTGAACGTGTAATCCTGCTCGCTTGTGTGGACGATCATCGTTTCCGCGCCGAGATGGACAAGCAAGATGAGACACAATAAGCCTGTAATCCACCATTTCATAACAACACTCCTTCGTTTCTACTGCCGATTGTGCGAATAGAGAACGACGATGGACACCGGATATTCGGACAATCTGCTCTTTTTCAGACTCAATACCAAACGCGTGTCGCCGACAACCCAGAAGCTGCTGAGTTGCCGCTGACCATTACTGATTTCATTAATCAACTTTTCTTTTGCAATTTCTGATCCGATTTCTTGATTTTCGATTGGCTTCCCGTAAGAATCCGTCAGATACATGTGGATTTCTTCATACGCGGTAAGGAGCGAATCGGCGCTTTCGATTAGGAGGTTGTAGGTGATCATGCTCAGTTTGTCGTCATGGAAGATGTAGGTGACATACGCCGGATGCTGCCGGTATTCTCCGTTGCAAACGATGGCCAGTTCGTTGAAATCGACGACCGAAGCCTCGAACCTGGTGCTGACCGTATCGGCCGACATCCCCCAGAAGAGGTTGCCGACCTCGTCGAGCGGATTCGTGTCTGCGATCAGAAGGCCGTTGATTATTAGGATGATGCAAAGAAATATCTGCTTTTTCATGTCACCTGCTTTACTGTGTGTTTATTAAAAATTTAAGCTACCAATCGCGCATGTCAAGCAGGAAATTGGTCGCCCCCGTGGAACGCGGACGTCTCCGTCCGCATCTCTCTCCTCTTTGACGGTTGATGTTTTTACGTTGACGCACAAAGGCAGGTATGACATAGATGAAATTGACTAACAGAACATGATATAAGGAGTACCCAATGGACACGTGGCTTTCAATATGGGATTGGTTGAATTTACATTTAGACGCTATTTTGACATCTGGAGCGTTACTGCTGTCTGCTCTCTCATTAAAAGCCGCAAGAGATTCTTTTCGAGAGCATAATCGTCCATATTTAAGCTGCAAAATCGTTGTACAAAAACGATACTATATTCGAATCGTAATATCCAATCATGGCGCTCGAGCAGCTGAGAATATTGAAGTAGATATTGATCCTGTTTTTATTTCATTCTTTAGAAGAAGAAGCAGTAAGGAGTATCAAATTGAGAAAATATCAATTCCATCCCTAATTCCAGATGCGATATATGATGACTTGCTTGATCTAACAACTGAGAGAAACCAAAACAACACAGGTGATCATGAATCAACTTATAGAATACAAGTATGCTATAAGTATGGAAATAGACATTTTAAGGATGAATTCTATTACGATCTTGAGCGAATCCTCGAACAATATTCTCTTTCTGATGACATAGGGATTGAGCTTGGCAAAATATCAAAACAGCTTGAAATTATCAGTAAAAATATATGCAGCAATCGATAAACTATCAAGGAAATCCAGTAGAAATCTGTATCGGTGATATCATTTCGGCGATCATCGCGGCTGAAGCGGGTGCGGACCGTCTGGAGGTGAACAGTGCGCTGTCTCTTGGTGGGCTTACCCCGTCTCAATCCATGGTGGAAACAATCCTGCGATCGGTCGATATACCGGTCATCGTCATGATCCGACCCCGCGAGGGCGATTTCCTCTATCTATCTGACGAATTCAACCTCATGCTGCGCGAGGCCGAAAGAATGCTCGATATTGGCGCGTCCGGCATCGCTTTCGGCATGATTACCGGACAGGGGATTATCGACCGAAGACGCGTCAGGCGGATGGTAAGGCTTGCCGATGGACGCGATACGGTATTTCATCGCGCGTTCGATCTCCTTCACGATCCCGTGGGAAACATGCGCATCCTGCAAGATCTCGGTGTAACGAGAATCCTGTCCAGCGGCTGCCGCGCGACCGCTTGGGAAGGACGCGAAATCCTGAAGCAGTTAATCGATTACCCTGGGCGAACGATCCAGATACTCCCCGCGAGCGGTATCCGGCCGGAAAACGCGCGGCAACTGATCGACTTCATCGGACAGACCGACATCCATGCTTCGTGCAGCCGAATTATAACCACGCCCGTGAAGGGGCTGAAGCAAATACCCGTTCTATCGGAAGAGACTCGTTCTGTAACGGATGCGACGATTGTGCGGAAACTAATCTCAATTGCAAAAATCCTTTGACAAAATAAACAGCGTCGGTGTTTTTAGAAAAAACAAATACTGGAGGACGAATGTCGGATCAAAACGAAGCGAAGAACAATGTTGGTCAGACTGACGACTTGAGCATAAAGCAGGTGAAGAAGTTCTCTCTGATCGAGCTTCTGATGATCATCATGCTGGTGGGGATCGTGGTTACGTTTATCTTCCCGCTCCGGCAGATGAAGATCGATCGCAGCCGTACGCAGGAAGCGATCGAGATCGTCAGGGAAATTGCCAAAATTGATGAAGATTTCAAGAACAACCCCGATCTGGGAGACGGCGAATACGCCTTCGATTTCTCGCAGCTCAATTACAAGCCCGATAACGCGTATTTCACTTTCCGCGTCGCCGATGTGGATATGGAAGGACGCAGCATTACCGGCGGATTTATCGTTGCTACCACAACCGAAGAATTCGGACATGAAGGCATTCAGATCAAGTTCATGCTGCCTTCCGGACCGTGGTCGATCGAAGCACCGGACAAAGCCAAAGACGTCATCCACAGAAACTGGCTTCCGTAGTCGGGCATGAATCTTTTTGCAAACCTTCAGGGGACGCTCTGGAGGTTTTTTCTATGATACCCATACCAATCGCTTACGCTGAAACGCATTTCCGGCTGCCGTTGCTCAAGCCGCGGTATTACAGGAAATTGCCCGAGATCGTCACCGATGCGCCGACGCGGTACATCGCCCGTGATAATTCGAGCCTGCCGATCGCGCTGATCGTCAAGGACGCGGATCGATTCCCGATCACCATCCAGCGCGTGACCGCGTACGTCCTGCAGAAAAACCGGAGTCGAAAGATTATCTTCGATCTCGACCAGACCTTCAGCTCGCCCTATCGATCCGTGATCCTTCCCATCGAGAACCAATTCCTCGATTTCAATGCCTTCGCGTGGATCACGGTGCTCGTCGAGGGATTCTCGCGCGGAAAGGCATTCAGATTCTTCAACGATAATTTTTCCGGACTCTCCTGGCAGCCCTATCGATGCTTCGTCACCGACCGACCTCTCCCCTTTCCGGATGGCTGGTACGCCGGCGATCCGCACGTCCACACCAACTACACGGACGACCAGGTAGAGTTCGGCGCCGATATCGGGCTGACCCGTGCCATGGCCGTAGCAATGGGCTTGAAATGGTTTTTCGTCACCGATCACTCCTACGATCTGGACGACCGCACCGATAACTATCTGAAAAACGACCCGTCTCTGCCCAAGTGGCATCGTATGCAGGAAGAGGTGGCGAGCCTGGATTCCGATTCCTGCCGCATCCTCGCGGGTGAAGAGGTCTCCATCGGGAATTCGCGAGGCGAAAACGTTCACATGCTGGCCATCGGGCGGAATGATTTTATTCCCGGCAGCGGCGACAGCGCCGAACGGTGGTTCTGCAACCGGCCGCAGGTACATCTGAGCGAGCTTGAAGACGATCCGCACGGGCTGCTCATCGCGGCGCATCCGTTCGAACCGGTTCCCATTCTCCAGAGGTGGCTTATCCGCAGAGGCAACTGGTCGCAGAACGATTTCCACGATGCCGGAATCAAGCATTTGCAGGCAATCAATAGCTGTAATCGTCCGGAAATCATGGACAGCCTCTTGCACTGGCGCGATCTTCTGCTAAAGAGGGAACGCTTTCTCCTGCTCGCCGGAAACGACGCCCACGGCAATTTCAACATCATGCGCCAGATTCGGATTCCTTACCTGCAATTGTTCAGCTCCCGCAAGCAGACATTCGGCAAGATGATGACCCTGTTCCGGCACAATGCCAACGATCCCCTGGCTGGACTCAGGAGTGGCGAGATCGTTGTCTCAAACGGTCCGTTTATCCGGTTCCAACTCGGCAAGGGCGAAAACGCGATAAACATCGGCCAGTCGATGAAATCCCGGAAGGAACGGCTCCTTTACGACACCGCGACCACACCGGAATTTGGCAGGATCACCCGTATCGATCTCTTGATCGGTGATTGCGATGCAGGGCGTGAGAAGCGTATCGTCAATCCCCCGAACAAAAAACGCCTGTTATTACCTGATCGCGGCTACGTCCGTATGGAGCTCCGCACGAAGTGGGGTGGATTCGCCGCCACCAATCCCGTCTGGATCGAGTAGTGGAGCGCAGGCATCTGTAGTTTTTGAGGCACGAAAAAACTGAACCTGCATCTCTGTCCCTCGTGGTACGCAGGCACCCCTGCCTGCATCTCTATCCAACAGAAAAAGGGCAGACACGATAGCCTGCCCCTCAATATCAAGTAATACATTAACGAATGATCGTTATCTTTTTGATCGAAAGCTGCTTGCTTCCCTTCATCGCAACACAGAAATAAATACCCGATCCGGCGCGCTTGCCGTCGATATCTCTTCCGTCCCATGAATTACCGTGGATATCCGCGATGCGTCTTCCTCTCACGTCGTAGATATGATAGCGATCCACCGGAAAACCTTCCGGCAGGGAGAATTGGATCATGTCGCCGCGCAGTGCGGGATTCGGCCACGCCCTGAGCACGATTTTCTCTTGCGGCTCAATGGGATCGTCCTCGATAGATTCCACCTCTTTCTTCACGATGACATCCGTAACGCCGACTGCGACCTCATACGTGTTCAGCAACGAGTTATCCGAGAGGTCGTAGCGATAGACATCCGAGTTCTGGATGTAGTCGCCGGCATCGACGGAAAGCAGCTCAGAATCGTAGATTGCCAGCGCGTTTCCACCGTGGAAGAGGTAGTCGCCGGGCGTGACGAGAATATCGAGCGTAGCGGCGTCATACACATAGACACCTGCCGGCCAGGCGTTTCCCACGAACATCCGACCATCTTCGCTGACCGCGATCGAGCCCGGCGAACCGCCCAGATTCAGGATATCGACAATTTGATTCGTGTCCGGGGCGATGATGTCGATCTTACCGCTAACGCTGTTGTAATCTCCGGTACAAACCAGGTGGATTTGCCCATCGTGAATCATCATATCCTGCGGATTGAGGTCGGTATCGATGGTCGTGAGCACGGAGCAAGTCGCGGCATCGATCACGGTGACGGTTCCCGGCGCGTAGGACCAGTCCGCAGGGTTGAAACCGGTGTTGGAAACGTAGAGCTTGCCGTCGTAGTACAGGATGCTCTGGGGGTAGGTTCCCGTTGCGACCGTGTTGACGATTTCGTTGGACGCGGGATCGATCTGATAGACGAGTTCGCTACCGCTGCCCGTCACCCAGATGTAGTCGGCTCCAACGCACACGTCGTATGGAAGGACGTTGTCGCCGAGATAGATCGTCGTTCGAGTCCGATTCTCAGGCAGGGTGACGAGTTGGATCGTGTTCTCGTAGGTGATGGTCACGTAGCCCGTGTTGTCCAGGATTGCCATGCGATTGGGCGCCGCATACGCAGCCGCTCCCAGAATCGCGTAGTCCGGATCGATAGAGCCGGTTTCGGTATTGACGTAAGAAAGGGTCTGGCTTTCGGAATTGACGGTGTAGAAGTCATAGCCGTACAAGCCTGCTGCCAGCGTAACCAGCAGCACCATAAGCAAATGTTTCATCTTTCCTCCTCGATGAGGAGGGTAAGTAAGGAGCCAACCTCGCTTTCCCTCCGAAAGTGATTGGATTTTGAAACCGGCATGTCTCCTGGCTCGAAGCTCGATCCTACTTGCTCCGCCTTCCCAACCATCGGTCAGTGGCGTGTCGGAGCGTTCGTAACTTCTCACAGGAGCGGGGGCTGCTCCCGAATTTCACGGGATTCCATCTTAGCGTTCGATTGAACGAACCGGAATCTGACGACAGCTTTTCGAGCGCCTGAAATTGGTCAAGCAAATCTCATATTCTTCGTCAGCGTTCTTTCGGATTTCCTTGACAAATACCTGCTGCTGATTTCATGCTTGCAAAAAGCACACAAAAACCCTATAAAGGAACGAATGATGACAAAACGATTCTTGTTTCTTATCCTTCTCGTGCTGCCGCTACTGCTTGTGGCGCAGGACATTGACTCGACTTCCGTGACCGCGACCGCAAGCACCGGATTCGGTTTCGGCGGAGCCTTCGGAAGCATGACCATGAACGGCAAAACCTACGCGCAGATCAGGCTCATGCCCGAACTCGTTTTCGGGAAATTCGGCATCGGACTCGACGCGGATATCCTCATCGACGAGGAAGGCAACATCCGCGAAGAGGACTGGGACGACTGGGAAGACTACATCAACAAGATCTACTACATCCGCTACGGACAGCGCGGCGATGTCTTCTACGGCAAGATCGGAGGCTTCAAGGGCTATACGCTCGGTCACGGACTGATCATGAGCAACTACACCAACATGCTGCTCTATCCCGAATACCGGCAGATCGGTCTGCAACTTGGCGGAACCTGGCCCGGCGAACTCGTCGAGCTGGAAGTGTTCACCTCCAACGTCCTCGAAAACGACATCCTCGCCGGTCGTGTGGCGACCAAGCCCCTCGGCAAGATGCCCATTCCCATCATCAACAATATCAAGATCGGTATCTCGGCCGTAACGGACCAGGACCAGTACAAGGGCCTTCTGGACGACGACGACGACAACTATGCCAACGAGTTCGACGATTACCCCTACGACGAGGACCGGCACAACCGCGTTGACGAGGAAGCCGATTTCTATCGCGATCTCTTCGACGACATCATGCAGCACAATCCCGACGATACGCTGACCTTCGAATACTGGTTCGAGAATTCCGCGGTGATCGACAGCCTGCGCAATCCCTCGCTGGACGAGTTCGAGGAAGACGAAGTGACCGCGCTGGGGCTTGACTACGAACTGCCGCTGATCAATCTTCCGGCGTTCTACCTAAGCAACTACGGTGAATACGCGACCATCCTCGACCACAAATGGGGCGTCATATTCCCCGGCTTCTACATGAAATTCCTCATCTTCAACATGAACCTTGAATACCGCTACTATCACGAGGATTTCGAGCCATCCTTCTTCGACAACCTCTATGACGAAAACCGCGTGACCGTTTATAACGAAGACGGGCAAACCGTGGCGGTGACCAAAGAAGAAACGCTGGCGAACAATCCGGAAATGCAGGGCTGGTACGGCTGCCTTACGACCAACCTCTTCAACACGCTCTACTTGACGGTCGCCTACGAAGATATGTACACCAACAGCGACGAAGAAGAGGGCTGGAACGACCGCAACAAGTCGATCTGGGGTAAATTGTCTCTGGCGCAGAAGATCATCCCGCAGCTCAAGGAACTCTCCGTCGCCTACCAGCAAACGCGCGTCAAACACGTCCTGAAAGAATGGAAAACCCCGACCACCCTCATCACGGGAACCGTGGTCTATGGCATGTCCGCGAACACCAACCTGGTCGCCAAATACCAGGAACGCTACGCCGACTACAACAACGACGGCGAGATCAAGGGTGAGGACGAGACCATCAAGACGATGGCACTCGGTGTCGAATTCCACTTCTGATCGTCTGACCTATATTATAAAAGCCGGCCCCGCGCCGGCTTTTTTGATATCCGCTGGTACGCAGGCACCCTTGCCTGCATCTCTATCTCTCCTTCCTTCCCACCGACGACCACGGCCAATCTTCCGCCTTCCGCACAAGCATTGCTTTGACAGGGTTATTACGGATGTATTCGATTGTCGAATAGAAGTGTTGATCATCCCGGATGTAGCGATCAAAATAATCGTGCATCCAGAATTTTCCGCTGCGGTCGAGAATCCGGTTTGCCTCATTTGCAATGAATGACTTCCACGAGTGGATTATTTGGCTTAACGGTGTCTCCGCGTTAGTTTTGAGCAGAACATGAAGATGGTTTGCATGATACACCACTCAATCAGCTCGTAAAGTTTTGCATGATGAATCAGCAGAGTTTGTTCGGTGATTCCGGCTATCTGCTCATTTCGCAACGCGCAAGAGCCATAGTTCATTTCGTCATATTTCTCTAAAAAATCCTCAAGTAGCGGATTCCTGGTCGAATCATCTGACATTCGCTCCAGTTTGTACTTTTCCAAAACCTCGGCAGGTATAGAATCGTGAAGCCGGATTGTGATAAACTGATAGATACCGGAAGCATCATAATGTGGCAGATATCCACGATTTGACCAGCCAATTTTCTTTTCCATGGGATTACAATGATGATTAGGCTTTTGTCGGTCAATAATATTAATGCGAAATCAGGTTTTTCGTTTCGCAAGGTCTATCGGTGTCCAACGTACTTCAAGGGAGAAGAGATGCAGGCAAGGGTGCCTGCGTACCAAGGGAGCTGCGCAACACGAGAGGTGGTTGCGTATCATGTTTCTGGTTGACAGAAAACGGGCATGGCAGAATCTGATACATTCTCTATCAATAGGGAGTTAGACAAAATGCTAAAGAAAATAGTCGCGATCGTGGGACGACCGAATGTCGGGAAATCGACGCTTTTCAATCGCATGTGCCGCAAGCGCAAAGCGATTGTCGATCCGGAAGCGGGAATCACGCGCGATCGTAAATACGAAGAAGTCACCTGGAGTGATCACGCCTTTGTCGTCGTCGATACGGGCGGGATCATCCCCCACTCGGACGACACCATCGACAAGCAGGTGCGGTTTCAGGCAGAGATATCCATCGAGGAAGCCGATTTCATCCTGTTCGTCGTCGATGCACACACCGGCGCGACCGATATCGACATCGAGATCGCACGCACGCTGTCGCCCCACCGCGATAAAGTGATGCTGGTGGCGAACAAAGTCGATAACGACAAATTCGCGCTGGAGCTGTACGACTTCCTGCAGCTCGGGTTCGACGAAGCCTTCCCGATATCCGCGGTTCACGGCCGCAACGTCGGGAATTTCCTGGACGAGCTCATCGATCGCATGAAGCCGCCCAAACAAACCGAAGTGCCGGCCGCCAACGAGAACCAGATCAACATCGCCATCGTGGGAAAACCCAACGTGGGCAAATCCTCCATCGTCAACCGCCTGGTGGGCGAGGACACCGTGATCGTCAGCGATATACCTGGCACCACGCGCGACGCGATCGACACAGCGCTGAACTACTTCGGCAAGAAACTGGTGCTAATCGACACCGCCGGACTGCGGCGCAAAACGAAAATCAAGAAGGGCGTCGAGTACTTCAGCTCCATGCGCACCATCGAGAGCATCAACCGCGCCGACATCGTGCTGCTGATCCTCGACGCGTCGTCCGACATCTCGCAGCAGGACAAGAAGATCGCCTCCTACGCGCACCGAAATTACAAGGACATCCTCGTGGTGTTCAACAAGTGGGACCTCGTCGAGAAGGACACCAACACGGTCAACAAGTTCACGAAGGACTTCGCCCGTGAACTGCCCTTTCTCGAACATGCGCCTATCGTCTTCAGCTCGGCCCTGACCGGGCAACGGATTCGCAAGATGCTCGAAAAGGTGCTGGAGGTTTTCTCGCACTCCAGTCGGCGCATCCCAACCTCGAAGCTGAACCAGTTCCTGAAGGCGACCATCGCCAAGTACCCGCCCTCGCATCCCACGGGCAAGCATATCAAGTTTTACTACTGCACACAGGTGATGGTGCATCCGCCGACCATCGTCTTTTTCGTCAACAACGCCAAGATGGTCTCGGAGCAATACCGCCGCTACCTGCACAACAGGCTGCGCGATGAATTCGAATTCTCCGGCGCGGCCATTCGGATGTTCATTCGCGGAAAGGATCACATCTCCGAACGCGACCGCAAGGAAATGATGGAGCTCGGTATATGGCAAAAGGATTGATCGTCTCGATCGTCGCCGCCTACATCCTGGGAAGTATCCCCGTCAGCTATATTTTTGGAAAACTGTTTCGCAAGATCGATATCCGCAAGTTCGGAAGCGGTAACGTGGGCGCTACCAACGCCGTCCGCGTGCTCGGGATCAAGCTCGGACTTCCGGTGCTCGCGCTGGATATCCTCAAGGGCGCGGCAGCGGTCTATATCGCGAAGCTGTTGATCGGCAGCAATCCGCTCCTGCTGGCGCTGGTCGGGCTGGTGGCGATCCTTGGTCACAATTATACGTTATTCCTCGGTTTCAAGGGCGGCAAGGGCGTGGCGACCTCCGCCGGTGTCTTCATCGTCCTGACGCCGGTCTCGTTTCTCTGCGCCATCCTCACCTTTGTCATTGCAACCTGGATATCGCGCTACGTATCGCTGGGATCGATCCTGGCGGCGTCGGTGCTGTTCCTGAGCAATCTCGTCATCAACCTTTTAAACGGATTCTCCGATATCGTCTATCTCGTGCTGACCGGGCTGGTCGCGCTGCTGGTTATCGTACGACACACCGCGAACATCAAGCGGCTCGTCGCCGGAACGGAGAATCGTCTGTCATTCAAATCGAAGGAGAAAAAATAAATGTGTGGAATCATCGGAGTCTATGGGCATGAACGCGCCGCAGAGTTGGCAACACTGGGTCTTTTTGCGGAGCAGCATCGGGGACAGGAGAGTTGCGGAATCGCCGTTTCCAGCGGCAAGGGATTCAGGCTGCGCAAGAAGATGGGACTGGTGAAATTCGTTTTCAACGCCGACGCGCTGGAAAAGCTTCCGGGCAACATCGCCATCGGGCACGTTCGCTATCCCACTCGCGGAACTTCCACCGAATACAATTCGCAGCCGCATGTCGTCGAAACGCTCGCCGGACCGATCTTCGCACTGGCCAGCAACGGCGACATCGTGAACTACGATGAAATCCGCACCATGCTGGAGGAGAAAGACGTCCACTTCATCTCCGGCAACGACGGCGAATTGTTACTCAAATACCTCGCATACAAGATGGAGATCGAGAAGCTGGACTGGCTGGACGCCGTGCGGTCGCTCATGCGCGAGTTCAAGGGCGCGTACTCCACCGTGTTCTCCTTCCGCGACGAGATGGTGATCTTCCGCGATCCCTACGCCTTCCGCCCGATGGTCTATGGACAGACCCAGGACGGCGCCTTCATCGTAGCGTCCGAATCCTGCGCGCTGGATATCATGAAGCCCGTCTGGAAGAAGGAAATGAAGCCGGCGGGGATCATCCACATCGATAATAACGGCTACCGCGAGATCGACAACGATCCTTGCGAGTACCGCACCGTGAAAGACGACCAGCACTGTATCTTCGAGCATATCTATTTCTCGCGTCCGGACAGCTTCCAGTTCGGCGAAAACGTCTATGCAGTGCGGGAGCGCATCGGCGTAATGCTGGCAAAGGGCGACAAAGACCTTAATCCCGACTTCGTGATCCCGGTGCCTGACTCCGCCAACTCCATGGCGCTGGGCTATGCCAAGGAGAGCGGCGTGCGCTACGAGATGGGGCTGATCCGTAACCACTATGTGGGCAGGACCTTCATCAAGCCGCAGCAGACGGTTCGAGACGAGAGCGTATCGCAGAAATTCAATACCCTGCCGAATTTTTTCGAAGGCAAGCGCATCGTGATGGTTGACGACTCCATCGTTCGCGGTACTACCCTTCGCAAGATTGTCGGACTGATCCAGTCTCAGGGCGCGAAGGAAGTCCACCTGCGCATCGGTTCGCCACCGGTGATGAATTCGTGCTACTACGGCATCGACACGCCGACGAAGGAAGAGCTGATCGCAAACCGGAAATCGACCAAAGAAATCGAAGAATATCTGAACGTTGACAGCCTGCGCTACCTCTCCATCGACGAGCTGCGCCAGACGGTCAACGCGCCGGAATCATATTGCTACGCCTGCTTCAACGGGCGCTACCCGATCCAATAGGAGGATTTTTCATGCAACTCGACAAACTGAAGAAAGTCTTGAACGACGTGAGAGGAAAGAAGGTTCTGGTCGCGGGCGACCTGATGATCGACCACTATCTGTGGGGCAAGATCGATCGGATATCGCCGGAAGCGCCGGTGCCGGTTGTCGAAGTGCATCATGAAGATTTCCACCTGGGCGGAGCCGCCAACGTGGTCAACAACATCCATACGCTGGGCGGTATCCCCTACGTCCTCGGTCTGATCGGTAACGACCTCAACGGCGAACGCATGCGCGAGCTGTTCAGGGACAACGGCATCGAGAACCTCGAGCTGATCGTCGATGAGAACCGCAGCACGACGCTCAAGACAAGGGTCATCGCGCACAACCAGCACGTGGTAAGGGTTGATCGGGAAAAGACCGACGACGTTGACAGCAAGGTCGAGGATACGATCATCGAGAGATTCAACGCGCTTCTCCCCCACATCGACGCGGTTCTGATCGAAGACTACAACAAGGGCTTCCTCACCGAACGGGTGATCCGCACCATGATCGAGAAGTGCAACGAGAAGGGCAGGATCGTCACCGTCGATCCCAAGTTCCGCAACTTCTTCGCCTACGAGAATGTCACGGTCTTCAAGCCCAACATCAAAGAGCTCGAGAAGAATCTGGGCATCGAGGTGAAGACGGAAGAGGACCTGGTCAGTGCTGCGAATCAATTGCTGGATCGTTTGCAGGCGAAGCATGTGGTTATCACGCGCGGTGAGAAGGGGCTGACGATCTTCACGAAAGGCGTCGAGCCGATCAGCATCCCGACCTTTGCAATGGAAGTCTTTGATGTGTCGGGCGCAGGCGATACGGTTATCGGTACCTTGACGTTATGTATGGCGACCGGTTGCGATATACGCCTCGCCGCACTGATTGCCAATCACGCTGCCGGAAAGGTGTGCGGAAAAGTGGGGATTCATCCGATTCAACCGGAAGAAATCATCGATTCCTTCCGGAATCATCAGGAAAATCAGGATTGATTCCGGTTGTTCTTCAAAATACCGGATAGCTTGCCGCCCATCTCCGCGACGTTCGGATTGTCGTCGTGACGCCAGTCCTGAATGGTGCGGTGGGTGAGCATGATGAATTCCTGCGTCTTGTCGCGACGACTCTTCTGAATCACGATATTCGCCAGCTTCTTCATTGAAACCCACAACGTCTTCATGCGCTTGTCATCCGCGTCCAGAAGCCATTCGTGAATGTAGGGGTAGCATTCGGCGGGACGTGAGCGCGCGACCTGCGTCAGGATGTGGGTGATCTTCTTCTGCACTTCCATGCTGTCGTCGTCGATGGCGCGGTTGATGAAGTCCATGATATAGACTGGGTCCTGGTTGGCGATGTTCTCCATGCCGTGGAACGACAGCGCGCGTTTGGTTTCGTTCTCCGCGCCAAGCCATTCCAGCATTTTACGCTTCATCACATCCGGGTGATTGCGCCAAAGATCGTTGATCACACTTTCTACTTCCCATGGTACGCTCTCAAAGAGTTCTTCCAGCGTTTCCAGTACTTTTTCGGGATCTTTTTCGTAGAGTGTCACGAAAAAGAAAAGAGCTGTAGCCCGGATCCCGTAGAATTTATGCTTGAGCATTTTTTTCACTATCTCGCACATCAATTCGCGGTTCTTGTATTCCAGCATCTGTTTGCCCAGGTATTCGCGTATAAAGTAGTTCGGTGATTTCGCTATCGCATTCAGTTTCTTCACCGCATCCGTTTTGGATTTGGCTGTGCCTTTATCCAGAAGCTCGAAAATCTCGGTCAGTCTCGCATCGATTTCTTTGATCATATCGGAATCGAGTCTTCCAATGTCCTTCAACATACTGTTCTCCATATTGTATCCTATTCAGTTGATCGTAATCTATTCATCGATCTTATACCGGAAATGGCTGATCGTTTCAATAGCTGCATTCTACATTGTAAACGAATAGCAACGTAACACGTTACACCACACTCAAGAAAGCAAAAGAATATTGTCTTGTTTGGTTTTGATTATTTGCTATCCGAATCGAGATCGGTAATCTGTTGATACTCAATCATCAAAAACAAAATACCCGTATCTGCTTGTTTGTCAACTGTTTTTTCTTCAACGCCCCATTTAGTACGGATAGTATTCCACCCGCTTCAGTTCGGGACTCGTCAGCAGCAAACCGTTTTCCATCGGCTCGACCTTCATCTCCTGGTGCGTCCTGAACTGCAAGATATTCTCCGCATCGTTCTCGCCTATCTTCACGAGCGAGTATTTCCTGCCCCCGTCGTCCCAAAGCATTCTGACATCATGCTGGCCCGGTTCTTTGTCCGTGAAAAACAGCTTTTCGAAAGGATATACCTCGACCAGAGAAAAATCCGCGGTGCTGCATTTGCCATAGTCGTTGTTCTCGAATCTCACCCAGATCGCTTCGTTCGGATCGATCTTCGTACAGTCTCCGCTATCATCCACCAGATAGGCGTTTTCAACGTTCACCCAGTACTTGTATTTATCGTATTTATCATCGTCCGATTCTCGTTTGCGATATGGATGCTCGATCATGTCGCCGGTAAAATCCGTTTTCCACATCGAAGAGCCCTGAATTGCATAGAACGCATCGTCAGCAAGGAAGTAATGGAAGAACATCAGGTTCTTCTCGCAAGATGATTTCGAAATGAATTCTCCAGTGTTTGCGTCGTATTGCAGCAGGAGCGGCTCGTCAGTGTTGAATATCCGCCCGTTACCTATTTTGGCATAACCCTTTGATAAAACGAATATTCTGTCATTCTGGAGCCATATCTGTGAGTTCAGAACCTGTCTTGAATGCTTGGATTCCCAAAGCATCTCTTTTATTGCAATATTGAGGCAGGAAAGGCGTCTGTTTTTTGAGAAGATTGCCATCCCATCCCGTACTATCACGTTCGAATGAACATCGACATACTCATCGGTCCGATCGGAATTCACACCCACTGGAGTACCGGAAATTGCCCCTACGATCTGCATTGTCTTGAGAAAAGTCCCTCTGGATACAGTAGTATCGTATTTGTACTTCCAAATTTCACGCCCAGGCATATTCAGGCAAAAGAGATTGTCTCCGTGAACGAGACAAACCGCATCGTCTTTGTACTCTACGTGTCGATTATAGTTTTCACCCATATCGATGAATTCCTGTTCGCGGTTCAGTCTTGTACGGCTTTCATCGCCGAGATCGTGCAGAAAATACAAATTAGACACGACGTTTCCGCTTATCGCCTTGTTTCGTACCAGCACCGATTCGTTGTATTCTCCAGGGAACACGATATCCATGTAATCACCGTAGATTTCTCTGATTTGTTCTCCCGTTTCCAGATTGAACAGATAGGTATTCCCTTTTTGCTTGCAATCCAGCACCAGGATCGTTTCACCCGATTTCTCTCTCTTCCTCGTGAAGAAATCGTATTGATCGGTCGTTACCTGTTTCTCCCAAACGATTTCGCCTTTCACGAAATCGAATAATAGCAACGGTAGTTTTTTCGACTTGATCCCCTTCGCCTGAATCAGAACGCAGTCGGTGCCGTCGAGGTAGTTGATTGCGGTTATTTCGAGGTTGGGAAATTCTGCGGACATGCCGTTGTAATCGATCGGTTCGTCCATTCTCATCTTGCAGTTCTGACTGATGATATCGATGGAAATCGCTGGATCTTTCGGCATTACTTTCAGATTCGAAACGCCACAACCGGACAATAGAAACAGAAACAAAACAAAAATACCAAGAATCCTTTGCATAAGATCCTCCCAAGAGCATAACAATCCCTGTCTGGGCTTGTGAAAGATAGTATAAAATCGTGAAATCTTTGAGGCTCTATTTCTGAAGCGCTTCTCTCATGCGCTCGGTGTAACCCCTGCCGTCCCAGCGTTTCCAGCGATCATCGACCTTCGTGCTGACGGGTGAGTTCTTCTTGATATAGTTTACCACCACGTCGCGGATGATGGTCTCGTGTCGCATGATATTGTCTTCGGGCACCCTTGTCAGCTCGGTCAGCCCCGCGTTACCCTGCATGAGGAAATCGCTGGTGGCGACGCGGTAAATCTTGTTCGGGTCCCAGTATTCGTCTCCGATCCAGAGATCGACTACGCGGTCGAAATCGGGTCTGTGGCGATCGATAACCACCTTGATGCCTGCCGTGCGCAGACCGTGCCGCGATCCTTCGACTCTGCGCTCGATGAGCTCCTTGAGGAACTTCCCGTCGCACTCGAAGACCACGATCTGGCTGTCGAACGGAAGGACGTTGAACACGTCGCGGTAGGTGATGGGACCCAGCGGGAGATCGGCGCGGATACCGCCCAGATTCATGAAGGCGAAGTCGGTTTTCATCTCGGCGTTCATGGCTTCCACCACGAGGTTTCCGACCAGGTTTTGCGGTCCGTTACCGTCGCGGGAAAGGTGGATGCTCGACTGCCCGATCACGTCGTCCATGCCCTTCTCGGCTTCTGCGGTCATGGCGAGTATTGTGTCCGAGAACACTGGATCGGGGATCAGTTCGTCCTCGAAGAGCGTGACCAGAATGCCGTCGTAAGCCGGTGGTTCCCAACCTGCGAGCGTTTTGGTATCCTTGTCGATCAAGAGCGTGATATGCCCGACGTTGCTACCGTAGGCGTAGCCCTGGATCACCAGCGTATGGGTGTCCGGGTCTTCCCACGGTTCGTAAAAACCTTTGTGCATGTGACCGCCGATGAAGAGGTCGATTCCCTCCACCTCGTGGGCAAGTTCCTGCGAATCGTATCCCCAATAGCGTTCTTTCTCGACGTCCTTGTTCTTGACGTAGCGGGACTGATACGCGGGTTCGGGATTGTAGGGCAGCCCCATGTGTCCGACGACGATCAGCAGATCGACATCCTGTTCTTTCACGATGGGGATGTATTTCTCGAGCGCTTCTTTGGCGTTGGTGAAATCGATATTCTTGATGTGTTCGGGGAAGCTCATCAGCTCCGTATCGGTCGTGGTCACGCCGATGATACCTATGCGCAGACCGAGTTTTTCGAGGATGAGATACGGTATCGCGTAATCGACCAGTTCTCCGGTGCTCTTGTTGATGATGTTGCAGGAGAGGATGGGGAACTCGGCAAGCTTGAGCGTCTTGATGAGTTCCTCTTCGCCGATATCGTATTCGTGGTTACCGATCACCATCAGTTCGTACCCGATCTGGTTCATGAACCGTATGACCGCCCTGCCGTTGCTGACGGTTCCCACGGGATGCCCCTGGAAGAAGTCGCCCGCGTCGATGAGCAGGTTGTCTCGTTCTTCCCCATCGGTGAGCTCGCGCACTTCCTTGATGTAGGTCGCTGCCGAGGCTCCGCCGCCAAGGACGGGCGGGAAATCGGGGTTCATGAATGTCGCTTCGTATCGGTCGATACCGCCGTGGATATCGTTGGTAAACATGATGTCGAGCTTCAGATTCTCACAGAATAGCTGCGAGAACAGAAGCAGAAAAACCAGTGTGATCACACGGTACATGATATATCCTCTATCAGAATGTTAGTGTCAGGGTGCCCTGGAACTTGAGGAAGGTCTCCTCGATCTTGTCCGATTCTTCGCGGTCGGTTGGCGTCACGTAGTTCCAGAGTTCGGACTCGTAGGTAGGGCTTTCGGAGTATTGCGTGTCGTCGTAATACGATTCCGGGAACAGATCCCGACCCTGGTATTTCCTGCGTGAGTATTCCATCGAGCAATCGAAATACAGATTTCCGTACACGTTGAATCCCGTTCCACAGGTGAAGGTAGGCATGGCGATCGCATCGATCGGGGATGTCTCGTAGCGGAATCCCAATCGAACCGGCATGGTCCTGAATACGCGATGTTCCACGCCCAGGTAGAAATTGTATGCGTCCTCGTAATAATCTTCGATTTCCGACCAGTTGATGATCTCCATGTCGATGTTGACATAGGTCTTCATCACGTTCTGCGGTTTGTAGGACAGTCCGAAGCGGATTTTCGAGGGCATGACGTACTCATCGACATCCATCTCGACGTCGTTCAATTTGTAGTCCACATCAAGCTCGGTCTTCGGCGTATAGACGAACCCGAATCCGTAATACTGTGCGAAGGTTGCGTTCGCGCCGATCTTGTAACCGGTACCGCTGAACTCGCGCTCCATCCTTTCATAGTAATCCGGTAGTTCGAAAGTCTGCACGAGTTGCCGTGCTTCGTAGGACCAGGTGATTTTCTTCGTGTGGTAGTGCTCGCCTTCGTACATTGCGATTTCGACGCCAACGCCCAGCCGTTCGATGGGACCGAGATTGTCGAAGTTACCGGCAAGGGTCATGTTGGTTGACCGGATCGCGCCTTCGCTCTCGATATCGTTACGCGCAATGATAGTCGGGTAGTTGTTGTTGTCCGATCCCTCGTCGTTGCGCACGTCTTCGGAGTATTTCGCGTCGAAATTGATCTCCGGCGTATAGGACACGCCCAGGGCAAATCCGGCACGGCCAAGCTGAAGATTGTAGAAACCGCCCAGCGCGGCCTCGTCGTACCAGTTGCTGTTGTTGGCGTAGGTGCCTTCATCGATGTACGAATCGAAGAAGTTGTAGATCGGGATGCTGCGGCGGTCGTTGTTGCGCAGAATTCCGTAGTTGAGCTGTGCGCCGTAGCGGGTATCGAGAAATGCCAGATTGGCGGGATTGATCATGCTGTCCAAAAACCGCATTCCGCCGGATGCGCAGGCTCCGCCCATGGCGGATGCTCGGGCGTCGGCCACGCCGACGGTATTGCCGATACCGTCCGTCTGTCCGTAAGGCTCGTATCCGGCTTCGAGAAGAGAGTAGCTCATCAGGGAAGCTGAAAAAGCAATCAGCACAACCACACAAATCGTTCGTAAAGAAAGACGTCTATACATTGATCCTCCAGGAGGTAATAAATTACTCAACATTATCATGCAATCCTCAGAATTTCCAGTCTATTTGTAGTCTTATCGACTGCTGTTCCTTCTCGACCTTGGTGAATTCCGGTTCGCCCTCGTATTCGCTGTTGTCCCACTGGCGCAGGTCGAGGACCTTTGTCTTGAATTTCCGGTACTTATACTTGATCGATACCCATACGTTTTTCGAGATACGATCCTGCACCGCGAACCAGTACTTGTAGCCGCGTTCGCCCATGAAATCGATCTCCATGTCTTCCCAGTCCCAATGACTGATGCCGTGGCCGTCCCAATACAGGAAAGCGCCCTTCACCTTGAAGTTGTCGGTGAAGTAGTGGGTATAATCGACATTGATGTAATCGCCGTGGATCAACACCGTACCCTGGGTAAGCGTATCGTCTCCAGACTCGGGTGTGTTGGTCAGATACGGATAGGGCGGCATCTCGACCTGGTTGTAGCGATACTCGAGCTGGAAGAAATCCCGCTTCGAGAGCAGCGCTCTGAACTGGATGGTATATTCGTCCGTCGTGGAAACCGCGCGATCCATATAGTCGTCGTAGCGGTTGACCTGGTGCTTGTACTTTGGACGTATGCGAAGCTGATGGTAGGGCTTGAACTCGAGTTCGCCCTGGAAGCGTACCGAACGCCGCGAATCGCATTTTCTTTCCCAGATGTCCAGATAGGCTCGGTTGATGGTCAGGTAGCGACTGAACTGATAGCGCGTCTCGATATAGACGCCCTCTTCTGCCTGCGCCTGCGCCGAATTGAGGTACATATAGACCAGATCGGTGTTGGTCAGGATATAATCGTATTTGTCAAACATCGTGTCGTCGAACTTCTCATGCTCGGAGAAACCGCGTGCATAGGGATTGTCGAAGTCGAGGTCGTAGTTGCGGTAGAGCGCCAGGAAGTTCAGGTTGTCAAATTGTGTATAGGCGCTGGTGATCACCGCGTGCGGGTCGTCGCCGACTTTCGAGAAAGCTCCGTCGGTTTCCAGCTCGGCGTATTCGCCCTGGATGGAGAGGAAATCGAGCGTGGTGCCGAAATCGAGACCGTAAACACGACGGTAGTCACGCTTGTAGTCGTCGGTATAGGATGAATACTGTGCAAGGATTTCGCTGTCCGGTATCTTCACCTTGTCCGAGTCACCGGCATCTTCCAGATCACCGTTTTCATCGTACTCGGCCGGACTGGCGAGCAGAACCTCTTCCAGCTCATCCATATCAGACGGGACGTAGAAATAGCGGTTATAGCGCGCTTCGTACGCGGTAAATCCGACGTGCGTTCCGATGAACGGCGAATACTCGATATGCGTACCCAGGATTGTCTCTTTGAGCGCGTCGCGAACCACCGCCAGATTCTCGCCGGCGATCGGATCGATCGAATCGCTGTCCGGACGTTTGTTGACCGTTATGTAGGAGAAGACCCTGTCCCGATTGTCCATGGACATATCGTCGTCACCGCCGAATTTTCCGTCTTCGTTATCGTCGTAGAGCACGGCGTCCTTTTCGTCGTACGAACCGAACGCAGTAACGTTGAACTTGTCGTGTTTCCATTCCACGGCACCGCCGCGCAGCGCGTATTCCCTTGTGCGGGACAGGTCGCCGATGATGCCTGTGATGCGCTTGCTGAAGCCCATGCCCGTCTTGCGGGAGCTATAGAAGTCGGTGTTTTCCATCACCAGACCCTCGCCGTAGGTAGCGCGGTAGTTCCCGATATAGACCTTCAGGTAGCTGTCGAACAGCCAAGGCTGGAAGTCCTCGTAGCCAACATAGAATTTTCCGTCTTCCCACATTTCCGTTGCGGTGCGGTCGTACAGACCTTCCTCGCCCTTGCGGTTGAAGACCATCATGCCGGCTTTCCAGTTGTTGCCGTAGCGGATGCGGAGCTTGTTCATGATCTCCGGTTCGTAGTCGTCCTGAAGACGATTGTCCTGTGAGGACGCTTCCTGCGTCAACTCGGCTTCCTCTTCGTCGTCTTCCGGCGGCGCGTCGCTGTACTTGAACTGGTAGTCGAAGAACAATCGGTCGCGCACGGGCGGCTCATTATAATAGACGTAGTTTCTGAGGTTGCGCATTCCGTAAAATGAGGCCCCTTCGGTGCTGCGAAGGTCGCGCCAGCTCGTGATCGTATCTTTCTTCGCGACCCGTTTTCGCACGGATGCCGCGTCCTGTGGCGAAACGCTCGGGAAATTGAGCAGGTCCGAGAAATACATGCGATTGACGTTGCGCGGCGTGATCAGGTAGTCCTCCCACACATCGGAGGTACCTTCCTGGCTGCCTTCGTTGCTGCCCAGACGTTCGATCAGGTAGCCGATCTCCTCGCGCCTCTGTTCGGCGTCGTCCAGATCGCTGTAGTGCGATATCCTGACCAGCGGTTTCAGCCTGAGAAAGGTTTGCTGATCGATAGAGTCGAGCTTGCGCAGATCATAGACACTCGAGAAAAACGATTCGTAAACCCTGTATTCATAGATGTCCAGAGCCTGCCGCTCCGTAATGGGAAGTGTCATTATCTCGTCCAGCGTCGCTGTGTTCAGGTCGATCAATTCCGCCGAGAGAACGGAAAAGATGACAAGTAATAAAGCCATTGATATGAGTCGTCTCATAGACTATCCCTGATTCTTCGTTATCGAAAGAGACCGCGCCTTGATCAAACGAGTCTCACGCAAACAAATCCACGAAGGGAATTGTTGTAAAGTTTTTTGTCAGTTTGTTCCTCGCAAGCACGTATCGAAAATAAAACCTTGACGAATCGCCATCGAAAGCCTATTGAATATTTCAGACTGGCATCACGACCGGTCGATAGATCCGGTAAAGCTATAAGAAATCATGAAATAGAAGGAGCAACCATGCACATAAACCAGAGACCCAAGCACCAGAAAATGCTCTTGCTTCTGGAAGATATCGCGGAGCTGAAATCGTTCATTCGCGAGCCCTACGAATCGTCCATCGACGGAAGAGACATCTGGCTGGGATTGACCGTCCTTTCCGAACTCAGCCCCGAGAAGGAACCGATCATCAAGCCGTTCATCCCGAGGCACGCCATCACCCGCGACGCGATGCTGAAGGTACTCATCGAGTTGGCGCCACAGATACGCCAAAAAGTGCTCGAAAAGATTACGCTCGAATACAACAACCAGCTTACCGAACTCGAACAACTGGAGCTCATTGACGTTCAACAAGGTTGATCAGGTGCTGCTGGAAATCCCTGTACTCGCTCAGTAGCGCGGGTTTCATCCGAAACGCCCGATTGACGTCGTTCAGGGCGCCGGCATAGTTGTCGAGTCGGTATCGGATATTGGCACGATTGATATAAGCGAACGCGTTGTCCGGATCCAGTCCGATGGCGCGTTCGATGTCTTTCTGCGCACCCTTGAAATCCTCGGTCTCCTGCTTCAGCATGGCGAGCAGCAGCCAGGCCTCGCTGTATTTCGGGTCCATGCGAGTGGCCCAGGACGCGTCCGAGATCGCCTTCTCAAAAACCTCCTGCCTGCGATAGACGATCGCCCGATTGTAATAAACCGTCGCCTGCCCGAATCCCAACTCGATTGCCTTCGAATAGTCCTCGAGCGCACCCGCGTTGTCATCCAGTTCGTATCGGGCGTTTCCACGATTGTAGAACAAACTCGCATCGTCTTTCATGTAACGAATCGCGCTGGAATAGTCCTCCATCGCCTGCCGCAGATTCCCCAATGCCTGATACGACAAACCCCGGTTGGAGTACAGGACGCCCGGCTCCTTCGGGTTCGATGCAAGCGCTTTCGTATAGTCGCGGATCGCCGCCTCTTCGTCGCCGAACTGGCTATGGATCAACCCGCGGTTCAGGAGTGCGTCGGGATTGTCCGGCGTCACGTCGAGAACCTTGTTGTAGTCCTGTAACGCGCCATGAAAATCGTCCAGCCGTGTTCGCACGACCGCCCGATTGTAGCGCGTGTTGGTGTCCCCGGGCATCCGGGAAAGCGCCTGGTCGAAACAGGAGAGCGATTCGGCGAGTTTCTCCTGCCGATAGTACATGTTGCCGATGAAAATGTACGGCTCGGGGTCGTTCGGATCGATTTCAATCGCTCTGCGGAAATCCCTCTCGGCCAGATCGTATTCCTGTCGGTCGAGGAACACGAACCCACGGTT
This sequence comes from Cloacimonadales bacterium (SeqCode), assembly GCA_963665015.2. GTDB lineage: Bacteria > Cloacimonadota > Cloacimonadia > Cloacimonadales > JAIOQZ01. The sequence continues at coordinate 1,895,442 of CAXXSY010000004.1, read as the reverse complement.
GACGTAGGCACGTGTATAGTTGTTGTCGAGTCGTAAAGCCTTCGTATAATCCTCGAGCGCGAGCCGGGTCTCCCCCATGTTCTTGTGGAACAGCCCCATGTTGAACCAGATGCTGGGATTGTCCGGCTCCAGTTTGAGAGCCTTTCGAGCGTCTTCGATGGCGTCGTGGTGGTCACCGAGCTGGTCTTTCGCTGTGCCGCGATTGATCAGGGCGCTTGTCTCGTTTGGGTTGATCTCCAGAGCGTGGTTGCAATCATCGATGGCTTTTTGGAACTCGCCCAGCGCGGTGAGGACGTTGCTGCGGTTCACGTATCCGTCGGGGTCGTGCGGATTGAGTTCGATCGCGCGGCTCAGCAGTTCCAGCGCTTCGGGATAGCGTTTCGCCAGCGTCAATTCGTTGCCGACGTTCTGGTAAAAATTGGACAGCAACTGCTCCAGGGTCAGGTTTTTGAGAAACAATCCGCTATTGAGCTGCTTCGAATCGAGCTTCATCTCGCGGAGGTAATCGATGTTGGAACTGGCGGTGCCGGAGGTGGTCTCGAAGTTCAGGATGGTCTTGCCGTCGTCCCAGCGCACGAAGAGGTGTTGCGGAGCCTCCACGGCGTAGAGCGGCCAGTCCATCTCCATTGCCACCGCGATGAACAGGTACCCGCCGATATCGCAGTCCAGTCTCTTCCGCTCCATGCTGGCGCACAGGGTATTGATCCCCGCTTCGTACGAAAAGCCCATCTCGCTCACGATGATGTCATAGACCGCCTTCAGCTTCGATTCGGGATTCATGTCCGGGGTAGTTTTAATCAACGTGCGCTGGAGGATGTTTCCCATCAATCGATAGGCCTGATCGATCTCGTCCGCTGGAGAAAGCTTTGATTCCAGATACATCATGACATGAAAGACATTGGTGTCCGAAAGCCGGTTGCCGGACAGCCTGACGCCCTTCTCGATGAAACGGCGCGGGACATCCTCGTGGGTTGGCGAGCGGTGATAATGCCTGTATTGGATTGCCGATACGGGAAGGATCAAGAGCAGAAACAGGACAAGCGACAGACGTTTCATCACTCTTCCGGGTAGTCGAGCACCCGAACCAACTGGATTACCGCAAGTGAAATAAAAATCTGCCAGTAACCGGGCCCGACGTTGCCGAAGAAATCGAGCCAGACGCCCATACTGCGACCCGCCAGATAGAACAGCCCCCAACCGATCATCGAGTAGATGATCATGCAGCGCAAACCTTGATAGCGGTGATACTTCATGCTAAGCGATTTCAGCAGAATCCCCGCCAGGATTAGCCCAAGAAACGCGGGAACCAGAGCCATGAAGACACCGCCCAGATACCACAGAAACGTCTTGTGAGCGTAGAGCGAAGCCAGTTGACGAAACGATTCGAAGATGTTGGTCTGACCCGCCGAGTCCACCCCGCGGACAAACGCCATTCCGTCCTGCACCAGTTCCGGGAGCGAGATTTCTCCGGGCGACATCACCGCCGGGAAGTTGTAGAACGGCATGAACACGCCGATCAGTCCGATCACCGCCAGCAGCGCGACGACGAGATTGGTCACCACACGCCGGAATGACGGTAACCTGCGTTCGCGACGCGGCGCAGGATTCTTCCAGACCTTTTCCTCGCGCGGTTCGGGCTCCACCACCCGAAGCTCGTGGTCGTCGTCCGGCAGTCCGTTATCCGGCGATCCGTCGCGCATCGGGCTGCGCTCGAACTGCTCTCTTTGGCAGTGCGCGCACACCGCCGCGTTGTCCTCTATCTCCTTGCCGCAATACCGACAGTACATGGCTGCTCCTGTTTGGATTTCAACTTCCGAATGCTCCGAAGGTTCTTCCGAATGTTGGAATCAATATCTCCGGCGCGCTAACACCGTACTTATTCAATAGTATGGATTGTTGACCCGGATTGTCAAATGGAAATGCGCCGCATCGCACGGATACGGCGCAACAAATTACGCGAAATCATGTATTCCTTATGCTTACATCATGACATGTAACGCAGAACACATCATAGCTTTCGCCAACTATTTCATCAACAGCATCTTGCTGCACTGATCGAGTTTTCCGCTCCGTATCCGGTACAGATACACGCCGGAGGACACGCCCGTTCCCCGGTCGTCCGTGCCGTCCCAGTTGAAGCTGTGATCGCCCACATCGAGGTAGTCCCTGACCAGCGTCTTCACCCTCTGACCACGGATGTTGTAGATACTCAGCTCAGTACTTCCCGCCTCCGGAAGACTGAAGCTGATGGTCGTGGTAGGATTGAACGGATTGGGGTGGTTGGAGAGAGCAAAGGATGGCTTGGACATGACCTCATCACCATTCTTCAGGGCCTCAATATTCAATATTTGAATTCCGCTTCCCCCTGTATCGGCAATCAAGTATTCATCCGTAAGCTGCATTTCGTACGTTTCATAGTTCCAGCTGTAATTGAAATCCAGGCGAGGATTTACTGGATTCGAAATATTATATACCGACAATTTCCTGCCAAGATTATCTGCAAGGATCATGACGTTGCCTTTTATTCTGAATGCCTCATACTCTGCTGTAAACATTAAGTAGAACTCACTTTGTAGGGACAAATTTCCCTGTCCATCGTTAGTATATATCAATAGGTAATCATCCGATAAGATATACAGGAACTCATCGAAAAACTCGATTGCTCTGATCGTTCCCGGAAAATACGAATAGTGCTCTTGAGGATTGTTGGGGATTTCGATAGAATACACGAATAGTCCGTTTTCCTCACTCCAGGTGTAGAGGCAGTCATTGTACAATCTGATATGTTCGGCACGGGTAGTCGTTGAGTAGTTTGCGAGAAGTTCGATATTCTCCACATCTTCTACGTCATAAACAAGCATACCATCTTCTGTTATGCCATATATCGTATCTTCGCTTAGGGCTACCTCCAGGAAATTGTTTTCAGAAGATCCTATGTAATAATGATCCAGCATTGATATATTCGAGATATCCGAAATGTCGTAAGTACCGAGGCAGGCTGGATCACAAACGAAAGCAGTATTCTCGCGCACGATAATATCGTTACCCTCATACGATGCATAATAGCACACTGGATTATATGGATCAGAAATGTCGTAACAACGATAGGGCAATACGAAAAGTTCATTATCCTTGATCGTGAACGCGTCCAAATTTCCACAATCAGTTAGACTATTAATATGATAGATGTTACCAGTTCCATGACAGTCGATGTAATGCATATATCCTTCATTTGGGTATGCATAGCACCGGTAATCGACGGGCAACACATAACCGAGTGACGTATCAAATACTTCATCGTACCTGCCATAATACTCCAGGCTATCAGGATTCTCGGTACTATATAGCACCATTCCATTGTAAGTATTCAACACCAATAGATCTTCCATAATTGTTGTCGTCAGACTGTAAATACCATCAATCGAAACGATTCCCGTCATCGAAGTATTATACGGATCGCTTATATCTATTCTTGCGGCTCTAGATTCACGGTACAGGTATATCGTATCCTCGCGGATGATCATTGACCAGCAGGATAAGGGTAAAGCCAAGTTGTCTATTACTACCCACTCATCGGGATTGGATATATCAAAAACAATCAAGTCTGTGCATACATCCACTAATTGATAAGCGATATCATCTTGAATTCGTAAATCTAGCATGCAGTCATTCACGGCATAGCTTTGACAGTAAACTGATTCTATCAGTACCGGATTCGTCAAATCTGCGATATCCCAAATCTCCCAAGAACGTCTATTCTCACCATCCCAGTTGGTATTTGACCAGGATATGTATAACCTATCATTGTATTCTTCGACTCCCCAACTGTTTCCATGATTACCATAATGGTAATTATTGGTATCGATGGTAACCAGCACTTCCGGATTATCATAGTCATGGATATCAAATACTGTGAAGTAGGGACCTCTGCAATACACATGATCCCCTTTCAATCTAACGAGTTGATAGCTGCCGCTGATCATGGAATGATGTACCAGATTGTAAGGATCTGTGCAGTCGTAGATTTGAATGCCACATCCTGAAATGTGAGTCGCAAGCAGAAGTGAGTCGTTCGATGCCAAAATCGTGCTGATTTCAGTCGGTTGGATGTCGTATTGATGAATCACGCCATACATCTGAATAGCCATTGCCAATGCCAGAACAATCGCCCATGCCCTTTTCATATTGCCTCCTAAGTTTGTACGCACGAATCATGATATCCAGATAAAAACCTGTCAACATTATTTTCTATATGTTAAGAGTGCGTCTTGGTTTCTATCTCTGCGGAGGCTTTGCTGACGGGGATATGAATGGATGATAAATGTTGGGCAGGCGTGAGAACCTGCCCATAATAGAGGCTACTTCGCTGTCGGGTTGATGGTGTAGTAACCGGTGATCGTGTCCTGGTCGAGGATGTGTCCCTTGATCGCGTTTCGCAGATCAGCGCCGGTGTAGCGCTCGGGCAGATCCAGTGTCTCGACGTCCAGCGCATATACGATGAACTGGTATTCGTGGATCAGCGAGTCGTTCCACGGTGGGCAGGGGCCGTCGTATCCGCCCCAGAAACCTTCCATGTCCACATCGCCCTTGAACCAGCCCGTGTAGTCATTGATGCCGGCTACGCCGTACTGCGTATCGCCGGAAGGCTTTCCTTTCGCGGTAACGCCGCGACAGACCTCTCCCTCACCGATCTCGCATAAACTCGCGGGTATGTTCGCCAACAGCCAGTGGAAGAAATCGGCGCGCGACAAGTCGGCAGGCACCAGGCGACCTTCCTGATTCACGTCGTCGGGCCTGGTCGGCACGGTCTTGTCGATGCACATCAGCGCGAATGATTTCGTACCGTCCGGCGCGTCCTTCCACGCGATGTGTGGATTGACGTTGTCCGCGAAAGTAACGTGCGTTTTCCGGTCGTAGGTGCCCAGTGCGAAATGTTCCGGGATCATCATCCCGTGCTGGATCGAATCGCTGTAAATTTTCATGATGCCTCCTTGTTATGCTCGCCCGGAGGTCGAGCGCTACCGGAACGCGGACGTCCCCGTCCGCCTCTCTCCTTCTGTCTCCTGACTCCTGACTCCTGCTTCCTATTTCAACAAAAGCAATTTGTACGACTCTCGCGCTTCGGCAGTTTTCATGCGCAGGTAATAGACGCCGGACGAGAGCTTCTCCGCGTCCCACTCGACTTCATAGATACCGGCATCCCTGACGCCATCCTCAAGTGTCGCGACGCGCTGTCCACGGACGTTGTAAACATCCAGCCCGATCCGCTGCCGTCGATTCAACTGGTACCGGATCAGCGTCGATGGATTGAATGGATTCGGGCGCGCGTAGATGATGCAGGTCGTTTCGGGAACTGCCGGAACCGGTTCTTCGGCGGATGTCGTCACTTCGACCTGCCAGTTCGCTTCGGCAAGAAGCAGCCCATCGGATACCTGACAGGTAACCGAGTAATCGCCACTGTCGTTGAATACGTGTATCCAGGACGCGAGCGATATCCCCGTATGTTCACCATCCAGCAGCCAGTCGTAATGCACTATGCCGTGGTCGTCCGATGCCTCGACGTTGAACTGCACCAACTGCCCCTCTCGAATGGATATCGCGGTATCGGCAGGCGTGAACGCGAGAATCTGCGGAGGTTCGTTCGCGCCCACCTGGATATAAGCCTCCCGAAGCACCGAATTGGTATAGGTTCCGTCGGTAATCACCAGCGAGACATCGTAAGCGCCGTCTTCCTCGTACACAACCAGCGGATTCGGCTCGTCGGCATCGAAGACGCCATCCCCGTCCGTGTCCCATTGCCAGCCGGTAATGCTGCCGGTCGATGTGCTGTGAAACTGCACGGTCAGGGGTTGGTAGCCAGATTGCACGTCGCTGTGGAAATCCGCACGAAGGCCCTCGAAGCGATACAGCATGATATCGAAATCGGTGGAGGGCAGCGACAGGCTTCGTCCCGCCACCACGAATCCACCGCTGTCCGCGGGGCATATCGCATACGCAGCATCCGCACGGCTCCCGCCCAAGTGTTCCGACCAGACAGCCCCGCCGTCCGCGCTTCGCTTGGCAATGTAAAAATCCTGGTTGGTGCTGGCGTTGGAATTGCTCGAACCAACGACGATCATGTTTCCGTCAGGCATCAGCATCATGGATCGGGCGTATTCGAATTCGATATCGCCATAAACCCGGTTCCAGATCACTTCGCCGCTCGATGTTGTCTTGAACAGCCAGACATCCATGTTGACCGCGCCGAAAGAACCGCTGTAACCGCAGAACAGCAGATCACCCTCCGGCGTGCAGACGACCTTGCGAGCCAAGTCCTCCGATTCGCCGCCGTAGATATGCGTCCAGAGCGAATCGCCCTGAGTGGAGCATTTGAGCGCAAAGCCGTTCTGGTTGTCGTCCATATCGACGGCACCGCAGATCAGAAGCGCGTTATCCGGGGTGACGACCATGTCGTTGACGCTCTCGTCGCCTGCGACATCCCAGTATTCCGACCACAGTGAATCGCCCGTTTCCGAGAGCGCGATCAGCCATAGCTTTCTGGTCGAGTCGCGGAAAGCGCTTCCGGCGGCGTAGAGAGTCCCATCCAGCCAGATCGTTTTATAAAGCTCGTCCATACCGTTCGTGCCGTACGTGCGGCTCCAGAGCGTATCGCCGTTTTCCGTAATACGCAGGCACCAGCCCTGGAATAGGTGCTCGGGATCGAAGGTCGAGCCGGTGAGGATGAAGTCGTTATCGATTGGCGTGACGGTGCTCAGTTCCGCGAATTCGTGGGTTCCGTAGCTTCGCGTCCAGAGGGTGTCGCCGAGGTGATCGACTCGCATAACAAGGTTTGAGCCCGTCATCAGAAAGCCGTTATCGGGCATGAGAATGATATCTTCGGCGACCTCGTCGCCTTCGTGGATGTAACGCCTGCTCCAGAGCGTGTCCGGCACGGTCTGTGCTGTCAGCGCTGTCGCGACGAGCAGTATGAGCAGAATCCATTTTGTTCGCATATCCGACTCTTGTATATTAATGAATGATATTTTGATTGATCATGACTCCTCAGGTCAAGGAAAAATGTTCGCTTGCTGGCGGATGGGGAAAGAAGAGATGCCGAGTTCTATGGGATTCGAACTTGCAAGCAAATTCACAGGAACTCGGCGGTCCAAGCGGAGCGCAGGCATCCCTGCCTGCTTCCTCCACAAATTCATTGACTGAATCCTGATCGATCAGGAATTTCAACTGCATGCAGAAAATTATTGTTACCGGTGCGAATGGCTTCATCGGAAGCCAGTTGATGACAGCCTTGAATCGGATGGGATTCGACGTGCGCGGGTTGATCCGCGGACACTCGGATATCAGCCTGGTTCCGGAAGGACTTCAGCACCGCCTGATACGAGTCAATTACTTCAATGAGGACGAGCTGTTCGATGTGATGAACGGATATGGTGTTGTCTTCCACCTCGCCGGTATGACCCGGGCGTGGAAGCAATCAGAACTGATGCGCGGAAACGTGGATGTCACCCGATCGCTTCTGACCGTGGCGAAAAATGTCGATTCCATGCAGCATTTCATCTTCATGAGTTCGCAGGCGGCCGCCGGGCAATCGCTATCGCCGGAGCTGTACAAAGAGGAAGGCGACGAATGCAATCCCGCATCCGGCTACGGCAAGAGCAAGCTAAGGGCGGAGAAGATCATTCGTGAATGCGGCAGGCTGAACTGGACCATCGTGCGACCCGCGTCCGTGTATGGGCCGGGCGACCGCGATTTTCTGCCTTATTTCCGGATGATCCGGCGCCATTTGGTCTTTCTGCTCTCCGGAAACCGGCGGTTCAGCGTCATCTACAGCGCCGATCTGGTGCGGTTTCTGACTATGCTGCCCTTGCGGGAAAAGGCGTTCGGGCAGGACTTCTTCATCTCGGACGGCGTAAGCTACACTTTCGACAAATTCATCGATTACATGGAGGAAGCGCTCGCGTCCTTCGCAATCCGGTTCAAGCTTCCGTCGGCAACGATCGTTCCGGCGACAATGTTCTCGGAAATCTTCAGCAGGATTTTTGGGAAAGTACCGATTCTGAACTTCCAGCGCATGGCCGATTTTCAGGGGCAATGCTGGCTGTGCTCGCCGGACAAGGCGAAGCGCGTCATCGGATGGGAACCCGAACACGATATACGCGACGCACTCAGGGAGACTTATACATGGTATCGAGATCAACGCTGGCTCTGATCATCATCTTGATGGTCGCAGGCGGCATGCTCGCGCAGGAGCCCGATTCGACCTACTTCGCTCCGCAGGCGATCGAACAGCATGATTACTATATAAGCCAATCGAAATATGATTATTATAGCGGCTGGGTCGTGACGCTCAAAATCGAAATTTTTCCTGACAGCACGCTCGGTGAGATTACGACCGTCATCGGAAGCGGGGTCGATGCGCTGGACAGCCTCGTGGTCGAAAGCCTCGAAGACTGGAAATTCGAGCCGGCAACCATCAACGGCGAGCCGGTCGCGGGAACGCTTCTTATCAACATCCACCTGACATCCGAACCACCTTCGGCCAGTGAAAGCGCAAGAATTGACACGACGCTTGCGACACCCTATCTCAAGAAACAGGTTGAAGATAAGCTGTCCGATCTAAGGTATCGCTACAACAGGAGATTCCTCGACACGCGGTACGTCTTCGCGCAGGAGAATTTCCACCTCTACGCACCGTATCAAACGACTTTCCATTTTACCCGAAACCGGTTTATCCAAAGCGAACTTCCCGTCAGCGGGACGCAGATCCTGCAACTGATGAAAACCCTGTACCCCATCGCGAACGACGCCCCCGTCTATCACCTCGAGACCCCGCAATACATCTGCCCGGTCTCGCTTACCGAAACGCAGCTCGGCACCGGCGACAAGCTCATGAACCATGCCTACGTCAACTATATGAAAGGCAGGCTCTTTGGTGTGCGGGAGATCGACGCTAATTTTCAGTTCCTCGCGTACGAAGGTGAGATGTTCGAAGAAAACGAGCAGTGCGGCGACTATGTGACCCATCTGGTCTGGCACTCGAAGCTGGGCGATCTCTACCTCGACAACGACATCCTCAACCACGATATCACCTCGATCAAGATGAAAAAAGTCTATCAGCCGGAGAGAGAAGAATATGCCAAAGAGCGGCTCTGGGACCACAGCGTCTATTGGGACAATCGCTGGCTGGACGTCGGCTACAAATACCAGCGCAAGGCCTACCGGATCAAGAATCACGCCGACGAGGCCATCGACGAAACCAGTCGTTATTACATCCTGCACGCGGGTGACAGCCTCTTCTACCAGCAGATCGACCTGACCGCGCAATCGCGGGATTTCGAGCACGATTCCTGGCTGGCGGAACACCGGCTGGACATCGGAGGTCTGCACTCTCACGCAGTGTTCATGCGTGAATTCGGCTACGACCAGCACAAATCGCTGAAAATCGCATGGGGCGATTCGATCGCCGTGCAGGCAGGATACCGTATCGAAGGCGAACGGCAACAATACCTGCAAAGACGCTACGAATTCCGCGAATCGGGGTGGTTTGCCGGGATGAGATTTTTATACGAAGCCGGATGGATACTGCTTGATCTCGACTGGCGCCTGGTGCGCTCGGACTACAAAACGGTCTCCAGACACGATGCTACCATCGATATCGACACGACAGAGAAAAACGTGTTGGGCACCGACTGCCTCACGCGCGTGCAAACAATTTTAGGACGGTTCCTGCTGAATATCAATTCCAAGGTCGATTACCGGCAGACCGACAAGGTGATCGAGCTGCCTCAATGGAAGGTTTCGAGCGAAATGGAACTGGTGCTCGACGTCGGGCACGACAACGCCTTGAAACTGGGCGTGCGTCAGACGCAGGTTGCCAGATACAACGACTGGCGAGAGCGGGAGGTCGATTCGACACGGATTCTGGACGGGTGGTTCGGGATTCAGATCACGAAGCAGTTCCAGATCAACCTCGAAGGCTACAATCTGACTTCCGAGGACAATCTTTTTGACAAATCGGCGCACGGTGCGCACTATAATTTCACGCTCCACTGGCAGTTCGTCAATTAGCGAGGTATCGATGAAAGCAACGCCTTTTCGACTGTTCGTGCTGCTGATCACCAGCGCTGTTTCCGTGATAATCAGCTATTTCGCGGGGCTGTTGATCCACATGAATATCTTCGGCGGCACCGCCCGTGGATTCGAGTTGCTGGTCATGAGCATCGCGCTGTCGATCGTCTATACGACCGCCCGATTCTTTCCGCGCTACGTAATCCTGATCATCTCGGCGATCGTCGGCGCTGCGGTCGGCTGGCTCATGATGCGCGTTCAGGGCAACGCCGTGTCGCTCTACCTGACATACATCGGACTGCTCGTGATATCGGGCTTGATTCTGGATATTTTCTGGATGCGACCGATCCGCCTGCTGTTAAAGAACATCCCCTTCGCGCTGATGGGCGCGGTGGCTTATTCGCTTGTAAACTTGATCGGGCGCGCGATCCTGGGAGAGATGCCGACGGCGGGAATTATAATCGGCTATCTCGAATTCGGGCTGTTCCTCTATCTGGGATTCAGTCTCGCCATGGTCGTTTCCGAGAGAATATATTTCCCGTTGGGAATCAAGTGGAACGTCGAGGGCTTCTATCTCGTTGACGAGGAAGAAAACAGCGATTGATCTTTCACAAGGCGAAAAAAAACGGACCCCCATCCGTCGATAGGGATCCGTTGAATTCCCAGAAGGAATTCATGTCACTCGCAACTGTATATTTCACAGAAGCATAGATTCGCGTCAATAAAAAAAACGAAATCAACTTTCGAATGATGATTTCTTAATATGTGAACGCGTAGGGGACAATCCCCCTGTGGTTGCCCATATAGGAAGCGCGATGGAGACGGGCAGATACGGAGGTCTGCACCCTACATTGGCTCTTCTCTCGTAGCGCTCGACCTCCGGGCGAGCAAAGGAAGCATAGCAACAAAGGACTATATATGATTGAAGTTACGAACCTCACGAAAGAATTCCGCAAGCAGAAAGGCGAGATATTCAACGCGGTCAACGACCTGAGTTTCCACGTCGGGAAGGGCGAGATCGTCACGCTGGTGGGCGTCAACGGCGCCGGCAAGACCACCACCATGCGGATGCTCTCCACCATCCTGACCCCAACCTCCGGCACCGCCAGCATCGAGGGCTTCGACACCGGAACCCATCCGCGCGACGTCCGCAGAAATCTCGGCTTCCTCTCCGGCGATACAGGGCTCTACGCTCGTCTGACCGCACGGGAGATGGTCGCCTACTTCGGCAAGCTCTACGACGTTTCCGACGGTACCATCAACGAGCGCATCGACATGCTGGCGGATTTCCTGGACATGCGGGAGTTTCTCGACCGCCGCATCGATTTCCTCTCCACCGGCATGAAGCAAAAGGTTTCCATCGCGCGATCCATCATCCACGATCCGCCGGTGATGATCTTTGACGAACCGACCTCCGGTCTGGACATCCTCACCGCGTCGAACATCGTCTCCTTCATCCGGAAGTGCCGCGACGACGGCAAGTGCGTGCTCTTCTCCACCCACATCATGCGGGAAGCCGAGCGTATCGCCGACCGCATCGTGATGATCCACAAGGGAAAGTTGCTGGCGGAAGGTACCTGGGACAAGCTCAAGGAAGATACGGGGCAACAAGACCTCGACGATATCTTCATCCACTACGTCGAGCAGAGCAAGGAGGGCGAAGATGAGCGCGAATAAAATATTCACCATCTACGGCAAGGAAATCCGCGACCTGCTGCGCGACCGCCGCACCATCGTCACGTCGATTCTTCTGCCCATCGTCTTCTACCCCATCATCATGATCGTTTTTTCGTCGTTGATGATGCGGCAGGAGAAAAAACTCGGCGAAGAGACCGTCCGTATCTATATCCACGACACGGTAAAGGACAGCCTTTCCGGGCATATCTCCTCCGTGATCGCTGCCGACAGCTTGATGGACATCTATCCGAAGGACCGGTTTACCGAGGATAACCCGAGTCTGCTCACCGAAGCCGATTTCCGCGCCAGGCTGAACGACCGCTTTTTCCAGACGGTCATGATCGTGCGCAAGGAGGAGACCGATTCACTCGGCAACGATCGAAAGTATCCGATCTACTCGGCGCGACTCATCTACGACAAGGCGGACGACCGCAGTTCGAGAGCATACGAGAAGATCACGGACATGCTGGTCGATGCCGAACGGCAGCTCATCGGCAAGCGCCTGAGCGCGATCGAGGTTTCGCCAGAAATTCTCGAGGCCGTCACGGTGCAGTCGGACAACATCGCCTCCTCGCAGCGGATGCTGGGGTTGGTGGTCGGAAGGCTTCTGCCCTACCTGCTCATCATCCTGACCGTCAGTAGCGGTGCGGTGATCGCCACCGATCTCATCGCGGGCGAGAAGGAACGCGGCACGCTGGAGACGCTGCTGGTCAGCGCCGCGAGTCGTACCGAGATCGTTATAGGCAAGTACCTCACCGTCATGACCTTCCAATTCGTCTCGGTCATCATGAACCTCTTCAGCATGTACCTCTCGATCAAGCACCTGATGACGCAGGCGGGACTCGATATGGCGGACATGCAATTGCCCATCTCGAGCTTCTCTCTGGTCTTCCTGGCGATGATCCCGCTGATCACGTTGATATCGGGCGTCCTGGTCTCGATCAGCACTTATTCGAGGAACATGCGCGAGGCCAACACCTACCTCTCCCCCGTCATCATGATCACCATCCTGATGTCGTTCGTGAGCATGCTTCCCGGCGTGGAGCTGAACGTCGGCTTCTCCATGATCCCCGTCATCAATATCGCGCTCCTGTTCAAGGAGATCATGCTCGATCAGTTCAGCATGATCAATTTCCTGGTCACCATCGGCTCGACGCTGGTGCTGGATATGCTGATGATCGTGCTCACGGTCAAGCTGTTCAACCGCGAGGGGATTCTGTTCCGCGTGGAGGAGGAGAAGACGCTGAAATTCTGGGGCAAGAACAAGAAGAACATTTTCCAGCCCGGCTTGGCGCTGATGATTTTCGCCGCCCAACTGGTCGCGCTGTTCTATATCGGATCGATCTGGCAGGCGAAAGACCCCGCCATGGGACTGGCCAAGACGCTGCTGTTCCTTTTCCTGATCCCGATCCTGCTCATCCTGCGCGTCGGCAAGGTGAACATCAAGGAGACGTTCCGGTTTACGGGAACCAATCCGCTCAACTTCCTGCTAGTGATGCTGATGTCGCTTCCGACGTATCTGTTCGCGAGCAAAGTCATCGAGCTGATCAACCTTCTCTACCCCATACCTGAGCAATACATATCGCGTTTCTCGGAGATGATGAGCATGAACGACGCGTCGCTGTGGATGAAAATCCTGGTGGTGGCCGTGCTGCCCGGCATCTGCGAGGAAACGGTCTATCGCGGCTATATGTTCCGGGTGTTCCGCAAGTTTGGAATCCCGGCCGCGGTTGTTATCTCGTCGGTGATGTTCGGGATCATGCACCTCGATCCGTTCCGGTTGCTGCCCGCGACGCTGCTGGGCATGTGGATCGCGTTCCTGATGATCCGCACAGGAAGTTTTTACATTGCCATGCTCGCACACTTCATGAATAATCTGATCGTGGTCATGCTGCTTCAGTATGGCGAGGCGATACCCGGCTTCAGCCTGATATTCCGGAACGACCAGATTGCGTGGCCGGCGCTCGCGGCGATGGTGGTGATTTTTGGTGGATTGCTCTACGGCTTCATGCGGATCAATCCCGGGATCGCGCCGGGTTTCAAAGAAATCGATAAAGGAGAATAGCGATGTGCGGAATTGTAGGATACATCGGAAATAGGACCGCGATGCCCATCATCATCGAGGGGATCAAGCGGCTCGAATACAGGGGATACGACAGCTCCGGCGCGGCGATCATCACGGCACAGAGCGAGCTGAAGGTTTACAAGAAAAAGGGTAAGATCATCGAGCTGGAGCGGTCGCTGCCGGCGCCCACCGAGACGGTGAGCAATATCGGCATCGCGCACACCCGCTGGGCGACTCACGGCGAGCCGAACGAGGTCAACGCGCACCCGCATTGGGACATGGAGAAAAAACTCGCGGTGGTGCACAACGGCATCATCGAGAACTACAAGAACCTGCGCTCGTTCCTGATCAAGAAAGGCTACGAATTCGTGTCCGAAACCGATACGGAAGTCCTCGCGCACCTGATCTCCCATTTCTGCAAGAAGACGGAAAACCTCACCGAAGCGGTGCGACGCTCGCTGAAGCTTGTGGAAGGTACCTACGGCATCGCGGTGATTCACAAAGATCATCCGGACAAGATCATCGCCGCGCGCAAGGGCAGTCCGCTCATCCTCGGGATCGGCAACGACGAGTTTTTCGTGTCGTCGGACGTGGGCGCGATCATCATCCATACGAAGAAGGTGATCTACTTGCAGGATAACGAGATCGTCACCATAAACCGAACCAATTTCGAGATCACGACGATGGACCTCGAACCGGTCACCGCGGAGGTCTCGGAAGTCGAGTGGGACCTATCCTCCATCGAGAAGGGCGCGTATGAGCACTTCATGCTGAAGGAAATCCACGAGCAGCCGACATCGGTCGCAAACGCGTTCCGCGGGAGGATGGTCGAGAGCCTCTCCAGCGCGCGACTCGGCGGACTCGCCATGCGACCGGACGAATTGAAGAACATCCGGCAACTGCACCTGATCGCCTGCGGTACATCCTGGCACGCGGGATTGATTGGCAGCTACGTCATCGAAGACCTGGCGCGCATCCCCTGCTGGGTCGAGTACGCCGGCGAATACCGCTATCGCAATCCGATCATCCCCGAACGGACGCTCGTATTCGTAATCAGCCAGTCGGGCGAGACCGCCGACACCCTGGCTGCAATGCGGGAAGCCAAGGCCCGCGGCGCACGCGTCCTCGGGATCACCAACACCGTCGGAAGCACCATCGCGCGGGAATCGGACGGTGGTGTCTATATCCATGCGGGCACCGAGATCGGCGTGGCATCGACCAAGGCCTTCACCTCGCAGGTGACAGTACTGACACTGCTCGGGCTGCTGCTCGGACGCATGCACCACCTCTCCCCGGGTGACGGCTCCGAAATTATCAACGAACTGAAGAAAATCCCCGACAAAATTCAACGCATCCTCGATATGGACGACGAGATACAGAAGATCGCGCGTTCGATCAAGGACGCGACCAACGCGCTCTACCTCGGACGCGGACTTCACTATCCCGTGGCGCTCGAAGGCGCGCTGAAGCTGAAAGAAATATCCTACATCCACGCCGAGGGCTACCCCGCCGCCGAGATGAAGCACGGTCCCATCGCGCTCATCGACGACAACATGCCCGTCATCGCCATCGCCATGAACGACTTCCTCTACGACAAAATCTACTCGAATCTGCAAGAGGTACGAGCCCGCAACGGGCGGCTCTTCACCATCGTGAGCGAAGACGACACCAGCCTGGACAAGATATCCGAAGGCGTGATCCGTATCCCGAACACGATTCCGGTGCTGCAACCGCTGCTCTCGGTGATTCCCATGCAACTCCTGGCGTATCATGTCGCGAGAGAACGCGGACTGGACGTCGATCAGCCGCGCAATCTGGCGAAAAGCGTGACCGTGGAATAGGATGGCCGATCGAAGTCGTTTGTACGACACCGAAGGAATCGTCCTTCGCAGGATGCCGCTACGCGAAACCAGCGTCCTTCTGGATGTGCTGACGAAGAACCTGGGGCTGATACCCGTCGTCGCGCAGGGAGCCCGCAAGGACAAAAGCAAGCTCGTGGGCATGCTCGAGACGAACAACCGTCTGGAGATGACCCTCTACAAGACGCCGGACTCGAAGTGGTGGTATTTCCGCGCCGGCTCGTTTATCGAAAACTACCATGCCGATCCGATCACCAATACCTGCATCCAGGCGGCGTTCGAGGTGATGCTTCAGATCATGATCGACGAATCGGACGCGGAGGTATTCTTCGAGCTGCTTTGCCGCTACCTCGCGTATATCGTGGATCACCGAAAGAACGGCGTCGCCGTTTTCTGGCGCTTCATGCTCGCGGTCTATCGATTGATGGGAATTCCCTTGAATCTGGAACAATGCGTGCTATGTAACCATGAGGACATTGACGCGAGCGCGTACTTCCCGAGGCATCATGGCGTTGTGTGCGCTTCGTGCAGAAAACCCGCGATGGAGGATTATCTGGTTCACATCGACAGCGATACGACGCAGTTTTTTAAAAAGCTCCCGGTGATTGGCAATCTTTTGGGTGAATTGACAATCCCCGCGCACGTGTTTCGTACCGTAAACCGCATACTTCGTTTACACGCGGAAGAGAATCTGCACAAGAATTTTAACCTGAAGTCGTTGGAAATACTCGAAAAGATGATCTATGCATAGAGGATATCTTCTCGACCTTATACCGGAAAAGACCACGGAACTGCTTGAAAAACTCGGCGCACACGGTGCCAGCCTCGACATGCGAACCTACGCGGTCGGGGGAATCGTACGCGATTTGATCCTCGAACGAAAGCTATCCGATATCGATATCACCGTCGAGGGAACCGGCATCGATTTCGCCCGCAGCTACGTTAACGAATATGGCGGCGCGTACTACTGTTTCCCGAAATTCGGCACCGCCACCATGATCACCACCGATCGCATCCGCATCGACGTCGCCACGGCACGCACAGAGGCCTACCCAGTCCCGGGCGCGCTACCGATCGTCACCGACTCGACCCTCCGAAACGACCTCCACCGACGCGATTTCACCATCAACGCCATGGCCATGTCGCTCAACGCCGAGGACTTCGGAAAACTCTTCGATCCGTTCGAGGGGATGTTCGACTTGCAGCAGGGCATGATCCGCGTACTCCACGAAAACAGCTTTACCGACGACCCCACCCGCATCCTGCGCTGCATCCGGTTCGCCATTCGCTTCGGATTTACCGTCCAAAGCGAGACCCTCCAATTGCTCAACCGGGCGGTTCAGGAGAAATCGCTCAACACCGTCTCCGGCGAACGGCTCTTTCAGGAGATACAGAAAGGATGCGACGAACCGAACCCTTACAGCTACTTCATCGGACTCCTGGATCACGACGTGCTGCGTCATATCGATCGCGACCTGACGATCGACGGACGCATCGAGAACCACCTGAACGCTGTCTCCAGCGAACAAGCGAACTTTTGCGCGGAATACCCCGACCGCGAATGGAAGACGTGGCTGCCGTACATGATGGTGCTGACAGCGGATCTTCCCGAAGAATCCCGAGATCGCATCTCCAGCAAACTTCGGATGCCGGGTATCTACGCACGCGAGACGCGCAAGCTGGAGGCGTCGGGACTGCTCGATGCCCGAAACTGGCAGGGACGCACCAAAGGCGATATCTCATTGCAACTGAAGACACTCGAGCCGGAGACACTTTTATACCTCTTCGGTCGGCACGGAATCAATGTACTTCTCGACTTCATCCGGACGTTTCGCCATGAAAACGTGATGCTCGACGGTGGTGATTTGCTGGAGCTCGGCGTCGAGCTCGGACCGGAGCTCGGAAAGCTGCTCGATCTGCTCTACGAGAAACGCATCGACCAACAGATCGCGACGGAAGAAGACGAAGTCGAATTCGTGAAACGATATCTAGAGAAAAAATCACGACCGGGTCACTGAACATTTTTCTACGCGGCAAGCATCAATACAATATTCGCCCAATCGCACAGCTTATCTCATGTTTAACAATACTTTACGCACGAACCCTCCTCATCGTTAACATTCCATACAGTCACACAAGGAGCAAAAGGTTGTAAATTCTATTGACGAAATCGTTTGCTTTTCAATCCATAGCACATTCATTATTCAATATCCCGGAGGAATGATGGCGAGTAAGTCAAGTTTCGAGTACTACACCGATCTATCCGACATTTCACGTGTACGAGCAATTGCCGAGACAGTTTTATGGAACCCCAAAGTGCGAAAGGTCACGACCGCGGAGGCGTATGAGCTGGCGCGCAAACAGCCGGGCGTCTTCGAGACGGACCTCGATATATATCCGCAGGCAGCGGAAGTTCTCGGACTTCCCAAGGGCGCGAAGGTGCTCGACGACTGCCACGGTAAGATTATCGGTCGTACCGCGAAGGCACGCCGCTTCTACAACCGCATGGGCGAGCTGGAGCGGAACAAGGTGGAAGGCGATCTTCGCGAAGCCATTTTCCAGCTCGAGCAGCAGAAGCTGATCCGCGCCGAAGGCGTCCTCGGTCTGGACGGCGATCTGATGATCAAGGCGCATTTCGTGACCACCGAATCGGACGCCATGAACGTGTTCAACTGGCTCGTCAATTTCATGCCCTATTCGGATATCGCCGAGCAGTACGCAGCGAGCAAGAAGCTTCCCATTCAAGACATTATTATCGTCGCGTTCAACGAATGGACATGCAACGATTCGTATTATCAAAACGTAGGAGCACCGCAACTCGCGCTGGTTGACGAGAAACACAACGTGATCATCAACCTCGGTATGCGCTACTTCGGTGAACGGAAGAAAGGCACGCTCACACTGGCGTGGACATCCGGTATGCGGCTTGGAATGGCTGCCTGCCACGGCGGAATCAAGGAAATCGATTTCACCCAGTGCGCCGAAGAGCAATACCACAAACTCGGCAAACGCTCGATCGCGTTTTACGGGCTGTCCGGTACTGGAAAATCCTCGCACACCAACAGCCACGACAACGAAGGCACCCTACCCGAAGGATTCAAGAAAGTGGTGCTGCACGACGACGCCTTCCAGATCGACACCGAAGAGAAGGTCTGCCGCGTCTGGGAACCCTCGCTATTCGACAAGACCGACAGTCGTCCGCCAGATCATCCGGACTGGAAATACGCCATCAGCTTGATGAATCATGCCATCATCAATATCGACGGCAAGAACATCCCCGTCGGGCTCGATCTGCGTCAGGGCAACGGAAGAGCGCTGCTTGACCGCGACCTTCTTGGAGACTATGTCAATCGTTGTTCCTTCCCGCAGGCGTTATGCTGGCTGATGAAAGACATCATCCTGCCGCCGGTGGTCAAGTTCAGCGATCGCCATCTCGCGGTGGCCATGGGCGCATGCCTCATCACCAAGCGCAACCGCGCCGAAAACGTCACCGAAGAAGAGCTCAAGAAGCTGGTCTTCGAACCCTTCGCCAATCCTTTCCGCGTGTATGAACTCTACAAAGACGTCGAGTCGTTCCTGAACGTGATCGATAACGGCGCGGACGTCTATGCCTTCAACTCCCGCGGTTACTGGAAGACTTCCGAGGACGATCTCGAATCGATCCCGCTCAAAACCTCCCTCATGCTGCAAACCATGATCCTCACCGACAAACTCGAGTGGGAAGAATGGAGCGCAATCCAGGGTATCCTGATCCCGACGAAAGAATCGGTCGATAAGGCGCTTCCGGGATACTACGATCGCTATAATCCGCGTACGCGTGTGAATATCGACGATTACAACCACTTGATCCGCGATCGTTTCGCGCAGAGAAGACAGTTCCTGATTTCCTCCGATCTGACCCAGAAACCGTATCTGTTGAGCAATCTGGAGAGAGTTCTTCAGACAAGCTTTGACAAATGAACCTGATTCATTAATTTGGGTTCAAATTTAATCTAATTCAATAAACAATTGCGGGGAGCAGAGATATCCTTCTGCTCCCCCAATATCTTCACGTAAAACATACACTTAAATCGTTGCTTCCGTTTGACATCCCGGTGTTTTTCAATATCATTTTATTGTATTCAGTTTGTCGGGAGGTTAAATGGTTTCAATCGACTCGTGTGCCGGGAGTGTTGCATCCCGCGTCGAGCCCAGCGGAATAGCAAGCAATGAATTGTATGTTGTCGGAATAGGGGTGACCAATCATTGTGTAAGGCACCTCGAATCCTTTATAAAAGAACTGCCGGTCAACACCGGATTGTCCTACGTACTCGTGCAGCCCGTATTGCAGGATAACAAAGGTATCATGATCGAGCTCATGGGCAAGTTCGACAGTGACCGGATCGTCGAGATCAAGGACGGCGTCGAGATCGAACCGAATCATTTTTACCACATCCAGCCCGACATGACGCCCTTGATCGAAGGGAACCGATTCAAGGTTCTGCCCGATACGAGCAACCGGGAGACCCTGCACCACGTTGATTGCTTCCTCTGCTCCCTGGCGGAGAATTTTCGGGAAAACGCGATTTCAATTCTGCTCTCCGATAATTCGACGGACGGCGCGCAAGGCTGCAACGCCATCAAGGCGAACGGCGGTATGATCATGATCAACGATCAATCGTGTTCGCCGTGCGACACCCCATGCGACGCATTCAAGACCGATCTGTTCGACTACATCATACCGCCGCGCGAGATGCCGGAACACCTGCTCCGCTATGTCAATCAGCGCAGGGGAATCCACGGTATCGTCGATGAGAGCGACCGAAAAAGAGGGATCAACTGGTTCACGCGCGTCATGGAGATTCTTCTCGACCACGAGGGTATCGATTTCTCGCACTACAAGCCGAAATTCATCGAGCGCAAAATCGAGCGCCACATGAGCATGTGCCACTGCAAGACGATGGAGCAGTACGTAGAGCATCTGCAAGAAAGCAGCGCTGAAGTTCGCCTCCTGCGCAAAGATTTCCTGATGACCACAACGCGATTCTTCCGTGATTACGGTGCGTTCGACTACCTCGAAAACGAGGTTCTACCCGCAATATTCGAATCGAAAAGCGAGAAGGAACCAATCCGGGTATGGGTCATCGGGTGTTCCACCGGCGAGGAAGCCTACTCCCTCGGCATCCTGCTGCTCGAAGCCATGCAGGACAAATCCCGCGACGTGATGCTCTACGCGACCGACCTGGACGAAGACGCGCTCAATCTCGCCCGGAAGGGAACATACCCCGAGGGGATTTTCGCGGATGTCGATGAGGATTACCTGCTGACCTACTTCGTCGATGAGGACGGATGCTTCAGCGTCGGCGAGGAGCTCCGGAACCTGGTCATGTTCCAGAAGCACAACGTCATCACGCAATTCCCGATTCAGGATATCGATCTGATCGCCTGCCGCTACCTGATGCGCACGCTGAAGCACGATACGCGTAAAAAGCTGCTTACGAAGCTCAACGATTCGCTCAAACCCTCCGGATTTCTTGTACTCGGCTCGGGTGAATCCGCCGGCGACGAAGGGGACCTCTTCGAGACCGTGGACGCTACCTGGAAAGTTTTCAAACCGGTCGAGCGGCAACACGAAGAAGAACCTGTTGAAGAGACTGAAACCGACCCGCACTACAAGCCGCCTGGTATGGAAGTCCTCGGCAGGCAACTGCTGAAAGCCATCATCACGGAAACGCAGCCTCCGTCGGTTCTGGTCGATCAGGACGGTCGTCTGATCAGCACCTGGAACGGTGGCAAGAGGTATTTTGGACATGCGAAGAACGGCGATCCTCCCTACCTGGTGGAGATCATCGACGAGCCACTGAAGGAAACGCTCAAAGCGCTTCAGAAGACTTGCGAGATCGAGGGTAAAAAGGCTCACGGCTCGATTGAATATCAGGGGAAGCTGCTTCGCATGACGGGGACCCCGATTGCATTCCCGTCGCTGGAGAACCCATTGTACCTGATCACCTTCAAGGAAATTGTCACGCACGGTTGAAAAATCCTTGCCGCAGTCTCCCGTTTCAGTTCATTTGTCCGATACATGAGGACTGTATGGCAAACGAATGTTTTACGGACGGATGGATCGATGCGCACTGTCATCTGGCGGATGACCGGATGCAACCCGTCGATTTCACGGATTATACACATCCACCGCAAATCGGCGGTTTTATCTCGTCCGCGCTGTGCCAAGCCGAATACGAATTCCATCGCAAACTTGATAATCCACGTATCCGCTGGACAGCCGGAATCCATCCCTACTACGAGAAGAGCACGATCGACGATTTCGATTCGCTGGTCGCGCTTTGCGAGCGGAAGGAGATTATCGGTATCGGCGAGATCGGACTCGACGTGCGCAAGCAAACCCCCGAGCATCAGGAGAAGCTCTTGAAGATGCAGCTCGACCTGGCGCGGCAATTCGACCTGCCGGTCGTGTTCCATATCGTCAAACGTCACAACGAGCTTTTCCGGATTCTACAGAACTTCCCCGGTATCCGCGGTTGTGTCCATGGTTTCAACGGCTCAAGCGAGCTTTTCAGGCAGTACCGTGAACGCGGATTGCTCGTCTCGATCGGCGGCAGAATCACCAGTCGTGACAGCCGGATCGACACCGTCCGGGAAATCGTTCAGTCAGGATACTTTCTCGTCGAAACGGACGCACCCTATCAGAAGCCGTCGTATATCGATGGTAAAAATTTCACGCCGCTGCATCTTCCTTTGATCGGCAATCGGATCGCCTCGATGACCGGAAAATCCGTGGAAACCGTCATGGACATCCAGCGTCGGAACATACAGGAGACTTTTGGATTATGACCTCTACCCCATGCCCGAAACAAGAAATCTGGCAACGGACATCGCTTCTCCTCGGCGAGGATGCGATCGATCGGTTAAAAAGTTCCTCCGTGGGCGTGATGGGACTCGGCGGCGTGGGCACCTATGCCGCGGAGATGCTCGCCCGAACCGGCGTCGGCGGATTCGTGCTGGTCGATTTCGACCGCGTCAAGCCATCCAACATCAACCGGCAGCTCACCGCGCTGCACAGCACCGTTGGCATGCACAAGACCGAGGCCCTGAAGCAGCGCATCCTCGACATCAATCCCGACGCGAGAATCGAGACACACATCGATTTCTGCGATCAGCCTTTGCGCGAGCGCATTTTGCCCAAACTCGACTACATCATCGACGCCATCGACAGCCTCGGACCCAAAACGGGATTGCTCGAAGACGCTTACAATCTCGGGATTCCCGTCATATCCGTCATGGGCGCGGGTGGGAAACTCGATCCGTCCAAAATCCGCCAAAGCGATCTGTCGAAATCCACCATCTGCCCTCTGGCGCGACGCGTACGAAAATACCTGAAACGGCGTGGAATCGAGACCGGCATTCCGGTTATCTATTCCACGGAGAAACCGCAGCCGCAGCACGATCACGACGCCGGCTCCGAAGCCGAATGGGAAGTCGATCGCGGACGAAAGCGCGGCACACTCGGTACGGTCGGATACCTTCCGGCCATCATGGGCATGTGGGCGGCATCGGTGGTGATCCGGGATATCGCTTCAGGCACAGCCGTCGTTCCCGAAACCTCTTTTTGAGCCTGTCTCATTCATAATATTGCCTTAACCCGCAGTACCTTTTTAAACCTATAACTGAAGATACATGCCCCACACTGAACAACATTCAAGCCGGACCGATCAAACACCTCTTTTTCCCTTGACTCTATATCTGTCATCTAAAATGTGGGTTGGCTTTTTTTGAGATAATGCCTGAAATTGAATTCATTAATACGATAAAAGAGAGGAATTTATGAGATATCTGATACTCGGTATCCTGATCACCGCAACAGCCTTTTTGTTTGCCGATCCGATGGGTGGAACCTACACCGTCGGCGGAACCGGCGCGGACTTCGAAACCCTTAACGACGCGCTCGACGCACTGGTCGATTTTGAAATGACCAGCGATGTAGTCTTCGACCTGAACCCCGGAACCTATCCCGGGCCCTTTCAAATCGAGGATTTCGATGACACAATTTACGGTCTGACCATCACGTCCGGTAGCGACGCGGTCTCGGAGGTCGTGATGACCAATCCGAACGCAAACAGCAACGACCACAGCATCATGAAAATAATTAACAGCAAGAAGGTAACGATCGACGGTCTTACCTTTCAACCTACCGGATCCTACGCCCGCAGCCTCTACATCTCGGGCGAGTCCGACGATTTAACCTGTAACGGTTGTGTATTCCAGCACGAGGAAGATATTGCCGCGAGCTATCACGAGGCAATTTACATCACCGGCGCGGAAGCATCGGCCGACAATGTGACGATCTC
Organism: Cloacimonadales bacterium (SeqCode); assembly: GCA_963665015.2. Classification (GTDB taxonomy): domain Bacteria; phylum Cloacimonadota; class Cloacimonadia; order Cloacimonadales; family JAIOQZ01. Next base: position 1,871,431 of record CAXXSY010000004.1, on the reverse strand, counting down.
GGGAAACACATTCTATAATGGCAATGCACATGTCTATATGAATGTGTCCAGCTCTCTGGCGAGCTTTCGAAATTGGGCAATCATGGACAATCACCACCACGGCCCAACCTATTGGGGTATCCTGCTCAAACAGTGCCCCGGCGCAACGATCAGCGGCGAGCACATGGAAGACATGTTCCTCGCGATATCGATCTCGGCATCGGACTACGTGACGGTCCACAACAACTACGTCTATGCCTGGGATACAGGTGTCAGCCTCAGCTATTGCGACGAATCCGCGGCCTATAACAACGTCATCGACGTGAACGGTTACTACTGGTATTCAGGCTCCTACGGCTCGGAAGCGAACGGACTGGTTCTCGGCAACTGCGAGAATTCCAGAGCTTATTACAACTCCGTGCTGGTCACCTCGACCCATACCGGATCGAACGCAGGCTCCGTCTCAGGATCGAATAATGTGGCCAAGAACAACCACTTCATCAACCTCGGTGGCGGCTACGGAATGTACGCGACCCATATTGATCCATTGGAAGACGACAACAATATCGTCAGCAACAACAATATTTATTCCGTCTCGCAGTACATCGCCAAGAGCTCGAACACCTACTACCACGAAATCGACGAATTCAACGCCCTGTGCGGTAACGCCAACTACAACATGCACCCCTTATTCATCGCCAATACCGCGCTGGAAACCGAGTCACCGCGCCTTGACAACCTCGGTACTCCGCTCGGTTTCACCCATGACATCAACGGACAAACACGTGACGCCATCGCACCCGATATCGGCGCATATGAATACACTTCCAGCCCCGCGATGAATCCTTTGAACGGAACCTACACTGTCGGTAGCGGCGGAGACTTCGCCACACTCGCGGATTTCGCCTATCAATCCGCATTTCGCGGCGTGAATGGACCTGTCACGGTTGAGCTAATCGACCCTGTTTACAACGAACAAACCGAGTGGCACCATATTCCCGGTATCGGCTGGGACCACGAGATGACCATCCGACCGGCCGATCGCGACAACGTCACGATCAAGTATTCCGGGCAGAACGCGAACAACAACTACATCATCCAGTTGAAGCGCTGTAAGTATATGACATTCGAGAACATCAACTTCGAGACCGAATCGACAAGCTACGGCAACCTTGTCCTCATGCCCGGCTTCAACGGCTACATCGAATTCGATAACTGCTCCTTCACCGCACCCATCCAGGCGAGTTCATCCTACCACCGGTTCTCGGTGAAGGCGTACGACTATACCTATACGAAGTACATTGATTTCGACAATTGCACGTTCGTTGGAAACTCGGAAGCGATCCAGATCAGCGGCGACGACGCATCCATCACGAATTGCAGTTTTTCCCGGCAATACCGAGGCGTAGAACTTCCCACGACAAAGAACGCCTATGTCTATAACAACGATTTCAATGGTGTCACCTACTGGGCGGTGTTGACCAACGGCGGCAGCGATCTCCAGATACTCCGCAACCGCGTGTTCGTCGATGGCACCAATGGCAACGGCTTCGCGATCTACAACATGGAGCTTGGCGATGAACGCAGCCTGATCGCCAACAACGTCATCCACCTGACCGGCGCGAACAGCCACCAGGGTATAACCTTCGGCGGAACCGGCTATACCGTTATCAATAACTCTGTCTATGTAGATGGATCCAACAGTGTAGCGTGCTATTTCTACAACTCGAATATGGAACTCGATCTGATGAACAACATCCTGGTCTCGATCGACGATTATGTGCTCGACATAACCTACTACACACCGTCCGAAGACCTCAATATCGACTACAACTGCTACTACACCGAGTCGAACAATCTGGCGAAGCTCGGGACCGTATATAAGAACCTGACCGCTCTCCAGAACGGGGATACGGCTCAGAACCAGCACGTCGTCACGATCAACCCGCTACTGACCGAAGACATGCACACGACCAGTCCGTGGCTGCGCGACGTGGGTATCCACCGCACCGAGATTACCGAGGACATGGACGGCGATCCACGCTATTTCGCCTTTGATATCGGCGCGGATCAGCACACCGGCGCAGGCATATTCACCCACATGTCCGGCAACTACACCATCGGCGAGACCGGCGACTACGAAACGATCGACGACTTTGTGACCGATCTGGAGTTCCTCGGTATCGAAGCAGACGTCACCGCGACACTCGCAGCCGGTACCTGGCAGGGTTATCACGTGATCCGCGACTACCCGCGCACCGACAGTACACTCACCGTTACCATCACGGCGGAGCCGGGCACCACCCTCGAGCTCGATCCGCTCAACCCGCAACAGAACGACAACTACTTCTTCCTGCTCAAGGCGGTGAACAACCTCACATTCTCCGGTCTGGCCTTCTCGACGCTGAGTTCCTCCCCCTATTCACAGCAGATCGCCATCAGCGGCCGGTGCGAGAACATCGACATCGTGGATTGCTCGTTCAACCTGCCGACCTATTGCTCCGCGATCAGTTCGGTGCAGGGTCTGGGCGACGGACTCACGATCGACAACTGCTTCTTCCAGGGCGGCAATCATGGGGTGTATCTCCCGGGAGCGAACTACGACAGCAACCACTACCAGAACGTAACGATCAATAGTTGCCAGTTCAGCGGCATGTCCGGCCCGCTCTGCCTGCTTCATGTTGATAACCTCGAGATCGCAGGAAGCATATTCAATCAGAGCCTCTCCCCGATCACGGTGCATTATTCGGAAGGAGACATCGACATCCACCACAACCGCATCTTCGCTTCGGGTTATTCCAGCACAACCACCTCCTCTACCCTCGTGACCATTGGTTCGATCGAAGTCGCGGAAGGCAACGATGCGAAATTCTACAACAACATCATCAATGTAACGGATTGCAGTTGCCAGTCATTGACCGGGCTCTACATCGGTTATTCGGACGGCGTTTCCGCAACGCATAATACAATCGTGATCGACAACATGTCGTATGCCGATTACGGTAGTGCTCTCTCGCTCTATAACAGCGAAAACAGCTATATAATCAACAACATCCTGTCGTCTCCCGCCAAAGGTTATGCCGCGACTGTCACGAGTTGCACGGAAGTTTCCTGGATGGGTAACACCTGCTATGCCAGCGGAAAATACCTCGGCAAGATCGACAACCACAACTACGAACCCTATGCATTCATGTACACCCAGATGGGCGAAATTGAAGGCATGTATGCAGATCCGCTTCCGGATGAAAACGGCTACGCGCAGTGCTCCTGGCTGCGAGAAAGGGGTATAAGCATATCGCATCCGTACGACATCGACGGGAATCCATTCGGGAACGATCCGTGTCCGGGCGCAACCGTCATCGAGGACCTCGGTGATCCGATCTACTCCAGCACGATTATCGGAACCGGCGGCAGCTACGCCACACTGAACGAAGCGATCGACGACATGAGGATTCGCGGCATGGCAGGCGACATCACGCTGTATGTTGCACCCGGCACGTACGATCCCGTGGAAATTAAATACATTCCCAACATGGTCGGCAGCACGCTGACAATCAGGAATCAGAGTGCCAATCCTGTCGTCTTCCGGAGCAATCCCACCGGCACTGACGATAACTGGGGCATCAAGCTGCTTAACTGCTACAACCTCACTCTCGAAGGTCTCGAATTCGAATCGCTGAACACCAGCTACGCAAACGGCGTGGTTATCGATCGTTATACAAAGAACGTCGAGATCACCGGCTGCTCCTTCTCCACAGAGCTTTCGTCAACCAGTTCCAGCAACGTCAGCGCAATCTACGGCTACGGCACACCGTTCGACGGTATCCGCGTCCAAAACTGCGATATCACGAACATGGGATACGGCGTTTTCATCTACGGCGCGACAGCGAGTCCGGTTGACAACACCGGACTGGAGATTCTCTACAACACCATCGACAACGTATATCTGGGCATCAAGGGCTATTTCTGGCTCGATGCCGCGGTTAACGGCAATCGCATCACCGGCTGCCGCGGATACGGCATGCACATCGAAGACTCGGATCAACTGGAGATCGCGAACAATGTCGTATATTCCACCGGCAGCATCGGTATCCTGCTCGACGACATTCTGAACACCGAACACGAACAGATGATCTACAACAATTACATCGAGATGAGCGGCACGACCAACGTCGCACTCCGTCTCACAGATACCGTCAACGCGCATGTCGCCTTCAACACGCTGCGTATGAACACCGCCCATTCCAACAGCGTCGGATTCCAGCAGCTATACGGCTGCTCCGGTCTCACATGGGTCAACAACATCGTGCTGGGCGGCATGATCGCGCCGGTCGAGCTCTATAACATGAATGATGTCGCCGATATTCACCACAACCTCACCCACAGCGACGGCGCATACGTCCGTATCAATGGAACCGACATCACCACCATCAGCGGCTACCAATCGACAACCGGCGACGTGACCACGCTGCTCATGGACCCGGGTCTGGGCGAAGGCTACTACACCCTGGCAAGCTCCAACGCCATCAACAGCGGTGTTCCGTTCGAGGGCATCGAATTCGACATCGAGGGCAATCCTCGCACCGATCCGGACCGCGGCTGCTGGGAATACTCGATCATGGGTCTGGACACTCCGCAGAACGTTCTGATCTCGATCGATGAAGATAACGGCATGATCGATATCAACTGGGAAGCAGTCAACGGCGCGGGTGCGTACCGCGTCTATATGAACACCCTGCCGGCCGAAAACGGCTGGACAACGCAGACCACGACCGCGACGTCGATCCAGATACCCATCGCGGACGGTTACCGTTTCTTCAAGATCACCGCGCTGGATTCCGCAAGAACCAGAAGATAGTCTATACATATCCACTCAAATCCCTCATCGGTTCGCCGATGAGGGATTTCTTTTGGCACTATTGCATTTTTGTCGGTTTTCTTCTGTAAGCGCCCTTGCCTGCTATCTCTATCCCTCTGGTACGCAAGCACCCCTGCCTGCTCCCTGTGGTCCGCCAAGCTCCAGCTTGGCACTCCCCCGGGAACCTGCCCTACCGGCTCATGCTTCCTCCATCGATTTCGGAAGTTGGGATTTCTGATTGACCGATTCCAATCCCCGTTTACATTATGATTCAATGAATTGAATTATAAGGACAAAATATGCTTCAAGCACTGACCGAAGGCTTTACATTGGGGCTGGCGACCGGCGTTGTCTGCCTTTCGACCTGCACGCCGATCTATCTTCCCTACCTGCTCAGCAGCGACCGCAAGCTGTGGAAAAGCTTCGTCGCCATCATGGAAATCTCGGCGGGAAGATTCTTCTCGTACCTGACGTTCGGCGCGATCGCGGGATTCCTCGGCGCGCAGATCAGCCAGGTTAACCGCGAGGTTTTCACCGCCATCGCATACATCCTGCTCTCGATCTACCTGATCTCCTCGGCGATCCGCACCCGAAACGAGCACAAGAAATGCGCGGTACCGAAATTCGCCGCCATGACGCGCAGCGCCTTCGTACTGGGCATCCTGACCGGCATCAACTTCTGCCCGGCCTTCCTGATCGCGCTGTCCAACGCGATGAATCTGGCGGGCCCGTTGAGCGGAATGCTTCTGTTTCTGGGCTTTTTCTTCGGCACATCGCTCTTCCTGATTCCGCTCGCGTTCGCAAACTTCCTCACACGCATCCGGCAGATGAAGTCGATCGCGCAGCTCGCGTCCGTGCTGATCGGTATCTGGTTCATCGCAAGGGGCCTTTTCATGCTGTATGGCTTCGCGACCGGCACCATCGAGACAAGCCGGTTCGCACCCGGGAAACAGCTTTCGGTTATCTCATCCGAAGCGCATCTCCCCTATTTCGAAGAACTGCGCGACTCGCTCGAAGCGCGAAAAGGGGACGATGTAGCGCTGATCCTCTATCGTGAGGATACGTCGATCGAGAAAAAAGCATCCAACCTGTTTTTCGTGGATGAAGCACTGGTCGAAGCAGATTCCAGCGCGTTTTCGGAAATTGACTATTTCGCTGTGGAGTCGGGGTATAACATCGGCGATATGATGGTTTACTTGAATACGATTTTCCAGCAATGTCCGTCCGAATCGGAGAGCGGCGAGAACAACAACGCCTGCTCGTCATGCTCCTATGCCCAGGGCATCGATTTCTCGGGAAAATACCCGGTCGATTTCAAACAGGACGATGCGCGGGTCATGGACGTGTTCGCGCCCGGCAACAGCTATGTGATCCTCGCCGATTCGACCAATGCCTACTGGAAAAGCTTTCAAGGTGAATTGCAAATGTCATCCAGAAACGCGGTAAGATTCGAGCAATTCGAGTCGATTGAGCAGCTTTCGAGAGACGACAACATTGTCTATTTCATACCGATCGAGCTTGATGAATCCCTGACGAATGACGGCTGGATCGATTCCCTGCACACGGTCGCGGTACCGGAGGACTACATTCAGCAAACCGTCGTGAGTTTCCTGAAGAAATTCACGTTCAAGATCGAAGACAGACTAAGCTGGCGGTTTGATCGATAAGAAATCAACTTCTGAATGTACCGAAGGTTCTTCCGAATGTTGATTTCGTATTGAGGCACGGAGGGTCTCTACCTCCTTATCCTCACCATCTCGCTCACATCTATCAGAACAAGCTCACAGCGATCGCATTTCCAGGCGCGGTTTTCGGCGGCTGTGAATCCCATGTTGTAGGTATTGTTCATCAGCTTTCCGCGCGTCATCAGCATGGTCATGGGCTTGGTCTCCGGCTTTCGCCAGAACAGTCCGCGCTGGGTGAAGATGAATCCCGGCGTCATGTTGAATCCGCACTTCGGACACCTGTGATGCGGCAGCCTGCGCGATTCGTCCAATGTTATCTCGGTAAACTTGTTGCGTCCGCGATTCACGATAATCAGCGCGATCACCACCCCCAGGGAGATAACCGACGTGAGAATGATAATGATTGTGGATATTAATTGCTCATTGGGCATAAATCCTCCCGGGGCTATCGATTGTAGCTGAAGACGATGCCGCTGTTGGGCAGCACCCATTGATCCGGCTCGACGGACACCGAAATCGCGTGGTCTTCGCGCCGGATTTCGGGAAAACGCGTCTTTCCCGCGAATATGGCGACCGGATCGACCTTGCGGATCGATGGCGGATAGCTGAATCTCACCTGGACGCCGCGCGTGGGTTCGTTGATGAAAACCGACAACTGGTTCGCGGCCGCCGGATACCATGTGCGGGTCGGGATCGAAAATTCGACCTCCTTGCCGACCAGATTCTTCAGCTCGGGGTGGTGGCAGCGAATCTCGATACAGCCGTCGATGATACGCTTTTCGGCATGGAGTTCGATGTCGTCGATGCGCGGCGAGAGGACGTCGAAGAGCTCTTCGTCCAGCGCGAGTGTATCGTCCAGCAGCCAGCGATATTCCACATCGTTGCGCTCGAAATAGCGCTGTAGGTATTCGGGGTTGTTAGCACAGGCGACGATGAAGTAGTCGTTCTGGAGCTGTTTGCGGAATGTCAAAGACGTTTGGGTGATCATGTATTCGCCCGGAAATTCGGGTTCGATGAATTCGATGGTATGGATAAAATCCGTTCGGTACCGGATGTCGTGATCCTTGTCGCGGAAGAACCGGCTCAGCACGTCCCGATAGATGATGCCGGCGATCTCCTTGCTATCCAGTCGCTGCCGGATGGATGCCTCGATGATGCGGTTGAGGCGATTGTCCGAGAAATCGGGCGAGAAGAAATCGCGTCTTGCCAGTGGTGCCGACGAGACGATTTGCTCCCGGTCGATGAAGTATCTTCTGGCGCGTCTGCCGACCTGGCACAGCAATTCGTAGCTGCTACCGCCGTAAAGCCTTACAAGATTCTCCACGCGCATCTCGCCGCCGAGGACGATCACTTCGTCTCCGACCTGCGCATCTTCGATGTTTTCGAGTGATACCGCGATCATGTCCATGCTCACCCTGCCCAGAACCGGGCAGGATTTTTCACAAATTATAACCTCTCCGCAGCCGGAGAAGAGGAAATCGTAGCCGTCCGCGTACCCCACGGGCAGAATCGCGTAGCGCATATCCCTTTGAACCCTGTACGTTCGGTTGTAGCCGATCGATTCGCCGGAAAAAGCTTTCTTGATCTGTCCGACGCGGGTCTTGAAGGTCATGACCGGTTTCAGGTCGATGTGCTCGACGAACGACGGATGCGGATACACGCCATACGAAAGTAAGCCCAGCCGGACCAGCGTCTTTGCGTCCGGGAAAATTTTGTGGATATCGTCGGTCGAGATATCCCGGAAAGCCACCGCGCCGGCGCTGTTGCACAGGTGAATCCATCGTGGCTGTACGAAGCCTTCGAGCTGCCTAAGGACATTCAAGAACACGCCATACTGATGAAGCGAATAATCCTGATCCTCCTCGCTGCTGGCGAGGTGCGAGAAGATGCCCTCGATCCGCAGTCCGGATAGTGCGCCGATCTCGCGGATGATTTCTGCGGCTTCGGTGTGATGGACCCCGCTCCTGCCCATGCCGGTGTCGATGTTGATGTGGATCGGGATCGGGCGATTGTCGCAGGCTCGATCCAGGGCATGGGCGAATTCGCTATCGGAAACGGTCGGGATCAGGTTGTATTCGAGGATGAGGTCGATCTCGTTCTCGAACGACGGCGATAGGATCAGGATGGGGATGTCGATCCCCTGATAGCGCAGCAGCGCACCCTCTTCCGCGTTGGCGATACCCAGAAAATCTACGCCCTCGTCGATCGCGGCCATGCCGATCTCATACGCGCCGTGACCGTAGGCGTCCGCCTTGACGATTTGCATGACGCGCGTCTCGGGCTTCAGGCAGTTCTTGAGCTGCCGCAGGTTGCGGCGGTACGCGGACAGATCGATCTCCGTCCAGCTTCGATCCGTGATTCGCATCAGAGGATATCCTCGAGATTTCCCTTGAAGCGGAAGTTCGGATTGAGGTCTGTGATAAAATCTTCCGATTCGTGCAGCAGCAGCGTTTCGTGGCCGCGATTGAACGAACCGTCGTCGTTAACCAGGATTTTCAGGATCGGATGCAGCAGGTTTTTGCGCGAAAACCCGACCACGATGCCGATGCGACCGGAGTTCAGCTTCAGGACACTGCCGACCGGATAGATGCCCATCACCTTGATGAAGTGGAAGACCAGACGCCGGTCGAACTTGTTGTTGGACATCTTGTGCAGGAAATGGATCGACTCCGCCGGCTTGAGCGATTTCTTGTAACTCCGTTCGGTGGTCAGCGCGTCGTAGCAGTCCGCGATCGAGACCAGCGCCGCATATTTGCTGATGCTTCGTCTGGACAGGCGATCGGGGTAACCGCTTCCGTTGTACGCCTCGTGGTGGTGCCGCACGATATCGAGAATCTGTTCCTCCCGAAAATTTTCCCGCTTACAAATCTCGAAGCCGTAAACCGGGTGGCGTTGCATGATCTCGAATTCTTCCTCGGTGAGCTTCCCGGGCTTGTTGATGATGTTGATATCGATCTTCGCCTTGCCGACATCGTGCATGAGCGCACCGATTCCGACCATGTCGAGTTGCTCCGGCGACATGGACAGGTGTGTGGCGATGGATAGCGATATGGCGGTGACGTTGACGCTGTGGTTGAATGTATATTCGTCGGTCCGCTTCAGGTTGACCATGCTGATGAGCGCCTGGTGGTTGTGCACGACGCTTTCGATCAGGTTGCTGGCTGTGCTTCGGACCGTTTCGCTGTCGATGTTCTTGCCCATGCGAACGTTGTGCAGCACATCGTCGATTGCGCTTTTTGCCGAATCGTAGATCTTGCGGGCGACGACGAGTTCCTGCTTCAGACTGTCAATGATCTTGTCGGGGTCTTCGATCTCCCTGCGGAACTCGGTGTCGGCTTGCTTCTTCTCGATGGCGGTGCCCGTCTCGACCTGGCTTTGATCTCGCGATACGAATACTTTCCGCACACCACCCTGGCGCAACTTCTCGATCTGGAGTTCCGAATTGATATACACACCCGCATCGAGCAGTTTCAGCCCGAACTCGTTGTGAACGGGACGCGACAGGCACATCCCGATCGACAGCTTATCGACATCGATCAGTTCGTGATCTTGAGTAACTTGTTCCATTAAAAGTATTTCGCCGCGATATCCGCCAGTCTGGATCGTTCGCCTTTCTCGAGCGTTACGTGCCCAACGATATCCTCGTTCTTGAGCTTCTCGACAACGACGCTCAGTCCGTTGCTCTCGGAATCCAGGTATGGGATATCGATCTGGTATGGATCGCCGGTCAGCACGATCTTGGTGCCTTCGCCGGCACGGGTTATGATTGTCTTCATCTCGTGCGGTGAGAGGTTCTGCGCCTCGTCGATGATGATGAACTGCTTGGGCAGACTTCTCCCGCGGATGTAAGTCAGCGGTTCGAGTTCGATGAAACCGTAGTCGAGGTATTCGTCCAGCGAGGGACGCTTCTTCCCAAATATCTTTCCGTTGTCCGCGTGGTCTTCGTGGCCCAGCAGCAGGATTTCCATATTGTCGTAGATGGGTTGCATCCAGGGATTGAACTTCTCCGCCTTGCTGCCGGGGAGGAAGCCGAGGTCCTTGCCCAGCGGCGATATCGGACGCGAGATCACCAGACGCGTGTATTTATCTTCTTCCATCACCTGGTTCAATCCCGCGGCGATGGCGATGAGCGTCTTCCCCGTTCCGGCCATCCCGGCCAGGCTCACCATCTTGACTTCGTCGTCCAAGAGGAGATCGAACGCCAGCGCTTGCTCGACGTTCCGCGCCGTAATGCCGAACACCTTCTGCCCTTTGTAGTACGCAAGCGGGTAGAGGGTCTTGGTGGATGCCGAGTAGCGCGTCATGGTGTATTCGGTCGGTTTTTTCTTGTTCACCACCCGCACGAATTGCTGTGGATAGTATTGGAAATTCCTGCGGGTCAGATATTCCCTCTCCAGGAAATCTTTGTATTGCTTCTCGGTCAGACCCAGTTCGGTCAAGCCCGTGTAGAGTTCCTCGAACTTGATATGATCCGACTCGAAATTCTCGGACTTGAGTTGCACCGCGTTCGCCTTGATACGGACGTTGGCGTCTTTCGAGACGAGAATCACGACCGAGTCGCTATATTTTTTCTGGAAGTACAGCGCGGTACCGATGATCAGGTTGTCGTTGGTATCGGTGATCAGAATGTCGCTTGCCGTATCGGAAATCTTGCGGCTGAGGGCGACCTGGATCAATCCGCCTTTATCGGTGCGAATACCGTCCTGAAGGCTGCCTTTCTGGCGCAACTGGTCAAGGTATCGTCCGATCTGGCGCGCGTTGCGACCTTTCTCGTCGAGCCCCTTTTTGAAGTTATCGATCTCTTCGATCACGGTGATTGGAATCACGACGCGGTTCTCTTCGAACGAAAACAGCGCTTGCGGATCGTGTATCAGCACATTAGTGTCCAGAACGTAAATCTTTTCCATATTCTCGCTCCATTCAAAGAACACTCTGTCAGCCCTGACGGGTAACAGGGTGTTTTTTCTTGTGTCTATCAAAAATATCAATGATTTCTAAACATTGTCAATCATTTTGTTTGCCTTCCGATGTGCGTACTTTCCGCTTGACAACCGCACGCTCGATAGGTCTCCTTCGCATCGGAGGTTATCATGCCGTTACCATTTCATAATAATCGTCATCGTAAGATGTTGCAACAGCGTCAGGTCTGCGGCGACGCCATCCTGCCTGTCCTGCTGCCGTTCATGCCCATGAAAGGAAGACGCGTGCTCGAACTCGGGTGCGGCGAAGCCGGCGTGCTCGATCGATTTCTGGACGAAGGCGCTACCGGCGTCGGAATCGACCTCAGCCAATCCAAGATCGAATGGGCTCAAAAATTCTTCGCGGACAAGGTCGAAGACGGCAGGATGCAACTCGATGTGGCGGATATCTTCCAGTGGACCGCCTCGTGCAAGGAAAAGTTCGACATCGTCATCCTCAAAGACGTGATCGAGCACGTAAGTGCCAAGCGCGTGCTGATGACGCTATGCAAAAGCCTCCTCGCGGACGGTGGTGTGCTGTTCGTCGGGTTCCCGCCATGGTCGATGCCTTTTGGTGGACACCAGCAGATGGCGGACACCATCCCCGGTAAATGCCCCTGGATGCACCTGCTACCTCCCGCAATATACGAAAAGTGGCTGCGGATCGCCGGCGAAAAGGGCGAACGACTCGAAGGTCTGCTCGAACTACCGCCGATCGGGCTATCCACCCGCGATTTCGAAAAGCTCTGCCGCAACTGCGAGCTCACCGTTCTCGATCGACGGCTCTGGCTTATCAACCCCATATACCGCAGCAAGTTCAATCTTCCCTCCATCCCGCTTCCTCTTCCCATTCCGCTGCGATTCGACATACTCACCACCGCCGCGTGGTATGTCGTGACAGATTCGTTATAGAATGACGCTCAACATCTGAAACTGGATGCGCACCGATTGCTTGAAGTTTCCGCGAAGTTTCGATGAAGAAAAGATTTATGCGATTTTCCATTGACAGGATTTCACTCTCGATAAGAAAATGAAAAAAAGCAAGGAGAGAAATCTTGAAACGCACAGTATTCATCATTCTCGCGATCATCACCGTACTGCTGAACGCACAGGGATACGACCAGTGGAACAATCCGAGGTTCAGCGGCAAGCTTGAAAACGGGAACATCCGGATACGCTGTGAAGCCGATCAGCAGAGCTATTTGCTGTTCAACGGCGATATCGGCGTAATCGAAACCATGATGACCCAGCAGAACGATACACCCCAGACATGGGAAGGGGAAGCACTTGCGCCAGTGGATAATGATGCGTACTACGGTTTCAAGATTGTTGGCGGCGATTTCAACAGCGTTCTGCCGATTTATCACCCCCTTGACCAAATCCCTCCCGTTTCGCTGCTCACGAAGCTTTCCGAAGATAATACCGACGATTCGATCATGGGCGGAGACAATCTTGAGATCGTCGCGGATTACGCCACGTTCTCGAACAACCACCTGATCCTGGCAATCCAGAACGCCGGCGGTGGATTTCCCGTGCAATCCGGCTGGGAATTCTACTCGTATTCCATCGGTATCTTGAATCCGGTCGATCCTGAAACCTATCCCATCTTCGCGATGGTCTATTCGGTCAACCAGCCCGGCATGTTCGAGCCGGGGCTCTATAAAATACTCGGCGACAGCGGACTGGACGACATGCAGTTGATCGGCTCGATCGAGTCCGAGATCGTGACCGCGAACAATATGCTCATCCTGTCTTGCGACTGGGAAGATCTGATCGACGACAGCGATTTCTCGAGCTGGTTCGACCTGGTCAATCCCAAGCTCCTCTGCGGTTCCACAACCGCGATCGTTTCCCTTACAGAGGGGATTCAGAATGCCGATTCCGGTACCGGAGCCTACATGTACCCGAGGGTATTCAGCGTCGATCCCTTCACCAGCACGCCGCCCCAGCTCACCGATATCCACCTGATTCAGGAGGAAGACCAAACCTATATCGAACTGCAATACACGGACAACGAAGCGAATTTTCCGATCATGGCAGAAGTAGAAGTCAACCGCGAAATCCGCCTGTTCCACCCAATGAGTCTGGACTACTCCGAGCCGGTGACCTACCGTTCTGAAGATGTATCGGATCTGATGGACGGCGACAGCTTCGACGGAACGATCCGTTTCAGCGACGACCTGATCCAATATACCACCGAATACTTGCTCGATATTGACGATATGGACGAGAAGATCGAAGCGTTTCAGCGTACCCAGCTGATGGCGAACACACCCAATCCGTTCAACCCGGATACCGAGATTCGCTACTACCTGGTGCAAAGCTCGAATATCAACCTCTCCATCTTCAACAACAAGGGTCAGCTCATCCGCAGGCTCGACGACGGCTATCGCGATGTCGGCATGCACAGCGTTTCGTGGGATGGCTTCGATCGATCCGGACATCCTGTCGCGACAGGTGTTTATCTGTATATTCTTCAGACAGAATCTGAAAAGATCGTCCGTAAGATGCTGCTGCTAAAATAGGTTCGGCTTTCGCGAAGCGAAAACGATACCCATGAACGTTGTAATCCCGATAAATCGGGATTATGTTAGTGGATAACTGGCTTTCGCGTAGCGAAATAGCGAAAGCGGATCGCCAGCTTGCTGATGCAATTTTGGTGGATAGATAAAATAGCCCGTTCTACTTGCGTGGAGTGTTTTTTCACGAACACGGACGTCCCCGACCATCACCTCCCCATCCTGTTCATTTCCCTGATCTTGCCAATCCTGTTTCCGACAAGGAAAACCAACATTCGGAAGACCTCGCTTCGCTATCTGGCATTTGCGAGCAAATGCTACACGCAAGCTCAGACATTCAGAAACCGGTTTATAGAGATGCAGGCAAGGGTGCCTGCGTACCACGTCCTCCCCATCCTGATAATCATGCAAATCCTGTAAATCCTGGTTCAGACAGATGAAGGGATGCGGACGAGGACGTCCGCGTTCCGGGGATGCCAAGCTGGAGCTTGGCGGACCATCAGAGAGTAACTTCCTCCCCATCCTGTTCATTTCCCTGATCCTGCCTATCCTGTTTCCGACAAGGAAAACCAACATTCGGAAGACCTCGCTTCGCTATCTGGCATTTACGAGCGAATGCTACATGTAAGCTCAGACATTCAGAAATCGGTTTATAGAGATGCAGGCAAGGGTGCCTGCGAACCAGCTCTCCCCATCCTGATAATCATGCAAATCCTGTAAATCCTGGTTCAGACAGATGAAGGGATGCGGACGAGGACGTCCGCGTTCCGGGGATGCCAAGCTGGAGCTTGGCGGACCATCAGAGAGCAACTTCCTCCCCATCCTGTTCATTTCCCCGATCCTGCCTATCCTGCTTCAAACAAAAAGGCAGGTCGTCAAACCTGCCTTTGATGATACTATGCTTCTGATTACTCGATCGATTCCACATCGAACGGCATCAGGTAGAGGACACCGTTATCCGACATCTTCATGTATCTTTCGGTCTTTTCGATCAACTGGGTCATCTCGTCCGGCAGCGGCAGTTGCGTTTTTATTCCGACACTGCTGAGCAAGTCCGTATCCGTTTTCACGGTGAGCCCGCCCTTGTCCGCTGGGTATTCGATCAGATTGAGCTTCTTGACACCGAGCCGCTCCATCATGTGCTCGAATGCGGTGTGCAGCCCACCCAGATCATCGACAAGACCATTTTCGAGTGCCTGACGACCGGTCCAGATGCGACCCTGCGCGATCGCGTGAACCTCTTCAACCGTCATGCCGCGACCATCGGCGACATGCTTGACGAACACATCGTAGTAGTAGCCGATGGTGTCGTTGAGTTTATCTTTCTCCTCGTCGGTCATCTTGCGGGTCAGGCTTCCGATGTCGGCATGCTCTCCCCTGCGGATGGTGTCTATGTTGACCTTGATCTTCTTCAGTAACTCCTCGATGTTGGGTATGACGCCCATAACACCGATCGAACCGGTGATGGTCATGGGATCGGCGATGATCTCGTCGCCATAGACAGCGATGTAGTATCCGCCCGATCCGGCGACCGCGCCAAAGCTGAAGATCACCGGGCGTCCGGTCTCTTTGAACAGCTTGATCTCACGCGCAATCATATCCGATGCCAGCGCCGATCCGCCGCCGCTGTTGACGCGCACGATCAGACCCTTGATCATCGGATTCTTTCGTGCTTCGCGGATCGCCTTGCACATCGTGTCGGAACCGATACTCTTGCCGGGTTTACCTGAGCCGGTGTGGATATCACCCACGGCATAGATTAGCGCGACATTTTTCTCGGAGTCCATCGCCCACTCGACAGGCATGGGCTTGCTGGTATAGCGAGGATAGAACATGGCGTTGTCGGCCAGCGTCTCGAGGATTTCGTCGTTATAGATGATACCGTCGATCAACCCCAGATCGAATGCCTGGTCTGCGCGATAAGGACCCTGGTCGATCAGTTTCCGGGCGTCCGCGCTCAGCTTGCCTCCGCGACCCGATTCGATCATAGCGACAAACTCGTCGTAGATGCCGTCCAGAACGGTTGTGAGCGCTTCCCGCTCGGCTTCGGTCATGCCGTTTTCGGAGAACATGTTACCCGCGGTCTTGTACTCGTGACTCTGGAAGTTGATCACCTCGATCCCAAGCGCTGCCAGCAGGTCTTTCAGGTAGGGCATCGACATCGAGAGTCCGCGCAGATCGACCTCGCCCACCGGATTCATGTAAATGCGATCCGCGACCGACGCGGCGAACGCGTAGTGCGAATTGGATATCGAGTCGAAGTAGAAGACGATCTCCTTACCCGCATCCTTGAACCGCAATAGTTCTTCGCGCAATTCGTAGTAGTTGGCAAAGTTGGCGGACAGGTTGCTGCTGCGGATCAGGAGCCCGTCAACATGCTCGTCGTCGCGGAGCGTGCGTATCTTGTCGATCATCTTGACCAGCCGAATCTGCTCGTCGTCGATAATCCGAATCATGCCGAAGTTGGAAACCGCTTCACGCTCGACCACCTCGCCACGCATATTCCAGTCGTAGTATTTCTTCTTGAAAAACATGATGCACGGCTTGCGGTACTGCCTGTCCGAAAGGTGTACGAACATCTCGCCGTTCACGAACTTGTTGTCGTCGTTCGTGTAGCCGATTGTTCCGACCTGCGAATTGTCGGCCGAGAGCGCGATGCTCAGCCCGACGGTCTCGCTGTCCGATTCGTACGACGCACCCATGTAGAGACCGTTGACCGGCTCGACCTGGATGCCGTAGATCGGATCGCTCCACTCGTCGTCGGTGTATACTATATCGGCGGTGAGGGTAACGCGGTCGATCAGCGGTCTCAATCCCAGACCGGCGCGATAGACATGCTCTTCCGAGTTATTCAATATCTGCGCCGTACCGCCGACGGATACCCAGTCGATGGGGCGATAGAGCATCGAAAATCCTGCCGATCCATCTGCGAAGTGGTCCTCGACCCAGTCCCAGTGGGAACCCAGATAGAAGTTGTTAAAAACCTCAGCGGCGGATGAAAGCCTGTGATAGTCTGTGCCTTCGCTACGACGATAGCTGTAGCCGAGGTTGTCGGAGTTGAAATAAAGCGTGTAGTCGCGAAGAAATCCCTCCTTGTCGTACATCGCCTGGTACCCGAAACCGCCTGCTCTTCCGTAGGCGAGTCCGGCAGGATTGACACGGGTCACCTGCATACCGTCGGTGTTCGCCACCGAAAAATATTTCGCGCTGATCTGCTCCCAATCGACATCTGTCGCACCGAGTGCCAGCATACCAATCAGCAAAAAGGCTGAAGCAAGCCACAATCTTTTCATAATTCCTCCTTTGATTTATCAAATCATTATCGATTCCGCTGTCAACGAATAAAGCGAATCTTCATCTCGCACCTATACACTGTTATGGTACAACGGTACACCGGGTCACTTTGTGTGTCAAGAAGAATTTTTCCACACGCATACCCCCATTTTTTCATATGAATGTGAAGTGTGAAGTGACACGCGATTTGGCAAAAAGTATCACTTTTCGTGGCAAATTGTATCACGATGCCTGCTGGCTTGCCACGAGCGTGATACCGGATATCAGCGTGTTTCGCGGTTATCTCTATGTAACGACGAGAGGTTAACGGAGAAGTATCAAGATAATGGCAAATTCTCGCCATTATCCTGAGAACGAATCGGACAGAGAACGGTCTCACATCCCTTCTCAGCCTGCATTTCGGTCATGTTCTCACATTCTTGGCAAGCTCTGGCAAATTCGTGGCATTGATTTCGTGCTGATTTGGAGCCTTATGATTGCGGTCTCTGTTGTTAGAGGACAATAGCTTCATTTGTGCCAGCATGTTTTCCTTAAGGAAAAACTGCCGTCACTTGCAGTTTGGCTGTAACTTACAGACTGAAACAAAGATAGCTGGTCTCCGCATGAATGACATTCGGGTCTCTAAGCCATTGCAACAACTGGAAAACGGCTCGAAACGATGGAAAAATTGCCGTCACTGGAAGTTTCAGCATATCATTGATATTGCGTGAGATAACTGAGCGTTTTTGCGATGTGGAAAAAGTGACGTCACAATTTCCATCGGGCGGAATGGAAAGACTGCAATCACTGGAAGTTTTCGTAAGTCATTGAAAAATGAGCAGGAGTTTCTGAAGCTCTTGAACACGAAAAGTGACAGCATGTTTTCCTTAAGGAAAAACTGCCGTCACTGGAAGGAAAGACTGCCGTCACTTGCAACTTGGAAGAACGACTGCGATGATGTGTTTGTTTGGGCGAGAGATAAAGGCATTTCCTGTCACTTCAAGAACTGGAATTAAGGAAAACATGCTGTCACAAAGTGGAAAATGAAGGTGTCACTTTACAGTAAGGAAAACATGCTGTCACAAAGTGGAAAATGAAGGTGTCACTTTACAGAAGGTGTCACTTTACACGATTTTCGGGATTTTCTGGAATTGCGCAATTTACTGAAAACAAAGGATTTAGGCAACAAAAATGGTCGGGATGACAGGATTTGAACCTGCGACCGCTCGAACCCCATTCGAGTACGCTAGCCGAACTGCGCTACATCCCGACGCTGAAAGACCAATTTGAAAATCGATGCCGGATTGACAAGCTTTTTTTCAGGTTTTCGTCAACTCACTCGCCGATGATCTTCACCAGCACGCGTTTACGACGTTTCCCATCGAATTCACCGTAAAAGATCGCTTCCCACGGACCGAAATCAAGCTTTCCCCCGGTTACCGCCACCACGACTTCCCTGCCCATGACCATACGCTTCAAATGCGCGTCGGCGTTGTCCTCAAAACCGTTGTGGGCGTACTGGTTGTGCGGCTTCTCGGGCGCGAGTTTCTCCAGCCACTTCTCATAATCCGCGTGCAGACCGGGCTCGTTGTCGTTGATGAAGACACTAGAAGTGATGTGCATGGCATTGACCAAACACAGTCCTTCCCTGACACCGCTCTCTCTGAGGCATTCCTCGATCTGCGGTGTAATATGAACCATCTTGCGACGGGTAGGCGTCTCGAACCACAATTCCTTGCGATAGCTTTTCATATATGCCCCTCCCCTGCCGTGTATTCGAACAGGTTTCTGAGTTCATCCACATCGAGTTTCCGTAAAATATTCTGGCCGCCCTCGATGATGTTCTCGAACATCTCGATCTTGTCGCGCTGAAGGTTGAGAATCTTCTCCTCCACGGACCCGAGCGTAATGAGCTTGTAAACATTCACCTTCTTGGTCTGGCCGATGCGATGCGCGCGGTCGATCGCCTGATTCTCGCCCATGGGATTCCACCATGGATCGACCAGCACCACCGTGTCGGCAGCGGTAAGATTCAAGCCGAATCCACCAGTCTTGAGGCTGATGAGAAAGGCGCGGACGTTGGCATTGTTGTTGAAGTTATCGACTCGCTTGTGACGCAGCTTGGTATCGCCGTCCATGTATTCGAAGACAATCCGTTTTTTCGCAAGATACTGCCGGATCAATTTCAGGGTCTCCACGAACTGACTGAACACCAGCACCTTGCGTCCGCTCTCGATCGCATCCTCGAGGATGATCATCAACTGCTCCATCTTGCCGGATAG
The DNA here is from genome assembly GCA_963665015.2 of Cloacimonadales bacterium (SeqCode). Taxonomy (GTDB): domain Bacteria; phylum Cloacimonadota; class Cloacimonadia; order Cloacimonadales; family JAIOQZ01. Next base: position 1,851,877 of record CAXXSY010000004.1, on the reverse strand, counting down.
ATCGGAGAGGGTTTTGAGGTCTTTCTGCACCAACGCCGGATGATTGCATATCTGCCGGAGCTTCGTAAGCGCTGCCAGTACATGGATGTAATTGCCCGTATCTATCTGGTTGTACCGGTTGATGAAGTTCTTCTTCACGGACTCGATTACCTCGACGTAAAGCTTCTCTTGCAGCGGCGACATGCGGCAGTAGGAAATCTGCTCCTGCTTGTCGGGCAGCTCGATGAGCACGTCCTTCTTCTTCCTTCTCAGGATGAAGGGTGAGATCAACGCTGCCAGGTGCTCCTGCTTCTCGTGTTTCTCGAGGAGCGGCGACACGTATTCCGACTTGAATTTGCGCGGCGAAGGCAGGTATCCCGGGAGCAGGAAGTCGAAGATCGACCACAGCTCGGTGGGATTATTCTCCATCGGCGTTCCGGTGAGTGCAAGCCTATAGCGCGCGTTGAGCTTCTTGATCGCCTTGGAGCGTAGCGCGCCGGCGTTCTTGATGTGCTGTGCCTCGTCGAGGATGACGTAGTTGAAGAAGATGCTCTGCAACTCCTCCAGGTCGTTCATGATGATCGAATAGGAAGCTATAAATATCTGCACATTGCTTGTCTCGAGCAGAGCGGCACGTTCTTCCTTGTTGCCTTCGTAAATGATATAGTTCAGGCTGGGATTGAATTTCTCGATCTCCGCAGCCCAGTTGTAAAGCAAAGTTTTGGGGCAAATCACCAGAGACATAGTATTGGCGTGAAGTTCCGAGAGGACCGAAATCGCCTGGATCGTCTTACCCAGTCCCATATCGTCCGCCAGGATTCCGCCCAGATGGAAGTTCTGGAGCATCTTGAGCCACTGGAATCCTGCCTTCTGGTAACTCCTCATCACCGGCATGAGGACATGCGGAACCGTGGTGTCTTCATCCATTTTTCGTGCCAGGATCGCCTCGAACATGTTTTGCAGATACTCGTCGCCCTGGATATGGATTCCCTCTCGAATCGAGGTCAATTGATAGATATACGGGATGTTATAGACTGACAGCTTGTAGTAGTCGCCGCCCGTGTTCTGGCTTCGTTTCATCAAACGCTCGACGTCGCGGAACGTCTCCTGATTGGTGAAATAGAGCAGCCTTCCGTCCTCGAGCTTGAGGAATTTTTCTTTCCGTCTGAAGAACTTCTTCAAGTCCTCGTGCGTAAACACAAGCTCCTTGTATTGATAGGTCACCTCGTACTCGAACCAGTCGATCTGATCGGTGGTCTTCGCCCGGATCGTTGGCTGAAGCGTGACCTTGTAGATAAATTCCTTCTTGAGCTCGTCGGATAGCTGGATGTTCCAGCTTGGGTCAGTCTCTTCGAAGATTGTCTTCTTGAGCATGTCGATCTCGTCCTCGCCCTCGAAGTGCATCTTCAGTTCATAGTCACGCTGTTCCGAACTCGCCTGTGGAAGCTTTGCCAGGAAATGTTCGATCTGATACCGTATCTGAGGCGGGATGTAAAACCAGGTCTCGCGTTGATTCTGATCATAGCGAACCAACTCTGCCGGATAGAATATTACGGACATGGGCACCGGCACGTTGTCGGCGTAGTTGAGGATTCCTTCCATCAGAATCCGGTTCTCTTCCTGTTTGCTGAGCTTGAAAGTGGGCACGGGTGCGCTGTCGAAGAGATCGGGAAGGTCGATCGATTCATCGAAATCCAGGTAACATCGGATCAGGCTCAACTGATGCGTTACCACAGATGCGAAATAGACCAGGTCTTCCCTGCGAAGTATGTATCCGTCTCCCAGCACCTTCTCGGTCACCTCCTTCTTGAAGGGTAACTGAATGTGGTGCAGGGTGTTCTTCAAAAAGATATACGCGAGGCGATTGACGAAATACGCCGAAATCTTCTCGCCCGGCGCAACGCTGAAGAGGAATTGCTGATCGTCGATCGGCGAGATCAGGAAGCTCAGTTGGTACGGCTCCTCTTCGAACAGGATACGATCGCCGGTTTCTTTGACGAATATCTTGTTCTGAAGAATACGCATGATGGGAATAAAGCGATAGAAATCACGCTTGTAGATCGTGAAGAAACCGCCGGCACGGCTGAAGGAGCACTTGTTTTGCTGCAACATGTTCAAGAGGTACAGCTCTTCGTTGGTAAAGGCGTCCATCTGATTTTGCGCCAGGTCGATATCCTCTTGTGGCGTGTCCTTCAAATCCCGTTCCGCGACAATCATGGAAATGAGCCGGATATCGATCGGTCGATAGTACCGGAAATAGAATCGAATCTTGTCGTTGGTGTCGTAGATGCCGGAGACCGATATCTGCGTGTTGAGCAGGATCCGCTGCCAGTATTCGTTGTACTGCAACAGCCGGGTCTGGTAGGTCTGAATGACGCGCTCCAGAAGGATATCGGTGGAAAGGAACCGGTAGGCGTAGTCCAGCACGGTCAGGTAGTGCGGACATGTATCGTCCTGATCGCATTCCGAACAGGTAAAGGAAAGGATTTTCTTCGAATCGGCGCTGTACAGGATCGTTATCTTCCCCGGAAACCGCAGGTTCTTTTCACCCACCGCCTCGAAATTGAAAACAATGTTTCCGTTCTCGTCTTTATACAGATTGTATTCGAGTTCTTCCCTGTTCAGCGTCTTAACGGAGCTCCGGAAATACCAGGTGTTGGAATGCTCGTGATATTCGTTTCCAAACAGTCTTGCCATATACCTTCCCTTGGCTGGTTTTTCCAGTCGTCAAACCAGAATTTTAATATTAGCAGATGACTCCAAGATGTCAATCAATTATTGAGATGAGGCGTTCGATTATCTTGAATCGATTCATTTATTCGTTTGAAATGCAGTAGATTGGACACATATCGCAACTTTGAATGATAAATCATTAATTATACATTTTCCACTTTGATACGCCATCAAACCATATGTTGGAGATTGTGCAAATCGCTTTATTGCTTGATCGAGAACATCGCCTCCAGACTGGGATATTTGTCGAATAACTCCAGCGCCTTCTGCAACTGGATATCTTCCTTCAAGGACGCGCGATATCCTTCCACCTCACCGAGCTTCTGCGCGATGATCTCGCTGGCCAGGCTGTTGCGAATCCATCTGCCCGACCGCTCGAGTTGATCCTGCGGGCACTCGATATTCTCATCTTCGATCATCTTCACGAATCGTTTGTACATCGGATCGCTAACGGTGAAATCGGGTGTAACCTCATCGCCGTTCTCGATCAGGTAATCGACCGCGAACCGGAAGAAGAGGTTTTCCTGCTTGATGCACCGCTCCAGACTGGAGAGAGAATCCTGCTCGATCACCACGTCGGGCGTGATTCCACCGCCGCCATGCACGACACGGCCGCGCTGCGTGTAATAGACTTCTTCCGTCTTCTCGTCGGCGATCTTCTCTTCTTCCTCGCTGATCTCTTTGCCCTTAAGTTCCTTGTCCTGCAAGTCCTTATGGATGCAGCGACCCGAGTTGATATAGTATTTCGAGGTGGTCACCTTGATCCCGCCTTCGGATAGCGGAAAGAGCTGCTGCACCGATCCCTTGCCGAAGGAGGTCTCCCCCACGACCAGACCACGGTCGTAGTCCTGGATCGTCCCCGCGAAAATCTCCGCGGCGCTGGCGGTACCCTCGTTGATGAGAACCACCACGGTGTAGCCGTCTCGCTGCCTCGGAATCTCCGTAAAAAACTCCTTGGAGGTTCCGGGCGCTCTGCCGCGAGTATAGACGACGCGCTTGTCCTTGCCGATGAATTCGTTCACGGTGTTGACGGCTTCGTCCAGGAGTCCGCCTGGATTGTAGCGCAGGTCGATGAGAAGCCCTTCGAGGTCGTTCTGCTCCAGTTGATCCAGCGCTTCCCGGAGCTCGTCCGAGGCAGTCGCGTTGTACTGACGGATGCGGATATAACCGATATCGTCGTTCAGCATGAACGCGTAGGGGACGCTCTTGATCTTGATGATGTCGCGGATGATGTGAAACTCGATCGGATCTTCGAAGCCCGGCCTCTCGATGGTGAGATCGACCGGTGTGCCCTTGGGCCCGCGCATGCGCTTGATGGCTTCGTCGGTGCTAATCCCCACAATGCTCTCGCCATCCACAGCCACCAGCTTGTCGCCGGCGTGGATGCCCTGCCGGTATGCCGGAGTCCCTTCGATCGGCGAGACCACGGTGATATAGTCTTCCTTTTTATCGACGGACAGACCGATGCCCTCGAATTCACCACGCGTGTTGGTCTGGAAATCCTCGTACTCGTCGGTCTGGAAATAGACCGTATGCGGATCGACCTCTTCCATCATCCCGTCGATGGCGGCATCGATCAGGTCCTCGACGGAGAGCTCCTTGACGTAGTTCTGGTTGAGGCTGTAGAGGATTTCGTTGAAAAGTCGGATCTTCTCGTACGCCGTGTCGCGTTGCTCGTCAGGGTCGGGTTTGTTACCCGCAATGGTGAATGCCCATACGCCGAGCACGAACCACAGCATCATGATCGCGATCAGTACCAGTTTGTTGCGTCGTGTAATTCTCATCATCCTTTATCCGTTGTTCTCACAATTATTTCAAGGCAGCCTTGCTGTCGTTCAGATCATCCAGAACGAAGGTGGCTTCCGAGACGTAAATATCCTTTTTCAGGTTGGTGATCATGTCCTGCTCCTGTTCGAGCTGCGCGGCGTCCTTCTCTTCGTCCGTCGGATAGAGCTCCTTCAGTTGGACCGCCAGTCCATCGCGCTCGACCAGATAGCTTTCCATTTTCTTGCGATATTCCTGATTCTTCTGCCGCTCCTGGATCATGTCGATCACGTTCAGACTCAGCATGGTCTTTTCCCGCTCTTTCCGAAGCGCTTCATTACGCTCCTGGAGGTAGGTGAACGCCTCGCTTCCCTCGGTCCGGGAGTTGCTCCTGCGCGATACGGCAGAATTCCCCAGTTTATTTTCGTCCCAAAGCTCGTACCGAGCCGGCTGGATCGTATCGTATTGAAGCGCGTAATCGTATTCCCTCTCGCCGATATCGACGTAGTCGTACGGACACGGCAGAACGATATCGGGGATCACGCCCTTGTATTGCGTTGTAGTGCCGTCGATGCGGTAGAATTTCTGGATGGTCAGCTTCAGAGAGCCGAACGGCTTCAGGTATTCGAAAAGCGAATTCACGTGCCGGTCGAGGTCGTTCAGGTTCTGCACAGTTCCCTTGCCGAACGAGCTGTTCGAGCCGATGATGACGGCGCGGTTATAGTCCTGAAGCGCGGCCGAGAGAATCTCCGACGCTGAGGCGCTGAACTGGTTCACGAGCACCACCAGCGGGCCGTCGTACTGGACGCGGCTGTCGAAGTCGGAATGAATGCGGGTTCCGCGAATCTTGTCGCTGACCTGCACGATAGGACCCTCCTCGATGAAGAGTCCGCCGATGCTGACCGCGTCCTGGAGCGCTCCACCGCCGTTGTTGCGAAGATCGAGGATCATGCCGTCAATGTCTTCTTTCTTCAAGAGCTCGATCGCCTGCGCGACGTCGTCCGTCGAATTCCGGTTCGACTTGTTCTGGAAATCGCGATAGAAACCCGGCAAACGGATATATCCGTATTGTTTTTCCCGCTGGGTGTCGTCCAGAAGCGCCGCCTTGGCGTAGGTCTCCTCAATCACCACCACATCGCGGACGAGGGGGATAACCACGATCTCGCCCGACGGCTTCTTGACCGTCAGACGCACCTCGGTGCCCTTCTTGCCGCGAATATGCGTGACCGCTTCGTCAACGGGCATATCGACCACATCGAGCGCTTCGCCATCACCCTGCGCGACCTTCAGGATCAGGTCTTCCGGACCGAGATCGCCCTGACGCCACGATGCGCTGCCCGGGATGATCTCGGTGACCTTGATATAGCCGTCCTCCTGCGATAACCTTGCGCCGATACCCTCGAACTGCCCCGTCATGTCGATCTGGAAATCCTCCTCCGCCTTGGGCGGCATGTAGGACGTGTGCGGATCGAACGAATTCAGGATCGAGTTCATGTAGATTGCGAACCGGTCGTCCGTATTCTGATCACGGAGGCGTTTCAGCATCATCTCGGTCGATTTCAGAACCTTCTGTCGGGCTTCCTCTTCCAGTTCGGCATTGAGCTTCCCCTCTTCGAGGAACAGCGCCATGAGGTCCTTCTGCACCTCTTCGTCATCGACAGACACGGAATCGGAGGTCTCCTTCAGAAGGAAATAGCGCTGCAAGACCTGATACTCGAGAAGCTTCTCCCAGCGCCTTTTCAGGTGCGTCATATCGTTGCACCATTGCGCTTTATCGCTATCGGTTTCAAGCGAGTCTTTAGAAAAATAATCGAACGGCTTTGCCAGCATATCCTTATAGAACGAATCCACCTGATCGAGCCGTTGTTCGAAGATTTCATTCGCATCGACGTAGAAGGTAAATTTGTCGAGGAGGTCCTTCGAATTGATCTGGTCGTCGATCCTGTCCCGCATCTCCGACAGTCGATCGACATCCGATTGCAGGAAAAACCGCTTGCGGTAGTCGAGACGGTCAAGGTACATGTCGAACACGCGCTCGGACAGCTCGTTGTCGATCTCGTGCGGGTTGAAGTGGATTTGGTTGACGTATTTCATGGTTTCGATCATGACAATCTTGTTTCGATCCGACACTTCCACCGCAAAGACGGCAGAAAACGCGACCAGGATCAGCGTCGCGATGAGCGTGCTTTTATTCATTTTCAAAGTCATTACCTCTGCTGTAGTCTGTTTTTCAATAATATATCCATTTTTCGGATAATCTCACCATGGATTTCTTCGATGGTCCCGCGACCGTCTATAACACAGAAACGCGACGGTTCCCGTTTTGCGACATCCAAAAAGCCCTGGCGCACCCTTTTATGGAAATCGATGTCCTCCTTCTCGATCCTATCCGCCGTGCAAGGCTTAATCCGGCAGAGTCCGTTTTCCGCGGGTAAGTCGATCAGAAAGGTGATATCCGGCACCAGCGAGAAGGTCGCGAATCGGGTGATTCCGTCGATTTCACGCAAATCAAGCCGACGCGCAGCGCCCTGGTAGGCGATCGAGGAATCGCTGTAGCGGTCCGAGATCACGAATTTTCCCGCTTCGAGTGCGGGGATGATCCACTGCCCGGTGTGCTGGCTCCTGCTCGCCATGTAGAGCAAAAGCTCGGTCTCGGGCAACATCTCGTTATTCTCGGGATCGAGCAGCAGGTGGCGTATCTTCTCCGAGATGAGCGGTCCGCCCGGTTCGCGGGTCAGAAGCACGCTTTTTCCCGTCGATTGCAGATATTCCTTCAGCATCTTCGACTGTGTCGATTTGCCGCAGCCCTCGATCCCCTCGAAGGTGATGAATATACCGTTGTGCCGTCTCATCAGATAATGGTGTCCCTCTTGTAGTTGACGTCGTCGCGCTCGGGATAGTCGATGTTGTAGTGCAGACCGCGGCTCTCCTTGCGGGTGAGAGCGGACTGGATAATCGCGCTGGCGACAATCGCCATGTTGCGGGTCTCGATCACTTCGCGCCGTACGCTATTGTGATTGTAAAAGTTATCAATCTCCGTGTAGATATTGTACATGCGGTGTCGGGCGTACTTGAGCAGACGCTTCGAGCGCGTGATGCCGACGTAGCCTTGCATGATGTTCTTGATGCTCTGCCGATTGTGCGAGATGACGACCCACTCGTTTTCGTTGTAGGTCCCCACGTCCTGCCACTCGGGGATTTCAGGGAAATCGACATCTTCGGTATTGGACGGATGCCGGCTCGCTCGGAGCGACGTGACCAGACCTTCCAGCAGTGAGTTGGACGCCAGGCGGTTCGCGCCATGCAGCCCGATGCAGGCGACCTCGCCCGAGGCGAAGAGGTTCTTCACGTCGGTCAAGCCGTCCTGCGTGGTCAGCACACCGCCGCAGAAATAGTGCGCCGCAGGCGTGACCGGTATCGGCTCGCGGGTCATGTCGATCTGCTGCTCCATGCACTTGCGATAGATATTCGGGAAGTGGTTCTCGATCTTCTCCTTCGACAGCGCCGTCGCGTCCAGCAACAGGTGGCTCGCACCGCTCTTCTTGAGCTCGAAATCCATAGCTCTGGACACCACATCGCGCGGCGCCAGGCTTCCCATCTCGTGGTAATGCTCCATAAACGTACTTCCGTCCGGAAGCTTCAGTACCGCCCCTTCCCCACGCAGCGCTTCGGTGACCAGGAACGGTTTCCCGATCAGCGAGTAGAACACGGTAGGATGGAACTGGATAAACTCCATGTTGACCAGTCGTGCGCCGGCCAGCCTCGCCATCGCGAAGCCATCGCCGGTGCAGACATCCGGATTGGTCGTATGCGCATAGACCTGCGCGCCGCCGCCGGTGGCGAGCATCGTCTTCCGAGCGCGAAAGGCTTCGATCTCGCCGGTATTCTCATTCAGCGCGTACGCGCCCCAACAGGAGACGCCCGGGATAAAGCCTTTCTCGTTGAGCACGTGATGCTGCGTGATCAGGTCGATGGCTGTATAGTTCTCGTATATGTTGATATTGGGATTGCTCTTCACCATGTTGATGAGAGCCTTCATGATCTCGTGGCCGGTCGAATCGGCGTAGTGAACCACACGCTTCTGCGAATGCCCGCCTTCGCGGGTCAGGTCGAGGTTCTCCACCGATCGCTGGATATGATCGTTGATCATGGTAAAACTGGTTCCTATCTTCATCAGGTAATCGATCGCGGCCGGGCCTTCCTCGACGATCGTGCGGATGATCGGCAGCTTGCCCAGCTCCGACCCTGCCTTATAGGTATCGACGACATGCTCGTCGAAGGTGTCGAGTTCGCTCACCACAGCGGCAATCCCACCCTGCGCGTAGTCGGTGGCGCCGTCGGCGAGAGCCTTCTTGGTCAGGAGCGCTACCCTGCCGATCTTCGAGACTTCCTGCGCATAGACAAGCCCGGAAATCCCGCTGCCGATAACCAGAAAATCAAAGCATTTCATAGAAAATCCTTTCTGCTAATCACCCTTCTCGGTGTTCAACATCATTACAATCGCGTCCTCATCCGGACGGATGTAGTACTTCTTGCGGACTCCGACGATAAGGAATCCGTGCTTCTCGTACAGCCTTCGAGCCGCCGTGTTGCTCTCTCGAACTTCGAGGAAAAAATATCGACTCCCGAGGGCGTGCTCGCGCGCGATCAGCCAGTCGAGGAATCGACTCGCAAGCCCCTTGCGCTGCTGATCCGGGCTGATTGCGATGTTGGCGATCTGACACTCGTCCAGCACCTTGTACGAACACAGGTAACCGAGCACTGTATCGCCATCCACCATCACCCAGCCGGTGTTGTTCGTGATATCCGCGCGCATCGAGTCTTCCGACCACGGATTGGAGAACAGTTCCTTCTCCAAATGCATAACCTGTTCCAAGTCCGACTCGATCATGCTGCGGATAGATATCATCAGTATCTCAATTTCTGACCCGGATAAATCATCACGACCGTGTTCCCGCCGTTCTTTTTCACCTTCAGATTGTTCGTCTTAATCAAATGACCGGAGCTGACCTTGAGCTTCTGCGCGATCGAGCTGATCGAATCGCCCTTCTTTACCACATAGACGCCGCCCGATCCGCCGCCGGCAGTACCGCGCAGTTTCAGTTTCTGACCAGGGTGTATCGTATCGCTACGAAGGTTGTTGATCGCCTTGATCTTAGCGACGGTGGTCTTGTATTTTCGGGCGATATTGTAGAGGTTGTCGCCCTTCTGAACCGTGTGATAACGGAAGTATCCGCTGTTCTTCTCTAAAAATTTCTGCTCGATCCGCGCCACTTCGGATCCGTCGGCAGAACTCTCTTTGGGCAGCAGAACGTCGAATTCACCGGGCGGCAGCACCACTTCGTTGATGGGCGTGTACTTGCTTCGCCTAGTCTGGTAAATCTCGATCCAGGGGTTGAACTCCACCACCTTGCTGACCGTCGTGCCCTGCGCCTTTGCCCAGTCGTCGATCTTGTAATGCCCCTTGAGATTCAGCTTCACGCTACGCGTCTGATCCAGGAGCGACGGCTCGCGCTCGAATTTTTTGCCGAAAATCGCTTCCTCGTTCTCGAAGATCATCTTGATCGCCAGCGCGCGCCAGACATAGCGGTTGGTCTCATCCACGCGCATGATGAGGTTGAAGAAATCGGTACCGCCCTGATTCTTGATCTCGCGAATGATCGCGCCCGGACCGGCGTTGTACGCAGCCATCGCCAGCAGCCAGTCGTCCGCGCCATGCTTGCTGAGCATGCCTTTGGCGTTCTTCAGGTACTGCGCCGCCGCGACAGTCGATTTCATCACGTTCCTGCGCTCGTCGATGAAGTTATCGACTTTCAAATTGTAGCCTTTCGCCGTCGATTTCATGAACTGCCAGGGCCCCATCGCGCCGACCCACGACTTCGCCATCGTGTTCAGACCGCTCTCCGCAATCGCCAGGTACTTCGTATCCAGCGGAACGCCCTGCTCCGCGAAGATCGAATCGAACACCGGGAAATACATCCCGCTCCTTGGTAAAAATCTGTGCGCCGACTTCAGCTCGTTCTGGTATATCTCCTCGAACTTGGTATAAATCCGGTCGTTGTGAAGGTGAAACGTCGTTCCCGCGAATACCATCGAGTCCGGGATCATGAAATCGGTGCAGACCGCGACCCGGCTGTTGGACGTCTCCAGCTCCATGCTCAGCGAATCCACCTGGAATTGCAGGCTATCGACCATGCGCTGGAGCTGCTGGATCAGTTGCACGTTCGCATCGATAACGGCGGCCGTCGTATCGGCTACCGTCTCTTCGACGACGGTCTGCTCCGGCTCATCGATCGGCTCTTCCTCCGTGCGGCGATAGTATGATTTCGCGCCGGAGCAGGCTGTGACAAGCAGGATGGTGGCAATCAGGCAGTAGAGAACGATGCGATCAGGTTTCTTGATTGTAATAAAGGTCATAATATTCCATGTACTTCCCGGATTCGAGTTCCTGAATCCATTCGGTGTGATTTCGATACCATTCGATGGTTTGTAAAAGTCCGTCTTCCAACAAAATCCGCGGTTTCCAACCCAGACTCCTCGTAATCCTCGACGTGTCGATGGCGAAGCGCTGCGGCAGGGGTGTTTTCTTGCGGATGTAATTTACCGGGTGCTCGGTCTCGTCCAGCATGGAGAGAAGCTTGCGGATCAGTACCGCCGTCTCGATCTCCGATTCGGCGCCGACGTTGTATGTCTCGCCGTTCACACCCTTCTCCAGAACCGCGTCGAGCGCTGAACAGACGTCGAAGATGTGGATGAAATCGCGCGTGGTCATCGCGTTGGCGACCAGCCGGATTTCCTGCTTCTTCATGACGCCGCAGATCACCGCCGCGATCAGCTTGTCGGGAAACTGGAACGGCCCGTAGGCGCTCGTGCAGCGGATGATGCTGACCGGAACGTTGTCGTCCTCGCTCACGGCGTGCCACAGCATCTCCGCCGATGCCTTACTCGCCGAATAGGCGTTGATCGGCGACAACGCGGAATCCTCGCCGTTGCGATGATGCCCCGACGATATCCCGTAAACCTCTTCCGTCGAAAGGAACACGCACTTCTGCGGTGCGTGCGCGAGGACTTGCAGGATAACGTTGTGTGTGCCGACGATGTTCGTGTGCACGAAGGAATCGGGCTTGGCGATGTAGCGGTCGGTGTACATTTCGGCGGCAAGGTGCATCACGATATCCGGGTTGAACCGGTCGAAAACGTCCTCGACATCCCTCGGATCGGTGATGTCGCCCCGCACGAAATAGTAGTTCGGGTGATTGGCGAGACCGGACAGATTGGAAAGATTCGCCGCCGCGGTCAACTTGTCGAAGTTGATGATCTTCAGGTCGGTACGGTTGTTGAGCAGATAGCGGATATAGTTCGATCCGATGAAGCCTGCCCCGCCCGTAACCAGCATGATCTTCGGCATAAAAATCCTTCCTTCCGGTGTTTTTATTTCTCAACTATACATGACCGCTCCCATCCAACATTTTGTCAATCAGAAATTCATGAATCGCTGTTCGATGCCTGCAATGGTAATCATCCGGATATTGAAAATGGCGTGGGAGAGGTTATTTCAATAGCGTTATCTTCTTCACGCTAAGCTCTTTACCCTCCGCCGACAGCTTGCAGGAATAGACCCCGCTCGCTTTGTTTTGCGGTTTCCAGGTTACGGTTTCACCGGCATGATCGACCGTGATCGTCTCCACTTTTTGACCCTTTATATTGTATATCTCGATTTTCAGATCGCGATAACGTGTATCTGTTTTAACCTCGAACGACACCTCCGGATTAAACGGATTCGGGTAGGCATTGAACGTGATATCGGAAGGCGGCACGGTCTCATCATCCACCGGTTCCGGGTCCTGCTCGGTAAGCCCCTCATGGCCGCCATATACATAGACATCACCATAGTTGTAAAAATAGGTATCGCTTTCCCCCCACGCGCCCACAGCAATATCATCATAACTATCATTGTCGAAATCACCGACTGTGCAACTACTATAGCCATAATGTCCATTGAATTCGTTGTAGTCTTTTGTGCCATTCTGGTTTCCAAGATAGAAATAGAGAAATCCACCATAGTCTGTTGGATTGGTATCTACAATATCTATCTTATCGTCTCCATTGATATCTCCTGTTTCCGGAAGAAGGCCATTAAAGCTTTCAACATATGTATATCGATCCCAGTCGATGGTCTCGCCGCCTCGCCATAAACGGCAGCCCGGAGCTACGTTATCTTCATTGATATCAAAATACGTATATGTAAAATCATCATATCCGTCACCATCCCAGTCCCCTACCGGCATCAGCTCGTACCAGCGATTTATTGGTATCTGATAGTCCAATGCTGCATCCGGAATTGTATCCTGTACCGTCCCGCCCCAGAAGAAACGATTGTGATGAACGAATGTGAATGTTTCATCCGGGTTCTCGATGGCATCACTTTCGAAGTAATAAGTAAAATCGTCGTAACCATCATTGTTGACATCGCCTAATCCACGAAAACCACGACCGTTGCGTGTATAGATGCTATCCACGAACACCACCTTCTCAAAGCTGCCGCCGTAGATGATCGAGTAGGTAAGGTAGTTATGGTCTTCCTCGGTAATCCCTGCATCGTCGTACCCGTCGCCGTTGATGTCGCCGAGGGGACGTACTTCACATGCTGATGTATTGGTTTGATAAGTATAATCCTGAATTGTATCGTTTATAGTGCTGCCCAAAAGGATTCCAATAAAATCATTGTAATGGTAATTCCCGTCATTCGTGCCATATGCATGACGATATCCCAAATCATCGCAATCATCACCGTTCATATCGCCAAGGTTATCCAGGAAAATCCACGAATCTATATACGTTTTACTCGTATCGACAGGAGTCGAAATAGTTATATCTGCAGAATCACCTAAACCATCATCAGAACCGAAATAGATATATAATCTACCTCTTTGGTTCGTATGTTCCTCATCAACATGGTATCGATAGGCAGTCACCGCAAGATCATCAATGTTGTCACCATTGAAATCAAGCACAACGACATTCTTTCCAAAACTATCGTTGGCTTGTTCACCGTGTTGCTGCCATACCACTTCGAGTTCGTTTACGGCATATAGCAGAGCGCAGACGGTGAGTAGAATCGCTATATACAGGTATCGCATGATGCCCTCCCTACAATGTATCTCATTGCACTCAGGATTTTAATATTGCCGGTGGTCGGGTCAAGGTATTTTGAATTTCTTTGACATGAATAGTCGATCACTTTATCTTATCCGCATATGGAAAACGAACATTTTGTAAAACGAACTTTCAGGAAACAAATCGACGAGTTCAGTCACCACTGGAGGAACTACGTCTTCCAGAGCCTGGCGGCGTCATCGGCGATTTTTATCGTACTCCTGGTGCTGCAAACCTCGCGACTGGCGAATGTCGCAGCGCTGGGGGCGTCGTCGTTCATCATCTTCGCGATGCCCAAGACGGTCTCCGCGAAATCCCGCAACCTGATCGGCGGACACTTTACCGGACTGATCGTCGGCTCGCTGATGGGGCTGCTATCGACCGCGCTGCCCGAAAGCATGATCTTGCAGGTGGCGATCTACGCGATGGCGGTAGGCATCTCGATCTTCATCATGGTGGTTATCGACATGGAGCATCCACCCGCATCGGGTACCGCGCTGGGCATGGCGGTGGACGGATTTTCGTTGAATGTGGCGATCGCGATCGTGGTCAGCGTGTTGATCCTCGGTTTGATCCATCATTTCTTCAAGCCGCATTTGAAAGATTTGGTATAGTTGTAACCCTCATCCCCCGCCTTCTCCCGCATACGGGAGAAGGAGCTATAAGGGATAAATCCATCTTAAGCTCTATGTTCCCTCGCCCGCATGCGGGAGAGGGACAGGGTGAGGGTACCTAAAACGCGTATCCCAATAGAACCGTATAAGCGATATTCTTCAGCTCGATCCCTTCGTCGTAGAAGGGTGTCAAAGCCTGTTCGTAGCGCAGATTGACCGAGAACCGATCCCAGTTGATGCCGTTTCCGACGATCACACCGACTTCCGCCCGTTTCACGTCGTCCAGATCGTCCGAATCGCCGTTTTCCGCATACTTGGCGATCACATTGTACGCGCCGTACGCGCCGACGCCGAGATAGGGGATGATGTTGCCGATCTGAAAATCGATCCGCGCCATGACGGGCAACTGGATATAGGTAAGCTCGTAGCGCTTGTAGGGGGCATCGTCGGTCTCGGGTACGGTGCAACCTCTGTTCGTTAGGAGTAGCTGCGCCTGAAGTCCCCAGCCGAATTGCTCCGAGCCCTTCCAACGATAATCCAGATAGCCACCACCCGCATAATTGTAGATGCTGCTGCTGTCCTCTTCCGGATCGCTACCGATCTCCGAAATCAATCCCCCCAAAAGCACTCCCGGGCGCAATTCGGCCGCGTTCAACGCAGGAACCATGCACAGGAGTGCCAGGGTTAAGATCGTGCCAAAAATCCTCATTGCTGCTTCTGCATGTTGATCTGGACTTCTTTCACCTCGTCGAATTTCTCCAGATGCTCCCGGATCTCCTCCACCACGTTGTCGCGGTGCGGATCGAAACTCGGGATATCCAGATCGACGATGGCAATTCCGTCGTCGAAGCCGGCGTATTTGACCATCTTCAGCGTGACGATGTCCTCGCCCACCTTGGGATAGATCACCTTCTTCAGCTCTTCGAGGATCGAGTCCTTGCTGAACCTCTCCGCGGCGCTGAGCTGATGATCCACCTCGTACTGTTTGATCGCCTTGCGAAGCGTATCGACGGCCAGCACCGAGCAGTGCATCTTCTGCGGCGGGAGCCCGTCCAGGGACGCCGCGGCTTCTTTCCAGGTGATGTGCTTGGCTTCTTCCAGCGTCTTACCCAGCGCCATATCGGTAATGATCGACGCGGTGGCAATGTTCGACGCGCAGCCGTACGACTGGAACTTGATGTCCTCTATGGTATTGTCCTCGGGATTGACCTTCAGATAGAGCGTGACCTGGTCGCCGCACGCGGGGCTTCCCTCGGTCGCGATCACATCGGCGTCAACCATCTTCCCGATGTTGTGCGGATTCATGAAATGATCGAGTACTTTCTGTGAGTATTGCATGGTTACCTCTCATTATATAACGGACTACGCGATCGGAGCGTAGCTGCCACTTTTTCCAGCGCATCCACTGTTTTGTCAACCTCTTCTTCCGTGGTGTAGCGGCTGACCGTCATCTTCATCGAGCCGTGCGACTCCTCGTGCGTCCTGCCGATACCCATCAGAATGTAGTTCGCCTTCAGTCCCTGCGACGCGCACGCGCTGCCTGTCTGCATGGCGATTCCCTGCATGTCCAGCATCATCATGATCGCCTCGCCCTCGATGAAGAGCAGGCTCACATTGGCGTTGTGCGCGATGCGGCCTTCGTCGCGGGGACCGTTGATCAGGATGTGTGGAATTTTTTGCTCGATTTTATCGAACAACCGGTCCCGCATCCGCTTCATGTGCGCGATGTTCTCGTCAAGATTACCGATTGCCAGCTCCGCAGCCTTCGCGAATCCCGCGATCGCATACACCGGGATCATGCCCGTCTCGAGGTTATCAACCCGGGCAATGCCGTGTACGACAGGAGACAGCTTCGTACCCTTTTTAACAAAGAGCGCGCCGATTCCCTGCGGTCCGTGTATCTTGTGCGCGCTGATCGTCATCAGATCGACCATCGGATTCTTGACGTCGATGGGCATTTTGCCGTACGCCTGCGCTGCATCGACGAAGAGCCCAATCTTCTCGCCGAGGATCGCGCGTATCTTGTCGAGCGGCTGCACGGTGCCGGTGACGTGGTTCGCCAGGGTGGTCATGAAGAGGATCGTGTCGGGACGAATCGCGTCTTTCAGCTCGTCCAGATCGACGAACGCTTCTTCGTCCGCCGGCAAGTAGGTCACCTCGAATCCGTTCTGTTCAAGGAACGCGGCGTTGGTCAGGATGTCGGGGTAATCGACGATCGAGCAGATGATGTGCTTGCCGCGGTTCGCGTTCGCGTAGGCGTAACCCTTGATCGCGATGTTGTTCGCCGAGGTGCCGCCGCGGGTGAAGTGCAGTTCTTCATCTTCAGCGCCGATGGTCCCGGCTACGGTGTGTTTGAATGTCGCGATATCGGATTGTATCTCTTCCCCATGCTGCACGAAGTTGTCCGGCAGCCAGAATTTTTCTTCCAGGTACGGCTTCATCGCCTCGATAACCTCCGGCGCGGGCCGCGAGGTCATGCAGTTTTTCAAGTATATCATGGTCATGTCCTTTCTATAATTTAGATTACAAGATTCTTATACCATATCCACGATGCAAGAGATTTCTCAGGTACATCAAGATAATATATGTTTTTTACGGAAATGACCAATCGAATTGTCCGAAATATCTTCTGCCTGTATGGCGCAGACCTCCGTGTCTGTCCGTTCTCAATCCCCGGGAGCGTGGACGTCTGTAGGTCTTGAGGAACGAAAACCTGAATCTTCCATATCGTACGCCACAGGGAAAGAGATGCCGAGCTGGAGCTCGGCGGTCTATAGAGATGGGCAAGACAGAGGAATTGCCCCTGCATCTGACCCAAAGGAAAAAACGGCTTCACGCAGATCAACCGCACGAAGCCGCTATCAATAATTCAGATATCCGCTATGCCGGGTTTTCGAGCGATTCGTACCCGATCATTTGCATCTTGCTGTAAACGTACTTGTTCATCTTGACCAGGAACCAGGGATAATAGAGTCCGAGCGTAATTGCGCAAAAGATCAGTCCGTGCAGGATGATGATGCTGAAGAGCTCAGCGCCGTTCAGATCGAGATCGAACCGCGTATCGTCGCCGTAGGTGGTGCAGTTGGTGACGTAGTTCTTGATCTTCGCGATCGCCCAGGGTCCGTAGATGCCGAGCGTGATCACGGTCAGCAGTCCATTGATGAAGTACAGCGAGAAGAGGTGTCCGCCTTCGGCCTTGAAATCGAATTTCTTTCCGTCGTAGCTGGTGCGCTGCATGATGTTTTCCGTGATCTTGACAATCGCCCACGGTGTCCAGAGTCCGAAAGTAATGGCTGTGAGGATGTTCTGGACAAACAGAAGGCACCAGAAGTTGCATGCGTCGCCGCCGTCGAACTCGAAGTTCCTGCCTTCATAGCGAATCTGCTTCGTGAAGTACTCGATGATCCTCAGTTGCGCGATCGGGCAGTAGATGCCGACCGTTACGGCGGTCAGGATGTAATTGATCAGGTAGAGCGAGAAGATGTCGCCGCCCTTTCCCGTAAACTCGAACGGCTTTCCGTCCAGCCGCGAGTGATCGGCCATGTACCGGTAAATCGCGGCGATCGCCCACGGTGCATAGATACCAAATGTGATGACAGTCAGAATTCCCTGGACGAGCATCAGCGAAAATAATTCGCCTCCAGATCCGTCAAATTCGAATTTTCCTCTCATTGAAATCCTCCTTCACTGATTTAGTTGGGTTTTGATATTGAAAGACTTTTTCGCGGCTATGGATAGAAAGAATCCACAGATTGTCTGTCGGACCGGCTTCAATAATTTGTCGAGCTGTCTCCGGTCTCGAGATGATAACAGTATCCTTCGCATCAATTGTCGTTTTCTACGGTAGTCGATGAGAAGAAGAATTGATCCGCACAATCCCTGCCACATCAGGACAACGGCGACGATCTTGAACGGTCTGGACATCCCGTGCTGATATTGGAGCAGAAAGAGACCGACCAGAACCACGAATAGCAGGATCATCCATACAGGCATGTTGATCGTGAAAAAGCTTGTGTAATCGTGTCTGTCGTGTCTCATAGATTTCAGTACCCGTGGTTAGTTCGGTCCGTGTCTGTGCGTTCCCCTTTGTATTCGTCAATCGGTTCCATTTGGGGATATCAAAAAGCAAACATGAAGGAAATGCAAAAATTAGCAAGATATTTAATCTTCGCTGACGATAAAAATTGTCCTTCAACAATAGAAATACGATTTTCACTTCCCTGAATGCTGCTCATTATCCATCTGCCCACGTGATGGCAAGATTCGGCTTGACACCGATTCGCTCGAAAGGGCTTATTTGACTCGACAAACAGCACATGCGGTTTTGTTCCCATAAAATATCAAGGGGTGAAATGAATGGGTGAACACGCTATGTCGCTGGATATCATGAAGATGCAGATACTCGAAGTCGGTCTGTTGATCCTCGCCGCCTACATCGGCGGCAAGATCGCACGTAAGCTCAAAATCGGCGAAGTGATCGGACAGATTTTGGGGGGAATCCTGGTGGGCCCGCACTTTCTGGAACTGGTCCATCGTTTCTTCCAGCACCACGAGGAACTGCGCGGTATCTTCATATTCCAGCCGATCTACCACTTTTATTCGAAGGGCGGATTCGATCAGTATTACGATATCCTGGAAGGCTACCACTTCTTCGTCTTTCTGTTTCTGGGCATCATCGCCTTTTCCATCGGCGAGGAACTCCATCGCGACCGGCTGAAACAGGTCGGCTTCAAGGCTACCCTGATCTGCCTGATCCAGGGGGTACTGACCTTCGTACTTCTGACGCTCGGATTCCGCTTCCTATTCCCGTCTTACTTTACCTGGATCAACGCCTGCATCATCGGCTCGATCGGGATCGCGACAGCACCGGCACTCACGTTCGTGCTGATGAACAAGCTGCGCATCGAGGGATCCTTGCGCAACATCCTGGCAAACATCGTCGTGCTCGACGACATCCTCGAGGTGATCTTCTTCTCCGTCTTCCTCGGCATCGCCATGAAGCACGGCAAGGAGCTTTCGATCCTGAAGCTGAGCTGGCACGTGGCCAGCGAATTGTTCCTGGCGGCGCTGATCGGCGTGGCGATCTTCGTCATCCTCAACCTCACCGTCCGGCAAAAGAAACCCGACAGCGACAGTCACCATCACCACCACGGCGAGGATCGCACCTTCCTATCCACCGTGCTTTCCGAACATCCGACGCCCTCGGTGGAAATCCTGCTCATCATGATCGGCATCATCTCGGTGGGAATCGCGGTCGCCATCCATTTCGACCTGCCGTTCCTCATCACCGCGGTGGTCGCCGGATTCCTGATATCGAACTTCCATTCGCACGCGATTTTCGACTCGCTCAAGATCGAAAACGTCATGCCCATCTTCAACCTGCTGTTCTTCGCCATCATCGGCGCGA
This sequence comes from Cloacimonadales bacterium (SeqCode), assembly GCA_963665015.2. Classification (GTDB taxonomy): domain Bacteria; phylum Cloacimonadota; class Cloacimonadia; order Cloacimonadales; family JAIOQZ01. The sequence goes on along the minus strand of CAXXSY010000004.1, from coordinate 1,832,224 downwards.
GCGTCCGGCTGGAGAGCTTTTCCTCGAAAACCATCCTGCTGGTCGTGGCATACCTTGTGCTGCGCAGCTCCGGAAAGCTATTCGGCAACTGGTTCGGCGCGAAGATCACCGGTCAGGACCCGAAGATCACCGCCAGTCTGCCGAAACTGATGCTCCCGCAAGCCGGTATGGCAGCCGTGGAGACCATCCTCGTAGCGACCGTGCTCGGTCAGAAGGGCGGTGGAACGCTGATCTTCGACGTGATCATTCCTGCGCTGGTCGTGTTCGAACTGGGCGGCGCCTGGCTTTCGGAACGGACGCTGCTCAAGTGGAAGCACTGGACGGTCGGCGAACGGGAAGCGCTGATGGCAAAGAAACGCGAAAAAGGTGACTTCGGCCTGCACGACCTCCTGCAAGACCGCGTCTTCGAGATGATGGCGACCACGCGCGAAGAGGCGATCTTCGAGCTGGCGCAAACGATGGTGAGAAGCGGGATCATCCCGGAAACGGCGGTGATCACCAATTCGCTGCTGGAGCGCGAGAAACTCGCCAGCACCGCCATCGGCCACGGCGTCGCTTTCCCGCACTGCCGCATCGCGTCCATCGACCGAACCGTCGCCACCTGCGGCATCATCGGTCACCCAGTCGATTGGAACGCACCCGACGGAAAGCCGGTCGATCTGCTCTTCCTGATCCTCACGCCCGAGGAACATCCCGAGCAGCATCTGAAGGCGATCAAGACCATCGCCACCGCCATCCGGCAGAAGGATTTCAGACAGAATATCGATACCGCGCTACGCGGTCAGAATGTCGAACAGTGGCTGCATAAACTGGATACGGCAAACGCGTGAAAACCAACTTCCGAATGTGCCGAAGGCTCTTCCGAATGTTGGTTTTCAATAATCTCATGAGAGATGCAGGTTCAGGTTTCTCATTCTTCAAAACCTACAGGTGCCTGTGTGCCACTGTAGAGGCAGACCTCTGTGTCTGCCCGTCTCTCCGGTCCGCCAAGCTCCAGCTTGGCATCCCCTTTCTCTCGTAGCGCTCGACCTCCGGGCGAGCCTCTCCCGGTAAACGCTACTCGAACCGGAGGATATCCGCAGGATTTCTGCGTACCGTGCCGATGGTGTAGTAGAGCGTCGTCAGCATTGCGATCAGGATGGTGATCACGAACACCAGCACGAAAATCCAGGGCTGGATGGTGATGCGCCACTCGAAATTTCTGAGCCATTGTTCCATGCCAAACCACGCGATGGGAACCGCCAGGATATTTGCCAGAACCACCCACTGAATCTGCTCTTTCATCACCATCATGAGCAATCGCCAGAACCGCGCGCCATGGACCTTCCTGACCGCGATCTCCTTGCTGCGCTGGATATTGCTGTACGCCGTGAGCGCGACGAGCCCCAGGATCGAGACGAAGATTGCCAGGCCCGCGAAAACGCCGAAAACCAGACCGAACTGCCGATCCTTTTCATATTGTCGATTGAAGAACTCGTCCAGAAAAAAGTACTCGAACGGATTGCCCGGATAATGCTTCTCCCACAAAGTTCGAATCCGGGAGAGAGTCCCTCTGACATCCTGTCCGTGAATCCGGAACAGGTGATAGTTACGGCTGTTTTTTCTGAATACGAAGAGCAGCGGAATGACCGGCCCCTTCGGGCTCATCTGGTTATAATTCTCGATCACGCCGATGATCTCGAGAGTGTTTCCGCCCTGGATAATCATCTCGCCGACAGCGTCCTCCGGCGACTTGAAGTCGTAGAACTCGAGTGCCGCCCGATTGATCACGGCTGCGGTATCGTCCGACGCGAAATGTTCGATGTCGAAATTCCGGCCGGCGATCACAGGGATACGGAAAAACGGCACGTAGAATTCGTCGATCCCGACCATGTACATCACCTTGGATTCTTCCTTATCCTGGTCTTTCCTGCGGGACCCGTTCGCCCAGAATATCTCATCGCCGGGGACGTTGTTGCCCAACGCCAGATCCTTTATCTGCGGTATCTGACGGGCATCGTAGGAAAACGCCTTGAAGCTCGAGAACGCCAACGAATCCGCCGAAAACACCTCGGGTCTCATCACTGCGACGACCTGATCGATATCGACGCCGATATCCTTGTTCTCGAGGTGCCGCATCTGCAAGAACACGATAATCGTTCCCGCGATAAGCGCTGCGGATACAGTGAACTGGAACACGACCAGAATCTTCTTCATAAGCGACCCTGAACGCGACCTCGCAAAGCTCCCCTTGAGAACGATCACCGGATCGAACGCCGACTGCACGAACGCCGGATAGAGGTTCGTCAGGATCGCGCCGCCGATGAAAAGTATCGCAAGCCAGAGCCAGTAACCCGAATCGAACAGCAGCCCGAAACCGAGTGACGCACCCGTAAGATGCCTGAACCACGGCAGGATCGCCTCGACTGCCAGCACCGCCACGATCATGGCGACGAGATTGGTGACGACCGATTCAAAGATGAATTGCCGGATCAGGACATGACGCTCGGCGCCGCAAACTTTTCGTAGCCCGACCTCCCTCGCCCGACCCAGCGCGCTGGTGACCGAAAGATTGATGAAGTTGATCCACGCCAGAATCAGGATGAACACCGCAACCAGCGTCAGAAGTCGAACCGCCTGCCCGTCGCCCTGCTCGTCCGGCTCCGATTCCTGCAACAGCTTCGAATAGAGGTGGATGTCCTTGAGCGGTTGAAGCAGGAATTCCATGTCCTCCGTCCGCTCAGCGATCTCGGGATTGTTCTCTTGGTCGTGGAGCCAGGCATCGAATTTCCGGTTGAATTCTTTATGATCGACGCCCGGCTGCATCAGCACGTAGGTGTTGAAATCGTACCAGCCCCATGCCGTCTCCGCAGCCTCTCCCGCAAAATCGACCAAAGATGAAAATGATATAAGTGCGCTGAATTTGATATGAGAATTCTCGGGAACGTCCTCGCAGATTCCCGTGACCTCCGCATCCATCTCGCCGTTGAATCGCATGGTCTTGCCCAACGGGTCTTCATCTCCGAAAAGCTGCTTTGCCATCGACTCGCACAGGACGACAGTGTAGGGACGAACCAGCGCCGAATCCGCATCGCCACGAATTATCGGGAAATCCAGAATCGTCGTGAAATTGGGCGTCACGATCTGAACCTTCTTCTGCCGGATCGAGTTATCGCCGACGGTAAACACACAGCTCCACGGGAATGCACGCGTGAACGCCAACGCTTCGGGGAAATTTTCCACCATCGCCGGACCGACAGCCGGAACCGCCGCCGCGCACTGGACGCGGAGTTCGCCGTCGCGATAGATGTTGTACTGCACGCGATAGAGGTCGTCATAGTGCCGGTGAAACGTATCGTAGCTCTTTTCGTGGGCCACGTATATCAAGATCAGAATACAGGCGGCCATTCCGATAATCAGGCCGCTGATCGTGATGAACGTGAACGCCTTGTGGTTCTTGATATGCCTGAAATACATTTTTAAAGCTTTATACAGCATCGCTACGTCCTTTCTTACGCGTTAATGAACATGGGGTGTACAGTTGGGCACACGGGTTAGATGAGTCTCTTCAGTATCAACGTGGTCTCGATTCGCTTGCCGTCACGGTCGAGCAGCAGTTTCAGTCGCCTACCGTGCCTGCTTTCCACGAAATTGAGGTAGTCGTAATACGAACGTTCCTGCATGGCTTCACCTTCGATCTCGACGACGCGATCGCCCACCTCGATTCCCGCTTCCTCCGCGGCCCAGCCCGGCGTGACTTCTTTCACGACATAGTCATGCCCAACCTTCATGCCCGACATGTTGTGCTCGAATTTTCGTCGAAAAAACTTGTTCGGCGTGAGATACAGGCGCTTCTCCAGGTAGTCGAAGACCGGATTGAAGCGTGAGAGCAGCGGCAATCCGATGATCCCCAGGCTGGTTCCTTCGACGCGCATCTCCTGCCGGTTGCCGAACGCCACGAGTTCGTTCTCGAACGTGATATCACCGAGCGTCAGCGACTTGATCCGACCGTAATGCCCCTGGATGGGACCCTGCGCGCCGTAGCCGAACGTGGCGGGAAGGTTCTTCTCGGGCGCGACGATTCCACGCTCCTCGTTCACCGCAAGCTTGAGGACGTTGATCCCGCCGAAATCGAGATCGACGATGTCCTCGAAAACCTTGCCGTCCGCCAGCTCCAGTCGGATCGGAACCGAATGACCGCCGTCTTCCCACGCCGTCATATTCAGGCAGAATGTACTGTCCGTCGGCTGAAAGGCTTCTGGGCGATGCAGGACGACCTCGTTCTTCTCGAAGTCGAACTCGACTTGAAAGTGGCTGAAGAACGTGTTGGATATCTGCCCGTCAACATGCGGGAACATCCTCGTAAAGCCCGCCGACGCAGGCGAGATAATACACTCTTGATCGTAGAACGTGACATCGCCGAACCGGATCGTCACCCCGTCGGTGTAGGTCGCTTCCGTCGGGTCGCCGCTGCCGGCTCCTCCGATCGTGCCGCCCTCTTCAGGAACAAGCCCGAGCTTCTCAACAACCGGACTGCCGAAAAACCATATCTCGTCCCACAGCCGTCCGTTATCGATCATCATACGTACAGCCACGCCGTTGATCTCCGCATCGAATACCGGTTTGTTATCCACCATCTCGAACGGAATCCGGATCGGACCCTTGACATCTGTCTTGTAACTGCCCACTGGTTTGAGGGATAGACCTGCCATTAAACATACTCCCATCATGAGTAGAATTGTGGTAATCAGCGATTTCATATAAAATACTCCTACTCGATCAATAAATATTTACCGTGCAAGTCATGTGCCAGTGAGAAATGCCATGTCCGATGCAATGTTCCGCAAAATTAAATTTGACAAACTATCGTGCGTGTTCTATCATCGGTTATCAACCATTCAAAATCAGGAGGCAGCATGAGAAACGGATTGTTGATCGCACTCGTAATCGTTGTAGGGATTATCGGTAATGTCGTAGCGCAGGATAGTTGGAATGTGGAGCTGGTAGGACAGAGCTGGTTTTCACCTTTCACTTTTATTCGAGATATTGAGATAGTAAACAACTATGCTTTCATTGCTGACTTAGGTTCCGGATTGGTAATTGCGGACATACAGTACCAAACAGAACCCTTTGTAATTAGCAATTGCAATTCACCTGATCAGGCTTACCGTGGAGCCATTTCGGACAATTTTGCCTATGTTGCTGATTACGCAGGCGCATTAAGGATAATCGATATAAGTGATCTTTTAGAGCCGATCGAGATATGTTCAATTGAAACAGTTGGTGCAGTTAATGCGGTTGCAGTATATGATGACTATGTCCTTTTCGCTGAAATTGATGAAGGTATTCATGTCTATAATGTTATCAATCCGGATGAACCTTTTGAGGTTGAGTTGCTCGATAGAATTACATCCGTTACGGATTTAGAGATATCTGAGAATTATATATATATCACAGATGTTACGGGAAATTCGAGAAGATGCCTTATTCTCAATATCAGTGATCCCTGTAATCCTGTAATCAATGGAGCATTCACATTTCCAGACTTCCCGAAAGCGGTTGGGATACAAGAGAATTATGCTCTTGTTGCATCGTCAACTACTTGTAGTATTCTTGACATCAGCAATCCCTCAGCCCCGGAGGAAATCAGTACTTTCAATTCAATATCCACTTCAGATATTGCAATTTCGGGGAATTATGCATGCATGGCAAGTGATATCCTTGGACTGACTATCGTAAATATTGAAAATCCCGAAGAACCAATATTCGAATATAATGATACTCAGAATAACTCATATAACTGCGTTGCAGCATCAAACAACATGCTAATAACTGGCTTTTACGATTTTACTATCAACAATATCGATACCCCATCACAACCAGAGCAAACCGGCATCATCCATTCCAATGGCTCTGCCTGTGATGTCGAGATATCGGATCAATTCGCATGTTTGGCATCCAACTCTCGATTTCAAGTCCTCGATATCAGTAATCCAATTAGTCCACTATTGTTGGGTGGCTTAAATCTCGAAAATGATGCTATAGGAATAGATATTGATGGCAACATTGCATATATTGCAGATTGGAGCAAAGGGCTATTTGTGATCGATTTTTCCAATCCCAATGTTCCCATCCAATTGAGTGAACTTTGTTTATCAAGTAGCATTCATGGGATCGATGTGGCCGACAACTATGCATATATTGCCAGTGCGTCCGGAATGTACATTGTGGATGTGAACGATCCATCTGAGCCCATCCTCACCTCTACGTTTTCCTATCCAACCGCAAGAGGTTTATACATTTCCGGCGATTATGCATTTCTGGCTGCTGGGTCGGGTGGGTTACGCATTGTTGATATCAGCAACGTATCTAACCCTACCCTTTTCTCAGAGTTACCAACGGAAGGAAATGCTTGTGATGTGTGCGTGAGTGATAATTTCGTATTTATTGCAGATTTCGAAAACGGAGTACGCATTATTGACATCAACGATCTGAGTAATCCAGTTGAATTATCACTTTTCGAGTTTTCACGAGGTATCGTGGATATCGAAGTATCAGGTGACAAAGTATTCACTGCAAACACCTATGGAGGAATCCATGTGATTGATGTCAGTGATCCCATGAATCCTGTCGAAACGGGATATTTCGATACGTCAAGTATGGCAACGGGGCTCCAAGTCATTGGTAATACAGCCTACGTCGCTGATAGAAGTTATTTCAGCATCTACGACTGCACTGCGGCGGACACAGACGAAGAGGACATCCCCGAGACGAGTACCTCCCTCCTTGGCAACGCGCCCAACCCGTTCAATCCATCGACGACCATCCGCTACTCGCTCGCCGAGGCCGGGAAGGTGTCGCTCTGCATCTACAACATTCGGGGCGAGAAGGTCAAGACGCTCTACGACGGTATGCAGGACGCGGGTGCTCACAGCCACGTCTGGGACGGACTGGACGATGGTGGCAAGCCGGTCGCCAGCGGCGTCTATCTGAGCCGGATGCAGTCGAAAAACCACACCGCCACCGGCAAGATGCTCCTGTTGAAATAATCCACGATCCATACACGGGAGGGCTCGACAAGGCTCTCCCATAATTTTCTTGACGGCAATTAATCCAGACCGATAATTCTCTTTGTGGTCATTGCGGTTCGACATGGTTTTTAGCGAAAGCAAATGACTGGGATACGGGGGATGATATGAAGCTTGCAGTATGCTTTACAATACTGTTTTTAATAACCGCACCGCTCTTCAGCATCGTTATTGTCAACGGTCGAGTCGTGGGAAGCAACGACCCGGAAACCGGCCTCGCGGGTGCGCGCGTCGATCTGATCGGTGCCGTGGATTACCGTATTTATTCGAACGATGACGGATACTTCGAGTTCGACAGCGTAATGGAAAATCAGACGTATCAGGTTCTCGTGGTTGCCAGCGGGTACGATGCCTATATGGGACAGGTGATTGTTGGTGATGAGGATATCGAAATGGGCGATCTGGTTCTGATCTGGATCGAGCCGCATCCGATTCATCTTGTCGCGACCGAAAGCGCGGATCAGCAAACGGTGACACTCACATGGACACTGGGTACCGGCGAATGTGTGGAATATCGCTACGATGACGGCATGATCACCGGGCAACTCGGATATCAGAGTGGCGGCGACGACGTGAGAATGGGCGCGGCTCACTACCACGACGCGCAGATCGATGAGATCACGTGGTATCTGACGGACACCCTGGGGCCCCACAACGCGGTCGATATCTACATCTACGGTCTGGACGAGACCGGCAGACCGGATTCGGGATACGAGCTCTTCTGCCTGACCGACGTCGAAAATACCGACAATGAATGGAACACGTTCACGCTGCCTGTACCCATTCTCGCACCCCACGGATTCTACATCGGGCTGAATTACCCGGAAGGCTTTCTGGCTCTCGGCACCGACGACGGTTATGGTGAACCCTACGAGTACATTGATGGCACCCAGTGGATTACCACCGCAGCCAGCGCAAACGACTGGCACACACCCAGCGAACTCGAATATCCGTACAACTTCGCAATCCGCGCGAACGGACTGGATTTTGGCGAGATTGAACATCGGGCAGGCAGTACGCCTCCGAAAGGCGCGATGCCTGACGCACCCCTTTACATCGATGGATACCCCGAAACCGCATCGCTCCGAACCGATCGAAACATGTATCTGTACTTCTACAGGCTGCTCGAAGGCGACGAAGACAATCCCGAAACCTGGACGCTGCTGGGAGAAGGCGATTACGAAGACTCCGACACGACCTTTGTCGATGAGACATGGCAAGATGCCGAATGGGGCTATCACCGATGGGCAATACAGTATCCGGCTGGGGAAATCGCGTTCTCAAACACAATACCCAAAATATGGACACCGCACGTTGAAATCAATGTATCCACCAATTCCGGCGACAGCCCCGAAGGCGCGTACGTGGTTCTGGAGAACATCGACGGCAACGAGGATCACGTCTATGAGGGGTATGTCCCGGCGAGTGGCACGCTGTTCCTGCCTGCGGTGTGGCTGGGAGTCTATACCCTCAACGTGTATCTCCCGAGGTTCGACGACTACGAACAGCACAATCTTATCATCGACGACATGGAAATCGACGAAATCGACGTCGTGCTGACCGAAACGCTGCTGCCGGTTACGGCTGCTAATTGTTACCCGGAAGGAACCGGTTTCAGCTTGGAATGGAATCCTCCATCGTGTGTACGCGAGTATTCGCAGGATTTTGAAACCGACTCCTGGATGAGTGAATGGTCGTTTGACGGCATCAACGAATCAGACGACCAACCGATTCCTGGACACTTCACCGTGAATGATTATAGCAGCGACAATTTTGAGCCGTTCGGCGATTACCACTGCGGATTGTGGTGGTCGAATGATCCGCAGGATGAATGGCTGATCTCACCGGAATTCCTGTGTGGTGGGTTGAGTGAAGTGCGCTGGAAAAGTGTGGTCTATCGGGGATCGACTTACGACGACCACTATTACCTGAAAATCTCCGCCGATGGCGGCGAGACCTGGGATATTCTGTGGGACGCTTCATGTCTATCAGGCGGGTGGGATTATTACGAACAACTCTATTCGGTCGATCTTCAATCCTACGCCGGTATGCGCGTTAAGCTCGCCTGGCACTGCCTCGGCGGCAGCGAGGGCTATTTGTGGTGGGTTTTCTTCATCGACGACATCGAGATCGATATGGAAGTGGGAATCCTTACATTAGACGATGAAAATTTCGAAACGAGGAGCAACAAAGGCAGTAAACAGCCGTTGAGTCCACCCGATCGCTCAATGCTTGGCTACAGGATTACCTACAGAGACGAAACGATCGTCGAACTGCAAGAAGATACCTACTATTATCATCCCAACCCATTGCACGGCTTGATCGACTACAAAATCTACGCCGTATATACAACCGGCGAGGCCGAACCGTACTGGTTGTTCTGGTCCTTCCCGACGACCGATGACACCGTGCCGGAATTATCGACAGCGTTGAAATGCAATTCGCCCAATCCGTTCAACCCGGAGACACGCATCGATTTCTCGATCGCAAGCGACAGCCGGGTCGGAATCGAGGTCTTCAACACCAAGGGCCAACGCGTCAAGACCCTCACCGACACGCGCTACGAAAAGGGCGAACACCACGTCCTGTGGCGGGGTGACGACGATGCCGGCCACAGCGTGTCGTCGGGCATATACTTCTACCGAATGACCGTCGATGGCAAATCCTTCGGCGTGAAGAAGATGATCATGTTGAAATAGCAAGGAGAAAGCCATGAAACGACTGATCAACCTGTTCATTCTGACCATGTTTGTCACATCGATGTTCGCCACCGTGACGGTCAGCGGTCGTTGCGTCAGAATGGACGATCCCGAGACCGTTATCGCGGATGTCGAGATCATCATGACAAGCCAGCACGACAGCCTGACAGCCTATTCCGGCGCGGATGGATGTTTCACCGTGGAAGGCGTGTCCGAGAACACGGACTATCTGCTCATCACCGCAATCTATGGTTTTCTTCCCTACGAGACGGTCATCACGGTCGAGGAAGACGATATCGTATGGCTTGATATCATGCTGGTAGAATCGCTGCCGCAGGTGATCGGGCTGACGGCCGAGATCGACGGACGAAACGTGAACCTGAGCTGGAGCCCGCCGGAGCGTGAGCTGACCGGCTACGAGATCACGCGAAACGGTGAGGTACTCGCCACGCTGGATGCCGGTGTGACGTTCTACATCGACGAGGACCTCTACGACGGAATCTTTACATACGGCGTTCGAACGTTATACACCGAAGGAACCTCCCTGCCCGTGTGGGTTAGCGTGCAAATGTATCCGGTCGATGTTTATGGATTCGTCAACACGGCGACCCATCCTGAAGGCGTTGACGGCGCGCAGGTCATTCTCGAAAGCTATCCCTACTACTTCGAAATGTTCACGATTGACGGACAATTCTACTTCAACGATATTCCGGGTGTGCGCGTGTACGATCTCACGATTGCGTACTGCGACGACGAGTTCGATTACTACTCCTTCGAATCGGAAATTAACACCTATGATTATAACGATTATGATTTGGGGACGATCACGCTCGTACCGATATCGCCATGGATAACGGATGTGATCGCGATCGAGAGCGACGATCACACGGAAGTCTATCTGTCATGGTCGTTTAACGGAAATCTGCCTGGATTTCAGTACTTCCAGATCTGGCGCCTTCGCGAGGAGGATCATAACTACCCGGAGAACTGGCATATTCTTGAAGAGGTCTATTCGGATACGACCTATATCGATACGGATTGGCAGAACCTATCGTCCGGGACGTATCTTTGGGGCGTGCGCGCCGCATATATCAACGAGAACTATAGCATTATCGCATTCTCGAATACAATCGAGCGCTACATGATCGCCCCCGTGACGATCCAAGTCACCACCGACTCGAACGAATGCCCGCAAGGCGCATACGTCTGCCTGGAGAACATCGACGGCAACGAAAACCATCGCTATGAAGGCGCCGTGCCGACAAGCGGTGCGCTGTTCTTCCCTACCGTGTATCTGGGGCTTTATACCCTAACCGTTACGCTCGAAGGATTCGACGATTATACTGAATATAACGTGATTATCGAGGATTTGGACGGCGAAGAGATCGACATCGAATTAATCGAAACGCAGGACACGGACGATACGGCCGGACCCCGGTTCACAACCGCGCTGATCGGAAACTCGCCCAATCCTTTCAATCCGGTAACCACCATCCGCTACACGCTCGATAGCGACCGACAGGTGCGGTTCACCTTATTCGATATCATGGGACGTATTGTCGAAACTATTCATGAACACGGCAGGCAGGGCGTCAACACCCTCGTCTGGAACGCCGAAGACCTTCCGTCCGGCATATACTTCATACGGATGGACGCAGGCAATACCGTTCAAACGCGCAAAGCAACGATATTGAAATAGCAAGGAGAAAGCCATGAAACGACTGATTCTGATACTCTTTCTGATCGCATTTTCAGCCACATTGTTTGGACAACCGTACGTGACCGGACGCATCGTAGGTAGCGAAACGCCCGATGTCGGAATCGAAGGCGCCGAGGTCGTTTTAAGCGGTTACGACGACCACACGACGACCACCGACGAAGACGGATATTTCGAGATATTCGATATCATCGGACAATGCTCATACGAGGTACACATCTGGGCAGATGGATATGACGGATACGACAGCGAGATATATGTCGAAGAATCGGCGTTCGATATTGGCACCATCGCGCTGTTTCCCGCGATACCCGTTCCGAACGATTTTATCGCGACCCCGACGCCTGATCACGAAGACATCATCCTCTCCTGGAATTACGCGAACTATCAGGACGTCAATTTCCGCTACGACGACGGTAATATCACGGGGCAATTCGGAGTTAATGGTGGGGGCAACGATTTGCGGTTCGGCGCCACACACTATTATAACGCGGTGCTCTATGAAATCACCTGGTACGTAACCAACGAAGGCGGGGATCACAATCAGGTTGACCTCTACATCTACGGTCTGGACGAGAACGGCCTGCCCGATCCGAACAATGTGTTTTTCGAGACGACCGGGGTCCATAACTGGGAGAATACTTGGAATTCCTATACGCTCGACGAACCGGTCTTCGCTCCTGAAGGCTTCTTTGTCGGAATCAATTTCCCGGATGGATATATGGCACTCGGTACGGACGACGGCATTGACCCGCCATATGAATATATCCCGGGAACGCAGTGGTTTACCTATGATGTAATCGATAACGAATGGCATAACCCGAGTGACTTCGGCTACAGCTACAATTTCGCCATCCGCGCAATGGGAGAAAACAACGGCGCAATCTACTATCCGCTGAGAGGAAACCAGCCTGCAAGAAAATCCACCGCCGAAGCGCCCGTCTATATCGATGGGTACCAGATGCCGCAATATGCAAGAGAACGCACCAGAGAGACCTACCAGATGACCTTTTATCAGTTCGCGGAGGAGGACGCAAACGATCCGACCCAGTGGACGGTTATCCACGAGGGCGATTACACCGACGCCGATTCGAGCTACGTTATCGAAAACTGGGAAGGCTACCCCTTGCCGGTGCAATGGGTGTTGCAATACGAATCGTCCAGCGGTGAGACCGGCACACTCCTGTCGAACGTCCTGACCTTTCCGCCTCCATCGTCGTTTGTCACGGTGGTTGTGACCACGAATTCCAATGACAACCCGCAGGGCGCGCTTGTGAAGCTGGAAAACCTCAACGGCGACGAGACGTATAATTACGAGATGGCTGTGCCTGAAAACGGCGTCGCAATCTTTCACAACGTCTGGCTCGGGGCCTATACGTTAATAGTCACGCTCGACGGCTTCGAATACCACGTTGAAAACGTCATTATCGACGATCCGGAAGACCAAGTATTCAATGTGCAACTGATCGAAATGCTGCTGCCGGTCACCGATGGGATTTACGAGATAACCCATTACGATGTCCACCTGACTTGGTTAGCGCCGGAGTTACCTTCGAACGACGATACCGAGGGATTCGAATTGGGTATGATCCCGGAGGATTGGACGGTTCTCGACGAGGACGAAGACGGCTATACCTGGGAAATCGTCAGCGGTGCTTTCTCGCCCTACACGGGTACATACTCCATCGGATCCGCTTCCTATATCAACAGCGTAGGCGAGCTGACACCGGACAACTGGCTTATTACGCCGCAAATCGCATTGGATAGCACCTCCACGCTCAGCTTCTGGGTTTCTGCGCAAGACCCGGAATGGCCCGAAGAGCACTACGTCGTTCGGCTATCAACCACCGGCATCGAACCGGAAGATTTTACAGAGATACTCTTCGAGGAAACCCTCTCCGACGGCGTATGGCATCAGGTAAGCCTCAATCTCGACAGCTATGCCGAAAATAGCTGCTACATAGCCTTCAACCACTGCGAGGTCAACGACGTTTTCTGGATGAAAATCGACGATATCAGGATTACCAGTGACAATGACAGGACAATCGCACTCGGCACGGGAACCCGCGAGGCGAGCAAAGACGAACCGGCATCGACCGATCGCAGCTTCTTCGGCTACCGTATTATGCGCGATGGCAATACCGTCGTCGAGCTCCAGACCGGAACGGAATACTGGGACATAAATCTGCCACCGCAAAGCTTCTACAATTATGAAATCTACGCCGTCTATACAACCGGAGAAGCAATCCCCTACGTGATCGGCCCGGTTTACGCCGAAGCAAACAACGCTGTGCCGCAGTATTCGACCGCCCTGCTCGGTAACTCACCCAATCCGTTCAACCCGGAGACGCGCATCGATTTCTCGATCGCAAGCGACAGCCGGGTCGGAATCGAGGTCTTCAACACCAGGGGCCAACGCGTCAAGACCCTCACCGACACGCGCTACGAAAAGGGCGAACACCACGTCCTGTGGCAAGGCGACGACGATGCAGGGCACAACGTGTCGTCGGGCATATACTTCTACCGAATGACCGTCGATGACAAATCCGTCGGCGTGAAGAAGATGATCATGTTGAAATAGTGTCAGATGGGAGACAGGCGTTGCTCTCCATCCTGGGTACGCAGATATCCCGTCCGCATCTCTTGTATTGTCAGAAGCAGGATAGGCAGAATTGGGGAAATGATCAGGATAAAGAAAAAAGGGGAGACATCGACGTCTCCCCCGTTTCTGAGGAATCACCATGTGGATTCATGCTGTTTGGTTTTGGCTGATTGCGGGAACCGGTCGATAGCATAGAGGTTAGGAGCCGGCTCCAGCCTTGCACGACGGAGTTTACGCAGCATGTCGAGGAGTAGGGAGACGAGTGGGTTCCTCATGACTGACACCTATTCGGCGAAAATTCTTATGCTGAGCGGATTGCCGCGATCGTCCGCCAGATCGAGGCTCAGAATGTCGTCGATCTCGCCTCGGGCGGCGATTTCGAAAATCTCTTCCCAGTTGAGGGCGCTGAAATCGAAGTGGTTGCTTCCGACGGTAAGCCCCGCTTTGGCCTTCATCGGAATGAACCGCGCGCCGAGTTGGATCAGCTTGATCGGAACTCGCAACACCATCGCGGGTTTTTCTTCGTCTTCTCTCCAGACGTTGACCACAAGCTGTCGTGCCTGCTTCGCCTTCGTCTTCTTGGTCAGCATCGCTTCGATCAGCCTTGACGCCTCGATCGGGGTGATCTTGTTTTCGGCGACCAGGCGCAATACTTTTGTTTGCTCGTCCATCGTCAGACCTCCATCAATTTTCGATCGCCTTGAGAAGCCTTTCCGCTTCCTCCACGCTCAGCTTTCCTTCCTGAAGCATCTGAAGAATCTGAACACGGCTCTGGTGCTGGTCTTCCTTGTTCTCTTCGCGGGTTTCACTTACTTTGTGCCGCTTGACGCGCTTGACGATGGTCTTCCACTCGGGCGATTCCTGTAAGTCGCTGAATTCCTTCTGCACCGATTCGGAGATGTTCTTGCCCAGCCCTGAAAGTTTTACTTTGAGCTCGGCCCCGAGGTTGTTGAGTTCCTCACCGAGATTGTCCAGCCCGTTGAGCTTGTCCTGATCGAACTCGGCTTTCTTCTGGATTCTCACCGACGCTTTTTGCAGCTTCTCACCCACCTTCTGTATCTTGCTCATGACCTTTTGCTGATCCTCTTCCGAAATGCCGAAATCGACGTTCTCCAGTTCGCCACCGAGCGACCCGATCACCTTCGACACCACTTTCAGCGCGTGTCGCATACCGGTCTGCACGCCCTCGGCGATGTGATCATGCGCCGTGCCTTTCTCTTTGAGCAATTTGTTCGACATCAGGATGGACCCGTTTTGGGTTACAGCCTCGATCTTCACCTTGCCGCTGCCAAGCGTCTTCTGAAGTTCCTTGCCGTGGTTCGTGTTCTTGATCAGGTATTCCCCGTCCAGTCCGATAAAAAACCTTCCGTTGTCGGTGACGGCGTGGATATCGTATTCTACTCCGTCCGGGATCATCATCTGGATTTTCCCGTTCTCGGTCACGAAGCTGGCTTTGCCGGTCTCGCGCGGCAGGTATTCGTAGAAAATTTTGCCGTTCTCGGTCTTGATATCGATGTCGTCGAAGTCCATTCGAACACCGATCACGCTGCCGTTTTCGGTGTGTGTCCGGAACTTGCCACCGACGCATCCGGTTACCTTGCAGGAACCGTTTTCCGTTTCGATCGTCAGGTCTCCGCGTATTTTCTGGCATTTGACGGCGCCGTTCTCCGTTCCGAGCTCCATCGGACCCTCGACATCATCGATATGAAGGGAGCCGTTCTCGCTCTCGACCCTGCCGGACGCAATCCGCACCTGGTCGATGTGGATGCTTCCGTTTTCCGAATCCGCTTCGAGCGCCGATTCCCGAGGGATCGATATCAGTATTTTAGACTTCATCTGGCGCACTTCCGGATCGTCGATAGTTACATGGACGTGATTGTCCACGTTTTCCACGGTGATGATATCCTCGATGGTGATCTCCTGATCACGATGGCGCGGCTCGTATTCGATCGTCGCTTCGATGGTCACTTTGTCGTCGTCACCACCCTTGATCCTGTAGCCAAGGTTCTCCGATTCGATGGTCAACCGGGGACTTTCCTGGACATCGATCGTCATGTTGTGCTCTATCTTTTGCATATTTACCTCCTATTGTTCTCGAGCTTCTTCAGCGCTTCCTCCACGCTGATATTGCCCTCGCTGATTTCGTTCAAAACATCGTTGTAATCTTCTTCAGGGCTCTCATCGCACAAAAATCTCGCGATCTCAGCCAGACGGTTCTTCACAGTCGGGTAGGATATTTTCAGACGTTTTTCCACTTCCTTGATGTTACCTCCGCAGCAGATGAACACTTTTACGAATTCCTGCTGCGCCGGCGCAAGCGACGCCAGATCGCCGACCTCAAATTTCCCGCGAATGGTTATGTCGCACGCGGGGCAGTGATATTCGACGATATCGAGCGCCTGGTTGCACACCGGACATTGCCTGAGTCTCTTGTTCATTTCGAACCTCCACTGAATGATCTCGGCTCAATCTTGCCGACCGGCTTTATTATGTCAAGCACTAAATAAATATTTTCAATTACCATATTAATTTCTTCAATGTGTGGGTTCATTTATTCAATGGCCGAATTGTGCATCCTCGTAGAGAACGCCGCTCGGACAGGCTGTGTGAAAATGCGCGATGATTCTCTTCTCTGTTGTTGAGGCAGGCCTCTGTGTGAAAATGCGCGACCGATTCTCTTCTCTGTTGTAGGGGCAGGTCCCCATGCCTGCCCTTCCTTAGAAAAATGCCAAGCTGGAGCTTGGCGGACCATAGAGAGGGCAGGCACAGGGACCTGCCCCTACAACAGGAAAACACATGGCATCGAACGAAGCTACCGTGTCGTTTCGTTTTCGCACCGTCTGGGATATCTGCACATGCCCGATCCCTCGTAGCGCTCGACCTCCGGGCGAGCCTGCATAACTTCTGAATGGACCGAAGGTTCTCCGAATGTTATGCAATGATACGCCGAAAATGAAAATCAACATTCAGAAGACCTCCGGACATTCGGAAGTTGATTTCCTGGTAGCGCGTGACCTTGGACGAGCCTCTTAATGTAAAATATTTGTTACCGACAAATAATTGATTATACTATCTGCACACAAACATAATGAGGTGAAATCATGTTTTCGGATATCGAGATTGCTCAAAACGCAAAAATACAGCCGATTACCGAGATCGCCGAAAAGATCGGGCTGAAGCCGGACGATCTGGAACTCTACGGCGACTATAAAGCAAAGATAAAATACGAAGCGCTGGATCGCATCAAGGACAATCCGTTCGGGAAGCTGATCCTCGTCTCCGCGATCACCCCGACCCCGGCCGGCGAAGGCAAGACAACCAACTCGATCGGACTCGCCCAGGCGTTGAACCGCCTCGGCAAGAAAACCATCGCCGCCATCCGCGAACCATCGCTGGGGCCCGTCTTCGGGATCAAGGGCGGCGCTGCCGGCGGAGGCTATTCGCAGGTGCTTCCCATGGAGGACATCAACCTGCACTTCACCGGCGACATGCACGCCATCACCAGCGCCAACAACACCCTCGCGGCGCTGATCGACAACTACGTCTATTACGATAACGAAGTCGGACTGGACCCGCGCCGCATCACCTGGAAACGTGTCCTGGACGTGAACGATCGCGCCCTGCGCGACGTCGTGATCGGGCTGGGTGGCAGAAGCCAGGGCATCCCACGCGAGGACGGCTTCGACATCACACCGGCGTCCGAGATTATGGCGATCCTCTGCCTCTCGAACAACCTGAGGCAACTCAAGGAGCGCATCGGCAACATCACCGTGGGCTACACCTATAAAGGCAAGCCGGTGCATGTGAAGCAGCTCGGATTCGAAGGCTCCATCACCGCGCTCCTCAAGGACGCGCTCAAGCCGAATCTCGTGCAAACCATCGAGAACACCGCCGCCTTCGTACACGGCGGACCCTTCGCCAACATCGCGCAGGGAACCAACAGCATCATCGCGACCAAGACCGCCCTGCGGCTGGCCGACTACGTGGTGACGGAGGCGGGATTCGGGTTCGACCTGGGCGCCGAAAAGTACTTCGACATCGTATGCCCGTACGGACAATACTGCACCAACGCGGTCGTACTGGTGGCGACCGTCCGCGCACTCAAACACCACGGCGGCGCATCCCTCAAGAATCTCAACGAGCCCGATCTGAAAGCGCTCGAAGCAGGTCTCCCCAACCTCGGCAAGCACCTCGAGAACATCCGCAAATTCGGCATGAAATCGGTCGTTGCAATCAATCGTTTCGCGACAGACACCGAAGAAGAACTGGAGATGATCAGGAAATACGCGCTGGAACAGGATTTCGGCGCAAGCGTGGTCGATTTCTGGGGCAAAGGCGGCGAAGGCGGAATCGAGCTGGCACAGAAGGTAGTCGAACTGGTCGAAAGCGATTCGTGCAAGCTGAATCCTCTCTACGACTGGAACCTGCCCTTCGAGGACAAGATGTTCAAGGTCGCACGCGAAATTTACGGCGCGGAGAATATCGATCTGACGCCGCAAGCAAAACAGGACTTGAAGAAGATACGCAAGTACGACTTCGAGCACCTTCCGATCTGCATTGCCAAGACGCAAAAGTCTCTGTCCGACAACCCGCAATTACTGGGAAGACCGAAGGATTTCCTGGTCACGGTTCGTGAGATACTGCTTGCCTCGGGGGCGGGATTCCTGATTCCGATCACGGGCGATATCATGCGGATGCCCGGACTTCCCAAGCGGCCTTCGGCGATGGAAATCGATGTAGATGAAAAGGGTGAAATCAAAGGATTGTTCTAAAAAGCCCCGTTAGATAAACACGTATGATTGGGGGATGGCTTTAATCGAAGAGTCGTCCCCAGATTTCCATCTCCTCTCCGATCACATTTACACATTCGTCGCAGAGCGGCATGTAAAGGTTCTTGTCCTCCGGCTTGCGACTTGGAAATATTTTTCCGCAATTGCAGCAATTGATGTCGGTCACCAGATCCTTTCCGAGAGGGCATATCGAGGGTAATTCGCGATCATCGTCGCTGCTGTCGGTGAATTTCTTGAATTCATCGCAGGGCGTCTCGCACGCAGTACAGCGAAACCATTCCCACTGATTCTGGTAAAAATTCGGCACCTCTCCGCTGTAAAGCTTGCTGTAGAACCGAAACGCGAGCTTGATCAGGAAATCGACCTTCACCTTCTCGACAATGATATCGGGGTTATCGACAGACAGAATGCCCTGATTGACGATCAATTCGTCGATGTAACGTTTGAGTAGTTTAAAATGTACTTCTTTCAATTGGTACCGTCGGAAATCAGCCGCGCAGCAGTTCGATCAGTTTTTCCGCAGTCTTGTCGAGAATCTCCGGATCGTCATAATAACCTTCCGCAACGCGGTTGCGAATCTCGACGAGTTTCTCCGTATCGATCTCTTCCTCGACGGCGTCCATCTCCTCGAAGCGGTTCATGTACTCACGGACCTCGAGGTTGTCGCGTACCGTGTTCATGAGCTCCCGCGGCGAGATGATTTTTTGCGAGATGTCCTCGTTCATGTCTTCGCCGAAATAGAAATCGCTTTCGAGCCGTTCCCGTACCTCATCGAGCTTCTCGCTGCGTACTTCGTCGTACTTCTCCAGCTTTTCCATTGCGAAGCGCAGAATCTGTTCCGTCTCCTGCAGTTGTTTCGCCTGATCGGAAAATTCGACACGATCCTGCTCGGAGGTTATCTCCGCCCTGGTCGCTTTATCGTTTTTACTGGCTTTCGCTTTATCTGCGGCTTCCTTGATGCGATCCTGTGCCGCAGCTTGTGTTCCGATATGATTCATTACCTTGTCAACAGTCATACCGACCTCCACAAGAGCAGATTACCGAGCTCCATGCAATCGGTCAAGCAAATTATACCCATCGCCTGATTGCATTTTGCACCATCTCTCTCTTGTTAACGGACTGCGCTTCCGCGTACTCCGGGTTGTTTACGATTTCGCCGAAGGCGGACTTCAGATTCTCCAGAATCCCGATCGAACGGGTCAACATACTGGGGTCGTTCTTCGCGTTTGCTTGCGTAAGATACCGTGACAGGAAGACATAGATCGATCGCAAGTTCTTCGATATCTCCTGTCCTTTGTCCATATCCAGCGAATAATTCAGTTCATCGATAATATTCTGGGCTTTCGTGATATACTTGCCCTTATTGTAATAGTCTTCTCTCTCAGCATACAGTTTGGCTTTGCTGAGGAACGTTATGGCTCCCGAGAACAGCATTACAACGATCTTTCCCCTGTTCATGGTGTTTACGTTGACCTGCTTGTATGCCTGAAGCCGTTGATCCATCATTCCCCCTGTGACTTTCGGTTATCCAATCGATGGAATCGAGCCGATCTGCTGTTGAAGCTCGGCAAGTTGACCATTGTAGTCTGTCATCGCCGTCTCCAGATTCGCGAAGCGTGTGCGATACCTTTCTTCAACCACAGCCACTCGATCCAGCTCTCTTTGAATCTTCGTTTCAATGTTATCTATTATATTCTCGTAGCTATCCTCGAGAACTTTAATCATTCCGTTCTCAGAATTCAGAATATCGTCCATCAGGTCGTCGAATTCGTGCGACTTTCCATACTTGACGCGCATGGTACCGGTGTATGTACCCATGCTGGAGTTCTGCATTTCCATCGCCATACCTTTCGCGTCGCCGGACATCACGGTCAGGGTTTTGCCGCTGATCGCCATGCTGACAGCGTCGGCTTCGGTCTCGCCATCCTTCCAGAGGAGACCGCTGGTCGGATTGCCCGTCGCATCCACCTCGATCTTGAAGTGGTACGTCCCCGGCAGCGTACTGCTTGTCGCGCTGTAGAACGTCACATCGGAGGTGTCCGACACGCCGACCTTGTTGTCCGAAAAGTAGCTGACCACAGCGTCAGGGTCTTCGTTCAGGGCATCCCGAAGGTCTTCCTCGTCGAATTCGAGCAGATCGTCGTCACTGGTCGAGATTCCGAGCTGCGAGAGGAGCAGATACGGATCGGTACCGTCTTCGTAACCCTCGGCGCGCGTAACCAGGAAGGTCTTGAGCTTGCTCTCGATCAACTGAATCGTGTAGTTACCGGCGAGCAGAGCCGATCCATTGGTTTCTTCATCGTCATTCGAATCGTAAACGGTAACCGATGTCTTGGGATCGACCTTCGTGATTTCGTTGATGTAGGTCATCACATCGTTGTAGCCATCGACGAAGTCCTGCACGAGGGACACCATCGAATCGACGTCGTTCTCGACGGTGAGATCGGTGCTTCCCACCGATTTGATGGTCACCGAAGCGCCGTCGATCAGGTCGCTGTAGAGGTTGGTGTCGTTCTGGAGGTATTGATCTCCCGACGGATAGCCGTCCAGCCTGACCATCGCGTTGGCCGCGCTCTGGGTTTCGCTGAACGTTCCCGAAGCGAATGCGCTGCCAGTAAAGGATGAGAAATCGAGATTCTCGATCTTGTTGGCGGCGCCGGTCTTGGTCGATGTCAGCACCAGATGGTAGGCATTAGGCGCGCCGGTACCGTCGTTGACGATGGTCGCCTTGACGCCCGGGTTGTCCGCATCTTCGTTGATCAGGTCGGCGAGCTCTTCCAGCGTCGTGCCGGCTTTCACGGTGATCGATCCGATCGATCGCCCTGCGTAACTGTAACTGAACGTGGCGTCCGTGGTGGTAACCGGTGTCGTGTCGCGGTCGGACATACCGGAATGCACTTCCTTTTCGGCTGCCGCGAGTCCGCTGTCCTGCGCACGCTGGTAGTCGTTGTGGAAGACATCGACGGCGAAGAGCGCATCTTCTTCGTAGTTCTCCCCGTCTGCAAACGTGAGCTGCACGCCCTGCGTCACGCCATATGTTCCCGCCCCGTTGATGGTCATTGTTCCCGAGCGACCTTCAACCTCGTCGGTCCACTTGATCTTGACCTCGTCGGTCCCGATCACGCCGCCTTCGACCACCTCGAAGTTGAATCGCTTGTTCACATGCCCGGTGTAGCTGCCGGCTCCGGCATTGACCGCAAAGGTGTCTCCGCCCTCGTCGTCGATCACTTCCACGTCGTCGATTCCGACGCTGAAAACGTTTGTATTTACCTGTGATATCGTAATCTCGTTCGCGCTACCGCCGTCGTCGGCAGTGATATGAATCCGGTAGGCGTTGCTGGAGGAACCGTCGTTGATCACCTCGGCGCTGACGCCGGTCAGGGCATCGATCTCGTTTGCGACGTCTTCCAGGGTCTTGCCGCCGGTTCCGTCGATGGTACCGATCGAAGTACCGCCGACCGAAATTGTGACGTATTCCGTCACATCGTTCAGAGCGATGTCGGTTTCGGCTGAATAGCCGCGGCTGGCGAAGATATGCTGGATACTCGAGCCGACTTCGATCGAATACGATCCCGGCTGGGCAGAGCTGTCAACCGCGATGGCGGCGATATCTTCGTCGCTGCTGCTGGCGTTTCTTTTCCAGAACGTGGAAGCCTTGCTCAGTTTCTCCATAATCGAATCGAGGCTGGAGAACTTCGTCCGCAGCTCCGACAGGAGATCGATCTTATCCTCCCATTCCGTCTTCCAGTTTTCAAGCTGATTCGCCTGATATTTTTCCGCTTCGACAAGCTGCGTAATCATCGAGTCGAAGTCGATACCGGATGACAGTCCGGAAAATGTAATTGATCCTGACATCGATTACCTCCATTATATATATCGTACACGATACAGTGTTACTTTAGGAAAAATCACTACTTTACGCGAATCCAAACGAGATTCTCTCACCTTTGATTTTGCAATCGCGATGCCAATTGATTTACCGAAAAATGAGACTTCTACGATGGATTTTCGATGGATATGCGAAAAAATATTCCGCACATAAGAAGATTTTTCCCGTAAAACATTTGTTGAACGAGACGAGGATTGGGAGATGAGGGAGCAGGCAAGGGCGCCTGCGTACCACGGAAAGGTGGCAGAGTTTAGTCAGGGGTACCTGCGTACCACGAGATCTGCGCCCTACATACCTCTACCCTATGGCTTGATAAACGAAAGCACCTTCGTTCGGATATCCTGTGCCAATATCTGGGAGAAGATCGTTGCACCCTTTCGGTTTAGGTGGCTGGTGTCATGGAACAGCTCGCGCGATTGCAGAAACCTGCGGTCTCCCCAGTAGTTAAGGTAGAAGATATCATCGTTTTCCTCGTCGATCCTTTCCAGCACCTGATGGGTGTAGGTCTGCTCCAGAGACTTGGTGATGTAAGGCGTGCTGATCATGACAACCGGGATGTCCTTCGCGGTGAATTTATCGATAAGATTCTGGTAGTCTGCAATGCTGGCTTCGTTGAGAGCCACCCGCGAGTCCATGGGAGCCATCGAAAACACGGTAAAACGACATACGATAGCAAGTCGTGGATGCGGTATCCTCAACGCTTCCCAAGCGACGGGCAGACACGGACTGCGGCCATCGTCGGTTCCTTACAGCGAATCGACCAGCGTGAGCGCCAGCGAAGGTAGCGAATTCGCCTGCGCCATCATGGCGACCCCGCTCTGCAGCAGGATCAGGTTTCCGACATACGAGGTCAGCTCCTCGGCGAAATCGACATCCACGATATCCGATTCGGCGTGGTCGAGGGCGTCGATCTGCGCTTCGAGGTTGTCGATGCTTCCTTCCAGGCGGTTCTGCATCGCGCCCAGCCAGGCGACGGCGTTGTCCTTGTTGATAATCGCGGTATTGACGATGTCGAGCGCGTTCGCGGCGGACGTCTGCGTCGAGACGGCAACATCGGAACCGGAGAAAAGCGACTGCGTGCGGACATCCCCGATCGAGATGTAATAGTAGTCTTCGGCGCGGCTGTTCCCGTCCCCCACCTGCACGAGCACACCGTCGTCGGGTTCGGTCCAGCCGCCGGATGTCGTGTAGGTCGAGGAAGACGACAGCGATCCGTCCAGGAGCTTCATGCCATTGAAGGTAGTGGAGTTTGCGATTCGGTCGATCTCCACCCCCATCAGCTCGAACTCCGAGTGCAGAATCAGCCGTTGTGAATCGGTGTAGGTGCCTGTTGCGGCCTGCTCGGCAAGTTCTTTCATACGGGTCAGCTTTTCGTCGATGACGTTCATGCCGCCCTC
Organism: Cloacimonadales bacterium (SeqCode); assembly: GCA_963665015.2. Classification (GTDB taxonomy): domain Bacteria; phylum Cloacimonadota; class Cloacimonadia; order Cloacimonadales; family JAIOQZ01. Next base: position 1,808,063 of record CAXXSY010000004.1, on the reverse strand, counting down.
GGCTGTCTGGATGAGCGACACCGCGTCCTGGGCATTGTTTCTCGCCTGCCTGTAGGTTGCTTCCTGGGCGCGCATCAATTCGGACATGGCGAGTCCCGCAGGATCGTCGGCGGATTCGTTGATACGCAGACCGGTACTCAGGCGCAGCGTCGATTCGGTAAGGCTTTGCAGGGACGACGACAGATTGGTGGAGATCAGATTCGAGATCGATTCCACATTGAAGCTCAGAGCCATATTAACCTCCTTACGGGTTAACTATGGCGATGTCGTGGCAGACGGCAAACCTGCGAGTGCGGATAGAATGATCCTATGACGGATTTATGCTGTGAACCAGAATTGCTGTGAGAAAAACGCTAACTAACCTTCTGACTATAAAATAGTATATTGGCGAAATGCTGTCAATCTTTTTTTCGCGCATGAATCGAAACCATATTTTTCCAGAATTTCATTGACGGAACTGGAATCGATACCGCAAATTATCGATCAATGCTTGATTTTGAAATTACGGAGGATGTCAATGATGAAAAGAGTTCTTGTTTCACTTGCTATGTTGATGATGGTCTGCATGATTTTCGCGCAGGATTTTGCTGAAGAAATACCGGACAACGATTTGCAGTCACAGCTCGAAGCACTCTCCGGCGATGCTGCCGAAGCGTACGTCTCCCCACTGACCTCACCTTTCGGTGCCAACATGAACAGCGGCTGGTTCCAGCAGGCGCCGCGCTCGAAAAACCTCGCGCTCAATATATCGATGAAAATCGTCGTGATGGGAACGAACTTCCATGACGACGAGAAGACCTTTTCCACATACGGATCGTTCCGGTTCACACCGAGCCAGGCAGAGAATATTGTCCAGGCCAGCGGGTATGATCCGAGTCACCCGCTCTATAACGAACTGGTGCAGGAAGTGATCTCGCACGACTATTCGGTGGGAATCGAAGGTCCGACGATCATCGGTAAAGATGACGATTACATGCACGTGACCTTTGGCGGCGATACCCTGACGGTTGTCAATCCGGTGACGCAGCAGGAAGAGGACTACTATGTCGATGAAGAAACCATTCAGCTTCCAGTCCACGGTCTGCTCGAAGATGCCGGCATGCTGCCGCAATTCGCCCCGCAGCTTTCGCTTGGTACCATCATGGGAACCATGGTCGTGGTGCGCTGGCTTCCCAACGTGAACATCAACGAAGAGATCGGCGAGCTGACTTACTGGGGCGTTGGCGTTCAGCACAATCCGATCGTGTGGATGAGCGATTTCGTCGATTTCGTGATCCCGATCGATTTGTCATTTAGCTTCTTCTATCAGCAGCTCGAAGTGGGCAGCATCATGAAAACGCAGGCGTTCGCGGGCGGTCTGAACATAAGCAAGACCCTCGGGCTCCCCACACTGAACGTGACGCCATACGCCGGCGTTCTGCTTGAAAACGCGCACACCGAGTTCGAATACACCTATACACTGGACGATACCGAGAACTACGACACGCCAGACGACCTCCGTGACCAGAATATCTCGTTCGATATCGACGGGGATAACCAGTATCGGTTTGTCGCCGGACTCGCGGCACAACTGAGCTTTTTCCAGCTCAGTTTCGACTATAACTTCTCGGAATACGATTCCTTCTCGGCCTCGCTGGGCGTGGGCTTCAAGTTCTAAGAATCGATGTCCGGTTGCTACGAGACGATCCTTTCGAGGCACAGCGTAAGAAGCTATTCGTCAGAACCGGTTCCGGACGATATATTATCTAAAATCCTGGAAGCCGGAAGAATAGCGCCATCGACGCAGAACCGCCAGTGCTGGCGATTCGTCGTTGTCCGGGATCAGGAGATCATCCGCAGGCTGGCGTTTAAAAGCGGATTCATCGGTGCGATCAACTTCTTCCTGAAGGATGTCCCGCTGATCATCGTGGCATGCGCCGATCCCGCTCGTAGCGTGCGTTTGAACAACCAGGAATATTATCTTGTTGACACATCGATCGCCTTTCAGCAAATAATGCTTGCTGCGCTCGATTTCGGAATTGGCAGTTGCTGGCTGGCGGCTTTCAACGAAAACGCGGTCCGCAAGATACTTGATATACCCGATCGCATCCGCGTGGTAGCCATGAGTCCGTTCGGCTACCCGAAGGATCGCGAGAATTTTTACGGGAAGCTGGTGAAAAGCTTTGCGGGAAGCGACCGACGCCTGCCCCTGGAGAAAATTGTCTGCCACGAGAAATGGACGCTGTAAATTACAAATGGAGGAAAAAATGAAAAGAGAATTTATACAGAAGCTGCCGAAAGCCGATCTACACGTGCATCTGGACGGATCACTGCGCCTATCGACGATCTTCGAACTGGCGGAACAGCAGAAGGTGAAACTTCCGGCAAGCAAACCGGAAGCGCTTCTCAAAATCGTCAGTTGCGACGAAGCCTGTACAAGCCTGGATGAGTACCTGCGCGGCTTCGCCGTGACCCTGTCCGTCTTGCAGACAGAGGATGCGCTGGCTCGTACAGCTTACGAACTGGCCGAAGACGCCGCCGCCGAGAACGTCCGCTACATGGAAGTCCGCTACTCCCCCATTCTGCACACGCAGAAGGGCTTGAAACTGACACAGATTTCCGAGGCGGTCATCGACGGGCTGCACCAGGCAGAACGGAAATTCGACATCCACACCGGTGTTATCATCTGCGGTATCCGTAACATGGACCCCGCCACATCGCTTACCCTCGCGGAGCTGGCCATCGCCTATAAAAACAAGGGCGTCCTCGGGTTCGACCTCGCCGGTTCGGAATACAACCATCCGGCCAAAGATCACCAGGCCGCGTTCGATCTCGCCCGTCGCAACAACCTCAACATCACAATCCATGCCGGCGAAGCCTACGGTCCGGACAGCATCCATCAAGCGCTGCATCACTGCGGTACGCATCGAATCGGACACGGAACGCGGCTTATCGAAAACGGCGATCTGTTGAACTTCGTCAACGACCACCGTATCCCGCTGGAAATCTGCCTCAAGAGCAACATGCACACCAAGGCAGTCGCGTCCATCGAGGAGCACCCGATCAAGTTCTACATCGACTACGGCCTGCGCGTCACCATGAACACCGACAACAGGCTCATCTCCAACACCACCATGACCGACGAATACATGCTGGCGCACAAAATCCTCGGACTTAATTATCAGGACATCAAGAACCTGATCATCAACGGATTCAAGAGCTCCTTCTATCCCTACAAGGAGAAGGTCAAACTGCTCAATCGTGCCCTGGAAGAGATGGAAAAACTGGAAGAGAAAGAGCTGAAAGAAAAAGTGAAGATAGAAGAAAAAATCTAAGCAATTATGCGGACAACTCCGTCCGCGTTCCCGATAATGTAGGGGCAGACATCCGTGTCTGCCCTTTCTCTTTCTGGAACGCAGGCACCCTTGCCTACCTCTTTCTCTCATGGTACGCAGACACCCTGCCTGCCTGACTCTCTCTCATGGTACGCAGACACCCTGCCTGCCTCTTTCTCTCATGGTACGCAGGCACCCTTGCCTGACTCTCTCTCATGGTACGCAGGCACCCTGCCTCAGACTGTTGACAAAGATGACCGTCCATTTTCCGTGCGGGATTTACAGCACATGAAAAAGGTTGTAGATATAGCATAAAACGCTTGCCATCAGAGGGATGCGCATTATTGTTGTCTCATATTTGAGGTAAATAATGCTGAAAAAAGAAATCGATTTTCAACCTGAGATGGAGTTCGTTAACATCGAGGATTTGGTTCCGAAGAATCACCTTCTGCGAAAAATCCAACGCCACATCGACTTTTCCTTTATCCTGAAGAATACAGCTCATCTTTATTGCGAAGATAATGGCAGGCCCCCCGTTCATCCGATCCGATTGTTCAAAATGCTGTTGATTGGTTATCTATTTGGCATCCGTTCCGAACGCCAGCTTGTTAAAGAGATCGAGGTAAATGTGGCTTACCGCTGGTTTTTGGGGTTTGGGCTGCTGGACAAGATACCGCACCATTCCGTATTTAGCCAGAACAGGCGAAGAAGGTTCACCGATAGCAAGGTGTTTGAGGAAATCTTTGTTGAGATTGTCCGGCAGGGGATTGCGAAAGGTCTGGTCGAGGGAAAGATACTCTATACGGATTCGACCCACACGAAGGCAAACGCTAACAAGCAGAAGTTTAAGAAGATTGTGGTGGAAGAAGAGCCGAAAACCTATCTCAAAGAACTGGATAAAGACATCAACGATGACCGTGAGAAAAGGGGTAAAAAACCTCTACCGCCGCGAAAAGAAGATGATCCACCCACCAAAAAGATCAAGTCCAGCACGACGGATCCGGACAGCGGATACATGGTTCGAGACGGCAAACCCAAGGGCTTTTTCTTTCTGACTCAGCGCACGGTTGATTCCAAATGTAACTTCATCACGGATGTGGATGTATTCCCTGGCAATGTCAATGATTGTATCCCTTATCTAACGCTGCTCGATCGGCAGATCGAACGGTTTGGATTCGACGTCAAAGCCGTCGGTCTTGATTCGGGATACAATACGTACTATATCTGTAAGAAGCTGCACGAACGAAAGATAATGGGAGTGATCAGCCCACGTCGAGACTCGGGTCACAAAGGACTTTTCAGAAAATGGCGGTTCGACTATGATCCCATAAACGATTACTATGTCTGCCCAAACGGGTGTATTTTAAGCTATCAAGGAACTAATCGGGATGGCAGTCAGGCGTATATATCCAACCCTGAAGACTGTCGTAAGTGTCCACTTCGAGATAAATGCACTGCGAGTAAGAAATGTCAAAGAATCGTGCATCGTCATGTCTGGCAAGACTATCGAGACGAGATAGACAGAAATCGGAAATCGTTCTGTGGAAGAGAAATCTTCAAGGGACGAAAAGAGACGATTGAGCGGAGCTTCGCCAACGCGAAGCAACTACACGGATATCGATACGCAAGATACAGAGGATTGGAGAGAGTGAAAGAACAAGCCTACATGACCGCTATTGCCCAAAACGTGAAAAAGCTGGTCAACAGGCTTTTTCGTCTTTTTTTCGCTGGGGGCATATACGGCTTCCGATGCCCAATTTCAGCCTGAAAATCGTAAAATAGAACCGCTGTATTATGATTACAAGTGCACACGTTGCCGCAGACCATGCTTGGTCAACAGCCTGAGGCACACTGCCTGCCTCTCTCTCAAGGTACGCAGACACCCTTGCCTGCCTTCTCTGAGAAAATGCCAGGCTGGAACTTGGCGGATCAAGGGAGAGGCACCCCCGGAGGTCACGCGCTACGAGAGAAAGGGAGAAGCAAGCAAGGATGCCTGCGCTCCACATGATCAATCGAACAAATCAACCTTCTCGAGGTCGATCTCGACAAGCTTCCCGTCCCGCATTATCGTGACCGAGAGGCTCTTGACCTCTGGATCGTCCGTCCACAGCCGGATCAACTTGTTATCCAGTTCTTCGGCAGTCCTTCCATTGATGGTGACGATCTCGTCATCGGGCCGGAATCCCGCGATATCGGCCGGAGAACCTTCCCATAGTCCGCGCACGCCGAGCTTGCCATCTATCTTGACGATGTTGATGCCAGTCGAGAACCGGATGGACTGCCGGATGGGCTTCGCCTCCTCCAGCAACACCTGTCGATTGTGGAAATCCAGCGTCGTGCGGTAGTCGTCCATGAAATGCTTGCCGATTAGCAAGACATTTTCTTCCATCATAAAAGGAAGATCAGCAAAGATGACCGGCACATCCTTCATAACAATATCGCCGATGCGGATTTCGTCCATCAGTGTCAGGACGTTGCGGGTCTGATCCGTGTAAGGCCACTTGGCAAAAAAGCCCTTCACGTTGATCGCCCTGTCCCTGACCGATTGCGGCATCTTCTCCAGTCTATTGATCGGTATCACGAAGGCGTGGTTCAGCCCCGTATCGATCAACCCATCCATCGTCAGCTCGCCATTGAGCATCGTCTCGACAGTCGGAAAATACGGCGGAACGATCGTCATCTTCATCAACCGATCACTCTCACGCTTTGCGGTCAGCTTCGACGGATTACGAAACGTCATTTCCTGGGTTTCGTAATCGAATGTCGTCTGATAGAACCGGAAGAAATCGGAGCCGACCATCCCCAGAAGCTCGTTGTCGCCGAAAGAGAAGGTCTTGCCAAAGGGCATCACCGCCGCCTTCAGGTTCGACACCTCAACCTCACCAAGCAGGAGATGCTCCACCTTTGCCAGCGAAACGCCCTCTTGCGGCGTCTCGTGAAGCTCCAGTCCGAGGCTGTCGGCGAGATCGTTCCCGATCATGGTCATGCCGCCCGTATCCAGCACCACCGGCACGATCCGGTCGTTGAATCGGGCATCGACCGCAATAACATGCCCGGAATAGATGCGGAACGGAACCGTCTTCTCGCCATCAAGCGGAATCACCTCACCGCCCTTGAATTTCTCGAACATCTTGATCTTCGCGTCGCTGCATGCCGCTAAAAGAATCAGCAGCAGAATAAGAATCGCCAGGTACCTCATGTTTCCTCCCGTGTTGGTTGTAATAGCGTTGTCAGAAGCTTGTAGATTTCGTAAACCTGCCCGTCGCGGTCCGTTTCGCAATCGAATGTGTGGATCATCGCCATTCCCTCCACAACCGCATGGATCATTATCGAGAGTGTGGCAGCATCGATGTCCGCGCGTACGACGCCTTTCTGTTGCGCTTGCTCAATGATTTCCCGCTGCACAGTTTCGGTCTTCTTGAATATGCCGTCGATCTTCATGCGGATGTTGTCGTTATCCCTTGCCAGCGCCATGCAGAGATCGTTGAATCCCATCGAAACATCGTCGTCCATATCCTTGTCCAGAAGAACATTCTCGATATGATGAAACTGCGGGATCGATGTGATCAGGTGTCGCAGGAAATCGTCGAACGTTTGAACGCCAAGCACATTCCTGCGACTCCAGACGGTCATCCTTTCTTCGAAGTACTCGATCACGCTTTCCGCCAGCGCCTGCTTGCTCTCGAAATGGTGATAGACGGCAGGTTTGGTGATCCCGACCTGCTTTGCAATATCGCGCATGGACGTCTTGTCGTAGCCGTATTTCAGGAAACGTTCGAGCGCGGTTCGCACAATGATTTCTTTGGTCTCCATATCAACCTCCTTACCGGTAGGTAAGTTTTATTCGCGATGTAATGCTGTCAAGAAGAATCGATGTTGTTGGGGGGCTTTTTATCTACTCGTTATTAAAGCCGGGATAGAGTTTTTTGATGCATTCGGGGCAGATGCCATGGCTGAAATGAGCCTTGGGATGCGCGATCAGATATTGCTCGATCGGCTTCCAGTTACCCTCGACGTCCTTGATCGACTTGCACGACGCACAAATCTGCACCATCCCCCGTAGCTTCTGCAACTCATCGAGATAATCGGTCAGTCGACGGTTGTCGTCCCCGAGCGTCTGACTGATATACTGCAATTCGAGATCATGCTCCAGGATGCTGCAAAACTTGATCATCAGTTTTTCAACGACCTCGCGATAACTGTTTTCCTTGTTATCCAAAATGCACAACGTGCCAAACGGAGTTTTGTCGGGCCTCGCGATCGGGAAGCCCAAATAAGAGATCATGTTGAGCTTGACGTCGGGATTCTCTCGCCACTGTTCGCTTTTCAGTGCGTTCGGCACGAGGAGCTTCTTCTGAGACTTGATCACGGTCTCGCAGTAAAGTCCTGAATTTTCGAAAACTTCTCTGTCTCCAACGTGATACGGATTGTCTTCCGTTTCGCTCCTGACAAATACTTCGATATAGGGTTGCGCATACTTCATGACCAATGCGACAGGAATACCCGCGACCTTCGCCAGGATATCGACAATCTCCTGCCATTCTTCCATCATGGTATCAGATACCTCATACTTTATCCCGTCTTTCGTCATGCTGTTCCTCTTAAACGCGTTTCTCATGGATATAGTAACCATCTGAGTACCGATGCAAAATCGTTTCTTTGATACCGTCAAAGAATTAAAGGAAATCCATCATTTCTTTGCGACAGCTTTGTGTCCGGCCATTGAGACATTGCCATGTACTCATGTATTTGGTGATTTCGCTCCTACAATCTAAAGATGTTTGAATTCCAGGGGGTTTTGGGAAAGAGAGATACAGACGAGACATCTTCGTACCTAGGGAGGGATGACGAGCTGGAGTTCGGCGGTCCAGCAGAGAACGGTTACACTCTTCCTGTCTCCTGATTCCTATTTCATCAGCAGGCACTTGCGCATCGCAACCTTCTTTCCTGCCGCACACATCCTGTAGAAGTAAACGCCCGTTGCGACGCTCTTGCCCGACGAATCCTCGCCGTTCCACACGATTTCATGGGTACCGGCATCCAGTTTCTCGTGAACCACGGTGACGACCTTCTGCCCCCTGGGATTGTACACCGTGATCTCCACCATGCAGGAAGCGGGAAGCGAGAACGCGAAGGTAGTCGATGGGTTGAAGGGATTCGGGTAGTTGCGGATCGAGTATTCCATCGGAGGTGCATCTTCGGGCTCATCGTTGCCGGTGCTGTTCTGTTCGCCGGGCGTTCCATGACCGATCGACGCGGCCCAGCTTGCGGGAAGACTGTTATCGTACAGCGCATCGACCAATTCGAGCGTCGGTCCATCGCCATCCGGTTCGGAGGGCCAGTCACCACCATCGTCGTACTCGACGGAATCGACGAGATTGCCGTCCGCATCGAACAGCCGGATCAACTCACCGCCACCGCTCAGACCGAAGTCCATCTCGCCAATGCAATTGGACACGCCTGGAAAGCACGACTCGAACCGGTCCGCGTCGCTAAATATCACTAAAAATCCACCGGCGCCAAGGATCGTGCCGTTGTCGATGGTGAACACGTGGTCGTCATCCTCGTCCTTGAACTGCCATGACGACAGATCGATCGCGGTCTGGCCTGCGTTGTAGAGCTCGACCCAGTCCTCGGGATTGAAGTCGTCGGACGAATTGTAGTTGATCTCGTTGATGCAGACCAACCCCGGTTCCGGTTCGGCCTCTTCGAACATTGCAACGAATTCGTCGTTTTCGAGCAACGACAGTGTTATCTGCGGCTCGATTCCGGCATCTCCCTGCCACCCTGCGAATTGATAACCGGGTGCGGGAATCGCGGTAAGCGTGATGGGGATGTCGCCGAAATACTTTCCCTGCCACGGATAGGAATCGATTTCCACGGTGTTGACCCGGATGGTGCCGGTTCCTTGCGACGCCACGTCCAGGCTGAGCTCGTGCATTTCGCCCAGATTGAAGTAGTCCCGCAAGTGCTCCTTGACGCAGTCGCTACGACGATTGGCAAAAGTAATCAGCGTGTTGATCCGGTTTCTCCAGAACTCGATAACATTGTCCCATCGGGCAATATGTGTGAAGATTTCGGATTCGATTGCGGCGGCCTTGGCCTGTATCTGCGGAATGACGCATTCGGGCCGGAAATTCGTATTGAGTAGATCACAGAAACGATTGATGAAATCTCGTCGGAAGGAATCGTTATCGAGGAGGCTTCGGAGTAGAAAGGTTGACCATGGAGGATTGGCTCCTTCGCCGCTATTAGGATCGGTAGCCCACTCAAGTGTATTATTCATCCATTCTTCGCCGATGTTTTCGTGCAGACCGAAACCGAAATCGGTATCATAGAGTATCCAGCGCCATTTACCATCCGGGCGCTGTGGCCGCCAGTATTTAATGTTTCCTCCCGGCCAATCCGTGTTATTGAAATAAATCTCCGCAATCTCGTAGGTGATGAAATTCTGAACATCCATTTGGGTTTGCACGTAGGCATAATTATCGGAATTGCTCATTACGTGCGTTTCGATATAGTCGATCATCGCAAGATAGTGATCACTGCTGCCTTCATTTACGTAAGCATTTCCCTCCAGAATGTCAATTCGATCAGCATCGACGCCGCAATTGGACTCCAGAAAATGCTCGTTGATCTTCTCGCGAATATTATGGATTCCCCAATACTCGCCATTGAGATAAAGAACAGATGGTCTATAGGCTTGCAGCTCTATGTCCAAATCTTCGACAAGCCCTGTCATCATGCCATCCCGCATCATGGTACGTGACCAGTCGTTTCCAGAATTCCGCAGAATGAAGGATTCAAAGGTATCGATCGGCTTACCGGGAAAAATGGGGTATTCGATTTCGCTGAATCCATAGCAGCCCCTTGCGTATATCGCCAGCGATTTCTGCGCATACATTCGCGAATAGTTACCGAATATCTTTACACCCGCCTGAACGTTAAACACCATCTCTCCGTCTGGTTCGAACAACTCGATATTAATCGGTCGCTCCCAGTCCTGCCAGAAATTGGCTCCGAAATAGGGTTCTTCCTGACTTGCATTGGGACCCATGACATAGATACCGGTATGCCAGTCGAAAAAGTGTTCCGGATTGGTCGAGATGGAGACAATGGGCAGGTTGTGCTGAACGTCCAGCAGATAACTTTCGGTTTTGGTTGAACTCGGCAGGCACCCGTTCTCGAACGCCTTCGCGCGGATAACGGTCGTTTCCGTGACGTCGATCGGGCCGGAATAGGCTTCGTGCGAGTCGGCCGGCTCCGAGCCGTCCAGCGTATAATAAATCAGAGCGGACGGTGAATCTACCGACAATTCGACCTGCTGCGTCCCATTGTAAACGCCGCCCGGAAGCGAGAATTCGGGATCGACCGTGACCCCCTGATAGCCCTGCGTCGTATTCGCGGCTTCGGGAGTCGGTTCATCGAAGAAGAACCATGCGTCTCCCCCATCCGGTTGCCTTCCGAACGAAACATCCGGCGGGATGCAGCCGAGATCGACCTCATCGATCACAGTACCGTCCGGTGTGCTCAGTAGTAATGTCTCGCCATCGGCGCTGATCTTGAAATTTGTATGAATACGCGGATACATCAGCGACAGAATATCGGCTGGTCCGTGCGGATTCGGTGGCGGCTCGGGCGTCAGGATGGAGAGGAACGGAATCATGGTCAGATCGCCGGATGCGCCGTTGCAATTGTGGACTTGAATCGCGAGGACATTCTCGCCCGGTTGGAGCAAATCAGTATCGACTTCATACTGGTTGGGCAATCCACCCTGATAGATCACCGCCTCGTGTTCATCATGGGATGGTTGATTGAAGTTCGTGTTCAGGAGATTGGTGATTGTGATCGGCTCTCCATTGAGGTAGGCCGCAAAGCCGTCATCGTAATCGACATGGAGAAACGCTCGCCAGATGTTTTCAGCGCTATCGAGGGTAAAGGTCTTGCGAAGATGCACCGAAATCGTCTGCGGAACGATCGTCGCGTCATCGCCGTCGCCGTATCCGATACCGGTTGGCCCCTCCGACCAACCCGAGTCGTCGAAGTTCGATCCATTCCACTGCTCCGAGGGTTCGCTGTTGAAGATCGTGTATTTCCACGTATCGCCCCAATCGACAATGGTCTCCCAGTGACCGCCCCAAATGCCGTTGTCCTCTCCTGAAGCGAAAACGAGCAGGTATTCGCGCGGCCCGATCTCGACAGCGGGAAATTCCCACTTGAACGGTTCGCCCGGATCGTCGGTGAATCCGTAGCCGTCGAGGTTGATCGCCTGATCGGATGCGTTGTAGAACTCGACCCAGTCCGGATACTCGCCCCAAAAATCTTCACATGTCACGGAGTTCGAGGACATTACCTCGTTGATTCTCAAATCCTGAGACAGAAGTGTCAAACAGCAATACGCGAATATCATCACCCAAATTATGCGCCTCATGATCCACACCCTCCTGCGTAAATAATTTGCGGAAATTTGTTGATCTTTAGTGATGCTCTATGAGTTAAACTCATGCAATCCCTTCAGATCCTATGGAATACCCTAAAGATTTTGTATATTCCATGTCAAGGATTTTAACACGAAACAAACACAAGGAATTGTCATTGGTTTGGAACGCTTCGTGTATTACATTTATATGAGAAATAGTACCCTGGAGGATATGTCTATGAAGAGAGGATTCCGCACTCTGTTATTAATCGCTATGATTACGGGAGTATTTACCACGCTGGCGGCGACCGAAAAATTCGTCGCCCGAATCGTTCACCCAGATTCAGAAGATATCGAATTCTTGCAGAAGAACGAATATGATATCGCCGGAGGTCACCCGGGTGAATACATCGATGTCGTGGTAACCGAATCGCAATACGCCCGATTGAGCAGTCGGGGATTCAACATTCGCGTCCAGAAGACCGGGGCAGAGGTCATCGAAGACCTGACCGCCGGTGAAGGACGCCCCATCGCGGGTTATCGAGAATACAACGATGTTCTCGCCGACCTCGAGCAGTATGAAGACGACTACCCCGAAATCTGCCGTTTGTACGACATCGGTGAGAGCTGGGGTAAGGAATACGCAACGGCCGGACATGTTTATTACAACAATTTCCAGCACGAGATATGGGCACTGAAAGTCTCCGACAATCCTGACGATACCGAAGACGAACCGGCGATCTACTACATGGGCGCGCATCATTCACGCGAACCGATCAGCACGGAAGTCTGTATGGCAGTCCTGGATCACGTTCTGACCAACTACGGAACCGACGACGAAATTACCAACGATGTTGACAATAAAGAGATATGGTTCATCCCGATCGTGAATCCGAACGGCGTTAAAATCGTTCTCGACCAGACGGACATCTGGTGGCGCAAGAATATTCGCGACAACAACAACAATCACACCTTCGACAGCGATTACCAGTCCGGCACCGGAGACGACGGTGTCGATCCCAATCGCAACTACGGCTTTACCTGGGGTAACGTCGGCTCAACCGACAACCCCAACGGCGAAACGTACCACGGCCCGAACGAATTCTCGGAACCCGAGACACAGGCCGTGCGCGACCTCGTCGCTTCCCGTCATTTCGTCGCCGGAATCAGCTACCACAGCCACGGCGAACTCGTCCTTGTCCCCTACGGCTACGCAGACAACATCTATCCTCCGGACGCCGACGCGCTCATGGACCTTGGCGTACTCGTTGCCGAGAACATCGACGCGCTGGGATACGGGCACTACACCCCGCAATACTCCTACGCGCTTTACCCCACGATGGGCGGCACGGACGACTGGGCGTACGGAGTTTACGGCATCTTCGGATACACCGTCGAGCTGGCGACCGAGTTCATACCTTCAGCAAATCAGGTACCCCAGATTTGCGGGGACAACGTCCCGGGCGCGATGGAGCTGCTGCGCCGAATCGACTACAACACCATCACCGGACACATCACCGACGCCGATACCGGGCAGCCGATCCAGGCGGAAATCTTCATCGAAGGCATCGACGACACCGGCGAGTTCCGCACTCCATGCACGAGTGACGAAGCGTACGGCAGGTACTACCGGATGGTCATGCCGGGCGCATACAACGTTACGTACTCAGCCTATGGCTATCTGTCACAGACCAATATCGTGGGAGTCAGCGACGGACATGTCACGACCCAGGATATCGCGCTTTCAACCGCGCCTACCACGGATTTCCACGTTATCGTTCGCGACGCGCAGACCTTTATGCCCTACCAGGGCGCTGTCGTTACGCTGGGCAACACGCCGTTCGATCCCATCACAACCGATGAATACGGCGAATTCACCTTCGAGGGCATCGCCATCGGGACCTATCCTGTCTCCATCTCCGCCGAAGGATACGGACTCGCACTGCAAACCATCGATCTCGAAGCATGCAACAACCGCCTCTTCTTCCTCTACGGACCGCATGCAATCGACGACTTCGAGAACGGCATCGGCAACTGGGACGCGTCGGGAACCTGGGATATGACCACCTCACAGTACCACAGCGACAACCATTCGCTGACCGACTCCCCCTCCGGAAACTACAACAACAACTACAACGCAAACTGCCTGATGACGCAGTCGATCGACCTCTCCGACGCGCAGATGGCAAGCTGCTCTTTCTGGGCGAAATACGACATCGAAGCAGGGTACGATTTCGTTTACCTTCAGGTTCGCGGTGGCGGTACCTGGGAAAATATCGCGGCCATCTCCGGTCAATCGGACTGGACCTACCTCGAATACGACCTCTCCGACTTCCTCGGCTACGATGAAGTCGATTTCCGCTTCCGCATCGTCACCGATACCTATGTCGATGGTGACGGCATCTACATCGACGATTTTGCCATATTCCGCGATAATGAACCGACCCTGACCTACGGCGATGTCGATGATTCGGATACGATCACTTCGGACGACGCCGGATATATCCACCAGTACGCTGCCGGACTCGACCCGCTCGAATCCTTCGATCCGCGCCCGTGGGAAGACGCGCGAACCGTCGCCGCGGACGTCGATGAAAACGGACTGGTTACCTCCTACGATGCCGCACTCGTACAACAGTACGTCGATGGCACCATCGACGAATTCCCGGCAGAGGATGCGGATATCGAGCTTGCGCAAGCCGATATCGAAATACAGCTTACAACCGACTACTTCATCTTCCAAACCGACGATGAACTTTTCGGATTCGATCTCGTCTGCTGGATTTCCGACACCGTCGTTCCCGGTCAACCCGAAGTGCTGGCCGATGACGTCGAGACCGAAGAATACATCGGCGACGTGATCATGGGCATCTCGCTGATGTCGCCAGAACCCTTTACCGGCTCCTTCATGCGGATTCCCTACACGCTGCCGCAGGAGACCGCGGACACGTTCACCTTCCAGCTCGATGTCAACGCGCAGTCCATCGAGTACATCGTCGATATGGATACTTACGGTACGCAGGAGTCACCCAAGTTCACCGACCACCTCTGCGGCAACTACCCCAACCCCTTCAACCCGACCACCACGATCAAGTTCTCGCTCTCCAAGGAGACGCCGGTCGAGATCACCATATACAACGTCCGGGGCCAGAGGGTAAAAAAGCTGGTCTCCGAGCCATTTGATGCTGGTGTACACACGGTCACCTGGGACGGAAAAGACGATCGTGAGCAGCCGGTCGCATCCGGTGTGTATCTCTATCGCTACAAAGCCGGCAATACGACAAAGACACGTAAGGCTTTGATGCTAAAATAGGAGACAGCTCACTCTCCGCTGGTACGCAGGCACCTGTAGGTTTTGAAGAATGAAAAACCTGAACCTGCATCTCTAGCAGCAGAACAAAGAAGATAAATGGGACGCCGCTCGGAGATCGGCGGCTACGAATCTGTAGCACTCGACCTCCGGGCGAGCCTTTCCCCTTGGACCGCCGAGCTCCAGCTCGGCATCCCTTTTATCTGAAGCAGGATGGGCAGAATAGAAGAAATGAACAGGATGGGAAGGTGGTTGTTCACATTCCTCATCTACGCGCACCTTCGTCCGAATCTGCTGCGTGGAAGGTTTGGGATTGGTCGTGGGTGGCGCAATACCCAAGGCTTACGACCTGGGCTAATATCTATCGTTCCTGCGGAACTCGGGGAGGAGGCGGTTGCATGTCATTAATTCCATGTCCGGTAGATGGATAACATGCTATTGTTGGTTCTACCGGAGGTAACAACCAGGAATCTCTCAAGTCCACGGTGGAGGTGCGATCGGGCGAAGATGCGTGTGGACACCGTCTGCCAACCTATACGCGGAACACCTCGACCCGTCACCCGCAAGATTTACCTTGCATGCAGAAAAAGCATCTGCCAGATTGGTATTTCAAACAGAAACGGAGTAATCAATGAGGAACACGATCCTGATAATCGCTGTCATTTTGTCGCTTCTGCTTGTTTCTTGCGGCAAGACCAAGACCGAACAGCCGGCAGATAAAAGTCCGCTGAAGGAAGTCCATCCCGTAATGTATGAAGCCTTCGCCAACGGGAGCCGTATCGGATACGCGACCCTCAGTTACCTGGAAAATTCTTTGAGCGACATCCGATTCTTCGATGCGGACGACAAGCTGATCCTGATCCTGATGCCTGAATACAACCACCAGATTACGAAGGTGAACTGGACACTGTTGTCGCGGAGTTTCGCTGCGAATTACGAGTACGTTGGGGACTATCCCACCAAGGTGCGGTTCAACGGTGATTCGGATTTCGCCATCGTGCGGTTTCTGGAGTCAGACGCAAGCCCGGCGAAGCGTGTCGTTGTCGTGATGGCAGGTAAGAGAACGAGTTACGATGGCAGCCCTTCGCTACAGACGCTCGATATCGAATACGAACATATCTCGACGCACCGACGCACTGCGGCGGCTATTTTCAAGGTAGATGATTACGAAGACACCGCGGGGTATCTGATCTACCACTACGGCAATCACGGGAACCTGGCGACAATCGATTACAAAAATCCGCTGATGGAGAAGCAGGACAACTATCAGATCAAGCTGAAATACTCCGGCGTCGGTCCGGCTGACTCTGAAGTCATGAACCTGCTCGAACAGATTTTTTTCCTGCCCTCGCCCATTATTTTCGAGTGGATACTGGATTAGCCGATTTCCGCAGCTCGAACGCCTTCGTGATCACGTAAGCCACCAGCGCGAAGATAAAAAACACCAGCAGCAACCACGCGATTCCAGCAAGCGCACCGATGATCGTTCGATACATTTCCAGAAACAATCTCGAATAGGTCAGCGGAATGATCTTGGCATTCTCGAGGTACTGCGAGGGATTGATATACTGCTCGATGCTGTTGATGCGCACACCCGCCGAAATACCCACGATATAAATCGCAAACTTGATATACCGCAGCCACGCGGTGTAGATATCCTCGTTAATCAAGCGCTGTAGGATCAGCTTGAGCGGTTTTGAGAAGATCAGCACGCAAATGTTGCAGACAACGATCGAGATGAAAAAGGTCATCAGCAGCAGGGAAAGGAACATAGGAGCCTCCTATTGACTACCAGCTTCCGCTAGCGCCGCCGCCGCCGAATCCTCCTCCGCCACCGAAGAAGCCGCCGCCACCACCGCCGCCGAATCCTCCGCGTGAGGAACCGCCGCCATGACCACCGCTGAGCAGCAGCAACCAGAGCAGTCCGCTTCCGCGACGTCCGCGACGCAGTCCTCCGAAGACGATGAACAGGATGAAGACGATCAAGCCGATGGGGATATGGGTTTTCTTGCGACGTACAGCAGATTTTTTCGTTTTCGCCAGTTCTTCGGGGCTGATCCGGAACTCTTTGCTGATCAGTCCGCCGAGTTGCTCGACAGCTTTGTCAAGGCCCTGGTAGTAACGTCCTTTGCGAAATTCGGGAATGATCGTATTGCGAATGATATAGTCCGACTCAAGATCGGTGACGACACCCTCCAGACCGTACCCAACCTCGATGCGGACCTTGCGGTCGTTCTTCGAGACGACGATCAGCAGACCGTTATCCTTGTCCTTCGTTCCAAGCTTCCACTGGTCCGCCACCTTGATGGAGAATCCTTCGATCGATTGCCCTTCGAGTGACCGGACTGTCAGGATCGCGACCTGCGAGGAGGTCTTCTGCTCGATCTGACGCAGCGTGCTTTCAAGCTGCCGTTTCTGCGACGACGAAAACAGATTCGCGTAGTCGTTCACGGCATTGCCGCTCTGCTTGGGAACTTTCAGACCGAACATCGGAACCAGAAGCGCCAGAAGAAGCGTCAAACACAGTACTCGTTTCATCTCAGCGCTCCAGAATGTTGATTCGATTGGTCAATTCGTTGGTGTCATCATCCTTGATGGGAAAATGCTTTTCGAGAAGATCGCCGCACATCGAAACCGACTCGCAGAGCGATTCCGCCAGACGTTTCCCCTTGATTCCGTCGATAATCCGCTGCACGATATCGTCCCACTGCTTCTGTTCGATCTTCTCCGCGATCCCCTTGTCGGCGATCAGCTCAACGCGGTGTTCGAGCAGCGAGATGAAGATCAGGATACCGGTGCGGTCACGGGTGTCGTAAACGCCGGAATCGAGGAACTCGCGTTGGGCGCGGTTCGTTACCTTCTTGTTACGGTATTTCCGGGGTACGACCAGACGGTCGATCAACGGGATATTGGCAACAGCATACACGATGGAAATGATCAGAAAACTGCTGAACCCGTAGAGCATGACGATGGGGTACTCGCTGCTTTCCGCGCCGGTTCCCCAGAACAATCCGCTAAGCCAGTTCCCGATCGGGTTGATCCAGAACAGAAGCGCTACGAACCATACAAATCCGCAAACCACCGCTGTCATCAGTTCGAAGACCGCGTAACTGTCGCTCTGCGGGATTATAGCGAGCGCGATTTCCCCGGAGGTCTTCTTCTCGGCCTTTTCTACGGCATGGCTGACACGATCGAGCTCTTCCTTCTTCAGCTTGATCATTCGCCTTTCGCCTTGTTCATCAGCTCCTGCACGTTGGGAGCCTGATCGGCACCCTGTTGCGCCTCGAAATACGGTCGTTCGCTGAACCCGAGCATGTTGGCGATCATCAACGTCGGAAAGCGCTTGATCGCGACATTGAATACACGGGCGGTCTCGTTGAAGCGCTGCCGCTCGACCGTGATACGATTCTCGGTGCCTTCGAGCTGACTCTGGAGCGCGAGGAAGCCCTCGTTCGCCTTCAAGTCGGGATAACGTTCCACCACGACCATCAGCCGCGAAAGTGCGCCGGAAAGCGAATTCTGCGCCGCCTGGAACTGCTGGAACGCCTCGGGATTGTTCAGAATATCCGCGCCGACCTGGATCGTTCCGCCGGCCTTAGACCTCGCTTCCGTCACCGCGGTGAGCGTCTCTTGCTCGTGAATCGCGTAGCCCTGAACGGTCGCAACGAGGTTCGGAATCAGATCAAGGCGTCGCTGATAGACATTCTCCACCTGGCTCCACTTCTCCTTGACCTGCTCGTCCAGATCGACCATTCTGTTGTATGTGTTTTTGCCCCATACAAATATCGATATACCTATTATCAACAGGATCACCGCAATCACGATGCACCCGATCATAAACTTTTTCATTCTTCCTCCAGAAATTGTATCAAATTTTGTCTTACTTCGATTCGTTATCCGACGACTCTTCCTCATCGGTTGTGTTACCACGGATGTACGTGGTTGGTTGGGTATTGAGCGTGCTCAACTGGCTGATAAAGCGTTTGAATCCCAAGTCTGCGACTCGTTTGTAAATTACGAAAAGCGCGAAGCCGAGGATCATCGAGATCAGGCTCAAAAAGAAATTGAACTCCAACTCCGTGTCGATCATATACACAATAAAGAAATAGAAGAAGCCGATAACTCCGGCTATCAGAAAAATATACGCGATCACAGTGATAATGCGATTCACGATTGTAGGATTTATCATTTCGAACCCCTTTCATCATTCCATTCGTTAATCAATTGCAGTGCACGATTGAAATTGTCAAGTAGATTTCCACAAAAGAATCTGAGGGGGTGTATGCCTCCAAAAATGCACCATATCTGTCATTGCTCAGACACCATCGGATTTCGCACGAATTCGGGCTCCCGGCCGGTAGAAAAAAACGATGATCATGCCGCTTGATTTGACACGATCATCGCTGAAATACCTTTTGCCGCCTGTCAGCCGCGATCCGGCTTATTCGTCGTCTTCCTCGTCCTCCGGTTCTTCCGGATCCTCGGGAATCTCCCAGTCCTCTTCCTCGCACAGATCGAAGAAGTGCTTCTTGATGATAATGATGGCAACGGCAATCGCTCCGGTAATAAGCAAAAACTTGAAGAATTTCTTCATCGCGTATCTCCTCTATTTCTTTTTTGTGCGTTTCTCGATCCGGCCCCTGACACCGTCGATCTCGTTGATACTGTCAAGCACCAGAAAAACCGTGCTCAACGCAAACAGGATTACGCTCACCTTCATCAACGGCACGATCAAACCGACAATGTCCATCGTTCGCTCCTCATTTACTGATACAATATTTCGCCACCGCTATTTGTAAAGTATTTTCTCAAATTAATCCAATTTTATAATGATCGAGCTTTTCTCGCGGACCGCCAGACACCAATTTACCATTCGGACAGGGGATGTCACGGTTTCTAACGTGAGCAGGTTTGCGATCGTTTATCTCTCGAAGAAGCGCAGATAGTTGATTTAAGTTGGCCTACTTTTTCCGCTTCCGTCTCATCAACACGACGCAGTCTTCCATCGTGGCCTTGCCCATGACGATATCCTCTGCCAGCGCCATGCATGTAGGGGACCCGCAGGCGCAGCAATTCAGTCCGGGAAGCTTCTGATTGATCTCGTTGATCTGCTTCATCTTGTTGATCGCCTGCCGTATGTCCGGCCCCAGCTTGTGCATGGAACGTGGCTCCAGAGGTAGAATGCCGAATTGCCCTTCGTCAAACAGGTTCATCAAGCTGTCTTCGTCCAGATTGCCGAGTTTCCCGTCCGTCAGGAATCGCTTGACCCGACTGGTCGCCACGAAGGGATTCTCGACGTTCAGATTTCCGCCCACGCAACCGTTGATGCAGTTCCAGCACACGATGTAGTCGAACATCTCGATCTGGTGGTTCTCCACCGCAGCGAGAATCCGGATTACGTTCTTCACACCGCTGACCGCCATCGTCTTCAGCTCCTTGTCGCCGACCTGGTCCGACTTCATGCCGGAGATCGCCCAAGTGTGACCGCGGATGAGGTTGTTGGGCTTGCGGGTACCGTTATCCGGCACAACGGAAAGTACGCGATTGTAGATATCGCCGATCGAAAAGGCTCCTTCTTCGATTTGCTTGTAGGCGGCTTCAGGCTGATGCACCGCGACCACATGCGCGATACAGGGAACGATCTGGAAGATACCGATCTCGGACTCCGAAAAGCCCTTCTGCTCCATCGTTCGCTGACGATAGTAATGCGAAAGGATGCTCATGGGCGCTTCGAGCGGAAGCACGTTCTCCAGAAGCGAAGGGAATCGCACCTGAATCAGGCGCACGACGGCGGGGCAACTGCTGGAGATCAGCGGCCGCACGTCGGGATTCTGCTGAATGGTCTTTCGAACCAGTTCCAGCATCAGTTTCGCCACTTCCGCCTCGTCCGCAACCTCGTCGAAACCGAGCTCGAGAACGGTCTGCCTTGCCTGATCGTACCCGATGGTCTCTTTGAACTGTGAAGCAAACGCGGAGGACAGGATCGCGATTTTGTATTTGTATTTTTTTATAATATCGAGCGAGTCCGCTTTGGGGACCAGCGCGTTGTATGGACAGGACTGGATGCATCTTCCGCAATCGATACAGCGATCCGCGTCAATATAAACTTTCCCCTCACGGACACGGATTGCCTCCGTGGGACAAACACCAACGCAGTGCGTGCAGCCGGTACAGTTTTCAGTCAAAATCTTGATTGCATGAAAATATTCTTTCTTCTCTTCCATAGTACGATCCTAAAAATAAATAAGAACTTCCAACCTTGTATTCTTGCCTTTGGCAGAAACGATGTGCATCACATCCGAATTTTTCTGAATATTGGGCAGCCCGAGTCCCGCGCCGAAACCCATCTCCCTGACCTGTTCATCCGCAGTTGACCACCCCGGCGTCATTGCCTTATCGAGGTTCTCCACACCCGGCCCACGATCGAGCAGGATGATGTAAACACGATCGCTGTAGATGTTTGCGGATATCGTACCGCCATGCGAGTGGGCGATGATGTTGATCTCGGCTTCATACGATGCGATCGCGACACGCCGGAGTATTTTCGAATCGACACCGAGACGCTTCAGCAGCATCTTGATATCCGCCGACGCCTTTCCTCCGTGGACGAAATCGCGTGCCTCGATTCCGAGATGATGTGTCATCTCCGGTTCTGGAGGATTTTCCAGAAATTCGCGTGCTTCGGCCTCGTCGATTCCCTCGGAAAAATGCCAGTGCTCAGCCATCAATCTTACAGCTCCGCAGACCTGTGTTATAGAGAATACCACTGGTCTTGTACAGCGTAAAATTGGTGAGGATCAAAGGTAAATCCCTCTCTTCCGCCATCTCGATAAGCTCCTGAGCCGGGCGTTTTCCGCGCACAAAAACGATGCCGAGAACGTCGATCATATCGGAAAGCCGAATTATCTGAGGATTGGTCAAGCCCGTCAACAACAAAGTTGCTTCTTTCGTACAGTGCAGGATGTCACTGATAAGATCCGATCCGAACGCGCAGGATATTTCCTGCTCCAGATCGGCATTCGGAGTCAGAAGTTCGCCCTCGAGCGCTTCCAGGATGTCTTTAAGCTTCATTGTTCTTCCTTTGTTTTATCTTGCATTCATCGAAACGAACGATGATTTTCCTTTCGATATCCCCGACACGGTCACAAAACGCTTTGAGCTTCGCAAACAACTCGTCCGGAGAACCCGAATTTTCGATTGCTTTATCTGATAACGAGATTTTTTTGTCAATATCCGTTTGAGAACGGAATCGTCGCATGATCTCGTTCGTTTTCAGTCCATCCCTTTTTCGAAGGCGTTCCTGGCGGGTTTGCTCATCGGCGTGGATCAACAGGATGTAATCGACGCACGGCTCCAACCCACTCTCGAAAAGCAGCGGTATCTCGATAATTACCACATCGTCGCGCATCCTGTCAATCCGGGCGGAGAGCTCCTTGCGTATCTCGGGATGAACGATGCCCGAAAGGATCGCGAGTCGCTCGGGATTGCCGAACACATGCTTCCCGAGCCTGCTTCGGTCAATCGCTCCGGTTTCGTCGAGAACACAGTCGCCGAAAGCTTCGACCAGCTTATTCACAACATCCCGCTTCAGCAGCACCTCGTGTCCGATAATATCGGTCGAGATCACCGGAATGCCGTGTTCCACAAACCACTTCGCCGCCAGGCTCTTGCCGGAGCCGATGTTGCCGGTCAGTCCGATCAGCAGTGGACGGTCATCGCGTGGCATCGGCCAGCACCTGGGCGAGTTTTTCCTTGGTGATGTCGGTCTCGATCGCGCCGCCGAGGGCATACGAGATTTTGCCCGTCTCCTCCGAGACGATGATCGCAAGCGCGTCGGAAGCCTCGGTCGCGCCGATGGCGGCCAGATGCCGGGTGCCGAATTTTTGGACGAATTCGACGTTTTGGGACAGCGGAAGAACGACTTTCACCGCGTGGATCCGGTCGTCTCGGATGATCACGGCGCCGTCGTGCAGGACGGTCTTGCGGTTGAAGATCGTCAGGAGCAGCTTGGCGCTCAGCTTCGCCTCGATGGTCTCGCCGGATGTGATGAAATCGTTCAGCTTTTGCTTGCCCTCGATCAGGATCAGCGCGCCGGTACGCCGGAAAGACATGGTCATGATCGCTTCCTGGAGCGGCGAATAGATGAACTTCTTACGCGGCAGGAAATAGGTGTTGAAATTCTGCTCGCCGTACTTCTTGATCATCTCGCGTATCTCGGGCTGGAAGATCACGACAAAGGCGATGAACCAGTAGTCGCGGACCAGCTTGAAGATGGTCATGAGCAGGGTCATTTCGAGCATCACAGAGACGAGGTAGATGATCAGCACCAGAAAGAAACCGATCAGAATCTGGTATCCGCCGCGCCGTTTGAGCGTCTTCATGACGCGGTAGAGAATCGCGCTTACCAACAGGATATCGATTATGTCTTTGAGCGTCGGGATGAAGAAATTCATCTTGTTTCCTGTATCGCCTGAAGCGTGTCGAGCAATTCACGATGCGGCTTGGGATCATGCACACGCACGACCGCGATTCCCGAGGCGTGTGCGAGCGCTGTCGTCGCCAGAGAACCGGCGAGTCTCTCCATCGGTTGAGATGGATAGATTCTGCCGATAAAACTTTTTCGCGATGCGCCCAGCACGACCGGAAGCTCGAACCTGTCGAACTCCGCCAGCTTTTTCAGTATAATCAGATTGTCCTCGTGCCGCTTGCCGAAACCGATCCCGGGATCGATCATCAGATTGGTGACGCCCTTCTCGTTGCAGAACTTGATTCGTTCGCAGAAGAAATCCAGAATTTCCTCAACGGCGTCGTCGTAATGCGGGTCCTTCTGCATGTTACGCGGCGTGCCCAGCATGTGCATGAGGATCACCGCGACATCCGGATATTGCATGGCGACCGTCGCCATATCCTTGTCAAACCGTAGCGCACTGATATCGTTGACGATCGACGCGCCGTTCTCGATCGCCGCCTGCGCCACATCCGCCCGGGTCGTGTCGATCGAAATGACGGTTTCCGGACGCCGATCGAGAATCTCCCGGATGGCCGACAATGTCCTGCGCTTTTCTTCATCGATGCCGACCGGCTCCGAGCCGGGTCGGGTCGATTCACCGCCGATATCGATGATGTCGGCACCGTCGTCGAGCATCTCGATGGCGTGATCAGCCGCCTTCATCGGATCGACGAACGAACCGCCGTCCGAGAACGAATCGGGCGTGACGTTCAGGATGCCCATAACGCGCGTTCGATCCAGCTCGATCTCATGGCATCCGCACCGCAGGGCTTTTGGTCGTTTCCCAAGCTCCCGATCGAGCATTCTCTTCAAATCCTGCGCGATGCAGGGCAGTCCGAAAATTGTCTGGTGGTCGAGTTTCTTGATCAGCTTGCGGATTTTATCGGCATTTCCCAGCAGGATTACGTCGCTGATGGTCATCACGCCGTTAACGACCCCGCGTGCCACCGCCGCGTCGCCACCGACGGAGAGCATCTCCTGCTTCAGGATGTTGGCTGCGCCCAGCTTGACGTTCGTCAGTTTAATCGCCATCGACAGCGCCTTCGGTGCCATGACCTCCACGCCCTGGCTGGAGACCTGGATATTTTGCAGTTCCCTGCGCGCGTCCTGAAGATTCAGGATGGTGAGTTTACGGTTCATAATTTGGTCCTGTATGCATATTGATTACGCCGCTCGGAGATCAGCGCTTACAGAGCGATAATGCCCGAAGATCGTCGGTCACGTGTAAGGGCAATCCCTCTGTGGTGCCCTTCCCTCGGGTCCGCCAAGCTCCAGCTTGGCATCTCGCTTCTCTCCCAGAGAATGCCAAGCTGGAGCTTGGCGGACCAATAGGGAGCGCGAAGAAGAATGGGCAGACACGGAGGTCTGCACCCTACAGCATGCAAACGATGTTCGTCCGCTATTTCAGCACAAACACGAACGTGATCGATCCGGTCTGATCCTGGTCACCGGTCACGGGGTTGAACTTCCACGCGCTGAGCGCTTCGGTCGCAACCGTGTCGAACGCGCCGCCGGCTTTCTTGGTCACGATAAGGTCCGTCACCGAGCCGTCGGGCTTGACCGTGAACCGGATGCGTACCTCGGCGTTGCGCTGCTCCGACTCCGGGTACTCGGGAACAACCTCCGACAGAATCTCGCGCGAAAGTATCTCCCCTTCGAGAAGATAACGCGATTCCCGGTCGCCACCACTTGTAGCCTGACTGAGCAGGTCGTTCAGATAGTTGTCCGACGCGGTGGCAGACGGCTTGTCGCTCACATCCGACGTACTCTTCGCGATCGCGTCGCGATCGAGGTTGCTGCTCGCCGGATCCAGCCCCTGATCGTCGTCGATAAACTTGTAGTCCTTCGCATCAACCTGCCGTGACGGCAACGCGGTCTCGGAGGAAGCAAATTCCTCGGAGACCTGCACGCGGTCGAGCTTTTCGGGCAGCTTGCCGGTGTCCGGCTGCTTGATCGCGTCGCCGGGCTGATAAGGGTCGGCGCAGAACTCGATCAGCTTGAGCTGCTCCATGATGGGCTGCGGCTCCATCTGAATGTGGATGAGAAACGCGATCACCAGTAGCGCGATGTGGAAGAGTGCGGAGATCAACCATGCGGTCTGGGTTCTGCTCATGGCGTCTGTTCCTGCTGCGCGATCTGGGTGCCGATGAAGAATTGGCTTGTGCCGGATTTCTTGGCGATTTCGAGTAGATCGACCACGTACTTGAGCGGCACATTCTCGTCCGATCTGATCACCACCACCTGTTCCGGATCGTCGATGAGCATCTCGCGCAGTCGTTCGGGAAGCATTTCACGCTCGATGGCGGCCTTCTCGTCGTTAAGGTAGATTTCGAGGTTCCCGGTCAACGTCACCGTGATGCGGTCGCGGTACTGACTCTCCTTCGAAGATGCCGCGGGGAGGTTGACCTTGATCCCCGACTGCGTGATGAAGCTCGACGAAATCAGAATGAAGATCAGCAGCAGGAAGATGATGTCCGTGAAGGAGATCAGCGCTACGGATGTTATTCTTTTCTTTTTCAGTCGCATGTCATTTCGCCTTGCCGATCAGGATGATGAACTCGTTGATGGTGTCTTCCATGAGGCTGTTGATCGATTCGATCTTGCCGATGAAAAAGTTGTGCAGCATGATCGCCAGGATACCCACGGTCAAGCCGCCGATGGTGGTGATCAGCGCTTCCCAGATACCACCCGCGAGCAGGCTGATATCCACGCCGCCGCCGGTCGTCTGAATCTTCATGAAGACGTTCACCATGCCGGTCACGGTTCCCAGGAAACCGATCAGCGGAGCCACGGCCGCAAAGGTCGAGAGGGTTCCGAGGTTCTTCTCCAGCATGTGAATCTCCACATCCGCCGCGGTGTGCATGGTCTGCTTGGTGGTTTCGATGCCGAGTTCGAGCGACTTCAGTCCACGACTGAGCACCGAGGCGATCGGGCTTTCGGGGTTTGAATCGGCGACCACGATGGCCCGTTCGATCTGATCAGCCTTCACCAGGTCGAGAATCTCGCCCGAAAGCGTTCCCAGTCCCTTTTTGGCGGCGCTGAAGCGGAGCCAGCGTTCGATGATGATCACAATGGCGATGAAGGAGATCAGAAGCAGCACGATCATCAGCGGGCCGCCCTTGGCGGCGATCGAGAAGACGTTCATCGTAGCTTCCGGTTGAAGACTGTCGGCAATTGCCTGCGCGTTTAAATCCATGTATCCTCCGAGGGTAATATTGTTTTTTATGATAATTTCCCGACAAAGCGGCATCCTGTCAACAGAAATCGAGCATTCCAGAAAACGCTTTACATATAAAGAACGCGCGTGTATCGGGGTCGTTACCGAAAACAGGAGGTTCGATGGATAAATCGAGGAAACCGATCGTATCGATCATCGGCAGGAGCGGCGAGATACCGGATGAAATCCAGAGCGCCGCGTTCGAGATGGGCAAGCGTCTGGCAGAGAAAGGGATCGCCATCGTCTGCGGCGGACGCGACGGCGTGATGGAGGCGGTGTGCAAGGGCGCGAAATCGGCCGACGGTACCACCATTGGCATCGCCATGAGCTATGCCAGGAAAGAATCCAATCCGTACGTGGATTACGTGATCCCTACCGGCATGGGTCTGGCGCGGAATGTCTGCGTGGTCGCGTCAGGTGACATCGTGATCGCCATCGGCGGCAGCTTCGGGACCCTCAGCGAGATATCCCATGCGATGACCCTCGGGAAACGGGTGATCGGGCTGCACTCGTGGAAGAAGCTGGAGGGCTATCATCTCACGCACGAGATCGAGTCGTACGATTCGGTGGATGAGGTGATGGAGATCGTTCGAGGGGAAGTTCTGTGAGATGTGAAGAGAGATGCCGAGCTGGAGCTCGGCGGACCATGGAAAGGATATCCCCCCGGTGCGCCAAGCTCCAGCTTGGCATTGATTCCCCTTGGTGCGCAAAGCTCCAGCTTGGCATTGATTCCCTTTGGTGCGCAAAGCTCTAGCTTGGCATTGATTCCCTGCGGTGCGCCAAGCTCCAGCTTGGCATTGATTCCCTTTGGTGCGCCAAGCTCTAGCTTGGCATTGATTCCCTTTGGTGCGCCAAGCTCTAGCTTGGCATTGATTCCCTTCGGTCCGCCAAGCTCTAGCTTGGCATTGATTCCCTTCGGTGCGCCAAGCTCCAGCTTGGCATTGATTCCCTTCGGTGCGCCAAGCTCCAGCTTGGCATTGATTCCCTTTGGTGCGCCAAGCTCCAGCTTGGCATTGATTTTCCCTTCGGTGCGCCAAGCTCTAGCTTGGCATTGATTCCCTTCGGTGCGCCAAGCTCCAGCTTGGCATTGATTCCCTTTGGTGCGCAAAGCTCTAGCTTGGCATTGATTCCCTGCGGTGCGCCAAGCTCCAGCTTGGCATTGATTCCCTTTGGTGCGCCAAGCTCTAGCTTGGCATTGATTCCCTTTGGTGCGCCAAGCTCTAGCTTGGCATTGATTCCCTTCGGTCCGCCAAGCTCTAGCTTGGCATTGATTCCCTTCGGTGCGCCAAGCTCCAGCTTGGCATTGATTCCCTTCGGTGCGCCAAGCTCCAGCTTGGCATTGATTCCCTTTGGTGCGCCAAGCTCCAGCTTGGCATTGATTTTCCCTTCGGTGCGCCAAGCTCTAGCTTGGCATTGATTCCCTTCGGTGCGCCAAGCTCTAGCTTGGCATTGATTCCCTTTGGTGCGCCAAGCTCTAGCTTGGCATTGATTCCCTTCGGTGCGCCAAGCTCCAGCTTGGCATTGATTCCCTTTGGTGCGCCAAGCTCTAGCTTGGCATTGATTCCCTAATCTAATAGTATTGGAGATCACCTTGGACGATAATCAAAGATGGTACAGTAGAGGCTACGTCCCCCATTTCAGTTCCAGCGATGTTATCCAATTCATCACCTACAAATTGCACGACAGCGTTCCTCCTGTCGCGGAGGAAGTGATTTCTGCAAGAGCGACCCATCAGATGTCCCCCCACGAACGCCTCGAAGACCATGACGACTTGCTGGACAAAGGATACGGATCGTGTATATTGAAGTATCCTGAGGTTGCGAAAAGCGTGATCGACACCTGGCACTTCCATCATGAGAAGAAATATCATCTGCTCGGATGGGTTGTCATGCCGAATCATGTTCATGTATTGATCAAGCCTCATCGAAACAATGAGATATCGCGCATCATTCAATCATGGAAAAGCTACTCGTCCAAGAAGATCAAGATGTCACCGACTGGCATGAGTATCGATGAAAAGATATGGATGCGGGGCTATTGGGACCGGTTTATTCGAGATAATGACGACTTCTATACGACGTTGAATTACATCCATGAGAATCCGATCCGCGCAGGCTTGGTTGATTCTGCCGGGGAATGGGAATTCAGTAGCTACATCAAGTGGTATCGCGATGGGAAATTACTGGAGGCTGACTGGGACGCTATCTTTAAGGAATAGAGAGAATTAGAGATGCCAAGCTGGAGCTTGGTGGACCATGAAGAGAGATGCCAAGCTGGAGCTTGGCGGACCATAGAAAGGAAAACCCTCGCCACGCCAACTCCCCATGGTACACAAACGTCCACGTCTGCAATTTCCTTGGCCAGTTAAGTTTCCGAATGGTATATCTTTACGGATATTCCCCAACAAATTGTATTGTGGATTTTGGGCAAAAAAATTGGCAGGGATGGAAGGAGTCGAACCCTCACATACGGAACCAGAATCCGCTGTCCTACCATTAGACGACATCCCTGCGCGAAAGTTTTATATTATATGGCAAGGCCGGGAGGATTCGAACCTCCGAATGCCAGAACCAAAACCTGGTGCCTTACCACTTGGCGACGGCCTTGTATGGATCAATGGCGGAGAGGGAGGGATTCGAACCCTCGGTGAGCTTTTGACCCACATACGCTTAGCAGGCGTACGCCTTAAACCTGCTCGGCCACCTCTCCAGCAGCATTTAAAGATCTATCATGGCGGAGGATGAGGGACTCGAACCCCCAAGGGCAAAGCCCGGCGGTTTTCAAGACCGCTGTCTTACCAATTAGAACTAATCCTCCACATCGGTAACGAGTGGTACAGAAAAAACGGTGCGCTTCTCGTGTCAACGATTTTTTTCACTTTTAGCAAACCTTTCCGGTAACCCACCGTTTCTCGCTCCACACATAGTATAAAAACCTCCGGCGCGATCCGCAAACATTTCCAGCAAATTTTCCATGCGCGAAGGAATTCTGCACGCAGAAGCACACGGCGTGTTCATATCCGGTCAACCACGATTTTCTCGTTGACATCAATGAATTCCCGATCAATTTATCTAATAGTAATATTCAACGTAAAGGAATGTGGATGTCGAAGACCGGATTGTACTACGGAGTTTCCCAGGAGTTATCGCACCTCAGGATCGCAAGCCTGCGCTGCGTCGATGATCAGCTCTACATCGATCAACTGCTGGAAGAGATCATGCCCATCGAGGAACACCACGATGACGAAGCTTCCTTCTTCGAGGATTTCGATTTCGGATCACCTACTCCCTCTACGGAGATGCCGGCCGAGTTCGATAGCATCGACGAAAACACCGAGGCGGAAGTCACCGAAGAGACCATGACCTCGCAGCAGATTCTCAGAAATCTGATCGACAGCCTCGCCATGCAGGACGCACGGATCGCGCTGAACCTCGATGTCTTCAACGTGGAATACAAGACGATCCGCACAGGAAAGAAGAAAAACAAGCGCAAGATGCAGGAACAGGTTCGTCGCGCCTTCACGGGCAAGGGGCTTCCCCGCCGGGCATTCACATGGTTCGAGCATGACAGCGAATCGGTCATCGGCGTCAAGAACTCCGGCAGACTCGAGCTTCTCGAGCGCTTCATCGACGCCAGCCAGATCAATCCGCGTAAATACCTTAAATACCGAAGACTGCAAACCAACGAAATCGCCCTGATCAACGCGGTCCGTTACCACTACACGCTCGACGACGACGAAATCACCGCGATCTTCTACATCGGCGAAGAGTACAGTCGCGTCATCCTGATGCAGGGCAATAAATTCGTAAACGCGCTACCCATCATCAACGAGGGGGCGGAATCGGAAAACGTTGTCGTACGCGTCCACAGCCGGTTCCTGCTCGAAAGACAGCAGAGCGCGCTTCCGCATCTGGACAGAATATTTCTCGCCGGAAACAAGCTGAACCAGGCCAAGCTGGAATACCTGCGGGAGAACGAATCGGACGTGAAGGTCGAATACCTCTTGCCCATCGCTTTCATGCACGAGAACCTCGACTTCACAGACGAGGAACTCGCTTGCTACATCGTACCCATCTCGCTGGCCACCGAAATCGCACGGCCCAAGCACGCGACGCTGATCCACGCCGATTTCCTGCCCAAATTCATCCTCGAACAGCAGAATGTGCTTTCGATCAGCATACCAGGGTTCATGGTGCTGCTCATCCTCCTGATGGTCTCCTACCTCTTCCTGGAGAGCACATTCAACGCCCTCAACGCGAATTCTTCCGTCAATCTCGAAATCGAGCAGATCGGAAACCAGGTCGAGATCAACAACCAGGTAATCGATTCTCTCGCCTCCATCACTGGTCAGATCGAGAAGCTGGAAGCAGACATGGGATTCTATCGCAAGTATATCGGAGATCGGAATCAGTGGAGCTATATCGTGGATTCCCTCGGGGACTCTTTCCGGAACAACCCGCTGGCATGGGGTTCGAACATCATGAAGGACGAGGGAAGGATTCGCTTGCAGGGGAGCACCAGCTCGCGGAAGAATATCGTCGATTTCTCGAATCTGTTCCCGAACAGCGAGATCAAGAAGATCGAACAGCGCGAGATCGAGAACTACACCGTCTGGGACTACGAAATATCCTTCGACATGCCCGATCCCCTGATCACGAAGCGTCTCAGGAAACGGGCTGAAGGCAAGACGGTCAGGCCGTTCGGCGACGAAGAGGATATCATCTCGAAAGATGTTTACATCGTTCAAGAAGGCGACAACCCGAGCTTGATCGCAAACAAACTCGGCATCGATGTCGGCAGGCTCGAGCAGATCAACAAGCTCAAGTCAAAAGAGGTGGACGGAAAGAGAGTCCTGCTGATCTACCCGGGTCAGAAGTTGCGATACTGATTACTATTTGTAGATCACGCTCGCGTTCATTACCTGGCTATCGACGAACTCCTTGAACAGGTTGAACCGCACCTTGTCCTCTTTCACCAGCCAGGTCGAGCGATCCAGGTTCTCCGCTTTCATGCGGAACTGCACCCGGTCGGCAAAGACGATTTTCGAGTAGGTGTCGCTGTTGATCAGGTAGAAAACCTTCTCGACCGCCTGCTTGCCGTCGTGCTCGACGACCATCCGCTCGCTCTCCAGTTCGTGCGACTTCCCGTCCAGCTCCATCGTCAGCGTCATCGGAGGCTCGATCGATTGCAGTCCCGTCACTTCGCACACGATGTACCAGAACGATTTTTCGGCCTTCTTCTCGAATTGCAGATAGAACGAGACGTTCGGGACATCCTGCGCTTCCTCGCCGGTGAACGCCGCTTTGTTCGTGTAGTAAATCTCGACATTGCCCGGCGTGTCATCTACGCGATAGACGTCGAACCGCGTCGTTGAACACGCAGCCAACAGAATGACCACCGCGAGAATCATCGTCATCGACTTCATAAGCTCCTCCTTTTCGAATGTATTATGCAATTCTCGTGCCTTACTATCCGACAATCACCTGCCTGTAACGAGTACCAGCAATTCCTTACAAATTGTATATCGTTGATTGTACCTCACCTTACCCATCGCGTGTGTTTTCATTAAAAAGCAATATAGTAGTGTCTGATTATAGTATGATTAAATCGCGAAATCCATGAGAATATTCCCAATAGATCATATCGAACCGCTTTTATCATACACTGATTCTTTCTAATAAGATCAACGTTGAAGTCTTCATTTGTCTTGTATCGTTCTATATGAAGTCGACAAGAAATAACATCATCTATTGCTTTACAGGCACGTTTATTGGCATACACCCAAAAAGTAGCCAGAGCTTCATTGAATTCCTTTTCTGTGATTGTTGTAGGTTTATGGATAAAATGGAGAATTACAGGTAGCACCTCTTTATACATTTTCTGTTTCTGCTCTCGGTAAATTTTCACTGTCGAGAAGATATACCCCACAATTGCTGCAATAATTACGGCAATAACAGGGATCCACTGGTATAGTATCTGCATAGTTCACCTCCTATATATATCAAATTCCCCAATAAACAATATTCCGTTGCATGTGTTAGTCAAGAATAATTATAAATACAATCGCTCGTAATAATTACGGCACTTCCCGAATCTGGATAGATCGAGCATTGTCAGTCCTGAGTCCTGAAAGGACGAAATATGTTAGCCCAGTGCGTAAGCGCTGGGTACATGATACAGGAGAGGAGTGAAGTCCCGGAGGGACGACAGACGGCAAGCAGTACTACACATCTGTCGCACC
Organism: Cloacimonadales bacterium (SeqCode); assembly: GCA_963665015.2. Lineage (GTDB taxonomy): Bacteria > Cloacimonadota > Cloacimonadia > Cloacimonadales > JAIOQZ01. Next base: position 1,775,053 of record CAXXSY010000004.1, on the reverse strand, counting down.
TCCGGCGCTCTTTCTTTGTATCAGATATTACTGAGGCTTACGCCCCAGCCTGAAATCTGTCATCCCTACGGGATTACGAGCGGCGTTTCTTTGGGTAAGCGCCCGACGAATGCTGTAAGGTACAGACCTCCGTGTTCAGAGAGGCGCGCCCGGAGGTCACGCGCTACGAGGGATGGGAAATGAAGAAGGGCAAGACAGAGGGATTGCCTCTATAGAAGATCGATTAGGTGTATGCTATTGAACTAATATGTTATTACGAGCTTGCCGGCGTTCCTGGTCGTATGACCGATCACGGCGGCGGTGACGTCTTTCTCGCTAAGTCTTTCGATGATTTGTGTCGAGACCGAGGGGGAAACGGAGAAGAGCAGTCCGCCGGAGGTCTGCGGATCAAAGAGGATATCGAGAATCCACTGCGGGAGATCGGCGCCGTCCTGAACATGGTCGATCCGGTAGTCGATATTGCCTTTCGTACCGCCGGGAACCAACTTCCTCTTTGCCATCTCGAGGGTGTGAGGGTAGAGCGGAACGGCGTTGAAATCAAGCACGATACCGACACCCGTATCCTGAATCATCTCGAAGGCATGCCCCGCCAGACCGAATCCGGTGACGTCCGTACAGGCTGAAATGGGGTAATCCGCGATCACCTCGGCAGAAATCTTGTTCAGCGTCGCCATGGATCGCGTGACCATCTCGATCAGGTCGTCGTCCGCCTTGCCCTGACGGATGGCGGTGTTGATGATGCCGTTGCCGATGGGCTTGGTCAGGATCAGGTGTTCGTCGGGCTTCGGCGTGTTGTTGAGCAGAATTTTGGAAGGATGGATCAGCCCGGTGACCGCGAGTCCGTACTTGACGCTATCGTCCTTGATGCTGTGTCCGCCCAGCAGGGCACAACCGGCTTCGCGCAGTTTGCTCATGCCGCCTTCGGCAATTGCCTTGAGAACCGATACATCCAGTTTCTGAAGCGGAAAACAGACGATGCTCAGCGCGGTGACCGGTCTCCCTCCCATGGCATAGATATCGGAAAGAGAATTGGCGGCTGCGATCTGCCCGAACGAATAGGGATCATCGACCACGGGTGGGAAGAAATCGACCGTCTGCACAATCGCCACATCATCAGAGATTTTATACACGCCGGCATCCTCGCTGTGCCGGAAATCGACAAGCAGTGCCTCGCAAGAGGTCTGGGTCAGATCACCCAGGGATTCTGTCAAGACGCACGGTCCCAACTTCGCAGCGCAACCGGAATACTCCGAGTACTGCGTCAGGCGTATTATTTCTTCCATATCGATTGAGGAAGTACATTTTCCCGACGCACTTCTTTTCTTGTAAAGCTTTTTCTCGATTATACGCCACAGTCCTCCGATAGAATCAACTTCAGGCACACGTTATAATTACGTATTCCACCAGCAACAGTAAATCGCTTGACAATATCGGTTTCGCATAACAGAATAAGTGCAGAATGAAAAATAACGGCAAGCCGGGCTTGCAACATAAGCTTATAACAAATGAAACAAGCGAGGAACCATGAGACGAATTTTGATTCTTTCCATCTTTGCCGTGGCAGCGATTCTGTCTGCAAACACGGTCGATTTCATGGCCGACATGACATCGGTCGGCGCTTACCAAAACGTATATTTCACTCCGATGTGCGACCCGGAGCCAACGGAATACCGCTGGATTTTCGGCGATGGTGAAACTTCCACTGAGCAATATCCGAGTCACGCCTATGAGACCGGAGGAAGCTACACGGTCGAACTCACCGTGTTTTGGGACACCGACTACCTGACTGAATACAAGTATAACTATATAAACGTCATCCAGGCTCGATTCAATATCCCGCAGAGTACCGGTTACGCTCCTTTTACTGCCGGCTTCACCAACACTTCGCTGGGAAGATTCACCGAATCGGTATGGGACTTCGGCGACGGTACCGACCCGGTGATCAATCCACCCTCTCCGATCCGCCACACCTACCATGCGGGAGGCGATTTCGACGTATCACTGTCGATCTCGGATTCACTGGGAGCCTGGCACGAAATAACGTTATACGACGCGATCCATGTGACGAACAACATGTCCGCCTTCATCTCTTCCGACGTAACCTCCGGCACGGCTCCGCTTCAGGTCCAGTTCTATTCGAACGCGCAGGGAAGCATCCAGACCTACGAGTGGGATTTCGGCGACGACTCGGGTCCGAACTACGAGCCAAACCCGGTTCATACATACCTTGATAACGGCATCTACACCGTCACGCTCACCATCAGCGACGGCGTGAACGATCAAACGATGGTCGAAGAGGACTACATCGTCGTCGGCACCATCGTGGATGCTGCACTGCCGGTCGATGGACTCTGGCCAATTCAGAACAGCCCGTTCATCATCTATCAGAATGCACACATAGAAAATAACGGAATACTCAATATCGATCAGGGAGTCGTCGTCCTGTTAAGCGAAGGACAAGCGTTCCAGGTCCTCGGTGAACTCAACGCCACCGGCGCGACATTCCGCGGACTCGACGGCGGTGTCTGGGGTGGCCTCATTTATTCCCAGGACGGCAGCGGTACATTGTCGGACTGCGATATCCTCGGAGCTCAGAACGGTATCACTCTTCAGAGGCTCGGACGTAGCAATCGCGAGACCCCAACCTTCACCAATCTGCGGATCAAGAGCTCCAGCAGCGCGACCAGACCCGAAGGAACCGGACTTATCATTCAGGGAACTTATAACGAAGCGATCGATAACGTCACCATCGAGGATTACGACTACGGTATCGATATCGACAACGTCCAGGGCTCATCGACACCCACCCTGTCCAATATCCGGATAAAAACATCCTCCAGCGCGACGAGAAGCGGACAGGAAGCCATCAAGATCAGCGGCTTCTGCGAACCGAATATCGAAAACGTCGTTATCGAGGACTACGGAAAGGGTATCTCGATCAACAGCAGCGGCAACGACCCGCTCAGCACTCCGACCCTGACCAACATCCGTATCAAGACATCCAGCTCCGCGACGCGATCCGCAACAACCGCGATCTCGCTCTACAACACCACCGATATCCAGATCGGCGGCGAGACGGAAAACGACTCGATCGTCATCGAAAACTACCCCATGGGCATCCTGATCCAGCAATCGCTAGACCGCGAGATTTCCACACCCACGCTGACCAACCTGCGTATCAAGAACTCGAGCTCGGCAACCCGCGTGGATACCACGGCAATCGTACTCGATGGTCCGATCGAGGCAAACATTCACGGCGTTACCATCGAGAACTTCACCACCGGTATCGATTACTACGGCGAAGGCGTTCTCCGCGAAACACCGACATTGACCAATATACGCATTAAAACCTCCAGCTCGGCGACACGTGGCATTACATACGGCATGCGCCTCCACGATCTCGATTCCGTCATTATCGGGCGTGAGGCAGAGCAGGATTCCGTCATCATCGAGGACTGCGACAACGGTATCCTGATCATCAATCAGCGACTTCGAAGCAGATCGACACCCACACTGACCAATATCCGTATTAAAACATCCTCCAGCGCCACCAGAGAGGACAGGCACAGCCTGCTTTTCACCGGCTCCGTTACCGCGAACATCAAAAACGCGATCCTGGATGGATACGATTATGGTATCTACTATGACATGGCATCCGATTACGTCCAGCGCAGCACCCCCACCCTGACCAATCTCCGCATCAAGTGCAGCAGCTCTGCCACACGCAACGGAGCGGTCGGTATCATGCTGCTGAACGTCGATCGGATCATCGTGGGCGACTCGACCCATGCCGACGACGTGGTTATCGAAGGGTTTCAGAACGGCGTCCGTGCTGTCTCCCTCAACCGCGAGATCACGACACCCACGCTCACCAATCTGCGCATCAAGTCCAGCAGCTCCGCAACCCGGAACATCGGCGACGGCATATACTTCGGCCCTGGCGCTGAGGGCACGATTCGCGGATGCAAAATCGAGGACTTCGCTACCGGTATCAAGCTGGAAGGGACCTCGGTGGTTCAAGTCCATGACAACACACTCCTGAATAACGACATCGGAACGCACCTCGTCACGATCCTGAGCCCCGTATCGATCCACCACAACACGATGTTCCTCGATCCGGCATTTTCCCACGATCCCGCCGGAAACTCCGGTGTCTCCATGTATTACACGACAGCGGCATCTGTGCATAACAACACCATCTACGGTTATGATTTCGGTTCGTCCCTCTACAGTTCGAACGCCGAGTGGAACATGAACATCGTCTGGAGCGAAACGCAGTACGACAGCGCGATCAACCACCTCGACGCCAACTCGACGATTCAGGCTGAGTACAACAACATGCTGGGATACGACACTGGCGACGGCAACATCGACGCCAACCCACGGTTCATCGATCCGGCGAACGGCAATTTCACGCTCCGCGCGAACAGCCCCTGTATCAACGCCGGCGATCCCGACTTCAACGGCAACGGCACGGACTGGCACACCGATCCCCTGGATCAGGACCCCGACGGCACCCAAATGGATATCGGTGCGTACTGCTTCGATGCCACCACAGCTCCGGTCCCCGGTCAGCCGCAGGATGGCCTGCCCACCGGAAACAACGTGTCCACCGACTTCCCGTTCATCCACTGGTCGGACGACATCGATGTCTATCGCTGGTCGATCAACCTCGACTACACTCCCGATTTCTCTTCGGCGAACGCGATCCACGACATCGACCTCATGGACAACCAGTATAATCTCCCTGCCGGCTACCTCCTGTCCGACACACCATACTGGGTCAGGATAACACCGCGAAGCATCCGCAATCAGGCCGGGCCGTCGCTGGAGTGGACATTCAACACACAGATGCCCGAAGGTAGCCCTGCCCGTGACAAGGGCACCGGGCTTGCCGGAGACATCATCGAGCCCGGCGAATGGATGATGGGCTTCTTCCAGGTGGACATTCCGCAAGTCGGCGATGTCGAGTTGCCCTCCATTATATTCTTCCCCAGCGTGGTTCCCTCCGGACAGATAGCGCTCATTCTCGAGCTCGGTATCAAGGGAGGGCTCCCAGGGAGCGACCAGCGCACCGAATACGAAAACTTCATCGCCAACATGGCTTACGTCGGCGCGACCGAAGACCTCGATATGGCCGTTCGGATGACCTCGACCGACGACACGGTCTATAACGGGAGCCTCACCTTCAACCTCGTCGGATACCCATACGAAATCAACTTCATCTACTACTCGCTGAACGAGGGTGACTGGATCGCCATTCCGATGTTCGGTTCGGGCGTAACCGCGCCGTATTTCACCTACGACGGCTCCACGCTCGTCATAACCGGATTGAGCATGGGCAGAGCCGAGGGAGACCTCGATATCGGATTCGGAAGCGACGACTTCACGCTGCCGGTATCGCTCTCCTCCTTCACGGCGACAACGACGACTTCGGGATTCGTGCAGATCAACTGGGTCACGCAGTCGGAGAACGACCTGCTCGGTTACAACCTCTACCGCTCGGAAGTGGAAAACCTGGATGAAGCGATGCTGGTCACCATCCCGATGATCGACGCGCACAATTCCGAAGTCGAGGTCTCCTACGAATTCACCGACGACGACGTCATCGAGAGCCATACCTACCACTACTGGCTGCAAAGCATGGAACGAAACGGATCGTGCGACTTCTTCGGCCCGGTCTCCGTAACCGTCACCGACGAACCGGAAGCACCACCCGCAGATGAATACATCACCGCACTGCACGGCAACTTCCCCAATCCGTTCAACCCGGAGACACGTATCGACTTCTCGCTTGCAGAGCAATCCGATGTCACCATCTCCATCTACAACGTCAAGGGACAGCGCGTCCGAATCTACCGGTACGACGATCACCCGAAAGGCAACCACACAATCAACTGGGCCGGTGACGACGAGACAGGAAAATCCGTCGCCTCCAGCGTCTATTTCATCAAGATGGAGACGGATAACTACAAGAAGATACACAAAGCGCTGCTGATAAAGTAATTTCGGCTTTCGCGAAGCGAAAACGAAAACATGAGCGCTGTGAATTCGCGTAGCGAAATCATGTTAGCGGAAAAATAGAAAAAGCAAGAGATTAGGGAGGTGGTCATTTCTGGAGCGCAACCATCTGTAGGTTTTGAGGAACGAAAAACCTGAAGCTGCTTCCTCTGGGTACGCAGATGTCCCGTCTGCATATATTGACTTCTGAACGTCCTAGCTTGCGCGTAGCATTTGCTTGCAAATGCCAGATTAGAGCTTCCGAATGTTGGGTTTTTTGTCCGAAGCAGGATGTCCAGGATTTAAGAAATGAGCAGGATCGGGAGGCGCGACCGGAGGTCACGCGCTACGAGAGAGAAGGCACCAACGGAGAGCAACCGCCTCTTCCATGTATTCTGACTCCTGTCTCCACCGTTTTTTATTGACATCTCACGAGCAAAATGCAATCTGTATGGTTTAACTGTGAGGTTGTATGAAATACTTGAAATATATTTACTTACTATCCATCATCTCGGTCTTTTCGATCTGCGTCGGCTGCGGAACCAGCGAGAATGTCAATTCCACTCCCGATGATAATGACAACCCCACCGATTCGACTTTCACCATCGCGGACCTCGCCTTCGGATCAGCAGAAACCTTCGACGTGATGACCTGGAATTTGCAGAATTTCCCCAAGGCATACAGCACGCCTTCTCTCGCGGCAACGATGATCCGGTCGATTGACCTTGACGTGGTGGCGTTTCAGGAGATCGAAGACTCGACGGCGTTCAACGAACTGGTTGACGATCTGGGCGACTGGACAAGCTGGCGTGCCGACAGCGCGACTTACGATATCAACGTGGCGTATGCCTGGAGCTCGGATGTCGGCATGCAGTCGATCTACGAGATTTTTACGCACAGCAGTCGGGAATTCCCGCGCGCGCCGCTGGTGTTCGAGCTAACCTGGCGCGGTTACCGGTTCTTCCTGGTGAATCTGCACCTCAAAGCGCTGGGCGACAACCACATCGATACAAGCAACGAATGGGACGAGGAAGTTCGTCGTCGCGACGCGGTGAACCTGCTGAAAGACTGGATGGACGAGAGTCATCCCAACGACCGTGTGATCGTCCTGGGCGACTGGAACGACCAGCTTCAGGAATCGCAATCGACCAACGTGTTCTGGCGTCTGCTCCAGTCCGACGACTACCTCTTCGCGGACATGATCCTGGCCGAGTCGGGCGATGTGGATCAATTCTCCTACCCCATCTACTCCTCGCATATCGACCACATCCTGATCTCGAACGCGCTGTTCGACGCCTTCTCGAATCCCGTCTCCTCCGTCCGGACGATGCTGATCGACCAGGTGCTCGATGGCGGGTGGAACGAATACGATGACAATCTGTCCGATCACCGACCCGTCGCCATTAGACTGGACCTCTAACAGCGGAGTTTTTTTGTGAAAAAGGATTACATGATCTTCCGAAACGAATCCAGAGACCGAGAACGTATCGTCGAAATGCTGGCGAGCTTCTACGTCGCCATGCTCACAACCGGCGACGACGTCTCGGCGCACGAGATCGACGTCCTCTATTCGCTTCTGGAAAACCTCTTCCGACACGAAGTGATCTCCTGGGAGAACTATTTACGGCAGATCGTGAAGAAGCCGATCGACTTCGACGAAGTGCTGGCATTCCTGAACAAGAACCTGATCACGCTGGACAAGATTCGCATCCTGCTCAGCCTCATCGTGCTGGCAAACTCCGACAACCATTTCACATCCTCCGAGGTAACCAAGATTCTGGAGCTCTCGAAGCGGATGAACGTGGAGACGGAAGGCCTCATGTCCATCATCGACGCCATCGAATACGGCAAGAGCGAGCCGGTCTCCATCAGCGGGTTCCGCTACTTCGCGCATACGGAAAAATCCATCTTCCGCGACTACCTGCTCATCGGACGAGATCCGGAATGCAGCATCATGTTCCAGGACAAAAAACACGCTGATTTCGAACTGCTGATCGTCGAAATCGACCGCTTCATCTTCATCGGAACAAGTTCCGACACAGCAGCACGTATCAACGACATAACGCTCCAGCCACGAAGGATATACACCTTCCCGGAAGACGGCGTCCTCAAGATCGGTTCCGCCCGGTTCCGCGCCGATCACCTGCGGAAAATCTACGCCGCGCGAGAGACGGACGACATCATCGATTTCAAGAGCATCGATTATAATTTCAAGATCATCAATCATAAAAACCACTACTCGATCCTGATCTACGACCGCACAGTTTATAAGAACGGCAAACAGCTCCCGCATCACAAGGAAGTGCCCGTCTATTTCGACGACGTCCTGCAAATCAAGGGATACGAGCCGTTCAACCTGCTCAACGTGATCGAGCGCCGCGAGGAGATCGGCGTCACCAACCTCAAACCGTCCGAGCTCTTCATCAACTTCGACAACGACTACTTCAGCATCGCACGGCAGGAATCGCACAAATCCTTCGCGCGCATCTCCATCGATCAGAATGTGTTTACGATCCATCCGCCGCGAAAGGTCTGGGACCTCTTCCTGAACAACCAGAAGCTCGAAAAACCCACCGAGTTCCTGCTCAACACCGATATCTTCACGCTCAACAAGCGGAACTTCCGCATCAACAACTTCCTGGACATCGTCGAGATACCCTTCGAGGTCGAGCAAATCGGGTTCCGGGATATCAAGCACTTCTTCAAGGACGGCAACCTCGCGCTGGACGGCGTCTCGTTCGAGGCCAACCGCGGCGAGCTGATCGCCATCCTCGGGCAGAGCGGGTGCGGCAAATCGACCCTGCTCAAGTCCATCTCCGGCGAGATCATCCCCACATTCGGCTCCGTCGAGATCGACAACAAGGATTTCTATACCAACCTGAGCTTCTTCACCCAACACATTGGCTACGTTCCGCAGGAAGACCTGCTGTTCTCCAACCTCACAGTCTATGAGAACCTGCTCTTTCGCGGAAACCTGCAAATGCCGCAGATTTCGAAGTCGCACATCGACCAGAAGATCGGAAACATCCTCTCCGAGACCAACCTGCTGCACCGGCGAAACGTGCAGGCCGGAGACGTCAAGAACAAGATGCTCAGCGGCGGCGAGCGGAAACGACTCAATATCGCGCTGGAGCTGCTCTTCGAGCCGTCCATCATCATCTGTGACGAGCCGACCTCCGGACTCTCCTCGCGCGATTCCGAGCAGATCGTCAAGCTGCTGAAGGAACTCACCGTCCAGGGCAAGATCGTTATCATCACCATCCACCAGCCCAATCCGGATATCTTCTTCCAGTTCGATCGCATCCTGTTGATGGATCAGGGCGGCAAGCAGATATACTTCGGCGCGCCGGAGGAGGCGTTTTCCTACTTCGACACCGAGCTCGATGAAATCACGGTCAATCGGGAAGGAATTCTGAGAAAGCACACGCTGCGCATGCCCGAATACATGTACGACATCATCGCCTACCCCGAGTACAACAAGAGCAACGAAGTCACCTACATCCAGACGCAGCAGAACATCATCGTGAAGCGGAAATTCCCGCCCGATTACTGGAAGGACAAGTTCAAGCGCAAGATGCTCTTCGACCTGATGAAGATCGAGAAGAGCGAGAAGGAGAACCCGAAGAAATCGAGCACACGGAAACGGCACAGGCTCGATATGCGCGGTCACTTCCTGCAACTCAAGACCTTCCTGGTGCGCAACATCCTGACGAAGCTGCGCAACCGCTCCAACATGTTCATCACCTTCATGGAAGCGCCGCTGCTGGCGTTCCTTTTGTCCTTCATCCTGCGGCTCGCGCCCACGAACGGCTCCTACAGCTACGCAGAGAACATCAACATCGGGATTTACCTCTACATCTCGGTGATCGTGTTCGTCTTTCTGGGACTTTCGAACAGTATCGAGGAGATACTATCGGAGCGAAGAACGATCCTGCGAGAAAAGATGCTGAACCTGAGGACGAGCTATTTCATCCTCACCAAGCTGATCTCGCTGAGCATCTTCGCGCTGGCGCAGGTGTTGGTCTATTACTTCGTCTCGGCGCTGTTCCTGGAGATTCGGGGCGTTTTCCTTCCCAGCATCCTGTACTTCTTCGCGGCGTCGTTCATCGGCTTCTCGATCGGGATGCTGATCTCCAGTTTCATCCACAATTCCAGGGCAATCATCAACATCCTGCCGGTGGTTCTGGTGCCGCAGATCGTTTTCGGCGGCGCGATCATCGAGTACGAACGGATGAACCGGCAGGTCACGTTCATCAAGGGGAATCCGATCCCGGAAGTGGTGCAGGTCATGCCGTCCAAATGGCTATTCGAAGGCATCTACACCGCGTATGCGAAAATGAATCCCTTCGATTCGGAGCGCGCCCGTCTCAAGAAAAAAAGATTGACATTGAAAAATCAATTTCACCAAAGTAAGCTATCTGTAAAGGAATATGACGAAGCCAGATACGATATTGTGGAGGAACTGGAGGCATTACCGGGTAAATATCCGCGCAGGAAATATGTTAACGAAATGGTAACGGTTTCCGTGGATGTGATGAACGGAAAATTCCTCAACGAGAACAAGAACGTGTTCCTTTCGAGCTATAAACGAGTCTTTGGCGAGACCTACAAGACGTACTGGTTCAATCTGCTGATCATCGGACTGATGTCGGTCGTCGTCAATGCGGCCACGTTGATTCGCATGAAGTTTTTCTACAAGGAATGATAAATTAGAATAGAGTGAGGAGGATCTCATGAAACGATTAACCATTTTACTTATTGTGATGGTGCTGGTTATGGTTGCCTGCCAGGCGGAAAAGAAGCAGGAACCGGCACAAAACGAACCCGTGAAGGAAGAAGCGACGGAAAGCGAATTCTACTACTTCCCGCTTCCTTCGTTCCAGGATGTCTTTGGCAAGCTCGACTATCTGACGCCGGCGGATTTCGGCAAATTCGTGCCGGAAGATTACACGCGAGTAGATGACGACGAAGCCAAGGCGGCGTTCTCGCTGGGTTCACTTTCCGCGGATGCCATTCTGGTCACCAAGAGCCGCAACCGCACCAAGCTGCTCAACATCGCGCAGGAAATGATCTTCTATTCCAAGGCGTTCATCGTCGAGGAGCGCATCCTGCAGCTCGCGGACAAGCTGAAAAAGAAAGTCGAGACCGATAGCTGGGAAGAGCTTCAGACCACCCTCGACGACGACAAGCAGGGCGTTATCAACGCGCTCTACGAGGCACGCGAGTACGACTACTTCATCCTGATGCAACTCGGCGGTTGGGTTGAAGGACTCTACCAGACCGCGATGCTTCTGAACGACAACTACGATCGCGACAAGACCGATTTCCTCTATCAGATCGGTATCCTGAACCAGTTGATCAACAATGTCGAGAAGATGCCCAACGCGCACGTGAGAGAAAAGGAATACTACAAGAACTCGCTTTCGAATCTCGTGCAGATCAGAGACATGCTGAAAGCGCCGGAAGACAAGATGTATTCGAAAGAAGAGGTCGAGAAACTGATCGACCTGACCTTGAAAATCAAGGAGTCTTTCAAATAAATAGCACCTTGAAAATGTACTATCCCGGGTTTGATCACAAACAAATCCGGGATTTTTTTTAACTTACGCATTCGCAATAGGTTTTGACCTCGACATAACAAAAAGAAATCCCGCCTTCAAAGCCCCAATCAATTGCATGGCAGAATCTTACGGCACTATCTCACACATTGCGTTTTTGATTTTTAGCGGGGTCAAACACATTAAAAATACCGAAAAAATCGCTGGAATCCTTTATAAATAAGGCGTTCGCGGATTTTTTTTGTTGACAACATTTTTAAAGATAAGTCATACAGGTATGTGTAACGCCAATAAAATAACGGAGGTGCGTATGAGCAGAGAAGAATTGGTGGCAAAAATCGCAGAGGAAGCCGGCATTACCAAAAAAGCCGCTACTGCTGCACTGAATGCAACAATCAACGGTATCCAGGGAGCGCTTGCCAAAGGTGACAAGGTTTCTCTGGTTGGTTTCGGAACATTCGCCGTGGCCAAGAGAGCAGCTCGCAAGGGAATCAATCCGCAGACGAAGAAAGCGATCAAGATTCCTGCACGCAAGGTTCCTGTTTTCCGTGCTGGCAAGAAACTGAAAGACGCCGTCAAGTAGTTGCATTTGTTGATTTAAGGGATAAGAGCGATCTTGCTTTTGTCCCTTTTTCTTTGCCCAGAAACCTCGAAATCTGAAAAATAATAGACAAAAAAAAGCGAGAACTGCAATCTGTCATTTGAATCCGTAAAAATGCGACAATAAAGAGGGAGCTATGAAATTTTCAGTTGAGAAGAAGGATTTGACCAGCAAGATACATCACCTTTACAATATTGTGCCTTCCAAGAACACCATGCCGATCCTGATGAACTATCTGATCGAGGCGTTCGAGGAGAGCAACACGATGCGATTCACCGCCACCGACCTGGAAATCACCGTGGTGGTCGAGTTTGACCTGTTCGTGTCCGAAGGTGGCCGTGTCGCAGTTTCCGCGCGCAATTTCACCGACATCATCAATTCGCTTCCCGACGCGATGGTTCATTGCGAAAAGGTGGATGACACGCTTAAAATCCAGTGCGAGAAATCGAATTTCGAGCTGCTCTGCGCCGACGCCGATCAGTATCCGCTCATTCCGCAGATCGACATGGAGAACGCCAAGGAGATCAACGCGCAGACCTTCTCCCGGATGATCGAGAATACGCATTTCGCCGTTTCGACCGAATCCAATCGTCCCATCTTTACGGGTATCTTCTGGCAGATCACGCCCGAGCACCAGCTCATGGTCTCCACCGACGGCAAGAAGATCGCCGAGTTCAAGGTCAACCAGGAAAGCGACGTACCGGAAGTCCTCGAGAAGATCATCCCCACCAAGGGCCTCATCTTCCTCAAGAAGGCCATCACCGACGACGACCACGTGGTTCACGTGCTGATCGAGACCAACCGCGTGATGTTCAAGTACGGCGCTTACACCATCTTCACACACATCCTCGAAGGTCGGTTCCCGGACTACACCAAAGCGATGCCGGTCGATAACAAGAACGAACTGATCGTCGATAAGAACCTCATGCACGCGGCAGTCAAACGCGTGTCCCTGATCGCATCCGAAGAGACGATGAAAATCCGGATGGAGATCGAAGGCAACTCGCTGACCATCAGCACCACCAACCGCGAGATGGGCGAAGCGGTCGAGAGCATCTCCGACTACCAGTACAACGGCGACCCGATCAAGATCGCCTTCAACTACCGCTACCTCCTCATGATCCTGAACGTGATCGAGAGCGACAAGGTGAAAATCCTGATGGGCAATTCACAGGGCGCGGTTCTCTTCTTCAACACCGACACGGATGCCAGCTATTCGGCGCGGTTTCTCTTGATGCCGCTCCGTATCGTGTAAAAGAGTTTTGAAAGTCCAATCGCTGCACCTGCGGAATTTCCGCTGCTACCTCGACGCGGCGCTGGAGTTCCCCACGCAGGGAGCGCTGATCACCGGACCGAACGGCTCCGGCAAGACCAACCTGCTCGAATCCATCCTCTACCTTAGCTGCGGCAAGTCGCAGATCGCGGGATCGGAACGCGAGATGATCCGCTTCGACAGCGATTTCTTCTTCGTCAAGACCGCGTGCGATATCTCAGGCTCGGATCACGACATCTCCATCGGGCTGGATCGCGACAACCGCAGGAAGGCGCTGGTCGATGGCGTGCAACTCGAGAAGATCGGCGACCTCTACCGCTACCTGAAGGCGATCTACTTCTCCCCCGCCGACGTGAACATGGTCAGCGGTCCGGGCGGCGTTCGGCGGCTCGTCTTCAACCAGGCTATCTCGCAGTATTCCTTCTCATATCTCGAGAGCTATCGCACCTACCAGCGCATCCTCAAGCAGCGCAACGCCCTTCTGAAAACCGACTTCGACCGTCACGAAAAGGAGAGCTGGGACAACCAGTTCGCCCAGGCGGCATCGAATCTGGTCATTCAGCGGCACGCATATCTCGAACGGTTCATCCCCGCCTTTCAGAAGGCATACAGAACCATCTCCGGCAACGCCGAAATCGCCGGGTTGCGCTATCAGCCAAGCTTCGAGATGGACGACGATCGATCCGTCCTCCAGTGTTACCATGAGCGGATCGCATCGCTCGCTACGCGTGAAAGCGAATACCGCTACAGTCTGCTTGGGCCGCACCTGGACGACTTCGTCTTCGACATGAACCGGCATCCGGCGCGTGCGTACGCCTCGCAGGGGCAGCGAAGAAGCATCTCCATCGCGGTCAGGCTGGCGCAGGCGGAGTTGATCCGAACCTCCTCCGGCGACACACCCATCATGATGTTCGACGACGTACTTGCGGAGCTCGACGCCGACCGCGCGCACCACCTCATCGAGATGCTCAATCCCGAGCACCAGATTTTCATCGCCACACCCAATCCGGGCGACTACCGGCACTTCGATTTCCATCCCATCGACGTCACCGCGCTACCCCGCATGATCGAGACGCCCAATGAATGACACCAGACGCGTCTGCGGCATCCCGATGAACAAATCCATCCTCGGCTGGATCACCTACGACTTTGCCAATTCCTCCTTCGTGACCGTGATCGTCACCGTGGTCTATTCGGTCTATTTCAAGTCGCAGGTCGTCGGAAGCGAAGAACTCGGCACCGCGCTCTGGGGACGCGCCGTCAGCCTCTCCATGCTGATGGTGGCAATCCTTGCACCCTTTCTCGGAGCGATCGCGGATCACTCGAACTTCAAGAAGCGATTCATGCTGATCTTCTGCTACCTCAGTGTAATCTTCACCGGGCTGCTCTACTTCGTTGGAAAGGGCGACATTTTTACCGGCATGCTTTTCTTCATCGTCGCGAACTTCGGCTTCAACGCCTCCAACGTATTCTACAACGCCTTCCTGCCCGAGATCGCGCCGCGCAAGGACATGGGCAAGATATCGGGTCTGGGCTGGGGATTCGGCTACGTGGGCGGACTTCTCGCGCTGCTAATCAGCCTGCCGCTGGTCGATTTCAACGTCCGGCTGGTCTTCCCCACGATCGCGCTCTTCTACGGTCTCTTCGCCATCGTAACCTTCGTACTGTTGCGTGAAAAGCGCAACCCCGTCGATCGCGCATCGCACATGGATGTCGGATTCAGCCGCATCGCCAGCACGTTCCGCAACATCCGGCACTTCAAGGACCTTGGTCGCTACCTGATCGCCTACCTGATCTACAACGACGCCATCGTGGTTGTGATCACCTTCGCGTCCATCTACGGCGCAACGCGATTCGGCATGAGCACGCAGCAACTGGTCGTCTATTTCATCATCGCGCAGGGGACATCCATTCTCGGCTCGATCCTCTTCGGCTACCTCATCGACATCCTCGAGGCACGGCGCACCATCACCATCACGCTGGGAATCTGGATCGCGGTTGTCCTGTGGGCGTATTTCTGCAAGTCGGCCACCGAGTACTACTTCGTGGGCGTCCTAGCGGGTATCGCAATCGGCTCCAGTCAATCCAGCAGCCGAACCATGCTGGCGCTCCTGACCCCGCACGAGAAGAAGGCGGAGTTCTTCGGATTCTACTCGCTGACCGGCCGCATCGCATCCGTCCTCGGCCCCCTTGTCTATGGTGAAATCGCGCGCGTCACCGGCGACCAGCGCAAAGCCATCCTCGCCGTGCTGATCTTCTTCGTCGTGGGGGGTGTACTTCTGCAATTTGTAAACGAAAAGCGCGGCTCCGAACTGGCTGAAAACTGGATAGACAAAAGTTGATCAAGCACCGTAGGTGCGAAAGATTGTAGCCCACTGCGTAAGCTGTGGGTAATGCAAACCGCCCCGCGTCGCACCGCCATCCCCAAGTCCCGCAGGGACGACAGATTTTAGCCCGGTACGTAAGTGCCGGGGACACGCAAGCACCCCACGACCCACCGCCATCCTCAAGTCCCGCAGGGACGACAGATTTTAGCCCGGTACGTAAGTGCCGGGGACACGCAAACCACCACGCGACGCACCGCCATCCCCAAGTCCCGCAGGGACGACAGATTTTAGCCCACTGCGTAAGCTGTGGGTAATGCGAACCGCCCCACGACCCACCGCCAGCAGATTCGTTCAAGCCCGAGCAGCCGTGTTCATTCACGTCAAAGACGTGGTGTTACACGGCGTCGCAAAGGGATTGGGCGAATGTGCGTACTTCATACACACCATACAACTAAGGCAACCACTCCCCCGGCAAGACCGGCTACTCGGTTATCATCATTTTGGCATCGTCACCAAGAATCCGGATACAAACCTTGTTCGGCACACACACAATCGGTCTTGCTGGCGACGACGACCAGCCTTGCTGCACACAAATCTGATGCGGGCACGTCGAACGGAGCATGCGGACCCTGCCATCCTTGATCTCGGCAGCAATACCCTCGTCGATCTCGATCACACAATCCTCCGCAAGCGGATACGTCCCCACGATCCGATCGCCGTAGCGTATCTCCGCCACACTGCCCGTCATCCGATAATACCGTGCAAACAGCACACCGGAGACAAGAAGAAAGAAAACGATCAGCACGATATCGGCGCGAGTGATGAGCGTACGAAGCTTCATTTCCAGATTCCGCGAATCGTTGTGCCGCAGTTCGAACAACGCGAATCGTCCATCTTCTCGACGGACACATGATAGCCGCTGCGATTGATGAGGAGCTCGCCGCAGTTCGGGCAATACGTGTTCGAGCGCGTTTCGCTGATAATGTTGCCCAGATAAACGTTGTGAAGCTTCTCTTTTGCAATGCGATACGCCATCTCAAGCGTGGCGACCGGTGTGGGCGGATTGGTCATCTTGTAGGTCGGATAATATCGGCTGAAGTGGAGCGGAATATTTTCATCGATACCCGCCACGAAATCGACAAGTTCACGAATATCTTTCTCCGTATCGTTCTCACCTGTTATGATGAGATTGGTCACCTCCACCAGGCATCTCGACGCGGCATACTCGATCGTCCGCTTCACCGGTTCCAGCGTTCCGCCGCAGATTCTACGGTAAAACTCGTCGCTCATCGATTTTAGATCGACGTTCATGGCATCGACATACGGCAGAAGCTCTTCGAGCGGTTCCGGATTGATATAACCATTGGTTACCAGAATGGACGCGAAGCCTGCTTCATGGAGCGCCTTCGAACAGTCCAGCACGAATTCGTACCAGGTCAGCGGTTCGGTGTAGGTGAAGGCCACCGCAGGCGATTTCTCGCGGATGCAAAGCGCGACAATATCCTCCGGTTCGAGATGATGCGAAGGACATTCCCGCTGGCTGATGCTATAATTCTGGCAGAAGAGGCAGCTCAGATTGCAGGCGTTGTGTCCGATCGAAAGAACGCGGGATCCCGGTTTGAAATGGTAGAGTGGCTTCTTCTCGATGGGATCGAGGCTGATGGTGACCGTCTCGCCGTACGTCGCCGCGTACAGAATCCCCTCACCATTGATTCTCGCCCGACAGATGCCTGTTCCACCATCCGGAATGCGGCACTCGTGCGGACACAGATGACAAATCACGCTACGATTGTCTTGCTTCTTGTAAAATTTCGCTTCCTGCATCGTTACCGCCTATGTTTCAGGATTTCATAACCTCTTGCACGATATCGAAATTCTTCTCCAGACTGTGGCGGTTTTTCTCCAGCGTTTCCCTGGCATTCTCGCCCATCTTGTCCCGCAATGAAGCACTGGAAAGCATCTGCCCCAGTGTCTCGGTCAGTTGTTTCTCCGACACGATCCGGATTGCGCCGTTCTCTTCGAGGATGCGCACGGTATCCTTGCACGAATTGTGATACGGCCCCATAAGGATCGGCTTGCTGTAATACGCAGGCTCCAGCGGGTTGTGACCGCCGAAGTCGAAGAAACTACCTCCGACCAGCGCCAGATCGCAGATCGCGTAAGCCTTGTTCAACACCCCCATGCTGTCGATCACGAGGATGTCGGCGCTTCTGTTCTCGCTCAAGCGCGCGGTATCCAGTCCATTGAAAGCCTCTATAACCTCACGCATCCGATCTAGATGCCGGGGCGCAATGACCAGCTTCAAAACTGGATAATCTTTTCGTAAAACCCGATACGCATCGGCGATCATCTTTTCCTCACCCGGTCTCGAGCTTCCGAATGCAAGAATCATATCTCTTTTCGAGAATCCCCATTCCTCACGCAGAGCATCGGCGTCATAGTCCGGTAGATCGATGGCGAACTTCAGATTCCCCGCATCGACGACGTTCCCGAAGCCAAGTTCCAGATACCGCGCCGCGTCTGCCTCCGATTGCGCGCAGACAACGCGAACGTTCTCCCACAGCGGCTTCCAGAATGATATCAACCTTCGATACGGCTTGACCGACTTCATGGTCAGGCGTCCGTTCACCACCACCACTGGAACGCGAAACCACCCCGCGACCAGCAGCAGGTTGGGCCACATCTCCGTCTCGGCGATGATCAATGCTTTGGGTCGCAGCACGTGCATCCGCACGATCAGTGAAGGTAGAAAATCGTACGGAAACAGCGTCGCCTGCGTGATGCCGTGAATGAAGCTTGCGGTGCTCTTACCCGTGGTCGTCATGGTCGTAACGGTAACGGCGGCTCCAGGCATATTCGAGATGCAGTGGTTGATCAACGGTTTTACTGCGTTGACCTCTCCCACCGACGCGGCGTGAAACCAGAGTGTGTTGTGCGAAACGCGCAATCGCGGAAAGAGTCTTCCTACCTCTTTTTTTGCGACACGACGAACCAAAGCCAATATCGGAATAACAATCAGGCTTAACAGATTATAGACGATCAAGCTCAACCAGTTCATAGTCATCCTGCACCATTAATTTCTACCGTGATAGAGGAATCCGTATCAAAATCTTGACAAGATAAATTTTGAGAGAATCTTTTCACGCAACAGGGAGACAATATGCCGGTTGTAAAATCACCCGATCTGAAAAAGAAATATCCCGTACCCGCCTGGGTGAAAATGATCCTGCTTCTGGCGGTCGTTTTCGGACTTGTGGTAAGAAGCTGCATTCATCGTAGCGAGAAGCGGAATATCGTGATATCCAACGTCATGATAACCGAATACACGACGCTCTCGGCGGACGTATCGTTCGAGATCACGAACAAAGGCGGAGTCCCATACAAAAGACAACCGATCATGATCCGAATCCAAACCCACACGGGCGAGGAGATCGCCAGTCGGCTGACGACGGTCGCGATCAAGCCGAAAACCACGCAACGCTACTTGAAGGTACTGGACAAGTTCGAACGTCCACTCACCGATGACGAGGTACCCGTTGCGGAGGTGACCCTGTACAAACCCGGACTATTCGATTGAAAGGTGGTTAAATATGTACAAATTACCCGATGAACATCTGGAAAAAGCGAAACAAATCGCACAGGAAAATCGCAAGAAGAAAAGCTGTAATCTCTGCTACGACCGCGCCTGGACTGGCGTCAATCAGGAGAACTACCTGATCCTTTGCCACAAATGCGTTGATATGGAAAAGGCGCACGAGGCATGGAAAGAATACGTTCGCGGCGTTCCGGAGCTGAAGGCTGAATTCGCGGAGCTGTTCGAGGACGAGGAAAAACCGGAAACAGATGGCTAATATCGATTTCCGAGACGACGTAATCCCCGATATCGAGCAACTACTCGACCTATACGGAAAGCTGGGCTGGACCGCCTATACCGATCATCCTGAAAAGCTCGAGAAGGCGATCCGGTCCTCGAGCTACGTTGCGACTGCATGGCACGAAGAGAACCTGATCGGGCTGGCACGAACCCTCTCCGACGAAACGACCGTCATGTACTTGCAGGACATCCTGGTTGATCCGGTTTTCCAGGGTCGCGGTATCGGCAGGAACCTGCTGGAAATGTGCCTGAAGCGCCACAAGCATGTACGCCAGTGCGTACTGCTGACAGATGACCGACCGCAGCAGAAGGCTTTTTACGAGTCGCTCGGATTCACCAACACGAAGGATTACAAGCCGGCGAAACTGAACTGCTTCATTCGATTCTGATCTGCTCGAAGCCCGTCCGCATCATCCCTGGGAACGCGGACGTCCCCAGAGGAAGCAGCCAGGGATGGCTGCGCTCCATCTCCTGCCTCCTGCATTCTTTTCCTATAAGAACTTGTCAAAACTCAACCGCAGCGGTTTTTTGGAGAAAACGATTTCGGGAGTATGGAATGAAAACGGTTTACCTCGATTACAACGCTACCACACCGATCGCGGCGGAAGTCGCGCAGGCGATGAAGCCCTTCCTCGAAGTTTTTTTTGGGAATCCGTCGAGCAGTCATCAATTCGGCGTGCAGACACGCAAGGCGGTCGAACAGGCGCGCGGAGAGATTGCGAAGCTATTGGGCGCGCACCCGGACGAGATCATCTTCACCAGCGGCGGCACCGAATCAAACAACTACGCGATCAAAGGCATCGCGCTCGCACGAAGAGATCGGGGAAATCACATCATCATCTCGTCGGTCGAGCATCCGGCGGTAGTCGAGGTGTGCCGATACCTTGAGAAGCAGGGCTTCCGGATCACTTTCCTGCCGGTCGATGAGAGGGGCATGGTCGATCCCGACGATCTTGAAAAGGCCATCACCCGGGAAACGATCCTGGTCAGCGTTATGCACGCCAACAACGAGGTCGGCACTATCCAGCCGATCGCAACGCTCTCGGAAATCGCACACCGTCACAATATCGTGTTCCACTGCGACGCCGCACAATCGGTAGGCAAAATCCCGGTGCACGTCGATGAGATGGGCGTTGATCTGCTTTCGGTCGCGGGACACAAGCTCTACGCGCCAAAGGGAATCGGCGCGCTCTATATCCGCAGGGGAATCGTCCTCGAAAAGCTGATGCACGGCGCCGACCACGAACAGAATCTTCGCGCCGGGACCGAAAACATCCTCGAAATCGCCGGACTCGGAAAGGCCTGCGAAATCGCGCAGCGCGACCTCGAAAAGAACATGCGGCACATGCAATCGATGCGCGATCTGCTGCACGACAAGCTGAAGGATTCCGGTCTCGACTTCCGCCTCAACGGCCACGAAGAAAAACGCCTGCCCAACACGCTCAGCCTGTCGTTCCTCGGCGTGGAAGCCAACACGGCGCTGTCCGAACTGGACGATGTCGCCGCTTCCGCCGGAGCCGCGTGCCACTCCGATCAGGTGGATGTCTCGGCGGTGCTCGAAGCGATGAAGGTTCCCATCGAATATGCCATGGGCACGATCCGGCTCTCGACCGGGCGCGGAACAACGGAAGACGATATCGATTTCGCGGCGAAACGGCTGATCGAGGTGATATCACGCTTCCAGGACACCGATGAAGCACCCACGCAGATGATCCCAACCTCGGAGGTCAAGCTGACCCACTACACGCACGGCATGGGCTGCGCCTGCAAGATCGAACCGGACGTCCTCGAGAAGGTCTTGCGAAAGCTCCCGCAGCCGATCCACGACAAGATACTGGTCGGAACATCCACCGCCGACGACGCAGCCGTCTATAAGATTTCGGACGATCAGGCGGTGGTCGTCACGCTCGACTTCTTCACGCCGATCGCCGACGATCCCTACACCTTCGGGCAGATCGCCGCAGCCAACGCGCTCAGCGACCTCTACGCCATGGGCGCGACACCGCTCTTCGGTCTGAACATCGTTGCCTTCCCGATCAAGCGATTGCCGCTCGACGTGCTCGAATCGGTGCTGAAAGGCGCGCAGTCCAAGGCGGAGGAGTCCGGCATCTTCATCATCGGCGGACACTCGATCGAAGACCCGGAGCTGAAATACGGAATGGTCACGGTCGGAGTTGTGCATCCGGCAAAAATATGGCGCAACGCGGGTATCCGGCCGGGCGATTCACTAATCCTCACCAAGCCTATCGGAACCGGCGTTCTATCTACAGCCCTGAAACGTGGACTGCTGGACGCCGACCAGGAAAAAGTCTTGTACGATACCATGTCCATGCTGAACGCGACCGCCTTCTCCGTTCTGAAGGATTTCCCGGTTCACGCCTGCACCGACATCACCGGATTCGGACTGCTGGGGCATTTGTCGGAGATGAGCGTCCACAGCCATGTTGATGTCGAGATCGATTTCGATCAGGTTCCGACGCTGGACAACACGATGGAGCTGATCGCCGCGAACGTAGTTCCTGGAGGCACGCGTGCGAATCTCAACCACGTCTCGCACCTGGTGGAATGGAACCTCGCGCTTCCGCAAAAGCTGCTTCTGTGCGATGCGCAGACGTCGGGCGGATTGCTGGCTTCCGTACCTTGCGAAATGGCGGACGAGATTTTGGCGAAACTGCGCGAACGGGGTCTGGATGCCGCGATTGTCGGCAGGGCGCGTCAGGAAGGTTCGGGAAAGATTTTCGTGAAATAGTCGTCGGGATCGGAAAAATTCAGCCACAGGCGATTGGCTTTAACATTGGACGACGGCTCGATACTGTGGAATTTGCGTCTGCGTTCGTCGAATCGCTCGATCCATTCCATCAGTCGTTCGTTCCAGACATCCAGCCGGATATATTTTTCCGGAAATCCGCGTAGATAGGAGCGAACCGCGTCAATGAAGCCTGCCGATGGGTACTCCGACGCAAGAAACAGCAGGAAATGGATCGCATCGACCTCCGGATCGTCCATCGCGCAATCGGCGAAATCGATCATCCGCCAATTTCCCCCGTCGTAGAGGTAATTCCTTGGATTTGTGTCGATGTGGCAGAGTGCTTTCCCGTCTTCTCTTCGCTGATCATGCAATCGCTTATGCAGCCTTGCAATCGGGGCGAAATCGAAATGCGGTTCGCAGGTGATGTACTGGTAGAGCGTGACGGACGGAATGTATTGCAGGATAAGGGTATCGCGGTCGTTGTAGTCGATGAGTTCGGGCGCGAAATCGAGCTTTAGTCGATAGAGGGACAATTCGTTACGGAAAAGGTGCGCGTCGAAGAGTATCTTGGTTACCCTGCCGCTACCGGGATCGAGGGTGATTGTCGATTTACCGGTTTGCAGGATTTTACTTGTTTTCCCGGTTCCGCTCTTCCCCATCGAGTGCGTCATCGAAGATCACCATCTCCGTGTTTTTGGTGTAAAGACCAAACGATACGTTGTTGCCGGACTTGAACTTCTCCAGAATCTTCGTCATCTGGTTGAAGGCGACGTCAATCCGGTTGAGGTGCTTCTTCTGTCTTTCGCTGAGATTATGGGTCTCTTCCAGCATCTCGAACATCTCCAGATTTCCCTTCATCACCATGAGCGGCTGGTTCAGTTCGTGATGCGCGGTGACAGCCAGCGCCAGCGCCGAGTTTCGCTTCTCGAGCTGGATGACCTCCTGCTGCGTCTTCTTCAGCATCAGGTACGATTTTTCGAGTTCCTCGTTTTTTTGCCGGTAAATCTCGGCTTCCTTTTCCTTCTTTTCGGTCTCGAAACGTGTCTGCATCTCCGCGAGCTTCTTGTTGCTCTCTTCGTTGAAAAGCTCGTCATTGGCTGCGGAGAATTTCAGATGATACTGATACGCCTTCTCGAATTCTCCCAGAGCAGCATAAAGCTTCGACAGCTCGTGATAGCTGTCTTTGAGCTCGTAGCGGAAATTCCCTTCGATCGCGGCTTCCACGCTCCTGATCAGGTATTTCTCGGAGCTCTTGAGGTCTTTGAGCTTGCGATGGATTCTTCCAAGATAGCGCAGAGCGGTCACCGTGTTTTCACGGAAATTGATGCTCTCGCTGATCTCGAGCGCTTGATGCAGACATCGGATCGCTTCTTGATGATTGCCATTCGAGTAATGGATCATCCCGATTCCACTCAGGCTACTACTTATGCCCTCTTTATGTCCGATCTCCTTGCTCAGCTCCAGCGCTTCCTGATAGCACAAGATCGCCTTTTCCGGATTGTGCAGCTTGTAATAAAGCTTACCCATGTTGTTCATCGCGAAGCCGCACCGCTCTTTGATTCCCAACTCGCAGACAAGCTCGTATCCTCGTTGGAAATATTCCAGTGCACGCTCGTAGTTATCTATCGCAAAATAGACCTCACCAATGTTCAACAACGGATCTGCCATTATGGCGGGGTCGCTGAGTTCCTCGGCGAGATGTAACGCCTTGAGCTGATAATCCAGCGCGATATCGTAGAGACCCCAGTTCTGGTAGAGTTCGCCCATGTTTATGAAGCAGATCGCCACACCGTCTTTCGATTCCCGCTTCTGTTGAATATCGAGCGCTTTCAGGTAGTATTCGAGCGCCATGTCGTTCTGACCGTAGTTGGCGTAGTTTACCGCGATATTGTTGAAACAACTGGCGATACCGTCGAGATACTCGATATCCATCGCAAGATCGAGACTCAGGTTGTAGTATTCGATCGCTTTCGGATAATTGCCGGCGATACCGTAGGAAATCCCGATGAAACGCAGGGCGTCGCACTCTTCTTCACGCTCGTTGTAACGACGCGCGAGGTCGAGAGCCTTCAAGCCGTATTCGCGTGCTTTTTCCGTCGAAATCTGAGAGTAGATTTTGCTGATACGATTCAATACGGGGATTTGCTCCTTCTCGGGTAAATCCCGTACATCCCTTACTAATTGCTCCACCTGTTCCATATTTACCGTTCCGGTTTCAGTTCGATCCGGATATCGTCATCCGAAAATCCCTTAAGGTTTTTAATCATCCCGTGGATCGCATCGTAGATGATGTCTTGCACAAACGGTACCATTGAAAGCTCTCTGTCGCCGATCCGGATCGAGATTTTCCTCTTCGACTCCGCAACGCAGTCGGATCGCTTCATCTCGCCGCCGAGGATTCTGCCCACCGCTTCCCGGCATGTAGAACCGCAAGCCGTGCAGCATGCATCATCAGCCATCGGCAAGACTTTAAACACGTTTGCCACCACAATATCTGCAATTTTTTTCAAATCTTTATTCGGATGAAGAATGGGAATGCCTTTATAGCTGTCATAATTATTTGACACTTTTCCCGAAATTGCGACAACCGTCGAGTCCAGAAGCTCATCCAGTTGATCGAGGTTCTCCGCGCAGAGGATGCGTGGAAGCGGCTCGTCTTTCATCCCTTCGACGACCACGTAGTCCGCGTCCAGGCGATCCAGCATCTGAGCCAGCGTGAGCTGCTTGTGCCAGACCTGATAGGTCTCGGTGAGTCCGCGCGCGAAGATCACCTCGCTGCCGGCCTCCCAATGACGCCAACTGTTGGAGCCTACCTTCTCCATGGTAAACTGCTCGTTGTGGATATCCTTGATCGACTGGACGGTGAATTCGCGCCTGCGGAGTTCCCGAATGAGGTTCTCCGCGACGGTCGTCTTGCCCGTGTGATGATATCCGGCGATACTGAGTACCTTCATAAAATTCTCCTACGGTAAGATGTTGGGGCCCCACTCGAAGAGGAGGAACTGTAAACGCCCGATCAATAGCGAGATACGCGCCATGGCCGTGTAGCCGAACGCGGCACCGAAGCTGACCATCAGGAAGTAGATACCGATCCGTGCACCGACGCCGAACGCGCCTTCGTGCTTCTTGCTGAAGAAGAAATACATCACGCCGCAGATCGTTCCCGCCACGAGCAGGATTTGACCTGCGATCTCCGCTGCCGATCCGCTGAAGGGATTGATCATGGTGGCGGTCATCTGCGAGATAACGTCCGACTTCATGTAGCGCATGAACGAGATACCGGCGGTTGTGCCAATCATCAGCGCGATGGGATAACGGCTGAGCCAGGTCAACTTTGGAACAATCTGAGAGAGCATCATGATACCGAGGATACCCGGAATGATCAGGAGCCAGTGCGCGCCGAAATCGGAGGAAAGCTTGTCGAAGAGGTTGGGGATCAGGATGAAGTAGATGGTATAGACGAACCAGTATCCCGCGGAGAGTCCCACGAAAATCTGTTCCGCGACCTTGTAGAAGGGGTTGTCCTTGTAGAGGAAACTGTAGATGCCGAACGTCATCAGCGCGCCCAGCCAGAGTCCGAGCCAGTTCATGAAGTGCTCCATTATTCCCCCTTCTTCCGCTTGCGAATGAAATGATACTGGTAGTTGCCGATGGCGATGAAAGCTATGATGATCAGGTGCGCGATGGATTGTGCGTCCATGCCGCTGGTAGCAATATCGATGTGACCGGAGAGCTTCTCGTATTCCGCAGCGGCCTTGAGTCCGCCCAGCAGACCGTGAAGCTGCTTCTGTTCGTTGATATAGGGCAGGATCGCCGGTGCGCTGACCGCGGTGGCTCCGCCTGTGGTGACGACCTTGTTCTTGTCATGCGCCACCATCACCCATTGCTTGAGTCCGGGATCGCCTGCCGAGATGCTGCACACGAACGAGAAGTCTTTCAGGTTGCGGACGCCGCTCATAATTGGCAGTTCATCGATCGGCTTACGGCTCATGTCGGTGGGATAGACGTCGCGGATGTCGGCACCCATCTTCTGGATGGTCACGATTCCGCCCGCCTTGTAGCCGAGGTTCACGAAATCGACGCCTTCCTCGATCTCGGGCATCTCTTCCTTGAGCCGCTTGAAGGTCTCGGCACAAAGGCTGGCGCCCATGGGCCACAGCGCGGTGCATACGACCTTGTACTTGCGTTCCAGCGCGTTACGCGCAATAGCGTAGGCCATAGGATGCAGCTCCGGCTTGCTGGCGGGATCGTAGTCGAACGAAATCAGGATGTGCGATCCCTCGGGCTGGCTGTTGACCAGGTCATACACCATGCGGACGTTCTCGGAGGTCTCGATGGGAAGCCCGAGCTTGATCAAAAGCGGGAACGCGACACCGAGCAGGATCAGCGCGAAGAGGATACGCCGCGTGTTGGTAGGGCTGATTTTCATCAATCACCTCCCAGGTAGGATCGCTCGATGCCGAGGATAATCCGCAGGCTGCTGCCAATGATGCCGAGTCCGGCGCAGATCATGATGGCGCGTTGCCCGGCGGTGTTGGGGTATTTCATGATAAATTCGGCGAGGTTGGGCAAGTGGAAGAAACCGAGCGCTTCCGGCAGCCATCCGGTCAGAAAGCTGCCCATGCTCGTTCTTCCCAGCATGACCAGAACCGCCGCGATGAGCAGCAGGTTCGATTCTGTCGTCCTGCCGATGAACGCGCGATACGCTGCCGACGCAATGAAGAACGCCAGGAGCGAGAACATCGATGCCGAGAGGTGCTGATAGACGTTGTTGAAGAGGTAGTCGAATGGCTTCGATCCGATGCTCTGCACCAGACCGGATCCCGCGCCGAAGATTCCGCCGTTGTCCTCGGTTCCCCAGAAGAGCCCGAAGGCGACCATTGCGGCGAAGCTGGCGATGGTCACGATGAAATACTGCCAGTTGGGTTGTTTGTACTTGATCTTGAGGACATGCACCTTGATCAGGTTCATCTGCCCCAGTATAATGGCGAATCCGGCGATGATCATAAACCAGTCTTCCAGGCCGCCGGTCAGCGAACCGAACGGCTTGTGCGGAATAAACTCGGCAACGATCACCAGTACGCCGACAAAAAACGCGATGAGTAGTGGTATTCTTCGTTTCATATCTCAATCCGTCAATGTGCTACGAGGAAATTTTTGAGA
This sequence comes from Cloacimonadales bacterium (SeqCode), assembly GCA_963665015.2. Taxonomy (GTDB): domain Bacteria; phylum Cloacimonadota; class Cloacimonadia; order Cloacimonadales; family JAIOQZ01. Next base: position 1,747,508 of record CAXXSY010000004.1, on the reverse strand, counting down.
AAGTGTACGCCTGATATCTCGAGGATAATGCCGACAGTCAGCACGATCATGAATATCGCCTTGCCCACGTCCTGCCCCTTCAGACTGCCCAGTTGATGCGGATCTTTCGAAAGATAGGCGGACGCGGCGAAGAGCTCTTCGCCAATGAGGGTGTAGTCGCACGCCGCCACGAAGAACGGCAACTGGCTGGGCATGGCGGTTCCGGCTGTCTGGATGGCGCCGCTGGTGAAGCCCGTCTCCGCCAGGATGAGCGACTCTGCGTAGAACGCGCCCATGAGGAAGATCGCCGCGGGCTTCTCGCGCAGGATGATGCCATCGACCCCGGCCACGAATCCGAACTGGTCGTCAGTCAGGTAGAAGACCGAGTCGGGCATGAACGAATCCGGCCTGCCGGCTTTCATGTACGATTCCTTGACCGTCTCGCGCGCGGCGGAAAGAACCATCGAACGCGCCACCGGCACCAGCAGCTTCGTGTCGTACTCCGCGGTGCGCTGTGCGAGCTTCCCGAGGATGGTCAGACCGGCGATGGTCTGCATGTCGTCCAGGTCCAGGATGCCCGGCACGAACAGGATCGGCTTGCCCATCTCGGTGGCGCGACCGACCGCCTCCTCCATCGAATCGAGTCCGCTGATACGACGGATGTAGAGGTCCTTGCCGCTACGTGCCGATAGGATGTAAAAGGTGATCGCCGTCGAAAGGATCAGCGTCATGATCAAGAGCGAAATCTTGTCCGTGTTGAACCACTGCGCCTTCGCGGTCGCAAATGCCGCCGCCTGCTCAACGACTGCGCCGTTTGCGTCCTGCGTCGTGATCCGGTATTCGTACTGCAAACCGGTCTGGATTTCGTCGGTGTCGAGATAACAATCTTTGCCGCTATCCAGCATGGCTATGGTTCGAAAACCCTCTTCGCCGGTCCTGCGCTCGATGCGGATGCTGTCGATGGCCGATTCCGACGACCACTTCAGGTCGATCCCCGAGCCGTCGTCGTTGGGATGATCGAACACCTGGAACTCCAGCGCCCCGATCCAGACTGCAGTCAACCCCATCAGCAGGAGTAAGATAAGCACCTTCTTCATAGATACCCCGCTTTGTTGAATCATATTTTTTAATTTTGCTTTTTTGATTATTGTGTGTCAAGAAAAATAGTTATTTATGTGTTGCAGCATAATCCCATAGAATAGCTGATCGCGCAATTTAATTGACCCTATAAAATATTTTTGTTGACGAAATATCCCACGTCCAATACTCTTTCGAAAAATACAGAATTCGGAGGATAATATGGCACTGTCGGCACTGACAAACGATAATTTCGGGGAATCGACGAAAAGCGGCGTATGCGTGGTGGATTTCTGGGCACCCTGGTGCGGTCCCTGTCGCATGATCGAGCCGTCGATCAAGGAGCTTGCCGAGGAGATCACCGAGGCGAATTTCTTCAAGCTGAACGTTGATGAAGCCCAACAAATCGCGCTTCAGTTCGGCGTGATGAGCATTCCGACCATTATCATATTCAAGGATGGTGAGGTAAAGGACACGATCGTAGGCGTAATGCCCAAAGGTCAACTGAAAGACCGGATCAAATCGTTCATCTAAACCTTTTCGATACGAAAAACGGAGTCCCCAACCGGAGACTCCGTTTTTTCATACCTGTTTTGGGTTATTTTTCCTTCTTTTCCAATTGCTTCTTGAAGTAATCAACCGCCTTGTTGATCTCCGCAATCCCGCGATTAACCGAGCCGACATGGTAGTTCACCTCGATTTCATCTTTACTGATCTCTTTCTTCTCATCTTGCGTGTCGATACCGTAAGAGTATAGCATATCCTGATCACCGATCAGGTATTTTCGCATATCGTTCGCACCACGGTGTTCCGGATCGAGCTTCAGTACATGGTTGAAGCACGCGAGCGATTTCTCCAATTCCTGTGCGCTGAGGTACGACATACCAAGGTGATACTGCACCGACACGATGGAGGGGTCTTCCGTTACGATCGCCTCGAAGCACTCGATCGCCTTCTTGTAGTTGCCGGCCGCCTTGCTGGCGATACCGAGCTGGTAGTAACCGAGCGTGGCGTGGTCGCTCTTCTCCTGCAATTTTTCGTAGGAGGCGATGCTCTTTTTCAGCCTGCCGGTGTGGTAATAAGAAAGCCCCAGCCAGTAGTGCGCCAGATAGATTTCAGGATTGAATTCCACGATCCGCTTGAAAATCCCGATCGCTTTGTCGAACTGCGTCGAGCGGAAATAGCCAATCCCGAGCCGGTACATCGCCAGTACATCCTGTGGCTGTTTTTCGACCACGTATTCGTACAGACTGTTGGCGTTTTGCATGTCGCCGACGATATAGTAAAGGTCCGCCAGACTGATCCGGACATCGATCCGATCCGGCTCCATCTCCAGAATCTTCCGATAGACTTCCACCGCTTCGGATATCCTGCCTTCCATTTTCAATTGCAGCGCTTTTCCGAGAAGCTCGTTGATTTGGTTCATGATCACCGCCTTCCATTTTTTCTTAAAATATGAAGCCGGATCAATCCTGTAAAGGAAAAAATCGATAGGGTAGGAATATAGCAGGCGTCAGGAGCCCCCCCAATCTTTTCCATTGACGGCAACCGTACCCGTTGCAGAATTGTCTTCAAGAATCAGGGGTGCTCGTAGCGGCTGAGATTAGACCCTAAGAACCTGATCCGGGTAATGCCGGCGTAGGGAGTCAAGCTACTGCTTCAAAATTTCTCCCCCCTTCGATCAACCGACTCACGGGCAACCACCAAAAGGGGGAATCATGGAACAACTGGTTTCACAAGCAATTCTGGAAACCTTTTTCAAGAAAATGCGGGACGCGCTCAACATCGACGCTGCCATCGTGGGCGGCGGACCGTCCGGGCTCGTCTGCGCGGAAACGCTCGCCAAAGCGGGAAAGAAAGTCGCACTCTTCGAGAAGAAACTCGCGCCCGGCGGCGGTATGTGGGGCGGCGCTATGCTGTTCAACCAAATCGTGGTGCAAGAGGAAGCCATCCACATCCTGGACGAATACGGCATCTCGTACGAGAAGTACCAGGACGGCTACTACACCGCCGACTCCGTGGAAGCGACCGCGGCGCTCATCTACCACGCGAAGAAGGCCGGCGTAACGATCTTCAACGGCGTGGCGATCGAGGATGTCGTATTCCTGAACGAGAAGGTCAGCGGCATCGTGATCAACTGGACGCCGGTGGCGCACATCGGGATGCACGTCGATCCGATGGTGATCATGGCAAAGACTGTGCTGGACGGCACCGGCCACCCGTGCGAAATAGCGAACATCCTTGCGCAGAAGAATGGCGTAAAACTCGGCACTGAAACCGGCGCGGTCATGGGCGAACGCTCGCTGGCCGTCGGCGAAGGCGAGATGGCGACCGTCGAGAACACCCGCGAAATCTTCCCGGGGCTGTTCGTCAGCGGCATGGCGGCGAACGGCGTCCACGGCGCGTTTCGCATGGGCCCGATCTTCGGCGGCATGCTGCGCTCCGGCAAGAAGGCCGCCAGGATCATGCAGGAATCGATCGACAAACAATCATGAACGACTTTGGACTATACGCGATCATGACCGCGCCTCGAGCGGGGCATCGAAGATTCGCCGAAACCTGCGTCGAATGCGGCGTCAAGATTCTGCAACTGCGCGAAAAAGGTCTATCCGACCGCAAGCTGCTCTCTATTGCACGCGAAGTACGCTCGATCACGCGCGGAACCGACACGATGTTCGTCATCAACGACCGTCCGGACATCGCCGTGCTCTGCGACGCCGACGGACTGCACCTCGGCCGTGACGACATGGACATCGACGACGCGCGCAAAATCTTCGGAGGCGTCACAGGACTCTCGACCCACTCCATCACGCAGGTCCAGGAAGCGCTCGAACGCAATCCCGACTACATCGGCTTCGGACCCGTCTTCCCCACACCGACCAAGGCGATACCCGATCCCGTCGTGGGCACGGAGAACCTGCGGAAAGTGCTTGAGATTTCGGACAAACCGGTTATCGCGATCGGCGGTATCTTCCCGGAGAATCTGTCCGACGTACTCGCATCCGGCGCACAAAACATCGCGCTGGTGCGGCACCTGATGGAAGTCGATGACCCGAGGCACCGTATCCTGGAACTGCAACGTATGATCGCAAACAACAAGTGAGGCAACAATGACACAAATAGAAAGCGCAAAACAGGGAATCGTCACCGACGAGATGCGGCATATCGCCACCGTCGAAAACCTCGATCCCGATTTCATCCGACAGGGCGTCGCAAGCGGCACCATCGTCATCCCCAAGAACATCCATCACGACTTCCCCGCCCGTGGCGTCGGACGAGGACTCAAGACCAAGACCAACGCCAACATCGGCACATCCGCTGACCACTGCAATCTTAAAGAAGAAATCGACAAGCTGCACATCGCCATCAAGCACGGCGTTGACAGCGTCATGGACCTCTCCACCGCCGGCAGACTCGATTTCGCGCTCGAAACCATGCTCGAGGAGTCCAGCGTGATGGTCGGCACCGTGCCAATCTACTCGGTCGTCGCCAAGCTGGCGCAGCAGGGCAAGGACATCCTCGAGATGACCAGCGACATGCTCTTCGAGGAGATCGAACTGCAAGCGAAGATGGGCGTCGATTTCTTCACCGTCCACTGCGGCATCACCCGACGGTCGATATCCTTTTTCGACAACGACCCGCGCGTGCTGGGCGTGGTAAGTCGCGGCGGCTCGCTTCTCAAGCGCTGGATGGTTTACCACGACCGGGAGAATCCGCTGTTCGAAGAATTCGACAGACTGCTCGACATCTGCCGCGCCCACGACGTCACGCTCAGCCTCGGCGACGGTTTCAGACCGGGCGCACAGGCTGACGCCACCGACCGCGGCCAGATCGCCGAACTGCTCGTGCTGGGCGAACTGGTTGACCGCGCCCGCGAAGGCGGTGTCCAGGCGATGGTCGAGGGACCGGGGCACGTCCCGCTCAACGAAATCGTCAGCAACGTGCAGATACAGAAGAAGATATGCAACGACGCGCCCTTCTATGTGCTCGGACCGCTGCCCACCGATATCGCGTCCGGCTACGACCACATCACCAGCGCCATCGGCGGAGCCATCGCGGCGGCTGCGGGAGCCGATTTCCTCTGCTACGTCACGCCATCCGAGCACCTCTGTCTTCCCACCGAAGACGACGTGCGCAAGGGCGTGGTCGCGGCACGACTCGCCGGGCACTGCGCCGACATCGCCAAGGGCGTCAAAGGCGCGATCGAGAAAGATCACATCGTGTCCAAAGCCCGGCGGGAATTCGACTGGGCCACGATCTACAAATACTCGCTCGATCCGGAACTGGCGCGCGACCGCAAGGAAAACTCCGAGAGCGGCGGCGAAGACCACTGCTCCATGTGCGGTGAACTCTGCGCCGTCAAAACGGATCGCAAATCGCAGGAAGAGACCGGGAAATGATCCCGTATATCCTGTCCATCGCGGCGAGCGACAGCTCGGGCGGCGCTGGAATCCAGCGCGATTTACGCACCGCGATCGCATTCGATTGCCGGATGCTGAGCGCGGTGACCGGCGTAACGGTGCAGGATTATTCGGGACTGTACGGCATCGAGGCCGTCTCGGCCGACATCATTCGTAGGCAGATCGAGAGATCGCTCCACAGCTTCGAGGTGAAGGCGGTGAAGATCGGCGCAATCTGTTCGAACGACGCCTTTCCGGTGATCGCGCACGCGCTGCGCAATGCCAGAAACATCGTACTCGATCCGGTCATCGCCCCGACGGTCGGAAAAGCATTCATCGAAGGCGACGCCCGAAAGCTATATCAACCGCTACTTGAGATCGCATGCATTATCACACCGAACCGCATCGAATTAGAGACGTTGTCCGGAGGAACGATTGCAAATTACAATCAGGCATCGGAAGCCGCGCTCGAACTGCACAGGCGATTCGGATGCAGCGTGCTGGTAAAAGGTGGACACTTTAAAAACGAAGATATGCGCGATATCTTGATCGACCAGAATCGAGAATACCATTTCCGCAAGCACAAACGCGTATGGAACTATACCCACGGAACAGGCTGCACGCTTTCCACGGCGATCGCAGCCTGTCTCGCGCGGGGCATGAATCTTCCGGAAGCGGTCAAAATGGCGTCAGATTATCTGGAAAAGCAGTACGATATGCTGAATCGCATGTAGTCCGCACAGCAGATTTGTTCGATCTCCCACGATAGCGTAGTGTTTCGCACCTTTATTCTCGTGTCCGGTAGCTCGAAGGTGCGATATATCTACGTTATCGTGGGAGATCGGGCGAAGATGCGTGCGGATGAACAATCCAAAACGACATGACTTACGTTGAATCATTACTGCCAATTGTCGAAGATGTCCCGCAGAAACCGATCCACCTTGTTCACGAACCTGCCGAAATCGCTGTAAACCGGGCCTGTCTCACCTCCGTGCGCTGCATCCGGCACAATCCACAATTCTTTCCTACCGGGCAGTAGTTCGTAGATTCTCTCGCTCATCCAGACAGGCGTTACCTCGTCCTTTTCGCCCACGATCAGCATGACGGGGCGATCGAAACCGGGCGCGACATGGACCGGTAAAAGCTTTTCAGGATAATGGTCCGGCGCCTTCAAATCACGATCGGGCTTCTTCGTCCTGAGGATCGGAAGCACATCGTCGAAGCTCGTTATCGGTGCGCGCAGGACGCACACCGCGATCCGTCGATCCAATTGCGCGGTTGCGAAGGAGAGGTACGCGCCCGTCGATCCGCCGTACAGCGCCACACGCGCGGAATCGACCTCCTCTTGCGCGAACACCGCGCCCAACACCGCGAGATAGTCGTCGATGTACTCACGATAGGAGAGCCGGTCGCGATCGGTGTCCCAGGCATCGCTGGCACCGAATCCACGCCAGTCGAACAGAACCACGTTGTACCCCAACGGGCAGAACCCGACCACGAAGTTGATCTGATCGCCCATATTACCCGCGTCGCCGTTGGCCACGATGATCGTCGGTTGGGGCAAATCCGCAGCCCGATACTCCGGCAGCACGCCATCGTTACGGGCCTTGATCATCGTCTCCCGGGTCGGCATCTGCTGCGCGGGGAAGAACCACGCGGCAATGCGCAGGCTATCGGACGTCACAACATCGAGCGATTTGTGGATTAGTCCGAAATCGTCCGGATGCCTCCGATATTCTCTTGAGGGAAGTAGCGAAAAGAGGCTCGCCGCAACCGTCAGCAATACTGTCAACGTCGTTATTCGCATAATAATTCCTCCGGGACAACACAAGCATATCGCGGCACGGTGACTTGTCAATGCCGAAAGATTCCGCAGGGTTTTCATGGGCTGGCTGTCTTGATAGCTAAATGATACAGGAGGAGATTATGACACGATTCGTCATAATATTAACGGGGCTGCTGATGCTATCGAGCCTCGCGCTGCTCGCACAGCCTTCCGATTTCGAGAGGGGAAGAGACCGGAGAGGAATGTCGCTGAAAGATATGGAAACCACCGAGAAAGTAGGCGTCATTCAGGGCGTCGTCACCGAGACACCCGAACAGCCCGGAAACAGGCGCGGTGGACAATTCCAGCCCGAAGAGCACCTGTTCGTGGAGCTCTACTCCGGTGAACGCATCGATATCGGAACTACGTCGTACTGGACTTCGAAAAAACTGAATCTTGAGACCGGCAACTCGATCTGTTTCAATGCCATACAACGCGGACCGTCCGATCACCTGATGGCCGTCGGCATGACGTATGAAGACAAGGGTTACGATCTGCTCGACAACGAAGGTCGTCCCGTTTGGATGAAACAGAGATCGGAAACGAGACGCGGAAGAGGTGACGGATCGCCTCCCGGACGACATTGAGAATTTATACGACAATCGTTGCGGAAAACCAAAGACCTCCTTCGTCACCGGGGGAGGTTTCTTCGTTGTTGATTACTGCTTCGCGTACTCCACGACTACATAGATCGCTTCGTCGTCACTTTTCATACTACAGCCGATCAGCGTCCGCTCCGTCTCCCAGTAATGCATCACAACGAGGTCCTGCGCCCGAAGCCCCTCGACCCAGTTCTCATCCTGCTTATAGCGCTCTTCACCGGCGAGCACGTCGCTGATAGCCGGCTCGCCATACCGCTGATTCAGCTTCTCCACAATCTGTTTGAACGCATCGACGAATTGCTGCGGCTCGTTATATTCCTCGATCACGATGAAATCGCCCTGATACAGCTTGTCGTCCTCGAACTGGCAGACGACCAGCACAGTCAGATCGAACGCCATCCCGGTTAAATACACGTCTTCGTCATCCCATTCGGCAAGAAAACCGATCTCCGAATCGATGACCTTCTGCCTCGCGTCACCCCATCTCGACAACCGGAAATCACATCCCTCCGCCTGCTCCAGGTTGTCACCCACCTGATACTCGGCTTCCTCAGCGCACAAGGATACCATCGTAAGAATCAGAATCAATGCAAATAGTGCTCTCTTCAAGAATCCTCCAAACAATTTTGAATCAGATTCGAAAATCGTATCGGGGCGCGCGTGTTGTCAATATCATAAAATTCTTGCCAGCGATTGTTCGCGGATTATCATCTTGGAAAAGCAAGGAGCCAATCATGTCGATACCCGAAAAAGGACAGCAAGCACCCGATTTCACCTTATCGAATCAGGACGGCAGAGCCGTGTCGCTCCGTGATTTCCGGGAAAAATGGGTCGTTCTGTACTTCTATCCGAAGGACAACACCTCCGGCTGCACGCTGGAAGCCAAGGATTTCACATGCCTTGTGGAGCAATTCGCCAAGAAAAACGCGGTCGTCATAGGCGTCAGTCCGGACTCGATCTCCAGTCACCAGAAATTCATCGCGAAGCAGGAGCTGAACCTCAATCTCCTCAGCGACCCGGATAAAACAGCACTGCAAGCCTACGGAGCATGGCGGTTGAAGAAGAACTACGGTCGTGAATACATGGGCGTGGTGCGCTCGACCTTCCTCATCGATCCCGAAGGCGTTGTCCGCCAGGTATGGGACAAGGTTCGCGCCAAAGGACACGCCGAAAAGGTGCTATCAACCCTGACTGAACTCGTGGAAAATAGTTCATAGCATCGTATTGATCGGGATGATTTTCTTTCCTGAAGGCGATAATACCCGCGCCATTCATTTCGCTTGACAGGCTTCACCACGAGGTAATTAATCTCCTATCCTTTCCCACCGGAGTGTATGCCATGAAGACTTTTGTATTATCCTTGTTGCTGTTCTCCCTGATTATACCGCTTATCGCGTCCGAATGGATCGTCTCGCCCAACCGCGCCATACCGTTCCATATGCTCGCGTTCAGCCCGGACGGAAAGCTTGTTGCGATATCGGATGGCGAGAACGTACAGCTCTGGACAAGCGATTTCAAACACATGGTACGGTATTTCTTCTGCAGGAAATATGGCAGGAAACCGCTCAGCAACATCCAATTCTCCTCCGATTCGAAGTATATTATTTTAGGTGGGGATTCTGTTGAACCGAACTTCGCGCGTATCAATATCGAAAACGGAGAAATCGTATATCCAAGCATCAAAGCCTTTTATCCGGTGGACAATGAAATTTATTTCGTATATTTCATGAAGAAATTGGAGAATAGCTGGAATTCCATGGAAAATATTGTCATCCCACCGTATTTCAACTGGAAATGGAGGAAAAGCGATTGTATTATAACACCCGATCTGGAATATGTCCTCATGATGAGAGACAGCACGATTCACACAATTACCATTGCGAGTCAGGAAGTTTCTCAGGATCGTCTCGATCAGGAAATTCATCGAATCTGGCGATATCCCTACCACCAAATCACCAGTGGATTGATACCGTTACAATACGGCAATGACACCCGATTCTGGGATTACCGGAAACACTCGTTCACACCGGTTGCAATACCGATTCAGAATCACGTGCGAAATGGACCGAGCTATCGTTGGATGATCAATTCCAGGATATACATCGAGGAAAAGGAGAATATCGCGGAATTGAGAAACTTGGAAACCGACGACCTGGAACTGCTTTTACACATCCCATGGATGCGCACGAAACTTGCAATGTCATTCAATAACGACCGGAGCTTGTTCCTCGCGCCGTCGAGTTACGAGAGACGACAAAACATGCACTTACCCCCATTTATAATTCTCGACAGAGAAAGTGGTTTCACCAAGATGATATGCGACTCGATTCCGCCAATCACTGGTGTCTGCCCATCGAGTAGCGACAACGAAATCGTTTTCTGGACAGTTGATTATCGTGTTTTCCGTTACACCTTCAATGGCAACTCAATATCTGAAATATCGATCCCGAATATCATTCCCGACCAATCTCAATCTTCTTTCGATGTCTCTCCATTCGCCAGATATATCGTGTTCGGTGGTACGGGCTCTAACATACTCGCGGATTTTCACGACCATAACGTGATCGCCAGGGATATCCCGAACGATTTTGCCTTGTTCAATCAGAAGGAAAACCGACTGCTGTTCAGCGATCCGATGAAAGAAAGAGGAACGCTATACCGGATCGCGGATGGGCAACGGCTGGAAGAGGTTTGGAGCGGAGAGATGATTTCCGATCAATACTTCCCCCCTCAGATTCTCGAGAAGTATATCGTATTCGGGAATTACAACGAGATAACGGTCGTTAATATTGAGACCGATAGCCTCACTCACTGCAATTTCGAAAGAGATCACAGATGGAAGTATCGATATACAGTCAGTACGAATGAACGGTGGATCGCTGTCATCGGAAAGGAACAGGTCTTTATCTTCGACCTGTATCATCTTGCAGCCGAACCGATTGTGATCAAACAGGAATGTATTAGCCTTGGTTTCATCGACAAGAACCGTCTTCTGGCATATCTTGCAAGCAGGAAAGATCATTCGACATATTACCGTATGTGGGATATTCCTTCGCTGGATATAATCGAGTCGAGAAGAACCAGATACCTGGGTGTTCAGATTACTGGAATTTACCCGGTAAACTATTACCACAATGGCAATTTGGTTTTTGGCACGGCTGTTGAAGACATGCTGGAACCCGATATTTACTACTATGTCCTAAATCGAGAAAACCCTGATATTTGCCACAATATAGGTATGCGCACAGACCACGCATTCAGCCGAGATTTCGATAATATTATTGGATACACAAAAATCTATCAGGGCGAATCGTTGTCCTTTGTGGGTTCACTGCATTACGACCAAATAACATCTTGCGACTATTCAACACAAATATCCAGTGCATGGTTTGGAAATTTCCATATCCATCCCCACTTCAACCGCAACGGCAGCCGGATTGTTACGGAAGGGCTTTCAGGCGAGTTCTTCCTGTTCGATTCCACGAGCGGCGAACACCTGGCGTCGTTGATCTACGTGAAGAACGGTACCCAATGGCTCGCCTACACGCCCGACGGCCACTACGACGGCACCGCGGACCCGACGATCTACCTCAGCATGGTCAACGGACTCGACGCGAAGCCGTTCGACACGAAGGACGGTACGATGAGGGTGCCGGGCCTGTGGAAGACGCTGATGGAGAGCGAGTAGAAACCCTCAACCCCTAACCCCTTCTCCCGTAAACGTGAGAAGGGGAACCGATGTCGCTGCTTCCTTATAGCTCCTTCTCCCGCGAAGTGGGAGAAGGCGGGGGATGAGGGCTGTCATATCTTCGTAGGCGGGGGATGAAGGTAACAACAATCAGAAACCAACATTCGGAAGACCTCGCTTCGCTATCTGGCATTTGCAAGCAAATGCTACGCGCAAGCTCGGACATTCGGAAGTTGGTTTCAAAATCACCGCTTTTTCTTGACATGATCAATGCTTCGATTTTTGTGTTATCAATTGCGACTCAGGAGTTGAGCATGGACACGAATCGAATCCAGAAGCATCCGATCCTTCCCTCGAAGGATTGCGATAAGATAAACTTCTATTGGAACAAAACCCCTCTGACCGCCTGCCGTGGCGAGGTCATATCCTCCGCGCTGATGGCAAACGGCATCAAGATTTTCGGTCACCACGAAAAGGACGGAAGCGCACAGGGTATCTTCTGCGCCAACGGACAATGTGCCAAGTGCGCGGTGATCGCCAACGGCGTACCGGTCAAGTCGTGCATGACGCCGGTCGAGGAAAACATGATCGTGGAGAGCGTGGAAGGACTTCCCGAGCTCCCGGAAATAAACGAAGCGGTCAAGATGGACCCGATCGAGGAAATTTCCACCGACGTGCTGATCATCGGTGGTGGTCCGGCGGGACTCTCCGCTGCGCTGGAACTCGGCGGACGCGGCATCCCGACCTTGATCGTCGATGACAAGAGCGAACTCGGCGGCAAGCTGGTCTTGCAGACGCATAAATTTTTCGGCTCGGTGGAGGACTCCTACGCCGGCACACGCGGCAACGACATCGGCAAGATGCTGGCGGAGAAAGCCGCGAACGACCCCAACATCACCTACTGGACCGACAGCACCGCGCTATTCGTGTTCAAGGACAGGAAGGTCGGCATCCTGAAGCACGGCGTCTATAAACTGGTCACGCCGAGAGTCGTACTCAACACCGCCGGCGCTCGCGAGAAATTCCTGAAATTCCAGGGCAACACGCTCGCCGGCATCTACGGCGCGGGCGCGTTCCAGACGCTGGTCAACCGCGACCTCGTGCGTCCCACCAAACGGCTTTTCATCATCGGGGGTGGAAACGTCGGGCTTATCGCGGGCTACCACGCGCTACAGGCGGATATCGAGGTGGTCGGTCTGGTGGAAGCCATGCCCATGTGCGGCGGCTACAAGGTCCACGCCGACAAGCTCAAACGGCTCGGTGTGCCCATCTATACATCGCACTCGATCCTATCCGCAAACGGCGACGAGACGGTCGATTCGATCACCATCGCGCGGATCGACAAGAATTTCAAGCCCATCACGGGCACCGAAAAGACCTTCTCCTGCGACACCATCCTGATCGCGGTGGGACTCAGCAGCGTCGATGAATTTACCTTCGAAGCGGAGAAAGCCGGTATCCCGGTCTATGCGGCGGGTGACGCGGCGGAGATCGCGGAGGCGTCCTCGGCGATGTTCAACGGCAAGATCGCCGGACTCCAGATCGCCGACGATATGCAGAATCAGTCGGGCAACATCCCGCAGAGCTGGTACGAAAAGGCGGAGGTTCTGAAGAAGCACCCAGGCCCGATCAAACCGCAGAAGGTTTGTTCCGATGAAACGGGCGTCTTCCCCATCCTGCACTGCATCCAGGAAATCCCGTGCAACCCGTGTACATCCATCTGCCCCACGAACGCGATCCATCTGGACGGCGACCCCATCATGGGCAATCCATACTACGAGGGTAAATGCGTCGGCTGCGGTCAGTGCGTGGCGATCTGTCCGGGACTGGCCATCACACTGGTCGATTACCGCAAGGACCCAGATAATCCGATCGTGACGCTGCCCTACGAGGTCGGCAACCATGCCATCGAGGTCGGCGATACGATTCAGGTGACCGATATCGACGGCGCGAAGCTTGCAGAGCTGGAAGTCGCCGACATCACCGCGGTGAAGAACCGCAAGACGCAGCTCGTCAAGGTCAATGCGCCGAAAGAGATCGCGAAGAAGATCGTCGGCATCCGCATCCAGCCGGAATCCTCATCGGCACCGATGGAAGAGACGATCATGCCGGAATGGACACCGGACGACGCGATGGTCTGTCTGTGCGAGCGGGTCACGGCCGGTGAAGTTCGAAAGCTGATCCGGGATGGCATCACCGATATCAACCACATCAAGGCGGTCACGCGGCTCGGGATGGGACCGTGCGGCAGCAAGACTTGCGACGTCCTGCTGAAACAGCTCTTCCGCGAGGAGGGTATTCCGACGGAGAATGTGGTTCCGCACACGATTCGACCCGTGTTCGTCGAGGTTCCGCTCAGTGTGTTTGCGAAAGGGAAGGGAGAAAACGATGCCTGAAATATATGATGTTGTTGTGATCGGCGCCGGAAGCGTCGGAATGCCAGCCGCGATCTCACTGGCAAAAACTGGATTGAAAACACTGGTGATCGAGCAAAAGTCCTCACCCGGACAGATGAACAACAAGAAAGCCATCGGCGGAATCCGCGCCACCCACTCTGACTATGGAAAGATCAAGGTCAGCCTCAGAAGCATCGAAATCTTCTCCACCTGGAAGCAGGAGTACGATCACGATATCGACTGGCTGTCCAACGGCTACAGCTATCCCGCCTACAGCGAAGCGGACGAAACCAAACTCAAGGAATTATTGAAGATACAGAAATCGTTCGGGCTCAACATCGACTGGATTTCACCGGAAGAATACAACGAGCTGGTGCCGGGCATCAACATGACCGGACTGCGCGGCTCCACCTTCTCGCCCGACGACGGAAGCGCCTCCCCCCTGCTGACCATGAGCGCGTACTATTCCCGCGCGAAAGACCTCGGTGTCGATTTCCGGTTCAACGAGACGGTCATGAAATTCGAGCGAAACGACAGGCACATCACCAGCGTCACGACCGACAAGGGCAACTACCCGTGTGGGTGGATCGTCAACGCGTCGGGCAACAACGCAGCCGCAATCGGCAAGCTTCTCGACCTGGACATCCCGGTCAGACCCGACACGCACGAAGCCGCCATCACAGAGCCAGTCAAGCGCTTCTTCGAGCCGATGGTCGTCGATATGCGCCCTGCCGCGGACTCGCTGAACTACTACTTCTACCAGAGCAAAGAGGGTCAGGTCATCTTCTGCATCACGCCCGATCCGCCCATCTACGACATCGATCAGGACTCGACCTCGGTATTCCTGCCGCAGGTCGCTGCCCGTATGATCGACCTCTATCCGAGGCTCGCGAATCTCAAGGTCAGGCGCACCTGGCGCGGGCAGTATCCCATGACGCCCGACGGCTTCCCCATCGTGGGCATGGTCGATGACTACGACAACTACGTGCACAACGTGGGCATGTGCGGTCAGGGCTTCATGCTGGGGCCGGGCATGGGCGAACTTGTCGCGCGCATCGTCGTCGGAGAGGTCTCGGAAGACGATAGAAAGATTTTAAAAAGCTTCGACCCGTACAGGAGTTTCGAGGGCGAAGAGAAATTCAAATAGGAGATTGTCCATGTTCGGTATCCTGCAAATGACCTTCAAGATGCTGGGCGTTCCGCATCCGTTCTACTACATCGGCGCGGTCGTCCTCGGACTGGCTGCCTCGGTCTGGCTCAAACGATTCGAGATGAGGACAGCCCTGTATTACCTCGCGCCGCTTCTGATCATTTCCGTACTCTTTTTCACGGATATTATCGGAAGCTCGTTTCTCGCCATTTCCAGCCTGATCCTGCTGCTGATCATCTATTTCCACGGACGGTACCTCAGTCAGGTTGTGTGATAATTTTATACTTTAGAGGTGAGTTGCTATTCTTCTTTAAGCGCCGATCTCTGAACGGCGCCTACAGAAACTAAAAACAGACACGCATCGACATTTTTGTCTTTACCCACTCGATTTGTAACAGAGCCAGATTTTAGCCGTTGGGATTCAGGATTGTCAGCAAGCTGAAATCCTACAGGTACGTAAGTGCCGGGTGAAGAATTCGGAGGAGGAGCAAAGTCCCGGAGGGACGACAGACAGCAAGTAGTACATCTGCCGCACCTACGGCGCTAATCTGTTGTCGTGAATATCGTTACACGGGGCTTACGCCCCGCGCTAAAATCTAACGCCCCATGCGGGGCTGCGAATAAACTCCGAAGCCCTTGGATTCCATTTTCTTTCCCATTCTGGTCTCAAGTCCTGGAAGGACGATAAATGTGTAGCCCATGGTGTAAACCATGGGTTTAAGGACCGAAGCTATTTATAAAAGAAAACCGCCCATCATTACCCACGAAAAATGATAGGCGGTTTTCTTTTGATTGATCGCATGTTTGCAACTTACCCATGGTGTGAACCATGGGCTACATAACTACTTATACCCGAACTCTTTCAGCGCGCCCGGCTTCTTTCTCCAGTTGGGCTTGATCTTGACCCACAGGTTCAGCTCGACCGGTCTGCCGGTGAGCTTGCGGATTTCGCGCTCCGAATCGCGTCGCAAATTGCCAATCGCCACACCCTTCTTTCCGATGATGATGGGCTTCTGCGACTTGCGCTCGATCCAGATATTGGCGTGAATGACGTCCATCTCGGGCAGTTCCTGGAACGACTCGACCACCACCGCCGTAGCGTAGGGGATTTCCTCGCCGTAGTTCATAAAAATCCGCTCGCGGATAATCTCCTGCACGAAGAACCGAAGCGGCAGATCGGAGAGGTCTTCCGGATCGTAGAGCGGCGGCGAGAAGGGCATAAACTCGGAGAGCGTATCCAGCAGCGTATCGAGATTCTTCTTCTGCAGCGCGGAGATTTCCAGCACTCTGTCGAATCCGAAGCTTTGGATCGCTTTGCGCGCGTTTTCGAGCGTCTCCTCATCCACCGAGTCGATCTTGTTGAGCGCGGCGATGCGCGGAATCTTGATCTGCGAAAGCGTCTTGCCGAGTTCCTGATCGTAGTCGGTCGGGAAATTCTTCGTATCGGTCACGAACAGCACCACATCGCTGTCGGAGAGCGATATCTGGATGTATTCGCGCATCTTTTCCTGCAAGGTGTAGCGCGGCTTCAGGAATCCTGGCGTGTCCAGGAAGATGATCTGGCGCTTCTCGTCGTTGAAGAAGCCCTTGATATTCTGCCGGGTGGTCTGCGGCTTGGGTGTCACGCCGGAAAGCTTTTCACCGATAAGCGCGTTCATGAGAGTCGATTTGCCGACGTTGGGGCGCCCCACGATGGAGACGTAGCCGGCCTTGAAATCTTTGGGTATATTGAGTGGGTCCATTATTTCGCCACGATTTTGTAGATGGTCGTCGATGCCAGTACGGGTACCAGCGCCGACTCGATCGATTTGAGGTTGCAGTCGAGTTCGTAGAGCAGATGGAGGGTCTTGCGGATCGCGCCGATCGAGTATTTGCCGGCAAAACCGAGGTAGTTTTTACGCAGCCAGTAAAAGACCTCCGGGATGTGCTTGTTCGAAATCTCGCTTTCGTTTATACCCTTGTCCTTGAGGCTGCGAATCTTCCACAGTGTCATGAAGAGGTTGGTCAGGAGCGAGACCACGTAGATCATGCTGGCGTCGTTTTCCAGAAGCTCCTTGAGTATCTTCATCGCGACCTGCGGATTTCGCGCGCCGATCGCATCGACCAGGTCGTACTCGCTGAATCGGCTGAGCCGGGTCAGGCTATCCAGGATCACTTCTTTAGAGAGCTTCTTCGACTCGCCCGAAAGCAGGATGATCTTCTCCAGTTCGTTCGATGCAGCGGAATAGTCCATCGGCACGTTGGCGCTGAAGACATCCATCGCATCCGCGTCCATATGGAGGTTCAGCTTCCTGATCTCGCTCCCGAGCCATCTTCGGATATCCTCCGGATTGCGGGGCGGTCTGCACTCGATCTCGAAAGCCGCTTCGATGAGTTTTTTGAAGAAGCTGAGACGCTTGTCCGGCTTCTCGGCGGTGAGTATGAAAACTGTCGATTGAGAAGGCGATTCGAGGTAGGAAATCAGCTTCTTCATCTCGCCGGCGCGCATGGCATCGACGTCCTTGAGCGTAACCACCCGTCGCTTCGACAGGAACGGCAACGATTCGAGCTGCTCCAGCACGCCTTCCGCCGTTGCTTCGTCGCCGTAGAAGAGCGCGGTGTCGAAGTCGTCGGAGCCATCTGTCAGAAACTGTTTGCGGATCATGGTGGTGACCTTCGATTTCAGAAGCGATTCGCTCCCAAACACGAAGAACACCGGTGAGAACGGTACACCGCCCTTGCGAGCGAGAAATTCGTATGCCTGCAAGGTCCGCTGGGCTTGCTTCATAGCCCTTTCCCGATCAGGATGATCGTGACGATGGCGACGGCCCAGCAGTAGAACGAGAAGTACTTCATCTTCTGCTTGCGTACCATGGACAGCAGCAGCGAGATCACCGCGTAACCCGAGGCGAATGCCGCGATGGTGCCCGCGATGTAGCGGATGATGTACTGCGAATCGATCTGGAAAAGCGCGCCGATATCGAGCACGGTCGCGCCCAAGATGGCGGGAATCGCCAGCAGAAACGCGTATCGCGCCGCGTCGTCTCGCTTCAGTCCCGCAAAGAGTCCGCTGGAGATGGTCATGCCCGAGCGCGAGATGCCTGGTACAATGGCCAGCGCTTGGCCGATCCCGATCAGGATGCAGCGCAGGATACCCATCTTCCCCATCTTGATCCCGCGCGAGCGCACGATGTCCGAGACCAGCACGATCGCGCCGGTGAAAAACAGCATGATCGCTGCTATCATCGGATTGGAGAAGAGCCCTTCGATCGGGTCCTTCAATAGTACGCCGATCAGACCGATGGGAATCGTTCCGATGATCAGATAGAGCAGAACGCGACGGTTGTCGTTGACGGCTTCGCCCTTCGCGGATGGGTTGAGCGATTTCAGAAGGTTGATGATGTCGTTGCGGAAGTATAAAAGAATCGCCAGCAACGTCCCGAAGTGCAAAAGCACATCGAACGACATGTCCGGCTTGTCGAAACGCATAAAGTGTTCGGCGATGACCAGGTGACCACTGCTGCTCACGGGCAGGAATTCGGTCAGACCCTGGATGATTCCGAGGATAATCGATTTGATCAGTTCCATTGATACCAACTCAAAATATTTCTTCGTATTCGTTTTTCAGGAGCACGGACGCGGGAACCAGTTCGAACCCGAGCTCTTTCGCCCGGTCTGTGAACCGCACCAGATACTCCAGTTTCTTCGCAGGGAAACAGTGCGTGATCGTGACAATCCTCTTCACACCGTTTTCTTTCATCTTCACCATCTCATCGAGACGTTTTTCAAGGGTCGCGCTCGTGATATCCGGATTGTCGAGAAAACCGAGATTCCGTTGCGCCGTCATGACCCCTTCATCCCGCGCAACTTTGTACGCCACGGAACTGGCGATGGTGCGACTGTCGATGAAGTAGAGCCCGGCCTTCTTCAGCTCTGCCATCACGGCTTTCATGACATTCGAATCCGTCGTGGCCAGACTGCCCATGTGGTTGTTCGCGCCGACGCAATCGGGTAACTCCGAGATATAGTCGCGGATGGCCGCACGGATTTCCCGTGGCTTCATATCCACGAAGATGGCGTTCTTGCCCGGATCGACCTTCGGATAGTTGATCGGCTCCATGGGCATGTGGATAATCAGTTCGTGTCCGGCGGCCTTGCCCAGCTTCATCGCGTCCTTCGCGTGCGGTGTCCCGGGCATGATGGCGAAGGTGACGTTGGGATCGATCAGATTGCAGAACTCTGTCAGTTCCTTGCCGTGGATGTTACCGAAGTCATCGACGATGATCGCGAGGAGCGGCTTTTCGTCCGGAAACTCACGGCTGCGCGCGAAGTGCAGGTAGATGATGACGATCTTGTTTTCGATGGGATCCCGATAGCGGAGCGTGTGATAGCGCTCGCCCGGACCGGTCACCCCGGTGAGAAATTCCGCACCCGCCTGTTCCATCATGCCGGAGAACAGCATGTTGATGAACGGCAGATCGTGCCGTTCGGGATCGAGCCCCACCTCGACACGAACGCTGTCGCCACGGGGGATCGTCTTGATCAACTTTTGCGGGATCCCGAGCTTGTCGATCGCCACATACACCGAATCCATTACCGTGCTCTTCGGTTGAACCGGCTCGACAGGCGTTTCGAAATGCTTGAGCGCCCACCACGCCAGACCGGCCAGTACGATGACCGCGACAATGGACAGCAAGCATCCGCGCGAGGTTCCGCTGCGTTTCTTCGCGCTCTTTCGCTTCTTTATCTTCGATTTCTTTGTCTTCGTTGCCATATTCCTTCCCGAAGCTCATACGATGCCTGCGGTATCTTCCGTCAAGGGAAATCCGCACAGTACCGTTCTGAAACAGATTCACCGAAAAGCGAAGGAGGCGTAATGGCAGAACCGGACAACAGAGTATCCCATCGGCATATCCTACGTACGACATGTTTTTACGTCAATCCAATGATTCCTCATATTCAACCACGAACGTTTTCAGGTAGGCCCTCAGATCGGACATCCACTCCGGCTCGTTTTTATATGATTCTGATACGGACCAAAGACAACGAGAGTAACGAATCAAGTTCTCATAGCGGTGAAAAAGCGATCCTTCGACAAGCATTTCTTCCGGAAGGCTACACATCTGCCGGTATCCCTTCAGGAAGCTCTCACGGGCACTTTGTTTATGTTGATCGGGGAGCTCGTTTTCAATATTGTTCATGGTAACGATTACATCCATGGCATACCAGTGATAGATCGAATCGTCAAAATCGATTACCGAGAACATGCCCTGCTCTTCAGAGAAGAAAACATTGTCCAGCTCATAGTCATAATGTATCAAACCATAAGTCTCCGGGGTTTCCGATAACCGATTGAGACCCGCACGAAGTTGAACGAGCTCATCGAATACCTTGTCAGGAGCATGGCATTCTCGCAACACCGATTCAACCTTGGATAACTGCTTCTTCCAGCTCGGACGTAAGGGTTCTGACGGATGATAAGCTCGACTGAGATTATGCAATTCGCCCAGAGTCTGTCCGTATTCCTTAAACAGACTATCGGAATATTCAAGGCTCTCCATTTTCTTCCCGGCGACACGCTTGAACACAGCCGCAATATATCGACCCCAATCTGTATCGATTACCAGTAATTCGGAACCGTTTTTCGTTGGAACCGTTTCTGGAGCCGAAAAACCACATCCGCGAAGGTAAGCGAGAAAATCCAACTCGGCTTGAACGGATTCTGCCTCTTTTTCCTCCACTGGCGCAAAACGCAAGAGACAGATTTCTCCAAATCTATAAAATGGGTACACCGCATTGGCCGATATACGGAACTGGTCAAGAATGGAAATGGCATCTTCATCATATTGCCAGTGTGAAAGTAAACTCAATACCAAAGGTCTGTTGTCCACAAGATTTTTCAATTTCATCATAAGCAGCTCCATTTTGCGGTTTTTATCTACAGCATTGCAATACAAGTTCATTCTGTCAAGCGCAAGCAGCATATAAAGTCTCACCCCCCTTGGCAAACTGAACTATCGCTGCCTGATTGGGGTTAAAGGACGACACCAGCGACCGTTGGACGATAAACCACGATAGGCCACATTTGGCAAGGCCGGTTACTATCGTCCCTTTCAGTATCCCGAAGATGGCATATCGGGTTCACTTTCGAGGCTGTTTAGTTCATTCATATTTCGCGAGATAGTGCGAAAGCCTTTGAGCTTGCGATAGTAACCGAAAATCAGCGATAGTAACCAACCGATAGTAACTCGAATCACAGCCGATCAAGATCGCGACAACGCCCCACGTTTCTTCAGATGCCTTCCCGACCTTCGCCCTAAGATCGTCGTTCCGCATGATCTGCAGAGGCAAGCCGATCTGCGTGCAAGATTATGCGAGTTGATTATCGAGGAGCTTGATGAGTCGGAATCGCGGATGGAGACGTGGAAGTCAATGACTGCAAGCTACAATGCCGGTGAGTTGCTTCCTGAGTTGTTCAAGCTTGAAGGTGAGCACGGGGAACGCACGCTTCGACGTTGGGCGAAGCAGTACGAAGCCGCAAACTTGGCCAGCCGGAACGAAACCTTACAGAGATCGCTCTCAGCGACATAGAAACAAAATGGTCCCATGTTGTAAGTTTCTTGATATGACGGTCTATTCCGTTTCGTCTGGCAAAATTTTCTAATTCTTCTCTTGCTATTATTTTCAGTATTTGGGGAAATAGGTTGTTGTCAAAATCATAATCATGACGATTATTATTTTTCCGTAATTCTCGTCTTGGTTTTTTTGAAAAATATCTATTTAGGACAGCTCTGAGGATAGGGATTGACCTATAAGCAATACAAAACTATGGAGGATGAATGAAAAGAAGAGTTGTCTTTCTCACAGTGTTAGTTTTAATGGCACACCTGTTGTCTTGCACTGATCAGAAAAAAACAGTGACGCTAGATTTCGACAGGATAAACAGTAAATATTACACAGAGAAATTCTTGCAGGATCACAGCTTTCTTGAATCATTGGCTTTAGAGGAGCTTTTCGAGTTTACATACGAGCTTTCGTTGGACCCGGAAGAATTTAGCGGAAGTGGGATGCTCTTGATTGAACCATTGATTGAGAAATGGAATGAACAACCATATGAAGATGAACTTCTATATATTATTGGTTGTAAGGAATTTAATAGACATTTCAGGTATTATTTTCTTTGCATCGCAGAAAAAAGAATCAAGCAAGGGGATAAGAAATATAATGATCTACAGGAAATTCTGTTGAATATTGCATCAGATACTGATGAACAAGACATCTACAGAAGGAGTGCTGTCTCAAGCCTCTCTTGGAAAACTCCTCTGGTTCAACAAAGAATAATGCAACTGGTTGAGCAAACGGATTCTCCTGAACTACTGCCTTCTCTCGTTTTTGCACTCAGATCTTCTGGTAGTCAGGAGTTCGACCGATATATTAGTGATGTAATCCACAGCCCATATGATTATCAAGACAATGTGCTTAGGCTCGCCATTCGGTACATCGAACTCACTCCGGAATGGGATTATCTCAGGACATTTAATGAGATAGCACAGAATACAGACTCCATGACTGTATACTTGGAGATTCTCGAAAGAATGGGAAAAATGAATACAATGCAAGCAGTAATGTCTTTCATTGACAACCTTGGCAGGTTTGGGTATGATCCTACATCATTTGAAGGTCACAAGCACGCAGACATTTCTGTAAAATTGTGGCCATCCCAGGCAGCGGTCAGATGGATGCTTTCTGCTAAGCAAGATCATAGTGATGAAATCATTATCTATGGCTTAAAAGCTATCAGAATTGGAGATATGCACTTTAATCCTGAGATAGTGCACGAAGTACTTAAACTTCGGAAAGATGATGAAGTACAGCGAGAAGGACAACTATCAATGAACTATCTAAAGGATAAATCAGGTTGGCATAGCGAATCTATGCTTCAGTTCCATCGGGAGTATAGTGAGTATGGAGGTGAGAAATGAGAAAAACCATATTTCTAGCTTGCATCATTCTAGCAATCAGTATTGCCTGCTTAGCTCAACCTGTTCCACAACCAGAATATGGTCATGCCCTTTATCGAGAAGGTGCAGGATTAGCCTCCTTTTTTGGACATGCTGGTATCGCGTATTGGATAATGGGACAATTCTATGATATTGAGCATCGTGGTACGGTAACGTAAGCAGTTACAATCAGTTCATGGGAGGTGTTCCTAAATGGGCAGGACACACCGACCCTCATCAGCCAGTTTCTCACCTACCCGCAGGGCTACGTGGATGGCCCGGACGCGCTCGAGGTGATGGAAGACCTGCTGGCCATCGATCCGAAGCAGCACAGCTACGACGAACGCCGGAAGGCGTGAGTCTATCCGAAGAAGGATTCGAGCCGCTGGCTCTCACCTATAGAATCGGCGCGATAACGCACGAAGGAGATCGCTCCGTGGGTCGGCGACGACATGATAGAACGAAACGCCAGCGGCAGACCCACCGGCGTCTCAGGAAGCCATAGGCCCTTCCCGCCGTTCCACTGGAAGTGCCGGACGGGGACGGAGGTGGTGGTTTAATGATATCTTTGTTCTCTCTTCTTGAAAGCCTCATCACCACCTTCGAGAATCTCGCATACGTGTTGTTTGATGCTTCTTTGCTGCAAAATGTACTCGCTTTCTTCATCTCGCGCTATATCGTTCTCCAGACTTCCAGTTGTGTATTGAAATTTGATGTCATTTTCGTTTTTTGTGCTGTCTCCATTCTGATTAGCCACAATAACTTCCTCAGCATCAGCTCCAATCACGATGTTAGGATCATGAGTAACAATTATCAGTTGCCTTTCTTTCTTCTTTCTTCGCAAGAAAGAAACAAGGTCTCTGAAAACAGAGCGACTGTCCAAGTCATCTTCTGGCTGATTGATCAAGATTGGACATTCTCTGGAACTGAAATCAAGCAGTAAACGTAGTACTATGAAAGCACGTTTCCCTTCTGACATTCTATTCAAAGTGTCCCCTTGGAATTTCACATCATATGATATGTCGAACCATGGTTGTGAAAAGATATCCAACATGAACTGCTGCTTATCGCGAGAACTCTTGAGGGTGAGTTTCTCTTCCATAATACTTACAAGCAGAGACCTCAAATACTCCTTGTGTGTAGAATTGTCTACAAACGTGTAGTCGCTTTTCTTCATTCCCATCCGCAAGATGAAGTAGAAATTCCTTGAACGCTTGATATGATTTCTGGATGCTCTCCAGAATATCCCAAAGGCTTTGTTTCGGGTCGTCGCTTCTGTGAGTTTCTTCAAGAATTTTCTTGAAATCATCCGATACCAACAATTCAACAGAGAAGTTGCTGATACTTGTTTTCTTCTGCTTGATTACCTTTTTTACAGATTCAAGGATTTTCTCTGATTCATCGTTCAGGTAATTGCCATATGCTTGAACCAGTTTAACAGCTTCACTCTGCAAAGGTTGACGGCAATAGATACATACGTCCTCATCTGTTTTCTGTTTCTCTTGTAGCTTGGCCCCAGCAGAGATGAAGTCCTTCCATTCTTCTGTCCCGACAAGAGGCAATTCCTTGAGAACAGCAATTCTTTCGAGTGCTGCCTTATTCGCCCTCACTTTTTCTGCTTTGTCATCCGACAACTTTGTAACATCAATGAGAAGCTTCTCAAGCTCTTCTTGCTTCTTAAGAAAATCGATTACCTTCTGTATCTCCGCATTCTCAGTCTTAAGAACCGAAATGCGGTCTTGGATATTCTGCTGAGTCAGGATTTTCAGTTCTCCTTGTTTCTTCGCAAGTTCAGCTTTCTTATCTTCAGAGAAATCCTTGTTTGTTTTCAGAAGCAAAACTGATTGCTGAGACGGACTATGATCATTGAAGTCATTTGCAAGTTGCTCAGAGAAATTCTCCACTTTGATAGTTGGCTTGCTGTTCTTCAGCTTATCAGCTTCCTCAACCAATCTTCTCTTGATCTCAGTCATTGTATCT
Organism: Cloacimonadales bacterium (SeqCode); assembly: GCA_963665015.2. GTDB lineage: Bacteria > Cloacimonadota > Cloacimonadia > Cloacimonadales > JAIOQZ01. The sequence continues at coordinate 1,722,432 of CAXXSY010000004.1, read as the reverse complement.
GCGATATACTGGAAAAGGTGCAGTCCGAGGGGTTCCAGAACGGATTCGGTTTGTGTTCTTTGTGACAATAAACCTGATAGATATGATGAATCGAAAACCTTACATGCAGTTAACGGTGCGAAGCCTCTAACACTTCCATCAAAGCTAATTTTACGGTCCGTTGAATCATGATATGTCAGTTCCGCTTTAATCATATCCGGAACTTCCTTGTGGCTGTTGGACAGTATCTCCTTTTCCTCATTGCCACCGATGATCTCATTGAGGATTCTGAAATAGCTACTTTTCCCAGTACCGTTCAGACCAAACAGAACCGTGACATCATCACTGAACTTCACTGTCTGATTGGGAGCTAAGGCGTTTACCCCACTGATATGTTCCAGCGTCTTCAGAACAAAGTTGCTGCTTGATGTTACTGGAGCAGGTTGAATATTCGGAATGCAGACATCATCATTCGATAACAGACATGAAACGATTTCCGAAAGCTTGGATTCCGAGATGTTGCCATTGGAGTTGATTGCTTCAGCAATGAGGAGCCTAAGCCAGTTGGGCTTATCTTGAGAAAACTGTATAAGATAATCTTTGGCATGACTATGTGACTGTGCGCTCATCTTTTCCCTCCATCGCCTCTGCAACTCCTCTGATGAGGATCGGGCAGATTTCTTCGATTTGCTTCTTCAGCTCTTTGTTGAGCCGCTTGCGAGTTTCCAAAGAATGATGAATAGCTTCTCGAGTTTCCTTGATGTGCTTCAACGAACTTCATCGATTGAACAAACATGCCGCCTGATCCACAACATGGGTCGTAAATCTTGCCTTTATAGGGCTCAATCAACTCAGCAATCAAGTTGACGATACTCTTCGGAGTGTAGAATTCGCCTTTCCCCTTTCCTTCCTTGATCGCAAACTTGCGAAGGAAGTACTCATAGATACGTCCAATAATATCCTGCTCGTGATCTGCCGTTGTGTGTATGTTGTTGATTGTATCAAGCAATGCTGCCAGCTTACTTTGTTCCAGATTTAGCCTTGTGAAATACCCTTGCGGAAGTGCACCATCAAGAGGCTTATTGGTTTTTTCTATAATCTGCAATGCTGTATCGATCTTCAAAGCTAAGTCACTTTGCTTTGCATTGCGAATGAGATAACTCCATCGAGCATGTTCAGGCAGATAGAAGACATTCTTCGCAGTGTAAAACTCAACCATTTCGGCGTATTTCTCATGCCCTTCAGCAATAATCTCCTCTCGTCTGTGCTCGAACTTATCACACGCAAATCTCAAGAAGATTAATGCCAATACGATGTGTTTATATTCTGCTTTCAAGAAGATTAATGCCAATACGATGTGTTTATATTCTGCAGGCTCTACACTACCTCGTAGCTTGTTCGCCGAATCCCACAATTTTTCTTCTATGCTCTTGTCTTTTTTGTTCGATGCTTTCTTTGCCATTGTATCCTCAGTCCTCAGTATTTGGGTATTCAATTTGAATTGGATTTTCACCAATTGACGCCAGAGCCTTGTTCGAATGCCGAATTGCATCATCAGCACTAAGATTCAAAGAAGTGTAGTATCCGTTGTTTAGCTGTCCAGGATTGTAATATCCTTCAGGACTTCTATCGACGATGTTTTTCTTGTCATGCACCTTAACTTTCAGATCGAGGTCGGGATTTTTCTCGAAGATGTAGTTCAGGACAGCGACTTTGACGTCACGCCAAGTTTTTACCTCAAACCATTTATCGATGACGAAGACTCTCTTCGGTGACTTGAAGGCATACTTGCTCTTTGAAGGCTTTCTGCCCGACTTAGCTTTCTTCACCTTCGGTTCCTCATCTTCTGGCTCAACAACAGAAACCGTCGGACTCCATAGCCGCTTGATCTCATCCAGATCGAGCTTGTGACCTCGCTCTGCGAGCACCTTCTGGACACGCTGGTACAGGTTCAGCTCTGGATACTCATCCGCGATGTCCTTCGCCTTCTGCTTTGCACGATCAATCTCTTGCGCCTTCTTCAGGTCGCTGAGCATCGACTGCGCCACATTGATCGCATCCTTGTGGAATCGCTCCTTGGCAAGGATTCGCTGGAGAAGTTCAGCGATGTACGCCGTCTCATCTTCGAGCAGGTCGAACTTGCAGAACAGGCGTTGCTTGAACGTCCCCGGCGCAGACGACAGGTAGAACCGCCACTGCCGGCCATCCGTGAGAATCGTTATTGCTGCCGAGTTATAGTAGTTGTACTCCTGCAGTTGTTCCTCGGACGCAATAATCTGCCCCTCGAGCTTACCCATTGCTTTCGCTTCGATGAAAACGTCTGGCGTTCGATCATGGAAACGGGTGTGAAACAGCGCGACATCGACGCTGCCCTGCTTCTTCGGCAGCTTGATAGGGTACTCGGTGAAGAACTCGTCGGGGTTCCAGATATCCCAGCCTAACTCCTGACATATCCGTGCGATAAGCGACAGTCGCACGTTCTCCTCGTTGGTGTACGCGCCACGCTGGATGTGCGACTTAACTTCTGTAATTGTATCTGCAAGGGAATGAGACATATAATCACCTCTTGTATGCAAGAAAGGGAAGCGTTACAAAAAAGCACAAGGAAAAAATCTTAGACGCACATAAACTCCTGTGTCATGCGTGTGCAACCCGCTTTGCCATCCTTGCGTCCTCTTCCTATTCTCGCCCCATGAAACAGATTGATTTGATCGACTGGGACCGCATCAGGGTCTTTCGCTATGGTGAAAACCGGAGGTTTGAATCCACTGAAGGATTTGCATCGCAAATCCGAAACGGCGAGTTCGCCTGCCCGTGCTGCGGCAAGGTTGAACTCGACGCCACCTTCGTGCTGAAGCTGGATCTGGCGCGTGAGCTTGCAGGCGTGCCGTTCGTCATCACATATTGCGAAAACCGGAGGTTTGAGTCAACCCGAGGATTTGCTCCGCAAATCCGATACGGCTACCGCTGCCTTGCGCACAACGCAGAGGTTGGCGGGGTGAAGCAGTCCGCGCACATGGCCGGACTGGCCGCCGACATCGCTTGCCCGGACAGCGTGACAAGGCTCAAGATACTGCGCGGCCTGATTGTAGCGGGATTCCGGCGTATCGGCATCGGCAAGATTTTTGTCCACTGCGATGTGGACGCCAGCAAGCCCAACAACCTCTGGCTGTATGAGGATCGGTGATGTCCGCGCTGCCCGTTGCGACCGACAAGGCTCTCGCCGTCCTCAACCTGACCAGCGACCGGCGAATCACCGCGATGTTTGAGGAGCACGCGCCAGCCGTGATGTTGCTGCTGAAGCGCGTCTCGGACGAGGATGTGTGGGCCGACCTGCTCGCAGGCGAGACTAATGACGACACCGCCGACAGCTACACCTTCGCGGCCATCGAGAGCCGTCTGCACCTTATCGGGAGCGTGATCGATGGTGAAGCGCGCAGGCTTATTCTGGAGCGTGATATCAAGGCCGAGGGTGACTTCCTCGCCAACACCGGCTACGAAGTCGAGGTTGGAAGCTCCTCGATCGACCTGATCGTCGGCTCCAACGTGCCGCACGAACCGTTCGTTCTGGGCGGCAAGGTACCTTCCTGGACTCCTCTCGAGCCTCTCAAGGCATGGGTGGAGCGTAAGAACCTGTCTTGGGTCGACAAGAAGAGCGGCAAAGCACTGTCGATAGAGCAGATGGCGTACATGATCCGCGCCAAGATCAAGCGCGAGGGGATTCCGGCGAGGAACGTGTTCGCCGAGGTGATCAGGAACCGCGAGTCGTGGATTTTCCAGCAGCTCGATAGCATCGAGGTCGCGTTATGAGTTACGCCGCGACCCGCGAGCTGATCTGCAAGGCGTTGGACGCCTGCGGTATAGATGCGGAGAACATCCGTTTCCACAAAGACGATGTCCCGTCCGCATTCCCCGCCGCGATGGTGGTCTTACAAGGCGAGAAGGGCGTCAACGGCACGGCAAAGCAGTTCACGAGCATCGAGCACGACATCGGCGTGTTTCTCATCGTCGATGTCAACGATACCGACGACCCGGACAGCGCGGTTCTCGCGCTCTCGGAGCGGTTCCGCGAGCAGTACCGCAAGCATCTCGGACGGGACATCCCGCAGATCGAGTACTACGCCGCCAGAGCCGATTCGGGCCGTCGCGTCCGCATCGCGAAAGTGTTCACGGTGACGCCATGAGAGTGCGCAAGATCGGCGGTTTCAACGTCGGGTACGCCGACACTGACGAGTTGCTTCAGAAGCGGTACGGTGCTGTTTCATCCGACTTAAACAACTGTAAGTGGACTGGGGCGAAACGCCTGTCGAAAGCGCAGGAACAGAAGAAGATCGTCTCCGCGCCCTACTCGATGTCCAACCTGCTGAAACTGCTGGAGAAGGACGAATATCACGCCGGTTGCGTCGCCGCCAAGATGAACGCGACGGTGATGCAAGTCGAGGTGAAGGACTCCGGCCTCAAAAGGTGGCTGCTGGAGGCGCAGTATCCGGGCAGCGAGGACGTGTCGTCGGTGCTGGCCGAGTTCCTCAAGTATTACCTGTCGTGCGGCAACGGCTTCCTCTTGAAGATGCGCAACACGAAAGGCCAGTGGGTCGGTCTCGAACGACTGCTGCCCACCGAAACCCAGATCGTCGAGAACTACGACGAGTTCGGGTTCTTCCGTCCCGACTTCATCCAAGTCCGCAATGGTAAGAAGAAGTTCTTCCCCGGCGCGGACGTCATCCACTTCAAGCAGACCACCCACAAGTCCAACGCGTGGGGCGTGGCGTGCCTGCCGGTAGCGGTCAACATCGAAATCCTCTCCGAAGTCAAAGTCTTCGACTACAACAACTTCAGGAACGGTCTGCTGGTCGACTACTTCATGATCGTCGAGGGTGGCAGCCTGCGTGACGACATGGTCGAGGACGCCGACGGCAACGAGGTGCTCAAGGACGCCTTCACCGTCATCGAGGAGACGCTGCAGAGCGCCAAGGGCAACAACAAGTCGCACACGACCGTCCTTATCGAGACCGAGAACAAGGACGCTCGTATCCGACTGGAACCGCTCCGTCAACAGGATCGCGACGGCGGCTTCATCACGCTCAAGAAAGACCTGCGCGAGGGGATTTTCGCGTACCATCGGGTCCCCGCGAGGATCGTCTCGCAGCTCATTCCGGGGCAACTCGGCGGCGACAACCGCTCTGACATGCTGATGTTCCACCACTTCGTGATCAAGCCGCTCCAGCACCGGCTCGGACAGGTCCTTTCGAGCGCGTTCAACGCCGAGTTCGGCTGGAAACTGACACCCGCCGATTTTGACTTCGGCGACCTGACATCGATCTTCGAGAGCGAGGACGAGAAACTTTTCAATTCCAATAGATTAGGAGGCTAAATGCAAGAACGCAGAACCGTGCGCAAAGGCGAGTTGCGCAACGTCGAGGTGGAGCTCGTATCGCTCCTCTTCGACGACATGAATCCCGCCAACCAGAAGGGCTTCGTGGTGAAGTCCGCGACCGGCAAGAGCTACAAGGTGCGCGGCTCGTCGGTCAAGTTCAAAAGCGAGACGAAGGGGCGTCAGGGACGGCTGTTCGTGACCCTCATGGAGCCGGACGTGAAGGACGCGCAGGGTGATTTCTACACCGCCGAGGAGATTCAGAAAGCGTGCGACCACTTCAGTCGTCACGGCATGGTCGGACGCAACGACATCAACCACAACAATCACCCGATCGACGACTTTTCCGTCGCCGAGAACTACATCCTCAAAACCGAGGACAGGACGCATTTCCCCGACACGCATGCTATACGAAATTTACAGATTTTCTTGTACTCGGTCGATAATACTCTCTACAACCTTCACATGCTCAGAGATTGGTAGCTCTGAAATGAAAAAGATGCGGCCACGATTAGCATGGTCTCTATTTTCCAGCATCAGAGATATCTCATTGTCCTCGGATCGACCGGACACTGTGTTAAATGTTGTTACAATTAAATTAATCTGGTGGCAGTAAGCTAAAACCGTAATTTCATTATTTCTGCTGGATCGTAACTGCACACTGCTATTACGTAACCCCATATCTTTCCCATAACCATTGTCACCACAGACATCGTCGTCCAAAAAAACATTCACTTGCTTTGAAAGAAGATTTCGCAGCGAGAAAGGCATATGAACGACAGTAGTGGACTTGTATCTTTCCATCGCAAGATACGGAGCAACATCCTCCCATCGTTTCTGAATATTGCATGAATTCCAAATGAGAATACATATCGATTTACATAACAATAGAGCTTCATCTGTTGAACCACCTGAGACAGCTGCGACAACATGCTGTTCGCTTATCATAATTTGCGTTATTTCAGATGATTGACCAATCGACTCAAGCTTGAGAGTACCTCCTCTGAATTTCAAAGCTTTACCATTTCGAATCAGTAGTTTCATACTGCTAATAGGGTCCGTATTCATTTGCCCAATTCCTACAAAGTCTTCATCATCAAATTCTGTATGAAACTTGTTTTGCATTTCTGAATAGAAGTAGGGAATATCCATTGATGCAAGAGGTAACATTGAGGGATCTATGTTCAAGTCGGCAAGCCCTGCTCTTGGTATTTGTTTGATTTTCAGATTTTCTCTTTTCATCCTTTTTTTCTCAACTGATTCTAACTCCTTTTTCAGCGTCTCCAAGCTTCCCATTTAGTTCCTCCCTTAAATATCATTCTTGAGATAGGCTTCTTACAGCTTTCTCTACTGCAGACAGTCCTATTGTTTTTTCAATATCTTCTTGAACTAATTTTATTTCTGCTATGACATTATCTAGAGCCTCTTTTTCAGAGTTTCGGCTTGTGCACTGTATTATTGCTGTTAAGCTACCGATTGTTCTGTCTCTCTGTAATTTAGGTAGATACATAAACAGCCTTTTTAATTTGTGATAGTCTTCCAAACCGAATTTTTTCTCTTCTATAATTGTCTGAAGCGAACAATACAATGTTTCCATTGCTTCTAGTCTTCTCAAGGCAATTGGGGTAAGGAACTGATTTCTTTGATGATTCTCCCGCTGTACTAACTCTCGATTATGCCTTATAGTGGAAAAAATATTAGCTAACAATTGTCCAAGCAATGCAGAACCAGCACCTATTAAACCAGGAACTATTTGTATCCATATATTGATATTGTTTACGGAATCCGTTGGCATCCAAACTTACCTCTATGTCAAAGTTGAAAGTTTGTTGAGACTATGTCAAGATTTTTCATTGACATAAAAGAACTCGGCGAACTGGCCGAGAAGCCGTTCAAGGTCGAGTCCAAGACCGAGAAGCTGAAGACCCGGCACTACCAGATCGAGGGCAAGCGCACCAACGTGGTGACCGTCACGATCGTGGGCATCAACGAGGACAAGAAGAACTGGCTCGAGGAGCAGAGCGCAGGCATGGCGCAGATCACGCTCGTGGCCGTGTCCAAGGACAAAACGCAAGCCGTGCTCATCAACGGCTGCCGCTGGACGGTCGACTGGAGCGGTGAAGCCGACGGCCTGTACACGCAGGAAGTCACCACCGAGTTCACCGGTAAAACGAGCGGCCGCATCGGCTTCTACAACAAGATTCCGGCCACCGTCGAATAGGAGAGAATATGGACTGCAGATGCGACCCTGAAATTCGCAAGAAGATATCGGACGTGCACAAGGAGGTCTACGGCAACGGCGATTCGAGCCGGTCGATGGCTATACAATTCCGCTTCAAATAGTTGAAAAACAGTACATTATGGAGAGCGGAAATTGTTCTCCAGAAACGTTTTTCCGATTCCTCATATCATTGATCAAGGCAAGAAAATCGGAAAAACGTTTTATCGCATCGCGCGTCTGGAAACCAACATCAAACTGCTCACCAGCCTCACCGTCAGCCAGTTCTTCCTGCTGGTGGGCGTGGCTGTGAAGACCTTTCTGGGGGCGTGATGGACATCAGTTACGCGACCTTCCGCAAGGTGCTCTCAACGCTGCTCCGCAATGATCAACTCCGCGACGGACTGACCGACCTGCTCGCCGGTAACGAGCTGGAGTTGAGCGAGGTCGGCTTCCTGGACTTGCTCGAAGCCTCGAACGTCGATATCGACATCCTGCGCATTCTCACCGGACGCGAGCCGGAGGACATCGGGCCCGAGCAGGCGGCGGAGGCGTTCACGGCTTTTTTCTCGGCTGTCAGAGGCAGTTGGCACGCGTTTCAGCCCTTGCTCGAAAGTTTGGGTTACACGGCGCAGGTCGAAGCGGGGACAGCTACAGGCGAGTGCGCAAGCACGAGTCCTTAGAGCATGGACTCAACACTTCGTGTTTCGCCACTGAGCGGCTCGAGATGGCCCTGCGCGGGGCGGGGTTCACGCAGGCCGACTTCATCGAATTGAGCCTGCCGGAACTCTACCTCCGCTACTGCCTCGCCATCGAAAACACAAGGAAATCAAATGGATAGTATTATCACATGGATCGGCGGCAAAAAGCTGCTGCGCAGGAAAATCGCCAGCCTCGTGCCGGACGACATCACCGGCTATGTGGAGCCATTCGGCGGGGCGGGTTGGGTGCTCTTTCACCGCGACCGCTGGGCCCGTTTGGAGGTGTACAACGACCTTGATGCGCGTCTCACGAACCTCTTCCTGCAGGTGAAGTTCCACCCCGACGCGCTCGTGAAGGAGCTGGAATTGATGCCAGCCTCTCGCGCCCTGTTCGACGAGTTGGTCGACCAGCCCGGACTGACGGAGCTGCAACGCGCCGCGCGATTCCTCTACGTCATCACCCGTTCGTTCGGCGGCAAGGGCGAGCACTTCGGACGCGCCTCTACATCCGGCCCGAGCAGCATGCAGCGAAAGCTGGAGCGCGTCCACGCGCTGAGCAAGCGGCTCGACAAGGTGACCATCGAACACCTGCCCTACGAGGAGCTGATCGCCTTCTACGACCGGCCCGGCGTGTTCTTCTACTGCGACCCGCCCTACGTCCACGGGACGACCTACGCCAACGCGCGTCACTTCGATCACGAGCGGCTTCGGGACGTACTGAAGGGCGTGAAAGGCCGCTGGCTGCTCTCCTACGACGACTGCCCCGAGGTGCGCGAGTTGTACGCCGGACACACCATCATTCCGGTCAGTCGCGTGAAGGGGATCAACCGGATGCAGGGCGAGAGCATGTTCAAGGAGGTTATCATCGCAAACTACGAGGTGACAGATGAATAGCGTCATCGGTTGGGTGGGCGGCAAGCGACTGCTGAGAAAGGCGATCGTCCCGCTCATCCCGAAGCACGACACACATGGTGAGTGCGAAGCACGAATCCACTACGTCGGGAAAACTTGCAGCTTGAACCTGCCGGATAGCTGGTCGGGACTCACGCCTACCGGCGTTCGCCATAACTGCGAACCCTTTGCTGGCGCGGCGTGGATACTCTTCGCCAAGTCGCGCGACCACAAGGAATGGCAGGCTACGAAGGGCCAGAAGTACCGCGGCAAAAGCTGGACGAGCTGATCGCCGGGATGACCAGTTTCAGCGAGCTGGTCTCTGAGAGCCGCAAGGAAGTCGACGAACTCAGCTACGACCAAGCGAAGAGTGAGTTCGAGACCATCACCGACGCCATTCTCGCCGCACGTGCGAAGTATGACGAAGCGATCAAGAGCAGCACCTCACAGGACGAGGCGTGGCAGGCGTTCGAGGAAGAGCGCGAACTCATGGCGCGGCGCACCGCGCTTCGCAAGCGCCTGTTCGAGGACGACATGCGCGCCATCGAGGAGTACCACGCGGGGAAGCTGCGCATCGAGCGCGAACAGACTTACGAGGGCGTTAGACTGCTGCGTTACCGCATCGAGCAGGCCAGGGCCGCCTACGAGGAAATCCACGAGGTCGATGCCACGAACGTGGATGACAAGCTCGCCGCCTACCAACGCTGGCAGCGACTCGAGAAGCAGCTCTCGGACGCCATCGAGGAGAAGACGAACCAGCGACTGGAGGTGCAGCGGCAGTATTCGTTGCTGGCAATTGAAGATGTGCTGGAGCGCAAGATCGCCCAACTCGCCGCAGAGCGCGACACCGAACTGAAGCGAGCCGAGTCCCTGCAGGCAGGCGAGGAGACGTTGCAGAATATCCGCGCCTACTACGCCAATGAAGAGAAGCGGTTACGCGCGGAGCAGGCTCGTCAGCAGGAGACCGAGGACGAAGAAAAACGCGCTCGCAGACAGCAGCACGAACAGGAATTGGAAGCCATTCGCGAGGAGTTCCTCAGTCGCGGCGACGACCTGGCATTGCAGTCATACGAGAGCGAGCTTGCAGCCGTCGAAGCCTACTACGACCGCAAACGCACCAAGCTCCTGCAGGCGGGCTTCTCCGAGGAGCAGATCACCGAACAATCCGAAGCAGCCAAACAGCGCATCCGCGAGAAGTACCAACTCAAAGCGGCGCAAGGCTTTTCCGGCATGTTCGGCAACATCGCGAAAGCGGCGCAGGCGTTCGGCAAGAAGGGTTTCGCGGCGTGGAAAGCAATGGCGATGGCGCAGGCGATGGTGGACACCTACTCGTCCGCAGTGGCGGCGTTCAAGGCGATGGCGGGACTGCCCGTTATCGGTCCCGCGCTGGGAGCTGCGGCGGCCGCAGCGGCGATTGCCGCTGGACTGGCCAACGTCCACACCATCAGCAAGCAGAAGTATCAGGAAGCGGCGCAGGGTGGGCTTCTCACGGGTCCGAGCCATTCGGGAGGCGGCATCCTCATCGAAGCGGAGGGCGACGAGTACATTACCCGCAAGCAGCGTGTGCGCGAGTTGGGAGCAAAGTTCTTCCACTTCCTCAACTACGCCCCGCTGGAGGCCGTCCGCAAGACCCTCGGCAGCGTGCTGGTACCGGATATCCCCGTTCCCGCGACGCCGTCGTTCGCGTTCGCCGGTGGCGGCAGCGTTCCTTCGAGTAGCGTACTCTCCACGCTCATCGAGCGCATGGACGACCTGATCGCCGAGAACAGGCTCCTGCGCCGCGAGCTGCGCGACAAGGAGTTATCCGTCCACAACCACATCTCGGCCAACGGCGTGCTCTCGATGGCCGACCCCGTCATCGTCAGCGAGAAGGCAGAAGAGGGTACGCTGATAAGGAGCGACCTGTGATGTGGCGCGTGGATTTCGTCGACCGCTTCACCTACTCGGTACAACACTCGCTGTCACTTACGGATGGGCTGGACAACATCCGGCTCAACGCCGACAAGATCGCGGGTACAAGCTATTTCGCCAAGGAGCCGCGCAGGGTCGAGTTCGAGTGCTTCCGCGACGACTGGCTCGACCAAAAAATCCTGTCCGGCGAGCACGAGTACGACCGCTACATCTCGCACTTCCTCGTGCGGCTCTACGAGGGCTCCACGCTGGTCTTTCACGGCATCGTCGACACCTCGTTCGTCAGCCACAACGCCAAGACGGACGTGGTCTCATTCACCTGCTACGACTACCTGCGGCTCTTCGCCAAATACGATGACCAGACCATGCTCTACGCGCTCCACAGCGGCTACTCGGCGGACTACTGCTTCCGCTATCTGGCGCAGGGCATCGAGGTCGCACTGGGCAACGAGATCACCATCCCCTGCTCGTGGTACGGCTACACGCCGCTTCAGATTGCGGTGACCGACCTGCAAATCCTGCAACTCGACTGGCTGCGCATGGTGCGTAAGTTCCGCTCATGGAACGGGCAACTCGCCTGCTACTGCGGCTTTTGCTACGTGCCCATGTTCAGCGGCGACTATGTCCCTGAATTCCGCCTGCTGTTCTACTGCGAGCACGTCCACGAGGGCAACATCCAGTGCAAGGTCTATGCCCGCAAGTTCCGCTTCTACAACGCCATCTGCTGGATCGAGGACAGCGACGCCGAGATCGACGAGAAGTCGGAACTCTACAGCACGACGCAGTATTCCGAGATGCTCGCGTGGCGGGACGAACTGTGCGCGGAGTATGTCCCGTTCGAGCCGTGGGGTACGGCGCAAACGTTCCACCAGAACGGCAGCACCTATACTATAGGTATAGAGGACGCCGACCTCGACGCCGCCACCGCGCCGGACTACAAGTACGTTACTTACACGGGAAACGCGATTCCGGCGAACCTGTATCCGAAGGGCTTCTACGAGGGCGAGAACGAGCCGCTGGAGAAGTTGAAGGCCCTGAAAGCCGCGCTGCTGCTGCACAACCTCACCATCGTCTCGTTGCCCGGCGGCACGCTGCGACTGGTCAACAAGGACGACGCATCGAATACCGTCACCACCATCGATTCTGCCGACGTCATCGAGTTCAAACGCAAGCGGCTCAATCGCTCGCGTCCCGACACCTCCGTTCTGGACTGCCTCGTCGGCGACACGACCAACCTCAAGGCCCTCATCGCAGACTACTACGAAACACTCTTCTGCCAGACGTGGAGCCTCGAGGCGACCGTCGACAACCTTGCCAAGTACGACCTCGCGCTGTTCGACAAGCTGCTCATCGAGGGCGTGCAGTACCGCATCACCGAGCTGCAGCGCGACCCGAATGCGGACGAGTACAAGCTGAAGGCGTGGGAGGTCTGATGCTGCTTTACGACGGTTGTCGCATCATCTCCATCGCGGGCGGCGCGTACTCCGGATTCGTCGTCGAGAGCGGCGTGATCGACTACCAGCCGCAGCGCAAGTATCGCGTCGAGAAGCAGTGCGCCTTCGATCCGACCATCCTCATCCGGCGCGAGCCCTACAACGAGGACAGCATCGAGTGCGAAGCGTACCTGCCAGCGACGCAATATGATGAGCTGTGCGCTATCCTGAGCGACGCAGATCAGATCTACATCGAGTTCGACGCCGGTTCGGGGACGCTGCAATTCCCGGTCGTCATCGATAAACTACCCAAGCTCGAGGACGACGCCCGCTCGCACCGCAGCCGCATGAAATTCACGCTCACCAGTATCTATAAACAGATTTCGCCCATCGACTTCGACAGCTTGTTCGGCTGCGGCAACGGCTGGGGTGACTGCTGGGGATTTTAGGAGGACGCATGCCCGAAACCACCAACTTCAACCTCTACAAGCCACATTCCGCTCTCGCAATGCCGCTTCGCGGCAGTGCTTGCGCTCGGCTGTTTGCGCCGGAGGCGCAAATGGCTGGGCCGCCGCGCTCAACGGCAACTTCGACACCATCGATGCCCTGCTCTACTCGCATCAGACCAGCATCGACGGCCATACCGGCACCGGTTCGAACAAACACAACGCCGAGCAAATCCGCACCTCGGACGGCTCAGATGTGCAGTCCGCGCTGGCGGCCAAGGCGAGCCTGCACCACTCGCATCAGGCCGAGGACATCATCCTGCCCGACAACAACGATATCGGCCATCACATCGACGACATCAACGACGCGATTGACGCACTCCAGACCGGCAAGGCGGACGTTGATCATGAGCACTCCGAATATGCCCTGCAAACGGCTCTGGACACTGTCGAGAACACCCTCGACCTGCTGCTGCCCGACCTCGGTTCCGTAACGCTGAGCGTGGACGTCGTCAATCGCAGTGGCGGTATCCGTATCCTGTTCAACACGACGCCTACAGTGCACTTCTCGCAGGCCGAAATCCTCATCGAGAAAGACGGCGTGGAGGTGCATCACGAGACGGTTCTGAGCACATGCGTGTTCATCGCGGGGAGCGAACTGAGCGGCCTCGAGAACGGCGACGTGATCAACCTCTCTGTGACCCTCTACAGCGGCCTCAGCTCAATAGTTAAAAAGGTATCTCACACCTATACATCCACCACTTCGCCGCTCGAGGAGCGCATCGAGACCATCGAGACGGAGCTTACCCTCGGCAACATCATCGACGCCTTCGCGCAGGATGAGGACGCGCTGCAGGCCCTCGCCAACGTTCTGCACTCGTCCAACACGCTGGCGCAGAAGGTCTCGGAGCTGATGTAGCGTGAAGACTATTCGCCAGAACACTGTGTGGGATTTGCTGAACCGCAAAACCAAGCCGACAGTCTCGACCGACCGCGATATCGCCTTCGTGAAGACCATTTACTCCACTGTCGATGAGAAGGAAGACCTCGGGATTCACGACGAGAATCTTGTGCTCAGCGGGGACGAGTTCCCGACGGAAGCGAAGCCGGGGCAGGTGTTTATACGCAATGGAAAACCATACATATACAAGGAGCAAACATGACGCAAATCGAACTCTATCAAACGACCAAGCTGGAGCTTACGCACGAGTATGAGCGGCTGCAGCGACTCATCCAGGAAACCCGCGAGAAGCTGCTCAAGACCGAAGGTGCGCTGCTGCTGCTCGGGCGGCTCGAACGTGAAGCGAAGGAGGCGTAATGGCAGGCACATGGCAGGAAATCCTCGACTCAGGGCAGCTCGGCGTCGCTAACGGCATCGCCCAGCTCGACAAGTCCGGCAAGCTGATCACCGAGCAAATCCCGCAGATCGAGTCGAGCAACATCACGGGCGTGCTCGAAGCGAGCCAGATCCCCGACCTCGACGCTTCCAAGATCACCACCGGCGTCTTCGTCGTGGATCGCGTACCCGACCTCGACGCCGCCAAAGTCGCTTCTGGCACACTCGCCACAGACCGCATCCCGACACTTGCCCAGAGCAAGATATCCGGACTCACTACAGCCCTTGCTGCCAAGGTCGAGACCCGCACCAAGATCAACGGCCACGCGCTGGAGGGAGACATCAAACTCGAGACCACCGACATCATCGCGGAGGTCACCGAGCTACCCGAAGAGGGTGTCATCGGTGAAGTCGTGGCATACGGTGGGAAGCTGTATGTGTGGAGTGGTGAGAAGTAGGATGATTGAGCAATGCAGGCCTGAGTCGAGAGATTCAGGCCTTTCTCTATGCCATCATCTTGATACTCACATTTAACAGCAGTGACACATCACTTCACAGAATCCGTTCAATGCACACGCGATGTAAAAATACCTTGACACTTTTCGTTGAGCGTGTGCTCATTGACATGTTACTCAATAAGGCGGAACCATGACTAATAAACGACAACAGCAAAAACAGCAGACACGACTGAAAATATTCAGCACCGGGAAAAGGCTGTTCCTTCAGCGCGGTTTCATCGATGTCACCACCGCCGAAATCGCCAAAGAAGCAGGCGTCGCGCACGGTACCGTGTTCGTCCACTTCCCCACGCGCGAAGACCTGGTGCTGGCGGTGATCGACGCAGAACTCGCCAGGGCGCAAGAGCGGATCAACAAACTGTTGAACGACTCCAGCGACTTTACCACCCTCGCCTCCAGCTATCTGGACTACCTCGCGGAAAACGAGAGCTTCCACGCACTGCTCTCGCGCGAACTACCGTTCTACAAACCGGAGTTGCGCAACCGTATCATCTTCCGGCAGGCGCTGATCCAGATGCAGTTCATCGACCAACTGAAGGACGTAAACAATGCCGGCGGGATCGTGCAAATCCTGTTCGGCATGACGCACTACTACCTCTCGATGCGAGACGCCTTCCGGGACGAGGGCGGCGTAATCCGGCGATTCAAGGACTCGATAATGACGACAATCAGAACCATGATGGGAGGCACGAAGAGATGAAGCGATGCAAGAGCTGTGGAAAGATTTTTCAGGATGATTCGAACCGAACCTATTGCGAAGACTGCGCTGACGAATCCGGGCACCGCCGAAGGTACGGCGAGATTGTCGATCGGATGGCGGATCGGATGAGCAGTGCGCTGGGATACTCGCAAGAATTCGCCAGGACACTGACACAGAACAACATGAAACAACTGCCGAATTGGGCACGGAAAGGAGATACAATGAGCGACCGGATTCTTATCACCGATATAGGCAGCACGACGACCAAAGCAATCCTGTTGGTTCGAGACGGCGGCGAGCACCGGATGTACGGGCCCGTGCATGCCCCAACGACCGTGGAAAAACCGTTCGAAGACGTTATGCAGGGCGTGATCGACAGTCTCGACGGCCTGCAACGAGCCACCGATCAAAAACTTCTGGCCGAATCGGGAACCGAAATCGACCGGAGCAATCTCTATCTGACCACCAGTAGCGCCGGGGGCGGTTTGCAAATTCTGGTGGTCGGCCTCACCGTGTTCGATTCCGCCAGCAGCGCCCGCAGAGCCTCCTACGGTGCCGGTGGTGTCCTGCTGGATGTCTTTGCCATCGACGACAAGCGTTCCGCCATCGAGCAGATGATCGCCATGCAGCGGTTGTTCCCGGACATCATCCTCTTCTCGGGCGGCATCGACGGCGGCGCGGTGTCGGGGCTGATTCGGCTGGGCGAACTCCTCTCCATGGCCGACCCGAAGGCGAAGTTCGGCAGCGGCGAGAAGGTCCCGCTGGTCTATGCCGGCAACAAGGACGCGCAGAACGTCATGGAGGTTATCTTCAAGAAGGGATTCGACCTCCACGTAGTTCCCAACCTCAGACCCACCATGCAGGACGAGAACCTCGGGCCCGCCTGCGACAAGATTCATCAGCTCTTCATGGACCACGTAATGGAGCGCGCACCGGGCTATTCAGCGCTGAAAACGATCGTCGGCGACGACATCATCCCCACTCCCACCGGCGTGATGAAATCGATGCAAATCCTGAGCGAGACCCTCGCGTGCAACGTCATGGCAGTTGACATCGGCGGCGCGACGACCGACATCTTCTCCAGCATCGAAGACAACTTTTACCGCACGGTCAGCGCCAACTACGGCATGAGCTACAGCATCGCCAACGTCATGAAAGACGCCACGCGCGAAAAGCTGCTCGAACGGCTACCCGACACCCTCACCGACTGCTACGTGACCAACTACATCGGAAACAAAATGCTCTTCCCCACCACCTGCCCGGACGGTGAAGCGCAATTCACGATCGAGCGCATCACCGCATCACTCGCCATCGACATGTCGAAGAAACAGCACCTGGAAATGCACTTCAACGCGGAGCAGATCGGATTCCTGGATCGATTCAAGAACCGCGAGTTCGACAAGTTCACCGAGACGGTCTATTACAATCAGAAGATGAACGAGCGGCGGTTCCATCCGCGCGATATCGGGATCATGATTGGGGCCGGCGGCGTCCTCGCGGCAGCACCCACACCGATGGACGCGCTGATGATGATCGTGGATGGTCTCACGCCGCAGGGCATCACCGAAATATGGCGCGACCGGCATTTCACCATGCCGCACCTCGGCAAGCTGAGCGATATTGACGAGGAACTGGCGAAAACCATGCTTCTGAACGAGTGCTTCGAGAAGCTGGCGATGGTCGTAACCCCGCTGGCGAGAAAGGTCAAGCCGGGTAAAACCGTGATGAAGATCGAGATCGTCGAGGACGGTAAACGTGATTCTTTCACCATGTCGGCGGGTCAGACCCGCTTCGTGGCAAACCCGGAGAGCAAGAAACGCATCGTAACCATCCAGCTCGAAAAGAATATCTTCCTTCAGGACAACGAACACAGCGCGTCTTTCGAGACCGATCTTCCCATCCTGTTCGACGCTCGGTTCGGTCGGATAACGGCAGATGATCAAGATGCTTCAGACCTGAAACCGATCGAGGAGCATTTCCGTCACGACGACCAGGAAGGACGTATCGTCGAGGGCGAGGACGAACTGACCATCGAGCTGCCATATCCGGGCGAGATCAAGGTGAAAAAAGGCGATCTGGTGCGCTCCGAAACGCTCGTGGGCGAGATTCTCTACGATCCGCCACGCATCTACATCGTCAACCTCTTCGACGTGAAGGAGCTGTCGCTCGATTCGAAGACCCTCGAAAAATTCATCCTGGTGAAGGTCGGTGACAAGGTCGAGATGGGGCAAAACCTGATCGACAAGGACGACGTGACGTTCATGGACGAACTGCGCGGCAAGACGCGCACCTATCAGTCGCCGGTTCGGGGCATGGTCGAGCGGATCAACTACGACGACGGCACCATCATCATGCGGGAGATTCAGGACTACTCCAATCGCCCGCACAAGATCGATGTCGCGCACAAACTCGGCGTCAAACCCAGCCAGATTCGTTCCTACATGAAGAAGCAGAAGGGCGATTTTGTCCACAGCGGCGAGATGATCGCCAAGCGACTGGTCGATAGCCAGAACGGCAAGATGCCCATGTTCGTGCAAACCGGTACGACCGGATCGATTACCGATATCGACCTGAAGAAAGGCACCGTGACGATCCAGTACAACAAGGATCCGTACCGGCGTCACGCCAATCTGCCCGGCGAGGTGACGGAGGTCGTCGAGAAGCATTCCGCCACGATCCGGTTCAATGGTACGCAGTTCGAGGGCGTTATCGGATTCGGCGGAGAATCGGGCGCACCTCTGCACTGGATGAGGAATGTAAGCGATTTCACAGCCGGTAAAATCAATGTCTGGAATCGGAAACTCGAGAAAGACATGCTCACCACGGGCGGGAAATCGGGTATCGCGGGGCTGATCGCGCCCAGTATCGATTTCGACGATATCAACAGCTTCCTGCACCAGCCCATCGGCGTCGGACTGACCGGCAACGAGCACATCCCCTATCCGATTGTCATCACGGAGGGATTCGGCGATTTCTCCATGCCGGAAGCGCTCTCGAAACTACTTGAGAAATCTACCGATAAACATTGCTATATCAATGGCATGACGCAAATCCGCGCCGGCGTAATCAGACCGCGTGTAGTAATCGTATAACCAAATTCACCTTCTGAATGTACCGAAGGTTCTTCCGAATGTTGATTTTGGATTCCAACATTCGGAAGACCTCGTTTCACTCGGACATTCGGAAGTTGGAAGAATAACGAAGCCCCCGCGATCGGGCGACCGCAGGGGCTTACGGGTAGACACGGGTTTCAGGGATAAATTATTTTCGACTCACGCGCAAAGGTAATCAATATGACATTTGGCATTCCCATGAATCCGACACCGATAGTATCGGATGCCCAATATCACTATTTCAGCAACATTGCCCGTTGAACCCATTGCTCGGAGCCGGAACGAATGCGGAACAGATAGATTCCGCTCGAGGCCGTCGTTCCATTGTAATCTTTTCCATCCCACCGGCAAGTATGCGTACCGGCGTCCAGCTTCGTATTCATGATTGTGTTGACCTTTCGTCCGCGGACATCATACACCTCGACCGTTGTCACGGCGGGTTGGGTCAAATCGAACCGGATCGACGTATCGGGATTGAACGGATTCGGATAGATGCTGACCTTGCGCAGAGCAGCCACTTGAACATCCTCGTTCGCCGTGAGATCGACGTCCAGCAGCCAGATATCCTGGGTTCCCTCACGATCCGAATTGAAGGCGATCTGCATGCCGTCCGGACTCCAGCACGAATTGCTGTCGTTTCCTTCCGACTCGACCAGCGGTGTCATGACCGGACTCTGCGGATTCTCCATGTCTGCCAGCCAGATATCGCCGTTTCCGTTTCGCTCGGTGTAAAAGCACAGCCAGCGTGAATCGGGTGACCAGCATTCCGGCGTATCGATACCGGCGGATTCGGTCAGGCGGATAATAATCCGCGTCTGCAGATCGAACACCGCGATTTCCTCATCGCCCCATCGGTCCGTCATGAACGCGAGCCACCGACCGTCCGGCGACGCGACCGGCACACGATCCTGATAGGAATCGTTGGTCATCTGGAGAATTTCATCATCGCTGCTGCCGAGATGTTTCCGACAGATTTCCCAGTCCTCGTTGTCGATTCGCGCCTCGAAATAGATCGCGTTGCTCTGTGAATTCCAGCAGAGTCTTCCCTCTTCCGTATCGCCGGAAGTGAGTTGCACCGGATCGGTAAAGGTGATCTCCTTGTACCAGATTTTCGAAACGCCGCTGCGTCCGGAATTGAACGCGATATAGTCGCCGTTGGGCGACCATTCGGGATAGATGTCATAGCTATCGCTTTCGACCATAGCGCCTTGATACGCGCCATCGCAGCCAAGCAGATAGATGTGGTTATCGATGGATATATCCGATGTGATCGCCATGCATTCTCCGCAGGGCGACCAGCTTGGATCGCAGTCTTCCGTAGGGTAATCGAAAATTCTTGTTTCAACAGCCATCAGTAACGATGACAGGCATACGAACAGGATGATCGCGAATGAATTTGCCTTGCGCATAACTTCTCCTTTGTTGTTCACATGCCTCAGAGCCGTCTGTACCGTTCGGATATGTTAATTTGCAAGATGAATGCCAATGACTTGAATATCCCGCTGAATCGCTTCTATGGCTGGAGATAACGATACGCGAAACACCGGTCAGATGGGCATCGCGCCAAAAATCTGTATCGTTTCCGTACACTCCTGTGCGATGGGAATGAACTTCGATCATCGTATCATCGGGATATGACGTCATATGAAATCGACTCGAAACTTGCCGCTTGACAGGAATTCCGTGTCCGCTACCGTATTGCCATCATTGCAAATAAAGGATTCAATATGAAGAAGATATTGGTTTTTGCCCTGCTGGCGCTGATCACGGGAATGAGCGCCACCCCGATCTACATCGCCTTCCTGTGGCACATGCACCAGCCGATCTACTGGCCCTACGAGACGGTCAACGAGACCCAGCAGCACGGCTACTATAGCTATTCGCTGTTCGATATCTTCAACCAGCGCTACGGGCCCTACACCGCCTGGCCCAAGGACGCGGTCCAATCCGGTATGAACGCCGGGTTCGAGCACTTCGGAGCGCAGGTGAGCTTCTCCGGCTCGCTGATCGAGAACCTCAACAACCTCGAAGACTCCGGCAACGGCAATTTCCAGAACTGGCGCTCACACTGGGAATACATCAAAAACCAGCAGACAACCCTCGGCAATCCGCGCATCGACATGGTCGGCTTCGGCTACCACCACCCGCTCATGGGGCTCATCGACTACGACGACATCCGCAAGCAGATACAGGCCCATCGCGATATGCTGGATAACAATTTCTCCGGCGGTTATTCCAGCGGCACCTTTCCGCCGGAATGCGCCTTCGCCCCCCAAATGATCCCGGCCCTCACCGACGAAAACCTCGACTGGGTTCTCATCGACAACATCCACCTCGAACGGGCCTGCGAAGGATATCCATTCAACACCGGCGGCAACCTCTACGAGCCGAATCAATCCGATATCCTCAATGCTAATCCCGGCGACTGGCTTCAACTCAACGGACTCTGGGCTCCCACGCAGGTATCGCTCCAGTGGGCGCACACACCGCACAATATCAAATACATTGATCCCGAGACCGGAAACGAAAGCAGCATGATCGCGGTCCCGGCTTCGCGCTACCTGGGCACCGAGGACGCCCGTGGCGGATTCGGCGCGCTCAACTACGATTCGGTCATGAGCCAGTTCGAGGACGCCAACACCGATCCCGACCATCCCATCCTGATCGTCCTGCACCACGATGGTGATAACTACGGCGGCGGCACCGACTCCTATTATTACAGCAATTTCTCGCAGTTCGTGAGCTGGCTCGGAGACAATACCGACCGCTTCGTATGCACCACGATCCAGGACTACCTCGAGATGTATCCGCCCGAAACCGACGACTGCATCCATGTGGAATCCGGAAGCTGGAGCGGCGCGGACAACGGCGATCCCGAATTCAAGAAGTGGAACGGCGATCCGTATGGCAGCTACAGCCCCGACCGCAACAGTTGGGGTGTCATCACCGCCGCGAAAAACGTCGTCCGGACCGCAGAGCAGGTCAACCCGAACCACAGCGGCACCCTCGAAGGCTGGCACTACCTTCTTAACGCCGAAACGAGTTGCTACTGGTACTGGGACGGCTCGCAGAACGGTATATGGGATTCTCACCCCACGCGGGGCGCTAACCTCGCTATCGCCGCAGCGCTTCCCGTCGCTCAGACCGGAACCGATCTCACGCCTCCCACGATCTATAAACCGCAGCGCGAGCCGTACAACCCCGGCGGCATGGAGTGGAACCAGCCGCAGCCGTCCGACTTCACCGTCTGGAGCTATATTTACGATCTCAGCGGACTCGATAGCGTCATCCTCAAATACCGCATCGATGGCGACGGCAACAACGATACCGATACCGACCACAACGAGACGTACGCCGGCGGATCGGACGTCGGAAACTGGACATCGATTTCAATGACAGGGACCTGGATCGATCCGCAGACCAACCCCTCCCCCACTTTCAAGGCCCACGAATACTCGGCACAAATTTCTGGACAGAGCGACGTCCTGATCGACTACTACATCGAGGCGAGGGACGACGAAGGCAATGTCGCGAAATCGACCATCGAGCACGTCTATGTCGGATCCTCGTCCGGCAGTTCGTACCTGAGTTGGGAGCCGGTCAACCCGAGCCAGGACGATCCCATCACCATCACCGTCACCGGCGTCTCGCAGGGCGCGATGCTGCACTGGGGCGTCGATCCGCTGGACGGCATCTGGCAGACACCGAACGAAGCCTACTGGCCTGAGAATTCCACGCTCTACAACGGCACCGGCCCCGCGGTGGAATCGCCGTTCGACGGGCCCGACAACGACGGCAATCTCACGATCACCATCGGACCGTTCAACGACGCGGCGCAAGACGTCAGATCCGTCTTGTTCGTTCTCCACTGGGACGACGACACCTGGGACAACAACGACGGTAGCGACTATCTCATCACAGTCAACGGCGGCAGCGAAGCGTACGTTATGGACGGTCAGCTCGATCCGGGCGCGCAGATCCTGGCTTCGGACGGCAATTACACGCTTTTTTACGCATTCAACGGTACCGAACTGTATCTCGCCACCTCCTCAGCGCAGACCACCGGAAGCGATACCTTCGTCTTCCTCTCCACCTCGCCCGGCGACATGACGGACGCTCCCTGGGCGAAGTCGGGACAGGTCGCGCAGTGGGACGCCTTTATCGCAAACGAAAGCACCAACAACTACTGCACCTGGTTCGTGCAGAACGCCCCGACCTCCATCGCGGTGGGCAACTATCTCGAAGGAACGATCAACGTGTCCGAGGAATGGGGAGATGTCACACAATTGTACGCCGCACTCGGGCTCTACCACACCAACGACGACGGCGAACTGGTTCACCAGGCACCGGCAGGAGACGGGAACGGAGACCTCGAAGCGGACGAGTACCTGCTCTTCGATCTCGATATCACCTCGACCGAGTCGCCGGTTGTCGAAACATCCGCTCTCATCCTGCACCAGAACGCGCCAAATCCGTTCAATCCGGACACGACGATCCGGTTCTCGCTTCCACAGGACGGCATGACACGTCTGGATATCTTCAACATCCGGGGTCAGAAGGTTCAAACGCTGGTCAACCGCCACATGAGCAGCGGCAGCCATACGGCTGTCTGGGACGGTGCGGATTTTTCCGGAAACCATTGCGCCAGCGGAATTTATTTCTACAAATTGCAATCGGGCATGGGAACGCAGGTTCGAAAGATGATGCTTCTAAAATAGTCCGAAACATCAGACACAGATCGGGGTTACGATACCGGAGGAATTCTTGATGCGAAACCTGACAATGATCGTCCTGGCACTGATCCTGACGTCCTGTGCCGTACCGATTCCGAAAACCCTCTACGGTCAATGGGTCCATACGAGCCACTGGCGTTCGAAGGATCAGGATATTGAAGTCGATATCACCATCCACCCGGATCACACGGTAACCGGGAATATCGGTCAGGCGACACTCGAAAACTGTGTGCTGCGCTCGAACCGCGGCGCGATTGGCAGAAAGCTGAATATCAAATCCGATTTCATCATCGCGGACGGCAGCATCGAAGGAAAGGTTTCCGATCTGGACGATCAGAATCATAGGCTCTTCACGCTGCCATTCGACCTGGAAGATGGCGAACTGGTTGGCTCGATCATGATCGTCGCGCCCTGGACATACCCGAAACCGTTGCTATCCCGTCTGTATCTGAAGCCGGTGAAATCCGGGTCACAATAATCGCCGTCGTCATTATATTCTCTTAATATCAATTATCTACTTGACAGCCTATTTTAAAAAAACTCCGTATTGCCTCATGAACAATACTGAGAAAGAATTACTACGACCAAGCTGGCAACAGTATTTCATCGACATGGCGTTTCTGGTATCGAGACGATCGACCTGTCTGCGGCGGAAAGTCGGGGCGGTCATCGTACGCGACAACCAGATACTTTCGACCGGCTACAATGGTGCGCCCAAGTTGGTGCCGCATTGTTCGGTCACGGGATGTCTTCGGCAAAAAATGAATATTCCTTCTGGTGAGCGGCACGAATTATGTCGGGGTGTGCACGCGGAACAGAACGCAATCATTCAGGCTGCCGTCAACGGAACTTCGATCAAAGGAGCAACGCTCTACTGCACCACACAGCCATGCATCATCTGCACCAAGATGATCATCAATTCGGAGATCAACACGGTTTATATCGCGGAGCAATACCCGGATCGTATGGCACAGGAAATGCTCCTCGATGCAGGAGTTGCACTCATTGTGGTGAACAGGGATAGTGGAGTACTGGAGAAAATACTGTAACGCAGGAGTTGATGAATGGGTTTTCAAGAGATTCTTCTGATTTCGCTTAGTGTCATTCTGGTCGGGATTGCGTTGTCTGTCGGCATGAACATCTTCCGGGCTAATATCCTGGACAACAACAAGGACGCGATCATCAACGATCTGTCCAATCTGTCCGCCCGATGCTACATCTATCGCGTCAAGCCGCGTGAAATCGATGGCGGCGGAGGGAGTTACATGGGGCTGGAGTCGTCCGATCTGGGGACCTTCGATTTGCTCGACAACGCGAACGGTTCCTACGAGCTTTCCAATATCGATAACGATCAGGTTATCCTTACAGCCACCGGCAAGCAGGGTAAAAGTCCCTGGATCATCACCTGCACGGTCGATGAGTCCGGCTTCAATTCCTTCGAAATCGAACAGGCGGCCACCTTCAAGCTGGCTCGCTAAGTATCCGTATCTCTTTCCAGGATGATCGTCACCGGTCCGTCGTTGACCAGCCCAACTTGCATATGCGCACCAAACACACCCGTCTGCACCGTTACGCCCATAGCACGAACCTGTCTGACGAATTCCTCATACAAGCGCTCCGCCTTCTCCGGCTTGGCCGCTTCGATGAAATCAGGACGACGACCCTTCTTGCATCGCGCATAGAGCGTGAACTGCGAGACGACCAGCATCTCACCACCGATGTCCGTGAGACTGCGATTCATCTTGCCCTCGTCGTCCTCGAAGATGCGCATCTCGGCTGTCTTATTCACCAGCCAGGGAATCACGCTCTCATCGTCACCGTGGGTCACGCCCAGCAGCACCAATAACCCCTTTCCGATCTCCCCGACGACCTTTCCATCGACTTCCACGCTTGCGCTCGATACGCGCTGCAAAACCAGCTTCATTACTTATCCTCCATTTTCTACCTCAATGCTCCTGGGGGCGAGAGAATGCCAAGCTGGAGCTTGGCGGACCATAAGAAGGGCAACCGCCCTACAAACGGCATCCGTTCCGCAACGCGCAATCCTCGCAGAGTGGCTTGACGCGGCAATGCTCTTTCGCGTGACGCACGATCAAGGCGTGGTACTCGTTGTATAGCTGCACATCATGCGGCAGTGCGTCCTGAAAAAGCGATCGCACGGACTCATAATCGGCACCGGAATCGATCATGCCCAGCCGGAAAAGTATCCGCTTCGTGTAGGCATCTACCACGAACGTCGCTTTGCCAAAGGCGTAGAGCAGGATTGAATCGGCGGTCTCCGGTCCGACGCCGTGCAGCGCGAGTAATTTCGCTCTCGCTTTTTCGACCGGTATCTCTCGGATTTCCTTCGAATCGAGTCCCATCGCCACAGCCTGCAAGCGCTTTGCCTTCACGTTGTAATAGCCTGCGGGACGAATCATCTCCGCAAGCTGATCGGGCTGCATGGTGCGGATCGAACAGAGGTCGCAGGCATCGCTGTCCTTCAGGTTACCGATCGCCTTCTCGACGTTTTTCCAGTTGGTATTCTGCGTGAGCACCGCGCCGATGATGATCTCCTCGACCGTCTCGCCCGGCCACCAGTGCTGTTCACCGTATCGGTCGAAGAGGATTTCAAAAATTTGCAGCAGGTTCATTGTACGGAAAAGACGAGTACCGGTACCGCGCCGGACATGAAGGAGGGCTCGGATTCGAGCCAGTTGTCGTACTTTGTGTGATCCTGAAAATAGCGGTTGTCGTAAATCAGAAGATACTGCCCGTGATCCAGATTGACGCTGACCTGCATGCGGTCGTCGGACTGTACCAGATCGGGGTTGACCAGGTGCCAGGTCAGATCGACATCGAGCGAAAAATGGCTACCGCGTCCCATGTGCAGCGTTAAAAAGCTTTCCCAGCCGGAGGTCAGAACCACGCGGGAACTGCTCAAAATCGGCAGTCCCGTCCGGTACGCCTTTCGCTTCATCTCGCGGCTGTATTCCTTCTGATGAATCTGCATCGCGGTGCGAAAGACATCGCCCTTCTCATGCTTCCCAAGTCCATCCATTTCGGTCTGATCGATCACCGCAGTGCCGTCTGGTCCCCAGTCGATCCGCTCGAAATCCTGCGGATCCAGCAAAATCGTCCGCGCCTGGACAACCGTCTCCGCGGAGGGTGCGTCATAGCGCACGACCAGTGAATCGACCAGCGCGATCTGCCGGCGCGGCAGATAGATATCCAGCTTGTTGGTGCGCCGGTCGGGCAGGATAAAGTGATCCTCCGGCAGGAAAAAGTCCAGCGCGACCTTCATGTCCAGGACATCGATGTTCCGCAGATAGACCGCGTAGAGCGTGTAGTCCTCTTCCTTCGGCTGGGCGTCCTGTTTCGTGGTGACGATGACGGAGCTGTCCTGCATGTAGAAGGTCAAACTCTGGCTTTGGAGAACCATTCGGAACGCCTCGGACAGGCGCTGGTTCTTGATGCTGAGGGTAACCAGTCCGTCAAGCGCGCCGTCGGGAACGATGTCCAGCCGACTTCGCTTCGAGAAATAGCGCAGAACCTGCTGAAGCGGCACCTCGAAAAGGTCCAGGTAGAGTTCGCTGTCGTCCGGGAAAATGCGCTCCAGATCCTTTTCGTCCCACTTCAAGGCTGCTTTGTGTCCGGCTCCGACACGGCGTATCACCGGCCTTGTTGGCGTCGGATCAATCTTCTCCTGTCGCTGCGGTTCCGGTTCCCGGATCATCGGCTTTCCGCAGAGATTCAGAACAAGCCGCACCGGATCATCGACGAGTTCGATATCGTGGGATTCATACGTGCCTTCGAAGAAAACGGCGATTTGCAGATTCCGATCCTGCTGCTTCAGTTCGAGCAGCGAGACGAGGCCGTTGTTGATCTTGAACTGCGTCCGGGGGATTGTTGACTGCGCATCGACGACGTCGATCAGCACCTTGCCTTCCGCGCGATCGACGGTGTAATCGACGGAGCGATCGAACTCCATGATGATGCGAGTTTCGTCCGCATTACACGGCTCCGAGGCGATAAACTCGCCCAACGCGTAAGAGCCGTACCGGATATCGATCAGGTCGGCGGTCTCAGCGATAAGGATTGTACAAGCAAATAGAATAAGTACGGCGAACGCCTGTTTCATTTTCCTCAATTGACGTTGTTCAGGTGAATAACCGTGCTACCGCGTTTGAGTACGATGTGATTGCGATGGATACTCTCCACGGTGGCAGTCCCGACCGCGTCACCGATTCGATACGTGTCGGTTTCTCCATTCTTGCGAAGATAGACGACCGGTTGCTTTCCTCTCTCGATGATCACGCCGGTGATTTCGTAACCGTTGAAATCATTCAGATAACGAACATTGTCCAACGGGCTTTTCTTCTTCTGAACTTTCTCCTGAGATTCCTCGACCGGAACGTTGTCGTTCGAGCCGAGTTGCACATCCGATTCCCCGCCGGAAACCGTGTCGCCCTGAACCACGACGATCTCCTCCCGCACCTTCGGCGCTTTCGAGGTCGAGCGAATTCCGTAGATCAGGATCGCGATACCGATGATGACCGCGATGGCGATCACGAACCACTTGAATGTATTGTTCATCTTCTCGAAAGTCTCGATCAGATTGGTCTGATATTTTCCCATAGTATTACCTCATGAATAAACCGTACGCGGCAGCGAATACATTCTTCTCGTCATGTGTGAAATCGATATCCTCAGGGAACGGATCGAACAGCTCCGGCGCCGTTCCCAAGACCTTCTCCAGGCATAATTGGAACGCCCTGTTCCGCACAATCCCGCCCGATATGTAGATGTTCAGTTCAGGGTGGACTTTCCGAATCTGATCGATGCTCGTCTTTACCTTCGCCATCAGATCGTGATATAGATTCATCGGTGTAAACTGCCCGATCTTGCGATAATAGTCGTTGGTCAGCATGATCAAGGTCTGCGCCTCGATCAGGCTCAGCCGTGTGTTGCGCGTGATCTGCTCCGCGACATGCATCATACCGTACGGAATGATCTGAACCGCGTCGAGCTGCATATTGTTGATGAAAACGATGCTGGTCTTGGAACAGCCAAAATCGATCAGAATATTGTTCTCGGACGGCTTCGACTGCCTTTCGAGCGTGTTCGCGATGCAGAGTGCGTCGAAATCGACAACTTTTGTCTGCAATCCGGTGGAACGAATCACCTCGAGCAGGAAATCGAAGGGCTCGTTCAGGAAGGAATAAAGGATCACCTCCGCTTCGCCGGTGTTGTGATCGAAACTCGCAATCTCGTAGTTGGTCTCGTATCCCTCGTGGGCGAGCTTCTCGAGATAGATTTGCGACGCAATCCGGACACGCTTGGTAGAAGTTGACTGGATACGATTGACGAAAATCTTCGCAAACAGACTGTTGAAGGTGAACATGAAGGTTGTCTTCTTGGGAAGCCGGAACGCGAGCTCCTCCAGATCCTTGCTAATGACTATGTAGTTGCGCTTATAGACTTCCTTCAGCGTCTCGTCCGATACTTTATTTGACTGGAGTAATTCGTTGCTGTAGGGATGCACGACGCCACTCTCCACGACGACCAGGTCTCGCTTTTTCCACCCATAAATCATCTTGAGCGAATGGAGCCCAATGTCAACTGCCGCTATATGTTCCACTTAGGCATCTCCTTCGGATAATCGCAATTTATCCTATTACGATTTTAAGGCATTGGATGTCAAGTAAATAAGAATCATTTGCCGAAAAACTTACTGTGTGCTTCTGCTTCTGTCCAACGATACTGTAACATTTCGGCGAAACCCTGTCAACCATCTCGGGGATTATTTTCCAACCCGACAAATCTTCACTTGTCGTCCTCAACCTCGCACCCTCTCTTGTAGCGCTCGACCTCTGTGAATTTGCATGCAAATTCGAATCTTCAAAGGCGAGCCTCTTTATATCTCCTTCGCTCTCTTGCGGGAGAAGGCAGGCGATGAGGGCAATCCACCCCAAAATCAAACATTTCATTGACGGAATCTACAGAAATCGATGAATCGGACGATGAGGTAAACAATATGATATCAGCGCAATCCCGCAAAATAGTCACTCTCGGAACGATCCTGGTCATCGGCTTTCTGATGCCGTTGTTCATTCCCGAAGAAACATCCGGCAGCCAGTCCGATGGATACTCGATCAACCTCGAAGCGTCGGTTCTGTTTTCCGAATTCAGCGACCTGGCCAAGGACGACGTAACCCCAGGCAACAAGCTCAGAATCATCCTGCCGCTGATCGCGGGACTACTGTTGATCCTTGCCGGCACGATCCTCCACGGAATCGGGCGCGCGATTATCATTTTCCTGTGCGGGGCGGGGCTGTTCGTCGGCGGCTATGCGATTGGCAATCACCCGATCCTGGAGCTGGACATCCTGCAACGATTCACGATATGGGTGGGCATGCTCGCGCTGGCGATGGTCTATGCCGGGAACGACGACGAAGCCCCCGGTCGCGTAGCGCGATGGATCGGGCTTCTGGGCGGCATCCTGTTCATTCTCTACACGACGCTACCGGTGTTCAACCAGGTGCAGCCCGGGCTTTCGATCTTCCGCATCCCCTACAGGATCATCGCGGAGAAAAGTTTCGTTTCGATGGTGTTCGGCTACGGCTTGATCCTCGTGATCGCGGGGTGGGCTTTCGCGGCGGTGATGACAGGGCTGAATCTGCTGGAGAAGAATCTCATGGAGCCGTCCAGCATCCGGCGCGTGATCCTGATCGTCTGGGCATGGTTTTTCCTGCTGGCGCTCTTTGCGAATTACGTGCCGCTGATCGGCTCTCTCAGCGCTATCTCGCAAGGAAAGCTCTTCATCATCATGTCGGTACTATGGAATTTTATCAAGACCGCGATCCTCGTCTTCACACCCTTCTACGTCTTCTCTTTCGGTCTGCGCTCGATCCTGCGAATGAAAAGGATTTGACAAGCGATGTCGGTCTTCCGAAAATTATCCAATATGAAACAGCTTACACAGAAGTCAATCCCGATCGTGCTTGCGCTATTCCTTCTCGTGTTCTCCGGCTGTAATCGGAAGATACGGAATGAGGAAGAGCTTGCGGAACGACTGCTGTACGCTTTGCGCGATCTCAAACTCAAAGACTTCTGCAATACCTTCCTTTCGAAGAAGGATTTCCAGGAACTGACGGTTCAGATGCGCAAGATTCCAGGACTCGAGGACGCGGACGAAGACGCACTCTTGCAGTCGTGGGACGAATACCAGCTTCTGATCTCCGAGATGTTCCGCAGCATCATCGACGAAGGCGTTCAGACGGGAATCCACTGGTCCCACATCGAAATACTGTCCGTGGTTCCCGGCGACGAGGCGATCGCGGACTACATCCCGCCGGCGGTCAAGATGCTCGACGATCTCAGCATTCGTTTCAAGGAGGGGAAAAACACGTACCTGATCCGATTCTACGATCCGGTACGACTTCAGGACAGCTGGAAAATATCCAGTCACTTGTATCTCCTGCACAAGGAAGGCTGACGTGAAATTTATGATCAAAATGATCATGCTCGCAACCGGCGTTTTCTGGCTGCTCTGCCTGTTCGTCATTCCGGTTTACCGCATCGAGGTACCGGAGCCCGTACAGCAGAACTGGATGATGCTGAATCCGTCCGGCGAATTCCCCGTTATACAGACGATCTTCTTTCTGGCGGGGGATAGACAGCCGATGGTCGAAATCCAGGGCGTCGTCTTGCTGTCGGCATTTCTTGCAATCCTCTTCATCATCATGAATGGCGTTATCCTTCTGAATCGCGCTATCACGTTCCTGCAATCGCCGGCCAGTCGATTTTCGCCTTTCGGATTTCTACTGGTCGCAATTTCATTGATACTTCAAAGCGGCTTCCTGCTGTGGTTCTTCTCCAGTCTGAATCGCCATGGGATTTCGACTGTCCTTACGCGCAACGGCTGGGTTGCCTGCGGGATATCCGTCGCAATACTATTCATCATGTATCCGCTCAAACGATCTCGTACCCTGCAAACCAAACCAGACGACAAACAGGCTCAACATGATACTGAAGCGTAAATTTTTCGTACTCCTGCTCCTCATGAGCGCGCTACTAGCCGCAATCCCTTCGGAATCCCCCCACAAGCCATCCCGGATTGTGATTCTCAGTTCCTTTTACGCGGGGCATCCGCAGACCGACGAACTCGTCTCGGGCATCCAGCAATGGTATCGCAACACTCCCGCCGTGCAAATCCACTGCGAGTATTTGGACAGGCTTCACTTCGATAGCGAAGAGGCGCTCGAAAAACAGATCGACCTCCTCTACGCACGGTATCACGACAAAGACATATCCGCCATCATCGCCTGCGACACGAAGGCACTCGAACTGATCAACGGGCACCTCAAGCGCATCTTCACGAATACCTCGATCGTTTTCTGCGGCGAGAACGACAAGCTTCCATCCAAAGTCGGCCGAAACACACGCTATCACAAGATCGAGATTCAGAATGCCACCGAAATGCTGATCGAATGGGCTGTCGAATGGAAGCCGCAAGCAGAGAACATCGTCGTGATATCCGATCCTTCCATCGCGGGAGAAGAGGCGATAAACTCAATCCGCGAGGTGGTCTCCAGACATTTGGCAAAACGGGTTTATCATGAACTGACCGGCCTCGCGCCCGATGAACTGATCGATAGACTGAACACGTTTAACGATAATTCGATCGTTCTGGCCCTTCATTACCAGTACGATCGAGCCGGAAATCTGATCCTGCCAGAGGACCTGAGGCGCATCCGCACGCTTACCAGAATCCCGATTCTAACCAACCGAAGGGACCTGATCGGTACACTGTCCGTCGGCGGCTATGAAGCGAATCTCAACGAGATCGGACAAGCGGCGGCCGAGGTGGCCAGCCATATCATTCTCGGGCACAGCATCGACACGATCGAGCCGGTTCGTGCCAGACCCGTCTTTGCCGAGGACATCCTTCGCTCCTATCGCATTTCCAAGTCGGAGCTGCCGGATCAAGCCCTTATCATCCGAAAGCAGCAATCGCTCCTCGATTATTATCAAAACTATGCCAGCGCATCGATATACATCTTCATCGTCATGCTTCTGGGACTGATCGGAACCATCATCCTTCTGCTGAACCGGCGAAAGAATCTCAAAATCCTCTCCAATAAAGAGCGCCAACTGAAGCTTGTGATGAACAGCTCCCAGATCAGCCTGTGGCGATGGATCCGAAGCGAGGACGCCCTCGTTTTCGACGACCCGACCGCGCGAAAGCTGATCGTCAATCCGGAAATGAAAATGCTGAAGAAGAAGCGCTGGAAGAACATCGTTCATCCGGACAGCTACGAACTCGTCATCAAGAACTATACCCGCATGGAGCATCGGAGGATCGACAGCTTCGATATAGAAGTCATGCTGCGGGTTCCCAAGGTGGGCTATCAGTGGTTCCGGATCATCAGCAAAGTCACCGATGTGGATCGTCACGGCAACGTGCAGCAGGTTCACGGCATGATCCTGAATATTCATGCCCAGAAGACTTCGCAGGCGGAACTCTTCAAGACCTCAGCCCTGATGCAGACCGCCATCGAGCAGTCACCCGCCGGAATCATTATCGCGCAGGCACCGGACGTGCGAATCACCACCGTCAACAGCGCTGCGGCGAATATCCGTGGAATGGAGCCAGACGAACTGATCAATCTCACGCTGGAAGAGCAGTTCATGAAATGGCAGCTCTATCATGAAAACGGCGATCCGTGCAAGCCCCAGGACATGCCGCTGTCCAAGGCTGTGATCGAGGGCTTGACAACGCACAACCAGACGATGATCATGCGGGACGCCCAGAACCAGGATCACTGCATCATGATCAACGCAACACCCATCCGGGACAAGGACGGAGAGATCACCGCCGGGATACTGATCTTCCTCGACGTCACGGAAATCCGGCAATATCAGCAAAAGCTATCCGAGAACGAAGAACGCTATCACATGATCTTCGACAACAGCCCCCTGGGAATATTCCATTACAATTCCAAGGGCGTCATCGTCGAGGTCAACGAGAAGGTCTCCGAGCTTTTCGGAATCGATAAAGAGAAGCTGATCGGGCAAAACATGCTGACCATCTCGCAGGACGAATCGATTATCAACACCATCAGGGCATCGCTCAAGGGCAAAGCCGGATACTACGAAGGCGATTACCAGACCATCCTGGCGCAGCATCGCATACCGATACGCGTGTTCTTCAGCCCGGTCTTCGATCCGGACGGCATCCAGGTCGGCGGGCTCGGTATCGCAGAAGATATGAGCGAATGGCGAAGAGCCGAACAGGCGCTGATCCAGAGCGAAGAGAAGTTTCGTATCCTCTCCGAGAAATCGATTGCCGGAATCAACATATCGCAGGACGGTGTTTTCAAGTACGTCAATCCACGCATGACGGAGCTCTTCGGATACACCGAAGAAGAGATGCTCGATATGCCGATCCACAAGATTATCTACAAAGAAGACATGGATCACGTCCGACAGAATATCCTCAAGCGCATGCACGGCGATACGGATACGGTGGTATATGAATTCCGCGGCGTCAAGAAGAGCGGAGAGATCATCCACATCCAGACATTCGGCTCGGTGATAAACTACCGCGGACAGATCGCCGCGTTCGGCACCCTGATCGACATCACGGAACGAAAACGCGCCGAAGTGGAACGAATCCGACTCGAGAAGGCGATCGATCAGACCTCGGAAGCTATCTTCATCACCGACACCTTCGGAACCATTCAATACGTCAATCCCGCCTTCGAAAAACTCAACGGCTACATGCGCTACGAGGTTATCGGCAGAAACGCGGAGTTACTCAAAGGTGAAGACGAGGAGAATCCGGACTATAACGAACTGTGGGATTCCCTGCGCGAAAGCCGTTCATGGCGAGGTACCCTGAGCAACCGCCGCAAGAACGGAACCCAGTACAACGCTGAAGCGACCTTCTCCCCCATCCGGGACAACAACGGTATGATCAGCCAGTTTATCGTCGTCCTCAAGGATGTGACCGACCGCGTCCGCATCGAGAAGCAGCTCCGGCAGTCACAGAAAATGGAGGCGATCGGAACCCTCGCCGGCGGTATCGCGCACGACTTCAACAACATCCTTGGTGCCATCCTCGGCTACACGGAACTGGTGGTCGATGACGCAGGCAAAGGTTCGAGAATCCACCGGAACATGCAGGAGGTGATGTCTGCCGCGACCCGCGCCAAGGAACTCGTCGCCCAGATTCTCGCCTTCAGCCGGCAGAAAGAGCAAGAGAAGAAACCGGTCAACGTGCTGCACATCGTCAAAGAGGTGCTACGCCTGCTTCGCTCCTCGACACCCAGCACCATCGAGATCAAGCGGACGCTGGAATCGAACTCGCCCATTGTAATGGCGGACCCGACGCAGATTCACCAGATCGTGATGAATCTCTGCACCAACGCCTCGCAGGCAATGAAGGAATCGGGCGGCATCCTGGACGTCCACGTTACCGAGCAGGAATTCATGGAGCCGTTCTTCGCACGGCACGAACTGAAGCCGGGCAAATATGTCCGACTATCCATCGGCGACACAGGGAACGGAATCCCGCAGGAAATTCTCGAGCGCGTGTTCGAGCCCTATTTTACCACGAAAAAGCACGAAGGCGGTACCGGACTCGGGCTGGCGATCGTGCACGGAATCGTTCGTAACCTCGACGGCGATATCATCGTGACCAGCGAAGAGGGCATCGGAACCGAGTTCGTCGTGTATCTACCGCTCATCGATCATGAATCCTCACCGATGGAACCCGTCAACGAGCCGCTCCCGCGCGGTAATGAAACCATCCTGTTCATAGACGACGAAGACATGCTGATCGACTTCGCCCAGCAGGCGTTCGAGCGACTCGGCTACGACATACACACCTTCAAGGACCCGCGGGAAGCACTCAAATATTACAATCGAAACAAGGATCGCATCGATCTGGTCATCACCGACCAGACCATGCCCAAGATGACCGGCGCGCAACTCGCCACCGCCATCCTGCACGAAAATCCCGACCTGCCCATCATCCTCTGCACGGGCTACAGCGAGACCATCTCCAAGGACCGCGCGCTCCAGATGGGCATTCGCGAATACATCATGAAACCGCTGATCATGAAGGAGATGGCCTTCATCGTGCGCGGCATCCTCGACGATATCACCTGATCTGCGATGTCCCCTCTCCACGGTCCGCCAAACTCCAGCTTGGCATCCCTATCCCTTGTGGTACGCCGAGATGCGGACGAGGACGTCCGCGTTCCCATGGTCCGCCAAACTCCAGCTTGGCATCCCTATCCCTCGTGGTACGCCGAGATTCGGACGAGGACGTCCACGTTCCCATGGACCGCCAAACTCCAGCTCGGCATCCCTATCCCTTGTGGTACGCCGAGATGCGGACGAGGACGTCCGCGTTCCCATGGACCGCCGAGTTCCAGCTTGGCATCCCTATCCCTCGTGGTACGCCGAGATGCGGACGAGGACGTCCGCGTTCCCACGGACCGCCGAGCTCCAGCTTGGCATCCCTATCCCTTGTGGTACGCCGAGATGCGGACGAGGACGTCCGCGTTCCCTCGGACCGCCAAGCTCCAGCTTGGCATCCCTATCCCTTGTGGTACGCCGAGATGCGGACGAGGACGTCCGCGTTCCCATGGACCGCCGAGCTCCAGCTCGGCATCTCTATCCCTTGTGGTGCGCAGGCACCCTTGCCTGCATCCCCATTCCGAATAAATATTGACACATAGATGCATGATGTGCGTTATTTTGTTGAATCAAGGATTCTTCGGAGGACACCATGCGAACTTTTCTTCTGGCATTCATCATCCTTCTCGTCCTGTTCATCGCAGGTTGCGACGACGACAACAACGACAGCACGACAGCACCGGCAGTTGATCCATTCTGCGATATCGTGATCCTGATGGACGGCGCACCCGTGGATACGCTCCACATCACCGAGGAAAACCACGGCGACGTCTTTCCCGTTCTCGATGGCGAGGACCTGCTCGGTGAAATCAAAACCATGATTCGAACTTTCATCTCAGAGCCGCCGGAGGAAAAAAAATACACCTCGTTTCTGGCGCTCGCGAGAAAAGACGGACACTACACCAACTATCATGCCATCTCTCCGAGCAGCATATTCCAGCTCGATTACATCACGGATTTCGATGCCTATGATCCGGAAACGACCTGTGGAACGGTTATCATGGGATCGGATTCAACGGGTTTTTTCCGTGGACTGATAAAGGATTACGACATGGCGATATGGAGCGAGGACGACTCCATCGGAACGATCCATGTCAATGATGAAGGGAGATTCGAGACGGATATCGCACCGGGTGATTACACTGTTAAGATGAAATCATTCGATGACATCTACTACTTTGACGATACGCCGTTCCATCTGAGAAATGGCTACAACGAGTTCTATCTACCTGCCTCCACATCAGAAGTTTGCAAACCCAACATCTATCTCTACCCCACCGAAGCCACCACGCTCGACGTAAGCCTCGAATTCCCGCACGGCGGCATGGTCACCATTTCCGATCCGCAATACCCGGAAAAATGGCAGAATATCCGAGTCGAGCCAGACGGCACCATCGACGGCAAATACCGCTACCTCTTCTACGAGGCCGAGACACCAACGATTAATCAGCAATCCTCCGGCTGGGTCGTCGCGCGTGACGATCTGGAGGACTTCTTTGCAGGCAACCTGCGCGAGACCGGCTTCATCAAGTCCGAAATCGACGACTTCATCGAATGGTGGATTCCGCGTCTCACCCTCTCCGAATACTACGCCATTTATCCGCAATACAACGCGCAGATCGACCCGATCATCGCGATGAAAATCTCGCAGCAACCGGACAACATCCTGCGCCTGGCATACTACGTCGATGTGATCGAGTCGCCCGATATCGAGCTTCAGACACCCCAGATACCCGATTTCGAGCGCACGGGATTCGTCGTGACCGAGTGGGGACTGATTCCGTCCGAGGATTTGCGGATTCAGCTCGCGTCGGAGTGATTCCCACAGAAACCAACTTCTGAATGTGTCACAAAGTGACTCTTCCGAATGTTGGTTTCAAAGAATCAGCCAGACGATCTTCATCATCTGCAGGAAAGAAAATTCCAAACATTCAGAAGAGTTGCTACGCAACACATTCGGAAGTTTGGATCAAGAACGTATAGGCGCGGAAACCTGTTCTGCCATACATCAACCGCCGAAAAAGCTTGACGCTATCAACCAACGGTAAAGACTTATGCGAAAATCTGCGGAGTATGCTGTATGAAGAATTTCGGCTACGACAGACGTGGCGAAAGAAGGCGCGGGCCCGATGTCTGGCGCAAAATGATCTCGTGGCTCAGCGTGATCGGATGGATATTGATGCTTGTCGCCCTGGTGCTGTTCGATCTTGCCAAGCCACACATGATGACCTTCTTCGATCGGTTTTTTCATGTCTCAGGCGCGACGGTCTGGAACTATCAGCTTACGTTGTATATCTTCTTCGTAATGGTTGCGGGGTTTGTCATCAGCGTGTCGGGATTGTTGATCAATGCCAGGAGGCACAGACGCAAGAAGGATCACTACAGCTTGTCGCTGATGCTGTTGGGGATCGTCTCGTTACTTGGCGCCGTGTATTACATGTTCCGTTTCTGGCAGCAGTATTGAGGCTATTTCTCGATTCGTCGATAGGATGAAACCGTTTCTTCGCCTTCGATCACGTTGCCGTCGGCGTCTTTCGTCTCGACGCGGGTCAATTCGACATCGTTGATGCTGGTGAAGTGCACCTTTTCCTGTGTCGCGATACCCCAGGTCTTGCGAACCAGAACATTAGGTGACTCGATCTTCCACGTGCCGGCTTCGTCTCCGTTAATAGTGACAATCTTGCCGTCCGCCGTGAACTCCAGAACACTTTCCAGTCCACCCACTTCCTGCCATGTACCCGTCAGACGCTCCGTGATGCGCACCGCGGGGTCGGTCTTTTTCGGCTTGGAATTGCATGCCGCAAAGACAATTACAAATACGATCAGAGATACCAGGATTCCTTTTTGCATACTCATACATCCTTTCTGCGAAATTTTGCGATTCCAATGAAGGCTGTCAATGAAAATTGCGTGCGATCAGGTTTCGACAACGATTCCCACCGGGCAGTGATCCGAACCAAACACATCCTGACGGATAAAGCCGTCCTTCACATGCTTCATGAACGACTCGTTCACGAAGAAATAATCGATCCGCCAGCCCGTATTCCGTGAACGCGCGTTGCCGATGTACGACCACCACGAGTATTCGTCCGGATTCTCGTTGAACGCGCGGAACGTATCGACGTAACCTTGCGCGACCAGCCTGTCTATCCATTCACGCTCAATGGGCAGGAACCCGGAGACTTCCTCGTTCGCCTTCGGCCGCGCCAGATCGATGGCCTTGTGCGCCGTGTTGTAGTCGCCGCAGACGACGATGTTCCTTC
The DNA here is from genome assembly GCA_963665015.2 of Cloacimonadales bacterium (SeqCode). Lineage (GTDB taxonomy): Bacteria > Cloacimonadota > Cloacimonadia > Cloacimonadales > JAIOQZ01. Next base: position 1,683,630 of record CAXXSY010000004.1, on the reverse strand, counting down.
CTGACGCGACCACCTCGTCCATCACTTCGAGGAACCTGTCGTAGAAATCGAGCTTGTACTTGAGGCGATCGTCGTTCATCTTGCCGTTGGGAAAATAGACGTTGAACAGCGAAAATCGCTCGAAATCGCAGCGAACAACGCGCCCCTCGCGATCGAAACGCTCCTCGCCGATTGTGTGCGACACCGAAAGCGGTTCTTCCTTCGTCAGGATGCACGTACCGGAATAGCCCTTCTTCTCCGCGTGACTCCAGTAGGCGTGATAGCCCTCCAGATCCTTGATCTCCTGCGGAATTTGAGGCTCTTGCAGCTTAGTCTCCTGCAAGCACAGGATATCGGGCTTCTCCGTGTTGATGAAGTCCACAAAACCTTTCTTGATCGCGGCTCTGAGGCCGTTGACGTTCCATGACATCAGGTTCATTGCTTCTCCTCGCGTGGATACTTGGTTTTCACGCCGATCCTCGGGCACTCGTCGTAGATCGGGCAGCGGTCGCAGCGCGGATTGACCGGCTTGCAAAGGTTCTGTCCGAACGCGACGAAGAACGAATTGAACTCCAGCCAGTATTTTTTCGGCATCTTCTTCCTGAGCGCCATCTCGGTCTCGAGCGGATTCTTCGTTTTGACGTACCCCAGCCTGTTCATGATGCGATGTACATGCACATCGACGCAGACCGCCGGCTTACGGAAGCCGATCGCCAGCACCAGATTGGCGGTCTTCCTGCCCACGCCGGGCAGCTTCACGAGCTCTTCGATTGTATCAGGAACCTTCGAATCGTATTGTTCGATCAGCATTTTCGCCAACTCTTTCAAGTGCTTCGCCTTGGTTCGGTAGAATCCGGCCGGAAAGACGAGTTCTTCGATTTCTCCGACAGAAAGTTTTGAAAGGTCCTGTGCCGTATCGATGACAGCAAAGAGTTTTATCGTTACATGCGTGGTCGTCTCGTCCTTGGTGCGAGCGCTGAGCAGCGTCCCCACCAGCACCTTGAACGGATCGCGCGTCTGCGCCTCGATCAGGTCGATGACGGGCGCTTTGACCGTCTGGAAATGCTTCTTCAGTTCGCTGAATACTTTGTCGAAATTCATCTATCTCCCGGGCGTGTATTCCACCAGTTCGTATTTTATCCAGGCGTGATAATCACCAACATTGTTACCGTATTCATCAATCTGTTCTTGCATACCGTAATCAAACCATGCATATACAACGCCTTTCGACGAGTAGTAATAATCGTAACCGTAATCTTCGCCTTCACCAAATGAGATACTGATATGTTTGTGAATGCACGATTGACTGCCGACGGCTGTCTCTATGGTTTCGGTTCCGATGATTTCATGCTGAGAAGCGATCCATCCATCCTGTTCGGGTTGATAGCTCCACGAAAAACCGGCGTTCGCCGGATACGGCAGGATCAGATTAGCATTCGAATCCGGTAGATCGGTGTACCATTCAAGATCACCATAATCTCCTGGTAAGAGAGGATTACGATGATCTGAGCTGATTCTCCGATTTGCAAACACAATGAACGGTCCTATTCCTTCGGAACCAAGAATCCGTAATCCGTCATCCATGTTTGCGACATAATCAATATTGACGCCCGATGAATTGTCTTCGTCCCAACAATTCAAGGCTGTCGTCATCGTTCCGTCCGGTGCCTCTCGCAATGAATCGACTGTCATCACAACATAGTAAGACACGGTATCAACTGGTGATTCTCCAAGAGGTATTCCGTGTTCAGTAATCAAATACCTCCACGTCGTTCCGATCTGAAGCGAGAATGTTGTCACGTTGACGCCGGTTTCGTTGTTGTCGTCGTCGGAATCGCTGCATGTGGATATGAAAAGCGCGGTTATCAGCAAAATGATTGCTACGAGAATTCGTTTCATGTGTACTCCTCACGATTATAGGTGTCATAAAGGGGAATTTTCGAGAAGATGTAAAGAAATTTCAGCAGGTGTTCTCTCGTATCGCCTGGTCGATATTCTCCGGTGCGAGCGGCTTGCTGCAATATTCTCCCTGGATTACCTTGCAGCCATTGTCATGCAGGAAACGCTTTTGCACCTCCGTATCGACGCCCGATGCGACGGCGCGCGCGTGGATGCTGCGGGCGAACTTGATGATGGTCACGATCATGTCATCGATCTTCTGCTCGGTGCCGATGCGGTGGATGAACGAGGAATCGATCTTGATGATGTGGATGGGCAGATTGATGAAATGCTGGAGCGAGAGGTAGCCCGTACCGAACTCGATGAGCGCGATCTCGAAGCCGAGGCTCGTGAACTGCCCGAGCACCTCCACCGAGAAATCGATATCCTGCAGGATGGTGTTTTCGTTCACGCCGAGAATGAAGCGATTTCCCTCCAAGCCGTACTCTTCCATGATATTGCAGATATCTTTGACCAGATTCATGTGGAAGAACTGTCCTGCGGCGACATTGATCTGTACGCGATCCAGCTTTCGGATATGGTTCCAGTCGTTCAGATGCCGGCACGCGCAATCGAACTGATATAGAAGCAGCTTGTGAAAGATATCGCTGTGCTCGTTCGGATTGAACAGAAATTCCGGATGAAACACAGGCTGTTGAACCTTGTCCCAGGTCATCAGGGCTTCCAGTCCGCTGATCCTGCCGCCCTCGAGATCGAAATGCGGTAGATAGGCGATCTCGATTTCGTTTTGATCTATGGCGTCGTCAAGCTCCTGCGCGGATACCGGGAACGCCCCCATATCGCGCGAGAACTGCGGGTTGTAGAACCGGAACTGCTTTTTACCGCTATTCTTCGCCTTGTACATGGCGATATCGGCGTACTTGACCAGCAGCTCCGCATCCTCCGAATCCGAGGGGAACATGCTGATTCCGACACTGATGGAAATCTCGATCGTGTGGTGATTGATTGCGTAGGGCCTCGATATTTCGGTGACAATGCGGTTTGCGACCACGATCGCGTCTTCTTTCGTCTTCAGATCGGCGAGGATGATGAGAAACTCGTCTCCGCCGAATCGCGACACGGTATCCACGCGTCGCACGCAGTGTTCGAAGCGCCTCGATACCTGCTGGAGCAGAACGTCGCCGATGTTGTGCCCGAACTTGTCGTTGACCTGCTTGAACCCGTCCAGATCGGTGAACAGCACCGCGATCAAGTTTTTGAACCGTGCGGCGCGAGCGAGGTTGTGGACGAGCCGATCCATGCTGAGGACGCGGTTGGGCAGTCCGGTCAGGGTATCGTGATGCGCGATATGCTGAAGCTTCTTTTCGATCAATTTTCGTTCGGTTATATCCGCCTGAATGCCCACCAGCCGTATCGGTTTGCCCTCATCGTCCCATATCGCCTGTCCACGGTAGGCAAACCACTTCCGACGCCCGTCCTTGCATTTCATAGGGATTTCCACGTGGAAGTGCGCGACCCGCTTCTGGAGGTAATCGTCGATCGCCTGCCGGATCGCATCGTGGTCCTTCGGATCGATCAGGTTGTAGAACGACTGGATGCTGGGCTCAATATCGCCGGGCTCGAATCCGAGGTTCTCCAGCCAGTGGTCGGAGAAGATGGTCTCTCCGGTGACGATATTCCAGTCCCATATACCTTCGTTGGTCGATTTCTGGATCAGCTCCCAGCGTTCCCGCCGGTGATCGAGTTCGGATGATTTCTCATCCAGAATATGTTTGAGCTTGTCGCGCTCATCGCGTAGCAGCGTATCCACATTGCGAAGCCGCAGCATCGCCTTGATCTGCGAAACGAGGTCGGGAATCTCCAGCGGCTTGGAGAGAAACGCGTCCGCACCGGCGTCCAGGCTCTTGGATTTCATGGAGTTTTCCGACTCCATGCCGGTCATGATGATGATGGGGATATGGCTGGTCGCGGGATCGGTCTTCAGCTTCATGCAGATGTCGTATCCGCCGATTCTGGGCATCACGAGGTCCAGAAGCACGACGCCGGGATCGATTGTTCTCGCCAGTTCCAGTCCCTGCAAGCCATCGACGGTAAGGATCACCTCATTCTGTGGCAGATATTGCTCGATGATATCTTTGAGGGTATGCAAAAAATTAAAGTCGTCGTCTATAGCAAGTATCTTCATAGGCATACCCCATTTTTAAGATTTCTACATGTAAGGATACCGATTCCGACACGGCCTGTCAAGATAATCCTTCCGCAAGCGAGGAAATTTATTTATCTAATCCGAGCGCTATTCAGCGTATGGGAACAACCATCAGCCAGTCGTGTAGAAGAGCTCGATTTTCCGCATGATATCCTGAACGAGCGCGTTGGCATCCGTTGTGTCGATGGTTCGCTTGTCGCCGTTATCGAAGACCAGAACGACGTTCCCGAGGCTCTTGAACACCTCGCGGATTTTCGGGATCACGATGACCGCAACGCCCTTATGCTCTTCACTCAATTCCAGTACCGATTTCATGTACGTTCCTCCATATCGTGTTTGTTGGTTGGTATTTATTCTGTAATCCTCGATTTCCTCGGGTAATAATCCAGTTCTGTGTTCCAAAGAATATGAGAGCCATCACGACTGAAATCGATCCAACTGTGGGAATCGACTGGATATCGATCCAACGTTTCGAGATTATATACATTATCCTGGGTCGAAAGGTACTTTCCATCTCGACTTAAGTTCATGCGGGAATCGGAGATGTAACGGTCGTAAAGATACGTCAGGTGTGGGGCGTTCAAGTCGATAATGGTTATCAGAGGATAGCCCCAGACCGCGAGTTCGTTCCTGTCGTCATTGTACGCAAGCTGACCTGCCGAGCTGAATGATCGCAGCGTATCGCATTGCCCAGTCTGGAAATCGATCTTGCATACAGCAGTCAATGAATTGTATTCTCGAAAGGTGAAGCACACTCCCGACTCGTTGACGAAAACGCCATCCGATATACCGCAGTCCTGGTAATCCGTCTCGAATATCGGGCCCATCTCACCGGACTCGATATGGCGTAGAATCAGTTGCCTCGTGTTCTGATCGGAGTTGTTCGTCACGTACAGCACCTGTTCTCCCGAAGGCGATAACGTCGGTTCATAATCCCACGAATCCGAGTCCGTGATGTTTGTGAGTGAGTGCATGGGAAGGTTGTACAGGTAGATATCGCCCTCCATCGCGAACACGAATTTGCTGCGGTCTTCGCTGAATTGCAGCTTTGCATCGTCGATCCCCCTATCCAGTTCCTGCAGCCTATCCCGTACAGTTCCACTTGTATCGAGCAAAGTGAATTGCCAGTTGGTATTCGCGAGGATCAATTCCTGCCCTGGATTCTCGGGATCCGGTACGAAATATGCCCCACCGTAACACTCCCTGATATAACGGGTCTCACTGCCGTCGATGTTCGAGATCGCCAGCCAGTAGTATTCCGGGCTGTTGTGCTCTGGCTCATACTCGCATGACGCCAGCAACAGAATCGATAGAATCAGTATTAGCATGTAAATCAGCGTTCTCACTTCAGCTCCAAAAGGAATTTCATCCATTGAGCAAGTCGTGAATCAATTGTCAACGAAAAAACCGGCGGATTGCTCCGCCGGTCTGTCCTTGATGATCCGCAAATATAGTTTCGGCAAGCCGAATATCCCCTTTCGCTATTTCGCAACGCGAAAGGAGATTTTCGAAGATAACTCCGCTAACATGATTTCGCTTCGCGAATTCACAACGCTCATGTTTTCGTTTTCGCTATGCAAAAGCCGAAAATTACAACGCTCATGTTTTCGTTTTCGCTATGCAAAAGCCGAAAATTACAACGCTCATGTTTTCGTTTTCGCTATGCAAAAGCCGAAAATTACAACGCTCATATTTTCGTTTCAGCTTCGCTGAAGCCGAAATTATTTCAGAAGCATCATCTTGCGGGTAAATGTCTTGTCGTTGACCGTAAGCTGATAGAAGTAGAGGCCGCTCGGCTGGTCTTTCGATTCCCAAACCTCGGAGTACAGCCTGTCGCCACCGGAGCGTTGCTTGTGGTCGATCAGCGTATTGATGAGCTGGCCCTTCATATTGTAAATCTTCAGCGTGACTTCGCTGTCTTCCGCGATGTAGTAATTGATCGCGGTCGTCGGGTTGAAGGGATTCGGGCTGTTCTGAAGAAGCGTGGTCACGGGGCTTGCGTCCGGCACGTCTTCCTCTTCTTCTTCGCCTTCCTGAACGGTCACGGCTTGCGGTCCGAAGAAATTGGACGATCCGCCGAGTTCTCTCGCTTCCAGCCAGTAGTAGTACGTCGCGTCCATCTGTGTATCGAGGTCAACATACTCGTAGGTTTGCTGCGTGGAGATGTTGTTCGCCTGGACGAATCCAAGATCGAAGGCATCGCTCAGGTCGCTGGTTTCGCTGCGATAGACTTCGTATCCGTGCATGTCGGATTCGGACTCGGTGATCCACTGGAGGAGCACGTTGTCTTCAGACGTCAGCACCGCGTTGAAGCCGGAAAGCGTGACAGGAAGCGACACTTCGACGAAACTCGGGTTATACCCTGCGGACGGCATGGCACTTGGGATATTCGGTTCGAAGTACGGATAAGCCCAAGGCTGATCGGGGTTATCACCATTCGGATTATCCATTGGCCAGCTTGCGAGCACATCGTAGGTATCGCGATCGACAACCCACGCCCGAACGGCAACACCGGTCGGCATACCGATCCGCGCCCATGGAATGGCGAATTCGTCGTCATAATTGCCGGGATTGTCCCAGCCGCCGTAACCCCAGTCGTTCGACCAGCCCATCCAATTCCAACCGATACCATCCCAGAGCGAGTACTGAGCCCATCCACCGCCGCCGGCGAAATATACGACAACCTCCGGATGATAGGAAGTGGTGCCGCTGGACCACGTCACGCTGCCGTACCCATCGGATGTTGCACCGAAGCCGGGAATATTATTATCATCGAAAGCCACGAATAGATGCAGGTCTCCCGGGTTGTCGCCCAGAAAACGCTTCGAACCGCTGATGTCTTCACGATCGAGTCCGACATAGAAGTTTGTTTCATCCCATGTCATCCAGAGATCGTACCAGCAACCATCGATGTTCGTGACGCCCATCATCACTTCGTCCATCTCCCAGTCGTCAAAATCGCTGATGGAACCATCCAATACCGGTGTGTTGAACGTGGTCGCCAACATCATGCCGGCCAATACGATAAACGATAATAAAATCCATGCTCGTTTCATGATTTCTCCCTTTTAATTTTCTAATGTACATGCTTTATATTCATTGAGCATATCATGAGTAAGCGAATCTCGTTTGTCAATATTTTTTTGCTCTCACCCATTCTTCAATCATCGGCTGTCCGCCTTGTCATAGCGCGGTTTCCTCCGTCAAACAGAGTGATCAGATATCGCACATACATCTCATACCTCTCAAAGATGCGGACGAGGACGTCCGCGTTCCCACGCATGCCAAGCTCCAGCTTCGCATTTCTCTCTCCTCATGGTGCGCTAAGCTCCAGCTTGGCATTTCTCTCTCCTCATGGTGCGCTAAGCTCCAGCTTCGCATTTCTCTCTCCTCACGGTGCGCCAAGCTCCAGCTTGGCATTTCCTTTGTCTGAATCTGTAAGTTTGCCGGAGGTAATAACTCGAGTCCCAACGCAATTTACAGGATTTGCGCAATTATCAGGATTGGAAGGATAGAGTTGGGAGATGCCAAGCTGGAGCTTGGCGCACCATTCAAAATACTATTCGCTCACCTGATATGCACCAGAGTCAGAAACAAAATCGTATCTAAAATCGGAGATAAGAATGGTCGTCGTTCAATGAAAAAACCGGCGGACATCTCATACCTCTCAAAGATGCGGACGAGGACGTCCGCGTTCCCACGCACGCCAAGCTCCAGCTTGGCATTTCCTTTGTCTGAATCTGTAAGTTTGCCGGAGGTAATAACTCGAGTCCCAACGCAATTTACAGGATTTGTGCAATTATCAGGATTGGAAGGATAGAGTTGGGAGATGCCAAGCTGGAGCTTGGCGCACCATTCAAAATACTATTCGCTCACCTGATATGCACCAGAGTCAGAAATAAAATCGTATCTATAAATCGGAGATAAGAATGGTCGTCGTTCAATGAAAAAACCGGCGGATTGCTCCGCCGGTTCGTCCTTGATGATCCGCTACTGCTCCATCCTATCGCTCACATGGTTAGATAATCATTGTGACATTTGTCAATCCAGATATCTATCAACGCAAGCCTCAGAGTGACAAATGTCACTATTTCAGGAGTAGCATTTTGCGGGTAAATGTCTGGTCGTTGACCGTAAGCTGATAGAAGTAGAGGCCGCTCGGCTGGTCTTTCGATTCCCAGACCTCGGAGTGCAGCCTGTCGCCACCGGAGCGTTGCTGGTGGTCGATCAGCGTATTGATGAGCTGTCCCTTCATGTTGTAAATCTTCAGCGTGACTTCGCTGTCTTCCGCGATGTAGTAATTGATCGTGGTCGTCGGGTTGAAGGGGTTCGGGCTGTTCTGCATGAGCGTGGTAACAGGACTTGCGTCCGGCACGTCTTCCTCTTCCTCTTCGCCTTCCTGAACGGTCACGGCTTGCGGTCCGAAGAAATTGGACGATCCGCCAAGTTCCCGCGCTTCCAACCAGTAGTAGTACGTCGCGTCCATCTGTGTGTCGAGATCGACATACTCGTAGGTCTGCTGCGTGGAGATGTTGTGTGCCTGGACGAATCCGAGATCGAAAGCATCGCTCAGGTCGCTTGTCTCGCTACGATAGACTTCGTATCCGTGCATGTCGGATTCGGACTCGGTGATCCACTGGAGGAGCACGTTGTCGTCAGCCGTCAGCACCGCGTTGAATGCGGAAAGCGTGACCGGCAGAGAGTGCTCGACGATACCAGGAGAGAATTCATCACAGGGCAAGAGTCCCGGGATATGCGGTACGTAGAATTGATATGCCCAGGGGCTTTCAGGGTCTTCACCAAGCGGGTTCTCGGAAGGCCAGGTTCCCAGCACTTCCATATTGTTTGCTGATTCTTCCGTGATCCAGGCGCGAAGGGCTATTCCCGTCGGATCCCCAATCATTGCCCACGGAATGAATATCTCGTCGTCTTCGTTACCTGTTGCGGTACCATAGACGCCCCACGAGTCGGACCATCCCTGCCAATCCCAATCGGCTCCATTCCAATGGTTCCATTCAGCCCAATTCGGACCACCGGCGAAGCAGAATGTGTATTCCGGTTGATAGATGCCGGTATTCCAGGTAACGGTCGCATAACCGTCCGAAGTTGCTCCGGATCCTTGAACCTGATTCACATCGATCGCGACAAACAAGCTGATTCCGTCGAGATCGTCGTTCAGGAAACGGTTGTCGGCATCGGCCACGGAGCGGTTGATGCCAATATAAAGGTTGGAAAAATCCCAGGTGATGAAGAGGTCGTAGTTCGCACCATCGAACGTCTGGCGTTCCATGTACTCGTCCGATTCCCAATCAAACCCGGTGTCCTGAAGAATAAGACCGTTAACTGTCGGTGAATTCAATGTGGTCGCCATCATCGAGCCGACCAAAACGATAAGCGAAAAAAGAATCAATGCTCTTTTCATGATTCCTCCTTTTTATAATTCCATTTTGTCTCAACAATATTTATCATTTTTATCATTATCAATCCAATTAATATTGTCAATATTTTTTTATTCGGCAAGTCTTTCTCGCGAAGGATGTTTTTAACCAATACCCGTCCCCAAGCGCTTCCTGGCAGTTACCCGAAAAAAAAATCCCAACTTCGTCGTCCTTCGATTTCGCCCGGACATTCAGAAGTTGGGATCAAGCTTGTTTTGCTATTTTTTTACGGCTGGATGCGATAGATCATTCTCGGGAACGGGATGGCCTCGCGGATGTGGTGGACACCACCGACCCACGCGGTCAGACGCTCGAGTCCGATCCCGAATCCGCTGTGCGGCACCGAGCCGTACTTGCGCGTATCGAGGTACCACTCGAACGCGTCCTTGGGCAGATTCTCGTGCTCGATCCTGCCGAGCAGGACATCGTAGTCGTCCTCGCGCTGCGAACCGCCGATGATCTCCCCAAAACCCTGCGGCGCAATGAGGTCGGCACCGAGCACCAGGTCGGGATTCTCGGGATCGCGCTTCATGTAGAACGCCTTGATCTCTTTCGGCCACTTCTCGATGAAGACCGGAACGTCGGAGTCCTCGGTAATCATCGCCTCTTCCGCCGCGCCGAAATCGCTGTCGTGCGCGACGTCAGCGCCTTTCGACTTCAAGAGGTCGATCGCCTCGCGGTGCGTGATGATCCTGAACGGCGCGTCGGCACGCTTCAGTTCTTCGACATCGCGCTCGAGGATTTCCAGCTCTGTCGGAAACTTCTCGATGGCGGTGCGGATCACGAAGCGGATCAGCCCTTCCTGGATCGCCATGTTCTCCTTGTGCTCGACAAACGCGGCTTCGGCGTCCATCATCCAAAATTCGGTCAGGTGCTTGCGGGTCTTCGATTTCTCCGCGCGGAACACGGGACCGAAGTCATAGACGCGACCGAAACTGAGGATCGCCGGCTCGAGGTAGAGCTGCCCCGACTGCGAAAGATAGGCGTTGCCGAGGTCGAAGTAGGGCACCTCGAACAGGGTCGTCGTGCCTTCACAGGCGTTTGGCGTGAGGATGGGCGAATCGAACCGGATGAATTCGTTGTCGTGAAGGTACTGGCAGATGGCGTTATAGACGCCGTGGCGCAGCCTGAGAAGCGCCCATTGCTTGCTGCTCCGAAGCCACAGATGCCGGTTCGAGAGCAGGAAGTCGGGTCCGTGCTCCTTCTTACCGATGGGGTATTCTTCGGCGATCTGGATCGGCTCGACGCCGGTCACGTCCAGCTCATAGACACCCGGTTTCTTGGGATGCTCTTTGGGCGTTCCGGTGATGATCACGGACGATTCGATGGTAAGTTGCTTCGCAGTCTCGAAGAGTTCCTCCCCGAGCGCGGGTTTGAACGCGACGGCTTGAATCTCGCCGGTGCCGTCTCGCAGGATGATGAAGATCAGCTTGCCGCTGGAGCGGTAGTTGCGCACCCAGCCCTTGATCCTGACCTCTTCACCGATGTGGTCTTTTATATATTTGATAAAAACATCTTTCATGTCGTTCTCCTACAGCTTGAAATCGGGTGTATTTTCCTTGATCCGTCTCATGATCTCGAACGCGATACGCAGCGCCCTCGTGCCGGCCTTGCCGTCCACGATCGGGGTCTTGTTCTTCGTGACCGCCTGGACGAAAGCCTCCAGCTCGTAGGTGAGCGCGTCTTTCGGATGGTCGTTGGAATCGATGTCCCTGATATCGACCAGGTCTTCCGGATTGAAGTCGGTCTTCCCCGCCATGATCTTGGGCAGAACCTTGATCAGCTTGGGCGACTTTTTGAGTATCTTCACGTTCTTTTCCTTGAAATCCATGCTTATGTAGGCGTTTCGCTGGAATAGACGAATCTTGCGTTCCTGCTTCTGCGAGACGCGCGAGGAGGTTACGTTGGCGATAGCGCCGTTCTCGAACTCCAGTCGCGCGTTGGCGATATCGATCGACTTGGTCAGGATGCTCACGCCGCTGGCGCGGATATCGCGTATCTTGCTGTGTACGAAGGACAGGATCAGGTCGATGTCGTGGATCATGAGGTCCAGCACCACCGGGACGTCGCTGCCGCGCGGGTTGAACGGGGCCAGTCGATGCGACTCGATGAACATGGGCTCCTTGATCTGGTCGAATGCGTCCAGAACCACCGGATTGAAGCGCTCGATGTGCCCCACCTGCAACTTGAGTTTCTTCTTCTCCGCCAGCTCCACCAGCTCTTCCGCCTGGTGCAGTTCGGATGTGATCGGTTTCTCCACGAAAATGTGCTTTCCGGCTTCCAGCGCTGCCTTGGCGATATCGTAATGGTACGTGGTCGTCACCGCGATATCCACCGCATCGACCGCGTCGAAAAGCGCTTCCCGGGTCTCGAACACCGTTACGCCAAGCTGCTCGCCGATCTCTTTCGCACGGCTCGCGTCCTGGTCGTAGATACCCATCATCCGGCTGCCTTCGATCTGATTCAATACTCTGGCGTGGTGCCTTCCAAGATGCCCGACGCCGATAACTCCCGTCTTCAACATGTTTGATCTCCTTTCCGTTGATCCGTGAATCGATACAGTTTTCGAGCCGTCCCGCGCTGTCAAGCAAAGAAATCGGCGAGACTGTGCACGCGCGTTAGATTACGGAATGAAAACACACCGACAGGCAATATCAAGCACAGCCCACCAATACTTATACTTATATTTACACATTTTACTTGACAGACGATTTATAATTTTTATATTATTGCACTATACAGGAGGATTCATGCCCCCCCCCCAATAAGAATAACATGCTGCAATAAAAAAGGTTGTGTAATATGCTTCATCCATTTTCTTCTTGACATTTTCTTTCTGGGGCAAAATAAATTCACATAACTTCGTTTCGTTTGCGTGCCAACAACCACAACGAAAAGGAGGAATGATGAAACACGCAATGCTTACACTGATACTGATCGTAATCGCCACCATGCTCGTCGGGGCGGATTACTATGTGAACATATACTACGCTCCCAACGGGACTGCCACCGGCAGAATGAAAATTAAACAGGGCGGCTACACGATCGCAACCGGAACAATCCATTTCGAATGTAATATCGGGGATGGAGTTGGAGGGAAATACAAAGCATCGGTAGACTCCAATGGTAATCCTTTACCCGCACCAGGTTCCGGTTCATCATTGACAGTTATCTGTGATTGTGAACGCAGATCTGTTCATGCCACAGATTCATGCTCTCGAGTATTCACCGATCAAAGTGGATTACCATATAATGTCGGTATATGTTACTTGCCTGGCTTTTTGCCGGATGATCCTCCCGATGATCCACCCGGGATATAGTTATCGTTAACACTCGGCAAAGTATTGAGATGATGTAAAACCAACAATGCGGTCAGGGTCGAAAACGGCCCTGACCATCAAATGAGGTAATCATGAAGTTGTTTTATACTCTAATTCTGTTGATGCTCACAACTCTCTCCGCAATTGATATTCAGTATGTCGAAAAAATCCCGCTCGACAGCATTCAGCATGGAAACTTGCTGGAAATCGAACAGGGCAAATTTATTACAAACTTTTGTCGTTCGAAGCAGATAATCCAAGTCGATGGGAACAACGTCGGTGTCCTAGATCGAGAAATCAGTTACGCAATGAATGCCGATCTGCGAGCAGCGCATGGAGACACATTACTATTTCCCCGACTACATCATGGAATCGATGTTTATACTTATCATAGCAACCAACTTCAATTCATTGAAACCATCTTGGACAATCCACAACCAGAAACATCCTATTTCTGGTATGAACTGGAAGTAATGGACGACGTTTTATTTCAGTGCCATCATGTCTTTCCTGGCGAAGGGAATTATTTCAGCCGTTGGGAAGCTTACTCGGCTCACAACCTTCTGGAGCCTGAATTGCTCTCCTCGATCAACCTACCCAATGATCGCATCGTAAACAAGGCTTTTTTCCACAATCAGCATTATTATTTCGTTGAGTATCATGATGTTGTGAAAATGTGCGTCGATCTCACCGCAATGAATTTACAGCCTGCAACTGAAGACAATGAGCATTTCGACTACGTTTGGGACGCCAATCTATACGACGATCACCTGTTTCTGACAGCGTATCAGGGGGATTTTCTCAGCCTGTTTGTCTATTCCTTTCAAGAAGATGGCACACTATCACTGAATAATGAATACCCGCTGGATTATACCGTCAATAGTAGCGCTGTTTTTAATGATGCTGAAATCATATATACCGGATTTTCCGATATTGAGGAGCATTCGATTATCAGGTTTCAGTGGCAAAATGAAGAACTCACCAATCGAGAAGATTTTCAGTTGAATATCACAGCAACATCGCTGAATCTGATGAAATCAGACGTAGAATATCTTGCTTTCACACGCTCGGAAATATACCGGCTGGATCAAGATTTCCAACAGCAAACAATAATCTCTGAATCGACATATTACTGGGCACAAGAAGTATTGATGGACCGCTACATTGTGATGCTTGCCGATAGTGATCGGGATATATATGATTTTGTGTATCACATTTTCGATATTGAAACCCACACATTTCTCCCTTTCGAATCGGAAGGATTCGTCTCGATCCAGAAACAGCGCTATTCTCAGGACTACCTGATATTTGAGCACACAAGCTTTGTCAAGATCGTCAGACTCGGTGACAACGGCATCGAATCGATTGCCAACCTGAGCATGCCGGCAAACTACAACACATTCGAAATGTTCGACAATGTTGCCTGCATTTCACAAATAGTCGATAGTGAGTTGATCTACAAATTCTACCGAATCGAAGGCGACCAGCTTATCTTCCTTAACGAATTTGATCCAGACTATCCAACTAATACTTGCATGTTTCTTGATCCACATCATATCGTAATCATCGAAAACTACATCTACCATCCTGGGTATTACTATTATCGCATTGAAAACGACTTCAGTCTGACTGAAATCATGTTTGTGCCGGGTGAAATGGAAATTTACGCTACCGAATCGATGATCGCACCATCAGGAACGGGATTGAGCCCCCTAAACTTCACCGATCCCGACACTCCAAGCCTCTGGGATGCCCTGACACTTCCCGGATACCAGTATTTAGACAACTATATGGTCTCCTATAACGGACAATCACACTATATGTATTCGGACAGCTATTTCAACACCTATATCACGGATAATCGATTCAATGTTTTACACCACTGGCAAGATTCGTACGCTTTCTTCCTGGATGGCAACAACATCGTGCTCAACGACGGATCATCCGTGGTACTTGCGCAGGTCAACGGACTGGACAGCGATGAAGAAACCATACCACCCAAGGTGAACTCTCTGGTTATGCATCCCAACCACCCCAACCCCTTCAATCCCACCACGACGATCTCGTTCGACCTCCCGCAACGCTGTCACGTGCGGCTGGAGATATACAACATCAAGGGCCAGAGAGTCGATACGCTGCTGGACGAGGTGATGGACACAGGAAATCACCGCATCGTCTGGCAGCCGCAGAATAAGGCGAGCGGCGTGTATTTGTCGAGATTGCGGACAGGCAGAGATGAACGCGTACGTAAAATGATCCTGCTGAAATAGTATTTTCGGCTTTTGCATAGCGAAAACGAAAACATGAGCGTTGTAATTTTCGGCTTTTGCATAGCGAAAACGAAAACATGAGCGTTGTAATTTTCGGCTTTCGCAAAGCGAAAACGAAAACATGAGCGTTGTGAATTCGCGTAGCGAAATCATGTTAGCGGAGTTATTTTCGACAATCTCCTTTCGCGCAGCGAAATAGCGAAAGTGGATAAATAACTCATCGAATAGCGACAAAATTGTTTCGGTTTCTGCACGCTTTCGTCTGGATCGAGAAGTCGCTCTTCGTTACATTCCACCGATCAGCTTTTCAGCCACCTCCTTCATGTGCGGGAAAAGGTCCGATGGGACTTTGTCTCTGCCCAGCTTCTTGAACACCATGTAACGTGCGCAATGGACGTTGCTTCCCTGGCAATATCGCTTCTTCATCATATCCGCGACGGCCGACATGTTTTTTTATATTGTTGTTGAAGAACGGGGGGCATCGGTAAGCATTCGTAATTTGCCATGTCTGGTCTCCTTTTGAATGCTATCCCCCCAGCGTTTCTTCGATCTTGCCAATCAGGTCTTGCATGTTGAAAGGTTTCTGGATAAAGGGCGTATCCGGGTCCAGCATACCGTGATGCACGATCGCGTTATCCGTATAGCCCGACATATAGACTACCTTCATATCCGGTATTTTCTTTCTGAGGCGGTTGATCAGGACTTTCCCGCTCATCTCGGGCATGACGATGTCCGTCAGGATGATATCGGGCTCAAAACCCTTCTCCTCGATTTCCAGAAGTGCAGCGCCACCGTTGGCGGCCGTCCTGATTTCCCACTTTATTTTCAGCAGAGCCCGTTTGATCAGGTTTCTCAGAGAGTCGTCATCCTCGACGACGAGTATCTTCAAGCCGGCGGTTGACTGTACTCCACGGGAGAAATCCACCTTCTTCTGCTCTTCCATCACGGACTGGGACGCAGGAAGCAATATCTTGAACGAAGTGCCCACGCCCACCTCGCTATAGGCCATGATTACTCCGCCCAGTTGCCGAACGATGCCGTAAACGGTCGAGAGACCGAGACCGGTTCCCTTGCCTTTTCCCTTCGTCGTGAAGAAGGGCTCGAAGATTTTTTCCCTCGTCTCTTCGCTCATACCGACGCCGTTGTCCGAGATTGTCAGCATCACGTAGTGACCCTTTTCAACCTCGAAGTGAGCATTGACATACTTGTCATCAACTTCGCAGTTCTTCGTCCCGATGATCAGCTTCCCACCCTGGGGCATCGCGTCTCGGGCATTGACCGCCAGATTGATGATCACCTGCTCGACCTGACCCGGATCGACCTCGACCAGCGCGATATCCTTGGCCAGATGCGTCTCGTAATCGATATCCTCGCCGATGAGCCGACACAGCATCTTGGTCAGATTCTTCATCAGCTCGTTCAAATCGACAATCTGAACCTGCAACGCCTGCTTTCGGCTGAACGCGAGCAGTTGCCTGGTCAGTCCGGCCGAGCTCTTGCCGGCCTTGATGATTTCCTTGACAAATTCGCACAGCGGATCGCTCTCGTGGATGGAGTCGAGCATCAGTTCTCCATAGCCGATGATAACACCCAGCATGTTGTTGAAATCGTGCGCCACCCCGCCGGCGAGCTGCCCGATCGCCTCCAGCTTCTGCGATTGACGAAGCTGCTCCTCGAGGGATAAGCGTTCGGTGATATCTTCGACCATCTCGATTGCGGCAACGATCTCGCCGTTCGAGTCCCGAATGGGAGATGCCGCGATCCTGAATTTTCTGGATTTCTCGCCGAAGTTGATGTCAACAACCGTTTCGCAGGGCAGACCTGTCTCAAGCGTTTTCAAAGTTGGGCAATCGTCACATACGCGATCTCGATCCGGTTTCCTGAATTCACGATAGCAGATCGGGCCCATAGACAGATCGATATCGGGATACCAATCCCGCATCTGACGATTCATCTCCAGAATCCGCATGTCCCTGTCGATCATGACCACGCCCATTCCGATATTCTGAACCATCGCGCGATATTTCTCCACACTCTCGGCCAGCCTTACCTCCGCGAGACGTTTCTCGGTGATATCTTCGAAAGTAGTGAAAACACCGATGGGGCGGCTCCTCGATTCATCGTACTCGGGAACCGCGTGGACCTTGATCCAGGTATTTTGACCGGTCTCCGCATTCACGACCCCCATGACACCGTTCATTGATTGCCCTGTTCGCAGTGTTATCATGGAAAAATGCTCATCGCCGGGTAAATTCGATCCGTCTTCCCGAATCGCCCTCCAGCGTTCATCGATTGAGGAACGCCCCTGCATTTGCTCGAGGGAAAGTCCAAGAATCGTTTCCGCGGCATGATTAGCATGAATAATCTTCCCTTCCGCATCCTGAAACACCACTCCCTGAACCATATTCCGATACAAACGCTGGAAACGTTCTTCGCTTTTCCTTTCTCTTTCCTCCAGATCGATCGAATTCAGCGCAAATGCGATATCGTAAGCCACCTCATTAATCAGCGATTTCTCGTACTCGTTTTCAACGATTTTCGACGAAACAGAAATACCGAGTATTCCGAAGGTTTTATTCCCGTGCTTCAATATTTTAACAATCGAATTGTTCTCTTTGTAATGAGATTGAAGCGGACACCCGTCACATTGTTCAGCGGGATTTATTCTTATAATATCTCCTCCCGATTCCATAAGCAATTGACGACAGTGGAGCCATTTCTCAGCGGCAACCATCTCCTCGACGAAATGAAAGTGATCATCCCAACCGCACTGGGTTGCAGTGCTCGGATTCCCGACTTCATCTTCGAGAATCACCCATACGGCCTTGTACCCGCGATTCTCAACCAGCGTGTCGCAGATTTTCTGTATGAGTTTGCTTGGGTTTTTCTCGTGTACGATCAGCTTGTTCACATTGCGAATCGCCATCAGAACATGGTTCAGGTGATCGAGTTTCTCGTGAATTTCAAAGCGCTCCATGGCGTATTTAATCGCACGCCTGAGAGCGTAATCCTGCACCTCTCCCTTGATATAGAAATCCTGCGCTCCTTCCTGTACCGCCTTTTCACCGATTTCCTCGTCGCGGTTCCCCGTCAGAACCACGATAGGCGTATTGGAGACATGTTCCTTGATCCGATAGAAAGTATCGAAACCATGGCTGTCCGGCAACCCCAGATCGAGCAGGATGATATCCACGGATTTCGTTTGCAGGAAGTCGATACCCTCCCGCAAACTTCTACCACAATAAAAAATTATAGTGGGATTGTCTCGGAGCATTTCCTGAATCAGTCTGGCGTCCCCGGGATTGTCTTCAATCAACAAAACCTGTATCCGCTCCAGTTGCATATCATCCCCCACTATGAACCGGCAGGTAGCTTCACGATCGTAAGCCAGAAGTCCTCTACCGATTTGACGACCTTGATGAATTGCTCCAGGTCGATCGACTTTGATATGTAGCAGTTCGCATGCAGATTGTACGATTTCAGAATATCCTCTTCCGCGCTGCTGACCGTGAGCACCACGACCGGTATCCTCTTGAGGCTGCTATCCTCTTTGATCTCCGCAAGTACCTCTCGTCCGTCCTTTTTCGGCAGATTCAAGTCCAGAAGAATCAGATCGGGTCGTGGAACATCCCCGTACTCACCCTCCTTACGCAGAAACTTCATCGCCTCCACGCCATCGATCACATGGTAGATCGTGTTTTGAATCTTGCTGTCGCGCATGGCTTCTTTCGCCAGCCGTGCATCTCCTTCGTTATCCTCGACAAGAAGGATATCGATTGCGTTCATCATTGAATAAGGATTCATAGATATTCCTTTCCCTCATTTCGCCGAGGGGAGCGTAAAATGAAATGTCGATCCCTTTCCAATCTCGGATTCTACCCATATTTTGCCCTTGTGCCTTTCGACGATTCGCTTGCACAAAGCCAGCCCGAGACCGGTTCCCGCATACTCCTGTCTCCCGTGAAGACGCTGGAAAATGACGAAGATGCGATCAAAGTACTTCTCCTCGATCCCGATCCCGTTATCAGATATCGTGAATTCGATCATACCCGGATTGCCGGCACATTCTTGCGCTTGAATATGGACGCGCGGAGCGACATCGCCTTTTTGGTAACGTATTCCGTTGCCAATCAGATTCTGGAACAACTGCACGATCTGCGTGAAATCTCCCCGGATCATAGGCAGATCGTCATTGCTGACCATCGCTCCGGAATCCTGAATTGCGGATTGAAGGTTATAAACCGCTTCTCCCAATGGTTCATGTACATCCAGCGGTTCAAGCTCTTTTCCGCGTGTCGTCACGCGCGAGAATGAAAGCAGATCCTGGATCAATCGTTGCATTCTGTTGGCGCCATCGACAGCATAGTGGATATAATCCTTCGCGTCCTGATCGAGTTGGTCTTTATAGCGTTTCTCCAGAAGTTGTGTATAGCTGGATACCATACGCAATGGTTCCTGGAGATCGTGTGAGGCAACATAGGCGAATTGCTCCAGTTCTTGATTCGATGTCCTCAATGCGTGCAGGAGTTGTTTCATCTCGAGTTCCAGTTTTTTCCTCTTCGATATATCCTGAAACAATCCCAGTACGCCGAGGATTTCTCCATCTGAATCCATCACCTGACTCTTGATCGTATGGATCCAAGATTCATGCCCCGCCACGATGTATGGTTCCTCGACATCCTTGATTTCGCCGTTTTCCAATACATCTCTGTCATCCGCTCGGTAACGTTCGGCAAACTCTTTTGGATAGAAATCAAAGTCGTTTTTCCCAATGAAGTCTTCTGGTTTCAGTCCGAAATCGCGTGCATAACTGTTATCCACCATCATGTATTTCAGATTTGAATCTTTGATAAACAGTTTCATTGGAATACTTCGAATCAGCGCGTTGTTGAATGCCTCGCTCCTGAGCAGAGACAACTCGGTCTCCTTGAATTCCGTGATATCGGAGGCAAGCTCGAAACGGACATACCTGCCATCTGCCCAGCGAATCGCCTTGTCGGCGCAGCGATACCAGTTCCTCGTTACCATGTTCTGAAACTCCCAAACGTACGATTTCCCGAAATACTCACCGAAAATTTTGTCGTTCGTACAGAATGGACAGGGCTCATCCAGATTCTGCAACGCCTTGTAGCATTTCTTCCCGATAGCGTCCTCTCCCCAATACTTTCTTCCGGTTGTGTTCAGGTACAGAAGCTCGTACGTCTTCGGGTCCGCCACGCAAATCACATCCTCAATTCCGTCAAAAAGCGCCAGGATTTGATTGTGCTCCTGCAAAAGAAGCTTCTCCGCTTCGCGCTCGGTCGTCTGATCCCGGAAGACCAGCACGACGCCCAGCATGTCGTCATTCTCGTCTTTGATCGGAGCGGCGCTATCCGCAATCGAGATTTCTGCGCCGTCCGCCCGAATCAGAAGTGTGTGGTTTGCAAGCCCCTCGACGTTGCCTGATCTAAGAACCTGTGCGACTGGGTCTTCGGCGGGTCTGCGGGTTTTCTCATTGATGATGTTGAAAACTTCGAGCAGATTCCTGCCGACGGCATCCTTCTCTTTCCAACCCGTGAGTTCCTGTGCCGCCTGGTTGATGAGCGTGATCTTCTGTTCTTTATCGGTACAGATAATCCCGTCGCCAATGCTACGCAATGTCACATCGTGCGAGTGAACAGTATTCAATAAATCTTTGATCTGAGATCGAAGTTGTGCGTTTTCTTGTTCAAAATTGGAAACCATACTATCGTCTTTTTGCACATATCCTCCCGGGGCAAGTTTTTTTCCAGTGTCATATAACATTATAACATAAAAATCCGGGATACGTCAATTGTTTTCTTTACGGTGATCCGAGATATAATGATCTGTCTATGCGCTATCGTCATGCTACATCATTAATGCTCGAACTCACGGAAAAAAAAAGACCGCGTCCATCGAAAAACGGGCACGGTCGATATTATAATGATTGTCGTTTAGAATTCGAGTCGTTCGCGGTTTTGCAGATAGGGTCGAAGGCAGGGCGGAACGGTGATGCTACCGTCTTCGTTCTGCCATGTCTCGACAACCGCCACGAAGATGCGCGGCGTCGCCAGACCCGATCCGTTGAGCGTATGCACGAAATCGACCTTGTTGTCGTCGTTTCGGCGGTACCGGATCGATGCGCGTCTCGCCTGGAAATCCTTGAAATTGCTGATCGAGGAGACCTCCAGGTAACGCTTTGCGCCCGGAGCCCAGACCTCGATATCGTAGGTGATCGCCGAAGCGAAGCTCAGATCGCCCGTGGCGAGCTTCATCACGCGGTAGTGCAATCTCAGCTCCTGCACGATCGCCTCCGCGGACGCAGTAATGCTCTCCAGCGCCTCGGCGGAATCCTCGGGACAGGTAAGCTGCACCAGTTCGACCTTGTTGAACTGATGGACGCGATGCAGACCGCGTGTCTCCTTGCCGTACGAGCCGGCTTCACGACGGAAACATGGCGTGTAGGCGCAGTACTTGACGGGCAGATCGTTCTCACCCAGAATTTCCTCGGCGTGGAAGTTGGTCACGGGCACTTCCGCGGTCGGGATCAGGAAAAAGTCCTCCGTCTCGATGCGGTACATATCCTCTTCCAGCTTGGGAAGCTGCCCGGTGCCGGTCATGGTCTTGCGGTTGACGATGAAGGGCGGCTTCATCTCCGTATAACCGTGCTTGAGAACGTGTTTGTCGAGGAAGTAGTTGATCAGGGCACGTTCCAGAAGCGCCGCGTTACCGCGATACAGAGGAAATCCGCTTCCCGTGATCTTGGCGCCGCGCTTGAAATCGAGGGTGTCGCCGCATATCTCCTGATGCTCGCGCGGTTCGAAGGCGAATTCACGCTTGTCGCACCATTCACGGATGAAGGCGTTGTTCTCTTCACCGCCGACGGGTACATCTTCCTGCGGCAGGTTCGGAACGGTCAGCAGCAGCGCGTCGAGCTCGTTCGTGATTTCGCCGAGCTCCGCTCCGAGCTGCTTGATCGCCTCGGCCATCGCCGAGACCTCTTCCATGACCGACTCGACCTCGAGCCCCTGTTTCTTGCGGCTTCCGATCTCTTTCGATTTGATTTTTTGCTGAGCGCGAACCTGGTCGAACTCGTACTGCTTTGTCCGTTTCGCCTCGTCCAGCGCCAGAATGCGATCGACATCGGCGGCTGCGTTCTTGTTCGAAACAGCCTGTTTGACAGTTTCCGCGTTATCTCTTATGAATTTCAGATCAAGCATTGATTCTCCAATTACGTGATAGATTAATCGGTCAGTTCGACCGCCTTGGCAAGCATGTCCTTGTACTGCTCCAGATCGAGCGAAGCACCGCCGATCAGCGCGCCATCGATATCTTCCTGCGTCAGGAGCGCTTCGATGTTGCCCGGATTCACACTGCCGCCATAGAGCAGTTGAAGCTCGCCGGCAAGCTCTTCGCCAAACCGGCCCTTGAGCCAGTTGCGGATGAAGGCGTGCGCTTCCTGCGCGATATCGGGGGTCGCGGTCTTGCCGGTCCCGATCGCCCAGATGGGCTCGTAGGCGATGATGAATCCGCCGTCCTCGGGATCGATATCCGCGAATGCGCCCGTCAACTGCCGCTCGAGAACCTCTTCGGTCTTACGGTCGCGCCGTTCTTCCTCGGTCTCGCCGATGCATACGATGGGCGTGATCTCCTGCTTCTGCAGGGCCTTGATCTTGGTGTTCACGATCTGGTCGGACTCTTGATGATACTTTCTGCGTTCCGAATGTCCCACAATGCAGAAATCAACCACCAGCGACTTGAGCATCGGCGCGGAAATCTCTCCCGTGAATGCGCCGGACTCGTGTTCGCTGACGTCCTGCGCTCCGACGAAGAATTCCCGGTCCTCCGCGAAGTCGGTCGCCATTTCCAGATAAACCGCAGGTGGACAGACGATCGGAACGATCTTCCGCATGTCCTCTTCGTTCTCGTTTACGTAATCGGCAAGCCCCTCGAGATAGTCGTCGGTCTCCGAGAAAGATTTATTCATCTTCCAGTTACCGGCTATTACGTATGTACGCATGATTCTCCTCCTGTACGTACCAATCACTCGATATAATTTAGGTAGATGGTTTCGATTTTACCGTGTTTCCGCAGTTCTGCGGTAACCCAATACACATTGGCTGCATCCGGCGCCTGTACCTGAAACGTAGCATGACCGAGCGAATCGGTCTGCGTGGAATCGGCCGACACAACCAGATTCGACCGGATATCGATCCACTGGTACCCGATGTTGTCGGTTTCGCTCGTAAGCCGGATATCGATATCTGTCATCGTCTCGCCGTCCGCGGGGATGTAATCCTGTGCAGCGGTCAACCCGATCTCGGGGATATCCATCACGTCGAAATGGATGGTTTGCGTCACGCTCCGGTAAACGTCGATCGTGAATACCACCGGGACATCGCCGCACGCCGAGTCTTTTACGCTGAATGTTCCCCCCGCGATTCCCTGAGAAGTGGTTCGGATGAAGTAGGCGTTTCCGGCGTAGGGACCATCCGGGTTGAATGTGCCCAGAGAATTATCATATTCAACATTGATACGCATGCTGTCAATGGAAGCGGCATCACCCTCCAGAATGATTGTGATATCGGCGTAGTTCTGATCGTTTCCCTCGTTGTACAACACATACGTGGAAGCCTGGATATCCACTTCGGGCGCAGAAACTTCCACAGTCATATTGGGCTTGTCCGTGTCACGGTCGTCACATGCGGTAAGCAACGCCATGACAACGATCAGCAATAGCATCAGGTACTTCATCGTTACTCCTTTTCAAGGTCAGTGGTATGGGTTACTGTTTACATCTCCGATTCGATACTCTTCACAAATCCCTTAGCGCTTTCGCCGTAGGTGCGATCAGACTCGATCTTTTTAAAATTGGCGAGCGCACTCTGTTTGTCGCCTTCCTTGTACTGAATCTGCGCGCGATAGTAGATCGCCGCGCTATCGGACGGATCGTCCTTGAGAATGCGATCGATCTTCGATTTTGCCTGTCCAAAGTTGTTCAAATCGAAATACATCACCATCAGCTTGGTGGCGATCTTGGAGTCGTACTTCACGCCAAGCGCGTTTTCATAAGCTTTCGCGGCGTTCTGATTCTGTTTGATCTTCTCGTAGAGAGCGCCCATGAACTTGTAGGTTTTGAACTTGGAGCTCGCGGAGGGGCTTGTTTTCAGATAATCTTCGTATTCTTTGATCGCCTGCGGAATCTGTTCCAGATCGGTGTAGAGGATGGCGATGTTGTTGATCACCTTAGGGTCCTGCTTCAGTTCTTTCGCCTTGATGTACCAGTTGAGCGCTTCCTGCTTGTTCTCGAGCTGGTTGTAATAAACGGCGATCTTCTTTCGGAGCGTGAAGCTGGCCTTCTTCGCGTCGAACGACTTCAGGTGTTCGATCGCCTTGGCCGTCTGCTTGAGACCCTTGTCGTACAGCTGAGCAACGATGAGGATTTTCTTCTCGTCGTTGGGGTTCGTTTTCAGCAGATCGAGATATACGTTGATCGCTTCGTTGGTCTTCTTGCCCTTGTAGTATGCGAGGAAGAGCTTTTCCTTCACAGCGTCGATCTTCTCGTCGCGGTTGTTCTTATCCGCTGCGACCGCCGCGTTGTATTGCTTGATCGCTTCGCTGTATTGGGTTTGCGCTTCGGCGAAATTTTCAGCGGTATATGCGTCGTCACCGGCCTTTTCCGCTTCATTTCCAAGTCTCTCTGGTGGCTTGTCCTGCCCGAATAGTGTGATTGCCACTACCAGCAGCAGCATTGCCGTCAGAAGTTTCTTCGTCATGTTGATACCTCCATATATGTTCTATTCAATATGATATTCCAGTTCATATTTTCAATTCGTAACCGTTCATGTCAATGATTCTCTTGAAACAACAGCGACATCATGCCTGAAATGTTCCAAATAAGGATGAAAAAAGCGTGGAATCGATAAAAATTATTTCGGGAACTGGCTCTTCCCCATCATCTTCGACGCGCTGAGCGGTGCAAGCTTGCGGATCATCTTGTCGAGCTGTTTCGACAGATGGCGAATCTCCCACTGGGCGTGTTCGTCGGATCGAAGGCGCGAAAAATGGTACAGCTCGCGCAGGTTCGCCTTGAAGAGGAAAACGGTCTCGTGCGCGTTGGTAAGGGCGTAATCGGCCAGAAGCGGATGGACTGCCCGCAGCTTCTCAGCTATCTCTCTCGACGCCTTCATGACCTCGCCGAACTGACGAAGATCGCTATCGTCCGTGTAAACCGGCGGGATAACATAAGCATCCGTCCTGCCGGCAAACAGGATCGTCGAGGTACGGTGCCGTTTCCACTGCGCGTAGCACGACGACGACGCGCGAACCTGCATGGTAAACTCCGCCATCTCGAATCCCCGCGGCATCGCGTCGAACGACTGGAGCCCTTCGAACAATCTCTCGAACAGCGCGCGTTTCCGCTCCTGCCCCCACGTGAGAAACTCCTCGAAGATCGCCTGGTAATCGCCGCCCTGATGCTCGAAGACCATCGCCGCCAGCACCTTTTCGTCGGGGTTTTCGTCCGCGTTGATCAGACGGATTGACTCGTCCGGGACACTCGACTCGATCTTCGGTAAGCGAGTAAACAAAGCTTTCTCGAAGTCGTCCGACTCGGTGTAGCGTATCAGCGACGGCGCGTAGGACTTCGCCGCCTGTTCGAGCTTTTCCTTGAGCTCCTTCGCCTCGATCAGGTCGGTGCGGCTGAGTCGTCGGAGAAGTCGTTGCAGACTGCGGCAGTTGATGGTCATGCCCATCTGGCTTCTGGTCGCCAGCGACAGCACGTAGCGGGCGTCTTCCTTCGCGGCGCCGTTCAGCTCGCTCTTTTTGCCCTTAAAACCTTCGGAGAGTAGCTTCTTGCGTTGCGATTCGTAGAGCTGGAAGTAAAGCTGTTTCTGCAATTCGATCAGGTCGTGGAATTCTTGTTCCAGGCTGGTTCCGGCGATCTCCAGCGGTGTGACGTAGTCGCCCTCGAGCGTGACGTAGCGCTGGGATTTTTCGGTAAAGGACGCCAGACGCGTTCGCTGGATGAATTCGGAAAGGTATCGGGAAACGCCGATCAGGTCGAAGTTGAATACGGCGTGTTCGGCGACGGAGCTGTGCCCCATCTCGAAGATGATGCTCTGATTGGATTTGCGTGCGCGATCCACCTCGCCGACGGCATCGGCGCGAAGCTCGGTGATTTCCTTCGGGCTGCGGCTGATGCGAGCGTAGGCGGCAGAGAGGGTTTCCGGCGTTACGGTGCTTCGATCCTCGATTTTTCCGCTGATCGAGCTATCGAGATTGAATCCGGCAACGTCGATTTTCATGAAGGGGATCGGTTAGCGAATGATATCGACACTGCGGCTGCAACCGATGCGGTTGGCGCCGGCCTTGAGCATCATTTCCACGGCATGGCGATCACGAATCCCGCCGGCCGCTTTGACGCCCACCTTGGGCCCCACGATCTCGCGCATCAGCGCGACATCGTCAACGGTCGCCCCGCCCGAACCGAATCCGGTCGAGGTTTTCACGAAATCCGCTCCAGCCTTCTTGGCAATCATACAACTGATGATCTTCTCGGTCTGGTTCAGATAACAATTCTCGAGGATTACCTTGAGCTTTGCGCCGCCCTTGTGGCAAGCCTTCGCGACCTGCGCGATATCGTTCAGTGTCTCGCGGTAGTGTTTGGCTTTCAGGCTGCTGAGGTCGATTACCATATCGATCTCCTTCGCACCCTGCTCGATCGCCTTCTTCGTCTCGAAAATCTTCGTTTCGGTCAGGTTCGCGCCCAGTGGAAAACCGATCACGCTACAGACAAGCGTTTCTCCAAGCTGATAACTCGCCAGCTCGACATGTTTCGGATTGACGCAGACCGACGCGAATTCGTACATTCCCGCCTCGCGGCAGAGGTCCTTGATCTGATTGGGCGTCGCGTCCGCCTTGAGGTTGGTGTGATCGATGTACTGCGCCAGGTTGTTGAAATCGGTCGCCACCTGATCCGGATCGTCAACCCTGCACCGCGCGCATTGCAGACAGATTTCGTGCGCGCCGCCGCAACGGCACGGCTCCACCTTCTTCATCTCGAAGATGTCGATAAAGAGATTTCGTATTTGTTCCATAGTATCCCCGTATTTGATTCCTCAATCACA
Organism: Cloacimonadales bacterium (SeqCode); assembly: GCA_963665015.2. Lineage (GTDB taxonomy): Bacteria > Cloacimonadota > Cloacimonadia > Cloacimonadales > JAIOQZ01. The sequence goes on along the minus strand of CAXXSY010000004.1, from coordinate 1,656,390 downwards.
CAAAGGCACGTTTCCTGTCAAGTATTTATGATTTGCCGGCAAGCTGTCCACAGGCAGCCTCGATATCGTCTCCGCGGCTGGTTCGCAGGGTGATAGCCGCACTCAAACCATGCAGCCATTCCTGAAACTGAAGGACTTCCGCCTCCGTGGGAGGATGGTATTCCGAGCCCGGTACATGATGACAGGGTATCAGGTTGATCTTGCAGGAGATATCCCCGACAAACGCGATCAACGCCTTCGCGTCGTCCCTTCCCGTATTCAGACCGCCGAACATGATATATTCGAACGTGATCCGGTACGCCGATTTCCTCCTGAAATCGACCAACGTCTGCTTCAGCTCTTTCAATTGATAAACGCGATTCACAGGCATCAGATGGTCTCGCTTACCCGACATCGCCGAATTGAGCGACACCGCAAGCTTGATCTTCAGTCCCGACTGCCCGAGCTTGCGAATGCCAGGCACCACGCCGCAGGTCGAAACGGTCATCCTTCTCGGACTGAAACCCACGTCTTCCTGCAAGATGCGCACAGAGCGCACCACGTTGTCGTAGTTGTCCATCGGTTCGCCCATGCCCATGAAGACAAGGTTGGTCAGCTTTTCGTCCTTCAGTAGCCGCATCGCCAGAAGCACCTGCCCGACGATCTCCGAGGGGGTCAGATTGCGTTCGAGTCCCATCTTCGCGGTCGCGCAGAAAGCGCACTCGCGCGAGCAGCCCACCTGCGAAGATATACAAAGCGTGTTCTTCTTCTCTGTCGGGATCAGAACCATCTCGATCAAAGAGTCGTCGCGCAGTCTCAGAAGATGTTTACGTGTACCGTCCTGCGACACGCGCGTCTTCTCGATCCCCGGATATCCGCAATCGAATTGTTCCGCGAGCATCCCGATCAAGGTGTCCGGAAGATTTTTCATCTTGCGGAAATCATCGACGTGCTTTTCGAACATCCAGTGCCGGAGTTGCTTGACGCGGAAAGGTTTTACGCCCTGCTCCGAGAAGAAATTTTCCAATTCCCCCGGAGCGAGATCGAGAATGTGTCTCATTTTCGTCCGGAATCCAGTTTCCGGAGTTGATCCAGCGTGATGATTTCGGCGATCTGGTCTTCGAGCGACAGGTAGATGCGCTTGTTGTAGATGTCGTTCTTGAACACCAGGTATTTCTTGCCGCGATAGGTAATCTCGTCACCCACCTCGGGAAAGTCCTTCGAGGTCTCCTGATAGAATTCTTCCTCGAAGTTCAGACAGCAAAGCAGGCGTCCGCACGGACCGGATATTTTCGACAGATTCCCCGAAAGGTTCTGATCCTTCGCCATCTTGATGGTGATCTGGTTGAAATGCTTCAGGAATGTCGAGCAGCAGTAGTACTTGCCGCACATGCCGATACCACCGAGTTCCTTGGCAACATCGCGTCCGGTGGTCTGGTGCAGCTCGATACGGGTACGGAAAAACGCCGCCAGCTCGCGCACGAATTCGCGGAAATCGACGCGCCCGTCCGCCGTGAAGAAGAAGGTCAGCTTGTTGCCGTCGAATTGATAGACCGTCTTGATCAGCTTCATCTCGAAGGGATACTTGACCACCATGTCGTTGAACCGGTCGCTGGCTTCGCGCTCGTTGTCGATCACGTTTTTCAGCTTCTCGAGGTCGGATTTCGACGCCTTGCGGATGATCCCCTGCTGCTTCCTGTCGTTCTGCGATTTCTTGTGCTCGGCAATCAGCTTCTCGTCGTGAACCGAAGAATGCATCACCTTTGCAATATCAAATCCGCGATCGACCTGCACTATCACCCAGAGTTCGGGGTGAATGAAAAAGGTCTTGGGATTCGCGTAGTAGGTGGTTCTTCCCGACCGGAACTCCACTTCGACAAGCTCGAGATCGGGGATGTCGATCAGTCCCAATTCCGAATTCTCTGTGCTCTCTGTGTTCTCTGTGTTCTCTGTATTTTCAATATTGTCCATTCAATCTCCATACGCGATCTGTTCGTTCCTTTTCATGACCGCGTTTTGTCAAAAACGAATGATCTCAGATTCTTGTAAAGCTCTTTTTCGCATTCGCTTAAATCCAGTTTCCGACGTCCCTTCACGATCTGCGCCGTTTCCAGAAATTTATCGACGCGGTAATCAGTCACCGAGTCGCCGGTACCCCAACTGAAGTCGGGTACGAAGTCTTTGATCAGCGCGGAGCCGTAGAGGTTGCATCCCACGCCGACGACCGTACCGGTGTTGATCGAGCAGTTGATGCCGGTCTTGGCATGATCGCCGATGACAGCACCGAGGAAGGTCTCCTTCGAATCGACCTTCTCCTTCTCGCCATAAACATACATCTTTACATTTCCGTAGTTGTTCTTCAGATCGCTGTTGTTGGTGTCGGCGCCCAGGTTCACCCATTCGCCGAGGTAGCTGTGGCCGAGGAATCCCTCGTGCTGCTTGTTCGAGTAGCCCTGCACGATGACGCCTTCCACCTCGCCTCCCATCTTGCAAACGGGGCCTAACGAGGTTCCTTCGCCGACACGCGCGATCGCCTTGATCTTCGACTTCTTGCCGATATAGAGCGGCCCGGTGAGGATCGCGTTCGGATAGACCTCTGCCCCATCGTCGATCACCACAGGACCCTCGGTCGCGTCGATCACCACGCCGGGATAAATCTTCGCGTCCTCGCCGATCCAGATTTTGTAGGGATTCAGCGTGGTAACCCCCGTCTCGACCTCGCAAAAACTCTCGTCATCGTTAAAGAATCGGTCGTAGTCGTCTTCGATGTTCTTGCCGTTTTCGAGAATGATTTCCCAGAGGTAGTTCCACAGGCAGGGCGCTTCGACGTGCTCCCTGTTCAAGCTATCGAAATCGATGGAAGATGATTCCTTCACTTCGCATCGTGCCGCGACAATGCCGTCCGGGCAGATCAGCATGGTGCTTGCCGGAAGATTCTTGATCCGTTCGATGATCTCGTCGTCGATCCGCAGCCGCGAATTGACAGAGATGTATTCTCCCGGCTCGAAATGATTGACCTCCCAATCCGGATGCCGTTCACGGTAGAGATTCTCCAGAAACGGATGCACCATCACCCGATTGGTCTCCTCGCCCAGAAGCGCGTTGATCTTCTGCCGCTGTTTCAGGATGCCGGTCCTCAGATCGCCGATACTCCGCGTAAGCGTGATCGGAAAGAAATTTTGCCATTTATCGTCGTCGAAAATGATGATACGCATTGTTGTCTCCTATTTTACCCTCATCCCCCGCCTTCTCCCGTCCCGATGCATCGGGAGGAGAAGGAGTTATCAGGAACAGCCATTCTAAAGCACGATGTCCCCTCGCCTGCTTGCGGGAGAGGGACAGGGTGAGGGTCTCTTTTACCTTCCATGCCACTTATATACATTCAACGCACCGCGCAACGCGGTTATAACAAGGATGCTCGCCCGGAGGTCGAGCGCTACATTCCATTTGGAACGCAGGCACCCTTGCCTGCATTTCTCTTTTACCTTCCATGCCACATATATACATTCAACGCACCGCGCAACGCGGTTATCACAATATACACAGGCTGCAACACAAACCACAACGGGTAGAACCGGAATCGATCCGACTCGAAGTGAAATTTTTCTATCGCAACCGATAAAAACCTCAGTTCCGCAATCAACCGTCCAATCCAGATCAACAGCGCGACACGCCAGTCGTAAAAAATCATCGCGACCGAGAGCGCGTGCATCGCGGCTACCGACAGAAGATACAGGAAGAACTCCGGATTGAGCCCCATCTGCACCTTCAGATTGGATGCCCATCGCGCACGCTGGTTGAAAAACTTTTCCACCGACTCGATCGGCCTCGTATAGACGAACGTGTGGGCATTCACTGCGTAGCCGATCTTCTTGCCCGCGATCCGCATCAATTGCATCAGGTTCACGTCGTCACCCGACACCAGATGGGCAATGCTGGAAAATCCGCCCACCGCGTCGAACGCCTTCCGTCTGTACGCGAGATTCTGGCCCGAGCACGAGAACGCCTTTCCGCTTCCAACAGAACCGGCTGCCGCGGAGAACAGCACCAAAACGTCGAAGTATTCGTACCTCTGAATGAACGTCGTCTCTTTCCAGTTCATGATCTTGGGTCGCGAATACCCCGCCACCATATCGATACCGTCCTCGAAACAGGCGACCATGCTCTCGATCCAGAATCGACCCGCCACGCAATCGGCGTCCGTGGTCAGGACAATCTCGCCTTCGCTCGCAGCAATCGCCTGGGTGAGGGCGTTCTTCTTGGGTGACTTCGCCTGATCGCGATCCTTCACCTCGACGCAGACCACGTTATCCCATTTTTCGCTGAATGCCGCGATCTTTTCCCGTGTATCGTCGGTCGATTGGTCGTCCGCAACGATGATTTCATAGCGGTCCGGCGGATAGCTCTGGTTGACCAGCGAGGTAAGCAGCATCTGGATATTGCGGCTTTCGTTTCGTGCCGCGACCACGACGGAAACGGTCGGTTTCTCGAAATTCTTTCCCGGTTTCAACCGCTGTAAGCCTTTTGCAAAACGGATCGTGTACAGGATATAGACGATGGTCGCTGCGAGTCCGATGATGGAGAGGATCATTGTCATCGTTCGGGTATGAAGACATCGCCGTCCGAGAGATCGAGCGAATCCACAATGCCGTTATGCAGCGCCAGTGAATCCAGTACGGAGGGATCGCGATCGAGCAGGAAATAGGTACAGACCTTGTCGGTCTCGCGGTAGCGGGTCGGATAAAAATTGTAGTTCAGGCTGTCCGATAGCGGTGTGGGTTGCGTACCAAGGATAAAGACTTCGCTGATGCGCTCCTCGAAGCGGTTCTTGGGCAGCAGCCCCGTGCGTGCCGAAATCTCAACGTCGATGAGTCCGTCCGGACGCTTGAAATCGAGTACCGTACCGTCGATTACCGGTTTGCCCTGCGCGTTGAGCGGCGCGTCTTTCTCGAGTGCATACTTCATGATGTACGGCCAGGGTGGAAGCGCAGCGACCGCGCCGGATTGCTTTGACCCGAGCGGCGAGTTGTTGTCGAAGCCCACCCAGATTCCGGCGACCAGTTCCTTGTTGTATCCGATGAACCAGGCATCGCGGAAGTCGTCGGTAGTACCGGTCTTCGCGCCGGCAGCCCATCGATAACCGCGCCAGCGGATACCGGCGCCGGTTCCACCCGGTTCGGTTACCGACTGCATCAGATTGACCATCAGGTAGGCGATCTTTTCGTCCGTCACACGGATGCGTTCGACCGAAGCCTCTTCCAGGATGGTTCCATCCGCGTCCTCGACTCTTCTGACGAAGAAGGGCGTCACCCGTTCGCCAAGATTGGGGAACGTGGTGTATGCCGAAATGATCTCCAGCGGCTGCACCTCCATCGATCCCACTGCCAGGGAGTAAATGGGGATCAGGGGCGTGGTGATGCCGAACTGGCGAGCCTTGCGAATCACGGTTCGCGGTCCGATGTCGGCGAGCGTTTTAACCGAAAAGATATTGCGCGATTTCCGTAAACCGTCGCGCAGCCTCGTGTAGCCGAAATTATCCAGACTGTAATTCTTGGGCGCCCAGAAGACCGAGTCGCTCTGGATGAAATAGACCGGCTTGTCGTCGATGACTGTGGCGGGTGTATAGCCTTTTTCCAGTGCCGTCGTATAGATGATGGGCTTGAACGAGGACCCCGGCGGTCGTCTCGCCTGCACCATGCGGTTGAACTTGCTGTGGTTGAAATTCCTTCCGCCGATCATCACCCGCACCGCGCCGGTCTCGGCGTCCATCACCACATATCCGCCCTGCACGTACGGCGTCACGATGTCGGTGGTGTCGCGCGGGAAATCGTTGTACTGAAACTCGTACTCGTTCTTTGCCTCGAACTCGACCAGATGGTTGTTCAGGATCGTATCGGCGTAGCGGGTCAGATCGATATCGAGCGTGGTGTAGATGCTGAGTCCGCCCGTGAAGAGCTTTGTCGTTCCGTATCGATCTTCCAGCATGGTTCGCACGTACTCGATGAAATAGTCGTCCGCGCTGCGGTTGGCGGTGTCGTGATAGAGGTTCAAAGGCTCCCGGATCGCATGTTCGTACTGCTCGTGGGTGATGAATTTCTCGTCCAGCATGCGATAGAGCACCACGTTCCGCCGCTGGATCGATTTCTCCGGATTCCTCGTCGGATCGTATCGACCGGGAAGCTGCGTAATGCCCACGATGAGCGCTGCTTCCGGCAGGGTCAATTCGTACGGCTTTTTGTTGAAATAGATCGTAGCCGCGGAAGAAACACCGTAGATACCGGCACCGAAGGCGACCTTGTTGAAGTAGAGTTCGAGAATCTCGTCCTTGGAATACATGCGCTCGATACGCACCGCGAGCATGGCTTCCTTGATCTTGCGCGGCACCGTCTTGTCGAGCGTCAGAAAGAGGTTGCGGGATAGCTGCTGCGTGATCGTGCTGGCGCCCTGCGAGAAGTCGAAATGCGCGATATCGATCAGAAACGCGCGGGACAGCCCGTAGAGATCGACGCCCCAGTGCCGATAAAAATTCTTGTCCTCCGTCGCGAGCAGCGCATCAATCATGTACTGGGGAATCTCGCTCAACGGCGAGTAGGTTCGTCTCTCCATCGCGAAGGTGTGGATCAGGTTGTCGTTGCGGTCATAGACCTTGGAGCCGATCTTCATGTCGTAGTGCTTGAGTTCACTCAGCGGCGGCAGTTCGCTGCTGTAGTATTGAAAGAGTCCGGCAATGCACGCGATCCCGAAAACCGCCATCGTCAGAAAGATGTAAAAGGTGATCAGGATCGGCTTCAGCAGCCGTCTGTTAATGCGAGTCTTGTTCTTTATTGTCTGCATAGTATTTCCGGTACAGGGTACGATTGATTAACGTCACAAGATATCCCGTTACGATCCCGGTTCCTATTCCCAACAAAATTAAGAGAGGCGTCAATCGAAATATCCCGTTTTCATGAAAAATCACCAGCCGGACCACACCAAGCTGCGCCATGTTGTGAATCACAGCCCCACCCACGCTGATGCCGACCGGACTGAATCGAACCGGCAATACGATCAACAACGACATCGCCGTCATCGAGCAGCACGTCGCACCCAGCGAAATCAACGTCGTCGGGCTGAGGATCAACCCGGAGAAGACACTCCCCAGCGCGACCTTCATGAATCCCACCAGAATCGCTTCACGGAAATTGCGGGTGTAGAGCAGCAGCACCACCGGGATATTCGCCAGACCAAGCCGGAGAAACGGCAGCGGCTTCGGCATCCAGCTCTCCAGCGCGAAGGCCGTCACCGAAAAGGCGGTCAACAGCGCCAGCGTCACCAGATAACGCTCCCGGGGCATCGCGCGAAGCTGCATGATTCGACTCCTGAATACGAAAAAAGCCGATACGTGTTACCGCTCGGCCTCTATAAATATGGTGCAGAAGGGGGGACTCGAACCCCCAAGGGCATTGCGCCCACTAGACCCTGAACCTAGCGTGTTTGCCAATTTCACCACTTCTGCGTCTTCACTCTCTTGATCGGGCATCAAATTATTTTGCTCTCTTCAGACGTCAAGAAAAATGTTGGCTCCATCACGATTATTTTCTATCCTGCCGTAGCGCTCGATCTCCGAGCGAGCCTCTTCTAAGCCGTGAAGCTGAAATCAACATTCGGAAGAACCTCCGGTACATTCAGAAGTTGATTCCCCGCTGTAGCGCTCGATCTCCGAGCGAGCCTCTTCTGGCCGTGAAGCTGAAATCAACATTCGGAAGAACCTCCGGTACATTCAGAAATTGATTCCCCGCTGTAGCGCTCGACCTCCGGGCGAGCCTCTCTCTCACGACAAATCCACGCCGCCACGCCGTAGATTCGTTCGATCGCTTGCGGAGCCGTGGTGTTCCGCGACTTTATTCTCGTGTCCGGTAGCCAGGAAGTCGCGGTATTGTTGGTTTTACCGGAGGTAACAGCCAGGAATCCCCCAACTCCATGGTGGAGCAAGTGAACGGACGAAGATGCAAGTGGATGCAATCTGCGAGCGACGTTCTCTGCTCCCTCTTCCCGCTTGCGGGAGAGGGTTGGGGTGAGGGTCCCTTTCCCCAATCCTGCCCATCCTGCTTCAGACACATGAAAAAGAGATGCCGAGCTGGAACTCGGCGAATCAAGACAAAGAAAAAGCCCGACGGGATATCCATCGGGCCGAATATTGAAGCAATTCGCTTAGAAGTTATGATACAGGATATGCATTCCGGCGGTTCCTGTCGCGACGAATATCCAGTCTCCATACGACTTCACGAAGTTGACCGATCCGTCGAAATCGAATTGCGCGACCGGGGTCAGTTCCGGATTGGTCGGAACGCCGATGGGACGCTCGAAGATATAGAGACCGTCTTCGCCGTTGGCGACGTAGATATAGTCGTTGTCAACCGTCACGGCGTTGGTCAGTCCGTTTCCCGGGCGATCGAAGTAGAATATCGGGTCGGGCTCTGTATTGTCTGCGCCGAGAGAGACGTCGAAAGCCTTGAATCCGCCTTCGCCCATCGCCACGTAAGCGACGTTATCCCGAAGGTCGCACCACATCTTTGCGTAGTACGGTTCCGCCGAGCCGATGTTGTAGATAATCGGTTCGTGGTCGGAATCGGTCGTACCCACGTCATAGATATGCAGGTTCGCTTCCGCGCCAGCTTCCATCACCAGGTGATCGGAGTGGATAGAATTGCCGGTAATCGCGATACCCTTGGCGTTGTCGTAGCGATCGTCTTCCACGATTTCCATGTAGTTACCGCTGTTCAGGCTGTGGCAGAATGCTCCGCCATCGGTACGGGATGTCGTGGAATAAAGCCAGTTCGCCGAGCGTCGCACACCCTTGCAGACCGACGAAGGAACATCGTAGAGGCGTGATGAATACGGTGTCGGGAACGTGCCGCTCGGGGTAAGGATCACTTCCTCGATCACGGCGGGAGTATTGAGTCCGTACGGATCCGGATCAATCGCCGAAGCCATCCAGAAGCGTCCCGTGCTCTGGAAGTCTGCCGATACCGCCTGGACGTCCGTGTCGCTGAAAAGCGCCTGGGATATCACAACCGGGTGATAGACGTTGTGCAGGCTCACGATATCGACACCGCCGCGCCAGACTTCGCCTTCGGTATTGTACGCCACATAGACTTTGCAGATACAGGGATCGAGATAAGCGAAGCACGCCTGAACCTGCTCACCCGCCACGAACGGCGCATCGACAGATGCGATCCACGTCAGGGGCGGTACGACGCGGTTGCCGCCGGGCAACAACTCTTCATTACGAATGGTCACGCGCGTATTGAGGTCCTCTTCATCGTTGTTAACTACTACATTTGAATTCTCTCGCAGAGACTGGTTGATCACTTCGGATACCTCGTCGTTGGTTGGTCTGTCGGCACAGGCGACGATCAGTATCAGCAACGCGATCAGAAGAGAGATCATTCCTTTTCTCATCAATTTAAACCTCCGAATTTATTCCCAGCATTTACATTTAATAATATCCGGCTTGGCAATATTGTCAATTTAAAAATTCGCCCCGAAAGAAATGCCCGTTCCCTATATATAACCGAACGGAATTGCTTGACAAATCCCGGAAACAGATATAAATTTTATATAACGTATGGTGTATTCAGAAAAAAAACCATGTCTTCTCAGCGAAATGAGGTATTTGGATGCCGAAACACTGGAAGTCTTTATCTGTTTTTCTGTTGATATCTCTTTTGTTTCCAACCTGTTGTGTTGTGGCAGCGGACCAACCGATCCGTATCGCCCACAACCAGAGCAATCCACCGTACAAATATGTGAACGAGTACGGCGAAGCGGACGGCATCCTGATCGACTACTGGCGCCTCTGGTCGGTGACGAACGCGATTCCGGTCGAATTCATCCCAGCGCCGTTCATCGAAACGGTCGAGATGGTTCGAGACGGAAGAGCCGATCTTCACGCTGGACTGTTTCTATCTGCTGAGCGGGAGGAGTTCCTCGACTTCACCGAGCCGATCTTCGAGGTCACCTACTACATTATGCACCACAAAAATCTGCTCGGTATCAACAATGCCGACGACCTCAAGGGAATCCTGGTCGGTGTCCCCGCCGGAGGGTTCACGGATCGCTATATGCAGAAACACTATCCCAACCTGACTTACATGCGATACGACGATTATCCCACCCTGTTCGATGCCGCTCAACGAGGTGATATCCGCGTGTTCATCGCGCCTGTCGAGAACCTCAATCAATACATCAGCACGCTCGACACGACCAGCGATTACCAGTACAAGATGGGGAAACCGCTCTTCTCCCAATTCTACCGGGGCGCGGTGGCGAAAGACAATAAGGATTTGCTCAATCTGGTGAATCGCGGTTTGAAGAACATTACTTCCTATGAAATCGCCATGCTGGAGCGAAAATGGCTCGGTATCTCACGGCAACGCACATCCGACGATGTCCTGCTCATCTCCATGAACATGCAGAAACAGCCCTACGCGTTCATCGATCCCTATGGCAAACCCGCCGGTCTCTATGTCGATTTCTGGAACCTGTGGTCCGAGACGACCGGCAAGGAGATCAGCTTCCTGCCCAACTCGGGTGTCCACGAAATGCAAGCTGTAATCGACGGGGTAGCCGATTTCACAATCGGCCAGAGTATCAGCACGCTCGCGGCGTCGAAGCTGATCTTTTCGAAGCCGTTCTACAAAACCGACGCCTCTCTGTTTCACCTGAGCACCCAATCTTACCCGAACGACATCCGGAAGCTGGAAAACGTCGTCCTGGGCGTGATCAAGGATTCGAGCCTGGACATCTATTGCTCGAAAAACCTGCCGACAAGCAGCCTTCTGAAAAGATACGATACGATGAACGAAATGCTCTATTCCCTCATGTCGAGCGATATTGACCTCATGTTCCTTCCCGTCCAGATCGGCAGACTTCTTCTGCTGAAAGAGCGATTCGCGGGGCAGGTGACCATCGAGATACCGATCTTCTCGTCCGACGTTCACGCCGGCGTTCGACCCAAAGAAACAAAGCTCATCAAGGCCATCAATCAGGGCATCGAAAACATCCCGAAATCCAGACTCGCGGAAATCGAAAAACGCTGGATTCCGGAGTCCGCTACCGGATTCTGGAACAAAGGTACCGCCGACAAAACAGAACACGATTACACCGCGCTACTCACCGAAACCGAGAAGAAGTGGATCAAGGAACATCCCGTGATCCGCGTCGGAGCCGACCCGGGATTCCAACCGTTCGAGTTCATCAACGAAGACGGTGAACACGCCGGAATCGCAGCCGACTATATCGCGCTCATCAACCAGCGGATGGGACTGAATCTGCGCGTCGTCCCCTATCCCACCTGGAGCATGGTTATCGAAAAAACAAAAGAGCGCAAGATAGACATGCTCTGCGCCGTCATGTCAACGGAAGAACGAAAGGAATACCTGAATTTCACGCAACCATACATCACCTCACCCGAAATGATTTTCACCCGCAAGAACGCACCCTTTATCGGAAGCGCGAAAGACCTCAAAGGAAAGACGATCGCGATCAAGAACAGAAGCTACATTCAGGATCGTCTCGAAACCCAGTATCCGTATCTGACGCTGAAACTCTATGATACAACCTACGACGCAATCTTCGCTGTATCCAATGGCGATGCGGACGCCTATATCAACACGCTGGCTCACGGCTCTTATGTGATTTCAGAATACAACTTCACCAACGTGGTCGTTGCCGCTCCCATGGACGCCATGATGGACGGTATTTCGTTCGCGGTTCGCAACGACTGGCCTATCCTTCTCAACATCATCTCCAAAGCTCTTTCGACCGTCTCGGAAGACGAGGCGGCGGAACTTCGGGCGAAATGGATAACCGTTCGCTTCGAGCACGGCAAGGAAGCACGCCAGATTCTTTTCTGGAGCAGCATTGCCTTTGTTCTGCTGATCTCGATGACCATTATCGCGTTCCTGTGGAACCGAACGCTGAAATACGAGATCACTCGCCGGAAGGAAACCGAAGCAAGCCTCGTCGAAGCAAAAGAGCAGGCGGAGTCCGCCGATCGACTGAAATCAGCATTCCTCGCCTCCATGTCCCACGAACTGCGGACCCCGCTGAATTCCATCATCGGATTCACCGGAATCATGATGCAGGAACTGCCCGGACCTCTGAACGACGAACAGAAGAAACAGCTCGGGATGGTGCAGGCAAGCTCGCGACACCTCCTGACGCTGATTAACGATGTGCTCGACATCTCCAAAATCGAGGCGGGACAATTGCAGATCGTCGAGGCGGAATTCACCCTCTCGGACAGCGTTAACAAGGTCGTGCATTCGATCCTGCCGCTCGCCGAGAAAAAAGCTTTAAAAATAGCTTGCGATATTGATAGTAAAATCGGTATAATTGTTAGCGATGCCCGCAGGATCGAGCAGATTCTGCTCAATCTGTTGAGTAACGCGATCAAATTCACGGAAGAAGGCGGAATCAGCCTCGATGTAAAGATCACGACATCCTTGAAGCCTCCAATGCAGAGGAGCATTCGATTCACACTCGTGGATACGGGAATCGGAATCAAAGAAGAGGATATGGACAAACTCTTCAAGCCCTTCCAGCAGGTCGAAACCGGGTTGACGCGAAAGTATGAAGGGACCGGGCTGGGATTGTCGATATGCGACAAGCTGGCAGAATTACTGGGCGGGAAAATCACCGTGAAGAGCCAATGGGAAAAAGGCTCGACGTTTACGTTTACCATACCCTACAAGACGAAATAATTTGCAAGAGGATATCATGGAGAAACGGAAGATTTGCATAATCGAAGACAATGAGAAGAATTTGTATCTGATTAAATACCTGCTCGAGATGAACGGATTTCAAGTCATCTATGCAATGAACGGTCTCGACGGAATCGAACTGGTCGAGCACGAAGCGCCGGATATGGTTCTACTCGATATCCAGCTCCCCGAGATGAACGGCTACGAAGTAGCGCAAAAGCTACGCGAAATCGAAGGACGCGAGAATATTCCGATTATCGCCGTAACGTCGTACGCCATGCCGGGCGACAAAGAGAAAGCGCTGGAGGCTGGATGCACCGGCTACATCGAAAAGCCGATCAATCCGGAGACCTTCATTGATGAAGTAAATCGGTTTCTACCTGCCGACATGAAAGGAACAGACCATGAGTAAACTACTAATTGTCGATGACATTCAGGAAAATCGCTACCTGCTTCAAATGCTTCTCCAGGGCTACGGGCACATCGTCCTGTCCGCTGAAAACGGGAAGCAGGCGCTCGATCTGGCAAAGAAAGACAAGCCTGACCTCATCATCTCCGATATTCTGATGCCGGAGATGGACGGATTCGAGCTGTGCCGCAGATGGAAGCGGGATGTCACCCTCAACCCAATCCCATTTATATTTTACACCGCCACATATACCGAGCCCAAAGACGAAGCCTTCGCGCTGAGCCTCGGAGCCGACCGCTTTGTCGTCAAACCCCAGGAGCCCGAACGCCTTATCGAGATCATCAACAGCTACACGCGCGATCTTGACGAAGGAAAGGTTTTATCAACCAAAGAGATATCCGAATCGGACGACGAGTTGGACAGGCAATATACCCGAGTGCTTTCGGATAAGCTGGAGAAGAAGGTCAAAGAACTCCAGATCGAAATCCACAACCGCAAACTGACCGAGAATGAGCTGCGCAAGAGCGAATCGCGCTTCCGGGAATTGATCGAGCATCTACAGGACATCGTATGGCGGGTTACACCGAAAGGGAACTTCAGCTATATCAGCCCATCGCTGGGCAAGATGCTGAAACTCAATTACGGCGATTATCTCGGACGACACATCCACGAGTTGTTCGATCATCAGCCGATGATTCAGGCAATCGCGGATTTAGCCAGATCGAAGCCGGCTTCCGGCGATGCTCAGCGATTCCAGTTCTCCATGAACGATGTGAATGGAAAACCGTTTTGGCTCGAATCTCGAATTGTTCCGCTGTACGGGGCCGACGGCAGCATCACGGAGATACAGGGAATTACGCGCGATATAACGGAAATCGAGACAGCCAATCTCAACCTGCATCAGAGCGAGCAGCGCTTCCGACTGGCCGCCAGTACGATTACGAACCTCATTTACGAATGGGACATCGAAAAGGATACGCTGAGCTGGTTCGGCGACATCGACAAAGTCCTCGGATACGAACCGGGCGAATTCAAGCACGACCTGCGAACCTGGATCGAGCATATACATCCCGAGGATCAGCAAAGGCTGAAAAACTCTGTCGAGACACACCGGAAACAAACATCCCCCATCAAAGAGAGCTACCGGATTCGTACAAAAAATGGCTCCTGGCGTGAATGGGACGACCTTGGCGTTCCTCAGCTCGATGAAGATGACAATCCGTATCGCTGGGTCGGCGCATGCATCGACCAGACCGAGAAAAAGCAGCTCGAGAAACAACTCAATCAAGCGATGAAAATGGAGGCAATCGGGCAACTCGCCGGAGGAATCGCACACGACTTCAACAACCTGCTGCAAATCATCCTCGGATATACCGAAATGAGCCTCCTGAACGAGTGCGAAGTCCCGGGAGATATCAGAGACCTCCACGAAAGCCTCGGACAAATCAACGAGGCCGCCCGGAAAGCCGCCGGCATGACCAGGCAACTGCTTACCTTCAGCCGGAAGCAGGTCATTCAGCCCACATACATCAACCTCAACAACATGATCAGCGAGTTGTTCAAGATACTCAAACGCCTGATTGGCGCCGATATCGATGTCGAGATGTTCTTGGGTGAAAAAAACGGAATGATCTATGCCGATCCCGCGCAGATCGACCAGGTGATCATCAACCTGTGCATCAACGCCCGGGATGCGATGCCCGATGGCGGAAGGCTGGTCATCGAAACCAGGAACTTCACGGTCACCGAAGACTACAAACGAATCTACCCATGGGCGAAAATCGGTGAATACGTCGTCCTCACCATCAGCGACAGCGGTATCGGAATGGACAAGGAGACTCGCGACCAGATATTCGAGCCGTTCTTCACGACGAAGGATGTCGGAAAGGGTACCGGGCTGGGGCTGGCGACTGTTTACGGGATCGTCAAGCAGCACAACGGCATGATCTACGTCTATAGCGAACCGGGTCAGGGTACGACTTTTAAAATCTATCTCCCACGTGCCGAAGAGGGTAAAATCAACGATGTCCTCGAAAGCGACGAGAAGGTTCCCGGCGGTAATGAGACCATCCTTCTGGTCGAGGACGATCAAATGCTTATCGACCTCTCATCTCTCATCCTCGAAAAGGCGGGATATACCGTCTTGCAAGCCTCGGATGGAGAAAAAGCCGTAGAGGTATTCAAAGAGCACAAGGATGTTATCGATCTGGCGGTGCTCGATGTCATCCTGCCCCGCTTCAGCGGGCGCATCGTAAGAGACAAGATTCACGATATAGACCCTAACGCCAAGTTCCTCTTTGTGAGCGGATACAGCTACAACGCCCTCAGCAATCGTTTCCTGCAGGAGGAAAAGCTGCAACTCCTCTCCAAGCCATTCAGCCGCAGAGCGCTGCTGAAAAAGGTCAGGGAACTGCTGGATAGCTGATTTAGCGATATTCCTCGCAGTACCAGACACCGGTTTCGGGTTTGGGGAGCGTGCAGGTAAATCGCAGATCGCAATTGATGCACAATCCCTTGAACACGCGTTCTTCAGGCTTCTTATCCTTGGTTTCCTCGGGTGTCATTTTTCTGTCAGCGAGAGCGGTCGCGCGGCGTCGGTGATGGCGTCGATGCGAGCCGCGAAGCTTGAGCGGTTCTTGATATCCTCATCCGTGATCAGGTGCACATCCAGCAGACCTTCGGTATGATAGCCGGTTCGAAGGTAATTCATCTCCGCCAGGCACTTCGACCATCCTTCCAGCCATGTATCGAGCATCCGTTGCCTCTCGGAATCGTCTTCGACGTGGATCAGCAGGTCGATATCGCTTGCCGGTCCGGCGGTGGCGTTCTTCACGCTGCCGAAAATGTAGAAATTCTTCACGCCGAAGCGCTGCACGTCGATCAGGCGCGCGATCTTCTCCGCCATGCGATACCGCCACAACCAGTGGTTATCCTGCGGCACCGGCGCGATGTCCGGTTCCGGTGAAAGGGTTGCTACCCTGGGATGCTCCGACGAAAAATACGCCAACGCTTCGTCGAGGTCGGCGTTCATCAGGATGCGCAAATTCTTGCCGCTGGTGGAAGCGGGGACATCGATCACCTTCAAAGTATCCGTCAGCTCTTCGTGCTCGGGCAGGATTTTCCCTAAAATGTTGTTCGCGCTCTGTAGGAATCGCTCGTTGAACATGTTGTCGGCTTCATCGGGATAGAGCGGTATGTAGCGGATGGACGACTCGACCAGATCCTGGAAAAAGTGCGTTCCGAAGGAGAGATCGGGCGTGTATTGTCCCTTCTTACGGGCGATCTCGATCAGTACCGCCGAATTGCTGATATCAGCGTAGGTGACATTCACGCCGAGCTTGATATCGCCGCGACTCCCCCACCTTCCGGGTCCCATCAGGATGAATTTACGTTTGGGCAGGATCGCGTTCAGCTTGCCGACCGCCTTGCCGATCGCCTTCAGCTCGTCCAGCGACTGGATTTCGCTGTACTTCTGCGGATCGACATAGACCAGGTGCGTGATCTCGGGGATCGAGCCGTTGGAGATGTAGCGGTTGGCGGTGAACAGGATTTCCTGCTCCGGTATATCCTTTGGAATTGCGGCCGGCGCGGAACGATGGTCAGCGCTCTGCGAACGGCATTGCAAGAGGTAAAGCGCGTTGCCGTCACAGGCGAATTCGATATCGACCGGCACGCCCATCTTGTCTTTCAGGATCGCCAGTGCATCCTTGAGTAGCCGCATGTAATCCCGCGAGCGGTGATTGGCGAGACCGTGGAACGTTACCACGATATCGTCTTCAGCGAAGTTGATGTTGAACCGGTTCCGCGAAGTGATCGCGCTACCATGATAGACCGACACGATCTGCTCGACCATCGGGTAGTCTTCGCCGCAAGCTCGCATAACCTCTTCCACAGGCAGGGTTTCGAAGGTGTTCTCCTCGAGGTTGATCAGGTCGATCATCTTGGGGGAATAGCGTAAAATTTCCTCGTTGGTGGCGTTCACATGGAGATCCGGGCATCCGGGCGCGACCAGGATCGGGTAATCGTTGCTCAGTCGATCGACCGCGCGCGTGCCCAGTCCCGGAACGAGCCGGATCAGACCGTCCTCGCGCTTGATCCTCGGTGACCAGCGGAATTCATTGTTGCTGAACGCGACACCCGCGAACGCCGGGAAGAAGTATTTACCCGCCCGGGCTCCGACCACCTCCTGGATGATGATCGCCATCTCCTCGTGGAAGTCCAGAAGCCCGCGCTCCTTTCGATAGACGATCGGATCGGGGCCGAATGTCGATGCATAGACCTCCGAAATGGCGTCCATCAGCGCGTTGAGTCGGTGGGTCTTGCTTCCCTGGTTGGCGAGAAACAGGCTCTTGTACTTACCGGAGAAGGCCGCGCCGACCCGGTCCTCAAGTAGCGACGAGCTACGTACGATGATCGGGCTGTCCCCGAAGTCGTCCAGCGCCCTTGACAGCTCTTTGATGATCTCGGGCGGAAACTGGCTGTTCTTGAACATCTGGATGATGTTGGCATATTCTTCGCGAATCTGTTCGATGTCCTTGTACTTCTGCTCGATGATCTCTTTGAGGTTGTTGTAGTAGAGGAACCGATGCATCGTGTCCGAGGTGATGTACCACGTCTTGGGGTATTTTATGTCGATCCCGTGCATCCGGCTTGATATCTCGGTATTGAGGATGTTTTTGGCCAAAAATATGCCGGCGCTCTTGCCGCCGAGCTTGCCGTGACTGTTGTTGGGGAAAATCATGTGCTGGATCAGACTCTGGAACGATTCGAGGTAGATAAAATTTTTGGCGATGTTGATGAATTCGAGCTGGTCGGTGAAAAAACGCAGGATCAGAAGGACGTTGATATTCTTGCGCGTGTATTCGGTGAGTTCGATCTTGTTCAGACCCAGCGTGTGGAATCGAGCCAGCGCGTTCTGGATATCCGAGAGGGATGTCGCCAGATCCTCCAGCGCCACGACCAGAAAGCTGATGCGGTCTTCCTGCATCCACTTGTGCAGGTTGGTCAGAATTTCCTCGCTCGAAAGAACCGTACCGGCGATTTCGAAGACCCTCCGGAATCCTTCGAGCAGGCTGTTCTTGTCGGTGCGACTGGTCGGTTTGTTGGCGAAAAGTTCTTCGTCGATCCGGTCACCGAGTTTGTCGAAATTGATCGCCTCGATCTGCCGCACCGCCTCGTCGTTGCCGATCCAGTAGAGGTAGTTCATCATCTTGCGAGCGGTGCGCAGATAGGCTTCGATATCGGTGCTGTACAGCATATCCACGATCACCTTCCAGTCGGAGCGCGTCGTCGATACTTCAAGCGAGGATTTGAGCTGCTGCCACTGCGTCGCCGCCTGCCGCAGTTCGCATCGTTCGAGGTAATGGCCGATCTTGTCCGCGATCGCCTGCAAGAGCTTGTCCTCTTCGACCAGGAAAGGTTTTTCCGCAGAATAGGTCACACGGATCGATCCGGCGTTCCGGTTGTTCACCACGATGTCTTTCTGCTGGAACCAGGGCGTCTCCTGATAATCTTCCGACTGGCTAACCTCGTCGTTCAGCTCGATCCGGGCGGAGCAGAGTTCGCAGAACTGCCAGCCGGCGGGGATTAATTCAATCAACCGGGCCATCAGGTTGTCGGGTGTATTCCGCGGTTCGCGCAGGATTTCATCGACGCGATAGAGGCAGTTAAGCTCCTTCGCCCGCTCGTTAAGGTTATCCATCAGGTGTTGCAGGTTTTCGTCGAAATTCACCATTTTACGATCATCCCCTTTTTCATTCTGCCGTCTGTAAATACACGCAGCGGTTCGCCCAGATCGACGTGTTTGCAGTAGGTTGTCTCTTCGGTTGATTTTTGCGCTTCGATCCACTGCCAGTCAATCCTTTTTCGCTCGGAATCCCGAACCGTGAAATACATCACATCAAAGGCAATCATGTTGTGGAAGAAATGAGAGCCCTGGCTCAGCTCCGGGCGCATGTTCGGCAGCGTGGATTCCACCACGACCCGGGCACCTGATATCTGTCTCCAGCTAACCGGAATGCCCAGCCACGAATCCGAAGACCCCCATCGGCCGAAACCGATTAGCAGGTACGGCTTCTTCTTTTCGACCATCTTCCTGTTGATCTGCTCGATCTCCTCCGCCATCCGTCTCGTCTTCGACGGATCGAAAACATCGGGCTTGAGATAGACGATGTCGCGGATGTCATCACGCACGCCGTTACCCATCGAGTCGCACAAATCGAGCAGGAGATCGTCTTTCGGTACCGTTTCGTCGAGTTCGACGAATTCACCGGAAACGTTCATCGGCCGCACTTGCAGGAAGCCGAGATGAGGGTTTCGCTTCTTCTCGCGGTCAAACATCATGGCAAACTCGATTTCGACATGCGTTTTATATCGCTCTTCGCAGAGCTTCAGCAGCTTCAGCAGGGTGTCGTTCAGCGGTATCATGCGCGCCTGAAGGATTGGAGAGAAATTCAGCACGCGCGCGCCCTTGCCGTAGAGTCCGGTGACGATGCGGTCGTTCTCGTAGTCCCACGACGAACACAGATGCCTTAGCGTGCCGTCCTCTTCGCTCTCTTTCAATGTGCCCTTCATCAAAAACTCCGCCTCGCGGATGGGATTGAACTCGGGTATGTTGCCCATGTTGATCGCATAAAACTGCGTCTGCGTCAGGTTCAGGAGGTCCTTGAGTCCATTGAAAGGAGGTGGCGCAGCCGGATATCGAGGGGAATAGTACCATGACACGCCACCATCCACGATCGTCTTGCCCAGACCGAGCGCCAGATTGACCACGCCGTCTTCCGGATTGGCGTTGCCGGTCGGGTAAAAATTGAATGAACGCGCCACGCCCGACAGCACGGGATAATATCTTTCTTCGTAACGGTTTCCGATCACCTCCTGAATGATCACCGCCATCTTTTCATCTCGAATGTCTTTTCCCGTCGCATCGAAATACCCGCGCGACTCCTGGAAGAACATCGACGACCACACGAACTTGATCGCCTCCACCAGCTTCTGGAAGCGCAGCTCCATGTTGAACTGGTTGTTGGGGATCATCTTGGTGGCATAGACGCCCGCGAAAGGCTCCTTGCAGGAGTCTTCGAGAAGGCTCGATGAGCGCACCGCCAGTGGTAGTTGATTCGTCTGGATGATGTGCCTCAGATCGCCGACGATGGTCGCCGGAAGCGCCGCCTTCTGAAACATGTGCGCAATCTGATCGTCGTCGTCGAGTTCGAGCGCGACTTCCCAGAGGTCGTTTCGCTGCATGAATTGATCGAAAATATCGGTTCGGATCACGGTCATGCGCGGGATCGACACAGAAATCTCCGACTCGTCGAATCGTCCTTCGAGCGTGTTCTGAATATCGACCAGACCTTGCGCCTTGCCGCCGAGCTTCCCATTGCCGATGAAGCTGAAGCTACTCTGAGAGTCGGTATTTCGTTCGTAAACGTTGTCCATGGTCGTCCTCTGGGATCGGTTCTGATTCGCGGTACGCGGGTGTTGCCGTCCCGCGTACCGCTCATGCAGAGGTGTTATTTGTTTCTTCAGGTGAATCTATGTTGTCGAATTAAATCCAGCCGCGATCTTTGCAGGCCTGGGCGACTCTGCTGATCGAGATGATGTACGCTGCGTCGCGCATATAGAGATTCTTCTTGCGTGCAAGAGCCGAGACGTCGAGGAAGGCGGAGGTCATCTTGGTGTCGAGTTTGCTCAGCACCTCGTCCTTCTCCCAGTAGTAGTTCATGTTGCACTGAACCTGCTCGAAGTAGCTGCACGTCACGCCGCCTGCGTTGGCAAGGAAGTCCGGGATCAAGAAGATGCCACGTTCCTTCAAAACCGCGTCCGCTTCGGGACTGGTCGGTCCGTTGGCGCCCTCGGCGATCACTTTCACTTTTTCGCTGATCATCTTGACGGTATCCGCGTTGATCTGGTTTTCGAGTGCGCAGGGAAGCAGAATATCGACATCCTGCTCGATCCACTGACCGCCATCCAGCACTTCATAGCCGAGCGCGGTCGCCTTCTTGCGGTCGATGCCGCCGAAGCGATCGGTGATACTTTGCAGTTCGCCCAGATTGACGCCGCTCATCTTTCGATAGGTGAAGGATTTCTGCTCCTGCTGATCCCAGCACGATACACAGATCACCTTGCCGCCGAGTTGGTGGTACAGGTCGATCGCGTACTGCGCCACGTTTCCGAAGCCCTGAACCGCAGCCGTTGTCGTGGCGGGATCGATACCCAATTCACGAAGCGCCTCACGCAGGGTGAAGATCACGCCGTAACCGGTCGCTTCAGTCCTACCCAGCGATCCGCCCATTCCTACGGGCTTGCCTGTGATCAGACCGGGGAATTTCGCCCCATGGATGGTTTCATACTCATCCAGCATCCACAGCATGTGCTGCGCGTTGGTCATCACGTCCGGCGCAGGCACGTCGCGGAGCGGTCCAATATCGTGGGACAACTGGCGTACCCAACCGCGGCAAATCTGTTCCTGCTCGCGCTGGCTCAGGTTGTGCGGATCGCAGATCACGCCGCCCTTGCTGCCGCCAAGCGGGATATCGACCACGGCGCATTTCCAGGTCATCCACATCGAGAGCGCGCGAACGGTGTCGATCGTCTCCTGCGGATGGAACCGGATGCCGCCCTTGCCCGGCCCACGGGAATCGTTATGCTGCACGCGGAAACCACGGAACACCTTCGTACTGCCGTCGTCCATCTTTACAGGAATATTCACGTGATACTCGCGCATCGGATTGCGCAGCATGTCCCTCGTGCCCTGATCCAGATCGAGTTCATCCGCGATCCGATCAAACTGCTCTTGCGCCATTCTGAATGGGTTGTAGGTCTTCAAGTCCATTTTTCCTCCACATTATTGTGTTGTGTTTTCACATTCGCCATGAATATTTGCATTCGCTGTGCCAATGACGTTGCAGAGTATTTACGCGATAACCTATCATGCTGTTATAATTGCAGATATGACATCCTTTACAAGGTTTTGTCCGACATCGATAATCATGAAATTATTGGGGAGAATTTCCCCAGTGGGGAGTTGTTCACCACCGAAAACCAAACATCTGAATGTGTTGCGAAGCAACTCTTCCGATTGTTTGGTTTTCATACGAATAAAGAGATGCGTGCCCAGAAAGAGATGCAGGTTCAGGTTTTTCGCACCTCAAAACCTACAGATGCCTGCGCTCCATCTTACATCTTGCTGCGCAGGGTCTTACGATCGATACCGAGGATTCGTGCCGCCGCCGATTTGTTGCCGCCGCAAGCTTGCAGCACTTGATGGACATAGGCTCTCTCAACCTCGATGAGCGTGCGGTCGGGCGACCACTTCATCGGTGCTTTCTGCTTGCGGATGTACTCCGGAAGGTCCGCAGGCTTCACCGAATCGCTGCTGCACATGACGATCAAGCGCTGGATCATGTTTTCCAGTTCTCGCACGTTGCCGGGCCAGGCATAGCCTTCCAGCAGCTCCATCGTATCGGACGGAAAGTCCGGTGAATCGCAGCCCATGTCCATCGAAAATTTTTTGGCAAAGCTGCGGATCAGAAGCTCCATATCGCCGTCCCGGTCGCGCAAAGGCGGCAGCTCGATATTCAGCACGTTCAGCCTGTAGAAGAGGTCTTCGCGAAATCCACCCTTCTCCGCCAACTGCCGGAGCTCCTTGTTGGTCGCCGCGATGACGCGTATATCGACGGGAACGGGCTTTCGGGAGCCGATCAGATACACCTCACGCTCCTGGATCACCCGGAGCAGCTTCGTCTGCATGGCGAGGCTCATCTCGCTGATCTCGTCGAGGAAGATGGAACCGCCGTCGGCTGTCTGGAAGAAACCGGCTCTGGAGGTGTCCGCGCCCGTGAACGCGCCTTTCACGTAGCCGAAAAGCTCGCTCTCCATCAGCTCTTCCGGGATCGCCGAGCAATTGACCGGCACGAAAGGCGTGGAGTGGTGCTTGCTGCCATAATGAATCGCACGCGCCACAAGCTCCTTTCCCGTACCGCTCTCGCCGGTAATCAATACCGTCGCCCGACTTCTGGAAGCCTTCTCGATCATGCGATAGACCTTCTTCATGACCTTGGAATTGCCGATTATGCCGGACGGGCCCTGCGGCGCTCCGGTAATGGAACTGCCTTTGCGCATGCGAACCTTCAACGCGAGGCTCTTCAGGCTCATGAGAAGCTCTTCTTCGGTGAACGGCTTGGGGAGATATTCCTCAACGCCGCGCTTCATCGCCTGCACGGCACCCTCGACGGTCGCGTAGCCGGTGATCATCATCAAACCGATGTCGCTGTAATTGCCGCGAACGTGCCGAACCAACTCCATGCCGGAGCCCTGGGGCATCTTGTAGTCGGTGATGACGATATCGAAGGGCTGATCCGCCAGCATACGAATCGCCTCATCCATGCACGAAGCCGTCATGACCAGGCTGTACTCGGCCTTCAGATAGCGGAAGAGCATTTCTCGGGTATCGGGCTGATCATCGACGACCAGAATTCGCTCAGGATTCACGAACAACCTCCTTCTGTCCAATCGGGAAATCGATCACAAAGGTCGTGCCTTTTCCCACCTCCGATTCGAGAGAGATAGCACCGCCGTGACCGCTCACGATGCCGTGTACGACCGAGAGCCCCAGGCCGGTTCCCTCCCCCACATCCTTCGTGGTGAAGAACGGCATAAAGATTTTCTGCCGGATGCCTTTCGCGATGCCGGTTCCAGTGTCGGACACGCGCAAGACCACGTGCGTCTTGTCGCCTGAAGTTTCGATGCGAAGGACACCGCCCTCGGGCATGGCTTGCAGCGCGTTCACGGCGAGGTTGATGACGATTTGCCCAATCTGGGCCCGATCCGCCGTGATGTGCGGCAGAGATTCCTGCAAGCGAAGAGCGAGTTCGATCCGGTCGTGCCGGATGCGGTTGTCGAGTAGCGTCAGGTTTTCCCTCAAAATTTCGTTCAGATCGAGTTCCACCTTTTGCGCGGGCATCTGGCGCGCGAAGAGAAGGAGCTTCCGCACGATCTCGCGCGAGTGGAGCGACGCCCGTACAATCTTCTGGATGTCGCCACGGGCAGTGTCGGGATCGTCCAGGGATTTCTCCGCAAGCTGGGCGAATCCGAGAATATTGGAGAGCGGTTCGTTCAGTTCGTGCGCCACGCCGGCTGCAAGCTGTCCGATGGTCGCCAGTCGATCGGCGTGATGGAGCTGTTCTTCGAGCGCGATACGCTCCTGGTTGAATCGAGTCTGGGAGATCATAGTAGCCACGGCGTGACTGATCGAGTTGAGAAGTCTCGTCTCCTCGGGCAGGAAGCCGACGTGCTCGCTCGCCGATCCCTCCCGCAGAAAAACCTTTAACTCGCCGATGGATATCTCATCGACCACCAGCAGACTCTGTAGCTCGATTCTGCCCTGCGTGTCGATTGTACCGCTTTGATAGGTAGTTCCCTCGACCTCCATGCGTGCCGCCGTCAACCGCGGATACTGGAACGCCGGCGGGATCATATCGACGATGCGCTGGAACTTCTGCGACTCGCTCATCCGGTGGTCGTTCATCAGTTCGCTGATCTCGTGCAGGCAGGTCAGCTCTTTTACCCGCTCGTTCAGCGCGAACTGCGATCTCCGAAACGCCACGGCGATGCTCACAGTCTGCGCGAGATTCTCCAGCATCGGTGCATCGTCCGACCGGAAGTTCATGCTCCTGCCGGAAGAAAGGATGATCAGCCCCTTCACGTCCTCGCTGGTGATAAAGCTCAGGATCGCCAGCGACCGCCACTTGCCCTTCTTTGATTCGTTCTCTTCGACAATCAGGCTTTTTCGCTGGTAGTAGTACTTCAATTCACGCTGGAATTTCTTTTCGTAAAGCTTTGCGCAATGCGCCTCGATCGAGCCTTTGACCTTCAAGACCGGAATGAGATCGCCGGATTCGTCCTGCGCGTACTGCACCCGACGAAACCGCGATGAATCATTCCCCGCGTCGTATTCGTACCGGTACATGAAGCGCACGTCCGCCATGCGGAACTCCACTTTGCTGCTACCGGTGAGCGCCGCGATTTTCTCGCAAAGCTCCTTCAGGAATCGTGCCCTCGAAAGCCCTCTTCCCGCCAGCTCGATGATAAAGCGATCCAGTTCGCCGACTGATTTCATAAATAACTCCCACGTTATCTTACGACAGGTTCAATTCCTGTAAAGGAAAATGTGGGGAAAATATCCCCACCGCGAAAATTCGTGTATCCACACGACCGCACGGTTCCGCACGGCACCTTTCATTATTTTTCTTGACATCTCTACGCTATGGGGGTCGAGTTCTGACAGCAAGGAGGTGCATTATGAGACTGACTCTTTTTCTGATGATCATATTCAATATCACGATACTGATTGCGGCTTATCCCACTTCCATGAACACTTCCGGATGTAACTGCGAAACGATCGACCGGCCCGACAGCACGTGCATCAATCCGCTGCATGTGGGTGACAAATGGTGGTTTTACCATCAGACACTGTGGAATCCGAACCAGGAACCATGGGTAACGATCAGCCGCGAGGTGGTCGCGGATACCGTCGTGAACGGCGAGACCTATTACGCCGTGGAGGGTATCGGGGGCGGCTCGACGAATTGCCCGACGTGGCAGATCAATCGGGGCGACTCCATCTTCATCCTCGACACCGGCGATTTCGACAACAATCCCGAAACCGACGAACTGCTCTTCTTCAGATGGGACTTGAACGAAAACAATGAAACCTGCAACGTGTATTTTAGCCCATTCGGATCGCTTGAACCCATCACGCAGAGATTGGATCATTGGGAAGAATACGCGCTATTCGGCGGCAACATCTTTCAGGGCAAATACTTCGTCTTCAACGAGTACCTTGTCGATCAAACCTGGGTCAAAGGCTATGGCCCGGTGGATCAAATGATCGAAGACGGCTGGAGTCAGCTCATCGCATGCGAGATCGACGGAACCTTCTACGGCGATTCGACCGTACTGGCCGTCGAGGAGCCAACCCTGCGACCGCCGACCGCCGAACTCGCCTGCTACCCGAATCCGTTCAATCCCGAAACGAATATCGCGTTCGATATCTCGCGGGATTCCGAGGTGACTATTACCGTATATAACCTCAAGGGACAACGGGTCAGGAAGCTGCTCGACCGCCAGATGGAGGCCGGCTCGCATTCGATTGTCTGGAACGGGCGCGACGAGACGGGAAAATCCTGCGGAAGCGGCGTATATCTGATCCGCATGAGGTCGGGACAGGATACATTCACGTCGAAAGCACTGATGATGAAATAATCGAGATATTTTCCAGCCCCTCTATTCGATTCGGATAGAGGTTTTTTTATTCTGCAATAGCGAACGAGCATTCCATTATTTGTTCAAAACTGGAACATACGATGCATTACTGTGGTCGGATGTAAAATGGGTTGTCAAGAAAATACATGGAGGAAACATGCGACCGAATACGAACACACACCTGAAAACCATGATCTTGCTACTGCTTTTATTCGCTGTTTCTACCGCTTGCTTTGGGCTCGATTCACCGAAGTATCATCGCGGTGTTATCACGATCAAAGTTAGCGAGGAAACCGTCCCCATCAATCGACAGGAAGGCTCTGTTTCGTTTGGAACATCCAGCCTGAACAAGCTTGGTAGCCAATTCGAAATCTCAAAGCTGGAAAAGCGATTCACCTACAACCAGGCAATCCTGGACAAGCGCTCCGACCTGCCCGATCTCTCCCGGATTTACAAACTCACCTTCCCCGAAAACATCGACGTCCACACCGTCGCCGAGGCGTTCAACGACGACCCCGACATCGAGTACGCCGAACCGATCCCCATCATGTACGAGTTCGACACGCCCAACGACGAATACTATTCCGACATGCACCACCTGACGCAGGTCGTCGCCCCGGATGCGTGGGACGTTCATCACGGCGAGGACGGCGCGGAGGTGGTTATCGGTATCTGCGACAGTGCCGTCGAGTGGTACCATCCCGACCTGATCGACAACCTCTATCAAAACCTCGGCGAGGATGCCGATAACGACGGGCACGTCATCGAGCTCGTGGATGGAAACTGGGTTTTCGATCCCGGAGATGTCAACGATGTGGATGACGATGACAACGGATTTACCGACGACTTCGTCGGCTGGAATTTTCACACCGACGACGGAACTCCGGAAAACGATCCCAACGCCTCCATCACCAATTTCCACGGCACATTCGTCACCGGCATGGCGGCGGGAAACACAGACAATAACCTCGGAATTTCCAGCATAGCCTGGAACGTGAAATACCTTCCTACCAAGCACGGCATGAACTACAATATCTGGCCGCCAGGCGTCATCTACGACGCTTACGACGGCATCATTTATCTGGCGGAAATGGGCTGCGACATCATCAATTGCAGTTGGGGTGGCGACGGCTATTCCAATGCCCACCAGGAAGCGCTCGACTACGCAAGAGGGCTTGGCTGCATCATCGTGTCGGCAGCCGGAAACGCGGCATCGAACAGCCCGTATATCTTCCCCGCCAGCTACCCCGGCGTGATCAGTGTCGGCGCAGTCGATCGCAACGATGCCATCACCAACTACTCGAACTACGGCATCGGCATCGACGTAAGCGCCCCCGGCGGCACGTACCTGGCGAATCGGGTCTTGAGCACCATTCCGGTCGCAAACTATACTTACGGTTCGGGCACGTCCTTCTCCAGCCCAATCGTGGCGGGGCTCCTGGCGCTCCTCAAATCATACTATTCCGACTGGACGAACGACCAGCTTATCCGGCAGGTACTCGGCACAGCGGATGATATCGATCAACTGAATTCGGGCTACGAAAACCAGCTCGGTTGTGGTCGCATCAACGCCTATCGCGCACTCACCGAGACAAACGTCACGGTCCCGCAGGAACTGCGGCTGTCGCTCGTCGGGTGGCTGCCTGTTAACGACGACGACAACAACAACATGCTCGAACCCGGCGATATGGCATCCATCGGCTTGATCCTGCGTAACTACGCCCACTTGGTCGATTCGAACAACGTCACCCTGACGCTGAGCGTGACCGATACGGAAATCGCGATCACGGACAATTCGGCTACGGTGACGGTCCCCGCCGATGACGACTACATCGTACTCGAGGATATCTTTACCTTTCACGTGGCGAATAACGCGGAATCGCATTCCTTCGTCATGACGGTACAGGTCTCCGCCGATATCGATATCACGTTCGGACAGATGTTCACACAGGAAATCTTCATCGCTCCCAGTGGCGTTCTTGTATGGGACGGAGGCACCAACGGAGCCGACTCCACGCACTTCAGCGGTGAATTTATAGACGATTACCTTCAGGAACATGACATCGCTTCCACCTATACCACCGAATTCCCCGCGTCGCTGGTCGGATTCGATGCGGCATTCCTGTGCTTCGGCAACTGGGGCAATATGGGAGGTAAGGACTATCCGCTGACCAGCGTTGAAGCACGTACGATCATCGACTACCTCGAAAACGGCGGTTACCTCTACCTCGAAGGCGGCAGCGCGTTAGGCTACTATCAGGGCGACAACACGGAACTGCTCGACCTCTTGGGAATGTCAATTGTCGATAGCGGTGACGACAGGGATAATTTCAAGGGACTCATCGGGCAAAGCGGTACCGTAGGCGAGAATATCTTCTTTGATCGAACGACGCAGTACCCGCGGTATTTCATGGATCGCTATGCGGCTACCGACAATGGGCAAGTCGCGTTCAGCGCTATCGATTACGGCGATATAGCTGTACAGGGCGAAGGCGATAACGGGCAAAAGACCTTTTGCACGTCCTACTCGCTCATCGGGCTGTACGGCGACAGCAACTTCAACCGCCGCGAAGTCCTGCTGGCGAGATTGCTGGAATTTTTCGAATACCCAATCCTTCAGGCGGCGTTCACAATCGATTTTCCCGACGATTATGCACCGCACGCACCGATTACGCTCTCCGTCCTCGATGCCTCAGTATCCTCGTCCGACATCACAAGCTGGGCGTGGGACTTCGGCAACGACGGTACCACCGACGGGACCGTTCAGAATCCCAGCTACTACTTCGCCGAGCCAGGATACCAGTCGGCGACCCTCACCGTATCGGACGGAACCCTGACCAGCACACTTGTCGCACCCAACTTCCTCTACCTCTTCAACGGCGATACGGCTATCGATTTCACTCATGCCACAAGCCAGAAAGGAAACGCTCTGATCCCATCCAGCGTCGCGCCGCAACTCGAGGACGATTTCACTCTGGAGGCATGGATCAAACCATTGGAATATGGAATTGAAAACATCGCGGAAGAAGGAATATCGTTCATCATTATCGACAACGGAGCCATCGCGATCTGGCCGCTTGATAGTTACCAAGGACTCTACGAGCATTGCCTCGCGATAGCGTCAGAACACACGGGCGGCTCTTGCCTAACCATCACCGAATCCGAATCGATTACGCTCGACGAATGGACGCACATCGCCATAACCTACGACGGCGAAAGCGAGATGAAGGTCTATATCAACGGCACTCAGCAGTCGCTGAACCAGGAAGGACAGACCGACGGAGCGCTTATCGGCACGAGCGAAAATAACTTCTCGATCGGCTACCCGCACGTGCATCCAGGCTTACAGGAACTCGTCCCGTGCTTCTCGGGCTACATCGATGAGGTGCGTGTGTGGACCGATGTACGCTCCGCTACTGAGATTCAGCAGAACATGGAGACCGGTCTCGAAGGAGACGAAGTCGGACTCGATGCCTACTGGAACATGAACGAAGCGATCGGCGATATGATCTACGACCAGACGGGCAATGGACGCAATGGCGAGCTGACGTATCTCACGTGGACCGATGGCGCGATCGATCCCCCCATGGATGCCGGCGATGAAACCGGCGGCAACGCGCCACGCATCACCCGCCTGATGCACAACTACCCGAATCCGTTCAATCCTGAAACGACCATCGGATTCTCGATCAAGCAACCCGGCCGCGTGGAACTGACCGTGTTCAATGTCCGGGGGCAGAAGGTCACGACGCTGCTGAACGAACGATACGAAGCCGGTGAACATTCGGCTATCTGGCGCGGAAATGACGAGCGTGGGAAAGCGGTCTCGTCCGGCGTCTATTTCTACCGGATGATTGTTGACGGCAAGGTCATGGGCATCGAGAAGATGCTCTTGATGAAATAGGTTCGGCTTTCGCGCAGCGGAAACGATACCCATGAACGTTGTAATTTCGGCTTGCCGAAATTATGTTAGCGGAAGTTCGGCTTTCGCGTAGCGAAAACGATACCCATGAACGTTGTAATCCCGATTTATCGGGATTATGTTAGTGGATCAATATTAGGGCAGACCTCTGTGTCTGCCCTTCTCTTCGGTCCGCCAAGCTCCAGCTTGGCATTTCTCTGCACTGTACCATCTACAGGTTTGAATGCCAAGCTGGAGCTTGGCGGACCAATAGAGAAGTTACTCTTTCGCGTTCATGACTGACGAAGATGTTTTTTCTTTTTAATAATGACTTTTTTTGCTTGCCGGTTTCCGCGATATATGGCTCGGTTGCTTTTCAGGAACGATAATTGCCTTATACTATAATGAAAAGAGAAAGTTTGGATAGATTTCTACTATGAGAGAGAGTACAGGAGGACCCATGAGACGATTCATCGTCCTGGCGTTATTACTTGCGCCAGTGCTTATGCTTGCCAATGTTGAACTGAACCTGCAATTTGACCGTCCATCGCTTCGCGGCACCCATTTCGAGAATGCAACCGCGCGGATGATGGAGCCGGGAAACCCCGAATTACCGTACGAAACCGTTCGCATACTGTTACCATTCGGACACAAAGCCGAGTCGGTACACGTCACACTGGAAAACAGCCGGACAATCGAAAACGCGACCGTCGATTTCGCGCCGATGCAGCAGCCGATATCGATTGCCAATCCTCAATACGCGTCACGCAACGAAGAAGTTTACAACACCGACGCGAATTATCCGGGATACACATACAAGAATCTGGGCGTTCAGCGGATGAACGGACACGATATCCTGCTGCTGAACATCTACCCCTATCAGTACAACCCCGTCCAAAAGCAGCTTTCATGGTCTTCCGACGCCGATATCGAGGTGGTCACGATGGAAGACAACGAGCTGCGACAGGCACAGAATCGCTTCCTGGTGCAATCGGAGAAGGTTCTCGCCTCAATCGACCGCACCGTAAAGAACCCGCAACTGAAAAGCTCCTACACGAAGTCGTTCAACGGTCGCAACCCGCGCGATCCGGAAGGTCCGTACAGCATGGTGATCATCACCGACGCGCAGCGCGAACCCTATTTCGGCGAATTCATGGCGTGGAAAGCAAGCCACGGCGTATCGACCGGACTCTTCCTGGTCAGCGACATTTATGCCGAGTACGAGGGCGTGGATAACGCGGACAAGGTGCGCAACTTCATCATCGACGCATACGAAAGCTACGCCGAGACCGAAACGCCTCTGGAATTCGTCCTGCTCGGCGGCGACGACGAAATCTGCCCGGAACGCGGATGCCGGGGACAGGTAGGCGGAACGATCGATAACAGAATCCCCACCGACATGTATTTCGGAAACCTCGACGGTGACTGGAACGATAACGGCAACGACGTCTGGGGCGAGCTCTCGGACAATCCCGATCTTCTTCCGGAAGTGGCTGTGGCGCGTATGTCCGCGGAAACAGAAGCCGAGTTCAACAACATTTTCGAAAAAACCTACTACTACACCGATCAGACAACCTACAGCAACGACATCGCCACCATGCTGGGCGAGAATCTGAATACCAATCCCATGACCTGGGGCGGCGATTACAAAGATATGGTGTCGCCGATCCTGCCGGATGCGTTCTTCATCCAAACGCTGTACGAGCGCGACGGAACGTTCGACGCCCAGGCGGTTGTCCGGATGATCAACGAAGGTGTCGGCGTGATCAACCACATGGGACACTCCAACCAGAGCTACAACATGGGATTGTCGAACAGCCATATCGCGTCGCTGGACAACACCGAATACGGCTTCGCCTATTCGCAGGGCTGCTATCCGGCCGCGTTCGACGAAAGAACCAGTCAGCAGGCCGAATGTATCGCCGAGAACCTCACCAACGCCGAGCACGGGCTGTTCGCCTACGTCGGCAACACCCGCTACGGCTGGTACGCACCCGGCAGTGTATGGGGCGCTTCGGAATACTACGACATCAGCTTCTTCGAGGGCATCTTCGAGGAAGATATCCGACCGATCGCGGATGTCCTCAACTACTCCAAGGTCGATCTGGTCAACGAGGCTGCTGAAGGCGGCGTGATGCTGTGGATTTATTACGAGATGATCGTGATGGGCGACCCGAGCGTCGAGATCAAGGACGCCACCAGGCTGTTCCCGTATGTCACGGTTGGCGATGCCACGATCGCGGAAGTCGAAGGCGACGGCGATGGCTTCATCAATCCGGGCGAAACGATCTATATCTATGTCGATCTGGTCAACGAGGAAGGTTGGGCGGACGCGCAGAGCGTCACCGCGACCATCAGCTTCGAAAACGAAACGATCGTCATCGAAAACGGTACGTCGGATTACGGCTCGATTCCTGCGGGAGCGACCGGCTCCAACGCCATGGTTCCGTTCGAGATTTCCGTCCCGGACGACTGCGGATTCGCGGATATCCATTACACCATCGAAGTGAACGCCACATCCGGCGAATACACCTTCACCAACAGCTATGAGCGGGTCTTCTCGGTCAGCATGTACCAGAGCAACTGGCCCTGGGCGAGCGGATTCGATTTCAAGTCGGCACCCGTCCCCTACGACCTGAACGACGACGGCATCATGGAAATCATCGCTGTATCGGACGAAGCCGAGATTATCGCGCTGGACATCAACACCAACATGATCGATGACTACCCCATTCTCAACGACGAACGCCTCTGGCGCAGCACCGCTTTCGAAGACATGAACGAAGACGACGCTCCCGATATCGTGTATGCCAGCCGGCTTGGCGAAATCGGCGCTTACAACCTCGACGGCACCCAAATCTTCGCAAAGGACGGCGTCGCCGAGCAGCTCATGACGCCCGTCGTCGCGGACATCGACGGAGACACCCAATGGGAAGTGATCTCCCTGGGCATCGACGGCTATCTGCACGCCATCAACCGCCTCGGTAACGAGAAGCCCGGATTCCCGATCGAACTCGAACCGACCCTTGCCGAAATCGCCGCTGCCGACATGGACATCGACGGGGCGGACGAGATCATCGTCGGCTCCAACGACGGTACCCTCTTCGTGCTGCAAAGCGATGGCAGTAATTTTGGCAATTTCCCGATCGAACTCGGCTCCGGCATCATCGGCGCACCGATCGTCCTCCCCAATCACAGCATCGTGGTCGGAACGCAGGACAATAAGCTCTATCGCGTCTCGGAAAACGGTGAAATCCTGCTCGAACTCGAGATCGCTGGTCGCGTCGCCAACTCGGTGATCGCTGCCGACCTCGATAACGATAATGTGCTGGAACTCGCCTTCAACACCCACAACGGATACGTCTATGCCGTCGAACAAAACGGTGCCAACCTCGGAGGCTTCCCCGTCGATACCGGCGTCACGTTCCTCAATCCGCCGCTCGCTGCCGACTTCGATAACGACGACGATATCGAGATCATCTCCTTCTCGAGCCTGAGCAACCTGTACGCCTTCAATCCGGACGGCACATCGATAGGATTCTCGCCGGTACCGGTCCAACTGGGCGGCAACACCCCCGGAACCATCATCGACCTCGACGGCGACAACGACCTCGAATTCATCTGCGGTAATTCCAGCGGCGTGGTGATCATCGACTGCAAAATGCAGATGGGTTCGAAGCTGCCGTGGTTCACCTACCGCAATAACCTGCGTCGTACCGGCTACTTCCCCGACAGCCCCACCGGAACCGAGAATCCCGCAGCGCCGGAGTTTTCCACCGAGCTGATGGGCAACTACCCCAACCCGTTCAACCCGACAACGACCATCGCCTTCAGCCTCGCGGAGAAGTCCAGCGTGAACCTGAGCGTGTACAATATCAAAGGTCAGAAGGTGAAAACGCTGGTCTCCGGCATGACCGATTCCGGCGAGCACCGCATCGAGTGGGACGGAAAGGACAGTTCGAGCAAGCCGTCATCTTCCGGTGTCTATTTCTACCGGCTCAAGACCGCCGGTTACGATCGCGTCAAGAAGATGATCCTGATAAAATAGTATTTTCGGCTTTGACGAAGTCAAATGTAGGTTTCGCGTAGCGATAACCTGGAATCCAAAATGCGAAAAGTTGCAGGAAGCACGAAGTGCTGGAGTCGGCTTTGACGAAGTCAAATGTAGGTTTCGCGTAGCGATAACCTGGAATCCCAACAACGAAAACTTCGAACGTTGTAATTTCGGCGTGCCGAAATTATTTTAGTGGCTATATGATAGAAGCCCGTTCCGCTATCGTGGGGCGGGTTTTTTCGTGTTTGCTTTCTTTTATCACCTATCGCCCCAAAAATCGTGATTTTTTCTTGACATCATTGCGCCGGACAGTTATTAATTGCTTAACAAAGGGGGCAATATGTGTCGGAAATCTGTAATTATCACGATGTTTCTATTCACCCTGTCGAGCCTGTTCCTGTATGCTCAAGTCAGCTACGAAGTCGATTTTCAAAACACACATTCCATTCCATGGACCTATCATTCTATCGAAAAATTGAATGAAAGTTTTTTACGATTCTGGAAACTCAACATCGAAGGTGACTCCCTCTACGTCAAGTCGTTCACCATGGATTCGACCGCGACCTTCAGCGCTCTGCAAACCAACCTTGTCATGGAAAACACCGCCGGATACGGAGGCGACCATAACGAATTCTTCTTTGAGCACTACGAGACCAAAACCATGCTTCACTGTTACAGCAATTCCTTCTCGACGATCTTTATCTTCGAGGACGGTGTCTATGAGAACAGCTTCGATCTCCCGTACGAAGACGAGGTATGTAACGGCACCGTTCTGTGGGACACCGGGACCTTCCTCTATATCGACGGATACGACGTCATGCGGCTCGATCTCGAGACCGGAGACACAGAGCTGATCTACACCTACGACGCGCCGAATATCGACCAGGGAACCGAGCTGTTCAGCTTGAACAACGACTACCTGGCGCTGATGGTGAACGGAGGTTGCATCCACCTGTTCGACAGCGAGTTCAACTACCTGTCGGAAAACGTGCTTGAGCTTGACTGGCTGGACAGCGCTTCAGCAATACCGATCGCCGATGGTTACATCTTTCATTTCCGCTTCAGTTTCGACGAGTACGGATTCTATGCCCGTATTGTGGATAATGAGCTGGTCGTTGAAGATATTATGCCATTCGAGCCTCAGGCAGATTTCTCGCAGTTCAACAATCCTGTCATTCTCAACCAGACACAGTTCTTGTACGAAAATCACTGGTACAACCAGGTCAGCCTGAAGGGTATCGTGGATAACGAAATCACTTGGGACGAGAACTTCTACGATGGCAAGACCGTCGCCGCAATGGAGGAGGACGTTGTTGTCTTCGTTATGCAGGACTCGTTGCATAGGCTGCATGTGGTCGATCGTGAGACCTCGGACTACCGCACCTTCACCTTCAGGCAATCCGCAACGTCTTCGTACTGGAGCGCACAGACCCTGGGCGAACACGTATATTTCTTCTCGGGCACGTCCCTGATCTACGAATACACCGTTCATCGCCTCGTACCAGTTAACGACGACGATGTCCCATCGCTTGACGACAGCCTGACCAACTACCCAAACCCGTTCAACCCGACCACCACCATCGCCTTCAGCCTCGCGGAGAAGTCAAACGTCGAGCTGAGCATCTACAACATCAAGGGACAAAAGATCAAAACGCTGGTCTCCGGCATGACCGATTCCGGCGAGCACCGCATCGAATGGGACGGATTGGATAGCATGAACAAGCCATCGTCTTCCGGCGTGTATTTCTATCGGCTCAAAACCGCTGGATACGACCGCGTCAGAAAGATGATCTTGATAAAATAGCATGTAGAAGCCAGGAAAAAAGAGGGATGCGGACGAGGACGTCCGCGTTCCTCCTCTGGACCGACGAACTCCTGTGATTTTCAGACGGAGCCTGATAAATCGAATCCTATAAACTCGGTATCTCCTCTGGACCGCCGAGCTCCAGCTCGGCATCTCTATCCCCTGTAGCAATCGACCTCTGTGAATTTCGAATCCCCATAGGCGAGCCTCCTTATACAACATCAAGCCAGCAATCTTCAGCAAAACACCACCGCGGCATAGCAATCCGTCCCTGCGAGTGCTAATTTTTGGTTGACAATGAACACCTCCGTGAATATTTTATCCCAAAAACAGTTGAGAGGTAGTAATATGGCAGAAAAAAACAAGAAGGAAGAACTGAAGAAAGGCTCCCTCAAGATACATAGCGAGAACATCTTCCCCATCATCAAGAAGTGGCTCTATTCCGAGCATGACATCTTCGTGCGTGAGCTCGTCTCCAACGCGGTCGATGCGATGAGCAAACGCCGGGCGATTGATGACGACCTCGACGAAAAGGAACTTCGCATCGAGATCAAGATCGACAAGAAGGCGCGGCGCATCGATTTCATCGACTACGGAATCGGCATGGACGCGACCGAGGTGAAGAAGTATATCAACCAGATCGCCTTCTCGGGCGCCGAGGAATTCATCGAAAAGTTCAAGGACAAGCAGTCGAACATCATCGGCCACTTCGGGCTGGGCTTCTATTCGGCGTTCATGGTGGCTGAAAAGGTAACCATCGACACCCTGTCCTACAAGAAGAACGCGAAACCGACCTTCTGGGAATGCGACGGCTCGACCGAATACGCCATGGGAGAAGGCAAGCGCGATCAGGTCGGCACCACGGTATCGATCCATCTGAACAAGGATAACGACGAGTACCTCGAAGAGAGCAAGCTGCGCGATATCCTGGAACGGTTCTGCAATTTCATGCCCTTCCCCATCAAGCTGGAAGAAAACGAAATCAACATCCAGGAAGCGCTCTGGTTACGGCAGCCGTCCGAGGTAACGGACGAAGAGTACAAGGAGTTTTACAAGAAATTCTTCCACGAGTTCGAGGAACCGCTCTTCTGGATCCACCTCAACGTCGATTACCCCTTCAACCTCAAGGGGATCCTCTACTTCCCGAAGCTGCGCAACGACCTCGACGTCAACCGCGGACAGGTCAAGCTCTACTGCAATAACGTCTTCGTGGCAGACAATCTCAAGGAATTCATCCCCGAATTTCTGCTCCTGCTACGCGGCGGAATCGACGTTCCGGACATCCCGCTGAACGTCTCCAGAAGCTTCCTGCAGCACGACAAACAGGTCAGCAAGATATCCAAGTATATCGTGAAGAAGGTATCCGATCACTTCAAGTCACTCTTCAAGGATGACCGTAAGAAGTACGAAGAACTCTGGAAGGACATGAACCACTTCGTAAAGGTGGGGCTGCTGACCAACGAGGACTTCTTCGAACAACTGAAGGACCTGGTCATCTACAAGACCTCCGAAGAACGCTGGGTGACCCTCGCGGAATACAAGGAGAACAACCTGAAAGATATCAACTTCACCAAGCCGATCGGCGACGAGAAAGAGGAAAACAAGAATTATCGCTATTTCTACTCGCCGGGCGAAAACTCGCAGGTGACCTACCTCAAGATGATGAAAGAGATGGGCGCCGAGGTGATCTTTACCGATTCTCCGCTCGATACGCACCTCTTCCAACGCTTCGAGATGAGCACACCCTTCACCGGGTTCGCGCGGATCGATTCGGAGCTGCTGGACGACGTCGTCGATAGCGAACAGGCAGAGATCGTCGATGCGGACAACAAGACCGAGGCCGAACGGGTCAAGGACATCTTCGACAAGGCGCTGGACAACAAGCAGATCACCGTGGAGCCGAAGCACCTGAAATCGGACGACATCCCCTCGCTGGTCGTGCTGAACGAGCACATGCGCCGCTTCCAGGAGATGAGCATGCTCATGCCCGGCTCGAAGACGGACCTTCTGGCGAACCACACGCTGGTCGTCAACATCGGCAATCCGACCGTGAAGAAGATCATGAAGCTCAACGGCTTGGGTAAGGATGACGACGTAAAGCTTCTTTGCGGATATCTTCACCAACTCGCACTCATCGAACAGAAGCGATTCGACGGAGATGAGCTACGCAAGTTCCTGGACAACGCCAATCGCGTCCTGAGGATGCTGTAAGAATCCAGGAAAAATCCGTTATTGGATATGGAAGAAGATTTTTGAAAAAAACGATTGCTTCTTTCGGGGAGCAATCGTAATTTTACATTCAATATCAGTTGGAGGAATTATGCGCAAGATATTGATCATACTCGTCGTTTTCGCGGCACTTTCGTGCCTGGCAGCACAGGACAAGCCGATTGGAAAACCCCACGCGATCGTCATGAAGCTCTACCACGAAGACGGAAAGACACCGCACGAAGAAATTTCCCTGAAATTCATCAACGAAGAATACGTGGGACCCGGCCTGGGCCCGTTCTATATGAACTGGGAAGAAGAAGAGGACACGGCGAAAGGTTCCAAGTACGATCCCGAATCTGGTACGCTACTGATCCAACTCGGCGTGCTCAGCGTGCATGGGAAAGGGCATCATATTCATATATGGCTGATCGGAGATGACGGAACGGAAACGGATTTTCTCATTCCAATGAGCGATGGATCGGTTACCATAGCAGAAGACCTGTCGTTCGGGATAGCGCCCTACAAAGTGAAATCCGATCCCACCCAAAAATACGGAGAATAATACATACATGGAACGAACCTGCGGCATCCTGCTGCATCCGACATCGCTACCCTCTCCATTCGGAATCGGCGATTTCGGAACCAGCGCCTATAAATTCGTTGATTTCCTCAAAGAAGCCGGACAGCACCTCTGGCAGATTCTGCCGCTGACCTATCCGGGCTATGGCAATTCACCCTACAACGCCATCTCGGCGTTTGCGGGTAACCCAGCGCTGATCGATCCCGTTCAGCTCATGCAGATGAAACTGCTGGATCGACGCGAAGTGCTCGAAGTCCCTGCATTCAATCCCAACCGGGTCGAGTACGGCCCAGTCATCGAGTTCAAGGATGCCCTGCTTCGAAAGGCGTTCGATCGATTCCAGAAAGATGGATATCAGGACGACTTCAAGCAATTCTTGAGCGATAACGCGTACTGGATCAACGACTTTACGCTGTTCATCACTCTTAAAAACCAATTCCAGCATCTGCCCTGGAACCAGTGGGACGAGTCGTTCCACGACAACAAGTCCGGCGAGACGCAGCAGATGTTCAAGGACATGCAAAAGGAAAGCGACTACCACGCCTTCGTGCAGTTCATCTTCTTCAAGCAGTGGGCGAAGCTGAAAAAATACGCCAACGATAACGGCATCAGAATCGTGGGCGATCTGCCCATCTACGTTTCCTACGACAGCGCGGACGTCTGGAGTCACCGCGATCTTTATTACCTGGATGAATCAGGAAATCCCCTGATCGTCGCCGGAGTTCCGCCGGATTATTTCTCTAAGACCGGGCAGTTGTGGGGAAATCCCATCTACGATTGGGAAACCATGTACAAGAACGAGTACGAGTGGTGGATTCACCGCATGGGGCATCTGCGCAAGATGGTCGATATCGTGCGGATCGATCATTTTATCGGATTCGTGCGCTACTGGGCGGTACCGTTTGGCGAAGCGACCGCCGTGAACGGTGAATGGCGGAGCGGACCGGGAAAGATGTTTTTCCAGGCACTGATGGAGAAATATCCGGGCTATCCGATCATCGCGGAAGACCTCGGCGTGGTCACGGACGAGGTGATCGAGCTGCGTAAGCGGTTCAACTTCCCCGGCATGCAGGTACTTCAGTTCATGTTCGACGATATGCAGTGGGATTTCGAGGATAACTCCGTCGTCTATACCGGCACGCACGACAACGACACGACGCGCGGATGGTTCGACAAGCTCGAGGACGGGAATCACGAACTCTATAGCAAGGTAAAGGAATACCTGGTGACCGATAACGACAATATCGCCCGTGATCTGATCGAATTCGCATATCAGACAAGCGGCAAGTACATTATCATTCCATTGCAAGACATCATGGGACTCGGAACCGAAGCCCGAATGAACGTCCCGGGCATCGCGGACGGAAACTGGGAATGGCGCTATCGGGAAAACATGCTGAAGATCGAGGACGCACACTGGCTGAAAGGTTTGCAATAACCAATTTCATCGCTGTAGGGGCAAACCTCTGTGTCTGCCCTTCTCTATTCCTGGAATCGGATGTTTGTAGATTTTGGAGAACGACGAACCTGAATCATCAAGCCATCCGTATCCCCCATCCTTCTAATCGTGGCAATCCTGTGATCAAGACAAAAGAATAACCAACATTCGGAAGACCTCGCTTCGCTAATCTGGCATTTGCATGCAAATGCTACGCGCAAGCTCGGACATTCAGATGTTGGATAATACGTCCGCGTTCCCCGGAGTCTCTACTCCATCCCCTGATCAGGGTAGGATTCTCGCGATTCCTTCCTTCAATTCCCCGATCGTCGGAGCATCCATCTCGATCATGGTGAATCCAGCGCCGATATCCTTGAGGTAGTGCGCGTCCGAATTGCGCAGTCGAGGATAGCCGACGGCGGCGGGGTAGTCTTTCAGAAAAGCTTCTTCATCGCAGTTTGCAGTGATCCCGAGCGCCGTGATGAGCGGGTTGGAAGGGATAAATCCAAGCTGGCTGATCAGGCTGTAGGTGG
Source organism: Cloacimonadales bacterium (SeqCode) (assembly GCA_963665015.2). GTDB lineage: Bacteria > Cloacimonadota > Cloacimonadia > Cloacimonadales > JAIOQZ01. Next base: position 1,615,472 of record CAXXSY010000004.1, on the reverse strand, counting down.
CGGCGTTGACGTGCGCGGGAAATCCGAATCCGCCATATTGATCGATCAACCGGAGAGTCGTGTCCATATCCCATTCGACGGAGTTCAAGAGTGCTTTTTCTTCGCAGCGTAAGATGTTCTCCTCGATATCGACCACGACCTGATCGCCGAAATACTCCGGATCGTTCGGGATCGGCGGCAGCGCCTGATAGAGTTCGCGGTCGAATCGCATCGCCTTCTCTTCATCGTCGAACAGCCCGACGACGTGAATTTCCTCCATCGTCTGAATCTCGACGCCGAAGAGGCACACGATCCCCGCATTGGCTGCCGCGCGATGGAAAACCGCGCTGTTGGCCATGGAATTGTGGTCGGTGATCGCGATGATATCCAGCTTCTCTTCCAGTGCTCTTCGGATCACCGCGGCAGGCGACATCTCCAGCGATCCACATGGCGACAACACCGAATGGATATGCAGATCACACTTCCAGGACTTCAACGGCTATTCTCCGTGCAGTTCCTTGTAGAGAAGCCCGGCGATCTCGAATGTCGTCAGCGGACTGACCACCAGCACAATCTCTTCCTTCTCCGCACGTTCGATGATGGCTGGTTCCGGCCGCAGATTCCTGGCAAACACCACTGCGGGGATACCGGCGAGAGACGCCACGGCGATGACATTCAAATGCCGCATGATGGTGATCCAGAGCTGTCCGTCTTTCGCATTGCCCATCACGTCGCTGAGGAGGTCGGAAACATACCCGCCCGTGATCGCCACATCGTCGAGCTCCCCCTCCGATGTGATGATTTCGCCCTCGATGACGTTCGTGAATTTTAAAAAATCGATTTTCATGCTTATCGCTCCGTATTTACTTTTTGCGGCGATAATATTCAAATGGGCATTTCCCTGTAAATAAAAACCTTTATGAATCTCGCCCATATTCAAGATGAATTTTTTATCACAATCGTGCGGTGAGATCGAATTTATCCATTGACAGACAATCACTTTTTCTTTAACATACCATTTATGAAACAAGCGATGAACTTTGGGAGGAGCTTGCTTCAGAACTCGTTGGACACATACGAGTTGCAGTGACCGGGTGCATGGCAACCCATGCATGACTATTTTCAAACTTTGAGTAGGAGACAATTGTGGAGAAAATGCCACTCAAGCTTCTCTATGTGGATGACGATCCCCAGATGCGCAGCATCGTCGGCGAGATGATGCACACCCTTGCCGAGACAGTCTTTATCGGTGAAAACGGTAAGGAAGGTCTGGAGCTCTATCAGACGCATCAACCCGACCTGGTCGTGACCGATATCCGAATGCCTGTCATGAACGGACTCGAGATGATCCGGCTCATACGCGAACAGGGCACGGAGGCGCGATTCATCGTCATGTCCGCGCACGAGGAGACCGATTTCTTCCTCTCGGCGATCGACGTGGGAGTCAACGGCTTCCTGATCAAACCGATCGAAAGCAAAAAGCTCGAGAAGCTGGTCCGCGAACTGGGTCGTTCCGCCATCCTGGAACGCCAGCTGCGGGAAGAGGAAGCCAATCGCAAGCAGATGCAGCAAGCGCTTTCCGAGAGCGAGCAGCGCTATCAGATGGCGACCCATGCAGGGCGCGTTGGCGTATGGGAATGGAATCCCGAGACAGAAGAGATATACTTCTACCCTACCCTCAAGATGATCCTCGGTATCCAGGAAGACGATATCGGCTATCAAGTGAAGGATTTGAAAAAATATCTGCCGCCGGACGGTGCGGAACGCTTCCTGAAAGCAGGCTACGACCACATTGAAGGTAAAACGGATCAACTCGAGATCGAGATCGAAGAGCATCTGCCCGGAACCAACGGCGGAATGCGATATGTCCTGTTCCGCGGTAAGGCGATGTACGACGATAAGGGCGTTTTGAAGCGGCTGATCGGCACCGGTACCGATATCACGCAACTGCGAATGATCGAAGACAACCTCAAGAACGAGCGGAACCTGTTCATCCAGGGACCCGTCGTGATCCTGCGCTGGGATCAGAACGATTCCGGCATGCAGCTCGAATACGTTTCACCCAACTGTTCGGACATCATCGGCTTTACCAAGAAACAGATACTCGACGAAGCGGGAGGATTCGACAATCTGATCCACCTCAGCGATCGCCGCAGGGTGTTGGAGGAGCGTAACTACTTTTTCTCCATGCCAAATATCATGAATTTCGAACACGAGCCCTTCCGGATCGTTCATATCGAGGGCGATTCGATCTGGGTTAAGATGTACGTGACCATCATCCGCAACAAGCAGGGCGAGTTCAGCAACCTTCTGGGCTACGTCGTCGATATAACGGATCAGAAGCGCTACGAGCAGGAATTGAAGATCGCCAAGGAGCAGGCGGAACGTGCCGCCACTGCCAAGAGCGAATTCCTGGCGAACATGAGCCACGAAATTCGAACACCCATGAACGCAGTCCTCGGATTCGCAGAACTGCTCGATTCACTGGTCACCGACGAGCGCCAGCGCAGCTACCTCCAGTCGATCAAATCGAGCGGAAAAAACTTGCTCACGCTGATCAACGACATCCTCGACCTCTCCAAGATCGAGGCAGGCAAACTCGAGCTCCAGTTCGAGCCGGTCAGCCTCTATTCTCTGTTCGACGAAATCCGGCACATCTTCAACGTGCGCATCCAGGAGAAGGGACTCGACCTCCTGATCAACATCGACCGAAACATCCCGAAGAACCTGCTTCTGGACGAGGTCCGGCTGCGTCAGATTCTTTTCAACCTGATCGGCAACGCGGTGAAATTCACCGACCGCGGTCACATCAGCCTCAACGCCGAGAAGCGCGCCGAGAGTCAGGACGAAACCATGATCGATCTGGTGTTCGAAATCGAAGATACCGGTATCGGTATCCCGATCGAGTCGATCGAGAAGATTTTCGAGTCGTTCAAGCAACAGGATGGTCAGAGCACGAAAAAATACGGCGGAACAGGACTGGGTCTGACCATCACCAAGCGCCTGGTAGAGATGATGAACGGCCGGATCGCGGTGCGCAGCGTTCTGAACAAAGGCTCCGTTTTCGAGATCGTTTTCAGGGATGTGGCGATTTCCGCACAGTCCGCCAAAGTCAAACGCGAGGACCTCTTCGACGCGGATAAGATCACCTTCAATCCCGCGACCGTCCTGGTCGTCGATGACATCGAGAACAACCGTAATCTGGTAAAGGAATTCCTGTTGAACCAACCGCTTACGATTATCGAAGCTCAGGACGGAAAGGAAGCGATCGAAGTTGCCAGAGAGCGTAAACCGGATATTATTTTTATGGATATTCGCATGCCGGTCATGAACGGTGACGAAGCGACAGAAATCCTGAAAAACGATGATGCAACCAGGGAAATTAAAATCATCGCATTGACAGCATCCGTAATGAAGAAAGATATTGACCAGATCATGGAAAAAGGCTTCGATAGTTTTCTTCGCAAACCGGTGCAGCAATACGACCTGCTGAAGGAACTCGCGCAGCACCTTCCATGTTCGGCAAACGAACAGCAGGAAGGTCCCGAGCCGGAGGATGGCGGCTATGTACTGGAAGACCTCGATATCGATCCCGGGAAACTGGAGGAACTGAAAAAGCGTTTCTCGAAAGCGTTCCAATCGGCTCAGGCGAGCGGCGATATCGACAGGATCAGCGAATTTGCGGAGCAGTTACAGTCCTTTGCCCGTGGGGCAGCGATTCCGCCGGTCGAGGACTTTGCAAAACAGCTGAAAACGCATGTTACGAATTTCGATATCGAGAGAATGAATAATCTTTTTCAGCGGTTTCCCAAGCTGGTTGAAGAACTTGAACAGATCCGGAGGTAGGTGATGAAATACAGGCTGCTGCTGGTAGATGACGTACCGAACAATATTATGGTCGCCGGCAACATCTTGAGAAAGATGGATTACTCGATCGTCTTTGCGACCAACGGCAAAGAAGCGCTTGACCGCGTGAAGAAAAACGATTTCGATCTCATCCTGCTGGACATCATGATGCCGGATATGGATGGATTCGAGGTCTGCCGCAAGCTGAAAAGCGATCCTTCGACCCGAGACATCCCCATCATCTTCCTCACCGCGAAGATGGACACCGAAAGCATCGTCGAGGCCTACGACGCCGGTGGACAGGATTTCGTTACCAAGCCGTTCAACGAAACCGAACTCCAGGCACGCATCAAGGTTCACCTCGAGCTGAGCAAGTCCCACGAAAAGCTCAAAAACATGAACGACAAGCTCCAGCACGAGATCAACGAACGGATGCAGCTCGAAGAGAAAATCCGCAAGACGAACGAGGAACTCGAGAAGCGCGTGAAAGAGCGCACCGCCGAACTCCAGAAGGAAGTCGAACAGCGAAAGATCACCGGCGCAGCACTCGAGAAGACCAACAACCGGTTGAACGACCTCATGTTCGAGATCATCCTGACCATGGCACGGCTTGTCGAGGTTCGCGACCCCTATACCGCGGGGCATCAGCAGCGCGTGTGGCAGCTCGCGCACGCGATCGCGGAAGAGATGAAGCTGGAGCAGAACAGCCTCGACGCACTGCGCGCAGCCGCAATCGTTCACGACCTCGGCAAGATGTACATCCCAAGCGAAATTCTCTCCAAGCCGGGCAAACTGGAGCCGGTGGAATTCGAATTCCTGAAGCTCCACCCCCGCAAGGGCTACGAAATTCTCAAATCGATCGATTTCCCCTGGCCCGTCGCCGAGATCGTTTATCAGCACCACGAGCGGATCGACGGCACCGGATATCCAAACGGGCTTAAGGGTGATAAAATACTGCCGGAAGCGAAGATCATCGCAGTGGCCGACGTGGTCGAAGCGATCTCTTCCCATCGTCCCTACCGACCCTCGCTGGGAACAGACTTTGCACTGGAACAAATACAGAAGGAGCGTGGCGTTTCCTTCGAAGCCGACGTCGTGGATGCCTGCCTGAAGGTATTCGAGAAAGGCTTCGGCTTTCAAAGAATTTAGCCGCACACTATGGATCAATCGAACGAACCGATCATGACGATTGATGAGCTTATCAGCCTGGTCAACCAGTCGTACATCTCGACGATTCGCCAGAGCCTAATGGAGATTTTCCGCGTGATCAACGATCCGGGAACCAGCGCCAGCGATCTCACGGAAATCATCGAGCGCGATCCCCCACTCTGCGCCAAGGTTATCCGCCTGGCCAATTCGGCGTACTACGGGTCGAGGCGCTATATAGACGAGATCAAGCAGGCGATCGTCTGGCTGGGATTCAACACGGTGAAAGAACTCGCGCTCAGTCAGAAGATATGCGAACTCTTCCACGGCGCGGATCAGACCATCGGCTCCTACTCCAGGGGAAAGCTGTGGAAGCACAGCGCCGCGGTCGCCCTATGCGGAAAGATGATCTACCGGCGAGAACTCCGCGACCCTGGATATGTGGTCTATACCGCTGGACTGCTGCACGACATCGGCATCATCATCGAGGACCAGTTCATCCACGAACCCTTCGTCGAGAACGTGCTGGAAGCGGAGAACACGCAGAAAGACCTCTACCTCGTCGAATCCGCGAATCAGGGCATCACGCATCAGCAAATCGGGTACGCCGTTGCGGAGAACTGGGGGTTCCCCGCCAACCTTACCGGCAGCATCGGATTCCATCACACGCCCGATCAATCCATGTACGGCAGCTCGAAGATGATCCAGGTGCTCTATGTAGCAAATTATATCTGTCAGCGAAACGATATCGGGTATTCGGATGCTCTTTATTCCGACGCAGATACCTATCAGATTTGTCTCGAGCAACTCGGCATCGACCAGATTTCCATTGACTTGATCACCGAAGATCTGATAAGCGAGATTCTTAAAATGGAACAAAATGGGTGGTTTTAAGCTGTGCCAGAAAAGACAAAAGATCAACTCATCGATGAATTAAGGCAGCACCAGAAGCTGCTCGAGACCAAACTGCGTCATCTGAGCAACGACCTGGCAATGACCCGTCACGAATACGAGATCGCTGCCAACAAGCACCTCGAATTGATGAAAAATCTGGAAGGCACCAACGCCGAACTCGAACGGAAAAATCAACTGATCACCGACCAGAATTTCGAAATCCGCGAGCAGCGCAACGAACTCAAGACCCAGTACCGCTTCCTGCAAATCCTGCTCGACGATATACCGAATCCCATATTTTACAAAAACCGCAACGGTGTGTATATAGGCTGCAACAAGGCCTTCAAGTCGTTCTTCGGCAGGAAAGAAGAGGAGATCATCGGCAGAACGGAGTACGACTTCTTCTCCTCCGATCTGGCGGATTTATACACCGAACAGGACCGCGAGTTGATGGCGTCCAGCGGTATTCAGCACTACGAAGCCAAAGTCCTGAACAAGGACGGCGACCTGCACGACATCATCTACAACAAGACCGTGTTCTACGACCTGGAAGGGCGCGTCGCCGGCATCATCGGCGTGATGGAAGACATCACGAAGGTCCGACAGGCACACAAAGCGCTCGAGGAATCCGAAAAGAACCTCCAGGAAGCCAACGTCGCCAAGGACAAGTTCTTCTCCATCATCGCCCACGCACTCAAGAACCCGCTCAACGCACTGCTACTCACCAGCGAATTTTTATCTCAGAAAATCACCACACTCCCGCCCGAGAAGCAGCAAAGCATGATCAACAACATGACCGACTCGACCAAGCGGCTCTCGAACCTGCTCGAAGACCTGTTGACCTGGGCAAGGACGCAGGTGGGCAAGATGCCGTTCTTCCCGGAGCAGATCAATCTGAAGCAGATCGTCGAGGAATGTATCGAACTGTACGAAACCAATATCCAGGACAAAGAGCTCGATGCGATCAACCTGCTCGAAGAGGGCGACTACGCCTTCGCGGACAAGAACATGGTGCGTACCATCATCCGCAATCTGATCTCGAACGCGATCAAGTTCACACATCGAGAGGGGAAAGTCACCATATCCCGCATGGAAAGCGAGGACTACGTCGAAGTAATCGTGGAAGACACCGGCGTCGGAATCTGCGAGGAAGACCGGCAAAACCTCTTCCGCATCGACTCGCACTTTACCACCCGCGGAACCGAGAACGAATCGGGTACCGGGCTGGGTTTACTGCTGTGCAACGAATTCGCGGAGAAGAATCGCGGACGCCTGGCTGTCGAAAGTGAAGAAGGCAAGGGTAGCCGTTTCCTGGTCATCCTGCCGAGAAGAGAGATATAGTTCTTCCTCACATATAGAAGGATCATGTTTTTCCGCTGAAGATTCGTCGATTAAAACAGACCGGTTGCAATCCATTTCTTCTGATATTCATACTACTTGCTACGAGCCTGTTTCCTCATGAGATAGCCGGGATCGTCGGGCTGGGGTTTGGCTCTCCTTAGGAGCCCGTACGTGTGTGGACGCTGCGTAACGAGAACCTGCACATCAGCTAATCAACTTCCGAATGTTCAACTGAGAGAAGATAACGTGGCTATGCGTCGTCGCGCGTTGGAGCAGTATATAGATTTCGTGGAGGGGCTTCCCCAATTATTCTGTTCTTTCAAGGCTTCTTCCATCTCCTTGGAAGTTGCGTGCCTAGAGAGAAAGAGATTCAGTCCGGAGCTCTTCGTTCCCAGAGTGATGCCGAGCTGGAGCTCGGCGGACCATAGAGAGGGCGACCGCCTCTCTCCTGTCCAGTCCTAAAATAGTAGACCGTTTTTTCTTGAGAGAGGAAAACCATAAGGACTCCAAGTTTTTCCTCTCTCAAACTCTCTCCTTTCCTTCCTCTCTCCCCTACATACCTGCCTCTCGGAGAGAGGCTTAGAGAATTATTCATGCACAACTTGCTTTCGCTACGCCGCACGATGAAATACCTCTGCCGGGGTCTGGTACTCCAGCGAAGCATGAAGACGCTCGTGGTTATAAATCTCGACGGCTTCACGGATCGCACGTTTTGCATATGCTTTACTCGGCAACACTTCGCCAAGACCAAACTCGTTTTTCAGCGTATTGTGAAATCGCTCTATAACTGCATTGTCATAGCATTTCCCCGCTCCCGTTAGACTCATCCGCATCCCGCTGTTTGCCAAAAAATTACGATACGCATACGACGTATATTGCGATCCGTGATCCGAGTGGTGAATTACGCCATCGCTGCTTGCGAGTTTCGAAAGCGCTTTCTTGAGCGCTGAAAGACTATTGCTGTGATGAAGCGTCGTACCGGCCTCGCAATTGAGAATCTTTCGGCTGCTATAATCCATATAGACATTGAGATACAACATCCCTTCACGGGTTTGAACATACGTGATATCCGTCACGATCGCTTCCTCCGGCTTAAGCTCTTCACACGTCGCCAAGAGGTTCGGGATGGCTTCATGCTTGGGACTCCACGAAAAACTCCGACGCTTCGAATAAAGTTTCGACAACATTCCATTCTCGGATAACAGGCGAAACAGACGGTCACGACCGATCTTGATCCCATCACGCTTCAAATGCTCGTAAAGCTTCCGTACACCTATGCGTGGCTGACGAAAACGGATTTGGCGCACATGATCAAGAACATGCTCTTCGTTTTCCCGACGAACCGCTTCAAGCTTTATATGCTTGTAATATCCCGACTTACTGATGCCGAAACAGGCACACACTCGTTTCATGTTCGCTTTTTGTCCACACGATTTAACAGTGCGTGCTGTGAGCGGGATAGCTTCGAAAATACAGTTTTTTTTTGCTCTGGACTCAAGTATTTCAAAGCGACCTCAAGATGTACATCGGATGCAATTTTCTGCATACTGATCTCGGCAAGCGCCTCTTTCAATGCCGCATTCTCTTCTTGCAATGCCTGGATACGGCTTTTCTCGTCGATCATGTTCACGCGTACCACCTCCTTGTAGGACGGATCAGAACCGTATTGCCTGAGCCAGTTGTAGATAGCTGCGTTACTCCCAATTCCGTACTCGCGACGCGCTTCCAACACGCTGAAACGACCCGATTCTATTACGCGTACTACCTGCTGTTTAAACGATAGACTGTAACGAATGCCGGTTCTTGATTTCTCATGCCTCATCAGGTTGACTCCTTTTTCCTTTTCAGTCAACCTATTTCAGGACGGCACATGACTCCTGACTCCTGACTCCTGTCTCCTGACTCCTGTTTTTGCATACAAAAACAGGGCATGATTGTGGCGGCGACCTACTCTCCCACTTCGTTGCCAAAGCAGTACCATCGGAGCTGGTGAGCTTAACGGCTGTGTTCGGGATGGGAACAGGTGTATCCTCACCGCCAGAGCCACCACAATCATGCCCTGAGGCATAATAATATTGATGATGGAATGAAGCGTTGTCTGGAGTTCTTCCAGGGTGCAGAAGAAAAGAAAAGGATAAGACGATCGACTTATTAGTATCACTCGACTGAACACATTGCTGCGCTTACATCTGTGACCTATCAACGTTGTAGTCTTCAACGTGTCTGATGGGGAAATCATCTTGGAGTTGGCTTCCCGCTTAGATGCTTTCAGCGGTTATCCATTCCGAACTTAGCTACTCGGCAATGCAGCTGGCGCCACAACCGATACACCAGAGGTTCGTCCACACCGGTCCTCTCGTACTAAATGCAGATCTCCTCAAATTTCCAACGCCCACGAAGGATAGGGACCGAACTGTCTCACGACGTTCTGAACCCAGCTCGCGTAACTCTTTAATCGGCGAACAGCCGAACCCTTGGGACCGCCTTCAGCCCCAGGATGAGTTGAGCCGACATCGAGGTGCCAAACACCGCCGTCGATGTGAACTCTTGGGCGGTATCAGCCTGTTATCCCCGGAGTACCTTTTATCCTTTGAGCAACGGCCCTTCCATTCAGAGCCGCCGGATCACTAAGACCTGGTTTCCCATCTGCTCGACCCGTCGGTCTCGCAGTTAAGCTCCCTTATACCTTTACGCTCTTAGGCTGATTACCAACCAGCCTGAGGGAACCTTGGTGAGCCTCCGTTACATTTTTGGAGGCGACCGCCCCAGTCAAACTGCCCGCCTGGCAATGTCCGGACACAGGGTAACTATGCCCGTTAGTAGCCCAATACAATAAGGGTGGTATTTCAACGTCGGCTCCACCGAGACTAGCGTCCCAGTTTCCTAGCCTCCCACCTATCCTACACATACTATACCAGACTACAATACCAAGTTGCAGTAAAGGTTCACGGGGTCTTTCCGTCCGTTCGCGGGTAGGCGGCATCTTCACCGCCACTTCAATTTCACCGAGTCCCTGGTTGAGACAGCGCCCAAATCGTTACACCATTCGTGCAGGTCGGAACTTACCCGACAAGGAATTTCGCTACCTTAGGACCGTTATAGTTACGGCCGCCGTTTACCGGGGCTTCATTTCAAAGCTTCGCCCTAGGGCTAACCTCTCCATTTAACCTTCCGGCACCGGGCAGGTGTCAGTCTATATACCGTGACTTACGTCTTTGCATAGACCTGTGTTTTTGATAAACAGTCGCTTGGGCCTCTTCACTGCGGCCCCCAAAAGCTCCAGCCGTGCGGCTTTCACCTTCCGGGGCGCCCCTTCTCCCGAAGTTACGGGGCCATTTTGCCGAGTTCCTTAACCAGAGGTCTCTCGAACACCTTAGGATACTCTCCTCGCCTACCTGAGTCGGTTTGCGGTACGGTCTGCATGAAACTAAGTTTAGAGGCTATTTCTTGGCAGCGTCTATAACCGGACTTTCGAGCTTTAAAGCTCTCGTCCCACGCCTCGGAAACACGCCGGGTGGATTTGCCTGCCCGACTTCCTACACGTGTTCAACGGGACGTCCAACACCCGTCTCCGGTGCACCACTGCGTCACCCCATCACATTACATACAGGTTCAGGAATATTAACCTGATTCCCATCAACTACGCCTCGCGGCCTCGCCTTAGGGGCCGACTAACCCTGAGAAGATTATCTTTACTCAGGAATCCTCAGGCTTGCGGTGGCTGAGTTTCTCACTCAGCTTATCGTTACTCATGCCGGCATGGTCTCTTCCAGACGCTCCAGCTCGCCTTACGGCTCACCTTCTACGCAACTGGAATGCTCTCCTACCCCCGATACCATAGGTATCGAGCCGCGGCTTCGGTGACATGCTTCAGTCCCGATCATCTTCGGTGCATCACCACTCGACCAGTGAGCTGTTACGCACTCTTTCAATGGTGGCTGCTTCTAAGCCAACATCCTGGCTGTCTATGCAATAACACATCCTTCCTCACTAAGCATGTACTTAGGGACCTTAGCCGACGGTCTGGGTTCTTTCCCTCTCGGGTACGAAGCTTATCCCACGCACCCTGACTCCTGCAGAGCAAGTTATGGCATTCGGAGTTTGATTGGGTTCGGTAAGCTGGTGGGCCCCCTACCCCATTCAGTGCTCTACCTCCATAACTCTCCTGCAAGGCACTGCCTAAACAGCTTTCGGAGAGAACCAGCTATCTCCTGGTTTGGTTGGCCTTTCACCCCTACCCACACCTCATCCACCGATTTTTCAACATCGGTTGGTGCGGTCCTCCATCACGTGTTACCGTGACTTCAACCTGGACATGGGTAGATCACCAGGCTTCGGGTCTAATCCATACAACTGGGACGCCCTATTAAGACTCGCTTTCGCTTCGGCTCCGTGGCTGTACCACTTAACCTCGCTGTATAGATTAACTCACCGGCTCATTATGCAAAAGGCACGCCGTCATCCAGCACCTAATTCACCCACATTCTTCCATGCTGCATACTATGCGCAACTTCAATTGACGCATAGCCTGACCATGATGTTTCAAACGCTGTTCGCGCCGTCTCGCATCGGTCTCGCTTGCATAGGCTTCATAATACACCAAACGCCACTTGTCACGACTCGTGAACTTGCTTTGTCCTTTGGTATGCTCTTCAAATCGTCTTTTCAAATCGCTCGTAAAGCCAACATATAGCTGGTGGCTCTCTTCGCCTTGAAGAACATATACATAGTGCATGATTCCTCCTATGCCATGGATGAATTAGGTGCTGGACTCCGACTGATGTTAAGCATACGGTTTCAGGTTCTATTTCACTCCCCTCCCGGGGTGCTTTTCACCTTTCCCTCACGGTACTATTCGCTATCGGTCACCTTGCGTATTTAGCCTTACGAGATGGTCCTCGCGGATTCACCCAGGATTACACGTGTCCCGGGCTACTCGGGATACCACTAAGCCATACAACCAATTTCGACTAAAGGGCTTTCACCTGCTACGGCACGGCTTTCCAACCGGCTTCGTCTATCGTTTGTATGTGCTACGTTGCGGTCCCACAACCCCAGCCATAAATGACTGGTTTAGGCTCTTCCCCGTTCGCTCACCACTACTTAGGGAATCGTTATTACTTTCTCTTCCTGCGGGTACTTAGATGTTTCAGTTCCCCGCGTATGCTTCCCTTACGGGATGACAGGATATGACTCCTGCCGGGTTGCCCCATTCGGAAACCCCCGGATCTGCGCTCGCTTACAACTCCCCGGGGCCTTTCGCGGTTAGCCGCGTCCTTCTTCGCCATCAAGGTGCCAAGGCATCCACCGTATGCCATTACTTCTTATCCAAATTCGTCACATATATATACACGTAATCGCATATATATACGTGTAGAAAAGTATCCTTTCTTCTTTACTCTTTCAGTACTCTTTCAAACACTTCATTCCACATCTATTCAAATATTCAATGATCTAAAAATCCTGGTGGAGGATAGCGGATTCGAACCGCTGACCTCCGCCTTGCAAGGGCGGCGCTCTCCCAACTAAGCTAATCCCCCGATATATGGTGGGCCTGGGCTGATTTGAACAGCCGACCTCACGCTTATCAGGCGTGCGCTCTAACCAACTGAGCTACAGGCCCTTTGGCTCCAAAATCTATTAAAGTGAAGTGCGTAAAGAACTGCGAAATCATGCGTTGAACTCAGCAACATCGTTTTTTTCTCCCTTGAAAGGAGGTGATCCAGCCGCACCTTCCGGTACGGCTACCTTGTTACGACTTAGTCCCCCTTGCCAAGCACACCTTCGTAAGCTGCTTCCTTGCGGTTCGCTCACCTACTTCGGGTGCACTCAACTCGGCTGACTTGACGGGCGGTGTGTACAAGGCCCGGGAACGTATTCACCGCGTCATGCTGATACGCGATTACTAGCGATTCCAACTTCATGGGGTCGAGTTGCAGACCCCAATCCGAACTGAGATCGGTTTTCTGGGATTGGCTCCACCTTGCGGATTTGCGACCCTCTGTACCGACCATTGTAGCACGTGTGTAGCCCTGGACATAAGGACCATGATGACTTGACGTCGTCCCCACCTTCCTCCAGTTTATTACACTGGCAGTCTCTCTAGAGTCCCCGGCCGAACCGTTGGCAACTAAAGATAGGGGTTGCGCTCGTTGCGGGACTTAACCCAACATCTCACGACACGAGCTGACGACAGCCATGCAGCACCTGTCTCCTCGTTCCTCAAAGAGGCACTCCGGAATCTCTCCCGGATTCGAGGGATGTCAAGCCCAGGTAAGGTTCTTCGCGTTGCATCGAATTAAACCACATGCTCCACCGCTTGTGCGGGCCCCCGTCAATTCCTTTGAGTTTTAACCTTGCGATCGTACTCCCCAGGCGATGCACTTAACGCGTTAGCTGCGGTACCGAAGGGTTCTGCCCCCCCGACACCTAGTGCACATCGTTTACTGTGTGGACTACCAGGGTATCTAATCCTGTTCGATACCCACACCTTCGCAATTCAGCGTCAGTAATGGCCCAGAAGACTGCCTTCGCCATTGGTGTTCTTCCTGATATCTGCGCATTCCACCGCTACACCAGGAATTCCGTCTTCCTCTACCTTACTCTAGAACGACAGTATCAAATGCCACACGCCGGTTGAGCCGACGCCTTTAACACCTGACTGATCGTTCCGCCTACTTGCCCTTTACGCCTAGTGATTCCGGACAACGCTTGCCACCCCCGTATTACCGCGGCTGCTGGCACGGAGTTAGCCGTGGCTTATTCCTATGCTAATATCCCACTGTACAAAATATTATCCTATACAGCACTGCTCACATAGAAAAGCACTTTACGCCCCGAAAGGGTTCTTCGTGCACGCGGCGTCGCACTATCAGGGTTTCCCCCATTGTAGACTATTCTCGACTGCTGCCTCCCGTAGGAGTCTGGGCCGTATCTCAATCCCAGTGTGGGCGACCACCCGTTAAGGCCGCCTACCAATCATCGCCATGGTAGGCCATTACCCCACCATCTAGCTAATAGGACGCAGGCTCATCCCCAAGCGGAAGCTTGAAACAGAGGCCTCCTTTACCCAGCACCTATTTTATACCTCACATCAATCATATCTCACCAATATAAAACATAAAATAGGTGCTGGACACATGCGGTATTAATCCCGGTTTCCCGGGGCTATCCCCCTCTTAGGGGCAGATCACCTACGCGTTACTCACCCGTTCGCCACTCTACTAAGGACACCGAAGCATCCCGTTCGCGTTCGACTTGCATGCCTAATCCACGCCGCCAGCGTTCGTCCTGAGCCAGGATCAAACTCTCCGTTATGAAAAGCTCGCCTCGCTCAACTCACTCTCTCGCAAGTTCTTTACACTTCACTTCTATTTTTAAATCTCTTCTCAAGGATCTCTCATCCCGCCAGCAGGTTTCCCCGCTAACAGGTTCGGTCACTTTCCATATGGGGTTCCGAATGTCAAGACAATTTTTTCTTTTTTTCCCTGTAAATTCATCGAATATCCCGAACCCTGTGACACACTATGCAGTCATCATTCAAACCTGTATGAAGTTGCGCATTTCACGACTCACGCAATAAAAAAATCACTTTCCCTCCGAGCGCGTGAAGAAGCCCCCATGAATCCCAGAAAGCACACTCAGCCAGGACACGCATCCTTACCGAAATCAGGCTTCGCTATCCGGCCTTGCCGCTTTCCTCACGAAGAACATCCGCATCGATCCCTTCCCCTTCACCTCGTACGACTCACGCTCGATGAACTCGACGGATTCAATCAGTTCCTGGTCTGCATAGATGATGGCGTAGGCGTTCTCCGATATATTGACCTGCATCGGCTCGGAGAGGTTCTCCATACGCGAGGCGGTATTGATCGTATCCCCAAAGATATCGTAGATGTACTTCCTCGTACC
This sequence comes from Cloacimonadales bacterium (SeqCode), assembly GCA_963665015.2. GTDB lineage: Bacteria > Cloacimonadota > Cloacimonadia > Cloacimonadales > JAIOQZ01. The sequence continues at coordinate 1,600,355 of CAXXSY010000004.1, read as the reverse complement.
CACGATCCCGCCCACGACCTTTCCGGTGTGAATCCCGATCCGAATCTGCCACTTAATAGATGAGCTCTCGTTTCGTTCGGTCAGATAATCAATGATCTGCAGGGCGGCGTTGACGATGTTGACAGCGTGCCTCGGATTGGGCGCAGGCATACCGCACACAGCAAGATAGGCATCACCGATAGTCTTGATCCGCTCGCAGTCGTTCATGGTCATGATATCGTCGAAGGCGGTAAAAAGGTCATTCAGCTCCGAGATCAGTTCCTTGGGCTCGAGCTCGGACGATTTCTGGGTGAATCCGACGATATCGGAGAAATAGACCGTCACGTTCTGGTAGGATTCAGGCTCGGTCCTGCCGCGCTGCCGGAGATCGTCCGCCACGCGCACCGGCAGGATATTCAGAAGAAGCTTGTCCGTCTTGGCTTTCTCCTTGCGGATCGTGCGGTTGTCCTTCATCTTCCTGCGAAGGCTCAGAAGTGTCACCAACGCAAGCAGAAGAACCAGCAGGATGCCCACGATCAGCGAATAGCGTATGATGTCCTGACGCTTGAGGTCCAGCTCCTGAATCTTCGACCTCTGCTCGAGAATCTGGATCCGTTGCTGCTTGAGTTCGTTTTCGTGTGTTGTCTGCATGAGAACGATCTTCTGCCGGAGCTGATCTTCCCGGAGGTCTCGAATCTGAATCTCCTTCTGGCGCGATTCCTCGCGGGTCCGCTCCAGTTCCTGTGTCTGTTCGCCCATCACCTCCTGCAATTCCAGAATCTTACGTTCCTTCTTCGCGGTCTCGTAACGGGTCTCCATCTCCGCGACCTGGCGTTTCGCGTCATAGGTCGAGATGCTGTCCCGGATTTCCGCCAGGCGCTTATGGTATTCGATCGATTTCTCGTAGTCTCCGGTCTTCGAATAGATATCGGACAAAATCTCAAGCCCGCTCCGCGTCAGGTCGTAGGCATTGATCCGGTCAGCGATTCCGACACCCGACTCGATCTGCTCGATTGCCTGGTCGTACATCTCCTGCTTATAATATAAGTACCCGATATTGATCAGGGTCGATGCAATTCCGTGCTGATCGCCTTCCCGCTCTTTGAGTTCCAGCGACTTTCGGTAGAACTCGATCGCCTTGTCGTACATCTGCCGGCTGTTATAGACATTGCCGATGTTGTGCAGCGACTTGGTGATCAATTCGCCCCGCTCGATCTCCCTTCCGATCTCGAGTGCTTGCTGGAAATAGTCGAGCGCCGTGTCGTAATCGCCCTGAAGCCGATAGACCGTTCCGATATTGTTCAGCGTCAGCGCGATCGCGTCCTTGCAGCCCTCCTTGCGATTGAGCTCCAGCACTTCCTCGTAATACTTCATTGCCTTTTCGGGCTGGTTGAGCTTCTGGTAGGCAACGCCGATGTTGTTGAGGCTCTGGATGATCTCCGGTCCGTTCTCGATCGCTTGCGACTCCTCGAGCGCCTGGAAGTAGTATGCCAAGGCCTGGTCGAAATTCCCGGTGCGGGTATAGACTGCGCCCAGATTCTTCAGGGTCGCGATCTTTCCGAGGCTGTTGGGCAGTTTCTTATAGATCGTGAGGGCGTTCAGGTAGTGCCCAATCGATTTATCGTATTGCTGAAGCCGGTCGAAGGTGTTTCCCAGATTGTAATGAATAATCGCGGTATTCTCGATATCGAACAGCCCTTCGTAGCTCTCCAGCGCTTTCATGTAGAAGGACGACGCCTCCTGATAGCGCTTCATGAGGAAAAGCCTGCGGGCAATGCGGCTGTTCGCACGGGCAATTTCCGTGTCGCTCTTGTGCTGCTTTGCCTTGAATAGCGCCTGCATCTCGTACTGAAGGCTTTTCTCTCCCGATGTCTCCCATGCCTGATCCGCCAGCCGGTTCAAATGTTGGATGCCTGGAGGCGTTTGTGCCGTGATATGAACCGCAACCAGCAGGATCAACAGAAAACGCACTGTTCTCAGGATGGGCATATTCGTTTACTCCATGGTATTGTTCCGTTCGTGCGCCAGTTCCGCCTGCGACTTCCGCAGATAGTACGGCTCCAGAGTCCCGATCGTATCGAAGTCATAAATGGGCGTGTCCATCCTGTCGATCAGGGTGATCAAACCGGATGCTACGGGATAGCGCAGATGCAGCGGCGCAGGAATGTAGTCGATCTTCAATTCATCCAGCAGCGAACCGAATTGATCCAGTCCGCTTCCCAGCGCAACGACCGGACGGTCGATCTGCCCCAAAAATTCTTCGGGCTTACTGCACTGCGGTTCGAGAAGTATCTCTCCCCCACGTCCGTACAGCGCGCCATAAACCTCGTTCATACGGGCGTCGATCAGCGGCATCACGGCGCGATCCGACCCGAAGGCGTTGGCAGCCAGCAGTTCGAGCGTGTTGACCGGCACCAGCGGTATCTCGAGGCTCATGGCGATCCCCTTGGCCGTCGCAAGCCCGATGCGAACGCCGGTAAACGATCCCGGGCCATTCGAGACCGCGACGCAATCGAAGTCCTTCATCTCGATATCCAACGTCTTGCACAGACGGTCGATCTCCGGCATGACCCGTTCTGAATGGGTCACCTGGATATCCATGCAGGACAGCGCGAGCAGCTTACCATCCCGCCCGATGGCAACGCTGCCGAAGGAAGAAGTCGTTTCCAGCGCCAGAATTGTCATGCTACTCGATCCCCAGCTCGCCATAGAGCGCCGTGACCTCTTTCATCAGCGTGGGAACGTCGAGTCCCTGCGGGCAGGCTTCCTTGCATTTGCCGCACTGCGTGCAGACGGACGGACGTTTGTCCTTGGGAAGCATCCGCAGCATCATCGAGGTCTTGCCCTTATTCTTGTAACTGAACCAGTCGTTGTAGATCGAGAACACCCACGGGATGAAAATCCCCTCCGGGCAGGGCATGCAGTACTGGCAGAATGTGCATTGCACGGGGCGCATCTCGCGATAAATGTCCCGAACCTCTCCGATCATCTTCTGATCTGATTCGGTCATGCAGCCGGTCTCGGCCTCCGAGGCGAATCGCAGGTCTTCCTCCACCTCGATCATCCTGTTCATGCCGCTGAGCACGAACCAGACGTTCTCCTGATCCCACAGCCAGCGGAACGCCCAATCGACAGGCGACCGCTTCGGCTCATGACCGTTATAGACGTCCATGATCCTGTCCGGCAGATTTTTGACCAGATCGCCGCCGCGCAAGGGCTCCATGACGATCACGCCGATCCCTTTCGAATGCGCGTAGTCGAGACCCATGCGTCCCGCCTGGAATCGCTCGTCCATGTAGTTGTATTGTATCTGGCAAAAGTCCCAGTCGTGCGCGTCGATGATCTCCTTGAACAGCTCCGGGCCATCGTGAAACGAGAAGCCGAAGTACTTGATCTTGCCTTCTTTACGCTTCTGCTCACCCCACTTGATCAGATCGAATTTTCTTACAGTCTCCCAGAAATTCTTGTTCAGCGCATGCAACAGATAAAAATCGAAATGATCCACCTGAACCTTGTCGAGTTGCTCTTGCAGCAGCCGGTCGGCGTCGGTTTCCGTTTTGACCTCCCATACCGGCAGCTTGTTCGCGACATAAACCTTCTCGCGGTAGCCGTCTTTCAGCGCCTTGCCCAGCACAATCTCGCTGTTGCCCTGGTGATACATGTACGCCGTATCGACGTAGTTCACTCCCTGATCGATCGCGTGGCGGATCATGCGGATCGCTTCCTTCTCGTCGATCTTGGCGTAATCGTTGTCCAGAATCGGCAGCCTCATACAGCCAAAACCGAGTGCGGACGGTGCCGCGTCTATTTTGTCAATCTTACGATATCTCATGAAAATACCTCCGTGGCTCTAAAAAAACATCTTAAGCTCGATACAGGCAAGAAAAAACTCGTATTAGTCGAAATGAATGCCATGCTCCCGGCGATAATCGCGCAAAATTCCATCCAGAATCAGGCTGGTTCGAGCCGCGCTTTCCGCAGTGCCGACAGCCGGTTCGCCATCGAGAAGCGTCGTCACAATCCGCTCCACCAGCGGCAACTGAACCGGATCGTTTCGCGGGATAGGGTACGTTATTATATTGCCATCCATCCTCAGCTCGATGGGCGAAAACCAGAACGACGAGAACGCGATATCTCCAGCCAATCCGTGGATAATCACTTCATCGACGTCGATGCCCCGCTCCTCGCAGAAAGACCATACGCCTGTGACCGGTGTTTTGTCCGCAAGCTCAAGCCGCGCCTCGACATAATCCTCCGCACGATAGTGCCCCAGCCGGTTCTCCGCTTTTCCCTCGATCAGTTTCAGCGAACCGAAGTAGAAATCGAGGATGTCCAGCGTGTGCGACGCCAGATCGACGAACAACCCGCCGCCGGCGATCTCGGGTATGTAACGCCACGGCACGTTTTCAGGATCGATATCCCGCCAGTGCCGCTTCAGAGCCACTTCTATCGACCGAATCTCCCCGATCGCACCCGAATCGAGCAGCTCTTTGACCTTCAGAAAATACGGCATTTCTCGCCTGGGGTACGCCACGAACAGCGGCAATTCGTTCTCGCGCGATTTCGTGATCATCCGAAGGCACTCGTCGTACGTTCGCGCCATCGGCTTCTCGACATAGACCGGCTTTACCGCTTCCAGCGCGGCGATGACGTACTGTTCATGCGTATCGGGCGGCGTGGCGACATACACGGCGTCAATTTCGGAACTCCCGATCAGTTCCATCGGATGCTCGAAGCACAGCGGAACGCCCTTCCTCTTCGCGTAATCCTTTGCCCTGTTAAACGTTCTGGATGCGACAGCTCGCAATTCCGACCGCCTTGCCTGCTGAAGCGAAGGGCCGCTCTTCTTCTCCGTCACCGATCCGCACCCGATCATTCCCCATCTGATTCGATCCAAATTATTTCTCCTGTAAAAATATCATCTGCACATCGCAGACATTCGTTCCGGTCATGCCGGTCCTGCACAGGAAACCGGTCCTGTCGAAAAAAGTATAGGCATCATGCTTACGAAGGAATTTTGTGGGAGTGAGACTCAGCTCTTCAGCTCGGTCAATCACCTCGAAACCCGCGTATGCGCCTGCTGCGTCGGTGGGTCCGTCCATGCCGTCCGTCGATACCGATAACAGGCTCACATCTCTTAGGTTGCGCTCCTTCATCAAATCGAGGAAACGCAATGCCAACTCCTGATTTCTGCCACCCTTGCCGTACTCGTCTCCAAGTGTAACCGTCGTCTCACCACCTGCAAGCAGAATCGCCGGTCCCGTTTCCTTCGACGCAATATCGAAGAGGTATTTCGCCGCGTCCTTCGCCTCGCCGGTCAGCGGTTCGTCGATACGGATCAATCGATAACCGCACTCTCGTATCTCTTTGGACAGCGCGTCGAGCATCGTACGATTCGAACCAATGATGACGTTCGTCACGCGGTCGAAGATCGGATCGCCCGGCTTGGGCGTCTCTTCGAAACCGTCAGCGCACAGCCTCAAGTTATACTTCAAAACGATATCGCTAACATCCTGCCACGTCGATTGATCCGGCGCCGTGATTCCGGAAGCGATCACGTCCGGTCGGTCGCCGATCACATCGGAGACAATCAGGCTGACCACGGTCGCGGGATACAGCACTTTCGCCAGTCTCCCGCCGGATGTCGCGGAAAGATGCTTTCGGACGGCATTGATCTCGTCGATGGTCGCACCGCTTTGCAGAAGGGATTTGGTGAGGCTTGCCCATCTATCGAGCGTAATCGCGGGATCGATGGACGAGGTGACCAGCGAAGATGTCCCGCCGGAGAGAAGGCAGATCACCAGCGTGTGTTCGTCCGCCCTCGACGCGAAATCGAGCAGCGCCGAACCCGCCTCCATGCTCAATTGATCCGGCACCGGATGCGCGGCTTCCATGACCCGGAATTTTCGTAAACTTTTGCCGAGTCCGTGCCGCGTGATCGCCAGACCTTCATCGATGCGGTCGCCAAGCATGTCTTCGATAGTCAAAGCCAGCTCCATCGCGCCCTTGCCGGTCGATACGACCATGATTTTCCGGTAATCGTCCAGACGATAGCGGATGGAATCCTGCACAACCAGCACGTTGCCATCGAGCCTGACAGCGTCTCGCAGCAATCGTCCCGGCATAACACTCGGCAGCGCTTTTTGATAAAGTTCGAAGAGAATGTCGTATGGATTCATCAATCGATGTCGCAATGGACGATCCCGCCGTCGATGACGGTCATGCGCGATCGAGCGTCCAGCCAGAATTCGTCGGGCTTTTTCGAAAAATCGTCCAGCACGATCAGGTCGGCGCGTTTACCGGGCTTGATCGAGCCCAGCGCTTTCTCGCTACATGATCCCCTGGCGGCGTCGATAGTGAAGGCCCGGAGCGCTTCCTTGACGGTGATTCGTTCTTCGGGGTACCACGATGGATTCTTCGGATCGTTGCGGAACTTGCGTTGCAGCGCGGCATAGACGCACTCGAACGGGTTGATGCTCTCCACCGGCGCGTCGGAGCCAAATCCGATCGGGATACCGTTGTCCAGCAGCGTTCGGAAGAGATACGCGTTCTTCGCCGCTTCACCCCAGTAGTGGTCGGTCGTGCCGGCGTCCATCTTGATGTGAACCGGCTGCATGGCGCAATAGACGCCGCTTTCCTTCAGCAGCGGGATGTCGGATCGCTCGATGCACTGAAGATGCTCGATTCGGTGAAACAGACCGCTGTCGAACGATCGTTTCGCCTTCAGGAGCGCTTGAATAACCCGGTGTACCGCCTCGTCGCCGATAGCGTGGATGGAGGATGCGATGCCGTGTTTTGCTGCTTTGGCGACCAGTTCGTCCAGCTCGTCCGGCTCGACGATGTAAACGCCTCGTCCGCCACCTGGATAGGATCGGTACATCTTCGCGGTCTGCGAGCCGATGGATCCGTCGAAAAACAGCTTCTGACCGCAGATTTTGAACCATTCGTCGCCGGTGTAGGATCGGATGCCTTTCTCGATCATTTCATCGGTGATCGCGTACGGGAAGTGCCAGAAGAAGCGGAATTTGTAGCCGCGTTCGACGCAGGAACGGAAGAATTGCCCCGCCTTTTGGGAATCCATGAAATTGACGCCGGAGAGCCCGAGCTTCCACATTTCGCGAATGGTCTCGTCGGCGGCTTCGAGCATCGTGTCATGGTCGTAATCGGGTCGAACCTGTTCGATCAGCTTCCACGCCTTTTCGGACAGAAATCCATTCGGCTCGCCGCTTGCGTCGCGTTCGATCCTGCCGCCGGGCGGATCGGGTGTTCCGCGCTCAATTCCCGCCGCACGCAGCGCAAGCGTGTTGCACCACAGCGAGTGCAAGTCCTTGCTCTTGAGCGTGACGGGCGTATCGGGGAACAACCGGTCCAGCATACCGCGATCGAAGCCCTCCAGGCTCGGGTAGATGTTGCGGTCCCAGCCGCTTCCGCCGATCCATTCGGGCAGGGGATCGTGCGCCTCGCGCCACGATTTCAGGATTGCCTCCACCTCATCGAGACTGCGCGCGCTGTCCAGATCGACATCGAATTTCATGCGTACAACGTTGTAGAAATGCGTGTGGGTGTCGATCATCGCCGGCATGAGCACGCGGCCCTTCAGGTCGATCTTTTCGCATTTACCTGTTATCTTACGCTCGACATCGATTTTGTCGCCGACCGCCTCGATCGCGCCGCCATGTACCAGCACGGATTCGACCGGCTTCGCGTCCGGTTCCATGGTCAGGATTTTCCCGCCGTGGAAGAATAGTTCGTTGTTCATCCGATACTCCTTGTTGAGGATAGCTCGCCCGGAGGCCGAGCACTGCAATGAAATCAGCCGCCGATCTCCGAGCGGCGTTCCCTGGAGAGGCTCGCCCGGAGGTCGAGCGCTACGAGGGATAAAGAGAGATGCAGACGAGGACGTCTGCGTACCCAGAAGAGTGAGGGTCTTAAATCTTCCCTTCACCTGATATTTTCATTGACTGAACAGGTACCTTGTCAATTAAGTGAAGAAAAAATCTGAAAGGGTGCTTATGTCAATCCAGAATTTGTATTCGAGTCTAACCGCAACGATGAAGTCGTCCATGATCAGGGAGCTTGTGCATCAAACCAAAGGTGTTCCGGGCATGATTTCCTTTGCCGGCGGATTCCCGTCGCCGAAGACGTTCCCCAGCAAACGCCTGGCGGAGATTTTCGCGGAAGTGGTAGCCGAAGAGGGCGCGGATGTCCTTCAATACGGCGCCAGCGAAGGCGACGCGATCCTCAAAGAACAGCTTCTGAAGCACGAAGGTATCGAAGGACTGACCGCGGATGAGATGCTGGTATCCGCCGGATCGACCAACGGTTTGTACCTCTATACACGCACCTTCATCGATATCGGCGATGTCATTTTCACCGAGGGACCCAGCTTCGTCGGCACGCTGGTAGCGTTCGAAGGCGCCGGCGCAGAGATCGCGCCGGTCGAGATGGACGAGCAGGGCATGCGAATCGATCTGCTCAAGCAATCTTATGAGAAAACGATCGCGGCAGGCAAGAAACCCAAGTTTATCTACCTGATCCCCGAATTCCAGAACCCGACCGGCATCAGCATGACCCTCGAACGCAAGCGCGAAATCCTCGCGTTCGCCATCGAGAAAGGTCTGCTCATCGTGGAAGACGATCCCTACGGCGAGCTGCGCTACAAGGGCGAAATTCCCATGTCGCTGTTCGAGATCGCACGAAAAGAGTTCGGCAACGACGAGACGGTGACGCTGGTCAAATCCTTCTCGAAGTTGCTGGGACCCGGACTGCGCGTCGCCTACGTGATGAGCTGCAAGCAGGTCATTTCGAAGATGTGCTCCTGGCTTCAGAAAGTAAGCGTCACGCCCGAATGCATCGTGCAGCGCGTCATCGCACGCTACATGGAAAAGGGCGAGTTCACGCCGCACGTCAACCGTGTCCGTGAGTTCTACCACAAGCAATGCCAGGCAATGCTCGATACGCTCGAAGAATCGATGCCGTCGTGGGTCGAGTGGACGGTTCCCGAGGGTGGCATGTTTATCTGGATCACGCTGCCCGAGAACATGAACGGCGACGAGCTCTTTACCGAAGCGCTCAAACACAAAGTGGCGTTCGTACCCGGCAGCAAGTTCTACCCGACCGGCTTCGAACGATATAACGCGATTCGCCTGAACTATTCCTACGCCACCATCGACCAGATCGTCGAAGGCGTAAAACGTCTGGCGGAGCTGATCCGCGAGATCGGTAAATGATTAACTGAGGAGGCTGTGATGTACAACCCGGTCGAATTGATCATACGCAAACGCATGGGCGGCGAACTGACGGAAGACGAAATCCGGTGGTTCATCGGCGGATATCTGTCGGAGGACATTCCGGAATACCAGATGTCGGCGCTGCTGATGGCGATTTTCTTCCAGAGCATGAAGCCGGAAGAGGCGCGGACGCTGACCCGCGTGTATATCGAATCGGGCAAACGCATCACCTTCCCGGACGACTGGCATACAGTCGATAAACATTCCACCGGCGGCGTGGGCGACAAGATTTCCCTTCCGCTCGCGCCCCTGGTCGCAGCCTGCGGCGTGAAGATTCCCATGATCTCGGGACGCGGACTCGGTCACACCGGCGGTACACTGGACAAGCTCGATGCAATCCAGGGCATGCGCACCGATTACTCGGAAAACGATTTCAAGCGGATGGTCGAAGAAGTCGGATTCGCCATCATCAGCCAGTCGAAGGAACTGGTTCCCGCCGATAGACGTATCTACGCCTTGCGCGACGTTACCGGTACGGTGGAAAGCCTGCCGCTCATCACCGCCAGCATCATGAGCAAGAAGATCGCAGAGGGCGCGCAGAACCTCGTGATCGACCTCAAGGTCGGAACCGGCGCTTTCATCAAGACCATCGAGCAGGCCGAAGAACTGGCCGGGCTGATGATCTCGGTCGGAAAGCGGCTGGGGCAGAAGATCGCGGTCGTCTATACCGACATGAACTCGCCCATCGGCTGGTACGCCGGTAACGCGCTCGAAATCCGCGAGACCATCGAATACCTCAAGGGCGAGCCGAACGACGACGTCGATCTCATCACCAAAGCGCTCGGCGAACAGATGCTGCTCCTGAGCGGAAAGGCCGACACCCGCGAGAACGCCCGCAAAATGCTCGACGAGGTTCATCGAAACGGCAAGGCGCTGGAGAAATTACGGCAGTTCATCGAAACGCAGGGCGGCAATCCAGCCATCTGCGACGACCCGTCCATCCTGCCGCAGGCGAAGTACGAGATTCCCATCCTCGCCACCGAGACCGGCTGGGTCGAATCGATCGACAGCCAGTCCATTGGCTATGCGCTGGTGGAGCTTGGCGCCGGTCGCAGAGCACTCGACTCGAAACTCGACTATTCCACGGGCGCTTATCTGCCCAAGAAAATCGGCTGCGAGACCGATCAGGGCGATCCCATGGGCATCGTCTATGCCAATGACGAGAAGACCGGCAAGGAAGTCGCCAGGAAAATCGCCGCCTGCTACAAGGTTAGCCCGACTCTGATCGAGCCCAACCAACGCATCATCAAGATTCAGGGGTGAGCCGTGAGACGCCTGATTCTGCCGCTGATCCTGCTACTGTCCATTCCGCTTTTCGGTGAAATCAAGTTCATTCCCGGATTTGATGTCAACATCAGCACCGCACCGTCGGTCGATGTCGTTCGCATCGTGCACAGCGACGGCAGAAAGGACGTGCTGGACGCCAACGGCTCCATTGGTTTTATCTTTGAGCCCGGGTACCAGTACATCCGTGACAGCTATGAAATCCGACTCGCATCCGGTGTCGGATACCTGCACAACAACCTCTTCAACAGCGCCTATTTCTCGCTCGAAAGCAGCGTCATGTTCTCGACCGGATCAAATTTTCTGATCGGGCCGCACCTTGGCGCGTTCTACCTGTTGTCCGCCTGGGACGGCGACAAGACCAGTCACGACGATATCTCGATGGAGATGAATGACCCGGGCGTGATCATCGGTGTGAGCATCACATCCGTGGGATTCGCCGCGCGCATGATCGGTTCGATCGACTATGTCGTGGGCAAAATCGACCTCGAAGGGGACGGCGGCTGGGTACCGGAAGACAGCGAGCTCGATTACCAGGGCCTGTCGCTCAAAATGGGCATCGGATTCTGATAATCCCGAATCTAATTCTTGACAAGCCTTCATAAACACCCCATTCTTGGTTTACGTAGAGCGATTTTTGCTGTAGGGGCAATCATCTCAGACTGTGTGAAAATAGAAACGACACGGTTGCTTCGTTCGATGTCTGATTTTTTCTTGTCGTAGGGGCAGGTCCCCGTGCCTGCCCTTCTATGCCCAATAATCATTTGCGTATAAAGCGTTTACAGCGTCAATACCATGTTGGCGAAGGATTGAGAGGGCAGGCACGGGGACCTGCCCCTACGACAGAGATGTCACGTGCTCTTGTTGTTTCAAGGCAGCATCTGGTTTACTTGTAATAAACAGAATCGAAGACAGGAATGGTATGAAGCGGCACATCGCAATCCTTCTCTTGCTCATCTCATCCATCGGCGTTGCTCACGCATCGAGCCATGAGTATTTTGTCGGATTCGAGCCGATGTTCTTCTGGGCGGCAGGTGGAGAACTGGATGTTTACAGAAATGACGATTCAGCAGGCTATCATACGTATTTCGGGAAGGGTGACGGAACCTGGGAACCGGCTGTCGGGCCAGGGCTCATGCTGCGAACGATGTACTGCTACCGCACGCCTTATTACTTCATCAACGTGTCGAACAGCTTCGGCGAGGTGCAACTCATCAACGACGTCCGGATCAGGATGACGACGCTCGAAGCCTCGATCCTGTTTCCGAAGGATAGAGGTGCAATGTTGGCGGCCGGACCGCATGTCGGGTTCGACTGGCATTTCGCTGAAGTTCGGGGAACCGATCCCGCGAATCTGAAGTTGAAACCCAACAATCCCGGCTTCTTCACAGGCTTCATGGTCCAGCGCTTCTTTGAGAAGGCACGGGTGGGGTTCGCACTCGATCTGCAATTCATGACCTATGACTACGAGTTTGACGAAGATGAATTCTATACGTTCGACAATGGCGACATCAACCTGTTCGGCTTCCGCATAACCGTGGCGACCTCGTTCCGGTTGTTCAAACACTGAGGAGACATATGAAACGGCACATCGCAATCCTTCTCTTGCTCATCTCAGTCATCGGCGTAGCTCACGCATCGAGCTATGAATATTTTATCGGTTTCAAGCCGATGTTCATCGCGACCGAGACAGAGTTCAAAGCGGAAAACAGTGAAGCTCTCGGCTGGCACACGTATGTCGGCGAGGGTGAAGGAGCATGGAAACCTGGCGTCGGTCCGGGATTCATGCTCCGGGCGCTATTCACCATCCGGAAACCAGTATATCGCATCAATATCTCCGGCAGTGTTGGTGCGGCGAAGATTGCCGATTTCCTGATCAAGATGGCCTCGATCGAGACATCCTATCATATCCCGCAAGAAGATGAGGAGATCACGGCGGGACCGCAAATCGGAATCGACTGGCATGCCGTGGAGGTTACGGGAAGCAATCCCGCAGAACTGGAGATCAAGCCATGTAATCCGGGATTCCACATCGGACTGCTAATCCAGAGATACTTCGAGAAGGCGAGAGTCGAATTCACACTCGACTACCAGTACATGTACTACGACTACGAGATGAACGAGAACTGGTTCTCATACAGCAATAAAAAGATCAACATGTCGGGAGTTCGGTTTACCGTGGCAACCTCGTTCCGGTTGTTCGGGCATTGATTGCCTTGCGCTACAGACTGCTTCTTCACTTGACATTTGAGAAACCCCTGCGTAAATATAACAACAATTGCTTAATTAAAGGAGAAATCATGAAACGCAACGCTATCCTTCTCATTCTCGTTCTGATCGTACCCGTTGTTTGTCTGGCGGATGTCGATTTTGTCCTCGGCATCAAGGAATGCACGCTGATCAGCCCTGATATCGACGGCTTCAAAGTCGAAGAACGCTATTCGGGTTCATACTATTCTTACGAAGAATCCGCCGAGATCGAAGGAGTGGGATCGGCTGGATTGATGTTGAACATGGGACTCGGTATCGATACCCGAATCATTGCGATCCACATGACCGGCGGCGCGGGATACCTCTTCAACAACGCATTCGGAACCGGCATGTTTACGGCGGAAACGGACCTCTTCTTCAAGCTCGGTTCGCATTTCATGATGGGCCCGCGGGGCGGTATCGTGTTCTACGCCCCTTCCTGGATTGCCACAACCGGCGAAGTGACCCTGACATCCGAAGAACCGGGCGTCCTGTTCGGCTTTAGCGCACATGCGGCCTGGAGAAAGGTCAAGGTCGGCGCGAGCGTCGATTACCAGACCGGTGTGTTCGAAGTCGAGACGGACGACGGCTGGGTTGCCAACGACGACGAACTCGATATCTCGGGTGTCGCCATCCGGTTGGGTGTGACATTTACGTTCTGATTGCGATGGAACAGTGAGTATTGTTCCCAGGTTAACCGATATTGCTTGACAACGCATTTTTAATATCTGACTTCTGGCATTACGAAATCGAAGTATTTGAAAGAGGAGTTGAGAATGAAACGAAATTGGTTATTGTTATTGCTGTTGACTTTGCCGATCCTGATCGCCGCACAGACGAAGTTCTATTTCGGGCTCAAAGAGATCACTCTGTTGTGTCCTGATATCCAGGGTTTCAAAGTCGATAATACTGAAGATCACTACTCCTATTGGGACAGCGATGATGTGGGTGAAGTCGAGATAACCGGAAACGCGGGTGTTGGCATTGCCGTCAATCCGGGATTTGCATTCGACACGTCATTCTCACGCGTGAACGTATCCGCTTCGGCAGGCTACATGTTTTTCGCTGCATTCGGCTCTGGAGTCTTTGGCGGTGAGGTCGAAGTTTTAAAGAAGAAGGGACAACGCTTTTTATTCGGTCCCCGCGCTTCTCTGATTTTTTATTCTCCATCCTGGATTGTGGATGGCGATGTCTCTCTGGAAGCCGATAACCCCGGGTACGAAGTTGGATTCGCAATCTACGGTTCATTCAGCAAGGTTGATTTCGGCGGAAGTCTCGGTTATCAATACGGTTTTTTCCACGTAGAGACCGACAATGGCTGGGTGGCAAATCGCGATCATCTGAATATTAGCGGTGTCGTACTGCAGCTTGGAATCAAGTTCAAGGGAAGAAGTCAACAATGATGTGATTCGGTTTCAATTTCGCGCAATTCCCACGTTGATACATCGTGAATCCGTGTTTCCTGGATCGTGGAAATTGCTCTCCTGTCCGATACTACAGCGTCATCGTGGCGAAATTGACTATAACCTTCTCGTTCTGACTGAAATGCGATTGCAGCACGTCGCTGTGTTGCAATAGTTGTTCGACCTTCGGATCCTTCAGAACCTTGCGCCGCATCATGTCCTTGCCCTGTTCCAGGTTGTATTCGGGATGGAACTGCATGCCCCACACGGGTAAATCCCTGTACTGGAACGCCTCGACGCCGACCGTCCGGGAATGCCCCAGCACACGGAAATCGCCGGTCAAGCGTTCCACCGTCTCGTAGTGCGATTCCAGCACGATAAACGGCTTCTCCATTCCCTCGAACAGCGGCGACGGCTCCAGCTCGATTTCCACGAAACCGAACTCCGGATTCCTGCCGATGCAGTCGATCCCGAGGATGCTTCGGGCGATGGTCTGATGCCCGTAGCAGATTCCGAGAACGCCCTTCCCTGCCTGGATGAACTTCCGGATGGCGTCCGCACAGAGGTCGTGCATGAAGTGCTCATCGAGGTGCATAATCGACGAGCCGGAGATCAGCATCCGGTCGAAGCGCTCGATGTCTTCGAGGGGGCGGTTATAGTCGTCGAGCTTGATCGTCTCGAAGGGGATATTGTTCGCGGTTAAAATGCGATCCATCGAGCGATCGAAATTGCCCGATGGACCCACAATACAATTTAAAACAAGCAGCATGCGCCGAGGTCATTCCTCTTCATTGTAGCCGGTGAATTCTTCCTTTTCTTCATCATCGTCTTCTTCCACCAGTTCGGCTTGATTGTCGAGCAACTCTTCCATCTCGTCGAAAACGTCCTCATCCTTGATATCGACATCGTAGATGTAGTCCCCACCCGTGTATGCACCTTTCACGATCCTGATTTCCGCCCCCTCGGGAAGATTATCGAGTACATAGATCACCTCATCCATATACAATCCGGTCAAAACAGACATGGTCGCCTCCTTCTAATCGTAGATGCCGCATGTTGTAAAGTGATTCTTTTCTGTCAAATAAAAATGCAACCTTCACGAATATTTACCGCAACTGCCAACGCCACAGGCAATTAGAAGTCAATAAACGTCTGCATATACTTTCCCAAATCGGAAGCTTTTTACTTGACGGATTTTCACGTCTTTTCGTCAATCCGTCCGGAGGCAAGGAATGATCGTTTCGATACCTGGAATGCAAAACTACGAAGTGACCGATCTGGTCATGGATTTCAACGGCACGCTGGCGGTCGAGGGGAACTTGATCGAGGGCGTCCGCGAGCGATTGATCGAGATCGGTAAATTGCTGCGCCTGCATGTCGTAACCGCAGACACCTTCGGGATGGCGAAGATCGAGCTGCGAGACCTTCCCGTGAAGATACATATCCTCAAGCCGGGCGAACAAGCCCGACAGAAGGCGGAGTATGTCTCGACGATCGGCGCGTTTCGCACGGTTTGTATCGGAAACGGACGCAACGATACGGCTATGCTACAGAA
Organism: Cloacimonadales bacterium (SeqCode); assembly: GCA_963665015.2. Lineage (GTDB taxonomy): Bacteria > Cloacimonadota > Cloacimonadia > Cloacimonadales > JAIOQZ01. The sequence goes on along the minus strand of CAXXSY010000004.1, from coordinate 1,584,594 downwards.
TTGCCGACTGGGGATCGCTCTGATTCAGCCGGAAGGCGCGGCATGGAAGGCAATCGCGGCATCCGACCTGGTGTTCACAAACATCAACGACGCCCTGGATACACTATTGAACCCGAAACGCTTACAAGCCTCTCTGCGTATATAATCCAGGCACAATCACAATAATTTTTCGATAAATAATAAACAATTTTGCATAAATTGGTATTCATTTTGCATACCAAATAGTGGGCTATACTATACACCATAAGGAGGAACTATGAACACGAAGTTAGTCATTACCGCATCATTGATCATGTTACTGTTTGCGGTAGCAGGATTTGCGCAAGATGTAGGTGGGCCGGATACATTCGGCTATATCTGGAAAAACAGCAACGCCGATGGTGGACCTGTTTACACCTGGATCGAGCCCGATACAACACATGATGCAGTTGCGGAGTACACTGAATTCGACGACGACGGAAACACACCCATGCTTCCGTTAAACTTCAGCTTCCCATACTACGACAATGTTTACACAGAAGTATGTATAGGAACGAACGGTATTATCGGCTTTTCCATCGATAACATGAGCAATCGATTCGCACAGGATTTCCCAGACGTAACAACGCCAGACAACATCATCGCCTGGTTCTACGATGATCTGAATCCGATTTACACGTGGACATCCTCTCACTGCTACTATGAGAATATCGTTTACAATGACCACGATGCCTTCTTGATCTCGTTCATCGATTACGCGGAATATCTCTCCAGTGAAACCGGAGAATATCCCGATGACTGTTTTCAGGCACAGGTTATTCTGGTTGAGACCGGCGATATTATCATTCAATATGACTGGTTTGGATCGGATTTTGACCTGACCACCTGCTCCATCGGTATCGAGAATGCCGATGCAACCGACGGTCTTTGCTACGACTTCGAGAATCCCGACGGTGCCAACGTGACGGACGATATGGCGCTTGCGTTCTATCGCCCAATCCCGGCTGATAACGATCTCCGCGCAACAGCGATCGATGGCGCGCTCGTTACGGACGTCGGCGTGGAAACGGCATACACCGTCACCGTTTACAACAACGGAACCGTCGCGCAGAGCACCTACGATGTCAAGCTCATGGCCGATGAAGGCACAGAGCTCGCCACCACGGCAGGTACTGCGATCGAGCCCGGTGAAGCTATCGACTTCACCCTCAACTGGACACCTGACTCCGGTGGATTTTACAACATCTACGGACAGACTGCACTGACGGGTGACGAAAATACGGACAACGACCACTGCCAGCCGATCGAGGTTTATGTCAATCCCGAACACGACATGGCAGCACTCGGAGTTACGGGCAACTGCATTCCAGGTGTTGGGACCGCCACGACCTACACGGTTTCGGTTGTAAATCTGGGCAGCGCGACAGGGGAATCCTACACCCTGACTCTGAAGGATGCGAATGACAATGTCCTCGCCGAGCAGAACGAAACTTCCGGAACCATTAACGACACCATCGATATCACGATCGATTGGACTCCCACGACCGCAGGTCCGACCGCAATATTCGCCGAAGTCGCGCTTACAGATGATGAAGTCCCTGAAAACGACACATCCATCGAACTGAGTGTCAGTGTAATGCCGACAGGTGTTGAAACTGTTGACATCGGTGACGGAACTGACACATCCTACAACATGCCGATTAATTTCTTCTACCGGAACAGCCTGAGCCAGACGATATACTACCCGGAGGAACTGGAAATCGAAGCCAATTGCGAGATTTCTGCAATCAAGTATTACAACTCGTTCCCGGACGATGTTGACCTGCTCAACATGCCAATCAATATCTGGATGGGCGAGACACAGCTCGAAAATCTCTCCGAAGGTTATATTTCTCCCGGAGACCTCACACAGGTCTTCTCGGGAACGATTACCTTCCCGGCAGGCGAAAACGGCGTCGTGATCCCTCTGAACGAGTGGTTCCTCTACAACGGAGACAATCTGGTCGTTTATATCCAAAGACCGTGGGATGAGGACTATTACAGCTCGGATTGTAAATTTAAATACACGGTCACCGATAACTACACCGATCGTACGAGGTCGAGCTGTGACGACACAACCCATTTCGATGCAATGAATCCGCCTACGGACGATTACTCGCTCTACTCTCATGTCCCGAACACTACCCTGTACTTCGCCAATGCGGCTTCTACAGGTATCACCGGATACGTCTATGACGATCAGACCTCTCCCATCGCAGATGCAACCGTGACCATGACACCCGGAAACGTTCAGTTCACCACCGGTGTCGATGGTTACTACCATTTCCTGGACATCGATCCCGGCACCTATAGCCTCACAGCCGAAGCCCAGGGATATGAATCCGACACAATCGATGATATCGTGGTGGAAGAAGATGAGACCGAAAACGTCAACTTCAATCTCGAACAAATCATGACCGTGACCATTCAGGTTTCGACCAATGCCGGTTCTCCCGAAGGTGCGGCGCTCGTATTCGAAAACGGCACCGATACCTACGAAGAGACCGTGCCCGAAAGCGGAACCGTCCACTTCTACGAAATTCCGAATGGTACCTACTCCCTCGAGATCACACTCGATGGATTCGCGGACTACTCCGAGGACGACATCACGATCGAAGGAACGACCGATCTCACGGCCGAACTCACCGAGATCACCACGCCTCCGACCAACCCCGAGTGTACCTTCGAAGGCTACTTCACATGGAGCGCTCCGGAAGCGCCGGTTGCACTTACCCGCAACGTAGAAGCCCGCAAGCAGGTCAACGTCAACCTGACCCGCAATAACAAACTCAATCGTGAAGAACCGCTGGATAGACCGCTTCAGCACTACATCGTATATCTGGACGGACAGCAGGTCAACACCACCGATAACCTCAACTACCAGTTCGACACAACCGGTTTGACCGTCGGACAGACCTACACTGCCGGCGTCGCTGCGCAGTATGTCAGCGGTGTATCGACAACCGTAACCGTCGATTTCACATACGGACAGGAAGAGCTCTACGCTCCGGCAAACGTCGCCTGCGACTCGCTCGGACACCTCACATGGGAATCCGGACAGCCCCTGGACCTCCTTCGCAAGAACGGCTCCAGAAAAGAAGTATCGAGAATGGACCGCGATTTCATCCAGTATCGTGTCTATCTGGACGACGAGTACGTGAACTTCACGCTCAACACCCAGTTCCAGTTCACGGGTCTGGAAGAAAATACCACCTACACGGCGGGTGTGTCCGCGTTCTATACTTCGGGCAACTCGACCATCGTTGAGGTTGAATTCACCTACATGCCGGAAAGTACCAACGAAACGGACGTCGCACCTGTGACAACCTCGATCCTTGGCAACTACCCCAACCCGTTCAACCCCGAAACCACCATCCAGTTCGCGATCTCCCAGCCGGGACAGACCAACCTCACGATCTACAACGTGAAGGGACAGAAGGTTCGCACACTGGTTGACCAGCATCTGGACGCGAAGGTTCACAACATCGTGTGGAACGGACGCGACAACAGCGGTAAGAACGTCACCAGCGGTGTCTATTATGCCGTACTCAAATCTGTCGGCGCAACACCCGGCGTTAAGAAAATGATCCTGCTGAAATAATCGGCAATCATACAAACATCAAACCGCCCCGAATGAATCGGGGCGGTTTTTTATACTATGATAGAACCAAACTTCCGAATGTTTCTCTCTATGGACCGCCGAGCTCCAGCTCGGCATCACTTCTCTCGTCTCCTCCCTCGTAACGCACCAACCGCAAGCCCTCCACCCAGCAGATTTCAGACAAGAAGAGATGCGGACGGGGACGTCCGCGTTCCTACAACCCGAACTCGAAATTCAGGCTGTGGACAATCGTGTTCTCCACAAACCTTTGATCGGATATCGAAAAGCCATAGTAGAATCGTGTCTTGATCGAGGTAAGGTAGTACGAGAAATCGATACCGGATTTGTAGTTGACCATGCGATCGTTGCCGAAGTAGTAGTGATACGATCCATAGAGGCTGAAGGGTCCGAAATAGACCATCAGCCCGGTTCTGGCGACAGTCACGTTCTCGTTGAAATAGGTTTTTACCGCGACGAGGAACCGATCGACATGGTTGTCCTTGTCAAACTCAAGATTGTGCTGCAGAATGCCTTCGTAGAATCCCTCGCCCCAGGCCTTGTTGCTATCGTCCTCGTTGTACCAGTACTGCTCGGTCAGGCGGTGAATGAACATCCAGTCGTGGAAATACTTACTGGTGAGTCTGAGATCGAAATCCGCATACCAGGGTAGATTCTCCCAGGCATCCGAGCGCACTGCCGCGATCTCCATCTCGACCGTATGCACGGCATCGAGCTTCTTCAGGGAGCGGTTACCGAAACGTGTCTCGCTGTAATCGTAGGTGTCGGTGTCGTTCATGTCGTTGAAATGGGTGATCTCGACGAACGGTTTGAACCAGTCGGTGATCTTGTACGCGACACTCGCCTTCCCGTAGCCATCGCTGTCGAGCTTACTGGTCTCTTCCTTCTCGACTTCGGAATACCGGTCGTAGGTATTCGTCAGCACCCTTGCTTCCAGAAGCGTCTCCACACCAGACCACGTGCCGAACCAGTCGATACCGCCGGAGAGAACGTTTTTGAGCCGGTAGCTGTCTTCCGCTCCCGCGATACGGGTCTCGTATTGATCGCCGAAATAGTACTGCACGCCGAAATGGGTGGAAACGTAGTAGTTATCCGAAATCTTCGAAAAGCGCAGCTTGTCGCGGACGTAGTTGCGCAGGTAGTCCTGCTCGCGCTCGTCACTATCGGCGCTGGCCTTGAGATAGAGCGTATTGGTCAGCTCGAATCCGTGCTCGAACGCGACCTGCTCGTAGTAGTACAGTCGTTCGATGGTTCCTTCCCGACTGTCGAAATCGTTATTGAGCCGTATCTGCGTTGCAAGCAGGCAGCCGAATCCCATGACGACGAAGAGTAGTATCAGCCGCTTCATTGGATCGCGTCCTTCGGGCATACGGAGACACATTCGCCGCACTGTTTGCACCGGGTTTGTATGATCACGGGCGTTTCGCCGTCGTACTGAATCGCGTTGTGCGGACAGGCATCGACACACCGTCCGCAACTGATGCAGGCATCCTGATCGACCTGATAGAATGCCGATGGCGACGCGGAGGTTGTGATACTGTCCTTCTTGTCGCAGGCGGCGATGAAGGCAAGCAGAACGACCAGCAGCAAAATCGTGTAGGTCAAGAGCTTCTTCATCGGATCGCCCCGAATGTGCATGTGGTTGTGCAAAGTTTACAGTCGATGCACTTTCTGCTGTCGATGACCGCCTTGCCGAAACGAACTTCGATCGCCTTCACCGGGCAGGCCTTCACGCAGTCGCCGCAACCGGTGCAGTCGATCCGGGAGACCTTCGGTTTGTTCTGGATCGCGGCATAGAGCAGCGAAAACGCGATCAGCATGACGATGGTAATGATTACGATACGTCTCATGAATATCCTTTGTTAATCGTTGTAAGCGACAACGCCAGGGCTGATGGCGTTGTACGGGCAATAGGGGTCGCAATCGCCGCACGCGATACAGAGTTCCGGGTCGATCGCCTTGTATGAACCGGCGTCGTAGATCGCGTTCTGGTCGCAACGGTTGATACAGTGGTTGCAATCGCGGCACTGCGAGGTGCTGATCTGATAGACGATCTTGCCGGCCGGAGAATTCGAGCAGTCGCCCTCGTTGCCGATTTCGTCGTACGCCCGGATCGCGAAGTAATAGAGTTCGCCTTCGTCCAGACCGGACACGTCGCAGGTCTGCTGCGTGCCGGCGGATTCCGGGTCGGGCGGATTCGCTAAGAGCGTCGCGCTGGCCCAGTTGGCGTCCGTGATGGGCGATGAGGAATAGCGAATCTCGTAGTGATGCGCGGTACCGGTCGAGCCGTCGTCACCCGTCGCGGTCCACCGGATACGGATGGTGGACATATTGATGTAGGTCGCAACGACTTGCATGTCGTCGATCGTGCCCGGCGCTTGTGTATCGTCACCCAACGTCAGATCGGCAATATTGGAGAGCCCGGACTGGTTGTCCGCGTCGTCGGTTGTCTTGATGCCGAAGAAGTAATGCACGTCGGGCGAAAGCCCTGTCGCCGTATATTGCTGCTGCGTTCCGGCGGTCTGAGGCTGAGGCGGATCGGACAGGATCGTCGCGCTGGCCCAGTTTGTTTCGTCGATTACGGTGGTGGCGTAGCGGATTTCGTAGCTCTCCGCAATACCGGAAAAACCATCGTCGCCGGGTGCGGTCCAGGTCAGGAGCGCGTCCATACCCGACTGCGCGGCTTCGAGGTCGGTAATCTCGGCCGGAGCGGTGGTGTCGAAAATGCCCGATTCGGCGTTGTTGGACACCGTTGCGACATTCCCGGCGTCGTCGGTGGCGCGAATCGCGAAGAACCATGTCTGGTCCTGTTGCGGCGCAAAGACGGTGTATTGCTGCGTCGTTCCCGCTTCCAGCGGATCGGGAGGATCGTCGAGGAGCGTCCCCTGCTGCCAGTTTCCGATGGTGATCTCCTGATCGTGCATGCGGATTTCGTAGGATGTCGCGGTGCCGGTGTCTCCGTCGTCACCGGGCGCAGTCCACTGAAGCACGATATCCGCCGTACCGGCGGTCGCCTGAAGGTCGTCGATCACCGATGGCGCGATGTCATCCACCACTTCCGCCGAGGCGACATTCGAGAGCGTCGAGCTGTTCCCGGCTTCGTCGAACGCCTTGATCGCGAAGTAATAAACGGTGTTCGGGATGGCCGATGTGAAGCCGTACTGCTGTTGGGTTCCGGACGGTTCCGGCAGAGGCGGGTTATTCAGCAAGGTCGCGTCGTCCCAGTTGGAGTCGGTGATCGGATCGAGCGACACAGCGATATGGTAGTAGGAGGCGGTTCCGACAGCGCCGTCGTCGCCGGTCGCGGTCCATTGCAGAAGGATATTCTCATCCTGCGGCTGAGCGCTAAGGTCGGTGATCGCGCTGGGCGCGCTGGTGTCTTTTTCCGACTCGGTCAGGCCTTGCGCGATGTTGGACAGGTTGCTGATATTCTGCGCCTCGTCCTGCGCCTTGATACCAAACCAGTAGGATGTGCTCGGTTCCAGATTCGTAACAATGAAGCTTTCCTGACTCCCCGCCGACTGTGGCGTTATGGCGGTGTCGATCGCATCGATCTCGTTCCAGTTGCCATCCGTGATCGGCTCGGTGTGGATTTTGAGAATATAGCTGGAGGCGGTACCTTCGTTGCCGTCGTCTCCCGGGGCTGTCCAGCGAATATTGGCGGTGGTGTTCGACGTTCCGCCGACGGTTAGATCCGTAATCGCAGCGGGGGCGATATCATCCGGAGCTTCTTCCGTCAGGGCTTCCACCACGTTGGAGATTGTCGATTGGTTCCCGGCGTTGTCGATGGCCTTGATCGCGAAATAGTATAAGGTTCCGATTTCGAGTCCGGTAACGGTCAGTGTCTCGACGGAGCCGGAGGCTTGCGGTTCGATCTGATTGGCAAACGCGGTCGCTTGCTGCCAGCTCTGCGGTGTGATTGCGGTCTTTGAATAGCGCACGTCGTAGCTGTCCGCGCAGCCGGTCGTTCCGTCGTCGCCCACAGCGTTCCACCGGAGCTCGACCGTTTCCAATCCCGATCCATCGACCGCCAGCGTGGTGATCTGCGCGGGGGCAGTCACATCGGGCGTCAGCGACCCGGAAACGCTGTTCGAAACATCCGATACATTGTCCCTTTCGTCATAAGCGCAAATCGCAAAGAAATGAATGCCCTGATCCGCGATACCGGTCACCTGAAACGACTCGCACGTTCCCGCTTCCTGCGGCACGAGGTCGTTGTCGATGATTTCCGCCTGCTGCCAGTTCTGATCGGTGATTTCGCTGTCGCCGACGCGGATTTCGTATCGATCCGCCGCGCCCTCGTCTCCGTCGTCACCGGGAGCGCTCCACGATAGCGTAATGTAATCCTCATCCGACATCGCGGTGAGGTTTTGGATAGCGGCAGGTGGCGTTGTGTCTGGCATCGAGTTGGAAATCGTCACCGTAACGGCTTCGGTCTGGGTGTATTGACCGCACTCGTCGAATACGCGCACGCCCACCTGCAACGTTTGATCCGCCGCCAGGCCAGACAGATGCCACGATTCCTTCAAACCGGCGATCTTGGGATTGCCCGGCGTGAAATCGACCGCGACCGGCTCTCCCCCATCGGTCGTCAGATCCAGTTCGTAGCGCCAGGCGATACCGGAAGTGGAATCGTCGCCGGTGGCGGTAAAACCGATGTCCAGTGTCCCGATGGAATCCGAGATGGCCGAAAAGTCGGTGATCGGAGCGGGTGCGATGGCATCTTCCTTGAATGTGAAGGCGTCGTACTGGCATTGAAAATCGTTGATACATCGCATGCACTGGACGCACTTGTCCGGATCGATGGTGGCGGTACCGCGCGTCTCGTCGATGTAGATAGCATCATGCGGGCAGTCGAACAGGTCGATGCATTCGTAGCAGGCCGTGCAGTTCGAGTACTCGACTCGCACGTCGCCGTCCAGTTCGGCGTTTTTGCTGATATCGTCGGAACAATAGAACAATAGAAGCGAAAGAAGCGGCAGTAATAAGAGCAGGAAACGTTGTTTTCGCATAGCTATTCCGTTTTTTCGACCGTGATCGCGGCAACCGGGCAAGTTTTCTCGCAGATTCCACACTGGATGCACTTTTCCGCGTCGATTTGAGCGACGCCCTGCTTCATCGATATCGCGGCTGTGGGGCATTTCTTCTTGCAGAGCTTGCACCCGATGCACTTGTCCTCATGTACAAGATAATAACTCGATGCACCTTCTTCGACCTTCTCGATCGAGGAAGATTCTTTCGGGACGTTGGTGCTGTCCGGTTCGACGGCTGTAGAGTCTTCGACGGCAGCCTCTTCCACCACCGAGATGGCTGTTACCGGGCACGCGTTGATGCAAAGTCCGCACTGGATACATTTGTCGCGGTCTATCACGGCCTTCCCGTCCTGCATGGAAATCGCGCCTACAGGGCACTTCTGCACGCAGATCGTACAGCCGATGCATTTGTCCTGATCAACCTTGTGAAATGTCGCGGTGGTCGCAAAAAGCACCACGACCATGACTGCGCCAAGAAGCGCGAGGGTATATTTCTTCATTGTTTGGTCTCCTTCATAACATGATAATCCACGTATTACATACTGACAAATAACGCAAGAAAAATCGGTGTCGGCAATCGAGTATTATGAACATATAATGGATATCTGTGAGTTTTACAGCAGGAGGCTTTTCAAAAGGGTTTACCTATCAATATCCAAGAGAGCCACAAATCATAGTATATTGGCCTCTCATGCTTACACAAAAATTTTCATTTCTTACCAATCTGGCGCACATAGACATTAATATTAACAGAAAAATTCCCAATCTCAAGAATATCGATATAATACTCTTTGCTATATTCAGCAACTGTAATCCTGGAACCCAAAGTAACATTAGAAAATTCTGTGCGATTTCCGCCGATAGTTATACGTAGAGAAACATTACCAGAGGAAGCAATACTACTAACGTAAATCAATATCTCGCCGTTTTCTATGGTAAATGTTTCTCTATTGCCCAAGCTTTTATTATCAACTATGCGTCTTAGCTTGAGTCCTGAATTACTCGATCTCTCGGTATTTTCGCTCATCACTGCCTGACTTGAATACTCGCGTTTTTCTTCCTGCGTGCTATAATGCAAGTCATTCTGCCCAGTTAGATTACCCTTATCTTTCCGTGGATCAATATACAACTCATGCATTAAATACATGACTCCAAAAACTATTGGAAAAATCAAAGCCATCGCTTTGTAAAAAGGATGTGATTTAACACTCTCCCAAAATCCCATAATCTCCTCTTTACTAGTTTAATATTCCGGCACAAACGCAAATTACAAGCCCATCGTTGTACATGTCAAGTTATTTACACCACACTTCACCCTGTTGTCGATTAATAATATGATCTCAGTGGAACTCTGGAGAAAAAACCTTGCCCAAAAATCCTTCGTCCTGTATCTTGTCATTAAAATCAAAAAGGATGGTTGGAACAAGGCATGCGCAACTAAGTACTCAAGCCCGTAATAAACAAATCTATTCAAAGGGAAGGAGTATTCATGCTACGTTTTGAACACGTTACGTTTCGCTATCCGGATCATGTTGAACCCGTCCTCGAAGACTTTTGCGTCGATATCGTAGAAGGAGATCGTATTGCCGTCATAGGCAAGAACGGCTGCGGCAAGACCACCTTCGCAAACCTAATCTTAGGCAAACTCCAGCCTTCGGAAGGACGAATCCATTTCCCGCGGGAAAGACCTGTCATCGGCTATCTGCCACAGCATTTCGACATCGATTCCGAAGGCACCGTCCTCGAAATCTGCCAAAAAGCGTTTCCCGAACTGCACAGTATGCGGTATCGCCTCAAAGCTCTCGAACAGCGCTTCGAAAAAGAGCCTGACAACCAGACCACCCAACAGGAATACGGAACGCTGCTCGACCGCTTCACGCGCGATGGCGGATGGAATATCGACAATCGCTGTGCACGTGCGCTCGCCGAGACCGGACTGGACGAATCGTTCCTGCTCCGGCGCTACAAAGACCTCTCCGGCGGCGAAAAGACGCGCGTTGCCATCGCCGGACTGCTCGTGAAGAAACCCGACATCCTGCTGCTCGACGAACCGACGAACCACCTCGACCTGGAGATGGTCGAATGGCTGGAAGAATTCGTCAAAAAATTCCACGGCACGGTGATCGCCATCTCGCACGACCGCGCGTTCATCGACCAGATCGCGCAACGGCTCATCGTGTTCGAGCGGGAAGGCGTCATGACCCGGCGCGGAAACTACAGCGTATATAAAGAAGACCGCGAAAACGAGCAGGAACACCAGCTCGAAAAGTGGTCGGAGCGTCGAAAGAAAATCCGGCAGCTTCACGACGCCTCCCTCAAACGCAGGCAGTGGGCACAGAAGTTCCAGTCCGAGACTCGCCCCGAAGGCGGCGGCGCGGTCTATGAATCGATCGTCAATCCCGCGAAAACGATGATGATGCAAGCGAAGCATATCGAGGAGCGCATGAAGATGCTCGAAGAGCGCTACCCAATCGAAAAACCCTGGATCGAGAAGAAGCACCGCATCGATTTCGACCTCGCCAAACCGCCCTCGAACGTCATCTTCGGCGTGATCGGCGTCTCGCACGCGTTCGGCGACACGAAGGTCTTCGACGATTTCAACCTGCACATCTACCGGGGCGATCACGTCCACCTCAAGGGCCCCAACGGTTCCGGCAAGACCACGCTCTTGCGGATGCTCAACAGAGCGCTCGAACCCGATTCCGGCGATATTTCGCGTAGCGGCAGGCTCAAGATCGGCTACTACGACCAGGAGCACCGGCAACTGGATCCGCACGCCACCGTCATCGACTTCCTCATGCGGCACAACAGCGACACCTCCTTCGTGCGCACCGTGATGGGCTGCCTGAACATCGGCGAGGATGTCGTCCATCGCCCGATCGGTAGCCTGTCCGTGGGCGAGCGCGGCAAAGTGGCGCTGGGCGTGCTCCTGATCACCCGCTGCAACGTCCTCCTGCTGGACGAGCCCACCAACCACCTTGACCTCGACACCCGCGAACAGATCGAAGACGCCCTCTCCGACTACCCGGGTACCATACTCTTTGTCTCGCATGACCGACGCTTTATCGAAAAGCTGGCTACCGGGACGATCGAACTGAATCAATGAACTGTGCGAGAGCGATCTTGCCGATACTCTCATAGATAAAGCAGGATTCGTAAGCCTGCCAGTATAGCATAGCTTGTTGGGAACATCCGGGGATTCTTTCAGGAGTCAATACTGCCCCTGTAATCCTGCTACAACCTGTAGAAATAACCTGCGTACTATGGAACCGGGCTTGCCTATAACGAAAACCCTGCGGGTAGGTGAGGAACTGGCAAAGAGCGGAAGCGGAGCATGACGACACACAGTACCGAATCAAGCATCAAAGCGCCCCGAGATGGAGCGCTTTGATTGTCGTTGTCTTGTGTGCGTTTCCTGTATGTTGTCTCGTTACCGTGTTTGCTGCTTCTGCGCTTTCGTTTTACGCGTCGTTCGGACAATATCGGTCGATCCGACGATTTTGTAAAACCGCCTGGTTTCAAGAGATATTGGGCATATCCAACTGATCCTGCCCGGATCGTATTCGGTAGAGAATGCACCATCACCGGTCAGATCGTCGAACGTACCCTCGGGCGCAAGGCAGGATAGCACCTTGTACGAATTCGCATGATTGACAGGGTCCCATGAGATAACGATGTCGGTCACATCTTTCTGGATCGCAACATTCTGCGGTGCGTCCTGGCTGCCGAAACCTTCCGCCGTAAAATTCCAGTAGTCCTTGTTGTCGATACCTCCAAACTCCGTTTCGTCAGCGCCGTAGATACAGTTCGGATCGATCGTGATGTAGTATGTGACGCCCGGTTCGAGTGTGTTTTGCGGATCGAAATAGATGATATCCATCTCGTCATTCTGCGTGACCGCATCGAGGTGGATATCCTCGAATGTCGAATCGTCATCGTAACGATGAATGCGGATGTAACCATCCCCGAGCCAGACCATGTAGTCGAACTGAGCCGCGAACACCACACTGTCCGGTACCACCGAACCATCAGGCGGTGTGATATCGATAATCGTCATGGGTACATCGCAGGACAGCATAAACAGACCGTTGGTGTACATTGGCGACATCGTTACCGAATTCTCGGCCGAATTGACATTCGATGCAGTTTGACCATACCAATAGCTGTACTTCATATTTACTTCCCTGGACTTTATGAACATCGTGTTGGGGTGCGAATCGTAGTAGCTGTCGATTACCTCCGAGGGCATCAGCGTGATATCTGTTGTGAAGGTCGAATCGCTGAAAACATGAACTGCCCAGAACTGCGCACTGAAAACATGCTCGTCATGCACTGTCCAGTGCGGTGTGTGAATGAATTTTGTCGCATACGCGCGGATATCCGAATTCATTTCCGTAACGGTAAGGGCAACCCCCGAGGAGTCGATGGCAGTCGTTCCTGTTTCGGTTATATCAACATAGTAGGTCTCGGCATCACCCATTTCGACCCACGACTCCGACCGAGTTCCGCCGCCATAGCCGTTCTTTCCGCCGATTAGATCGAGCACTTCATCCGTGTCGTTGTTGAACTGAATGTAGCTAACCAGATTTTCGTTCTCGATATCGGCGACCCGATGCATACGTAACCGCAGTTCATGCGCCGATAGCGCGGAGTCCCATATCTTGATCTCATCGACTTTCCCCTGGAAATACTCCGCGTGGGTTCCGTACTGCCTTCCGATCCTGAATTCTCCGCCTTCCGGATTCGCGATCGCGGATCCCCTGGATGCCATCGGGAAGCCGTCAATGTACAGGTGTGTGTCGGATTCGTCCCGCACCACCGTGTAGTAATGCCATCCGCTATCCAGTGGGAACGCAACGCCGGTATCGGCCCAATCGTCGCCGACACGTACGTTTCCATTGCTCGCTATCCCAAGATAGAAGTTCGTTCCTGCACCGCCGACCTGAGACACAATCTCCCGGTAGCCTGTCTGATATTCTTCTGCCATGGCCCAGAGCGACAGGGTGAAATCTCCAGCGGCAGGAATCAGGCCATCCGAGAACTCTACATATTCGTCCGTGCCATTGAGTTCAAGACAATTGCCGGATTCGTTGCTGACATTCATCGTTGAGAATGCCCACCCGGATGATAGATTGATCCCTGCGAATGGATTGCCCCACAGCGTGAAGGCGTCCGGATCGACAAGGATGTAGTAGTCCGAATTCAGCTCCAGATTCGTCGAAATGTTCATGGAAGCGACATTCCCCTGCGTCGTGGCGCTGGCAGCAGGGATATCGATGACCGGAGTACCGTCTCCATTGTAAACGTAGATATTACCGTCTCCTGCGACGATATCTCGATCGAATTCCAGCGAGATATCCGGACAGATACCGACCTCGACGGCTCCGTTCTCTGGCAGCTTTGAATACAACACCGGTGTACGGGTCTCTTTCCCGATGATGAATTGCCCGGTCTGCCCGACATTCTCGAAAGTGAACAGCACATTTCTCGAGGTTGAAACAGCATCGGCTGCGTACTGCCATTGTTCCACCGAGCCTTTGTCCCGCATGCACAGCTTGTAATACTGTGCAGCGTCTGGCGTAAACTGTTGGTCGATGCTCAACTGCATAGAAACCGAGCTCGTTGCGCTGTCGAAGTTCCTGAACAGCCAATACTGGTTGGAATAGGTCGTCTCGATGATTGGCAAAATGTTCGGCGACGCATTGAGCTTCGACAGCATGATCGTCGAGGGAAGATCGGAATCCGATACGTGGATCATTTCGTTATCGAGGACCGGATAGTCACCGAATGAATCAACAGTCACCAGTTCGGATTCACCTTCGGCCAATGGAGCGGAGGTAGTGATGTTCGTGACATTCGATTTCGTTCCGTTGTTGTTTCCCGCCCAGTCGTAGCAAGGTTCGCCGGTATCTTCATCAAATTTCCAGTACCCGACTAAATTCGGATTCGTCTCAGCAATCGGATGATGCATGTTCAGTCGGATATCGTCTATGCTTCTGGCAGAACTCCATATCCGGACATCGTCGATGTATCCGTTCCATCTTCGACTGGTTTGCTGGCTGTTGTTCCCAATCATAACAGGAAACGTGTTCGCAGGGGTCGTCGCGCTGCATGAACCGGATGCATCGAGCTTCCCATCGACGTATAAACGTAACTCGTTTCCGTCCTTCACCGCCGCGACATGATGCCATTTCCCGTCATGCACATCCGTCGTACCCGATATGTTTGAACCACCCGCGACAAAGTTGAGGAAGCTCGTACTCGAATACCGATGCAGTCCCCAGCTCGAATCGCCTTTGGTTACGATTGCCTGCCAGGCACGATCGAAGGCGTTGATCTTGAACCAGCTTTCGATCGTCATGTCGCCAGGGATATTGAAAGCCGATTGGTTCGCAATCGTGACATTGGCGTCCGCTCCACTGAAGTTTAACATCTTACCTTCTTGTGGCAAACCACCCGAGGTTGTGAAATTCCATGTGTAATCGTCGGTAATACCCAGCACATCGATGTCCTGGTCGTCGTGCAGCGCTCCATGATCCAGCCTGATGTTGTAGTAACCGCCCTCGATGAAGGCATACGATGGGGTGAACGTAATCGATGCATCGGTCACCATCGACATATCAAGGGGAATCGATTCGAGCAGCGTATCGCCTTCGTAGAGATAGGCGTTGCCGTTAACCGAGTTGATATAGCAGGGATCGTTCGGGTAGAGGTAGCTGTGTTCGATCGTGATCGTGAAGTCGGGATTCAGACCGGTGATCTCCTCATCCTGCGGATCGAGTGATGCAATGGAAGAGAACCCCTGAGGGACGATGCCATAGTACAAACCCATGCGGGGATTGATACTGCCATCAAGATAATGATCGAAATCCGTATTAAACGTGATGAGATTCTCGGTCGGATCAAAATCTGTCGCAGCCGTACACGGTATCCAAATACCATCCATCGCCGGGGCCATCCACTTCAAATCAAGATGCTCCGGAAATAATTCGTAGTACTCGTTGATCGTATGCGTCGGTTCGAAATCGATCTGATCTACGTTCCAGTGCGAAATCCCATAATCGTCGTAGTCATAGATCGCGTAGTTATAATCGTCGGCGAAATCGTAACCTCTGGTCCTCTGGTACATCTTATGGATATATACTGTGTGCACTCCGATACATCCTGTTACATGCAGCGTTACGCCATTTGACGATGTATAGGTACCGTTGTTCTCGACCAGGAAATGATCCACCGAGCTCATTCCTGCAGGAGCTACCTCATTGACGTATGATGCTCCGTTGACGATCGTACCCTGGATCACAGCATCGTTCGCTTGATGCGCTTCTACAATGCTTGAGCTCGATTCGTTGAACTGGATGTAGGTGAAGAGATTGGGCTCATCCCATGACAGCGTATCGTGCATCTTCTCGCGAAGCTGCTCTCGGGTCAAGGCCGTGTTCCAGACCTTTATCTCATCGACCCACCCTGTGAAATACTCGGTGTATTGCCAGAGCAGGCCATACACAAATTGCTTGCCGATCCACGACTCGTTGCCCGATGGATTTCGGATAGCGCCGCCCTTGGAAGACCTGAACCGTCCATCGATGTAAAGCTTGGTATCGCTGGAGGATTTTACGATTGTGAAGTAATGCCATGCACTGTCATCAGGGAACGGTACGCCCGTATCCTGCCAGTCATCTCCCACACGGATGTTGCCGTTCGAACCTCTACCGAGATAAAAATGAGCTCCATTGTAATCCCAATATGGCCAGATTCCCGAATACATATGATTTCGCTGTGCCAAAACCTCGAATACCTGACCGACCTGCTCGGAGCCGACCCTTACCCACACGGATAACGTGAAATCTCCATCCGGCGGTATCAACTGGTTGGACGGGAAATGCACGTACTGCGACTGGGCTCCGTCGAATTCCATGTCGTAACCGTTCGCATAGCTCCAGTTCAAACCAAGAACAAGACTGGGAACGATACATAAAAAGACTATGATTGTTCTTTTCATCGTGATCTCCTTATCGTTTATTCTGTAATAATTTATTGAATTGATCCTCTACCTCTGATTCCGCTATTCGATGGATATTGTCGCCAGCGCAATTGTCTTGCATATCATGACCGATGATGTAGAAATGGACACTGGGGTATCGAGACAGTTCCGCAACAATCTCTTTCTCCGAATCCGGAATCTGAAGCAACGCGAATGAGACGGTATTAGCCTGGAGAATCCGCACCACATCCTCGATGGATATTGCCAGAAAAAGGCTCAGATCCTCTGCAGACAACTGGCAGCAATCCAGCATATCGCGGCTGAGAAAATAGTTATACAGTAGAATATTCATGTTCGACTCCTGCGCAGTCAATATGCAAGGCAGGTGCCACACGGATTAAGCATTGTATTGCAAAGGGTTATGAAATCATGGTGCGTGTATTAGGGTTGCAGGCCCGGTCTGGGAAGCGCAAAATGACGATTTCGTCACGAATGACAGAAATTTAATCTAATATTCGTGACGATTTCGTCACGAATCGGTTTCAGCTCCTGGGGGAAGGCGGGTTAAACAGGCATATTCAGCGCTTGATCTCGTACTTGATCATGCGGCGTTCCAGTGATTTTGGCGTTATGCTCAGCAGCTTCGCGGCATTGCGCTGGTGGAAGCCCGTAAGTTTGAGCGCTTTCAGCACCATGTCTTTTTCGAGCACTGCCAGTGGCGTGACGATATCGTCATTTTGGGCGGAATCCGGGATATTGAAACAGGACAACTTGAGCGTTGAAGAATTGGAGATGATTACGGCGCGCTCCACGATGTTCTTGAGTTCGCGAACATTGCCGGGAAAGCTGTAGCTCATCAAGGCAGACTCGATCTGCTTTTCGATCTTGTTGATCCTTTTATTGAGCAGTGTGCTGTAATGCTTAACGAAGAACTCCAGCAGGACGGGAATATCCTCCACCCGTTCGCGCAGGGGCGAGATATTGACCACGAAGGACGAAAGCCGGTAGTAAAGATCGGCGCGGAAGCTTCCATCCTCTATCATGGACTGAAGATTGTCGTTCGTCGCGCTGACCAGCCTGAAATCCACGGGAATCTCCCTGTCGCTACCGACGGGAATGATTTTGCGGTTTTCGAGCACGCGCAGGAATTTCGACTGAAGCTGTGATTGCCACGTACCTACCTCGTCGAGGAAAAGCGTCCCTTCATTCGCGATCTCGAACCAGCCTGCCTTGTCTTCCTTCGCACCCGTGAACGCATGCTTCTTGTACCCGAAAAACTCGCTCTCGAACAGCGTTTCGGGCACGCTTGACACGTTGACCGCGCAGAAGTTCTTCCCTTTTCGGTCACTGTATTCGTGAATAGCGCGCGCGACGAGTTCTTTGCCGGTTCCGGTTTCTCCTGTGATCAGTACTGAAGTCGTGGGCGTTGCGGCAACGCGTTGTATCAGGTCGATGATACGCTTCATCTGCTGGCTTTCGCCGATGATCGTAAAGCCGAGCTTCTCTTTGATCTCCTGATTCAGATATTTATAGCTGATCTCGGATTTGCGTAGTTGATCGAGCGTCCTTTCCAGCTCTTGCTTTTGCACAAAAATTTCCTGATTTTTCTTCTCCAGCTCGATCGTCTTCAGGCGATAGATTTCAGCTTCCCGCTCCTTTTGCTCCGCTTCGAAAACAACCTGAAGATTCGCCAGCTTCCGATCGTATTCCTGCTCATCAAATGATCGTACTCCCTGGAGCAGCAGCTTCTGATATTTGATAAGCTGTTCAGGATTATAGGTCTGCTCATAGAGAACCACCATCTCTTCACACACCAATTGAATCTGACTCTGAAAATCATGTTTTCGTGCGACCTCGAGCGACTCCAGAAACACACTCTCAGCGGCTCCATAATCATTTTGCATGAGCAGGAATCTGCCGCGAAATCGAAGGACATCTGCTATGAAGTATGGCGCTGAGGCTTCCCTGTAAAATTTCTCGGCACGGCCGACATAGTCGAACGCCTTTTCGAAATCCTTCCGGTTTGCATATACTTTGCTGATCTCGAGATAATTCTTTGCCTGGTTTCGCTTCAGTTGATGCTTCTCGCAAAGGTCAATCGAGCGTTTGAACCACATCTCGGCCTCTTCGTAGCGCTTTTCCCGTAAACAAACAATCCCGATATTACTGAGCGTCGATGATGAAGTGGGCAGATTTTCCTGAGACTTAATGGATTCAAGGGATTTCTTGTAGTGCAGCATCGCTTGATTGAGCACACCCAGATCGTTATAAACGTTAGCCATGTTGTTGTAGATGGAACTGATCAGGTCGTCGTGATCCATCTCCTGACTCGTCTGCAATGCCAACTGATAGAATTCCAGAGCCTTATCGTACTGCATCAAACGGAAATATACAGACGCGAGATTGTTGTACGCATAGATCAGGTTCACCAGCTTATGGCGTTTGCTGATCTCGATGCTTTGCTTGAGTACCGGTAACGCCCTGGCGAAATCCCCCAGACTTCGATAACTCATTCCAAGATTGGCCAGAACCGGGCCCAGATATTTATCTTCCCCGCGATTCTCATAGAATTCACGGGCTGTCTCGAGATACACGGTTCCGCTGGCGTATTCCTGATACTCAAGGTACAGCATCCCGATCTGCTCGTGCAACATATCGATCTGCCCGAGTTGGTTACACGCTTCCAGGACTTCGAAAGCCCTTTGGAAGCAGCGATTCACCGCATTATCGTCTTCGTTGTGGAAATAGTACAACAGTGCAATAACCGCATGATCGGCTGCTGCTTGCGACACACCCGCATTCGAATCAAGGGGATGCTCCTCCACAAAGGTGGCAAAAGCGTCTTCGTCCTCGAGGATCAACTGCTTGCAGTCTATGACCAGTTGTTGCATTCTTTTTCTTTGGTGATCGTCCGGCAGACGATCGAGAATCGATTCAATAGAGTCCATGATTCCTCATTATACTTTCACTTCATACAGAATGGGTTTGCAAGGATTCAGCTTGTCAACAAAGAAATGCCGTGGAACTCCGTCTTGCATGATTTCCTTGATGGAATGACTACTGCTTTAGAGCTGAAAATCGAGATCGGACAAAATGCCCAACATCCATACTCGCCGCGATGATGGATTTCAACCTTGACAAAAAGATAAGGATTGTACGTAAATGGTGAATATTTTGGAGGAATCAATGAAACGAGTTTTTATTTTTATTGCCATAATCCTTGTGGCGGCAGGTCTTAGTTGTGAAGTTCCTCGCGTTCAATTTAATCTCGGGCTGGATTTTCCCGGCGATCACGAACTAGAACATGGTTCCGAAAAGGCGGATTTTGACAGCGAATTCGGTTTGTCCCCCTCTCTCGAGCTCCTGGTTCCTGTCAATAAGCAATTCCATTTCGGTCCGGGTGTCGAATATCAAATCGAGCGAGGAGTCGAACTGGAAGGAAACGGAGATTACTCGCCGGCCTTCGGCTTCATTCCTGTATATTTGACAGGCAAGATCGGGTTCATTCCTGAAGGGCCTGTTATTCCAGAACTTAACATCCATCTGGGCTATGCCTTCATGCATGCAAATGACGATTATAAGGGCAATTGGGATCTTACCGGCGATATTTATTTCGCCATCGGTGGAGGAATTCTCATCAATCAAAGATTATGCATCGACATGCTGTATAGATATCAACAAGGCAGTATGGAGAGGAGCTTTTACTCTGGACACCATAGCATCCTGGTGACACAGAGGCAACTCACGCTTCAATTTTCCGCCCGTATCTGAGCGTGAGAACGAATGGGCACAGGATGCTGCAAATTGGATTCGCATTGAAATTGAATATTATACAGGGAGGATTACATGAAAAAAACAGTACTACTCGTTACGATTATTCTTATGGCATTTTGCGTATGGGCCGAAGGCAGGACGATCACCCAGATCAATCTGGGACTTGACACGCCGGGCATTCACACGACTTCCGAAGGCGATCACGATGTTACATCAACTTCAGCGCTCGGTATTTCTCCTTCCATCGAGCTCATGTACACCGTCCATGAAGGCTACCTGATGGGCATCGGATACGAATATCAGATCGACCGCGAAATCGACGATAATACGAATTTCCCGGGCTCATCACCTCGATTCAGATTCACTCCGGTCTATGTCACGGCAAAGATCCCGCTGCGCTCCAAGGGCGAGTTTATTCCGGAAATCAACGGGCACGTGGGTTATTCATTCTTTCATGGCGATAGTGACTACGATGGCGGCGGCAACACCAAAGGCGGTTTCTATTTCGCGATTGGCGGCGGTGTGGCAATCCAGGAAATGTTCATTGTCAGTGCCATGTTCCGCTCACAATCGGGTGAAGTGGAATGGACAAATGAAAAGGGAAAGAAAAGCGAAATGAGCGTCTCCCAGACGCAAGCTACAATACAATTCGGCATACGTCTCTGATCCCTTTCGAATCAAGCTTTTACAGGTGGCAGGCGACTCGTTTGTCACCTGTTTCTGTTTCATTTCATTGACAGTTTCCACCATCGATATTTTATTGAGTGTTACATAAAACACGTGGAGATGAATATGCAAAGAATGACACTGATCGCGATCATGCTGCTCTCGGCCTTGATGCTCAACGCCGCCGTGGTAAAGATAATGACTTACAACTCGCTCAATTTCAACGACGATGACAACGACCGCGTTGACGACTTCGAAACCGTCTTCGACCAGATTTCACCCACCATCGTGGTGATGCAGGAAATGCACAGCGACGAAGGCTGCGAACTGATGCTGGAAGCCCTCAACGACGACTACGACGATTATATGATGGCGCCCTTCGTGAATGGCTACGACTCGGACAACATCCTCTTCTACAAGAAGGCCTGCGTCGATCTGATGGGCATGGACTACATCGAGACCGACCTGCGCGAGATCGGCGAATACGAGGTGGAAGTGTTCGGCGTGCCGCTCAACATCTACTCCTGCCACCTGAAGGCGAGCCAGGGAGGCGATAACGAACAACAACGCCTCTACGAGGTGACCATCCTGCGCAATCACCTCAACAGCCTTCCCAACACCGAGTTTGTCATTCTGGGCGACATGAACATATACACCAGCAGCGAACCGGCCTATCAGAAATTCATCGCCAGCGAGAGCGACAACGACGGACGCGCACGCGATACTATCGACGAAATCGGCAACTGGCACGACAGCTCGCAATTCTCCGACGTCCACACCCAATCGACTCGCACCGATCAGGTTGGCGGTGGCGCCACCGGCGGACTCGACGACCGATTCGACTACATGTTCATCAACTACAACATGAACGACAACGACGGTATCGAATTCATCGAGGACAGCGTGGTGCCGTTCGGTAACGACGGAAACCACCTCAATGAGTCGATCAACGAAGGCAACAACTCTGCCGTACCTTCCTACGTCGCCGACGCGCTGCACGACGCCTCCGACCACCTTCCCGTGTACGGGCTGTTCGAGACGCACGACATGCCGTCCGTAGTGCTCGACTACCTGCGGGTCGATACCGACGCGAACATCGAGTGGAAGACCTACGATGAAGAAGACCTTATAGGCTTCAACGTGTATTGCTCCGCCACCAGCGACTTTGAAGACGCCGTGCGGCTCAATGTTTCGGTAATCCCGGCACACAACGCCAGCGGCGGCACGGAATATTCCCTGCACGACACCACCACACCCACCGGCTACTGGTATTTCTGGCTGGAGATGGTCGCTCTGAACGGCGCGACCGAAGTAACGTATCCGATCTACCACGGAATCGTTGGCAACGACGATCCCACCGTCCCGCAGTATGGCGGACTGGAAATCGAGCCCAACTACCCGAATCCGTTCAACCCCTCGACGACCATCCGGTTCACCATCCCGGAATCGTCCCGGACGCGCGTCGATATCTACAACATCCGCGGCGAAAAGGTGACCTCGCTTGTCGATGGACACCTCGACGAAGGCCGCCACGACATCACATGGCACGGCACCAACGACCAGGGCGACGTCGTCGCCTCCGGTATCTATTTCTGCCGTGTCTCGACCGATAACCAAAGCAAGATGATCCGGATGCTGATGATGAAATAGGTTCGGCTTTCGCGTAGCGAAAACGATACCCATGAGCGCTGTAATTTCGGCTTGCCGAAATTATATAAGCGGATAAAAAAGCAGTGTCAGGAGTCAGGAGAGAGTGTGTCAAGGGAGAGGTGGTCGATTGAAGATGGTTGCCCCCTGGGTACGCAGACGTCCTCGCCTGCATCTCTTCGGTTCGCCAAGCTCCAGCTTGGCATCTCTAATAACAACAGAATAAAGAAGATAGAATATAGAATTGAAAACCGCCCCACTCACCTGGGGCGTTTTTTTTATAACGCTGACCTCCCCGTCCGCATCTCAACAGGAAAGACCGGGATAGGGGTTTGGGCACAAAAAAAACGGCAGAATCTATTACGAATCTACCGTTCAATGTCAATACGCGACCCAGGGTTGGCGTTTCCCGAGTCTTTCAGCTTTTGAATTGACCGATCCTTTCCCTGGATTTCATAATCGAACAAACGACGAGTTTTTCCGCGATCCTCCGTCGAGGATAAGGTTGAAGGGGAAGAATCGCGTGCTAGGCTGTGGTGATCTTCCCCTTCCGCTTCGCGTAAGTTAACAGACTTCTCCGATAAAAAGGCAGGAAACGAACTGGAGTTTGGCGTCTCTGCTGTGAGTTCATTTCCCGAGCCAATATCCGTTGAAGCCGTTTTCTGAGTCACTGTCGCAAGCCGATCATCTCCGACTTCCCTGTCTCGAGCCTCCTGCTTTGTCGTGTCCAATTTTCCGGATTCAGATTTGCGTCTGATTCGTTGCCCATTGGATAGCGAAGCATGATTCCGCAGGAAACTCAACTCTCGAGGGATTGTCATAGAATCCTCCAATGTTGAAGTCAGAATCGGCGTCTTTTCAATGTTCTACACCTTCATATCGGTTGCCGGAACCGCACTCTTTAGATAATTTATCCCCAAACGATGTTTTTTTCTTTGACGGTGCGCACGACCCGTGTAGATCAAATATCAAAGGAATATTTATGGATCGGTTGCATATCTGGCGGCTAAATAGATTTCATAGCATCCTAATTGGTGCGCCAAGCTCCAGCTTGGCAGAAGGATGCTATGATTTTATTACGTCGTTAATCCGTGTAATCAATTCTAATAACAGGAAGATAGAGCATGAGAGATGCCAAGCTGGAGCTTGGCGCACCAACAGAGAAAGTCGCATTGCCCACTCGATCAGCAACAAAACCTTTTTGATAATCTTTCTGCTATGCACCTTCGCCTGGCGCTTGTACGCCGACGATATCGCATGGCGTCCGGCGGTTCGGGACACGGCCTTGCAGGAATACTACCTAATGCTGATCAGCGTGGCGGAAGAAGAGGGACGCTTCGACGATGCCCGAGCCTTCACGCGAATCGCGCTCGACAACGATCCGCAATCAAGCGATCTGCGCCTGAAGCTCGCCGAATACTACTACTGGAACGCCGAGTACGATCTGGCATCGCCGCTGTACAACAAGGTCTATCTCGACACCGGAGACAAAGAAGCACTTCTGCGGTTCGGCGACAGCGAGAACCTCGCCGGACGAACCGACCGCGCGGAATCGATCTACCGGCAGGCATACCGGACATTCGACGACGAGGAGAGCTTCGAGTCCTGGTACAGCATGGTGAGCAGATACCGTTCGCCCTATCGCGCAATTTCCATTATCAAGTCCTACATCGAGTATCACCCCGATTCCACCGGCTGGCAGAGCGAACTGGGCGAACTCTACATCGACGTCAACAAGCCCTACGCCGCCATCGACGCGCTGCAAAAAGCGGCGCTGGAAGAGGTCGATATCGTATCGCTCCTGATGATCGACAACCTCCGGCAATACCTCCGCTCAAACATCTATGCGGCTGCCGATTACACCGAAGACCGCACCAAACACTGGCTCTACTACTACCGCAGATTCTTCGTCTTCGCCGACCGGCGACTGACCGACTACCTCTACGTGCAGATGAACTACCTCTACGATCAGGTCCGGCGCGACAGCCGTTCCGGGTATGTCATGGGCGACTCGAAGCGTCGGAACCAATTCATGGAAACCGAGCTGGCTTTGCTGGCACGGTACGATCTCATCCTGAGCGGCAGCATGCAATTCGATCTCGATCGAGAGAAATCCGCCGGCTGGAATGTATCGGTCGATTACACGCCGGAGCATATGGATATCGAGCTTTCCTACGACGATACGGTGATCGAATACTGGGATAACCGCCGACGCGAGCACCTCGGGCTTTCGGTCGAGTACGACATGGCGTCCTGGACGATCGGCAACAGCTTCCACGGATACCGGATGCGGGACGACGAGGTCTTTGTCGATGCCGATCCGGAGGTGGTACCCTACGGGATCGAGATCGTCGAGAGGGAGAATCGCGGATTCTCCGATCGCCTCTCGTTCGCCAATCGCGTCTATAACGCGCCGGATATCTCTGTGGGCGGATTCTTCACCGCGAAGAGCTACCGCTACGAATCGCGTTTTTATTACAGCCCGGACGAGATATACCTCTTCGGCGCGACGGCTGCGTTCCATCACGCGATCGACCGCTTCGAGCTGGATATCGATTGGGAACTCGGTCTCGATTCGGAAACCGGTCGCTACTCCGCGTTCACCGGATCGCTGAAGACGAATTTCGCCCTCGGCAGCTTCAAGCTCGCGTTCGACTATCTGCGCGACACCGACAATCGCCAGATCGGTTTCAGCCTGGTGTTCTCGGATTTCAAGCTCTGATCGCTTCAAAATATTGCATTACAACTTGTTGCTGTGGTTGCCCTCTTCGGGACCACCGAGCTCAAGCTCGGCATTCTCCATCCCCCATGGTCACCGAGTTTCAGTGTTTTTACTTGTAAGTCGAAGCCCCAAAGCTCGCTATCTTTTTCCCTGTAGCGCACAACCAAGGAGAGAGAGAAGCGGACGGGGACGTCCGCGTTCCCTGGAGATGCCAAGCTGGAGCTTGGCGGACCGAGGAGAGGGCAACCACAGTCTGAGAGGGATTGCCCCTACAGGTTCCCTGGGAAATGCGGACGGGGACGTCCGCGTTCCCGTAAAAGCAACCAGTAATCACCCGTTCCACAACCTGCGAACAATTGTTTCTGTTGACAAAAAGACGCTCCGAACGCATACTACGGACGCTCGAACATTATCATGAAAGCAAAGGAAATCATGGCACAACATACCGTACTGATCGTCGATGACGAAAAAGAATCGCTGGAAATCTGCACGCGCGTCCTGAAGGCGAACTACGACGTCATCACGACCGACTCGACCGAAGAAGCCTTCGAATTTCTCGCCGACCAATCGATCGACTGCATCGTCTCCGACCTGGTGATGCCCAAGGTCAACGGGCTCGAATTCGTCGAACAGCTCCGCGATCGGCATCCCGAAATACCCATCCTGGTGATGAGCGGCAAGGCGACGCTCAAGATGGCAGTGCAGGCGATGAAATCCGGAGCGATTGAATTCATCGAGAAGCCGATCCTCGACCTGGAAATCCTCCAGGTGCAGGTCGAAAAGGCGATCAGCTCCCACGACATCATCGAGGAGAACAAACGCCTGCGCATGAAGCTTTCTGCAAATCTGCTGCGAAGCGACTTCGTGGGCAACAGCCGCGAGATTCAAAAGATGCTCGAGGTCGTCCACAAGGTCTCGGCGCTCAATTCGACCATCATGCTCGAGGGCGAGACCGGCACCGGTAAGGAGATGATCGCGCGCATGATCCACGAGAACAGCAACCGCAGCGAAAAGCCGTTCGTCGCGGTCAACTGCGGCGCGGTTCCAGAAACGCTGCTGGAGAGCCTGCTCTTTGGGCATACCAAGGGGGCGTTCACCGACGCGCACAAGGAGTCGAAGGGGTATTTCGTCGAGGCGAACCGCGGCACCCTCTTCCTGGACGAAATCGGCGAGACGGAGCCGACCTTCCAGGTCAAGCTGCTGCGCGTGTTACAGGAAAAGACCATCCGCAGGGTGGGAAGTGATCAGGAGATATCGGTGGATGTGCGCATCATCGCCGCGACCAACCGCAACCTCGAGGAGGAGATGAATCGCGGCGCTTTCCGCAAGGACCTCTATTACCGTCTGAACGTAATCAAGATCACCGTGCCGCCTCTGCGTGAGCGGCAGGAGGACATCCCGCTGCTGGCCAGGCATTTCCTGAAACTATTCCTGAAGGAGAACGGGCTTTCCGGGTACGAATTGACGCGCGATACGCTCGAACTACTCAAAAAAGCGCCATGGGAAGGAAACATCCGCGAACTGCAGAACGTCATCGAGCACTCCGCGGCCCTGTGCGGCGACCAGGCCATCAAGCCGGAAGATTTACCGGAATACCTCACCGCCGGACGAAAGCCGCAGACCGCGCAGGATTTCTCCGACAACTACGAGGAAGCCAAGGCGGAGTTCGAGTTCATCTACTTCCAGAAGCTGCTCGCGCTCGCGGACAACAGCGTTACCGAGGCCGCCAGGATTTCCGGGCTCAGCCGACAGCATATCTATCTTAAAATGAAGCAGTTGGGACTGGAGAACAATTAGACGAATTTAATGATGCACGAGTCAGAACACAGACAATTAGTATCCATATGATCGCGTATTCAACCATCGCTGCACATTTTCCTTGATAGTATTGTGATCGGCATTTATATTGCATATCATCAATTTCTTATGGACACGGATCGGGTTGTTCATGGGATAATTATACGCTTTTGAAGGATAGACGTTCGATTATGAACAGGTTTTGGGGAGACAATCATGTTTATAAGCTATCTTAAAATCGCGGTCAGGAATCTTTTTAGGCATCGCGGTTTCTCGTTGATCAATATCGCCGGACTCTCGATCGGCGTTGCCGTCAGCCTGCTGCTGCTGCTCTGGCTTCAGTATCACACTCTGTTCGACCGGCAGCACGAGAAGATCGATCGCATCGCGCGGCTGCTGGTCGGTGTCGAACGGGAAGGAACCGAGCGACTCGCATCGTCCACTCCCTATGCGATCCTGCCCAGCCTGGTGAATGAGTACCCGCAAATTGAGGATGGAACGCGGCTACGCAGGATATCCGATGTCCTCATCGACACAGAAGATAAAAGTTTCCCTGAATCATTTGTCACACTGACGGAACCGGGATTCTTTCGTATCTTCGACCTACCCGTTCTGGAGGGAAATCCCGAAGAAGCGCTCGAAGACGTCCGCTCGATTATCCTCTCGCGAAAATCCTCAGAAAGGCTTTTCGGCGATCGAGCGGCCATGGGGCAAACCGTCCACATCGAATTCGAGGACATGAACTGCGGCTTCATCTCCGGCGAATTCACCGTTCGCGCCATCCTGGAGAATCCACCCGGCAATTCGTCATTCGATTCGAGCTACATTCTACCGCTGGCGATCCTCGGTGAACACCATCTCAACAACTGGACCTACGAGAGCGAGGCCTTCGTGCTGTTGCATCCCGAGGCGACGTTCGAAGCGGTCGAAGATCGAATCCGTGGCGCGCTGGCACGGTTCAGTTGGCGCGATATCGACAAGGATATCACGCTCCACCTGCAACCGCATTCCCAAACGCACCTCCACGACGAAAACGGGAATCCCCGGAAAATCCTGATGCTAATGTACATCTTCGGCGCGGCGGGCCTGGTCATTCTCGGAATCGCCTGCATCAACTACCTCAACCTGTCCATGGCACGCGCCATCACGAGGATCAAGGAAGTGGGAATTCGCAAGATCATGGGCGCGGGTAGAATCCAGCTTATGGGTCAGTTTATAATGGAAGCATCGATCATCGTGATGATCGCGATCCTGATAGCCATCCTGCTCGCTGGGCTTCTTCTGCCCGGTTTTAACAGGGTCATGAACAGTCGGATCATCCTCGACACCGGAAATCCTTTGGTACTCGCCAGCCTGCCGATGCTCGCGATCGTCATCAGTCTGCTCTCGGGATTAATACCGGCGATGTATCTGGCGAATTTCGACGCCATCACCACTCGCTTCCGGCTTCCGGCAGGTTCACCGCGCCAATTGCTTCGTAAAGCGCTCGTCGTTGTACAATTCTTCGTGACCGTTACGCTTCTGACCTGCGCCTTCATCATCCTGATGCAGTATCGCTACATCCGCGGACGCGATCCGGGATTCAAGCCCGATGCCATTCTGAGCATCGCATACAACCAGCGCTTCGGCGAGAAATACGAAACCTTGCGTCAGACGCTGTTGGCCAATCCGATTATCAAAGGCGTCACCATGGTCTCTTCTCCACCCTACAGCGTGAACCATGGCAATCCCATCTTCTGGGACGGCAAGGAAACCGACGCCGATCAATATGTCCGCTACATGATGACGGACCCGGGATTTCTCGACGCAATGGGGCTGCGACTCGTGGCCGGAAGAAACTTTACGGACAACACCCTCGCAGAACGCGAAGAGTGGTCGATCGATGTCGATTACGAATTTATCCTCAACGAGAGCGCGGCGAGATTGATAGGGCTGGAGAATCCCATCGGGGAGAGCGTTCGTCTGCACCACTTCAACGGCACCATCGTCGGCGTGGTGCAGGATTTCGATAACTCGATCCCCTATGGCAGCGCGCAGCCCATGATCCTGTGGCGTTTCAACTATTTCAAGCAGTCCATCCTGATCGGCTGCAATCCCGCGCAACGCCAGCAGGCAATCCGGTTTCTGCGAGATCGATTCGAATATCTATTCCCCGGCACCTCGTTTGAATATCAGTTTCTTTCGGACAGAATCGACCTCCGCTACAGCAATTCGCGATATATCATGAACGTGGTCGGCTGGTTCACGCTGATCGCGATCTTGCTGTCATTCACCGGACTCTACGGACTGAACGTATTCATCACCGAACAGCGCACGCGAGAGATCGGCATCCGCAAGGTCATTGGCGCGACATCGGGCGAAATATCGGGTCTGCTGTTGAAGGACTTCCTGATCCTGATCGCGATCGGAGCAGTGCCGGCAATCCCCGCGGCATGGTATTTCTCCCGAAAATTCATCGAGATGTTCTACTACCGGATATCCATCGAATGGTTCCATTTCGCAATTCCGCTGGCAGTCGTCCTCGTCTTCGCCGTCCTGACCATGCTCTACCGGACGCTTCAGGTATCCCGGATCAAGCCCTCCGAGATGATGCGAGCGGAATGAATCAATTGTCCACCCGCACAACGATATTCAGCATCTTGGCGGTATCCACGCCGGTTGTTTCGATGGTCTTGTAATCCAGTTCGAGTAGCGGTATAAAGATGTTGAGCCAGAATTCAGGCCACTTCGGCTTGATCTTGTCCATCATGCGCTGAATACGATCGAGGTTCCTTTGCGCGGATTTCTCGTTGATCCCCTCCGGTACATCCAGCCGAAACGCCTCCTGTAACACGACCTCGCCCGATATCGCAAGCATCAAGTCGGAAGCCTCTTCCAGCGTGTAATGATGGCGGTGATACATACCGCGAAGCGCACTCGTCACCTCGCCGATCAGTGACGAAAGCGACCGCGCGTATCCGGGCTGCGAATCCCGGTCGAAGCAGTGGTCGAACATATCGAAAAACCCGCCCGGACGGATCATTCCTGCGATCATGCGCAGTTCTTTGACCGGGTACTGGAAGTGGTGCAGAGCGTGCGTCGAGACGACCAGATCGAATTTGCGCGAGCCGACGAGTTCTTGAAACGCATCCCCGTCGCGGTCGATCCTGGTGTAGTTATCCGACTCGTCTTCCATTTTCAGTTTCGCGAAATATTCGATGCCGTAAAGCTCCAGTTCGGGGTTCTCGCTCTTCAGGTAATCAAGCAGCTCTCCGTCGCCGCAGCCGTAGTCACAAACACTCCTCAATCCATGCTCGTTAATTACGTTCAGAATCCGCTTGCACAGGGTTTCCATTCGATCTGCCATTTCTCCTCCATATCGATATCAGTTTACGTCAGAATGAATTTTGCCGATCAATCTGGCAACCTGAAAATGAAAAAGCGCCAGGGGCATCCCAGGCGCTCATGAAATCGCATACAAGGCTTTATTTGAGCAACATGACCTTGCGTGTTTCCTGCAATCCATCCGTGTTCATGCGGATGAAATATAAGCCGGACGGAAGGTCTTCGGCGTTCCAGGTGAGCGTGTTGCTGCCCTCATGTCCATGCACGGTCGTCTCCCCCACCTTGCGTCCCTTAAGATTGAACATGGTAAAACTTACCATGCCGTCCTTTGTGAGCGAATAGCTGATTGTGGTCATAGGATTGAACGGATTGGGATAGACGCTGCTGAACGCGGTAACGAACGATACATCCGGTGTGTCATCCTGCTCCTCGCCCTCGGCGATGGTCACCGACACCGGGCCGAACAATTCATTGCCGCCATCCAGCTCAACGCTCTGGAGCCAGTAGAAGTATGTCGCATCCATTTCGACGTCCCGATCCACATACTCGTAGCGTGCCTCGGTCGTCGTGTTGGTTCCCGGGATGATGGACGCAGTGATCGTCTGCGCGAGATCGAGATCGTTCGATTCGCCTCGGAGGATGTGATAGCCGACCAGATCGCTTTCGGACTGGGTCGTCCAGTTGATCTGCGCGTAGTTCATCGAGGTGGTGGTCGCGGTGAAGGAGGACATCGTTACCGGCAGGGTCTCTCCGCCGTAGGGATCCTGCCAGGACAGGAACGGATAGCCATCGTTAATGATTTGCTCAGGGTCAATGCGCCAATTATTACTATTCCAACCCGCGTCGAGGTATGTGGCATTTTCTTTCATCTCATCGGTCGGAAGTCCAATGCCGTCAGCAGACGTTGCATGACCCGAAGTCCCCAAATCCCAGAAACAAGCCTCGACTGACCCTGTTGACATACCAAGTAAACCGCCAGAGTTGGTAGTCGTTGTCACGTTTCCGGTGCTGTAGCAATTCTGAATATACGAAGAAGAATACCCAATCAATCCACCGATGATTGCGGGCGCTTGTGCTGTTATTACATCTGCTGTACTGAAGCAATCGGCAACAACTACATCGGCTTGACTGAAACCAATCAGTCCTCCGCTCATTTCGTTTGCAGTCACATTTCCCGAGCAGCAACACATCGATATCTCACATACACCGCCAAGGTATCCAATCAGTGTACCCGTGTACACATTGCCATGCACACTGCCATCACATGAGCACCCGGTAACGGTGACATTCGAACCGTATCCGAGCAAGCTTCCCGTATAGCTTGCTCCTGTCACATCGGCACTTGTCAGAACGATATTGCTTATTGCCCCGTTTGTTACATATCCAAACAAACCCTGTGTCAGCTCGCTTGAGCGATCGATCGTGAGTCCATTTATCGCGTACCCGTCGCCATTATAGTTTCCAGAAAATGGCTCGGTTCCAGTTCCGATTGCTACGAAACCATCACCTCCGTTCCACCCTGAAGTGGGTGTTGCGTCGATATTGTTGATCTGAACGAAAAATGAATTCGGATAGTTTGCGACATCCTGAAGGTCGTTGAGCGTGCTGACCTGATAGGGGGTTCCCTCCATACCATTTCCGCCGGCAAAAGCGGATAGACAAATTTTCGCGATAAATAGCATTGATAAGCAAAAAACAATTTTGTTCATAGGATCCTCCGATATTCATTGAATGATTTCATAATTATATCTTATTGCAATACCGATGCCAGTGAGCCATGGCTCATCACCCTGCCTTCATTTGACTATTTTTCAGGATTTTACAGAATTGTCTCAGTATCCTCCCATTTAGTGGATACGATTCATTTTGATGGATTCACTCATTATGACCGGTCAAATTGAGTAAAGAAAAATGGAAAGTTGACTCTCTCTCCCTGCCTTTTCGTAAGTCTCAAAGAAAAGCCACCCTCCGGTGATCGGAAGGTGGCTTCTCAGAAAAACTGTCAAATCGTCACGACATAATCGCGGCCAGGGCTATCGAATAGAGCTTCGTCTTCTCGCTGTCTCCGCGCGAGCTGAGGATCGCCGGTTTGTTCGCACCGGTGACGATCGCACCGAGCTCGGAATTGGCAAGCTTTGTCATCGATTTGTAGAAAACGTTCCCGCTTACGATATCGGGAAAAACGAGGCAATCGGCGTCGCCGCCGACCTCGCTCTTGATACCCTTGATATCGCAGCTTTCCTTCTCGACAGCGACATCGAGCGCCAGCGGCCCATCGACCTTCGCACCCTTGATCTGACCGCGATCGCACATCTTGGAGATGATCGACGCGTCAACGCAGGCTCGCATCTTGGGATTGGTCTTTTCCGTGGCGGCGATCAGCGCGACTTTCGGCGTTTCGATTCCGATCGCGTGCGCGGCATCGATGAGATAATTCGTGATCGCGATTTTCTGATTGAGATCCGGCTCGGGGATGATCGCCACATCGCCAATGATCAGGAGCTTGTGATACGCAGGAACTTCAACCAGGGAAACATGAGATAGAATCGCACCGGGCGGTAGGAGACCGAACTGCTTGTTCAGGATTGCCCGCATGTATTTGTCGGTACTGATCAGACCCTTCATGATAAGGTCCGCCTTCCCCTGGTTGATCAGCTTGACGGATGTGAATCCCGCTTCCTGCTCCTCCGGCTCGTGTACGATTTCAAATTTCTCCGGATCGATCGAATGCTCCTTGCAGAGCGCCACGATCTTCTCCCGATCGCCAACCAGGGTCGCATCGACGATTTTTTTATCGACCGCCATCGAGACAGCGCCGATCGTATTCGGATCCTGGGCATAGGCAACGACCATGCGCTTTCTGGGTTTGTTTTGTGCTAATGTGATAAGATCATCAAGGACTTTGACTTGCATTTTACCTCCAGGAAATATGTGCATACGGGTTAAATCTAAAGACAATCGGCGCGTGTCAAGTATTTCTTGATCAACGAGTTATTTTTGATTGTCCGGTTTCCCGATCATTATGTTTTTTTTCGTTGCCAGAGTTTTCGGACGGGATTACATTTTCTATGAAAAAACGAAAAGGATTTTTGATGATATACCGGTTCTTGCTCGCGTTACTGCTCCTGACGTCCATCCTTACGGCGGATGACGAAGGCATCGTGCCGGGCGATCTCGATCTGAAGAACGCCATACCCAAACAATCACTCGATATACGGGACGAAACCGCCTATCTGAACGGGAACTTGTTTTCCGGCACCGCGGTCAGCAGATTCCAGGGCGGAGAGCCGTCCAGCATTTACCAGTATCGCGATGGAATCAGGCACGGAATCATGATCAGCTTCTATCCCAACGGAATGATGGAACTGGAGGCATCCTATTTCGATGGAATGCTGAACGGAAGGTTTCGCGGCTGGGACGACACAGGGGACTTGCTCTACGACCTCTGGTTCGATCGCGGAATGCTGAAACAGGATCTGATGCTCAGCGGCAGGATGGACGAACAGATCGAGCTCGAAGAAGATTTCATCGACTCGGACGGCAAGGATATGTCGGAGGATTGATCACTTCAATCGGCGAAGCACCTCGGAACCCTTCACCACATCGTTATCCCAACGAATATGCATGGTCTCGCTCGTGTATTCGAGTGTCCGGCAGCGTACCGTGAACCGGGTCGAAGGAATATAGTAACTCCAGCGCAGCACGCCCAACTCGAAGACCGATTCCAGGATCACGAGCTCTTCCCGATCGTCCATGTCCTTCGCGCCGGTGACGACGACCGCATTGTCCCTCTCTTCGAGCGTGAAGCGTATGTTCGTCTGCGGATCGATCCACTGGCCCGGACGGGGCGCTTCGGTGACCATCACCTGTTTTTCGGCCGCGCAGCCTGCAAGCAATGTAATCAGAATCCAAACGATGATTGCGTGTTTCATGACGGCAGATTTGTGGGGCAATCCCGGATTTGTCAAACACTAAAATGGGGAAAATGGAACGAAATGTGCATCAAATGATAATGGATAATAGTATAGCAACATAGAGGAGAGAGAGGAAATGAGGAGAATAGTATCCATAACACTACTGCTGAGCCTTGGCATGATATTGCTTGCGGCTCCGGTAAGCGAAAGCAGGGGAATGGAAGCGGCAGAGAGGTTTCTGGAGATCAGAAACCAGGATGCCGGTATCGAGCAAATCATCACGCTGACCGACAGAGAACAGCAGACAGCGTACGTATATCAACTTGACAACCCGGGCTTCATCGTCGTCCCCGCGGACGACCGTATGCCGCCCGTACTGGCATATTCATTCAAGCAACCCTTTGTCAACGATCCCGAGAACCCGCTCATCGACATGATCGAGACGGATATCGCCAACCGGAGGGCGTGGTTCGCGTCGCAGAGTAATTCTTCCGCCGATCCCGAGTGGAACGATCTGTTCAACCGCAATCGTCCGATCGACGACTTCCGGCAATGGCCCGCGGACGGCTCCACGATTACCGACGGTTGGCTCCTGACCCGCTGGAACCAATCCGGCGTTTACAATGACTTCTGCCCGCTGGATAGCGGCGGCGAGCGCTCCGTGGTCGGTTGCGTGGCGACAGCGATGTCGATGCTGATCTATTACCATCAGTGGATCGGCGATGCCTCGTTCGACCAGTCGGACGCGTACATATCCGGTTGGTGGGACGGAATCCATATCGACGGAGACCACGAAGATAACGATTTCCCGTCATTCCCCGAGCTGAACGACTATCTCGACACGCTTCGAGAGCATATCGAAGAGGGTATCGGCTGGACCGCGGAAGATTACGCAGCGCTGAATTTCGCAGCCGGTATCAGCGTTAACATGTCCTATTCCTCGGACGGCAGCGGCGCGAACACCGAGAGCGTCACCTACGCGCTACCCGGTAAATTCGGATTCGATTCGGCATCCCATATGGATTACGGCTATCAGTTTCTCGACGTACTCGCGGATGAAATGAAACACGCCCGTCCGATCGAGCTTTCCATCAACACCGCCGACTACGACGCCGGGCACGCGATCAACTGCGACGGCTACAATACCGACGACTTCTACCATCTGAATTTCGGCTGGGGCTCTTCCGACAGCTCCTGCTGGTACACGCTTCCCCAAGGCATGCCCAGTGGGTATTCCATCATCTCGGGCATGGTCTATAACATCGAAGGCGGAGAGCACCCGGTCGAGCTTTCCGGAACCGTCACGACCGAAGGCGCATCCCCCATTGGCACGTACATCCGGTTCGACGGCGACTACGATTTCGAGGTATTCGTCGAGAACAGCAACGGCTCCTACGATATCCCCGCCATTTTCCCGGGAACCTATCTCGCCACCGCAACCCTCGGCGACCGCATCCACTACGAGCAGTTCGAGGTCACCATTGACGAGAACACCACAAGCATCGACTTTAACCTCGCCAACTACGAAGCGCTCTCCGGCTATATCGACGCCGACGTGTCAACCGAAGGCGCAGGCGTCTGCCTCTACGGCGACAACCGTCTGCTCGGAATCGAATACGCCGACGATAACGGATTCTTCAGCTTCCCGGAAATTTTGCCCGGCGAATACAAGCTGAGCGCCAGCTCCGGCAGCGGTTATTTCGGAAGCACCGATTTCACCGTTACAGCGGACGACCAGGACACCGATATCGAGATGATCCTGCACGAAGGAAAGATCGGCGCAGGACACAGCCAGGCACCGAACGACATCTTCTCGATCGGAATCGAATTCACCCTCCGCTGCGGCATCAAGCTCGATCAGGAAGAGTTGACCGCGTTCGAAGGGCAGGCAATCCGCGGTGTACGGTTCAAAGCCCCCATCTCCAGCGAAGAGGGCGAAATCTCGGCGCAAATATGGATGAACAACGACATGATCGCCGAGAAACCGATCGACACCTTCGAAGCCGGACAGTGGCTGGAAGTAGAGCTCGCCCCCTACGCGTTGATCGACCCGGCAAACGACTATTTCGTGGGCTACAACGTCCACTCTACGACCGGAGACCTCGCCTGGCACGACGCCGGTCCGCGTATCGCGGGAAAAGGCGCCTACATCGGCTCCACCAACTGGAACGAACTCGCTACAAACCAGAACTTCAACTTCTGCATCGACGCCGTGATCGCCGCGATCGACTACGGCACCATCACCGGCCAGATCACGCTCGACAGCAGCCGGAACATCGACGATGTGGTGATCCATGCCGGCACCTTCAGGGCGCACACGGACGAATCGGGCTCTTACTCGATGGAGCTTCCCGCCGGTACCTATGACCTCACCGCATACTATACCGACTCCGATCCCGTGACTGTCGAAGGCGTCGAGATCACAGCCGGCGAAATCATCGACGATGTCGATTTTGTGATCGATGCACCGCAGTCCGGTGAGACACAGGACACCCCGCGATTCGTTACGGAGCTTGCCGGAAACTACCCCAATCCGTTCAACCCGGAAACCCGCATCGATTTCAGCCTCGCGGCAGCATCGAATGTCGAGCTTTCCGTGTTCAACATCAAAGGTCAGAAGGTGAAAACGCTCGTCAACGGACACATGAACGAAGGCAATCATTCGCTCGTCTGGCACGGCGACAGCGATACCGGAAAACCCATGTCCAGCGGCGTTTATCTGTATAAGCTGCAAACCGATGGTAAATCGTTCGTCCGCAAGATGATCATGATAAAGTAGGAGACAGAATACAGGAGTCAGGAGTCTTCCCGGGACCGCTGAGCTCCAGCTCGGCATCTCTCTCCCCCGGTCCGCCGAGCTCCAGCTCGGCATCTTCCCTCCCGACTTCAGAATCTTCATCTATCGTGAATGTATAAAGAAAGAATTCGCTTAACCCGCCCCACTTCCGTGAGGCGGGTTTTTCTGTACAGAGGAACGTTTTCACCGATAGCATCGATTTAGTTGACAAGAAAAACATTTTTTTTAATATCGAATCGATTGGGGTATCGAGTACTGTCTATGGTGTAAACGAGGTGGATTTGACAAATGGAAACCTATTTTAATATCATCCAGCAGAAGCTTGCCCGTCGATCGAAAGAACAGCCCTTCCTGCTGGCGATCGATGGCGTCGATTGTTCGGGCAAAACGACATTCGCACGAAATCTGACCATCTGGCTGAAAGCGTTCGGGCACCACATCATCCAATCCAGCATCGACGACTTCCACAATCCCAGAGAAATCCGCCACCATAACGGATCCACGCCGGAATCGTACTACAACGACTCCTTCGACTACAACGCGCTCAAACACGTCCTCCTCGATCCGCTCCAGCACCCTCAGAACCGTCCCTTCAAAACAGCCGTGTTCGACCACCTGACCGACCAGAAGATCGACCAGTTATGGCAGAACGCGCCCGACGACGCCGTGCTCGTCTTCGAAGGCGTCTTCCTACACAGACCTGAACTCGCCGGCTACTGGGACTACTCCGTCTTTCTGGACGTCTCTTGGGAAACCGTGCTCGAACGTGCCCGTAAACGCGACGGTCACCTCTTCGCATCCCCCGACGAACTCGATAAGCTATACCACGAACGATACATCCCGGGCCAGAAAATCTACTTCCACGAAGCACACCCGAAATACAGGGCGAACCTGGTGATAGAGAGCGATTGAGCTGCTCGGAGATCGGCTACCGACCGCCCTGAGAACATTCCCCTTGCCGCACCAGCCATTCCACCTACCTTATCGATGAAATCAACATTCGGAAGATGATTTCCAAGAAAGATGCAGACG
Source organism: Cloacimonadales bacterium (SeqCode) (assembly GCA_963665015.2). Taxonomy (GTDB): domain Bacteria; phylum Cloacimonadota; class Cloacimonadia; order Cloacimonadales; family JAIOQZ01. Next base: position 1,546,267 of record CAXXSY010000004.1, on the reverse strand, counting down.
TGGACGTCTGCGTACCCAGGGAGGCATCATGCGGCTATGGTCGATCCATCCGAAGTACCTGGACGGCAAGGGACTGGTGGCGTTGTGGCGCGAGGGTCTGCTAGCGAAGAAGGTCTTGGAGGGCGGTACGAAAGGCTACCGGAATCACCCGCAGCTCGAGCGGTTTCGAGCGCACGAAAAGCCGGTCGGGGCGATCAATCGCTATCTGCGATGCGTGCTGGACGAGGCAAAAACGCGCGGATACCGCTTCGACGAATCGAAGATCGATCAGCCTGGAAAAGTTGCGCGGATCGACGTGACGCGCGGTCAGGTCGCGCATGAGTTAAAGCACCTGTTGAGCAAGCTCCTGACGCGCGATCCCGAGCGTTATGCGGAGCTGAAAGATTTATACGAAATCGAGCCGCACCCGCTGTTCCACGTTGTAGAAGGCAACGTGGCAGACTGGGAGCGAACCTGATCAGCTTTTCTTCTGCTGCATCAATTCGTTGATCTTCTCGATCAAAATCTGCCAGGTGATCGGCTTCATGATGATCAGGTCGGCACCGGTTCGATAGGCAGCGTCCAGATCGGCAAAGCTGTCGTGCCCGGTACAGAGGATAACGGGCAATTCAGGACGGGTGTTCCTCACCTCGAGCAGCAGATCGAGTCCACTGATCTTGGGCATTGAGATATCCGAAACGACGAGATCGAACTGCCAGGGATCGTTGCGGTAAAAATTCAGCGCGTTTTCCGGATCGGTGAAAGTGATAATCTGATGCCCGACCCGATTGACCCCGATCTTGATCATGGAGGCGATATTGGGATCGTCATCCACAAACAGAATCCGGTAGATTTCTCCCGTATTGAACACCTCTTGTTTTCGACTCTTGATTAGCGCGTTGCTTGTCAGCATGGGCAGATAGACATCGATGACGGTACCGGAATTCTGTTTGGACTGAACATCAATCGCACCGTTGTAGTCCCGGATTATGCCATGCACGGTCGATAGCCCCAGACCCGTGCCGCCGCTATGTCCCTTGGTCGTGAAATACGGCTCGAAAATCCGCTTCATCAGGTCCGGCGACATACCGCATCCAGTGTCGATGACACTGAGCTTGATATAGTCTCCCGACTTCAGGTTGTGCGCGTACTGGGACGGTATCTTCTCGTTGTCCGTTTCGGTAAGCCGTATGGTCAGGATTCCTCCGTCGGGTTTCATCGCCTGGTAGGAATTCGTACACAGGTTCATCAGTATCTGGTGCAGCCGTGACGGATCGCCGTAGATCAACCCGTCCGTCTGGATGTCGATCCTCATCTCGATGTTCGCCGGCAGAGTCGTCTTCAGCATGTTATAAATCTCTTCCACGATGGATTTCATCTGTACCGGTTTGCGCTCCGAATCCGACCTGCGGCTGAAGGTGAGAATCTGCTGAATGACTTCCTTGGCGCGGTATCCCGCTTTGACGATCTCCTGGATTCCGCGATAGGATGGATTGTCCGGCGGCACGTCCAGCACGGCGAGTTCACCGTATCCGATCACCGCCGAGAGGATGTTGTTGAAATCGTGCGCGATACCGCCGGCGAGCGTCCCGATTGCTTCCATCTTCTGTGTGTGCATGAGCTGCTGCTTCAGCTCCTTTTCGAGCGTGATATCCTTCAGCACTCCGACAAATTTGACAATCCGGCCGTTTTGATCGCGGATCGGCGAGATCGTGCCTTCCACCTCGAACAGCGTTCCGTCCTTTCGTTTGTTGATAAACGTTCCGCGCCAGGTCTTGCCTTCCACGATGGACTGGAATATCTGCCGGTAAAATTCCGGTGAATGCTTGCCGCTCTTCAGAAATCCCAGCGTCTCTCCGATCACCTCGTCCTTTTCGAATCCGGTGATTTTCTCGAACGCAGGATTTACGTAGGACAACCGTCCGTCCGCACCGGTAATGATAATGATCTCGCCGGCGTGATCGATCGCCCGGGCAAACTGTTTCAGCTCGATCTCGTTGAATTTGCGAGCCGTGATATTCTGGATAACTCCCATGTAGCGATCGCTGCCATCCGGTTCGCTCCGCAAACGGCTGCCGCGTATCGAAAACCACTGTATTCCTTTGGCTGCAAACCGGAAACGAATATCCACCTGGAAATCATCGATTCCCTTTCTACACCTGTTTATCAACTCAGTACATGATTCAAGATCGTCATTGACAATCGCTTTTTCGATCTCCGGCACAGCCAGGGTAAGTTTGTCCGGAGCAAGATCCAAAAGGTGAATCGCTTCCGGCGAGAAGGTAACGATATCCTTTTCGACATCCCACTCCCAGCTCGCGACTCCTGCCGCCTGCTGGGCCATGTTGTATCGTTTCTCACTCCGCATAAAGCGCTGCTGTATCTCGTGACGCTCGGATATATCTCTCGAAACACCGACGATTCCATCCACCTTGCCCTGGGCATCGAACAGCGGCGTAAGGATCGTGTCCATTACCGTTATCGTCGGGTGGAAGGTGGTGTTTCGCTCTTCGAATCGCTGCGTTATCCCCTTTTCCAGAACGGCGATCTCATAGCTGTCGTAGTACCGGTTCTGATAATCCGGGAACAGCTCGTAAAATCCTTTGCCGACGATATCTTCCACGGGGTGTCGGATGAACTCCGCGAACGCGCTGTTGCAGCCCACGAAACGCCGCTCTCGATCTTTGAAATAGAACATGTCCGGAATCGCGTCCATCACCTCTTTCAGGAATTGCGTCCGGTTTTGCTGCGCCCTTCTCGACACGTATCGGAAATAAACCAGCGTTCCCGCAAGAATGCTGACGGCGAACAATGACGCCAGGATATACAGTTGCAGTCGAAGCTGCTCGAGGTTGCGGTTTACTTCTTCGAGAGGTGTCGAGAGCGCGATGACCAGTCGCTGATCACCGATCGTCGCGGAATGCCAGGCGATGATTTTCCGCGTGACAGCCCCACCTCTCGCGACGGTGAAAGCGTATCGCCCCGTACCGAAAGACTCGGAGATGAGACGTTTATCGATCTTCATAAGCTCTTCATACGGGTCGTGCATGCCATCGAAAACGTTCCTGCCGATAATCTCGGTCTCGTGATCGAACACGATGTTTCCCAAGCCATCCAATATATAGCCGGCTCCGTATTGACCCGATCGCAGAGGTACCACATAACGCTCGATGCCCGGCAACAGATCGACAACCGTTATCAACTGGAACGAATGATCGTGGGTCGAGCCATTCATAATGATTCCGTAATACTGCATGTCGGATCGAATGCAGAGTGGCGGGACAAATTTCATCTTCTCGCGCGTAATGCCCTTGCCGAATTGATCGCGCCAAGCCTCGGAGATGTTTCTGGCAACCTGATTGTCGTCAAACCAGCGGATCGCATGCGGGTTGTCATCGAGATAGAGTGCGATACCCATGATTTCCGAATGTGAATCAACGATACTGCGAATGAAGTTCACCAAAGCCTTTTCGGATTTGGGTTCGATTTCGACAATCGTTTTCACGTGTTTGATCAACGCATCGCCAGTGCTGCTAACCTGATTGTAGCTCTGCTGAATACCATTGGCTGCGACCAGGGTTTGAAGCGCTTGCTGGTCGTTGAATTTCTCGACGTGCTCCCGGGTCATGCTTCGCTCTCCGAAATAAGCGATGACAATGTACAAAAATATGATCGTGCCCAGGAAAACCGGAAACATCACATTCAGATGAAAATTCCTGAAGAAACTGTTTTTAGGCATAGGCAACGTACTCCTATATCTCGCTCAGAAGATTGTCTTTGTCACAGAGTTCGATCATCGCGCCCTCGGCTATGATCTCGCACACCGCGTTCGCGTTGACCGCCACGGGAATGTTGTACGCCATACCCAGGAGCTGAAGCTGCCTCTTCTGGTCGTCCTCCTCGCAGACGATGGCGGCAGCGTACCGTAAATGGGAGGTCCACTCGTCCCGGAAGGTGCGGATGATGACGACCTTGCCGGTCACTTCCTTTTCCTTGAAATCCTGTTCGCTGCACAGATGAACCGCCTGTGCCGTGGCGGAACCCGGATGAAGGAACTCGACCGGTATCCGCGATTTTCCCGCCGTCTCGACGCGGATCATGTTGGTGCGACCACGAATACCCATTGGCATTCCGGCTACGATCACCGCGAGTTCATTCCGACGGACCAGCTTGTCCTCGACGCACTGCTGAAGCGCTATTTTGAGCATGGCTTCAAAGTCGTTTTCCTCTTGAATATAATATGGATAGACGCCCCAATTCAGCGCCAGTTGATGATAGACCTTCTTGTCCGGCGTGAAGGCGTATATGGGAAGACCGGGACGCAGTCGCGAAATCTGACGAGCCGTATAACCCGACTTGGTGAAACATATAATCGCACCTGCCTGGCACTTGTAAGCGGTGGATACCGCGCTGTAGCATATTGTCTTGGTCAGGTCCCTGCCTGATTCCTTGTTTCGGCGCAGGAAAAAACTGCTCGAATAATCGAAGCTGGATTCAACCTTGTTGATGATGCGCTCCATCGTCTGCACGACCAGGTCCGGATACTTTCCGATGGCCGTCTCGCCCGAGAGCATCACCGCGGATGTCAGATCGTAACAGGCATTGGCGACGTCCGATGCTTCCGCGCGCGTCGGAACGCGATTGTTGATCATCGATTCCAGCATCTGGGTGGCGGTTATCACCGGCTTCCCGTTCTCGTAGCACTTACGAATGATCTCCTTCTGGATGACGGGCACGTCCTCCAGATCCAGCTCGACGCCCAGATCGCCCCGCGCGACCATGATGCCGTCGGCATACTGAATGATCTCGTCCAACTGCTCGATCGCCTGCTTACTTTCGATCTTGGCTATCAAACGGATCCCCGACTGCTCGTTCTCTTCCCGTACCAGGTTGCGAACTTTGAAGATATCATCCGCGGAACGAACGAATGACAGCGCGATGTACTCCAGATCCTTCTGAACGGCGTACCGAATGTCGCGCATGTCTTTCGCGGAAAGGAACGGAAGCGGGTAGTTCATGCCCGGAATCGTCAGATGCGCCCGTGGACGAAGATTTCCGCTGTTGCTGATACGGATTTTGATGAAATCGCCCGAGGCCTCGACGATGCAGGCCTCGATGTATCCATCCATGAGCAACGCTTTCTTGAATCCCACCGCGTGCTTGCCGATCTCGCTCAGGTTGGTGAAGAGCACATTAGACGATTCGCTGACGGATTCTTCGATCTTTTCGCCGGTATAGCTCCTGATCTCGAATATATCTTCGGACTTCAGCTCAATCGTGTCGTGATAGCCATAGACACGCACCTCGGGGCCTTTGGTGTCCAGCATGGTGGCGAGCGGAATCGAACGTTCATCCCGAACCTGCTCGATCAGACCGATAATCCGATCTCCATCTTCCGGGTTCATGTGAGAAAAATTCATACGGACGACGTCCATACCGCTATCTATGAGCTTTTCGAGAAACTCGCGATCGGTACGTTGCGGATTGACGGTACAAACGATCTTCGTTCTGGCGCCGGTGTATTGCATTGAGCACACTCCCTGTTATTTTAGCCGTTTAGAGATTCAAGTTTGTAATTATTGATACCATCCACAATTTGACAAGAAAAAAAAGATGGGAGTTACGACGTCCTCGCATTACATTTTCCTTTGAGTTGCACGACGATCAGGTCAAAAATTCGAAATCGGAAAAATAAAAAACTTGATCGAACAAACACACATTTTTAATGTCGCCACAACACGCGATAAATCGAGGTAGTTATGACCAAAGGGGATCAAAAATTCGAGTATAGCTTACTAAGAACGTACGAGCGCGGAGAGATTGTCATCCGCGAAGGTGAAGTGGGTGACGAGGTCTATATCATCCGCAAGGGACAGGCTAAAGTCGTCAAAACCGACGCACAGGGAATCGAGATCGTAATCGACATCGTCTCGGAGGGTAAAGTCTTTGGTGAGATGGGATTCATCCTCGAGCAGCCACGGTCGCGCACCGTCCGTGCACTCACCGAACTCGAGGTGGAAATCATCAATCCGCGCGTATTCGGCGAGCTGTACAAGCTCGAATTCGGGCAGATGATCCGGCCCATCATCCAGACCATGGCCGAGCGACTACGTTTCACCGATCTGCGCCTGGCAGAGCTGGAGACCGAGCGTATCTTCTACGCGCCAATCAATGAAGACCGGCAGAGGGGATGGTCCGTTACGCTGCGAGCCAATTCCGCCGTCGCGGTCGAAGCTCTCGCGGGGAAATCGAGTGTCGAGATCAGCACCTTCCCGCTCTACGTCGGTAGATATTCACGCCGGCGCGCAGATGACCTCTTCCACTCCAACAACCTCTTCCTGCACGACGATCCGCCCTACACGATCTCACGTTCTCACTTCTCTATCATCCCGTTCCACAACGACCTATACTTCTACGACCGCGGAAGCACACTCGGAACCATCGTGAACGGCGAACAGGTCGGCGGCATGAGCCGACAGAAGAAGATTTTGTTGAAATTCGGAGAAAACGACCTGATCATCGGCGGGGAGAAATCGAAGCTCGTGTTCAAGCTGATAACACGATTGGATTAATCTGGTCATTCCAGCTTCCGAATGTGATGCACAGCATCACATTCGGAAGTTGATTTCCTGCGGAGTATTCAAGTTCTGCATCACATTGATATCCATAATCTCAACAACGCGTACCTTTTCGCTATCTACTACATCGCGCAGAATCGTGTCCTGCGGCAGCCCGACCACTTTCTCGATCAGATCGGGATGAAAGACGAGCGGATGGCCGGGACGAAGCTTTCCATCGACTACCACGCCCGGCTGAATAATGCGATCCGAGTCCCTCCAGGCGCTTACCAGTCTTTGATAGACCTCGACCGACACGCCGGGCTGATCGACCATCTGAAGCAGCACCGGTCTAGCTCCCCCGACATGCCGGAATCCCTCCTGCACCGACGAGAACATCCCGGCTTCATGGTACGCGTTATAGACGGTCATCACGCCGGGATACCCGGCCACCGCCTCGCGCACCGCGTCGAGATTGTTGGACAGAACGATGATCAAGCGATCGCTTAGCGGCAACAGCTTCTTCAGGTGTATTTCGATGCAGACCTCGCCATCGATCCGCATCAGCGCCTTGTCTGTGCCCATGCGTCGTGACTTCCCGGCAGCGAGGATGACGGTGTCGATGGTCATTTGATCAATCGTGAGATTTTACGAAAGGCGGGGTGATGCGCATCCTCCATGATCTCGAACAGCAGCATCTCGGTCGTGACGGGCTGACAGCCGTTCTGGCGCAATCTTTCGAGCGCGACATCCTTGCTGTGCGGCGAGCGGGAGCTGACGGCGTCGGCCACCACCATCACGTTCATACCGAACCGGATCGCGTCCAGCGCACTCTGCATCACGCAGACGTGTGACTCGATGCCGAAGAGAACGATCCAGGAGGGGTCGAGCTCGAAAATCTTCCTGTGGATCGCGTCGTCGAATATACTGAAGCGCGTCTTCTCGAACCGCATACTCGATTCCGGCACATGGATTTCGGGCATGGTCTTGCCCAGTCCTTCCGGGTACTGCTCGGTCACCATCAGTTTGATGTCGAGCAGCTCCGAAGAACGCGTCAGGATGTCGCAATTGCGGATCACGGTATCCATGTCGTGGATCGCGGGACGAAAGCGTTCCTGAACATCAATCATGACAAACAGAGCATTTTCAGCTTTTATTTTCATGAAACCTCCTTAAAATCGTTGACATAATCACCAGAACCTTCATTTGGTCGTTTAACGGTGTGGGTACGATCCCCGTCATAGATCGTCTGCACCGGATGATTTGTCAATGGATTTTGGAGGTTGAAACATGACACCAGGAGACTATAGCTCGAATCGGGAAGTCGCCAGACTGCTGGAAGAAATACGAAGCCAGATCAACAAGTTCGCCGGCGACCAGTTATCGCACATCGATCGGCTACGGGAAATTGGAATTGCACTGTCCGCCGAGACAAATCTCGACAAAATCTTCGACATGATCCTCGAAGAAGCGCTCTCCTACACCAACGCGGACGGCGCGACCATCTACTCCGTATCGAAGGACAAGGCGTTCCTCGACTTCCGCGTGGTCTATAATCGCACCATGAACCTGCACATGGGCGGCACATACGGTCCCATCACCTGGCCCAGCATCCCGCTCTATCAGGAAAACGGAACCAAGCAGCTCCGCAACATGGCGACCTACGTCGCGCATACGGGCACAGCGCAGCGCATCGACGACGTCTATAACCAGGAAATTTTCGACAACAGCGGTACGCGTAAGGTCGATCAAGCGAACAATTATCGCTCTCAGTCGATGATGGCTTTCCCGCTCAAGGACCACGAACAGGAAGTCCTCGGCGTGGTACAGCTCATCAACGCCATGAACGAAGAAAACCAGATCATCAGCTTCACCAACGAACACATGGCGATGCTGAACGCGCTGGCGTCCTTCGCCGCCATCTCCATGACCAACAAGAAGCTCGTCGAAGGGCTGGAAACGCTGTTGAATCAGTTCATCCACTCGATCGCGGGGGCCATCGACCGGAAATCGAAATACACCGGCGGTCATATCGAGCGCGTGGCGCGGTTGACCGAAGCTATCGCCGAAAAAATCCAGAGCGACGACAAGGGGCATTTCAAGGACAAGCACTTCTCCGAGAACGAGATGAAAGAGATCAGCATGTCGGGCTGGATGCACGACCTGGGCAAGATCATCACGCCGGCGCATATCATGGACAAGGCCACCAAGCTGGAGACCATCTTCGACCGTATCGAACTGGTCAAGACCCGGTTCGACCTGGCGGAAGCAATCATCGAAAAGGATATCCTCAGAACGGATGACGCTGCCGAGAAGAAGAAGCTCGAGAAGATGCTGATAGAACTGCAATCCGACTTCGAATTCATCGATCAGGTCAATTTCGGCGGCGAATTCATGAAGGACGAAGACCTCTTGCGCGTCGAGAAAATTTTCAAGTTCAAATATACATCCGACGAGAAGCACTATTTCCTTCTCAGCGAGAACGAGAAGAACAACCTGTGCGTGCGGCGCGGTACCCTGATGTCGGAGGAATTCACCATCATGCGCGACCACGCGCTGGTCACCAGCGAAATGCTGGACGAACTGACCTTCCCCAAGAAATACCGCAACGTGCCGCTCTACGCGTCGTCGCACCATGAGAAGCTCAACGGCAAGGGCTATCCGCGTCAACTCGAGGAATCCAATCTGCCGCTCCAGGCGAGGATCATCTCCATCGCCGATCTCTACGAAGCGCTCACCGCCTCCGATCGACCCTATAAGAAGGGCAAGACGCTCAGCGAGACCATGCGCATCATGGGATTCATGGCGAAAGACCGCGAGATCGACAAGGATATCCTCGACCTCTTCATCGACACGAAGCTCTACCTCGATTACGCGGAGGAATATCTGAAACCCGAGCAGATCGACAACATCGACGTCGAGAAGATCAAATCGCTGTATCATCAATAAGTCATGAATAATCTTTCACTCAACCGAATCAAGTTTCTCGCAAGCCTGCATCAGAAGAAACACCGGCTTGAACAGCAAAAGGTCGTCGTCGAGGGCTTGCGCGTCATCCGTCAGATGATGGACAACGGCATCGAACCGGAAGAGCTGTACATCTCGCAGCGCAAACCGGAATATACCGATATCCTTGGCCGTATCGACCGCGACCGCGTCTTCGACCTGGAGACAAAGGACTTCAGTCGCATCACCGACACCCGCTCGCCGCAGGGAATCGCGGCCCTCTTCCCCAACGTATCGATTCCGCTGAGTGAATACAATTTCCTCATCTATCTGGATCACATAAGCGATCCGGGCAATCTCGGAACAATCCTGCGCACGGCCGCCGCGGCCGGAGTCGATGGCATCGTTCTGTCGCCCGATTGCTGCGAAGCGACCAATCCCAAGGTCGTTCGCGCGTCGCTGGGCGCGTCGATGTTCATGCCCGTCGAGGAGAGAGAACCGGCATGGCTCTCCGGCTTCGAGAACGTTCTTGTCGCGGACATGAAAGGCGAAAACGTCTTCGAAGTCGAGCGTCTCCCCCACCCGCTGGTACTGGTCATCGGTTCGGAGGCGCACGGAGTCTCGCAGGATGTGATGAACCACTGCACGAAAAAAATCTCGATCCCCATGACGGAGCGTATGGAATCGCTCAACGCCGCGGTTTCCGCATCGATCCTGATCTACGAAATCCGCAATAAATCTTCAATCCATGATCCACGATAAAAAAGTCTGGCTGGCACCACTGGCCGGTTTCACCGATCAGCCGTTCCGTACCATCTGTAAGGAGAATGGCGCGGAGGTGATGGTCACCGAGATGGTGAGCGCGGACGGACTGATTTTCGAAGAATCCCGCAGCATCCGCTACGCCGACTTCCTCGAATCCCACCGGCCCATCGGCGTCCAACTCTTCGGCTCCGATCCGGAGATCATGGCGAAGGCGGCGATCCTGATCGCGGAGAAGCGTCGTCCGGATTTCATCGACGTGAACATGGGCTGCCCGGTGAAGAAGGTGGTCAATCGCGGTGCGGGAAGCGCGCTGATGAAGACGCCCGATCGCGCGGGAGAAATCGTTTCTGCAATGAGAAAAGCACTCGAACCGGCGGGAATCCCGTTGTCGGTAAAGATTCGTGGCGGCTGGGACGCGGAGCATATCAACGCGGTCGAGATGGCGAAGATTCTGGAAGAATCCGGCGCCGACATCATCGCCGTTCACGCAAGGACACGCAACCAGATGTACAGCGGAAACGCCGACTGGTCGCTGATCGCACGGGTGAAAGAGGCGATCTCGATCCCGGTGATCGGCAACGGAGACATCCGCACGCCCGAAGACGCCGGACGGATAATGTCCGAAACCGGATGCCACGCGGTCATGATCGGACGCGGCGCGCTCGGAAAACCGTGGCTGTTCGGGCAGACGCGCGATTTTCTCTTGACAGGCGCATACGACGAAATATCCTATATGAAAAAATACGATATCATCGCAAGGCATGTGCGAATGGCGCTCGATTACTACGGTGTCCGGCAGGGAATGCTCGAAATGCGAACCCACCTGCACAACTACACAAAAGGTTACACCGGCGGCGCGAAGATTCGCCAGGCAATCAACCATTGCGATGATCCAAAGCAGGTACTGGCATGGATTGCGGACATGTTCGAAGTACCGGAAAACGAAAGATAGTATGGACGATATACAAAACTTACTCTGGCAGGCTAAATTCGAACGGAAGCGTAACTGGCTTCAAGCGGTGCGTATCCTCGAGGAATCGTTGCCTCTGCATGACAACGATCCCGTCATTCTCACCGAGATGGGCGACATTTTCACAGGCAGAAAGCTGCATAAGAAAGCCATCGAGGTATATCAGAAAGCGCTCGACAAAGATCCCAAGAATCCAAATCTGCTCTTCAAGATCGCCAACTGCTACCTCTCCATGAACGAGATGAACATCGCGCTCTATTACTACGACCAGATGGGCGATCCCTTCCCGGAAGCGCGGTACAATAAGGCAATTGCGCTATCGAGAGTCAACCGCGTCGGCGAGAGCATCATCCTGCTGGAAGAGCTGATCCAGATTCGACCCGATTCCGAACTGCCCTACTTCTTCCTGGTCGAGCAATATCTGGCGCAAAAGGACTATGAAAAAGCTATCGAGCGCCTCAATCTCACCGAAAATATTTTCGGGAAATCCGGCAAAATATCCTTCCTGCGTGGCATCGCATATACCTACGAAAAGAACTGGCTCAAGGCATATATCGAGTTTCAGGACGCCGAGAAGCTCAAGTACGCGTCCGCGAATTTCTTCCGCGCCTACGGAATCACCAGCGAGAAGATCGGCAAGTCCGAACAGGCGATCGACTATCTGCTCAAGAGCATCCGCAAGGAACCCTTCAACATCACCACCTACCTTGACCTGATCAACATCTACATCGCGCACGAACGGCTGCTCGAAGCACACCGCATCGTCGAGCACGCGCGCAAGATAGGGCCCTTCTCCTCGGCGCTATCGCTCATCCACAACAAGATTCTGCACCTGATCAAGACCAAGTACGGCACGATCGATTTCCTGCAGAAGCTCTCGGATGACGAGGATGACGACAATAGTATTTGACATCGTCAAGTAAGCCGCTACATTATCAGGTAAAATCGACATCAACGATCGGATAAATGGAGTCTATCATGAGAAAATACGTGTTGATGCTGCCAATACTACTGGCGGCGTTGCTGCTGCAAGCCGCGCAGTTGAACGTAGTCGGGGAGGTATTCTCGACCGTTTGCGAGGGATGCGGCGGTGACTATTCTGTAGCGCGGTCGGCGCTCATTCAGCTATCTCTGGAACATCCATACATCATACCGGTGATATGGAACATGACCGATGAAACTTCGCCCGGAAGCCTGGATCGTTTCGACTGGTATAGTGGCAACGAGGATCCGCACGCAGTCTGGGGTGGTACGCACCATTACGTTGGTGAGTACGACGTTATCAATAGCTATTACGACCTTTACATCGATTGGGTTGATGTGCAACCGCCGATGAAGGTCGCCACAACAATGACGCTCGACGGCGGAAGAGAAACCTACGTGACCATCGACGCGAACGTTGAAATGTACGACGACATCATATCGTCCGATGTACGCATATTCTTCCTCTTGACCTATCACGATCTGACGAATTACCACGGCGTGGTGCTGCTGAAGTCCGACGAGACCAATCTCGAATCGACCGAAGCCGGTACTATAACCAATTACCAGCACTCGTTCGCTATCGAGCCTCAGTGGGACATCGACCGGTTGCGCGGCGTGGTGATTGTGCAGGATTGGGTATCTCAGGAGATTTATCAGGCGGGACAGGCGGAAGTCGAACTTGCGACCGACGAAGAGGACATCGTTCCCTCCGGCGCAATGAAAGTCGCGATCTATCCCAATCCGTTCAATCCCGAGACCACCATCTCCTTTGAGCTGGAAGAAAAGGATCGCAACCAACCCGTGACCGTCGATATCTTCAACGTTCGCGGACAGAAGGTGCAGAGCCTTTATCGCGGAATCCCATCGACAATCAAGACTGACCTGACCTGGAACGGAACCGACGACACCGGAAGAAATGTCGCGAGTGGAATCTATTACACGGTTGTGCTTGTATCCAGTCGTTCACCCCTGGTCAAGAAAATGATATTACTGAAGTAGTTTCGGTTTACCGAAATTATTTTGTGGATTGTCCAAAATCATAATACTCAAGTAGTTCGGGAGGAGAGCCCCTTCGTTGCGCAAGTAGCGAAGGGGTTTTTTCTTTGTCTGGCACCCGGACCGCCGAACTCCAGGTCGGCATTCTCTTCTCCCCAAGGACCGCCGAACTCCAGGTCGGCATCACCCTCTAACCGGATATAGTCCAATCGAATAGATCGATATCAAAAAATCTCGTCCGCCCTCAAAGAGGCGGACGGAGACGTCCGCGTTCCCTAGGACCGCCGAACTCCAGGTCGGCATTCCCGGATACATCTGGAATCATTCTTGCATATTATTTATTTCAATTTAATATATAAATGATACGCACCAACTTGTTCCGGTATTGCATAGGAGAGGGAGGAACCATGAAAAACCTGTGGATTTGCATTGTTTTGGCAATGACAATCTCGGCTTCGCTATTTTGCGATGTTCGGTACGAGGTTACGTACGCAGATTCGGCTGTACTGAGTCACCCGTACCTGTATGTCCAGAAATCCGAGAGCGAATCTCTGCTGCGGTACTGGAATCTGAGCATCGAAAACGACTCGATCCGCGTTAGCTGCTTCGAACTGGACACAAGCGGCAATCTATCCGCTCCCGAGACGGTCTATCACGAAGAAAACATCTACGGTTTCACACTGGATACGGGACTGTGGCGTATCGAGGAGATGGGAACGAAACTGGTGGTTACGCTGAAGCAAAACGGCGTGATCGGCGCGTTGCAGTTCGTGGAGGGGAATCTCCAGCAGATGACGGTATTCGACACGAGCAACGAAAACCCGACGACACTCCGCGACGGCATGTCCGCGCTTTGGAACGAGAACACGCTTCTGGTCGTTTCCAGCACCAACGTGCTCCTTCGGTGCAATCTGGAGACCGGCGCCATGGAACCGGTGTTTACCTTTTCGCAATGGGCGGAGATATCCATCCTACCGCTTGGGCAGGAATATCTCCTCGTAAGCGAAACCGGCTTGCACTGGCAACTGTTCGGTGCGAATCTCGACCACGTCCAGGAAATAACCAACGACGATATTCCAAACATCAACGGCACCAAGTTCTCGCTGGGCACACCCGCTTTCCCTGTCGGCGGCGGCTACATCATCTCGGTCCACGACATTCTCATCTGCGACCGGACGGATTTCGTATGGATCGAAGACAATTATATCCACTACAGCGATGCCTTCCCCGACGCTCCCAATGTGTACAACTACAGGAATCTCTTCACTTCGCTTGACGAAGACACATTCTTCTACGTGCAGAGGTTGTGGAACGAGCCATGCCAGGTGGTCGGCAGCTCCATAGTCGATCACGAGCTGGAACCGTTCGCATACGTTGTCGAAGACGGAATCACACTCACCGATTCCGAATACGGACCGATATCCTTTGCCTCGAACGCCGGCTCGAACCGGATACATATCTACGACCGCGAGATTTCGGAGGAATTCGTGTTCGAGTGCGAGGAAATCCCGCTCGAAGCACTACCATATCCCTGGATCGCCCACGCGCTCGGCAACACCCTGATGCTCGAACATATAACCCTCGATCGTAGAATCTACTATCGGTACCACATCGATCGCATCCTCGCAACCGACGACCAGATTCACGCGCCGGAACTCCAGACACTCGACTGCTACCCGAATCCGTTCAATCCACATACAACCGTCCGGTTTACGATGGCTTCGGACGGTGAAGCGGAAATCAGCGTGTTCAACCTGCGCGGTCAGAAGGTGCGCACCCTCGTGGATCGATTCTTCACAAAGGGAGGCCACCACATCGAATGGAATGGATGCGACGAGGCGGGAAAGTCCTGCGGCAGCGGTGTTTATCTGATCCGCATGAAGTCGGGATATAACACCCGCACGTCGAAAGCACTGATGATAAAATAATTTCGACTTTAGCGAAGTCAAAACGAAATCGTGAACGTTGCAATCCCGATTTATCGGAATTTATTCGTGGATTGCTGTATAAGGGGCAACCCTCCGTGGTTGTCCCTACCTTGTTGCGCTGACATCCGCGAGTGTCCCGATATCCGATACAAAACAACAAATTTCACCGTATCCGAAGAAATTCCCGAAAAAACAAGAATCCTTTGACAAATCATTGTGTGTCCTATATCTGGCACTTTATAATGACTTACGTGGTGTTTCACCGCATTATCGGTCATATTTTATTTTATCACAACGCATTACAGATATTCTGCTTTCAGGAAAATGTTCTGCAGGAGTTAATATGGGATTGAAAACGTTTCCGGGCGGAGTTCATCCGCACGACAGCAAGGAATTTTCGAAAAACGCATCCATCGAGGAGCTTCCGATCCCGAAGAAAGTGGTCATACCGCTATCTCAGCACATCGGAGCGCCGGCGAAGCCGATCGTGAAGGTTGGTGACGAGGTCGTCACCGGTCAGCAGATCGCCGAGCCGGGAGGATTCGTCTCGATTCCCATGCATGCCTCGATCACCGGCAAGGTGACCAAGATCGACAAGTTTCCGCACCCCTCCGGAACCATGCAGATGGCAATCGAGATCACGGGCGCAGAGGAAGAGACGTGGGTCGAGCTGATCGACGACCAGAATTACGCGAATCTGGCCGCATCGGAGATCAAAGAGCGCATCGCCGCCGCGGGTATCTGCGGCATGGGCGGCGCGGGATTTCCGACGCACGTCAAGCTCTCTCCCCCGAAGGAAAACCCGATCGACACCGTGCTGATCAATGGCGTGGAGTGCGAGCCCTACCTCACCGCCGATTACCGTCTGATGCTCGAGCGTCCCGGCGACATCGTCGAGGGCTTGAAGCTCATCATGAAGGTCGTTGGCGCGAAACAGGGGATCATCGGGATTGAAGCGAACAAGCCGGACGCCATCAAGATCATGCGCGACGCGGTCAAGGGCGAATCAGGCATCCGGGTCGATGGACTCAAGATCAAGTATCCGCAGGGCGCGGAGAAACAGCTCATCTACGCGGCAACCAGGCGTAAGGTTCCCAACAAGGGTGGACTCCCCATGGCAGTGGGCGTGGTGGTCCAGAATGTGGGAACGGCCATCGCCGCATACGAAGCGGTTCGCTATAAAAAACCGCTGATCGAGCGAATCATCACCGTCTCCGGACGAATCGTCAACCAGCCGAAGAACCTCAAGGCCCGCGTCGGCACACAGTTCCAGGAGCTCCTGGACTACTGCGGTGGCGTGAAGGAAGACATCGGCAAGATCATATCGGGCGGCCCGATGATGGGCATCGCGATCCCGACTCTGGAAGCGCCGATGGGCAAGGGAAGCTCCGGACTGCTTCTGTTCGACAAGAAGGAAGCGAAGAAGGACGCGGAACACACCTGCCTGCGCTGCGGACGCTGCGTCGATATCTGTCCGTTGAACCTGATCCCGAGCATGATCGCCCGGAGTGTTAAATATTCAGACTGGGAAACCGCCGAGAAAGCCGGTGTTATGGATTGTATGAAGTGCGGAAGCTGCGCCTTCGTATGCCCGTCGCACATCAAGCTGATCCAGTGGATCGACATCGGCAAGGCAAAAATATTCGAACTTAGAAAAGCGAAAAAGTAGAGACGCTGGAGGAATTATGAATCAACCATACGCAGTATCGGCGTCCCCTCATCTTCACGATCGGATTTCGGTCAGTTCGGTGATGTGGAAAGTGGTCATCGCGCTGATACCGGCTCTGTTCGCAAGCATTTACTTCTTCGGAATCAATGCGCTTCTTCTCACCGTTTACGGCGTGATCGCCGCGACGTTGACGGAAGCATTGATCCAGAAGCTACGCAAGAAAGAAGTGACGATCGCCGACGGCAGCGCAGTCGTGACGGGTATGCTGGTTTCGTTCAACCTGAACGTGGCATCGCCCTGGTGGCTGCCGGTTGTCGGATCGGTCTTCGCGATCGCGATCGGCAAGCAACTGTTCGGCGGACTGGGACACAATCCGTTCAACCCCGCGCTCCTGGCGAGGGCATTCCTGGTGGCGTCCTGGCCCACCCTCACAACCGCAGGATTCTCCCCGACGACACCGATCGGAAACATCTTCGAGGCCACGAAATCCGGGCTCAGCCACAGCAGTGTCAACGCGGTCAATACCATCCTCGGAGCCAAAGCCGACCTGATCACGGGCGCAACCCCGCTGGCTGCCGTCAAAGCGCTGCGCGACACCACGCAGTTCAGTCCGGACATCGCGGACCAGGTCATGTTCAACCTCACCCGCTGGGAAACGATATCGAATCTCTTCTGGGGAAACATCGGCGGCGTGATCGGCGAAGTATCTGCCGCAGCGCTGCTAATCGGCGCGGCATATCTGGTCTATAAACACATTATCGAGTGGCGCATCCCGGTCTCCTACATCGGTACCGTCCTGGTGTTGAGCTACCTTTTCGGAGGACTGAAAGGATTCGCCAGCGGTTCGTATGCCCTTGGCATCTTCCACGTCCTTTCCGGCGGCTTGATGCTGGGCGCGTTCTTCATGGCGACGGACATGGTCACATCACCGGTCACCAAACGCGGACGGCTGATCTTCGGTATCGGCTGCGGCGTCCTGACGGTGGTGATCCGACTGGTCGGCGGCTACCCTGAAGGCGTCTCTTACTCCATCCTTCTGATGAACATCGCGGTGCCGCTCATCGATCGCTACACCGTTCCCAAGGCATTCGGGGAGGTGAAAAAATGATGTACTATGTTAAACTCGGTTTCGTCCTCTTGCTCATCTCCGGTATCGCCGCGGGTGTGCTGGCGATGGTGAACAACGTAACCAAGCCTGCTATCGAGAAGAAAGCGCTCGAACAGGAAAATCAAGATCGAATGCTTGTGCTGTCCGACGCGAATAAATTCGTTAAAGACTCGCTGGCAGTGGAAAAGAAAGCAGACGAAAACGTCAAGCCGAATCCCCTGAAAATCCAGAAGGACGATGGCGGCGGATTCTTCTATTATTACACCGCACTCGACTCGGTTGACGCGAACACGGAAAACCTGGTCGGCTACGTATTCAAGGCCTACGGCAAGGGATACAGCAGCACCGTCGAAACAATGGTGGGTGTGAAGGTCAACCAGCAAGGCGAATACGAAGTCAACAAGATCAAGATTTCCAGCCAGTCCGAAACCCCCGGGCTCGGCGCCAATTGCGTGAAGGACTTCTTCATCGATAGGTTTGTCGGACGGACGATCGCGACGCTTATCGTCGGCAAAGATGAAGGCCAGATCGTAAGCCTGACAGGCGCAACAATCACATCGGACGCCGTGACCAAGTCCATCCGGGCGGGTATCGAGCAACTGAAAACAGCCACTGGGGAGGTTCAACAATGAGCGCGGTAAAAGAAATCACCAAAGGCTTCATCAAGGAGAATCCAGTCTTTGTGATGGCGCTGGGCCTATGCCCCACCCTCGCAGTGACCACCTCGGTTGCGAACGCGATTGGTATGGGGCTCGCCGCGACATTCGTGCTGGTGTGCTCGAATATCATCATCTCGCTGATCAAGGGAGTCATCCCGTCGAAAATCCGCATCCCCTGTTACATCGTGGTGATCGCGTCCTTCGTGACCATCGTCGATATGGTGATGCATGCCTACGCTCCCGGGCTTCACAAGAACCTGGGTCTCTTCATCCCGCTGATCGTGGTTAACTGTATCATCCTCGGTCGCGCGGAAGCGTTCGCAAGCAAGAACAACGTGTTCAAATCCATGCTCGACGGTATCGGCATGGGCCTTGGCTTCACGCTGGCGCTGGTCGTCCTCGGCGGAATCAGAGAACTCCTGGGAGCGGGTCAGTTCCTCGGTCTTTCGATTCCGTTCTTCACGGACACCTACGGCAAAATGCCCATGCTCGTCGCAATTCTGGCACCGGGCGCTTTCCTGACGCTCGGACTGCTGATGGGCCTGATGGAAATCTTTAAGAAGAAGCAATGAGCGAACTTCGGATAATCAAGGAGTAACGCATGCAATTTATTGGAAGTATGTTTACATTGGCGATCATGGCGGTCTTCGTCAGCAACTTCGTCCTGTCCCGGTTCCTGGGACTGTGCCCCTACATCGGCGTTTCCAAGAAGCTGGATTCGGCGGTCGGTATGGGCATGGCGGTGATCTTCGTCATGACACTCGCATCAACGATAACCTGGCTGATCCAGTATTACCTGTTAGCCCCGAACAAACTCGGTTACCTGCAAACCATCGCCTTCATCCTCACGATCGCGGCGCTGGTGCAGTTCGTCGAAATGGTGATCCAGAAGCTGGCGCCGGCGCTCTACAAGTCGCTGGGCGTCTTCCTTCCGTTGATCACCACCAACTGCGCGGTTCTGGGCGTATCCATCCTGAACATCACCGAAGAATACACCTTCATCGGTTCCGTGATGAACGGCTTCTTCTCCGGTGTCGGCTTCACGCTGGTGCTCGTCCTGATGGCCGGTATCCGCGAGCGACTCGAGCAGGCGGAGGTTCCCATCCCGATGAAGGGAATGCCGATCGCTCTGATCGTCGCAGGTTGTATGGCGCTGGCATTCGGCGGTTTTGCCGGATTCAAAATCTGAGGGACGAGGTGATATTATGATCGTTATACTCATAGCAATCGCGATTATCGGCGGACTGGGACTGATCTTCGGTCTGGTGCTGGCATTCGCGTCCCGCGTATTCCACGTGGAAATCGATCCCAAAATCGAGCAAATCAACGAAGTGCTGCCCGGCGCCAACTGCGGTGCCTGCGGACTGCCCGGCTGCGGCGGATACGCCGAAGCCATCGTCAACGAAGGCGTCGCGATCAACAAATGCGCACCCGGCGGAGCGGACGTTACGGAAAAGATCGCGCAGATCATGGGCATGTCTGCCGACGCGGCGGACCCCAAGGTCGCGGTGATCCACTGCCAGAGCGGCGGAGCCAACAACACCTTCTTCCGCTACGAATACGAAGGCATCCCGACCTGCAAGGCGGCCGTCGCACTCTCGAACGGCCCCAACCTCTGCGACTTCGGTTGCGTCTTCCAGAACGACTGTATCGAGGCGTGCCTCTTCGACGCCATCTCGCTCGACGAGAACGGCATGCGCGTCATCGACAAGGAAAAGTGCACCGGCTGCGGCGCTTGCGTCAAGGCCTGTCCGCGCAACCTCATCGACCTGGTTGACAAGAAGAAGCGCGTACACGTGCTCTGCATGTCGAACGACAAGGGCGCCGTCGCCAAGAAGAAGTGCGGTAACAGCACCGCCTGTATCGCATGTACCCTCTGCGTGAAGAAATGCCCGAAAGACGCCATCACGATCGAGAACAACGTCGCCGTGATCGACTACGACAAGTGCATCAACTGCGGTATGTGCGCCGACGTCTGCCCAACCGGCGCCATCTTCGACCCGCTCAAAGAAATCAGAGCCGAGAAGAAAGCCGCCGCGAAAGCCAAGGCCGAAGCCGCAAAGAAAGCGCTCGAAGAAAAAGCTTAGAGAAACTCCCCCAAACCCCCTCTTTGAAAAAAGAGGGGGTTTTTTTATGTGGAGCGCAGGCATCTGTAGGTTTTGAGGTACGAAAAACCTGAACCTGCATCTCCCCCTGGGTACACAGACGTCCACAACTTGGAACGCGGACGTCCCCGTCCGCATCCTCGCCTGGGTACACAGACGTCCCCGTCCGCATCTTCCCCTGGGTACACAGACGTCCACGTCTGTATCTCTCCCCCTTCAAATCCCCCAGCACAACCAGCCAAACCGACATCTCCACACAGCAGATTGGCTCGTCCCGCACCTATCGGCGTGTTCATTCACGGCGAAGGCGTGGTGTTACACGTCGATAGATGCAGGGCGGGTGAAGATGCGTGTGGATGCGTACCCGGGAAGAGGGGATCAATAGCCGATGTTGAACGCGAGGCCGTAGTGGCTACCGTCGAAGTAGGGTATCACACGGCAATGGTCCGATATTTTGATCTTGTCGTGCAGTAAGTAAGCGACTTTCGTACTCAGCATCCCGAATCCGGCTCCAGCGGCCACGTCCGAGAGCCAGTGCCGGTTGTTGTACATCCTGAAATAGCCGGTACCCGCCGCGATCAGATAGGCCGTCACGCCATACCAGATCGATTTGTCCTTATACTCCTGATACACGAACTCCGCGCCCATGAAGGCGGTGGCGGTGTGCCCGGATGGAAACGAATTACGGGAAGAACCGTCCGGCCTCTTTACGGGCGTTATCTCCTTCAGCCAGAGAACCGTCACGCCCATGATGGCGTAAGCGGAACCGAGGATGCAGGTTCGATGCATGAAGCGATTCTTTCCCTCGATTCCCATCGCGTTCAAGGCGTAAACCGATAGAAACGGAACGTACTGCGAGACATCGTCGATCGTGAATTTCCTGTCGATGTTCTCCTGCAACTCTTCGCGGGTCTCTTTATTGTAGAATTTCAGTTGCTCGCTCTCGATTCCGATGACGCCATAGCCGATAAGCACCAGGGGAATGACGTAGGACGCTTCGTAGCTGTGCAGAAATCGTTCGAAATATGTTGTGTCCTGCTCCGCACCCTCAGCGAACAGGCATGAAAACGAGACGAATGCGATCAGGAATAAAGTTGAAATGGTGCGCATCATACGATACTCTTTTTTCTGCACAGTATGCAGACGAGGACGCCTGCGTACCCAGGTTCCCTACACTTCCGTGCCGTCGATGATGGATTTGACGCGAACGAGCAAGTCTCTGAGTTTGAAAGGTTTCTGGATGAAGTGCGTACCCTCGATGAGGATACCGTTCTTGGCGATCATGTCGTCTGTGTAGCCGGACATGAAGAGGATTTTCGTTCTGGGGATAGCCTCCAGGATCGTGGCCGCCATGGCCTTACCGCTCATCTGGGGCATGATGAGGTCCGAGACGATCATGTCGATACGATCCTTGTTTTCGAACATCCGCTTGAGGCCCACCTCGCCGTTCTCGGCTTCGATCACGTCGTAGCCCTGATTGGAAAGTGCTTCCGAGATCAACTCCCGCACATCCTCCTCGTCCTCGACCACGAGGATGGTCTCGGTTCCGTGGATTTTCAGCGGTTCGAAATGATATTGCTCGAGTGGCTGGGCTTTCTCGAACACGCGGGGAAGGTATATCTTGAACGTCGTTCCCACGCCCGGTTCGCTATACACCCAAACCTGTCCTTCCGACTGCCGTACGATCCCCCAAACCATCGCCAGACCCAGTCCCGAGCAGCGCTCCTTGTCCTTGGTCGTAAAGAACGGATCGAATATCTTGTCCTGCATCTCACGGTCGATGCCGATACCGTTATCGGAGACCGCCATCATCACGTAACTGCCTGGTCTGACTTCGGGATGGGAGTTGAGATAGGGGTCGTCGAATTCGACGTTTTTGGTCTCGATCGTCAGAATCCCACCGCTCGGCATGGCATCACGGGCGTTGAGGATCAGATTCGTTAGCACCTGTTCGACCTGCCCGGGATCGGCCTTGACATTGCCCAGGGATTCATCGAGCTGGATATCGACATTGATATCCTCGCCGATCAGCCGTCGTAGCATTTCACCGATTTCCTGCACCAGTTGATTCATGTTCATAACGCGCGGCTGCAAGACCTGCTTGCGGCTGAACACCAGGAGCTGGTTGGTCAGCGTCGAAGCACGCCCCACAGCGCGATTGAGCTGATCGATATGCCTGTAATTATCGCAGGTCGGATCAGTCTGCTGCATCATCATATCGACCGTCCCCTGCATCACGGTGAGAAGATTGTTGAAGTCGTGGGCAATACCGCCGGCAAGAAGTCCGACCGCCTCCATGCGCTGAGAGTGTCGCAGGATATCGTGCAGCCTGTTCTGCTCCTGCTCCTGCTTCTCAATCTGCAAAAGATTCTCGAAGTATTGTTCCTGGGTCGAATCGAATTCCTTCAGGGTCAGTTTGTGGTCGTTCTCAACGTGTTTGAGCTTGATCTCGAGCTCTTCAATCCGAGTTCTCAGTTTCCGGATCAAGCGCTCGTTGTCATTTCGAATTGCCCTGCGCTTCATCCGAACCACCCCGCGTTTTCCATCTTCTTGACCTCGGCGACCACCTCCTGAATGATGTATTCCGTCGCACGTTCCTTGATGTCCAGGTGACTCAGGCATCTCCGGAACATCAGCCGGTTCCCGTAGGGTGTGTCGCAAAAGCCGATGTCGCTTTTCTGACAAAGGTAGTCCGCCAGGTAGAGGGTCATCACGATTCTGCCGATGTCTCCCTCCGCTTTGAATGGCGCGTGATGAAACCGCACGGCCGAAACGAGCTCGACCGGAAGATTCCAGTTCTCGATCAGCTCGCCCGCAATCGTCGTGTGATCGAAACCGAACACCTTGTTCTCGGCATTGAGGATGTTGTCCTTCATCATGGGCTTGATATCAATCATTTCCAGGAACTTCTCGTGCAGAAACTGATCTTCCACGACGATCCCGATGTTGTGGAGAATGCCGGCCGCATATGCCTCTTCACCCTTCAAGCCAAATTCCTGCCGGTAGATCGTCTTCGCGCAGACTGCGACCGCAACGCTGTTCTTCCACAACTCCATGCGGGAGAAACCGTCTCTTCGCGTGCCGTACTCGAACAGCTCGCATACCTTCTGGGACAGCGTGAGTTCCTTGACCACGTCGAATCCCACCCGGACGATCGCCTGCCTGATCTCGGAAATCTTACGAGTCGATCCATAGAAAACGGAATTGGCACGGCGAAGGATTTTTCCGGAGAGTGGTGGGTCGCGTTCAATGAGCTCGGTAAGCTGCTTAGCGCTGGTATGGGGGTCGGCGACCAATCGCAAAATCTCGATAATCGAGTTGCGGATTGAAGCGATATCGGACTGATTGACTGCTTGAATAAGCTCTCGTAAATTCATCATATCGGCTTAAACTCCACCCACAGATAGCTGATACATTGTACTATAGCATTCGCGCTGAAACATTATATTGAAATTACATGAATGTCACAATTGTGTCAACTCTTTTCATGAAATATTCGAGTAGTCCCCGCAATGGCGAATAGCATTGTCGCGAAACGTCTATGGGAATTAATCAACAAACAATACAAAGAGACCAATGCTTCATATCACTAACATGATATGCACGTTCACGCAAATGATAACAATTCACTTTTCTGGCTCCTGCGGGTTCATGCGTCCGAAACGATTCTCTGTAATCTTTTTCTTGCCACTGCGTTATTCGTTAGGAGAATGGCACGTATATTGAAAAAAGAGGATGTACATGATTTCAAGCAAAGTTTTATACAGAACGATTCTGCTGACAACCCTGCTGTTGGCAGCCACCGTAGTATTCGCCACCGGAGTGAAATATTCACTCTCACCCAGCGAAAGAACACTCACGCAAACCAGAAATCAACGCTCGGATTACGAGCTCCTGAATGAAGATTTCAGTAGCGGCTTCGGAAACTGGCGACCCCAGGATGGAACCGCCCCATTCCACTGGAACGAATGGTGGCACACATCTTCTACCGGCGCTTACGATGGCGCGTCCTGGTGGATGGGTGACGAAACGATCGGCGGATACGACAACCACCGCTACGTCGTTCTCGACACACCGGACATCGCGATCACGCAGCAGAATCCGATGCTTACATTCATGGTATCATACAACATCGAACCGGGCAGCACGCACGAGGATTACAATGCCTGGGACGGTTTCAACGTCCGCATCAGCACCGACTCAGGTGAAACGTGGCAAATTCTGAACGGCTCTCCCGCCTATACATCGTCGAGTTGCTACAGCTTCGGTGCGATCTTCGGCGAAGGCGCGGGAGTTCCCGGCTGGACCGGCAGCTCGAGCGGCTGGCAACAGGCAAGCTTCAATCTCGGCGCATGGTCGGGTCAAACCGTCCGCATCCGGTTCGCTTTCGCGTCCGACGACAACTCCTGCACCATCGACGAGGACGGCGATCCAGCGTGGTTCGGAGCCCGGATCGACAATATAGACGTTGCCGGCGCTTTCCAATCCAACGCCAATGGCGACGACCAGATGACTCCGGCATACAACATCGATATGAGCGGCGACTTCTGGGAGATCACCGATGGAGCCGCGCACTGCCCCATCGAAAACAACCTTCTCGACGAACTGGTATCCCCGGCAATCACCCTCCCCTCCGGCACCCACTGCTACTTCTCCTACCGGGTGCTGTGCGACCTGCCGGACTATGATAACGGAAACGACGGCATCCTCGACGACTATTACCAGGTCTTCGTCAAAGGTGCGAACGATCCCGCCTGGACCAGGGTTCAATACAATCACTCCGACGGCGAGACCCCGGCGTGGACCTTCATCGACAACACCTATTCGAGTGCGGCCTTCCACGGAAACTGCGATCTCGGCGTGTGGAGCGGTGAAACGATTCAGATCAAATTCCAGGTCGCCACGGACGATGACGGAAACACAGCCAACGCCACAGGTCTTTACATCGACGACGTGAAGATATACTACCCGGTCTCGCTGCCCGTCCCGGAGAATCTCCAGTGCTATCCCAACGACCAGGCGATCCAGCTCATTTGGGACCGACCCGCCATTGTCGGACAAGAAGGATGGATGTTCTGGGACAACCGTGAGATCGAAAGCTTCATCGGGATCATGGGCCCGGCCGACTTCGAAGTCTGCGCCCGTTTCTTCGCCGAAGACCTTCTCCCCTACGTCGGCGGCGCCATCACGCGCGTCAAGTTCGCGCCCGGTGAAGAGGATTGCGATTACTGGATCAGAATATGGGACGGCACCGGCACTATCTTGCGCGAACAGCATGTCGAATATCCGTCTATCGGAGGCTGGAACCTTATAACGCTGCAAGAACCGCTCTCAATAGAATTCGGACAAGTACTGTGGATCGGATACCGCGCGCTGACCGAAACGGGGCATCCATGCGGTGCCGACACCGGCCCGATGGTTCCGGAAAAAGGCGCGTATATCCGTGTCGATGGCGGTAATTGGGCTACCCTCCTGGAGGCGTCCGAACCAACGATCAACGCCAACTGGTGCATCGAAGCCTTCGTTGACACCGACGACGGACGAACCCTCCCCACGCTCTCCACACGCAACAGCCGCTCGCTGAACGGTTATGAGGTCTATCGCAGACCCCTCGGAGGCGAATTCGGCGATGCGATTGGTGTCCTCAATGGCGAGAACAGCACGCTTTTCATCGACGACAATCCTCCCATAAACACCGTACTCGAATACGCCGTCAAGGCTGTCTATACAGTTGGTATATCCGACTTCTCGATTCCCGGACGCGGCTTTGCGATGGCAGAGACTGCCCTCGAATACAGCCACGACGACGGCAGCATGGAAGATGCGTTCGAACCAGCCGTCGGCGAAGAGCTTGCCGTTGCATTCGAGCTTGAGGAATCGCGCCAGATCAAGTTTTTGCGTATTTATCTCGACGAGCCCGGCAACCTGCCGTTGATCGCCAAACTGTGGAGCGTCGATCCCGAAACCGGGATACCCGATCAAGCTTTGAACGATTTCGCGGTGCCGGCAAACCAACTCATAGAAGGTTGGAACTACATCGCGCTACCCAGCAAGCCGGTTCTCGATGCGGGACAATACTGCGTCGGAATGATGGGAACCATGCAGATGAGTATCGTCGGAGAGGATACCACCGATCCGATGGCAACCAGCTTCTACCGCGACGCTGAAGGTTGGGCGGTTCACGACACGGGCAACTTCATGATCCGTGTGATCGCTGATACCCAAATCGGTAACGAAGACCCCAGCATCCCCAGACCCGATTTTGCCTTCTCCAACTATCCGAATCCGTTCAACCCGGAGACGAATTTCTCATTCTACCTCACGGAGCCGGATCAGGTCAAACTCGAGATATTCAACGTCCGCGGACAGAAGGTGATCACGCTCACCGATCAGCGTTACGATTCCGGTCCGCACGCCGTCAACTGGAGCGGCAAAGACTTTTCGGGCAAGCCGGTCTCCGGCGGAATCTATCTGTGCCGGCTCACGACGAAAAACCAGTCCGCTATGCGAAAGGTATTGCTGCTGAAATAGTATTTTCGGCTTTCGCGAAGCGAAAACGAAAACATGAGCGCTGTGAATTCGCGTAGCGAAATCATGTTAGCGGAGTTATTTTCAACAATCTCCATTTTCGGCTTTCGCGAAGCGAAAACGAAAACATGAGCGCTGTGAATTCGCGTAGCGAAATCATGTTAGCGGAGTTATTTTCAACAATCTCCATTTTCGGCTTTCGCGAAGCGAAAACGAAAACATGAGCGCTGTGAATTCGCGTAGCGAAATCATGTTAGCGGAGTTACTTTCGACAATCTCCATTTTCGGCTTTCGCGAAGCGAAAACGAAAACATGAGCGCTGTGAATTCGCGTAGCGAAATCATGTTAGCGGAGTTACTTTCGACAATCTCCATTTTCGGCTTTCGCGAAGCGAAAACGAAAACATGAGCGCTGTGAATTCGCATAGCGAAATCATGTTAGCGGAGTTACTTTCGACAATCTCCATTTTCGGCTTTCGCGAAGCGAAAACGAAAACATGAGCGCTGTGAATTCGCGTAGCGAAATCATGTTAGCGGAGATATTTTCAACAATCTCCTTTTGCGTAGCGAAATAGCGAAAGTGGATCGTCAGCTTACTGATATTATGTTAGTGGATCATTATCAGCGGGGCAGGCACCCTTGCCTGCCCTTTTCAATATCTGGTACGCAGGCACCCTTGCCTCAGGCTGTTGACCAAGCATGGTCTGCGGCAACGTGTGCACTTGTAATCATAATACAGCGGTTCTATTTTACGATTTTCAGGCTGAAATTGGGCATCGGAAGCCGTATATGCCCCCAGCGAAAAAAAGACGAAAAAGCCTGTTGACCAGCTTTTTCACGTTTTGGGCAATAGCGGTCATGTAGGCTTGTTCTTTCACTCTCTCCAATCCTCTGTATCTTGCGTATCGATATCCGTGTAGTTGCTTCGCGTTGGCGAAGCTCCGCTCAATCGTCTCTTTTCGTCCCTTGAAGATTTCTCTTCCACAGAACGATTTCCGATTTCTGTCTATCTCGTCTCGATAGTCTTGCCAGACATGACGATGCACGATTCTTTGACATTTCTTACTCGCAGTGCATTTATCTCGAAGTGGACACTTACGACAGTCTTCAGGGTTGGATATATACGCCTGACTGCCATCCCGATTAGTTCCTTGATAGCTTAAAATACACCCGTTTGGGCAGACATAGTAATCGTTTATGGGATCATAGTCGAACCGCCATTTTCTGAAAAGTCCTTTGTGACCCGAGTCTCGACGTGGGCTGATCACTCCCATTATCTTTCGTTCGTGCAGCTTCTTACAGATATAGTACGTATTGTATCCCGAATCAAGACCGACGGCTTTGACGTCGAATCCAAACCGTTCGATCTGCCGATCGAGCAGCGTTAGATAAGGGATACAATCATTGACATTGCCAGGGAATACATCCACATCCGTGATGAAGTTACATTTGGAATCAACCGTGCGCTGAGTCAGAAAGAAAAAGCCCTTGGGTTTGCCGTCTCGAACCATGTATCCGCTGTCCGGATCCGTCGTGCTGGACTTGATCTTTTTGGTGGGTGGATCATCTTCTTTTCGCGGCGGTAGAGGTTTTTTACCCCTTTTCTCACGGTCATCGTTGATGTCTTTATCCAGTTCTTTGAGATAGGTTTTCGGCTCTTCTTCCACCACAATCTTCTTAAACTTCTGCTTGTTAGCGTTTGCCTTCGTGTGGGTCGAATCCGTATAGAGTATCTTTCCCTCGACCAGACCTTTCGCAATCCCCTGCCGGACAATCTCAACAAAGATTTCCTCAAACACCTTGCTATCGGTGAACCTTCTTCGCCTGTTCTGGCTAAATACGGAATGGTGCGGTATCTTGTCCAGCAGCCCAAACCCCAAAAACCAGCGGTAAGCCACATTTACCTCGATCTCTTTAACAAGCTGGCGTTCGGAACGGATGCCAAATAGATAACCAATCAACAGCATTTTGAACAATCGGATCGGATGAACGGGGGGCCTGCCATTATCTTCGCAATAAAGATGAGCTGTATTCTTCAGGATAAAGGAAAAGTCGATGTGGCGTTGGATTTTTCGCAGAAGGTGATTCTTCGGAACCAAATCCTCGATGTTAACGAACTCCATCTCAGGTTGAAAATCGATTTCTTTTTTCAGCATTATTTACCTCAAATATGAGACAACAATAATGCGCATCCCTCTGATGGCAAGCGTTTTATGCTATATCTACAACCTTTTTCATGTGCTGTAAATCCCGCACGGAAAATGGACGGTCATCTTTGTCAACAGTCTGAGGCACCCTTGCCTGCCCTCTTCTATATCTGGTACGCAGGCACCTGTAGGTTATGAAGAATGAAAAACCTGAACCTGCATTCTTTATCACTCGTTGACGCCGATATCCAACTCGACCAGTACGGGCGCGCGAAAGATGCGGACGGGGACGTCCGCGTTCCCAGGGAATGCCAAGCTGGAGCTTGGCGGACCAATAGAGACGGGCAGGCACAGACATTTGCCCTATACGATTGATTCACTATAACAAAAACATCACCGTTTCGAGTCGTAAATCTCCTGCATCAGTTGGTTCATCTGAGACAGCGTCTTCTCGCGCGAAAACTCCTCGTACACCATCCTGTACGCGTTATCGACGATCTTCTGATGATCCCGGGGCGATTCCATATAACGGGTAATCGTATCCGCCATCGCTTCCGGTGTCACCTCCGGGATTACATAGCCGTTGACGCCGTCGCGAACAAACTCCCGGATCCCGCCGACGTTGGTGGCAAGCACCGGTGTCTTCAGTGCCATCGCTTCCAGCACAACCGACGGGAAACCCTCGATCCTGGACGACAACACCAGTGCGTCCGCAGCCTGAATCATCGGCCAGGGCGATTCACGATAGCCCATGAAATGAACGCGATTTTCGAGCCCAAGCTCCTTGCGGAGGCGTTCGAGATCGTCCTTGAGCGGACCTGTTCCGAGCATGGCGAGATGCAGTCCCGGGTATCGATCGGCGACAGATGCGATGGCCGGCAGCAGCAGATCGAAGCCCTTCATGCCGGACAGCCTGCCCACCGAGACCAGCAGCGTCGAGTCGTCCGGTATCCCGAGATGCCCCTTTAAGTCGTACGGCTCGATCTCGCCCTGTATCCGCAGTCGATTGTAGATCACCCGGACTTTACCCGGCGTCATCCACGGATAGGTGTCGTAGATCGCTTTCTGGGTGTGGTTGTTGGTCAGGATCACATCGACCAGCTTCATATACAAACCGTGCCGTTTCTTGGGGCCGACAAGGATCATGCCCTGCCGGGAGATGATCACGGGAACACCCGCGAGCTTTCCCGCCAGCCCGACCGTCTTGACATCGCGGACGATATTGGTGACGATCACGTCGTACTTTCGTACCTTAAGGGCAAAATACGGGGCGCGCAGGAAGTCGATATTGCTGCGGATACCGAAGTCGCACGCGTCGATATTCGCTTTCTGGGCTTCCTTGTAAAGCCTGGACTCACGGTGTGAATTGATGGTCACGAAATGACCTTCGTCGCGCAGGTCCCGCGCCATATCCATCAGCCACATCTCACCACCTCCCCAAAGGTCGGGTGGATTCGAGTTCGAAATCAAGATTCTGAACGGCATGTACTGTCCTTTTCGATATTGTTGATAAACGAGAGGATTGATTCGACATTCTCTCCGGTCGTCTTATAAGCGAAGACGGTAAGCGTCGTCGGATTGAGTGGACGCCACCGGATATAGTTGTTGTCGTTTGATTGATAGACGATGATCGCGGGGGTGTCGAGCGCTTCCGCGATATGTGCCGGACCGCTGTCGTTTCCGATGAAAACCCGCGACGACGCGATCAATCCCGCCACCGTCCGGATGGATGTCTTACCCGCGAAATGGACGTGTGGCAGGTCGCAAGTCTTACGGAAGGTCTCCTGCTCCTGCACGGATCCGATCACGATGGTCGGTCGTGCGAGCTTATCCAATACTTCGGCGTACAGTCGGTGATTCCAGTTGTCGCTGCCGATCGTTCCGCCGCCCGGATGCAGTACGAGATACAAATCGAGCCTGTTCCGAATTTGGTCCGCCTCCCGGAAGCTCTCCTCCGGGACGCGCAGCTTCGGCGTGTCGAGCTCGGCATCGGGTATCAGAATCCTGGCGAGGTCTTTCGCGAACTGCGATGCGTGGACGCCCACAGGCTTCGACACGCGATGGGTGAGGTATTGCGGCGATCCCTTGAGCTTGAAACCGATCCGGATGGGGCACCTCGCCAATAGCGCAAGCAGTTCGTAGCGAACGCCCGTCTTGAGGTGGATCGAGACATCCGGCTTCAGCACGGCAATCTCTTTCCGCACCTTCATCAAACGACGCCATCCCGCCTTGTACGGCAACACGATGATCTTGTCGATGGAGCCCTCCGCCTCGAAGAGCTGCGCACTCACCGGATCGAACACGGCAACGGTCTTCGCAGTCGGCCACTGCTTTTTCAGCCAGGGGAAGATCGGGCTGTCCATGATCGCGTTCCCCAAAGACGAATTGCGGATCACGAGGAAAACGGGATTTTGCGGCAATCGATCGACGATATTGCGTTGTTTCATATTTAAAGGTATTTAGCTCAGGGCTTTCCTGTCAAGCTTATTTGGTGTCGGCTCGACCGCTCAACAAGATGTCTCGGTATATTCTGTTGAACCGTTCGACGGAGAAATTATCACGGGCATACCGATATCCGTTTTCGGAGAGACGTTCGAGAAGAGCGCGGTCGGAAGCAAGTTCATTCAGCGCGGTCACGAAATCATGCACGATCCCATCCTCATCTTCCCTGTCCCGGATCAGGATGCCGTTCTGGTGATCTCGTATGTGATCGGGAATCCCGCCGACATCCGTCGTGACCGGCGCCACGCCCACGCCCATCGCATCCATGATCGTCAGGGGAAAGCCTTCCGACGAGGATGTGCAGAGAATGACGTCGTGCTCGCGAACCACGTCGTGAAGCCGGTTTTGTTCGAGCACCAGACCGTAATTATGCACTTCCGGTATGGCTTCCTCGAAGGGACCGATGAGGGAAAATTTGATTCGAGGATGTAGCGCTTTCGCAATCTCGAAATAGAGGTGTACCCGCTTCTCTCTGCCGTTTCGTCCGACAAAGACCACCTTCAACGGAGGTTCGAACGTCCTCTTCTTCGGCTTCTCGTCGAT
The DNA here is from genome assembly GCA_963665015.2 of Cloacimonadales bacterium (SeqCode). GTDB lineage: Bacteria > Cloacimonadota > Cloacimonadia > Cloacimonadales > JAIOQZ01. The sequence continues at coordinate 1,513,882 of CAXXSY010000004.1, read as the reverse complement.
GTACCCTACGTTGCTGATCACGACGAACTCCTGATCGTCCGGCTTGGAAATGCCGAGGCGGGGATATTGTTCGAGCATCCATTTGCGCGCATGCTCGATGATGAACACCCGCTTGTCCAGATGCCTGTAAACCGGCAGCCAGTATTTCTGCACGTACATCGACGCCGCATGGATAATATCGACGATTCGTTCCGCCTTCAGGTAGGGCACGATCCTGTAGCCGAACGGACTGTTGCCGATGAATACGACCGAATTTTCGGAGCGATTGATGATCGAAGACCAGTATCCAATGATAAGATGTTCCGCTGGAAATTTCGTGATATGATTGACGATTCTGTTCGGTTGATATACTGGGCCGATGCGCCGGAAGTCGTCCAGAAAATGCTGATTGATCGATTTATTCGTAAAGATGAAAACAGGGTGCACATCCTTCAGGGCTTTCGCGATATCCAGATGCACTTTCTGTGCGCCACCGGTACAAAAGGTTCTTAGAAAGAAGAAATGTTTCGTGTGAACAGGTATCGGGAAGATCCATGAAAGGAGCCTCCCGATACAAATTATTAGCCATCCACAGCCATTTACGATCTTGGTAAGCATAAATTATTAGTCGAGCAGATGCACCACGATTCCGGAACGCAGTTTCGGCTCGAACCAGGTCGATTTTGGCGGCATGACGTTTCCTGTATCGGCAATCGACATGAGCTGCTCGATGGTGGTGGGACGCATTGCGAACGCGACCGCCTCACCCGCGTCAACACGCTTGCGAAGCTCTTCCAGACCGCGGATTCCGCCCACGAAATCGATCCGCTTGTCCTTTCGAGGGTCCTCGATGCCCAGGATCGGCGAGAGGAGATTGTCTTGAAGGATGGAAACATCCAGCGAACCGACGGGGTCCTTACTGTCGAAAGTACCCTTCTTTGCGCTCAGCTTGTACCATTTGCGGTTCATGTACATACCGAATTCGTGCGGATTCTCGGGGCTGAATCCACCGTTGGCTTCAAGCGGCTCGATCTCGAATTTCTCTTTGATCTTGCCGATGAATTCCTCTTGCGAATTTCCGTTCAGATCCTTCACGACGCGGTTGTAGTCCATAATATAGAGCTGGTCGTGCGGGAAAAGCACAGCCAGGAAAAAGTTGTATTCTTCGTCGCCGGTATGGTTGGGATTGGCTTCGCGACGCTTTGCACCGACCTTCGCTGCGGACGCCGAGCGATGATGCCCGTCGGCGACATAGAGGCTGTCCATCTTGTCGAAGGTCTTCTCGATCCGCTCGATGATTCCGGCATCGTCGATTGTCCACAGCGTGTGCCAGATACCGTCTTCCGCGACGAAGTCATAGACTGGGTCGTGCTCTTTCTTGTATGCTTCGACAAGCTTGTCGAATTCTTCTTCAGCACGGTAGGTCAGGAAAATGGGACCTGCGTTGGCGTTTTGCGTGTCCACGTGACGGATACGGTCGGCTTCCTTGTCCGCGCGGGTGTGTTCGTGTTTCTTGATCACGTTGTTTTCGTAGTCTTCCACGGAGGCACATACCACCAGACCGATTTGCTTGTGGTAGCCCATCGCCTGTTGATACAGATACATACAGGGCTTCTCGTCCTGGATCAGAACCTTGTCCTGGATCATCTTCTGAAGATTCTCTTTACCCTTCAGATACACTTTCTCATCGTACAGGTCGATATCTTCCGGAAGATCGATCTCGGGTTTCACGACATGCAGAAATGTATGAGGCTTCCCCTTCGCCATCTCACGCGCTTCGGCGGAGTTGATTACATCGTAGGGTAACGAAGCCACTTCTTTCGCTTTATCCGGTGCAGGTCTCAAACCTCTGAATGGACGTACTTTCGCCATGTTTTTTTCCTCCTTTTGTGAAACACGAACCTCTCAGTTCGATGCAAAGATTCGAGGTACATCCAGCGTGTCAATGATTTTGTTTGAAACAATGCAACCTGAAAATTGCGTAAGCGTTGAAATCGCATAATATGAACTATCAATCAGTTCTACAGATCGGAATCCATCACCTCGGGAAGCGGCAGGAAATCGTTGTCGAACATCCTTGCGGTGAACAGACGTAACGCCAGAAACACGGTCAGCGTCACCGCCGTGATGATGGCGATCATGATCATGATCTGGTATTTGATGGCGGTCGCCGGACTCGCCCCGCTGAGAATCTGACCGCTCATCATGCCGGGCAGAGCGATGATACCGATCGCGGAGATATTCATGATCCTCGGCATCATGGAGCTCTTGAGCGCTTTCTGGCAGAATCCGAAGGTCGCCTCTCTCGGCGTGGCGCCCATGGCGATGTAGGTGTAGTATTCCTTGCGGCTGCTCTTGATATCGCTGTGGAATCGCTCCAGCGCCAGCGCGGTGCTGTTCATGCCGTTGCCCAGCACCATGCCGAAGATGGGAATGAGGAAACGCGCGTCGAGCATGGGATCGGGCCGAACCACGACGTAGATCACAAATGGCATGACAATCAGGGTCGATGCCAGGAGCGGAAAAACAATCACCGGTAGCAGGAACCGCCAGTTGATCTCCAGGCGCGAGATGATCGTATAGACCGCGGCGCCGATCATGACAAGCATCCAGCCCAGGGTCGAAGCGGGATGATTCCACTTGAAGAGGTACTCCAGCACCAGTCCGATCATGGCGAGCTGAATCACCATGCGCGCGAACGCCTTGAGCAGCGTCGTCACCAGGTTCAGCTTCTTCAGGCGCGAAATCACGATGGGGATAATCAGCAACAGTGCGCTGAGCCCCAGTCCGATCCAGTTGATGTCCATCTAAAAAACCTCCACCCGCAAGAGTCGTTCATTTAGTATTGTGTAATGGATGGGAAACGCGTCCTGCCATACGGGATCGTGGCTGATGCAGAGCACCGCGGCACGGCAGGTGTTCAGCACGAAATCGAGCACTTTCCCGGAAATTTCCCGATCCAGTGCGGAGGAGGGCTCGTCCAGCAGCAGCACTTCCGGTGACAGCATCATGGCTCTGATCATCGCCACGCGCTGCTTCTCACCGCCGCTGAGTTTATCGACCGACTGCTCCAGAATCGCTTCCGGCAGCGAAAACGATTTCAAGAGAAGCGAAAGCCTGTCCGTATCGAATTCCCTGTCGCGATTGATCTTGTATTGAAAGGGTATGCGTATGGCGTCGCGCACCTTTCCCTTGCCCAGAAACGGCTCCTGCATCACCTCGATCACCTGGTGGCGAAGCTCGGCCGGATTCATCTCGCGGACGTCCCTGCCGTGGAAGCGCACCGCGCCGTTCCAGCCCATGTTCATCCGGTTCAGCGTTTGCAGCAGCGAGGTCTTGCCCGATCCGGTCTCGCCACTGAGCACGACCTTCCCGCCCTCGGGAACCGTGATCTCCACGTCCCGTAGCAGCGTTCTCTCCGCGTGGTACAAACGCTCCAGTCTGATCTCGATCATAGCCACTTCTTCCTCCGGAAAAACGCCAGCATCACGATCACGATGACAACCAGCACAACCAGCACGGCGGGATAGCCCCAGTGAAAATTCAGCTCGGGCATGTACTTGAAATTCATGCCGTAGAGCCCGACGATGAAACCGAGCGGAATGAAGATGGTCGAGATGATAGTCAGCATCTTCATTACTTCGTTCATGCGGTTGCTGATACTGGACATGTAGAGTTCGATGAGGCTCGTGATGCTCTCGCGCAGCGCATCCACCGCGTCGCGGATCATCACCGCGTGCTCGTACAGGTCGTGGTAGAACATGCTCAGGTCGGAGCCGTTGCTGAGCCGGATTTCCTTGTCCAGCCGGTTCATCATCTCGTAGATGTGCCGCGAATCCTTGCGCAGTTCAAGGACATCCGAGCGATATCGGTAAATCTGGCGGATCGTATCGGAATCGGGATGTTCGAGCACATCGTTCTCTGCCGATTCGAGGCTGGAGGTGAGTTCATCGAGCAGCGGGAAATAATAGTCGAGAACCAGGTCCATCAGGCAGTAATATAGGTAGTGGACACCGCGCCTGCGGATTCTGCCGATTCCTTCGCCAATCCTGCGCCGGAGCGGCTCGAAAACACCCTCGTCGCCCGACTCCTGAAACGAAACCACCGTGTTTCCCGTCATGATCAGGCTGATCTGCTCTTTGCCGAGTTGCTGCCGTTCGTAGGTGTAACGATTCAGGAGCGCGAACACGTAGTGCTCCTCCTCGTAGATGCGGCAGAACTGCGCCGTGTGCAGGATATCCTCCAGATGCAGGTCGTGAATGTTGAAGCGCTTTCCAAACTGCCGGACGAGTTCCTCATCCACCGCGCCAAACACGTGAATCCAGTTGACCCGATCCGTCTTCGGCTGCCAGACGGCGATATCTTCGATTGTACCCCGCTCGACAGCTTCATCGTTGTATGCGACAGCCTCGATACGGGTCGCACTTTCCGTCCTTTCACCGGTATAGGCAAGGCTGCCGGGCGCCGTGCCCAACTTCTTGCGATGGTTTTTCCGAAACTTCGCCACTACAACCTCCCGGGCCTCTTCCTGAAGAAGAAGGGCGGTTTCTTTTTCACGCTCGTCGCGAAAATGAAATCCAGTCGATTCCAGACCACCAGCACGATCAAGACCAGTGCAGGCAGCAGAATCCAGTCATCCCAGAACATCTTTTCCGATAGACGCAGAATCACCTGCACAATGTAGAAAATCATGGCTAAAATCAGGAAGAAACCGATTCCCCACATCAACCGGTACGTTTTAAGCTCGTAACGCGGAATCTCCTTACGCTTCAACAGCGGATACCGGAAGAAAATACAACGGAGCAGGAAATAGGTGATCACCACGATCGGCACCAATAGATATACCCACAACATCGCGACCTCGGTTCTTTTTGTTCATGAGTTGCCGAAACCGTCCAAAATTGTCAAGCAAGCAATCGATCCGAAACCGAAATCAAGGCGGGAGCAGGTTTGTTCGATCCCCCGAAAGCGTATTCATACACACCTGTATTCCATGTTCGGTAGCGTCGCAGGTGTGTTCATATACGCTGGAGGGAGCGATCGGACAAAGATGCCCCGCCGTTAAGCAAGCAGACCGAAATCGAGAAGCTACTCCTGCCCGTACTCCTCAAGCGGAATACCCTCGTCCGGCATCCATTCGGGCCAGTCGGAGAGCCACTCGGGAATGTGCGCGCTCCTGACGCGATCGCAGACAGGGAAATACGCCTTCAGATCGAGCACCGGAGTCTCGTCAACCGCGTCGATATCGGTGACGGTCACGATGCCTTTCTCCTCGTCCACGTTCGATATCGGACACACGCTGAAGCCGATCGGATTCGGGCGATAGGGGGCGCGCGTGGCGAACACGCCGGTTGTGTGTTCCGGTGCGTAGGGCGGATCGGTCTGAAGTAGATTCCGGTATTCCTCGTTGTCCAGTCCGTGCGCCCACCACAGCACGATTACATGGCTGAATTTGCCCAGCGTCTTGAGTGCAGGTCGATACTTCTCATCGATTTCGACGGTGAGCTTCTTTCCGCGCCGCACCATTCCGATAGGTTGAATCTTGATCTCTTTCATGATACCTCCAGTTTTTGTTGTTTTGATCGTTACATAGACGATCATTGTAACATTTGGCACTCAAAGACATTGATCGAATCAAGCTCCACAATGCCAAATGCCACTTCTATGATGGTACCACAATAAATCATCGGTATAAAACCGTCTTGACGCTACTTGCGGTAAACGAACTCGATATAAATGATTTCATGCTATGAATTGACGTTCGTTGCTCTCCCCGTGGTCCGCCAAGCTCCAGCCTGGCATCTCTCCCTCTCTCCATGGACCGCCGAGCTCCAGCTCGGCATTCCCTCACCAATCCCTCGTAGCGCTCGACCTCCGGGCGAGCCAATATTGAGATTAATCTTCTAATGGCTCAAACTCCAGCTTGGCATCTCTGTTTCCCCTCGGTCCGCCAAACTCCAGCTTGGCATCTCTGTTTCCCCTCGGGCCGCCAAGCTCCAGCTTGGCATCTCTCCCACCGAACTCACATAAGCGCAACAAGATAGATCGAAGAAAAAAGAATAATCAGAACCGCGCCACCGATGGAAAATGCCTTCCAGACGTTTCGCCGCTGAAAGAATCGCATATTGCGCAGCAGTGACGGCACCAGCGCGAATAGCGAGATCGCCAGACTCATACCCAGTCCCATCGTCAGCACCATAACCACGGTGAAAACCGGATTCTCCAGCACGCTCAGACCGTACAGCGTGATCATCACTGCGCCCGGACAAGGTACCAGTCCGATGGAAAGTACAAGCCCCCAGAACGATATCCGGCTTTGTTCGTGCTGCTTCATCTTAATCGAGCGGATCAGAAGAACGACGCCGATCACCAGCAGGATTACGAATGCGACCGACTCGACGTGAGAGCGTATCAGGTCGGACGATCGCGCCACCGGTAGCTTGAGAATCAGCCGGAGCAGCACCACGAGGATGAGCGCGGCGATACCGTGCAGCATACCCACCATCGCGCCACCCGCCACGGCACGAAGCGTTTTGATGCCGGACGATAGCGAAAAGGTGGAAATGAAGACCTTGCCGTGCCCGGGCCCGAGCGCATGGATCAATCCGTAGATGAAGACCAGTAGCAGCGCGTACATCTTGCCCGAAAGAGAATCGGCACGTTCCTTCTGGCGATACAGCGCATCCCGCAACACCCTTTGCCAGATCGTAAGCTTGTATTTCCATTTCGCAAGTAATGATGGCTTTCCGGCTGACTGCTGTTTCTTCGGCGCTTCGATGGTGCGAGTCGTGTCGCGCTTCGCCTTGCCGCTGAACAGCGGATTCTGCGCGACTAGCGAGCAAACCATCGCGATCAGAATGATGAAAACGACGATACGTATTTTATTCATGGCTCGTCCCCAGTATAATAATGTACTCCTTGACCGGCAGTTCGCCGTACATCTCGAAGTCGATCATCCGATCATCGGTTAAAACATCGTATTTCATTCCTTGCGGACATTGCACCGATAGATCGTCGGTCGATTTCATTTCGAGAAAGATAAAGAAGGTCGGGTCGTAACTCATGACGGTAAATTGTTTCGCACTCGATTCCGGCAGCGGAACGGTGAAACGGTAGAACATCCGCTCTTCTCGCATCGACACGCTGAAATCGCTTGTCGAATCGATCACGATCTCCTGATCGTCGAGAGTCAACAACAAGAAGTAGTTGAAGGTCGCCACATTGATAAATGCCTCGTCGTAGATCGCCTTGACTTCCGTTTCATCGAAATCGCCGCTCTGATCCATATCGTAGTCAACCACGATGGATTCGGTAAAATATTCGTCAAACAGCCAACCGATCTCGACCGCCCGGAAGCCGCTTTGATCGACAATCACCTTCGCACTGTAATCGATGAACGAGTGCGGGTGCGCCGTCAACGCAGTAAATCCGGCGAACAACGCCAGGATGCTAATCAGTGGCAGATATCGCAATTCGGAACCCCAGAAAATCGTTTCGGAAAAGTGGACATTTGTAGTAGCTCACCGGAAAGGGATATTGAGTCTTTTCATTGTTCTCGAGGATGCGCATCTCGTTGCAACCGCCACACGAGATACCCGTCGGATCAATGCCGTAGAGCGTCCATTCGGCAGCCGAGTCGTTAACGCCTATCACTTCCAACGTCGATGCCACCGGATTCACCTCGTCCAACTCATCCCGAAAACATGCCATGAGCTGCTCCCACTCGGGAAGGTTACCGCCGATCCACCGACTGAACGCGTAGCTCTCGAACCACGTCACGCCGCACACGGGGTCCAGCGGGTTGTTCAGCGCGACATTCGCAAACCAGGGTTTCTCGCTGAAATCCCAGTCCCACGGCTTGGACATCCGTTTCAGACCCTGATAGTGCCATCCGATATTCGGATCCTTCATCAAGTCACCCTCGATCCGCCAAAAAGTCTCGTCATCGTATCCGTCCGCGGCGATAAACATGCGAAACTGCTCGTTGCAAACCTCGCGCTTGCCGATGTAAAACGGTTTCACACTGTACTGCTCGATCGTGCCGCTGCTGTTGACCACGGCGTAACGCCCGGCGGGTATATAGACCATCTCGCCGTACATCCTGCCATCGACCAGAACAAACGCATAGGCACTATCCCCTCGAAACCCAGGGGCATGGAACGCAAACGAATCGACAACCGCGCCTTGCCGCACGGGATGCGTATAAAGCTCGCAACCGGTTGCGTAGTCGTACAGCGCCACACTCGCCGACGGCGGCATATCACGAAGCCTGAACCGGCATAGGACGCTGTCTGTGCCCGTCTCCGAATACGTAACGTCGTATAGAAGCGGATAAGCCGCCAAAATCGTTGCGACAAACGCAAGGAAACATATTATAATCATGCGCATGAAACTATCACCTCAATCACAGGTCAGTGACCGCAGCTACAACCGGTTTGTCAAGGGTTATTCGCCCGATGGCATCGCTGATAATAAATATATTTAATTGCCATCTACCGACGTCAATGAAATGCTGACACAAATGGAGGCCGCACATGATCGAAACGATTGAAAGAACCAAACGCCTATACGACATCTTCTCGCAGACAGGCTGGGAACTCAGTGGATTTTCCGTGCTGGAAGGCAACAATCCGGGTCGAATCTGGATCGATCGCGAGAACGATCCGTGTTTTGCAATCATGAGCACCCCGGAAGGTGTCCTGCTCGCAGGCGATCCGACAGCCAACGGCGCGTTGGATGACCTGCGTGACTGGTTTGAAAAGCTGTATCTGCCGGAAGGAACCGAGGCCGACGACTACTGCTTCGAGATTTATTTTGATCCGAAATGGCACGATGCCGCGCAATACATATTCGAGAGCCGCGAGCTCATCAACTATCCCCGTTTGCACTTTCTGATCGATCGTGAATGCGAAAGACCGAAGCAATCAATGCCACCGGAAGAATTCCAGCCGAGAGCGATTACACCCGAGTTTCTCGACGAGGCCCGAAGCTACCGCAACATCGATCAAATCGACTCCTGGATTACGAACAACTGGGGCGATATCGACAATTACCGGGAAAACGGATTCGGCCACTGCTACCTGCATAACGATATCATCGTCTGTTGGAGCGTGTCCGACTGCCGTTTCCAGGACCGCTGCGAGATCGGCATTGAAACGGACCCATCCTTTCGCAGGCAGGGACTCGCCACCGCCACGGTCAGCCGGATGCTGGATCACGCCTTCGAAAACGGATACCGGGAAGTTGGCTGGCAATGTCCGGCAAGCAACCACGGCTCGGTGCGAACCGCCCGGAAAGCCGGATTCACTCTCGAGCGGGAATACCTCGGTCACGAAGGATATTTCGATCGATCGCGGCACATCCTGATTCAGGGCTACAACGAGCTGTATCACAGAAAATCAACCGTAACGGCTATTGAATATTTCGACCGCTGTATGTCCGAAAATCCCTCGAATCCGAAAATCGTGTTTGATCTCGCGTGCGGTTACGCGTTGGCGAAGTCCCCGGATCGGGCGTTCGAAGCACTCGAGAGGGCCATTCGTCAAGGATTTCGGAAAACTGATTACTACATGAACAGCGAGCATCTTGCCGGTCTTCGAACAGATCCCCGCTGGAAGAATATCATCGCGCTTCTGGAGTCGAGTCCCGGATAACCGGGCGTATCACTCGCTTCGATATTCCGACCTCTTCAGCGTGAAGATCAACTGATCGTACATCTTGTCATCCAGCCAGTAGTGATCGCGGACTCGTCCGTCGAGACGGAACCCCGTACGCTCGAGCAGGTGGATGCTACATTGTAATTCTTCTTGACGGTATTGAACGGGGTAACAATTTGTAGGTGAGGTGATTTATGGCTAAAAATAAAATGCGAGTCCAGGGAATTAAAGCCAAGAATTGGAGAAATTTCAGAAATCTTGATGTCGCCATACCAAACAGGTTGTTCATCGCGGGACCAAATGCTTCTGGAAAATCGAATTTTCTGGATATCTTCCGCTTCCTTCGTGATGTCGCCAAGCCAAATGGCGGATTGAAAAACGCGATTGAAGAGCGAGGAGGACTAAAAAGTATCCGATGTCTCGCTGCGCGAAAAAATACTGATGTCACAATCGAAGTAACGGTATTGGATCGAACTGAAGAAGAACCAGTAACATGGGTATATTCCATTTCGGTGAATAGCAGTAGAGGACATGACTTTAAAGTTATTTCCGAAAGAGTGGAATGCAATGGGAAAGTCCTTGTTAACAGACCCAATACTAAAGACGAAAAGGACCCGGAGCAATTAGCGCAGACATACTTGGAGCAACTAACTGTCAACCAGAAGTTCCGTTCCCTCGCAATCTTCTTTACCTCATTTTCATATTTACATCTTGTACCCCAGCTCATCCGTTATGCTCATGTTTTTTCTTCGAATCGTGTACCGGATGATCCATTCGGGCAGAGCTTCCTTCAGATGATCAAGGCAACTCCGAAGAATATCAGAGATGCCCGTTTGAAACGCATCAACAAAATGTTACAGCCAGTCATTCCGCAGTTCAGTGATTTGGAAATAATCGATGATGATCAGGGATTTCCCCATCTTCAGGTTCAGGTTGATCATTGGCGATACATTGCGAACAAACAATACGAGAATCAGTTCTCTGACGGCACGCTTCGATTGATCGGTCTGTTTTGGGCCATGCTGGCAAATGAATCACTGTTGCTTTTGGAAGAGCCGGAGTTATCCTTGCACGATGCTGTTGTTGAGCAGCTTCCTCCGCTAATTTCAAAGACGATTAAATATCACACAAAGAATAAAAAAGACACTCAGTTAATCATGAGCACACACAGTTTCACAATATTCCAGGACAACGGGATATCTTCTACAGAGATACTAATTGTATCTCCGAATAACGAAGCCTCTGAAGCATATATAGCCGAAAACATAAAAGAGGTGAAAAATCTTCTGCAGGAGGGAATTCCGCCAAGTGACGTCATTCGCCCAAGGACTTCACCCCAAAAAGCAGATCAGCTCCTGTTAAGCTTTGACTAGTCCAATGATTTACATCGCTTTTGTCGAAGACAAACTAACCCAATCGATCCTAAGGAACATTCTTGACCGGAAGAATCTCAACAATGCCATGATCGTTGTCAAACACGGCGCAGGAAATTTAAAATCTAACATCACAGAATACAATCGAGTTGCGAAATCCCAGAATATTATAGTGCTTAGGGATCAAGACCAGATTCCATGCCCACCGATGGCCGTCGATCAATGGCTTCCCAGAACAATACAAAATCCCGGCATGATCTTCCATGTCATTGAACACGAAATCGAAGCATGGCTGATGGCTGATCGCGTCAAATTCGCCCAATGGCTGAATTGCAAAGTAAACGAAATTCCATCGAATCCAGACACTGTAATCGATCCGAAGCAGAAGCTATTCTCCCTGGTTCGCAATTCAAAACGAAATGAGTTGAAAAGAGCTATTTTGCCTCATGGAACAGCCCGACAGGGACCTGAATACAATTTCGAGTTAGGCAGGTTCGTAGATAAGCACTGGCGACTAGATCATGCGGTTAAAACATCCAATAACCTCAAGCGTTTTATAAAAAAACTTAAGTCTCTAAATCCTTGAATAGCGCCTCTATAAACGCTCGTTTCAAGCCATGTCCATCTGTCTATTCTCCGACCTCTTCAGTGTGTAGATCAACTGGTCGTACATCCTGTCGTCCAGCCAGTAGTGATCGCGGACGCGTCCGTCGAGACGGAATCCCGCACGCTCGAGCAGATGAATGGACGCAGTGTTGAACGCGCCGGTCTCCGCCCATATCTTGTGCAGCTTCCAGTAAAAATCATCCGCGAAAATAATCGCCAGAAATCCATCCAGCAGAGTCGTGCCGAACCCCTTCCCCCTGTGTTCGGCGGGGAAATAATAACTGATCTCGGCAGAGCGGTTTCGGAAATTGTATCCTGACAGACTGATCCAGCCAAGATATACCTCCGACCGGCAATCCTGAAGCATATAAATCAAGCTTTGCTTCCGCACCCTCATCAGCAACAGCTCACGAAACTTCAGCCAACCCTCTTCCGTGTATTCGATGCTTCCGGGCTGCACGGGCGTGTAGCAGAACCGTTCCTTGTGCTCTTCCTGAAGCTGCCACCGGTAATACTGTTTCAACATATTCTCGTCGTCGTACATCCGTACCAGGCTGCACGTTCCGTGTTCTCGTTCCATTCTTATCATCCTTTAAACAATGTGGTACTGTCACCGATGAGCCGTCGGCGCCATTGATGTCAAGAAGAATGCGGAGCCCAAACTGCAATAATCCAGGATTCAATTATCAAAATGCGTCAGGACAGGGTGTTTGGGAGGCAAACGGATGGATACGATTAAAGTTCGTTTTTAATTTGGGAACGGCTCCGGAAAGGGATATCTTGTAAGAAAGAAATGAGCGGGTTGATCATGAGTGAGATACTTCTGAATGTAACGCGGACCTACTTCAATCGAGTCCAGAAAAATGCCGATCATCCGATTCGCGGAAGGACCTCTGCTTTCAGCGATTACCAGATCGTGCTGTACAGCAGTGTTACCTCTATGCTCGAAAACGCTTCCAGATCGCCCCACACCGCCCGTTTGATCCTCGCGGAAATGCCCGAGATGAAAGAACTATTCACGAACTGGCATCAACTGCGGGAGAACCTGCATTTCATCTATTCCAACGACCCCAACGCACCGTTCCTTCACAAGACGATCAGCACCGTCCTCGAAGCAGACGCCGAACCGCAAAGCTCCCTCCATTGCCGCATCGCCGGAAAATTCTCCGAGACCGAGCAACTTCTCAACTGCGTGCTCAGTTACCTGCATCAGCTTCATCAGGTTTCAAGCGAATCGACGCTGTTCCGCATCTCGCTCGTGCTGCGGGAGGTTATCGCCAACGCCATCCTGCACGGGAATCAATCCGATTGCAGCAAGAGCGTCGAGCTGTCGATCGAGGTTCATCACAGGACGAACCGTCTTGCCATGGAAGTCCGCGACGAAGGAAACGAATGCGATTTCGGAACAATCTATCGCGTCCGTGAGCCCGATAAAGACTATTCATCAGACCGGCACGGCGTCGATCTGATCCGCCACTTCAGCAGCGACGTCCGGATCGAGGACAACAGGCTGCGCGTCGAGTTCGAGCTGTAACCACACTTCGTCTTTCCGGGATAATAATACTCACCGCAAGATTATAACAAAAAAGTTGACACAGTATCCCCGGAACAGCACATGAGCTTATCGATTCAACGAAAACCCGAAGCGGAGATAGTATGGCGGAAATGATGCATTATCACGATATGAGATTCCTCATGTTCGAGCTGGACTCTCTGGCGAACGAACTTGAAAAAAACGGCACCAAACCTATCCGCATGACTTTGGGTAAATCGGAATTACCGCTGCACGACGACATCAAGAACGCCATGAAACAGGCAATCGACGATCTTGGCTTCAACACGCGCGTTCATCCTACCGGACTGCCGGAACTTCGTGAAAAACTCGCGAGAATTCATCAGGAGAAATACGGTAAGGAAATATCGAGCGAGCAAGTCGTCATCGGACCCGGAAGCAGCTTCCTCTACCGCTGCCTTTTTCACCTGCTGGCCAGACCGGGAGACCGCGTATTGATTCCCTGCCCGTATTACAGCCTCTACAAGTTCTGCGCCGTTGTGGCAGGTGCGAAGATCGAGATGTACGATATCGATCCCCGGAGTGGTGAGATCGATTGGAAGGCCTTCGAAGAGACAATTGCCAGAAAACCGGCGCTGGTGGTGCTGAATTCACCGGGAAATCCGTATGGCAATATCCTTTCCGAACAAATGTACCGGCAGATCGACGGGATCGTCGATGGATGCTGTCCGATCATCAGCGACGAGACATACAATGATATCTATTTCGACGAACAACCTTTCTCCTCGCTTCAGATCGACTCACCTCGGTCAAACTTCATCGTCACCGGCAGTTTCTCGAAAGGTTACCGCATGTATGCCCGTCGGATCGGCTTTTTCATCCTTCCGGATCGGTTCGTCGAGCCGCTCAGCGTAACCCTGGAACACTCCATGCTGACCACCGACCCGATCAACCAACTCGCCGCATTGATAGCGCTCGATCATCCCGGGGAGGTTGAAGAAGTGCGACATCTCTGTAAATTGCGAAACCACTATGCTCAGGACACATTGCAAAACTTCCTGCTGATCGATATTTTCCCATCCCGAGGTGGATTCTACCTGACAATCGACTGCCGCAGGCTTCTGAAAGAGCGCAACTTCCCCAACGAACTGGAACTGTCCCGGGACATCCTGCTGAAGAAGCACGTCGCCGTCGTACCGGGTTCGGATTTCGGCAAGCCCGGACACATCCGGCTCTCCTTCACCTCCGAACGATTCATGGAGGGGATCGATCGACTTCACGCGTATTTCGCCTCGAAAGAGTGTACGATATGAACTTGCGATTTCTGGAAGTTGCTGTCCTGCACCTGATCGACCTGTTCCCGAAACGGATCGGGGCTCGCATCATCCCCATCACGATTGCCTGCCTTCCCCTGATCGCGATCAAGCTTCTTAGGAAGACCGTTTTTCACCGTCCATCTCTATCGAGCGATACGGAGAACGAGACTCCCGATTTGCCGGGCGATATTGCCGACGAGGATATCTGTATCCGATACTCCGGCGGCGTCGATTCGACCCTCGCCGCCCACACGCTGGGGAAGCATTTCAGAAAAGTTCATCTGCTGACATTCGACACATCCTACGATCTTCCGCTCATCAGGCTCTTCGCATCCAATCCGGGAAACGCCTCCATCAATCTCGAACACCTGAGGCGTATCGACGGAACGGAGAAATACACGCATAGCATCCTGCCCATACACCGCCTCCGAGACCGGATATATTTCGATGATTATTGCCCCGCATCGCCCGGAATGAATTACCTGCGAGCCAACCTCTGTCCCGCCTGCACGATGGTCATGCACATCGAAACCATCGCCTATTGCCTGAAACACGGTATCAGATACGTCTCCGACGGCGCAAACGTCAGTACCGGCGTGTTTACTTGGCAGACCCAGAACCGGATCAACCTGGAGGCGTTTCAGAGGTTCTATTCAGAGTACGGCATCAACTATCTGATCAACCCGAACTACGAACTGGAGGATCCGGATGCGGCACTGATACGCGAACGCATCGCGGACGATCACGTCGATAGCGGCAACTATCGTTATCGCAGGAAGACACAGCAGTTCTGTATCCCGATTCACCTTCAATCGTTATGCCGCAGACTGCATGGCTCGGACGTTGACTCGCAGTCGCAGACCGATCTGATTCGGAAATACTTTGTCAATCATATTCCGGAATATGATTCGTACATCCGGAAGAAGGCAGGTTCCTGATGAAATACCAGCGTTTACGCATCATCCACGATGATCTGAAATCCTTTCTCCGGGGTTGGTACCACTGGATTGTCAAGCCCGATCCGAGACGTGAGGAATGGCTGGAGGAATCCCGCGGGATGAACTGCCTGGGAGAATCGACGATCCGGATCAACTGGCGTGAGGAGCTGGGCGAGATCAACGAGAACCGCATCTCGAACATCGATCTGGGCTGTCGATTGATCAACGGCACACGGCTCGAACCGAACCAGATATTCTCCCTGCGCAGGTTCCTGAAGGATGCCTCCGTGAAGGACGGCTTCCGGGAGGGCCCCATGGTGGTGAACAATCAGCTTGTGTACAGCACCGGCGGCGGTTTGTGCCTGGTAAGTACGGTTCTTTTCAACGCCGCACTGAACGCCAACCTGGAAATACTCGAGAAACATTGCCACAGCACCGACCTGTGGGGTGAAGACCGGTTCATCGGTCTCGGGCTGGACGCCACCTATGCCTATGGACTGAAAGACCTCAAGCTGCGCAACTCCTTCACAAAGCCGGTTTACATCAATCTTACCCTCGACCGGAGCAGTCTCCTGGTCGAATGCACCATCCGATCCGGTCAGACACCGGTTGGGTCGGTGACCATCTCGACAGAGATACTGCAAGAGCTATTGCTGGAAGAAGAGGGGGGGAAAGAGCTTCGCAAGGGATGGATGGTTCAGACCAGTCGGCAAGTCGAGACCAGCCAGGTCCGAAAAGTGACCTACGACAAGATCGAGAAATACAATCCCTTTTACATTGACCGATCCATCAAGCCCACTATCGTTGAATAATATCTGGAGGATTCATGAGAATATCGATATCGTTTCTGTCTATCGTTCTGCTTCTGACCGTCCTGACAGCCTGTGGAAGAAAGCAGGAACGGCAGCAGGCACAACCCGCCCCGAAAGACACCGTGGCTGTCGTGAAAAGACCCGTTCCGCCTACTCCGCCACCCGAACCGCCCAAGCCCGCCGTCGTGCCGAAACGGCTTGCAAAACCTGTCGCAAAGAAGGGCTCCATCAAAGAGGAAGACCTCCCGCGCTATGTCCAGGCGCTCCAGCCGAAGATCCAGCGGCTCTACAAATCGAAAAGCCAGATTGTCCCCATGCAGGGCAGCGTCAGGATCGCGGTGGTGTTCGCATCTTCGGGCGACGTGAAGTCGGTGAAAATCACGCCGGACGAGAAAAGCAGTTTCACTGATGCGTTCCTGAAAGAGGTGGAGGATATCGTGGTGGCATGGCACCTGGATGTCGAGAAAGAGATGGATTACTCGTTCCGAATGAGTTTCTATCAGTAGAGCGTTTCGGACACCGGGACAGAATTATCGCTTGAAATCGTTGGTTTTATCTTGACACAATAACTGTTTTGTAAGCATTTATAAACAGTCATCCACACACAATCCACAGCAGTTATCCACATCCGGAGCATTTTACACCTCAACAGCTTTCTACGACGTTGGTTATCGGTGTGGATAAGTCCACGGCCGACAAGTCAGATGAGATTCGATCAAGGGAGTCACTCAGCTGGTCCGGGATCGAGCCGCACGAACTGAAGAAATCGCGATCGGCGATCAGGACACCATATTCCCGGATGGACAGACTGACCTGGTCGATTCTTTCGATGATCTCGTTGACTGGATGAGAGACGTTCAGGATTGATGCGGGTTCTGGCATTGATTTAACCTCCGGGAGCAATTCCAACTATATCGGATCGAGATTGTCAAGGTTTCGAAGCCCACGGACGTAGTACTTCAGCCGATTCGGTGTCCAGGACAGTCCGGTAGAAGTGGTCGTGTCGGCGTCGTTGAGTACGTCGCAGATTTCACGATGAGGGTAGTCATCGCTGTGAAGTCGTTGAATCAGTTCGCCGATCCTCTCGCGTGTCGATGCCGGATACGTGCCTACGCGCATGTCACGTCTTTCATCGTGGATGTTCGGCAGGGATCGTCTTCGGTTGTCCATTTCGGTACCTCCGGAGATGATCATAGGCAAAAATGGATAAATGAGCCAGGAAAAAGTGACGAAATCCGGATTCTTCTGATGGGTAAATCGCGTTATAAGCGGATTCCGGGAATTGGGTGCGCATCTGCCAGCATCGATGCCAGGGAAAAACAGATCTGCCTCCTCGATGAGGCACAGAAAACAGTCGAAAAACGGCAAGATCGAAAATCGTAAAGGTGGGAATTTGCAAGGAGTTGCAGGAAAAAGTCGTGTCCGGCCGGGAACAATTCGGCGGCGCGGCTCTCGGTCTCGATCGAGCGAAGCGAGCGAGAGCCGGATCAGCGCCGCCGTCAGTCAGTCGGTGCCGACCTGGGCGGCGGTTTCGGGCGCGAGCTTGCGAGCGCCCGAACCTGCTGCGGACGTCGGTTGTCAGACCTAGCTGTCAGTCGGTGCCGACTGTCATCGTGCCGTAGCGAGTTCGGCGAGCGAAGGCACGCCACGCACTTCGGTTGATGGGAAACCTTCCGCCGTTCTCTCTCTTCTCTTGGGTGGGTGGGTGGGAGCCATCTGCGGGAAAGGATCATCGTTGGCTATGAACTGACCAGCTTGGGGAAACGGCATCTCCGGCGGCGGCGGGAGAACAGGAAGCACCGACCCGGGATAGTCAGCACCAGACTGGCGGTTACGTAACCCTGGCTGCCTGGTACCCCGATCGCTACAGTTAGCCTGGCCCGACTTCTGAAAAGACATCGTACCTGCCTCTGCATCATCTGTTTGCGGCTGGCCAGGCTATCCATCCATCATACTGCCGCTTGAAGGATGATGATGTTGTTTCGTTTTTCATGAGTGTTTTGTCGGCTTTTCCAATCGTCAATGTCCGCTGTTTAAAGCCGACAAAACACCATGAAACTGCCCGGGCGACAACACGCTATCACGATATGAATGCTGTGATGTCTGTTCGTTCTGTGTCTGTTCAATAATTCAGACATCACGGTAGCATGAATGAAGTGATAGCGTGTGTAAGGCCTTCCACTTCGTGCGTAGTGCGATTCGATGACGCGGCTGGTTCAACTAGACCAATACAAACATCTATCATCACCCGGCACGGAGCACATGGAAGAACCATCTATGGGAAAAAATTCCAGCCCGGGCATCAGTGAACAAAGCCGACATCTTAGGGAAATATCAAGACTTCAAATCGCAACGAAACACTGATGGATAGCCTGGCCAGCCTGCGAACAGATGATGCAGAGGCGGGAAGAAGGAAAGCGCGATCGGGGTATCAGGCAGCCAGGGTCCCAACGTGGCTATTCATCTGACGTTGTTCTCGAGGTGCATCCTGTTCCCGCCGCCGCCTCTCTTTCTCTTGGCGATCGTTGTCAGGCATCCATCGGCGTTGTTGTCAGGACGTCGGTTTGTTGCCCCGATCGTTGCCAGAATTCCATTGGGCTGCATGGACACCTTTCGGGGGAGATCGTTCGTTCATGGCGATATTTGGCGGTCAGTTGCCGGACTTATCGGTCAGGTGGATGTGTTGGCCGGTGGGCCCAGATCGAACCCAGCCGACGACTCTGATTTTCGAATCCTCGATCTCAACGAAGCCTTCGTAGTCCGGGTAATTGGTAGCGTATGGGTTACGGTTGCGGTCTGTCTGCCAGATTTTGACGATCATTCATCCTCCTCATATTCGTTGTAGGAGAAACAAGGAGTTGTATCGGATAACCAGTTATTCATGAAGTCGCACCAAAGACCATTATGGCGTTCGTCGCAGTAGATACAGTCGATGCAGTTCATTGATTTTCCTCCGGTTGTCTGAGTGTGGATATGAGTAGCCAGGATGGGCAGGTATCGCCGACGTTGGTGAATGCGTCATGGTGTGAGCAATTTCTGTTCACCTGGTCGCTCGATCTGTCCCAGTGTTCGCAGTATCCGCATATCGGATCAAATCCGGGCGTTTCACGCTTCTTCCAGGAAGGGCAATACGAATCCCCGTAGGTGAGTGCCTTCATGACCTGACACCAGTATCGATTGTCCGGATCAATATGACGCGCCCAGTTGGCACAAGTTCGGCAGCAGCGGTCGGTGGATATGGAATGCATCAGCACCCCCTCGGTATGTGGTGGCGACAGTAATTTAGGACGGTGATCCAGTTCGTTTGAGTGGATGGGTACTTCGTACAGAAGCCCATGAAGTGGTTTACGAAAACGAAGCGGCCGCAAGTGCCGCAGGTGGGCAGGGATTCGATGAGGGTCGGTTTCTGGTTCTCTTCACCACAACCACCATCACGTAAGTGCCTGGTGGTGTTCTCTGGTCTCTTGGACGATTTCATAGTGCAAGCTCCATGATTGCGGCATCGATGCGATCCTGTTGGATACCGATGTACCTAAGCGTTACAGAAGGGTGTGAGTGGTTCAAGATCATCTGCAGCAGTGCGACGTCTTTCGTCTTCTGATACAGATGATAGCCGAAGGTTTTGCGAAGGGTATGCGTGCCGACTGCATCCGTGATGCCAACAGCACGGCAAGCTTTGTGAAGATGTTGCCAGGCGATTTGCCTGGATAGATATCCACCTTGGGAATTACCGAACAGATAATCATCGGGATTCATGTCCCGGACGTAGTCTTCGAGTTCAAGCTGTAGAGAGCTCGATATCCGGAATAGCCTGGTCTTTCCGGTCTTCTTCTCGTGGATTGTGACGTGCGTGCGGTACATCACGTCACAGACTCGCAGCGGAAGGATGTCGCTGATCCGGAGGCCGGTATGAATACCGAACAGGAACATCATGTAATAGCGAAGTGGATGAGCTGATTTCGAATTGGTTGGGTGGTTCCGAAGGTAGGTTTTTACAAGATCGATCTGACGGCGTTCACGTAGTGGTTGAACTAAATTCATGCTGTACCTCGCTCATTTCGAAATGTTGACACATCGTGAGATGTGTAAACCTGATATCGGATCGAATTCCACTGACTATTACTATTACCATTAAGATTATTAGAGATAGTAATAATAATAGGGTCTGTGGATAAGTGGATAAAGACGTTGAATACCGATTATCAACGGAAATTTGAGGTGCTCCGGATGGTGGATAAAATGTGAATGTGGTGTGGATGGTTGAGTATATCTTGACAAGATAACTGGCGTGCCAATATTTTGTCACGTTTTCGTGTAAAATATCGAAAGGAGTTGAAATGAGAACACTTACGCCGAAACTTAACCAGTTGCAAAATGACTGGTACGTGATCGATGCCACCGATCAGGTTTTGGGTAGATTGTCCTCGAAGGTCGCTGCGATCCTGCGTGGTAAGCATAAACCGTTCTTCTCACACAACCTGGACAATGGTGACAATGTCATCATTATCAATGCCGAAAAGGTCAAACTGACCGGTAACAAGATGCTTCAAAAGACGTACAAACGTTATAGCGGTTACCCGGGTGGTTTGAAAGAGACCCCGATTCGGCGCATGATGAACGAGAAACCGGAACACGTAATTCAGCACGCGATCAAGGGGATGTTACCCAAGAACGCATTAGGAAGAAAAATCTACAAGAAACTGAAAGTCTATACGGGACCTGACCATCCGCATACGGCACAACAGCCTAAGGTTTGGGATCTGTAGGAGGAAATTGGATGCAATATTTCGATGCAACAGGCAGAAGAAAGAATGCAGTAGCTCGCGTACGCATCACACCCGGCACCGGCAAGCGTCTTATCAATGACAAGCCGATGAAGGATTATCTTGCCCGAGAGATTTTGGAAATGATCGTGGAACAGCCGTTCAAGCTGATCGGCATGTCCGAGAAATTCGATCTACGCGTCAACGTGACAGGCGGTGGTCTGTCCGGGCAGGCAGGAGCAATTCGTCACGGGATATCCCGCGCACTTTGCAAATACGACGAAGAGCTTCGTGGTGTTTTGAAGAAGAACGGGCTGCTCACACGCGATCCGAGAATGGTAGAGCGCAAAAAAGCCGGTCGTCCGAAGGCCCGCAAGCGCTTCCAGTTCTCGAAACGTTAATCTGCACTCAGAACCGAAAAGGGAGTTGCAAAGCGGTGTCCCGTTGATCCGGGATTGTATTGCGGATATCCCTTTTCTGGAAGAAACCGTATCAAAGGAGAAACAATGTCAGTAGTCAGCATGAAACAGTTGCTGGAAGCGGGTGTCCACTTCGGTCATCAGACCCACAAATGGAACCCCAAGATGAAGAAGTTTATCTTCATCAAGAGAAACGGTATTCACATACTCGATCTCAAGCAGACCGTGGATGCCATCAACGAAGCCTACATGTTCTTGAAAGAGACCGCGGCAAAGGGCGATTACGTCCTCTTCGTGGGAACCAAGAAGCAGGCTGCCGACGCGATCGAGCAGGCCGCCAAGAAATGCGGCGCGTTCTACGTCAACCATCGCTGGTACGGCGGAATGCTCACCAACATGAAAACCATCCGCAACAGCGTTGAAACGATGGAATATTTCGAAGAAATCGAAGAGAACGGTACGATAAAGAACTTCACCAAGCTGGAAGCGACCAGAATGCGTCGCAAGCACGACAAGATCGAGAAGGCTCTCGGCGGTATCCGTGGCATGGATCGCCTGCCGGGCGCAATCTTCGTGGTTGACACCATGAATGAAGAGATTGCCGTACACGAAGCGAACGTACTGAATATCCCGATCGTGGGCATGGTCGATACCAACTGCGATCCGGACATCATCGACTATGTCATTCCTTCCAACGACGACGCCATCCGCGCCATCCACCTGATCGCGGGTATCATGGCGCAGGCGGTTATCGAAGGTCGTCAGGCGAGCGCAGAAGGCGCGGATGAAGCAGCTGGAATGCCTGATAGCGCTGCCGAACTGCTCGGTGAAGGCGAAGAAGAAACCACCGATGAAGAAGTCGTGGTCAATCTTGAAGAGAAACCGATGAAACGCCCTCGCAAGAAACCTGCGGACGAAGAAGACGATGAGAAAAAACCTCGCGAGAAAACCGAGAAGCCGAAACGCATCAAGCGTGAAGTCTCACCGGAAGAAGCGATCAGCGAATAATCTATAATATAGGGAGAGGCGCTGTCTCTCCCTTTTAATTATTAACAATATAAGATAGAACACCTTTCATAATTGGGGGACACATGAATATTACGGCACAAATGGTAAAAGAGTTGCGCGAGAAAACCGGCGTCGGCATGATGGACTGTAAGAAGGCCCTGTCCAAGAGTGACGGCGACATGGAAAAAGCAATCAAGTATCTTCGTGAGAAGGGTATCAGCAAGGCCGAATCCAAGGCCGACCGTTCGACCAGCGAAGGACTGATCTACTCCTACATTCACACCAACGGCAAGATCGGTGTAATGGTCGAAATCAACTGCGAAACAGACTTCGTATCCCGTACCGACGCTTTCCAGGACCTTTGTAAAGACATCGCCATGCACGTCGCGGCAAGCAACCCGATGGCCGTCGATGAAAAAGGAATCGATCCGGGGAAGATCGAAAGCGAAAGAGAAATCTACCGCAACAAAGCGCTCAACGACGGCAAGCCCGAGAATATCGTGGATCGCATCGTTGACGGTCAGATCAAAAAGTACATCCAGCAGAACTGCCTGCTGCAACAAGAATTCGTCAAGGACCCGGACAAGACCGTCGGCGATATCGTGACCGAAGCTGTCGCGAAGCTGGGCGAGAACATCCAGGTCGCCCGCTTCGTGCGCTGGGCGCTGGGCGAGGCATAACATGAAGTATTCACCGGAAAAAGTCCATCGCGTCATCGTCAAGGTTAGTGGCGAGGTTTTTGCCGGCGGGAAGTCATTCGGTTACGACAACGACGTTCTGGTGCGTATCGCGGAAGATATCATCCAGGTACGTCGCGACGGCCTCAGTCTGGGACTCGTTCTGGGCGGCGGCAACATCTACCGCGGCGGTCAGGCGGCGGCGGAAGTTCGTCGTGTAACGGCCGATCACATCGGTATGCTGGCAACCGTGCAGAACGCGCTGGTGCTGGCGGAATACCTGCGCAACCGTAACTACCACGCCGATATATACTCTGCCGTACAGATGGACAAAGTCGCGATGTACTACACGCACGACAAGGCCGAAAAATCCCTCCGCGAAGGCAAGATTTGCATCTTCTGCGCCGGCACCGGCAATCCGTATTTCACTACGGATACAGCCGCCGTGCTTCGCGCGACTGAGCTGAACGCGAATCTCGTGCTGAAGGGAACCAAAGTCGATGGCGTGTACTCGGACGACCCGGTGAAAAATCCCAATGCCGAATTCATTCCCGATATTACCTATGACGAGGTACTTTCCCGTAAACTCCAGGTAATGGACATGACGGCGTTTTCGCTTGCCCGGGACTACGAAATACCGGTTAAGGTATTCAACCTCAACGAGCCGGGTAGTCTTCAGAAGGCGATTATGTCGAAAACAATGGGTACGTTCATTCATCCGTAAACGGAAACAGGAGTCATTGTATGGAAAAGCTGAAAAAAGAATTGGACCAGAAGATGCAGAAAGCTCACGAGAGCCTGCTGCACCAATTTACCAAACTGCGCACCGGACGTGCCAGCGTGGCGATTCTCGACGATATCCGTGTAAATTATTACGGTCAACCGACACCGATCAAGCAGCTCTGCAATATCTCGATTCCCGAGCCTCGTCTGATCGTGATTCAGCCATGGGACAAGACGACCCTCGGCGATATCGAAAAGGAAATTCTCGCCGCTAATCTCGGCATTACGCCGGACAACGACGGGAAC
Source organism: Cloacimonadales bacterium (SeqCode) (assembly GCA_963665015.2). GTDB lineage: Bacteria > Cloacimonadota > Cloacimonadia > Cloacimonadales > JAIOQZ01. The sequence goes on along the minus strand of CAXXSY010000004.1, from coordinate 1,489,793 downwards.
GTGATTCGCCTCCCCTTCCAGCAACTCACCGAAGAGAAGCGTAAAGAGATCGTCAAGCAGATCAAGAAACTAGCTGAAGACACCAAAATCTCGATCCGCAACATCCGAAGGGACGGAAACGAAGCCGGCAAGAAGATGAAGAAGAACAGCGAGATCACGGAAGACGACGAGAAGAAACTGCTCTCGGATATTCAGGAATTGACCGATAAATGGATCGAAAAGACGTCTGAGTCCGCAGATCACAAAGAAAAAGAGATTATGGAAATCTAAGAGGAACCTATGCCCTTTGTGATAACATCCGAATGTGTTAACTGCGGCGAATGTGTCGATGTGTGCCCCGTCTCTGCGATTATCGAAGGCGACGGCATTCATGAAATCACAGATAGCTGTATCGATTGCGGAAAATGTCAGGAGATTTGTCCTGTCGATGCCATACGCGGCAACGGCGGGTGATCCTGACGAAAGGTATTGACAAGAGGCGGTTTCAGACCGCCTTTTGTTTTATCCGGACACAAGGGAGTCTCCATGACGAAAAAGCTGCTGCCACTCATTATCTTACTTATCTCGCCCCTGCTTTCCCTCACGCTCGATGAAATCGAGTTTGTTCACCGGAAAGAGCTGTGGGACATTTTCGAGAACAACCTTTCTCGTATCCACCAGATGCAGCAGGATTCGCCGGAAAACACCTTCTTATACACCGCTTTGATGGACTATTATCGCGCCATCGACGATTCCGCACAACACGCGCAAATCCTCTTCGAAAAGGCCCGCAACCTGCACGACCTCGAATCTGCGTACAGCTACGCCTCGCTCGATGACCACGGGACACAGCGCACGTTCCTGCGCGATATCGAGTTCACGGAGACGGACGAGCAAGCCGTACTGCAATTCGCCATCGACCGGGTGGAATCGGACTCCCTGCGGCAGGCACGGATCGACACGCTCCTCACCCGTTTCGGGGAAGCAAACGTCATCCTCGAAGCCTTCGCCAAACAGAAGGTCGATGACATCGCTGTGGAGCGCGACGACAGCCTGCGCATCGATAAGATCGACCAGATGCTCGAAATCCTGCCCGAATCGCAATGGACAGCCTCGCTACACTACCTGCGTATCGCGGCGATCGTCAACCGCAAAGAATACGATACCGCGCTCGACGAGCTGTCCCGCATCCCGCTGACAAACAACGTTACACGCTATGCCGTCGTACGTTCGATGCTCAACGGCGACCTGCTCGACAATCTTCCCGCGCGTGACATCCTGACCAACGCAGAATACATCCTGAACCAGTTGCTCGAGTTTGACGAAAAGCCAGACACCGTTCGTTTCATGTATAATCGATATACACCGGAGGAGTTCCGTAAGAAAGTCGAGCTGCTCCATACGCAACTTCTTTACTTCAAGCTGAATCACGAAATGGTCGAAAGTAGCGACCGGGAGGACGTCATCCGGCAGGCAAGCGACATCGTGAAATCGATCCAGTATGAGAACAACGACGCAGGTGAGCAGGCGGAGATTTTCTACTGGAACGGACGCGTCCTCTCCCTGAGCGAGAACCCGGAAACATGGCTCGAAGCGGCAGGATCGATGATCGAGTGTCTTGTCCTCGGCGCACCGCGAAAACGCTATGACGAGAAGGCGTTTGAGACGCTATCCGAGCTTCATGCAAGACTTGAGATCGACATCCCCATCATGAAGTGGGCAAGGATTTTAAGAGATTATAACGAAATCGCTTTCGAGGATGTAACCATCGACGCCGGACTCTCCGAAAGCCACGAATCGAGGGTGGCGTTCGGAGATTTCGACAACGACGGCGACGACGACCTATTGCTATCCGGAAGAAAGATATGGCGCAACAACGGCGACGGCACCTTCTCCGATTTCACGGAGCAGGCGGCGTTCGAACCGGTCGGTGCCTCGGGCGGACTGTGGGCGGACATCAACCGCGACGGCTACCTCGACATCGTCGTAACATCCCACGCGAAAGGCGGCGACGCAATCTACATCGCCAAGGGCGTCGGCTACTACCCGGTCGCGGATACCGTTATCGCCGATCCCTACCCTACCGAAGGCGCCGGACTGACCGATCTGAACCAGGACGGCTACCCCGAACTGTACATGGCGAGCTACGAGGTCTCGGGAGAGTACACCGGACTGCCGGACTTTTTCTACGACAACCTTGATGGCGAGATGATCGACATGACGGACATCGTCGGCATCCAAACGCGATACAACGACTCGCTGAATGCCCAGGCCGGACGCGGCATCGCTCCCGCCGATTACGACAACGACGGCGTGCAGGAAATCCTCGTCTGCAACTACCGGCTCGACCGCAATTTCCTCTTCGACTATAATCCCCAGACCGGCAAGTTCACCGATATCGCCGCGCTGGAAGGTCTCGCCGGAAGCAACATCGATGGCTGGTACGGACACACCATCGGCGCAGCATGGGGCGACTTCGACAACGACGGCGACCTCGACCTCTTCATGTGTAACCTCGCGCATCCGCGCTACATCGAGTTTTCCGATATCAGCATGCTGCTACGCAACGACGGCAGGACATCCTGCACCATAGACGGCAGAACCATCGAATACACGCAGTTCACCGACGTCACGAAGGAAGCCGGCATCACCTACGACGAGCTGCACAGCGATCCCAACTGGTTCGACGCGGACAACGACGGCGATCTCGACCTCTTCATGACCTCGATCTACCAGAACGACCGCTCCTACCTCTACCGCAACAACGGCGACGGCACGTTTACCGATATTACCTGGCTCAGCGGATGCCGCACCTACAACGGCTGGGGAAACGCGGTCGCGGACATCGATCTGGACGGCAGACTCGACCTCTGTGTGGGCAGCGGAAGCGGCGTCAAACTATATCGCAACGTTACGCAGAACAACAAACGCTCGATCTTCGTAAAGCCGTTCTGGAACATGCAAACCCTCGCCATGGTCACGCGCGACGGCTGGCGCAGGTACATGCCCAACACACCCGCCTGGGGCGCCAGAGTCGAGCTCCTATACGAAGCGTACGACTTCCCCTCCGGAGAACGCTCCATCACACGCGAGCTCTCCGGCTCCCGAGGAACGATCTCACAGAACAGTCAGTTTATCCACATCGGCTTCAACCACGGCAAGCTGTTGGAAATACGCCTCATGCAAGGACACACGATTCAGAATCGAATTTATTACAAATAGGAGTGGACTACCTTATGAAATGGATTTTTTCAATCATCACCTTCCTGCTGATTGCACCCTTGGCAGCCTACGAGCCGCACTTCATGTACGATCCTGCCATATCGCCGGACGGAAGCACCGTTTGCTTCACGTACATGGACGACCTCTGGCTGGTGCCGTTCGATGGGGGCACGGCAACGCGCCTGACGGCCACCGAAGGCTCCGAAAACTCGCCGGTGTATTCTCCGGATGGTCAATGGATTGCCTACAACTCGAACTACGAAGGATTTCGCGCCTCCTATATCATCCCATCCGAAGGCGGTCTCGCCAAGCGCGTCGCGACCGATTTCGCCCAAGTTGCCGACTGGTTCCCGGACGGAAAATCGCTTCTGGTGAACCACTATGTCATGCGGAAGGGAAGCCCATTCTTTCAGGTGTTCATCGACGGCAGAAGACCCGTTGAATACGCCGGATACGGCGATACGTTCGCCAAGTTCACCGCCGAAGGCGACCGCATCATCTACTGCGATCGCGGAGAACCGTTTCGGGAGAAATATCGAGGCAGCATCAACGGCGACCTGTGGTCGATCGACACAAAGACAAAGACCTACACCCGGCTCACCAACACCGAACTGACCGAGCGCTACCCCGTCTGCTCCCATCAGAGCGACACCGTCTATTTCAGCTATTCGGACGGCGAAATATTGCAGATATTCCGAGCGCCGCTCGACAACCTCGACGCGCGCGAACAACTGACCCACTTCGATACCTGGTCGGCACGCGACCTCGACATCGCCCGTGAAAACGACCGCGTCGTCTATGAGTACTTCGACCGCATCGGCGGCTACAATCCCGCCACGGGCGAAGCGAAGCCCATCGATATCGAGATCAGGGAGCAGTTCCACGACGAATTCATCGAGCGCAAGGAAGTGACCAACCGTTTCGACGATTTCGCAATCTCGCCCGACGGCAAACTGATCGCGTTCTCGGCCTACTACGACCTCTTTGCCGTTCCCGAAAAGGGCGGAGAAGTCATGCAACTCACCCATGATCAGGCCGGAATCGACGACATCACCGTGATGGACGACGGCACCACGATCTACTATTCGTCGTATGAGAAGGGCGTCCCCCGCCTCTACCGGACCAGCGTCAAAACACCCGGCAAGACGGAGATTATACGCTGGAGCAAGGATCGCTATATCGAATCGGTCGATCACCTCGCCGGCAATCGTCTGCTGATCCGGTTCAGCAAGGACGAGACGCGAGACCGGATCGCCATCGCTGACAGCACCGCATCGAAATTCCATGTCATGGACGAGAAGTTCGTCAATTCCTGTTCCGCGATCAGCCCGGATGAACGTTACCTGATTTACGGCAATGTTGTCCCCGGCCTTTTAACGTTCGAGCTCCACCTGTACGACTTCGAGGAAGAAACCGATCAAGTCCTGTTCGTCCTGAAAGACAATATCTCCGACATCTTCTGGGGCACCGACGGCAAGACCGTTTTTTATACGCGACACGGCGACATCTACCGTCTGGATATCTTCCCGAAAGACGATTTTTACAAGGAAGAAGACCACTGGAAGCCGATCCTCGATCCGGAACCGGAAAGCAAGAACGACGACGAGGATGAGGACGAGAAAGAGGAGAAAGTGGCTGTCGAGTACGAGCTGAAGGACATCCGCGAGCGGCAGCATCCGATCGTCACGCGCGACGGGTTCAACTACGTCGTGTGGGTTGAAAACGATTCGACCCTCTACTACATCGACAGCATTGACGACGACAACACGCTTCGAAAGACCGATTACACGGGTAAAAACGACAAGAGCATCCACAATTTCAAGGGCGAAATCATCGATGATATCGGCTACAACGAAGCGAACAAGAAAATCTATGTTCGGCAGAAACATAGTCTGACCAGCTTCGACATCGCATCGAAAAAGAGCAAGACGCTCGAGAACAATTTTAAATACACTTGGGACCGGAGCGACCTGAACCGAACCATTTTCGACCGCGTATGGGTCGAGTTCGGCAGGGGATTCTACGATCCCGCAATGCAAGGTGTCGATTGGAACGAGGCATACAAGCTGTTTTCGCCTCATCTCGATGACGCGCTCACGCCGGAAATGCTGGCATCCGTCGTCGAGGAGATGATCGGCGACGTAAACGCCTCTCACACAGGATTCTATCCACGCAGAGACAAGAGATTCCGTCAGATGAATCCCGCCTCGCTTGGGTTGGAATTCGATTATTCGGAATCGCGATCGCGCGGCATGCGCGTCCGGAAGATTTACCGGCAATCGAAGCTGTACGAACCGTTCGGAATCCGCGAGGGGGACATCCTGCTTGAAATCGACGGCGTGAGAATCGACCGCCTGACATCGATCGAATCCTTGCTACTGGACAAGACCGGCGAGAAGATCGAACTCGTATTCGACACGGACGACGGTGAGAAGAAAGCGGAGATCAAGGGCCTTAGCTACTGGGAAAACTACCAGATGGCGTATCGCAACTGGGTGGATGAGCGCACCGAGCTGACGGACGAGCTTTCTGGGGGGAAATTCGCATATGTCCATGTTCCGGAGATGGACTGGAAAAATTACAGCAAATTCCTCGACGACCTCTTCGTGCTTCAGGTCGAGAAAGAAGCGCTGGTGCTGGATTTCCGTGGAAACCGCGGAGGCTGGATACACGATTATATCTTGCAGGCTCTCACCAGGCGACCCTACGCGCAGATGTCCGTCCGCTATTTCAGCGCTAAGAAAATGGACACACCGTATCAGACCTGGGAGAAGCCGGTCGTCCTCCTGATCGACCACAACTCCTTCTCCGACGGCGAGATATTCCCCCATCTGTTTAAATACAAAAAGCTCGGAAAAGTGGTGGGCGAGCCCACCAGCGGGTCGGTGATCGGAACCGGTCACGTGAACTTCATGGACGGCTCCAGCATGCGCATGCCGAGAAACGGCTGGTACTCACTGGATGACGTGAACATGGAAGGAAACGGCGTTCAGCCCGACATCTACGTCTCCCCCACACCCGAGCAGATCATCGAGGAGGACGACGTGCAACTGAAACGTGCCATCGAGGAGCTTTTAAAGGAGTTTTAGGCCGGTTATGCGATTCACGGAGCGGTTTCTGTATCACATTTGGGACGCGGAACATCTGCGGAACAAGGTGAAAACCGTCTCCGGAAGCGAGCTCGAAGTCATCTTCGGCGGGCAGTGGAACACGGACGCGGGCCCAGACTTCCTCGGCGCGGTCGTGCGGGTCGGAAACGAAATCCTGCATGGCGATGTGGAAATCCATATCAAGACATCCGACTGGGACGCGCACGGGCACACCGACAACCCGAACTTCCGCAGCGTGATTCTGCATGTCGTGCTTGAGCATGACACCGGCGATACACTCACCTGGACAAACGCCGGTCGCACCGTCGAAATCCTCGAACTGAGAGGGCAGCTCGATCCCTCGATGAAAAGGCTGATCGAGCGCTACGAAGGTGTGCCATTCACGCCCGGCGACAAGGATTGCGAATTCCTCGGACGGCTCAGCGATCCGAAACAATTCTTCGAGAACCTCGGCATGACCAGACTCGGCAAGAAGAGCAATCGGTTTGCGGCGGAGATGATCTTCAACGACTACGACCAGGTGCTGTGGCAGGGGCTGGCGGAGTCGCTCGGTTACAGCCACAACAAATTCCAGATGCTACAGATGGCGCGGCATCTTACCTATGACTACCTGAAGGATTTCAAGGCAAGGAGCAAACCGCGCGACGCTATGCTCGGAACCATCCTGACGGTGACCGGACTGCTGGAACGACTGCCATCGACCTTCCCCATGATCTGGATCGCCAAATGGCGCGAACAGGCGGAAATCCCCGACGAAATCGACATCCTGCACGACATCCCCTGGAAGCTCTTCCGGCAACGACCCGTCAACCACCCGGGCATCCGGCTGATGCAGGTGGCGCAGCTTTTATGGGACTCGTTCGACAGTTCGCTGTTTCAACGATTTGCCGCTTGCTTCTCACAGCCGCAAGGGAATTTCCGCGTCAAGGCGTTGCGTGAACGCGTACACAGACTTTTCCTCGATTCTCAGGGCTGGCTACCGGAGAAATACCACCTTGGCGCGTCGCGGATCGATATCTTCATCGTCAACATCCTGCTACCGCTGATGCTGCTCTACAGCCGTCAGAACGGCTATCTCGAGCTGAAAGAAGCGGTCGAGAAATGTTGCGGGCAATATCCACCCTTGACGGAAAACCGCGTCACCCGTTCCATGCGAAAATTCGTCCCCGGGCTGAAGAATCTCGGAAGCGTGCACCAGCAGGGGATGATCCAGCTTCATAGCGATTTCTGCAGGCATCACCAGTGCGATCTCTGCCGCGATGCCTGGTCACTCTATATTCGAAAGGACTGATTCATGAAATGCTTTCTGACACTCATCATGCTTGGGGCGATCATGCTCTCCGCCCAGATACCCTACCAACTGCCTCCCGACGAGATCACCGAGATATTCAACCGACAGCGTCCGCCCAGCGTCGATTACATGCCCAAGACCGGCAAGCTCATCATCTTCGATCGTGAGTCGTACGTCCCGCTGAACCTCCTGGCGCTCGAGAAATTCGAGCTTGGCGGCATCGAGATCACACCGAGGAATCGTGCCCGTGTCCGCGGATCGTACCTGAAGAATCCGCGCATCCTCGATATCGAGACCGGCGAGACGACCGAACTCGGGCTGGATGGCTTCTTCGGCGGCGCATCCTTCTCGCCCGACGAGCGTTACGTCGTTATCAACCAGTATGAACCGGACAGGATCACTGTCTGGCGGTGGGACAGCAAGACTGGCGATGTGGGAAAGATATACACCGGACGACCCAATCAGGCGTTCAGCTCCGATTTCATCTGGCTACCTGACAATGAAAACATCCTGCTCCGCACGGTACCTGAGGGCTTTTCCGACGAACCGGCGCCGCCTGAACTCCCGATCGGACCGATCGTCTTCGAATCCAGCGGCGAGAAGAGCCAGAACCGAACCTATACGAACCTCCTGAAGAACGAGCACGACGAAGATTTATTCACCTTCTACGGCACCACGCAGCTCATCAAGCTGAACGTGCGAACCGGCAAAATCCAAAGATTCGGAAGAGCCGATCTTATCCGGTGGATTACGCCCTCGCCGGACGGAAAGTACTTCCTCGTGCGGATCATCGACAAGCCCTATTCGTGGAAGGTTCAATACTGGGGCTTCCCCTACAAGTACGAACTGTGGGACAAGAAGGGAAATTTGATCGAGACGCTGACACAGCAGCACTCGATGGAAAACCTTCCGCTCGGTGGCGTCCTGCCCGGCCTCCGGTACTTCTTCTGGCATCCGTATTATCCGCATCGGATGCTGATCCTGGAAGCGCTGGACGGTGGTGATCCCGAACTCGAAGTACCGCACCGTGACCGCGTGCTCTATCGCGATTACCCCGACGCCCGGCAGGAATATTTTTGGACGAAAGACCGCTTCTCCAGCCTCGACTGCATCTCGCAGGACCAATTGGTCATCTATGAATACAATCGCGAAAGGCGCTGGCGGACCGGTTATTACCTGGACATGGAGACCGGAGACCGGCACGTCTTCCACGATTATAGTGTCGCGGAAAAATACCGGCATCCGGGATCGCCCGTCAGCACGCTGGATGAGCATGGATTCGAAGTCGCGCTCCGGGACGGGGATTCGATCTTCCTGTACGGCAACGGCTACGAGGAAGAGGGCGCGTTTCCGTTCCTCGACCACGTTGACTTGAACACATGGGAAACAACGCGTGTCTGGCAATCTGAACGCGATTCCTACCAGCAGTTTAGCGGTTTTGTCGGAGACGATCTATCACATCTGGTCTATCGCAATGAATCGCCCCAAAACCCTCCGAACTATTTTCTCTATTCACTCGAAGACCATTCATCCGAGCAGTTGACCCATTTCGGCGATCCCTTCCGCGAGGTCAACCGGCTCGAGAAGCGTTTGATCCGCTACAAGCGCAGGGACGGGCTCGAACTGGACGGAATGCTCTACCTGCCACCGGATTACGAGCCGGGCAAGCGCTACCCGATGGTCATGACCGCTTATCCCGAGGAATTCACCGGCGAGGATGTCGCGGCGCAAACCGTAAACCGGGAGAACCGCTATGCCTGGCTGTGGGGCGATTCACCGCTCTACCTGTGCCTTCAGGGATACGTGGTTCTGGACGACGCCAAGATCGCGGTGATCGGTGATCCGGAGACGGTCAACGAGACCTTCATCGAGCAGGTGACATCCAGCGCGGAGGCAGCCGTCAGCTACCTCGACAGCCTGGGAATCGTCGATCCGGACAGGGTTGCGGTGATGGGACACAGCTACGGTGCTTTCATGGTTGTAAATCTCCTCGCACACAGCGACGCCTTTGCCGCCGGAATCGCCAAGAACGGTGCCTACAACCGCACGCTGACGCCCTTCGGATTCCAGAGCGAACGCAGAACCCTCTGGGAAGCGCGCGACCTCTACCTTAACGTCTCGCCGTTCCTGTACGCGAACCAGATCAACGAACCGCTGCTGCTCATCCACAGCATGGAGGACACCAATTCCGGCACATACCCTGTGCAGAGCCAGCGTCTCTACGACGCCATCTCATCGCTCGGAGGAACCTGCCGCTACCTGCAACTGCCGCTCGAAGACCACTCGTACCGCGCACGAGAGACGCATCTGCATATCATCGCCGAGTACATCCGGTTTCTGGACGAAAATTTGAAGTGATTATCGGCGATTAATAAGAAGCTCGCCCGGAGGTCGAGCGCTACGAGAGAAAAGAGATGCAGACCTGGATATCTGCGTACCCAGATGAAGCTCGGCGTCCAGAAGTCTGCACACGACAAGCTTTCTATCGGATCAGCCAGTCCGGATGCTGTGCGATCCACATTTTGATGTCGTGCGCCACAGACTTTGAGAACGCGATCGAGCCGTTGTAGTTCAAGTGCGCTTCTTCGCTGAAGTAGTCGTTTCGGTGGTTGAATCGCGCATCGTTCGAGTAATCCAGATATATCACGCCGGGATAGTCATTTGCCCATTTGTTTAGCTGATCCTTGGTCGGATTGGGATCGATGCCCGGATTGTAGTACGGCGCGGTTACCATCGCAACCGGCACACCCGCGTCGATGTAAGCGTGCAGTAGCTTCTCATGCTCCTCGATCTGCCCGGAATCCAGCGGATCCGCCTCCACATGCACGTCGAGATTGCGGACCGGCTCCCCGGAATAATCATTGTAGCGCGGGTATTGCCCGAGATCGTCGATGGGGAACTCGCGGCTTTTTGTCAGCATAGGACGCAGGAAGAAGAGGATCGTCGAGTTGTAGGCAACCAGACTCGAACGCGTCATGAGCTGCTTGAATCGGCTGTCGGGGTAAAGGTATCTGCTCAGCTCCGGATCGCGATGGGCGAACGGCTTAAGTTTGAGGACGCCGTTCATCATGATGGGGTGCTGCAAGCGTCCGTTGTCAACAACCAGAATCACCAGCCTGGGGCGATATCGTTCCAGCACCTCCTCTGTCACGGCCTGAAAGTACCTGACAGTCTGCTCGGCTCGAGCGCCATTCCAGCAGGACATTCCGAGCGTGTCGGTGAAAACCGGTGGATTCAGCCCGGATTCGGCGACCGACGATCCTACGATCAGGATATCGGACTCGTTGTGGTGCAGCGTATGATCGATCTTGTAGAACTGACCGTCGTCGAGCTTCGTCAGCACGGCCTCGAATCCCTTCGATATAGCGATATCGACAAGGGTCAGCAGCGCCAGCGTCAGGGCAATGAGCAGAAATATTTTTCGCAATTCCATGAGTGCTCCTAAAACTGGAAGTAGATGAACTGGCTGTTGTCTAACACCCCCAGCAACATGATGACCACGACGAACACGGTGATCTTGATCGAGGTGAGAACCAGCGACCTGGAGAGCAGGAATCCGCCGATCTGCTTCGTTTTCTCTTCGTGCAAATCGATAAGCAGCATCATACCGCAGGCAAGCATACTCAGCATTACCGTGCTCGGCTTGTACAGTCCACCCGGTGCCCATGTGGCTATTCTTTGCAGAATAAGCCCCGCATCACCCAGCGATCTTGCGCGAAAAAAAACGAACGAGAATGCCATGAGCACAAATGTGACGCCACGCTTGATCCAGACCGATGTCCAGTTAACGAGCGCAGTTTGCGGCAATCGTTTCTCCAGCTTGTAAAGGCGCTTCAGTAGCGGCGGTTCGAGCGACAGATACAACCCGTTCAGAACGCCCCAGATGAGGAATGTCCATCCGGCGCCATGCCAGAGACCGCTCACTGCAAAGACGATGATCGTAATAACGGCTGTGGGAAGAGCGTGTAGCTTCTTGCGTTCCTTGAGCCAACTCTTGTATATGGGCGCGAAAAGATAGTCGCGAAACCACGATGTGAGCGATATATGCCAGCGCGACCAGAAGAACCGCACCGATGTCGCCAGATAGGGGCGCTGGAAGTTGGTTGTAAGCTTGAATCCGAGCAGTCGCGCACTGCCGCACGCCATGTCGGAATAGGCTGCGAAGTCGCAATAGAGCTGCACGGCGAAGAACACCGATGCCAGCAGCAGGCTTATGCCCGAGTGGTGCGGGACGTTGTCATATACGTTGCTGATATAGACGAACAGGCGGTCCGCTACAACGGCTTTCTTGAACCAGCCCAGCAAGAGGAGCGATACGCCCTGTTTGAACTGCTCGCTTGTGAGCTTGTGATACTGATCGAACTGCGGCGCCATCGCGCCTGCCCTGCCGATGGGGCCTGCGCTCAGATGCGGGAAGAACGAGATAAACGCCGCGGTTCGGTGCAGGCTCAGTAGCCTGGTGTCATTGCGATAGACATCGACGACATATCCGATGGCCATGAAAGTGAAGAACGACACGCCGATGGGCTGCGCCAGTTCCGGCCAGTTGATGTGCATGGCGTTGAACGGCTTCAGGAAAGCGAACAGCGCGTTCAGGTTGGCGGCGATGAAGCCCGTGTATTTGAACAGGCAAAGCGGTGCCAGCAGCAGCACGACAAGGAGCGTCACCTTGCGTTTGCGTGATTTGGCATCGGTCGATTTCGTCAGCCACTTCGCGCCGCCCCATGACAGCAGAATCATGTATGCCAGAAGCGGACCAAAAATCGGCGCCCAGCACATATAGAAGAAGAAGCTGACGAGGATGAGAAACGATGACCTGACCTTGCGCGGCAAGACATAGTAGAGAACCACGACAACCGTCAGGAACAACAAGTACTTGAGCGAGTTAAACAGCAAGCGTCGCCTCCAGATGCGATGAGGATATTGATTTCATATCACTCTTTGGGCACATTGCTCTGTGTCAAGAAAATTTCGATGGACAGAAGACACGATACTCCTATCTTCTCCTCATCATAATCCACAGGAAGAACGGAGCGCCGAAGAACGCGGTGATCACACCGACCGGTATCTCGATCGCAACGCCGCTGTAGATAAGCTTGCCGATGTGCTTGGCAATGAAATCGCAAAGGATCAGGAGGATCGCGCCGAGGAAGGAAGCGGTGATCATGTTCTTGCGCTGGTTGACGCCGAAGATCATGCGTGTGGCGTGCGGCACGATCAAGCCGATGAAACCGATGATGCCGGCGTAGGAGACCACGATTCCCGTCAGCACCGAACACAGAACGAACAGCCGGATGCGAAGCTTCTTCACATCGACCCCCAGGCTGGACGCCACCAGATCGCCCGATGTCATGGCGGCAAGGTGATTGGCGTGCGCGAAAAGGTACAGCATCAGGATAAATGAGAAGGCCGTCACGCCGATAAAAAAGCGCCATTCGGACTGCGTGAAGACCGGCTCCAGATTGCCTAAAAGTATGTTGATGATGCTGCCGAGTTTCTGTTGATTGAGGTACATCAGGAGCGAAATCACCGCGGTGAAGAACATCCCGGACACGATCCCCGACAGCAATAGCCGCGTCTTGTCCAGAAATCCCGCGCTTCTCGCGATCAGCCATACGATCAGCATACTGACAAGCGCGCCGAGGAATCCGAACAGCGGAACCAGCCACCAGAGATTGAGGATCACGCCGATGGTGCTTCCGAGCGCGGCGCCGGCGGATGTCCCGAGTGTATAGGGCTCGGCGAGCGGGTTGTTTAGCATCGCCTGATAGGTGCTGCCCACACCGGAAAGGACGAAGCCGGTCAGGAACGCGAGCAGCAGTCTGGGCAGACGAAAATTGACGATGGCGGAGGTATCGGCGGTGTCGAACCACAGGTAAAGGACGATGATGGCAATACCGGCGATGAAGAAAATGGTGGAGGCGAGTTTTCCGGACTTCATGGGTGAAGCAATTCGCCCAGCTTGCGCAAGCCCTGAACGGATCGCGGCGTGGCGCGGTTGATCCAGTCCTCGTCAATATCTTCGAGGGTGATGATGCGGTCGTTGACGCAGGCCTTGATGTTCTGCCAGCCGCGACGCTCTTTCACGTCCTGACTGGTCACGCCCGGATAGATGACCATGATCACGTCCGGATTACGCATTGCGACTTCTTCCTGCGACACCTTGCCGTAGTCGTTGGGCAGATCGTGGAACAGCACTCTTCCGCCTGCCAGTCGCACCATATCACCGATGAACGTCCTGTCCGAGGCCGTCCAGAAGTGGTCACCGATCTCGATATAGACCCACGGGCGCGTCTCCGGATCGATGGTTCGGGAGGCGATTTCACTTTGCAGGCTGTCGGCGAGTTGATCGGCGCGGCTCTCTCGTTTCGTGAGCGCTCCGATGTGCCGGATGGTCTCGAGCAGTTCGTCGAAGGTGCGGATATAGACGGTTTCGGTCTGAACGCCTAGTTTTTGGAGATCGTGGATCATCGCCTGCTGGGTGGGGACTGTCGCGAAAACGATCTTGGGATTGCAGGATAAGACCTTTTCGACGCTTACTTGCGCGAACGATCCGACCTTGGGTTTGTCCCTCAGAAACGGCGGGTAATCGCATTCGTTCGTAACGGCGAGGATTTTCTGGTTTTCACCGATCGCGGCGAGGATTTCGGCTGCCTCCGGCGATGTCACAACATAGCCTACCGCCGCGTTCTTCACCTTGCTGAAGAGGAAGAAGAACAGCAGGACGACGATCAGCATACCGGAGAGAATTATTGAGCGTTTCATAATTGAAGAATGGAGCGAAACCCTTTCGGATTCCGCTCCAGCGTAAGTTTATTGGGTCGATTTGATGTCTTCGTTTTGAAGCTCGGACTTCATCTCGATGATCTGTTGTTGCGTACCGGTCAGCCTGTGCTTGACCTGTTCCTGTGAGTAGAGCGACTCGATCTTGGGCGAGTAGGCGACGATCAGGCCCGCGAACACGATGCTGATCATGTTCATCAGCTTGATCAGGATGTTGATGGACGGTCCCGCGGTGTCCTTGAACGGATCGCCGACCGTGTCGCCGACAACGCACGCGTGGTGGTTCTCGGAGCCCTTGCCGTTGTAGTTGCCCTTCTCGATATACTTCTTGGCGTTGTCCCATGCGCCGCCGGCGTTGTTCATCATCACCGCCAGCACAAAGCCGGTGGTCAGTCCACCCGCGAGCAGTCCGAGCACACCCGCCACGCCGAGAATCAGTCCCACGACGATCGGGGTCAGGATTCCGAGCAATGCCGGAGCGACCATCTCTTTCTGCGCACCCTTGGTAGAGATCATCACGCACTTGGCGTATTCGGGTTCGGCCTTACCTTCCATGATTCCCGGGATTTCCTTGAACTGACGGCGAACTTCCGCCACCATCGCGCCGGCCGCGCGGCCAACCGCCTTCATGGTCATCGCCGCAAACACGAAGGAGACCATCGCGCCCACGAAGATACCGACGAGGAATTTCGGGTTCATCAGGTTAACGTTGAAGAAGTACATGAAATCGATCGCGGTCGCCTTTTCGGTGAGGACGTTCGTGTCGGTTACCGCGATATGGATGTAATGCACGGCGCGGTCGATGCCGAGCTTGTCCGCCATCATCAGGAATCCGGTGCGGACCTCTTCCAGGTACGCCGCAAGCAGCGCCATGGCTGTCAGAGCAGCGGATCCGATGGCGAAGCCCTTGCCGGTCGCAGCGGTGGTGTTGCCCACCGAGTCGAGCGCGTCGGTGCGGGTACGGACTTCCTTGGGCAGGTGACACATTTCTGCGTTACCACCCGCGTTGTCCGCGATCGGGCCGAAGGCGTCCATCGCCAGTGTCACACCGAGTGTCGCCAGCATGCCCACAGCGCCAAAGCCGATGCCGTAGAGTCCCATCTCGGGATGGGAGAAACCGTGGCTGAAGCTGAACGCCGCCAGGATCGCGATACCGATCACGATAACCGGTGCCAAAGTCGAGTGCATACCCACCGCCAGACCTTCGATGATCACGGTGGCGGGACCGAAGCTCGATTGCTCCGCGATCCCCTGGGTCGATTTATAGGAGTCGGAGGTCGCCCGTTCGGTGAAGTACCCGATCAGGATACCGGCGAGAAGTCCAATGACCGAAGCCATGAAGACGCCAAACCAGTAAGCTTCCGGGAGCATGTATTTACAGACGAAGAACGCGGCGATGGCGATCAGGATCGAACTGCCATAGACGCCTTTGTTGAGTGCGAACATCAGGTCTTTCATGGTGGCGTTCTCTTTGGTTGAAGCCATGTAGATACCGATGATCGAGAGGAACGCGCCCACGCCGGCGAGTACCATTGGCGCGGTCACGAAGTTGATTGCGAGTTCGTGGAATTTAGGATCCCCGCCGAAGAGCTGCGTCACGGCCGCCATACCGAGCGCCGCGGTTGCGAGGATCGATCCGGCGTAGGATTCGTAAAGGTCAGCGCCCATACCGGCGACGTCACCGACGTTGTCACCCACGTTGTCGGCGATGGTGGCGGGGTTGCGCGGGTCGTCTTCCGGGATTCCGGCTTCGACTTTACCCACGAGGTCCGCGCCAACGTCGGCGGCCTTGGTGTAGATACCGCCGCCCAGACGAGCGAACAGCGCCTGTGTCGAAGCGCCCATGCCGAAGCTGAGCATGATCACGGTGATGGTGTGCAGGTCCATGTCCATCGCATTGAGAACGTAAAACCAGATCGAGATGTCAATGAGGGCAAGACCGACGACAACCAGACCCATCACACCACCGGCCCGGAACGCGATTTTGAGGCCTTTGTTCAGGCTCTCGGTCGCGCCCTGCGCGGTACGGTTCGATGCCATGGTCGCCGTGTTCATGCCGATCCAGCCGGCCAGACCGCTGAAGAATCCACCCGTAAGGAACGCCCACGGGATCAGCGGATGAAGCACGTGAAGCACCCATGCCATGATGTTGAATAAAATAAACACGATCAGGAAAAACAGTCCGACGCCCTTGTACTGCTGTTTCAGGTACGCGAACGCACCGTCTCGCACGTACTTGGCGATCTTCTGCATCCTGTCGTTGCCGGGATGTTCTTTCTTCACATTGAAGAACAGGATAAATGCAAAAATGATGGCGAATACCGCACCGAATGGAGCAATATACCAAATTGCTGGAATTCCCATATAAACCTCCGCTTGTTGTTGATGTACACCTTGATTCGCTGAATCAGGATGTCAACCTTATTAGTTTGTTTATTTTGTCAAGTCGGACGAAATCTGCTGCGAATCGCGGAGGTATCTCCTGGAACGCGGACATCCCCGTCGGCATCATCTCCCAAGGAACGCGGACGTCCCCGTCGGCATCATCTCCCAAGGAACGCGGACGTCCCCGTCGGCATCTTCTCCCAGGGAACGCGGACGTCCCCGTCGGCATCTTCTCCCAAGGAACGCGGACGTCCCCGTCCGCATCTTCTCCCAAGGAACGCGGACGTCCTCGTCCGTATCTTCTCCCCTGGAACGCGGACGTCCCCGTCCGCATCATCTCCCCTGGAACGCGGACGTCCCCGTCCGCATCACTCACCTCTACATGCAGACGACCACTCCCATTCTTCCGGCAAGCCAACCAGACCAACGGCAACAGGATTATAATGTATATATTCAATTGTCGAGTAGTACTGCTCATCCGTACGGATATATCGGTCAAAGTAATCCGGCATCCAGAATCGTCCCGCTCGTTTCAGGAGCTTATTAGCCCGATGAGCTGTAAATGATTTCCACGACTGGACAATTTTGGATATCGCATATCCGGTGAGTGGTTTCAGCAATACATGCACGTGGTTCGGCATGACACACCATGCAATCAGTTGGTAACGCGTCTCATCGTGAAATCGCAACGAATCGCGGATCAACGATGCGACTTCGGGAATGCGGAGATAGCAGGAACCGTGTCCCTGGTCGTTGTAATGGTCGATAAACCGGATTAACTGCTCCGTCCGCTCCGTATCTCCGTCAGTATTTTCCGACCAATTATGCTCAGCCTTCCATTTTTCTATTGCTTCGTCTGGAACAGAATCGAATAGCCGGATCGTGATGAACTGTACTACATCGAGTCCATCGAAATGAGGAAGATATCCTCTTGAATGCCATCCTTTTTGTTCTATCATGACGTAATTTTGCTTGTTTGGTTGGTGGTGAGTCAAGGTAATATTTTGATGATAGAGATGCGGACGAAGACGTCCGCGTTCCAGGGGAGAAGATGCGGACGCAGACGTCCGCGCTCCTTGGGAGATGACGTCTGCGTTCTTGGGATATTCCCTCTTTTTCGTTGACACGGAAATCTCGCAAACCGAAACTTTGCGGAAAATAATCTCTGGAGCTGTCATGAAACGGATATTGCAACGCTACCTGATAACGGACATCTACTTCATCGTCTATCTGCTCGCGGTTACGATGCTGCTGACCACCTTCCGCAGGGCGGTTCCGGGTTGGTATATCAACGCGGGCATGTATCTGGCGACGGCCGGTATCCTGATCGTCACGTTACCCTACTGGGAGAACGACCCGGACGGCAACAGGTTCTTCTACCTGCTACGCACCGGCTATCCAATGATGCTGATCGTGGTGACCTTCAAGCACATCGAGCAGAACATGTTCATGGTCTTTCCCGAGTACATCGACCCGTGGCTGGAACAGATCGACAGGTGGATGTTCGGCGGCGTGCTGCCGTCTGACCGCTTCGCGGAGATCATCCCCTGGCGCTGGTTCTCGGAACTGATGTCGCTCTTCTATATGTCGTACTACGCACAGGTGTTCGGACTGATCATGCTGTCGTTCTTCAAGCGACGCCACTATCGACGGATCATCGCCAACATCACCTTCGCGTTCTACCTGTGCTACCTGATCTACACCGTCGTACCCGCGCTCGGACCAAGCTACGCTTACGGCAAGCTGCACAACGACCTCTTCGACGGCTACCTGATCGCGCCCTTCCTGCAAAACGTCGTCTTCATGGGCGATTCCAACGGCGCCGCGTTCCCCAGTTCCCACTGCCTGATCAGCGTGCTCTGCACCACCATGGCGATCCGGTTTTTCCCAAAGCTGCGCAACTGGTACCTCTTCTTCAGTTTCGGGCTGATCCTCTCGACGGTATATATCAAGCAGCACTACGTGATCGATTCTCTACTCGGTGTGCTGCTCGCACCGGTGTTCTACATTCTGGGGGAAAAGCTCTTCCGTTCGTGGAATCGGGGCGTGGAGAGACGTACTATCTGAGAATCCCCCATTACTCGCTGTTCATGAATCACCCATCTTCTTTTTTCACTTGCTTTTTTTGTGCGGCTCACTGAAATGGAGTAGAATGTATAAAAGTATGACATAAGAGATTTTGGAGTACAAGAATGAGTGAGATGAACAAAAAAATCCCACGGAAACTGCCCGTCATTCACGTAAATAATATCGTGATGTTTCCATACCTCATGATCCCGCTGGTCGTGTCCAACGAGAACCTGAAAAAGGTGATCGACTACGCGCTCAGCAAGGACAAATTGCTCGGATTCTTTCTCTCGAGGGACGACACCGAAACGGACAGCGAACTCGATATATACGAATATGGAACCGCGGTTTCCATCCTGCGCATGATCCGCAACAACGACGGCTCGATCAGCCTCCTGATGCAGGGCGTATCGCGCATCCGGGTGGAGAAGGTCGTACAGGATCAACCGTTCCTGCAAGTCGAGGTGGAAGCGATCCCGGAGAACAAGAAAAGCTCTCCGCGCATCACCGCGCTGAAGAAGATATCTATCGAACTGCTCGAAAAAATCGTCGAGGAGAGCACCGAGGTCAACCGCGAGCTCATCCAGGGTCTGAAGCTGGTCAAGCCGGACGGACGCGTCGCCGACATCATCGCCGGTAACGTCAACCTCGAGATCGAGCAGAAGCAGGACATCCTTTCCACCTGGAACGTGAAGACCCGCTACGAGAAGCTCAATCGCTACCTCTCCGAACTCATCCGGCAGATGAAGCTCGAAAACCGTATCCGCAGCAACATCCAGCTCGAGATGGACGAGGATCAGCGAAAATATTACCTCAAGGAACAACTCGACGCCATCCGCAAGGAACTGGGCGAGGGCGACGAAGTCGATCAGGAACAGTTGAAATGGGAAGCCGCCATCGAAGCGGCAAAGCTACCCGACTATGTCGAAGAGGTCGCACTGGACGAACTGGAACGGCTCTCCGCCATGTCACCCGCGTCAAGCGAATACTCCGTCGTCCGCACCTACCTCGACTGGCTCATCCAGATACCGTGGACAGTTTTCTCGGAAGACCGGCTCGACCTGGACAGGATCGACCAGATTCTGACCAAGGATCACTACGGACTCGACAAGCCCAAGGAGCGTATCCTCGAATTTATCGCGGTCAAGAAGCTGAAAAACACGCTCAAGGGCCCGATCCTCTGTTTTGTGGGTCCCCCGGGCGTGGGCAAGACGTCGCTCGGACGCTCCATCGCGCGATCGATGAACCGCGAGTTTATCCGCATCTCGCTGGGTGGAATCCACGACGAAGCCGAAATCCGCGGTCACCGGAGAACCTACGTCGGTGCCATGCCGGGCAAGATCATTACCGAGATCAAGCGTTGCGGCACTGCCAACCCGCTCTTCATGCTCGACGAGATCGACAAGGTGGGACGCGATTTTCGCGGCGATCCATCCTCGGCGTTGCTCGAAGTGCTCGATCCCGAACAGAACAACAAGTTTGTCGATAACTACCTCAACCTGCCGTTCAACCTCTCCGACGTGTTGTTTATCACCACGGCGAATTCTCTCGGAACGATACCACCACCCCTGCGCGACCGCATGGAAATCATCGAGTTTTCCAGCTATATCGAGGAAGAAAAGCTGCAAATCGCGCGCGACTACCTGATCCCGAAGGAGATGGAGAACAACGGCCTCACGGGTAAAAACATCCGCTTCATGAAATCCGCGCTGGAAGAGATCAACCGCTACTACGTGCGCGAGGCGGGGGTTCGGAACCTGCAACGTCGCATCGCGGAAGTAATGCGCAAGATCGCGCGAAAGGTGGCGGACGGCTATGACAAGCTGACCATCGTCTCCGCGAAGAACGTCCGCAACTTCCTCGGCGTGCGCAAATACTCGCTCGAGATGGCGAACCGCAAGCCGGAAATCAGCGTGGTGACCGGTATGGCGTTCACCGCGTACGGCGGCGAGATTCTCTTCTGCGAGTCGAGCATGTCGCCCGGCAAGGGAAGACTGGTTCTGACCGGACTTCTGGGCGAAGTGATGCAGGAATCGGCGAAAATTTCCATGACCTACCTGAGAAGCAAGAAGGAGAAGTACAGATTCGAGATCGAGAATTTCGACGAGATCGACATTCACATCCACCTCCCGTCCGGCGCAGTTCCCAAAGACGGACCCTCTGCCGGCGTAACCCTGACCACCTCGCTCGCGTCGCTGCTGACCGGGAGAAAAGTACGGCACGATATCGCCATGACCGGCGAAATCACGCTACTGGGCAAAGTACTGCCCATCGGCGGTGTTCGGGAGAAGGTGCTCGCTGCCAAACGCGCAGGAATCGCCCACGTAATCCTCCCCGAAGAAAACCGTGACCAGTTCGAGGAGATCGATCCTCTCAGCCGCAAGGGCATCGACGCGACCTACGTGAATCACATCGACCAGATTCTCGATATCGTGCTGATCTGACAGGAACGATGGAATATTTCAAGGGTACCTTGAATATAATGGTGGACGTCGAGAAACCGTTCATCCCCAAGTGCGAGTACGTCTTCCGGCAGTTCTGCAGAATCCTCGGCTTGCAGCCGAAGTTCTTCTACCGCTATTCGTCCGCGCAGATTCACGTTTATTACGGAACGAAGGCGGACGAGCGGTATCCGGTGCAGATATTCCACAGCCCGACTGCGAACGAGTTTTTCCAGAAGAAAGAAGCATATCCCAACGAGTTGTTCCGGTTCTTCAAGTACAACGAGGTAATGCTGCCGTTTCTCTTCTCCCCGCAGGGCGACATCTTCCACCTGAGCGACCGCTGCATCTGCATCCGAAAGGACATCATCTCCTCGGCGTTCTACTTCCTCACCTGCTGGCAGGAACACGCGCAGACACTTTCTCCCGAAGACCGTTACGATTTTTCGAAGTCGCACCAGAAATACTGGGACTTCGCCGACATCCCCGTCGTCGATTACTACGTCGATATCCTGGATCGCGCCTTCAGCATAAAGCTGCCCGAGTTCTCTGGGAAACCACGTTGGCACGAGAACAAGGACTTCTGCCTGACGCTGTCGCACGATGTCGATTACTGGAACTACTGGTCGGATGACGAGATCAAGCGCATGAATCGCTACAACCTCTCCCGACTGGGCAAGAGGCCGCTGCACGCGCTGTACAAGCTCGTCCTGCACAACCTCGACAAGAGGCTGTTCTACAATCCGACCCGCAGGAATTCTGAAATCATCGCCTTCGAGCACAAACACAGCGTACAATCGACATCGTTTCTGCTCGCCATGGATGACAACGAAGACCCGCGCAAGAACTACATCGTCGATCCGGGCTACCGCACCGAGATACAAAATTTTTATACGCTACTCAACCACACGGGCGTCGAACTGCACGGCAGCCCCGAGGCGGCGTTCTCGTCGGAACAACTCGATAAGGAACTGACGCTGCTGCGCGAAGCGGGATTCCACCCGATTGGCTACCGCAGTCACCGGCTGGCGTTCTCCTTCCAGAAGACGTTTTCCGTCCTCGAAAAGGCGGGAATCGAGTACGACAGCACCCTCGGCTTCTGGGAACACGCCGGATACCGTGCTGGAATATCCTATCCTTTCAAGCCGTTCAACATCGAGGAGAACCGCCCTTTCAACATCCTGGAAATCCCGCTGCACGTGATGGACGTGAGCCTCTTCTCCGCCATCTCCATGCGCATGAACATCGCTTCGGGCAGGAAATGGATGACCGAGCGGATTGGCATCACCCGCCAACAGGGAAGTCACCTTTCGTTGCTCTGGCACTATCGGACTTTCGACAACATCGACCACCCGGGCTGGGGTCAGCTCTACCGCGATATGATCCGCTACGCGAAGAAGCACGGCGGCTGGGTATGCTCGATCAACGACCTCTATCGCTACTGGACAGATAAAACATAATGATTTATAGATTGGAGTTATCATGCAACTGAGCGAAAATGCTATCAAAGTTTTGGAAAGACGTTATTTCAAGAAGGACAACGACGGAAACACCATCGAAGACTGGCAGAAATTGATCGAGCGCGTGGCTGGCGATATCGCGGGGGACGACGACGAAAAGAAAATACGCTTCGTCGAACTGCTCGATTCGGGCTGCTTCCTGCCCAATTCACCCACGCTGATGAACGCCGGAAACGACCTCCAGCAGCTATCCGCCTGCTTCGTGCTGCCCGTCGAAGACAGCATGGACAGCATCTTCCAGACGATCAAGAACGCCGCACTGATCCACAAGAGCGGCGGCGGCACCGGATTCAGCTTTTCAAGACTCCGCGAAGCCGACGCGCCGGTAAGATCCACCAACGGCGTATCCTCGGGGCCTATATCGTTCCTGAAGGTATTCAACGCCGCCACCGACGCGGTCAAGCAGGGCGGTACACGTCGCGGCGCCAACATGGCGATCCTCGATGTCACCCACCCGCAGATCATCGATTTCATCACCTGCAAAGAGAACACATCGGAGCTGACCAACTTCAACATCAGCGTCGCCATCAACGACGACTTCATGCAGGCGGTGCATCAGAACTCGGAGTACGAACTGGTCTCGCCACACACCGGCGAAGTGGCGAAGAAGCTCTCCGCACGGGACGTCTTCTCGCTCATCGTGGAAATGGCCCACAAGAACGGCGAGCCGGGCATCGTCTTCCTCGACCGCATCAACCAGCACAATCCCACGCCGCACATCGGCTCGATCGAGAGCACCAATCCCTGCGGCGAACAACCGCTGCTTCCCAACGAAGCCTGCAATCTCGGCTCGATCAATCTGGCGATGTTCGTGAAGGACGGCGCGTTTGATTTCGACACCTGCAAAGTGGTTGTGCGGGACAGCGTCGAGTTCCTCGATCACGTGATCGACCGCTCGAATTTCCCGCTGCCCGAAATCAAGGAGATGGTGGAAGGCAACCGCAAAATCGGGCTGGGCATCATGGGCTGGGCGGATCTCCTGTACAAGCTCGAAATCCCCTACGACAGCAACGAGGCAATCGAGCTGGCGGAAGAGGTCATGGAATTCATCGACTACCACGGCAAAGTGCGCTCCGTCGAGCTTGCTATCGAGCGCGGATCGTTCCCCAATTTCGAGGGCAGCGTCTTTCAAAACAAGCACCTCCAGCGCGAAGGCAAGCTGGATTGGGACAGTTTAATCGAGCGGATGTCGAAGGACGGCATCCGAAACGCGACCGTCACCACCATCGCGCCCACCGGCACCATCAGCATGATCTGTGACACCTCCAGCGGTATCGAACCACAGTTTTCGCTGGTATATGTCAAGAGCGTGATGGACGACGCAAAACTTTTATATGTAAATCCCTATCTGCAAGACGCGCTGGAAAAGGCGGGTATCTACAGCCAGGAGCTGATGGAGAAGGTCGCCGAAGAGGGCTCGGTCGCGCATATCGACGAGATTCCGGACGAGATCAAGAAAGTGTTCGTCACCTCGCACGACATCACGCCCGAGTGGCATATCCGGATGCAGGCGGCATTTCAGAAGTTTACCGACAACGCCGTCTCCAAGACGATCAATTTCCGGCGCGAGGCAACGCGCGAGGATGTTCAGATGGCGTACGAACTCGCCTGGGAACTGGGCTGCAAGGGAGTCACGGTCTATCGAGACGGCAGCCGTGAGAACCAGGTATTGAACGTCGGCAAGAAGGAATCGAAGCCATCGGGAAAAGGCTCCCGCATCGCGCCGCGCAATCGTCCCGAGCTCACCCGCGGATTCACACAGCGAATCGAGACGGGCTGTGGTCACATGTACGTGACCATCAACAGCGACGAGAACGGGGTCTGCGAGCTCTTTACCCAAATGGGCAAGGTCGGCGGCTGTGCTTCCGCGCAGCTCGAAGCGATCGCCCGACTGGTCTCGCTGTGCCTGCGCTCCAACATCAAGGTGGAATCGGTCGCGCGGCAACTCAAGGGCATCCGTTGTCCGTCGCCGATGTGGTACAAGGGCAAGGTCATTTCGTCCTGTGCCGACGGCGTGGCAACCGCGCTGGAGACCTCGCTCGAAGAACCGGTTCAGCCGCTTCCGAAGGCGTCCAACGCACCCGAACCCGTTCATGCGAAATCCGATGAACGAAAAGTCAACCGTACCTGCCCGGATTGCGGCGGCAACATCGAATACGCCGAAGGATGTATGCTATGCCCCGCGTGCGGCTGGTCAAAATGCTGATAATCAATAAAATAAATACGTTACAGGAGTTATAATGCTCGATCTCATTGGCAACGCAAAACGAACGCACTACTGCGGTGAAATCACAGAATCCCTTATCGGACAGCCTATTACACTCATGGGACATGTCCACACTCGACGCGACCTCGGAAACCTCATCTTCATCGACATGCGCGATGTCTCCGGTATCGTGCAGATCGTCTTCGAGCCCGAAAATAAAGCCGTCATCGAGAAGGCGCACAAGCTGCGCAACGAGTACGTTCTGGCCGTCACCGGCACCGTCCGCGCCCGTGAAGCGCAGAACATCAACAAGGACATGGCAACCGGTGCGGTGGAAATCGTGGCAAACGAACTGCTGCTGCTCAACGAGAGCAAACCGCTGCCCGTTCAGGTGAACGAGAAACTGCTCGCCGAGGAGGATTTACGGCTCGAATACCGCTATCTCGACCTCCGGCGCCGGAAATTGCAGCAGAAGATCATCATGCGGCACCAAATCGTCTTCGCCATCCGCGAATACCTGGTCAAGCAAAGGTTCTTCGAGATCGAAACGCCGGTTCTGATGAAATCGACTCCCGAAGGCGCGCGCGACTACCTCGTTCCCAGCCGCGTCCATCCGGGAAAGTTCTTCGCGCTGCCGCAGTCGCCGCAGATTTACAAACAGCTCCTGATGATCGCGGGATTCGACCGCTATTTCCAGATCGCCCGCTGCTTCCGGGACGAAGACCTCCGCGCCGACCGACAACCCGAGTTCACCCAGCTCGACCTCGAGATGAGCTTCGTCACGCAGGACGAGATTTTCGAGATACTGGAAGGACTGATGGCTGAGCTCTTCGGCAAGATTCTCGGCAAGAAGCTCGAGACACCGTTCCCCAGAATGACCTACGACGAGGCCATGAACCGCTACGGGAGCGACAAGCCGGACACCCGGTTCGGCATGGAACTCTGTGACGTGAGTGACATCGTGGCGAAGAGCGAATTCAAGGTCTTCAGCGGCGCGTTGCAATCGGGCGGAAGCGTCCGCTGCATCGTAGCCGAAGGCTGCTCGGATTATTCGCGCAAGAAGATCGACGAACTGACCGATGTGGCGAAGCACGTCGGCGGCAAGGGGTTGGCGTTCTGCAAGGTCGAGAGCGGCGAATTGACCGCCGGCATCAGTAAATTCCTCACCGACGACGATAAGTCCGGTATTCTGCAGAAATCCGGCGCGAACGACGGCGACCTGATCCTCTTCGGTGCCGACCGCAACACCATCGTCTTCAAGGTGCTGGACGCGGTGCGCAACAAGGTCGCTCGCGATCTCGACATCATCCCGAAGGATTCGTTCAACTTCCTGTGGATCACAGACTTCCCGCTCTTCGAATACGACGAGGAAAATCAGCGCTGGGAGACCGCGCACCACATGTTCACGCTGCCCAAAGCCGAGCATCTCCCCTATTTCGACAACGAAGCCAACTGGCACAGAATTCAGGGCGAGCTCTACGATCTGGTCTGCAACGGCATGGAACTGTCCTCCGGCAGCATCCGTTGCCACCGACCCGACATCCAGCGAAAGATTTTCGACGTGCTTGGCTTCAACGAAGAGGAATTGCAGGAGAAATTCGGCTTCTTCCTCAAAGCGCTCGATTACGGCACGCCCCCGCACGGCGGAATCGCACCCGGCATCGACCGGCTCGTGATGCTGATGACCCAGTCCGACTCGATCCGCGACGTCATCGCGTTCCCCAAAACGCTCAAGGCCGTTGACCTGATGAGCCAGGCGCCGTCCACAGTTTCGGAAAAGCAGCTCGAAGAACTGTATCTCACAATCTCGAAGGGAGACGGGGCGTAATGGGAGCACGCATCGCGATTCTTACCTCGGGCTCGAGCCGTGGCTCCAACTTCGAGGCAATCTATCAGTATTTCCAGAAGCAGCGGTTGCCGGTCGAAATCGCGTTTGTGACGGTCAATCGCAAGGATGCGCCCATCCGCGAACGCTGCAAGCGACTCGGCGTTTCCTGCCACCATATTCCGACCCAAGATTATTGCCAGTTCGAGCATAAACTCGGCGTTTACGTCGAGGCGCAGGAGATCGACCTGATCGTGCTGGCGGGATTCATGCGCAAGCTGTCACCCGATTTCATCCGCAACGCCGGCTGCCCGATCGTGAATATCCATCCGGCGCTACTTCCGAAATACGGCGGGAAGGGGATGTTCGGCATGAAGGTACACGAAGCCGTTTTCCAGTCGGGCGATACAATGTCGGGCGCGTCGGTCCACTACGTGAACGAGCAGTACGACGCCGGAAAAATCATCGCCCAGAAATCCGTCAGCGTCAGGACGTGTAAATCGCCGCAGGAGATCGCGAAGAAGGTGCTCAGGATCGAGCACGCACTCTATCCGAAGGTGATCTGGCAAGTTCTGCGCGCCCACAAACGCATGAGACGACAGGCAAAACGTTCGCTGACAACGACGATCGCGTAGTCCCAACAGACCGCCAGGCTCTGTGAATTTGCTCGCAAATTCGAATCCCTAAGGCTTGGCATTCTCTTCTCTGTCGGACCGCCAAGCTCCAGCTTGGCATTCTCTTCTCTGTTGGTCCGCCAGGCTCTGTGAATTTGCTCGCAAATTCGAATCCCTAAGGCTTGGCATTCTCTATCAACGCTCACTAAGATCATTATTATATACATACTGGCTGGGGTGTAGGTTGAACGAATTTCATATCATCCTTGTGCCAAGCTGGAGCTTGGCGGTCCATTCAGGATGATATGAAATCTATACACCAGCAAAATTTGCAGAGCCAAATGATATAGAGAGGTTATTTATGCTCGATCTGATAGAAGTCCGCAAAGATTTGCATCGAATACCGGAGATCGGCTTCAACGAGTTCCTGACACAGGAGTACTTGCTCAGAATCTTGAAGCGATTACCCGGCATCGAAATCCACTCCTTCGATTTCCCGGGCCTCGTGGTGGAATACACGCATGGCGATGGCCCGTACCGTCTGTTTCGCGCGGACATGGACGCGTTGCCGATCACGGAAATGACCGGCTGCGATTTCTCGTCGAGACTCGAAGGCTTCATGCACGCCTGCGGCCACGACATCCACATGACCGTGCTTCTCGGCCTGATCGACCGGATTGTCGCGGAGCAGCCGGATAACAATTTCCTGTTCGTCTTCCAACCCGCCGAGGAAGGACTTGGAGGCGCCGAACGAATCTTGAAAACCGGCATCCTGGATCGCTTCGAGATCGGGGAAGCCTGGGCGCTGCACGTTCAGGGCGGACTGCCGGTCGGAATCGTCTCCACCAGACCGGGCATCTTCTTCGGCATCCCGCAGGAATTCGACGTCGAATTCACGGGCGAAACCGCGCATGTGGCGTTCCCGCAGACGGGTCGTGACGCGCTTTCCGCCGGTATCACGTTCTATCAGACCATGGCTCGTTTGATGCACGAGCGCTTTCCCGCCACCGATTCCGTGGTATTCTACGTCGGCACCATGAACGCCGGCACCGTGCGCAACGCGGTGGCGAAACACTGCGTCATGAAGGGCACCACCCGCAGCCTGAGCCGCGAAAACTGGAAGCAGATGAACGACCTCATGGAGGCTACCGCGCGAACAACCGCGGAGATGCACGATGTCGGGTACAAGGTCAC
Organism: Cloacimonadales bacterium (SeqCode); assembly: GCA_963665015.2. Taxonomy (GTDB): domain Bacteria; phylum Cloacimonadota; class Cloacimonadia; order Cloacimonadales; family JAIOQZ01. The sequence goes on along the minus strand of CAXXSY010000004.1, from coordinate 1,461,156 downwards.
GCTGCACAGCACATACGATCCGGTGATCAATTCGGAAAAACTCTACGGCGCGTTTCAGGATCGGCTGCCGGAGGGTGTCCGGCACATCGAAGCGGAGACCGTCATGACCGGCGAGGACTTCGGATTCTTCACCACGAGATACGACGGACTGCTCTTCTGGCTGGGCGCCGGGGAGAACGCGGGAGACCTGCACTCGGATCGATTCCTGCCCGACGAGCACTGCATCGAGACGGGCGTTAATGTGATGCTGCAACTCGCATTGAAAAAATGAGTTGACCTTTCCGCCCATTTACGGGATATGACCCCAAAATTATGATTACATGAATAACTTGGATTCAATCAAGTATGGAGGATGAATGAATTACCGAGTACTGGCTATCAATCCCGGCTCTACTTCAACCAAAATCGCTGTTTTCGACGACGACAAGAAAGTGTTTGTTAAAGTGCTTCGCCACGATCCCGAGGAACTCGACAGGATCGGCGGAATTCTGGACCAGTATGAATTCCGTAAAAATCTGGTTATGGAAGCTCTGAAAGAGAACGATGTCGAGCCCGAGACCCTCGAAGCGGTCGTGGGACGCGGAGGCCTTGTTCGCTCCGTTCCCGGCGGTACCTACAACGTGAGCGAAAAGATGCTCGCCGACCTGAAAGACCCGTCCATCTGGGGTCGTACCCACGCCTCGAACCTGGGCGCTTTCATCGCCAATTCCATCGGAACCGAGCTCAATATCCCCGCGTTTATCGTCGATCCGGTGACCGTCGATGAATTCGAAGATATCGCGCGCATCTCCGGCATCCCCGAGATCGAACGCAAGTCGCTGTTCCACGCGCTGAACATCCGTTACACCGCGCGCCATCTGGCGAAAGACCTGAACCGCGATTTCAACGACATGAACCAGATCGCCATCCACATGGGCGGCGGAATCACGGTCGCGGCGATCAAGAAAGGCAAGGTGGTCGATGTCAACAACGCGCTGCTCGGCATGGGACCCTTCTCGCCGCAGCGTGCGGGTGCTCTGCCCATCGGAGACCTGCTCGAACTCGCCTTCAGCGGTAAATATACGCACAAAGAACTCGCAACCAAGCTCTGCAAGACCGCAGGACTCATCGCCTACCTCGGCACCGACAGCGGTATCGAGATCGAAGAGAAGATCAAAGCCGGCGATCAGCACGCCAAGCAGATTCTGGACGCCATGTGCTACCAGATCGCCAAGGAAGTCGGTGGCTACGCGGCAGCGCTCGAAGGTAAGGTCGATGCGATCTTCATGACCGGCGGGCTCGTTTACGATCCGTACATCGTCAAGGAGATCAGCAAGCGCGTGCAGTTCATCGCGCCGGTCCACACCTACCCGGGTGAAAAAGAGATGGAAGCCCTCTCCGAAGGCGGCGTCCTCGTCCTCAAGGGCAAGGAACAAGCCAAGGACTACAAGGGCTGATCCAGATAGATTTTCAATACAAAAGGCCATCCGAGCGATGGCCTTTTTCTTGTGGTAAACAGCCACCTGTAGGTTTTTGGCGAAAATCCTGGAATCCCTCAACCGTCTGCATTCCTCATCCCTCGTAGCGCTCGACCTCTGTGAATTTGCATGCAAATTCGAATCTTCAAAGGCGAGCCTCCTTTCATCCCGTAGCGCTCGATCTCCGAGCGAGCCTCTCAGAAAGATACAGACGTGGACGTCTGTGTACCCAGGTGAGCGCTCGACCTCCGGGCGAGCATCCGTTCATCCTGTAGCGCTCGATCTCCGAGCGAGCCTCTCAGAAAGATACAGACGTGGACGTCTGTGTACCTAGGGGATTTTTCTCGACAAAGCTTGCTGTACCGCATAATATTGTTAGTGGATCGAAGAAGTGAAGGAGGTCTCGCCATGAACAAGCTGGCCATTTTCGCACTATTGATACTATGCACAAGCAGTCTGGTATGCTCCAGAGAGCCGGAGAGCCAAACGTACAGGGACTTCATCTTCCCGGAAAGCCATGAAAGGGAATTGATACCGAATGATTTCTACAGTTTGGGATGTTGGCAACCAACACTCGAAACGCTTTCGATCGCAAGAAACGAAATCTACGCTCGCAAGGGCTATATCTTCGAGTCGGAGCAATGGAATGAGTATTTCGGAAGCAAGCCGTGGTACAAGCCCATCAGCAGGGATTCGACGAATCTCAATCGTTACGAGGAATTCAATGTCGGTCTGATGCGGTATTACGAGCACTGTCTGAACAGGAAAAGTAAATATTACCGACTGAAGCATGATCCACCAACATATCATCGTGACGAAGATGTACTTTGCGATTTAGACGGTGACGGGAAACAGGATACGATTCGGTACACATTCAGTCAGCGGAAATACGAACTGACGATAAACGGCTCGACATATCATGGACGTGCAGAATGTCTGGTCGATTCATTCGCCATCGTTGACATCGATATCAACGACGGAATAAAGGAAGTTGTCGTCAGCGCGCTCGGGCCAAGCGATGACCCGAGCTCCGACTTCTTCATCTATCGAAACGATGCTGTTGAGATTATCGGTCAGACATACAGTCTGTATAACGATGGGATTGGCTTTGACGGTCATAGGAATCTGCGCGTAATTTCAAGGGGCAGTATCCTCGAAACCTGGTTCTTCGAAAAGCTGTACATTCTGGATGAAGACCACCACCTGAAGACCATCGAGGACAACATCTATAGCGCGCATCATAGCCTGTTCCTGAAGCAGGCGTTGACCGTCTATCGGGATCGGGATACGGAAAGCCCGACCACGATCCTCAAGCCGCTCCAGGTCGTCGAAATTATCGCAACCGACGACAAAAGATGGTGTAAAATCAGAACGGCCAACGTCGCCGGATGGTTCTACGTAGATAAACGTGGCATCAATGGGTCAGGAATAGCAGCCTACAATATGTTCTACGGACTGAGCTATGCCGATTGAGGTGTCTCGATCTGTAGCGCTCGACCCCCGAGCGAGCCTCCCCATCCCGATCATTTCCCTAATCCTGCCAATCCTGCTTCTGATAAAGAGAACCAACATTCGGAAGACCTCGCAGGCTCGGACATTCAGAAGTTGGTTTGCAAAGTGGACGTCTGTGTACCCAGGTGAGCGCTCGACCTCTGTGAATTTGCATGCAAATTCGAATCTTCAAAGGCGAGCATCCGTTCATCCTGTAGCGCTCGACCTCCGAGCGAGCCTCCCCATCCCGATCATTTCCCTAATCCTGCCAATCCTGCTTCTGATAAAGAAAACCAACATTCGGAAGACCTCGCAAGCTCGGACATTCAGAAGTTGGTTTGCAGAGTGAACGTCTGTGTACCCAGGTGAGCGCTCGACCTCTGTGAATTTGCATGCAAATTCGAATCTTCAAAGGCGAGCATCCTTTCATCCTGTAGCGCTCGATCTCCGAGCGAGCCTCCCCATCCCGATCATTTCCCTAATCCTGCCAATCCTGCTTCTGATAAAGAAAACCAACATTCGGAAGACCTCGCAGGCTCGGACATTCAGAAGTTGGTTTGCAGAGTGAACGTCTGTGTACCCAGGTGAGCGCTCGACCTCTGTGAATTTGCATGCAAATTCGAATCTTCAAAGGCGAGCATCCTTTCATCCTGTAGCGCTCGATCTCCGAGCGAGCCTCCCCATCCCGATCATTTCCCTAATCCTGCCAATCCTGCTTCTGATAAAGAGAACCAACATTCGGAAGACCTCGCAAGCTCGGACATTCAGAAGTTGGTTTGCAAAGTGGACGTCTGTGTACCTAGGGAGTTCGACAGCACGGGCCCGATCGTAAACATCTGGTTTTGCTGCGCGATGTTCCTTTTTGGCTTGACGAAGATATATACACAGGAAGTTATGCGATTTCAAGGAGAAATTTATGAGAGTTACGCTTCCTGTTGAACGTCTCGTTTGTAATCTTATCAATATGTACACGAAACGACCCTCGATGACGCAGACCAGCATCCTGCTGACCTATCGTTGCACCCAGAGCTGCCGACAATGCGCCGCGCCGAATATCCAAACAAGAAATCCCTACATGCGCCTGGATGATCTGGATATTATCCTCCACAAGTTATCGCGCCAGGGCACGCATGGAGTCACATTCTCCGGGGGTGATCCCATGCTGCATCCGCAGCTCGATGAATGCGCCCGACTGGCGAAAAGCTTCCGGTTCTTGCGGGTGCATCTGCTCACGACCCTTTATGGACCCGAAAACCTGATTGATAATGTAATCGATACCGCGCTGAGACACCGATTATCCATCTCCTGCTCGTTCGACGGATACGGAAAACTCGTCGATGAGCTGAGAGGCGCTTCGAACGTTGCCGAGACGGTCGAGCGCAATATGCGCAAGCTGGACAGGGAAAACCGTAAGCTGCGGAATCCCGTTCAAACAGGCGTGAACATCACACTCAACGCGAAGAACCTGCAGGAACTACCGCGAATCCTCGATCTGGTGAAAGAGCTCAACTGGAAGGCCAACATTGACCTCTATCGCTGGGCATCCATTCGGCAAAGCGAACATGACGACCTCAAACTCACAATGAATCGCGAGTTGGAGGAAGCCATCGAACTGGCGAAGAACCATCCCAATGTATTCACTCCGAACTGGCTGTTCGACGGCTTTGCCGGCTACATGCAGGGTAATTTCACCAAACGCTGTCCCTATCTCGAACTCCCCTCGTTCGGCAGCAAGTTCTTTATCAATCCCGACGGCGATGTCGAGGTGTGCATCGGCGGAAGTGTCGGCAATATCCTCGAAAACACGCCGGAGGAGATTTTCACCTCGGCGAAATGGTGGCGCAAGCTGCGTGATTTCCGTCAGTGCAAAGGTTGCTGGAACACTTGCTATACCCTTACCACCGGAGTATTCATGGACAGGAATCGAGCAGACATCCTCAAGATGGCGAGGCTGACGTACCCAAAGGTATTCGGTCAAAGTAAATAGATTCAACCAGATTTCGCTTGACACGAAAACACCGGTTTTCGATCTTGAAATGCTATAAAAATTTGGACCAGAAAGGAGGTGATGTCTGTGCCTACAGTATATCATCGCGAAGGTGAACCCTTTGAAGTGATGCTCAAGAAGTTCAAAAAGAAATGCGAGAAGGCTTCGATACTGTCTGAAATCAAAAAGCACCAGGTTTATGAAAAACCGAGTGATAAACGGAAACGCAAACTCAACGCAGCCCGCAGGAAACTTCTGAAAGCTCTGCGCAAAAAGGCTCGTTACTCCTGATGCTCGACAGAATAGCCCAGGACATCAAGAAGGCCATGCTCGCCAGAGACAAGGCGCGTCTTCTGGTGTTGCGCTCCATCAAGACCGATCTGATGAATCGGAAGATCGAATTGATGGTCGAAAAGCTCGACGACGAAGAATCGCTCCTGGTCTTGCACAAGGCCGTCAAGGCACGTGAGCAGGCGATCGAGATGTTCGATAAGGGCGGTCGTCAGGACCTGGTCGAGAACGGGCGACAAGAGATATCCATCATTCAGGAATACCTGCCCCGCAATCTGACGCGGGAAGAGGTCGAGAGCATCGTCGAAGACGTGTTCGAGGCCGAGAAACCCGAAGGCATGAAGGACATGGGCAGGATGATGAAAGCCGTTCTGGAGAAAACCGGAACCCGCGCGGATGGCAAGCTGGTTAGTGTCATCGTACGCGAGAAGCTGAATTCCTGATCTCGCTCGTTACGTTTTAACGTTGAAGGGAGTCTTTATACTCCCTTCTTTTTTTCTTTGTATCAAACACAAAAAGCATGGTGTAGCATGATCGATATCATTCTCCTCATCATCCTCGTCGTCGTCGGAATCCACGGACTTCGCAAAGGTTTCATCGCGTCCGTTGTCCATTTCGTGGGATTCTTCGCCGCACTGATCCTGATGATGCGCTATGCACCCATCCTGCAATCGCTACTGCTGAAGCACTTCGACCTCAACCCGCTGGCATCCGCGATCATCGGCTATGTCACGATCTTTCTGTCCGTCATCATCCTCACGCGAATCGCCATCATCCTGCTGGATAAGATTCTCGACCTGCTGACGCTGCAATTCCTCAATCGACTCCTGGGATTCCTGCTCGGGCTGTCGGTCGGGTTCTTCATGCTGTGCATACTCTACATCGTACTGTGGGCGACACCGGTCCAGGATTTCCTGCTCGAACTCGAATCCGGCTCGCGGATACTGCAAGCCGTGAGCGTCTTTTCGCGCGAGGTGCGTCAGATCATCGGCGGGCATCTCCCTTCTCTGCCTGAAACCGACATTTACACCCGGATACTTTTATGAACATGCTCCACCAACTCGAATTTCACAAGATCATCGAAAGAATCGTCCGGCTCTGCGGTTCGGAGCCCGGCATGGAAAAGGCACGCGAGATCGAGCCGATGCAGGATATCAAGCTGATCCGAAAACGACTCGACTACACCGCGCAAGTGCAGCAAGCGCTGATTGATTGCGGCATTGTCGATTTCGACCACGTCACCGATGTGACCGAGCTCCTGGTCGATTATCCGCACCGGAGTTACAACTTCGAGGAGTTCAAGCAGCTCTGCGACAACATAGAGACCGCGCAAACCCTGATCGAAAACAGCAAAGAGATGAACCGCGACGATTATCCCGCGTTCTACGACGACCTGCAATCGCTCATGCCGCTGCCTGAAATCCTCGTCAAGTTCCGACAGATTTTCGACCCCGAAGGCGAGATTCTCGACAGCGCTTCTCCCGAGCTCCGGCGCATCCGCAAACGCAAACGTCAGGTTCGCGGCACCATCCAGGAAAAGCTGCAAAAGTTCATCTCCTCCAAGGCGAGCCACCTCAGCGATTCGTTCGTCACCCTGCGCGACAACCGCTACGTCATCCCGGTGCGCGAGGCATCCGCCGGCGCGATCGACGGGCTTCTGCACGGACGTTCATCCAGCAAATCGACCGTTTTCATGGAGCCGGCGCCGGTCGTGCAGTTCAACAACGAGCTGATCACACTCGAAGACGACGAGAAGGAAGAAATCTACCGCATCCTGGTGGAATTCACCGATCACATCCGCGCATATAAGGACATGCTGCTGAAGGACATGCACACCCTTATCCGACTCGACATGTTTTACGCGATCGCGCAGTTTTCGAGAACAATCGACGCCCACACACCCCGCATCACCGAGGAGGCGACCCTGCACCTGATAAAGGCGCGGCACCCGCTTCTGATCTGCAATCTGGGCGACATCCGTAAAGTGATCCCCTTCGATCTCGACCTGGGCGAGAACTACCGTATTCTGGTGATATCGGGTCCCAACACGGGCGGCAAGACGGTCACGCTCAAGAGCGCGGGGCTCCTGTCCCTGATGGCGCTTTCGGGCCTGCCCATTCCCGCCGACCGCGAATCGAGCATCGGCCTGTTCGACCATGTTTTCGCAGATATCGGCGACGACCAGTCGCTGGAAAACGCGCTCAGCACCTTCTCCTCGCACATCCGCCGAATCACCGAAATGACGGACAACGCCACCGGCCGCAGCCTGATCCTCATCGACGAGATCGGCGCGGCGACGGACCCCGAGCAGGGTTCCGCACTGGCACAGGCGATCCTTGAGGAGCTGGAGAGACGCGACTCACTCTGCGTGATCACCACCCACTATACGTCGATCAAGATTCACGCGGAGCAATCGGAAAGGTGCCGTAACGCCGCCATGCACTTCGATCCCGACAAGCACGTTCCGACCTATCGCTTCAAGCTCGGTCTGCCCGGCAACAGCTTTGCCATCGAGGTCGCTTCCTCGCTCGGAATGGCTGGAAACCTGATCGAGCGCGCACGGGAACTGACCGGGAAGCAAAACGTGGAGCTGACCGAACTACTGGTTAAAATGAACCACGAGAAGAAGGAACTCGCGCGGCAGAATTATCAGTCTCAGTTACACAACAGCCTCTTGCAGAAGAAGATCGACGAGTACGAAGCCAAGAACGCCCAAATCGAGCAAGAAACGAAAGAGATCAAGAAGCGTTCCATTCGTGAAGCCAGGGACTACCTGATCCGGTTCCAGAAGGAGCTTCAGAACGAGATGGACGGACTGAAGAAGACGGACGTCGGTAAACGCAAGAAACTGGTGCAACAGACGATCAAGCAGGCGGACAAGATGCAGGCCGACCTGGTGAAGGAGGAGTCCGGACTGATCGAAGTCAAAGGTAAACCGCTGACAACGCCGCAGATCGGCATGGAGGTATGGGTCAAAGACTTCGATTCGCGCGGTATGATCACGGAGATCACCAATCGTGAGATCAAGGTGAACGTGAACGGGTTCTTCTACACGACCAAGGCGTCCAACCTCTTCGAGATGCAGAAGAAGCCGGAGAAGAAGGTTTCCAGCGGGATATCCGTCGATGCGCCAGGTGCGAAACGCGCCTCGATCGAGCTGATGCTGTTGGGTCTGACCTTCGACGAAGCGCTACCCCTGATCGAGGAATTTTTAGACAACGCCATGATGAACGGGCTGAACAAAGTCCGCATCGTGCACGGAAAAGGAACCGGCGCGCTCCGCTCGAAAGTGCGGCAATACCTGCGCCGTAACAAAAAGGTGACCGAATTTTACTCGCCGCCGCCCGAAGCGGGTGGAGACGGCGTGACGGTCGTGAGTTTCAATTGAAATTCCTGGAGGAAGATTGATCGATCCGGCATTGATCGACGAGATTCGTGAACGCAACAACATCGTTGAGGTGATCGGAAGCTACATTCCGCTCAAACGGGCAGGGAGCAATTTCAAGGCCCGGTGTCCCTTTCACGAAGAGAAGACCGCGTCCTTCAACGTCAACGAGAAGAAGCAGATATACAAGTGCTTCGGCTGCGGTCGCGGCGGCAACGTCTTCACCTTTATCCAGGAGTACGAAAAGGTCAATTTCATCGAAGCGGTCAAGCGACTGGCGCAGCGCGTCGGCATCCAGATCGAAGATTCCCATCAACCGTCGGACGAACCCAGCAAGCGCGACCTGCTCCTGCAAATCTACCGGCAGGCGCTGGACTTCTTCGTCAGCCACATGAAGGAGCACGGCGAGATCGCGCGTGGCTATCTCAAGGAACGCGGCCTGACCGACGAAATCATCGAGAAGTACGAAATCGGACTGGCGCCCAACAGCTTCAACGCACTCAAAGACCACCTTCTGCGCCGTAAATTCGATACCAAACTGCTCCGCGCCAGCGGTCTTTTCGCCGCATCGCAACGCGGGGAGCACTTCGACTACTTTCGCAACCGAATCATCTTCCCCATCCACAACATCCTCGGAAAGGTGGTCGCCTTCGGCGGCAGGGTGATGCCCGGAGACCCGAGCAACGCCAAGTACATCAATTCGCCCGAGACCGACCTCTATACCAAGGGCGACGAGCTCTTCGGACTCTACCAGACGCGCTACGACGCCTCCAAGAAGAAGCAGATCATCCTCTGTGAGGGTTATACCGACTTCCTCCGAATGGCGTCCTGCGGCGTGCCTAACGCGGCGGCATCGCTCGGTACCGCTCTGACCGAAAAGCAGATATCGCTGGCGGGAAGATATACTGGCCATTTCGTCATGCTCTACGACGGAGACAAAGCCGGACGCAAGGCCTCGCTTCGCGCTGCCGTAGAAATCCACAAACGGGGATTCTCCGCCCGAATCGCATCGCTGCCGGACGACGAAGACCCCGACACATTCCTGATCCATCATGACGTCGAAGAACTGACAAAGATCGTCGAAGATGCGGTACCGATGTCCAGCTTCCTGAAGGACAACCAATCGCTCGGCATGGAAGAGCGCGAGAAGATCGACCTCCTGATCGAAGTGCTGGGAAACATCGAAGACCCGGTGGCGAGAGAACTCCAGGCGCGCGACTTCGGCGAGGTGTTCGGAATCACGACCGGTGCCTTGATGTCCCGGATACGTTCGAACCGTCCGAAAAGAGAGCAAACAGCAGCCGAAGGACCCGACCTGAGGCGCTACTCGGAAGAGCGGGTCTTGCTGAAAATGATGCTATCCGAACACGATCTTTGCGAAAAAGTTTGCGAAGAGGTTGATCCCGATTACTTTTTCACGTATGAGTATCGTTATATATTTGATAAACTGTGTACATGCGTGATTGAAATGAAGAAGACGGAATCGATATTCGAAATGATTGATAAAGAAGAAATTCGCAATATGCTTTCCGAGATGATGATGGAGGAAACACCCGACGTACCCGTCGAAGAGATTACCGCACAACTTCTTACGCGCAAATACATGCGTGAATTAAAATCCCTTGAGGAAAAAATTTCGAAAGATATTGACAATAATGAGCTTATACAAAAAAAAGAAAAGATTAAAAATCGAATTCGACAACTTGGAAAAGGTGTCGTTTTCAGAACACCTTTTGATTAGAACATGGATTCTACGGAGTGTTCATGCGAAGTTACAATGATTGCCTCCAGAAGCTGATTGACCTGGGCAAGAAAAACAGCTATCTCACGTTCAAGCAGATTAACGATATTCTGCCGAACAGCCCGTTGTTTCTCGACAAGATCGACGACCTGATCACGGACCTGTCCAGTGAGGGGATCGAGATTATCGATGAAACCCAGCGCAAGGTTTCGAAAAAGACGCTGGCAGTAAAAAAACAGCAGACCAAGAAGTTCAAGAACCGACGGTACTACGACGATCCCGTCCGCATGTACCTGAAGGAGATGGGACGTGTTCCGCTGCTGGACCGCGAAGGCGAGATACGTATCGCCAAGAAGATCGAGAGCGGTCAGAAGTGGATCAACCGCTACGTCTTCATGTCGGGAAGCTCGTTGCGCGAAATGTACAACTTCCTGCACCGGTTCAAGGAGAAACGCATCCGGATCGACCAGCTATTCCGCATCGATTTCGGAAGCTATATCGACAAATCGCAGGATGAACAACTGATCAAAATGTTCTCCGAGGCGATCAAGAAATCGGAACCGATCTACGACGAAATCGGCGCCATGCTCGATACCGCCGAGTTCGACGATCTCGGCAATATCGCGGACCAGCAATTGCAGGAGACCATCGACGAGAAGCGGAAGGTTCTCATCGAAATCTTCGCGCCCATCCCGTTCAACGACAAGTTCGTCAAGCGTCTGGTCTATCGCATCAAGAGCCTGGTCGATCGCATCAAGGAGAGCAAGCGCACCATCGGCAAGCTCTCGCGTATCAAGCGCTACTCGCTGGAAGAAATCTGCTCCTACGGACGTCGCGCCAAGAAGTCGGACGAAGACTTCGAAGAGGTGCAGAAAGAGACCAACATCGATCCGACCGTGTTTGTCGAGACGCTTCGCAAGATTAAAAACGCGCGCAGGAAAATCCGTCGCGTCGAGATCGAGACCCGCATGGGCGGCGAAGAGATGATCTTCCTCATGAAGGAGATCGAGCGCGGCGAGAAGATGAAGGACGGCGCCAAGAACGAGATGATCGAGGCGAACGTTCGTCTGGTCATCAGCATCGCCAAGCGCTACAACAACCGCGGGCTGGACTTCCTCGACCTGATCCAGGAAGGCAACACCGGTCTCATGAAGGCGGTTGACAAGTACGATTACAAGAAAGGGTATAAATTCAGCACCTACGCCACCTGGTGGATTCGCCAGGCCATCACGCGCGCCATCGCCGACCAGGCGAGGACCATCCGCGTGCCCGTCCACATGATCGAGTCAATCAACAAGGTCAACAGGATGAGCCGCAGGCTGGTGCAGAAGCTCGGACGCGATCCCTATCCGGAAGAGCTGGCCGACGCGCTGGACCTGCCGGTTGACAAGGTCAAGAGCGTGCTGTCAATCAGCAAAGAACCCGTCTCGCTCGACAAGCCCATCGGCAACGACAGCGAGGACAGCCTGCTGGGCGACTTCATCGAGGATAAATCGACCATCTCGCCCGAACGCATGGCTGAGCGGACGCTGCTCAAGAAACAGGTTGACGACGTGCTCAGCACGCTCACAACGCGCGAAGAACGCGTCATCCGGTTGCGCTTCGGCATTGACGACGGCTACCACCGCACGCTGGAAGAGGTTGGAAACATCTTCAACGTCACCCGCGAGCGTATCCGCCAGATCGAGGACAAGGCGCTCAAGAAATTGAGACACCCCACGCGCAGCACCGCGCTCATGGAGCTGTACGAGAATTTCAACATTAAATAGTCTATCGTTTGCCGCCGTTGTTATCGTATCCAATGAGCATCGGCGGCGTTTTTGTGCTTGACACGGATCGAGCACATAAAAAGGATACTCTTCAGACTTTTAAGGGGCCTATAGCTCAGTTGGTAGAGCTCCCGGCTCATAACCGGGCGGTCAGAGGTTCGACTCCTCTTGGGCCCACCATTTTCCCCACATCAAAATGAACAACATCCACAAATCTGAAGATTAATATTGACACGTGCGTTATTTTCCTGCTATTCTTCATTGTGTATAAGTCGCGAGGCCAAAACTGCCAAACCCGACACAAATATGTTGCTTAGTTAACGAGGACGTATGAAAACGAAAGTGCGTGAAGAGAGCGTTCACGATGATCCTCAAGTCGGAATATTGAATCACGTTAGTCGAGCTCTGGCAATTCTGACGATTATCATCGGGCTGCTGGTTCTCATTGGGTGGATCAGCGATATCAACCTATTGAAAACGATTCTCCCCGGATCGGATGCCGTCGCGCCAAGTACAGCCGAGTTGTTTTTGATCCTGGGAATACTCACCGTTCTGACGACCACCCGGATGAATACGGGAATTCTTCGTCTGATCCTGACCACCTTTACCTGCGTTGTGCTCCTGCTTTCGATCACGCTATTTATCGTATCGTCGCAGGGGATCGCGACCGAATTCGAATATATTGGTTTAGGAGTATCTTCTGCGGAAATGTCTCATATTCCACCTCTCGCGGCCGTGTGTTTCATCCTGATCAGCATAGCCGTTCTCGGCAATCTCATTGATCGCAAACCGTATATCCTGATCGCCATGGCGACTTCCTTCATCACGACATTCACCGGCTTGATACTCATGGTCGTCTATATGCTCGGAGACCCCGTTATCCCCGAGAGTGGATTTCTCCTGCCGACACTGACAACGTCGATCGCTTTTATCCTGATCGGATGCAGTCTGTTTCTTCCGGCCTGGGTCCGCGCCAAAAAAAGCGGGAGCATCGTATCCATCTTTCAGAAAAAGCATGCCCTCGTATTGGTGATTACTTTCATTGTCGTCACCGTTTCGTTCTCGTTTATCAGCCACGCCTCACTCAAGAGCTACCGCCAGTTTCTTTCGTCGGATATCCGTGAACAACTGATATCCATAACCGACTTGAAAGCCAGCCAGTTGATAAGCTGGCAAGGTGAGCGGATCGGTGACGCCTCGGTCTATCACAAGAACGAGAATTTTGCAAGGCTCGTGGAATCCGTATTGAATGATCGAGACAATCCAAAGCAAAAAGAAGCGCTGAAAAGACGGATGCAGATTGAGCAGAAGGCACACTTTTACGACCATGTCTATCTAATTGACCAGGAATTCAAGTTTGTCCAGGACGCGCCCGAGCATAATCACGAAGTTCCGGCGCAGATCATCGAGAACGCCGAAACGGCTATGCGCGAGAACAGGGTCGTGTTTGTCGATTTCTATAAAAATTCGGACGGCGTACTCGAGCTGGCCGTGCTAAGCCCTATCTATTCAAACCGTACTGGCCGGCCGCTGGGAACACTCTGCATGGTGATCAACCCGGCACAGAACCTGCTCCCCGATTTTGAAAAGTGGCCCAATCCATACAGTACCAGCAATATCCAGCTATTAAGAATCCGGAAAGGGCAATTCAGAATGATCGGCCGGACCGATTCCGATCACTACATGTGCCAGGAACTCCATTGTGGAAACCCGGCACATATCGCTCATATGATCATTGAGGGTCAGCAGGGTATTCTAAACGGACTCAACTGCGAAGGGAAAGAAGTGAAGGCGATGTTTCAGGAGGTTCCCGGTACCCCATGGTTCGTCCTGGCAGAGATCGAGACCAGTGAAGTGTTCCAGCCGCTCCGTCAAAGACTCTGGCTGCTCCTGACCGCGCAGATCATCATTTTGTTGTCCACGTTTTTCATCATCGAGCTTCTATGGCGCAAGCAGCGAAACGAATCACTTGCCCACCAAATCGAAATCCAGGATGAGCTTCTTCGGGAAAGGACGGAATACAAACGGGCCATCGACTCGCTTATCGAAGGATTCCAGATACTCGATCACGATTGGAAATATACCTATATCAATCCGAAGGCTGCCGAATACGGAAAACACCCACCGGAAGAATACCTCGGCAAGACTGTTTTCGAGATGTATCCAGGAATCGAGGCAACCGACCTCTTCCAGCGATTCCAGCAGTGTATCGAAAACGATGCGCCCGACCATTTCGAATATGAATTCGTTTATCCCGACCAGACCAGGGAGTGGTTCCTTTTCAGTGTCCAGCCCACCGAAAAAGGTCTCGTGATCCTCACATCGAATATCACGAACCGTAAACAAGCCGAACTCCGGGTCGATCACCTCAACCGCGTGCTCCGATCCATCCGGGACGTCAACCAGTTGATCGTGCATGAAACCCACGAGGATGTCCTGATAAAATGCGCGTGCGATATTCTTGTCCAGAATCAGAGCTACCGCAACGCGATCATCGTCCTCATCGATGAAGACTTGAAACCCAATCAATGGTTCACTGCCGGGCAGGAGCAACCACGGAGTCTGATGGAATCCGTTTTTGAGAAGAATGTCATGCCAGTGTGCTACCAAAATGCCTTGAAAGATGGAGAATACTATTGCATCGCGGGAGAAACTCATAGCTGCCCGACGTGCCCTCTGATTCCCGAATACAGTGGATCTCAATCCTTCGTAATGAAGCTGGAGCACAACAGCGACGTCTTCGGTATCCTGCACGTGATCATGGAAATCGATATCATCGCAGACAAGGAGGAAGAAGGCCTGATCGAAGAGCTTGCGAACGATGTCTCCTACGCACTCAACATGATGCGAAACATCAAGCAGAAGAAAGCTCTGGAGCAGCAGCTCCAGCAAGGACGAAAACTGGAAGCGATCGGGAGACTCGCCGGCGGCGTGGCGCACGACTTCAACAACATGTTGCAATCCATCCTCGGATATTCGGACATTCTACTCGAAGAGTTCTCGCTTGAAGATGAGCAGAGAGAATTCCTGCTCGAGATCAAGAAAGCCGCCAGACGTTCGGCCGATCTCACCTATCAGCTCCTAGCATTCTCCCGCAAGCAGACCATCGAACTCAAGACCATCGATATCAACAAGATGATCCACGAGATGCTCAAGATGCTGAGACGGTTGATCAGCGAGAACATCGAGCTTGACTGGAAGCCCGGGGCCGATATCCTTTCTCTCCGAATGGACCCGACACAGATCAACCAGATTCTGATGAATCTCACCATCAACGCGAGCGATGCGATCAAGGGAAACGGAACCATCGTTATCGAAACCATGATGCTTCACCTGGACATGAAAGAAAAACTGGAACGATTCGAGCTCGAAGAGGGAAATTACGTCGTGCTTAGCGTCAGCGATACCGGCGAGGGCATCAAGAAGGAAAATATCGACAAGATATTCGAGCCGTTCTTCACGACGAAGGAGATGGGCAAGGGCACGGGGCTCGGTCTGGCGACGATCTACGGCATCGTAAAACAGAATCGTGGAAACATCAGCGTCTATAGCGAAGTGGATCGGGGAACGACGTTCCGTGTATATCTTCCCGCATTTATGGGAAAAGATTTTACCGAAGAGTCCGTAATGAAAATCACGCCGCCAAAGGGTGTCGAGACGATCATGCTGGTCGAAGACTCCGAGCAGCTCCTCATTCTGACGCAGCGCCAGCTAGAAAAACTCGGCTACAGAGTCCAGGCATTCAGATATCCGGAGAAGGCGGTCGAGGCGTACAATCCTGAACAGATGCCGGACCTCCTGCTTACGGACGTCATCATGCCCAGCATGAGCGGCAGAGAATTATGGGATATCCTTCGCGAGAAAACGCCCGATCTGAACTGCCTGTTCATGTCCGGCTACACGTCGAACGTCATCTCGCACCACGGTGTCCTCGACGCGGGTATCCATTTCATATCCAAGCCGTTCACCATCAAGGATATCGCGCTCAAAATCAGAGAAATCCTCAGCGGTTAGAACTCGATCACCGTGCCGACACCACCCTCCATATACTTTGCAGGGTAACGGCTCCGGATTTCCTCCGCGTGTCGCGTGCAATGCGTCGGGCATATCCTTTCAAGCTTTTCGATCGCATCGAAGTCGTCGAAATCGTGCAGCCCACCGACAACCATCATCCGCTTCGCGTCCGTCAACTTCCGCGCCGTCTCCAGGATCAGGCGCAATCCCGGGTGACCGCACCCGATGACAACCATCGCCAGTTCTCCCTCGACGACGACCATCGACTGCTCCCGATTGCCCAGCTCGCCAGTGGTCAGGATGTTCTCGTAGATCGTGGACGGCTCGCCGTAATAACGGACCTCGTTCCCGTAGCGCACGCCGCGGAACGACTTCGGATTATGCACGATCGCGGTCGTATTCTCGTTCAACACATGCGACAACCCGCCGATGTGGTCGAAATCGGGGTGCGAGATGAAGATATCGTCGAAGGACGCTGGATCGATGTGCATGCGCCGGAGGTTTTCCAGTAAAATCCTGCCGTTGCCGCCGGTGTCGAACAGAATCTTCCTGCCGTGAACCTCGACAACGCAGGAAAAACCCCAGTCGGTGAGCAAGTGATCATGCCTGGTGGTATTGTCGTAGCAAATCGTGATTTTCATCGGCACACTCCTTTCTTTGGTGGCGATACGACGATAAACGATCGGGCAATTCGCGTCAAGCAGCGAGCTTTCGATTTTTCTTGATCTATTTTTCGAGGATTGCTAAAATGATCTATCAGAATATGCCAAGAAGAGGTTGTTATGAATAAACGAGCACTCGCGATCATCTGCTTTGTATTTGTCTGCGGCTCTTTCCTCGCCGCGGAAGAGACCCTGAAGCTGCATTATCACCGCTACGATGGCGATTACGACGGCTGGGGACTGCACGTCTGGGGCGACGGGTATTTCGGCCAGCCCGTTGACTGGACCAAGCCCATGTTGCAAGCAGGCACAGACGACTACGGCGTCTTCTGGAACATCCCGTGGAACGGCACCGGGACCATCAACTTCATCATCCACAAGGGCGATGCGAAGGATCCCGACGGCGACCGCGTCTTTCCCGATCCCACGAAAAACCGCGAGGCCTGGGCCGTCACCGACGATCCCATGACCTATCCGACGCGCACGGAAGCCGAGGAGAATTTTGTCGGCGCCATATCCGATGAAAACCTGAAGCCCGAGACCCTGAAGCTGCACTATTTCCGCTTCGACGGCAACTACGCCGGCTGGGGTCTGCACGTCTGGGGAACCGGCTATGACGGCAGCGAAATGCAGTGGACGAATCCGCTCGAGCCATCCGGCACTTCCGACACCGGCGTCTATTGGGATATCCCCTACAGGGGCGCCGGAAGTATCAAGTACATCATCCACAACGGCGACGCGAAAGACCCGGACGGCGACCGTTTCTGGCCCAGTCCGGCGCGGAACAAGGAAGCCTGGAGCATCACCGAAGACGGAACCACCTATACAACAATCGAAGAAGCAAAAAAGAACATGGGAAACAAGATCATCCGCGCCATCCTGACGGGTGAAAGCCAGATCGAAGTCGAATTCAGGATGCCGAACGACCATCCGATCAGCGTGACCTCGGACGGCAAATCTCTCAAAGTCGAGAAGATCGAAGAGGCGTCCGACAACGTCTATCGGATCACGACCGCCGAAAGCCTCGACATCGCCACATCGTACATCATTGAAAGCGGCGACATGAGCACCGGTACCTCCGTTAGCTGGCAGAGCATCGACGGCCTCTACACCTACGACGGCGACCTCGGCTGCTTCTACTCGCCGGAACTGACCGCCTTCAAGCTCTGGGCACCGCTCGCCTCCAGGGTCACCCTCAACCTCTACAAGAACGGCAGCGACACCGAGCCCTACGAAAAAACCGCGATGACACGCATCGAGAAGGGCGTCTGGCAGGCGTTCATCGCGAGGGACATCCGCAGAGAGCTCTACAACTACAGCGTGGTCAACGGCAACGAAGAGAAAGTCGTCCTCGATCCCTACGCGAAATCGATGGCGGCCAACGACGGTAGCGATCCGATCGGCAAGGGCGCGGTCGTCAACACCGAAGCGATCGGTCCCAAACTCTCCTACGCCGATATCCCGGGCTACACCAAACGCGAGGACGCCATCATCTGGGAAGTCCACGTGCGCGATTTCACCTCGGACCCCGACATCCAGACCGAGGCGCAGTTCGGAACCTACAAGGCGTTCATCGAGAAACTCGACTACCTCGAACAGCTCGGTGTCACCCACGTCCAGCTCCTGCCTGTGATGAGCTATTACTTCGGCAATGAAACCATCAACGGCATCCGCGAAAACGAATATTCCACGCAGGGCAACAACTATAACTGGGGCTACGACCCGCATAACTACTTCTCGCCCGAGGGTATGTACTCATGCGACCCGACCGATCCCGAATTGCGCATCGAGGAGCTCAAGACGCTCATCGACGCCATCCACGAACGCGGTATGGGCGTAATCCTCGACTGCGTCTATAACCACACCGCGCGCATGTCTATCCTCGAAGACATCGTGCCGGGATACTACCACTTCATGGACGCGCAGGGCAACCCCAAATCGAGCTACGGCGGCGGACGACCGGGCACCACCCACGCCATGACCCGCAAGCTCGTCCTCGACTCAATCCTGCACTGGGTTCGCGAGTACAAGGTCGATGGCTTTCGCTACGATCTCATGGGCGACCTCGACGCCGAGACCGTCCAGATGGCTTACGACCAGTCCAAAGCGCTCAACCCGAACATCATCTACATCGGCGAGGGCTGGCGAACCTACACCGGCGACGACGGCGATCCCCGAACTCCCGCCGATCAGGACTGGATGAACCAGACCAACGCCGCAGCCTGCTTCTCGGACGAGATACGCAACGAACTCAAGTCCGGCTTCGGCAGCGAAGGACAGCCGCGATTCATCACCGGAGGCGCGCGCAGCATCGACGTCATCTTCAACAATATCTGCGGACGTCCAGGCAACAGCACCGCCGACGAGCCCGGCGACGTCGTCCAGTACATCGCCGCGCACGACAACCTCACCCTGCACGACGTTATCGCACAATCCATCCGTAAGGATCCCGCCATCCTGCAAAACGAATTCGACATCCAGCTCCGCATTCGGCTCGGAAACACCCTCATCCTCACCAGCCAGGGCATCGCCTTCCTGCACGCCGGTCAGGAGTACGGACGCACCAAGCAGTGGCTCGCGGACACGACGCCACCCTCCAGCGCCACCAACGTCCCGGGGTTTCACCACTCGTGGTTCGTCGATAACTCCTACGACTCCTCCGACATCATCAATAAATTTGACTGGGACAAGGTCGAGAAACCGGGCATGCACCGGACAACCATGGAATACACGCGCGGTCTCATAGAGCTCAGGCGCTCCACCGACGCATTCAGGCTCGGTGACGCCGACCTCGTCAGGTCCAACGTCAAGCGTATCCAGAGCGGCAACATCAAGCCCAACGACCTGCTCATCGCCTACACCTGCACCGCCACCGACGGCACCGATTACCACGTGATCGTCAACTGCGACAGCCGTGCGCGCGAATTCGGTTGCGGCATCGACCTGAAGAAAGGCACCGTAATCGTCGATCAGGACGAAGCCGGCACAACGGAAGTCAAAAAACCGAAGGGCTATACATTCGAGTCGAACAGCAAAATCGTGCTCGATCCGCTGACCGCCGTCATCATCAAGATGTAACGCATATCCCACGTGTTTACCCATGGTGTAAATCATCGGCAGGCATGTATTTTTCGCATGTGTTCCATATTTGCAACTTTTTCTTGACAATTCGTCCCACATATGCAACACTCGCGCCGAGGTGAACGAAATCAAACCTGATGGGTAGGAAATCCCGCAGGGACGACAGATTTAAGGCACTAACGATGCCGAGCTGGAGCTCGGCGGTCCAAGGAGGAGGCGCGCCCGAAGTTCACGCGTTTTCTCCCCTCTGTAGGCGCCGATCTCCTGTGATTTTCAGACGGAGTCTGACAAATCGAATCCCCTCAACAGCGGCGTTTCCTGAAGAAGGCGCAAACATGTGGATTCTCTTTACGTTCCTCAAACCTACGGATCACAGGAGAGAGCGATGCGGACGAGGACGTCTGCGTTCCGGAAGAGATGCCGAGTTTATGGGATTCGAATTTGCAAGCAAATTCACAGGAGCTCGGTAATCCATTAGAGATGCGGACGAGGACGTCCGCGTTCCGGAAGAGATGCCGAGCTGGAGCTCGGCGGTCCAAGGGGGAGGCGCTTCTCGCCCACTCGTTTGGAGAGTGAGCCGGATTTCGGCATTCCAACATTCGGAAGAGCCTCGCTACGCTCGGCACATTCGGAAGTTGGAATGCAAGCAAGGAGCACACGAGATGAGCAGGCACATTTACGCACTGGTTGATTGTAACAGCTTCTTTCGCTTGCGAAAGAAGAAAGACCATCTTCGGTGGAGAACACGAAATGATCAGGCACATTTACGCATTGGTTGACTGTAATAGCTTCTATGTATCCTGCGAGCGTGTTTTCGCGCCGCAACTGCGCGAAAAACCGGTGGTGGTGCTGTCGAACAACGACGGCTGCATCGTGGCGCGGTCGCAGGAGGTGAAGGACCTCGGGCTGCCGATGGCGTCGCCGGTCTTCAAGCTGCGGCACCTGATCCGGCGGCATCGCATCCATACATTTTCGTCCAACTACACGCTCTACGCGGACATGTCGCGCCGGGTGATGGAGACGCTGGAGACGTTCTCACCCGAGATCGAGGTCTATTCCATCGACGAGGCGTTCCTGACCTTCACCGGCATGGAGCACGTCGATCTGGACGAGTACGCGAAAACGATCCGCGACACCGTGGTGCAGTGGACGGGCATCCCGGTATCGGTGGGCATCGGTCCGTCCAAAACGCTGGCCAAGCTCGCCAACCGCTACGCCAAGAAGAACCGCGCGTGCCGGGGTGCCTTCAACGTCACCGACCACCCGGAGATCGACGGGATTCTCGAGAGCATCCAGATCGGCGACGTCTGGGGCGTGGGCAGGAAATACCGCGACAAGCTGAACAAAGTGGGTGTCTATAACGCACGTCAACTGCGCGATCTACCCGATAAGTGGGCACGCGCGAACATGACGGTGGTGGGATTGCGCATGGTGCACGAGCTGCGCGGCATCCCATGCTACGAAGTCGAGCCGGAGATCGATCCTAAGAAGGGAATCGTGACCTCGCGCTCGTTCGGGAAGCCACTGGAAGACGAAGAGGAAATCTGTGAGGCGGTGGCTGCCTACGCGGCACGGGCCGCGGTGAAGCTGCGTCGGCAGCACAGCGTGGTGAGCAGCCTGACCGTCTTCATCATCACCAATCCCTTCCGCAAGGAACAGCCGCAGTACGCCAACGCCGCCTCCTGGAACATCGAACCGCCCACCGCCGACACGCCCCAGCTCATCGCCATCGCAAAGAAGCTGCTGCGCAGGATTTACCGCACCGGCTACAAGTACAAAAAGGCCGGTGTGATGCTGACGGGGATTCGTCCGGAGGGTGAATTTCAGTTGGACGCCTTCTCGACCGCCTTCACCGACGACCGCAGGCAGAAGCTCATGCGCACGCTGGATGACGTCAATAGGCGCTACGGCATGCACACGCTGTCGTTCGTGTCGGAGGGGATTCGGAAGCCGTGGCAGATGAAGCGGGACAAGCTATCGCAACGGTTCACGACCAACTGGAAGGAAATTCCCACTGTGAAGGCGGATTGAGCCTGGCGGTCAGGTATCCTTACGGTCGTCGAACACGATCATGTCCGAATCGTCATCGAAATTGGCGATGTGGAAATTGGCGGAATCGCGGAATTTCGCCAGGATACCGGTAATGGATTCCATCGAATCCTCGATCTTCTGGAGATGGGGTTCCAGTTCCCTGCAAACATCGCGATGATCTGGGCCCTCTTGAGCACCCTTTTCCAGATGTACCCGGATCATATCGAGATTCCCGCGAATGACCATCAGCGGCTGATTGATCTCGTGGTTGGCGGTCGCGGCCATGGCAAGCGCCGTGGTGCGGCGTTCCAGCTCCCGGATATCGCTCTGTGCCTTTTCGAGCTCCTGATAGGATTGGGTCAGCTTGGCACGTTCTTCACTCAATTGCTTCTCCGAGCGCTTTCGCTCTTCGATCTCCCGACGCAGATCGAGGTTGGTCTGCTGCAAGGCCGCCGTCTTCTCCTCGACCAGTCGCTGCATCTCCTCATGACGTCCCGCCAGCTCCTTTTCGAGCCGTTTGAACTCGGTGATATCCCGGATGATCCCCACCAGGATTTTCTCGCCGGTCGCCTGTTCGGTGAAGACCGTCTTTTTGGTGGAGATGACATGCAATTCACCTGCGGCATCGGTAAAATCCTCTTCATTCACGTTCTGCTCGCCGGTTTTATATACCTGATCGTCTTTCTTCCAGAATACGTCGGCCTCTTCCTTAGGGAAAAAGTCGTAATCGCTCTTGCCGAGAAGCTCACCGCGCTCGTATCCCATGAATTTACAGAACGCGTCGTTCAACAGAACCCACCGATGCCGGCTGTCCTTGACGAAGATCGGCTCCCCAATCGTGTTCATGATATTGTCGAGAAAGACATTTGCTTTCTGGAGCGCCGCCTGGTACCTTGTCTGCTCCGTGATATCGATATCCATGCGGAAGAATTCGTGCACCGCGCCCTCGTTATCTATGGGATAGATTCTCGAATAGACCTTGGCGGTCCGGTTCTTTTCGAGTGGGATATCGTAGTATTTCGGGTCCGAAGGTTTCTGATCTTCCTCGATCCGGGCAAGCTCTTGCAGGAAGCGTTCGCGATCGATTCCGACGGGAAGAATGTTCTGGATTCTGTTGCCGAGCGCATCTGCTTCCGATATCTTGTAAATATCCTCACTGGTGCTGTTCCAGAAGGTAATATAGCCACCCCTGTCGAATCCCTGAATGGCGATGGTGGATGTCTGATTGATGATCGATTCGAAACGCCGGATCGAATTCTGGAGCGCGCTTTCGGCCAGCGAGTGGTTGTGTATCTCGATCTCGAGGTTCGCGTTCGCCTGCTTCAGATCGTGGGTGCGGCGTTCGACATACTTTTCGAGGTTGTCTTTCATGTTGCGGAGGTAGATCATGGCTTCCTGGTGCTCGGTGACATCGATCAGGTAGCCGAAATAGACCGTCGCATTGTACTTATGATCGTACATGATGCGCGTGTGATCCAGTACCCAGATGTATTTGCCGTCCTTGCGTCGCAGACGGTAGGGTTCGTGCTCGAAAATCTCGTCTTTTTTCTCCGTATGGGCTTGCACTTCGCCGGTAACACGCTCCAGATCGGCTACATGGATCAGATTGCTATAGACGGCTTTCCCTGAAATGAAATCCCCTGGCCTCAATCCGAGAAGCTGATGAACATTCTCGCTGACGAATTCTACAGGCCAGCCGGGTTCGTTCCTCCATTCGAAAAGGACAACCGGCCCCTTTTCGAACAAACTCACGGCATGATCAATTCCGTTCATACTCGATACCTCGCAGTTGTTACTTACATTTGCGAATAACGAGATCGGATACGCCGAGTCGATAGCCCTTTGAAGAAAAAATCACTTGATCCTGATCGTCGATGAGAAAGAGTACTGGATAGTCGGATGACTCCAGGTCGAGAAACGATTTCCCCTTGTATTCAACGGCAAATCCCGGCACACGTTCTCTATTTCCCAATTCTGAATATAAGATAAACCCGATCTTTCTGTCTGTCAATATTTTCGATTTGCTCTCAAACTCGTCGATCATGCGAATCTGGGGTTCCGTGCTGTGATCCGTGCGAACGAACACAATGCGGTACCCATGCTCCTCATCGCGCGAGGCTATTTCCTTGACCCGGTCAATGATATCCTCGTCCCAGCTCTCGCTTACGTCGAACAGGTCCGCGGGGGTCTCCAGATGCAGCGCAATCGTCGAATCCGCTATCGCCCCAAGATCGCGAATCACGATTTTCGCGTCGCCGTTCGCGTTCCGAACGTACCCCTGGACATTGTAAACCGCGTCCTCGTCCGGGTACCATGTAACGATGCTCGTCAGTGAATCGCGCTGCTCGTCGAAGTACGTGTAATACATGCCTCCGTTGCCGCTCACCGCGCACAGCAGAAAATTGCCGAAGGGTTCCGCCTGCACCTGATTCCCGTCTGCATAGACATTTACCCTGATCGACCGTGCCGGAGGCTGCTCTTCATCCTCGAAGTCGTCACTCAAATCGTACCGCACAAATTCCTGCCCGTCATAGATTTCCAGGTGCCCTTTCCAGCGCACGGGGATTCCCATGTACTTCAGGACATTTGTGAACAGGTATATCTGGCCGCGCCAGCTCACGTGCTTCATGTTCAATATCTGCAAGGGGTCCATCGAGCCGGCAAAATACTGACTCGTAAGGGTCGTGTCCCTCGTGACCGTCTCGTCCAGCCAGGTCCGCACCGCATCCACGGTCTGCATGATGTCGTCGCGATGAAGGTGTTTGACACGGTCGTAGAGCTCGGTCTGCCATCCGCTTTCCGGCATCGGTTTTCGCGGGAAGATCGGCCCGACGACGTTCTCCCGCCAGATGGAATCGGGGACGCTATACCTCGCGCGATTCTCCTCAAAAACGTCGATAATCGCATGCAGCCGCGCGGAATCGGGAATCTCGATCAAGTCCTTGATGTCCCAGCTTTCGATCATGGTATTGAGGATACCGGTTCGCGCCGGATCGTCCGCGAGCGCGGCATAGACATCCAAGTACTGATCGCAGGCGCCTGCAAGCTTCTCGCACTTTTGTAGATAGCCGTCGCGACGCGCCTTGAATTGATCGACCGTCTCGCCTTCATCGGGTACGACATCGTAATCGTTCAGGAACGTCCGCAGGTGCTTGCGGTCGTTGGCGAGACTTTTTTCTCTGCGCAGGTTCGCCAGCTCCTGGCGCGTGCTCAGATCCTCGAAGATCGGCTCGGCCGGCGGGTTTTCCGTAACGGCTTCGATCGGAAAGCGGAACATGAATTCGCCGTCGATTACGCGGTCGGTATTCATCGTGATTTCGATCGATTCCGGGGCTTCGAACCTATTGACGAGACCGTATCCGAACAGGCTGTCGCGCGCGACGGTCACGAAGGTCGATCCTCCGCCCAGCGCGACATGCACCTCTCCCCCCTCGTCGCTCTTCAACTCGAGCATGGGAAACAATCCGCCGTAGGACAGCGCGTAGAAAACCACTTCCGCATCCTCGACGACAGCGCCCTGTTCGTCGCGGACATGTATCGTGTAATCGGTTGGCTGATTGTAGGTTGAAGTGGTGTTCAGGAGCGATTCGCGGTTCTCGTACTTCAGCGTTTCGTCGGATGGATATTCGCCGAACGCATGCGACAAGATCAGGATGCTCCGGCTGGCGCGCTTGGAAAACCAGGTATCCGATATCGCATTGGACGGGCCCTTGGGACCCATGTATTTCCAGCCGTCGGGCGTCCACATCTCGTTCCATGCGTGGTTGTTGTCCATGAAATTCCAGAACGGCGCCGAAACCGGTCGCATGGGAATCCCCACGCTTCGCGCGGCGGCGATTTCCAGAATCATTATCTCCTCGCATCGTCCATAGACGCGCTTGAGCGTGGTCAGCGGCGCCTGGTCACGGCCGGAAGTCGGTTCAAAGGTGTTTCGCTCGCTGCACCAGAGGCTGACGATCATCATCGCCTCTTCCAGCGTCTCCGCCTCCTGCACCAGCGGCTCCAGTTCATTAAAAAACTCCACCCGCCACGGCTCGAACGGTTCCTGCGAGATTCGCGGTGGAAGCACGAAATGCATGAAAACGTCTTGTGGAACGATTTTCGTATATTCGAATTCGCGGGTCTTCAGCGCGTATTCGACGTTTTCTTCGAGGTATGCCGGCGTCAGCATGGCGAGATCGGATGGCGAGGAATATTCGAGGATGTAACGAATCATTTCCGCCTTCTCGCCGCCATCATCCATGAGCGCAATGAATCCGCTCGCGTTCTCACCCGCGTATTTCATGATCCGTTTCTCCAGATCGTCCGAACAGGATAACGCGATAATCCACAATAAAATAGCTACAACCAATACTCTTTTCATTCTATAGTCTCCTGGTGTTGATCTCTATCATTTGTCACTGCCAGCATGCAATTTCTTCTCTGTCGGACTGCCAAGCTCCAGCCTGGCATTCTCCCTCTCTGTGGTCCGCCAAGCTCCAGCTTGGCACTTCTCAATTTCTCGACACATTCAGAAGTTGGATCGTCAATACTGCGCCTGATAGCCTACGTATATCTCCCGTATGACCTCGTCGTCGTTGACGATTTCGAGACGATAACCCGCCTTGAGCGCGTGGTGATCGAGCGGCTTCCAGCTAACGACGGCGTCGTACTTCCATTTCTCTGTCAAATCGCCTTCGAGCCACCTCGCCGTGTCCTTGGGTCGATCCCTGTAGTTGATCGTCCACGAGTCGCCGAGGCTTCCCTGACGGATGAACTGCGCCTTGCCGTCGATCCGCAGCCTTCTGTGAACCGGGACATTCAGCTCCATCGCGTAGCTCAGGAGGTTGCTCCCCTCAGGATAGCCCAGCGCAGTACCGTCGTGCGAGAACGCGTTGACCGTCTTCTTGTGCGTGTACATCCAGGGACGCACCGCGGTGAATTCGAAGACAACGCGAACGGGGTTCTGCGGTACGATTGCGGAGAAATTTCCAATCAACCCGCTCTGGAATGCGTATTTGTTGCCCCACCAGTCGCCGAAGATTTCGTTCTTCCGAAGTTCGTCCAGCACGAAATTCATGTAGAAACCGAGCGCTTTTTCCGGATAGGCGCTGAGTCCGGCAAAGATCATCATGTTGTCGCGGTCGCCGTCGTTGTGCTCGGTAATGCGGTAAAAGGATTGCGGGAGCATATAGTTGATGTCCGGCGAGCGATTGCCATAAATGACCTCTTCGCCGAAGAACAGATTCACGTCGTCGAATACTTCCCAGTCGAGCCGGTGCAGCGCGAGATAGCGGTCTTCGGATGTATAGGAAACGCTGTTGTTGGTGCTGTCCGGTAACAGGCTGCCGTGCAGGAAGCTGAGCGTGACCGGGCCGAAGTCGTACAACCAGCTCAGGTAACCGTACTCGCTGCCGGAATCGTTCAGGATCACGCTGCCGGTAATGTTCTCACCGACCTGGTAGTGATCGCGGCCCAGCGACAGGTCGCCGTAGTCGCTGCGATAGACGATATGCCCGACCACATTATCCAGATAGATGCGTCCATCCTCGTTCTTCCGAAAGTTTTTGAGGAGAGTCGAAGTCGAGTCGGCGTAATCCAGACCGCCCTCATAGCGTGCCATCCACCAGTTCGAGTCGAAAAAGAGGCGGTCACCGAGGTTGAAGTCCAAATCCGCGCCATACCAGAGCATCCGGTAGCTGTCGTCTTTCCCCGCGTGGTACGATCCGCCGGCAAACAGCGAGAATCGGGCATTGCCGGTCATTTTAGCTTTCGAATCGGCCTTTTTCGGTGCGCGATAGGACAGAAACGATCCTTGATCGCTCCGGCGGATGAATCCGAGCAGCGCATGCTTGAAGTCTCTCCACGAGAGGATCGCGCTCTGGAATCCCGTTTCCACGCCCAAGCTGTCTTCGATTGCGGGCTGAATCTGGCTCCACGCATTTGTGTCGCACAAAAAATCGGTGTACGTTTGTGTCTGGATAGTCTGCTCGAAGGCATACGACATGTCTGAAATGCCGATGATCATGCAAATGAAGAAGATGCGCGCAAAAGTTCTCATCCGGTTACCTCGAAATACCCATAAACGAGCCCTGTGACGCGTCAAGTTTTTATTGCCGATAAGGGGCCGAATCCGGAAAATCATTGACGGAAATCTTTTTCCGGCGTCAACTAACTCAACAAAATGTCGGGTAAGTAAATTATGAATAATCAAGATACAACACGAGAGATGATCGGCTCGTTTCTTCGTCTCGCCCAGAAGAACCGGCGACAGTCTCCTCGCGAGACGGTCGAATACGCCAGCAAAGCGTTGCAACTCGCCATCGAACTGGGCGACGAGGACTACATCGCCAAGTCCTACCAGTGGAAAGGCATCGGCTACTATGTCACGGACGACTACGAGAAGGCGATCAAGCACTTCCTGAAGAGCCTCGAAATCAACGAGCGCTATCAGCAGGACGGAAGCATCGCCAACAACCTCTCCAATATCGGCGTCGTCTATGCCTCGCTCAAGAACAACGAAACCGCACTCGAATACTACAAGAAGGCGCTGGAGATACGAATCCGCCTGAACGACCAGAGCGGCATCGCCAGCAGCTATACGAAGCTGGGGAACGTCTATTCCAAGATGGGACACAAGGAATCCGCCATCGAGCACCACCTGAAAGCGCTTGAGATCGCGGAAGAGCAGCACGACATCTTCTCGATCGGTCTCGTGAATCACAATGTCGGATTTGTCTATCTGCAAGAAAAGGAATT
The DNA here is from genome assembly GCA_963665015.2 of Cloacimonadales bacterium (SeqCode). Lineage (GTDB taxonomy): Bacteria > Cloacimonadota > Cloacimonadia > Cloacimonadales > JAIOQZ01. The sequence goes on along the minus strand of CAXXSY010000004.1, from coordinate 1,432,509 downwards.
CGAAGAGGCAAGAAAGTATCTCGAGATAGCGCTCGACTTCCGGAAGCGATGCGACGATACGATCGGCAAGATCAAGACCCTGACGCTCCTTGCCGACGCGCTCCTCGGATGCGATGAAATCGAAGCGGCAATGCTATTCTCCGTCCAGGCTGTCGAGCTTGCGAAGACAAATGACGCCAAGCAATGCCTCATCGATGCGTATATGGTCAAATCGAAAATCGAGGCGGCACGCGGTGATTACAAAGCAGCCTACGAATCACACCGGAAGCATTCCGAATACTGGCTGGAACTGAACAATATCCGCAACTCGACGCGCATCGCCGAGATGAGAAACCGCCTGACAAACGAGAAGCAGCAACGCGAGATCGAGATGTTGAAAAAGGACATGGAGATCGTGCAGCTCGAAAAGAAAAATACCGCGCTCGCCATGGCTGTCACCGCGAACCACGAACTGAACCAGCCCCTGATGATCCTGCGCGGAAACCTCGACATGCTAATCCAGTCCATGAATCAGGATCGTCTCACGGACGGACAGAAGAAATTCATCGAACGAATCGACCAGTCCATGGACCGGATGAAAACCATCCTGGGCAAGTTCCGCGAACTGCACGACTTCCGGCTCGAAGACTACAGCGACGGCGCGCAAATGATTGTGCTGGAATAGGAGACGTGGCTACGCTGATGTCCCGTCAGTATCTCTTCATCTCTTTTCTGTGGTATTCAGCAGTTTTCACAAGGAAAATCTTGACGGGTTGGTGTCCCATGATAACTTTATAAAAAGAAAAAAAAGTCGTTTCTGGAGAGACCATGAATCGTCCCGTCGTCATTGGAATCGCTGGAGGAACCGGTTCCGGCAAGACAGCCATCGCATCCGCCATCGAGCAGGAGATCGGCGAGCATATCGCGATTATCCCGCAAGACGCCTACTACCGCTCCTTCCCCGATCTTCCCTACGAACAACGCTGCCGAATCAACTACGATCACCCGGACGCGTTCGACACACCACTCCTCTTGAAACACATTCGAAGCCTCAAGAACAACATCCCGATCGAGCTCCCCGTGTATGACTACCACGAGCACCTGCGCAAGGTGCAGACAGTCTCGCGGAACCCCGCCAAGATCATCATCGTCGAGGGAATCCTGATCTTCGAGAACGACGATATCGTCAACGAACTCGACATCCGAATCTTCGTCGATACGGACGCCGATATCCGGATTCTGCGGCGCATCGAGCGGGATATCAACGAGCGCGGCAGAAGCCTCGAATCGGTCATCTCGCAATACCGCGATACGGTGCGGCCCATGCACATCCAGTTCGTCGAACCAACCAAACGACTCGCAGACATTATTATACCCGAAGGCGGACACAACCGCATCGGAATCGATATGATCATCGCAAAGATAAAAAATATTTTGAACATGTGATCCACTTAGAACAAGGGAGTCATTATGCCAATAAAGCTTTTGAGATACGTTCAAATGATGAAAAGCCTGCTGGAATACAACACCCTCCAGGAGTGTCTCAGTCTGATCGTGCGTGACATGGAATCCGAATACAAATTTCTGATTCTCGGCATCTTTCTCAAAAACGAGATGACCCAGACCTTCCGGCTGAAGATCGGAAGAAACCTGAGCCACAGTTTCCAGAAACGCACGGAATTCAGCCTCGGGCATCCGCTGATCAATCGGCTGGAGAAGCTCGAGACGATCGCCGACGTGAAACCGGACGAAATCGATTTCGACAAGCCCTGCAAGAATCTGGTCATCTTCCCGCTGCACTATCGCGGCGAACTGCGCGGTTTCCTCTTCATGGACAAGGACAAATACGAAGAGGACGAGCTGATCAAGATGGAAATCTTCGCCTCGCTGATCAGCCTGGTCGTCCAGATCCATTCGCAGGAAAGCCTGATCGACCGCATGAACCAGTTCGACGCGCTTACCGGTCTGCTGGTCTATCGCTCGTTCCTCGAGCGAACCGAGATCGCCTTCGCGCAGGCGAAGCGCTACAAGAACAACCTTTCGCTGGTCGTCCTCAAGGTCAACCGCTATCACGACCTCTACCGCAAGCACGGCAACGTCGAAGCAGACCGAATCTTCACCAGTATCGCCACCATCCTCAAAGGCGGACTGCGTGTGATGGAAATCCTGGGATTCATCCATCCCGACACCTTCCTCATCCTGCTCCCCGAGAACAAATACGAGGATAACCAGTACGTGATCAAGCGCCTCGAAAAGATGATCCTCGATCGCAACGACAAACTGAGCCCGGAACTCCTCGCGTGGGGCGTCAGCAACTACAGCGACGAACTGAAGAACGTTGAACGCTTCATCACCAACACCGAAGAATGCGCCTTCGAAGCGGCTCGCCGTGCAGACATCAACATCGTCCACTATCACGAGCTGGAGAAATCCGAAGAGGAGCCCGAAGATGAGGGATAAACTGTTTCAGGACCTCAAAGACATCCAGAAAGAGATGGTCCGCATCCTCGGCGAAGTAAACACCCTCGCCTCCGGTCCCATGGCCGTCACCCACGAGATGGAAGATACCTGGAAACCGCATTGCGACGTATTCCGGGACGAGAAACAACTGGTGGTCGTCATCGATCTCGCCGGCGTGAACAAGAAATCGGTTCACATCAGCACCAGTCGCGAATATCTTAAAATCTCTGGCGAACGCTACACCTGCGAAGCGAACGACGACCTCTACTACTACACGATGGAGATCGAATCGGGCCGTTTCGAGCGGAAGATTTATTTCCCGGACGTAAACATCAACCGTGACGCTCCCGGCGTGGTGTACGAAGAAGGCTTCCTTCGCGTGGTCTTCCCCATCGTACCGGTTCGGGAGAAGATGATCGAAGTCGAGATCGATTGACAATCGGAAACGGATAAAATATGAATCGATGCCCGTGGGCAGAGAACCTCTGTGTGATCCTTGTCGAGCCGCTCTATAAAGGCAACGTGGGAGCTATCTCACGTACGATGAATAATTTTGGCATATCCGAACTGCGCGTCGTGGGCGAAATTCCGACCAAGGCAGACTACTATGTCGCGGTGCATTCGGAAGAAATCCTGAAAAACGCTCGTGTGTTCGACACGTTTGAAGAAGCGGTATCCGACCTCGACCGCCTGGTCGCCATATCGCGCCGCCAGGGCAAGAAGAAACCGGTCGATATGCTCCCCGAGAAGCTGGGCGACGTCATCCGGCAGAACAAGGGTAACTCGATCGGCATCGTGTTCGGACGCGAGACGTACGGGCTCCGCGACGACGAAGCCGACCGCTGCCACTTCCGTTGCTATATCCCGGCTCAGCCAGATTTCCCCTCGCTGAACCTCTCCAACGCAGTCGGGGTAATCCTCTACGAAATCTATCGCGCCATGACCACGCCCGAGACCGTGACGATCTCAGATTCGGCAGTGCCGCTGGACGAGGTGGAAAACAGCGTCGCGTTCATCGACCGCATCCTCGAAGAACTTCACTACGAGCGCGTCGGCGACCGCGAAAAATCCATGAAAATCGTTCGGGAGATGATGCTTCGATCCAACCTCAATTCATGGGAAGCCGAAGAACTCCGCCACCTCTTCAATCGCATCTCCATCCTGCACGGCAACCGCGGCCTTAAGTGGAAGGATTTCGAAGATCAATGAAGCGTTCGACACTGATCATGATGGCTTTTCTGCTGCTTGTCGCATCACAATTGATGTCGAAGCAGAAGATCGGCATCGCGCTAAGCGGCGGAGGCGCACGCTGCCTGGCACACATCGGCGTCCTGAAAGTGTTCGACGAGTACGGCATCGTCCCGGACCAGATATCGGGAACCAGCATGGGCGCCGTGATCGCGACCTTCTACGCGCTGGGCTGGACTCCGGACGAAATAGCAGACCTGTTCAAATACAACGACTGGAGACAGCTCCTGAACGGAACAATCTCCCGCGAAGACTTTTACACCGGCGAGAAACGCTGGGGGCCGAACGCCAACTTCTATTTCCGCATCGACGATAACTTCAATCCGCAGCTTCCGAGAAGCTTCCTGAGCGGAAACCGGCTGTTGCTCGAGTTGTTCCGACTCACCTTCCCCTACACCGACGCGACCAAGTTCGATTCGCTCCCGATTTCGTTGCGGATCGTGGCCACCGATATCGAGACGGGCAAGGCAATCATATTCCGCGACGGCGCGCTGCACGAAGTTCTGCTGGCGTCGCTGACCTTCCCGTCGGTACTGGCGCCGTTCAAGGCACAGGGGCACTACTGCGCGGATGGCGGCATTGTGATGAACCTGCCCATCCAGGCGCTGGACGATCAGGACATCTGCATCGGCGTCAAGACGTCCTCCGCGCTCAAGCCGACCCACGAGCTCAACGACGTGATCGACGTGCTCAACCAGAGCATGAACATCAACATGAGCTGGCGCGTCGAGCAATCCCTGCCGGAGTGCGACTGCCTGATATGCCCGGAACTCGACGACATCGGCCTGTTCGACTTCGATCAGGCTGATCGGATCATCGCGGCAGGAGAAAAAGCCGCCAGAGCGCAAATCGACAAGCTGCTGAAGCTGCGGGACTCCGGTTCCGGCAACAAGCGGAACCCACTGCCCGAGCTCAAAGGGCCCATCACAATCCAGAGCGTGGAAGTCGAGGGGAACTACTACCTCTCCTCATCGAAAATCCGCGAATACACCGGGATCAAAGCCGGACAAACCTATTCTCTCGAGGATTTGCTCGACAACTTCGACCGTACTTTTCACTCCCGACTTTTCGAATACATTTATCCAGTTCTGATACCAACAGATAACGGCTATCATCTCTCAATCCGCTTGAAGGAAAACGAACGGCGGAAACTCGGCTTGAACGCGCGCTACAACAACACCGACGAGCTGACCATCGGCGGCTCGCTCGAATATACCAACTACCTGCAACGAAACTCCAAGCTGATCGTCAATCTCGACATGGGCGGTGTCCAGGAAGTCAATGTCGATTACGTCAAAAACTTCGGGAAACTCTGGGGCGTCTATTTCAGGGTGTTCCCCTACCTTCGATACGAGCGTTTCTTCCTCTACGACGACATGCACGAAAAGACGGGAAGCATCCGGTCCAAAGAGGCAGGCGCAAATCTCGGTGTAGGTCTGTACGCGGCTTTCGACACAATCATCGAGGGATTCTTCTACTCCTACCAGCGCGAGTTCTATCGGGACGTCTCCGCAAAGAACTACGTGGAAAACTACAATCGCTCCACCGGCGTCGGTCTGAAGGCCTATTCGGAAACCTACGACGATTTCATGATCCCCATGCGCGGCCGCAGAATCATGATGAAATTCATCTCCGCCACCGACGATTTCTACAGCGACGCCTCGTACGAACGCTACCTTGGGCACTTGTCCTACGTGTTTCCGCTAAAGAAAAACATCTCGCTCATCGGGCGGTTCGAATACGGCGCGTACCTGCACGATCAGACGGTGGATTTCGATCCCTTCTACATCGGCGGTTACGATAGCTACATCGGCTTCAACGAAAAGGAATACAGCGCGCCCAACTACAAGATCACATCCGCCTCCATCCGGTTCGGTCTCCCCTGGAGTCTCTACCTCGACTTGCAGATGAACGGCGTAAAATACGGCAACGTCGATGACTGGCGTCCCACCGAAGACATGGAGTGGGGCTACGGCGTCAAGCTCGCCTACAAATCGTTCCTCGGCCCGGTTCGGGGTGGCGTGGGATTCCATGCGGACCGCAAGCCGGTCTATTACCTGTCCGTCGGCTACGACATCGACGCGTTCGAATTCTCGAGGAGGTAGCGGGATGGCGAGACTCATTCTGCCCATCCTGATGCTGGTCGGCTCCAACCTCTTCATGACCTACGCCTGGTACGGTCACCTGAAGGATTTCTCCGCCCGACCGCTACTCATGGTTATCTTTATCAGTTGGGGAATCGCTTTCTTTGAATACTGCCTGCAAGTTCCCGCAAACCGCATCGGCTTCCAGGTCTATTCACTGCCACAACTCAAAGTCATTCAGGAAGTGATCACCATGACCGTTTTCGCGCTGTTTTGCCTCTTCTACATGCGCCAGCGACTTACGCTTGATTACCTCTGGGCGAGCCTGTGCCTGCTTGGCGCGGTTTATTTCATCTTCAGAAAGGGGATCGGATGACACAGTACTACAAAATCTTAGCAGACAGAATCAAACCCCTCAAGCCACGCAGCGCACTCCTGTATTACATCATCTACGGCGTACTGCTGTTCGCTGCGACCCGTTACGTCATGCCTTACCTGGAAACCTACGGCTGGATGAACATCCTGGCGTGGTTCTTCTGCGGATCGGTGTTCGTCTTTCTGCCCATGCTGCTCCACGCGCTGATCGTGGCGAAGAAGGAAGGTCGCAACGGCATCCTCGACCGACTGCGCGTGAAAAAGATGTCAGGAAACGACTGGAAGTGGTTCGTCATCGGGCTGGTCGCCATCGGCGTCGGGACGGCGGTTATACTCGGCCTGAATCGCGTGATCCACGCCTTGTTACCGGTGATCCCCATCCTCGATATGCAAGCGCCGTTCATCCATTTCAGCGGATACGAGTCGTATTCGATTCTACTATACTGGCTGCCGTCGTTCCTGCTGATCATTTTCGGCGAGGAATTCATGTGGCGCGGAGTCCTTCTCCCCCGCATGGAGAAGCACGACAACAGAACAAGCTGGGTATGGAACGGACTCCTCTGGCTCGGATTCCACGCGGCCTTCGGCGTCGATCTGATGATCGTCATGCTGCCGGTCATGATTATCGTTCCTTATACCGTCTGGAAAACGAAAAACACGACGCTCGGAATCCTGCTGCACGGTTTGTATAACGCCGTCGGCTTTCTGGCTGTGGCGTTCGGATTGGTCTGTCATTAGGCGTTAATATTTCTCAAAACGTTGTTCATTTTAATCATGTCGTTTCGACTGATTTACCTGGCGATTTCCCGATCTGAAGAAGCACCCTATCCGCTTAAACCGCAATTGCTTGTTGATCAGCAAAGCATAATGAGATTGCGTCTCAATATACATTGCATTTCGAAATCGATAGAAGTGTAAAGTTTTCATTTGACAGCGACATGCGGTTCAGACAAATGAGTTCGGAAATGGAAGGAGTTGCAATGACTGTAATCGATACACAATTCGATCGTCCACAGGCAACTTGTCCCCATTTTCCGAACCACACACGATTTGAACACTCAATACGATCACAGGAGTGACCATGAACGCACACCCTGCACCCAAAAACAAACTCTACGAAGAACTGCAAGGCGTCATCGAGGAAAAGAAATCATTGAGAAATCCTCTGATCGAGGTCTTGCACAAAGCGCAGGAAATCTTCGGCTATCTCCCACCGGAGGTGCTGGAGTACATCGCAACGGGGCTCGAAGTCCCGATCAATCACATCTACGGCGTCGTAACCTTCTACAACTTCTTCTCGATGCAGCCGCGCGGCAAGCATCTGATCAACGTCTGCCTGGGAACCGCCTGCTACGTGAAGGGCGCTGACCGGCTCGTCCAGATGCTGGAAGACGAACTGAAGATCAAGATGGGCGAAACCACCGGGGACAACCTCTTCACCCTCTCCGCGGTACGCTGCGTGGGCGCATGCTCGCTGGCACCGGTATTCGTCATCGGCGAAGAGACCTACGGCAGGATCGACAACCGTAAGAAGCTGAAAGAGATCATTGATAAGTACAGGGCTTGATGCAGGATATTTCACTCCATCTTCTGGACATGATCGAAAACTCCGTTCGAGCGGGTGCATCGCTGGTCGAGATCGAGATACGCGCGAATGTTCCGCGCAACCGCCTGTCGTTCCGCGTAAAGGACGACGGTAGCGGTATGGATCAAGATACGATCGAAAACGCGATGAATCCATTCTATACGACCAAAGTCGAGCGGATCAAGAAGATCGGGCTGGGCATACCGCTGTTCAAGCAGAACGCGGAGGCCTGCGGCGGCGACTTCACCATCGTCAGCCAGCCGGGAGAGGGAACCGAGATATCGGCACATTTCAAGTTCGACCACATCGATCGCATGCCTGTCGGGAATATTGCCGACACCATGCTGGGCACGATTGTCGGGCATCCGGAGTGCGACTTCTTCTTCGATCTGAGAAGGGAAGGCTTCAACGGTGCCTGGGACTTTACTCTGGACACACGAGATATCAAGAAGGAACTCGATGGCATCCCGATCAACTATCCGGACGTGATCGGCTTCCTTTCCGAAATAATTAACGAAGGCGTAAAAAATACGAAAATGGAGGAACTCTGATGAAAACTCTGGAAGAACTCAGGAAAATCCGGGAAAAAGCACAGCAGGACATGAATCTGCGCAACGCGGATTACCGCATGAAAGTGGTCGTCGGTATGGGCACATCCGGAATTGCTATGGGTGCGCGTGAAGTGATGAAAACTTTCCTCGAGGAAGTTTCGAAACGTCAGATCAAGGATGTTGTCGTGACACAGACCGGCGAGAAGGGACTCTCTTCGATGGAGCCGATCGTCGATGTGATCGAAGAAGGCAAGCCGAAGATCACCTATGGCAACATGAACCCCGAAAAGGCGAGGAAAGTGGTCGTTGAACACCTGGTCAACGGCAACGTTGTTTCCGAGTACGTAGTCTCATCCGAATAATCAAGGGGGAACGATGTCACTGAAACGTATCGATGTCCTGATTTGCTGTGGCTCGGGTTGCGTTTCAGCCGGTGCGCTTAAAATCAAACAAGCGCTCAAGGATAAACTGAAAGAACGTAATCTATTACAGGAAATCAACCTGATCGAAACCGGATGTATGGGCCCGTGCGACTACGGTCCCGTCATGATGATTTATCCGGAAGGTGTGTTCTACCGCAAAGTGACCGTAGAGGACATCGAAGAGATCATCGAAGAACATTTTATCAAGGGAAGACCGGTCAAGCGGCTCATGCTCGAAGACGAAGAAAAGGTCTTGCCGACGAAGGACGAAATCCCCTTCTACAAGAAGCAAGTGAAGGTCGCGCTGGAGAACTGCGGTTACCTAGATCCCGAGAAGATCGAGGAATACATCGCGCTCGGCGGCTACGAAGCGCTGGGCAATATTCTGACCGGCATGAATCCGCAGGAAGCCGTGAATCTGGTCAAGGAATCCGGCCTGCGTGGACGCGGCGGCGGTGGCTTCCCCACCGGCGTCAAGTGGCAGCATGTTCACGACGCGGAAGGCTCGCCCAAGTACGTCATCTGCAACGGTGACGAAGGTGACCCGGGCGCGTTCATGGATCGATCGCTGCTCGAAGGCGACCCGCATCGGGTTCTGGAAGGCATGATGATCGCCGCCTATGCGTGCGGCGCATCGATGGGCTTCTTCTATATCCGCGCCGAATACCCTCTGGCAATCCGGCGCATCAAGCTGGCGATCGAGCAGGCGAAGGAATACGGTCTGCTGGGCGACAACATCTTCGAGAGCGATTTCTCGTTCGACGTGGAAGTCCGTATGGGCGCCGGCGCGTTCGTCTGCGGCGAGGAAACCGCGCTGATCGCCTCCATCGAAGGAAAACGCGGACAACCGACACCCAAGCCCCCCTACCCCGCGAACTGCGGTCTCTGGGGACAGCCCACACTGGTGAACAACGTGGAAACCATGGCAAACCTGCCGCGCATCTTCCTCAAGGGCGCGAACTGGTTCGCATCGATGGGAACCGCCACCAGCAAGGGCACGAAGGTCTTCGCGCTGACCGGCGACGTGAACAACACGGGACTGGTCGAAGTGCCGATGGGCATCAGCCTGCGCGAACTGATCTTCGACGTCGGCGGTGGAATTTCCGATGGACGCAAGTTCAAGGCCGTGCAGCTCGGAGGTCCCTCCGGCGGCTGCCTCACGAACGAACATCTCGATGTGAAGATCGACTACGAATCGCTGAAGGCGAAAGGCGCCATGATGGGCTCAGGCGGTGTGATCGTGATGAACGATTCCAACTGCATGGTCAACGTGGCGAAATTCTTCCTCGAATTCTCCGTGGATGAATCGTGCGGAAAGTGTGCTCCCTGCCGTCTCGGACTCAAGCAGATGCACAGGATTCTGGACAAGATCACCAGCGGCGAGGGCGAAGAAGGCGATATCGAGGAACTGGAACGCCTGGGCAAGACCATCTGCACCACCTCCCTCTGCGGACTGGGACAGACGGCTCCGAATCCGGTTCTGAGCACGATTCGCTATTTCCGTAGCGAGTACGAAGCGCACATCCGGGAGAAAACCTGTCCGGCGAAGGTCTGCCTTCCGCTGATCCACTACCGCATCGACGCGGACAAGTGCATCGGCTGCGGCCTCTGTGCAAGGAACTGCCCCGTTACTTGCATCACCGGCAATCGCCAGGACAAGTACGTAATCGACCAGATCGCGTGCGTGAAGTGCGGGAACTGCAAGGAAGTGTGTCCGGTCGGCGCTGTCGATCTGCTTCCGGGAATCAGCCCCGAATACCGCGCGTACAAGCAAGAACTGATCGAAGAAGAGAATTGACTTAAATCATAGATAAGGAGTGGATATGTACGAAGAAATCTTCAAGAAGTATTCGCCTGACAAAGAGAACCTGATCTACATCCTTCACGATATCCAGGATACACATCCTCAGCATTATATCAGTGAAGAAGCGGTAACGAAAGTCAGCGAGTATCTTCACGTGCCCGTGAATCACATTTACGGCGTGTTGACGTTTTACACCATGTACAGCACGAAACCCCGCGGCAAGAACATCATTCGCCTTTGCGAATCGCCACCTTGCTTCATGAAAGGATCCGAGAAGATTTTCAAAAAACTTCAGAGAGTCCTCGATGTCAAAGAAGGCGGAACGACCAGAGACGGATTGTTCACCCTCGAGCTGTGTGCCTGTCTCGGTGTCTGCGGAAACGCCCCGGTCATGATGATCAACGAGGACGTTTACGGTGACCTGACCGAGGAAAAAGTAGAAAAGATCATTGATCGTATCCGGGGAGGTGAGTAATGAAATATTTCAGAACACACGTACTCGTCGGAGTAGATGAATCCGCTGTCCAAGCCGGCGTCAAGGAAGTCTTGGGCGCGCTTCGCAGCGAACTGGCCCGTAAGAACCTGGAAAGTGAAGTCTCCATTCTCGAGACCGGCCCCCTGGGTTACTTCAACAAGGGTGTCTGTCTCCAGGTTTACCCGGACAACACTACCTACGTCAACGTCACGGTAGAAGATATCCCCGAAATGGTGGATGAACACTTCCTCAAGGGCAGACCGGTCAAACGGCTGGTCTTCAACGCGCCCGAATCGGGTCAATACGACTTCGCGTACGACAAGCGCATCGTGCTGAACAACTCCGGTATCATCGACCCCGAAAACATCGACGAATACCTGGCGGTCGGCGGCTACGAAGCATGGGAAAAAGCCCTCACCGGCATGAAGCCCATGGAAGTAGTGGATGAAGTCAAGAAATCGGGTCTCCGCGGACGCGGCGGCGCCGGATTCCCCGCAGGACTCAAGTGGAGCTTTACCGCCCCGCTTCAGGCCGCGCAGAAACTGGTCGTTGTCAACGCCGACGAAGGCGAACCCGGAACATTCAAAGATCGTCTGATCATGGAAGGCGACCCGCACAAACTGCTCGAAGGCGTGATGCTTTGCGCCTACGCGGTCGGTGCGACCAAAGCGTACATCTATATCAGAGGTGAATACAAGCTCTGCATCGAACGTACCCTCAAGGCGATCGAGCAGGCTAAGGAATACGGAATCCTGGGTAAAAACATCTTCGGTTCCGGATTCGATCTGGACATCGATATCAAGATCGGTGCCGGCGCATACGTATGCGGCGAAGAGACCGCGCTGATCGAATCGATGGAAGGCAACCGCGGTATCCCGCGCAGCAAGCCGCCGTTCCCCGGCGTCGAAGGCGCGTGGAAAATGCCGACGGTCGTCAACAACGTCGAGACGCTCGCCAACGTTCCCGCCATCATCAAGAAAGGCGGCGAATGGTACGCGAAGATCGGACCGGAGAAATCACCGGGAACCAAGGTCTATACCATCCTCGGCGATGTTCAGACCCCCGGCCTGACCGAAGTCCCGATGGGAACCACCCTCCGCAGCATCATCAACGATTTCGGCGGCGGCATGAAAGACGGCAAGCGCTTCAAAGCGGCGCTGGTCGGTGGAGCTGCCGGCGTGATCCTGCCCGATTCGATGCTCAACGTGAAGATGGACTACAACAGCCTCGCCGAATACGCGGCTGTCCTCGGCTCCGGCGCGATCCTGGTGATGGGCGAAGATACCGACATGGTCGATATGCTCTATTCGATCGTCAAATTCTTCCGCCACGAATCCTGTGGACGCTGTAGCCCGTGCCGTCTCGGTACCCAGCAGCTTACCCAACTGATCAAGAAGATTCGTAGCGGCAACGCGACCGAAGAAGACCTCGATCAGATGATCGTCATTTCCGATGCAATGTTCAAAACCTCGTTCTGCGCATTGGGTCAATCCTTGATCATGCCCGTGAAAAGCGCGATTGAGAACTTCCGGGACGACTTCGTAGCCCGGATCAAGGCATAACCAGAAAGGGAGATTGTCAATGAGCAATGTAAACATTGAAATAAACGGAATCAAAACGGAAGTGCCCCAGGGTACGACCATTATTGAAGCCGCGAAGAAGATCGGCCTCAATATCCCGACCTTGTGCTACCACGAGGACCTCAAACCGACCGCTGCCTGCGGTGTCTGCGTCGTTGAAATCGAAGGTTCACCGACCCCGAAACGCGCTTGCAGCACCCCCGTATGGGAAGGCATGAAAGTCAAGACCAACAGCAAGATGCTCCGCTCCATCCGTAAGACCGTCATCGAGATGATCCTCTCGAACCACGACGTCGCCTGCCCCACCTGCGTGGCAAACGGAAAGTGCGAACTCCAGAACATCGCCTACACCATGGATATCGATCCTGCCGCCGTGCCGAACATCCTCGTGAAAAGACCCGTGGATTACAGCAGCGTCTCGATCATCCGCGACGTCAACAAGTGCATCAACTGCGGTCGCTGTATCCAGGTTTGTAACGATGTCCAGACCGTCAACGCGCTGACATTCGCCGAACGTGGATTCGACGCGCACGTGGATACCGTGCTCTCTCTGGGCATGTCGTCCAGCGCTTGCGTCAACTGCGGTCAGTGTACCGTCTATTGCCCGACCGGCGCACTCCACGAGAAAGACGACACCGAACGCGTATGGGATGCGCTTCTCGATCCCGAAAAGCACGTCGTCGTCCAGGAAGCTCCCTCCATCCGCGCCTCGCTCGGCGAGGAATGGGGTATGGGCGTTGGCGCCGTCACCACGGCAAAGATGTACACCGCGCTCAAGATGCTCGGATTCGACTCGGTCTTCGACACCAACTTCTCGGCCGACCTCACCATCATGGAAGAGGGAACCGAGGTTGTCGGACGCATCGTGGCCGGCACCAAGAACCTTCCGTGTATCACATCCTGCTCACCGGGCTGGATCAAGTTCATGGAAACCTACTTCCCGCGCCTCGCCTGCAACGTTTCCACCGCGAAATCGCCGCAGCAGATGATGGGCGCACTCGCCAAGACCTACTACGCAGAGCTGAAAGGAATCGATCCTTCGAAGATATTCTCCGTTTCCATCATGCCGTGTACCGCGAAGAAATTCGAGTGCCAGCGTGAAGAAATGGCAGACTCCGGCTACCAGGATGTCGATGTGGTTCTCACCACCCGCGAACTGGTCCGCATGATCAACGAAGCCGGCATCGATTTCCCGAACCTGCCCGATAATCAGGACGTCTGCCTCGAGCTCTCCGAGCACACCGGCGCCGCGACCATCTTCGGCGCGACCGGCGGCGTGATGGAAGCCGCGCTCCGTAGCGCGTACTACCTCGTGACCGGCAACGACCTTCCGGATGTCAACATCACCGCAGTCCGCGGTATGGAAGGCGTCAAGGAAGCGGCGGTCAAGATCAACGACGACCTGACACTCAAGGTCGCTGTCGCGCACGGACTGGGCAACGCCCGCAAGCTGATGGAGAAGATACAGAAGCAGATCGACGAGACCGGCAAGAGCGAATATCACTTCGTCGAAGTGATGGCTTGCCCGGGCGGATGCGTCGGTGGCGGTGGACAGCCGTTCGGTAGCAGCCTCGCCATGCGCGCGCGCCGTGGTCAGAGCCTCTATCAGGACGACCGCGATCTGCCGAAACGCTGCTCGCACCACAACCCGATGATCGCCAAGATTTATCAGGACTTCCTCGAAAAACCGGGTTCGCACAAAGCGCACAAGCTATTGCACACCCACTACTACAAACGCGAACAGTTCAAGGGCCAGGTGGTCGAAAGCTTCAAGTGCGAAGATCACTAAACCATACGAATTGAACGTATAAAATTGAGCGCTCCTGCCATCCGGTGGGAGCGTTTTTTTGTGGTACGCAGGCACCTGTAGATTTTGAAGAATGAAAAACCTGAACCTGCATCTCTCTGTCCTGGTCCGCCAAGCTCCTGTGATTTTGCCTGCAAAATCGAATCCTCAAAGCTTGGCGTTCCCTTCTCTGTAGGCGCCGATCTCCGAGCGGCGTTCTCTTCCCTGTAGGCGCTGATCTCCGAGCTGCGTTCTCTTCCCTGTAGGCGCTGATCTCCGAGCGGCATTCTCTTCTCTGTAGGCGCCGATCTCCGAGCGGCGTTCCCTTCTCTCTAGGCGCAGATATACGGGCTGCGTTCTCTTCTCTGTAGGCGCCGATCTCCGAGCGGCGCTCCCCGATAGTGAGGCGCGCTCACGGGGGATTCGATTTGTCAAACTTCGTTTGATAATCACAGGAGGTCACGCGCTACGAGGAATGAGGGAATGCCGAGCTGGAGCTCGGCGGTCCAGGGAGATGCAGACGAGGGGATGAGAGAATGCCGAGCTGGAGCTCGGCGGTCCATAGAGATTAGCCTACACGTACTTACCGACGAACACACCTGCGAAGATCGCCACCAGGCCGAGTCCGTTCTGCAAGACGACGTTCATCATCGCGTGCAGCCAGGCGGAGGAGCGCACCAGTTCGCTGGTATCGACCATGATCGCGGAGAAAGTCGTGAACGCGCCCATGAAGCCGATGAAAACGATAATCCTCGCTTGCTCGGAGAGGTGTAGCCGGTTCTCGAAGATGGCGAGCAGGAGTCCTGCCGAGAAGCATCCGATCAGGTTCACGAAAAACGTTCCGCCGAATACAGCGTGCCCGGAAATCCGGTTGATCCCCGCAGCCAGACCGTAACGAGTCAGCGTGCCAAGCGCTCCGGCGATGGCAATCAGGATTATCTTTTGTATCATACGAACCTCGCAAATTTAGAGAGTCATTTGTCGAAACTTTCATACAGACGTCAAGCATGAAAACGCCCTTTGTTCAGTTAACATGATGAAATGAATTGACATAAATGAAATATTGCAAATAATATGGGGGACTGTGTTTTTCAGTGAATGAATTCAAAGGAGATACAATGAGATACGTTACTACTTTGCTTATGCTGATCATCCTTGTAACCTGTCTTGGGGCAGAAACAATTGTCAATACGAACATCACAGCCAATGAAACATGGACACTCGCCGGTTCTCCATACATTATCGCAGCCAATATCTCGATATACGGATCCGCCCAGCCGCTTCTGACCATCGAAGCCGGCGTGGAAGTCCGAATCGAGCCGAGTCGCTATATCACCGTCGGCTACAACAACACCGACTCCTACGCGGGTGGCCTCCGCGTTCAGGGAACCTCTGCACAGCCGGTTGTATTCACCTCCACCGAAGTCGATCCCCAGTCGGGCGACTGGGCGTTTATCCGGTTTAACAACTTCATCCTCGAAGAACACACGCAGATCGATCACGCGCACTTCGAGTACGGCGGAACCGGCCCGAATTCCATGATTATCGTGAATCGATGCAGCCCGGACTTCAATTCATGCACCTTTTCCGACTGCAACAACATCGGGCTCGATAACACCAGCGCCGATCAGAGTGCGACCTTCACCAACTGTACCTTCGACAACTGCGGAAGCTATCCGCTGAATATCGCAATCAATTTCGTCGATCTTGTGGGAAGCACCAACACATTCACGAACAACGCCATCCAGATGATCCGGGTCTTCGACGGCACCATCGATACAGCCCAGACCTGGGCCAATCCGGGTATCCCCTACTACATCAACGACAACGTTCTACTCTATTACGACGATACGCCCTTCACCATCCAGCCCGGATGCGAACTGGTGTTCAACACCAATCGATATTTACAGATCGGGCACGGCTCATCAGACGCTTACGCCGGATGTCTTCATGCCGAGGGCGTGACATTCCGCGGATTGACCGGCACGGCGGGAGAATGGTACGGCATCGTCTTCAAGAATTACAGCTATGACAACACGCTTACGAATTGCACCATTCGGGACGGCGGATATTCCTGGGGTGTCGAGGTTTTCGTACAGGCATCACTCGTGACGATCGAGCAATGCGTGATCACGAATTCAAGCGGCTATGGCGTTCAGGCTTACCTCGGCTCCGATGTGACCATGAACAACACCGAAATCAGCCATTGCGATGTGCCGATGAATATCTACCCAAACGACCTGAGCGGCATCGGAACAGGCAACACCTATCTGAACAATGCCGACAATCGCATCGAGTTGCCAAATGATACGATCAACCGGGATGTCTATATGCGCGATCAGGGGATTCCATTCAAAGCGCTCAACAACCTCGCCATCCAGGGTACCGAAAGCCCCACCCTTACCATCCAGTATGGAACCGAAATCCAGTTCGACACAGGGAAGAATCTGACCATCGGGCACACGACCAGTTCATCTTACTACGGAAAGCTGGTCGCGAACGGCGTGACATTCACCGGTCAGACCGAGACCCCGGGAACATGGACCGGACTGGCATTCAACAACTACGGATCGGACGAATCGATCCTGAATGGATGCACGATTCGGTACGCCGGCTACAGTAACAATCGAGCCATACGAGTCAACCGATGCAACCTCACCATCACCGGTTGCGACATTATCGACACACAGGGCGACGGCATCTTTGTCGAAGACAATTCCGAACCGTTGATATCCGGAAACCACGTAGCCGATTGCAGTGGATTTCCTCTCTCCATGAGTATCGAAAATATCGGGTGTCTCGGAAACGACAACAACTTTACGGGCAATGGAATCGATGCCGTCGAGGTTCGTAGTGGAACGATCGGGAATAGCGCCGTCTGGTCCGATTGCGGCGTACCCTATCGGATCACCGGAAACTCGAGCATCTACAGCACATCCTCACCGCATCTGGAGATTCAGCCCGGATGCGAAATTCAGATGGCGGACGGCAGTTCCCTGACCATCGGGCACTCGACGTCCGGCACCTACCCGGGATCGATTGCAGCCCACGATGTCCTCTTCACCAGCATCGACAATACACAGCGAACCAACGGGATCGTGTTCAATCGCTACTCGATTGACGAACAGTGCGTCCTGGATCATTGTACCTTCGAATACGCTGGAGGAAGCAATCAAACCGCCGTGTATCTGAAAAGCTCAGCCCCCACAATCACCGATTGCACCTTCCGGAACAACGACCAGTACGGAATCCGCATGAACGAAGGTTGCATGCCCGAAATCGCCGACTGCACGTTCACAAACAACGGCAGTTATCCCGTAACCCTCTACGCATCGAGCGTTCATTCCCTCCAATCGGGAAACCAGTACATCGACAACGGCACCAACCGGATTCATGTGCTGGGTAACATTATCGAAGAATCGTGCACCTGGAGCAATCAGGGAATACCTTTCGAGATCACAGGCAATATCTATGTCTATGATCCTGTCGGGCATCCGATCCTGACGGTATCGAGCGGATGTGTACTGACATTCTGCGAGGGTGTCCAACTCAGCATCGGGCATCAAACAGGCTCGACCTACCTTGGGGGGTTAATCGCCAACGGGGTAACCTTTACCGCGCTGGAACCGACACCCGGCTACTGGAATGGAATAACGTTCTGCCGGCATGCCGACGATGACAACTGTATTCTCGAAAACTGCCTCGTCGAGTACGGCGGCGCCAATCAGGCGAACGTCCAGTTTTACGACACACCAGGGATCGTGAACGGATGCTCGCTGCACCAATCTTTATACTACGGTATCCGCTGCTACGGCGGCAATGCCACGCCCACGATAACCAACAGCTATATCGCCAACAATCAGATCGGTATCCATTGCGAATCGAATGGCAATCCGCTCATCGGTGGAGCTACCGGGAACGCCAACGCGATCATGGACAACACGCTCTACGGCGTCAACAACACTTCCACAGGTATCGATGTCGATGCGACGTACAACTGGTGGGGATCCGCCGACGGACCCACCACCTCACGCACTGGCGACAGTGTGTCCGACCACGTCCTCTACGATCCCTGGCTCACGACGCCCCTCACCGAAGCGCCCAGTAACTTCGACCTGCTATCCCCCGCCAACGAGGACGTCTGCGACCGTCTCGATATCCTCTTCAACTGGAATGCCGCCATCGATCCCACGCCGGGCGACTCCGTGCTCTACAGACTTGAAATCCGCGACACACCGGAGCTCACAAGGACCGTCCTGACCGTCGATAACATCGGCGCGAGCACCTACCGCATCACCGGCGATCTGCTTGACGACGATTCCGAGTACTGGTGGAGAGTCGTCGCCTTCGACAACCAGGGTCATGAGACGAACTCGAACCAGAACAATTGGTCGTTCACCACTTTCGTGATCGATCCGCCGAATGCATTCAGCCTGGTCTCCCCTGCCAATCAGGAAACGATCGAGCTGACAAGCACCCTGTTCCAGTGGGAAGCGGCAACCGATCCCGATCCGGGCGACAGCGTCGAATACACCGTTCTGCTCGATTCGACCGCCGCGTTCAGCGATCCCGATTCGATCGATGTTACCGAAACACACGTCTATTCACCCTTCCTGCGTCCGGGCAACCTCTATTACTGGAAGGTCGTCGCGCGAGACTCGTACGGGATAACAAGAACCAGCGCGGTCTATCGCTTCTACGTCGATGAGAACGCGGGACCGCGTACACCGGCGACCCTGGAGATCGAACCGACCGGCAACAACCTGCTCTTCACGTGGGAAACCGTTCCGGGCGCCGACCTCTACCACGTCTTCCGCTCGCAACTGCCCTATTCCGGATTCGTCGAGATCGGCACCTCCCCAACCAACGAATACACCGACACCGATATCGATCCTTCCCAGAACTACTTCTACTATATCATCGTGGAAGATTTGGAATATCGCTGGTCGAGATAGAGACCCTCATCCTGTCCTTCTCCCACAAGCGGGAGAAGGAACGGCAGATGTAATATGTATGTTAGCCCAGGGCGCGAGTTCTGGGCTTTTTCATAACCCTCCCCTGGATCGCCAAGCTCCAGCGTGGCATTCTCCTTCTCCATCCCGCGAATCCTGTTCATCTTGAAAATCTGATTCGGACAAAAGCAAAGAGAGGCGCGCCCGGAGGTCACGCGCTACGAAAGATGAGGGAATGCCGAGCTGGAGCTCGGCGGTCTAAAGGAGATGCGGACGAGGACGTCCGCGTTCCGGGAGAGGTGCCGAACTGGAGCTCGGCGGTCCAAAGGAGATGCGGACGAGGACGTCCGCGTTCCGGGAGAAGTGCAGAGCTGGAGCTCGGCGGTCCAAAGGAGATGCGGACGAGGACGTCCGCGTTCCGGGAGAGGTGCCGAACTGGAGCTCGGCGGTCCAAAGGAGATGCGGACGAGGACGTCCGCGTTCCGGGAGAGGTGCAGAGCTGGAGCTCGGCGGCACGGGGAAAACGGAAATCTCGACAAATCCGAGCCGCTTCGCACAATTCGTCCCGGGTAACAACGATGAGCGAAATCAAGAACAAACTGAAGCTGCTGGGTCTGAAACTGACGCCGAGAGAGAAGCCCGAGCCCAAGCCGGGTACCTTCCGTCTGGGCGACCACCTGGAAGGCCGGTACATCGAGACGCCAGGCGGCAGCATCTTCGTGCGCGAGACACTGATTCCGAAAGACTATGCGCACGGCTGGCTCTCCCCCATCCGATATCCCGAGAGCACCGCGCTGCTGGATCGCTACGCCCGGATTGACGAACCGATCGAGCCGCGCAAAGTCGTCTATATCGATACCGAAACGACCGGTCTGGCAGGCGGAACCGGCACCTACGCGTTCATGGTAGGCGTCGGGCGCTATACCGCGGACGGCTTCTTTCTCAGGCAATACGTGATGGCGGACCCGGGTGAGGAGCTCTGCCTGATCGAGGCATTGGACGACGAATTCCGCGATGCCCAGGCCACCGTGTCGTTCAACGGCAAGTCGTTCGACATCCCGCTGCTGGAGAGCCGGTTCATCATCTGCGAATTCCCCTCGCCTTTCGACTGCATGCAACACTACGACCTCCTGCACCCCGCGCGACGATTGTGGAAAAACCGTTCCGACACCTGCCAGCTCAGCGCGCTCGAGTACTACATCCTCGGCATCATCCGGTCGGAGAGCGACATCCCGGGCTACATGATCCCACAGCTCTACTTCGACTTCCTCAAGACGCGCGACACCGAGTTCTTCGAAGGTGTCCTCTACCACAATCGAGAGGACATCGTCAGTCTGGCGGCATTCCAGCAGCTTATCGCCGGAATACTCGAACATCCGGAAACGTATGCGGAAAAGGTGCTGGATCGATTCGAATTGGGTAAATTCTACGAGCATATCGGCGAATTCGATCGGGCACGCGATCAGTACGAACGCATCACCGAGCCGACCGAAGGCTTGAAACCGCGCCTGTCCATGCTCTGCAAACGAGCAGGAGATTTTTCGAGAGCGGTATCGATCTGGATTGAAGAGTGCGACGCCGAATACGCGATGCTGGAGCTTGCAAAGTTTTACGAGCATAAAGAGAAGGATTACGAAAAGGCCATTCGCTACGCCGAGACGCTATTCGAACGCGATCCGGAGCGGCATGCGAAGAGATTGCGTCGCTTGGAGAAAAAGCTTGAAATGGTCAATACGATATAGGGGGCAGACCTCTGTGTCTTCCCGTTCCCCAATGGAACGCGGACGTCCCCGTCCGCATCTCTAAAGCAACGGGAAGACACAGAGGTCTGCCCCTACAATAAAACTTACGAACTGCGTCTTGCGCGGCAAAGACCGCGATTTGAGTTTTGCGCGAACTCGATAAAACGCCTCTGTTCCTCGGTCGGGTTCTCGATCTCCAGAGCCTTCTGGAGCGCGTCTCCACGATTCAAACCCGAGCGATAGAAGAGGTCGTAGATATCCTTGATGGCGTTGATCTGCTCGGTCGAAAATCCCTTGCGCTGCAATCCGACGGTGTTGAGACCGGATAGCCGATAGGGCATGTCCTCGCCGCGCGTGTAGGGCGGCACGTCCATCTTGACGCCGGATTTTCCGCCCACGAATGAATACGCGCCGATCTGCACGAACTGATGCACCGCGGTCATGCCGCCGATGGTAACGAAGTCCTGAATCGTGATGTGCCCGGCGAGATTCACCGCGTTGGCGATGATGACGCTGCTGCCCACGTGGCAATTGTGCGCAACATGCGCGTACGCCATGAGCAGGTTGTTGTCGCCCACCGTCACCGGTTCATCCATGGTGGCGCTCTTGTTCACGGTCACGAATTCGCGAAACGTGTTGTCGTTGCCGATGATGAGTCGGGTCGGTTCGTTCTTGAACTTCAGGTCCTGCGGGTCGGTACCGATCACGGCAGAATGGAAAAATCTGTTGTTCGTGCCGATCTCGGTATGACCGTCGATCACGACATTGGAGACCAACTCGCAACCGTCGCCGATGCTGACATTCTCACCGACGATGCAGTAGGGACCGATCTTGACATTCTCGCCAATCCTGGCGTTCGGGTGGACAATCGCTGTTGGATGTACCATTGGAAACCTCTATTTCTTCATTAGTTTGGCGAGGAAATCGCCTTCGCATACTTTCTGATCGTTCACATACGCGTCGCCGTGCATCTTGACCAGCGTCCGCTTCAGCGACAGAATCTGCAATTCGAACCGCAGCGTATCGCCCGGCATGACAGGTTTGCGGAATTTGACGTTGTCGATGGAGGCGAAATAGGCGACGTAATTCTCGGGATCCTCGTACTCGTTGAGGATCATGATGCCGCCGGTCTGCGCCATCGCCTCGACAATCAAAACGCCCGGCATGACGGGATGCCCGGGGAAATGCCCCTGGAAAAAGGGCTCGTTGATGGTGACGTTCTTGATCCCGACGATGCGTTTACCGGTCTCGAACTCGATGATCTTGTCAACCAGCAGGAACGGATAACGGTGCGGCAGCATGCGCTGAATCGCGTTGATATCGAAGACGACGTCCTTGAGTTTTTTACCCTGGAACGCCTTCTGCATCTCCTGCTTCTTGTGGATGCCGCGAAGCTTCTTGACCAGCTCGACGTTGGTCTTGTGACCGCTGCGCGCCGCGAGGATATGACCCTTGATAGGCAGGCCCAGAAGCGCGATATCGCCGATCAGATCGACCACTTTATGTCGCACGAATTCGTTGTGGAACCGCAGCGGCGTATCCATGAGGACGCCACTCTTGCCGATGGTCACTTCCTTGTAGTTAAAGAGGTCTTTCAGCTTGTCCATCTTCTCCTGCGAGATGTCGGGGCCGGCGATCACCAGCGCGTTCTCGAGGCTACCGCCCTTGATCAGACCGGCTTCCTTGAGCGCGAGAATCTCGTGCAGGAAGCAGAAGGTACGAGCGGGTGCGAACTGCTCCTCGAAGATGTCCATCGAGGGCAGCCAGGTGTATTGCGTTCCGACGTACTTGCTCTCGTACTCGACCATGAAGGTCACCTTGAGCTCGTTGGAAGGCACGATCACCACATCGACATTCTCGTCCGCAGCGGAAAACGAAATCGGCTCATCGAATTCGAAGTACTCGCGCGGGCTGTTCTGCCGAATGTGTCCCACCTGGTTCAACAGCTTCATGAAAGGCAGCGCGCTGCCGTCCGCAACGGGAACTTCGGGTCCGTTCACCTCGACGCGCACGTTGTCCAGATCGCAACCCCTGATCGCTGCCAGAAGGTGCTCAACTGTCGCCACGGAAGCGCTGTTGATTCCGATGGTCGTCCCCCGCGAGATATCGATCACGTGGTCGATATCTGCCGGGATTTCAGGTTGTCCCGGAAGGTCGGTACGGATAAAGACAATCCCTTCATCCTCGCCGGCGGGTTTGAATGTCACGGTCGAAATCTCGCCGTAGTGCAGTCCGATGCCGGTATAGCTTATCTCACCGCCGATGGTGTGCTGATAATCTCTCATGATTCATCCTCGTTCTTGTCTTTCACCCTCTTTAATGCCTTGCGTGTCTCTTTCATGAAATCGGGAAGCTTTATCAGGCTCAGGAGAACACGCTTCTCCTGCTTGTCATCGATCGCCGGAGTACCGAACTGCTTCGAGCCATCCGGAATATCCTTGGCGATGCCAGATTGCGCGCCGACCATCACGTCGTTTCCGATCTTGCGATGATCCGCGACGCCGACCTGACCCGCCAGATAGACACGACTGCCAATCTCGGTGCTGCCGGCGACACCCACCTGCGAACACAGGATAGTGTCGGTGCCGATCGTCACATTGTGCCCGATCTGAACCAGATTGTCCAGCTTGGTGCGAGCACCGATCACCGTCGTGCCCAGTGTGGCGCGATCCACGCATGTGTTTGCGCCGATCTCGACATCTTCCTCGATGATCACATCGCCAATTTGCGGTATCTTGACCTGCCTGCCGCCGATCAGCGCATAGCCGAAGCCGTCCGCGCCGATCACCACGCCGCTGTGCAGGATCACGCGATCCTTGAGCGTGCAGTCGTCATAGATCGATACATTCGCAAACAGCCTGCAATCGCGTCCAAGCTTAACGTTCCCGCCAATCACGCAGTTGGCGCCGATGACGCACCCGTCACCGACGATCGTGTTCTCGCCGATCACCACGCCCGGTGCAATGCTGACCTTGTCGCCGATCGTGGCAGAATCCGCGATGACGGCTTTATCCGAAATCTCTCGCACCGCATCGCGATTTTCAGCTTCCAGCCAGCCGCTAACCAACATCATGAACGCCATCATGGGGCGTTCAACGATCAGGCACGACCGTCCGTGAAATCCCTCGTCGTACAGGTTTGGCGAGATCATCAGCAAGCCGGCACTCGATGCCCTGGCAGCCTCCAGAAAGTCCGGATTCTCCAGAAAGCAGATCGAGGTTTCGTCCGCGTTATGCGGAGCCGACACACTGAAAAGCTTCTTTGCCGGATCGCCTTTCAGCTCGCCCTGGAGCAGATGGGCAATCTCGGCCGCGGTGCGCGATGTGCGAAAGCGTTTCATTATTCTTGTGTTTCTTTCGGTTCGTCTTCGGTTGCCGCGTTCATCTCGTCGAGCACCATGTCCGTGACATCCAGACTCGGTACGGCATACAGGATACCGCCGGCGGCGGCGTCCATGATAACGGAATATTCGAATTCGTCGGCGACCTTCTTGATCGCGATCTGAATCTTGTTCATGATCGGTTCAAGCAGCTCTTCGTTCTTGCGGGCCGCCTTGCCATTTTCGCCAAAAATGTCCTGAATCAGGTCTTTGCGTTCGTCCATCTTCGTGTTGATCGCGTCTTCGGCTTCCTTCCGTCCTGCGTCGGTCATGGTAAGCTTGCGTCCTTCGTATTCTTCTGTCATCCGATCGATTTCATCCTCGAGTTCGGAAATCTGCGCTTCCCAAATCTGACGTTCGCTCTCGAAAAGTTGTTCGGCTTCCTGCGTATCCTTGCTGTCCCGCATCAGTCGTTCGCTGTCAACATATCCGATCTTGAATTCGTCCGCCGCCATAAGCGCCAGCGCAAACGCCGTCAGGACCAGAGCCAATATAATCTTCTTCATGATTCCTCCATGGTTCGAATCTCTATTTTGCTTTTGTAAGTTTTCCATTAAAAAAACAGGGAATACCGCGTCAACAGAAAAACATCGCCGCTACCTTGCGGACAGGATACGCTGCTTCAAATCTTCGATCCCCACGAAATCGGGATTGATCTCCTCGATCTGCAGAATCTCCTGTAGCGCCTCCTCGTATCGACCACTCTCGAAGTAGATTCCCGCCGCGACAAACCGGATGTTGATGCTCTCCGGATGCCGCTTGATGTACTTGCTAAGCGGACCGATCACCAGCTCGAAGTCGCGCGTTCGATACGCGATGTTCATCAAGCCTTCCACCGCGCTCAGGTTGTCAGGATCGTGCTTCGCCAGATCCTGCAGGATCGCACGGGCACGTTCGAGATCGCCCTTCGCCAGATAGATCGACGCGATACCGTACTGCACCTGCACGTTGCCCGGCGCCAGATCGTTTGCCTTTTCCAGTAGCGGCAGCGCTTTCTCCGGATCGTTCAGTATCAGATGGCACGATCCCAGCGTGATCAGGATATCCGGAACGTGGTCGTTGATGTCGTACGCTTCCTGGATGTAGCCCAGCGCGTCCTGCGGGCGATTGAGCTTGATCAGCAGCTTGGCGCGCAACGTGAGCACCTTGAGCAGCATATTGCGGTCGATCACCGCGAGCGTGTCGATGGTCTCGATCTTCTCCAGCGCCTGGTCATAAAAATCCTGCTTGTCCAGCGCGACCGCAGCCATCCAGGCGACTTCCGGGTCGTGCGGGATCATCGCCTCATAGACATCGACCTTCTCGTATTTCTCATGCTCGAACAGGTAGCGGATCAGTCGCTTCACCATCGTCGTATCGGATGGATTCTCCTCGATGCGACGAATCAGGGTTTCCTCTTTTACCTCGTCATCGGTCTCCGCGTCTTCCTCGACGAACGTCAGCGCGCTGGAAGATTCTCTCACCGCAGCCGACGAATCGCTGTCCAGATCGTTGAACTGAAGCCCGGGGAACGAGAAACCACCCACGCGCTCCAGCATGGAAAGCTCCTTGCGCGCGATATAGCAGTCCAGCGCGAGCGCGGAAAGTTTTTTCGCGGTATGCACCGACCGGAACATCTCCAGCCAGCCGAGAATCCTGTCCCCGTGGCCGTCCGTGAACGCGTCGCTTTCCCATATCGATTTCGCGGACGCGAATACGGGCGTCTCGAGGTAGGGTATCTCTTTCCACTGGCCGGTCATGGCGTAGGTCAGTTGCCATCCGATCAGGTGCTTGGGCATCTCGTCGGAGACACGCACATGAAAGCGCAACTGCTGAAGGCTGAGTTCGTCCGAGTTCTCGCACAGCGGAATCACCAGCCCGATTCGGTCGTTCAACATCAGATGGTTCATCATCAGGCAGGGCATCATGGGAGAGAATTCCCACCGCGCGTCGGCGTAGATAAAATGATTCGTCTTGATCCGGTCCAGCGCGCCCAGGATGGTCTCTTGCGGCGTCTTGCCCGATGCGATATGCGAATCACCGGTTCCAGGACCGGCGATCAGTATCTCATAGCGATTCTCGTATTTCCTGACCAGGCCGGAAATATCGTATCCGTCCGGGTTGTCGATAATGAAGGTTCCGCGCGGCTCTTCTTCCTGCAAGAGGGTCAGGGCGCGCGACACGATCTTCTCGGCGCTGGTTCCGTCCCGAACGCTGATGAATTGATTCGCAATCTCCTGCGTGCGGGAAGACGATCCCTGCTGGAGAAGCATGTTGAAGACGCGTTCCTGAATCTCGCCAACGTGCGTGATACGCGTGCCGACATCGCGGAACCGGTATTCCAGATCGTCGGGCAAGTAGTTGGCGTACTCCTTCTGCGTCGGGCTGTCGAACAGCAGAACCGGCTTGCCCAGCGACGCGAATTCGTAGATGACCGAAGAGACGTCGGTGATCAGGAGGTCCGCCGCGGCGAACGACGGCGAGATGTCCATCGATTCGGAGTAGTACATATTCTCGTCGCGGTCGGCGAGCATGCGGTATTCGCGCTTCCACTCCTCGGGCGCGGCGCCGTGCAGCTTGATAATGATATTCAGATAGTCGGGCAAATATTTTCGGAAATCGGTGCGCAGATGCGGCACGATGCTCAGTTCACGGTTGAATGTCGGCGCGAAGAGGATCGTCTTGTTGTCGGGATTGAGGTTCATGGTTCGGAGAACTTCCTCGCGGTTCCACTCGCCCATGAAGAGGCTGTCGAGCTTCGCCATTCCGGTCACTTCGATCGGTATTTTGACCTGCTTTTCCAGAACCTCTTTGTGGATGGTCCCCGGGACGCACATCAAATCGGCGCAGTTTTCCCGTCGGCTGATCAGTTTATCGGTGAAAAACCAGCCCTTGCAGATCGTTCCGTGCCCGATATTGACAATCTTTCCGAGTCCCTCAACATACTGGTAGCTGAAGTCGGCGATAAAGGTGATATCGGGCTCCCACGCCAGCGGATCGTCAACCATTTCGAAGGGTACCCGGACATTTTCCTGAAGGACTTTCTTCCGCAGTCCCCTTCCCGGAATGCCTTCTCTCGATTCAAAGTATTCAACCGTTCCTATTCCTATTTCGCCCAGTCCGATGTCGTGAATGTATTCCATCAACGGCACCAGCATGGGCAAATGAAGTTCCCGTTCCAGAAAGAAGAAAAACCGTCTCTTCACCATTACTCCCGAATATTTTTCATTTCATCTTGAATGTATTTCCTATAAGGCTTGATAGCCTCTTCGCCCTGATACTTCTCGACGATATCCAGCAATTTGAAGCCCTCTTCGTATTGTCTGGCAAAGACAATGGGTCCCACGATCGCGCCCGGGAGACGCTTGTTGAGCGGATCGACTTCGATCGCGCGCTTCAGCATGTCGATTCCTTCCTCGATCTGGTCGTTCTCCAGCAAATAATCGCCGAGATCGACGTAATTAATGAAATTCCCCGGCCCAAGTTTGACCGCTTTGCGCATCGTTTCGATCGCCTTTTCCTTGCTGCCGCTCTGCAGGTAGAGTTCGGCAAGCTCGGCGTAAATTTCGGACTGCTGTTCCTTGCCGAGGGTATCGGAGATCGTTTCGAGCTGCTTTTCACGCAGTTCGATACCCGCGACGATCTTGTCGCGTTCTTGATAAAGTCTTACAAGGCTTCTTTGCACGCCCTGATTGTCTTTTACGAACGCCGTGCCTTTCTCCATGTACTCGATCGCCCTGTTCATGTCGCCGCGTTCGAGGAAATGGCGCGATGCCCGCATGATGTACGACGCGCCGTAGTTGCCAAGCAGGCGCATGGTGTTGGGATCCTTGTACATGGTGCTGTCGAAGATACCGCGGTATTTATATACGCCTTCGATGCTTTCCAGCAGGCGGTCGATATCCACGTTGTCCTCACGCTCGACCGGTACCAGCCGATCGACCATTCCTTCGTTGCGGCGGAACATGGTGAGCCCGAGCTTGGGAACGATGTCGGTCGATTTCGTGTCCGGCACCGTCACCGCGATGTAGATCGGACGTTTGCCGTAGTTGTCGCGGATGATCTGCAAGGCCGCCAGATCGTTGCTGTAGAGGATGGTTCCTTCCTTCAGCTCGATGTGGAAGCTGTCCTCGTCATTGGGCGATTCGAGCTTGATCAGTCCGCCTCGGGGCAGTTGCACCGGATAGAGCGGTGTCTTGATCTTGCTGGGCGTAATCAGGCTGTCGGGCAGGTTGAATTCGATTCCTTCCTTGTCCCGAAGCTGCCGGATATACCACGGCGTATTCAGGAGGCTCAGGTTCGCGATGGACACATCCAGCCGGATTCCCTTGCACTCCCGTTGTTTATATTCCATCGCCGAGGCGATGATCTCTTTCGTTTTCCCGGTGGGATAGACATCCTTCGCCGGATAGACAAACTCCTCGGCATAAGGATCGTGAACCGCCTGCGCGTACCACAGCGGGAAGGTGTCGTTGTCGCCGTTGGTGAAGACAATCGCGTTCTCTTCGAGGCTG
Source organism: Cloacimonadales bacterium (SeqCode) (assembly GCA_963665015.2). Lineage (GTDB taxonomy): Bacteria > Cloacimonadota > Cloacimonadia > Cloacimonadales > JAIOQZ01. The sequence continues at coordinate 1,403,594 of CAXXSY010000004.1, read as the reverse complement.
TTCAGGAAGTTGACGCCGTAGTCGAGCGCGATGACGTCCTTGTGCCGGTCGTGGATAAAGTATTGCGTCGCGAGGTTTCCGCCGACCAGTATCGTCATGAATATCAGCGGAATAACGACCAGTTCTCTGGCGTTATCCCAGATCATACGTGCTAACCCGATACAGCCGATCGCCATCCAGACCGTCCAGAGGTAATAGGCGTTGGTGAAGAAGTATTCTCGGTCGCGGACTTCGGAGTCGGAGAGGTTCATCACGACGATCATGGCGATCGAGCTCATGAAATAGAACGAGAAGAAATACGCGAAGGAGTGCTTGTTCCGCTTCGCGTGGTAGAATAGCCCGAAGAATCCGAGCAACGCGACGATCAGGTTCGACAGAATCTGAAATAGAATCCTTCCGCCGCCGACCCAGTTCGAGAGAACATCCGCCCGGAAGAACTGCCATGAGAAATAGCGCAGGAAGTGGAAATCGAGCTGATAGAAGAGTGACGCGCGTCGCTCCAGGAAGCTGGTCACGCCGTACTGGCGACGCAGGATATATTCCATGAACATTGGTAAGTTGTGCGGGTAACCCTCGTTGATGAAGGGCCGAAGCGAGGATCGCACGAGCAGGAACGCGTGCGAGCTGAGTCCGATGAGAATGAAAAATACCGCCAGTCCCCACGCGTTGATCGAGACCTTGTCGCGCAGGTGGTACCAGAGCAATCCGATAGCTGTAAGCGCGAACATCCATTTGCCCAGGCTCGGGATGCGGGCGCTTTCGCCGAACACGTTGAACAGGATATAGATCACCACCATGCCGATCAGGTAGATGATCGTGCGGGTCCAGAATTCATTCGAGCGTATGTTGTGCCGCATGATGGGATACACCGCCACGAACAGCACCGCCGGCGCGATCTGGAGCGATGTCTGGTGAATGCCAAAGCCCAGGAAAAAGATATAGATGATCAGGAGCAGCAGGTTCTGGTGAGAGAAATGCCGCGATCTCTCGACCCAGACCATGGTCAGCCACATGATCAGATTGATGATCAGGCTGAGCCCCGCATACACCTCCGCCTCGATGGCGTTGTTCCAGAAGGTGTAGGAAAATGCCGTCATCAGCGCAGCGAAGACGCCGGCCGCATAGACCAGGATCGCCTTGTCCTCGAACATCGAGACCAGCTTGACGGTGAACAGGTAGAGGAAAAACACCGCCAGCGCCGACATCAATCCGGAGAGGAAATTGATCACCATCGCGTGCGGGATTCCGCCGCCGAGGATGGAGAAAAAACGACCCAGCATGATGTAGAACGGATTACCCGGCGGATGCGGTACGCCGAGGATGCTGCTGCATGTTATATATTCGCCGCAATCCCAGAACGACAGCGACCGCGCCTGGGTCATCATGTAGATGGCGAGCGTCACCGCGAAGACGATGAAAGCGATGATCGTGTTGGTCTTACGGTCCACCACCGGTTGCGGGAAAAGCCTGGAATTCGTGTAGTAATCGACGGCGATCGTTCCGTCTGTCGCATTCTTCTTTTTGCCAGAAACCATGTACACTCCCTGATAATACTATTTCAAGAACGATTCGCTCAATCGCTGATTAACGTCAAGCAAATAAATCCCGAATGTCTAACGCGCCGACTCTGACCGTATTACATTGTGATCGGTACATCGTTTTATTTTGACGAGGCATCATATTACGCTATTCTATCTTGAAGCAAGTGTATAAAGAGGTTGGCAATGAGAAAGGTATCCATTCAATACAAGCTCATGATCGTTCTGGTCGTTTTTGTCATGCTTTCGACCGGTACTCTCACCTGGATTTTTTACGGTAAAGCGAAGAACCGCCTTCTCGAAGACACCCGAACGCGCCTTCGCGATATCGCGAGCATTGCGGCGCTGGAAATCGATGCCGGTTTGCACGAGACTCTCACGGATCAGACACAGGAAGAGTCCGAAGCGTATCGATCCGTCAAGAAGACGATGCAAAGAATGCGCGACTCTTCGACCGATATCAAATACATCTACACCATGCGATACGATGACTCTGGAGCTATCCGGTTCGTGGTAGATGCGGAGGAGAATCCACAGGATATCGCTCACCTCGGCGAAATCTACGACGACGCCAGCGAGTTTCTCCAAAACCACATCGCGGAAATGGAACAAACGCTCGTGGAAGAGAATTTCTACTCCGACGAATGGGGCACCTGGCTGACGGGATACGCGCCGGTCTATAATCGTGCCGGCAAAATCGAGTGCATCCTCGGGATCGATATCGCCGCGGACAGCATTCTCGCCTATCAGAATGACCTGCGCAACCTTTACCTCGGCATCTTTCTGCTCTGCATCCCGATCATGCTTATCGCCGGCTGGATGCTGGGAAGGACCATGACCGTCCCCATCAAGCAGCTCGAAGCCTATACCCGAAAAATCAGTCAGGGCGACTTCGACGTGAATATCCCGCGCAAGACCAACGACGAGATCGGGGAGCTGGTCGATTCGTTCAACGACATGACCATGCAGCTCAAGACCTACACCAACGACCTCCACGCCGAGATTGCCCTGCGCAAGTCCGCCGAAATGATGTACCGCTCCATTTTCGACAACGCTATCGAAGGCATTTTCCAGACCACCGCGAACGGCACGCTGATCACCGCCAACCGGCAATTCCTCGACCTGTTCGGCTTCTCCGATATCGAGCAAATCAACCGGATAGATAACGCCGCCCGAAGCCTCTGGCAAAAGGAAGAGCAGCGAAACGAATTTTTGGGGCAAGTACAGGAAAACGGCATCCTGAGAAGCTTTCACGCCGACATGGTGAGGCAGGACGGAGCGCGATTGCTGGCGGAAGTGAATGCCCGTTTGATCAAGCAGAAAGACGGCGACATCATCGAGGGTATGGTGATCGACATCACGGAACGCCACGAGAAGGAGATCGCGGAGCGAAACCGTAAGATCGCCGAGGAAGCGACCAAGACCAAGAGCGAATTTCTGGCGAACATGAGCCACGAAATCCGCACCCCCATGAACGCGATCATCGGTCTCTCCCAGCTTGCGCTACGAACACGGCTCACGGCGCAGCAGAAGGACTACGTCAAGAAGATACACTCCTCGTCCCGCAACCTGATGCGCATCATCAATGACATCCTCGATTTCTCCAAGATCGAGGCCGGAAGAATGGAGCTGGAATATGTCGATTTCAACCTGGACGAGGTGCTCACGAGCCTCTCCAACGTCATCAGCCTGCAAGCCGAGGAGAAGGGGCTCGAATTCCTCTTCCACATCGAGAACAACGTCCCGTACTCGCTGATCGGCGATCCGCTACGGCTCAGCCAGATCATGATCAATCTCTGCAACAACGCGATCAAGTTCACCGACCGCGGATTCATCTTGCTGCGTGTCGGCGCGGAAGAGATCGACGACCACGACGTTCGGCTGAGCTGCTCGGTGCGCGATACCGGCGTGGGAATTCCCCGCGACAAGCTGAAAACGGTGTTCGAGTCGTTCAACCAGGCGGAGAGTTCGACCACGCGCAAGCACGGCGGAACCGGTCTCGGCCTCGCCATTGCAAAGAACCTGGTGACCATGATGAAGGGACACATCTCCATTGACAGCGAAGTAGGCGTGGGAACGACCATCTCCTTCACCGCCGTCATCCGCAAGCAGAAGACGCAGATGCGCACCCGGCAGGTGGTTCCTGAGTCGCTGGGCAACCTGCGCGCGCTGGTCGTCGATGACAACGATATTTCACGGGAAATCCTGGTGGAGAATCTGCGGTCGTTCAGCATCGAAGCGGGCCAGGCGTCATCCGGCGAGCAGGCACTCCAAAAGCTGGAGGAGAATGCCGAGTCGAATCCGTACAATCTCGTGTTCATGGACTGGAAGATGCCCGGCATGGACGGGATCGAGGTCTCGCGCAGAATCCGCCAGCACCCCACGTTGAAGAAGGTTCCCGAAATACTCATGGTTACCGCCTTCTCCAAGGACATCGTGCGCGAGGAAGCGGAGAAGACCGGCATCAGCGGCCTGCTGGCAAAGCCGGTCAATCACTCCATGCTGTACGACTCGATCATGGAGGTTGTACACGAAGATTACAAGTCGGCACGCGATATGATCGTTGAGAAAGCCGGTGAGATCAAGGGTCTGGATGAAATCCGAGGTGCACGCGTACTGCTCGCGGAGGACAATCGGATCAACCAGCAGGTGGCGCGAGAGATTCTCGAGGACGAGGGATTCCACGTGCACATCGCCGAGAACGGCAAGCAGGTGCTGGACATCCTGGAAGAATCGGACGATCGGTTCGACGTGATCCTCATGGATATCCAAATGCCTGTGATGGACGGCTTCGAATCGGCACGCCATATCCGCGCCAAGGAGACCGCGTATCAGAATACGCCCATCATCGCCCTCACCGCGCACGCCATGAAGAGCGAACGCGATAAATCGGCGAACGCAGGTATGAACGCACACATCACCAAGCCGATCCAGGCGGAGGAACTGCTGTCGGCAATGGTGCAGGTTATCGAACCACGGGCTGATTTCGTACCGGCAAAAAAGTCGATCATCGAAGCCAATACGGACGATGGACAGGAAATTCGGGGCATCGATCTCGAAAAGGGGCTTCAGAGTGTTCGCGGTAACCGCACGCTGTTCGTCAACCTTCTCGGGCAATTCCATAACGACTATCACCGCATCGTGCAGGATTTACGCAACGCGCTGGAGAAAAAGGACTACGACTACTTCGCGCGGAAGGTGCATACGCTGAAGGGTATCTCCGGCAGCCTTGCGGCCACGGATTTGTTCGAAGTCACGAAGAAGCTGAATGTATCCTGCGAGAAGAAGGATTTTCGTGCGATTGAGGATCGGGCGGAAGATTTTTATCGGCATTTGCAGATCGTTCTCGGCGGTATTGGAGAGTTTCTTGCAAGGAACCCTCAAGAGAAAAAGGATGAGCCACGACCGGATGTAACACCAAAACCAGCCAAAGGAAAACTGAACGTCCTTTTCGCCGAATTTTCGAAGATGCTGGAACTGGGAGATATCGATGCAGTCGAGATGTTGAACGATATCGAATCGGCGCTATCGGGTGATAAGGCTGTCGCGCTTCTGGCAAAAATCCGGAAACAGCTTGACGAATATGAGTTCGAAAAGGCTTCTGATACGCTTGAAGAACTTCGAAAATCGATATAAGGAGAGAGGATGCAGCACAAGGTGTTGATTACCGAGGATGAGACTTTCAATATCAATATCCTCGTGGATATCCTGAAACCGAAGTATAAACTATCCATCGTGAAGGACGGCTTACGGTCGCTTGAGACGGTCAGAAAGGTAATGCCCGACCTGATTCTGCTGGATGTGATGCTTCCCGGAAAGAGCGGCTACGAAATCTGTCAGGAGCTGAAACAGGACGAGACAACCGCGTCCATTCCCGTGATCTTCATGACCGCCAGAAACAGCCCTGAAGACATCGTTTACGGACTCAATCTGGGCGCAGCCGACTACATCGTGAAGCCGATCAACTACATGGAGCTTCTCTCCCGAATCAAAAACCATATCTCCCTCGCCGACTACATCAAGGAGCTCGAGAAGCTGAACGAGGACATCGACAGGCTGTCGGGTATCCTGCCCATGTGTCCCCGATGTCACAAGGTTCGCAAGGACGACGGCTACTGGCACAAGGTTGATGCCTACCTCTCGGACGTCTCGGATATGGATTTCACGCACGGGATATGCCCTGACTGTATGGAGAAACTCTATCCCGATCTGAAAGGGAAACGCGTGCAACGCCATCACGAAGTGAAGGAAGAGGAACCAATCGCCAAACCGGGAATCCTGATCATAGAAGACGAGAATTTCAACATCACGCTTCTCTCGGACCTGCTCAAGGAAGACTACGAGATCACGGTCGCGCGGGATGGCGCGGAAGGTTTGAAAATGCTCGCGGAGAACACCATCGACCTCATCCTGTTGGATATCCTGATGGTTGGCATGGACGGCTACGAGGTGTGCGAGAAGATCAAATCGCAGGAGAAATACCGCGATATACCGGTGCTCTTCATGACGGTCAAGCGCGAGACCAACGACATCATTCGGGCGTTTCAGGTGGGCGCGGTCGATTACATCACCAAGCCGATCCAGTACGATGAGCTGCTCGCGCGGGTCAGGACGCAGATCGCCATCCGGCAGACAATCCTCGAGCTCAAGCATGCGCGTACCATGTTCGAAACGCTTTCCGGCATGATTCCGATCTGCTCCAACTGCCAGAAAATCCGAACCGATCAGGGCTTTTGGCAAAACGTCGAAGATTTCTTCAGCAGCCGAACCAAGCTGAAATTCGAGAAGAGCCTCTGCCCCGACTGCCGCAGGGAACTCGGTTCCGATTGAATTGAATCGTTCCATGGACAATAGCAAAAAAACGTACGTCTTCATCAATTTAATACCGACTTGGGGCGGTGGTGAAAAATGGCATTTCCTCAATGCCGCGACCGCTAGAAAGCACGGACTCGACGCTGTCGTAATCTGCCGCGAAGGTAGTGAACTGGAAAAACGCTGCGTCGCGGAGGAGCTTCCCTGTATCGCGCTAAGCCGTAGTGTGCTCGACCTGTTTAATCCATCCGTCCGAAAGAAGCTGCAATCGTTGTTCTCGTCACCCGAAACGTATGTTTTCGTCAACGGATCGAAGTCGGTCAAACTGGCGGCGGTCTGCCGTGTCCTCTTTTCGCCATTCAAGCTGTTCTACCGTCGTGGTCTTCCGTTTCCGGTAAAGCCCACGTTGATGAATCGTTGGATATTCGGAAATTTCGTGACCGCCGTACTCGTTAACGGACAAGGCACCGTGAAGCCGATGGAAATCATCTGCAATCGATACGAAATCCCCATCCGGATCATACCGAACGGCTTGCTCATCCCAGATATCAAGCAGGAAAAATCACAGCCGCCGGTGGTGATCGCCGCGGGGCGTCTGGAGTATCAGAAGGGCTACGATCTGCTGATTAGAGCCTGGAAGAGCGTTGCGCAACAGCACCCGGATGTGCGATTGAAAATCTTCGGCAAGGGCAGCGAGGAAGTGAACCTACAGCGCCTAATCAACGATCTGAAGCTCCAGCGGCAAGTCGAGCTTCCCGGATTTTCGCCCAGCCTGACGAACGAGCTGCAAGCTGCGCGGTTCTTTGTCCTCTCCTCGCGCTGGGAAGGTCTGCCGAATGTCGTGCAGGAAGCCATGGCAAATGGTCTCGCATGCATCGGATTCGACGATACCGCAGTCGCCGAACTCGTGAGACCCGATGAGAATGGATTGCTCGTGCCGGCATTCGAGACCGATAAACTCGCGGAAGCCGTTATCCGGCTGCTGGACGATCCTTCGCTCGTGAAAAGAATGGGACAAGCTGCCCGGCGCATCATTGAAGCCGAGTATGACCAGGACAAGGTGTTCGAGCGTGTAAGAGAATGGGCGGAGAGTTTTTAATCACGATTGCAGATCGGATGATTGAGGGGCAAAACTAACGCTTGCTTAAACTCATCAATTCATTGCCGTAGATAAGCTAATTCATCCGAAGAATGGAGTTTATCCTCAAACGTAATTGTCGTGCGAAGGAAAACCTCGTTGGTCTCCTTATTTATATTACTCAATGCCATTTTGCAATAATCAGGATCAATCTCAACACCAATTCCATTTCGTCCCGATTTTGCTGCTGCAATGAGAGTATTTCCTGTCCCGCAAAATGGGTCTAAAACGGTATCTCCCACAAAAGAGAACATGTTGATTAATCGATAGGCAATCTCTTCGGGATATGGGGCAGGGTGTTTCTTTGTCGATGCACCTGGAACTCGCCAAATCTGTTGAAACCATTCCTGATACTGGGTCTTTTCGATTCGACTGAGCTCGCGCTGTGCATCGGTCGGTTTTCGATACCCTCCAGGCTTCCGCTGCATCAAAATGAACTCAATGTCATTTTTAATAATGCCATTGGGTTCAAAAGGTTTACCGAGAAATCCGCCGCCACCGCTCACCTCATAGTTTGCATTTGCAATCTTGTGCCAAAGAATCGGATTGAGGTTATCGAAACCAAGTTTGCGAGAAATTACGCAGATATCTGCATGCAAAGGAAATACAAGATGCCGGCCATACTTTCGTCTGGAAACGCAAACATCACCGACAACACAGATAAAGCGTCCTCCTGGTACGAGAATACGTTTAAACGCAACAAAGACTTTTTCCAGCTCAGCGAGGAATTCCTCATAGTCCTCGATGTGTCCCATTTGACCATCGACATCATTATATTCTTTCAGATTCCAGTATGGCGGTGATGTAACGACAAGATGGATCGAATTATCATCGATGTATGATAAGTCTCTTGCATCACCATTGATCAAAGTCTGGTTTGTTGTGTACATCACTCATCAACCTTTCTGTATGCTTTTATATGAGCCTTCAACCTTGCCACGAAATTGTCCGAATCCAAGTCTTGGTCTGGTTCATTGAACTCACCCTTACTTCCAGAATATCTCTCTGAAACAATAATACATACCGACTCGTAATGCCGATCGAGGACAAGCTTTCGTCCTAATTGCACAAATCGTTGCTGATATGATGTGTTCGCGAACTCGGGGAGTGCATCAAAATGCGGAGCGGATAGATTCACTTTCCTCCTTGATCCTTCAGCATCCTCTACGAGAAGAAAATATCCGGCAAAAGGTCTTGTGTTGACCCCGAATTGCTCATTCTTGTATGCTCGCCATAGATCAACCGCACTACCCAAAGACTCTTCAACACGATTATTGAAATTGTTACCGAACGATCCAACGATTGATTTCAGCTCTATTACTGCAAGAAGGTTACCCTCTTCGACAACAAGAATATCCCATTGTTTGGTCGGGCGATAGAAACCAGGTAATACGACTTTGCCTTTTGATGTGAATATACAATCTCTCGGTACTCCACATTCAACGATAGCATCAGCAAGCACTTTGACAAATCCATCCATTTGGGCACCTCCGGTAGCACTTCCTCTCGCTCCGGAGTCTTTCTTCCCTGATTCGCCCTGCTTCTTCAGTTGGCGTTCTCTTGTACTCCAGAAATGCTTCACAGCCTCTCGCATTCTTTTGTGGATATCCATATTCACCTCAATTTCATTTTCTGATTACTTGGGATTTGTGTCAAGAGCTACAATGTCAGATTTCTGAAATGAAATAACTGATGAAGGGGAAAACATGGTGGAGCTAAGGGGATTCGAACCCCTGGCCTCATCATTGCGAACGATGCGCTCTCCCAACTGAGCTATAGCCCCACGTTACGGTACCGTATCATCCATCCGAAATCGCGTTTCCCTGTCAAGTGAAATCACATTCATTGACAAACTTGAACTCTCCTCAAAACTGGGATGAAATCTTCCGAAGGATATATCATGAAACCGTTATACATTATTTTCGCGCTGTTTATGCTCTCAGGGCTGCTCTCGGCAAAAGAGACATACCGCAGGGAAGAAGACCCGAATATCGTGCGCGCGAAGCAGCAATTCGCCGACGCGGTCGGACTCTTCCAGTCCGGCGACTACCGCGGCTCGATCGAGGCATTCGAGCAGGTCGGACAGCTCAATGCCGATCATCCGGGCATCGAGTACAATATCGGCCTCTGCTACCAGAAGCTCGGGGAGTACGATCGAGCGCTCGAGCATTTCAAGAGCCAGATCGAAAAGACGCCCGAGGACGCGGACACATGGTACGACATGGCTGTCACCTACTACTTCATGAAGGACATGAGCAGCGCTCTGCGGTCGTTCAAGCGCACGACCGAGATCGATTCCGTGCATGCGGAGGCATATTACAGCATGGGACTGATCGAACTGGAGCAAAACAACCTGTCGCAGGCGCAGAGCCAACTGGAGAAAGCGCTCGCGATCGACGACGCGCATGTTCAGGCAACCTCCGCGCTGGGCGTAGTGTACATCCAGCTCGGTCGCCGGAAGGAAGGCTACGAGATGGTGGAAAATGCGGCGAACCAGGGACTGCGCGAGGCAATCGACTTTCTCGAACGCTATCCGAAAGAGACTCGAGACTAACCTACAGGATATGATGGGATGAACTCCGGTAAGAAATCAATCGTACTAGCGCTTCTTCTGCTTGCGGCGATCGCGCTGCCGGCGACCGAAGACCTGCCGGACAGTCTGCTGTTCCCGAACTACGGCGAGAAAATCCTCGAGCACCTGAAGCACACCAATCTTGACTCGCTCGGACGCCGTCCGCGCATCGGGTTGGTGCTCAGCGGAGGCGGAGCCCTGGGATTGACGCATATCGGAGCGCTGAGAGCGCTGGAAGAAGCCGGCATCAAGGTGGATTACATCACCGGGACCAGCATGGGCAGCATCATGGGCTGCCTCTATTCGGTGGGCTACAATTCGAAGCAGATCGAGGAGATGGTCGCGCACCAGGACTGGAACGCCCTCCTGATGGACGAAATACCCAGGAATCAGGTGTCGTTCGAGGAAAAGGCGGATTACGACCGCTATTCCTTGTCGTTTCCGATCCGCGGGCTGGACATCTCGCTACCCTCGGGGCTTGTCGCCGGGCAAAATTTCTATGCGTATCTCTCGGAACTGACCATGTCCATCCATCATATCTACGACTTCAACAGGCTGCCCATCCCCTTCCGTTGCATCGCAACCGATATCGAGACCGGCGAGGCGGTCGTGCTGGACCACGGCTACCTGCCGGACGCGATCCGCGCCAGCATGTCCATACCCTCCATGTTCATCCCGTTCGAGGTCGAAGGGAAACTGCTGGTCGATGGCGGACTGGTGCGCAACTTCCCCGTTTCCGACGTCCTCGACATGGGCGCGGACATCGTTATCGGAGTCAACGTCGCCAACACGCCGGCAAAGCGTGACAAGCTCACGAGTATCATCAACATCCTCAGCCAGGCAATCAGCTTCTCCGGCTTTCGCAACACCGCAGAGCAGAGGAAGCTGGTCGATATATACATCAGTCCGGACACGGGAGACAACAACATCCTCGATTTCGATGCGGCAGACACGCTGATCGCGGCGGGATACCGCGCGGCGGTGAAACGAATGGACGAGCTGAACGCGCTCAGCGACTACATGAGCCAGTACATGCAGGTCGAACGATCCGCCCCCAAGACAACCATCGATTCGCTCTATATCGTCGAAATCGGGATCGAAGGACTGAAGAATGTATCGCGCGACCTGGTCTATGGCAAGCTGACGATCCCCGAAAGAAGTCGGGTCACTCCCGAAGAAATCCAGCACGCGATCGAACGACTCTACGGGAGCCAGTGTTTCGACCTCGCAATGTACCGTCTGGAACCGGTCGCGGGTGGCGTGAAGCTGATCGTTCGCGTCAAGGAACGCAGCGCGAATCTCTTCAAGGTGGGGCTGCACTACGACAATGTCAGCAAGTCGGCGCTTTTATTCAACGGTACATTCCGTAACCTCATGCTCGATGGGAGCAAGCTTTCCGCCAACGTCAAGCTGGGCGACCAGTACGGCTGGGACCTCCGCTATTACCTTCTGACCGGGCGCCATCCGGGAGTCGGTTTCGAAGCCGGGTATTGGGAAGACAAGATGGATATGTGGACCTACGGTGTTGATAACGAAAAAGAATCCTACTGGGACTACTATCAGGGAGCCTTCACGCTACAGGCGGAAACGCTGCTGGACAATACGCTAACGCTCGGTACCGGCGGCGAAATGCGGGCATCCCGGTTGGAGCTGCGCAACACGTCCGCAACGTTCGAAGCAAGTAAAACCGAAGGCGTGCTGTTCGACTATTTTATCCGACTCGAGATCGACACGCTGGAAGAGCTCAACTATCCGCGTAAGGGAAAGGATTACTACTGCGAGTTCAGAAGCTGTTCGGGAATCTTCGATATTACCGACACCGAGGGGAGGCTCTACGAGCAGAAAGACAATTTCCAGCGAGTCTTTTTCCGCGCCTATCGCGCGATCCCGCTATGGAAAAAGTCCGCACTGCAACTGCGCGGTTACTATGGTTTCCTGCGCAACTACAACAGCATGTTCCCCGAATACGTCTTCCACATGGGTGGCATGAAGCTCTACCGTGACACCCGATTCGTTCCCCTGATCGGTCTCCACGAAATGCAGAAAAGCGGAACGAACGTCCTCTCCGCCATGTCCTCCTACCAGTACGAAGCCTACGATGACGTCTATGTCATTCTCACAGCCGGGCTGGGCAAAACGGCATGTGAATACGACGATCTGTGGTACAAGAAGCACTACATCTGGGGCTATGGCGTGACGCTCGCGATCGATACGCCCGTCGGTCCCATCGAATACACATGGATGTCCGGAAACGTGAATAAGAACGGGATATCCTACGTGAACATCGGATATAAATTCTGAGCGAAAAATGAAATCGAAGCTTATCGCCCTGATCATGCTTATCCTGTTTGCATCCCTCTGTGCGGAATCGACCGAGGATCCCATCCGACTGCTGAAACGATTTCGGGAGCCAAGGAAAGGACAGATACTGAGCGATCGACCGCGGATCGGCGTGGTGCTCAGCGGTGGTGGCGCACTCGGACTGGCGCACATCGGAGCGTTGCAGGTTCTCGAAGAACTCGGTATCAAGCCCGACTACATCGCCGGAACCAGCATGGGCGCTATCATCGGTGGGCTCTACGCTATCGGCTACGATCCGTACCAACTGGAACAGCTATCCTTCGAGATCGACTGGGACGCGGTGCTGACCGATCAGATTCCACGCTCCAGCATCCCCTTCGAGGAAAAATCCAGCGACGCGATCTACCCGTTCGCGTTTCCGATCGAGGGATTCGAGATCAACCTGCCCAAGGGACTGCTCTCCGGCCAGAAACTTTATGAAATGCTAACCAGGCTCACGGTATCCTCGCACCACATCAGCGATTTCAACGACCTGCCCATTCCCTTCCTCTGCATCGCCACAGATATCGAAACCGGCGATCCGGTAATCCTCGACGAGGGCTACCTGCCGGACGCGATGCGCGCAAGTATGTCCATCCCTTCCATGTTCATACCGTTCAAGCTGAAGGACAAAACGCTCGTTGACGGCGGTCTGTCCTGCAACCTTCCCGCCTCCTATGCCGACGCGATGGGCGCTGATATCATCATCGCTATCGATGTGGGAGGAAACCTCGCGGACGAGAAAGAACTGGACTCGCTCCTTAAAATCCTCTCGCAGACGATATCCTTCCACAGCATCAAGTGTCTGGGCGAACAGCGTCCCTACGCCGACGTCTATATCGAGCCAGAACTGGACGGTTACGACTTCCTCGATTTCCAGAAATCCGGCGACCTTATCTCGCTCGGCATCAACGCAACGCTCGGACATTACGACGAACTCGAAGCAATCGCCGATCGGCAGAAGCAGTATCCGACGCCCCCGGAACCCGAGAAACTCGTCATGCCGGACGCGATCTTCATCTCGTCGATACGGATAGAGGGGCTGAAGAAAATATCAAGCAGGGTCGTTCTGGCACAGCTCCAGGTACAGCCCGGAACATGGGTGACCACGCAGGACCTCGAAATCGCCATCGATCGCTTGTACGGTACGCGCTACTTCGAGCTGATCAACTACCGACTGGCACCCGTCGAAGATGGTGTCGAGCTTGTCGTGAAAGCGATGGAGCGCAAGGTCGGGCAATTGCGGGTCGGCGTCAACTACAACAGCGATCTCAAAGCCGCGCTCATGCTCAACATGAATTTCAAGAATCTCTTGCTTGAAGGGTCGAGGTTGTCTTTGGACCTGAAGCTGAGCGAAAACTATGCCTGGAACGCCGATTACCTTTACTTCCCCGGCTGGGAACCCGGTCTGGGGCTGAAGGGAGCAACCTATGGCGAGGCGATGGATATCTGGCTTTACAGCGACGACGGACAACGCCTGGCTTTCTACGACTACGAGATGGGCGGTCAGGAGATCACCATACGCACAATTAGCGATAACAACATCACCGCGGGACTGGGGCTGGAGCTATTTCAATCAACCATGGACTTGAAAGCACGGACGGTTGAACACTTCCCGGACGAGATCACCTCCACCTTTGTCGATTATTTCGGTTTCCTCACCGCCGATACCTACGACCGCTCGGTCTTCCCCACCCGTGGCGTCAACCTGTACATCGAAGCGCGCGGTTATTATGGCACGACAAACTACGATGAAGATGATGATAACTACCACCACTTCAAGCGATACTACGGCAGAACACGCAACATCGTGCCGGTCCGAGATAAATGGTCGTTCCTGATCAACGGTTACAGCGGTGGCGTTGTCGGCGACAAGGTTCCGGACGAATTCGAGTTCTTCATGGGCGGGCAACACTACGGCGAGACCCGCTTCATACCCATGCTCGGGCTCGACTGGATGCACCAGAACGGCAAGAGCGCGCTGTCGTTCGATCTGGGCCTTCGCTACGAGATTTTCAAGAACATCTTTCTGACGGGACGGGCCGGCGCTGGAAAGGTCTGCGGCGATTACACGCACCTTTTGAACAGCACCGATGATTATCTGGTGGGATACGGTGTCAGCGCGGGTGCGAGAACCCCATCGGACCGGTCGAGTTCATCCTGATGGACAGCAACTCCGATACCGGCAAGATGACATGGTACGTTCTGATCGGAAGCGAGATGTGAGAGGGATTGTCTGAAGCAGGATTTCCAGGATACAGGAAATGTTCAGGATGAGAAAGGTGGTCGTTGATCGATGCGTGGAAAACCCGCTCTTCTTTCCCTCGTAGGCGCCGATCTCCTGTGATTTTCAGACGGAGTCAGACAAATCGAATCCCCTCAACAGCGGCGTTTCCCGAAGAAGGCGCAAACATGTGGATTCTCTTTACGTTCCTCAAACCTGCGGATCACAGGAGAGAGCGATGCGGACGAGGACGTCCGCGTTCCGGAAGAGATGCCGAGTTTATGGGATTCGAATTTGCAAGCAAATTCACAGGAACTCGGCGGTCCATAGGAGATGCGGACGAGACATTTGCGAAACCAAGATACCTGGGAAAAGCACACCCGGAGATCGTACGTTACAACCTCCGGGCGGATAAAATTTCTCTTCTGACTCCTGACTCCTGACTCCTACTTATAGAATTCCTTCAAGCACTGAGCCGTATATCGAATCATCTCGTCGGTCATCTCGGGGAACATGGGAAGGCTCATGACGCTGTTTTGCAGGATATTGGTGACCGGGAAGTCCTGCGGCTTGTGTCCGAGGTATTTGTAAGCGCCAAGGAACGGAATTCCGATCGGGTAGTGGATACCGGTGGCGATACCCTTCTCCTTGAGGAAATTCATCAATTCCTCACGATTTTCCGCCTGGATCACGTAGAGGTGATAGACCGGTTCGCAGAGCGGATGAATTTTCGGGGTCTTGATCTGCGGGATATCGGCCAGCAATTCGTCGTACAGCTTCGCATGCTCTCTGCGCAGCGCGTTCCATCCGTCGATATACTTGAGCTTGACCGAGAGCACCGCCGCCTGAAGTCCGTCCAGACGAGAGTTGTAACCCTCGAACTCGTGGTCGTATTTGCTGATCCTGCCGTGGTTCGCCATCATCTTCGCATAGCGCGCGACCTGATCGTCGCTCGTGACAATCGCGCCGGCATCGCCATATGCCCCCAAATTCTTGCCGGGGTAGAAGCTGAAGGTGGCACCATTGCCGAAATTACCCGCCTTCCTGCCGTCGTAACGTGATCCGTGCGCCTGGGCTGAATCCTCGATCACCTTCAGATCGTGTTTTTTTGCAAGGTCGAGGATCGGATTCATATCGGCGACCTGTCCGTACAGGTGAACGGCGACAATCGCCTTGGTCCTCGACGTGATCTTCTCTTCGATCAGCGCGGGATCGATATTGTAGTAGTCTGGATGCACATCGACCAGCACGACCCTCGCGCCGGTCGCGGTGATCGCTTCGGTGGTCGCAACGAACGTGAACGCAGGCGCGATCACTTCGTCACCGGGGCCGATTTGCAGCGCTTTGAGAAGCATGACAATCGCGTCCGTACCGTTGCCGACACCGATGCTGTGCTTCGTTCCGACATAGTTCGCGTATTCTTCATTGAAACGTTTCATGGCGAATCCGCCGATGAACGCCGTGTTGTCCAGCACTTCCTGGATCGCGGAATCCATCTCCTCTTTGATGCTTTTGTATTGCGCCTTCAGATCGACAAAAGGTACGTTCATTTTTTCTCCTGTAATTATCTCAATTTTTTGGCCGGATTCCCAATGTAAATGCCCGGCTCGGTAATGTTTTTCGTTACGACGGCTCCGGCGCCGATCACGACGTCGTCGCAGATTTCGACCGGCAGGATAGTCGCGTTGGAGCCGATGGAAACGCGGTTCCCGATTTTCGTAGATTTCCAGAGCGCTTTGTCACCACATGCGGGACCGCCCTTGGCAAAGAGGTCGTTGATGAACATCACGCCATGCGCGATGAAACAGTCGTCGCCGATGATCACCAGTTCGCAGATGAATGTGTGCGACTGGACACGGGTTCGCTTCCCGACCGAAACATCCTTCTGTATCTCCACAAACGGCCCGATGAAGGCTCCGTCACCGATCTCGCAGCCATAGAGATTGACCGGCTCGACGATGGTGACGTTTTCCCCGAACTTGACATCGGATTTGACCTGCACTTGATGGACTTTAGCCGGTTTATTATTCATTGTTCCCATTCTTGCGACCCAATCTGCACTTCTCCGGGCGGAAACGAAGGAACACCTCGCGTCCGGTTTCGATCGATTCGTAAATCGCGTTGATCAGTTCCAGCGACTTGCGTCCTTCCAGCCCATCCACCAGCGCGCGTTTATCGTACAGGATCGATTCGCAGACGTTGTCGAGATACATGTTGTGACCGTATCCATAGACGTTCGGCGGCATCTCCTTGAACTCGGAGAGCACTTCCTGCGTGTCGTTCCTGTCATCGGAGAAATTCCACGTTTTCATTTCGTTAACGGCAAATCCACCGATCTCGACCGTACCGTGCTCACCCATGATGGTCAGCGAACCTTCGAGGTCCTTGGGACGGGTCGCCGTCGTCGCTTCCACCACGCCGATGATGTCGTTGCGGAACTGGATGATCGCAACGCCGGTGTCCTCGGTCTCGATATCAACCAATGCGGTTCGGCTCTTGGCGAATACGGAAATCGGCTCGCCCAGCATCCATTCCAGCAGGTCGATATGGTGGGAGGCCTGGTTGGTGAACACACCGCCATCCATGCTCCACGTCCCGCGCCAGCTATCCTGATCGTAGTACGCCTGCGGTCTGCACCAGCGCACCCGTACCGTTCCCATGACCAGCTTGCCGAACCGTCCGCTCTCCAGCGACTCGCGGAGCTTCATCACCGGAACGTTGTAGCGGTTCTGCTTGACCACGAAGAGTTTCACGCGGCACTCGTCGCAAACGCGGATCATTTCGTCAGCGTCTTCCAACGTGAGCGCCATCGGCTTCTCGACAACGATATGCTTCGAGTATTTCCGGGCGATGTCGATGGTGTGCCGGGCATGATTCCCACTCTCGGTGAGGATGTTGACCACTTCGATCTCGGGATGCTTCGACAGCATCTCATCGTAGCTCGAATAGTAGGGGACACCGTACTCTTCACCCGCTTTTCTGGCACGATCGAACTGTGTATCGCAAACAGCGACCAGTTGTGCCTTCTCCGCCAGATAGCCCGTCAGTGTCTGTGCATGCTTCTTGAATATTCTTCCGCATCCAACAATGCCGAAATTCAGTTTTTTCATAACATTTCCTTTAAAAATTCTTCCGGGTCACTTACTCACTTCGTATCCGATTTGTCAAAATATTGTACACTGCCCAGAAGAAATATTTGATGTCCGTGAGAAAAGGGTGCTTCTTCTTGTCCTGGAGATAGATTCTCTCCGAAATCAGATAATCCTCGACCCGCTGCATCCTCAAGGCTACATACGGAGGGATACATCCCGGTTTGTATTTGAAGCGCTCTTCGCGCAGTTCTTCCGGATATTCTTTCAAAAATCTCTCGCTGAGCGGACGCACACCAACGAGTGCCAGATCGCCTTTCACCAGGTTCAAGAGCTGCGGAAGCTCATCCAGCCAGAGCTTGCGGATGATTTTGCCCCAGTCGGTAACCCGGAAATCGTCTTCGATCTTTCCCTTGTCGCCGTACCCGTATCGCTCTACCATATAGTGTTGCAGATACTCCGAATAGGGATGCATCGTCCGGAACTTATAAACGTAGATATGCTTGCCGTTCTTGCCTCGTCGCTTCATTCGGAAAAGCGGGCCATACGAAGGATTGCTGTCCCGGCTGGGTGCCGAGACCTTCTTCACGATGAAACAGAGCATATTGTCGATCTCGCGTTCCTCGACGATCTCAAACCCGCAATAATTGAGCCTCCCCAGAATCTCACACTTCGAAAGCGACCGATTGTAGCCCTTCGTAAGAGCGAAGTAAATGCCTTTGAGGAAGGCGATCTTGGGGAACACGCGATTCAGGATGAAGTCGGCTGCGGTTATCGGATAGGCGATGATCTGCGGGAAACGCTGCCTGATCTTGCGTCTTCTCTCTTTGATGGTGACCCCAGCGCCGATGAAGATCGCGCCCTTTTTCAGCTTGCTGTTCACCTTGATGAAATACTTGTTCAAGCGACGCATGTCGTTGACTTTGTGGAGATTGATAAAAAACTCGAGCGAGTCGTCGTCTTCGATCTCGATGTTGTATAGCGTCGTTGTATTGAGAACCTGGGCGTTGTCTTTGTGGACGTTTTCCAGCGCGACGTTTTCGTTTATAAATTCAAAAAGCGGTTCATTGTCTTTCAGGTATTTATTCATCAGCTTCAAGAGGATCGAATCGTCGATCTTTTCGCTGGAAGCAAAGCCCGGATCGTAGCGCATGGGCTTCCATTGCTCGCGAGGAGTCTTTTCGTACAGTGAGTCGGCATCCTCTTCCAGTTCATCGGAATCCGTGATCAGCTTGCTTTTCGCATAATCGGGATTGGAGCGATGAAATTCGGACGTAAAGAAATAGACCCAGGCGAGAAACAGCTCCAGCATCGTTGTCACAATCATGGTTCCGAAAACGACAAGCCGGGAATAGTGGAACGCGTTCACGGCGAACACGAGAATGGCGATCAATGAAATGGTGATCAGATTGGTCATCAATATGACCGACAGGATGGTCGATAATTTTCTTCGCTGACGCAGGTAGAACTTCTCGCTGAAAAAGGACACGAGCAGCCATATCACCGAGCAGATCACCATCGGTTTCCAGTAGATCGGAATCACCAGACGACGCGTGGCATCTTTAATCCAGGCGGTGAAAAGGAATGCGGCAACGAACAAGATCAAGTCGAGGATGATAAACTCGATCAATTCATAGGTGAGTTTGGGAATGTTCTGCTGACGGAGTTGCCTGAGACCCTCAGCGGTATCCGTATCGGGTTCCTTCGGAAGAACAACATCTCTGAGAATACTCTGGCGATGCGCTGAACGCACGGATATCAGGAAATTACGCTTCCCACGAATAAGCCAATACAGCCAGCAAAGAAAGATTTCGACCGAGAAAGTGATCAACGTTATTCCGAAAATGATAATACGGGACAATCCCATCTTGATGAAAACGACCATGAAGATTGAAACAATCGCTAATACGAAGAAATCGCTGAAGAACACAATAGAGCATATTTTACGGAAAGAATTCCGAGCCTCAACGCTGTATTTACCGCCGATGGTTGAAATGAAGAACCACACAGCAGTGTATATAAACGCGGGTTTCCAGTAATAAGGTAAGACCTGATACCTCGCCCCCGGCTTCAACCATGCGACAATCAGGAATGCACTAACAACAACGATGATATCGATCAAACTGATGAGATACACATTGAATCGGCGTTTCAAACTACTCTGCTCCGATGTTTTTCTTCGAATTCAGATACCGCGTCAGCGCATCCTGCCAGTCCGGCATCCGATCAGAAGATTTATTTTGTAATACTTCGTTCGACAATACGGAAAATAAGGGTTTCCTCAGGTTTTTGTGAAAGTACGACGACGGAACCGGCTCCAGCTCGATATCCATCCCCAGCGTATCGAAGATAATCCTTGCGAATTCCAGCCAGTTGCACTGACCGTTACTGGACGCGTGGACGATCCCGCCGATCCGGTTCTCGACGATAATCATCATCTGCCTCGCCAGATCGACCGCGCAGGTCGGCGACGTCACCTCGTCGGTCACCATCTTCAGGCTCGCATGCGTGCTACCCAGCCGGATCAGTTTTTCCACGATGTTGTCGGGATTACCCATGCCGTACAGACCCGCAGTGCGCACGATCGCGTAATCACCCGCGTATTGCCGGACAATCATCTCCCCCATCAGCTTCGATATGCCGTAAATGCTGAGAGGATTGGGGTGATCATTCTCGACGTACGGAGAGCCTTTCTTTCCATCGAATACGTAATCGGTGCTGACATGCACCAGAAAGACGCCTTGCCGACGGCACATTTCGGCAATCGGCTTCATGCAGGAACCGTTGATCTGCATGGCACGATGGAAATCCGACTCGGCGCGCGGCACGTCGGTATAGGCCGCGCAGTTGATCACCGCTTCCACATCACGCTCTTCGATGGCACTCTCCAGCATGACCGGGTTCATCAGATCGAATGCGGGTTGATCCAGGGCGAGGTAATCGATACCACGCAGTTTCAGTTCGGATTGCATCGCTTTCCCGAGCTGACCTTCCGAGCCAAGCAGGATGATAGTCTTCATTGTTCGTACTTGAAATGGATATCGGCTGCGTCGAATCGGGGAAGTTTGAGGTCTTTTTCCGATACGATGGGTGTTTCCACGCCCCAGTCGATGGACAGGGACGGATCGTTATAGAGGATTCCGCGCTCGTGTTCCGGCGAATACAGCGCAGTGCATTTGTAGAGAATGACTGCGGTGTCCGACAGCACCGAAAATCCGTGCGCGAAACCGGGTGGTATCCAGAGCTGCGTCTGGCTTTCAGCCGTAATATCTATGGTGAAATGCTTGCCGAATGTCGATGATCCTTTTCGGATGTCGAGCGAGACGTCCCGGATCGTTCCCTCCAGCACGCGGATCAGCTTCCCCTGAGCATATGGATCGACCTGATAGTGCAGACCGCGTACGGTATTCCTCATCGATCGGGACTGGTTGTCCTGAACGAATTCGATATCCAGCCCCATCTGACGGAATTTTCCTTTGTGATACACCTCGAAGAAATAGCCGCGAGCATCACGAAATATCCGGGGCTGGATGACAAGAATACCTTCAATCGAGCCGTTTTCTGCTTTCATTATTTTCCCTGACGTAGATCAAGTTGGATTTTTTACCAACCTCAACAATTTTCACATTACCCGAATTTGTCCACTAAAAATAATTTTCAGACCGGTCGAGCACCCTTCGATAATCCTCCGGTATGCCGATATCGATGAAATTACCGTCCAGCGGAACCATTCGCAGATTCAGTCGCGACGTGCCGGGCTCGAGAAAATCCTTCTCGAACGAAAACCGGTCGCGGTCACGCGGGATCACATTTCGATCGATCAGGTATATACCGGCATTGATATAGCCCGAACGGCTCGATTGCTTTTCCCGAAAGGCGGTGACGCGGTTCTCCGAATCGACATCGAGAACGCCGTAACGCCCCGTGTCCTCCATCCACTTCCCGCAGATGGTGATGCCCGTTCGATGCTGCCGCAGCACATAGGCAAACGGCACCTGTGCCATCGTATCGCCGTTCATGATGAAGATTCTGTCCTGCTTGCAGTAGGGTAGCGCGTTACAGATCGCGCCGCCTGTGCCCAGCGGCTCCTTTTCGACGGCGTACTCGATTCGCACGCTATGAAAATTGTTGCCAAAATAGCTGTGAATCACTTCCGCCCGGTATCCGACCGCCAGCACGACATGCTCGAATCCGGCGTCCGCCAGCATCCGGAGGATGTACTCCAGGAACGGCTTTCCGTGGATATCGACCATCGACTTGGGAAGATCACCGGTGATCTCCTTCAGCCGGGTGCCCATTCCTCCGCAGAGGACGATCGCTTCCATCCTCATTCTTTGGGGAAAATCGCGGCCTCGATCAGTTCGCACAGGATGTGACCGATCAGGATGTGGGCCTCCTGGATGCGCGGCGTGCAGTCCGACGGCGCGATCAGGTTGACGGTGCAGAGTTCTTTCATCTTGCCACCGCCCTTGCCGGTCATGCCGATGGAGATCATGCCGATCCCGTGGGCGCGCTCGATGGCTCGGATCACGTTGCCCGAATTGCCGGAGGTTGAAAGCCCGACAAGCACGTCACCCTTATGCCCCGACGCCTGAACCATGCGCGCGAAGACCTCGTCGTAGGAGTAGTCGTTTGCAACCGCAGTCAGGAAGGATGTGTTGACGTGGAGCGCTTCGCTGTCCAGCGGCGGTCTGTCGTAGAAGAATCTGCCGGAAAGCTCGGCTGCCAGATGTTGCGCGTCGGCGGCGCTTCCGCCGTTGCCGCAGAAGAGGACTCTTCCGCCGTTCTTCAGGCTTTCGATGCAAAGCTCCGCCGCCCTGGCGATCTCCCTGCAAAGTTCGGCATCCTCGAACAGACGTCGCTTGGTCTCGATCGATTCGTGGATGGCTTTGGTAATCGTTTTTTTCATATTATGTTCCTTGTTTTATTTAATGGATGCTCGCCCGGAGGTCGAGCGCTACAAAGAAAACAACTTCCGAATGTGCCGGAGCGTAGCATTTGCTTGCAAATGCCAGTTTAGCGAAGCACTCTTCTGAATGTTGATTTCATCTCAACGTTTTCCGGTATCACATTCGGAGGACAAAAGAGATGCAGGCAAGGGTGCCTGCGTTCCAAATCTACGGCTCATAGACCATGATCCGGCTTCCGCCCGTTTCGAATTTGACCGGCACGTACAGCAGATTCGAGAGCGCGTCTCGAACCGCCTCTTGACGCTCCGGCTCCACCAGAAACAGCATGAATCCGCCACCACCCGCGCCGATCAGCTTTCCCCCCGACGCGCCGGCATCCATCGCCCTTGCATAGAAATCGTCGATGGCGGGATTCGTGATCCTGTCCGAGAGCGACCGCTTGATCTCCCACGCCCGATGCAGCAGCCTTCCGAAATCCTCCAGCGGAGTCTCCTCATCGCGCAGGATTTCCAACGCCTCATCGACCATCTCCCGCATGCGGAACAGTTCCTTCTCCTTCTTCGGCGTATTCTCGATCTGCTTCGACGCGATCTGCGACGCCATGCGTGAGAACCCCGTGAAGAAGAACATGACCCGATTTTGCAAATCGGTCTTCCGCTTTTCGGAGAGAATCACGGGCTGCAGGTCGATGTCGCCGTCGGTCGTGAAACGGATGTGGTTCAAGCCGCCGTAGGCAGCCGCCACCTGGTCCTGCGAACCGACGTTTTCACCGATCAAATCCTGCTCCACGTGGATCGCCTGCCTGGCGAGCTGCCGCTTGGACATCATCCTGCCCTGAAGCGCGTAGATGGTGTGCAGTAGTCCCACCGTAAAGGCGGAACTCGATCCCAGACCCGACCGCGCCGGAAGATCGGCGTCGTGGTGGATTTCCAGACCGCGCTCGATCCCGAGATAGCGAAACACCTCGCGCACGGCGGGATGATCGATTTCGTCGATTTCGCGGACGTTTTCCATGAGCGAATAGACGATCCGGTGCTTGTGCGGGAAGAAGGGAGGCAGCCAGCGACAGGTGATATAGCAATACTTGTCGATGGTGGTCGAGAGAACGGCGCCACCGTGTTTTCCGTACCAGACGGGATAGTCGGTGCCACCGCCGAAAAACGATATACGGAACGGCGTTCGGCTGATGATCATGGTTATCCTTTCATGCACATATACTTTGTCGAATTCAACGCATTCTTGTGCCAAGCTGGAGCTTGGCGGTCCGACCCGAATGCGATGAATTCCATACACTCAATGGATAATGCTGTCAGCAGGATCAAATATGTCAACGAAAAACGAAGTTTCCTTTGACAGAAACCGACCCGCCCATGCAATCTTTGAATCATGAAAAACACACGAGAGACGCGCTGGCTGTTTTTCGTCGAGCGCGAATTCCATATCGGGCTGTTCAAGCATTTGATCGATCACATCCACGGGAATCGACTGGGCGAGATCGGTGTCTATTCGTTCGGCTATCAACCGAGCAAGAGCGGACACCGCGGTCGGGGCGCGCGCATCGAGGTCATCCGATCCACGATCGACGCACCGTTCGAGGTGGTGAGCAATCCCTACCGCTTCGATCCGAACTACACGTTTCTGGCGGACTCGTCCTACGAATGGGTCGAAGGCTGCGGGAAGCTGATCAATATCGGCCACGGGACGATCTGCAAGGGCAGCTTCTACACGCGTAAGCCCATCAGCCGACGCGAAAATTGCGCCGACCTGATCTGCGTTCCCGGCTCAATCCATCGCAGCGAGCTCTTCCACCGGGTCCATCAGCCCGTCGTGGTGACAGGCATGCCCAAGCTCGATCCGATGTTCGACGGCAGCCTGAGACGCGATGAAATCCTCGCGCAATGGGGACTCGATCCCTCCCGCAAGGCCATCCTCTTCGCGCCGACATTCAACCATGAATACAGCCTGATCCCGCACCTGGATATCGACCTCGAACGCTATTTCCCGGAAGATTTTTGTATGATCTTCAAGCTGCACGCCATCACCCCCGAGGAGTGGCGCGAACCGTTCATACGCTATGCGCAAAAGCATCCGCACGCTGTTTTCCTCGACGATGCCGACATCACACCCGCGCTGGCGGCAGCCGATCTTCTGATCACGGATATCTCGTCGGTGATCTACGAGTTCGCCGCAACAGGCAAACCGGTACTGCTCTTCGACAGCCCCTATCGGATGGAGAAGCACGATGAAAACGATCTGGAAAACCGTTTCCGTGCAGTCGGAACACGGTTCAGCGATCCGAACGACCTTCCCCGCCTGATACGGGAAACCGGACAGCAATCCGACAGCGCGATCGCCCGGAAATTCGTCAGCGTAACCGACGGTAGCGCCACACGACGCGTCTTCGATGCGATCTCGCAACTCGACGACCATAAGCAGGCGACCATCGTCATCGGCAACACCCGCACCGACGAAATCGATTTCTACATCAAACGCTACGCAAACCGGTTCGCGCTCGTCTTCACCGCGCCGTACTACACATCGCACCCCGAATTCACATCGTGCGACATCCACGCCCTGACCGTTCCGGACGGCATGAATCCCATCAACGCCGCACTGCCGCACGTCCGTACGGAACTCGTGATCTATCTCGATTCCGACTGGAACGCCTCCAGCCTGCTGCCCATCATGCTGTGCGACCAGTTTCGCCACAACCCCGATTTCGACCTGTTCGTACCCATGGTCAGCAACAAAATCGACGCGCCCGAGCAGAGGATCGGAACATTCTTCCCGCAGACGCTTCGGCTGCCCGACGAGCGCATCAACGGCCCCCTGACCTACTACGCGCCGGGCGAATGCCGACCCATCGAGAATCCGCTCCCGCACTGCTTCATCGCACGAAAGGAATTGCTCGGGGAAAAGGTAAATTCAGCCGTGGCACTCGATAGCTTCATCTGGAAGAAGGAGCGATTTTGAACATCGTAATCAAGATATGCACGCCGACCCGGCAGGAAATCGGCTGGGGCGACACCTGCTTCGCCGAAAGCCTGGCGAAAGCTTTCGGAAAACTCGGGCACAGTGCCGAAGTGCGCTTCTACACCGAGTGGAACGACAACGACCGCGCGTTCGACATCTGTGTGGTGATTACCGGCATGTTTCAATACAAGCCCAGACCGTACCACAAGAACCTCGTCTGGTGCATCAGCCACCCCGAGAAACGGACACCCGACGAACTGAACTCCTTCGACCACGTGTTCATCGCCTCGGAGTTTTTTGTCCAAACCGTGCGCAAGGACCTTCGCGCAGAGGTTGAATACCTGCCGCAAGCCTACGATCCGGACATCTTCCACCCCGTAGAACAAAAGATTGAGCACGACATCCTCTTCGTCGGCAACAACTACTACACAAATCTGCGTTACCGCAAGATCATCGAAGACATCCTTCAAACGAGCTTCGCGAAACGGTTCAAGGTCATTGGCGACGGCTGGAAAGGGGTTCTGCCGAAGGATCAAATACTCGATGAATTCGTCGCCTATCACCAATTGCCGCAGGTTTATAACTCCGCGCGGATCAACTTGAACGACCACCATGGAACCATGCTCAAGTACGGCTTCATCAACAACCGCACCTACGACCTCGCGGCGCTGAGGTGCTTCCAGATCAGCGACGCAGTCCAGGGACTGGATAAAATCGCCGTGCCGACCTATCGAACCGTGGAGGAGCTCGAACGTCTGCTGACAGAGTACATCGAAGACGATGCCGGGCTGGAACGATCCGCGAAGATAACCCACCTGTTGTGCAAGGATTACACGTTCGAAGCGCGCGCGAAACGGATGCTGGAGGTCATTGGGTAATGCTACCTCCGGACCTTCTCTTGTAGCGCTCGACCTCCGGGCGAGCCACCCTATACATGGTTGACATCCCGGGCGGACAATTTGGATATACGCCGCTCGGACAGACCAGGAGATCAGCACCTACGGTTAATGACGGACCGACAATGAATATGGCATCCCTTTTCTGTGTCTCACGACCGAGGGGAGAGAGATGCGGACGAGGACGTCCGCGTTCCAAGGGAATGCCAAGCTGGAGCTTGGCGGACCAATAGAGACCGGAAAGTCCAGGAGATCGGCGTCTCCTCTGTAGCGCTCGACCTCCGGGCGAGCCATCTCTGTCCTGCTCATCGTGTGAATCCTGTTTCCGTCATGAGAACTTAGCATAGGTGATTCGATAGATCAGACAGCATTGAAAATCACAGAATGGCGGCGGCTACGAGGTGTAAGAGCAATCCCTCTGTGGTTGCCCCAAAGGGAGGCTCGCCCGGAGGTCGAGCGCTACAAGATAGAAGAGACGGCAGACACAGAGGTCTACGCCCTTCAGCAACCATAGACAATCACCATTAATTTTTTGCTAATAACCGCATTCGATCTATACTATCAGTAGTTACAAGAAAGTGTACCGGGGATTAACATGGGGCTTTTCAAGAAGCTATTCAGTAGCGACGACACGATGCCGGAAGAGGCGGCACAGCTTTTCGAGGAAGGTAAAACCTTCTTTCGACAAAAGGCGTACGACGACTCGATCAACAGCCTGAAAAAGAGCCTCCGTGTTTACGATAAAAACGCCGAAGCCTATTATATTCTCGGTCGTCTCTATCTCGTAATGAAGAACGACGAAGAGGCGAAGAAGCATTTCAAAAAAGCAATCGAAACGGACAAGCAGTATTACCAGGCGTTCTGCGAATTGGGCAACATCTACATGCGGCAGAAGGATTTTCCCAAGGCGATCGAGGCGTTCAAGAAGGAGATCGAGATCGAGCCCAATCCCGAGCGCACCATCGCCATCGCCCGTGATATCCGGCGCATCGAGCGGGAACAGGCGGCTGCGGATTTCCTGATCAAATCGCTGCACTCGGTATCGAAGATCAAGCGCCAGTTCAAGCCTTCGATGACCGCCATGGCATACTACGAACTCGGGTCGCTGCTTCTGGAAATGGCGAAGTACGATGAGGCCTTCGAGCAGCTAACGAAAGCGGTCAAGATGTATCCGAATCACGCCAACGCACATTACAAGCTCAGCCAGATTCTCGCGCGCATGGGAGAGTCGGAGAAATCGATCCGACACATGAAGGAAGCCGCCAAGCTCGGTCACCGAGAGTGCCAGCATAAACTGTTGAAGTGGAAGATCGGCTGGAAGGATTGACGTAAAACATCCTGCATAACTTCTGAATGTACCGCTTGCGGTCCTTCCGAATGATATGCCGGAATGCGTAGAGCAGAAATCAACATTCACAAGACCACAACGAGGAACGGTCAGAACAGAAATCAACATTCGGAAGTTGATTTCTCATGGACCGCCGAGCTCCTGTGAATTTGCTTGCAAATTCGAATCCCATAAACTCGGCATCTCTCGATCTCAGAACCCGAACCGCACCAGCGAAAAATCGTCCTCGAAGCGTTCCGAACCGCCCAGTTCGACCATCCTCTGCTTGATTCTCTCGATATCGCGCGTCCCTTTCACAACCTCCACGAAATCGTCGTACTCGACCATCTCGTCCGTCCGGCAATCGACAATCTCATAGACCCCGTCGCTGAACAGATACAGTTCGCTTGAAGCAGGCACCTCGATCGATCCGGTATCGAATCGCATACCGGGCATCCCGCCGATCACCATGCCGGTGGTGGTCAGGAGGTTCGTGCGTTCGTCGCTCAGCAGGATCGCCGCGGGATGACCGCCGCTCGAATACCGGAGCGTCCGGCTCGGGATGTGATAGACGCCGTACCAGATCGTGAAAAACTTGTCGCCCTGCTCTTCCATGGGGAAGGCTTCGTTGAGCGTGGAGAGGACTTCTCCCGGATCGTGAAAATCGGTATTCGGGAGCGAGCGGGATCGGAGCACGTTCATCACCGAGACCGACAGCAGCGCCGCACCGACACCGTGACCGCACACGTCCAGCAGATACAGCGCGAAGTGCTCGACGTCCAGCGCGTGATATCCGAACGTATCGCCACCCAGCGAACTGGACGGGATGAATATCCACTTCGTTGCAAGGGGCGACTCGATCTCAGGCGGTAGCAATGAGCGCACGAATTCCGCTGCCTCGTTGAGTTCCGACGCCAGCGCCCGGTATGCTTCATCGCGCTCCAGAAGGTAGATGTAGCCGGTCGAATGGTAGCGGATGCGTGCGAGGATTTCGAGCTTGTCCGGCAGCTTGACCATGTAGTCGTTCGCGCCCAGTTCGAACGCCTTCGCCTTAATGACAGGCTCCTCCTTCGAGGAAAGCACGATCAGCGGCACCTTCGCGGTTCCCGGATTGGCGCGCAGGAACTTGACCAGCGTGAGTCCGTCGATTTTCGGCATGACCAGGTCTTGCAGGATAACCGTCGGCTTGAACGTCGTCGCCTGTTTGATCGCCTGAGTCGGATCGCTGCAGAAGAGCAGCTCGATGTCGTCCTGATCTTCCAGCATTTGGCGCAAGGTTTCTCCCACGATGGTCTGGTCATCGACCAGCAGCACCCGGATATCGTGTTTGTTCATTATCTTTCTCCGTCGAGTAGTTGTCGTATGGTTTCGAGAAACGCCTTGTCTTCGAAGGCGCCCTTGTTCAGGAATCGATCGGCGCCGGCACGAATGCCCTTCTGCCGATCCTCTTCGCGATCTTTATAGGAGACGATCACCACGGGAAGCCAGTTGCGGACCGGATCGCGGCGAATCTGTCCGACCAGCTCGTAGCCGTTCATGCGCGGCATATCGATATCAGTCACTACCAGATCGTAGCTGCCCGAGCGGAGCATGTTCCAGCCCTGCATGCCGTCCGAGGCCACCTCGACATGATAACCCGCGGCTTCCAGGACACAACGCTCCATCTCGCGCACCGTGATCGAGTCTTCGACCACCAGTATGCACGCGATCCTTCCGACGCGATCCACGTCGGGTCGGCTTTGCCTTCTGATGCTCTCGATGGAGTGGATCAGGTCGTCCATATCGACCACGAAAGCCGCTTCGCCATGTCGGGTAATGGTGGTTGCCGCGATGTTTTGAACCTTGCCCAGCCGCCTGTCCAGCGGCTGAACCACGACATCGCGTTCGACGAGCAATCGATCGACCGTCAGTCCGACCGATTCGTCTGCCGTCCGGATCACGATAACCTTTTCGGAGGGAGTCGATTGCTGCGCTTGCCTCATCAGCACCTGCGCCCCGGAGACCAGCCGGATATCGGCATCGATCCCGTCCAGACCGACGATGCGCTCGATGCGATTCAGCGGGAAGCCGAAGATGGTGCCGTCGATCTCCGCGAGCAGCATGCGAACCACCGACAGCGTCAACGGAAGCATGAGGTAAAACATCGTCCCGCGCCCGGCTGTGGACTCCACGCCGATCTCGCCGCCGACCGCTCGAACCATCGTCTGAACGACGTCCATACCCACCCCGCGACCGGATGTCTCGCTGACAGTGTCACGCGTGGTAAATCCCGGCAGGAACATGAAGTCGAATATCTCGCGCTCGGACAGCCCCGCCATCAGCTCTTCCGGGATCAAGCCCCGCTCGATCGCGCGCTTCCGTATCCGGTCGAGCTCGATTCCCCTGCCGTCGTCGCGAACTTCAATGCGCAGTTTGCCTGCCTGATGCATGGCAGAGACGGAAATCGTACCGATTTCGTCCTTCCCCGCCCGTAATCGCTCATCCGGCAGTTCGATCCCGTGATCGATAGCGTTGCGCACCAGATGCGTTAGCGGTGCTTCGAGGAGTTGCATGATATCGCGATCGACCTCGGTTCGCTTTCCGTGGATGTCGAATCGCACCTTCCTGCCCAGCGAGCGCGCCACCTCCCGAACCATGCGCGGAAATCCGACGAGTCCGTCCTCGAAGGGACGCATGCGGATGCCAACCAGCTCGTCGTAGAGCGTCTCGGTATGGGTGCCGATCTCGCCGTAAAATTGTCCGAACGCCTCGATCAAGCGGTTGATATCTCTCGATGCAACCTGCATGTCTTCATGGCAACGCTTGCGGATTTCCGGCGAAAGCAGGTGTTTCCGCTCCATCTCCGACACGAATCCGCCGAGCCTCAAAAAGTGGTTCTTCATCGACAGGATCAGACTGGCAATTCCTTCACCCTGGCGCGCTACGACCATCGCCTGGCCGGCAGCGCTGAGCAGTCTGTCGAGCTTCTCCGCCGTGACCCGCACGACCGATTCGACCTCCTCTTCCTCGGAAATCCCGGCTCTCTCGCATTCCTCGGTGCCGGATACGGAGCGCTGTTCGATCTCGGAGGTCAATCCCCGAACCACATCCGTAAAGCTCGGCATCTGCTCGGGAACCCTCATCGCATCGACCGCGTTCAGGAGGATGTCCGTGTGGTCGGGGTGGAAGCGGCATCTCTTCTCGATGATCATGGAAAAATAGTCTTCGATCGCGTGCGCCAGCTTGACCAGATCGTCCTGACCGGCGATCCGTGCGGCGCCTTTGATGGAGTGCGCGGCACGCATCTGCGATTCGCAGGACATCTCCGGATTCTGCTCCAGCTTCAGGATACCGTCACCGAGCGCTTTCGAGTGCGTCTCCAGTTCGATTCGGAAAAGGGCCATCAGATCCCCATCGAGACCTTCCGGTTCGTCCTCGATTTTCTGATCCGAAGTCATCGGCTCCATGAGAGCGGTAATCTCGTCACCCCGTGCAGACAGAATCGATTCCGGATCACCGTCGGCCATCTGCTGCACGATCGATACCCATGACCGAATCGCTTCCGGAACGTCGGTACGGGTCATGCTTTCGGCGATCTCACCGAGCTTGTCGAGTCCCGCGAGCATCGACGCCGCCTGAACCGATTCCGACAGCCTGTGGATCGATTCGATATCGGCTTTCGAGAGCGCTCCGTCGTGCATGTTCCGGATCGCCGTTTCAGCCTGCGACAGGTAGCCGGCGAGCTCCGTCCGGAATAGCTCCACCATCGAATTGCTCATGACAGGCTCTCCTCTGCTGCCAGAATCAGCTTCCCGACATCCAGAATGGTCACCGGCTGCTGATTGTGCTGCGCCGTTCCCAACGACAGTTCAAATTCCGGTGCGGGAGTAAACTCTTCGGGCTGGAAGCGATAGATACCCACGACCTCGGTGACCGGAAACACCCAGGATTGATCCCGCTCCAGCACATCGATGAAGACCGCACGATCCGTCTCGATCGATTGATTCAGAATCCTGTGAAGCGAGAAGCAGAGTTCGAGGCTGCCGTCGATATTCACCATACCGAGAAATTTTTGGCCGGATCGTCCGGGAACGGAATGAATACGGCTTTTCTTCAGGATGCCGCGAACGGCTTCGACGGGGATACCGAAGAGCTGTTTGCCCAACTCGAACACCACATGCGCGACGCCGCGCTGTGCATTGTCCGATTCCTCGTTCATCCGCTCGTACATCGAGAGCAGGTAGTCTTCTAGCGCTTCTCCGGTGAGTTGCGCCGTGCTATTCCGCTTGAAAACGTCACAGAATCGGCAATGGATAACCTCATCCAGCCGCTCGCACGAACGATCGCCGCGAACCCCTGTTTCCTCCCAGCAATACTTATCGAGATGATCCATCGAACCTCCGTGGTCGAATATTGTCGTATTGGATTTTCCCTGTAAAGAAGATTTCTTCGATCGCAAACAACGCGAGCCATATGAATAAACCTTATTGCTATAGAGTTTTTGATTTGTTTCCTATGATTTTTCTGTGTAAGTTATCCTATATATGATTTGGGGGACTCTGATGCCCGAGACCGTTAAGGATAACGATTACTCGAAAGAATTACATAAATTCATACAGCAGCAGAAGAAAAAGGCTTTCGTAAGGATTTCCACGCGAAAGGCTTTAGCTTTGAAGAAGGTTCCACTCTATTATAAAGTGAGTGACACCGAATGGGAGCTCTACAAGCCTGCCGACACGCTTATTAGCGATATCCGACTCAAAGAAGAGCGGCATCCTGTCCTCTACGTCCTCGCTCGCGATAAGGCCGAAGCTGCCGTCGAAGCACAGCAAAAGATCAAGGAACAGCTAAAGAGCGACCTTAAGAACGGCGATATGCAGCTCGTCCGCGACGGCATGGTTGAAATCACGGACGAACTTCTCGAAGAGCCGCGTAGCGGGACTTACAGGGAAGCGGAAAAGACGATCAAGCTCGTTCTGACGGCATTCACAAGAAAAGAATCGATCCTTGGACAGATGCTTTCGATTGCCGCCAAAGACTATACGACAGCCCTGCACTCCGTCAACGTCATGACACTCATGCTGGGATTCTGTAAATTCGTCGGGTACGACTGGAAGAGAACCCTGCAATTCTCGATGGCTGCTCTCTTGCACGATGTCGGGAAAACCCTGATTCCCAATGAAATCCTGTGCTCGCCAAGTAAACTGAGCAGCGACGAGTTTCGCGTAATGCAGATGCATCCCAGAGTGGGCGTTGATCTCCTGATGCGAAACGGAATCCGGGACACAAAAGTAATCCAGGCCGCAGCCGAGCATCACGAAAAGGTAAACGGCTCCGGCTACCCCAAGCACATCAAAGACGTTTCACTCATCGGGCAACTGGTCAGTATCATCGATATCTACGAAGCACTGACCAACAACGAGCGCCCCTATCGCCGCGCCATGCCTCCGAAAGAAGCACTGAAAATCCTTCACGAAGAAAACGACAAGGGAGCCTTCGTCTATGGATTGGTTGACCGCTTCATCCTCAGCCTGAACGACCCGCGCATGTAGCACCATTCGCCATTCCGATCTCCGATGCTCAGAAACCCAATACGGCCAGACACGGAGGTCTGCGCCCTACAGCAATCGGTAGAAATGCGTACGGCCTATCCATACAACCATCGTCGGGCAGCCGTAGGGGTAATCCTCTGTGGTTACCCATCTCTTTGATCCGACCGCATTGCATATCGTCTGAAGAAAAAATATTCGTTTAAGGAAAAAAAAGTTTGACAGAAAATCCATCCGGAATAATAGTGAATGCGTGATTCATTAAAAGCGAACGGAAAAGGACGGATCGCTCATGCAGACGAAAAAAGAAGAGATCAGGACGCAGATTTGCGACACGGCACTCAAGCTGTTCGCCGAGAGTGGTTTCAAGGGATCGACAATGGCGGAGATTGCCAAAGCGGCCGGTATTTCGGTCGGAAATATCTATCGCTATTACATGAACAAGGAAGACCTGTTCTATTCGATCATCACGCCGGCACTGGTGACCCGACTAAAATCTTTTCTCACAAAGAGAAAGGAAGCCTTGCGCGGTCTGGATGTCACCGAATCACGAACTGCGGATTCATTTAATTCGATGGCAAGCGAGTACAACCAGTTTCTGGTCGATTACCGGCTTCACTTTCTGGTCATCATGAGCAAAGCGGAAGGAACGATCTACGAAGGAGTCAAGGACGAGATCGTCTCCCTGCTGGAGAACCTCACCTATCGATACATCGATTCTCTCAAAGAGAAAAAGGACATCAAGCTCACCAAGCAGAAGAAGTTTCTGATCCGTGTGATCTACGACAACTTCATCAACGCGCTTGTCTCGATCGCCAAGAATTACCGCGATCCGGAAGACGCCAGGCTTCTGCTCGAAGCGTACATGCAATACCACCACTTCGGTCTGAGCGAGTTTCTGGAATAAAGCAGAAAGGAGTTTCCATGTCGATTGCCGCTACATCAAAAGCGAATAAATTATTCATGTATGGTTCGGGATTCCGTGCCATGAAACCGACTATGAATTAATATACCTTACACAGGAGGAATTATGTCAAGAATCATCATGCTACTCACAGTGTTGTTGATCACCCTGCCGGTTTTCTCGCAGGACGCTGAAGAAGCCGGCAAGACGGACGAACAGACCGTGGAAATTCTCGATACGGAAGAAACCGTGGATGCCGACAACATAGACACAACAGACGATGTCAGGTTCGCCGAAGAAGCGGAAGCGGAGCTCGACGAGGCTACGACGGAAGAAGTCATTCTCGACGATGACAAGGAGCGTCAGAAGGTGAAAGAGCGGCTCGCAAAGAAGCGCCAGAAGAGGGTGCCGTCGCGCTACCTGCTGAATCAGGAAACGCTGCTTTCCGGCAAGATCGCGCACGGTGGATTCGGCGGTCCTGTCGTCAAGGGAACGTATATGGATGAGGAATATGAGATGCTGATCGGTGGCCGCCTGGGGTACATCATCGACCACAAGTTCTGCATCGGACTCGCCGGCTACGGAATGGTAACCAACCATGTCGTGCGGGAACACGCCGTCAAGGATTCGACCATCCAGGTCTATATGGGCTACGGTGGTCTCGATCTGGAGTACCGCTTCAACCCGAAAGACCTGATAAACTTCTCGGCAACGACGCTGATCGGCGGCGGTGGCGCAAGCCTTCGCTACCGCGGTGAAAATGACGACTGGGATGACGACGATGATGATAATGATAACGCTCATATCGACAGCGACGCCTTTTTCGTTCTGGAGCCGGGCGTGAATGTTATGCTGAACGTGGCGCGCTACTTCAAGTGCGGTATCGGTGCTTCGTACCGGTACATCAATGGCGTCAACTTCGAGACCGACCTGGTTGACTTGAAAGACGAGGACCTCTCCGGATTCACGTTCATGCTGAATTTCGAGGGCGGATTCTTCTAATCGATAGCGCATTGAAAATATCTCGAAGGGCAGGTCTCGTATCTGCCCTTTATCCATTGGTCCGCCAAGCTGGAGCTTGGCGGAGCAATGGAGAACGGCGCTTGCAGCGCGCGCGCTCATTCTTTTCTTGACGAAATGCAAACGAAATGCGCTTCATTACTTGAAGTATCAAAATACAGGAAATCGGGATGAAACGAAAGCTTTTCAAGAAGTTCAACCGGCTTTTAATCCGGGTCTTCCACGACAAGGAAATACCGCGGTATTTCATGTGGATCATCGTATCGATCATCCTGCTGGTCTTCGCCAGCGCGATCCTGTTTCAGATACTCGAAAAGGTCGGGCAATCCCCCATCAACGAGATACGTTCTTTCATGGACGCGATCTGGTGGGCGATTGTGACCATCACGACGGTCGGCTACGGCGATATCGTGCCGACGACATTTCCCGGCAGAATCCTGGGCATCGTTCTGATCTTCGTCGGCTTCACCCTCTTCTCGCTGCTGACGGGTCTGATCGCGTCCCTGATGGTGGAAGACAAACTGAAAGGAGCGCGTGGCGTGAAACCTATCAAAGAACGTGGGCATATCATGGTCTGCGGCTGGAACGAGACCGCCGCAGCGATGCTGACCGCTTTCTCGGAGCGGAATATCGACGACACCATCGTGTTGATCGGCGAATTCAAGCCGGAGTTCTTCTCCGAGCAGGAGGCGAAGTACCCGAACCTGGTCCTCAAATTCGTGCGCGGCGATTACTCGCAGAAGGAGATACTCGAACGCGCCAACATCTCCAAGGCGCAGCACGTCATCGTGATCGCGGACGAGAATCTTCCGCGCCAGACCGCCGACGACCGCTCCGTCATCGCGGCGAACGCCATCCGATTCTGCGCGCCTTCGGTTACACTCACCATCCAGCTACTCAACGCCATGAACAAGGGGCATCTCGACACGGCCCGTGTCGATAACATCGTGTCCTTCGACGAGATGGGCGGCTACATGCTCGCCAGCAACATCATCAGCAAGCACACCCTGAACCTCTACAACAACCTGCTGCACCACCCCGAGAAGAAATGCCAGGCACTGACGATCCCGCAGCAGTTTATCGGCAGAAAATACCACGAGGTGGTTTCGCACTTCTACGAGGAACGCGGCGTGATCCTCATCGGTATCCTGAACGAGCGCCCGCAGCTCGATATCGAGGACATCTTCTCCGCCGACTCATCCCCCATCGACGCCTTTATAAAGCAAGCACTGGAGCAGTCGCAAAGCAAAATCCCCGACCAGCGGTTCACCATCCACATCAATCCGGAAAAGTCGTATCTGATCCAGGAACGCGATCAAGCGCTGGTCATCGATTAGGAGCCGCCATGGAAGAACGCAAAGACCAAATCGACATCGATCACAGCTCGCTGGGTGATTTCCAGACGTTCAAAGGCTTGTCCGGCGACCAGCTCGAAGCAATTGCATCCTATCTCGTCCCGGTATTCTACAACAAGGGTGAATCGATCATCCGCGAAAACAGCAGCGGCGATTCGCTCTACATCCTCTACAAGGGACGCGTCGATATCACCCGCACACTGACCATGCAGATTCAGGGACTCAGCACCGAAGAAAAGAAGCTCACTTCCCTCTCCGAAACCGACAAGGCTGCCTTCGGCGAAAACGGACTGGTCGGTGCCGGGAAGCGCACCGCCAACGTCATCGCCGCCACCGACTGCATCATGTACCGCCTCTCCAGCGAGTGCTTCAAGAAGATCGTCGAGAAAGACATCCAGGCCGGCTACCGCATCATGCACAACATCAGCAAGGCCCTCGCCATCCGGCTCGCCCACACCGACGAAGACCTCGTAAAGCTCGCCACCGCATTCTCCATCGCGCTCAGAAGATAATCCCAACTTCCGGCGCCGGGATATTTCGCACCAACCGCGATCCTTTCGCATAGCAAGTTTGTTCGTTTCGCGCTACACGCGTAGTGTTCCGCAAATCAATTTCAGTGTCCGGTAGTCCGGATATGCGGTATATCTACGTGTGTAGCGCGATCGGACAAAGATGCATGCGGGTGCAGACCGAGAACGACCTCCTCCCTATCCTGCCAATCATGCAAATCCTGAAAATCCTGCTTCAGACAGAAAAAATGCAGACGAGACATCTGCGTACCCAGGATAGAAGAAAGATGCGGACGGGGACGTCCGCGTTCCCGGAGGACAGTTCACCAAAGAGGGTTGTTCCTACACATCCAGAAGTTTGCCCAGTCTTTTCATTGACAAACATTCGCCCCGGTTTTTTCTATCCGAAATATTTTCACTCGAAAGGTTACACATGAAAGAATTCGACGAACTGATCGAAGTCGTGGCAAGGCTGCGCGACCCGGAAAACGGCTGTCCCTGGGACTTGAAACAAACCTCCCGTTCGCTGGTGCCCAACTTCATCGAAGAGCTCTACGAGGCTATCGAAGCCATCGAGCACAACGACCAAAGCCACCTCTGCGAAGAACTCGGTGACATCATGCTGCATGTCGTGATGCAGATCAGACTGGCCGAGGAAGCGGGGCATTTCACCACCGCGGAGGTCTTGACGCGCATCTGCACCAAGCTGATCCGCCGGCACCCGCACATCTTCGGCGACACCGAGGCCACCGACGCCTACGAAGTCAAGATGAACTGGGAACGGCTGAAGCGGCGCGAGAAGGAGAAGAGGGATCGCTCCGCCATCGACGGCATCCCGCACAGCATGCCGGGACTGATCGTGGCACAACGGATGCAGGAGAAGGCGGCGTCCGTCGGGTTCGACTGGGGCGACGCGAAGCCGGTGTTCGACAAGATGCGCGAGGAATTCGACGAGTTCGAGGAAGCTTGGGAATCCGAGCCGCAGGAACGAATCGAGGAGGAGATTGGCGACATTCTGTTCACGGTGGTGAACCTCGCGCGCAAGCTGAACGTCGATAGCGAGGCCGCGCTGCGCGGCTCGATTCGGAAGTTCGATAATCGATTCCGGCAGGTGGAAAAGGAATTCGCCAAGGCCGGACTGGACATGCACGAACAAACCCTGGAGCAACTCGATGAAGTTTGGGAAGCTGTTAAAAGGAAGTGACCGCAACCTGCTGCTGAAGCTCTATTTCATCTTCGGCAGCGCCCTGATCATGATCTTCTTCGTGATCTACTCGAACCGGTTGATTTTCCACGCACGCAAGGACGCCCACATCGTACCCAACCTCTTCGCCCGCTATTTTACGCTACTGACGGACAACGACTGGGAAACCGAAATCTGGAAAGACCGGCTGGTCGAGTACATCCAGGAGCAGATTTTCCAGAATATCGACTACAAGATCATCGTCACCGACAACCGGAACGAACCGATCGCCTGGAAGAACATCGAGATCGACAACCTGCCGTTTGAATACCTGGATGCCGACAAGCAGAAAATCCTGCGCGAAGAACTCGGCAAGATGCACAGCGACAACACCATATCGCTGCAATATACTTCATCGGACAGCCTCTACGCCATGCCGCTCGCCAAGACGTCGATCGACAGCAACCAGACGACGAACATCTTCGGCTACGTATATTACAGCGAGCCGTTTTCCATGAAGCAACTGCGCTACATGCCCATCTTCGAGATGGCGCTGGTGCTGGTCTTCGTGATCTTCGGTCTGCACGGCGTTTTTCTGGTCAAGAAGAGCGAGAAGGACAAACTCTGGATCGGACTCGCTAAGGAGACCGCGCACCAGTTCGGCACACCTATCTCGTCCCTGCTCGCCTGGCTGGATCTGCTTCGGATGCGGATCGAGGGCAATTGCCAAGACGACGGGATGTTCGAGATGATCGACCACATGAAGGCGGACGTATCGCATCTGCAGAAGGTCGCCAACCGGTTCGGAAAGGTTGGTTCCGTCGTTAAACTCAAGCCATACAACGTCAACGAAATACTCGAAGAGACCATCGTTTATTTCAACACCCGCCTGCCCAACCTCGACAACGAGATCGAGATTCATCTGATCAGCAAGATCGACGACAAGATCATCAATATCGATCCCGATCTGATCCGCTGGACGATCGAGAATCTGGTACGTAACAGCATCGACGCCATGACAAACAAAGGTGGCAACATCATCCTGACCGCGACCTGCAAGAACAAGAACACCTACATCCAGGTGCGCGACGAGGGCAGCGGGATCCCGAAATCGCAATTCGGCAAAATCTTCGAACCCGGAATCACTTCCAAGGGACGCGGTTGGGGACTGGGACTGAGCCTCGCCAAGCGCATCGTCGAGGACTACCACAAAGGACGCATCAAAGTTCTCGAAAGCACGATCGACGAAGGCACGACCATCGAAATCATGCTGCCCGAAAAATAAGGAGTATCCGTTATGTTTATCCTCTCCAGAGAAGAAATGAAAGAGATCGACCGCTATACGATGAACGACTTCGGCATCCCGAGCGCCGTGCTGATGGAAAACGCGGGAAAAACCTGCGCGGAGATCATTCTGGAAGATATCCGGGAAACGGACCCGTTCATCGGTGTATTCTGCGGGCACGGCAACAACGGCGGCGACGGCCTCGTGATCGCGCGCTGGCTGTACAACGAAGGGTACAATGTGAACATCGTCTTCCTCGGCAACGAGAAGAAGATGACGCCGGAGACCCGCAACAACTACGACCTCTGCCACAAGCTGGATATCCCGTTCTTCGAATTCGACGAAGAGAATCTCCCCGTGTTCGATACGATCATCGACGCGATCTTCGGAATCGGTTTCCGAGGTGAAATGCCCGAAAAGCTCGAGAAAATCATAAACTGGATCAACGGAAGCTACGCCTATGTCTATGCCATCGATATCCCGTCCGGACTCAACGCCAACACCGGCGTGGGCGATGTGGCTGTCGTCGCGAGAAAGACCCTGACCATGGCGGCGCCCAAATACGGCCACTACCTCTGCGACGGCGCGGCATGCACCGGAGAGCTGATCACCATCGACATCGGGATTCCGATGCAGTTTTACGATATCATTCGTCCCAAGGCGCGCATCAACGAGATGCCACCCATGCCCTACCGCACGAACTACGCCCACAAAGGTTTGTATGGAAGGGTCTCAATTTTCGCCGGATCGCCCGGATTCTCCGGCGCCGCGGTACTGGCATCCCGAGCGGCGCTACGAAGCGGCGCGGGGATCATCAAGCTCTACCACACGCCCGGCATGGAAGTGATCTACGAGACCAAGCTCACCGAGGTCATGACCCACCCGATTCCCTACCTCGAAAGCGGCGAGATCGATCAGGACAGGATCATCGCGGATCATCAGAAAACCGACGCCATCCTCATCGGGCCCGGCATCGGAACCGGCGAGAAGGCCATGGAGCTGATGGAATTGGTACTCACCAGCACCATCCCAACCGTCATCGACGCGGACGGACTCAACTGCATCGCAAAGAACGAGGTCTTGCAGGAGCTTGTCAGAAATCACCCGAACATACTGCTAACACCGCATCTGGGCGAGTTCGCACGTCTGATGGACGTCGAACTGGAAGCCGTCGAGACCGACGAGATCGGCATGCTCCAGAAATTCCACGAGCGCTACGGCTGCCCCATCCTGCTCAAGAGCAACGTCAGCCTGTTCCACGCCGGGGAGTTCTTCTTTTTCAATATCAACGGCAACAACGGGCTCTCGACCGGCGGTAGCGGAGACGTTCTGGCGGGTATCATCGTATCGTTCATCGCGCAGGGACACGACATCCCTGAGGCTGCTCTCGCCGCGAGTTGGTTGATGGGCTTCACCGCCGACATGCTCGCCCACAAGCGCGGTACCGCCTCAATCATCCCGTCCGACATCATCGACCACCTGCTCGATTTCGATTATCTATCGCCGAAGAAGGAATAACTCTCACCCTGTAAGGGAATCAACTTCCGAATGTGTCGAGCTTGCGCGTAGCATTTGCTTGCAAATGCCAGATTAGCGAAGCGAGGTCTTCTGAATGTTGATTCCTATGCCGATGTCAAACCAACATTCGGAAGACCTCGCTTCGCTCGGACATTCAGAAGTTGGTTTGCCCCGATAATCCTTGACAATCCTGAACCGGTTATCATGTACTTTTGATTTGTAAAACGACGTATGATTGGAATTGATGGGCATGATGGATTACGATAACAAGACCCGAAAACGCGACGCTACGAAGGTGAAAAGCTACGCCTT
This sequence comes from Cloacimonadales bacterium (SeqCode), assembly GCA_963665015.2. Lineage (GTDB taxonomy): Bacteria > Cloacimonadota > Cloacimonadia > Cloacimonadales > JAIOQZ01. The sequence goes on along the minus strand of CAXXSY010000004.1, from coordinate 1,362,161 downwards.
CGGAGACGGCGAACACTTTGTGCCCGAAATCAAGACCGGGACCATCCTGGACGACCGGTATCAGGTCATCGGCAAGGTGGGCGAAGGCTCTTACGGCGCGGTCTATCAGGTGTTCGACCGGAAGATGGACATCCCGAAAGCGCTAAAAGTGTTCGGCCGACGCGAGGAGAGCATGCACATCATCGCAGATCTGCGTGAAGAAGCTCGCATGCTCGCGCGGATCAACCACCCCAACATCATCCGTATCTTCGACTTCAACGAAACCGGCGAATACATCTACCTCGACACGGAATACGTCGAAGGTGGCAACCTCGAAGATAATCTGCAAAAGTTACGCAAGAGCGACAAGTCCATCCGACGGGCCGCACGCCAGATCGCGGAGGGATTGAAAGAGGCGCACGACCAGGGTATAATCCACATGGATATCAAACCCGCCAACCTGCTTCTGGACAGGGTGCGGAACATCAAGATCAGCGACTTCGGGATCGCCGGGCAGCTCGGACTGAAGCTGCATTCCACCGCCGGGACTCCCACCTACATGGCACCCGAGCACATCGAAGGAAGACCCGCCGACCAGCGTTCCGACATCTTCTCCTTCGGGATCGTGCTCTACCAGATGGTTTACGGCAACTACCCCTTCAAGCTGGATCGCGACGGAAACTATATCTACGACCTCCCGCACCACCTCTATAAAGACGCATCCGACCTGAACAGCATCATCCTGAAATGCATCGCCGCCAATCCCGAGCATCGCTACACCGATTTCGCGCCGATCATCAACGAGCTGAAGGAATCGCAGAGAAAAGCACCCGCCGGTTCAAAGCGACCGGGATTCGGTCTGTTCTTCCGTAACCAGATGCAGGAGATAGCTGGAGACCTGCGTAAAGAAAGCCGCAACCTGATGATTCTGCTGATCTTGCTGCTGCTCATCATCCCTTTTTACCTGAAGATCATCCGGCGACTCTCCGAGGAGCAGAACCCGGTTCACATCGACGGACCGCCCATGAGCACGTCGGTCAACATGCAGCCCGAGTCCAGTCTCTCGCCCGACCGACTCCAGAAAGGCGACCTGGTACAGCTTCACGACCTGAGAAGGGGCGGCGAACCGACGTTCGAATTCTTTTATAACGGCGAAGACCCGCTCAGCATCCGATTCGACGGGAATCGCGTCTATCTCGACAACCGGCTCGCGGGAATACACGTTCGTGATCGTGGCGATCTGCCGTTACCGCCCAACCTCGACTTCATCCACAGCGATATCGAGCTGAGCGCGGACGACCTCTCGAACCAGCGCAACCCCAACCTGGCGGTGCGGCTGGGCGAGATGGTTTCGGGCAGGACAATGGAAAACCTCCCCGCCAACACCCGTTTCCTCGACCTCTGGAAAAACCAGCGCATCTCCGATCTGCGCAGCCTGAACCACCTTCGCAACCTCGAAGGACTCGATATCGAGGCGATCCACGACTTCTACCCAGGCGGCTTGATGCAGCTCAGGCAACTGAAGTGGCTCGACCTCGCCGGAAACGATCTGGAGTCGCTTGACGCCGTGCGCAGCCTGGCAAATCTCGAACACCTGGATATCTCGCGCAACCGCCTGCAAGGCCTCGCAACACTCCGCCATCAGAGGGCGCTGCAATCGGTGCGCAATCAGGGAAATCCGCAACTGCCCGAGTCGGATCGGCAATGGCTGGACGAAAAGAACAAGCATTACGCACAGGAGAGGCAGCAGGAGGAACCCAGCCGGCAGCAGATCATCTGGCATCGATCGACCGTCATGGACAAGATCGTCTTCGGGCTTGCGCTGCTCGTGCTCATCCTGGTCGTCTATCAGCTTTTACGACTGATCCGCAAGAACCTTCCCGCGCTTCTTCCAGACAAGAAAAAGAAAGAGGAAAAGCCCGTGTTGCCGCCGGAATTTCACGACCGACTGAAGAAAGCCGACGCGCAGGAGAAGGAGAATCAGCTCTGGACGCCCACGGAAGACAACGCGCTGCGTACGCTGCACAACCTCGCCGTGGAATTCCCGAACGAACGGCAGGTGCGGTCGCGCGAGAAAGGTATCCTGCACGAAGCGGAGAGGAAAATCCGTCAGTACATGGCGCGAGAGGAATTCGAGCCGGCGTATCTGAACCTGCAATCGGTGCTCTCGGTGACCGGCAATTCCAAGCTCCGCAAGTACCGTAAACGTTGCCTCGAAAAGCTTGTCCACGAAGAGCCGGTCAAGATGATCGCGATCCCTGGCGGCAGCTTCCGGATGGGCGACTTCGAGAATGAAACCCTGTCCAATGCCGTGCCGCTACACGAGGTTACGCTTTCCGATTTTAGCCTGAGTGAGACCACCGTCACCAATCATCAGTTCTGCGAATTTTTAAACGCTGTCGGAAAACACTCGGAGCCGCTCTACGAATGGATCAATCTTTCGAGTCCATACTGCCGCATCCGCAGGACGGACCGCGGAAAATACGAGACGGTCGAGCCATATAGTTCGTTCCCGGTGATCGAGGTAAGCTGGTACGGCGCCAAGCGTTTCTGCGAGTGGTTTGGCGGCAGATTGCCCACCGAAGCGGAATGGGAATACGCCGCACGCAATAAGGGCAGGAAAATCCTCTTTTCGCAGGGCAATCGTCCCGACCGCGGCAAGATGAACTACCTCGTCGATAAGAGCGACAACCGCTGGCACTCCGTATTCCCGGTCAAATCCCTACCGCCGGGCCCGTTAGGGCTGTATGAGATGTCGGGAAACCTGCTCGAGTGGTGCCAGGACTACTACGATTCCGAATATTACAGCGAATCGGATTCTACCAACCCGCAGGGACCGGAGAGGAGTACGCTGAAGTCGGTTCGCGGCGGCGGCTGGTGTTTCCCGTTCAAGCACATGAAGAGCTACTATCGCGGCTCGGCAAAGCCCACCGCGCGCAACAATTTCATCGGGTTCCGCGTCGCCAAATGATACGAAGAATCGCGCTCCTCGTGCTCCTGCTATCGTCGGCCCTGCTCATCGCGCAGGACGGCTACAAGCTGCGTGATATCCGGTTCGAAGGCAACCAAACCCTCTCGACATCCGACCTGAAAGATCATCTCGAACTGAAGGAGAACGACTTCCTCTACCGGCTTCAGTTCTGGAAGGAAGACCGACTGTTCGATCATGACGCGCTGGCTCGGGACACCACCCGAATCCTGCACTGCTACCGCACGGAAGGCTTTCTCGACGCGACGCTGACCTACGAAATCGAGACCCGTCACGATAAAGGACGTGTCGATCTGGTCTTTTATATCGACGAAGGAGAGCCAATCCTGATCGACAGGATCGAAACCCACTATATACCCGTCGATTCAACGCGATTTACCGACATTGCTCAAGGCGTGAACGATCCGCTCGAACCGGGCGAGCGATTCCGCGATCAGGCGCTGCTCGACCGGCAGCAAATGATTCTGAATGCTTTCCGGGAGAACGGCTATCCGCTCGCCGATATCGATTTCAAGCTGCATGTCCATCCCGGGCAACACCGAACGAACATCGACTGGACGATCGAACCAAAGAGGTACTGCCGATTCAACGGCATCCGGCTGATCGGACTGAAAAACGACCTCGACAGGTACGTTCTGCGCCAGACCGAATCCATGGACGGCGGTGAGTACCGGCAATCGGCGCTCAAGACCGCGCAGCGACGCATCTACGAACTGGGGATGTTCCGCTCGGTGACGGTCAAGTCGATGATTGGCGAGGAAGAGGACGGTCGAATCCCCATCGAAATCCTGCTGACCGAAGCGCCGCGCCACAACCTGAAGGTCGGCGTCGGATGGGGCATCGAAGACCGGCTTCGCGCGTTCATCGACTACCGCAAGCTGGGGTTCCTGGGCGGCGTGCGGAGGCTGCAAATCTACCTCAAGCACTCCTATCTCGAGCCCGTCAATTCGAGCATGACCTTCGTGCAGCCCGACTTTCTGCGGAGCAATGGCGAGCTGAGCTTCGGGCCGTACTTCAAGCAGCAGCGCGAGCTGAGCTATACCATCAACCGCCTGGGAGCGACCGCAGGCTACCAGAAATCCTTTACAAACAATTTTTCCGGCTACCTCAACACGACCTATGAAAAAAACGACCTGGTCGAAATCCGGCTCTCGGACGAAGAGGTGTTCGGCGAGACCGCGGACGACCTCTACGAAAAGACGGTCTTCACCCTCGGCAACTACTACGACACCTCGCGTCCCGCGCTGAATCCAGAGAAGGGATTTTACACCGGGATCAGCTATTCTGTGGCGCCGATCAGGCAGATCAGCGACTACGAATTCTATAAGATCGTGCTCGACACCCGCGTTTATCAGCGGGTCGCAAGCTGGCTGGTCTTCGCCGCGAGGGTACGTGGCGGCGCGATGGAGCCCTTCGGCGAGAGCAGCACCACACCGGTGGAAGATCGATTCTACGCGGGTGGCAGTTACTCGGTACGCGGCTGGCAGCGCTATCAGCTCGGGCCCAAGAACGAAAGCGGCTACCCCAGTGGCGGAAACAGCCTGCTCGAAGGAAGCCTCGAACTGCGCTACCCCATCTACGACATTTTCTCCGGTGTCGTCTTCCTGGACGGCGGAAACGTCTGGCGCGATTCGTACGAATACATCGCCGAACAACTGCATTTCGCAGGCGGGGTCGGACTGCGGGTCGATACGCTGGTCGGGCCGATCCGGCTCGACTTTGCCACACCGGTTTTCGAAGAGAAGAAGGAGCTTCAGATTCATGCAAGCATCGGGCACGCGTTCTAAGCGCATCGCAAAAGGCGTTTTCAGGACGATCCTCGGCATCGTGCTGATCGTCCCGCTCCTCGCGTGCTTCCTCTATCTGATGCTGCAAGCCGGATGGCTGAATCCGCTCATCCGCTATACCGGTGTCAGGATCGCGAACAACGTCCTCGACGCGAAGTTTTCCGTCGAATCGATCCACGGCAATCCGCTGAAACACATTGAGATCGCCGGCATCAAGCTACGGAAAGACGATTCCACCATCGCGCGCATCGGATCCGTCACGCTCGACTTCGATATCTCGCAAGCGCTACACAAACGATTCACCGTCAACGAGATTCTCGTCGATTCGCTCCATGTCGCTATCGAGCAGCTCCCCGACAGTACCTGGAACCTCCAGCATATCGCCAGACCATCCGAGCCCAAGCCGAAGGTATCCGAAGCATCGTCCATCCCACTCGATCTGTATGTCGCGCTTCATTCCTTGCGGATCACGAACACGAATTTCGACATCCGCGCCCTCGATCCACGCATCCCATCTGAGGTGCGCGACTTCGATCTCGATTTCGGATTCTCGCTCGTGCCGGGCGAGATATACGCCGTACTGCGGAACGTCTCGTTTGCAACCGACGATATGCGACTGAATACGCTACAAGCCGAGGCGACGATTAAGGATTCTTCGTACGTCTTGCACGATTTTCTGTTCGAGACCGACCGAAGCAAGATCACAGCAAACGGCACCTATCAGAACAATGTCGTGAATCTGAGATTGAGGGCGTTTCCCTTCGATCTTCGGGACGTACAGGCGTTCCGACCCGCGATCAAACACCCGGATCAGTACAGCCTGTATTGTAACATCGAGTCGGATGGAACCAAGCTTCAAGGTAGCTGTAGCGTCTGGTCTGGCGAAAACAAGTTGGGCTTGAACATCTTAATGCCCGAATATCCGGATATGAACCATGCCACGCTAAGCCTGAGCAGCTATGATCTCGATCTGTCGCAGGACTGGGATGTCCCGCTTTCGAGCCGGAGTATTGGTGTACGCCTCGAAAGCAAAGACGGCATGATTCCCGATGGAGAGGCGGAGATTAAAATCGACGCGACCGCCATACAATACGATAGCTTCCGACTTGAAACCATATGGATAACCCTCGGCTATTCGCCCGAAGGCCAGACATTCGACATCCAGCTCATTCGCAACCTCAGTTCATCCCTCTCGATGAAGGGAGACCTGAACTTCTTCGATCCGCTGCGTCCCTTCGAAATGGATGGTCGATTGAGCCTCTATTCGATTTCCGAGATACCGTTCGACTTGCAGACACGATTGAACTATTCCGCAAGAGGCGAATTACGATCCTTCACAAATCTGAAAGCCGATTTCGACATCGATCTGCTGCGATGCTCGCTGGGCGATTACCGGATCGATTCCGGGAAAATTGCACTCGGCATCGACGACGGAAACTACGAACTGAAGCACTTCGATTTTCGCGCAATAGGAGACAGCATCACCGGCTCCGGCTACGGCAACTTCGAAGGACCACACCACATCGATTTCGAAGCGGATTTGTCGGACATCTCGAAATTGCGATCGATTGCCGGGCTGGACGAACTCGCCGGCAGCGTCCACCTCTCCGCACACGCCGACGGCATGCCCGATTCACTCGGCTTCTCGGCAAAAGTCAACACTTCCGATCTGGAGGTGAACGATCTTACCCTCGAACAACTGCGCCTGAACGCGGACGGTACGTTCATCGACCGGAAGATCGACGCGGACTGCGATATCCTGCTTCGTGATCTCGGTTACAACGACATCTCGCTCGACAGCCTGGCGCTCGACGCCTCCTACCGCGACGAAGAGCTTCGCGCAAACCTGAATCTTCGCCAGAACAATGCGCGCTACGGTTCTCTCCGGGCAGTGTATCGTCCCGGCGAGATCGAGCTGCCCATGCTGGACTTCCATCTCGACGGCGATCACTGGCTGCTCGTCCACGATTCGACGAAAGTTCTGTTCGACACGGATCGATACGCCATCAACGATTTCAGCCTCGTCTCGCCGCCGCAGCGCATCGCTGCAAGCGGTTTTTACCAACCCAATGGACCGATGGACGTCCTGTGCGTCGTCGATTCGCTCGACCTCTCCATCCTGAACGGTTTCCTGAGCGAAGACAATCGCGCCGAGGGTACGCTCGATCTTGATATTGCTCTGCGCGGATCGATGGATCACCCCGACGCCAACGCGAAACTACGTTTGACCGACCTCGTATGGGAGCCGTACCATATCGCTGCGGTGGATGCGGACATTTCGACGATACAAGATGTTGCGAAGGTGCGAGCCGCCGTCCGGTTCACCACAGAGAAACAGATCACCCTCGACGCCTCGGCCCCGCTGGGTCGATTTTTGAGGAACATACCGCTGACGGCAGATTCGCTGATCACCCTGCGCGTTGAGAGCGACTCCATCGACATCGGCTTCCTGAACGAGTACACCGACCAGATCGCCTTTGAAAAGGGGCACCTGGTGATGGATATCGAGGCGAAGAGCGACACGCGACACCACGACGTCGAAGGCAGAATCAAGCTGACCGGTAAATCGCTGACCGTTCGACAGCTAAACACCCGCTACGAAGATCTTTTCCTCGAGCTCTCCGGCGACAACAGCGCAATTCGGCTCGATACGCTTTTCGCGGAAGGCGGCGATGGAACGCTGTCGGCCACCGGATCGATCGAGCTCGGAAATATGAAAGAGGAATTCGTCGAAAGCTTCGACATCAAACTGCTGGCGAAGCAATTCCAGTTCTCGCGCAGGCGGCAGATGCGGCTGGTCTCGGACATGGACATCGGGATCACCGGCAATCTGGAAAAACCGCTCTTCGACGCCGATGTCAGGGTAATCGAATCGCGCATCGACATCGACCGGTTCACCGGTGGGTCGGGACCGGCGCTACCGAGCCAGAAACCGCTACTGGTCGAGGCCATGACCGATACCAGCGCCATTCAATACCGGAATCCGAAAACCGACATCAAGCTCTCGAAAACGATATCCGGCACCGCGAGGATACGGATTCCGCGCAACAGTTGGGTCTATGGCAAGGACATGCAGATCGAGTTCAGTGGCGATTTGAAGGCGGTCAAGGAGGGCGAGAACCTCTATCTGACCGGCACCGTCAGTACGATTCGCGGTTATTACAACCTCTACGGCAGGAAATTCACAATTGACGAAACGGTCGTTACGTTCACCGGCGGCAAGGAGATCGATCCCATCCTGAACGTGACCGCGAAGTACGCCTTCCGTGACATCAACGAGAATCGCCGAACGCTGAGTGTCGTGCTCACCGGCAGATCGACCGATCCGCAGGCAATCTTTCTGCTGGACGGGCAGCAGATCGAGCAGGCGGACGCCGTATCGTACATCATCTTCCAGAGGAGCACGCGCGAGCTGACCCAGAACGAGAAGAGCTCCATGAACGAAAACTCCTCCAGCAGCAGTTTCGCGCAGGGTTTGCTCATCAAGCAGCTCTCCTCGCAACTGACCCGCAGCATTCAGGAGAACCTCGATCTGGACGTGCTGGAAATCCAGGGCGATCAGGATCTTACCCGCACCTCCATCATCGTCGGAAAATACCTCACGAACCGGCTCTTTCTGAGCTACGAACGGAAATTCGACACCGGCAGCACCAGCGACAGCGAAATCGAGATTCTTACGCTCGAGTATCAAATCAACCGCGCCTTCTCGATCCAGGCGACGCGCGGCAACGATAGCTCCACCGGCATGGACCTGATCTGGAAGTATGAGAAATAGACTCCGGCTCCTGGTCGCGATCCTGATTCTCGCGACGTCCCTGTTCCCGTTGGAGGAAAAGCCGTTGATCGACGAGGAGAAGGTCATCGACACCTTCCGTGAGATGTCGGATCAGGACACGTGGTTCTCGAAACTCCTTCGCAGCGTGTTCGTCTTCGAGCGCGAGAGCCGGAAGCTCGACCGTCAACTATCGACGGATCCCGTGGACACCTTTATCTCCTATCAGGGTCGCACAATCTGCAACATCCGCATCGTTATTCTGGACGTATTCGGGACGTCCGTGCACGACCCGAAACGAAGGTCGGACAACTGGCTCGACCGGACCGGTAACGCACTGCACGTCAAGACCCACAGCCGGATGATCCGCGGCCAACTACTCTTCCGCTCGGGCGACAGGCTCGATCCGATCCTCATTGCCGAGTCCGAGCGTATCCTGCGTAAGAACCGATATATATACGATGCCCGGATCAAGCCGTTGCCGAATCCGGACGGTACGGTCGATCTGGATATCTACGTGCGCGATATCTGGACGCTGAAAGCGGAAGTCGCCATGAAGAACATAGAGAAGTGGGACGTGTCGATCACCGACGACAACCTTGCTGGTTGGGGCGGGAAATTCCACGCCAAGCTGAAGCTCGATCCGGGCTACAAGGACGGATGGAACTGGGACATGAGCTACCGGCAGCAGAACCTCTTCAAGGACAACATCACGGTGCAGGGCTATCGAAAGGTTCGCCTGGGCAGTCGTCAGAAGGGATTCGGCGTCAATCGCGAGTTCGATTCGCCCCTGATCCGCTGGCTGTACGGCGCTAATTTCGAATGGAACCGGAACGAAGTCAGTTTCCTGCATGACGACATGAACACCGAGGAAATCCGCTTCAACCGGCAGGACGTCTGGCTGGGTCGATCCTTCCCGCTCTCGCTGGCGAGCAACGAGAGCGGCACCGTCAGCTACCTGACCAGCGCAACGAGGTTCGTCCGAACCGACCAGACCCTACGACCCGACAACGACCCCGACGGATTTATACAGGATTCGCGCATGGGACTGTTCAGCCTCGGGTATCTGATTCGCTCGTACCGGAAGGTCAGCTACCTGTATCGCTTCGGCGTGACGGAAGATATTCCCGTCGGAAGCAGGCTCGAAGCCATCGCCGGATACGAGGATGGCACGTATTACAATCGCGCCTATTACGCGCTCAACTACATCTACAGCTACTACCACCAGGACTGGGGATACTTCTCGGGAAACGCCTTCGCTTCGGGCTTCAGGCGCGCCGACGACTGGGAAAGCAGGCGGCTTCAGTGTTCGCTGACCGGTATATCCAGACTGATCTATTATCGAAACTACCGCATCCGGCAATACGCGATGCTGCAATACAACCGAATCGACCGTCCCATCTACACGGGGCAAATGCTCACCATCAGCGACCAGAACGGCATCCGCGGTATGGAAAGCAGCAAGACCGGCGACAAGAAACTGCGTTTGAATCTCGAGACCAACTACCTGCTTCCGTTCCGGTTCCTCGGTTTCCACTTCGCCATGAGCGTTTTCGGAGATTTCGCGCTCCTGTCGCCCAAGAACGAACGCCTCGCCACCAGCAGGCTCTACCAGGGCTACGGTATCGGACTGCGCTTCAAGAACGAACACCTGATCTTCAAGACCATCGAGGTCTTCCTCGGCTACTACCCCGTGATGGACGATACGGAAGACTGGAACCTCTTCTCACGCTCCGCAAGCTACTACAACTTCAGCAGCATGGGATTCGGCAAACCGGAGGCATACGAATAATGGCGAAACGAATACAGTTCGACCAGCACATCGAAAATCTTCTGGGAAAGCAGGAGGCGAAACAACTGCTGGAAGCGATCAAGGGATACGCGCCGCGCGCGGTGCGGTACAATTCGCTACGAACGACAGGATCAGACCTCCCGGGCGATCCGGTGCCTTGGTATCCGTCGTTCGGAAGATACTGGCAGGAAAAAATCAATCCTTCGCAGACGCTTCAATATCTGACCGGTGACTACTACATCCAGGAAGCCAGCGCCATGCTTCTGGTCTCCGCATTGAGCCGGGTACTCGACCAAAGCGGTCTGCGTATCCTCGACCTGACAGCCGCGCCCGGTGGCAAGGCTACGCAGGTCGCGGAGCTGTCCGACAAGAATCTCATCGTCGCCAACGAAGTGATCCGCGGACGCGCCGACGCACTGCTCTGGAACGTCATCCGGCACCGGCTGATGAACGTCGTCATCTGCAATCTTCCCGTGAAACCGCTGGCGGACGAACTGGCAGGGTGGTTCGATGTGGTAATCGTCGATGCTCCGTGCAGCGGCGAAGGGCTGTTCCAGAAAAAGAAGCACAATCCGAAGGCCTGGAGCTACAAGAACGTGCTATTCAACAGCAATCGACAACGCGCCATCCTCCAGGAGGCGATGCGACTCCTGAAGCAAGGCGGCGTGCTGGCGTATTCGACCTGCACCTTCGGTCGAAAAGAAAACGAGGATCAAGTAAAGTACCTGCTCGACAATGGCTTCTCCCCCATCGAATTCCCCGATCTGGAAGGCGTCTCACCCGCCATCACGGACGATGAGAATAGCGCCTCCTGCGCGCGAAGACTCTTTCCGCACCGACAGAAAGCCGCCGGAGCCTTCGCGGCGCTGCTCCGGAAATCAAGCGCCAGTGAAGAACGACCCGTCAGGATGGTCGCAAACGACGATAAAAAGCTCAAGCAACTTCTGCCGGAAACCATCCACCTGCCGGAGACAACGCACCTCTATCGCGTGGGAAGCTGCATCCATGCCATCGAGCAGAACGAACTTCCGAAATTTCTTCGCGACAACGCGATCCAGCTCGGTACGGCGATCTTTCAGCAGAAGCCGGTTCCGGAGCCAATGCACGGAAGTATCATGTTCTCGTCCGAAGCGCATCGCATTTCTCTGACTGATGATCAGATGCGTAACTACCGACAGGGCAGCGTCCTGCACTTCGAAATACCGGATGGATACTATTTCGTGGAATTCGATGACGTGGTACTCGGGCTGGTGAAAATTTCATCCGGTCGCGCGGTGAATCGGCTCCCGAAGCCGCTGAGGTAGTAATAATGCGGACGGTTGGGGAATTCAGGTTTTTCGTTCCTCAGAACCTACAGACGTCCGCGTTCCAGAGAGAGTGCAACCATCTTCAAAAGACCACCTCTATATCCTGCTAATCGTGCCAATCCTGTGAATCGTTATAGGATTCGAGTTATTACCTCCGGTAAAACTCACAGATTCAGATAAAAAAGAGATGCGGACGAGGACGTCCGCGCTCCGGGGAGAGGCGTGCCCGGAGGTCACGCGCTACAAGAAAAGAGATGCAGACGGTTGGGGAATTTAGGGTTTTCGTTCCTCAGAACCTATAGACGTCCGCGTTCCAGAATAATGCCAAGCTGGAGCTTGACGGTCCAATGGAGAACGACCGCCTCTCTTGTCCTGATCCCTGTCTCCTGTCTCCTGTCTCCTACAGTATGTACCTCGACAGGTCTTCGTCGGAGATGATCCGATCCAGCTTCGCAGCGACTTCCTCTTTGTCGATCATGACCTTCTTGATGGTAGCCTTGGGCATATCGAAGAGGTAGTCGTCGAGGAGGGTGTTCAGGATGGTGTGGAGTCTGCGGGCGCCGATGTCTTCCATCTTCTGGTTGGCTTCGGCGGCGTAACGGGCGATCTCGCGAACGGCTTCATCAGTGAAATCGAGCGCGACCTTTTCCGTCTTGAACATGGCTGTATATTGCTTCAGAAGCGCGTTTTTGGGGAATTTCAGAATCTTCTCGAAGTCATCCACCGACAGGCTGCTGAGCTCGACCCGGATCGGGAAGCGACCCTGGAGTTCGGGGATCAGATCGGACGGCTTGGAGCTGTGGAACGCACCCGCGGCGATAAACAGGATGTGTCTCGTGTTGATGATGCCGTATTTGGTGGGAACGTTGGAGCCCTCGACGATGGGCAGCAGGTCACGCTGCACGCCGGTTCTGGACACGTCCGCGCGTCCTTCCTTCTCACGGGAGGCGATCTTGTCGATCTCGTCGATGAAGATAATGCCGTGGTCTTCGACACGCTCCCGGGCGATCTCGATCACCTTGTCCTTGTTGACCATCCTGCCGGCTTCCATCTGCGTCATGTATTCGAGCGCCTGCGGCACCTTCATCTTGCGTCGCTTGGTATCACCGCGCTGGAAGGGCATCATGTTTGATAACATCTCGCTGAAATTGAGGTCGAACGACTCCAGCCCGATGTTGGAGAAAATCTCGATGTGCGGCGGGTTATTCGGTTCCTGTGTGATTTCGATCTCGTGGTCGTCGAGCTTGCCGTTATCCAGCATTTTCGCCATCTTCTGACGGGAGCGGTTGTAGCGCTCGATGCTCTCTTCCTCCTCGCCGTCCTGAAGTTTCGGCGGCGGAAGGAGGTGATCGAGCACCTTCTCGCGGGCGCTGACGCGTGCCTTGCGATCGACCTTCTTGGTCATCTCGGCACGGACGTCGTTCACAGCGATATCCATCAGCTCGCGGATCATCGATTCGACATCGCGTCCCACGTAGCCGACCTCGGTGAACTTCGAGGCTTCCACCTTGATGAAGGGCGCGTTCGCCAGACGCGAGAGCCTTCGCGCGATCTCGGTCTTGCCCACGCCGGTGGGTCCGATCATGATGATGTTGTTGGGGATGATCTCTTCCTGGAGCTCGCCCCGGACGCGTTGCCGTCTCCAGCGATTGCGCAGGGCGATCGCGGTCGCGCGCTTGGCGTCCGACTGCCCGATGATGTATTTATCGAGTTCCGCGACGATTTTTATCGGTGTCAGTGTGCTCATAGTTCTTCCACGATGATGTTGTGGTTCGAAAGCTTCATAGTTCTTCCACGATGATGTTGTGGTTCGAGTAAATGCAGATATCCGCAGCGATGTCGAGCGACTTGCGAACGATCTCGCGCGGTTCGAGCTCTGTGTTGTCGGTAAGGGCTCTCGCGGCCGCCAGCGCATACGATCCGCCCGAACCGATCGCGGCAATTCCGTCCTCCGGTTCGACCACGTCGCCGGTTCCGGACAGCAGCAGCAGATTCTGTTTGTCGCCCACAATGATCATCGCCTCGAGCCGCCGCAGAATCTTGTCACTACGCCAGTCCTTGGCAAGTTCGACCGCTGCGCGTTTCAGGTTGCCCTTGTACTCCTTCAGCTTGGATTCGAATTTCTCGAACAGCGTGAAGGCGTCCGCCGTGGCGCCGGCGAATCCGGCAATGATCTTATCGTCGTAGAGCCGCCTGATCTTGACAGCGTTTCCCTTCAGGATGGTGTTGCCGAAGGTGACCTGTCCGTCTCCGCCGATTGCCAGTTTGCCTTCTTGTAACATCCCGATGATGGTAGTCCCTCTAAGGTCATAACTCATGGGGAGTTACCTCCGGATCCTGTTCTATGTCTGGAATATCTTTCTCAGATTCTTCGACAGGCTGATCTGCCTCAGGTTCGGATTTTTCGTCGTGTTCTTCGTTCATCCGCATCTCGAGCGAAGAATCGTATTTCTTCTTCACGTATTCCCTTTCCTCGTCGGAGACGTGACTCAGGGTGATTTCGAACATCTCGTCCAGGTTGAGGGTTTCCTTCTCCAGAAGCGCTAGGGACATCTCTTCGAGGATATCCTTGTGATCCATGAGGAGCTGCTTGGCTGTCTGGTAGGAATTCATGATCATGTCGTGTATCTCAGAATCGACCGACCGCGACGTGTGCTCGCTCAGCGATTCGTGCTGGGTCAGTTCCTTGCCGAGGAAAACCTGCGAATCCTCCTTGCCGATGGCGATGGGACCGATGTTGTCGCTCATACCCCACTTGGTAACCATCTTGCGTGCAAGGTAGGTGGCGTATTCGATATCGTTGGATGCGCCCGTGGTGATATCCCCGAAGGTTATATCCTCCGCGGCGCGTCCACCAAGCGACATCACGATGCGCTGTTCGAGGAATTTGCGGGTATAATACATGCGATCCTTGCCCAGGTATTGCGTCACGCCGCCGGCCAGTCCGCGCGGGATGATCGTCACCTTGTGCAGGGTATCGGTCTTTTCCTGGAAAATCGAGCAAAGAACGTGTCCCACCTCGTGGTAGGCGGTGATCTTCTTCTCTTCCTCGGAGATAACCTTGCTCTTGCGCTCCTTCCCGAGCGTCTCCTTGTCGCGCGCCTCCTCGAAATCGTCCATTTCGATCTTCTTGCGATTGCGTCTTGCTGCCAGAAGCGCGGCTTCGTTGACCAGGTTGGCAAGGTCGGCGCCGCTGAATCCCGGCGTCGCGCGCGCGATCACTCTGAGGTTGACGTCGTTACCGAGCGGGAGCTTGCGAACGTGTACCTTGAGGATTTCTTCGCGCCCCTTGATGTCCGGCAGATCGACGATCACCTGACGGTCGAAGCGTCCCGGTCTGAGAAGCGCGGGATCGAGCACGTCGGCGCGGTTTGTCGCCGCGATGATGATGACCGAGTCGTTCTGTTCGAAGCCGTCCATCTCCACCAGGAGCTGGTTGAGGGTCTGTTCGCGTTCGTCGTGACCACCGCCCAGTCCGGTTCCGCGGTGGCGTCCCACTGCGTCGATTTCGTCGATGAAAGCGATACAGGGTGCGTTGCGCTTCGCCTGCTCGAAGAGGTCGCGGACGCGCGAGGCACCCACACCGACGAACATCTCCACGAAGTCGGAACCGCTGATACTGAAGAACGGGACACCCGCTTCGCCGGCGACCGCTTTCGCGAGCAAAGTCTTGCCGGTTCCGGGTCTGCCCAGAAGCAGTACACCGCGCGGGATGCGTCCGCCCAGGCGCTGGAATTTACCCGGCGCCTTGAGGTACTCGACGATCTCCTCGAGCTCTTCCTTGGCTTCGTCCACACCGGCGACATCCCTGAAAGTCTTGTTGGTCTTGCCGCCGACGAAAAGCCTTGCACGGCTCTTGCCGAAGCTGAAGGCGCGGTTGCCGCCTCCCTGCATGGAGCGCATCATGAATATCCAGAAGCCGATGAACACCAGGAACGGCAGCCAACCGACCAGAATCGACAGGAATTTCGACGGTTTCTGGGATGAGATATTCACTTTCTTGGCCAACTCACGAACAAACGTCGGATCGTCATAGAGCATCCGGGTCTGGAATTTCTGGTTGGAAACGTTCCAGAACTGCACGTCGCGTTCATTGAACACGGCGCGAACGATCGAGCCTTCCTCCGCCATGGCGATGAATTCGGAATAGGTGACGGTCTTGACGTCGTCCTGGCGAACGTACAGATTGTAAGCGATGATCAGGAACAGCAGCAGCACAATCCAGAACGTGATCGACTGCGTGCGCTTGAATTTTGGGAACATCCGTTTGGGCTGTTCATCCCTGGGATTCTGACTCATTGATATACTTCCTCTTTCAAAATACCGATGAAGGGCAGGTTTCGGTATTTCTCGGCAAAGTCAAGTCCGTAACCAACCACAAAGTCGTTTCCGATTTCAAATCCGGTGTAATCGATTTCGACGTCGATCTTGTGCGCCTGGGGCTTGTCCAGAAGCACGCAGGTGCAGACCGATGCCGGATTATGCTTTTTCAGGTAATCGATGATGTATTGAAGCGAGAGTCCGCTATCGACGATGTCCTCGACGATCACCACGTCCCGACCGGAGAGGTCGGTGTCGATATCCTTGCGAATCTTCACCACACCGGACGACTGCGTGCTGTCGCCGTAGCTGGAGATGGAGAGGAAATCGATTTCGATGGGGATGGTGATGCTGCGAACCAGGTCGGAGAGGAATATCACCCCGCCGCGCAGGATGCAAATGAACACGGGATTGTGATCCGCGTAGCGCCGGGAAAGAACCGCGCCAAGTTCACGGACGCGCTTTTGGATCATGCCTTCGTCGAATAGGACGGTTGATATATCGTTATTCATGCTATCGTTCCTTTTTCTTTCTACTGGCGGTTCGTGGGCGGGACGATTTCACGCGCTCCACCTGAACCATCAGGATGTTTTTTGTCTCTTCCGTTACCGCCGAACGATGATCGGAACGGTAACCGCAGACCCACAGTATTCGATTCGTGTCTGCAAGGATCACGATCTTATCTCTCTCGAAGCGGGAGACCTTTTCGTCAATGAAAAAATCCTTGAGCTTCTTCGAGTGGTTCATTCCAAACGGATAAAATCGATCTCCCGGTTTTCGATATCTGAGCGTCAGCGGAAATTCTATCTTGTCCATATCCAGATAACATTCATCGTTATCATCTGAAGAACGTTTTTTTACGGGCAGTTGTTTCACCTTTTTCATCAGGAAACGGTAGTTCCCGAAGGTAAAGTGGTTTCGCAACGAGGGTATCTCGCGTTCCGCCTCGGGATCGGGCTCCTCGATCGCGTCCCGGCGGCAGAATATCAGGTGGTCGTACTCCTTGAACAGCACGATATCGCAGGGCAAGTCGATCTGCTTGCTGCCGCGGGAATCGAAGATGCGCTCGATGCGCTCGAAGTGTACGGTATAAAAATCCTTCTCGTCGCCCTTGAGGTAGTTGAATATCTCGCGGTACATATAGAAGCGCAGGACCGGTTTCTGCTTCTGCAAAAGTGAAATCGGTATTTGCAGCGAGTTCTCCATCCTGTCGATGATATGCTTGTTCAGCCTGCGTTGTACGATCCCACGCAGGATTTCTTCCGTCTCGGCGAAGATCGCGGCGGAGTCGTACAGCTTATCCACGATGTGCGGGTTGATGTTCTTCTCGACCCACGGAAAAAGCTCGTTCCGTATGCGATTCCGCGTGTAGTGGTTTTCCCGATTGCTCGAATCGGTCCGCCACTGGATTCCTTCGTCCACGAGGAATTGCTCGATATCCTCGCGAGAGAACGGGAGCAACGGATGGATGATTTCGCCGCTGATCGGCAGGATACCCTTCATGCCCGAGACCGCCGCGCCGCGAAACATCCGGAAAAGCACCGTTTCCGCCTGGTCCTGTTTGTTGTGACCCAGCGCGATGCGGTGGATGCGGTATTGCTGTTGCAGCTTTTCGAAATAGTTCATGCGGATTTCACGGGCTTCGTTCTCGAAGCTGGACGCATCCGGTTCGAGATGCGCCTGCATGGACACGACGCTGATATTCCGATCGAAGCAAAGCCTCTTGACGAACGCCTCGTCTTCCTTCGAATCCTCGCCGCGTGTATTGTAATTGATATGGGCGGCAAGGAGGTGCAGCCGATACTTGGGTCTCAGGTAGTACAACGCTTGCAAGAGCGCGGTCGAATCGGGACCGCCCGAAACACCGATCAGAATGTGCTGCCGGTTCTGAAACAGCTTCTTCTCAATGGCAAATTCCTCGAACCGCTGAAGGAAATTTCGCGAGCCTGTCATCTGTATCTCCGATCCGATGGTGGTCGCCGACAAAGGCAAGCACCGTTTTCTTTGCGATAATCACGTACATTCACGATATTTATGGTGAAATGAAATGTCAATCAAAAAAGCGGGTCAAGAGCGTAAATCGCTTGCAATGCAAGAAGTTCTCATCCGGAGTTTTCCGGGATTTGCATTATTATTCACAATTAACACTAACCCATGCAAGTCAATATAGTTAACTACTTCATTTTGTGATTGACATAATGCGGGGGTGCGATGATTTTGTATAGAAAGAAAGAACGTGGCTACTTGGGGAGAATAAAGGATCGTATTTTTGTCCACGCTGTTTCTGCCGGGTCGGGAAAGTATTTATGAACATCAGGCAAAAATCGAACGTGGACTTCATTGTCTTCGTGGGATTTACAGGGTCCCAAATACATTCGCTACAGGTATGCGATCGCTTTCGCTCAGCCGATTTCATCCCCTGGGACGCGGCTCGGGACGAAAACGCGATCCGCACGAAGCAATCTATCGTCTGTTTCATTACTGTCGATACACCATTTTCGCTATTCTTCGACATCCGTCGTAAGTATTCCTCTAAAAACTTCCTCTGCGTCACAGACGATCCGAAGCTGTTCATCGAACGCCGCAAAGACATCCCGGAATTGAGCCTTGTCGATGCGTCCTGGGAAGTCGATTTGCAGCGCGATGTCATTGAAAACCTTTTTATCACATCCTGCGAGACCAGTTCCAGACTGAATAGCGCATCGGGACGAATGGAGCTGATCCGGGCGCTGATCCATGAAATCCCCAATCCGGTATTCATCAAGGACGAGGATCGGACATTCCTTGCCTGCAATCCCGCCTTCGTCCAGTTTTGCGGACTCCCCTACGAGCGGATCATCGGCTTCACCAACACCGACGTTTTCCCGCCGGACAGCGCAAGGAAGCTGGATGAAATGGACGACATGCTATCCCAAAACCAAGCGGTTCCACCCCTCGATCTCTGCGTCGTGAACCGCAACCGGATCGAATGGGACATCCACCTTAGCGAATCGTCCTTCGAATTCATGAATAAACGCCGTTTCCTCGGCGTCATCGTCGATATGTCGCAACAGAAAGAGGTGCAGGAACGGCTGAAGTGCGCCATCGAAAGCGCAAAACGCGCCAACGAGAGCCGAACCCTGTTCCTCTCGCACATCACCCACGAGATTCGCACGCCCATCAACTCCATGCTGGGCATCCTGACGCTGCTCAAGGATACGGTTCTCGATCCGGTACAGGAAGACTATCTGAACATCCTGCAAATCAACGGCAACGCACTTTTGACCATCATCAACGACCTCCTTGACTTCTCGAAGATCGAGGCGGGTAAGCTCGAGATCGAGCACCGGCCGCTCTCGCTGCACACCTGCGTCGAGGACGCGCTCAAGGTCGTTGACCAGACCGCCGACGAGAAGCGAATCGAACTGGCGTATTATATCAAGCAGGATACGCCGCGCGTCATCAACAGCGATATGGACCGCATCCGCCAGATTCTGCTAAACCTGCTCAGCAACGCGATCAAGTTCACCACCATCGGCTACATCTATATCTATGTCGATTCCACCAAAATGCCGGATGGAAAGACCGAGATTCATTTCCAGGTGCAGGACACCGGATCGGGCATCGAGCAGGATAAAATCGAGAGAATCTTCATGGCTTTCAACCAGGCGGATTCGAGTGTATTCAAACACCACGGCGGAACCGGTCTCGGCCTGACGATCTGCCGCCAGCTCTCCGAGCTCCTGGGCGGAAGAATCTGGGTGGAATCGGAAGTTGGCAAGGGCTCGACCTTCCATTTCACCATCGTGACCGAGGCGCAGGAGGACGAGGGCGACGAGGCGAGACTGCCATTCCGCAAAGCGCTGAACGGCAAGAGATTACTTGGAATAGGCTCGGACTATACGATGCGGAAAATTATTCCGCTCTACACCCAATACTGGAACATGGAATACCATCGGGTCGATTACACCATGAACATGAACGACATCCGCGAGATGCTCGCCCAAAACGACGCCGTCGTGATGTCGGTACCGCTGTTCGGAAGCCGGAACCTCGGTCTGCTGCACCGCATTCGACTGGAGTTCAAGCGCGACAGACTGCCCATGATGATCCTCGGAAGCCGCAACCAGATACAAGCCATCCGGGGCGACGCGGCCGCGGACAAGGCGCTGACCACCGAAAAGCCGCTGAAAGAGAAGAATTTTTACCACGCACTGGCTCGGGCGTTCAATCTCGACCTGGAGAAAGAGAAAGAGATTGCGGACATCTTCGACCAGAAAGCTAATCTCGCCGAGATATACCCAACGCGGATTCTGGTGTGCGACGACAACATCTTCGAGCAGAAGATTATCGGAAACTACCTCGGCAAGCTCGGATATCACGCCGATATCGCCTCCACCGGCGAGGAAGCGCTCCAGATCGTGCGGCGCCACAAATACGACCTCCTGATCATCGACATGAACCTGCCCGGTCGCGACGGCGTCGAGATCGCCGAAGAGATCAAGACGACCTTCCCGGTGGAACACCAGCCGCGAATCGTGGTCTCCACCTCGTACGATTACCGGGACATCAAGGATCGACTCGATCGCGCCGGCGTCGATAGTTTCCTCGGCAAGCCATTCCACATCGAGGACCTCGTTACCCTCTTGACGCACAGCAACCTCGAAACCGAGAAGAGCGAAAAACCCATGATCGAAAGAGACGATAAACTGATAGACTTCGAACGTCTCGAAAAAGAACTGCTTCCCCTCGAGGAAGAAATGATCGATGTTATCGGAACCTATCTCGACCAGGTCGAGGTGCTCATCAATGGCATGAGAAATGCAAACGAGAATCGGAATCTGGCGGACTTGAACCGCTTCGCCCACTCCCTGAAATCGAACAGCCTCTCGCTGGGGATCATCGGAATCGGGGCGATCAGTGAGCGAATCGAGCAGAGAAGCGAAAACGATTTCGATCCAGGAATCCCACAATGGATTGATACAATCGAAGAACGTTTTATCGATATCCGCGAGATGTTAACCAACAAATACCTTAAGTAGAGTGAGATATGGAAGAAAAAAACGACGCTCTCGAGCCAACCGCGGACTTGACCGGGGATATGGCGGACAAGAAAAAAATTCTGGTTGTCGATGATGAAATCGTACTGAACAAGATCATCACGACCCGTCTCCGCAAGCTCGGATACAACAGCTTTTCGGTCAATTCGGGCGAAAAAGCGCTCGAGTTTGTCGAGGAAACGCCGCCGGATTTGATCATCCTCGATCTGCTCATGCCCGGGATGGACGGCTACGAAGTCGCGCAGGCGATCCGCGCGAATCCCAGGGTAAGCCACATCCCGATCATCATGCTGACGGCGAAGGTCTCGCAGGAGACCAAGATCAAAGCGCTGAAGCTCGGGATCGACGACTACATGACCAAGCCCTACGACGCGGAGGAGCTTGCCGCACGCATCCAGAGCGTTCTACGCCGTGCGCAGATCGCCGTGGCACAGCCGGAAGAGGCCGTCGGCGCGCTGGCGATCGACAGCCGCGACCGCAAGAGGCTGGAATTCCTGAAGCAGTTGATCGACCGGGACGTCGTTCAGATCGACCCGAGCTACAACATGCTGGTCAAAACGGGGTACGAATACCGCGATGTGACCGACTTCTTCGGCATCCAACCCGGCATGGAGCCTCAGGAGCTGTACTATCTCGAAGAGCGCGGGACGCTGAAGCGAGTGTTCCACGACCGCATCCTGCTCTGCCCCAACTGCACCCACCACAACCTCAACCTGCGCGAGGTCTGTCCGACCGACCGCAGTCCCGATATCGTCCTCATGCCCACGATCCATCACTACAAGTGCGGCTACATCGGAACAGAGCGCGAGTTCATGCAGGGGCTTTCGCTGGTCTGCCCGAAGTGCCAGGACGAACTCGAAGCCATCGGCGTCGATTACGACAAGCCGGGAAAAATGTTCGTCTGCAACCAGAACCAGCACAAGTTCACCGAACCGGACGTCCTCTGTCAGTGCCGGAACTGCAAGAACGAGTTTTACGCCGGCGACGCCATCCGATCCAACATCTTCAGCTTCGTCCTGACCGACAAGGCGAACGAGGCGGTGCAGCAGGGACGATTCTTCACCGTCAATTTCGAGCAGGAATTGATGGACCAGGATATCAACCTGTTCAATCTCAACTACTTCCGCACCAAGTTCCGCGAGGAACTCCAGCGCGCCGAGCAGTTCGAGCGCGCGCTGTCGCTGGTGCTTCTCGAGGTGATCGGGTTGGACGACTTCATCGAGCAGGGCGGCGAAGAGCTGGCGCACGACATCCTGCGCGACCTCACCGCGATCCTCAAGGAGAGCCTCTGGAAGGTCGATATCCCAGCGCGATACGACAAGAACTCCTTCGTCAGCATCCTGCCCGAGGCAGACAGCAAGCGCGCGAAGAAGGTCGTTGACGGCATCATGAGCAAAGCGCAGTCCCGCATCAAGGCCGCGCTCACCATCGACATCAAGTTCGTCACCTATCCGGAGGACGGAACAACCGGCGACGAACTGCTGGAAAAACTGGTAAGACAAAACGAAGTCATAGAGTTCTAATCGAGGTAAAAACAACGCATGTTCGAGCAGGATTTATTCGCGGCATATTTCTTTCTGGAAGACTTTGCCCGTCAGCACTGGCGGTTGCAGACGCTCTTCATCTTCATGCCGTTCTTCCTGCTGTTCGACCTGCCGCGGTACCTGTTCACGCGTGTCCTGACCTTCCTGCTGCAACCGAGGCGCAAGAAAGCGGACGAGAACCTTTTTCAGGCACGCGCCAAGGAAAGGCTGTTCCGCGAGAGACCGCTCGTCTCGGTTCTCGTTCCCGCCATGAACGAGAAGGAAACCATCCTCAAGACGATTCGGTCGCTACAGGAGCAAACCTACGACAACCTCCAGATCATCATCTCGGACGACTGCTCGACCGACGGCACCTACGAAACGGCGTTGCCGCTGGCTCGTCGCGGCGAGGTAATCCTGATCCGGAACAGCGTGCGCGGCGGGAAGTCGAGCGCACTCAACCACGCGCTGCAATACGCGACCGGCGAGTACATCATCGGGATCGACTCGGATACCCTCTTCCACCGGCGCGCGTTCGAGAACGTCCTGTATCACTTCTACGATCCGGAAGTGGGCGCCGTGGGCGGAAACCTGCGGGTGCTGAACGCCAATGCGAACGTGGTGACAGCGCTTCAGGGCATGGAATACCTTCTCAGTATCGCGACCGGTCGCCGTTTCCGCAGTCGCGTAAACATTTTATACATCGTTTCGGGTGCGTTCGGCGCGTTCCGCCGGTCGATCCTGAAATCGGTGCATGGCTATTCGGTGGGGCCGGGCGAGGACTCGGACATCACCACCAAGGTGCGCAAGAAGAAGTGGCGTGTCCATTTCGCGCACGACGCGATCTGCTACACCAAGGTACCCGAGTCGCTCTACGCGCTGATCAAGCAGCGGTTTCGGTGGAACACCAGCATGATCAAGATCAAGCTGCGAAAGCACCGCAACGTGACCAACATCGAGTGGAGCAACTTCTCGATCACCAACCTGATCGGATGGCTGGACATCGTGTTCTTCCAACTGGTTCTGACCATGACGTTCGTGATCTTCCTCGGGTTGTTCCTCAGCTTCAAATTCTACACATTCCTGACCATCCTGATCATCTTCCACGTCGTATCAAGCGCTGTCGTCTTTCTGGAGATGCTCGTCGCGTGGTCGCTGAACGGAAAGCGCAATCAGGACATCCATCTGTTCCTGTACATCCTGCTGTTCAGCTTCTACAAGGGCTACTTCATCCGATTGATCCGGGCCTCTGCGTACCTTTGCGAATTGATCTTCAGGGTGTCTTATAAACTGCCGTTCGTACCGGAACGAGTCAGAAGCAAGGCGGAAAAATGGTAAAACGCACAATCATCCTGTCGATAATTCTTTTCGCGGTCATCGGACTGTTCGGCCAGAGCGCGTTTCTGGACGAGCTGAAACGAAGCGTGATCGAACGCGATCTCCAGATCCAGAAGCTGGAAGCCGAGATCGAGCGCATCGACTACGAGATCGACGCCACGCGGCATCAGTACAGCCCGAACGTCTCGATGTCCTATCGTAAATATTTCCTCGAATACATGGAGGAGGAGATCGGCGACGAGCGCACCGAGACGCGCGCCAGCCTGCAACTCCAGCAAAACCTCACCACCACGTTCGTCACCACACCCGCCGAGGTGGAGAAGAAACAGAACGAACGCGAGCGTCTGGCAGACCGCATCGACGAGCTGGTGCGGCGCAGAGAAGCCGGCATCCTCGACGAATACCTGAAGCTCCTCATCCTCAGGCGACAGGCCGACGCCTACACCATGCTGGACACCACCTCGAACCGCGAATTCGACATGGTGAAACGGCGCTACTACTTCGGCGAGATATTGAGGGACGACTTCGTCAAATCGAGTCGCGACATCGAGCGTATCCACACCAGAAGGGACGAGTACAACTCGAAGTTCATCGCTACGCTGGACCTTTTCGCGGCGAAATACCGTCTCGACCCCGACAAAATCCCCTTCGAGGATTATTCCGAATACCACAGCCTGCCGGACTTTTCCACGCTGCTCGACAGCCTCCACAGCTACTACAGGGCGCGTGGCGAAAGGCAGCTCGGGTATCAGGCGGAGATCGACCAATACCGCTACAACACCTTGCGCGACATCAATCTGTCCATTTACGGCGGCTACAATTGGTACGAATACGGTTCCGGCATAGAACGCGACAACCTCGAAGCCGGCGCCAGGATCAGTTTTCCGCTCACGCTGCTGACTTTCCCAAGGCACAACAAGGGACTGCGCGACGTCTCGCAGCGCTACGTGGAGATCGAGAATCAGGAGCGACTCGACGAGAATATCGACGACCTCATCCGGCTCTACGCCGACTGCGAATCGAAGCTGAAAGACATCGAATACCTGCGCATCGAGCGGGATATCGCCATGGAACGGATGAAGATCGCCTCCATCCGCACCGAGAACTGGCGCTCGTGGGACATGCACAAGGCGCAGCTCGACTACCAGCAGGCGAAGATCGAATACGAGATCGGCAGGATGGAACTCGAACGCGCCATCATGAGCCTGGCATACGCGACATTCTTACCGCTCTCCGTGTTCGAGGAGCAAGCTGTTTCGTCGGGACAAGAGACATCCAACGGCGTATGGGTATGGAACACGAGCGAACTCCTTGCCTCCGGCAAGGCGAATCGAATCCTGCAAACCTGCACAAAACACCGGATCGATCGTGTGTTCTTCTCGTTCCCGTCGGACGTCATGCGAAAGCTCGACACGGGCTCCAAAGACCTGATCGACCTCATCAGCAACCTGCACCGGCACAAGATCCAGATCAGCGCGCTCTTTGCCGAAAACTCCTGGCTCATGCCGAGTAAACGGCAGGAACTGGGGAAACGTATCGAGCAAATCCTGCGCTACAACGCGATCGCGTCCGAAGAAAACAGGATCGACGGAATCCATCTGGATATCGAGCCGCAAGGGCTGGACGTCTGGGACGCGGACAAGGTGATGGGACTGCGGCTGCTGCGCGAGACCCTGCAATACGTCAAACGGCTGGTGGGCGATCAGATACGGATCGAAGTCGATCTGGCGCCGTTCCTCGATGAAGAGGACGCCGGCTACCTGAAATCGATCATACCCTACGTCGATGAGATCACCCTGATGGCGTATCAGAAGACGCTCGAAGACATTTTGGTGAAAGTGTACCACGAAATGAGCGATACCGAAGACGGCGATGTGCCGGTCTTGGTCGGTATCGACGTGAATAAATTCGACCATGAAGACCAACTGCAAGAGAGCCTCGACATGCTGCGCAACAAGCTTTCGGTGTTTCGCAACTTCCGCGGAATGGCTCTGCACGATTACAACAATCTTATTAATATAAGGACGCAAAAGGATGAATCTGAGAAAAAGCGGTAACGACCTGATCGATCACTCGGAGGCAATGTCAAAGCTCGATCCACCACGGAGGAAACGGATCACGCTCGGGAAGTTGATCTATTTCGCCATCATCGCGGCACTGGTGATCTTCGCGCTCTACTACCTGATCAACCGTATCTTCTTCGTGAAGGGGATGGGGGTTTTCACGGCGACGGAGACACGCATCGCGACGGTCGAACCGGCACGCATCGAAGAAATCAACGTGGTTCGCAACCAGGAAATCCATCGCGGCGACACGCTGGTGGTAGTCGATTATGAAAATGCCTGGGGCGGTGGACGCTACGTCTCGACACCGCAGACATCCACGACTACCCAGCGCGACCAGAGCAAGATCATCGGCGCGCAGAAAGACCTCCAACTGCTCCGTCTGGAAAAGAATCGCTATACGGAAGAGCTGAAAACCGCCCAGAAGGACCTCGAGACCGCACGGGAACTCTACCGCAAGGAACTGCTGACCACCTCCGAGCTGAAGAAGCACAAGGAGAAGGTCAACGACGCCTCCTTCAAGCTGGAGAAGGTCAACAAAAGCATTCAGTACGAGTGGATGACGATCAAGAACCTGAAGGAAAGCGGCAGTGAAAAAACCGTTGTGCGCACCGGCGGAAGCGGATACGGAGGACATGGCGACCGGCATCTCGTCGCGACCCACGACGGCATCGTGGCGACCGTGAAAAAGACCCCTTACGAAGTCGTCGATGAGACCGAGACCATCATGACTCTCGCCAACACCGACGATCGCTATGTCATCACCTACTTCGCCTTCCGATACCGCAGATACGTGCGACCCGGGACCTACGTCAAGGTGATGTTCAACGACGGCTACACCTACCGCGGCATCATCCGGCAGATTTACCGAGAGAGCGATTACCTGCTCGAGGAGTTCCGCAAGGAATTCAGTCTGCGAGAGAAATACATCGTGGCAAAGGTCTTCGTGATCCCGGAGACAAGACTGAAGCCCGAAGATTTCATCAACGTCGCCCGTCAACGCAAGATTCCGGTTAAGGTGATCTTCGACGAACTGGTTCAGACCGGCTACATCAACAAGAAAGGCGAACTGGTAGCGCCGCCGGACGAGAACCTTGTGCTGCTCAACAACGCCAACCGCCCGTACCTCCGGGAAATCCGCGGCACGTTCCTCAACCTGCTCCGGGAGCTGGACAAGCATATCCTCGGTTGCAGCGTGAGCATCAATTATCCGAAGCTCAAGGCCGCCGACCGTGAGGGGTATTGCCTGCATCTCGAAACCGTCCTCATGGAGAAACTTCAGCCGAATAAAAAGCAGAGGATATCGGTCGTGGCTCCAATACAAGAGAAGAAGCCGGCCCCGGTAGCCAAGCCCGAGAAGAAAGAAGAGAAGCCCAAGGTCGTTGAGAAGAAGAAGCCCGAGCAGGAAAAACCGGTAGCGAAGGAAAAACCGAAAGCCGAGGACAAGAAACCGGCTGCGGAGAAACCGAAGACCGAAGAAAAGAAGCCTGTCGAGAAGCCGAAAGCCGAAGAGAAGAAGACCGAGGAAACAAAGAAGGAAGCACCGAAGACATCGAAGAACTACAAGAGCCTGTACGACGAAGCCCTGAATGAATTGTGGGCGAGCGATCCGCTCAAGGCTGAGCGGATTTTTAACGAACTTCTGACCATGGAGCCAAACCACTTCCTGGCGCCGAACGTCCACTACTGGCTGGGCGAGATTCAGTACACGCGTCAGGACTTCGAACAGAGCGCCGCGTATTTCGAGAACGTGGTGAAGAAGTTCCCCAATTCGCATAAGGTATCCGATGCCCGACTGAGACTGGCGATGACTTATATTAAATTGAATCGGAATAGTCAGGCAATCGATGAACTAGAAGTTCTTTCGAAGAATCAGAATTTTGAAAAAAAGAAAATAGTTGATGAACTCTTGACAAAACTAAAGAAACAATCGTAGGTTGACCTCATCATGAGCGACGAGAATAAGAAACACATCCTGATTGTCGAAGATGACGACTCGATACGAGAGATTATTTTCGAGGTGCTGGACGCGCCGGAATACACCTTCGCCTATGCCGGTAACGGCGAGGAAGGATTGGTGGAATTCGATAAGCAAAAACCGGATGTGATTATTCTCGACATGAACATGCCGCGCATGGGCGGACTGGAATTCCTCGAACGAATCGACCTCTCCAACAAGGATCCCTGGGCAGTCATCGTGATGACGCAAGCGGGAGACAACCAGACGCTCGAAATGTGCTACAAGCGCGGCGTTGCCCACTTCCTGCACAAACCGTTCGGCATCTACGAGCTTAAAATGGCGGTCGAGAACTCGCTACGATTGAAAGACTACACGAGCCTGCTGGAAACCGCCGTACAGGAGCGAACCGCCGAAATCCGCTACTTGCAGGAATTCGGACAACTGCTGACGACAATCTCGACCCAATCGCTGGGAATCGAGGTGGAAGACCTCAAGCCGGGCGTGGAAAGCTCCTTCGACATGATCACGCGCAAGATCGGTGCGGACGAGATGCACCTGGTATTCTTCAACAACGAGCTGATGAGCCTCTTGCAGATCGACTCTTTCGAAAACTCCATCCCGCACCAGCGAAGGACGGAGTATCGCAAATGGATACACGAACGCTTCTCGAAGGAACCGGTCATCTTCTACCCCGATGTAACGAAAATCAAGAATCCACTCGGCGCGGAGATCATGCGAAGCTGTCATTGCAAGGGCTTGATCGCGGTTCCCATGCTCTCCAAAACAAGTTTGCAGGGATACATCGCGTTTCTGTTCAAGAATTTCATCCAGCGCGAGTGGCAACACAACTTCCCGCTCCTGCGCCTGATCGGAGACCTCTATCTGAATCTCTCCGAAAGTATTCAGAGCGATATCCACGTCAAAGAGCTGCTCGATATGAAGGAGTATTTCATCGCGGCGATCAGTCACGAGCTGCGCACGCCGCTGACCGTCATCAGCGACGGCATCTCGCTGCTGATCGATCAGGATTTGGGCGAGATGAACCAGGAGCAGATCGAGATCGGAGCTCACATCCGGGAAAACGCGCAACGGCTGAACGCGATTGTCACCCGCATCCTCGATTTCCGCAGTCTGGACCTGATTTCCGGCACACTCGAGATGCAGCGCTACAGCATCAACCAGATCATCAAGAATCTGCGTCCCGACATGGAACAACTGATTAGCGAAAAAGACATTACGCTATACATGGACCTCTCGCCGAGAGTGATTCCGGTCGATCTGAACGCCGACTGGATCGCCAAGGCGGTGATGAACCTGTTCGAGAACGCCGCGAAGTTTACGGAGTCGGGGTATATCCGGGTCAGTACGGAGCGATCCGGGGACGGGATCACCGTTTCCATCGAGGACACGGGAAGCGGGATCGGCGAAAGCGAGATCGGAAGCTTGTTTCAGCAATTCCAGCAATTGGGCGATATCAACGAGCGCAAGACGGGCGGTATCGGCATCGGTCTGGCGATGACCAGGCAGATCATCCAGAAGCACGACGGTGAAATCTGGGTTGAGAGTCAGCTCGAGAAGGGCAGTACATTCTCGTTCCACCTGCCGGAGAGCAGTCGATAGAGGGATGAGAGATGCGGACGTTTTGGGGATTCAGGTTTCTCGTTCCTCAAAACCTACAGACGTCCGCGTTCCAAAAGAGATGCGGACGGGGACGTCCGCGTTCCAAAAGAGATGCGGACGTTTTGGGGATTCAGGTTTCTCGTTCCTCAAAACCTACAGACGTCCGTTTTCCAGGAAAGTCGGTAGCCCCTTAATCCGATAATAATTGAGCCAATACTATTCGACAGGAAAGAAGGCGTTTCCTCTGAACTCCAGCCCCCCGCCCTCGAGGTCCTGATCCGTCAGATCAATTATCCTCTCGAGCACACGATTTTTCTCATCCGGCACCGGCCCGCCCGGCCATGGCTGACGCACCGAATGGATTTTGCCGGACAGAAGTTTACCCTCCCGATCCGTCTCGACTTCGACGATGGGCGCGAGTCCGTTCACGCCGGAGAGGTTGAATCCGCCGTGCGTACAGAAATTGCCGAGGCTGTAGGCGATGAAACGACCGTTGTAGCATTCGATGGCTCGGGTAACATGCGGACCGTGTCCGAAGACGATATCGGCGCCGTTGTCGATGTAGCGATGCGCCATTTCGTACATGTCACCGCGCTTTTCGCCCATGTAGATTTCCATATCTTTGGGCAGATGCTGTGCGTCCTTTCCCTCCGCGCCGCCGTGGATGGAGACGATCACGATGTCGCTACGACTGTCCAGATCGCGGATTTCCTGTTCGATCAGCGCCGTGTTGTGGAAATTGTTGCAACCCTTGTTGGGCGCGACGGCGATGAAGCCGTAGGTGACACCGTCCTTCTCGACGGTCACGCCGGCGGGTGAGAATAGCGACCCGGAATAGGTCAGGCCGGTGTATTCGAGGCACTTCATGGTGCTGTGCCTGCCCGCATCCTCGCAGTCCCCGGCGTGGTTGTTCGCCATCGAGACGAGGTCGAATCCCCAGAGCGCGAGTTTCTCGCCGAGTGAAGTCGGGATGCGGAAGGCGTATTTCTTACCCTCTTTGGTGGGCGCGTCGTCCGCGATCGAGCCTTCCAGGTTGCAGAAGGCGATGTCGGCATTCCGGATGATTTCGAGGAGCTGCGGATGAATCAGGTCTTCGCCGTTGTTCGCGGGGAATTTCTTTCGGTCCGGGAAGTCGCTGCCCGGCATGACGTCGCCGACGCCCACGATTCGGATGGTGGTGGGAAGGGAAATTTCAAGTGTGTCTGTGACTACTTCGGTAGAATCGGGTGTTTGCGCACCGAGCGCTATAAACAGGATCATGGCAAGGAGGAATATCGTCGTCTTTTTCATCGTGTACCTCAAGTGGAGAAACGCGCTGGGAATGCCTTTCTGTCAAAGGAAAAGAGCGCACGGCATGTTAAGTCTTTGTTAACCGACGGATTACGCCGCTGAAGCGCGGATGTGCCCGAGAGCCACAACTGATTGAAAAGAAATGTCTTGACACAAAATCAACCTTTTCAATGATTGCATCTAATGGTGAAAAATAATTTGTAAGGACGCGTATGCTTATTAAGCGTAAATTGCATTTTCATATAGAACGAACGGATTCGGACAAGGTGTTCAATTTCAGTCTGCCGACCGGATTCCTCAATTTTGCACTCTATTCGGGCATCATCTTGGTGATCGCGCTGATCACAGGCGGTGCCATACATATCCACAATATCAACCAGCTTGCTTTCCATAAGCAACTTACCGAGCAATATAACGCAAGTGTCGATGAATTGCAACGGCTTTCCGTCGAAGCGGCCGACGCCCATCGTCAACTCGAAATCCTGATCGCGTGGGAAGACGATATCCGCAGGGACAACCAGTTGAAAGCGATTGACCCGGCGATCCGCAAGGTCGGTACCGGTGGTCTCCCGATCCTGACGAAGGACGTCTTCACCGACGATCCGAATCGGAACGCCTATTTCAACGAGGTACAGAAGGATATCCAGCAGTTGAAGCGGATATCCGCGTTCAATCGCGACACGCACCAGAAGGCGTTTGACGATATCCGGCTCAAAGACGACATCTTCCGCCACACGCCGACGATCTATCCCACCTTCGGAAGGATTACCACGCGATTCGGCTATCGCACCCATCCGATTACAAAGAAGCGTGATTATCATCGCGGTTTTGACATCGCGAACGACATCGGTACCCCGATTTACGCGACGGCGGACGGCGTTGTGAAACGCACCGTTCGCAAGCGCCTCATCGGCAAGATGATCGAGATCAAGCACGCGTATGGATACGAGACGAAATACGGCCATCTGGACGAATATCTGGTCAAACCGGGGGACAAGGTGACCAAGGGTCAGATCATTGGTCTGATGGGCAACACCGGGCGCTCGACAGGCCCGCATCTGCATTACGAGATCATCTACTACGGCAAGGCACGAAATCCGGTTTCCTACCTGAACCGCTCTAAGGACAAGATAAAGCTCAAGAATTCCTGATCACGGAGGTTCTATGCGCACCCTTCTCCTGCTTCTCGTCATAGCTGTACTCATCGCAAGCTGTGCACCCGGACCCAACCCCGAACAGAATACGGCAAACAAGGACGGCAAGGTCGCGGGATTCTGGCTCGGTCTCTGGCACGGCATCATTTTTCCGTTCACCTTCATCATCTCACTCTTTAAAGACAGCGTTCACGTATATGAGACCCACAACAACGGCGGCTGGTATAATTTCGGCTACCTGATCGGGCTTGTCATCACCTTCGGACAGAGTCGGCACGTGCGCAGGAGAGATTAACCTCGGACTGATGCCCACCTGACGATGAAATGCGCTCGGGTCAGCGGTCCCCGCATCGGTTTGGTTCGAGAATTGCGAGAACAAACTCACCCGGCATCGACTCGGTTCATGATCATCATCCGGCCATGCTACAATGGTTTTTTAAGCAACTTCCAATATTCGGTTCGATGAAGTCGAAGCCACCCTCTCTTGCCAAGAGAGGGTAATAAGGAAGCGCTTCGCGGATATTATGGCAATTCTCTAACCAAACCGACGCGGCACCCACCCACCCGATTTTCCGAGCGCATTTCGATGAATGTTCAAGAGCTTTCTTGACTTGAAAGTCGTTGTCCGGATAAATTGCAGTGTAACGTACACGAGGAGGATTCTATGCGTTCGATGTTTATCGTTTTATCAATACTCGCAGTACTTTCTTTGACATTTTGCACGCCTGCTGAGAAGCAAGAACCGAAGGCGAATGAACAGAGCAATTCCCAGAACGAAAATGCCCTGATCCAGAATCAGGCAACCCTTGATCTGGTTTCGTTTGTAACTGGCGCGGCGGAATTTTTGGGCGAGAAGGGTGAGGATGCCTATCCCGCACTCCGGGAGAAAGGAAGCGAGTGGTTTACGGATGACCTTTATATCTTTATTTGGGGTATGGACGGCATGCGCTATGTATATCCTCCCGATCCGAGCGGCGAGGGCAAGAACATGCTTGATTTGAAGGACATCAACGGCAAGCCGATCGGAAAGATGTTTGTCGAATCCGCCGAAAAGGGCAACGGCTGGGTATTCTACGAGTGGCCGCGCCCCGAAACGCAAGCCCCGGTATGGAAAGCGACCTATATTGTCGGTGCGACGCTTCCCGATGGCAAGAAGGTGCTGGTCGGTTCGGGCATCTACGATCCGAAGCCGGAGAAGGCGTTCGTCAAAGAAGCCGTCGATGACGCTGTTGATCTTCTTCAGAAGAGCGGCGAGAACGCGATGGAGGTCATGCGTGCGCGCAGCAACGAGTTCATCTTCCTTGACAGCTACGTATTCATCAAAGACATGCAGGGACTCGAACTGCTGAACCCGGCGTTCCCCGAACTCGAGGGAAAGAACGTCATGGGACTGACCGATCCGGACGGACGGCATCACGTGCAGGAGGAGATCGAGCTGCTTCAGACGCGCGACCAGATATGGATGGAATACCTCTGGCCCAAGCCGGGCACGAAGATACCCGTCACGAAGATCGCGTACCTGCGCAAGACGGTCGTGAACGGCGATACGCTCGTCGTCGCAGCCGGATTCCACCCCGATAGCGCCGAAGAATAAACGGTAATTATTACGTCAAAAGGAGTTTTGTGTGAAATACATCGTAGCGACATTACTACTACTCGCATCCGCATTCCTGTACGCGCAGGAATCGCTGAGAATTTTCTATCTCAATCCGGACAGCCTGCTGATCAAGTCGGAGCAGTACCGTAACGCGTCAAAGGAATACGAGAAACTGCAAACCGGCTGGAAGAACGATCTGGACATGATAATGGCAGAAGTCAAGCGTTTGCAGGGACTGGTCAACGCCGGCGACAGCTCGAAGGCGACCACGGATAGACTGAAGAAGAAGGACGAGCAGTTCCAGCAGAAGCGCAAGGAGATATTCGGTCAGGGCGGACTGGCGGACGCAAAGCACGCCGAGCTCATCACGCCGCTCATCGACAAGACCCAGAAAACCATCGAGGATATCGCTGCCACGCGCGACATCGACGTGATCTTCGACATCACCACGCTCGAGGTACTCTACATGAAGGAGTCCATCGAGCCCGGAGACATCACCGACGACGTGGCAAAAGGCGTGGATAAAGAGTAACGACAAGCCCAACGATTTTGAGGTGGATATCCTTCCCGGGATTCCACCTTTCCTGTCGATCTTCGGCACAAATTGATCCGTTTGCATTTTTCTTGACACCGAATCGGTGGAAAATATTGTGGCAATCTTGTTTGCATCTTGGATTGTATCCTGTGTGGAATGCAGTTGGAAGATGCTTTGTGTTTATAATTGAAGAATAGAATAGAAGGAGCTGAAAATGGCAGTACCGAAAAGGAAAACCTCGAAGGCACGCCGCGACAAACGCAGAACGCACCATAAGGCCGAGATGCCGACCTGGACGACGTGCTCGAATTGTGGCGAAGCGACCAGACCGCATAAGATATGCGAAAAATGTGGATACTATAAAGGGAAAAAGGTCATCGAGATAAAAGAAAAAGCCTGATGATCGTAGCTCTTGACGCCTTTGGAACAGATCACGCTCCCCTGCCAGAAGTAGAGGGAGCGGTTCTTGCAATTAAAGAGAATGCTTGTGACAAGATACTTCTTGTGGGCAAAGAGGATATTCTCAAGAAAGAGCTCGATAAGTACTACTACGACACAAAGCGCATCGAGGTGATCAATGCGTCGCAAGTCGTGGCGATGGATGACAAGGCATCGACTTCGGTTCGTAAATCGATGAAGGATTCATCGCTCGTGCAGGCGATTCTGCTCCACAAGGACGGTAAGGCGGATGCTGCCGTAAGCGCCGGGAACACCGGTGCCGTGATGGCGGCTGCGCTTCTGAATATCGGAAGAATCAAGAATGTGATGCGCCCGGCGATCTCCATTCACCTTCCCACCATGCGCGGCAACTCGATCATGCTGGACGTGGGGGCAAACGTGGATTGCACACCGGACTATCTGGTTCAGTTCGCGAGGCTGGGATCATTGTATTCTCAATTCTTCTTCAAAATAGATAATCCGAAACTCGCCCTCCTGAATATCGGCGAAGAAAGCATGAAAGGCAATGAACTCGCCAAGAAGACCCATCAGAGATTGCTGGTCGAACCCGGCATCAATTTCGTTGGGAATATAGAAGGTAAAGAGGTGATGAAGGGCGAAGTAAACGTCGTGATTTGTGATGGTTTCGTCGGAAACGTCATGCTCAAGACGCTCGAAGGAGCCGCGGTCTCCATCTTCCGAATGATGAAAGAGCAGATCAAGAAGGACTGGATCGCCAAGATCGGCGCGATCCTCTCGTTCCCGGTCTATCAATACCTGAAGAAAAAACTGGATCATTCGGAGCATGGCGGTGCGCTCCTGACCGGCTTGAACGGCACGGTGCTCGTCGCCCACGGCAGTTCGAACGCCATCGCGATCAAGAACGCTGTACGGTTCAGCGCGAAGATCGCGGAGTCCGGCTTTCTCGAACACGCCCGGGAATACTTTGAACATAAATCATCGTAACCACAGAGGTTATCATGCATAAGAAATACAACGCGAAAATTGCGGGGATGGGTCATTATCATCCCTCCAAGATTCTGAATAACTACGATCTCGAGAAAATAGTCGATACCACGGACGAATGGATCCGCACCCGTACCGGGATGTTCGAGCGCCGTATCGCCGCGGACGACGAAGCCTCTTCCGATCTGGCCTTGAAGGCTTCGGAAATGGCCTTGCAAAACGCCGGAATACGTGCCAAGGATATCGACCTGATCATCGTCGGCACCGTAACGCCCGACCACGCTTTCCCCGCCACAGGCTGCATCCTTCAGCACAAGCTGGGGATCAAGAACAACTGCCCCGCGTTCGATCTGTCCGCGGGTTGCACAGGCTTCATCTACGCATCCGATATCGCGAGGCAATACATCGAGAACGGCGTTTATAAAAACATCCTCGTCGTCGCGGTGGAGATTCTGACCCGCATCGTGAACTGGAAAGACCGCAACACCTGCGTTCTGTTCGGTGATGCCGCCGGAGCCGCCGTGATTTCGCGCGCCGAGCGGAGCGACATCTCCCACTTCTTCGATTCCGTCATTTTCTCGGACGGAGCGTATGGCGACCTGTTGATCCAGCAAGCCGGCGGATCGAAATACCCGGCGTCCAAGAGCACAGTCAGGAAGAATCAGCACACCATCTACATGGAAGGCAACAAGATATTCAAGCTGGCGATCAAGTCGATGGCAGGTGCTTGCGAAGTGGTCATGAAACGCAACAACCTCGACATCAAGGATGTTGACTGGCTTATCCCCCATCAGGCAAACCTGCGCATCATCGAAGGCGTGGGCAAGAAGCTCAAGATGGATAAGGAGAAGGTGATCATCAACATCGAGAAATACGGAAACACATCGGCCTCGACGATTCCCTGCGCTCTGAGCGAGGCGGTCGAGATCAATCAAATCCGTCGCGGCGACATGGTGATGACGGTCGCGTTCGGCGCCGGACTGACCTCCGGAAGTATGATCTTCCGCTATTGATGGAGTAAACGATATGGCATACAAAGAACGTAATATCGCTTTTCTTTTTCCCGGACAGGGCGCTCAGTACGTGGGCATGGCGATGGACTATATCAACGATGAGTACGAAGCCATCCTGAAGAACTTCGACGAAAAGAACGGAACCACTCTCTACCAGGTCATGAAAAACGGCCCGGAAGAGACCCTGACCCAGACGACCTACACCCAGCCCGCGATCCTCTTCCACAGCATCGCCGCCATGCGCGCGCTGCAGGAGAAGCTGGATATCGCGCCGGACGTGGTCGCGGGGCACTCGCTGGGCGAGTTCACAGCGCTGGTCGCAAACGGCGTTCTGGAGCTCACCGACGCGATGAACCTGGTCCACAAGCGCGGCGATTTCATGATCCGCGCCAACGACGGACAGCCCTTCGGCATGACGGCCATCGTTGGACTCTCACCCGACGAAGTGCGCGACATCTGCAAGCAGGCGCAGTCGGAAGGCGTCGTGATCGCGGCGAACTTCAACACCCCGGTGCAGACAGTAATCTCCGGATCGAAAGTCGGCGTCGATAAAGCAGGTGAGATCGCGAAGGAAAAGGGCGCCAAGCGTGTCATTCCGCTGATGGTCGGCGGACCGTTCCACTCACCGCTGATCGCACGAGCCGGTGAATGGCTTGCGGAAGAAATTGAACACACCCCGTTTAATTTTTCGGGGATACCGATTGTATCCAATGTCGATGCAAAACCGGTCACAGCGCTGGATTCGATCAAGAAGAACCTTGCGTTGCAGGTCACCTCGACGGTCCAGTGGGTGCAGTCGATGGAATTAATAATTGACAAATTTAACCCGATCTTCATAGAGTTTGGTCCCCAGCGTGTACTCGCGGGGATGATGAAGAAGATCAACCGCGCCGCGACGATTTACAGCATCGACAAGATGGAAGATGTCGAAACGGTGTGCGGGAAACTGGAAGAACTATGAAAAGACTCGACGGAAAGATAGCGATCATCACAGGCGGAGCCCGAGGAATCGGATTCGCCATCGCAAAACGATACGCCGAAGAAGGCGCGACACCCGTACTCTTCGACCTTCTCGCGGACCAACTCGAGACGGCGGTCAAAGAGCTCTCCGATCTCGGCTTCGAGGCGGAAGGTCACACGGTGAACGTGACCGACTCGGAAGCGATCGAAGAGGCAATGAAGGATGTGTACCAGCGATTCGGACACATTGACATCCTGGTGAACAACGCCGGCGTAACCCGCGACGGTCTCATCATGAAGATGAAAGACGCCGACTGGGATATGGTGATCAATGTGAACCTGAAGGGAACCTTCGTCTGCACCAAGAAGGTCGTCCGTTATATGCTCAAGCAGAAATCCGGCTCGATCATCAACATCGCATCGGTGATAGGGCTGATGGGCAACGTCGGTCAAGCGAACTACGCCGCCTCGAAGGGCGGGATCATTGCGCTGACCAAATCAACGGCGAAAGAAGTGGCGAAACGCGGTATCCGTGCGAACGCCATCGCGCCCGGTTTCATCGAAACCGACATGACCCAGCTTCCCGAAGACGTCGTCAAGGCATACTCGGAAGCGATCCCCATGAGCAGAATGGGGCAGCCGGTCGCTGTCGCCAACTTGTGCCTTTTCCTCGCATCAGAAGAATCTTCATACATCACCGGTCAGACCATACAGGTTGACGGTGGTTTAATCATGTAGAGAAATCCAACAGGAGGTAATACAATGGATATTGCAGCACGCGTAAAAGAAATCATCGTGGAAGAACTGGACGTCAATGCCGGCGAAGTCACGGATAACGCGCATTTCATCGAAGATCTCGGTGCAGACTCACTGGATACTGTCGAACTCATCATGAAATTCGAAGAAGAATTCGAGATCGATATTCCGGATGAAGACGCCGAGAAACTCGACACAGTAGGCAAGGCAATCACCTACCTCAAAGAAAAAGTCAAGTAAGGTTGGAAAGGGAATTGCCCGGTGTAAACCGGGCGATTCTTTCTTCTTTTGCAATCCATTTTTGCCTGCGCAAATTCAATAGCTTAATGAGAGGTACTATATGAGAAGGAGAGTGGTTGTTACCGGCTTCGGTACGATCAATGCAATCGGTTCTAATGCTGAAGAAACGTGGAAGAACCTGCAAGCTGGAACGAGTGGCGTCCAGACGATCACGGGATTTGACGCGAGCGAACTGGCGAGCCAGGTCGCAGGTGAAGTCAAATCCTACAATCCGGAAGACCATTTCGAACGTAAAGAGGTCAAAAAGCTCGATAAATATACTCAGTTTGGAATTATCACCGCCCGTCAGGCGATGATCGATGCCGGACTCACCGATCATGAAATGGATCGGGAACGGATCGGCGTGATTATCGGCGCTGGAATCGGCGGCATGGAGACCTTCGAGGAAGAGGCATTCAAGCTCTTCCAAAAGGGGCCCAAGCGGATCAGTCCGTTCTTCATCCCCAAGATGATTTCCAACATCGCCGGTGCGCACATCGCCATCGAGCACAATCTCCGGGGTATCAATTTCACCACGACTTCCGCCTGTGCTTCCGCGAATCACGCACTCGGTACGGCGTTCCGCGCCATCCAGTACGGCGACGCGGATGTCATCCTCAGCGGCGGAACGGAAGCGGCGGTCACAAGGCTCGCCGTGGCGGGATTCTGCTCCATGAAAGCGCTCAGTACGCGCAACGACGACCCAGCCACCGCCTGCCGCCCGTTCGACAAGGAACGCGACGGATTCATCATGGCGGAGGGCGCCGGTATCCTGGTTCTGGAAGAGCTGGAACACGCGCTGGCCCGCGGTGCCAAAATCTATGCCGAGATCGTCGGCTACGGCGCGACCTGCGACGCCTATCACATCACCGCTCCGGCGGAACAGGGCGAAGGCGGCGCGAGAGCCATCAAGGCAGCGCTGAAGGACGCGAATATCCAACCGCACGAAGTCGATTACATGAACGCGCACGGAACCTCGACCCCGCTGAACGACAAGAACGAGACAGCGAGCTACAAGACCGTGTTCGGCGAGCACGCCTACAAGCTGAAAATCAGCTCCACCAAATCGATGGTTGGGCACACGCTCGGTGCGGCTGCCGCGATCGAAGGAATCGTATGCTGCCTCACCATCCGTGACGGCGTTATCCATCCGACCATCAACCTGATGAATCCCGATCCTGATTGCGATCTGGATTACGTCACCAAAGGCGCAATTAAAAAAGACGTCGATATCGCCGTCAGCAATTCTCTCGGCTTCGGCGGACACAACGGCGTTCTCGTTTACAGAAAATACAAACGATAACTTACAAAAATATCATGGTGATCGGTCGATCGACCGATCACCGATTCGAGTAATTGTGAAAAAACTACTGAATTCAATCCTTGAATTTTTCTCGCACCGGTTGGATGAAAAGATTACCGCCAATCCCGACTGGAAGAGAATGATTCCCGAGTTCGAGCAGATCATCGGATATCGCTTCAAGAATATCAATCTGCTGCAAGCCGCTTTCATGCACGCGTCCTATCTGAACCGCGTTACCGGCGAACCGCAGTCCGTTTCGGCGTTCGAGCGGATGGAGTTTCTGGGCGATTCGATCCTGGGTCTGGTCGTGGCAGAAGAGATGTTCCTCCAGTTTCCCGATCAACCCGAGGGAATCATGTCCAAGATGAAATCGAAGCTGGTGTCGGAGAAATACCTGGCACTGGTAGCCGAGCGAATCGAACTGGGAAAATTCCTGCTGGTCAGCGCCGAGGAAGATCGTTCCGGCGGCCGCAAGCGGAAATCGATCCTGTCCGACGCCATGGAAGCGCTCATCTGTGCGATCTACCTCGATTCGGGCATGACACGGGTACGCAGCTTCATCCATCGTCACATACTCAAGGACTTCGAAGAGGCGATCCAGAGCGAAGAGCTTCGCAATTTCAAGAGCATCCTGCAAGAGTATTCTCAGGGAAAATACCAGAAACCACCCAATTATCAAGTCGTCAACGAAGAAGGCCCCGACCACAAGAAGACCTTCACCGTCACTGTAGCCATCCGCGACCAGGTTCTGGGAACCGGATCAGGGAGATCGAAGAAGCAGGCCGAGCAAGACGCTGCCCGTATCGCATGCGGCAAACTCGGGCTATGAAGCTCTACCCCGTATTCATTCCGCATCGGGGCTGTCCATTCCACTGCATCTACTGCAACCAGAACACATTCTCGTCCATCGAGTCCCCCGACGCGGATCGTCTCAGGATCGACATCGAGCACTTCATTGCCCACAATCCTGGACAGGAACTCGAAATCGCCTTCTACGGCGGCACTTTCAGCGCACTGCCCGAGAGTGAAATCGAGCGCTGGCTGAATCTCATTGAACCTTACCTGCCAGGGCTGCACGGCATCCGCTTCTCGACCCGGCCCGACTGTCTCGACGATGATCAACTCGCCATGTTCAAGTCCCGCGGCGTCACCACCATCGAGCTGGGCATCCAGAGCTTTGACGATAGCGTCCTCAAGGCAGCCGCGAGAGGGTACGAATCCATAACCGCAATCGACACATGCAAACGCATCCAGAATCACGGAATCCGGCTCTGCGTCCAGCTTCTTCCGGGTCTGCCCGAGGACGACGAAGCCTCCTGGCTACACACCATCGAGACCACGATCGAGATCAAGCCCGACTTCGTGCGCATATACCCCTGCGTCGTGCTCGAGGGGACCCGGCTTGCCGAAATGTATCGCGCCGGAAGCTTCAAGCCCCTGTCGCTCGACGATGCCATCGACCGCTGCGCGAAGGCAATCGCAAGATTCGAGCAACACGGCATTCCGGTGATCAAGACCGGACTGCACGGCGACCTCGATACGGAGTCGATCATCGCGGGGCCGTGGCATGCTGCATTCGGCGAACTGGTTCGCTCGGAGGTCTGCATCGGAAGCCTCCCCGAACGACTCGACGGCACGCTGTGCATCTCGACGCGGGACGTGTCGCTGTTCCTCGGATTCGACCGTCGTGGCCTGAAAAAACTGAAACGAAGATGGAATTTGATGAGAATCCCGATTGTTATTGACAAATCGCTTCCGAAAGGCATAATGGAGATAAGGAATCGTGTGCCTGAAATTCACTGGTAAAACAAATAGAGGATCAAGACCATGAAAGTACTTCGCCTTACCGCTCTCGCTTTGGCGATTACGTTGATCGTCATCGGTTGTATGCAGTTACCGGAAACACCCAAGTTTGATACAACCTTCAAATTGCCGCTTATCAATAAATACTATTACATCCACGAGTTGGAAGACTCCACCGATTTCATCGTCGAGAACGACAGCATTTTCTACATGCAGAACGGAAACATCAGCAGCTACGCAGTCGATTCGCTGATTAGCATCCAGGCCGCTCCGGAGATCGAGCAGTGGATTCCGGTGACTTCCAACACGGAGAATGCCGGTTACCTGAGCCTCAACGATACCGGATTCGGCAGCGGCGATGTGACGGTCAGCTACGGATTGATCAAGACGTGGACCATGCTGATCGAAGTTCGCGATCCTCACCCGGACCTCGCGTCGCTCCGGATACGATTCGATGAAATCTTCACGCCCGAGGGCGACACGCTCCAGATCGATATCACGGAGTTTAACGACACCACG
Source organism: Cloacimonadales bacterium (SeqCode) (assembly GCA_963665015.2). GTDB lineage: Bacteria > Cloacimonadota > Cloacimonadia > Cloacimonadales > JAIOQZ01. The sequence continues at coordinate 1,320,059 of CAXXSY010000004.1, read as the reverse complement.
CGGGTATCGCTCGATGGCGTGAACAACCGCTACTTCCGGATTGGGTCGCCCGAAGACGAAACGCTGCGAGACAGCCTGCGATTCACCGTCGAGCCGCAGATCGAGATTGCGGGAAGCCAGCAAGTCTGCGACATCCAGGTGTTCTTCACGGAGGATATCTATTTCCAGCAGATGCACGGTTCCATCTACAACAAGCGCATGTACATCGAGGACGAGATAGAAAGCATCGATATCGACTACCCCGAAAACCTCGACTCCACCCTGACCATCACCCAGGCACGTATGCATTTCAACATCACCAACCGCCTTGGATTCAGGGTCAGCATCCGCGGAAAGATGACCGCTTACAACGATTTGGGAGAGTCGCGTTCGATCTACATCGACAGCACCGACAACCTTGTCTTCGACGCCGCGACGACACCCGGAGTTCCCGCAACATCCACCCAGACGTTGACCGACTCCATCTCCTACCTCTTGAATATCTTCCCGACCCGCATCGAGTTTACCAATTCGTATTTCGTGGTTGGCCAGGACGAAACCGAGTACGGCTTCGCCTCCGTGGGAGACCATGCCAACGGCGATTTCCAGGGTCGCGTGCCGTTCCTCTTCACGCTGGACGAAGGGCTGATCCGCAACGACTCGACCTACGTCACCGAGCTTTCCGACGAAGTCCGCGACCGCATCCGCGAGTTCGCCCAGAGCGCTTCGATACGGTTGTCGGTGAAAAACACGACGCCTACCGCGGCGCATGCCTACCTCTACTTCAGCACGATCGAGCATCCCGATACGCTTTTCCACGAGCCGGATTCCACGTTCAGCGCTTGGAATCTCCTGCTCCCGCGAGAGGGAGAGGACACCTACACACCGGCGAACTCGACCAAGGACTTTACCTTCAACCTGAGCGAGGAAGACCTCAGATTCTTCACCAACGAGAAGTACTACCTCGGTATAGAATTCCTCTTCGACAGTACGGAGGGCGAAACCATCTACATCAAACCGGAGGATTTCCTGCGGCTGGATGGCGATTTGAACATCGTACTTCACTTTGGAGATTGACATGAGAAGGATACTACTGACCATCGCATGCATCGCAATCGCCGCCACGACGTTCGCCAGCTCGACCACGCCCGGTTCCGCCATCTACGCGGACAGCTACCTCCAGCGCTCCGAAGGCGTCAACGCCATGTACTGGAATCCTGCGCGCCTCTATACCAATCCGAAGGACGGCGGAGACGTGGTGCTGCTCAGCTCGCAGGGGTCGTTCTGGAACAACGCCATGGACATCGACCTCTACAACGAAATGAACGGCGACAGCATCTCCATGGAAACCAGAGAAGAATTCCTCGACGCGATCGACGATAACTATTTCGAATCCAGCGGCCAATTCTCCGGACAGATCATCGCGTGGTCGAAAGGCAGAAACGCGTATTCGGTCGGAACCCACTTTTTCGCCGACGCGAGAATCTCCAAAAAATACTTCGATCTGCTGTTGACCGGTAACGACTACGGCGAGGACTATCATTTCGGCAAAGCAGACAACGATCTGAACGTACTCGGCTACGGCGACCTGTCGATCGCGTACGGTGGCTATCCGGTTCACGAGCTGATGAAGAAGCACTTTGATATCGACCTGCCGAGAATCTACGCCGGCTTCACGCTGAGCGCGCTGTTCGGAGGCATGTTCGCCGAGATGAAGGAGTTCGAAGGAACCTTCGCCGCCGACAGCACGGCGCTGAATATGGATCAGACCATCCGCTTCCGATACGGCTCCGGCGGATTCGGCATGAAGGGTCTCGTCGGGCTCTCGGTCGAGGATGTCGTCGAAAACCTCTCGCTCGGAATCGCCATCGACAATTTACCCGGCTTCATCGTATGGGGTGCCGAGGCCAAGGAAAAATACTACCATATCCACGCGGATTCGGTAAATATCAGCGAAGCTGACTCCGATACCATCGACAACGAGGAGACCACCAAGGACGGCGATACGTTCACGACAACCCTGCCGATGATCTTCAATCTGGGTGCCAAATACACCTGGGAAAATTTGTCAGTGTCGATCGACTGGCGACAATCGTACGAACAATCGGCGTCGTCCTCGGACAAGCCGTTCTTCGCGCTCGCGAGCGAATACGCCATCTACGGCATGGTGCCGGTACGAATCGGATACGCCTACGACGCGAAGTACGACGCCTATTCCGTGACCTACGGTATCGGTTATCGCAGCCCGAAAATTGAAATTGATTACGCCTACCGGACGTACGAACAGGTATTCCCCTCCGGTGATGCAAGGGGAAGTGGTTATTCACTGCAACTGAGGTTTAAATACTAACTCCATGATCTATATTCTCTCTCTTATTCTCATCGCCGCGGTCTTCCTGTACTATCGAAAGACCGTACCGGAAATCGAGCCGCTCAAGCGCTATACGCTGATCCTTCTGCGGTCGGCGGCAGCAGTCGTCATCCTGATTTATCTCTTGAATCCGATTCTGCGCTACGTCCAGAGAACCATGTTCGATCCAGAAGTCCTGGTGCTCGAAGACAGGTCGCTGAGCATGCGACAGCCTGTCGAAGGTAGCGAGAAGTCGTCATTCTTCCAAAGCGCGCGCGATGCAGCCGAAGAGGGATACGAAAATGCCGGATTCAAGATCGCCGAACGATCATTCGCCGGCGGCCTCATCGAGAGACCGGACACTCTGGTCGTCCAATCGACCCGACTCCAACCCGCGCTGGAAGAGCTTGCGAAAAAGCAGCTCTTGCGCCACGTAAACCGCATCCTGCTGATCAGCGACGGATGGCTCCAAGACGAAAACCTCGACTTCGTGCGAAAACTCGGCATACCGGTCGATGTGATTGTTCCCGACATCGAGGAACGGCAGTTCGACCTCGAGATAACCAACGTTGTGACCAATCGCAATACCTTTGCGGGGGAAGATACGCCCGTCGCGGTGGAGGCGGCCGCACGCGAGTTCGGCGGCGACGCGCAGCTTACGCTCCTGATCGACCGAAAGCCTGTCGCGCGCAAGATCGTCTCCTTCGAAAGCCAGTCCTACGCGGAAACGATGTTCGAGCACACCTTCCAGCGCGAAGGGCTGCATCTGGTCGAGGTATCCATCGAGCCGGCCGGCGATGCACCCACTGAGCCGAACACGGGCAACAACCGAAAATCCACCGGCATCAGCGTCTCGTCGAAGAAAAAGGACATCCTGGTCGTGACCGACCATATCGGATGGGACACGCGCTTTCTCAAGGACGCGCTGAAGCTCGACCGCAACTGGGAGCTCGATATCCTGCGGGGGCAGAAGGGCGTGCTATACCGCGACCAGACCCGCCTGAACAACCAGGAAATCGGCAAACTGTCCTTCCACCTGCTGGTCGTCATCAACCACGGCGATCTCAGGCTTCCCGCGCCGTTCGTCGCACAGATCGGGCAAGCGGTACAGAGCGGACGCGGACTCTGGGTCATGGGCTATCCCATCCTGGAGGAGCTGCTTCCCGCGCGTGCGTCCAACATCCGCAAGAGTTTTGAAGGCGGCATCCTGTTCACCGACGAAGCCCAACGCTACGAGACGTTTTCCTCCCGCGACGCGACGGCCATCCCACCGGTCGATTACCTCTATGTCAATCCGGTCGCAGACGCCCGGCAACTGGCGATCATCGGTAACGAGCAACGCAGTCCGGCGATTACCTTTCATCCCTACGGACAGGGAAAGGTGCTCTATTTCAGTTTCCTCAACCTCTGGAAATGGCAGATGTGGGAGGACGAAAATCCCTATCGGCTCTTCGCGTCCGACATCGTCTCCTGGCTGACGGCGCAGGCGAAGGACCGGTTTCACGCCTTCGCGGAGAAACAGGTGGTATCGCTGGGCGAAACGGTTGACATTCGGCTCTACGCACTCGACGAGACCATGCGGCATCAGGGGAATCTGAATCCCTCGATACGGATTTCCGACGAGAACGGGCAGACGCTATACGAAGATTATCTGAAGTCCGACAACCAGGGCTACCGGACTGATTTTTCGCCGGATACGCCCGGTAAATACACCTTCGTCGTCCAGGATGACAGGACCACGCAGAAGAGCGAGGGGGTCTTTCAGGTGATCGCTGGCACGGCGGAATCGTCGGATCGCGGAATCAACGAACCGCTCCTGCGCTATCTCGCACGCGAGACGAACGGCAAAGTCATCACCGAGTCGTTCGATCCCGGCAAATCGTCACCCATCGAGATTCAGACATTCCGGGAGATCGCGCTGTATCGCAAGTACTGGCTGCTGGCGCTGTTCCTCGTCTGCTACGGACTCGAGCTGCTGTTGCGGAAGCGTTTCGGATTGCTGTAGCATAGCCATCATCCCCCGCCTTCTCCCGTCCCGATGCATCAGCTACAAGGAATAACCATCCTAAGCTGGGTGTTCCCTCGTTCGCTTGCGGGAGAGGGTCAGGGTGAGGGACTCAAATTTTTACGAAGAGGGATCGGTGTGAGGGTGCCGAAGTTTGCTATTGACAAAAAACCGCTTTATCTGCTGAAAATGAACGTTAAAAATGGATGAATGCTTATGATTAAAGAGCTCGTCACTGTACGAAACAAATACGGCTTGCATGCGCGACCGTCGTCATTCCTCGCACAGAGCGCGACGCACTATCAGTCGCATATCGTCTTGCGCAAGGACGATACGGAAGTCGATTGCAAGAGCATCATGGGCCTTATGACCCTGGCTGCTGAATGCGGAACCGAACTGGAGATGGTTGTCGAAGGTCCGGACGAAGAGAAAGCCGCACGCGAGCTCAAAGCGCTATTCGAGCGGAAATTCCGCAGCGCTTATTCCGAGGAATGGCTCGAAGAGCACGGGGATAATTATTAGCCCATCGCACAAGAAAGGAGACCTGCGTGGATAAAAAAGTATCGTTAACCGGCATCAAACCGACCGGATCGCCCCATCTGGGCAACTATTTTGGCGCCATAAAGCCCGGACTGCAACTGGCGGAAGATTATTTCGCCTACTACTTCATCGCCGACTACCACGGACTGAACTCTATCCGCGACCCGAAAGAGCTCCGCCAGTGGACGCGCGAGATCGCCGGGGCATGGCTGGCGTGCGGACTCGATCCGGAGAAAGTCAACATCTACCGGCAGTCCTCGGTACCCGAGACCTTCGAACTCACCGTGCTCCTTTCCTGCTTCACGCCCAAAGGACTGATGAACCGCGCCCACGCCTACAAGGCGATGCTCCAGAAGAACGCCGAACTCGAGCGCGACCCGGACGACGGCGTCAACATAGGGCTCTTCACCTACCCCATCCTGATGGCGGCGGATATCCTGCTTTTCGACGCTGATTTCGTACCGGTCGGGCAGGATCAGCAGCAGCACGTCGAGATGGCGGTCGATATCGCGCAGTCAATCAACTACGTCTATAACAAGGAACTCTTTCGCATCCCCAAGCCGCTCATCCGCAAGGAGACCAGCCTCGTGCAGGGGCTGGACGGTCGTAAGATGAGCAAGAGCTACAACAACACCATCCCGATGTTCCTGCCTCAGAACCAGCTTCGAAAGATGATCATGCGCATCGTCACCAACTCGCAGACCGTCGATGAACCGAAAGACCCCGACACATGCAACGTCTTCGCGCTGTACAAACTCTTCGCCAGCGAAGAGGAGCTCAAAGCGATGCGCGAGCGCTACCGGGCCGGTGGAATGGGCTGGGGCGACGCGAAAACAGCGCTCTTCGAGAAGATGAACGAAGTCCTGACGCCGTTCCGCGAAAATTTCAATGAACTGATGAAGAATCCCAAAGAGATCGATCGCATCCTGGACGAGGGCTCGGAGAGGATTCGTCCCCGCGCGATCCGCAAAATCGAGAAACTGCGCAGGGCTATCGGCGTGCGCTGATCCGGAACAAGCGAATGTGGATGGTTTCGATTTTCTTCGTCGTGACGCTCGTCCTCGCGTGGGGTCTGATGCGCATCAGGAAAAACGACGATCCGGTGCCGCGCAGCTATTCGATCCTGGTCGCATGCCGTAACGAGCAGCACAACCTCCCCGCGCTCCTCAAGTCGCTGTCGCGGATCGAGTATCCGAATTACGAGATCATCCTGGTCGATGACGCCTCCGAAGACGAGACCTTCTCTGTCCTGAAAGATTTTTGCAATGCGAACGAACGAGCGACCTGCTATCGGATCGAGCAGAAAGACGAGAACCTGAAGGGCAAAAAGGCGGCGCTCACCCTCGCTGCACGCAAGGCAAGCAAACAAATTCTGCTACTCACCGACGCCGACTGCATCGTACCGGAGGACTGGCTTTCGTCCTACGACCATTATTTCAACGACCACACCGGCATGGTCGTCGGATTCTCGCCCGAGAAGGGCGTATCGGAGTTTCGAAACTTCACGCAACTCGGCTCGGCAGCCACCTTCGCGTCGCCGATCGGACTGGGCATGCCGTTTAGCTGCACCGGAAGAAACCTCGCCATCCGGCGCGACACCTTCTTCGCCGTGCGGGGCTTTGAAGAGGACGGACATCTACCCTCCGGCGACGACAAGGGCATGCTGAACCGCGTCCATCGTGCCGGTTACGAGATCGGCTACAATCCCGAAGCGCCCGTCTATACGATCCCGAACCGCAAGGACTACGACGATCAGCAATTGCGCCGGTATTCCAAGTTCGGGCAATCGCGAACATCTTTCCAGCTCATGATGCTCGTCGCATTCGCCTATTTCGTATTTCTGCCGTTTCGCGTGCTCTTCGGCGGGTTCGACGCGCTGTTCCTGCACTGGCTGGGGCTGATCATCTTCTGGTCGGCAAACCTTCACCTGCACCGGCAGCGCTTCGACGTCCGGCATCTCGTCTATCTGCTGACATACCCCTACTACCTGATATACTGGTTCGCGATGGGCGCGATCCGCAAATGGAACTGGAAGTGATATGAGCAAGATGATCGTCAAGCGCCTCTTGTTCCTCCTTAAAATCGCCCTGAGCGTCGGGATACTCTATTTCGTGTTCCGCAAGATAGATTTTCATGTCCTGGCGACAAACCTTTCCTCGTACAGCGTCGCCGTGCTGACCATGCTGCTTTTTACCTCCGCGATCAAGCACGTCACGCAGTTTTACAACTGGTACTGGTACCTGAGCATTAATCCCGCCTACCATCTCGACCGACTGGAGGTGCTCAAGTCCTACTTCATCGGGCTGGCGCTGGGATTCGTTGTGCCGGGCGGTTACGCGACCTTCGGCAAAATGTTCTACGTGGAGAACCGCAAGAAAGCGACGGCGGTCTCGGTGGGCGTCGAGAAGTTCTACCAGACCTGGATCATCCTCTTCTTCGCCTCCATCAGCGTCTATTTCTATTTCACGGAGGTCAGGCTGATCTGGAAGATTCTGGCGTTCTCGATCGTGATTGCCATGCCGTTCCTCTTGCCAATGGCGTTGAGGCTTCTGCGCAAGAAGAGCGAATTCCCCGGACGGCTCTACAGCATCACACCGCGCATCATTGCCTCGCAGGCGGTCTATATGCTGATTACCTTCTACCAGTACTTCATTCTCCTCAGCAACCAGATATCCCCCACCGACACAACGATCATCTCGCTGTTTTCTACCTCCATCGGCGTCTCGCTGATCCTGACGATCACCCTTATCGGGATTACCTACAGCGGACTGGGTATGCGCGAAACGGCGGCGATCCTGATACTTCCCAGATTCGGGATCGATTCGGAGACGGCGGTGGCGGCGTCCCTGGCGATATTCATCTTCAACGCGGTGCTCCCGGCGATCGCCGGCGCATGGCTGATATTTACCCAGAAAAAAAGATTGCCAAATTCGAGAGCGAATTCACGATCAGATTCATAATAAAGGTGGTACGCATGAAACACATTTTGACAACAGCATTTCTTATTCTTGTTGCGGTATCTTGTTACTCCTATGTCGAGGAATACGAATCACTTTCGAAATTCATCTACAAATCTGCCGATGGCTGTGCGTACGACAACTGGCAAAGCCATATCGTGGAAGGAATCGCCTCCCCCGGATACAACATCTACGCCCCGTTCGACCGGCAACTGAACGGTTTCGGCAGCTATGTCAATCCATCCGAGGAACAACTTGCGCACTGGGAAGAGGTTATCCTCGCCTATCTCGACGGCGACCTGAATCAGGTCGATACGCTGATCGATGAATACGAATTCCCCTACGAAGTGGTCGTCTTTCACGACTCGGACACGGGACGCGAATACCACATCCTGCGCGAGCAGCTCAACATGGGCTACTACGACGACAACGCCACCGCGGACACCTACGACGATGTCACCGGAAGCTTCGATTACGGCTGGGGGCTCTACATTCGGAATCTGGACCCCGACGCGTATCCCATGCTGGTAACCGTACCCCACCCCAACGATGACTATTTCACTCCGCCGATGGGCACAATCGCCTTTGAGCAATGGAATGCGGAATACCTCTTGATCAGCGGCGTCGGGCGCGAGGTCATGTGGAACGACGACGGACACGGCTACACGAACACCAAATCCATCAGCGACCCCACGCGATGGTACGCGCATCCATACAACACCGCCTACCGAAGGTTCTGCGACCAGATTCGGGAAGACACCGACGAACACGAATTTTGCGTCCAGATTCACAGTTACGACTGGAACGCGCATCTCGGCTACAACAACTGCCAGATCGCAGCCGGGAACTGGAACCGCGACTACCCCAACCTTCCCATTCGCGACCTCTCCGACGACCATAACGACCTGGTCAACGCGACCCCGTATGTCGTCCATGAACGGGATGCCATCGGCATCCACGATCCGGTCACCATCGAAGAGTTTTACGCGGTCTATTACACATCGGAGGGCTTCCTGTACATCGCCGATGGAGACACCATCGAAGTCTCCGATGAAATCGACCTGCCCGGTTATTCATCCAACAGGCAACTCCAGTACTCCATAAGCGGAACAAATCGCTACGATCAGCGAGAGCCTTTCCTCCACTACGAGATGGACGAGCTTCCCTCCTGCTATCCGCACACGACCAACTACTGGCGCTGGTTCTGTGCATACGATCCCCTCACTATGAAATACGACATGTCCAGGGTTCACGACCGCGCGCTGGAATTCTATCAGCCCCTCCTGACCGCCATCGGCAGTACGCTGGAAGACTACTTCGAGTTTGACGACCACCATGCTCCCACAGCTCCCGCCAATCCGACGACCATTACCTCGAGCTACAGCTCGGTAACGCTCGAATGGGAACAGGCAAGCGCCTACGATTTCTACACCTACGAGATTCTCTACTCCACAGAGCCGATCGCAAACGGCAACTACAGTATCTGGGATCGCGGCGACGACTGGCATCTCGCCGGGCAGGCGCACACAACGGCAAGAATCACCAACCTGGATCCCAATACAACGTACTACTTCGCCGTCCGTGCGATCGATTCCAACAACAATACCAGCGCGACCTCCGAAGAGCTCGAGACCTTCACCGGACCCGCCAGTGTCGCCGGATTCGGCGCTTACGGCAGAAGCGAGACGGTCGATATCGCGTGGGTCGCCCAGATACAATCCGACAACGCGGGTTTTATAATCGAGCGTACCAACGATCTGGATGAGCCCTATGAGACCATCGCCACCTGGGAGACCGATCCGTCGCTGGTCGGCTCATCAGAAGAAGACGTAAACTATTCGTACGTCGATACCGATGTCGAGAATCTTCAGACCTATTACTACCGGGTCAGCGGACAACACACCGACGGCACCGTCGCCTGGGATCGATACTATCGCGGGGCGCAGGTACAGCGCACCCACCGGATCGATATCCACAACGCCTCCGGCACCATCTCCGATTCCGTTCGCTTCGGCAAGAACGCATACGCATCCGATGGATGGGAATCCGAATTCGATCAGCTCAACACCGATGCGCCTTCGGGTAACTACGTGCAGGCGGAATTCTACGAGCAGTACTTCGATGCGAACAACAGACGCCTATTTCAGGAGATTCACGCCGATTACGACGAGGATACCTGGCTCAACACCTGGGTTCTGCGCGTCCGAACCAACCAGTCCGGTACCGATTTCGTCATCGAAGCGCCCGATTTCCTGGTCCGGAACGGCGAGAAGCTGTTTATACGCAGACAATCGAACAACGCTTATACCGACCTGTCGGAAGATGTCGCCCACTTCTCCACCAACAACACAGACTGGGTCTATTTCACGCTCTACTGGGGTGACTTGCAGCCCGGAATCACCTTCAACAACATGACGAACCGCTACTTCCAGGCGGGAGACGAATTCGAGATCAACTGGGATACGGAATACCCGATTTCGTTCGATCACGTCCAGCTATACACCCGAGCCGGCGAGGACAGCCTGCTCGTCGTCGAGAGCCTCGGCTCCAGTGCCGACACCTATACCTGGACCGTCCCCAACAGCGTCTGGATGACCGACTGCATGATGGTCGCGCGCGCATTCTTCGAGGATGGAAGTTACACCGAGTACGAGTCGGAATACCGCTTCGGCATCGTGCCCAGCAGCGTCGAGATCAACATCCCCGAAGGATGGAAGCTCTTCGCGAATCCCATCACGAACGCAGGTTTGTCACCGCACGAAAACACCGATCTCTACACCTGGAACTCGCAAGACGGCTTTAGCACCGAGGAATCGGCTCAATTCGGCGTTCCCTACTGGGCATACGGTCATGAATTGTGGGGTACCTATCTCGGCGGGATCGACTTCCGGCTCAACCAGTGGGAAACGCCACTCGTACAGGGCTGGAATTTTATTCCCAATCCGCACTACGGGCCTCTCCCCTACACAGATATCACGATCAAGGTCAACGACTTCGACTACACGTTCACCGAAGCGGTACGAAACGGCTACATCTCGAAATCGATCTACGCCTACCGCGACGGATACCGGCTGGTGCAGGAAATCCTGCCGGAAGAGTCGTTCTACCTCTACTGTCATATACCGAACCTGGCTATCGAAATCGCGCCCTTCGCGCACCACCCGCTGTTCGACTCGTTCCGAAACGAATGGACACTCGATCTCATCGCCTCGCAAAACGACGAGGATCACGACCGGATCGTTATGGGCGCTAACGAATTCACGACTGAAGCTTTCGATCGTTTCTTCGACACGCCCGAGCCGCCGGAACGACCCGAGCCCATCGGTCTGAACATGCAGATCGTGCAGGACCCGTCCTTCAGCAACTACCCCGAAGATCGGTTCTTCCAGGAATTCAAGCGACCGTTCGATTATTTCGGCGAGGAAATGCAAACTTGGGATTTCCAGCTCGACCTCAACCTGCTCTCCGAAGTAACGCTCAGGCTGGATCGAACCAACTTCATGGCGGAGCATTCGGTGCTGGTCAACATCGGCGACCACTTCTTCAACATGACCGACGTCGATTCGGTATCGTTCTTCCCCAACCAGCTACACATGGACGGAACGGTACGAATCTACAACCAGGTCGTCGGAATCGGCGACCAGCCTGTCGCATACAAACGGATTTTCACAAGTTACCCCAACCCGTTCAACCCGGAAACGACCTTCCGCTACTCGCTGAAGACGGATTCGAAGGTCGAGCTGACCATCTACAACATCCGCGGACAGCGCGTGAACCGGCTTGTTTCCGAAGTGCGCAAAGCCGGAATCCACGAAACGACCTGGAAGGGACAGGACTCATCCGGCAAGCAGGTGGCAAGCGGCGTGTATTTCTGCAAGCTGTCCATCGACGGTGAATCGACGAAGATTCGAAAGGTACTGCTTCTGAAGTAGGATACTGGAGTCAGAAGAAAGAACGCGGACGTCCCGTCCGCATATCGAAAAGGAATAGAATAAAGAAGATAGAAGCTGTAAGGGCAGACCTCTGTGTCTGCCCTTCTCTACGTAGCACATTGGGAAGATGGTTTATGCGGACGAGGACGTATGCTTTCCCGTAGCCCTTCCCGAAACCCACAACCAACATTTTCCTTGCCATTGTTTTCTTGATTCGCCAACGTCGCTTTATTAAGTTTGGAGCTCGACATGAGAATAAAATCGCTCATAATCACCCTTCTCTTACTCGGCATTATTGAGCTGTTCTGCTGCACGATCGGTGTGGCGAACGGCACCGCGACCTCGGACGGCAGACCGTTGATGTGGAAAAATCGCGATATCAGCGGCAGTCAGGTGGTCAAATACTACGACGAAGGCCGAAACCGCTTTGTCGGCGTAGGCAGCGAGGGAACGGACTACGTCTGGATGGGCGTCAATGACAAGGGTTTCGCTATCGGCAACGCGCTGTCGAGCGACCTCGAACGGCTCATGGGCAATGGTGATCTGATGATGTTCTGCCTGCCCATCTGCGAAACGCTCGAGGATTTCGAAGCCATCCTAGACAGCACCAATGTCGAGGGAAGGGACACCCATACGAATTACGCGGTCTTCGACAGCACCGGCTCCGCCGCCATCTATGAAGTCGGGCCAAACCAGTACTGGAAGTTCGACACCTCGGACGCGACGGGTGGGTTCGTGGTACGCACCACATTCTCCGTCAACGGCGAAGGCTCCTACGGCATCGAGAAATACACGCGCAGCCAAGCACTGATCGATGAGCTATTGGCGGACGGCAACATCAACTACCGCTCCATCATCCAGACCCACACGCGCGACTACTCCGATTCGGACAGCAATCCATACGAAATCCCGTTCAGCGACTACGATGAACCGGGGATATCCTGGGGCTACATCGACACCCCGTTCAGCGTCTGCGAGCACGGCAACGGCTCGGCTGCGATCTTCCGTGGCGTGCTGCCGGGCGAACCGGCCAACCTGAGCGTCATGTGGACGATGCTCGGGCAACCGGCCAGCGCCATCGCAACGCCCGTATTCCCCCTCGGAAGCCCGCCGCTGGAGCTGAACACCGACGATTCCTCGATCCTCTGCACGCGCGCCAACGAGATTAAGGCGCATGTCTATAACTGCCCCTTCGGCTCAACCTATGCCGACACCTACAAGCTGCGAAACGATGCTGACACCGGTATCTGGGATCAGGTCTTCCCCATGGAAATCCAGCTCTTCGACGCGTTCGACGACTACTTCGACGCCTGGACGAGCGCCATGCCAGACGATCAGACGATCCTCGACGCCCAGCAGAGTATGGCGACCACCGCCTGCGATTTCCTGTTGGACGTGGTAGTCGATTCGGTACTGACGGCGTACTTCGAAGCGGACAATGTCGAGCCGCATCCCACCGATATCGTCCATTTCACCGAACGATCGCTGCACGGTCCGGAGGAATGGCGCTGGGACTTCGACAACGACGGAGAATACGATTCTTCGGAGCAGAACCCGTCACATACCTACGGCGAGGTGGGTACATACTCCGTGAAGCTGACGGTCTTCAACGATGACGAATATGCCACAACCGTGCGCGAAAACTACATCAACGTGGTGAACCAGGCGCCCGTTATCGTCAGCCATGTGCCGCAGGAAATGGAGTTCCAGGTCGTGCTGGATCAGTCGGTGGATTTCTCGGTCGATTACGTAGATGACGACGGCGATCCCACGTCCATCCAGTGGTACCTGGACGATCTGGAGTTCACCCAGCTACCGACTATCAGGGTCATGTTCAATCAATTGCGGGATCACACGGTCGGTTTCGCGGTTCGAGACGATTATTCCGAAACCCGTATCGACTGGCTCATCCACGTCGAGCCGGAATCGGAGGACGATCCCACCGTGCCGCAATACACCTGGAGCCTCGCCAACCACCCCAATCCGTTCAACCCATCCACCACCGTCTCCTTCAGCCTGAAGCGCGATTCCGATGTCCGCATCGAAATCTACGATGTCCGTGGACGCAAAGTGCGCACCCTCGCGAACAACCGCTACGACGCCGGACTGCATCACATCATCTGGAACGGCCAAAGCGACGACGGGAACGAGCTCTCCAGCGGCGTCTATCTGCTGAAACTCACGACCGGGGAGAGGAGTTTGATGAGGAAGGCGCTGATGGTGAAGTGAAAAGTTTTCCGACAAAAAGCCTTGACGGAATTAGCATGACTGTAGGCATATACAGAAAATGATATGGAGTTCAGGAATTTGATTAGCAATGAATTACCCCAGTAATTATTTTGTCATAGAAGAGATGAAGAATGAAGAATGAACTTACATCACTTGAAATCTGCGCTGGTGCAGGAGGACAAGCCCTAGGACTTGAGCAGGCAGGCTTTAAACATGTTGCCCTCGTTGAAATTGATAAACACGCGTGTAATACTCTTAGATATAATAGACCAAATTGGAATGTAATCGAAGGAGATGTCCGGAGCTTTGATGGAAAGCCCTATCACGGTGTTGACTTGCTTTGTGGTGGTGTTCCCTGCCCACCGTTTTCCAAGGCAGGAAAACAACTCGGTGCAGATGACGAGCGCGATATGTTTCCTCAAGTTATTCGGCTTGCCGCAGAAACTAGCCCCAAGGCTATCATGATCGAGAATGTACGAGGACTATTAGATGAAAGGTTTAAATCATACAGGCACAGTTTAGAAAGCAGAGTGAATGAGCTTGGCTATACTTCAGATTGGCGTTTGTTAAATTCATCGGACTTCGGCGTTTCACAATTAAGACCGAGAGTAGTCTTTATCTGTGTACGAAATGATCTTGCTACCGATTTTTCATGGCCAATCCCCAGTAAATGTGATCCATTAACAGTTGGACAACTTTTAGTTGATCTCATGAGCGCAAATGGTTGGCAAGGAGCAAAGGACTGGGCAGAAAAAGCTGATTCTATTGCCCCAACCCTTGTAGGGGGGTCCAAAAAGCATGGAGGGCCTGATTTAGGCCCGACAAGATCGAAAAAGGCCTGGGAAGGACTATGCGTTGATGGAAGTGGTTTATGGGATAATGCTCCTCAAAAGAATTTCACTGGATTTCCCCGTTTAACGCCCCGAATGACGGCTCGATTGCAAGGATTTCCTGATGAATGGTTATTCTATGGAAAGAAGACATCAATGTATAGGCAAATTGGCAATGCCTTCCCTCCTCCTGTTGCAAAGGCAATAGGAATTCAACTTGTTCGAGCCCTTCTACCTCGCGAAGAACTAAGATTAGCGATATGAATACTTATTCGAGATTTGCATCAGAACGTAAAGCTTTTCACGATATACTTACAGACAATATCTTATTCATCCGAAATAATGGTTCTGCAACCAATGCTGACGCCCATAATAACGCTAGCGTCATGATAGCCCAGGCGATAGCATTGAAAATCGGAGCAAAGAATTACGAGAAAAAAATACCAGCACAGACGTTGGGTAGCCTTTTCGAAGAATATTGCGCAAATTTTATACGGAACACATTCTCAAGCTTGAAGCACCTAAGACCAGGTCAATGGAGTATTGAACACATAACTGGAAGAGATCGGCTTGAAATTGCTCGATTTTCCCAATATTCTCATTTAGTTGCTTTGGATAAAGCAGCAAAGGAGAATCCTGAACTGGCGGCAGCTATTGGAAGCGACTATACGATTATCCCTGATGTTATCGTAACACGCATGCCTGAAGAGGACTCAACAATAAATACACACGACTATATTGTGGACGATAGTGTATCAAAACTGACATGGCTGAGAAAGAAGAACAACAATTATCCTATTCTACATGCAAGTATCTCGTGCAAATGGACAATCAGAAGTGATCGCGCCCAGAATTCTAGGTCTGAGGCACTGAACCTCATAAGGAATAGGAAAGGCCAATTGCCTCACATCATGGTTGTGACAGCTGAACCAACTCCGAATCGATTGGCCTCTCTCGCCTTGGGCACCGGAGATATCGACTGCGTGTATCATTTTGCACTCCACGAGTTGATTTCAACTGTCGAGAAATTAAAGCTTGATGACTCAAGAGAACTTCTCGACATCATGATAAAAGGAGACCGACTAAAAGACATTTCTGATTTGCCTTTTGATCTGGCAACATAATATCCCCAAACATTTATTCAAAAGTCGCTCTTTCAAAGTATTACATCATTACCCATCCTCTCCACCTGTTCAACAATCCTCTCCCTCACTGCCGTCTAATCCCCGATTTCCTCACGCATCATGCCTAAAGTATTCGATCAAACAATCCTGTATCTCAACCAAAGAACGGGCGATACCGGCTTTCAGACTATTCCAATCTACTTCGGAGCCATTCTTCACCTGCTTCTGTGCCGCGACGATCTCGTTCTTGAACCGGATCAATTTTTCGACCAGTTCCGGATTTTCGTCGGCGGCATCGATGGCCGTGCAGAGGTCGAGCGCGATGGGCTTTACCACATCGATGATGAAGCGGAAGAAGGCGTCGTAGTCGGGTGTCGGGATGTCGTCCAGGCGCTGCTTCGCGATCTCGCTGAACAACTGCATACTCTCGATGGTGCGGTCGTAAAGCTTGTTTGGATCGAGCTTTTGGCCGGAAAAATCCGACAGATAACCAATGACATAGTGCGGATTGGCGGCTTCCCGGAATTGCTCGCGCGTGAAGCTGCACGCCACCTTGTCCCGTACCTCTACGAATTTGTGCTCAATGGCTCTATCCAAGCCGGTATCGGGATTCAGATAGAGGTAACGACCGTCCTTGATTTCGTAGAATACGACCGCGTGCGATCCGTTTTGGGATGGCCTCATGATGCCCGTCATGAACGGCATGCCACGCGAGAGCAACTCGTCAACCTTGTCGATGTACTGCTCGAAGTTCGAATGCCTGCACTCCGCGAGCTCGAATCCGTACCGGTTCAGCATCAGGTCGAAAACTTCCTTGTCCTGCACCAGCATGCCGGCGCGAAACGATTTATCTTCCCGGTCCAGTAAGACCAGATACGGCATCCTGCATTCGACGATAACGTCCTTATCCTGCTTGTCGATATCGTGCGCGCTCAGCAGCATCGCCATGCACGCGCAGGCGCAGGAGTTGTTGTAGTGCTGCATCTTCCACGACACGGTCATGTTCTACACCTCCACGACGCGGTTTTCTTTTCTCGCCTTCTCGGCTGCAAAGACCGCCAGATGGGTTTCGAGACTCTCGCGCGCTCCTGTGATGACGAGGGAAGGATCGCCAGTAAGCAGCGCATTCACGAAATTTTCCATCAGTCCGAAATCACCGCCGCCATGCTGCTTCATAATCCCGCCGGCTATCTGCGTGTCGATGGTCTCGTCCTGATTGGTCATGAAATCGTGGACTTTGATGAACCTGCCGTCACCTTCGATCTCACCGCGCGTTCCGAAGATGCGCGTGCGTCTTCCGCCGGATTTGGTGAATGCCGTCATCGTGAAGCCGGCGGTGCATCCGTTATCGAATTCCATATTCACGACCTGATGATCGACAACATCGTTTTCGCAATCATAGACGCATCTACCGTAAGGTCCGGTCTCCAGCTCATGCAACACCTTTTCTCGCGTGGGGCTTGGCGTTAGAACGGATACCGGCCAGCCGGTCACGCCTCGCTCGAAGAATCCCAGATAGATTTTCTTCGCCGAATAGGGACAGTTCCGTTCGATTCCTTCGGGGCAATCCAGACAGCGGGAAGCCGCTCCCGAGGGCCGGTTCTCTTTACGGAAGTGTTTTAAATTCCCGAAGGAGGACAATCTTGTGAAGGGTTTACCGACGATGTACCGGATCCAATCCAGGTCATGGCAGGACTTTGCCAGAAGCATGGAATTGGAGTCGGCTTCTCGATGCCAGTTGCCGCGCACGTACGAGTGTGCCTGATGCCAGTAGCCCACCGGTTCCAGTCGTTGAATACTGATTATTTCGCCGATTCTGCCCGCATCGAGGAGCCGCTTAAGGTTTTGCGTGTAACTGGTATATCGTAGAACGTGACACACCGCAAAAATGATATTGTTCCTTTCAACCGCCTCAACGATTTCCACGCACGCATCGGGCGTCGGAGCCATCGGCTTTTCCAGCATCATGTTATAGCCGAGATCGGCAAATACGATGGCCGGTTCGGTGTGCATCTTGTCCTGCGTTGCGATGATGACGGCATCGGCAAACCGCGGCTTTTCGGCTGCCTGTCGCCAGTCCGTAAACACATTTCCGGCGGGGATGCCGTGCTTTTCTGCCATGGCTTCACGATGCTCCCGGCGCGGTTCAGCCACACCGACGATTTTCATTTTATCGGGGAAGTGCTCGGCAAAAGTCGCGTAGGTGTTTCCACGGTCGCCGGCGCCGATGATCAGAAATGTTGCAGGTTTCATGGTACTCCTTTGCTGGATGAGCAGAGGGAATTTGCATATTGCCAGACAAACGGCGATCTTGAAATGGTGGAGGTGGCGGGAGTCGAACCCGCGTCCAAAAGTGCATCGAGAGCCAACTCTACGTGCGTAGGCGTCTTCAATCTTATCGGCGGTGAGGAAAGACGCTCAGACCTTCCGCCGACCAGCCCGTTAGTTGTCGATCATCCCCGCTGGGCGGCAGGGAATCTCCAAGCTCTCAGTGCGTCGTTCGTCACCGGCCCGAGAGCAAAGCCGGTGGGAACGTAGCAGCGTTATTTAGGCTGCTAATGCGTAGTTTTCGTTGCCAGTTATTTTGGCTTATCGCCGTGATTAACGGGTAGGCGAATCTCCCCGGCACGCATCGGCAACCGATTTCACTCCTGTCGAAACCAGTCACCCCCATTCAAAGACCTGTATATAAGGTAATTCACCGAATTCCAAACGCAAGCCGGTGTCAAGGTTTATGTTCGCCAGACTCGCAATTCCCAATGCGACGCAAACATCTTTAATTGCTGCCTTAAATTTAAGTTAATTATCTTGACATCGTTATGGTTTTGCGTACATTGAGCCGCGGAGGGCGACTATGTCAAAGAAAAAAACGGTACGGTACGATTCGAGGTTGCATCCGCATCTGATCTACATCTACAGGAAACAGGGGTACGATCGGAAGGATCTCGCGGAGACGCTCGGTATCGGCGTCAGGCAACTGGATGGGTGGCTCAAGCGCTATCCGGAGGCGGAAAAGGCGTTTCGGATCGAGCCGGGCGAGATGGATCGGATCATCCAGAAGGCGCTGATGAAGATGGTCGATGGATACGAGAAGAAGGAGACGGTGGAGACCTACAAGAAGAACAAGGACGGCCAGGAGGAGCTGGTCGAGCGCAAGGTCACTACCAAACACGTGGAGGGCAATCCGGCCGCGCTGAAACTGTGGCTGGAGAAATTCCTGAAGAACAACGAAGACGACGACGGCGACGATTACGAGGACAGGGAGTTCGTGGATTGATCCTCAAAATCCGGCGTACGGACTATCTCCCGCACCAGTGGGAATTCCTGACCAGCGACAACCCGTTCAAGGCGCTGGTGAGCGGCTTCGGCGGCGGCAAGACGCACGTTTTCCTGCGCGAGACGCTGCTGAACCACCTTTTCATGAAGAACAAGCGCGGCAAATCCAGCGGCTGGATCGTCTATCCTACTTACGCACTGGCGGAAGAGCTCTTCTGCGAGCCATTCAAGGATCTGCTGCGAAAGCACCGCATCCAGTACGATTTCAAGGCGACACGGCTGAAGTTCGAGAGCAGGTTCGGCACAATCCGAGTCTATCAGCTTCAAACGCCGCAGCGCATGGTGGGCACTGAACTCACCTACATCGGGTTCGACGAATTCGACATCGGCAGCTACAAGAACTGCGAGATGGCGTACCGGAAGGCGATCGGACGTCTGCGCGGCTGCGAGAACGCCAAGCTGTATATTGTAACGACGCCGGAAGGTTTCCACTACACCTACAAACTCTTCGTCGAGGAAGGGGCAGGCAAACATCTGATCAAGGCAAAAACCACCGACAATCCCCACCTTCCGGCGAGTTACATCCATTACCTGAAAAGCCAGTACGACCCGGTTCTGCTCAGGCGCTATCTGGACGGCGAGTTCGTAAACCTGAACACCGCGCAGGCGTACTACGGCTTCGACCGCGAAAAACACACCGGCGATCCGGTCGATGGCAATCCGCAGGAGTACTATGTCGGCATGGACTTCAACGTCGATCCCATGACCGCCGTCATCGGCGCCATGCAGGACGGAAGATACGTCATCCTGGACGAGTTCTGGCTGAAGAACAGCAACACCGAGGCGATGTGCCGCGTGATCGCCCAGAAGTACGATCCGCAAAAGGTCGTCGTCTATCCCGACATGACCGGGATCAAGCGCTCTACCAGCGCGGCGGTGGGCATCACGGACATCAAGATTCTCAAAGCGCACGGCTTTCGAGTGAAGGCGACCCGCAATCCGCTGGTGCGCGACCGCATCAACGCGGTCAACAACGCACTGGCAAAGGACAATATCCTGGTCGCGCGGCACTGCAAGCACCTGATTCGAGACCTCGAACAGGTGAGCCGCGACAGCCACGGCGAGCTGGACAAATCGAGCCCCGACCTGACGCACATCTCGGACGCGATGGGCTACGCGGTCTGGAACCTCTTCCCCATCGTCAGCCAGCCGGACTGGAGGACCTCGGCGTGAAGAAATCAACTTCTGAATGTGTCGAGCTTGCGAGACTCTTCCGAATGTTGATTTCATCTTTCAAGGCTTGTAACAACCCAACATTCGGAAGACCTCGCTTCACTCGGACATTCAGAAGTTGGGATTGAGGGTACTATAATCAAACCAACAAAGGAGAGGCATGAATGGAAACGATGATCAGAAACATGCAGGCATCGGCGCGCTGGAACGACGACATCCAGCGGCGCTTGCGGACACAGAAGTATCTGGATTACTACCGCAACAAGTGTGAAAGCTACATCGCGGAGCGGATCGACGGGATGGTCGATAGCGAGGAGGCGAAGGAGCTGAAGAAGTACATCGAGCACGACAACATCACCGAGCGCTTCATCGAGGAGATCAGCCTGGTCTTCGCGGAGAAGGTGAAGATCAGCGCGCATCGACGCAAGCCCGACGGGCAACTGGTCGAGGACGAGGACGCGCAACAGCAAATCGACCGGCTGCTTCGAGCCTCACGGTTCCAGGTGACGATGAAGGAAGTCGAGCGACTCAGCAAGCTGACCTTCGATGTCGCGGTGCTGCCGCAGGTTCGCGACGGAAGGATCGAGCTGGACATCATCACCGGCGACAAAGCTTTCGTGGTGCAGCAGCAGCGGAATCCGCTCAAGGCGGAACAGTTCTATTACCAGGTCGGCATCCGCGAGAACACCGCGCTGGCGGATCGCGTGGATATCTACCATTTCTGGACATCCGACGGCAGGAAATACCAGTGCGAGATCATGCTGAACGGTCAGCCCGACCCGCAGAGCCTCGCACTGCTGAGCCATATCCCGTACGGTCGGATCCCGGTGGTCATGTTCCGCAGCTACCTGCCCATCGACACCTTCTGGTTCGACGGCGAGAACGCGATCGTGGAGAAGAATATCGCCATCGATCTGAAGCGAACCGACCTCGCCATGGCGGAGGCGTACAACATCCCGCAGCTCTTTACCACCGGCACGCGCGAGAACCAGGACCTCAAAAAGGGCAGAACCTTTAAGATCGACATCCCACGCAACGACATGGGCGAAGCCGTCGGCGACGCCAAATACCTCGCGCCGGATGAACCCCTCAAGGAACTGAATCAGATGATCCTGAGCCGGATCGAGCAGCTCGGGCTGTCGAAAGGTCTTTCGAGATCGCTGATCACCGGTGCGAACGCGTCGTCTGGCTACGAACTGGCATTGTCGAAGTACGAGATCGTCGAGCGGAACAAGCGGCAGCGGGACTACTACTACGATTCGATTGTGGAGCTGGTTCAGACCATGATCACGACCGCCAACCACGGGCTTTCATGGGATATCCCCGACGACCTGGTGATCGGGGTTGATTTCGGTGAGATCAAGTTTGCGGTATCGGACGAGGAGCGTGAGAAAACGCGGCAGATGAAGCTGGAGAACGGTACGGTGTCTCGGATCGATCTGATGATGGAAGACAATCCCGAGCTGGACCGCCCGACTGCCATCGAGCAGGCGACGCGGATCGACCGGGAGAACGGTCAGTTACCCATTACATCGCCATAGCCGTAATAGCTCTGGTCTCCACCTCTGATGCAATAATAGACGCGGAGCAATTGACCCGATTCGACTTCGATGTCGCTCGCCGTAAAGGTATGCCAACCCGTGCTTTCCTGACAATCGACGAGCTCGCGGATGAGCGCGCCGTTCTCATCGACCAGCAGCATGATCACCCGGGACTGTTCTTCAAGCGTAAATCCGATTGTAAAGGTGTCCTTGAAGGAGTTCGGGTAAGCGGGATAGACTCTCGGGCAACCGGCAGGATACGGATCCGTACCGATCTCGATCGTTGCGGGTCCGGTCTGATCCGGTACATCCGCGCCGTTTTCGTACGCCAGAAGCCAGTAATAGTAGGTGTATCCTTCCGTGAGGTCCTCGTCGATCCAGCGATAGGTGTGCGGCCCGACCACGTTTTCCGATGGAATCATGTCATAGGTGATCCGGTGCGACGACAGGACGTCCGGCTGAATGCTACGATTGACGTGGTAGCCCAGCATGTTGTATTCGTAGGTCGTGATCCACTCGACTGTATAACAATCTTCGGACAACGCATAGACGCAGAAAGAATCGACGTAGGCAAAGCGGCCCGTTCCTCTTACCGACCGATCCGGCTCCAGGTTAATCTGCCAGTCGAGGCTGTCAAGCGGGATCATCGGGTCGCCGTAGTCGTCCGTGTTCGTGAAGTTCTTGAAATCACCGATATAGACCTGGAAATCGTAGCCTTCGAGCGACACCCACTCGACGACCGGGTCCGGGCTGGTCGAGTCATCTTCGCATCCCACAATCAGAAAGACCGCGAGCGCGATCATCAATGCACCGATAAGTCTCATACTATCTCCTCAATACATAATACGATTTTCAACCGCGCCGGATTTGTCAAACAAAACCCACTCGCCGGTCTTCTCGCCGGCTGAATATCGACCTTTGGCGAACAGCCTTCCGGTCGAATCGATCAATGTCCATTCGCCTTCGCGCCTTCCATCGACGTAGTTACCTTGCAAGAGGCTTCCGTCCGGCGTCCACTCTCGCCAGTACCCTTGCCTGATACCGCTAGCCAACGCGCCTTCCGCGACGGGCCGGTTCGCATTGTCGAAGTAGCTCCATTTGCCGGTTTCCTGTCCCTGGACGTACATACCGACAGCGTAATTACCAGAAGGATAAGTCTGAAGCCAGATGCCATCCTTCATGCCATCGATATAGTCGCCTTCGGAAATCACAGCGCCCGATCGATCGAATACCTTCCAATGACCATCCCTAAGCCCATCTACATACATGCCCTGCTCGCGAAGAAATCCTTCCCGGTCGTACTTGCGGAATTCGCCGCTCTCGACGCCCTCTTCGTACCTCTGCATGATCAATTCCGGCTCGAACGACCACCAGCCGGTTCGATGGCCATGACGCATAATCCCCGACTCGGTCGAGCCGTCATTGTACGTCTCCCGGCAAAAACCGATCTTCTCACCGTCCAGCCACAGGCTCTCGCGCAGGACGCCGGTCGAATCGCTGTACTCCCGGAAAATGCCATCCCGCCTGCCCTTCACGATTCTGCCTTCGTACCATGAGCCATCCGGCTCGAGACGGTAGATTCGATCCTTATCGATCCTGGTTCGAAGCACTCCGTCGTTGCGGTAATAGGATGCGGTTCCATCAGAATAGTCCGTGACCGATAGCACCTGTCCATCGGGATAATAAATCGCGGAAACGCCATCCTGAACCGCAAGTGCATCCTCATGCCAGAAGTCTTCAAACGGATTCCACATGCGGTATCGATGCACCTCGCGAAGATTTCTATTCGCGTCATATACCGTGCATTCGCCAAAAAGTTGTCCGTTACGGTATTCGCACTGCCGGCGCAGCGTTCCGTCCCGATCGTACCATCGCCACCCACCCTGGCGCAAACCGCTCCGGACCAAACCTTCTTCATACGATCCATCATCGTCGTAATCGACCCACTGACCTTCCGGCACTCCACGCCGGTATTCGTGGAGCCAGCGGAGTTTTCCGTCCGCATTGCGAGCCATCCAGCCGCCGGTTCGCAGACCGAGATAGAACTGTCCGCGGATCGTCGTGCCGTCCGGACGGTAGTACCGCCACTTTCTGTCCTTCTTTCCCTGCCGGTAATCGCCCTCCGCGGTCATGAAGCCGGTCGAGTCCCAGGTCGTCCAGTAGCCGGTGCGAATGTCGTTCTCGTATTCTCCTTCCTCGCGGCTGCCCTGTTCGTCCCACTCTTTCCAGATGCCCTGCTTTCTCTCGAACCGGATGACGCCTTCCGAACGCTTCCTGCCGTCCGGAAACCACAGTGTCCATTTGCCGTCCGCGTAGTTGTTCCGGTACGCGCCCTTACCTTCGGGTGTGCCGTCCGGATACCACTTCTGCCAGTCGCCATCAAGCTTACCATCGACGTAAAAACCTTCGCTGCTCTTGTTGCCGTTCGGGTGCCATGTAATCCAGGCACCGTTTTGCTTGCCGTCCTTGAACGCGCCCTTCGCCTGCATAGCACCGTTATCGTGGTTGAGCACGACCACAGTATCCGCAAAGACGTCGGGATTCACCGATTCGAGCTTCGTCTTCATCCGAAGGGTGCCGTTGCGGTAGTAGTCGCGGACCAGCCCTTTCGGCTTGCCTTTCTCGTACGCGAGCACGCGGTAATAGACGCAGTCACCTTCCTCATCGACCGGCTTCCAGTATCGATCGAACCACTCGACCCACTCCCCGGTGCGCAGACCGTCATTATCGAATTGATTGGGCGCGGAAGGCAGCTCCGCCATGAGGTGTGACAGGTAGAACAGCAACAGAACGATCGAAAAATGTTTTCGCATGATCAGAAGGTAAATCCGAATGTCAGATGGTATCCGGCGATGTCGATTGTGCTGTCGTCGTTCCAGTAGTGGACGTTTTTATTGAACGCGAAGGTCGTCACCAGGTATTTTAGCTGGATGCGAAAGAACGTTGACTGATAGCCGAATACGTAATGATAGCCGAACGAGCAGCTATCCGAACTGCTGCTGCCGCTGGAGGCCTCGCCACGCCATTCGGCGTATTCCTTGTGCATGTAGTAGCCGGAGCCAAGCCCGATGTAGGGGAAGGAGTTCCCGGTCCAGGCACGAACCAGCAGGGTGGTGGTCAGCGGCATAATCCGGTAGTAGTAATCCATGACGCCGAAAGTCTTGTCCCGGTAGGTCTCGTTTTCCGCGTACATGTAATCGAAGCAAATCTCCGAACCGTACTCGTCTTCGCCCCAGCCGCGAATCTCGATCCCGCACGAATAGACATCGTCGTACGCGTTATCGAATCGGTGCTGCGGAATCATGTATCCGACGTGAAGATTGACCAGTCCGTGCATCGATGAAACACACAACGATATCAAAAGCAATACGCCGAGCCAGCGGATCATATCATTTCCTTGAACTCGTCGATATCCATCCGCAACGAAAGAATCCGCCATCCGTAAATCGTCTCGATGGCCATCGGAATCTTCAGAACATATTCCGTATCCTGCTGCGTGAGGAAGATATTCAGCCGCTGAACCGGTTGATGAAAGAAACTCTCGTCGGTCGGACCGGTATCGACTCGCGTAATCGTCACCTCTGCCCAATCGATCTTGCAGCGGCTGTTCCCGAGATTCAGAAGCGTCCAGAACTCGGTCTCGAAGCTGTCGGCGAGCTCATCGACATGCTGCGACAGCGCCAGGACGCGCGCGTCGTAGTCCTTCTTTTCGGACAGGCTGAGATCGCGATAGTCGTCTTCTATCTTACGTTGCATGACGATGCGGTGCAATTCGATCGCGGAGATGAGATTGCCTTGCATCGATGAATAATCGCTCCGTGCCAGCGCGGACAGCAGGGATTCCGCCAGATCGCGCTCCGTTTCGTTGGCGAACCTTGGCGTCACGTCCTCACGAACACATCCCCAGATCAACAGGCTCAGGAGCAACAAGTATATCGTCTTCATGATCCCGACTCTTTCGTTTTTTCCTGCCGCTGGAAGAAGAATTTTTCGCCCAGCGAATTGACGATTTCCATCTCGTCCCGGCGTAGAAACAGGTAGTCCATCTGCTCTTGCGGTTTCTCTTTGGGCGAGAAGATGATCGACTTGTGATCGAATCGCCAGACACCCTCGTTCTCTTCCCGCATGATCGTTCCCGAAACCTCCGACTGCACCTGCATGGTGTAGTTCCCATCCTCCCGCAGATCGAACCGGATCATGTCGCCGTTCTGACGCGGACTCTCCCACAGCCAGACACCGAAGATGGGGTTTTCCTTCGGAGCGGGTGCCTCCTTCGCGCAGGCAATGAGTGCGGCAATCAACAGAAGCAAAATTCGAAATCTCATCGCACCTGCCGCACCACTTCCTTCGCCCAGGCGACCAAGTCGGCATCGTCCTTCATCGGCGTCACGACCTTCATCGTATCCAACACGTTTGCATTCGGGAAATTTTCGCGCATCTGTTCGAGAGATTTACCCGCGCTGTTCCCGCAGGTGCAGAAAAAAGCCACGTTTCGCCCGGCGAGCGGATACGACCTCGAAAGCGAATTCATCCACGGTGCCGCATGACCCGCCCAAACCGGATAACCGACAAAGATCAGATCGTACTCCGCCGGCTCGATCGGCAATGGGTCCATCGCGGGACTCGCCTTGAATACAGACTGGAATGCCGCAATCGGAATGATCACTTTCTTTTTGCCCTTCGGCTGAACGCGGATCGTCTCGCCATCTACGGCACCCGCGATCGCCTGCGCGACTTTTTCGGTGTTGCCGCTGACCGAGAAATAGAGTACAAGTGTTCTCATGCTCGACCTCCCTGATATGACGGAATTTACGAAAGGTAAGAATGTTGTCAATCAAAGAGTGTTCGAAATGCGCTCGGATCAGGAGTCCCCGTCTCTGTGCGCTTTGTAACGGAATTTGCTACATCATTGAAACCCTCACCCCGACCCTCTCCCACTTCGCGGGCGAGGGAGCTATAAGGAATACTTGGCAAATTCCTTTCCAAAGCGCTCCTCGACGGCACCCACCCACCCGTATTGCGAGCGCATTTCGTCAGCAATTAGCAGTCTTTCGGTCAGACTGCTAAAAAAGTATTTGACATCCGGACACACTCCGTATAGATTATCTCCAGAAGACATCAACAAGGAGGAAACGATGATACTCATACCGAAAAGAGTGATGCGCGATCCGATATCGATGCTGCCTTTGTTTGACCGGTATGCCAGAGAATCTATGGGTGATCCGGGGTCGGAGAGTCCATCCCGAACACTGCCCATGGACATCGTCGAGCAAGACGATTCGTATATCATCATGGCAAACCTGCCCGGTTTCGACAAGCGGGACGTGCAGCTTACCACACGCAAGGATCACCTCGTCATCGAGGCGAAGCACAGCGAGCAGGAAGCGGAAGAAGAATTGAAGCTTCGGTACTCGGAGCGCTTCAGCGGCGGATATTCCCGCGCGGTGCACCTGCCCGAGACCATCGACCGGGAGAATATCAAAGCGGCCATGGTGGATGGAGTCTTGACAATTACCATCCCGAAGCACAACCATGCCAACAAAGAAATCGTGGTAGAATAACAAGGAGGAAGCGATGAGACTCTTACGTAGAGACAGCGATTGGTCCCTGTTCGACGACTTTCTGAACAGCTTTACCAACGACCGGATTTCCCACGACAGCCGTCTCATGGCGGTGGATGTCCTGGAAAACGACGAAAGGTTTCAGATCAAGGCGAATTTGCCCGGCATCAAGCGGGAGAACCTTAAAATTACCGTGAAGGCGAACGAACTTCTGCTCGAATCGTGCCCGGACAAACCCGAAACCGAAGAAAAGCAGATCGTCCATATGAAAGAGCGCTACGACGGCTGCTACCAGCGTGTGGTCAAGCTGCCCGAGAATTGCGACACCGATTCAATCAAGGCAAACCTCAAGAACGGCGTTCTGGTGATCAATATCCCGAAGGCCGAACCCAAACCGGACAAGACCATCACCATCGAGTAAACCAGCCGGATCAATTCCGGCGAGAACATAGATTCCCAGAAAATGCCACCGTCACCCGATGGTGGCTTTTTTTGACTCTCTTCTCCCTCAGGAGCCGGAGATAGGGTTTCCCTTGACATCTCTCTTGCTTCAATTAAAATCCTGTACAGATGAGTTTCGGATTACCTTGGGAGGGATTGTTATGAAATTCACTCTTCTTGTACTATTCTTTATTCTCAGTATTACTCTCTCCGCCCACACGTATGTTGACAGCGTATATGCCGACCCGGAACTGGATGGCGACATTGCGTTCCTACCTAATGGCAATCCCCACTCCATGAACGATTGGACGTATGCAATGGACGTAGGTGATACATACGAGACCTTCGCAATACAAGCAAACAGCACCCTCAGATCATTCTTGTCTTTCAATCTTCCTGAGATACCAATGGGATACCATATTATAAATGTAACATTACGACTATACCAGCTAAGTAGCTATGGAAATACACAAGGTGGACAATTTTTATCATTCCCCGAATGGAATGTTGAAAATGGTGACACGGTCAGTTGCATCCTAAGCCATATCGATTACGGAGATACACTTTGGTTCGACGACTGGGAGAAGGGCGACGTCGGCAACGAATACACCTTCACCCACAATGTCGGCACCATCACTGCCGCAGGTATGAGTGAGCCGGAAAATCACGGAGAAGTCGGTCACCGATACCTCGATATCACGAATTGCGTGCTGCGGGATTACGAAGCGGATCGAAGCCGGAGCCAGTACCGCATTGCGTTCGAAATCGATACCGATTATGATGACCGTGCAGATTGTGTTACGTTTATAACTGCCGATAGCGAGTTGGATTGGAGTAAACCTCAGTTATTCTTCACCTATTGGGATGGTGTCTCGATTGACGATGAAACTGAGACCGAACCGGAATCCCCTTCCCTGTTCACATATCCTCACCCTGTTCACGATACAGCAACGATACAGTATCAAATCGCCAAACCACAAACCGTCGAAGTCAGCATCTACAACGTCAGGGGCAGAAAAGTCGCAGAAATATGCCGGAATGTGTCCACCATCGGAATTCAACAGCAGACCATCCAATTTCAGAATCATCCCAGCGGTGTCTATTTTGTGAAAGTACAAACCAACAGCCGTACACACGTAAAACGCATTCTGCATCTGAAATGATCCTTGCCATGTTTATCCTTCGACTACGCAACAAGGATGATACACAAGCGGCTAACGCGATACATTCGGAAGTTGGTTTCTTACGCGATCCCGCAGCCGTCCGGGAAGTCCTTGTCCGGCACCATCACCGAATGCTTGCCATCGTGCTCCGCAGCGAGAACCATACCCTGCGACAGATGCCCCATGATCTTGCGCGGCTTGAGGTTGAGCAACATCGCAACGGTTTTGCCCACCAATTCCTCCGGCGGATACGACTTGGCGATACCGGCGACCAGGTCACGCTCCTCACCTTGAATCTTGACCCGCAGCTTCAGGAGCTTGTTCGCCTTCTTGATCTTCTCGGCGGAGAGGATTTTGACCAGCCGTATCTCGAGCTTCATGAAGTCGTCGAACTCGATCTCGTCCTTGTGTTCGAGCGTCGGCTCGGGCTCTTCCTCCTCTTTCGAATTGGCGAGTAGAAGCTGAACCTGCTCCTCGATCCTATCATCCTCGATCTTCGGGAACAGCGTCTCGACATGGTCGATAACGTAGAAAATCTCGGGCTGCTCGATCTCCCGCCAGTCCTTGCAGGGCGCGAAGCCGAACATAGCGCGCAATTGCGCCATTTTCACCGGCAAGACCGGCGTCATCGCGATCGAGACGATGCGTAGGATTTCCGCGCAGACGTACAGGGTCTCCATCGCCAGCGCGGGGTCCGTTTTGACGCTCTTCCACGGCTCGGTCTCGTCGAAAAATTTATTGCCCAGACGCGCGATATCCATGATCGTCCGCACCGCCTTCCGCACCTTGTATGTGTCGTAGCTGTCCGCAATCCAGCCGGTCATTTTCATCGCCTCTTCGATGGTCGCGTTCGCCTTCTCGCTGAGGTTCTCCGGCCTGGTGATCTTGCCGTCGAACGATTTTTGGGCGAACTTGATCACGCGGTTGGCGAGGTTGCCGAGGATGTTTGCCAGTTCGCCGTTGACCCTTGATTGAAAATCCTTCCAACTGAAGTCGGCGTCCTTCGACTCGGGCGCGTTGACCGCCAGCACGTAGCGCAGCAGGTCGCCCTCGAAGTATTTCAAAAAATCCTCGACCCAGATCGCCCAGTTGCGACTGGTGGAAATCTTCTGACCTTCGAGGTTGAGGTATTCGTTCGCGGGAACGTCGTGCGGAAGGACGTAATTACGATCCTGCTCCATGAGCATGGACGGCCAGATGATGGTGTGGAACGGGATGTTGTCCTTGCCGAGAAAGTGGATGAGCTTCGTTTCGGGGTCGAGCCAGTAGTCCTTCCAGCGCTCCGGTTGACCGGTGTTCTTCGCCCACTCGATGGTGGACGAGATGTAACCGATGGGCGCGTCGAACCACACGTAGAGCACCTTTCCTTCGGCTTCGGGCAGCGGCACCGGCACACCCCAGTTGATATCGCGGGTGATCGAGCGCTCGATGAGCCCCTCGTCCAGCCAGCTAAGGATGAAACGGAAGACGTTGTCTTTCCAGTTGCGTCTGGAGTGCAGCCACTCGCGTAGCTCCGGCTCGAATTTGGGTAGATCGATATACCAGTGGGTGGTCTCTTTGATCACGGGAGTACTGCCGCATATTTTGCACACCGGGGCGATCAGGTTCACCGCGTCGATGAGCTTTCCGCAGGCGTCACACTGGTCGCCGCGCGCACCTTCCGCGCCACAGTATGGGCAAATTCCTTCCACGTACCGGTCCGCCAGAAAGCGTTTATCGTGCTCGCAATAGTGCTGCTGCTGCGTGTGCTTGGTGATGAAACCTCGATTGTAGAGGTTCAGGAAGAACTCCTGCGAGAGCTTGACGTGCTCCGGACGCGCGGTGCCGGAAAAGTTGTCGAACTCGAAGTTGAGTCCGTCGAAGCTCCGCACGATGCTGTCGTGGTTGCGATCGACCACCTCACGCGGCGTGACCCCTTCGGACTCCGCCTTGATCGAGATCGGCGCGCCGTGTTCATCGGTTCCGCAGATGTAGATGACGTCGTCGCCCATCATTTTTTTGAAGCGCACGAAGATGTCGGCCGGAAGATACGCTCCCGCCACATGGCCTATATGAAGCTTCCCGTTCGCATAGGGAAGCGCGCTGGTTACAAGATACTTATCCACAGTTCACTCCTGTTTCGTGATAGGTAAACCATGTTGCGGAAACGCGTTTGGCTGTCAATGAAAGGATTTTTGTGATTCACACGCTGTTGGTGCGTGAATCCATGAAAATAAATTGACATTTCAATCGCATAATTCTTTATTTGTTTCATCAAACCTTTCTACCCGGAGATTTTTCATGTGTCCTCAGAATCGTATAAAAGTGTTTATCAGTTATGCTCATTTGAGTGATAATGGCTACATGAAAGCAGTTGCCGATTTGGTCGTTTATCTCTCAAGCAAAGACAATCTTGAAGTAATCAGCGATCACCTGCATCAGATCAGGCCACCAAAAGAAGGCTGGCAAACATGGATGCTGAAAAGCGTGGAAGACTCTGAAGTCGTCCTAATTATTTGCACGCAGGCATATAAAGACCGTTTTGAAAAGCGTTAATCACCCGATAAAGGAAGAGGCGTCACTTATGAGGGAGCCATTATCACGCAAGAAATGTATGATGCATGTATGCGAAATGAAAAGTTTTTCCCAATATTGCCAGACGAAGGTGATGTCGCTCATATTCCAACTATTTTGAAAGACTACTGGAATAATCACTATTTCCTGTCTGGGAACGAGAAAATATACAAACTGATTATGGGTGAACCTGTGGATTTCAATACATTGCAGATCAGTCATAGTGTTTGCGATTTGAGTATACATGATATCGAAGATGTTGAGAAACTACCTCACGAAATCAGCAGATATCCATTAGTAATTGGAAATTTTCTTTTTTCTAAAATCGACATGTATCATGAAATCAACAAAATTCACAAAAAAATAGAGCAGCGAATCCTGAATATCGATGCCAGCAATTATAATTATGAACAGATGAAAACACAAATCCTTGAGGTTTATGAAAATAAAGTGCTCGTGATTGACTTCAAGAAAACTACTCGCAAATCTTTTCCTTTCAGAAAAAGGATTGAAAATTTCGGGACTATCAATGCAAAGCTTACTATGAAATCAATCATACATCCTTTACTTGGAGATATTGACCTTCTTAGATGGACACGCACTCCTAATGGATCCAATGTAAGGGGTACAATTGTAAATAATTGCCTGGTATTCAGTTATGTTGCAGTTGACGATTGGTTTGATGCTGAGCAATTTAGACAACAATATTCTCAATGGAAAGATCAAGTTGTCAAATTACTCGAATGTGCAAATAATCTGTTGTCATCGGAGAAAATGAAATTTGATAACAAGCATGGCGCGAATTTAAGGAAGAGAATCAAGGAAGAGCAAGAGTTTCAAACACTCGATCTATAATCTTCTCACATAAAAAGATACGCGTAACTCCCCAATCTGGGAAAAAAACCGTCGATTTGCCAGGCGGGCTCGACGGTAAAAAGCCTCTGTAGAATCGATTACCGACTGGTAACGATCATAGACAAGCTGTTATAACATCATTCGTATGTCAAACAATTTCTTTCAACACCAGCATCAACTCTTCACCCGTTTCTCAATGTACCGGGAATTCATCAGCCTGAGCAGGCCCATGTAGTCCATCTGGAATTCGAGCAGGTCACCGACCTTGTAGTTCTTCGGGTTGTCCTTGAGGTCGATCACCAGCATGTCGGAGCTGGCGCCGGCAAACTGCACGTCCGTGTCGGAGCACCATATATGCTTCTCATCCACGTCCAGCAGACCGAGATCGACGATAGCGCGGAATGATACTTTTCCGGTCTCCTTCGCATCGAAGTCGTAGGTCTTGCCCTCGACGTTGGAACCCATCATACCGGAGGGGACGCTCGGTTTCTCCATCAGCTCGATGATCTCGGCGTTGAGCTTGAAGATATCGTGCTCCATCTCCATGATGAGGCTATTGTTGAACACGTTGGTGCCGAGGTAGAGAGTCTCCCCCACGCGGAAATGGTTGATACCCCTGGGCAGCGTGTTGTTGAGCAGAATGGGAATCACCACCGAGCTTCCGCCGGAAACATAGGGCAGATTGCGGTTAAACTTCGCTTCGATGAGCTGCTCGTAGAGACTCAACTGGATCAGCTTGTCCTCGTGCGGCAGGACGCCGTACAGGCAGGAGAAATTCGTCCCGATGCCCACCACCTGGATGTTGTCCAGCTTGAACACGTTTTCATAGAATTGGACAAACTCGTCGCGCAAAACGCCCTCGCGTAATTCACCCATCTCCAACATGATGATGATCTTGTGCTTGACGCCAGCCCTTTTCGCCGCGCGAGAGAGCGCCTTGATCGTCGTGATCTCGGTGTTGACCGTGATGTCGGCATACTTGATTACGCTTGCGACGTTCTTTTTAGCTGGCGGCTTGATATAGATCGTCTCCACATCCGGGTTGAGCGACTTGATCGTCCTGAGATTCATCAGACGCGAATCGCAAACATGCTTCACACCCAACTTCAGCAATTCATTCAGAAATAGGCGATTGCCGCACAAGACCTTGGTGACGACCGCCCACTGTATGTCGTTTCTCTTGAACAGCTTATCGAGGTAGTTGTAGTTATTCGCAAGCTTCTTGATGTCCATCTCGAGAAAAGCCATTACTTGTCTCCCCGCTGATAGCGCATCTCGAGATACTTGTTCGTG
The DNA here is from genome assembly GCA_963665015.2 of Cloacimonadales bacterium (SeqCode). GTDB lineage: Bacteria > Cloacimonadota > Cloacimonadia > Cloacimonadales > JAIOQZ01. The sequence goes on along the minus strand of CAXXSY010000004.1, from coordinate 1,286,197 downwards.
AATCCCACCTTCTGATACAGAAATCGCGCCGGGTTGTCATGCTCAACGTGGAGCTTCATGTCGCCTTCCGTATTCTCGATCGCCTGCTCCATCAGGTATCTGCCGATCTTCTTGCCTCGGTAATTGCAGTGCACTGCGATATAGACGAGGATATTGTCGGGGATGTAGCCTTTCATGCCGGTCTTGTTGAGTACCACCGCGCCCACGATCTCATTTCCGATCGTTGCCCGCAGGATCATCCCGCCGAATGACTCGTATTCTTTCAGCGCGAAATCGATCGCGCTCATGATTTGCTCCCTCGGATCGCCGAATTGATCCAGATGCTTATACAAAAAATCCGCTATGTCGTCCTTTTCAGCCTGAGTCGGTTTCTTCTCAGGCGAGTAAATCGTTAGCGTCGTATCCATCTTTAGTTCCTCCGTGTTAAATTTCATGTGATGTTATTTCGGGAAAAGTCTTTGCCAAATACTCAAGATTGTACTGCTTTTAGATTCACCAAAATACACATTTCTGATTTCATATTTACAGACAAGAATATCAAAATCCGCGAGATTGTCAAGGTGAAATCGGGTGCATCCCACATCATCAGTCGATAATCCTCTGATTGCAGGGCTGTTTATCAACGCGTTTGGGGGCTTATTTTTCCAATGGACATTACTGAATCCGATTCTGTTTACAGCTTCTTTTTGGGTTTACACTTACAAACCGCCAACAACCTGAGAGCCCGAAGTGAATTATAAGAAATATGTAGAAATTCAAATCGAGAAAGAGCTTTTGGGTCGCTTCATGCATGACGTAGTACAAACGACCAACCCGAGGATCGCCCGGGCACTTTTTCACCATCCATGTGGAAACACTGGTTGACAAAGTGTGAACAGCGTGTGCATCCAGAGGTAAAGGTGTACGATCGACAGTATATGTGTACGCGTGCGTACAATTCGCGATGATCTTTGAAATGCCTGGTATCGCTGATGCGATCTAAAGATGAGAACCGAAACGAACATCGTATTGTAATTGAAATGGAATTCAAGGGAAACCAATAGAAATCACATTGAAAATGGAGGTGGAATGAAAACGAAACATTCACGCAAATTCCTGTTATTGTTCAGCTTGCTGATGATCGCAATCAGCGCGCAAGCACTTTACGTTGAGATTGGAGATGGAACATCCAATTCGAGCAACACGCCTTTTACGAACCTGTGGGACTACAGCTGGTCCCGCACCATCTATCTGCAATCCGAGATCGGAATGTCGATGGATATCTCATCGGTCAGCTACGACTGCAGCAGCGATCCGGAAGACTTCACGGTTGACAGTCTCTACTGTTATATGAAGCATACGACTGATACCGAATTCACCGATCCGTCCTACATCGAAGACCCGGTTGCGGAAGGCTTCACCCTTTGCCACTTCGGTTCGACGACCTTCAATGGCTCGGGCTGGTATGAATTTGTGCTCGACACACCGTTCGAGTACAACGGAAGGGACAACCTGATGATCATGTGGGACTGTCATGACGGTTCCTTCGGATATAGCGGCCCGACTTTCCGCTACACAAGCGTCACAAACCGTGTCGTCTATCGTCATCAGGACACAGAATATCCCGCGGACGACGGCGCTATCGGCGACTACCTGCCCAACACCAGGCTGCACTATGAACTGGTTGGCGGTCCCGGCAGACCGACCGATCCCAATCCCGAAAACGGATTGACGGACGTTGCGGTTAACTTGAGCAGCGTATCCTGGACCTCGGGTGACAACACCACCAACTTCGATGTCTATTTCGGAACCGAGAATCCTCCGTCAACACTGATCGGAGACAACATTCCCGCAAGCCAAACCTCGATCAACCTGCCGAACACGCTCGACTACATAACGACATACTACTGGGAAGTCGTTGCCCGTAACAGCGTTGGCGAAGTATCGAGCGACGCCTGGAGCTTCACCACGGAAAACAATACCATCACCTCATTCCCGTACGAAACCGACTTCGAAACGTTCCCGCCTCAATACTGGGACATGTCGGGTGGAACGCATAACTGGCGCGCATACACGACCGGCGGAGTATCATACGCCTATTGTAATTTCTATTCCTGGAGTTCCGGCTCCACGGCCTACATGACGCTCCCGAATGTCATCGTTCCCGAAGCGCCCATCCTGAGCTTCAACTGGTCACATAAATGCCATTCATCCTATCCGAACGACGCACTGACCGTACAGATCAGTACCAACGGAGGAACCACCTGGAACGATGCATGGCACAAAGCAGCCACGGATTTCGATTCGAATGACGGAGCCGCAGGCTCTACCCCGGGCGACATGTCAATCGCGGCCGGAGTCGATCTCTCCGCCTACATCGGGCAAAGTATCCTCATCCGATTCTTCGGATACTCAGGATATGGAAATGACCTCTTCATCGACAACGTAACCGTCTTCTCCAACAATTCGGCTCCGAGTCCTGTCACACCGATCTACCCGACCGACGCTGCAACCGATGTTTCGATCACAGAAACTCTGCAGTGGAACAGCTCACCGTTCGCATCTGGCTACTACCTCTACTTCGGAACCGACAATCCACCGACCGACATCGTCAACGGCAATGACCAGGGATCTGAGACCACCTACTCGTTCAGCGATCTCGATCTGAACGCCACCTACTACTGGCAGGTGGTTCCCTACAATGAAAACGGAAACGCAATCGATTGCCCCGTCTGGAGCTTCATGACACAGGAACTGCCGAGACTTTCCGAAGTCGTTTCACCGTACGACGGCGAGTTCGATGTCTCTACAAACTGCACCCTGGAGTGGACCGCGGCACTCGGCGCATCTGGCTACAAACTTTATCTGGGAACCGACGATCCGCCCACGGACACCGTCAACGGCGACGATCTGGGTGACGTGCTGACATACGACTGCAGCCACCTCGAACTCGAAACCGACTACTACTGGCAGATCGTTCCTTACAATGAGAACGGCGATGCGATTGATTGCGAAACGTGGGAATTCACCACATACGGTCTTCCCTTAAGCACCACGGCTGTCGCTCCTACAGACGGACTGACCGATCGCCCGGAAACCGGAACCCTGATCTGGAACGACGTTTCCGGCGCGGAAGGCTACAAGCTCTACTTCGGCACAGACAACCCGCCCACAAACCTCGTCAACGGCGATGACCTCGGACTGACGGAATACTTCGTGTACTCTCAGCTCAACCTCGGCACGACCTACTACTGGCAGATCGTTCCTTTCAACGAAGCTGGAGACGCTGAAGAATGCCCGATCTGGAGCTTCACGACAACCACTGTCGATTCCGATTTCGGCGGCAACGACGGCTATTACTTCGCCAACTCCATGGCGCCCAACAGCCACCCGACCTACCGTTGGATCGATACCACAGGACACACCGAACTCGTCCTCGACGAATTCGACGTGCCGGACAACAACTCTGCCGACGACGGTAACTGGGTTGTCGAGCTTCCGTTCGACTTCCCGTTCTTCGGTGTCGATCAGGATACCGTCTATGTGACGACAAACGGTCAGCTCGGCTTCACCAACGCATGGCCCTACTTGAACAAACTCATCCCCGACGTTACGGAACCGAACGATTTCATCGCCGTTCTCTGGGATGATTTCAAATACTATGGCGATGATGCACAAATCTTCGTCGGCGGCGATGCCAGCAGCTTCACCGTAACTTACTGGCATTTCCCGACGCTGACATCCCTGAACTACTACATCACGATGCAGGCGACGCTCTTCCCGAACGGCAAGATCATTATCTGCTACAACTACGACGAATCGTCAACTTGCCTGGTAGATCATTCCGGTTACGACTACGACTGCTCGATCGGTATCGAGAACGCTGACGGAACGATCGGCGTGCAGTATCACGGTAACGATGTCACGTCGGCCGAGTGCCTTAACAGCTGGGTCGGCGGACCGATGTTCGATCCGATCAACGGAAACCTGGCACTGGCATTCGGCACGAATCAGAACGATCTCGACTGGCCGGCGAGCGGTCCCGATGCTCCCGCCAACCTGACCATCGACGCCAACGGAACCGACGCGGTTCTCACATGGGAAGCCGTCCCCGGAGCAGCAAGTTACAGAATCTTCTTCTGCGAAACACCGGACGGAACCTTCACACTGCTCGACACGACCCCGGTCACCACATACACGCATGAAGGTCTGAGCAACAAGTACTTCTACTACGTTACGACCCAGACGTTCTCAACGCCGACCCGCAAACGTAGTGCAGTAAAAACGATCTCAAAATAAGGGTTAATTCCCCCCTTATTGCCATAAACCGGCTGTACCCGCAGCCGGTTTTTTTTGTCTCTATGGAACGCGGACGTCCTCGTCCGCAACTCTCAGCGAAGGGCAGACACGGGCAGATTATGTGAAAATTGATACGACACGGTTGCTTCGTTCGATGCCAGATATTTTCCTGTTGTAGGAGCAAACCACCCTGAATATCCCCCAGCGCATAAAATATATTGACAGGTTTATCGCCCTTCGGGCATAGTGGTACCAGATAGTAACACTAATCGAAAGGACGTTGATATGAGTGACCAGAAACGCATCGAGATGCTGATTGATCTGGGATTCACACAGGTCGAGGCGACCGTGTATTATGAGCTTTTGAAAGACTCTCCGCAATCGGGGTACAGCATCGCGCGGCAGATCGGGAAATCGCGCTCGAACGTCTATCAAGCGCTGAAGTCTCTGGAGCAGAAGGGCGCGATAGTCCAGCTTCAGGGGTCGAAGAACCGGATATTCCAGTCGGTTCCCATCGAGCGGATGCTGGAGCAGAAGGAGCGGGAATTCACCGGCCATCGCAAGAAAGTCGCCGACGCGTTCAGCGATTTGAAGCAACAGGAGCAGGTCGATTCCATCTACTACATGCAGAACATGGAGCAGGTCTATGCCAAGGCGAATCAGATTATCGACCAGACGGAGAAGATCATCTTCATCGAGGTGGAGAAGCACCACTTCGAAAAGATACGGCAGGCGGTTCGTAGGGCGATCGATCGGGGCGTGATCGTGGCGCTCTACACCTCGGACATCGAGAGCTTCGAGGGCGCGGAGATCATCCGTCACGACCGGTTCATGATCGAGAACCTGATCGTCGAGAAGTGGCCCGTCAACTGGTTCTCCCTCGCGGCGGACGCCAATCAGTTCCTTATCACAACCACAAAGCTGAAGAGCGAAGAGATCAAGCACTCGATGTACAGCGGCAATCGCTACCTCGCCGGCTGGATATTCAGCGACATGATCTACCAGATCGGCTTCTACGACATCATCACCATGTTCAACGAGGGTCGTTCACGCGAAGAAATCTGGAGCGAAATCCAGAAATACGTATTGAAGTTCGTTGGTCACGCCCCGGGGCTCCTCGAACTCCGGGACGAATATACGAAAGCATAAGTGAAGATGCGGACGAGGACGTCCGCGTTCCTGAAAGAAATCAACTTCCGAATGTATCGGAGGTTCTTCTGAATGTTGATTTCTGCTTCAATATCAGATGAAGCTCGCTCGGAGGTCGAGCGCTACGAGAGAAGGGAGATGCCGAGTTGGAACTCGGCGGTCCGTAGGGCAAGCCTCCGTGTTTGCTCGTCACTGCTGTAGGCGCTGATCTCCGAGCGGCGTTCTCTGTGCATTCTCTGTTGTAGAACGCTTATGGAAGATTCGATCAAATTCACAGGAGGTCACGCCCTACGAGCGATAGAGAATGCAGGCAAGGGTGCCTGCGTACCATGAAATAATACCAACCGAATCAAGGAGATAAACATGAAACGACACCGATGTTCTTTGTTCTTGTTCCGTGCAAAGAATATCCACCTATTCTGCATGCTTCTGGCACTGGCAATGTCAGCGGCAAGCCTTCTGGCAGACGCAATGTTCGAAGAGCACGTGCTCTTCGAGGACACGGGGGGCGCCTGCGCGATCGCGGCTGCCGACTTCAATCTGGACGGAAGTCCCGATTTCGTTTACACATGCAATCCGGGCCACCACATCAAGTGGATGGAAAACGATGGCACGATGAATTTTTCCGAACACTTGGTGATTGAGAACTTCCTGAACGCGAAGGCGATCGACACGGGCAACATCGACGATGACGAATACCCGGATTTCGTCGCGACTGCGGACGGTGGCGACAAGATTTCATGGTTTCACAACGACGGTGACGGCACCTTCACCGAGCACGAGGTCTCGACGAGCTGGGACGGGCCCGGTTGGGTGCTCGTCACCGACCATGTCCACAATCAGCCGATCGACATCAACGGCGACGGCAACGTCGATATCCTCGCCACTGCTTGCGGAATGGGCAGGCTGGGCTGGTTCGAGAACGACGGCGAAGAGAATTTCACCGAGCACATCGTCAAGGACAACTGGACGGTGGTCAGTTGCGCAGTCGCCGTGGATATGGACGGCGACGACGACCAGGACATCCTCGCGGCGGCTCAGGCAGGCGGCATCGTCTGGTTCGAGAACATCGGTGAGGACGAGAATTTCCCGGAGCACCTCCTCTTCAACGAATGGGACAAGCCGAACTGGGTCAGCGCCGGCGACATCAACGGCGATGGGCACATGGACTTTGCGGCAACCTCTTGCGGAAACAGCCACGCCATCGGATGGTTCGAGAACGACGGCCAGCAGGAATTCACCATGCACATGCTGAACGACAACTACCGCGGTGGTCGCAGCCCGGTGGTTTGCGACATCGACGCGGATGACGACATGGACATCTTCGGGATCGCATGGCAGGGCGGACTCGCCACATTCTACGACAACGACGGCGAGCAGAATTTCACCGAATTCGTCATGAGCAACGACGCGGTCGATATGCTCAAATACTTCGTTGTCGATCTGGACGAGGACAGCGATCTCGACCTCATCGCCTGCACCGCCGTCTATGAATCACACCACATCCGCTGGTTCGAGAATATCGATTCCTTCCTCGAAGCCGATTATCAGGTCGATGTCGTCAACGGCCACGCGCCGGTGCAGTCGCATTTCACCTGCGATCTGTACTCGAAGCCGCCCGTCACGACATGGCAATGGGACTTCGACAACGACGGCACCGTCGATTCGACCGAGCCCGAACCCACGTGGGACTTTTCCGAACCGGGCACCTACGATGTCCGCCTGTTCATCTCGAACGGCGTCGAAGAGTGCGAGATCGTCAAACCCGACCTGGTGCGGGTGTTCGACGGCGAGAGCGCCATCGAATACAACTCCAACGGCAGCAAGCTGCGCATTCCGGCGGACGACTCGCTCTATCTGGGATTGGGCTTCACGCTCGAATCGTGGTTCAACGCCTTCGACTACGGCATGAATCCGACCCTCGGCAACGGCACGATATTCTCCAAGGGGAGCATCTCCGTTTACCTGAACAACGCCTTCCCGCTCTACAACCAGATGACGCTGATCGTGAAGATGATCCACCAGGACGACACCCAGAGCATCGTGGCGCTGCCTGCGTTCGGCGTTCTCGCGGAGGTCGATTACCACCTCGCCATCACCTACGACGGCGTCTCAGACCTTTGTATCTACCTCAACGGCGTCTTGCAGGATCAGACGGTCTATGTAACGCCTGCGGGGCCGCTCAACGACAATCCGCTGGACGACCTCATCATCGGCAACAACAGCAGCAACACCGCCGCTTTCAAGGGTCTGCTGGATGAGATGCGCGTCTGGGATGTCGTGCGCTCCGCGCAGGATATCCACGATCACATGGGCGACTATCTCGAGGGGAACGAAGACGGACTGGTCGGTTACTGGCGCTGCAACGAAGGAAGCGGAAACGCAGTGGCGGACATGTCCCCAACCGGCAATAACGGCGAGGCGACAAGCTGCCGCTGGCATCAGGGATATCCGTTCGACTTCAACCCGGTCGATGAGCAGGATATGGCGAAACCGGAGCTACTTACAATTGGCAACTACCCCAATCCGTTCAATCCATCGACGACCATTCGCTTCACGATCCCGGACAACAAACCCGCGACGCTCGAGCTATTCAACATCCGGGGGCAGTGCTTGCGGCGATATGAGATCGCTCCGGGCGAATCGAGTGTTCAGTGGCATGGAACGGATGAAAACGGTAAATCGGTCGGCAGCGGTGTCTATCTGGTTCGATTGCAATCGCAGAATCATGTGGTAAGTCATCGGATGCTGATGATAAAATAATCCTCTCTCTCTCAAATGATCTGGACGGGGGAGTCGCTTCTCTATGGGAACGCGGACGTCCCCGTCCGCATTTCTTTTACCAAAATGCCGGCGTCCATTCCGAAGACGGACGGAGCTCCTGAATGTAGCCGTTTTCCATGCCCAGCTCTTCCGCTACGTCCAGCACCTGCTGATACTCGTCCTCTTTCACCGCGCGGTCGAGCGGCGGGAAATCCCATGACTTGTATGTCGGATAATACTGCGACATCAGGCTGATGAAGGTCTCGTTGCCGAACTGATCCTCGATCCAGCGCAGCGCGTCACAAACACCCCCGACATCGCGAGGAAGCACCAGCAAGCGGATCATCAAGCCCTTCTCGGCGACACCGTCGTCACCCAGCCGCAGATGTCCAACCTGGCGGAACATCTCTCTGATCGCGCGTTTGGCGACCTCCGGATAATCCCTCGCCGACGAATACATCTCCGCCGTATCGGGATTCGTGTAGCGCATGTCCGGCATGTAGATATCGACGAGCCCCTCCATCTTAGCAAGCGTCTCCGGAAGTTCGTAGGCGCTGCTGTTCCACACGACGGGCAGGGTCATACCTTCTTCCTTCGCCTGGACGACCGCGTCGCGGATTTTCATGGTAAAATGCGTGGGCGTGACCAGATTGATGTTGTGGAGACCCTGATCTTGCAGATCGAGCATCGTCTGGGCGAGCTGCTCGACGGATATCTCTTTCCCCCACCCCTCCTGGCTGATCCGGTGGTTCTGGCAATAGACGCATTGCAGGTTGCAATAGCTGAAGAAGATGGTTCCGCTACCGCGCTTGCCGCTGATGACAGGCTCTTCGCCGAGGTGCGGCATGGCGAGGTTGACGATCGGCTTCGAACCGCTGCGGCAAAAACCTACCGTCTGGTCGCGGTCGATATCGCATTTTCGTGGACACATGTTGCAGTTTGTCATATCCAACCAATCCTGTTAACGGTGTGTTCGGGGATTCGATCGAGCGGTGTTATCAAATTCAGTTTATCCTCCAGAACCTGAATGTAAAGAAAAATCAATGATATCGATTCATGTCCAGATATTTTTACGCCTAACTATAAATTCTTTTTATCCTTCGTGATTTCACTGGCATCTGCTTAACGGTAAAATCAACAGTTCTGAAGCAGTCCATCTACTTCTGAATGTGAGTTTCATACAACGTCTTATACAAAAACCACCCGCTATTCGTAAAGCAGGTGGTGATAGGGAAATCAGAATTCGACTCAGATTTTGCCTTTGAGCTCCGATAAACCAGCTACCAGCGCTTTCATCTGATTCTGAACAGCCCTTTCAACGGCCAATCTTCCCCGTGTTGTGGCGATTAGAGAATCTGAAAATTTTCCGGTTCCTGTTTCGCAAATTGTCTTTTCCCATACAACCTCCAGATCGGCAACCCTAATCAGCTTGTATTCACAATCAAGATAGCACGACATCTGAGCACCACCAAATGGCTCGATATGTCTCGTGAATTGCACGTCTAATAAATACTTCGCATTCTCAACGCCAACTTTTGTAAACATACCGTTTCTCTGAAATGTCTGCATTATCGCCTGTCTATAATTAGCTGACTTTATCAACCGAACCCCATTGACAGCATTGCCAATTGCCAGCCCTTTTACCTCACTGATACGGATACTTGTATCAAATGCTGGAGATTCATCAATTTCAGGAATCGTCGATTCTACATTTAAATGCATTGCACAAGCTGAGAGCAATAGCACGATTACGAACAAGAAAATTACAGATTTCATGGATCCTCCAGATTGTTTAGATATCACAGAAAAAAAATCACCTATTGAGGCAGTCAAGAATTATCTCCAAGCACATATAACAACATTATCACGCTTCCCGTCACCATCCCCATACGCGAAGACTCAGTTCTCTATAGTGATCGATAAAAATTCCTTGCGCGAAAGACAGGCTACGGATTTGTTGTACGATTGTCGTGTTGTGTATCATACCGCGTGACCGACTACCTTCATCGGGAGTCCGGTGAAGGAATAATGCAAGGAGAACCAAGATGTACAAACCCATGGACCCGAAAGAGAGTCCGGCGGATTTTGAGCGCAGAGTGCGCACGTACTGGGATGAGAACGGTACCGCAGACAAGAGCGTCAACTTCCGTGACGGACATCCCCAGTTCATTTTCTTCGAAGGTCCCCCAACCGCGAACGGTAAACCGGGGGTCCACCACCTGATCTCCCGCGCCATCAAGGACACCGTGTGTCGCTACAAGACCATGAAAGGCTTTCAGGTCAAGCGCAAAGCCGGATGGGACACGCACGGACTGCCGGTGGAAATCGAAGTCGAAAAAGTTCTGGAACTGAACGACAAGAAGGCTGTCGAAGCCTACGGAATCGAGAAATTCAACACCAAATGCCGCGAATCGGTCTTTACCTACGAGAAGCAATGGCAGGAAATGACCCGCACGATGGCATACTGGATCGATCTCGAAAATCCTTACATAACCTTGCAGAACAACTATATAGAGAGTGTCTGGTGGATACTGAATCAGTTTTTCACCAAAGGTATGATTTATAAAGGACACAAGATTCTCCCCTATTGCCCCAAGTGCGGAACGCCGCTATCGAGCCACGAGGTGGCGCAGGGCTATCAGGACGTGGAAGACCCGTCCGTGTTCGTCAAGTTCAAGGCGAAAGACGAGGACAACACCTGGTTCCTCGCCTGGACGACCACGCCCTGGACGCTGATCTCCAACGCCGCGCTGGCGGTTCACCCCGCCGAAACCTACGTCAAGGTACTGCACAACGAAGAGTATCTGATCCTCGCGCAAGCGCTCCTGGGCGTGCTGGACGGCGATTACGAAACCGTCGCGACCTTCAAGGGCAAAGACCTCGAATACCGCGAGTACGAACCGCTTTTCAACTTCATTCAGCCGAAGGAGAAGGCGTGGTATGTCTGCATGGCGGACTACGTCTCCATGGACGACGGTACCGGCATCGTGCACACGGCGCCGGCATTCGGTCAGGACGACCACTCGCTGGGCCAGAAATACGGTCTGCCGGTGATCAATCCCGTGATGGACGACGGCACATTCGGCGAGATCGTCGAGCCCTGGAAGGGGCTGTTCGTCAAGGTCGCGGACAAGGAAATCATCCGTGATCTGAAAGATCGCGGCCTGCTATACAAGCGGCAGCAGATATTGCACAGCTATCCATTCTGCTGGCGCTGCAAATCGCCGCTCATCTACTACGCGCGCGACGGCTGGTTCATCCGCACCGTCGATTACAAAGAGCAGATGATCAAGAACAACAACAAGATAAACTGGTACCCGGACTTCGTCGGCGAGAAACGCTTCGGCGAATGGCTGGAAAACAATATCGACTGGGCGATCAGCCGCGACCGCTTCTGGGGCACGCCGCTGAACGTCTGGGTCTGCGACAAATGCGGAGCGCAGGACAGCGCCGGCTCCATCAAGGAACTGCGCGAGAAAGGCAAGTACGAGGACGGACGCAAAGTACCCGAGGACATCGAACTGCACCGCCCGTACATCGATGAAATCGTGATGACATGCCCCGACTGCGGCGGCGTCATGCACCGCACGCCCGAAGTGATCGACTGCTGGTTCGACAGCGGTTCCATGCCCTTCGCGCAGTGGCACTATCCCTTCGAGAACGCGGATCGCTTCGACAAGGAGCTCTTCCCCGCGGACTTCATCTGCGAAGGTATCGATCAGACCCGCGGCTGGTTCTACTCGCTGCTGGCCATCTCCACCTTCATCAAGGGTGTCTCGCCCTACAAGAACGTGCTGGTCAACGACCTCATCCTCGACAAGTTCGGCAAGAAGATGAGCAAGAGTCTCGGCAACTCCGTCGATCCGATGGACATGATGAAGAAGTACGGCGCGGACGCCAACCGCTGGTACCTGCTCTACGTCAGCCCGCCGTGGGTTCCGACCAAGTTCGATCCCAAGGGCGTCGAGGAGATCGTCAACAAGTTCATCGGCACCATGAAGAACGTCTATTCGTTCTATGCCACCTACGCCAACATCGACGAATTCGACGCGAAGAAATCCATCGACGACTACAAGCCGACCTCCGAGATCGATCAGTGGATCGTCAGCCGGCTCAACACGCTCATCAAGCAGGTAACACTGAACAACGAGCAGTACGACTTCACCCGCTCGGTGCGCGCGATCCAGTCGTTCATCATCGACGAACTCAGCAACTGGTATGTCCGCCGCAGCAGACGTCGCTATTGGGCAATGTCCATGACCGACGACAAGCGCGACGCCTACCTGACGCTTTACCACGCCATGGTGACCGTCTGCCGCGTGATGGCGCCCTTCGCGCCCTATCTGGCGGAGGAAATCTACGTCAACTTGACCGGCGAAGAAAGCGTCCACCTGACGGAATACCCCACCTGCGACGAATCACTGATCAACACCGAACTCGAGAGCGACATGCAGAACGTGATCGACCTGGTCAGCCTCGGACGCGCCGCGCGCAACGAATGCCAGATCAAGGTCAGGCAAACCCTGCAAACCTTCTTCGTGCCGGATCGTTTCAAGGACGTGGTCGAGAAGATGAAGGGGCTGATCATCGAGGAGATCAACGTGCGCGAGATCGAGTATCTCAAGCCGCAAGACGAACTGCTCGAACACGATATCAAGCCCAATTTCAAGGTACTCGGGCCCAAGGTCGGCAAAAACATGAAATGCATCGCCAAGGCCCTGCCGGAAGTCAACGCCGAGCACGTGCTGGAGGCGTTCGCCAAGAACGAACCCTTCTTCATCGAGTGCGAAGGCCACCCGGTGAAGATCGAGGAAGAAGACCTGATCTTCAGCATCCGACAGCGCGACGGATACGTGTTCGCAAGCGACAAGGGTATCCACACCGCGCTCGCCACCGAGCTGACATTCGAGCTGATCCAGGAAGGCTACGTGCGCGAATTGATCAACAAGATCCAGTTCACCCGCAAGGAGATGGACCTCGATATCATGGACCGCATCAGCGTGTTCTATATCGCGGACGACGAGATCGACGCCGTGTTCACGGATTTCGGCGACTTCATCAAGTCCGAGACCCTCGCCGACGGCATCTACCGCGAAGATATCCACCACAAAGACATGAAAGCGTGGGATATCAACGGGAAAGAGGTGTTCCTCTCCATCACGAAAGTCAAATAATACCAAACATATACAACGAATCCCCCGGAGCATTTCGGGGGATTTTTTCATGTCGGAATCAACTTCTGAATGTGTCGAGCTTGCGAGACTCTTCCGAATGTTGATTTCGAACATTCTCCGCACCGCAGATACGTTCGATCGCGCCAGCCGTGGTGTTACACGACGAAGGCGTGTTCATTCACGGCGTAGGCGGGATCGAGCGAAGATGCGTGCGGATGACCATCAGCAAACGACAAGCGACATAGAGCATAACCACACACAACATTTCCCTGCACAGGTAAATATTTGTAATTATCAGAAATACCCCCAAAATGATCCATCAATTGGCTCGTATATCAATACATTGCTATGTATTGCGTGTTTTCAACCGTTGAAAATTCCAATGACAATAGCTGTTCCATTTTCTGAATTTGGTGGGTGAAATGGTTTTCGCCATAATAATCCCGTAGGGATGACAGATGTTAGGCCATGGGGGGATTCGATTTTGCAAGCAAAATCACAGGCGTAAGCCCCAGTTATATCAGCCAATACACATAAAAGCACCGGAGGTGCGACAGATACATGATCCGGCATGCTATCTGTCGTCCCTACGGGACTTTACTCCTCATCCGAATTCTGTTCCCGGCACTTACGTGTCGCGCTAGCATCTTTCGTCCCTCCAGGACTTCAGGATCATCATTACAGCATTCACCCATTCGATTTGCAACAGAATCTACAATAATCGTCTCATACTGACAGAAAACCAAGACCATATAAAAAAAAAGGGGGGATTCCTGTATTTGTAATTATTGCTTGACAATTGCGCTATTCACAACACTTCCTAACTATAGGGTAAGACATAAAGGTTTCTTACTTGTCGAATAAATCATCATCGAAAGAAACATGATATTCAACCATCAGACTCAATAGGGGATGATATGAGACCATATCTAAATCTAAGCAGAAATTCAGGTGTTGTCGCTTATGAAATTGGGGATACATGGATTAAAGTCCGATTTCGCCAAGGAAAAACATACCGATATACCTACTTTACACCCGGGGAAACAGAAGTCGAGCAAATGAAAAAGCTCGCCCAATCCGGCAAGGGATTGAGCACATATATTAGAAAATTCGTAAAGGAAAGGTATGCCAGCAAAGAATAATACTTTGTTCGTGCTCAATGGACTACTACAAAACTGATCAAAAAGAACCTCATATTAGAGATAATGGCGCAATCCATGGAGAAGCAAACGACCACTCTCTATCGTGTTCATCGTGTTTATCCTGTAAATCGTTATGGGATTCGAGTTGTTACCTCCGGATAAACTCACAGATTCAGACAAGGAAACCAACATTCAGAAGACCTCGCTTCGCTCGGACATTCGGAAGTTGGTTTTATTACACACCCATCAGATCAAACAGATCCGGCTGCAATTGCGCGCTCATCAAGGTATCGAAATCCAAATCGTCGATGGAATTCGGCGCTTCGATCGCTCCGGCGGAGATCAGTTCATTGTTACCGGCTTCGGGATCGTCCGACCTTCTGACCCACACCGGAATCCACCGCTTCCTGATCGCCTCGTGCACGCCGCTCCAAGTGCCGCCCTTCGTGCCGGACTGCACCGCGAATCCGACGTCCGACAAGCAGTAGATCAGCTTGTTGCGCTGCATGGCGTTACCCGCGTTGAATCCCGCTTCGGGACTGAACGGCGAGACCAGCGTCAGCCGCCCCCGCATCAGATGCTCACGAAAAACTTTTCCGTTGACCGCCCGCAAGAGGCTGTCCGCCAGAATCCCCAGCGAACTGCCGCCGCTGTCGAGCGCACCCAGCATCGCAGATTGATCCACGCCTCTCGCGCCGCCCGACACGATCTGCACGCCATGCTCCATTGCCATCTCGCCCAGCCTGCGAGCATATTCGAGAACATCGTCCGATGTATTCCGCGAACCGACCACCGACAATCCTCTGTCCAACAGACGTTTCGGATCGCCGCAACCGAATATGAGCGTTGGTGCATCGCAGCCAAGACGCTCCTTCAGGATGGCGGGATAGTCGTCCTCCAGAATGGTTTTCGTCCAGACGCCGACGCGGCTCCATTTCTCCATCGCGAGCGCCAGAGCCGGTTTACGCCCCAGAAGCCCTTCGATGCGCTCGATCGTGATCGCGGTGTCGTCCCAGCCCTGAAGGACAACTGATGGCTCGTTTCGCAACAGTTCATCCGACGCAATATCCTGAAACGTCATCCACTCGTGCAGCCGGTGCCATTCGCGGTTGGAAAGCGGCTTGGTCTGCTCGTCATCCGCCCGGGAAAACCGCGCTGTCAAAAGCAATACAATCTGATTATCCATCGTCAATCGTCAATCATCAATCATCAACTTCCTGCCTCAAATATCGAAAAATATAGTCGCGCCAGACGGCATAGCCGTTGGCCTTGAGATGCAGACCGTCCAGGGTGTACTCCGGTCTTAAAAATCCATTTTCGTGGAAGTCGGGCGTCATGTCGATGAACGGGCAGCCCAGCCCCTTCAGATATGCGTTCAGTTCCTCGACCTGTGCGTTGATCCGGCGCGGATCGTAATGATGCTCCGCCACAAACAGAGTCGAGAAGATTACTGGCCGGATGCCTGCGTCCTCGAGTCGCGTCACGATGCCGGAATAGTCCCGCTGGATGTCCCGCAAGTCCCGATGGCGCGTGATGTCGTTGATGCCGGCCATGATAAAGCATATCCGCGGCTTGATCGCAACCACCTGATCGATCCGTGCCAGCATCCCGTCGGTCGTGTCGCCCCCGATGCCGAGTCCGGCAATTTCGTATTCGGACAGGAAACGGCCCCAGTCGGCGAACTGCGTGTGCGAGTCGCCCAGCATGACGATCCGAACACCCGAAAAATCGTATTGTTTGTGCATATCCCTCTCAAGTATGTACAGCGCCGACGCACCTTCTTTCGTGTCGGATTGAAACAACCCGCGAATGTAACGCTTGGTCTTATGCTCGATCTCGCTCTCGGTCAGGATCGGGATCAACAGAAGCCCGAACAGAATTAATACGACGATGATTATCCTCTTCATTACGATCACCTCAAAGTTTTTACGAATATCGATTACGTTTTGCTTTGCAATCGTTGTAAAGAATTTTCTGTTCTTGCGAAAGACGCAGGGTATTTCAACCGCCGGAAAAAAAGTTCAAGAAAAAGTTTGCCACACGCCAAAACCGAGCGTATCCTATTTAGGATTGATTACGAATTAGGATGGATTACGATGAAAAAGGACATCGAATACAAGAATCGGATGATGGAGACGCTGAAGGACAAACTGCGCAACGCTGGCGTCAAAGTAACGCATCAGCGGCTGGTCATTTTCCAGGAAGTCTTGCAGGCGTATGACCATCCGGATGCGGAAAAAATTTATCAAAACGTTCGCAAGAGCTTGCCGACCGTATCGCTGGATACCGTATATCGCACCCTTTGGCTTCTGGTCGAGATGGGAATGCTTCAAGCGCTCGGTAACTCTCGTGAGAAGACGCGCTTCGATTTCAACATGGACAAGCACCACCACTTCACTTGCAGGGTGTGCGGGGAAGTATATGATTTCGAAAACGATGAACTCAACTGTCTGAAAATCCCATCGACTCTTCCGAATATTGGAGAGGTCGAACAAATCACAATCGAAATCCGTGGCATCTGCAACACTTGTATAGAAAAACAAAATCAATAAAAGGAGTACTACAATGAACGAAGAAACAACACCGAGAATCCCCTTGATCGGGGAAAAGGCACCCGCATTTACAGCTATGACCACCCAGGGCGTGATCAACTTCCGGAAGACTACAAGGGCAAGTGGACCATCCTGTTCAGCCATCCGGCAGATTTCACTCCCGTGTGTACCACCGAATTCATGACCTTCGCGTCCATGGCGAAAGATTTCGAAGACCTCAACACCAAGCTGATCGGACTCTCGATCGACAGCCATTACTCGCACATCGCGTGGCTGCGCACCATCAAGGAAAAGATTGAGTGGAAAGGCATGAAGAACGTCGAGGTCAAGTTCCCCGTTATCGCCGACCTCAAGATGGACGTCGCCAAGGCGTTCGGCATGCTCCAACCCGGCGCATCCGACACCCAGGCGGTTCGCGCGGTATTCTTCATCGATCCGGAAGCGAAGATACGAGCCATCTTGTATTACCCGCTGGCAACCGGCAGAAACTTCGATGAGATTAAGCGAATGCTCGTCGCCATGCAGACCGCAGACAAGCACGGTGTCGCCACACCCGCCGACTGGCGTCCCGGCGATAAGGTGATCATCCCGCCGCCCGGATCGTGTGGACAGGCGCAGGACCGCGTCGTTGGTGCCGGCGAGGACTACGAATGTCTGGACTGGTTCCTCTGCTTCAAAAATATCAAAGAATAGCCCATAACCAACATCACTGCTTAGCCATAGACGCCCCGCTCGCGGGGCGTCTCTTGTTTTTATAAGGTATCCTTGGCGCGCCCGGAGGTCACGCGTTACAGTGAAATCAACTTCCGAATGTACCGAAGGTTCTTCTGAATGTTGATTTCGGGTTTCGTACTCAGGCGCGCCCGGAGGTCGAACGCTGCGAGGGATAGAGAATGCCAAGCTGGAGCTTGGCGGACCGAGGAATTAGAGATGCAGGCAAGGATGCCTGCGCTCCACCTCTCTGCTCCCTTCCTCTTTGCCAAAGGCGCCGATCTCCATCTTCCATCCCATCGTAGGCACCGATCTCCGAGCGGCGTTCTCTGGAAAGGCTCGCCCGGAGGTCGAGCGCTACAGGGAAATCAACTTCCGAATGTACCGAAGGTTCTTCTGAATGTTGATTTCGGATTCCGTACTCAGGCGCGCCCGGAGGTCGAACGCTGCGAGGGATAGAGAATGCCAAGCTGGAGCTTGGCGGACCGAGGAATTAGAGATGCAGGCAAGGATGCATGCGCTCCACCTCTCTGCTCCCTTCCTCTTTGCCAAAGAGGAAGGGCTGGGGATGGAGTTTCCCTACAATCCATATATCTTGTTCCACAGCTCCGGGAAATCCTTCTCGACACCCGGATCATCCTGCATCAGCAAACGGATAACCATCTCGCCACCCTCGTAGAACGATACCCGATTGATCGGCAGCAAGCGACTCGACAACGCCGGCTTCGCATCCAGCCTCTCACTCAATTCGTTCTGCAGGAAACGCGCGGTGCCCTCCTTGAACTCCTGCCAGCACAGGTATTCCCAGTCCTGCTCCGAGACGTTCTCCCTGATCGTTTTGCGAAGACGGATCACCTCATCACGGTTGCCGTCCTTCGCCGCATCGGTCATGAGCAGATAGGTCTTGCCGACAAGCTCGTTGTCGTACGGGAATGCGTATTCGATCTCCCACATACCGCCCGTGTGCTTGTTCTGCTGCGCCACACGCATCGTCGCCTTGATGTCCTGCTCGCAGGTCGCAAACTGGTAGCAGTGGACGAATTCGTGAAACACTATCGCCATATCCTCTTTCGTGCTGAAGCAGTCCGTGTCCAGAATGCACGCCATCTCGTGATCGCCAAACGGTAGCGGAAACGCAGCCTTGACGCCCTTCGGCAGCTTCATCCCAATATCCCCTTCATCGACCTTCTGCCAGTTCCCGCGCTCGTCCGCCCGGTAAAGCGTGTAATCTCCGCCGTCGATCAGGCATACCGGATAAAGACTCTGCCACGCCGGATGCATCTCCTTCGCCGTCTGCCAGATATTCGTGATCTCCGAAAGCTTTTCCAACTGTACAACGCCCTTCTCCACATTCGACGCACATCCCGCCATCAACACAATCGCTACGATTAAAATCAGACTCTTCATTATTCGTCTCCTTCTATCATTTTGGCTTCCAACAAATCCACGCACCGCCGAATGAACGCGGGATCACCCCACAGGATGAATCTTCCCCGCTTCTCATGCTTGTGATAATTGTACTGAAATCTCGCCTCCACGCCCGTCCCATCGCGCTGATTGATAATCTGAAGCAGTTTCGAGGACACGTCCGCGGCCTCGTCGTCGCTGCGAAAATCGCAATCCACGATCGTGCAGACCCGAAACCGGCTCCCGATCGGCGTCATCCCACCCTGGATGAAATCGACCGCCTGTGAATTCCAGGTCGTCTCCAGCTCGCGCGAGACGTCGTCCCTGCCCAGCATTTTCTTGATGTCATCCCTTCGGATATACCACCTACCGCCTACCTTTACGCCCTTCAGCGTTCCGCTCTTCAGATAGCGACGGATGGTGCGCGTATGCACGCTCAGCATGTCCGCCGTCTGTTCGATGCTCATCATTTTGTCTTCCATCTCGGCCTCCATGGACACGATTGGACACATTTGTCATATTATGTCAAGTAATTTGCGCAAAATTGTCATGTAGCGACATAGATACAAGCATGGAATGAGAGTGGGTATTCTTCATTATATTGATCATGGTAATTGCAATTCGGCCATCCCGATCAAAAAGGAGGCTCGCCCGGAGGTCGAGCGCTACGAGGGATAGAGAGCCAAGGGTGGCTGCGTATCGGCCTATCCGATACGTCTCCTCGGGCGATCGGACATCGAATCGTTCTCCGGCTCGACACGATGATTCTTCAGAATGCTCAGGCGCATCGTCTCGATCATCTGCGGTTTTGACAGAAGCACCTGCACGATCCGTCTCAATGCGCTGGCGTCGTCCTTTGGAATCACGAAGCCTTCGAGGCGATCGCGGATCATCTCATGGACACCCTCTGCTTCCGTCACGATAACCGGCACACCCGCTTCCAACGCTTGTTTCAGCACATCGAGGCGCTTACCGGGAACCATCGCAACATCCGCACCGGAAACGGAGCGTTGCTTGACAACCTTCGCATGCGGGATTCGGGACACTTTCTGCCGGAATTCATCCTGATCCCATGCCGTCGCGGGATCGCCACACAACCTCAGCGTCCAGTCACCGTCCGACATCTGCTCGAAGGCTTCCAGCAATACATCGGCACCGTTCTCCCTGGTAAAATCACCCACGAAAGCAAACACGATCCCCGCGCCTTCTTCCACGACCTCCGGCTCGGACTGAACCGGCGTTTCACCGAACAGCGAGAGCGCGGCCACGACAATCCGTTCGGACGCCCTGCCGTCGTACTTGTTCGCGAAAACCCGATCGGTGTAGTGCCTGCGTTTCTCGGCGTACTCGCTCGGATTCCCGACCGAACGTTCCACCGCCGGGCGCAGTTCCGTAAAACTCTTCGCCCGGATACCGATATCGCGCCAGCGGAAATCGATGTCATCGGGATTGAAATTCTTGTAGTAGCGCCAGTTGGGGTTATCGAACAGCACCACCGGTTTATCCAGCGCGGCGAACTCCATCATCGCGGACGACACATCCGAGATCATCACCTCCGCCATCACCATCCCGCAGGTCAGGTCGTCGATCAACCGTACTCGCGGATTGCGCTGAGAAAGGCTCTCGTACATCGTCACGTACTTCCGGTTCGTGCTTCCGTGCAGCTTGATCAGGAGCGAAAATCCCTCGGGAACCACCCGGTCGATCCGATCCAGCACGAACGGTATTGCGGAGAGTTCGTCGTTGAACGTGGGCGCGAAGAGGATGTACCTGTCATCGACGGGAATCCCGAGCGTCCGAGCCGCCTTGCTACGGTCGATTTTACCCGAGAACAGCGGATCGAGCTTCGCCATACCGGTCACTTCCACCCTGGTTCGCAGCACGCCTTCGAGGTTCTTCCTGTGAATCGAACCGGGAACGCAAACCACCGCTGCGGCATCGTCGCGTCGGGCGATTTCGGTGTCGGTGTAGTACTGCCCCTTGGAGAGGACGCCGTGCCCAACGTGGATGAGCTTACCGCAGTTCTGCACCCAGGGATAGGCGGAATCGGCGATGAAGGTGATGTCCGGATGGAAATCCTGCGGCGTGCAAGTAATTGTCACTTCCGTCAGTGGAAGCGACGCAAGCTGTTCGGGCGTGAATCCCGCGCGAATCTGCGGCGCCCACGGCATGAACGAGAACGCAACCTCCCAGTCCGGCGCCATCGCGACGAATTTCTCGTATATCTCCATCAGAATCGGCACATGCACGTTCTTGAAGAAGTAGAACATGGCACGCTTCTTTTTCTTTACTGGCGCCTGCTCGATCAGTTTTGAGGCGATGTTCCAGCCCTGTTCGATAAACGGCAATATCCGCGGCTGGCGTTCGAAGAGTTTCAGCAATTGCCGATGCAGCGCCAGGTCGTTCGCGCGGACACGGTAGATGATGGAAAGCAGTCTTCCGAAAGCCTCCGACGCACCGAGTTCAATCGCCGCTTCGAGCGTAGCCAGAGCAATTCCTGACAGATGGATCGAGTCGAGTAGTTCCATGCCCAGTTCGAACCGCTGTCTGACCGGCATCCGGCTCTGTTGCGACAAGTAATTCCACACCAGCGGTTTGATCCGCTCATCCCGGATGTTCGTATAGACCGACAGCGCGACAGGAATATTCCCACTTCGGGGCATCTCACCCTTGATTCGCTCGGCATACGCTGCCAGAATCGCGGGATCGGCAACACCGCAAGTGGATATCGCTTTGCCTTTGTAGCGATAGATAAAGTCGAACGCGAACCTCGACGGCTCGTCCCGATGCTCTTTGGAAATTTCTTCGGGAATCCGTCCACCGCGGTTCGGCTGGTTCGTGCAAGTGGTCAGAACCTTTGTCTCCGGATTGGATTTGAAAGTCAGATAAAGGAAGTAATCGAAGTCCTTGAAAATTTCGGCGTCGTCCGAAAGCCAGATGTAGATTCCCTTGTCCAGCGTCGAAAAATCATTGTCCCGCGCGATGACATCCACAAATCTGCCATCCCTACCGAGCGCATCGATCCACGCGACGATATCCTTCGAATCATCGGCCTTCACGATCGCCAGTCGGAGCGGCATGACCGAGTGGGTAAGAATCTGCTGAAGCTGGTCCATCCGGATCGCCAGATTCTGCCGGTCACAGCGCAGGACAAGCGTCACCAGCGGCGGTTTTGCCTGCTGCGGCTGCGACAAAATCTCCCTGGTCGCCTGCCAAACATTTGCACACGCGTTACCAGCACGGTCCGCGAAAAGCATTTTGGCGTATTTCATCCGAATCGAAAACTTGCCGTCGCCACGCTCGAGGATGGACGGCAGAACGCGTTTCAGTTCGTCGAAGCTTGCGACACGCGTACCGAGTTCGCGCCACGCCCACTCGATGTTGCTTTCGTCGTAGCCGTGGTAGCGCCTTGCGTTGGGATTATCATACAGAATAACCGGCTTGTCCAGCGCCATGAACTCCATCCATGCGGAGGACACATCCGAAATCATGACATCGGCAAGCGCCACGAGCGGCGTCAGGTCGTCTCCTGTGTAAAAGTGTATTCCGGACATCCGCTGGTATCTCATTGCGTACGAGCCCGGCGTAGAGCCGTGCAGCTTCACGATAATCTCGTACCCGGGAGACCGCAGCTCCTGAAATCGATCCGCAAAATCGTACAGGCTGCTCAGGTCGATATTGAACGTCGGAGCGTACAGAACCACCTTGCGTCCTTCCGGAATGCCAAGCTCGCGCCGGATCGCGCCGGTATCGACGGACTTTCCAAACGCGGGGTCCATCTTCGGCATACCCGTAGCCGCGACGCGCGTTTTTAAATGCTTCTCCACCTCACGCAGCGCGTGCTCTCCCGGAACGCAGAGCAGATCGACCCAGTTCTGACGATCGAGCCACACGCTGTCGCTGAAATAGATACCCTTAGAAATCGTTCCGTGACCGATATTCACGATCCTGCCGGCACCGACAACCTTTCCGGCGATAGCGTCCGCAATGAACGTCACATCGACGGGATAGCGGCGCGGGTCGTTCGTGAAGGTCGCGGGATATGCGAGAAGCTCTTGCAGGTTCTGATACCTGCCGTCCGTGGAGGTCATCTTCAGGTAATCCGGGATGCAAATCACGATCTCATCGAGCTCTTCACGCTTCCCGAGATAGTCCATCAATGCCCGGAACATGGGAAGGTGTACGTTCTTCTCGATGTAGAATTGAACGCGTAGTTTTCTCGTTGACTTTTCGATCGGTGTGTCGTTCTCGATGGCATAAACCGACGTGTAATGCTCCGCATCCTGCGCAAGCCTTCGAACCGGCTCGATGTTCGACATGAACCGCGCCACGCAGGACGGATCCTCGATCGTCTTGCGCATCGCCCCGACAATCGATTCCGCCGACTCCGGATCCACCATATAGCCGTTCACGTCATCCACAACCACTTCCGGGATTCCGCCCACGGATGTGGCAATCACCGGCGTCCTTCGCAGAAACGCTTCCTGCACCACCAGCGGATAATTCTCCATCAGCGACGGCACCACCGCCATATCGAATGTGCGCATTATCGCATCGAGCTGCTCCGGCTTGTAGCGCCCGTGGAACTTGATCCTCGGATCGGAAGACCCAACGGCGTATAACCTCTTTGCGTACTCCTGCTCCAGCGGTCCGTAGATGTCCAGCCTGGCATGCTCGTGTGGCAGCTTCATGAAGGCGTCGATCAGGAAGTTGACACCCTTGCGCGGAATCAATTGACCGGTGTATCCGAAATGGAACAACCCGTCGTTCGGTCTGCCGGTTTCGATCTCGCCATACTCGAATCCGAGCGGCGCAACCTCGATGCCCTTGAAACCGAACTCCGCGAAACGTCCCGCAAGATACCTGCTGGGCGCGAACACGCGATCGTACGAAGTGAAAAGTTTGCGCATCATCTCACGCCGAAACTGCTGATATCCGAGCGCTTTCTTCTCGATATCGGCACCAGCCTGCGGAAGATAGTCCTCGACATGGCAACGCGCGCATTTCTCAGCCGACTCGGGCCCCGAGCATTGACTCTGATCCTCACGAATCATGTGCCAGTGGTCGCACAGCAGCCAGTAATCATGCAACGTCGCATACACCGGGATGCCCATCTCCTTCGCCACCATCGCAGGGGCGAGCGTGATCTGCCCCAGACCATGCACATGCATCGCTTGATAATCGTTCTTCTTGAGCAACTTCTGCACGGCGGGGATCACCTTCTCGTCAAAAACCTTCATCGGCTCGTTCACCGGCATTTTCCCCAGTTCATACACCCGCAAGCCCTCAAGCCGGCTCTCGCGGATCGTGTAATCGCGGTGGGTCTCATCGCGCCAGACCGCATACAGCACATCCACCCGGACATCGCCGACCTCGTTCAGCTTCTTCGCCAGATTCATAGCGTAGAGCTGTGCGCCAGCCATCCGGTAGGGCGGAAAATCATGGCACACGAACAGGATGCGCGGCTCCTTCTTGTTTTTCGGCTGCGGTTCGATGCGCAGGATCATCGGATTTCGCGGCTTTTCCACAAAAACCTTACGCTCGGGCAGCCTGAAATCCTTCCTCAGAAACGACGGGTCGATGTAGTTCTTTTTCTGCAATCGCGGATCGTTCTCGTCGACTCGATCGACCTGATATATCTCGGGATTGAGCCGCATGATCTCGAGTTTCAGTCGCGGACCCTTGCTCTTGGCCGCCATTACGGTCGAATCGCCCTTCCGTCTGTAGAAGAAGAGGCAATCGTCGATCTGCTCGCCCAGCCAGCCCTTCTTCGTCGCGCGAATCCAGAACTCCCAATCGACGTAACCGTCCGACATCCGCTCGTCCCAGCCACCCAAGTCGTCCCACATTGCCTTGCGGAACAGCGTGGTGTTTGTCTGCTGGTTCGTCACCGGCAGGTTCATGGGACTGAACTGCGATCGAGGCCAGATTTTGTTGCTGATGCCGAAGAACAACGCCTTGGTGCTGACATACGCCACGTCGGGTTGTCCATCGAGGATGGGCACCGTTTTTTTGAGGAATTCGGGCGCCAGGAGGTCGTCCGCGTCCAACGCCAGGATGTATTTCCCGCGCGCGACGGACGCGCCGAAGTTGCGCGGCTGCACGATTCCCTTGCACTCCTGCCGGTAGTAGCGGATGCGGTGCGATGGATAATCGTGTAAAATCTTCTGCGCGATCTCGTGCGTGTCGTCGGTGCTGCCGTCGTTGACAATGATCGCCTCCCAGTCCGAAAAAGTCTGCCATAGAACCGATTCGACGCATTCGCGGAGGTATTTGCCGTAATTGTGACACGGGATGACGATGGTGACCTTCGGCATATCGCTACCGGAGGGCAATTGGACCTTCGCGCCCCCGGTCATACTCTTCATGTACCATAGCGCGAGCCCGGACGATTCGCCCGTGTAGCGCAGATAGTCATAGACCTGCTTCATTAGCTGCGGATCGCTGCCGTTCGTCCTCGTCTTTGCAATGAGCTTCTCTTCCGGGGTGGCTTCCTTTGTCGGTTTCTGCTCCAGATATTGCTCGATCTGGATGAGAATCTTCTGAATCTTCACGTGCGTCTTCTGCTTTAGAAAGTCCTCGCAGTACGACTTCGCTTCCTCGATCCTTCCCTGCTGCGTCAGGATCCCGATGTGATTGCTGACCATATCCTCGTTCAGCGGCAGCATGGTCACCGCAGGCAGGATCGCCTTGTCCGCCTTCTCGATTTCCCCGAGCTTCAGGTAGCAGAAGCTCAACAAACTCGAGCTCTGGTAGTTGAGCGGGTTCATCTGGACGCCCCTCTCCAGCCCGGGCAACGCCTCCCTGAACTTACCCTGCGCAAGGAGTTGACCGGATCGATTCATGATATCGATCATCGCGATCGCCTCTTCGTGCGGGATCATCCGATAGCGTATCTCGCCGAGCTTCATCCAGTTGCGGTACATGGTCATCTGCCAGGGACGCTCCTGAAGATGTTTCGGCGGTGATTGCAGAACCTCCTCCCGACGAAGTCCCCGCCGCTCCTTCGAATAGACAATGCAGCCCGGATCGTGCCGGTTCTGCGCCAGGTCGGCGGTGATATTCATCATGCGCAGGTTCAGTTCGTGGATTCCGTGCTCGTTTTCGTGATCCGGAAATCCCTTGATCATCACGAATCCGGCGGTCATGAACGAGATGTGATCCTCCTCCACCGGGAAGACGCTGTAGAGACGCCGATCTTCGGGCGGTGTGTCGCCATCCATGAGGATTTCGCCCTCGAGGGTCACCACGCGGTACTTCAAATAGGTGCTCAGATGCCGATGGATCAGATTTTCGGTTGGAACGCAGTGATTGCCGAGGAACAGGATCACCGGCGACTTGACCATGAGTGATCCGAGGTTACGCGCGGTATTCTGGTTCGCCCGGTTCTTCAGATGTACGACAAAGTCGCAGCCGGGATCGACAAAATCTTCCTCGTTGCCGCCGTTGTTGACCAGCACCGTCGTCACGTGATCGTCCTGCGACTTGATCGAGCGGATGTTCTCGCGCAATGGATCGTCGAGCCGATCGGCTACCCAGACGACCGCAATCGACGACTCCTCCGGCGGATCGAACTTCTCCGCGTGCGACCAGTAGAAATCGTAGTAGCCGAACTTGTATTCCCAGTTTCGCACCTTGAGCAGACGGTACAACTGCGGCGATCTCTTCGCTTCGGTCATCACGCCGTCGTCTTCTGGCAACCCCTCTCGCAAGTGGAGCAGATTCGTCCGATACCGCATGCCGTTCCACTGGCTCACCTTCTCCAGGTGATCCGGGAACTTTCGGAACAGCCTGCTACGCGACTTCTGCTGCTTCTGAGATTTCTTCGCCAGATGCTCCGAATTGTGGACATAGTCGTGGTATATAACCGGCTCGGACGAGTACATGTGCTTCTGCAAGTCGGAATCGATGCGTAAAATTTTCAGCGCCAGGTCAAGCCCGCCCCCACCGAACCGGATGTCGTCCGACCACCCGTCCGCCATGAAAAAGATATCGCTGCGGTACGAGGTGTTGCCCTCGATGTTGGCGAAGCGCGGAAACGGCTCGTCGCCGAGGTAGTAGTGCCGGGGAAGACCGTTGTAGGCGTTGTTGGTGCGCGGCAGGCAGACGCCCCGAAGCGACACGATGTCGTAGCGCCGGAAGTTGTCGATGTGCGTCCGGATCAGGTTGTCGGCGGGTAGCGCGTCGTCGTCCAGAAACAGCAGGATCGGCGCGGTCGCGAAGACGGCACCGGCATTGCGCGCCAGATACGCGCCCTTGTTCTCCTTCAGCTTCAGATAGACATGCGGTATCGAGGCGACGAGCTCGAATTCCTCGACAGTGCCGCCGTTGTTCACGAAGATCATCTGGTAGTCGCGTTGCTCACAGAGCTTCTCGAGATTGACCAGCACGTCCGGATTGTATTCGTAGGAGATGATCACGATGCTGATCTTCGGACGCTCGCACGGCTTCTGCGTAAACCACTCGAATTCGTTCAGATAGATATCTTCCTTGTGCTGCCAGCCTTTTTCGCGGATCATCCTTCGATAGACTTCCGGATCGTCGTTGCGATTGTCGTCCGGCAACTTCGATCCGTGCCAGGCGAATTTTCCCACCGGCTTCTGACCGAACATGCCAACGAATTTGTCCCAAAGTTCCTTGCTGCGCTCGATCTGCCTCCATCGTGCGCCGGGCGCGATCTCTTCGGGCGATTCGTCGAGCAATGTCTGCGCCTTCGTGTAGAAATCGTTCACGCCGTTGAAGGTGACGATCATCGGGTCGGACGCGAGAAGACCGGACACGGCATGATCCTTTGGCATCAGGATTCGCGTACCGCTTCTCATCGCCACCAGAAACGCCTCCAATTCGTCGCAAAACACCGCCGTCAGCCGGGCGTCAGCAATCTCGTCCTGCCAGTTTGACCGGCTGTAGTCGCCGAACCGGAAGGCGGAAATACCCACGGGCAGGTGATTTTCGTCGCCCGTATCGATGTAGTAGGCGTGAGCGTGTTCACCGCGCCAGGTGATCGAAGCGCGGGTAAGCTTTTTCAGGTATTCGATGCGGGGATCGTCCGCACCATGTATCGTTCCGGCATAGACGAAATGGTTCATGATATCCTCAGATTTTCCGGGTCCTCGCCGTCGATGAACAATCGATACCAGAGCACCGCGTTGATGTAGAGCCAGTATTTGCTGATTTTGCTTTTGTCCGAAATTCTCCATGCGTGTTGCCGCGTCTTGGACACAATCTCCGGCGTGATCTTCTTCGCGTCCCAGAAGGGGCTGCCCTTCCACAGCGGGTGCTCGACGGTGTCCAGAATCAGCGACGCCATGCCGCCGTTGAACCACTCGACCATGGGCGAGCTGAAGCCCATCTTCAGTCTGCGCCTTCGGATACGATCCGGAATAATCCCTTCGAGGGCATCGCGCAGGACGCGTTTGGTGAATCCTCTGCCGATCTTCGTATCCGGCGGCAGCGCATGGATATAGGAAACCAGACGCCAGTCGAGGTAGGGCGTGCGAATCTCTACGCCGTGCGCCATGGCGAGGCGGTCGAAATTGCGCAGGAGAGTCGGCAAAGCCTCGTGAAAGTCGTCGTAGAGCTTGCGATTGAGCGTGTTGTAGGATTCCTCGAAGTACCAGATGTAGCCGCCAAGCATTTCGTCCGCGCCGTGGCCGTCCAGCGTCACCACCGTTCCGTCACGTCGGAGCTCACGGTAGGTCGCCCAGATCGGCACCATGTTGCCCTGATATACGCTCTCGTGCGACCAGATCACGTCGATGGTGTTGCGAACCGCCTGCTTGCCGTCAAAGACCCAATAGTACGGTCTCGCGCCCGTCATGGCGACCACCTCGTCGGCGTATTCCTTCTCGTCGATGGCGCTGTCCGGGAACGTGGCGATAAAGGCTTTCTGCCAGTCAGCAGGGCAACGCTCGTGACGTGCATCCTCTCGATGCAACAGCGATAGCGCACCCACCACACCGCTGGAATCGATCCCCCCGCTGAGGCAGCTTCCGATGGATACGTCGCTGCGCATCCGAAGCCGTACCGCGTCCAGAAACAGCTCCCGCAGCCTTTCGACCTGCTCGGTGTAGCTATCGGGAATGTCGGGATAATGTTCCTTCGTGCTCCACCACCTCTCGATATGCCGCTTTCCGCTTGCATCCACGGTCATGCAGCAGCCCGGATCGAGCTTGCGAACGCCTTCCAGCGGTGTCCGATCCGTCTTTCCTTCGGCTGCCTTGGGATCGTCCAGGTAGTGCTTCAGTCCCTCGGAATCGAGCGTTGGTGTAAAATCGTTCAGTTTGCGGAAGGCCTTCATCTCGGACGCGAAGGCGAGCCGGCTGCCCATCGTGGCGTAGTAGCAGGGCTTGATTCCGAAGCGGTCGCGTGCGATGAAGAGCGTCTTTTCGAGGCTGTCCCAGATGGCGAACGCCCACATGCCGTTGAACCTCGTCAGGCACTCTTTTCCCCATTCGGCATACGCCGCGACAATGACTTCCGTGTCGGTTTGGGAGCGGAATTGATGCCCGAGCTGCTCCAGTTCGTGGCGCAGTTCGATGAAGTTATAGACCTCGCCGTTGTAGGTGATCCACCAGCGATTGTTGTCCCCGTAGGGCATGGGGCACTTGCCGGTATCGGTCAGATCGAGGATCGCCAATCTCCTGTGTCCCAACGCGATGGGGCCATCAAGCCAGGTTCCGCGACCATCCGGCCCACGGTGCGCCAGCGAGTCGGTGAAGCGATCCAGCTCAGCCTGCTGCGGTTGTTTTTTATAGTCGAGTATGCCGACGATTCCACACATGGTTCATCCTCAATTCTTCACTTCCTTGTTGGATTGAGTGACGGGAAAGATTTTCCGCCTCAAACGGTTTCCCGAGCATACAATGTGCAAACGCGA
Source organism: Cloacimonadales bacterium (SeqCode) (assembly GCA_963665015.2). GTDB lineage: Bacteria > Cloacimonadota > Cloacimonadia > Cloacimonadales > JAIOQZ01. The sequence continues at coordinate 1,256,142 of CAXXSY010000004.1, read as the reverse complement.
TGCCAATGAGAATCAACTACTGAATGTGTTACGTAGCAACTCTGCTGAATGTTGATTTGCGTGAAGGAGATGGGAAAAATGCAGATGGGAACGTCCGCGGACCCAGAGAAAAGAGACTCTGTTGCAAACCTGGTGGGTTGAATGGATTTCACAATAACAATCCCGCAGGGATGACAGATATTAGGCGCGTAGGGGATTCATGTTTTCAGCAAGCTGAAATCATACAGGGGCGTAAGCCCCGGTCATTTATGCCAATACACGAATAGAGCGCCGGAGGTGCGACAGGTGTATAACCAACACGTTATCTGTCGTCCCTACGGGACTCTATCACCTTGCCGGATTCGGTACCCATGGCTTACGCCTGTGATTTTGCTTGCAAAATCGAATCCCCATGCGGGCTAAATTCCATCGTCCTTCCAGGGCTTAATAATCATCATGAAGATATCCACCCACTTAATATGCAACAGAGCCAGTAAAGAGATGCGGACGAGGACGTCCGCGTTCCAGGGGAAATCAACCACCTGTCTCCTGTCTCCTGTCTCCTGTCCCTAATGCTTGTGGTCGGAGGTGCGGAACTTGAGCGCGTCGGGCAGCTTGATGGCGAAGAGGGTCAGCCGGTAGTCCCAGTAATCACCCTCCTTGGTCCACTTGAAGGTCAGTTTCCAGCAGTGCAGGGTGCGGGTGAGCAGCAGTTCGTGGGAGATGAATTCGCTTTCCTTCAGATCGATGTAGTTGCTGTAGGTGACCGTCCAGTTGGTCGTAACGCGGAACGACGTGTCGATGCGCAGATTGCTTTTATAGAACTCGGAGTATCGATTGGTCGAGTATTGATGTGTTGCTGAAATCTTCCAGTTCTCTGTGTCGCCGAGCTGCTCGACCTTGTCGATGGTATCGAGCTTTCGGGGAGAGTCTTCTTCGGTTTCGAGCGAGTCATTGAGGAAGAAGGTGCTGGTTTCGAAGCTGTTGAGCGGCTCCGGGAAATAGTCGGTGTACGGCGCATCGCCGGAGATGGCAAAAGTGCTGTTGACCGACCAGTTCGAGACATCGAAGGTATAGGCATCCTCGGTGACGGAGCCGGTGTTGCTCCAGGTGAAGTTGAACAGCCCCAGTTCGGCTTTCGCGGGACGGAGCGAGAGGCTGTGTCGGATGTTTCCGAACTTCTTGCCTTCTTTTTCGAGATTGTACGACAGGGACGAATTGAGCTTGAAGAAATCGTTTAGCTTCTTCTCTTTTTCTTCGCCTTTTCCGCGCAGTTTAAGCTGCCATGTGTTGCTGAGCGAGTAGTTGATGGTGCGGCTCTTACTGCCGGAATTGACACCGACGCCGCCAAAGCTGTAGAGGTCGGAGTTTTCGGTGAAATCGGGCTTGTAGGTGAACGAAACCGAGGGCGTCATGATGTGGCGAAAACCGCTGACGTACATCTCGGGCATCTGCCGAACGCCGTAGAGCGAAAAGGACATCCTCGATGTGGTGCTGTAATCGTAGCCGGTGGCGAGCTTGTTGTTTTCCCGGTCGCGGTCGATCACGACTCCTCGCGCGCTCAGCGATTGCGTCAGGTTCAGCCATCCGGCGGCCTTCCACGAGTAGTTGAGTCCGCCGCTGTTGAGAATCCCGGCATGGTGCTCGCTGAGGTAAGCGCCGGTCGAGTCGCGGTGACTCTGCCAGAACAGGTGCTCGAAATCGGGACTGTCTTCGTCGATCTCGCCGGTGTGGATTCCTTGAAACGCGTAGGAATACGAGAGCAGCTCCCACCACTTCTCCTCGTCATCCTCTTCTTCGCTCATTTCCTCCAGGTCTTCGTTGCCGATAAACAGCTCATAGACCGGCTTCGAGGGCAGCGAGTAACTGACGGAGGGAAGCGTCAGGCTCTTGGTGTCCTCGGTGAGGTTGTCGGTGTAGCTACCGTTGACATAGAGGTTGCGATCGAACAGCAGCGTCTTGTATGCCAGCCGGGACGTGAGCTTCTCTTTCAGACGATCGTTGGTGTCTTCGTCACCTTCCCAAAGCTTTTTGTTGCTGACGAATTCGAGGTTGGAATCGAAGGTCGATTGGTAGCCGGTCTCGTGGTGGTGGGTCGATCGGAAATACCATTCGTAGCGATCGCTTGCACTCAGATCACCGTTGTATTTATGCAGCCGTGCAATGAAATCGCCGTTATAGTCGTAACGTTTGGAGTATCTGCCTTCGAGGCGGCTCTCCCAGCCGGTCTTCTCCAGATAGTCCAGCGTCGTGGTCACGTCGGCGTAATCGTTGATGGCGACGAAATAGGCGATGTTCTTCAGGTACTTGCCATCGACGTTGTTGTAGCCGGGCTCGGCGACCAGGAAGCCGGTCTTTCGTCCGCGCTTGATGGTGAACGTCGCGTAGGGCAGCGCCAGGACGGGGAAGTAGTTTACATAAAAGATCACCGGCTTGGCGACGATCTTGTCGTCCTTGTACATGCGCATATCGCGAGAATAGATATAGTAATGCGGTTCCTTGGCGTCGCAGGTCGTGAAGTAGCCCTTGTCGATATCGAAGACCTCCTTCCCCACCTTGCGCACTTCCTCGCCGTAGTAGTAACCCTTGTCGAACTTGGTCGCGCCCTGCTGGATAAGCCCCTGCTGCTCCTCGATATCGAAATGAATCTCGTCCCCGAGCAACTGGTGCGAGTCCTGCTTCATCAAGGCCTGCCCCATCGAGGCTGCCACCTGCTTCTTCATATCGACCATGATCGTATCCGAACTGATGGTGGCTCCCTGATAGCGTATGAACGCGTTTCCGCTGAGCTGGATGCGCTCCTTCTGAACATAGTAGTAGATACTGTCAGCCCTGTAATAGATCGAATCGATCCGCACCGAATCCAGAATCGAGATTGAATCCGAGATGATCGAATCGCCCACAGCAATCGAATCCGAGAGCACAGCGAGGCTGTCCGGGGTTTCGTAATCGCCCGGGGCTCGATCCTGTGCCAGATGCGGAACCACAACCAGCAGAACCAGGATCATTACAGGTATTATCTTCGATAGAGACGTCTTCATCATTTGATGCGTATCATTCTTTCGGTCTGAAATCGTGTCAAGAAAAGAGCGTCCGTATATTCGGTTCAGATGTAAATAGAATGGGTAAATAATGTAAGTTTGTATTGATTTCTTTGGGCGCTGATCTTCCAGACTGTGTGAAAATGCGCGGCCGATTCTCTTCTCTGTCGTAGGGGAAGAAGAACATCTGGCATCGAACAAAGCTACTGTGTCGTTTCTATTTTCACACAGTCTGTCCGAGAGGTGCCTACAAGAGAGATTGGTTGGCTCGGAAACCAGTACCCCGGGGTACACAGACGTCCACGTCTGTATCTCTTTTCACCATAGCACGTAACTCCGGTGCCCATTCCGCAAAGAACGCCGCTCGGAAATCGGCGCCTACAGAAATTCCACTAAAAGTGTAACCGTGCCATATTTTCTTGACAGCGCGATACATGGGTATTTCATAGAGGTAATCAACCAACGAATGGAGAACGACTATGCGAAAAGTGGTGATGTATCTCGTTATTGCCTTCTCGACCCTATCCATGACGGCAGAGACCTATCTCGCGCACAACGTATGGATGGAAAAACCGGAAGCGCTGTTTGCCTGCAACTACAAGCGCGGAACCATGATTCCGGCCGGTACGGAAGTCAGCCAGATCGGGAAGAAGATCGACCGTAGAAACCGCACATACCTCTATTTCGAGATACCGGAGTACGGTAACAAAGGCTTCTGCGTCTATATCCAGGATTCCTATCAGGGCGACGATTTCACGCTCGACCAGCTTCAAGAGCAGATGTTCACGACCAAGACTTTCGATGAGATGACCAATGGTTTTTCCGAGAGCGTCGTCGAAGCGATCGAGAGGGGCGATATCGTAAAAGGCATGCCCAAAGAAGCCGTACTGGTTTCATGGGGATATCCCCCACACGCCACGACCTTCTCCACCGCGCTCAACACATGGCTCTATTACATGAATCGCTGGAAAAAACACGAGATCATCTTCGACAAGGAAGGCAACGCGATCGGAGACGCGCAGACGAACTGATCAGACCTCTTCCAGGTCGCCCTGTTCCTCCAGATCGCCGTTTCCATTGTTGTACACAAGTTTTCTGCCCCGGTAGTACGCGTCGATGAATTGTCGGGCGTACTGCGTGACCTGGTTCATGACATCGTCGTCGAAGTCGAAATAACGGTCGATCCGATCCAACAGGCGTTTCTCGTGCGACGCGAGATGCTTGTCCATGAACATCAGTGAAGTAATCTCCATAAAGACGATGCGCCGTGTCTGCTCCGTGTCGAAAATCGCAAGCTCCTTCTCCAGATCAAAATCGCTCAGATCGAGCTCGTCATACGATATCTCCATTTCCTTACACTGGTTACGAAGCATGTTCTCTTCGCAGACAGAAAAATCGTAATCGATGTTGAGCGCGTATTGCGCGATTCGCAGGTAGGCTTGTTTTTCCCGTTCACTCAAAGTATGAAGAAACATGAGACCTCCGGGTATTTCCGCAACCTCTCCGATTGCGGATAGAAAGGTTCTCTTTTGCTCAGCGATTCGAAAATGTCAACTTTTCTTTCCGGAGCAGCCTTCATTCCTCGCTTTGTCGATCACATACAGAATTCATCCGTAATATCGCCTCAACACGCATTGACTCATGCAATCAACTGCAACACAACGCCATACACAGCCCAATCTTCCACCGCGACAACCCATCGCAACGAAATCCTGCGTAATAACGTGACAGATTTCGGGTTTTCCAATCAATGGAGTTATAGCATTGTACGGAGGTCTCATGCGCAATCTCGTGATTCTTATACTTTCACTTTTATTGTTCGCCTGTTCAACAGCACCCAAGCCCCAGACCGCGGTCGAAGAACCTAAGCCCGTCGCCAAACCGTCGGAAGTCCTCTTCGTCTCCGACCAGCGTCTCATTCCGCTCGATTTCCCCGAGCAAAACCTCAAGACGTGGATCGACTCCATGCAGGTTCATCTCGAAGCAGAGCTTCCACGCGATTCGATTCCGCGCAACGTATGGATATCCATCGTTCTGGACACCGACGGCAACCACGATATGGAATGGCTTGCAAATCCGGAACTCGACGATTTCACTCCGACGATGATTCCCGCCCCCACGCCACGCTACAAGGATTTCAAAATCCTGTTCGTATTCAATCGCTATGAGCCGCCGGCAATACGTCCTCCCAAAAAATTCTACGCCGCGCCGGAAGATATCGACAAACGCGACTTCTTCCTGATGACGCTCGAAGAACAGAATCGCGTGCTGAAGAGGTGGTGCAGAAATATCGCGATGCCGTTGTTCCTCGAGGGTACGCAGGAAATTGTCGAGAATGTTCCGGCACTGAAGACATATATGGACTACATCGCCGGGGTACCGGACTCCGCTTCGATCGACGATATCACGATCCGGGAGAAACGCTTCTGGATGGCAGACGCGGATTTTACCACCGATCGACCGCTGTTGCAGTACTACCGCACGTTATTGCATGTCCAGCGGGGTGAATTCGACAGGGCGAGAAGCGTCTATTCGACCTACGATGAGTACGCGCAGTTCGTCACCCCACTCTCTCTGATCGTGCAGGACGCCATGGACTACATCAATATCATGTCGCGCCAGGAGATCAACGACCTCAAGCCCATCGTGAACGAAATCGAAGTCGGCAACACAGAAAACGCCGAAGATTCCCTGCGTAAAATTTTGCACGACTATCCGAAATCTCCGCTCACCAGCCACTACCTTCTCCTTCAGCAATACCCGGATTACTACCGCGAAAACCGTGAAGAGGATTTCGCCCGGCTATACGAAGAAAAGGTCTTTCGGCAGTGCAACCCGCTCTTCATGGACAGCTACCCAGCCATCGACGCGATGGACGTCTATCTTTCGACCCGTATCCGCCTGAACCTCTTCCTGCCCATAGACCAGTTCGCCTCCGAGATCGATTACTACTTCATTTCCGGACAGATGTACATGCTGCTCGACGCGCCCGGCTTCGCGGCGCCCGTATTCCGAAGAGGCATGGAACGCACCACGAACGAAGAGACGAAGCATAAATTCTACCTGCTGTACATCAACTGCCTGCACGAATTGGGCATCGACGAGATGAATTACGAGTCGGAGGCGTTCCCAATTCCCGAAAGCCTGATCACGGAGGCCGAAAACCTCTATCGGGACGAGATGCTATCCCCCATCCTTGCGGAAGTGGATTCGCTCAAAAACGCCTACGAGAACGTCGCCCACCTCTACAAGGGAATGGCGCTGTTCCAGGCGGGTGCCAACCCGGAAGCGAAACGAGAATTGAGCCTCTATATCGACGAGTATCAAGACCTCCCCGAAGCCTTCGTCGCGCGCGGCAGAATCTACATGGAAGAGGAAATCTATCAACCCGCGATCCGCGATTTCTCGCGCGCTATCGAACTCGACGACACCCAGGCCATCCTATACTATATGAGAAGCACATGTTACGCCATGCAGAAGAAGTGGATCGAAGCCATCGAAGATATCAACGCCTACATGCGGCTCGAACCGAACAACCACTACGCACTGCTGCTACGCGGTATCTACTTCCAGGACGCGGGTAAGTACGAAGAATCCATCCGCGATCTGAGCTGGCTCATCAACCACGATCCCGATTTCCAGGAGGCCTGGTTCAACCGCGCGACCAGCTACTACCTCAACGGCGAGGACGGCTTCGCACTCACGGACATGGATCATTACCTGTCCATGAACCCGGAAAACGATCTCGCCCACAGCCAGCGCGCCGCGATTCTCCTGCGCATCGATCAGCCGGAAAAAGCACTCCGGGACATCGATGCCGCCATCGAGATCAATCCCATGCGCGGCTTCTTCTACAAACTCAAGGGCGACATCCTCACTCGAATGGACAACGACGACGCGGCAATCCGGGCATACATCCGGGCGCTCCAGGAAGACGACTATGCGCACCACATCATCGACAGCTTTCTGGCGCACGCCTACTACAACAAAGAGGACTACGCCACCGCCATCCGCTATATTAACGACGCAATCAAGCTCCAGCCGGAGAATGCCGAGTACCACCGCATGAAATCGAGCTTCCTGCACGAGTCGGGCGATACGCAAAAAGCGCTGAAAGAAATGGACCGCGCCATCGAGCTCGAACCCGAAAACGCGCTCTTCTACTCCTTCAAGGCCGCCTACCTCTCCGATCTGGACCGAAACGACGAAGCGCTCGCTACCTACCTGCACAGCCATCAACTCGCGCCGGACGACATGACCATCCTGCTGAGCTACATCGAACTGCTGGTCATTACCGGCAACTATTCCGAGACGGAAGCGCTGCTCGAAACAGCGTTCGACAAGTCAAAACGCGACGAACAGATCGTCATCGCGCTGTTCCTGCAACTCGTCTCGCAGCGATTACAGGACAAGCCGGCCAGCGAAGACCGACTGAAGAAATACCTCTACGATGGGCTTTCGATCGACTGGTGGTCGTTCGAGATGATGGAGGACTGGCTTGATGAGGGGAATCTGCCACAAGACGATAGACAGTATATCTCGCAGTGGATCAATCGGTTGAAGATTTTCCGGGAATAGACGGTCTCGCCATGCAACGAGGAAATGCCCCAGAAAGCGAAAAAAACCGCAAAAATCTATTGACAGAAAAACCCCCGTCTTTAGAAAGGATTTCACATTGAACGTAAACGCGGGGGCGTAGTTCAGTTGGTTAGAACGCCTGCCTGTCACGCAGGAGGTCGCGAGTTCGAGTCCCGTCGCTCCCGCCATTTTTTATGCCCGGAAGACAAACATTACCGCCATTAAATCCTCATCGAGTCCTGCAAGGACGATAGATGTTAGCCCAGCTCGTGAGAGCTGGGTTCAAGTCACCGAATAACAGTAAAGTCCCGGAGGGACGGAAGACGGTGAGTAGAAACATTTTACGGCACTCCTTCACTGTGTCAAAATAGATAGCTGGAGCTAACGCCCTTGTATGATTTCAGCTTGCTGAAAACATGAATCCCCTACGCGCCAAATATCTTCCATCCCTACGGGATTGGAAATTGATAGATCCATCCGACCCGTCAAATTGGCTTGAGCACGCAATCCGCAAAATACTCCCGATCCCACGACCATACTCGTGCAATAAGGCCCGTATCACACGACTATACTCCCGAATATCGGGGTATTATCTAAAAATCTTCCGTCTTGAGCAGTTTGCCGGACGGGCTATAGTATTCCTTCTTGGTCGGCTTTTTGTCTTTGAAGTACTGGATGGTTTTGGAGCCGTCGCTACGGATTTCCTCTTCCTTGATCTTGTTCTTGTTTTCGTCGTAGTGTCGGATGCTGGATAGCTTGCCTTCGCGGTCGTAGATTTCCGCGGAGGTCATGTCGCCGTCATCGTTGAAGTGGCTGATTTTGTCGAGGTTGCCGCTTCGGTCAAAGACTTCTTTCTTTATCAGGACGTTGCCGTCGAAGTGCTCGATCGTTTTTCTGCCGGTGCGCGAGTAGTATTCGTTGAGGCTGAGTCGGCCCTTACTATCGTACTCGGTGACGCGGTGCAGGCTGCCTTCTTTCGTGTAGTATTCCCGGCGGATTTCCTTACCTTTCGGATCGAAGAAGACCTTCTCGGTGCGCAGGCTGTCCTCGTTGAACAGCTCGACTGCCTCGATGGATTTATCTTGTCTGAAATGCTCAATTTGATGAGGACAATCGGAAGGGAAACGTTCGATGCGAGTCATCACGCCCTTTTCGTCGAAGTAGGAAATCGATTCGACGACTTCGGGACTACTGTACCATGCGATGTGGTCGAGCTTGCCGTCGCGATAGTATTCCTTGGAATCGATGACCTTGTCGGGGCCCTCCCATTCTTTGGCCTGGATGACGCCATCTGCGTCATGGAAGGTGCGGTAGAGGCTTCCGTCCTGGAGCAGCGCTTCAGTCTGACGGAGAACCTCAGAGCCGTCGAAGTACTCGGTCTTGTATTTCAGGTTTTCTTCGTTTGTATAGCGTATGCCCGACTGGTAGTCCGTAAAAATCGTCTTGCCGCCGAATTTGTTATTCTGCTCCGTGGTTTTGGTGGTTTTCGCCTGTAAATGAATTCCGAACATCAGAATGAAGATTAGTAAGCAACTTGTGTAGCGTGACATGCGCATTAGTTCAACCTCCAGATCGTTTGCGGACCGTTGGATTCAACTCATCAATATCAGGTCGAATTTGTCAACGAATACATATTTCAGATATCTAACCTTTCACATATCGCTGCAAAGACAGTATTCGATTCTATCTGAAATCGTGCATCATTATTCTCCCGAAAAAGAAAAACGCGATATTCCACAAAAAGGGTTGACAGGAAATACGCCTAACCAATTCCTTACCTTTAAGTTGTGATTTAGAATAAATGGAGGAACCCAATGCCGAATCATAAGTCATGTGAAAAACGGTTGCGCCAGGACAAGAAACGCGCGGCACGTAATCACTACGTAAAAAATACGATCCGTACGCTGTCAAAGAAAATGTACAGCAACATCAGCCTGGAAGAAAAGAAGCAACTCATGAGCGACCTCTTTTCCAAGCTCGACAAAGCCGCCAAGCACAACACCATCCACCAACGCACGGCATCGCGTCGTAAAGCACGCATCGCCAAGTATTTCAACAAGGTGTTGGCGGAACAAAAGGAAGCGAAGCCCGAATAATCGTTCGGACACACAGATTTTACAGTTAGAATCAGGCAGGCAAGCTTAGCGCCTGCCTTTTTTTCAGAAAGGATTATGACATGCTTGGAATGTTCAAATCGCTGAAGAAGCGTCTCGCCCGTACCCAAAACCAGTTCATCGGCAAGATCGCGGAGACGATCCGTCTGCGCGGAAAAGTCGATGAAGAGTTGATGGAAGACCTCGAAGAAGTGCTGATCCAGGCGGATGTCGGGGTCGATTTGAGTATGGAGGTCATCGACAAACTGCGCGAATACATACGACTCCACAAGGAGAAAGACCCGGCGGAAGTCGAACGAGCTCTCATCCGGATCATCAGCGAAATCCTGATCGAGGAATACGCTGACGAAGAGGTCGAGCACCCCATGACCGGCATCAAACCCTATGTGATTCTGTTCGTCGGCGTGAACGGCGTCGGCAAGACGACCACCATCGGCAAGCTCGCCTCGCGCTACCGCAAGGAAGGCAAGAAGGTCATGCTGATCGCAGGAGATACGTTCCGCGCCGCCGCGATCGAGCAACTCGGAATCTGGGCGGATCGCGCCAAAGCCGAGATCGTCAAGAGCGAGCAGGGCGCCGATCCCTCGTCGATCGTCTATGACGGACTGATGGCGGCGAAGACGCGAACTATCGACGTTGTCCTGATCGACACCGCAGGCAGGCAACACACCAAGATCAACCTGATGAGCGAACTCGGCAAAATCGACCGCACCATCAAGAAGGTGATCCCGGACGCGCCGCACGAATCGATCCTGGTCGTCGATGCGACCACCGGACAGAACGCAATCACCCAGGCGCGGCAGTTCAATCAGGCAAGCACGCTCAGCGGACTGGCCCTGACCAAGCTCGACGGCACCGCGAAGGGCGGTATCGTGCTGGGCATCAAGCACGAGCTGGATATCCCGGTTCGATTCATCGGCGTGGGCGAACAGATCGACGACCTGCGCGATTTCGATGCACAGGAGTTCTCCCGGGCACTCTTCGGAGAAAAAGAAGAATAAGCTTTACAAAACAGATATAAATCCCATATTTCATCATTCAAGACCCGATCAAACTTCTGAATGTGTCACGTAGTGACTCTTCCGAATGTTTGATTTCCTGTAGGATGCAGGTCCCTGTGCCTGCCCGTCTCTATGTAGCCGCCGTTCTCCGAACGGCGTTCTCTGCGTTACGTTCTCAGAAAAAGCGCGCCTTTGAAGGGATTCGAATTTGCATGCAAATTCACAGGAGATATCGCGCTACGAGGATAGGAAATGCCAAACTGGAGCTTGGCGGATCATTGAGAGATACAGACGTGGACGTCTGTGTACCCAGGGAAGAGAGATGCGGACGGGGACGTCCGCGTTCCCGAAAGACGCCGATCTCCGAGCAATATCTCTCTGTAGCCGCCGATCTCCGAGCGGCGTTCTCTGCGTGACGTTCTCAGAGAAAGCGCGCCTTTGAAGGGATTCGAATTTGCATGCAAATTCACAGGAGATCACGCGTTACGAGGATAGGAAATGCCAAACTGGAGCTTGGCGGATCATTGAGAGATACAGACGTAGACGTCTGTGTACCCAGGGAAGAGAGATTCAGACGTGGACGTCCGCGTTCCCGAAAGACGCCGATCACCGAGCAATATCTCTCTGTAGCCGCCGATCTCCGAGCAATATCTCTCTGTAGCCGCCGATCTCCGAGCGGCGTTCTCTGCGGGACGTTCTCAGAAAAAGCGCGCCTTTGGGGGGATTCGAATTTGCATGCAAATTCACAGGAGATCACGCGCTACGAGAGACTGGAAATGCCAAACTGGAGCTTGGCGGATCATTGGGAGATACAGACGTGGACGTCTGTGTACCCAGGGAAGAGAGATGCGGACGGGGACATCCGCGTTCCCGAAAGACGCCGATCACCGAGCAATATCTCTCTGTAGCCGCCGATCTCCGAGCGGCGTTCTCTGCGGGGCGTTCTCAGAAAAAGCGCGCCTTTGGGGGGATTCGAATTTGCATGCAAATTCACAGGAGATCACGCGCTACGAGAGACTGGAAATGCCAAACTGGAGCTTGGCGGATCATTGAGAGATACAGACGTGGACGTCTGTGTACCCAGGGAAGAGAGATGCAGGCAGGGGTGCCTGCGTACCACTTACGAGCGGCGCAACAAAGGTGGAATGATGAAAAAGACGATTACCATACTTGGACTATTATTGCTTGCTCTTCTGTTTTCCCAGGACGACTTCGAAGCATGGAAGCGGCAGGAGTCAAAGAAGATCGAGACCTACATCAGCGAGCAGGACGCCGCGTTCGTGTCGTTCCTGGAAAAGGACTGGATCGGATTTCAGGCGGCTTCCGGAAGGAAGCGCTTCGAGGAGCCCAAGCCGGAGACGCCACCCGAGATAGAACCCACACCCGCACCGGATTTCATCGACCAAAGCAGGGTCGAATCGATTCCGCTGCCGAAGCTGAAACGCGAGATCAAGCCGGTCGCGCTGGTTCCCGTGGAAGACCCGTCCGGCAATGTCTCGATGCGCTCTTTCACCGACGCGGAAGATATCCCGGAACCGGACGACGACTACCTGACCATCGATTTCTACGGCGTCACCACGAAGATTCGATACGGTGAGAACCAGGACGCCGCGCCGCTCGCATCCATAGACAAGGACGCCATCGCCGGTTTCTGGCAGCAGACCGCCTCCGCCGAAACGGACAAGACCTGCACCGACCTGCACAACCTGCGGGAAACTCTCGAGATGAACGACTGGGCGTACATAATCTATCTCAAGACGCTCTCGAACAAGCGTTTCCCCGATTCGATAAGCAGCGCGAACCTGCTTACCTGGTACTTCATGATCAAGTCCGGCTACAACATCAAGGTCGGCTACGACAAGACAGGCGTGTTTCTCCTCATTCCGGGCAAACAAGCCATCTACGGGCTCCCGTACGTGGATGTCGAAGGCATGACCTACTACGCCGTGACCTTCTCCGAACACTCGCCCGAGGAAATCTACACCTATCAGGGCGACTATCCCGACGCCACGATGCCGATCGATCTCGCGCTCGATCACGCGCCGGAGTTTACCGAACAACGGAATGAGCGCACGCTGAAGTTCAGCTATCAGAGCGAGCAATACGAGATTCCTGTGAGCTACAACCTCTCCACCATCACCTTCTACAAAGACTACCCCGCGACCGATCTCGATGTCTATTTCGAGACGCCCCTGAGCGCGGAATCGGATGTCACGCTGACCGGAAAGCTCAAGCCGCTGCTCGAAGGCAAAAACGAAGCCGAAGCGCTCAACATCTTGCTGCGGTTCGTGCAGACCGCGTTCGATTACAAGACCGATCAAGACCAGTTCGGCAACGAGAAAAGCTTCTTCCCGGACGAAGCAATCCACTACCCGTACTGCGACTGCGAAGACCGCTCCATCCTGTTCGCGCGGCTGGTTCGGAATCTTTTGAACAGAAACGTGATCGGGCTGAAATATCCCGGGCACATCGCCACGGCCGTGCGTCTGGAGGGAGACATCGACGGCGACGCTGTCGTGTATCGGGACGCGAAATACCTGATCTGCGACCCGACCTACATCAACGCCAACATCGGCACCGCCATGCCGGACTACCGCGATGTAAGTCCGGAAATCATCCCGCTGCACTGATATGAAGACGATCCGCTGCGATTTCACCGAAGATCCGATAGTCAAAGCGATCGAGAGCTTCCTCGAAGCGAGGGCGGTACTGATATTTACCGACCGCGCCAGCCTGGTTCGCGCGCAAAAGATCGTGCAGAAGAAAAGGCCCTTCTCACCGCTGCGGCTCATGACCATGGAAGAGCTGAAACGGCAGTGCCGGAAATCGTTAAATCCGGTCCTGCGGCGCGATCTGAGAAATTTCGTCCTGTACGGCGTATTGACCGACGAGGACAAATCCGCACTCAATATCTCCTCGTACCGCACCGCGCAGACGTTTACCAAAAAATTCTTTCAGATCATGGAGGAGTGGCAGGAGTATCGTCTGCCGCTGGAAATCGACTGGGACGATTTATATGAGACTCGCCTGACCACCGACACCGCGCTGTGGCAGCGGCAAACCTGGCATCGGCTTCTCGCGATTCGTCAGGCGTACAGCGAACGTTTGAAGCAGATGAACCTCACCGATCCCATCTTCCTGAGCGCGCTACACAAGCCGTTCGAGCTGAGGGACTATCGTCATGCCGTGGTGGTCAACCCGTTCCAGTTGACGCCGTTCGAGAAAGAAATTCTGGCGCTGTTCGACGAGCGGACAGCATTACAGCAGGCGGATGCAGGCTGGATGCGAGACGACGAATTTTGTGCGGACAGGATCGGATTCGACACGCTACAAGAAGAGATACCGGTCAATGTCCGCGTCATCAAGCGTACCGACGCGATCTCGCTCAATCTCGCGCTGTCGGAGTGCCTCGAAGAGCACGACGCGCTGGTGGTCGATAATCAGTCCGATCCCTTCTATCTGCTATTCGATCCAAAGATTCTGTCGATGGATATCCGGTCGTCCGTCTCGCTCGAGCCGGCGGTGCAATTTCTCTCGATCCTGCGCGACATCCTTTCGCAACTCGAGTACCGCGAAGACGATCCGGTACCGCTCTTCCCCGCGCATGTCCTGGTCCGGGCGATGGATTGCGAGATGTTTCGCTCACGGTATTTCACGGAGAACTTCCGCGAAGAATTTTTAGCCAGAATCAAGAAGGACAAGCTGCGATCTCTACCTCTCGATCTGGAAGGCTTGAAGCCCGAATTTCAGAGCGATATCCGTACGCTTCGCAATGTGCGTGACCTGAGCGGATTCATTACGGGGCTATCGTTTATTATTGCGGATTTTTCCAGCGATCGCATGCTTCGCATCCTGCTGGACACCGCATCCACCATGCGCCGGATCGATATCGACCTTAAGGGCGTGCAACTCCTGGACGCGTTTCTCGTTACGGTAGAGTCGAGGAAAATCCATGACCGGCGGGATGGCGGACGGTCCCGACTCCTGCGTCTCGACGAAACCGACAACCTCGCCCCCGGCAGGGACATCCTGTTCATGAACATCCAGGAAGGCACCTTCCCCGCGAAGCGCGGCACGGACTACCTGTTCACCGACAGGCAGCGCAAGACGCTGGGCTTGCCGGACAGCGAAGCAAGGCGACGGCATGATTTCTTCCGGTTCATCGCCCTGTGTCTTTCCGGCGGAAAGATCACGCTCCTGTACCGAACCGACCGCGACGCCAACCTGCATGTCAGCAGCTTCGCCGAAGCGCTCACAATGGTACGCGACGCGAAATCGGACGACACGTTCTCGTTCAAGGGCGATTACGCCGGGTACGTGCGTGGCCTGTTCCAGCCGAAGCGAACGGACACGGACCCTGTGGAACCGCTGAGAATTCCGCTGCAACCATTCCTGACGAATGAACGACTGCCGCTCTCATTCTCCGGCCTGCAAACTCTGATCAAGGATTCCGCGGCTTATTGCTTGCTGCACCTGGTTCGGCTCGAACCGCTGGAAATCTCGGAGGAGCGCGGACTGGACAATCTGATTTTCGGCAACATGGTTCACGAGGTGATGCAGAACCTCTTCATCGAGTTCAACCGCCTGATCCGGGACGATAAGGTCAACCGCAGCGGCGTCCCCATCGAGGAGCATCGACTCGGCGCAATGATCGACCGCCAATTCGACTGGATCATGCGCGACAAAAAGAAGTTTTATTACAAAATCCCGTGCGGATACAGCCGCAAATATTTCGATAAAATTCTGCTACCGTACCTGAGGGCATCGGTGATCGACTTCGTGGAGCAATTCATGGGTTTGGTCTCGCCGTTGTCCATCCGGCAATTCCGTTTTCACGCCGAGTGCGGCAAGCCGGTCGCGAGCATGTATCACAATCCGCCGCTCGAGCTGACCTACGACAATGCCGGGGTGACGCTCGATCTCTCCGGTCGGATCGATCTGCTGGCGCATGAGACCTCCTCGAACCGGTTCTGGATTTTCGATTTCAAGACGGGCAGCAGCCGAAATTTCGAGGGCGGACTGCCGAAATACCAGACGCGGTTCTACGAGCGAATCCTGTTCTCGGACGAACAGGGAGCGCCCTCGGGACACGGCAGCTACGAATCGCGCTACTACTTCGTGATGGACAGCCTCTTGCAGTCGTTCGACGCGAAAACATCCTGGAGCGATCTGAAAGAGATGATCGCTGGCGCGTTCGAGCCGGTCGTGCTGAATGATTGTTTCACGCCATCGGAGAAGCGAACCGGGCGCAACGACCCCTATCTTCAATTGTACGGATTGCGGGGTGTGAAATGATCCTGGTCAGAGCAAGCGCCGGAACCGGCAAGACCTACCGCATATCGGTCGAATTCATCGCCACGCTGCTGAAGATGGGGCACCACACCGGGTATTCGCGCGACGATCTCTATCGCGAAATCCTGGTCATCACCTTCACCCGAAAGGCAACCTCCGAGATACGCGAACGAATCTTCGAGCACCTCGGCATGATCGTCCGGCAGGAGGAGGATTATCGCGATATACTGAAAAACCCGCTCGACGACAGGCAAAAGGACTACCTCGGGAGAGTTTTCCAAAGCATGCGGAAAAACCGTCACCTGCTGATGATCCGCACCATCGACGGCTTCACGCAGCTCGTCTTCCAGCAGTTGGTAGCACCGGCGATGCAGATCGACGACTTTTCCGTGGTCAACGAAAACGACGACGACGTCTATCAGCGGATTCTCGAAAAAGTTATCGAGGACAACGACGCCATGACGGCATTCTCCAGCGTCTTTCAGAAGTACATCCATCGCGGCAAGGACCTGTCCGCGTATCGCAACCTGATCAAGAGCATGATCGACAACCGCTGGCTGTTCGACGTCCCCAGTATCTTCGAAGAGCCGGAGGATTCCGCCGACTGGTACCGCAAGTACCGCACAGCGCTGGTCGATTTCATTCGGGAGAATCTTTCCACTTCGAACGCATTGGTCGATTACCTGATCGGAAAGGGGCTGAAAACCGTCGTCACGCGCAACGATATCGGTTTTTCGAATTACGAAACGCAGCTTCCAATCGCGCTGAACAATGATTTCCTGCGCATCCACGCGGCGGAATTCCGTGCGGAAAAGACACTCGGAAAGCGCAAGACCTCCGAAGAACAGCGAGACGCGTACGCCCGGAACGTATTTCCGCTACTGGTTCGCGGCGTGATCAGCGATATGCGCAAGGAAGAGCGCATCATCCGGCTGATCGCGCGGATCGTGTTCGACGAATACGACCGCCTCAAAATGGCGGGACGCGACTTCACCCACAACGACATCCTGTGGTTCACCTACCGGGCGCTGCACGAGGACGATATGGGGCTGATCGATCCCGGCACGAGCATGGTGACCAACCTCTTCTACGAATTCCTCAGTCAGCGTGTCCGCTACATCTTCATTGACGAATTCCAGGATACCAGCATCCTGCAATGGAAGCTGCTCGAACCGCTCCTGTTCGAAATCTCCAGCGGCTACGGCGCCGAGGACTACGGCGGCTTCATCATCGTCGGTGACGAAAAGCAGGCGATCTACGGCTGGCGCGGAGGCGAGCGGGAACTGCTGGGCAGGATGCGCACCGTCTTCCACGCGATCGAGGAAGAGACGCTTGCCACCTGTTATCGTAGTCAGAGACGCATCCTGGATTTCGTGAATCGATACTTCTCTACCATCGCGGATTCGCTCGACGATCGCGACTGGCAGTTCCACGACGTGCAGCATCTCCCAGACAAGGACGAAGGCTACGTCGAGGTGCGATTCGACCGCTACAGCCCAAGGAGCAAGACGCCGCGCGAAAAGGAGCAGTGCTACAAGGACTTCGTGGAGAAGATGGTCGCGCCGAAGATCGCCTCCGGCGCGGGAGATTCCGCCATCCTCGCCCGAACCAACCGGGACCTCGACCAAATCGCGCAAGCGCTCGACGACATCGGCATACCCTACATCCACGAATCGAGCGCGTCCCTCGCGGAGCACAGACTTGTCAAGCCGTTGATCCACCTCCTGCGCTACGTGGCGTGGTTCGATTTTTACGATCTGCTTGTCTTTCTGCGCTCGGACTTTTATCGGATGGACAACGAGCGATTCAACCGGTTGCTGCTCCGGTATCGTGCCGTCGAGCAGCCCGAGCACGGCATCGGATTCCTGAACGACCTGGCGGACGAAATCGCGGACGACGATCTGATCGAGTTCCTCAAGAACCTGGTCGATAGCACGCAGTTGTACCGAATCCTCTCGTTGACAATCGAGCGCCACGGCTCTACCGGATGGAGTCAAGTCGATCTGCGCAATCTGGCGCGCTTCATGGACTATGTCCAAAAGTTCGATGCGGGTGTTTACGATTTCCTGCGGGAACTGGATCGAGACCGGGGAAGCGACGCCCTGAGCCAGGTGGGAATGGAAAAGGGCGACGCGGTCCGGCTGATGAGCATCCACAAATCAAAAGGTTTGCAGTTCGACACGACCTTCGTCTATCTGCAATTCTCCAATCGTGGCGGTGGCGCGGGAAGGCTCGATTTGCAGACTTTCTATCGACTCTCCGATCGCGGTACCGCGCCCACCGATCTGATCATCTGCAACAGCGAATACGTCTCCGTTCTGAAGAATTGCCTGACCGATATAACAGGAAAACCTTTCGACCGGATGCGCGAATTGATGGATTCCCAGGTAATGGCGGACTTTACCGACGAGATCAACGCGCTCTACGTAGCGCTTACCCGTGCGAAAAACAACCTCTTTGTCTATACCGTGCAGGAAGCAGCGGACGCGGCTGTCGCCATCGACAAGGCGTCGAAGGAACCCGGCACGATCAAGTCGCTGCTGGCGATGCTCTTCCGGGAGATCGGCGAGGAGCTTGACGAGAATGGCATCTATCGCGTCGGATCGGTTATGCAGACTGAGGTTGTCGAGGAGCCCGACAGCAATGTCGCGGATTACGATGTGCCGTCGATCATGAAGCATATCGAGCCGAAGAATGCGTTTCGAGAGAGAAAGGTGGCAGATCCGGAGAACGCGCACCTCCTGATCCAGGCTTACAAAGGCGATTCGATCTTCAAGGGCGAGTTGGTCCACCTGTGCCTTTCCTTGGTGAAAACGGGTGCCGTGGAGGAATTCGACGCCGCGCGTGAAGCCGCGTATCGTGATTTCGGCGGTATGTATTCCGCTAGCCGGATCGAAGAGATTCTGGGTTGTTTGAAGCTATGGACTAAAGAGCATCCGGACATCTTCTCAACAGAGTGGAGCCGCGTCTTCAACGAGATTTCCGTCTTCGACGACGAAGATAGGGAATATCGAATCGACCGGTTGTTGATCGACGATGCGAGAAAGAAAATCCTGATCGTGGATTACAAGACGGGCGGTATCGCGGATGCTTGGCAGGAGCGAAAATACGTGGAGCTTCTGAACGGGATTAAGGATAACGACTATACGGTTGGATTCCGATATGTTGAGGTTAAGATCTAAGCGGGATACCGTTGTTGGGTTAATTAATAACGGTGCTGAAACGAGTTTCTCGGGCGAGGCGCTCGTTCACGTGCACTGTCAACTTTGAGATTTCTTCCACCGAACATTGAATCGTTCAGTGCGGTAATTGCGGCCTGCGCACCCTCATCGTCCATCTCGAGAAAACCATAGCCTTTTTTCTTGCCGGTTTCACGATCGACAATGAGTTTTACAGATTCGACGGTTCCGTATTGCTCAAACATTTCCTGAATTTCTTCTTCAGTTGTTTGGTACGGTAAGTTGCCGACATACAGTTTTTGACTCATTCGTAGTCTCCTTGTAGGGTAAGTATCTGGGTGATTCGCAGGATGACTATAGAAAAATTTCAAAAGGCAAATTGCAGTGTACGCGGCAATTACCGATGAAAGACTATAGGCTCCTGGAGATCTACGATATCCCGCTTTTCAAAGATCGCAAACACAGTAAAATAAACCGCATTTTTCTGTCCACTTATTTTTACAAGAATAAATATTTTCGTAATCCGCTCGGTGTCGGAGACATCTGTTACGAAGTCAATCCCCGGCGCGCTATTGGCGAATAACTCGGATTTTCGAGATCATCGCAATAAAAGCAATTAAACATCGTTGAACGAGACTTTTCTATTGACATTCACGGAATCTCATACACATTTTAGGAAATTAATCGGAGAGAGTCAATGTACCGGTTTCGTCACGATCTTGAACATAGAAAACTGCCAGTCGTATCAGTCCCCAAGCGGGATGTAATGATGTGCCTGAACGAAAGCGCAATGGACCCGTTCCAGGCAATTCACGAGAAATTCCTGCGCAAGATGGAAGATATTCACCTGAACCGATATTTCTCGGATGTGACCGATGAGCTGAAAAAAGCGCTAGCGGATTACGTCGGACACGGGCTGACACCCGAATGCTTCGAATTCGGAAACGGCGCGGACGAGATGCTCTACTACCTCTTCACATCCATACGGGAATCTTTCGACACGCACGCGGTCTCCATCGCGCCCACGTATGGCGACTACATCACCTACACGCGCGCTGTGGGCATGGGGACGCGCTTCACGCAGTTGGACGAACGTTTCGACTTCGACGAGAAAGAGTTTCTCAGATTGATGGATCACCCCGATTGCCGGATGGGCATCCTCTGCACACCGAACAACCCCACCGGCAACCTTCTGGACGATGAAAAAGTCCACAGGATCCTCTCCTCCACCGACAAGCTGATCCTCATCGACGAGGCGTACCACGAATTCTCCGGTCGCACCTACGCGCCGTTTATCGAGAAGTACCCCAATCTGGTCATCATCCGTACCTTCTCGAAGGGATTCGGCACCTCGGGACTGCGCTTCGGATATATGTTTTCTTCACCGGCAAACATGCACGAGATCAAGAAGGTGATGACCTTTTTCCACATGAGCATCATGATTCAGGCTTTCGCGCTGACCATCCTGGAGAATCGGGAGCCCTTCCTGCGCTACAACCGGCAGATCATCGAAGACCGCAACCGGATGATCGACACGCTGAACGGCTACGAGCAACTGCATGCCTATCCTTCCGCGACCAATTTTATCCTGTTTTCCGCCGGAAGTCACGCGAAACCGCTCTTCGAGTATTATAAAGAAAACCATGTCGCCGTAAGGATGTACGGCTCGCACGCACTCTTGGGAGACAAGCTGCGTGTGACCGTCAGCAACGAAAACGATAACGCGATCTTCATGAACGTTCTGCAGTCATTCTGGAATAGATGATCCTGCCCCTCAGACGTGAAAGATTAAATTTGCCGCATCACGAGATGCCCATAGATTTTATAATGTAAATCGGCGAAATGATTTAGCAGGGACCGTGTCTTGGGAGATCAATTTGCCACCCATCGAAGTCTTTATCTCTCTAAGTGCAATACATACAGAGGTTAGTGCATGAATTTTTCGAACCTGATACAACCATTTGACGTGAAAGAGATCATTCTGAATACGCACTTCGCGATTCAGATCGCGCTTGGGATATTCCTCCTCCTGACGGTTCTATTCCTGATACTGATGCTGATCATCCGGCGCCGGCTTTCGAAAGAGATCGAAATCCATGAGTCCCAGAACCAGATGCTGACCCGAAACCTCGCGCGCGAGAAACGAAACCACGCGGAAGCAATCAGCAGCAATCAATCGTTGAAATCGGAGAACGACAAGCTTCAGGAGAAGCTGCGGAAACTCGATTTCCGCAACGAGATGCTTCTTTCCGAGATCGACACGCAGATATGGTTCTTCGATCCGGAGGGGCACATGCAGTACTGCAACCGGTTCCAGTTCCACGGTCAAGACTTTATGCAGTCCCGGGTACAGGATAAAACATTGATTCAACTACTCGGTGATACGGGAAGCATCCTTCAGGCAAAGGTCGAACAGGTTATCGAACGGCGCGAGCAGATCCTGTTCATCGAAGACAAATTCGAGACGGAGAACCGCACCTGGTGGTACTCGATCGATATCAATCCCGTATTCGACCAAAACAACCGCATCGACGGCGCCGTGGTGATCGTGCGGGATATCACGACCGAGACGGAGCAGGCAAACGTCATCAAGCTTGGTCTCGATCGTTTCGACAGCGGCGTTATCATTGCACAGGACGGGATGATCGAATCGGTCAACCCCAAGATATGCGAGCTGACCGGCTACAAGGCCGAGACGCTGAAGGGCAAACCGCTGCCGTCGGTTTTGTCGGAACGGTCGCGGATCGAGGTGCAGGAGTCCCATAAATCCCTCGTGTGGAATCCTCAGAATCTACCGATATACGAGACCTTCCTGATCGATTCGAAGGAAAACAAGATACCCGTGATCTTCACGATCGGCAATCTACAGTATATGAAGAGAAGCACGCAGTTGATCATGGTTCGAAGCATCGAACACGCCGACCATCACAAACGGGAGCTGGTCAAGTCCTCCGAAGCTTTGCAGGCAGCCATCGACACGGTGGATCATGGAATCATCCTTTCGGACGGCAAGGAAGTATCGTTCTACAACAAGAATTTCGTCGATATCTGGCAGATCGATAAATCGGTCATGAAGACCTCGAAGTGCGATCTGATTGTCAATGCCATTGCAGGAAAGGTCTCGAACAAAGAGGACTTCCTGGAATGGGTGCGGCTGACGCTCGAGGAGAGCATCGAATCGACCGCGAACGAAATCCTTCTGGAGGATGGACGCATCGTGCAGTTCACATCGCGGTGCGTAAATCTCGGGGATGATTCACCGGGATTCGTCTGCACTTTCCTGGACGTCACGGAAATGAAGCGTCGTGAGCACGATATCCTCAAAGCGAAAGAGGAAGCCGAATCCGCCAGCGTTTCCAAGACGGAGTTTCTGGCGAACATGAGCCACGAGATACGCACACCCATGAACGGCATCATCGGGGTGGTCACGCTGCTGGAAAAGACCAGCATCGATCAGCGTCAGCAGCGCTACATGGACGTGATCAAAGCGTCGGCCGATTCACTCCTGAGCCTGATCAACGATATCCTGGATATCTCGAAGATCGAGGCCGGCTATCTGAAGCTTGAGAAGCTCGAATTCGATCTGCAGGAAATCTTCAGCTCCACCACCGACATGCTCTCGCTCAAGGCGCAGCAGAAAGACCTTGATTTCTACGCCTATATCAAGCCCGATGTGCCGAATCATTTTTACGGCGATCCCAACCGGTTGAAGCAGATCATGATCAACCTGGGCAACAACGCAGTCAAATTCACCGAGAAGGGGCACATCACGATCTCTTGCCGTGCCGACAGCGTAAAGAACAATATCTACACCCTACATTTCGCGGTGGAAGACACGGGCATCGGGATCAAACGCGAGCGCATCGAGAAGGTGTTCGAAAGCTATGAACAGGCGGAGCAATCCACGACCCGCAAGTACGGCGGCACCGGACTGGGGCTTGCGATTTCACAAAGACTCACCCACATGATGGGTGGCGATATCTGGGTCGAGAGCGAATACGGCGCGGGGACCACGTTCCACTTCACCGTACAAATAAAGGCCTTCGAAGACGAAAACGTCGAAAAGGAGATCGAGATGTTCGAGAAGATGGGCCTTCATGCCCTGATCGCCATGCAAAACGATATCAACCAGAAGTATATCACGGAAACGCTGACCTTCTATGGCATCAACTGCACCGTGATCAACACGCCCGACCTCATCGTGGAAGGGCTGAGCGCGTACAGCGGTTCCGACGAAGCGGTCGATATACTGATCCTCGAGTATTTCGATGGAAGATGCACTGAGATCGTGGAGAAAATACGAGAACGCGTCGAGCTGGCAGAATTGAAGGTGTTCCTCGTGCTCTCATTCAAGCAGAGCGCTCTCATGGGTGAGGACCAGTTCGCGGGTATCAACGAGATGCTGAGTCTGCCGCTCAAGCGCACGGAACTGCTCAACACCCTGAAGCGTTCCTACGGACTGCTGGACGACACGAAGCCGGAGAAATCATTCCACAAGCCCCTCTCCGTAACGACCCAAGATACGAGTCCGATACCGGAGATACAGTGCAAGGTTCTGCTTGCGGAGGACAACCCCGTCAACCTGGATATCATCATCGAAATACTCGAATCGGAAGGACACACCGTCACACCGGCACATGACGGAAAGGAAGTGGTGGAACTGTCCAAGACGGAGACCTTCGATGTCATCCTCATGGATATCCACATGCCCGAAATGGACGGACTGGAGGCGACCCGGGCGATCCGCGAGATGGAAGCTGACACCGGACGACACACGCCGATCGTGGCCATGACCGCCGACGTGATCAAAGACGAGCGTCAGATGTGCAAAGACTCCGGCATGGACGATGTCATCCTGAAGCCAATCAAGATATCCGAGCTCCAGAAGCTGTTAAGCCGCCTCCTGTCCGGCGAGCAGACCGTTGACCAGACGCAATCGACTACCCATTCCGGAAAACCGCAACTCGAATTGACCATCGAGATGGATTATCTCAAGGAGAGCCTCGGCGACAACGTCAAGGTAATCGCCAAGACCTTCAGCCTGATCGCCAAAAAATTCCCGCTCGCCATGCGCGATATCCGCAAAGCCGTGTCCGACGGCGATGCCAAAGCCCTGCATCGAGCGGCACACGGCATGAAAGGCTTTATGAACTACTTCAACTTCCCCGAGATCAAGAGGAACGTCCTCGATCTGGAGAAGGCAGGTAAGCAGAGCGACCTCAGCCTGGCAAAGATGGTACTTATCGACCTCGAGCCGCAGATGGACGCCTTTGTCAAAGCCATCAAGAAGAAGCTGGAGGAACTGGAAGGCCGCTGATTACCCTCCGAAGAACGCGCCCAGAACGTCTTTGTTGAACTGGTAGCTCGCGCCCTGCGATCCACCGGCACGGAACTGACCCGAGTTCATGGTGTTCAGGGTCGCGTTGACGACTTCCGCTCCGAATGTTCCCTTTGCATTGTAGGTTTGATGTTGCGCGTTGTTGCCAATGCTCAGATTGTAGGCGTTTCCACCTGAAGAGTCCATCAGATTCGAGACCGCCAGACCCTGTGCGGATGTTTTTCCCAGACCCATTTGCGATGCTTGTGCCTGTCCGATTGACATGGAAAGGTTGGCTGACATTCGAGCAGTTTCACTGATTCCCATCATGATTCATCTCCTGTTGTTATTGGTGGTAATTCAGACGGTTCGACTCGAATGGTTTGGGAGTGCGAGAATAATCAGCATGCGTCCATGCTGGCAATAAGATACTACCCGCTCGGGATTTGTCAATGAAAAAGTTCGCGATGAAATACGGCGAGGAGATTTACAGCTTCAATCGCCTGACGTCGTCCTTCCCCGCCGACATGTATTCGATCTCGTCCAATACCAGCTCGATCAGCGCGTAGAACGGATCGTCTGCCGACTTGAAATAGTGCGAGAAGGCCGGCACCATATCCAGAATCTTCGCCTTGATCGATCGGTCGTCCAGGAGTCTCGCTCTGCCGCTTGCCCGGACATAGCCGCTTCCGGTTTCACCGCGCAGCAGGAAGAAGAATTCGATACGATCGTTCTTCCCGATCTGCCGGGTCTTGGACTCGCCGGTACCGGTCGCGACGAAGAACCGCTCATCGATCCGGATCAACTCCACCGGCCGCACCCGCGGTCGATCGCCGTCAATCGTCGCAAGACTGATCTCTTGCACCGGTTGAAAGTGCCGCCAGATTTCGTTTCGTAATTCCATGTCCATAGGTGTGTCCTTGATTGTTATCTGGTTAAAGGATGCTCGCTCTCATGGTCCGCCAAGCTCCAGCTTGGCATTCTCCATCTCTCATGGACCGCCGAGCTCCAGCTTGGCATTCTCCATCTCTCATGGTCCGCCGAGCTCCAGCTCGGCATTTCTTCTCTATCCTGCTAATCCTTCCAACCGCAAAATCCTTGATTCGGACAAGGGAGACGAGAAATGCCAAGCTGGAGCTTGGCGGACCGTGAAGAGGGAACCACGGAGGAATTGCCCCTACAGCACGTCGAATTCCAGGATGCCGTCAGCGATTCTTATGCATTCTGTGGCTTGTCCAGGCTTAGTTGCACCTGGTTTCTTCCGTTCTGTTTTCCGCGATAGAGCGCTTGATCCGCCTTTTTCAGGCAGGCGTCGATTTTCATGCCTTTGTTGTACTCGCAGACACCGAAAGTCATCGACACCCTGATCGTTTCCCCGCTGAACCCGAACGTGTGTTCCTCGATGGCAAGGCGCACCTTGTCGGCGGCAATCCTGCCACCTTCGAGCGGTGTATCGGGAAAGAACAGCAGAAATTCCTCGCCGCCCCATCTTCCCACGATATCCTGCTTCCTGAGCATGGTTGTCATCAGCGCGGAAATCTCGGTCAGCACATAGTCTCCCGCGTCGTGCCCGTAGGTGTCGTTGATGGACTTGAAGAAGTCGATATCGCCGATGGTCAGGACGAACGAATTCCCGGAGCGATCGCAGCGCCGTTTTTCGTACTCGATCTTCTCCATCATATCGCGGCGGTTCGAGAGGTGGGTCAGCGGATCGGTCCTGGCAAGCAGTTCCAGCTTTTCGTATGCCTTGAGCAGCTCTTCGTTCTTGAGGCTGATCTCGATATTGGCGTTGCGGAGGTCGCGCAGGGCACGGTTCTTGAAACGGTACATGCTGAGCAGGACGAAGAATAGGATGAGGACGAGGCCGATAATAATGATAAACATCATGAGCATGTTTCGCTGGCGGGAGAGCTCCATCTCTTTGAGTTGCGCCTCTTGCACCAGGAAGCTGATCCTGTTTTCGGACTTCTCCTTCTCCTGCTTGATCGTCTCGATTTCGATGCTTTTTTCTTCCGCCTGTTTCTGAAGGCTGTCCGTCTTCACCTCGATCTGCTTCAATTCGTACTCGTACTTGTCCTTCAGGACGTCCATCTTCTTTTTGCTGACTTCCGTCATGAACGTATCGCTGAGCGCGCGGGAAATCGCTACGGAATCGTACTGGATCGCCTTGCGCATGGCGTCCTTCTTGATCGCCTTCTCCTCGGTCGATACACTCTGCATGCGCATCTCGATCGCCAGTTCCTTCTCGCCCATCGCGTCGTAGATGATCGAGAGGTACCTGTACAGGACAGCCTCATTTGGGTATGCTTCCAGTTCGTGGGCGATTACGCGGGCTTTATCGATGTTCTCGATCGCCTTCATGCTGTTGCCTTTGAAGTAGTTGGCCAGCCCGATATTCAACAGAGCACCGACCTCGCCGTCGCCGCTCGTCAATTTCTTCGACTGGTTCAGGGCCTGCTCGGCAAGCATCATCGCCTTCGCGGGGTCCGACTGGATATAGACCTCCGAGAGATCGAGAATCTGGTTGATCCGGTCGATATTGGAACGGATATGGTAATCGGCCATCAGCTTATCGATGCTATCCTGAGCTGTGACAAGCGTGACGATCATAAATATAAAAATGAATATGGAAATTCTATATCGGTTCATTGTCTCCCTGCTCTTCTCATGGTGCATTTATTTTAGACGTTGAATTCTCGGTGTCAAGACATTTCCTCGCGCAGTCCGGAATAGGTTTATTTTTTACACACGCTGTAATGAAGGTCTCAAAGACTCAATGGCGAACCTGAGACACCGTGATTCGGGTAAACGGGATACAGGTAAAGAATAACCCTACTGTATCAATCGGAGAAGACTATGGAAGTGGGGAGGATATCAGGAACCGAAAATTAGCGAAAGAACAGCGATCAGAAGAACGGGGATCGTGATGAGCGAGATCATGCAGCCGGACTTGTTATGCGTCCGGTAGTCACGGTCGCGCAGACTATGCATACGGTGCCGCATCTCGTAGAAATCGATGCGTTCCTCATGTTTTTGATCATCTTTATTCTTCGACATCGCAAATCCTCTGAGCTTATATTACGTAGCCTGTACAGCCGAAACCATGCACGACTTTACATTGTGCAACCATATCTAAAATTACACAATATCTGTCAAGTCTGGTTTGCCATTTTAAAACCCGGCAATTGTCGAAAGTCAGGTATGAATAGTCTGAAATCCCATTTCCAGCACTGCTAATTCGACACTAACCGCAATCACAAAGCGATATATAACACCCAGAGTGGAATGCCGCACGCGCCGAAATGACCCTATTTCAGCAGCATGAGCTTTCGTACTTCCGTATTATCGCCCGTCCGAAGCCGGCAGAAATAGACACCGCTCGCGACGTGCCGCTGTGTGTCGTCCGTTCCTCTCCAAACCACATCGTGCTGACCAGCCTTGAAACGATCGAAGCTCTTCACCCGCTGTCCCCGGATGTTGAAGATTTCGAGCCTTGCGGTCTGGCCGGGCGCGACGCTGAACGAGATCGTCGTCTCGGGGTTGAAGGGATTGGGGTAGATGCTATGAATCGTCGATGCGGCCGGCGGAACGACTTGCATATCTTCGACACCGATCGGATTGTCCCACGTGAAGTACGGATAACCCGCATAGTACCACGAATTGATTTGCCAGATGTCTTCGGTGCCCTCGTCATCGTACAGGTTGCCGATGAAATCCCACGCCTCATCAAGTCCATTGGTGTCGAGGTCCGTGTAGGTTGCGATCAGCTTCATGTCCTCGGTTGACTTGCCGGTTCCGGCGGCGCTTATTTCCATGTCCGAAGTATCGATATCCCAGAAGCAGTTGTGAATTTCGCAAGCCTGAACGAATCCGATGAAGCCACCCGCGTCGTCATCGCCATGCACGAAGCCTGTCGAGTAGCAGTTTTCGATCTCACCGAGGAAGGAGCCGTATTGCAAGACCTGCCCGATAAATCCAGCGACATACCTCTCGCCTTCGACATCGCCATGGGCATAGCAGTTGGTGATATTCGGTGCGGAGGTGTCGCCGCCGAAACCGCCCACGTAATCGATGCCCTCGACGTTGGAATACGAGAAGCACTGATCGAAGTAGCAGTTCGCCCCCATCTGCCCGAACGCTCCGCCGGCGAAATGAATGTACGAATGCACTTCGCCATACGAGATACAGCGCGTGAAGCTGCTGCTGTAAATCATTATACCGACTAAACCGGCGATACTGCCGTCACCAGTTACAGTCGCACACGCCTCGCAATCGTAGATGTGCGATGTGCGCACCACGCCAAAAAGTCCGCCGGTTTGATACGTGCTGGTTACATTGCCGGCAAAACGGCAATCTTCAAACGTCGAGCCTTCGATCTGACCGCAAAGCCCACCGCCGTTGTTCAGGCAGATGACATCTCCTTCAACCTCGCAGTCAGAGACGTTCAGATCGTATCCCAGTCCAGCAAGCACACCACAATAATTACACCCGTGGATATACGCGCCGGTGATGTCGAGATTGGATATCGAGCAGTCGCTTGCGATACAGAACAACCCGAGACTCACATCGAAATTCATCGTGTCGAGATTGAGACCTTCGACCGAGTGACAACCCCCATCGAAGTCACATGTCAACTGCGGGATACAGAAATTGGATTGATCGGACAGATCGAGATCATCCGTCAGCAAAAACGAGGCGCTTTCGCGGGTACCGAACGCGAGCAGCGTCTTGAAGTCGTCGAAGGAGTTGATCAGGTATTCGGAGCCGTTGGATGTCAGATAGTCGTCGATATCGAGCGTCAACCCGTTATCCTTCCAGTCCCGATACATATCGGTCGGAAGCGCACCGAAGTGCAGGATATGCTCATCGTTAATCAGCACGGTTTCGTAATCGTAATAGCAGTTCCGCGTATAATCGTTATCGTACACCAGAAAGAACAGCCCTCCGACCTTGCCGCCCGGCGCGGTGATGGTTGCTTCGCTATAGCAATCCTCGATTATGCTGCACCGCGTCTCGAAGATCAGTCCAGACGCGTGACTGTTCGTCGCGATGATTTCGCCGGAAACCATGCAATTGGTTATCTCGCTGTACGCGGCATAGGAGACGAGCCCCGACACGTTCGCAGCGCCAAGGATCAAGCAATCCGTGAGCGCCATGTTCGTGATGGTCGCTTCATAGACCCAGCCGAAGAACGCGACATCGATCTCCTCCGGGTGATTCATCGTCAGGCTGGATATCTCGAAGCCACCGCCGTCGTAGGAGCCGGTGAAATCGAAGTCGCTGTTTCCGATGGGAAACATGCCGGCGCCATCGTTCCATGCCCGGGTTTCGGTTGCGTCGATATCGCAAATCTGGACAAAGTGGTTGTTCCATGCCGCGGTTGTGCTACTGATCCATTCGAGGTTGTCAACCGATCGCACCTGATATGGGTCTTCCCGCGTTCCGGAGCCTTCGGGCACGACGCCCTGCGCAAATACGAATCCTGTGGATAGCAGAAGAATCATGCAAAACAAATTTTTCATGGGACCTCCTTCGTATGCCGGAAAATTAATATTGCAAAAATTGTTCCCCAAATTCACAAAATAAACCTGACGCAACATAATACTCTGTAAAGGATTGCTCTTCATACTCCGTGAGTTGTTCCCTTCGATTCATTCCGTACCCGGCTGTTGAGAATGACAGCCCTTGTGCTTGCAGCCATGCATTCGGACTGGTTTCACGCGTCAGAATCGACGAAAAAGCCGCTTCTGGCATCTGCCGCTTGACACGAATCGCATGATCTGAATATCGTTGTACCTCGTAACAATAACTTTGCTACGACGTTAAACAGAAAACAGGTCATCAGGATGATACAGGAGATGGAACGAATGAAATGCAGCATACAGGCAGTACTCACCTTGATCTTCGTGATATTTGCGACCGGACTGTTCGCGGGTGTCACCGTTGTAACGGATACCGACAAAGAGCTCGTCGTCGATTTCACGCTCGATTCTTACAGCGTCAGCCGGGAAGGTGATTTCACTCGGATTCAGGTGGGATCGATGACCCATCCCGATGAGGCAGGCGAGCCGAATATACCCTTTTTCACGCGTATGATCGCGGTTCCACCGGGCGGATCGGTACGGTTTTCCACAGAAGCGCGCAAGGCCCAGATCGTAGATCTCGAGATGCCTCTTGTTCCGATCCCCAAGATGTTCCAGCAGGGCGCGGATCAGGTCAGTACACAGAGCTACAGCATGGACAGAGACGCCTACAACCAGGATCGGCGACCTTTGGTCGAGATCGTCAACAAGGGATCGTTTCGCGACGTACAGACGGTGACCGTCCGCGTCAATCCATTCTCCTACGACCACAAGAGCAAGACGCTATCGGTGCGGGAAACGCTGCGAGTCCGGTTCACCTATGAGGGAAATACGGCTAAGACATCACTTCGGTATAAACCTTCCGAGCTGCTCCAGTCCGTCGTTCTCAATCCGTCCCAGGCGGAAGGCTGGAGGACATCCGATCGTGACCAGGTCGAGTATGCGGACTTCGCTGCGTACCCCATCTGGATGCGGATCGAGGTCAAGAGAGACGGCATTTTCAAAATATCGTCCGAAACGGTCAACCAGTTCGTCAGCACCGGGCTGATCGATCCGACGCAGCTTCGTCTGTTCGGAACCGGCGGCGATGTCATGTATCCCGACTACAATTTCGATGGGCTCGAGTTTGCGGAAATCCCGATCTATGTACAGGGAGAGTCCGATCACTCGTTCGATCCGGGCGATTACATCCTTTTCTACGGAAGAGACCGCGACGACTATGACATCAATTTCAGGATCAAGACCAACCATTATTACAATCCCTATTCCCAGGCTGGCGTTTACTGGCTGACATTCGGCGATGGCGATAGTGAACCGGAGAGGATCAGCACGACCGCGCTCGATGGCATATCGAGTTCGAGAACGACCACCCGCTTGAAATATCGCTACGAAGAAGAGAAGATCCGGCGCGAGGACGACGGTTTCGACTGGTATTCCAAGCAACTCGGATACCAGGGATCGTCAGTCACGGACTACGATTTCTCGTTCAATCTCGCGGACGTCGCCACGGAATACGAACAGAAGTTTCGCATCACGCTGCGCGAGCTCGCGGTGGCAGGTATAAGCGGCAACCATCATCAGCTCGACGTCTTCGTAAACAACAACAGCGTTTTGTCCAACAGTTGGAACGGGCCGTACTACCGGACATTCTACGGCGACGGAACGTTCGCCCAAAGCGGCACCAACGCACTCATCCTGCGCCTGACACGCACCAATTCCACCAATATGCTTCTCGATTATTACGAGGTCGAATACAATAAAAACCTGATCAAGCGCGAGGGGCAATATCGAATCGATACCGACACGCCCGATATCGGAGACAACGTCGAATACGCGTTCACCGGCGGATATTCGAGCAATCTGATGGCGTTCGAGGTCGATGATTTCGACAACGTGAAACTGCGCCCCATCTACCAGACGACCGGTGGCTTTGCGTTTGTGGGAAACGGAAACTCCGACACGCGCATGTACGTCGTCTCAACCAGCGATTGCTATTCTCCCGACGTGGTAGAGCTCTACAATCCGGTCGATCTCACCAACTACGGTAGCCGTGAGGTGATCATCATCACGCCGGAGGAGTTCCGATCCGGAGCCGAAGAGCTCAAGAGCATCTACCAGGATTTCTACGGGTACGACACCCAGATCGCGTCGTTGCAAGAGGTCTTCGACCAGTTCTCCGGCGGTATGGCAGACCCGTGCGGTGTGAAGATGTTCCTCGAGCACAGTTGTCTCGACGAGCCGGACACCGCACCGACCTACGCGGTTTTCCTCGGTGCCGGTGTGTACGACTGGCGGAATTTTGCCAATTCCAGCATCCCCAAGAACAGGTTCATCGCGTTTCAGATCCTCTCGACCACCAGCGACGACTTCTTTGTCTATTTCACCAGTGCAAACTACCCCGAAATGGCGATCGGACGCTACCCCGCACAAACATTGGCCGATCTCGAACTGATGATCGGACGCGTCCGGCAATATCTCGAGAATCCCACCGAGGGCTTCTGGAAAAACAAGGTTCTCATCCTGGCAGACGACCAGTATAACTCCGGCAGTATCAACCAGATAAGCCACACCGAAAACGCCCAGGAAAACGCCGAACAGATTTCCCCGTCAGTCTATGTTGACAAGGTGATGGCGATCAAATACGAGCTTGACGCCTTCAGCGCCAAGCCTCAGGTACGCGATCTCGTCGTGGACAAGCTGAACGAAGGCGCTCTGGTATTCTACTATACCGGCCACGGCGCTCCGCACGTTCTGGGCGACGAGAAATACCTGACCATCAGCGATATCCCGCTGCTGCAAAACAGCGACAAGCTGCCGCTGTTCATCGCCGCCTCCTGCTCGGTTGGTCGATTCGAGAACTATGAGACCAACTCGCTTGCCGAAGAAATGCTGTTCGCCGAAAACGGCGGCGCCCTGGTCTCGCTCGCGGCTAGCTGTGAAACGTCGGGAGACAGCAATACCGCCTTGATGGGAGATTTCCTGGAAAACATGATCAATTCACGCAGATCGCTGGGTATATCCATCATGAATGCCAAGGTGACCAACAGCAACACGAACAGCACCAGCGGCAACAACCAGCGCTACATCCTCATGGGAGACCCCGTGCTGCGCCTCGTACCGCCGGCACGCGAGGAAAATATCGTCATTCAGGGCGAACCGGACAGCCTGAAAGCGTTGCAGACGGTCACAATCGAAGGCGACTACAACTTCGACGACCTAAGCGAAATCAATGAGGGCGTCACCACGCTACGCGTCTATGACACGGAAACGGAATTCCTGTACTACGCCACCGAAACCACCGACGTCACCTGGACCGAGATGACCAGCCCGCTTTTCCGTGGTCAGGTAACCGTTGAAGACGGCGCTTATGATGCATCCTTTATCGTTCCTTACGATATTACGGGGGGAACTGCGGGACGCATGATCGCGATGACCGAAAACGGTAACGATTCACGCATATCCTACCTCTATCCGCTCAAGCTCAGCACGCAGGCGGATATCATCGACAATTTCGACTCACCCAAGATCGAGATGTGGCTCGATTCCAGGGATTTCGTGGAAGAGGACGCCGTTACATCCGATCCATTGTTGATTGCCGATATCTCGGACAGCACCGGCGTGAACATCCTCGGCAAGCCAGGGCACAAGATTCTGGTGCGTGTTGACGACGAGACCTCGTTCATCGATGCCACCGAAGGATTCTCCTACAACCTCGATTCCTATACCAGCGGCGAATTGAACTGGCAGATGGAAGGCATCCCCAAAGGATTGCACACGCTGGAATTGATCGCCTTCGACAACGCCAACGAGCCTTCCGTGCAGCATATCGATTTCGAGGTTTCGACCGATTCGCATGCCGGCAGCGATATCGCCCTTTCCGACATCCTTCCCTATCCCAATCCCTTCAAGGGCGACGAGGACTTTTATTTCACCTTCGTCATCTCGCACGAGACCGAAACATTCACGCTCTATGAAGCGAAGATAAGCGTTTACACCATCACCGGAAAGAAGATCAAGACCATCGAACGCTCCAACTGCAAGGTAGGCTACAACCAGATACGTTGGGATGTACGGGACGACGACGGCGACAGGATCGCCAACAACACATACATCTACAAGATCAAGGTCAAAGACCCGACCACCGGCAAATCGAAAGAGAAGACCGGCAAGATGATCGTGTATCGGTAGCGGGGAAAGCCATGCGCACGACAATACTTCTATCAATCGTCGCGATTCTGCTACTCGGCGGCTGCTGGAACAAGCCAGATATCCTTTATATCGGTGAGGTGAAGAACCAGATCGCCTCCTTCCCAATGCACTTCGCGGTGGAAGCGGAGTTCTTCGACGTCGAGAAGGTACAGTTCCGAACCTATTCCAGCGAAGAGAAGCTCTTCGAAGCGCTGCGCAAGGGCTCTGTCGATCTGGCTGCGCTCCCCGCCGCATGGTCGATGCTGGACGAATCCGGGGCGACAGGCATCATCGAACCGCTCCAGCGCGGCGGTGGTGGAATCGTCTCGCCCCACTCGATCGAAACGCTCGAGGAACTTAAGGGGCGACCGGTCGGCGCTATCGCGTCCAGTCAGTTGGCGGAACTGACCACGATGCTGAACGAGAAGAACAATCTTGGCTGGGATATCCGGCTCTACTCGTCCGAAAAGAAGATGGTAGGCGACTTCAAGGACGGCGTGATTGACGCGTTTTCCGCGACGACGCCCGGCATTACGGGCTATGCGGTATATTACAACATCGCGTGCTGGTTCAGCGACGAATTCGGCTACTACCCCACCTTCAGTATCCTGACCAACATGAACGCGCTGGATAAGAAAACCGCGCTCATCGACGAATTTTTAGGGCAGATGGACAACGGAATCAACCTGATCAACCAGCGACCCACCGAGACCTACGCCAATTTCAGCAAGCTGTGCTACATCCATGGACGGTTCGCACGCGATGTCCTGCTGCAAACACGTTATATCACCAATGCTTTCCCCTCCGACGAAGACTTCGAAAACCGCGTGAAAAACCTCGCCGCGACAAGAAGAGCTGTGCAGAAGCCACGCACCTACCATCAAGCGATGGCGAGGTGAGATAAGGAGACAGGAGATAAAAATGCGGACGGGAACGTCCGCGTTCCTCCCCCTGGAGCGCAGCCATCCCTGGCTGCATCTCCCCCCCTGGGTACGCAGAACTCTGGTCTGCATCTCCTTGCCTCGTAACCGGCATAAGTCCTCGACCGAAAGAACCCGCTTGACAAGAAGACCCGCTCTGCAAACTATTAGGAAAAAATCACTGGAGGTCCCATGAAGTCAATCTTTCGTGCGCTCTCGTTACTGGTCGTCCTGAGCCTGCTCTTCGCCTGCACTGAGACAACCACCACCAACAACGAACCGGGCAACGACAACAACGGCCGTGTCATCGGCAGCATCAGCGGCGTCGTGTCGGATGCGAACGACAACGCTCGCCTGGCCGGCGTTACCGTCACCTACGCGGTGCGGGGTGTCGTCTATTCCACCCAGACGAACGATCTCGGATACTACGCTATCTACAATCTGCCGTCCGGCAACTACGAAATCACCTTCTCCGGCAACAACAGCTACGCGGTGTCGAGGACCAACATCGTCATTCCCAATCTGGAAGACATCGGCATCTCCGATTTCCCAACCGAAGACGATTTCGAATACTCGGTCACGCGCGACAAAGGGCTCTATACGCTGGATTCGACTGTTAACGGCACCATCATGGCATACGTCAACAACGAAGAAATCCACGACCTCAGCGGCATTCGCATCACGGCGGACCTCGGGATATTCGATCTCGCGCCCAGTCTCTACAGCACCTACACGGACAGCACCGGCGCATTCAGCTTCGCCAGCCTGCCTTCCGTCTCCGAATTCAGCCTGCGGATCGACTCCTGGACGGACGGCGTCCACACCTTCCGCGCACAGGAATTCGATGTCTATCCCGTTGTCCAGGGCGTGCTGAACCTGAACCCCGTCCTGCTCGATGTAATTGACGAGGTCGTGCACGTCATCGCAAGCAACCTCGACAACTTCGCCATCGATAACACCATCGAACTCACCTTCGACCAGGCCATCGACCCTGAGACTTTCGAGGTCGCACTCGTCAACCAGACGAACGGCTATGTCGATATCAACCTGATCAACTGGATTTCCAGCACCCACGTGCAGATCGACCCGGACGAACCGCTGCTGCTCGACCACATCTACGACCTCTATGTCGATTGCCGAACCGTCAACGGCAACGCCTTCAACTGGGTCACAGAATTTACTACCCAGCCGGGCATCATGATCGAAGACACCAACATGGAGCTGTACGACGGATACTACCGGATTACACCCAACCAGAGCATCGTGATCAATTTTTCCGAGCAAGTGATGATCGGCTACGTCGATAATGTGCTCGATATCAGCGACTACCCCGCCCCGGTGATGAGCTGGTCCAACAACAACAAGACCCTCACCATCCAGCCTCCGGCCGGTGGATACAATGTCGGCAATATCTTTATCGATCTCGAATTCTACTCCGTGCTGGCGATCTACGACTCGGTCGCCAAGTTCTACACAGTTGGAGTTGCCGACTGATAGCCGTTTCAGCTATACTTACCGCTCCCCGATTTCGGGGAGCGCTTTTTTAATCAAGCGGGTAAATACTGCTTGGGCGCCTACAGAAGAAAATCGACTCACAAACTTAATTTGCAACAGAGCCGTTTTTTTGCTTACCATCTTTTCATTGACAAATCCTGAGCGCTCAGGATATTTCTCGATGCATGAAGTAATCTGGAGGAATGCATGAAGAGGCACAGCGCCATCCTTTTCCTGATCGCAACGATAGCAATGATACTCAACCCGCTGAACGCCATAAACAAAATCGAAAAAGTCACGGTGACGGAGAACTACTACGCTGTCCAGGAAGACGATGTCATCTCGATTTTCAGTATGAATTGTCAGATGCTGGGATCGAAGGATTTCTTTATGGTCGAGCAGTTCTGGTATGAGAAATTCTACATCGTAACTCTCAAGGATCACGAGCTCATTTTCTATAACACACAGCTCGAGGAACTTGGCAAACTCAATATCTTCAACGCGGACGAATACTGGTTTCGCGACCAGTACGTCGTGATCAAGACCGGCGACAATCTCACGACCTACGATCTGAATTTCGAGCGACTCGGGTCCAGGAGCGCGTTCTTCGCGGACAACATCTGGATGTACCCGGATCGGATCGTGATGCAGTCCGGCGATCGCTACACCGTATATGATCTGAGATTCAAGGAAATCTGCTCGAAAGAGTTCTTCTAATGCGATTTCACAGGGAGGTTTCTATGCCTTCGAAACTCACAGAAGCCGAAAGTAAAATGGCGGAATCGATCCTTCGCTCGAGCCGTTTGACCAAACCGATGCAAATCATCGCGTGGCTCTTCCTCGTTATCGGCGGAATGATCATTGTTGCCACCATCTTCTCGCTCTTCGGCGAGATCAACGACACGCTGGTTCTCTATACGGGGCTGCCGGGATTCACCACGGGCATCCTCTTTCTCCTGCTCTTCATGGCTCTGCGAAAACGGATCGCCGAGATCAACACCATGGCGTCGATCCTGAAGAAACTCTCGCCGGAGTACACAGACTGAACGGGGAGGCGACCATGCATCCGGGACTTGTCGGCGGGATTGTCGGTACCGCGATCGGCGTGATCGGCGGAATCATCGGAACATGGGCGAGCATCCGCAACGCGAACAGTAAGGCTGAACGTAGATTCATGATCCGGATGTCGATCTACTTCTGGATTTTTGCAACCATGTTCGTCACTGCGCTCTTGATTATCAAGTCACCCTATAAATATCTGCTCTGGGCGCCCTATGGCATCCTCTTCCCCATCGCCATACGATTCACCAACAAGAAAATCCGGCAGATACGCAAAGAACAGGAGGATGAAACCCATTGAACCGGCTTCGTAACTTCATCATCAATTCCTTCATCGGTGGAATCCTGGTCCTGCTGCCGCTTCTGGTCACGACTTGGATCATCGTGTGGATCATCAACAAACTGGTGCACATCATCCGTCCGATCGTGGGTCTGCTGGGCACCGATTCCCGACTCGAGATAGCCCTCGCCTACCTCATCGTCATCGTCGGATTCCTCTTCATCTGCTTCATGATCGGCGCCGCGGTAAGGACGCGTTCCGGTACCCGTTTGCATCGATTCCTCGAACGGCACGTCTTCAACCGCTTTCCAGGCTACAAACTGATCACCGAGACGATCAACATGCTTTTCGGGGAACGGAAATTCCTCTTCTCGCGGGTGGCGCTTGTTCAGATATTCGAAAACGGCACTTACGCAACCGGCTTCATCACCGACGAGCACCCCAACGGGCTGGTTACCGTGTTCGTTCCCACCGGACCCAATCCCACTTCCGGCATGATCTACCACGTCGAGAAGAAGTTCGTCCATCCCATCGAAGCCAAAGGCGACGAGACCCTCAAAACGATCTTGGGATGCGGCACGGGATCAAGCAAGTTGATTGACAAGATGGTAAAGAATTCCGATTAGTTCAGATATACTTGAATTTCCCCTGCTCCGCCCATTTGGTTTCGATGCCCTGCAATCCGATTATTGTCCAGATATTGCGCAGGTGAACGTTCAGGTGGTATTCCATCAGCAGAATGATCTCCGCCATGGGAAGAGCCCCCACCATCCGGTTCTCATGTTTCGAAGGCGCATCCATCTCTTCATCGTTCAAATTCCCGATAATCTCGATCGCCCGGTCCATCAATTCACTCCACCCCTTCTTCATCTCTTCGATCCGGGGAAAGACATCCAAGGGAGTCGGTTTTTCCGGTGGCTGATGCGTGAAACGCGCATCGTACCCCTGCATCATCTCACCTGTATTGCCACGGATGATGAAATAATCGATCGCCAGACAAAGGTGCTGAACGACCCACGCGATCGGCCAGTGATCGAGAGGCATCGCTCGCAATTGCTCATCGGTCAGTCCGTCGATCGCCTGAAGCAATTCGTGTTTTCCCTGATAATACTGGTTGAGAATATAATCCTTCTGCGTCATCCTGCTTCTCCTCGTAATCTTTCCATCAGATCCAGCCATTCGTCTTCCGTAAGGATGGTGATCGTTCCGATATCTTGCGCTTTCTTGAGCTTCGAGCCGGGCTTGTCACCCACCACCAGATAATCCAGCTTCTTCGTGACCGAAGACACCACCTGACCGCCGAGTTTCTCGACCATCTCCTGCGCTTCCTGGCGCGAGTAGTTCTCCAGACCGCCGGTGAACAGGAATTTCTTACCCGCAAGCGCGGTTGCGACCTGCTCATAGCTGCTTTCGAAGGTTAGTCCGGCAGTCTTCAGCGACTCGATCAGCTTTTGGTTTCGCGGGTCGTGCAGGTAGTCGTATATGGATTTCGCGATAATCGAGCCAATGTCCCCGACCTGCTCCAGCTCCTCGATGCCGGTATCCGCAAGCGCTTGGACATTCTGAAAATGCCGTGCCAGCGTCTTGGCGGTTCGAGCGCCCACATGCCGGATTCCGAGCGCGAACAGCACCTTGTCGAACGGCTGCTCTTTCGACTTCTCGATCGCCGCTTTCAGGTTTTCCGCCGACTTCTCGCCCAGACGATCCATCTGCGCAATCTTCTCGTAATCGAGCCCAAAAATGTCTTCGATGCTGTGGATGAGGTTTTCTTCCAGAAGACGCTCCACCAGCTTCTCGCCCATGCCCTCGATGTCCATCGCGTCACGGGACGCGAAGTGGATGATCTGACGCTGCAACTGCGCCGGGCAATTGGCGTTCACGCAGTAGGTGATCGCTTCTTCCTTCTTGAGCGGCTCTCCACAGGCGGGGCAGTGCGTCGGGTATTCGACCGGCTTTCCGTCTTCGACGTGGCGCGTCACCTCCAGAATCTTCGGGATGATTTCGCCCGACTTGATAATACGCACCGTATCGCCGATATGAACGTCGAGCCGCTGGATCTCGTCCTCGTTGTGTAAGGTAGCGCGGGAGACGGTCGAGCCGGAAATATAAATCGGTTCCAGATGCGCGACGGGCGTCACGGCACCGGTTCGTCCCACGTTGAACGAGACGTCCAGCAGCGTCGTCTCCTTCTCCTCCGCCTTGAACTTGTATGCAAACGCCCATTTCGGGCTCTTCGAGGTGTAGCCGAGTTCCTCGCGCAGAGAGAAGGAGTCGGTCTTGATCACAATGCCGTCGATCTCGTATGCGAGTTCTGAACGACCACCGTCCCACTTCTCGCAGTGCGCACGAATGGCCTCGATATCTTCCGTAAAGGCCGTATGTTCGCTGACCGGGAATCCGTTGCCCTTCAAAAAGTTGAGCAGCCCTTCCTGCGAATCAACATCGGGCTTATCGAACCTGCCTGTCGCATAGACGATGCATGCCAGCTTTCGTTCCCGCACCATCCCGATGTCCTTGAGCTTGATGGTGCCGGCGGCTGCGTTTCGCGGGTTGGCAAACCTGGGTTGACCATCCTCCTCCCGAATCCTGTTGATCCGCTCGAATTCCGCGATGGGAAAGAAGATTTCACCGCGCACCTCGATCGGATCGGGATGATCGATTCTTTGCGGGATCGACTCGATGGTGCGCACGTTGCGGGTGATGTCCTCGCCTTCGAAACCATCGCCGCGCGTGGTCGCGTATTGCAGAATGCCCTTGTCGTAGAAGAGGTTGACACTGAATCCGTCCAGCTTCATTTCCAGCGATACGCGCGGAAATTTGCCGTCGTTCGTCTGCGCGATTTTTAGCAGGAACGCCTCCGCCTCTTCCAGCGAGTAGGCGTTGTCCAGCGAGTACATCCTCTCAAGATGCGGGATCACGCGGCTGCCCGGCTCGACGTCCGTGACCAGCTTTTGCGTCGGTGAATCCGCGCTGACAAACTGCGGAAAGTCCTTTTCGAGCTGCTTCAGTTCGTTGACCAGCTCGTCGAACGCGAAATCGGTGATCTCAGGCGCGTTCAACTGACGGTAGAGATACTCGTGATGCGCGATCTCTTCCAATAATTCTTCGATGCGCTTCTGTGCCTGTTTTTCTGTCATGGTTTTCCTATATTGTTCCGGTTTTCCGCCGCTCGGAGATCGGCGCCTACAAGAGAGATAGACGGGATCGGAGATCGGCGCCCCTGGGTACACAGACGTCCACGTCTGTATCTCTTATCCCTATGGAGCGCAGGCATCCCTGCCTGCATCTCTTTTTCGCTATATCCTGCAGCGATTTTCTTGTGAATTCGAATCCCCCCATAGGCATACCCCTTGGAGAACGCCGCTCAGAGATCGGCGCCTACAAGAGAGATAGACGGGATCGGAGATCGGCGCCCCTGGGTACACAGACGTCCACGTCTGTATCTCTTATCCCTATGGACCGCCGAGTTCCAGCTCGGCTCTCCCTTCTCTCCTTGGACCGCCGAGCTCCGGCTCGGCTTTCCCATATCTCCTTGGTCCGCCGAGTTCCAACTCGGCTTTCCCTTATCCTTCTCGCATCATCTTCAAATCAAGCAGACCAATATCGATCTTACCTCTTTTTTTCTCTCAGAGATGCGGACGAGGACGTCCGCGTTCCTGGGGTACAAAGATGCGGACGAGGACGTCCGCGTTCCTGAGGTACAGAGATGCGGACGAGGACGTCCGCGTTCCCGGGGTACAAAGATGCGGACGAGGACGTCCGCGTTCCCGGGGTACAGAGATGCGGACGAGGACGTCCGTGTTCCAAGACGGGCAGACACGGAGGTCAGCCTCTACCGGAGCGCAGGCATCCCTGCCTGCATCTCCTATTCCGTCGGGTCTTCGATCTTACCGACGAACAGAATCGCGCCGGTGAGGTTATGCCGGATCACGAATAGAAACGGATGGTCGGCGCGGAACTCCGGCGTCTCTTGCGGCATAGCGGCTTTCATGCGCATTTCCACCACGGTTGCAGAGGCAGCTTCGGTACCGGCTTCGTTCACCTCGATGTACGCCTTGTGCTTGACCCTGGAAATGAAGAGCTCGCCCTCCGGTTCGATCTCGCGGAAGTCCGCCTGATCGGAGAACGCCGCCACCATGCCCATCTCGATCAGCGCGTCCCGAAGGTCGAACGACACCTCGAACTTGAATCGCGGGATATAGATATCCATCTCGCGCGTCGGATCGACGTCCTTCACCGGTAGCCAGTCGCGCATGTAGTCGATCCGGCCTTCGATATCGGTTAGTCCGTCCTGCTCGTTGGGTAGAATGATGATCATGGAGACGTCCTCGCCCAGATACGGAATTTCTAGCGCGGTCATAGCGCGGTCTTTGCGCGTCCGGAATCGCTCTTTGATATACATGAAAGGCGTCTCGACCGCGTCTTTTCCGATGGGATGGAACCCCATATCCTTCGTCTTGCCCGGATCGAATTCGTGCAGCCAGTGACCGTAGAAATAGACCGCGTTCGCCAGCACCAGCCGCGTTATCTTGCTCAGGTCGTTCTCGGCGAGTATGTCCTTGATCTTGTCCTGCGTCTGCTCCTCGATCCACGCATTGATCTCCTTGCGCACCTTCTCGGGATTTTCAGCGAAATCGACCGAATAGAGCCCGGCGCTGTAGTACTTGCGGTTGGCGTCGATGAAGCGCTGCCGGAGTCGGTAGCCCTTCTGCACCCAGATCGAGTTGGCGGTGTTGAGCGACACGTTGCCGAATTTTCCCACCGATTCCAGCGACCGGATCACGACCCCGAAATGCTGGTCGTAGTTCTCGTCGCCCGAGTGCAGCACATACTGCATTTCGTCTCTGGTGACGCCCAGCGCGCCCAGGGAGGTCATGGACAGCGCGGAAGAAATGCTGTAGGGCGAATAGATCAGATTCTTGCCCCTTTCGCTGATCCGATCGTACAGGTCGGACGAAAAGGCGTCGGTGCTGTCCGCCCACGTGGTGAGCGATGCCGCGCCGAGAAATGCGACAGACAATAATATCATCGCGATAAACGTTGTTTTCATGTTGACTCCTTGTAATTATCGAGGTCGAGCGCTACGAGAGAAAAGGATGCCGAGCTGGAGCTCGGCGGACCGAGAGAGAGATGCAGGTTCAGGTTTTTCATTCTTCAATACCTACAGGTGCCTGCGTACCAAAAGAGATGCGGACGGGGACGTCCGCGTTCCCATGGTGCTCCTGACTCCCGCTTTCTTTTTCCGCTAACATGATTTCGCTTCGCGAAAGCCGAAAATACATATGGAAATGATATTCCACTTTCGCTATTTCGCTTCGCGAAATGCTTTCGTTCGATGAATTCGTTTTCGCTTCGCGAAAGCCGAATTTATTTTATCATCACCATTTTTCGGATATACGTTTTCCCGTCAATCTTCAGCCGGTAAAGGTAAATCCCGCTCGACTGTCCGGACGCGTCCCACGGAATCGAATACGAATCGGGTGAAAGCATGCCGTCCAGCAGTGTTGTGACTTTTTGTCCTTTCGCGTTGAAGATGTCCAGCGAAACCTTCGACTTCCCCGCGAGGTCGAAGCGGATCACGGTCGTTGGGTTGAACGGATTCGGGTAATTGCCGATCACGCGCGTCACGGAGACGATGTCCTCGCAACCGGTGAAGTATATCTCCCGGGTAGCGGCTTCCGACTCGATATCGCCCGGATACATCGCGGTGACGGCAACCATGTAGGTATGCTCGTGCTGCGGATTCTCGATGGCCCATGTGCGCTCCGTCGGACTCCCGACAAGCTCGTAATCGACATAGACGCGGTACCCTGCGACGTCGTAGGTGCTTCCCTGCGGCTCATCCCAGTGAAGATCGATCGCCTCGTTGGAGAGGTCGTAGGTAAGGTTCTCCGGTGGATTGTAGAGCGCGTAGATGAAACCGATTGTCGCGGGCAGCGATTCCCCCGCCTGATACACCGCCGTCAG
This sequence comes from Cloacimonadales bacterium (SeqCode), assembly GCA_963665015.2. Taxonomy (GTDB): domain Bacteria; phylum Cloacimonadota; class Cloacimonadia; order Cloacimonadales; family JAIOQZ01. The sequence continues at coordinate 1,212,151 of CAXXSY010000004.1, read as the reverse complement.
CATGACCGTATAGGACTGCCCCTCTTCGAGTCCGGTCGGTGTCCAGGTAAGCGCCGTCGTCTCCGCCACCTCTTCCCCATCGAGATAGACGCAGTACCCGACAAACGGCGACGTGCTGCCCTCCAGAGGCTCATCCCAAGTGAGGACGACATCGGCGTCGATCTCCACAGCGAGGTTTCGCGGCGGATTGAGCACCTCCCCACTGTACATCAGGTTTCGCCAGTAGCTGAACGTTCCGTCGTAGCATCCGACCACCAGATCGTAGTCGCCGTCCGCGTCCAGATCGACCAGCGCTGGGGTGGCGTTCTGATCCATCGTCATCGCGTCGAATATCGCGGAATCCTCCTCCCAGCCCATGCCATATTCGAAATAGGTCACATCGCCGAAGAGATTCCCGGCGGCGAAATCGTAGTCTCCGTCGGCATCGAAATCCGCAAAGGACGGCACGCAGTTCGACCCCACATCGATTGTGCCGAAGTAGCCGCCGATCTCGACCCAGTCCGGTGCGCTCGCGGTACCCTGATTCTCGAGATACGACATCTCGCCGTCCTCGCCGCCCACCGCGATATCGAGATCGCCGTCGTCATCCATGTCCAGAAGTCGCGGCGCAGACCAGCCGGAAACGGAGAATCCGGTAAAGAAGCCCGTCTCCTCGGAAAAGCCCATACCATCGTTGCGGTGGAAATACAGGTTTCCGCTCAAGTCGCCCACGATGGCGTCGGCATCGCCGTCATTGTCGATATCGCCGATGGCGACCGCTGCGTAGATGGAGTGGTCGATGCTGGCGAAATAGCTGCTGTCCTCCTGCCAGGCGGGACTCTGCGCGTTGCCGGTGTTCTCGAAATATTTGATGTCGCCGAGTTGGCTTCCACTGATCATGTCCAGATCGCCGTCACCGTCGAAGTCGCAGAAAACCGGATTGCTGGCGCCGCCCACGTCGAGCACACCGCCGAAGAGTGAGGTGTTTTCCGACCAACTGGGGCTTGTTCCGCTACCATTGTTCACGTGATAGGCTAGCGGACCCGAAGCGGTGCCGTAGATCAGGTCGAATACATCGTCGCCGTCCAGATCGACCAGGTCGGGCGAATTCCAGTAGGTATCGCTTCCCAGACCTGTGAACAGCGCGTCGTTCTGTTGCCAGTCGCCGGCGGCATTCTCGAAGTAGCTAAAATTGTGGCTGTCGCGTCCGCAGAGGATGTCCTCGTCGCCGTCCTGATCAAAGTCCGCGAAGACCGGGTAGGCGTACAGCCCGATATCGGCGATGAGCTCCATGTCGGATTGACTGAAGATCGCCTGTTGCGCGTTGCCGGTGTTTTCGTAGAGCAAAACGCTGCCGTCCTCACTCAAACCCACCACCAAGTCCGGATCGCCGTCGTCGTCGAAGTCCGCGAGGTCGGGCACCGGATTTTGCCCCACATTCAGACCGCTGAAGAATCCGTCTTCGTGCGAGAACTCCGGCTGCGTCGCCGAGCCGATGTTGCGATAAAGGTGCAGTCCGGTGTAACCGCCGGTGATCAGATCGAGATCGCCGTCGTTATCGATATCGACGCAGACGCCCATCTCTGCATCCAGCGAGGAAACTTCCGCAAACAGATCGTCGCCCGGTGCGAATGCCGCCGCCGTGGCGCTGCCGGTGTTCTCGAAATAGAGCGGTGCGTCGTTGGTGCTGCCCAGGATCATGTCAAAGTCGCCGTCGTCGTCCAGATCGGCGAATCGCGGCTGTGAAAAGGTCAGGCTGGGGATACCGCTGGGATTGAAAACAGCGTCGTCCCGCTCCCAGGGTTGACAAAAGAGCGATGCGGAAACAAGCAGCAGAATCAGTGTATGGTAAAGCTTATGCATAGACACCTCCTCGGTTATTATAAGAATCCCATTTCCAATTGGTGTTTGTCAATGATTTTATCGATCGGATTCGAGGAGATTTCCTTTACAGAATTTGACGCGTCGTCTTTTCTGTCGGTGAGGAGCATCGTTGATTATGGACAAGGCAATTCGCGGAACAGACAAGAAGAAGCAGATTCGGTTTTTTGCGGTCGATACAACAGAGACGGTGCGGCATGCCTGCGAGATGCACGGGCTGTCGATCACGGCGAGGGTACTCTTCGGACGCGTGATCTCGGCCACGGTCATGCTCGGAATCGACCTCAAGGGTGAGACGGATTCGGTTACACTACGCGTGGATGGCGACGGGCCGCTGGGCGGTGCACTGGCGATCGCGGGAAAAAACGGCAACGTCAAGGGCTACGTCCATCATCCGAAGGTAGAGACATCGCCAACCCGTCGCGGCATCAACGTCGCCGGCGCTATCGGAAACGGGATGCTGCGCGTGATCCGCGATATCGGCATGGAACGCTCCTACAGCGGCGAAGTGGAATTGATCAGCGGCGAGATCGGCGACGACCTGGCGTACTTCTTCCTACAGAGCGAGCAGGTGCGAACGGCAGTCGGCGTCGGCGTGCTGCTCGACTCGGACGGATCGGTTCGGCGCGCCGGAGGCTTTACCGTGCAGCTCATGCCGGACGCCGAAGAGGAGACCATCGCGCAGCTCGAAGAAAATCTGAATCGCTTCCCGAACTTCACTGATGTGCTCGATATGGGGATCGATGTGCAGCAGATCATCTCGAACCACATCCTCAGTGGCCTCGATCCCTTGTTCATGGACAGCGTATCGGTGCAATACCATTGCGGATGCGACCGCGAAAAGTACCTCAACGCAATCAGGATGCTGGACAGGAAGGAACTCGACGAAATGATCGAAAAGAATGAGCCGGTGATCGTGCAATGCCATTTCTGCAACAAGGAATACAAGTTCTCGCCGCAGGAAATTATTGACACACTGTAAACCGACTGCCGTTCATCTTCACCAATAGCGTACCGCGCCGTGACTCCTTCCGTACGCGAAAGCACCCGCAAGGGATATCAAGAGACCCGCAAACATCAAAAAATAGCCGTACAGATAGCGCAAATCGATCTCATCACGCAGTAGATCGTAGCCGAAAAAACTGACCGTTGAACTGGTATGAATATCGATGAACTCGTAGATGAAAATGGCCATGCTGAGAAGCGTTCCGACAAGAATTAAGAATTTCGCGTTTTCCGATTGCCTGAGTTTCCTGAAGTAGTAACACGCAAGCATGACAATGATCGACAGACCGAATATACACCAGTACATACCGCCCACTTCGACGCCGACGCTTATCCCGATGTGCTCGGAACAAGAGACCTCCATCCAGGGCAAAAAGAACGATACAACCACAAGGCATTCGCCAAACGGGCAAATCCAACAAGATCTTCGGTTTCTCATGGTTCCTCCCGAATGTATCTGTACGATCTTTAATCAAAACACCACCCCTGTCAACAATTTTCTTTCATATGTATTAGTTTTAGCGCTATTACCGCAATTGTTTGCGAACTTTAGATTATAAATTCATAGATATGTTCTTCATTTTCTCGTTAAATATCGTTTATCTTGCCGTGGGCGTAAACCTGTGGGTCACGAAGTATCAGTTGCTCGCGATGAACGTATCCCAGACGATCTTGATGAACAGCATTGCCAGCACCGCAATGAACACCGGGCGAATCACTTTCCCGCCCCTTTTGAGTACGAAGCTGGAGCCTACCACGTTTCCCATAATCCCCGCGACGACGGCCGGTATCCCGATGTAGAACAGAACCTTTCCCGAGATCAGAAACGAGACCAGCGCGGCGACGTTGGAAGAGAGATTGACCACCTTGGTGTTGGCGTTGGCGGTGATGAAATCGTATCGGAGCATCGCAGTATAAAAAAGGATCAGAAACGAGCCGGTTCCGGGTCCGAAGAATCCGTCGTAGAAACCCACGACAAATCCCGCCAGCATGGCGAGCAGGACCCTCCTCTTTCGCGTGATCGCCGCAGATTGATTCTCGTGTCCGAGCTTGCGGTTCATCAGGTAGAGAACGGTCACGACGGGCAGCATGACCAGCAGAATGTAGCGCAGAAATCCCGGGTCGAGGATCAGCACCGTGCGCGATCCGGCAAACGATCCGATCAGGGCGAACGCGGCGCTGAACAGCGCGATACGGATGTCGATAAGGCCGTGTTTCAGGTAGCGGAACGTCGTGAAAAGCGTACCGAACGTGGAGGAGAACTTGTTGGTTCCGAGCGCATGGTGCGGTGGTAGTCCGGCGGCGAGGTATGCGGGAACGGTCAGCAAGCCGCCTCCGCCCGCAATGGAATCCACGATCCCGGCGAAAAACACGGATGGCAGGACGATCAGATAGACGTGCAGCAGATCAGTCGGGATCATTCATCGGTATCGGGCGTGGCTGGAAGCTCGACGTGCTCACTCGGCGATGCCTTGGCTCCCGGCTTACCCTCGGAAACATTGTTGTAGAAACGCGTGGTGGGATACGCGAGATCGATGTCGGGGCACTTGGAAAACTCTTCCAGCACGCTTTCCCATAGCTTTTCCGTGGTACCTCTGCGACTTCGGACCTTGCACAGGTAGCGCATGGTCAGGAGCACCCCGCTGTTCTCGACCGACGTATAGACGATCGGCGTGAGATTCTTGTAAAAGATCATATATTTCTTTGCGGCGGAGTGGATTTGCCGCGCGACATCCTTGCTGATATCCTTCGAATGGTTCATCACGATATCGAGGAGAATCTTCTTCGCCCTTTTCCAGTTGCTTTCGAAGGTGATAATGATGGGTATCTCGTTCCAGATATAGTCAAAGCCCTTCTGGTAGTTGGACAGCGGATACTGGAACACCATGCCGTTGGGGATGTTGATCATGCGACCGGTGCTCTGGTCGGCATGTACCCAATTTCCGATCTCGAGGATAGTGAACATGAACGGCGCCTGATCGATCACGTCGCCGGCGAAATCGCCGATCTGTATGCGGTCGCCGACCTTGAACGGCTGACGGCTGATGATGAATATCCAGCCGGCGAGGTTGACAAGGAAATCCTTTAGCGCGATTGCCACACCCGCGGAGAGCAAACCGAAGAATGTAGCCAGGGACTGCATTCCAGCGAACCACTGCCTGCCGATCAGGATCAATCCGATAAAGACGGTGATATACGATACTGTCTTCCGCCAGCGATAGCGCAGCTTGATATCGGAAATCCGGGAAAGCAGCAATCGGCTGATTATAAGCCGGATCACCGTCAGTAAGAAAATGATCAACAAAGTGATGATCAGTTTACTCACGGAGCTCTCGTCGAAGCGCAGAAACATGTTCTGCATTTCCTTCAAAATATCGTTCATGTCCGGTTACCTTCGATTGCATGCTTGAACCTGTCCAGCGCGGTTCCGAGGACCTTCCTCGGACAGGCGAAATTGATGCGCATATGTCCGCTACCGATATATCCGAATTTCGTGCCCGGGTCCGGCGCGACTTTCGCCTTCTCAAACCACAGCGCTTTCAGCTCGTCGTCCGAAAGCCCCAGCGCACGGCAGTCCAGCCAAGCCAGATAGGTTCCTTCCGGCTCGATCAATTCGATCTGCGGCAGGTGCTCCGCCAGGAATTCCCGCATGAAGCCGAGATTGTCCTTCAGGTATTCGAGTAACTGCTCCAGCCACTCCTCGCCCTCGTCGTATGCCTTCTCCAGTCCGATCGCACCGTACAGATTGCCAATATAGACGCCGGTACGAAAGAGCACTTCCACGAATTTCTCGCGCATCGCCTGATCCGGAATAACGATAACGGACGCGGTCAGACCAGCAAGATTAAACGTCTTGCTGGGCGCGTAGCAGGTGACGGTGTTGTGCAGGTGGTCGTCACCGAGGGTCGCGAGCGGCGTGTAGCGATTGGGCGTGAAAACGATGTCCGAGTGGATGTCGTCGGAGATCACCGGCACGTCGTATTGCAGGCAGAGCTCGCTGAAACGGCGCAGTTCGTCCTCGCCCCACACGCGCCCGACGGGGTTGTGCGGGTGACACAGAATCGCCATCGAGACACCATCCCGAAGCTTCCGCTCAAGATCCTCGAAGTCCATGAAGTATTTGCCGTCGCGGCAGACCAGCCGATTCTCGGCCAGCACGCGACCGTTCAGCTCGATCACGTCGAAGAACGGATGATAGACCGGCGTCTGGATCAGCACGCGGTCGCCGGGCTTCGTGTATGCCATGACGCTGAATGCCAGCGCGGGGACGACCCCCGGCGTGGTGCATATCCACTCTTTCTCGACCTGCCAGCCGTGACGCCGCTTCAGCCAGTTGATAATCGCGCTGTAAAAGGCGTCCGTGCTACCGGAATAGCCGAAAACACCATGCTTCGAGCGCTCGATCAGCGCGTCGATAACCGGCTGCGGACACTTGAAATCCATGTCCGCGACCCACATCGGCAGCGCGTCGCCTGCACCGACAAATTTGTCCGCAAAATCCCATTTGATCGACGCGGTATCGCGCCGTTCAATGATCTCATCGAAATTGTATTTCACCAAAAAACTCCCGATACGTTCTTGCGATCATATCAGTCGTTCGGCACATACCTGTCAATAAAAACGAATTCCTCAAAATCCTTTCGCGGTGCACGCGTCTCTTCTTCGGGATCACCCGAGAGGTTCGCCTTCCTGCCGACGCAGATCAGCGCGATGACATTGTATTCCTCCGGGATTCCAAGCAGTTTACGCACTTTCCTCGGGCTGTACCCCGCGATGGCATGCGCAACAAGCCCGAGTTCGGTCGCCCGCAGCATCAGGAATCCGGTACTCAATCCCGTATCGAAGAGATAGTATTCCCGATCGTGGATCACGCAGTCGTCTTCCTTCTTGCTGAACACCGCCACCACCATCGACGCGTCATGGCACCACTCGTTGCCGTCCGAATAAACGGATTTCATTTCCTCCAGCACTGCTTCGTCCTTCACGAAGACGTATCGCCAGGGTTGGTTGTTGAAGCACGACGGCGCGAGCTGTGCCGCCTCCGCGAGTGATTCTATGATATCGTCGCCGATCTCGGCGTGTATGAGTTTACGGTACGATTTCCGTTTGTGGAGCGCTTCGAGTACAGACATTGTAACCTCCTGTTTCGATTTCTGTAGGTATATAGTACGTCAGGATTCTCGATTGTCCATTGATTTTTTAACGCCGCTCGGAGATCGGCGCCTACGACGGAGAATCAGCGATGCGGACGAGGACGTCCGCGCTCCTGTAGGGCGTGACCTCCCGTGATTTTCAAACGAAGTTTGACAAATCGAATCCCCGTGAGCGCGCTTCCTCTCCCTGGTCCGCCGAGCTCCAGCTCGGCTTCCCACATCTCTTTTAGCGCTCGACAATAGCGATGCGGACGAGGACGTCCGCGTTCCAGAGAGAGATGCGGACGAGGACGTCCACGTTCCTGCAGGGCGTGACCTCCTGTGATTTTCAAACGAAGTTTGACAAATCGAATCCCCGTGAGCGCGCTTCCTCTCCCTGGTCCGCCGAGCTCCAGCTCGGCTTCCCGCATCTCTTTTAGCGCTCGACAATAGTGATGCGGACGAGGACGTCCGCTTTCCTCCTGGGGTGTGACCTCCCGTGATTTTCAAACGAAGTTTGACAAATCGAATCCCCGTGAGCGCGCTTCCTCTCCCTGGTCCGCCGAGCTCCAGCTCGGCTTCCCACATCTCTTTTAGCGCTCGACAATAGCGATGCGGACGAGGACGTCCGCGTTCCAGAGAGAGATGCGGACGAGGACGTCCGCGTTCATCCTGGGGCGTGACCTCCCCGCATAACTTCCGAATGTACCGCTTGCGGTTCTTCCGAATGTTATGCAGAAAGCGCAGAAATGAAATCAACATTCAGAAGAGCCTGCGGCACATTCGGAAGTTGACTATCGTCCGGGGATGATCGGAAGGTGCGATGGCAGCACGTTCGTCTGTGCCGCAAGGAGGCTGTTCTTGATCTCGGGATAAGTCTCCGACAGCATTTCGATCAGCGACTTCATCTGGGCACGCTGATTCTCGTCGGCAAACCTGCAACGGTTGTGGATTATGGGCAATCCGGAGTTTATGATGAATTGTTTGATATCTTCTTCGGCGGTAAGAGCCAACGGACGGATCACCTCGACGAGTTGACGCTCGACCATGTATTTGACCGGCATACTCGCCATGGTTCCGGAGAAAAAGAGGTTCATCAGCAGCGTCTCGTTAAAATCCTCGCGGTGGTGGCCCAGCGCGATTTTATTAAAATCGTTCTTCACGGCGTAGGTGGTCAGAAATCCTCTTCTCATGCGGGCGCAAAAGGCGCAATGCGACTTGTCGTTGATATTCTGCTTGATAATCTCTCCGATATCGGTCTCGATCAGATCGAAATCTGGGAGGATGGTTCGGCAGGCATCGGCGATTCTCTTATTGTCCTCTTCCGTATGCGGATAATCGACCTTCGCGGCGCGCAATTCGAACCGGACAGGCGCTTTCTTCTGGAGTGCGACCAGCGCGCAAAGCAGAGCCCAGGAATCCTTACCGCCGGAAATGCCCACCAGAATGCGATCTTCTTCCATGATCAGCCGGTAATCCGCGATCGCCTGACCGGCCTTCTTGAGAATCGGCTTCAAATCCTTTGGTGCAAATCTCAAACCAGATTTTCCTTGATCGTGATCAGCTCGGATTTCACGTCGAAGAAGAGCTCCACCAGCATCGGATCGAAGTGGCAGCCCGAGCTGAGGCGGAAGTAGTCGTCAATCTCCGGCTCGTTGAACGCACCCTTATAGACCCGCTTGAACGAGAGCGCGTCATAGACGTCTGCCAGCGACACGATTCTCGCTTCGAGCGGAATCTCCTCGCCCTTGAGCTTCTTGATATAGCCCGAGCCATCCCAGCGCTCGTGGTGGTAGAGGACGATGTTCTTCGCCATATCATCGACCGCCGGCGTATTGAGCATCTCAAATCCATAGACCACGTGCTGCTCGATGATCCGGAACTCCTCTCTCGTGAGCGGGCCGGGCTTCTTGAGGATATGATCGGGGATGCCGACCTTGCCGACGTCGTGAAGGGACGCGTAGTGCTCGATGCGACTGACGAAATCGTGGTCGCAGCCGTATTCACTCGCCAGGAGCGAGGAATAGCGGCTCACGCGCCGGATGTGGTTTCCGGTGTCCATGTCGTTGTAGTGGTTGGCGTTCTCCAGCGCGGAGACCATCGCCATGGTGATCTGCTGATTCTTGCGGGTCTTTTCCTCGACCAGCGCGGAGAGGTGCATCTCGCGGTCTTTGAGCAGCAGATTCTTGTACTTCAGTTCATCCTGGGTACGCTTGAGGGTCAACTGCGCCCGGACACGCTCCAGCATAACGCGCGTGTTCATCGGCTTGGTCACGTAGTCGATGCCGCCCAGAGAGAAGGCTTTCACCATGAAATTCTCGTCCGCGATACCGGTCATGAAGATGATGGGGATGTGCTTGTACATGGGATTGGATTTCACACGCCGGGCAACCTCGAACCCGTCCATAACCGGCATCATGATATCCAGAAGGATCAAATCGATCTCTTCCTCGCCGATGCGGTTCAGCGCTTCCTGCCCGTCGTTCGCGACCAGAATCCGGTAATCGGTGCGTGCTTCGAAGATTTCCCGCATCAACTCGACAATCGCTTCACTATCTTCGACGATCAAGACCTTGCAGTTAGACAAATCGACCATTGGCTCTCCGTTTCCCGACTAGCACCCCGTGAAATTGACAACCCGTTTTCGATACTATATATTATTGCTTAGTAATACCAAAATCGCAATATTGAAATTCCGTCGCTACACGCTACATAGATGATGTCAAAATCGATATCGAGAGCCCACGCGAAACCGGTCGTCAAGTACGTATCGATGAACGCGGGTTCCGACGGCTCGGAGATGTCCAGCGCGGTTACGCCGTTCCAGCCGGTGGCGACAAAGAGCTTTGACGAAGTGGCGACCACATCGTACGCGGGTGAGAAGAAACTGTAGATTCCCACCTCTTGCGGATGTGCAACGTCGTTGATATCGAGCACCGTTACGCGCGTATCACCCGCGATAAAGACGTAATTACCGTAAACGTCCAGCGCGTTCGAATCGAATATTCCGAAGTCGGCTACAAGATCGATCTCTTGCGAATCGCCAACGCGCATGATCCACATCCCCGAATCGTAAATACCCAGAATGTAAGGCCACTTCATCTCGATCTGGGTCGTCTCGAAGCCCCAGAAATAGCTCGAAACCTCGAAGACGTAAAATGGATCGCTGATATCCAGTATCCGCAAACCGAAATCTGCGTCGGCTACATAAGCGTAATCATTGCGTACGATTACGTCCATCGCGTTGGTCCCGGAAAAACTATAGATATGCTCGATATTGTCAAACCGGGTCAGATCGACGACTTCGATTCCATCGCCGGCGATGTAGGCGTAGTCTTCAGAAATCGCGAAATCGGAGGCGACATTCGTGTAATATCCCAGCAGATCAAGCTCGTGCGGTTCCATAGAATCAAATACCATCAGACCGTATTCGTCGTTCATCGTGAAGAGTTTGTCCTGATCGACTTCTGCTCGATAGGTGGTTCCTTCGACGGTTATCTGCCCGATCCGATAAAAGTAACCGGAATCGCCCGTGCTCGTTCCCGTGGCATCATCGCAGGATACGATGAGCATCGAAACGAGGATGAGGATGATCCCGAGATATCGTCTCATGATTGCTGACGATAAAATGTTAGACCAGTGTAATTCTCCACGATGAAGATGCGCACGAAATTGGCAGCATCGTCATTGTCGATCACTTCGAAGTTTTCCAGATCGATTTTTTTGTATTTTCTACCCTTATCGAGGTCTTCTGCGGTAACTCGCTTGAACGCGTAGTAGTCGCCCTTCTTGAGCTCGATCATGTCTCCGGCGAGCATTTCCTGAAAATCGTCACCCAATTCGTCTCGCGCGTCAATCAGCTTCAGATATCCGCCCTTCTCGGTGACGCCGATCAGCTTCTCGTTGAAATAGACTTCGATATCGTCCAGCTCCGGATCGTAGTTGTTGCCGGATTTCCCGTCGGTCACCTGAACGTGAAACTGCGGCTTGGGCGAGTTGTACATCCAGTTGCCGCAGCTTGCGAGCAATGCGATGAGAAGAAAGAGCGTTCCCACTGTTAATATGCGTCTGGTCATGTATGCGACTCCTGATTCCATTTCGTATATAAAGGCTGGAGAGCCATTTTACTGTCAACGAATATTTCTCGTTCGTATAGCGCTTCGCAAACCATTTTGTTACACTCCGCGAAGTGAATATGCTTGACAGAAGTGCGATAAACGGATGTTTTCACGTTTATGAGAAGTCGGCAACAAGCAGGATGATGAAATGAAGATATCGAAAAAGACGGACTATGCGCTGAGGGCACTCGTTTTTCTGGCGATCGAGCCGGGGAAGCTCTTCTCCATCCGTCACATCGCCGAGGAAAACGATATTCCCAAGCGCTTCCTGGAGCACATCATGCTCGACCTGAAAGACGCCGGGTGGGTAAAGGGAGTCCCGGGGCGCGACGGCGGCTATCACCTGCTGGTCGATCCCGCGAAACTCACCATCGGCAAGGTCGTTCGCTTCTACGACAGTATGCTGGCCCCCATCGCCTGCGTCTCGAGCTGTGAATACGAAAAATGCTCTCAAGAACAATCATGTCATTTCAGAAGATTTTTCCTCGATATTCGAAACCATATCGCCCACATGCTGGATCGCGTTACCATCAAGGATCTGGCGGGTTTTGATCCCGTAAACGAAGAAGAATTAAAGGAACCCGATTGTCCGGACGATAATAGGGTGTAAATTTTTTTTGGACATAATATACACCGATAAGGTCGTGATTAAAAGAGGCAAGTATGAAATTTGAAAGATTGATACTGATCATCAGCGCGATAATTTGTATTGCACTGACTTCCTGCAAGGGTTCATCCCACAACCCCAACCAGATGCTGAATGTCTCCTACGATCCCACGCGCGAGTTCTACCAGGAGTTCAACGAGGCGTTCGCGGCGCACTGGAATACCGAGACAGGCCAGAAAGCCAATATCAAACAATCGCACGGCGGAGCCGGAAAACAGGCGCGGAGCGTGATCGACGGTCTCCCCGCGGATATCGTCACCCTCGCGCTCTCCTACGATATCGACGCCATCAGCGAAAAGACCGGTCTGCTGCCTGATAATTGGCAGTCGAGGCTCCCGAACCGCTCCTGTCCCTACACATCGACGGTTGTCTTCCTGGTGCGCAAGGGCAACCCGAAGCAGATACACGACTGGGACGACCTCGTAGGAGATGGCGTCGAGGTGATCACGCCCAACCCGAAGACCTCCGGCGGCGCGCGCTGGAACTACCTCGCGGCCTGGGGCTACTTCCTGCAACGCGAACTGGGCGACTTCTACAAGCTGGACAATCCGTTCTACAAGGACGAGCAGCAAGCGGCGCAGCAAAAGGCGCGCGAATTCGTAACCGAACTCTACAAACACGTTCCCGTTCTCGACACCGGCGCGCGTGGATCGACAACCACCTTTATCCAGCGCGGGATCGGCGATGTCCTCCTCACTTGGGAAAACGAAGCTTACCTGGCGATCAATGAGTTCGACCCGGACGAATACGAGATCGTCATCCCCTCGATCAGCATCCTGGCGGAACCGCCGGTCGCCCTGATCGACAAAAACGCGGACGAGCACGGCACCCGCGAACTCGCGCAAGCCTATCTGGAATACCTCTATTCCCCGGTCGGCCAGCGCATTGTGGCCAAGCATTATTATCGCCCCTATCGCCCCGAATACGCCGATCCGGTTGACAACAGCCGCCTGCGCTACGTGGAGACCTTCTCGGTCGATCAGATTTTCGGCGGCTGGCACAAGGCGCAGGAGACGCATTTCGCGGACGGCGGCGTCTTCGATCAAATCTATCTGAACAAGGCGGACAAGAGGTAGCAAAATGAGACGGAAGAACATCCTGCCCGGTTTCGGACTCAGCCTCGGCTACACGCTGCTGTACCTCGGACTGATCGTTCTGTTGCCCCTCTCCGCACTGTCCGTCAAGAGCGGCAGCATCGGCTGGGCAGGGATTTGGGGCACCCTGACCGACGCACGGGTGCTCGCTTCCTTCAAGCTCACCTTCGGAACGGCGCTCGTCGCGGCGCTGGTGAACGCCTTCTTCGGCATCGTCATCGCGTGGTTTCTGGTGCGTGTACGCTTCCCGGGGAAACGCATCATCGACGCGATCATCGACCTCCCTTTCGCCATGCCCACGGCGGTCAGCGGCATCGCCCTCACCGCGATCTACGCGCCCACGGGATGGATCGGCAAACCGCTCCTCGACGCGGGGATCAAGGTCGCCTTCACCCCCATCGGCATCACCATCGCCATGATTTTCATCGGACTGCCCTTCGTGGTGCGCACGGTTCAGCCGGCGCTGGAGGAACTCGATCAGGAGGTCGAAGAGGCGTCGCTCAGCCTCGGTGCAAGCCGCTGGAGGACTTTTCGTAGCGTCATGATGCCCATGATCATGCCGTCGCTCCTGACCGGCTTTACCATGGCGCTGGCACGTGCGCTGGGCGAATACGGATCGGTGGTGTTCATCGCGGGAAACATGCCCATGAAGACCGAGATAACCTCGCTCCTCATCATCACGCGCCTTGAGCAGTACGACTACGCCGGCGCAACCGCCATCGCGCTCGGAATGCTCGCGATATCGTTCGTCCTGATCTTCTCGATCAACCTGATTCAGTTCTGGAGCGGGAAACGCCTGAAGGAGGCGTCATGAACCGCGTGAACGTCCGCACCGGCATCCGTACCCCGCTCACCGTCGATATCGCCGTCGTCCTCTTGACGCTCGGTTTCCTGGGCGCGTTCCTGATCCTGCCGCTGGTCGTGGTGTTCGGCGAGGCGTTCCGTCAGGGTGTAGCGGTGTGGCTGAAGAGCGTATCGGACACGGACGCCTTTGCCGCGATCCGCATGACGCTGCTGGTCGCCGGCATCTCGCTGCCTTTGAACATCCTGTTCGGTCTCGCGGCGGCGTGGTCGCTGTCGAAATTCCGCTTCAGAGGACGTAACTTGATCATCACGCTGATCGACCTCCCCTTCGCTGTGTCGCCGGTGGTCTCCGGACTGGTCTTCGTGCTGCTCTTCGGCGCGCACGGCTGGCTCGGCCCCTGGCTCGGGCGCAACAACATCCAGATCATCTTCGCCGTCCCGGGCATCGTCATCGCCACGCTGTTCGTCACATTCCCCTACATCGCGCGCGAACTGATCCCGCTGATGACCGAGCAGGGAAGCGAAGAGGAGCAGGCGGCGCTCACACTCGGCGCAAGCGGCTGGAAGACGTTTTGGCGCGTCACACTACCCAACATCAAATGGGGCCTGATCTATGGCGTCATCCTGAGCAACGCCCGTGCCATGGGCGAGTTCGGCGCCGTCTCCATCGTGTCGGGTCACATCCGCGGCGAGACGAACACCCTGCCGCTGCACACCGAAATCCTCTACAACGAATACCAGTTCACCGCCGCGTTCGCCGTGGCCTCCCTGCTGGCTTTGCTGGCGCTGGTGACCATCGTTTTCAAATCTTCCATCGAATGGAAAATGAAGGAGAAGAAGGCATGAGCATCGCACTGAAGAACATCACGAAGACATTCGACCGCTTTCAAGCACTGAAGGACATATCCATCACCTTCGACAAGGGCGAGCTGACCGCGCTGCTCGGCCCGTCCGGTTCGGGTAAGACAACGCTCCTGCGACTGGTCGCGGGACTCGAGTTGCCGGACGAGCATCCCGAGTCGCAGATACTCTTCCATGGCACTGACGTCGCCGGAAAGCCGGTGAGTCAACGGCAGGTCGGATTCGTCTTCCAGCACTACGCGCTCTTCCGGCACATGAACGTCTTCGAGAATATCGCCTTCGGTCTGCGGGTCATGAAGCGCTCTGAGCGCCCATCGAAAAAGGAAATCCGCGATCGCGTGAATGAGCTTCTGCAACTGATCCAGCTTGAATCGATGGCGAAACGGATGCCCTCGCAGCTTTCCGGCGGGCAGAGGCAGCGTGTCGCGCTGGCGAGAGCGCTTGCCATCCAGCCCGAAGTGCTGCTGCTGGACGAGCCTTTCGGTGCGCTGGACGCGAAGGTGCGGTCGGAGCTGCGTCGATGGCTGCGCAATCTGCATGACAAGCTGCATGTGACCAGTATCTTCGTGACGCACGATCAGGAGGAAGCGCTCGAAGTGTCGGACCGGATCGTGGTGATGAACCAGGGCAGAATCGAGCAGGTCGGAGCGCCGGACGAGGTGTTCCACCACCCCGCGAGCGAATTCGTGATGCAGTTTTTAGGAGATGTCAACGTGTTCCACGGGCGGTTCGACGAATCGCAGAAGATTTTCCATGGTCATTCGAAGGATAAATCGCAAAAAATGCTGGTGCGCTCCTACGAGATCGAAGTGCTGCTCAATCCGCACGGAATCCGGGACGTCCTTCCTGTGCAGACGCAGCGCGTTCTCACCGCCGGCTCGATGGTCAAGCTCGAATTCACCGATGCCATGCACCAGATCATCCAGGTGCACCTGTCCCACAGCGACTACACCCGCACGCCGCTCGAACCCGGCATGAAAGCCTACCTCCGCCCCGTCCGCAGCCTGCCGTATTGATTGGAGCGCGGACGTCCCCGTCCGCATCCTTCCTTTCTCATGGACCGCCGAGCTCCTGTGATTTTCAGACGTAGTCTGACAAATCGAATCCCCCAGAACTCGGCATCTCTCTTCCCCGTGGTCCGCCGAGCTCCTGTAAATTTGCTTGCAAATTCGAATCCCCAAGCGCTTGGCACTCTCTCTGTCTGAATCACTCCGCCGTTCTGCACACACGGAAACCAACGTAGTTGCTGGCGTAGAACGGGGCACCATAGCTTCGTTTTGCAACTTTACAGCAGTCCGCGTTGAAGGTCCAATAGCCTCCACGCCTCACACGATGCGAGCCGATATTAGGTCCTGTGGGATTCGCTGAGGGACTATCGGTATAGTAGTCTTCCTTATACCAATCCCAACACCATTCACTCACATTGCCGCTCATATCATACAGTCCAAGCTCATTGGCAAGCTTGCTCCCCACCTCGTGCGTTTTGTTTTCACTGTTTTTACCAAACCAGCCCACATCACCAAGCATATTGCTACCAGAATAATTGAAGGCTTCACTTCGCTTGCCTCCCCGCGCAGCATACTCCCATTCCGCTTCCGTTGGCAATCGATAACCATTTGCTGCGAAGTTGCATCGTATTCTATCCCCGCTACCAGTATAGCATGGTGTCAATCCTTCTTTTCTGCTGAGTTTGTTACAAAATTCCACGGCATCAAACCACGAGATTTTTTTAATAGGCATATTATCTCCCGCAAATTCTGAAGGACCATCCCCCATCACAATTTCCCATTGTATCTGCGTCAGTTCGAATTTTCCAATATAGAACGATGGCACTGTTACGCTGTGCACCGGTCCCTCATCGTCTTCACCTTCATTCGATCCCATCTGGAACGTACCACCCTCGACAAAGATCATCTCGATGCCTGTTGGACTTGTATGTGATTTGAGAGCCTTCACCTCTTTTGGCCCATCGGCAAGTTCATTTGCCGAATCCTGCAAAGGTTGGGAATCGTCTTTTTTTTCCACAGCCTCCATCACCATATCCACCCTCGTCTCGGCACCGTGATCAATGCGAAACGCCTGCTGCGTCTGCTCATAGCCTTCACATGTCGCAGTCGCGGTATAGTGACCCACGGGAAGACTCCTGATCTTGCCGCCCTGCCATTTGTAGCCATTGTTGAGGGTGATTTGCGCTTCGATAGGCTTCACGGTGAAGGTAAGTCGCCCGGTCTGCTGCTTGAGGCTAAAGGTCTCGGTGCGGGGCGTTCCCTTCTCGATGGTTATCATGCGGGTTTCCGGCTCATAACCATCCTTCCTCACCTCGATCTTGTAAGCACCCGGTCCCTTTTCCAGCATGCGCCTGTTTTCGATCACGTTGTTGATCAGCACTTCGGCGTTGGCGGGAACGATTTTCAGCGTAAGTGTTGATGTCGTCTTGACGAGATTGCCGGTGATCGTGTTGCTGCCGGATTCGGTGACGGTGATCTCTCGCTCCCACGGTTCGTAGCCGGCGAGATTCAGCCGCAGATGATAGGTTCCCGGATAGAGCGGAACCTGACAGTCGGTATTACCGTAGGGCGCGTTGTCGATGCTGATTCCGGCTCCTTGGGGCACGCTTCGGACGGTGAACAGAACCGGCTCTACCGTCGGCAGAACGATATCCCGGAAAAGCACATGCTTCTCATCGACGATGATCGTGGTGACGTAAGATTTGTAGCCCTGCTTCCTTACCTGCAATGTGTACTCACCCGGCGTGACGATATAACTGTCTCCTGTCCCAAGCAGTTCGTCGTCCAGCCATTTTTCCGCGTCGCCCGGTTCCGTGATGAACAATACGTTCAGCTTGTCGATCCGGTCTCCACGAAGTTTCATGCGATAGACAGTCGCAGACTTCGCGGTCTCGGGCAGTCTGTAAACAAGTCTTTCGTAGCCTTCCACCGCGACCTTGATGTTGAAGGTGCCCTCATTGACATACACCCACAGTTCGCCGGTCTTTGCCTCCACCTCGCACAAGCCGGTACCGGTTACGGAAACGCCGGTCAGCGCGGTGGATATCTTGAATAGCGCCATGGGCTTGCCGTAGTTGTCCAATTTCGATGCGGTAACGCGCGCGGACACGTCGCTGTCGATGCGCTCGAAGTCGGTGATTTCGAGACTCTGCGCTGTCAGAATGCAGCAGAGGATTGAGAGGAACACCGTGACGATGATGCGATTCATGATAACTCCGGTTGGATTTTCATTATGGAATCGCAGTTTATTCGCCGAATAATATCGTGCAAGGAAAAAATATGATGGATAAGCCGTGGGAGACGATGGAGATGCCAAGCAGGAGCTTGGCGGGCCAGAGAGAGATACAGACGTGGACGTCTGTGTAGCCAGGGGATCAGTCGAGGTCTTCGATAAAGAGGTCGTCCTCGGGGGCGACAGGCAGGTTGTTATCGAGGGGCGCTACGGGTTCTGTGGTTTCCTCGTCTTCGGTGGGCAGTTTGAAAAGTTTGAACGAATCGAAGAGCACCGACATCAGAATAATGGTGAACAGGATCGAGCCGATCGCGGTGAGGATATATTTGAGCATGTAGCTGTACTGGAACGCCTCCGACAACCTGAACACCATCAATCCATCGCCGAACACGATATTGATGATGAACAGGGCGAGAAGCAGCAATATGACAAGTTTCATCTCAAACATCCTTCACGACCGGATACGGAATATCCGGCAACACGTACTCTGTATCCTATATCGACATCTCGGGTATCATATTTTAGATAAATCGAACTTGAGATTCGGAATACAGATGAAAAACGCGGTTCCTTCCTCTTCGGTGCTCGTTACGCCAACCTCGCCATCCAGATATCGCTCGGTCAGGAGCTTGATACTGTAGGTCCCGAATCCGCGCCCCGATCCCTTGGTGGAAAAGGACGGCTGGAACATCTGGTAGAAAACCTTATCCGGTATCACCTCGTCATTGTGTACATCAAGCCGTGTGGATTCTCCAACTTTGCGGCAGTTGATGCGAACATCGCTTTTGCCGGCTTCCAGCGCGTTCTTGATCATGTTGAAGAGAATCCGCACCAGAAGCGTGTAATCCGTTTGTAGCATGACGTCTTCGAACGCCGGATCGATGACGATCTTCCGGTCGGTAAAGCGCTGGTAATTGCGGACATGATTCAAAACATCCAATACGATTTTCTTCGTTCCAAAAGAACAGGGAGAAACCTCGAGGTCGTTTTGCTCTGCACGAATCAATTGCTGCTGATCGGCGATCTCCTCGATCAAACGTTGCGCGGTCGATGGCAGCGCTTTCATGATCTCGATACTGTATTTTCCGGATTCGTCATCCAGAATTAAATCGAGACCCGACGAGATCGCGTATGCCGTGTTGAGGATATCGTGAAAAAAGATACGCTCGAGCGCCTGCTTGCGTACTTTCGCGCTGATATCCTCCACGGTGAGCATAAACATCTGAATATCGTCGATCATCATCGGTGAGGTTGTAATGTTCAGGTTCAGTGCTTCAACGATATGGCCCTTTCGCACGAGCAGGCGGCACTCCTTGGTATTCGGCTTGCCCTGAAGACCCTCCAGGATCGAGTTCAGCGCTCCGCAGAACCGGCAATGATTCGTTGTTCCGCATCGGTATTCCGTATGATAGACATTGGTGCACTTGATGAGTTCACCAAGATAATTACCGAGTACCTTATGCCTTTCGGATACCTCGAAATAGTCCATCGTGGATCGGTTGAGAAAGACAATCGATCGATTTTCGTCAATAATGACTATATGCACGGGAATTGCGTCCAGCGAATCCGTCAGCAGACGATTGTTCGTGATTACACGCGATTTCTCGATGACCGATTTTTCTGGAAATACCGTATTCATCTATCGATCTCCAGTTGACTTCAGGTTTTTAATTCAGCGATAAGCTTCTCGATGACATCCCTGGCGCGCAGTCCCTCCGCCTCGGCGGTGAAGGAAATCACGATGCGGTGCTGCAAGACGATCTCCGCCACGCGAATCACATCTTCCTCGGAAGGCGACGGTCGGTTCTGCAACGCGGCTCTGGTCTTTGCCGCCAGGATCAGATATTGCGAAGCTCGCGGTCCGGCGCCCCAGTTGACCCACCGTCGGATGAACTCCGGCGCGTCTTCGCTCTTTGGTCTGGTCGAACGCGCAAGACGCACGGCAAAATCCAGCACATGCTCGCTGACAGGCAGAATGCGCACCGCTTTCTGGATCGCGAGAATCTCCGCGCCGTTCATCATAGGTTGCACCTCGGGCATCTCGACGGAGGTGGTGGCACGCACGATCTCCTTTTCCTCTTCGAAATCCGGGTAATCGATGTTGATATTGAACATGAAGCGGTCGAGCTGCGCCTCCGGAAGCGGGTAGGTTCCCTCTTGCTCGATCGGGTTCTGCGTGGCAAGCACCAGAAACGGCCGTTCGATCTCGAACGTCTGGTTTCCGGCGGTCACCTGGTATTCCTGCATCGCCTGAAGGAGCGCTGCCTGCGTCTTGGGCGGCGTTCGGTTGATCTCGTCCGCGAGGATGATATTCGAAAAGATCGGCCCTTTGATATACTCGAAATATCGCTTGCCATCCGCCTTGTTCTCCGCCAGGATATCGGTTCCTGTGATGTCGGAGGGCATCAGGTCGGGCGTGAACTGAATGCGGTTGAACTTGAGGTCGAGAATCCGTGCCAGTGTGGAGACCATCAGGGTCTTCGCCAGTCCGGGCACGCCCTCGATCAGGCAATGTCCACCCGCGAACAGCGCGATCAGGATTTCCTCGATCACACGATTTTGTCCGACGATGATCTTTCCGATTTCGCTCTCGATCTTTTCTCTCGTTGCTGCCAGTTTTTTAAGCAATTCCACGTGTTCGCTCATAGTAAGAATTTATCCTTCCTTGCTTGATTATCCAACTTTTTTCACACCTGCGTAAACAGGACATAGCGATGGTGCGCCCAGAAGCGCTTCACCAGCCACGGCATTTGGTTTTCGAACCAGGCGTATCGCATCATCTTGCTTTCAAAATCAGGATCCGTGCCGGTGTAATGATCCAATATTGTCAACGGCTCCGGCTTGACCTCCTCGTTCACCAGGAATCCGAGCCCGAATTTTTGCAGAAACTTCGCCTTGGGCATTCCGATATCAGGCCATGGCGGGCAGTCGATGAAGTTCCCTTCAACCTTCTTCCAACCCAAGTCTTGCATGATTTTCAAAAATACTGCCGGCTTGATATAGTCTTCTTTCAGGTACTTTTTCAGATCGTCTTTGCCCGTGTATTTCTGGCTCAGGTAGCCGATCCCCAGTCGGTTCGGCACACAGAGCACGATCGCCTTTTTCGTCACGCGGGTCAGATTCTCCAGAAATACTTCGATATCTTCCACGAACCACAGCGCCGAGAAATTCCACGAAACGTCGAAGGTGTCGTCCTCGAACGGCAGGTCGATATAGTCCTCGACCAGAAGAATATCGGCGGTCAGACCGACATCGCTCCAGACCTTCTTTATCAGTTCGACCCGCTCCGGCTCGTGATCCAGCACCGTCACATCGTAGCCGCATTGCGCCAGCGACATGCTGTTGATGCCGGAGGTTCCGGTAAACCCGAACGAAGGCGCTTCCAAAACCGTTTTGGCCTTGAACAGACGGCAAATCTGCTCCATCTTCTTGTTCAGGATGATCCGCTCGTACGAAGACCCGAGGCCCTCGTCCGGCGCTTCAAAATACTTTTTCCAGAAATGCAGAATCGGTATCGCCATGATCACTTCTTCCTGTAAAAATCGAGTACCGACTTGAAGCCGACCAGCGTGCGTTGATGCCGGATGTTGAATTCCTCGTACGTATTCTCGACATCGTAGAACCACGACCTGGAGATCAAGCGGAACCGTGCCAGCCAGAGGTCGCTTTTCATCCATTTCGCAATCCGCTCGCCAAGTCGGAACCACATCCCCGATACGATCCGGTTTCTGGGATACGGTTTACCGTGCAGCTTTTCGTGAATCTCGTCCGCAAGCTCCAATAACGACACCGGCTGCCGGTCCGCTACGATGTACGCCGATCCGGGCGTCAACTGCGCCTCCAGAGTCTTGGCGAATACGTCCGCGAGGATGTTCACGTCGGTCAGGTGGATGCGTACAGTGCGATTAGGCAGGAAAAGCATCCGCTTATCGACCAGCTTGGTCAGGGTGTATGGAAAGCCGTAATCGCCCGGCCCGTAGGTGATCGAGGGGCGGATGATATAGCCGTCCAGACCCTCCAGCACCATCTTCTGCACGATGGCTTCGGCTTCGATCTTGGTCTCGTGATAATATCCGTCGCGCTGCCGCTCCGTCAGGTCGTTCGCAGGGAGTTCGTTCGGAATCGCGCCGAACACGCCCACCGAGGAGCAGAACACGAACCGCGCCTTCGTCCGGTACGCCGCCAGCATGAGCTGCTCGGTCGCCAGGACGTTCGCCGCGTAGTATTTCTTCTTCGGGAATCTCCTGCCGCCACGGATCGCGCCGATGTGCAGGATTGCGTCAAACTCGTTCTCAGCCAAAAATTTCTTCAGCGCCGGGATGTCCGAGAGGTCGATCTTCGCGAGCGTCATAAAGCCTTCGAGCGGCTCGAGTCGCTTTCTCGATGTCTCCGGACGGACAATACCCGTCAAATCAAGCTTGCGCGGCGCAAGCCGCTGCGCCACCTGTCTTCCAATAAAGCCGGTCGCGCCGGTGATCAGAACCTTTTTTACCTTTTCCATAAAAAGTCCAGCACCTTTCGAACGGGGTGTCGTTTATCGTCGTCCGTCACCTCGGCGGTGCTGAGGTAGAAGTAGTCGATCTCTTCGCCACGAAGCATTTTTCCGGGATTGATTCTCGTGAACAGCTCCGAAGTGTATTCGTCGTAGCGCTCGTTGATCAATTCGACCGCGTCCTGCATCGAGTTGTTTTGTGTGCGGCAGTGGTTGTCGGAGGCGAGGAAGTGGGCTAAGCCGTTTTCGATCAGTGCCCAGGCGGTCCGTTCGACGTTGTTGCCGTAACCGCCGGTGAGGCTTCCGGCGTTGACTTGCATATAGACGTTGCGGTAGAGCAGGTCTTCCGCCATGCCGATGTTGGTCTGGATGTCCATGTAGCGCTCGGGGTGCGCCAGAATCGGCTTGTACCCGTTGCGCACGAGATCGTACAGCGCCTGGATGAAGAATCCCGGAAAGCCGTTCATGCTCGACTCGACCAGCACGTATTTCGTGTCCGCGAGGTGCAGGTCGTGCTTCCTGATATCGTCCAGAATATTGTTGTCCAGCATCACTTCGGTACCGATGTGGAATTTCATCTCGATACCCGCTTCCGCCACCGCTTTTTCCAGTTCGGGAAGAATCGCGAGTAGCTTCGGTCTCGGATTATCGTAGCTTCCGCGCAAGTAATGCGGGGTCAGCACGATCTCCGAGATACCGGCTTCCTGCGCGATCCGAACCGTGTTGACGGATGTATCGAGATCGGGCGAGCCGTCATCGATAGCGGGAAGGATGTGGGTATGGATATCGATCATCGCGTAATCCCGTGGATGGCGTCCGCGAACTGCCGCACCAGCGATGTATCCTGCTCGTCTTCGAGCACCGTGCCGGTCACGATGAAGTCCGCGCCAGCCTGGGCGAGTTCGACGGCGGCTTCGGGTGTGCGGATTCCGCCCCCCACGATAATCGGCACTTCCACAGCGTCGCGTACCGCCTTGATCATCTCTGCCGTCATCGGCTGATCCGCGCCACTACCGGCGTCCATGTAAATCAGACGCATGCCGAGGTACTGCGCCGCGAGCGCGTGCGCGACCGCGATATCGGGCTTGTTGCGCGGGATGGGAATGCTGTGGCTCATGTACTGCACCGAGGTCAATTTCCCGGAGTCGATCACCATGTAGCCGGTTCCGATCACCTCGATATTGTAACTGCGGATCAACGGCGCCGCGCGAACCTGCTCGCCGATCAGCATCTGCGGATTCCGACTCGAAACCATGCTCAAGAGCAAGAGTGCGTCGGCATGCTTCGAGACGAAGTTGAATACACCCGGAAAGATCAAAACCGGGATATCGACCGCCCGACGAATCATCTTCAGCGATTTTTCGAAATTGTCGTGGATCATCAGACTGCCGCCGATCAAGAGCGCGTCAGCTCCGTTTTCGGCGCAGCTGACCGCCATTTCGACCGTCGTGTTTACGTCGAACCGATCCGGATCGATCAGACAGAAATATCCCGCCCTTTGCGCGGCGTGCTTCACCAGCTTGTTGTATATCTTCTTCTTCACAGGTTTCTCCATGTTACCTTATCGGTTATGCTCACATGCATCGATGATCATTGTGAAATTCAGCATTCAACGATTACGGGCATCGCAAGCTTTATCATGCCGAATGACACAATATAACGTTAAAGCACATATCCCGTTTCGATGCTGATTTGTCAATGTAGTTCTGATGTGAATGGAGCTCTGGTGTCACGATACCAATGGAGCGCAGGCATCTCGTATCTCAGATGGAGCGCAGGCTTCCTGTATCCCTGCTGGAGCGCAGGCATCCCTGCCTGCCTCTCTACTTCCAATTTATAGACGACCACGTCCATTCCCCGGCAACTCCGACAAGTTTCGCCTTAACAGGATTGTTCCGTATATAATCAATCGTCGAGTGAAAATGCTGGTCATTCCTGATATAGCGATCGAAATAATCCGACATCCAGAACTTTCCCGAACGCCCCAAAATCCGATTTGCCTTGCTTGCAATAAACGATTTCCATGAATGAACTATTTCAGACAGCGGAAACAGATCGTTCGTCTTAATCAATACATGAATATGATTTGGCATAATGCACCACTCAAGAAGCTCATACTTCTTGTTGTGATGATAAAGAAGCGCTTGTTGAGACATTCCAGCAATTTCATCGTTATTGAATGCGCAAAACCCATAGCTGGAAACATCGTACTTTTCAAGACAGTCTTCGGCCAGGCTTCTGTCTTCCTGCGATCCTTTGGACTGCTTCTCCAGCCTCCATATCTCCAATACATCATCCGGGACTGAATCGTAAAGGCGCACTGTAATGAATTGGTAAACATTCGCTACATCGTAATGAGGTAAATAACCTCGACTATGCCATCCTTTTCGATTTTCCATACATAATTAATGGATTCGCTCTGGATATTGTCAATAAGAAAATAGGAAGCAGGCAGGGATGCCTGCGCTCCAGCAGGGATACAGGAAGCCTGCGCTCCATCTGAGATACGAGATGCCTGCGCTCCGTTACACTTCCACCCAATATTGCCTGAACAGCCGTCCCGCGTGCGTCGAGGTGGTGTAGGACTTTCCGCCGTTGTTCTCGATGGTCTTCGCGGAGCCGACGTTGTCGTCGTGACAGGAGATGAAGACGCGCTTGTAGCCCTTCTCACGCGCCACATCGAGCATCATCTTCAGCATCAGGGTGGCGTAACCTTTGCGTCGCTCGGATTTTCGCACGCCATATCCGATATGACCACCGAAGTGCTTCAGGAAGTCGTTCAACTCGTGCCGGAAATGGATCGCTCCGAGGATACGTCCTGCATCGTTCACGAGGAAATAGAGCGTCGCCGGCACCCATCCATCCGGACAGGTCTCGCGCGATGTTTCGGCTTGCCATTGTGCCATCGTTTCTTCAAACGTGCAGTTTCCTTTGATCGCTACCGAAGGTGAGATCATCTCGCCCGAAGCCATCAGTTCGCGCTTATAGTCCGTGTATTCCTTTTCGGTTATCCTGGAAAATTTTACCAGTCTCATGTTGGCTCCTTTGTTGAGATTAGAGATGCGGACGAGAACGTCCGTGTACCTGAGAGAGTTACAGACGTGGACGTCCGTGTACCTGAGAGAGTTACAGACGTGGACGTCTGTGTACCCAAGGGATAAAAAAGGGGAGAACCTTCGCTCTCCCCTGCATCTATCGTTCGATTATTATCTCAGATCATCCAGAAGAGTCCGGGTCTTGTCGAGCGTGACCTTGACCTCGTCATACTTTTCTCGCTCCTTATCGACCACCTCTTTGGGTGCGCGGGAGGTAAACTTTTCGTTGTTCAGCTTGCCCTCGATGCGCTTGAGGTCCTGCGCGAGTTTCTGCTCCTGCTTTTCGAGCCGCGCGATCTCGCCGTCGATATCCACCAGACCGTTGAGATGTAGATATATTTCACTATCATCTACAACATCAGCAAATGAAGGTCTTGGACGCTGAATCATTGACCCAAATTGCAACTTGTTTACTTTCGCAAGTTTGCAGATATAACTACTGCTATCCTCCAATACAGCGTCTACTTTCACGCTTGAAGTATATATGGAAACATCGCCTTTTTTTCCCTCACTTATTCCGCCTTGTTTTCTTAGATTTCTTATGGAAGAAGTATAGTCTTGTATCCACCTCATTGCATCAATAACGTTGACATCAATTCCATTATCAAACTCAAGGTTTATATTGATATTGAGCACCTGTCCTTCGGGACTCGGATACTTCGCGATTATGAGCGCTTCTTCTTCCAGCGGTAGCATCGATTTCAAACTCTGCCATATCTCTTCGGTGATGAACGGCATCAGCGGGTGCAACAGTCGCATGGACTGCTCCAGCACGTGCAGCAGGATGTATTTCGCGGTGCGTTGCGCCTTCGGCTTGTCGTCGCTGTAAATGCGGTCCTTGCTGAGTTCGAGGTACCACGAGCAGAACTCCTTCCAGATAAATTCCTGGATGAGCTGCGCGGCGTCGTTGAAACGCACGGCCTCGAAGTGCTCGCGCGCAAGCCTGGTCACCTCGCTGAGGCGCGAGAGAATCCAGCGGTCGGCGAGCTCCAGTTCGAGTTCGTCCTTATTGGGCATCCCGTCGATCTTCTCCACGCCCATCATGATGAAGCGGTAGGCGTTCCATATCTTGTTGGCAAAGTTGCGCCCGTTCTCGAGCACGCCCTCGGAGAAATAGCTGTCCTGACCGCGCGGCGTGTTGAAAATCATGCTGAACCTGAGTGCGTCGGCGCCGTACTCCTCGATGAGGTCGATCGGATCGGGCGAATTGCCCAGCGATTTGCTCATCTTCCGACCCTGCTCGTCCAGGACCATCCCGTGCAGGAACACGGTGTCGAACGGTATCTTGCCCGTGAATTCCAGTGTGGACATGATCATGCGCGCCACCCAGAGGTAGATGATGCCGGGCGCGGTGATGAGCAGGTTGGTCGGCAGAAAGTACTCGAGGTCTTCGGTCTTCTCGGGCCAGCCCATCGTCGAGAAGGGCCAGAGCCACGAAGAGAACCAGGTGTCGAGCACGTCTTCGTCCTGACGCAGTTTATCGCTGCCGCACTTCGGGCAGTGGGTCGGGTCTTCTTCCGAGACGATCATCTCGCCGCATTCGCAGTACCAGGCCGGGATGCGGTGGCCCCACCATATCTGGCGCGAGATGCACCAGTCGCGGATGTTCTCCATCCAGTGCAGATAGACCTTCGTCCAGCGCTCGGGGATGAATCTCACCTCGCCCTTGTTCACCACGTCGATGGCGGGATCGCCCAGCGGTTTCATGCGCACGAACCACTGATCGGACAGGTACGGCTCGATGACGGTGTTGCAGCGGTAGCAGTGCCCCACCGCGTGCTGGTGATCCTCGATCTTGGCGAGCAGGCGTTGCTGCTGGAGCTGCTCGACGATCATCCTGCGGCATTCAAAGCGATCCTTGCCCACAAACACCGGACCCGCGTTTTCGTTCATGATGCCGTGGTCGTCCATCACCAAGATCGGCTCCAGACCATGCCGCTGACCCATCAGGAAGTCGTTCGGGTCATGCGCCGGGGTGATCTTCACGCAGCCGGTGCCGAACGTCATATCGACGTATTCGTCGGCGATGATGGGAATCTCGCGTCCGATGAACGGCAGAATAACCGTCTGACCAATCTTGTCCTTGTAGCGCTCGTCGTTCGGGTTCACCGCCACGGCGACGTCGCCTAGCATGGTTTCGGGGCGCGTGGTAGCCACGGTCACGAAGTCGCTGCCGTCGCTGAACGGATAGCAGAGGTGCCACAGTTTGCCGGTCTCATCCTCGTGATCCACCTCGTCGTTGGAGAGCGCGGTGTTGCAGCGCGGACACCAGTTGATGATGTAGTTGCCCTTGTAGATCAAATCCTTCTCGTAGAGGTGCACGAACACCTTTCGGACGGCCTTCGAGAGCACGTCGTCCATGGTGTAGCGCTCGCGGGACCAGTCGCAGGAGGCACCGAGCTGTTTGAGCTGCTCGATGATGCGTCCGCCCTTCTGCTCCTTCCATTCCCAGATGCGTTCCACGAGCTTGTCGCGGCCCACGTCGAACCGTGTCTTGCCCTCTTTGGCGAGTTCTTTCTCGACCACGTTTTGGGTGGCGATGCCGGCGTGATCCACACCGGGCAGCCAGAGGGTCGGACGTCCCGTCATCCGCTGATAGCGCACCATCACGTCCTGATAGGTGTTGTTGAGCACGTGGCCCATGTGCAGGATGCCGGTCACGTTCGGCGGCGGGATCAGGATGGTGTAAGGCTTCTTGTCCGGATCGATCCGCGGCGTGAACATACCGTTATCCATCCAGTATTTATACCACTTTTTCTCTTTGGTCTGAGGCTGATATATTTTGTCGATGTCCATCGATTACTCCTTTGTATGCCAATGATTACATCTATTTGTTCAGGTCAATTTATTTTTACCCTCATCCCCGCCTTTCAGAGACCCTCACTTTAATCCTCTCCCGCAAGCTGAGATTATTGAAACCCTCATCCCCCGCCTTCTCCCGCAAGCGGGCGACGGAGCTAAAAGGAATGACCAACCTGAAGCATGGTGTCCCCTCGCCTCCCGATGCATCGGGATGGGAGAGGGACAGGGTGAGGGCTCTCTCAATTCCAACTTCCGATTGTGTCGAGCTTGCGAGACTCATCTGAATGTTGGAATTACTCTCTTTCAAACATTCGGTTCCACTTCGTTCCTCTGGTATTTGCAAGCAAATACTACGAGACCTCGTTTCACTCGGACATTCAGAAGTTTGAAAGGGTGAGGATTTCTCTAATTGTTTACGCCAGACCCTTGATCTTCAGCGCCTGCTGGATGTAGTAGCGGTGCGACGCGAAGGGGATCGGCGGTAGCTCCGGGAGCGGGACGAAACTGGCTTCTGCAGCGTCATCCCCTGCAAGAAGCCGACCTCCCTCGACCTTCATCAGAAAGCCGAACGAAATGATGCTCTGGTAGATTGGCGATGTCCCCACGAAGTAGTCCAAAAGTTGCTCGTTGCGCCCGATCAGACCGGTCTCCTCACGCAGCTCGCGCACGGAGGTCTCTTCCGGCGTCTGGTCGATCTCGACGTAGCCGCTGGGAAGCGCCCACGACCCGGGATTCGGTTCGTTCTTGCGCAGCACCAACAGCAGCCGGTCCGCATCGTCGAACACCACGCACACAGCCGCCGGGATCGGGTTCTTGTAAAAGACCCAGCCGCAGCTCTTGCAGTGCGGACGCTCGCGCCCCTCGTGATCCGCTCGTATTTCGAGCTCGCCACCGCACCGGACACAGTAATTGATACCTTCGTAGGTTGCTTTCATCGTTTCCATGGGCAAATAGCGTAAGGATGGGTGGATTTTGTCAAGGGGGAAATGGGGATAAATATACCCAATGCCCTATTTAATATAACGATATACATTATTTACTTCTATTGCGTGGAGCACTTCATCATCATCAAGACCAACATGTTTTAAAATACAAGCAAGTAAGAACAAGTGGACTTTGCAATACAATTTAAAAACATCTATGCTATGGTCTGCTAAACACTTATGTGTCATATCATTACGAACAGAAACAATATCATGTATCGAATCCGCAGAACAACGAATTTTCCCCTCAATTCGACTGCCAATGATTTTACGAAGCCTGTTAAGCTTTCCTTCAAGGGATAACTCATTTAGATGAATCAATTGTTTTCTAAGACTGTCGATATTCCTCTGTTTCCCAATATCTTGCCTAACCGCATTTATCATTTGATCAACAATCGTGTTCCATTTTTTTGGATTATTTCTAAACGGGGATTCTATATCCGCAGCTACAGCATAATATGCTTCGAGAGCCCTACAAATTGCTAAAAAGCCGGAATTATGTTGAACATAGTTCGTATAGTAATGCTCTATCAGAATACTCACCACCATCTCGGCTTTTTCAACCAACTCGAACCATAAAGATATCAGCTTTCCTTTATGATGAAGAAAAGATTTCCATAGAATAGGATACAGGTAGCTATTCTCAATGTTATCTAATGTACATGTGTACTGAGGCGATAATAAACGCATTCCTTCCTTTCCCTCCCTAAATATTTCACAGCATTTGATAATTGCAGGCAAGCCCCAACATAAAACAAGTAAATTTGAAAAGTGCCTAATAGTTCTTTCAACTTCGTTATATGATGTAGAAATGAATGAAATTTGAATATCCCAATATTTGGTGAACACCATATCCTGAAAATGCTTGGAAAATAACATATCTGCTTGGAGTATTATATCACATTCCTTTTCCTCAAACGTTTTTTCCTTCCATTTCGTTCCAAAGGGTGAAAGCATTCTCAATGACTTAAACCAACCTTTCAATCCAATTCTATCAGCTGACCTAGAATTTTGTAGCAAATAACGTCGTATAGGACACCAGCCTTGTACTCCTTCATATTCAAGACGAATTCTAATAGCTTGGTCACAAAATTCGTTATCATCAATATTATCACCAATGATCAACCTGTACACATCAAAATACGATATCGGGATTCCTTTATTGCATTCTCGATATCCTTTACGCTCAATTTCCATCAACGTGATTTTCCCAAGCAAAACTGTCTGCCCATGCAAAATCCGAATTTCATTGACTTCGATTTCCTTATATGCTTGAGTACTAGGACGTTGTAAACTGACACGGAAAGGACTCTTAGTATCTTTTCGCTCTATAGATCCTGGCATTTTCACATTCGGATTAGAAGGAGTCCAAAATACACCTTGATCACTTATCATATCCAAATTCGTATTTTTGGGTATCAACTGCGTCCTCCTGTTCAGTAGTTTTTATACAATATTATTATACTATCATCTCCACCACCACATCCTCGCCCACCATCTCCACCTTCTCCACGGTCCAGCGTTTGGCGCTTGAGATCGTAGCTGCGAGGGGGCTTTGGATGAAGGTGTGCGGTCCGCCGAGGAGGGTGTTGCCGTAGAAGATGACGATGCGGTCGCAGAGGTCTTGCTGGAGCAGGGCGGTGACGAGCGTGGGGCCGGCCTCCACCATCACCATCATGATGCCGCGCTCGTAGAGGGACGCGAACACGTCTTGCAGCGATTTGTGCGGGATAAGCTCGACTGCGGTGTCGGAAAAAGTGTTCGGCGTGCCCGGATCGGTGAAAATCCAGGTGGGTTGCGTGGCTGCGGTGGTGATAATCCGGGATTCGCAGAGCGTGCGGAGTCTGCGGTCGAGGATGGCGCGCACGGGGGTACCGCAGTCGCCGTCGAGCCGTACGTTGAGCATGGGATCGTCCGCGAGCACGGTTCCGCTGCCGGTGAGGATGCAGTCGGAGCGGTTGCGCATTTGGTGCACGAGCTTGCGTGACTCCTCGCCGGTGATCCAGCGGGAAGAACCGTCCTGCGCGGCGATGCGTCCGTCCAGCGACGCGGCGATTTTCAGGGTGATGTACGGTCGTTTGCGTTCGGAGGAGACCAGATACGGTCGGAGCTGTCTGCGGATCGCGTCCCGCATGAGACCGGTTGTGACCTCGATGCCTTCCTTGCGCAGGATGTCGCCGGAGAGGTCGCAGACTTTCGGATTCGGGTCTTCGATGCCGATGAAGACGCGCTTGATGCCGGCCTTGATGATGGCGTCGGTGCAGGGCGGCGTTCTGCCCCAGTGGCAGCAAGGTTCGAGCGTGACGTACATATCCGCGCCGCGAGCCTTTCTACCCGCCTCTTTCAGCGCGACCACCTCGGCGTGATCCTCTCCGCATGGCTGTGTGTGTCCCTCGCCGATGATTTCATCGTTCCTGACGATTACCGCACCCACGAACGGGTTGGGCGATGTCCGGCCGATCGCCTGTTCCGCCAAATCCATGGCGCGTTGCATGTAGTCGTTGTGCTGCATGATTCCTCCTTGTAGCCTCAAACGCAGACTAAAACCGTCATCCCCCGCAAAACATGATATCCCTCATCCCCCGCCTACGAAGACATTGTAACCCTCATCCCCCGCCTTCTCCCGCAAGCGGGAGAAGGAGCTATAAGGAACAGACCATCCACCAATTGCCGTCCCCTCGCCCGCTTGCGGGAGAGGGACAGGGTGAGGGTCTCTATGCCTTATCACACTTTGAGAGGCACAGGGTAAGGGTCTCTCGTGGTCAGGGAGAGGGCTCCCTCAAAACATCCAATATACTATTCAGTACATTGTCGATATCCGTCAATACATCTTTATTAGTAAATCGTACTACACGGAAACCACTGTCTTGCAAGAAATCGGTGCGAGTAGCGTCATGCAATCTGTTGAAACTTTCGTGATGATGGAAACCATCCAGTTCAATAACCAGATTTTTTTCAACACAGACAAAGTCAGCAATATAGGTCTCGATCGGGTGTTGCCTGCGAAACTTGTATCCATCCAGACAACGGTTTTTCAGGTGTTTCCACAGGTACTGCTCCGCCTTCGTCGGCTTCTTCCTCATATCTCGTGCAAAACTGAGTACATGCTTGTTAACCATCTGAATCCTCTTATGTAACCCTCATCCCCCGCCTACGAAGACATTGTAACCCTCATCCCCCGCCTTCTCCCGTCCCGATGCATCGGGAGGAGAAGGAGCTATAAAGAATGACCATCTACCAATTGCCGTCCCCTCGCCCGCTTGCGGGAGAGGGACAGGGTGAGGGTCTCTATGCCTTATCACACTTTGAGAGGCACAGGGTAAGGGTCTCTCGTGGTCAGGGTGAGGGCTTCCTATACTCTATCGGATCCTTCATACTCGCTTCCCGGAATGCTTTCAGCCGCAGGTGGCAACTGTCACAGGTTCCGCAGGCAATGTCGTTGTCGCGATAACAACTCCAGCTCAGTTCGAACGGCACCGCGAGCTCGACGCCCAGCCTGACGATTTCGGACTTGGTCTTGTGGATCACGGGCGTCACGATGCGGATGTGCGTATTATCTTTGGTCCCGGACTCGATTGCCATGCCAAGGTTACGATAAAACTCCTCGCGGCAGTCCGGGTAACCGCTGGAGTCCTCTTCCACCGCGCCGATGTAGATGCTGTCCACGCCGATCACCTCCGCCCAGCTCACCGCGATGCAGACCAAATGCGCGTTGCGGAACGGCACGTAGGTGTCGGGAATGCCATCGGCGCCGGGTGAAAAATCTTTGACCTCGATGGATGGATCGGTCAGGGCCGAGCCACCGATATCCGCCAGATAGGAGATATCCACCGACTTCGCGCCGCCCGGCTGAAAGTGCTCGCACAGCTTCTCGAACAATTCTTTCTCTTTACGTTCGGTGCGTTGCCCGTAGTTGGCGTGCAGAAAATAGACACGATCCGAGTCGCGCTTCGCGATGGCGGCGGTGACCAGGCTGTCCATGCCGCCGCTGACCAGTACGATCGATTGTTTCATAGGTTTCCTTATCTTATACCCTCATCCCCCGCCTTCTCCCGTCCCGATGTATCGGGAGGAGAAGGAGCTATAAGGATACTCGCCTTTGAAGATTCGAATTTGCAAGCAAATTCACAGATGAAGATTCGAATTTGCAAGCAAATTCACAGATGAAGATTCGAATTTGCAAGCAAATTCACAGATGAAGATTCGAATTTGCAAGCAAATTCACAGATGAAGATTCGAATTTGCAAGCAAATTCACAGAGGTCGAGCGCTACAGATATCCCGTTCCCTCGCCCGTTTACGGGAGAGGGTCAGGGTGAGGGTCTCTCATCCTCTCGCTTCCACGGCGGAGAGACGATGCAATAGAAGATCAGCGTTTCGTCGGAGATATTCTCGATCCACTGCGAGTCACCCTTCGGGATGTGCACGATATCGCCGATGGAGACCTCCTCCGTCTCGTCCGCGACATGGACACGCCCCATGCCCTGCACGATGATATATACCTCGTCGGAGGTCCTCAGACTGTGTGGCTCCGACGCCGCATGCGTTTCGAGCGACGCCAGCGCGATGCTGTAGGGCGTTTCGATGCCGGTATTGCGTGAATGAAAGACCTCGCGGATCAGGGTCTTGTCGGTGGCGACAAACTCCTGCCGATCGTGCGAATGAAAAATGTTCACGACGCTCCCCCATCGACCATCGCGGCTGCATCCCGTATGCTGAGCGGATCGACGTAGAGCGTCTTCTGGTTGGTGTAGGTAACGAACCCGGGCGCACTGCCGCGCGGCTTGCGGATGTAGCGAATTTGCGTCATATCCACCGGGACGTTGCTCGACTTCTTCGCCTTGCTGTAATAAGCCGCCATGCGCGCCGCGAGGTTGACGATCTCCGGCTGAGGTTCCTTCTTCTTGTAGTTGCGCAAGACCACGTGCGAACCCTTGAAAATCCGGCTGTGAAACCACCAGTCCCAGGGCTTGGCGAAGCGGGTGGTCAGTTGGTCGTTCTCGGTGGATGTGCGCCCGACGAATATCTCCCAGCCGTCGTCAATCTTCAGCCTGCGGTAGGGCGCGCGTCGAGCCTTGCCATCCTGCTTCGAGACCTCGTTTTTCGAGAAATCCCTGAGCGCGAGGTAATCGCTTTCGTCCTCGATGTCGAATATCCAGCGCTCCAGCTCTTCGATCTCGGACTCCGTATGCTCGATCTGCTCCTGAATCACCTTCGCACCGGTTTTCGCCTTGCGGTACTTCTTCAGGTAGCGCTCGATGTTCTGCTGCGGCGAGAGCTCCGGTTTCAGCGCGATTTCGATCTCCTTCTGCTCCGGATCGTAATAGTCGATGAGCGTCACCGACTCCAGCCCCTTCTTCAGCGCGTGGTAGTTGGCCTTGAGCAGCTCTCCGGACTGCAGAAAGACCGTCAGCTTCGAGGACTGCTCGAGTTCCTTTTTCTGCTTCTCGAGCTTTCGCTCTTTCTTCTTCCGGTCACGCCGGAGTGCTTTGAGGATGTCGTTTCTCAGTCGGTCGGCTCGTTCGCCGAGTTGCTTTTTGTAATAAAAATCGTGTAGATACCGGTCGATATCAGAGTATTTCTCACCGATCAGTGTCAGATCAACGGTCGTGTCATGCTGCGAAAATCCGGCAGGAGGTGGTTCGTACGGCACACCGGGCAGAATCTGACGATGCGGATTCTCGGCGTAGCTGAATCGTCGTAGCGAATCGAAGATGATACCATCCTGAACCAGGATGAGGTTGGTGAAACGCGGGATCAGTTCGGCGACGAGGATAAGCTCTTCCTGCTGTCCCTCGATCGCGGTGCGGAAGAAGTGGAAATTGATGATGCGATCCGTTTCACTGATGGTGATATCGCCCAGCCTCGAATGCTGCAAGCGATGAATAATCGGCGCGATCTCCGTTGCTGGCTTGAACGGCAAGCTCTCCGAACGGATCGTGAAGCAGAACGGATTGCCGGAGAAAAGCGATATCTGCAAGTCCCTCTTAGCCTTCGAGAAGGTCAGGAGATACTGGTCTTCGAACCGTCGGATGTCACTCAGAAGCGGCTTCGACTGCCAAAAGTCCTGTTCTTCGACCCACTGTCGTAAATAAACGTAGTCCATCGATCAGCCGCTTCGGTCACACCCCTAAAATTCGTAGGCGGTTCCGTCCTTTACCACGATGGACACGACAAACAGGTTCTCGTCGTAGTATCCCGTGACTTCTATGAAATCGAACTTGACCAGCTTCAGATCGTACTCTTCCAGCATATATTCATCGTTGGGAAGCGACAGTTCGAGCCTCGCCTTGTTGGGCAATTGCAGAAGCCACGTGTCTTTTTCCTTCAACAGTTTACCGCTGAGCGTATAAAGCTTACCGACGTCTTCCTCGCCTTTCGGACTCGCGGCAGCGACCGCCATGAGACCGCCGATCTGAAGAAGCAAAAATGCCAGCAGCGCAATCGTGATGGACTTTTTCATAATAACTCCCGTTATTTCTTCTTTTTCTTGAGCGAGATCACCAGCTCGTACTGATTGGGCGGACAATCCCAGATTTTCTTCTTGAGATACTCGACCGGGTTGTTCATGAGTTCGGATTCTTTCACTTCCGTGAACCGGTTGTCGTCTTCCACGACCCAGTACAACTTCTCCTTCCTGGTCGTTTCAACCTTCTTCGTTGCCATAATTTCTCCTGCGAGTTCATATTCGGGATGGTTTTCAACAAAGTCAAGCAAAGCTTTGATATCGACATTGGATTTATAAATATGACACTTCTTGCGGCAATTGACGGCGCAGACGAAGATGCTCTCGAAACGCCTTGTTCGAGGGCATATGATGCTTGTCTTGTCGTTGTGAAAACGTCGCGCCATTTTTTCTTCTTCTTTAGATCAGTTTATAGTCTTCGAGTACCTTTTTCAGCCTGTCTCGATTTGCTTCGGACATCGGAGCCAGGGGTAGCCTGATTTCATCTTCGATCATTCCCATCATCGCCAGCGCGGTCTTGACCGGTATCGGATTCGTCTCGTAGAACATCGCAGCGTTGATTTCGATCAGCTCCCGATGCAGCTTCAGAGCCGTCGCAAAATCTCCGTTGGCGCACGCCTCCGCCATCCGGCTCACGCTCTGTGGCATCACGTTCGCCGTGACCGAGATAACGCCCTTCGCGCCGCACGCCATGAGCGGCATGTTGAGCGCGTCCTCACCCGACATCACGGAGAAATCCTCACCCGCGTCGCGCGCGACGATGGAAGCCTTCACCAGATCGCCGCTCGCCGCTTTCAGACCGACGATGCGCGGACAATCCTTCGCCAGACGCAGGATCGTCTCCGTCGCGATGTTCACGCCGGTTCTGCCGGGCACGTTGTAGATCACGATGGGGATGTCGGACTGGTCGTGTACCGCCTTGAAGAAGCGGTAGAGACCCTCCTGATTGGGCTTGTTGTAGTAGGGCGTGATCACCAGCGCGTACTGCACGCCGTAGTCCTTCGCACGCGCGGTCGCCGAGATGGAATGCCCAAGATTGTTGGTCCCGGTTCCCAGCATGACGGGAACGCGTCCATTGATCCGCTGTACGCAGAACCGGATCATGCGGTCTTTCTCGTCCCCCGCCAGCGCGGGAGATTCGCCCGTGGTCCCGTTCAAAAGGATACCGTGGGTACCGCTTTTCAGATGAAAATCGATGAGGTTCTCGAGTGCGTTGTAATCGACAGCGCCCTTCTTGAAAGGCGTGACCAGCGCTACATACGATCCTTGCAGCATGCTTCCTCCTTATTTGCCGCCGACGAAACCGGTCTGATGCCAGGCTTCGTACAACACGACGGCAACACTGTTGGATAAATTGATGGAACGGATGGAATCTGTCATCGGAATGCGAATGGTTCGCTCCCGATGCGCATCCAGCAGTTCTTCCGGCAACCCGGATGTCTCCGGACCGAACACGAATACGTCACCCTGACGGTAGTCGAAGGCGGTGTAAGCTGTTTTTGATTTTGTTGAACACAGGAAAATTCTGTCAACTGGAAATTGCGCAATACACTCCTCGAACGAATCGTGGAGCACCGGATTCAGCTCTTTCCAGTAGTCGAGCCCCGCCCGTTTGAGGTACTTGTCGGTTATCAGAAAGCGCATGGGCTTGACGATGTGAAGCCGCGCGTTCATGCCCAGGCACAACCTGCCGATGTTGCCCGTGTTGGATGGAATCTCGGGCCGGAACAGCACCACGTGGAAGCTCGGGCTCAATCCCGCCACTCTTTCTCCCACTTGCGGCGCAGGTACTCCTCGGTCATGTTGGGATCGCTTCCCCATTTGCCGGAAAATTCCTTCACAGGTACTTCGACAACCTTGAACGACTCGGGCAGATCGACCTTTTCGTGAATCGGGAAGTTCCAAGAATGCGTAGGAATCCGCTCCTGAAACGACTTCGACATCATGAACTCGATATAGCGCTTCGCCAGATCGGGATGAGAAGCACCCTTTACCACTCCAGCGCATTCATAGATTTGATAATTCCCTTCCTGTAGTGAAAAAAGTTTGTAGCGGCCCGTGTCACCATCCGCATAGAGCTTCGCGAACCGTGTCAGTTCGACCATCGCGATCCGCGCCTCTCCCGCCATAAAACGATTGTACGCCTCCTCCTCCGTGTCGGTCAGCATCTTCACGTTCGGCTTCATGCTGCGCCAGATTTTCGGGAATCCGTAAACGTTGCCGAACGCGGCGGTCAGGCGATAGAAACCCTTGCCGACGTTGGTACAGAACGGATCGGGCAGGATAAACGAATCTTTCCAGTCGTGGTCGGTGATCTGCCCGAAAGTCTTCGGCGGATTCGGTGTCGTCATTGTATCGTATATAAATCCCACGTAGGCGTATTGATAGGGCGTGAGATATCCCTCTTTATCGATCCGATGCTTGACCGGCACCGCAGATTCGCGCACCGGGACGAAGGGTGTCAGCACGCTGTCGGCGAGGATCATCTCGCGATACACGTTACCCAGCCCAACGACGATATCCGCCTTCGGTCGATCCTTTTCGTTCCGAAGCGTGTCCAGGATCGAGCCGGCGTTTTCGGTGACGCGAAATCGGACCGTGCATTTGTGCTTCTTCTCGAATTCGGCGCGGGTCAGTTCTCCGAGCGTCTCGACGTACTTTCTCGTGGCAAGGATTTTTAGCTCGGTCACCTGCTGCTGCTCTTGCGATTCGTTCTTGCAGGATGCCACCAAAATCATGATTGCGATCAGAAACAGCGTGATCCATCCTTTCTGTAGGGGCAGGCCTCTGTGTCTGCCCTTCCCCCATGGAACGCGGACGTCCCCGTCCGCATCTTTCATGGACAAACATCTATCAAGAGAATGCCAAGCTGGAGCTTGGCGGTCCAGTAGGGGCAGACCTCCGTATCTGCCCTTCCCCCATGGAACGCGGACGTCCCCGTCCGCATCTTTCATGGACAAACCTCCATCAAGAGAATGCCAAGCTGGAGCTTGGCGGTTCAGTAGGGGCAGGCCTCCGTATCTGCCCGAAATGGGGAGGCTCGCCCGGAGGTCGAGCGCTACGAGAGAATGAGAGAATGCAGAGCCGGAGCTCTGCGTACCCAGGTTTTTATACATTACATTCCTCCGAACAGCATGGACGCGACAATGAAGTCCATGAGCAAGATGAAGATCGAGGTATAGACAACCGTGAGCGTCGATGCCCTGCCCACGCCCTCGGCGCCGTTTTCGGTTCTGGAGCCGATAAAGCACCCGATCGCAGTGATGATGAAGCCAAACACCAGCGCTTTGACCAGTCCGCCCCAGAGGTCGGAGGAATCGAACATCCGGCGCATGTTGTTGAAAAACTCGAAGTAGCCGACCCCGTGACGGAATCGCGCCACCAGGTAGCCGGAGAAGATTCCCACAAAATTCGAATAGATCGTAAGCATGGGCAGCACGACGATGCCGGCCACCACGCGCGGAAGATAGAGGAAATCGACCGGATCGACGGCGAGCGTTTCCAGCGCGTCGAGCTGCTCGCTGACCCTCATGGTGCCGATCTCCGCCGCGATGGAAGCCCCCACGCGTCCGGCGAGGACCAGCGCGGTCAGCACCGGCGCCAGCTCGATCATCATCGATTTGCCGATCATCACGCCGATCAACTCGGTCGGGATATACCCACTGGTCTGGTAGGTCGCCTGCACGGCGGTGACCATGCCGGTAAACCCGGATGTCACGGTGATGAGCAAGATAGAATCGAAGCCCATGCGCTTGATCTGAGTGGTGACCTGATACCAGCGTTTGGGCAATCTCGGGATGTGGACGATCAGCGATTCGAGGAAAAGCATGAACGCGCCGATACAGCCGAAAAAGGTGAGGATCATCGGAGTGGATCGTAGTTGCGGAAGCAGGTGATTTCGCCGATGAATTCGAGCTTGACGGTTCCCACGGCGCCGTGGCGGTTCTTGCCGATGATGACTTCCGCGATGCCCAACTCCTCCGATTCCTTGTTGTAATACTCGTCGCGGTAGATGAACATCACGATATCGGCGTCCTGCTCGATGGCGCCCGACTCACGCAGATCGGCGAGTCGCGGCCTCTTGTCGTCGCGGTTTTCCAGCCCACGGTTGAGCTGCGATAGCGCGATGACGGGAAGCCCCAGTTCCTTGGCGAGGACCTTGAGCGCGCGGGATATCTCCGAAATTTCCTGTTGCCGGTTGTCGCGGTTTCGCTTGGACGACATCAATTGCAGGTAGTCGATGATGATCAGATCGAGACCGCCCAGTTCGGCCTTCAGGCGCCTGGACTTGGCGCGGATATCGAGCGCGGTGTTGGTGCCGGTGTCGTCGATGTAGATGTCCTTGGTGTGAAACGCGTCGGCAACGCGCGTGATCTCGCGCAGCTTGTCCTGGGTCATGCCGAAGCCCTTGAGCATGTTGTCCATGCTGACCTCGGAGTTCGAGGAGAGCATACGCATGAGGATTTCCTCGCACGCCATCTCCATGGTGAAGATCGCGACCTTGAGGTTGTGATGCACCGCCGCATTGAAAGCGACATTGAGCGCGAGCGCGGTCTTTCCCATCGCCGGTCGAGCCGCAAGGACGATGAACTGCCCCTTGCGGAAGCCGCCCGTCTTGGCGTCGAGGTCGTAGAATCCGGTGGGCACGCCGAGTACGTTGGTCTTGTTCGCTGCCACGTCTTCGATGTTCTGGAGCGTCTCGGGAATGATGTCGGTGACCTTGATGAACGACTTCAGGTTGGAGCGCTCGGCGATGCTGAAGATCGCCTGCTCCGCGCCGTCGATGATGTCATCGATCGGCATGTCCTGGCTGTAGGAGCTTTCGATGATCTCGGTGCTCTTCTGGATCAGCATCCGAAGAAGCGCTTTGTCCAGCACGATGTTGGCGTGGTATTCGATGTTCGCGCCGCTGAGTACCACGTCGGACAGTTCGATGATGTACTGCTTTCCGCCGGCTTTTTCTAGCAGATTCGCGGTCTCGGTACCCTTGCGGGTCTTGACCTCGGTTCGCTCCAGCCGGTTCATCAGCGTGATGACGTCGATCTCGGTGTTTTCCTCGAACAGTTCGCTGATAGCGCGGAAGATATATTTGTGCGGCGAGTGGTAAAAATGCTCTTCACCCAGCTTCTCGATCGCCTTGGCAACGGCGGATGGATCGATCAGCATAGCGGAAAGCACGGCAGCTTCGGCGTTGAGGTCCTTAGGGAGGGTGCGTTCCACTCTTTCGGGCATGACGACTCCTGATATTACAAAGTGTTATAGACGTCCCGGATACGCTGGAGGTCGATCCATGCGGCCTTCTTCAGTCCGGGATTGCGAAGCAACGCGGCGGGGTGATAAGTGGCGAATGTACGGATGCCTCGATACTCGTGTTCGCCGGCGCGCATCGAACCGAGACTGGCCCTGGTTTCGAGGAGCGCCTGCGCCGCCACGCGTCCGAGCAGCACGATGATCTGAGGTTTGATGATGTCGATCTGCTGATCCAGAAGCGGACGGCACGCCGCCACCTCTTCCGGGTTGGGATCGCGGTTTCCTGGCGGACGACACTTGACCATGTTGCCGATGTAAATCTCTTCGCGCTTGATGTTGATCGCGGTCAGCATCTTGTCCAGCAGTTGCCCGGCGGCTCCGACGAACGGCTTGCCAATGCGGTCTTCGTTCCCGCCCGGGCCCTCACCGATGAGCATCATCTTCGCACGCGGATTCCCTCCGCCATAGACGAATTTGTTGCGCTGCTCGCACAGCACGCACTTTCGGCAGTCGCGGTTCTCCGCTTCGAACCGCTTCAGCAGCTCGCCCGGATCGCCCGTGAGAGTTGACGTGCTCTGATCCAGAGCCTGCTCGAAGATGCTTTTATCGATAAATACTTCGTCGATACCCGAAACCTTGAGGTAGTCCAGGTAGTTCCGGATCGATTTCCGTATCATGATGGCGAGGTGCTATTCCTGTTCGAAGTCCAGATCGATGGGCTCGTCCGCGATGTAATCGGGAATCTCGTTTTCCGCAACGTGATCCAGCGCGGTCACGGTAAGCTTACGGTCGAATTTGTCCTTGATCGTGGAAGGCAGATCGCTCAGGCGGCGTACCTCCAGATTGGCAAGCTGCAGGAACAGGTAGTTCATATTATGTCTTTCGAGAAATGTGTCAACTTTCGGATTGATCATCCGTACCTCCATAGAAAATCTTTTCAATGCTTCGATACCGGCTCACGCGGCACTCTTCCGACCGGATGATCGATTCCACTTCCGTGATCGCCTTCTCCAGGTCGTCGTTAACCACCAGATAATCGAAGTGATTCAGGTGCTCCATTTCCATTTTCGCGTTCTCCAGCCGCAGCCCGATCGTTTCTTTCGAATCGGTTCCGCGCTTCTCGAGCCTGTCTTTCAACGTCGCCAGGTCCGGCGGGATCATGAAGATGGTGACCATCGGCAATCCGCTTCGCATCACGGCAAGGGCGCCCTGCACGTCGATATCCAGAATGACGTGGCGACCTTCCACGAGCTGGCCGGTCACATAATCGCGCGAGGTGCCGTACATGTTGCCGTGCACCTCCGCGTGTTCGAGAAAACGTTTTTCCGCAAGCAGCCTGTCGTACTCATCACGACCGACAAAGAAGTAATCGACGCCGTTCTCTTCCTTACCACGCGGTTGCCTTGTGGTGTAGGAGATCGAATAGACGATCGGGATCGCGTCTTCGTCGCGGCGCTGCATCACCTGACGCAGAACCGTCGATTTGCCGCCGCCCGAGGGCGCGATGAGAATAATGAGAAAGCTGCCGCGGGGATACTCGGGCATTATTCCTCAATCATCTCCTGATAGGCTTCCGCGTCCATCAGCTCTTCGAGTTCGTCGGGATCGGACATCCTCACCTTGATGATCCAGCCCTTGTCGAATGCGGATTTGTTGATCAATTCAGGCTCGTCTTCCAGCGCTTCGTTCACGGCGATGATCTCGCCCGAAACGGGGCAAAGGATGTCTTCGACCGCTTTCACGGCTTCAACGGAACCGAAAGGCTCTCCGGCTTCCACTTCGTCCTCGACTTCCGGAAGCTCGACAAAAACGATATCTCCAAGCTCGTGCTGCGCGAAATCGGTGATACCGATCACGGCATTCTTGCCCTCTTTTTTCACCCACTCATGGGATTCCGTATAAAAGTAACCCTTCTTGACCATTTGTTCCTCCAGAACGTCTTATTTTATGGCACATAGATATTTAGCGTATCGTATCAATCAAATCAAGTGTTCAGTCGTGTCAAGAAATTCCTGCGAGATTTTCAAACGTGGATTCCGCCCGTCTCTCATCGACCTGTAGCAAGAAGCACCCACCGACGACAGAGCAAAAAGACAGCCCTACCGATAATGGGGGAAACATCATGAAGAGAATCGATGCCAATAAAAGCACAGCAAGCAACAGCGCTTACAATGCGTATTCCGGATTTATTTTCAAAATCCCACCGGCTGACGGCGATAAAAAACTTGACGCCGAATCAACCGTGGATTTTTGTTGTCTCGATCGTGACAAAGAAATTATGTTGTTAAAATTATGAATACAGGAGACGCCATGAGCGATATCACAAAGGCTCTCGAACAGATAGGGCTCACTCAGCCCGAAGCCTCAATATATGTTAATTTATTGAGAAACGGCACCTTAACCGCCACCGAACTTTCGCAGTTGACCGGCGTAAACCGGACACAGATTTACCCGGTGCTGGCCGGGCTGCAATCAAAGGGTGTGTGTACGGTTATTCGTGGAACGGTGAAGAAGTACTGTCCGGTCAATCCACAGCAGGTACTGGCAAGCTTTGAGAAGGAACTTGATAGCAAAAAGAATATCATCAAGGGGATCGGGACCGAGCTATCGAGTCTTTTCACCGATTGTTCCGCGAACAACAATCCCATCGAGTTTCTGCATGTGCTGAATTCGAAAAACAGCATTGCCGCCCGTATCAATGATCTTGAATTGGGTGTCAAAGAGCACAAATGTGCATTCAACAAGCCTCCCTACCTTCTCAATAATGGCAATCACAGCATCAATGAAATACCGCGGGAAGGCAACATCAGAAAACCGGAGAAATACAATATCGAACGTGGCGTGCATTACCGTTCCATATTCGAAGTTGAGACGGATAACATCGAGGAATTCATCAGTAAAATGGATATGTACGAGAAGACAGGCGAGAACATAAAAGTTTCCCACAGTCTCCCGTTCAAGATGTTCGTCTATGACAATCAAACCGTACTACTCGCATTGAGAAACAAGGCGGACTCGTCTCTCAGTTTCACAACGATGGTGTTCGAGCATACCGATTTCGCCGAATCCATGATCCAGATTTTCGACATCTACTGGGATAAAGCGTTGACAATCAAAGAATTAATCCAAAAAAAAGATAAAAGGGAGAAGTATCATGAAAATACGCATAAGGAAGATGATATTGCTTGTAATTAGTCTGATTCTGTATGCCTGCCTTTTCGCAACAACCTTGAAAGAATTCCAGTATCCCCAAGATAGAACTACGAGAGCACTTTGGGATCCATTAATGGTTTTCGATGCCGAGTCGGATACCTACTCCTTGACGATCAATGCCGTGGAGTGGGACGGCTCCAATTTTCATGTAAACGGATTTTGGGGACATAACTACATGTATCGCTTTGATGCGCAGGGAAATTACGTCGATTATTACGAAATCCCCAATATGAATATAAAAGACACCGCATTTGATGGAACATATATGTATGGAGCATATTTAAGTACTGTCCATTGTTGGAACCCGTCAACCGGAAATGCTGTCCAGGGGAATTACATCGACGTGGAAGGACATACGCTTCGTGCTTTGGCTTATGATGAAGTAACAGACACTTTCTGGAGTGGCAATTGGGGTGACGACATTATCAATTTTAATCGTGACGGGGAGATATTGAGTTCCTATCCTTGGGATGGAGCGCTTTACGGACTCGCTTACGACAATGATCCTCACGGACCATTCCTTTACGCCCACAGCCAGGATCCCTTATGCATGGTTTACAAGCTCGACCCGGCAAATGATCTCGAAGTTGTCGATACGTTTGACTCATCCACCTTAGGACCGCTTTTTTGCCAGGCGGGAGGCGCATGCGTCATGAATGACTGGGACAGCGATCACCGTTCGCTTGCGGTTGTCATCATGGCAAATCCTGCTTATGTTGCAATACTGGACTTGGGATGGAA
This sequence comes from Cloacimonadales bacterium (SeqCode), assembly GCA_963665015.2. Classification (GTDB taxonomy): domain Bacteria; phylum Cloacimonadota; class Cloacimonadia; order Cloacimonadales; family JAIOQZ01. Next base: position 1,167,328 of record CAXXSY010000004.1, on the reverse strand, counting down.
TCTGCCTGTAACTTCACCCGGCGAACTGCATGATGTGTCGATCGTGCCCGATCCCAATGGGTTGCTGGAAGCTGAGATATTCTGGACATGCCCAACGGTGGATTTCGTTGGCAATGAACTTACGGATATCGACGAAGTAAGAATATACAACAACAATGTCTTGATTTACACGGACACAGAGCCCGTGATAGGCGAATCAAATAGTTACGTGGATAGTTCGGTTCTTTTCCCCATGAATTGCACCTACCGCATTGTTGGCTATAATGATTCGGGTGAAGGAGTACCGGTCGAGATCATGGTAAGGGTCGGCGAAGATGTTCCCAATTATGTTGAGAATCTAAATCTCGAAGCTGACCCCCCCGGAACTTTGACCGGTACTCTGACGTGGGAAAATCCTACATCCGGACTGAATGGTGGCATCCTTCTTTCTCCCATATTGGGATATCATATCGTAAGAAGTGATGCGGTGGCTTTTGAGGTCTCCGGAATCGTGACGGAGTTTGTTGATGATACTGTTTCTGAGGCGGGTGCATATTCCTATACGGTTCAACCTTTCAACACTTGGGGCAATGGAGGGATAGCATCATCTGATGTGGTGTTGATATCTGAAGCAGGTCTTCTTGTCGATGAGGATTTTTCCGTTTCCGTTCCTCCTTTTGGCTGGGAAATCCAAGGAATCAATTATGGAAACTGGCAACAGCTAGACAACAACATAGCAGGAGGAGAATCCCCGGAAGTGTTTTTTACTTCCGCGATTCCGCTCGATGGTTTCACCGCATTGACAACCATGCCCTTGAATACTACAGGCGCCAATTCACTCCATCTGGAGTTCAAGCACGCCGTAGATAATTATCTCGGCGGATACACTGTCGGTGTTAAAACAACGAGCAACGGAGGATTGACCTGGAATGATGTAGTAAACTATGAAATCGAAGATCATATCATGCCTGAGGAAGTGGTAATGGATTTCACCACGCCGGATGTTGGCAGCGAAAATTGTCAGGTCGGTTTTTTCTTCGATGGTTACATATACTGGTTGTACTACTGGTACATTGATGATGTACTGGTTTCAATGAATCTTATGGATCCTGGTACGATAGAAGGTCAGGTCACCCTGAACGGTGGCGATGGGCAGGTGGAAGATGTTCTGATTACCGCAGGAAACTACTCGACCAATCCAGATGCAGAAGGATACTATTCGATAGAGGTACCACCTTTCACCTATGAGGTGACCGCAACTCTCGCAGATTATGCGGACAGCACTGTTTCCGAAGTAACCATATTGGAAGGGCAGGCGACGACAAACATCGATTTCGCGCTCGATGCTTTGTTCTACTCCCCAGGAAACCTCGACATCGAAGGCTATGAGCTCACTTGGGATGCCGCCGGAACGTTGAATGGAACATGTACCGGTTTTGAAGAAGCACAAGTAGGTATTTTCCCTCCTACGGACTGGATGTCGCTCAGTCCCGATGGTGGAACGGGTTGGATGGCGGTTCCAGAAGGAATGGCTCCGATTCCGGGCTGGATCGGTCCATTGGAAATCACCAGTTGTCCCGATGGCGGAGTAGCTCAAGCGTATTGCACATGGTCAACAGGTGGAGCGACATATAACGACCAATGGATTGTGTCGCCGAAGGTTACGATACAGGAAGGTGATGTTCTCGATTTCTGGATGATCCTTTATGTTCCGGATTACAGTGATCACCTTGAATTGCGATTATCCACCAATAGCCAGAATGACGTATCCGATTTCGACATTGTTGTGGATGAACTCGATTTTGATTCAGAGTTTAGTGACGACTGGGAAAATCACATATACCTGCTATCCGATTATGTCGAACCGGGCACACAAGTCTATGTCGCTTTTCGAGAATTTCTTGAGGATAATTCGAGTTATGGAAACGCGATTGCCATTGATAATATCAAGATCGGAGACAGCGCTCTGACGATTGATAATGATCCTGGTGACGCAATCGCGAATTCCAGCCGGAATGACAAAAAGGGGTCAACTCGTGCAATAAGAAATCCAGGGGATCGTGCCTTAACAGGATACAATATTTATCTCGATGATGAGCTACATGGGTTCACCGAAGAGCTTTCGTGGACCTTTGAAAACGCGGATCCATCCATCGAACACCTGGCTGGTGTGGAATCGGTTTATGAAGACGGGATTTCTGATCGATCTGTTATCAGAATCGGCACATACAATGGAGGCGCTTCAGAAGATATCGTACCCTTCACAACGCTTTCCGATAACTATCCGAATCCTTTCAATCCGACTACGACTATCAAGTACTCGCTCTCAGCACTGGATGAAGTTTCCATCACCGTGTACAACATCAAAGGCCAGAAGGTAAAAACCCTTGTTGATGATAAACTGGAGGCAGGTTGCCACAACATCACATGGAATGGAGATAACGATTGCGGGAAAAAGGTGTCGAGTGGGGTATATTTCTATAAAATGAAAACATCATCCTTCTCTAAAACAAAGAAAATGCTCCTTTTGAAATAAAAATTAACCAATATTGGGGGTACCTATGAAAAAAAGCAACAAGAACCTGTACATTGGGGTTCTCATTGTGATTCTCATGAGTTTCAACACAATGCTTTCAGGTGAGGTCGCGCCACCTTCGAGACTCGAGGTCGATGAATGCGGGTACGCGACCTGGTCGGAACCGGTGAGCGGCATCGAGCTGAGTAACCACAACGGCTACAACTCCGGCTTCGGCAACAACGGCGAGATTTATCTGGCTTGCCTTTCCATGTTCGATTCGAGTCAGCTTTCCGATTACTACGGAAGCTACGAATTGACCCAGATCAACTTCACGCTCAATTCGCTCGATTTCAGCCAGCTTCGCATCCAGGTATGTGAAGGCGGCACATCGAACATGCCGGGTACCTGCATCTACAACCAGGACATCGCTAGCGCACCCATCGTGGCCGGTGAGAGCTTCACCCACACGCTTTCCTCGCCCATCACACTCACGGGTGACAACAGGTACTGGATCGGTTACGAAATCATGACCACCGGCGGAATGCCGATCGGCGTCGATTCCGGTCCGATGGTCGAGGGTCACGGTGGTTGGTTCAGCATGGGTGGCCTCTGGAACCAGATCAATCAGCTCAACCCGAACTTCAACTACAACTGGGTCATCTCCGGCACCGTCGTACCGACCTCGCGCGCCATCAACCGCGACCTGATCGGCTACAACGTCTATCTGGACGGCTCCTGCGTCGGCAACACGACCGACCTCTTCTACGACTACGACGACGGCGGCCTGGTCGATGATCAGTCCTACCTCGCGGAAGTCACCGCAGTGTATGACGAAGGAGAATCCGAGCCGGTGGAATGCACGTTTACGTACGATCCTCCTTACTTCGCGCCACCCTCGGGACTCGAGGTCGATGAATGCGGGTACGCGACCTGGTCGGAACCGGTGAGCGGCATCGAGCTGAGTAACCACAACGGCTACAACTCCGGCTTCGGCAACAACGGCGAGATTTATCTGGCTTGCCTTTCCATGTTCGATTCGAGTCAGCTTTCCGATTACTACGGAAGCTACGAATTGACCCAGATCAACTTCACGCTCAATTCGCTCGATTTCAGCCAGCTTCGCATCCAGGTATGTGAAGGCGGCACATCGAACATGCCGGGTACCTGCATCTACAACCAGGACATCGCTAGCGCACCCATCGTGGCCGGTGAGAGCTTCACCCACACGCTTTCCTCGCCCATCACACTCACGGGTGACAACAGGTACTGGATCGGTTACGAAATCATGACCACCGGCGGAATGCCGATCGGCGTCGATTCCGGTCCGATGGTCGAGGGTCACGGTGGTTGGTTCAGCATGGGTGGCCTCTGGAACCAGATCAATCAGCTCAACCCGAACTTCAACTACAACTGGGTCATCTCCGGCACCGTCGTACCGACCTCGCGCGCCATCAACCGCGACCTGATCGGCTACAACGTCTATCTGGACGGCTCCTGCGTCGGCAACACGACCGACCTCTTCTACGACTACGACGACGGCGGCCTGGTCGATGATCAGTCCTACCTCGCGGAAGTCACCGCAGTGTATGACGAAGGAGAATCCGAGCCGGTGGAATGCACGTTTACATATATCGTTGAAATTCCGGATGCTCCTGAGAACGTCGTGATCTCCGTCAGCGAAGGATTTGTCACAATAACCTGGAACCCGATTGCGGACGCAACATCGTATGTGGTCTATTCGTGTGAAACGCCATATGACACATTCACGGTAGATACATCGGGAACGTTTTCGGGCGAAAGCTGGACAGCTCCGGCAGCAAACACAGCTCGATATTTCTATGTTAAATCGATACAGTAGAAAATAAACGAAAACAGCGAAAGCACAAACGTTGCGCTAGCCATGCAACGATTCAGCACGTGACGGAGCAATCGAGAAAATCCTCCGACGTATGCCATGCTCGTCAACGCTGAAAAAAATTCACATGACGAGACGCCGACGGTTTTCCGCCGGCGTCTTGTTCAATGAACGCACGAGGGTAAAAGAAAAGGGCAGACACAGAGGCCTGCCCCACAATTTCCGCTAACATGATTTCGCGACGCGAATTCACAGCGCTTATATTTTCGTTATCGCTACGCGAAAGCCGAAAATACATATGGAAATCGCATTCCACTCTCGCTATTTCGCTTCGCGAAAGGCTTTCGTTCGATGATTTCGTTTTCGCTACGCGAAAGCCGAAATTACTTAATCAGCGCCATCTTTTGGATCGCGTGACCGTTCGATGTCGTCAGTCTTGCGAAGTAGATTCCGCTCGATACCGGCTTACCGTTATCGTCGTGTCCGTTCCAGACGATTCCGCTACCCGATTCGACCTTGTCGTTGTCGAGCAGGGTACGGATCAACTGGCCCCTGACGTTGTAGATCGTCAGCGTAACCGGCTGGTTGTCCGGGATGCTGAGCGCGATCGTGGTCTCGGGGTTGAACGGATTCGGATAGACGCTCATCTCGACGTCCGTCACCTTCGGGGCGACAGGATCGTCCGGATCGTCGTCGGTATCCAACCACGAATTCCCCAATCCGCCGTAAGCGCCCATATCGGTCGCCAGCGTGCCCATTGCGGGCCAGAGCGGCATTCCGGAATTATCCGGGTCTTCAACGTCCATATATTCGCTTTCGGGATCACCCGCGTCGATGCAGGGCGAGCCTTCCGCGAGATACCATTCCGCAGAGAGTGCGTCGTCGGTTATCCCGTATTCGGTCGTCGGATTCGAGAACAACGGGTCTCCGTCAATGTTGCCGTCTCCTTCGAAACCACCAGAGATGCAGTTGTAGGTGGCAAAGAAGTCGCCCAGCAGGTCGAGCAGTGGCTCGCCTTCGCCGATGATGATGTTGTTGACCAGTTCCATATCGGAGTGATACAGGAAGATGGTCGATCCGGAGCTACCCTCGCAGAGGTTGTTGGCGATGGTGTTGTTGACCAGCACCGGCTCAGAGTTCTCTCTGGCGCTGATCGCGCCGGACTGGTTGCCCTGGTTGTTCACGATGATGTTGTTCGCTAATACGGGGCTGGATGTCTCTATCCCGATCGCGCCGGCAAGAGAACCGCCATCGTTGTTTCCGAAGAAACATCCGGTGATGGTCACGTCGCCCGCGTTCAGCATCTGAATCGCGCCACCCGCATTCAAAGCGGTGTTATTGATAAAGCGGCAATTCCGAATATCAACACCCGATTCGTAGATGTCTATCGCGCTCTCTTCCGCGTTGTAGAACTCGCAGTTGTTCAGAACCGACGTCGCCTCTGTCGCGGACATGAAAGAAACTCCGTTCCAGGGGTTGCGATCCATCGTGTTGAACATGATCGGAGCTCCACCACTACCGTCCGCGATAAGCGTACCGTTGATGATGAGACCAACCCCGGACTGACCGGTAATGACGGTCCCCGGTTCGATAATCAGATCGGAACCGAACGGAACGGTCACATCGCCGATCAGGTGGTATTCACCGTACTGCGGGTCCCAGTGACCTGCTACAGAACCGTAGATATTGGCAGCGCCCATGACATAGATATAGTTTTCGATGGTCATCGTGTCGGTTTGCTCGCCATCGGAAACTGTCAAACTGACCGTGTAGGTTCCCGGCTCCGTATAGACCCATGCCGGGTTTTCTTCTTCGCTGTCGGTCTCGCCGTCGCCGTCGAGGTCCCAGTCCCACGATACGATTCCGTTCGGCGGCATCGAATTGCTGGTGAACTGAACGTTCAGCGCCGGAGGTCCCGAGATGACATCCGATGTGAAGGCAGCGCCAAACTGAACCAGTTCGCTCATGGCAGCCTGATGGATTACATGATTCTCACTCATGGTCTGAATCAAAACAACGCCGCGCAAATCCTCAACATCGTCATATTCGAAATCCGCTGCCAGCGTCGCCGAGAAGGTTCCGTTATCGCCGATGGACGACAGACCGAAGTCCTGTTCGTTATAGCGACGCACGACACAGAAGTAGTCGTCCGTGTACTTTTGCGTCACGATGAAGATGATCTTGTTGTTCGTTGTCGTGATATCCGCTGTCAGCGCTACCTCAGCTTCAATCTGGAAGTTATCTTCGTCGGCCTGCATGAATACCATATCGATTTCAGCAGGCGCGTCGTTACCAATAATCTGGTTGTACTTAACTACGTAGCGGGGGTAAGCCGTTCCGCCACCGACATCTTCGAGGTTTCCACCGAACTGCGCATGCGGGATTCCGCTCACGCCATACATGCTTCCACGAGGACTGTAGTTAGGGCTCGTGGGGCACGTACTCTCGTTGGTTCCTCCGTTCCAAATAAGAGGTATCACATGCTCGTGACCCTCGTACAATTGTAGCAGCCCAGACCGAGCTGCGGGGCAGTAGCCGCACCATGTCTGCGTAAACACTTCTCCGACCACCTCAATCTGTGTAGCCAGAACAAGCGACGCAGCAAGGAGCAGCATAAGCAAGATGACTAACTTTCTGGTCATCCAGTTCCTCCTTACGTTGCTGTAACGTTGCGTTTAACACATTCTATATGTATTTGCCAAGTGACTTCTCAAAGATCGATGCGCGTTTCCGCTTATTTTATCAGCGCCATCCTCGTGGTGACGGTCTTCGTCCCGGTGGTCATGCGTGCAAAATAAATCCCGCTGGATACCGGCTTGCCCGTACGATCGACACCCTTCCAGGTCATGCTCAGCGACTGCGGCTTCTCGTTGTCCAGAAGCGTGCAGACCTTTTGGCCGCGGATATTGTAGATCGCCAGCGAGACGCGCTGCTGGGATTCCTGCGCGCTCAGTTGAAGCTGGATGGTCGTCTCGGGATTGAACGGATTGGGATAGACCTTCAGTCCGATCACGTCGGAAGAAGGACCAACCGTCTCCTCGTCGTCCGTATCCACATACGGCGCTCCGTGTCCGCCGTAAGCGCCCATGTCGTTCGTAAGATCGCCCATCGCGGGCCACAATGCGAAGCCCGGGTTGTCGGGGTCTTCCACGTCGTTGTAATCTTCCATCATGTTCCCCGCGTCGATACAGGGAGAATCCTCTTGCAGGAACCAGCGTGAGTGAATGCCGTCATATTCCGCGCCGCTTCCCCCGGAAGGCATGGTGAACATGGGATCGGCATCGATGTTCGCGGTTCCGTCGTAACCGCCCTGGATGTTGGTGAAATCCACGTAGGGTGTGCTGTTGACCGAAAAGAGGACAGTTTCTTCGTCCCGCAGGATACAGTTCATGATCTGCGGTGAGGAGTTGAACACGAACAGCGCGCCGCCCGAAATGCCAGTGATATTGTTGTTCGCGACGGTGTTGTTGTAGAACAACGGTTCGCTTCCGCTCTTGAATATCGCAGCGCCACCGGAAGAGCCGGTGTTGTTCACGAAGATGTTGTTCTTGATCTCGGCGGACGATGTGGTCAACTGGATCGCGCCGGAATTGGTCGAACTGGTGTTGTTCGCGAACAGGCATCCGTTTATCGAAACTTCCGGAGCGCTGACCAGATCGATCGCGGCCGGTACGCTGGAGCTGTGGTTGTCGTAGAACCAGCAGCCTTCAAGTTCAAGCGGAGCGGCATCCACGGCGATCGCGCTGTGGGTCGCACCCGAAAAGCGGCAATTCATGAATTCGTTGTCCTGATCCGTGTAGCGAATCTTGAAGCCTTCCCAGCTATTTTCCCCCACGACGCCGAACAGGATGGGGTCGCCATCATCCGCATTGGCAACGATCCTGCCGTTCACTTCGAACAGCGCGTCGTTGGAAAGGACGATCTCCACCCCCGGGTCGATGGTCAAGACCTGCCCGTCCGGAACGGATACATCACCGACAATCTCGTAGGGACTGTAGGTCGTAACCCAGCTACCGGCGACCGGCCCGGAAACGTTGCTGCCGTCGGTGACCGTGATCAAGCCTTCCGCCGTGGTGGTCGAGGACTCATCATCCGTGTAAATGGTAAGGCTCACATCGTAGGTTCCCGGTGTATCGTAAACGTAAAAGGCGTCTTCGAATTCACTATCGACCGTTCCGTCGCCGTTGAAATCCCATTCCCAGGCGGTGATTTCGCCAACCGGGAACGAGTGGCTCTCGAAGCTGACCGTCAGATTGGCGGGACCCGAGGTAATGCTGGGGTTGATCACGGCGAGCGTACCGGTGAACATCGTTGAAACCGCCTGATGCACCTTGCGGGTACCGGACATGGTTTGAACAACAACGATCGCGCGCAGGCCCATCAAATCCCATTCGGGATCGAACTCGACCGGATGCTCGTAGTAGCCGGTCTCGCCGGTTTCGTTAAGGCTGAACGTCTCGTCTCCATACTCCACGACGGTGCAGAAATATTCCTCTGTAAACTCGTAGGTAAGCATGTAGATGATGCGGTTGTTGGTCGTGGTGATATCGCCGGTGAGCTCGACGTTCGCCATGATCGCGAGCTGACCGGAGTTGTTGGTTCCGAGCTCGATCTCGATGTCGAGCGGGGAGTTGTCGTTTACGATGCTGTTGTAAGCGCTGCGGTAGTGCGGATACATGTCCGTTCCGCCACCGCCTACGTTCTCGGTTCCGCCGAAATACGCGTCCGGCAGTCCGTCAACACCGTAAAATGAATAACGTGAATTGTAATTGGGACTCGGATGTTCTCCATCACCTTCCCAAATGATTGGAACGACATTGTCGTGTCCTTCGTATAAATCTTGAAGCCCAGACCGGGCGTCGGGACAATAGGGGCACCACACTTCCGTGAACACCTCCGCCAGCACCCCTATCTGCGTCGCCTGCAAGAGCAGCGCCGACAGAAGCATCAGCAGGAGGAGTAGTATTCGATTGGATATCACTCCAGCCTCCTTGGTATTTGCTTTATCGTAACGTTCGTGCAATTCATATCTTCGTTTTGACTCCGTCAAAGCCGACAATCCACTTTCGCTATTTCGCTTCGCGAAAGGCTTTCGTTCGATGATTTCGTTTTGACTCCGTCAAAGCCGACAATCCACTTTCGCTATTTCGCTTCGCGAAAGGCTTTCGTTCGATGATTTCGTTTTGACTCCGTCAAAGCCGAAATTACTTTAGAAGCAGCATCTTCCTCGCCGGTGTGTTCGTATCGCCCTCGAGACGATAGTAATAAACACCGCTGGTCACATCGTTATTATTGTTGTCTTTTCCGTCCCAGGTGACCTGTCCTTCGCCATCGACGGTCGTCAGGCTCGAGAAACTCCGCACCCGCTGTCCCCGGACATTGTAGATCACCAGGCTGGTGTTGCGACCGGCAAGCGCGAAGCGGATAGTCGTCACCGGATTGAACGGATTGGGTGCATTCTGTCCGAGCGTCGCGCCGGTATAAGGAACGGTGTCGTCCTCGGCAGGATTCCCTGTTGTGAAAGTGAACGGAATCGTCTGCGTTTCAGCATGCCCCGGCTGAATGACGAAGTTGAACACCGCTTCGCCGTTCGAATCGATGTTCGGAATGTTGAAATCGAACGCCATGGACTCCCCCGCTCCGAGCGTGAATTCCCAAGGCGCGGGATGACATCCGCCGTCACCGGCTTCCGTCGTATGGCAGAACATGATCATCCAGCTCTCAGGCGCTGAGATTACCTCGATCGACGCTGTGAAGTTCGTCTCACTGCCGAAATTCTTCACGTAAAAATGATCGCTCTCGTACTGGAACATCTCGCCTTCGTATATCGGTCCTGCTACCGCAGTATCGAACGGTACGCCGATCCGATAAGCGTTTTCGGGGATAACGAAGGTGGAAGCAGTCTGCACGATCGATTCGTCCGCATTCTGGACATACACGATCGCGTAGAGGTTCGTTTGAATCCAGCCGGTGTCGATGGTGAAGGTGTCGTCAAACGTCTGCTCCGTTTCCTGACCGCTAATCGAGATGTCCTGCGTAAGAATCTGTCGCGTGACATGCTCCATGCCTGTGATTTCGTCCTCGACAAGGATGAACCGGACGGTGCCGCCCGATATCTCGAAAGTCTCGGAGAGCATCGCAACCGTTACGGAGATGTTACCCGTCGCGGCATCGAACGCGTCGATTTCGACCTTGATGGGCGACGCGTCGAACTTCGCGGCCTCGACCATCGCCGAGTAGTCCGAGCCGTCCGCGACGCTCGTTCCGCCGCCGATAACCCTCTGCGTCCCGTTGAATACAGCGGTCGGCAGTTCGGTCATCTGATAGAAATCGATCATGTCCTCGGTGCCTTCGTTGCCGTATTCGCCATTGAAATACTGCGCGGAGACCCAGAACGATTGATCCCACACAGCGTCCGTCGCCGCGATGCCGTCCTGAGCGTCCTGCTCCTGTGCGGCGGTGAGATCGTTACCGATTTCCGCCATCATGATCTTCGGTGTCGCCGTGAACGTGGCAAACAGCCCGATAATCATAAAGCTCATAATTATCATCAAATTCACACGCTTCATTGTATCCTCCAGTGTATTTATTCCATTCATGATGCACGTTCGGAGAACCGTCTAATCAACTTCCGAATGTCCGAGCGGAGCCGTAGTATTTGCTTGCAAATACCAGGTTAGCGAAGCGAAGTCTTCTGAATGTTGATTACCAAATTTATTCAGTCAACAAAATCCCAACATTCGGAAGAGTCGCAAGCGACACATTCAGAAGTTGGCATTTCTTATGTCGTTCAAAGACCGGGCGCTACCGTCTAATCAACTTCCGAATGTCCGAGCGGAGCCGTAGTATTTGCTTGCAAATACCGGGTTAGCGAAGCGAGGTCTTCTGAATGTTGATTACCATAGCCATTCATTACTCGAAACTCCAACATTCGGAAGAGTCGCAAGCGACACATTCAGAAGTTGGCATTTCTTGTGTCGTTCAAAGACCGGGTGCTACCGTCTAATCAACTTCCGAATGTCCGAGCGGAGCCGTAGTATTTGCTTGCAAATACCAGGTTAGCGAAGCGAGGTCTTCTGAATGTTGATTACCATAGCCATTCATTTCTCGAAATTCCAACATTCGGAAGAGTCGCAAGCGACACATTCAGAAGTTGGCATTTCTTATGTCGTTCAAAGACCGTCCGCCTCCCTTTCTCCCATTCTATCTTCTATCTTCCAGAGAAGCTCGCCCGGAGGTCGAGCGCTACAGACTCCTGTTTCCTGCCTAAAACGTCGTCGTCAGTTCCAGCAGCACGCCTTCAAACGCCGACTGCTGACGGCAGATGCCGTTGCGGCAGACCTTTCCGCCCTTTTGTTTTCCACCAAACAGCGTAAAACGCGTGTCGTCTGTAATGGGTGCGGATATCTCTCCGCCGACCCACCACGGTGCCTTGTCGATGTCGCCGACTTCCTCGTACTCGGTCTCGGCGGTCAGCGAGAGATTCCAGTCGCCGATCGCGATATCCGTCTGAAGAAGCGGCTCGTAATATGTATCTTCCTTCTGTCCGTGCGTCTTGTCGATCATTTCGTATTCGCCGCGGATCATAACCGGCATTTCCGCGATATAGAAATCGAACGCCAGCGCAGGCGTGACTTCCTTCTTCCACTCATCGTTCACGTCGTTGAGGTGTTCGAGGTGTTCGAAGTCCGCGGTTATGGTGAACGACTCGAATTCGTGCTTGCCCTGCACGAAGAGGTTCGCCTGCCGGTAGTCAAAGTCCGAGCTCCATGCTTCCGCGTAGTTGACCACGAATTCCGAGGCGTAATCGGGGATGAAGCGCACTTCGCCCATGACGCCTTCTTCGTCCTCGCCGGGTTTCAGACCGCTATCGGTGAGCGGTTCGTCGGCGTGGTTCATGGTGGGGATATCCTGGAGCGGTTCGACCGTATCGGTGCGGTAGTTGAAGTCTTCGTACTTCTTGTAGCCGCCGGTGATGGTGAACATCGGAATATAGGTCGTCAGCGAGCCGTAGAATCCATTGCCGTCGCGGTCTTCGGTGAGCAGTTCTGTCTCTTCCATCTCCGCGTACTCAGCGTACAAATCCAGGAAATCCAGGCTCAGGTTGACCCGTCCGCCGATGGTCGTCAGGCTGGAATACTTATCCACAATCTCGTTCGTCTGGACGTCCGTTACTTCGTAACCCTGACGCAGTCCGAGCAGCGTCATGCCGAGTCGAAGCTGCTTGATCGGCTTGATTTCGAGGTCAGCGCCGGAGACGATGTCGTTTTTGTCCTCGTCGTCATTTTCGATGGGATACGCCGCGTACATGCCCTGAACAGTCAGGAACTTCTTGCTGTATTTAGCCTTGGCGCCTTCGAGCCGCGTATCGTGGTCGAGGTCGTCGTCCTCCCAACTGCGGAAAATCATGCCCGAACCGTAGGAGCCGTCCATCGTACCGGCGTGAACCATCATCTCTTCGGTCTCGTAGGCGATCCAGCGCTCATCCCATTCGTAGTAAATATCGTCTTCCGCGAGCTGACCCACCACCTCGCCTTCGTAGCTGCTGTACTCGGGGTATCCGCCGATGAACGCCATGCCGAAGGTGAAGTTCTTGTAGTTCAGCCGGAACGAGAAGTCGTCCTTGAAATAGTGCTTCAGCGAATCTTCCTGCGATTCACGGTAGCGGTATTCGATTTCGTTCATCCCGGTGACGGAGAAAGTATCATCCGCGAAGATCGTCACCGATGCGATAACCAATAAGATCAGAGTCAGATATCTCATATCGCCATCCTACTCGGTCGTCTCGGGCTGTGGATTCAGCACCTTTTCGATTTCCTCTTCCAGATGCTTCTCGTCGCCCTTCTGGTAGCCCACGTGGGTATAGACGATCTCGCTGTCCTTGTCGATGATCAGCGTATAGGGCGGGTTTTGCGCATTGAGCGCCTTATAGACCTTCATGTCCGGATCGAGGAGCGTCAGGAAGCCGAAGCGGTTTTTCACAAAGCTGATCGCGCTCTGCTTCTTGGATGGTTTATCTACCGAGATGCACACGACGGTGATCTCGTCTTCGTATTCTTTATAGAGCTTATCGAGTTCGGGCATCTCTTTCTTGCAGTTCTTGCACCAGGTCGCCCAGAAGCTGATAACGACGGGACCCTTCTCCAAAAGACCGGAGAGCGAAACCTGCTCGCCCGAGATATCTTCCAGCGAAAAGTCCTGTGCCTTGTCTTCCGCGAGAAGTCCCGCGACAAGCACCGCCATGAGGATCGTGATCATGATCGTACGCATCGTAAACACTCCTTTCTATAAACCTTCGATTGTTACTTCGATCACATTATGCACTTTGCAGTCGTTCGCATGTTCGTTGTGCAGCGTTTGCAGCCAGAGATACAGGATCGCGTCGTCCGGCAGACCGCTTTCGTAGCTGATCGAGAACTCATCGTTGAGTTCGGAAAGATTCCCCTCGAACGGCACATCGCCCTTGGCTATCACCGCCTGATGGTAATATCCGCCGCTGGTTGACGCCTGCGCGGTCTCTTCGACGATCGCGTAGCGAAGATAGAGGTCGTTGTCATCTAAGTATTCATCCAGCGTGACATCGATTGAGACACTCACTTCGTGCGTCTCCGCATCCCAGTTCGCGCTTGCGCTATCGAAAAACGCCCGGGCATCGACCGTCATGTAATCGTTCAGCGGCATCTCGTACTGAGACTGGTCGGAGATTCCGCCGCTTCTGACGAACTGACCCTGGAACACTGCGGTCGGGCATTCGATGCCGCCGAGATAGTAGTCCAGCAGGTCGTCGTTGTCGGCGTAGAAACCGTCATAGGCATCGCTGATATGGTACTCGATATAGTAGAAGCTATCGCCGTATTGCTCCTTGAGATCGTGTAAGACCTGTTCGGATGTCGGGCAGTTCGGGCACCAGGTTCCGGTGAAGAGCTCGACCAACACCTTCTGTTTGCTGGTGTCGGGCGCCTCTTCGCCGTTGCCGCAGAACTTGTATTCGCCATCGACGACCGTGTAGGTGTCATCGACGAGTAGCGTCTTGCCGGTGGAGTTCTCGGTCAGTTCATAGACAAACGTGCATTCGAAGGTATCGAAATCGATGATACCGAGTTCGAAGCCCAGCGCCGGCGAGATATCGTCGAGCAGAAAGAAGAGCGAATCGCGATCCAAGCCGTTGTTGTAGTAATCTTCGGTGAAATACGGTTCGATTATGCTCATGTCGCTGGCAAGGATTGCTTCCTCCAGATCGTATTGGAACGCATATCGATAATTGTAAAACTCCTGGGCAGCTCCGTTTCCGACGAATTTGTCCTCTCCGTCCACGATCCGAACACAGTCTATGAAGGTATATATGTATGCTATTCCATAGTCTTCGATCTCTCCAAACAACGTCCACTGGACGCGTGAGACTTCGCCTTCGGAGAAACGGTCGATCGAAACAAAGTAGCTATCGTACGAGTTTTGCAGCAAGGTTTCAAAGTATTCGCGTATGTCTGAGTAACTGGTTCCGCTGTTCAGATAATCGATATTGTAGTATTGCATGATCTGATCGAGCTGATCCGGTGAATGGATAGTCAGCATCATATCCGAGAATTCATTCAAGAAATCGGTCAGGCTTTTCTCGAACTCGTTGTCGTAACGGTCGCAGCCGGATAGCAGCAGGAGAAGAATCGCAATCAGAAGAAATACTCTCTTCATATATCACTCCAATTCGTTATTTCCTATCGTCTCGAATCGACAGCAAACGATCAAGGTTTTATTTGCCGATTTCTCTTAATTCATCTTTGACCATGGGCTTGGTGATGATTTCGGGGAACACCACCGGCTCGGCCTCGCCCGGTCGATAGAGCAGATAAAGCGGTACGCCGGCGCGGTCGAATTTATTCAGCCACTCGATGATGAGCGGGTCCTTGCGAGTGTTGTCACCCTTCATGCGTTCGACGCCGTATTTCTCGAACTCCTCCTCGATATCCTCGGTGAAGAGCACGGTCTTTTCGTTGGTCTTACAGGTCATGCACCACTCGGCGCCGAAATCGACGAACACCGGCTTGCCCTCGCCAATATATTGGTCGAGAAGCTCCGGCGAGAATTTCTTCCATCCCTCTTCCATGCTGTGTCCGCCCTCGGTGCTCTCGAATCGAAGCAGGAACATCGCGGAAAGCACAACCACCGCGACTGCCACCAGAAGCGCGATCCACTGCTGCGCCTTCTTGTGATGCGGCTTGGCGAAGCTGCCGTATATCCATGATGCCAGACCCAGCGCTGCGATGAACCACAGCACGCGCATGAAGTTACCGCCACCGCCGACCAGCGCATAGACGGTGTTCAAAAGGAAGATCGTGGTTCCCATCAGAAGGAAGCCCATGAACTCCTTAAAAATGTTCATCCAGTTGCCGGGCTTTGGAATCGCCTTGATCACGCCGGGCCAGAACGCCAGCAAAATAAACGGGAAGGCCAGCCCGATACCGATCAGAAGGAAGAACACAACGATCAACACCGGCGGCTGGATAAACGCGAACCCGAGCGCGGCGCCCAGGAAAGGTGCCGTGCAGGGCGTCGCCAGAAGAACCGCCACGATCCCGCTGAGAAACGATCCCCAGTGACCGGTCTTGCCCGACGCCTTCGACGCAAGGCTCATCCCGGGTGCCGAGATGATGAACACGTCGAACAGCGACAGTCCGAACACGAAGATGAGCGAGGTCAGCACCATTACGAAACCGAAATTCTGGAACTGGAAGCCCCAGCCGACCGACTCGCCCGAGAGTTTTATGATGATCACCACCGCCGCGAGCACCAGGAACGAGACCAGGATACCCGCCGTGTAGGCGAACGATCCCTTCATGATCTCCTTCTTGTGATGCTGGCTCTGGTTGACCAGGTGAATTGCCTTGATGGAAAGCACCGGCAGCACGCATGGCATGATATTCAGAATCAATCCGCCGATGAACGCCATGATGAGAAACTTGAAGATGTCCGCTGCCGAAGTTCCTGCCTTCTGCGCAGGCTCGGGCGATTCCGCCGATACGGCTTCCGTCAGCTTGAACGGCGCATTCAGCTCGAACTCGTCCGGGAACAGGCATTGCCCCTGCTCATTGCAGACCTGGAAACCCGCCGCGACGGTCAGCGTGTAATCACCGGGCGCGACGTCGGGGCCGATCTGTATGGCGCGCGTAAGCGTCACGGTTCCGGCGTATTCGACACTTCCGTCCGCGTCCGGATGCCCCTCGGCGGGGTACTCGGTTTCTCCAAAGGTGACGCCGGGCATTTCAGCCGGTTCGATATAAAAATACTCTTCCTGAAGCGTCTGGTGCAATCCTTCGGGGAATGTGTAGGTTACCTGAAGAACCGCTTTGCCGTCGGCACCGATATCGGAAGGCTGGATGACAGCATCGATGGTTGTTTCCTGAGCGAATAATGCGGAAGCGAATAGCAGAAATACGATCGAAATTACATGCAGTGACCTCATGAAAATCCTCCGTGGACTGAAAGAAATCGCCGTTGACCGACCGGAAAACGACAATTTACATAAACGTCTATTTCGTTCACAGCGTCAACTATTTTTATTATCAAATAACGCTAACGTTTCGTTCCCCGGCTTAACCGTTTCCTGATGAGGAAATTACAATATCCCACATACTTCCTGTTTCCCATGTAAACGGGCTGGCGACTCCGTTTTCGTCAAGAAAAAATATCTCTTGCACAAATCCCCGCCATTGTGTATTCAGGAATTCGTGATTGAGAAGGATTACGCAAAAAGGAGTCCAGATGTCCAATTATTTTATGGAAACCCAGCATCATGAATGGATTCTCACCAACCGCCACGGAGGCTACTGCCTGGGCACCGGAAACCTGGTCAATCAGCGCAAGTATCACGGCTTGCTGATCGCCGGATTCCAGAACCTGGAACGGTGGCACCTGGTCGAGAGCATGGAAGAGAAGATCGAGTGGCGGGGCGAGGAAATCTACCTCGACAGCAACAACTACAGCAACTGCATCTACCCGGAGGGATTCCTGCACCTGGTCAAGTCCTGGCTGCGGCCCTATCCTATCTTCCTCTACTCCACCGCGCACCACGACGACGCCATCCTGATCCTCAAGGAGATCATGATGGACCGGGAATCGAATACCGTCATGATCCGCTATACAAACCTCGGAGACCACCAGCTCCATTTCCAGCTTCGGCCCAAGCTCTCCATGCGCATCCACCACGACCTGAACGCGCCCGCAACCTGGGACAACGAGCAACTCAACACCATCATCGGTATTCAGGGCGAGCGTTCGTTCACCACCTACAGACCAAGCAATCGCATGGAACTCTGCGGATGCTCGCAGGTGGGCGAATTCCACTACGAGACCATCATCTATCGCAATGTCTTCTACCCCTGGGAGGTGATGCTCGGCTACACCGGAACCGGCGACATGGTCGCACCGGTAAGGCTCGACTTCGACCTCAAGGTCGGCGAACACAATTGCATTTTATTCAGTTGCGAGCCGATCGAGGATATCGATACCATGATCGGGCGCATCACGGATCAGACCGAATCGATGCCCCGCCCATCCGACTACCCTGTCCGAAGCGAGGGACATTCCATCCTGGAGAGCCTCGACATGCAGGACTTGGAGCTGTTCGACGATAATGCCTATAAGAGACTGCTGCATATCGCGTTCGACGACTTCGTTCTCAAGGGCGACATCATCGCGGGGTACCCGTGGTTCGGCGCCTGGGGACGCGACACCATGATCTCCCTGGAGGGGCTCTATCACACGCCGGAAGGCATCGAGACCGCCTGGGATATCCTGAACAGCTACGGAAAGAAAATTCGACGCGGACTCCTGCCCAACGTGCTGCCCGAATCGGGCGCAAAAGCAAACTACGACTCCATCGACGCCGCGCTGTGGTACGTGATCCGGCTCTATCAGGTCGCAAACCTGAAAGACGAGGCGGAA
This sequence comes from Cloacimonadales bacterium (SeqCode), assembly GCA_963665015.2. Classification (GTDB taxonomy): domain Bacteria; phylum Cloacimonadota; class Cloacimonadia; order Cloacimonadales; family JAIOQZ01. Next base: position 1,149,038 of record CAXXSY010000004.1, on the reverse strand, counting down.
TCGACCCGGAAAGAGAAGCGCGAGATATGGGAGACCGCCTTCAAGTATGCCGACAAAGTCGTGCAGGGCATCATGAAGCACAAGACGCACTACCGTATCCGTGAAGACGGACTGGTCGAGCTGCAAAAGAATTTTTCCAACGCTACCTGGATGGACGCCCGTATCGACAACGTGGAAGTCACGCCGCGGCACGGCGCGCCCATCGAGATCAACGCGCTCTGGTTCAACGCGCTCGAATTCTACGGCATCATCCACGAGCGCTTGCAGGAGCTCCTGCCGAAGAAGGACCGGTTCATGCCCGATTTCGACCTGGTCGAGCTCAGCCACAAGGTCTTTGGAGCATTCGACAAGTTCTGGACGGGAAGCTACCTCGCCGACCGCCTCGAAGGCGACAAGCGCATTGACGAGGTGAGACCCAACGCCGTGATCGCCTGCGGACTACCCTTCGAGATCATCGAACAGGAGAAGATGGCGAAGGTCTTCGAGAAGGCGAAGAAGGAACTTTTTACCGAGTACGGACTGCGCACCCTCTCACCGAAAAACTACCGCTTCAAGAAGAAATACATCGGCTCGCAGATCGAGCGCGACAAGGCGTACCATCAGGGAACCGTCTGGGCGTGGTTGCTTGATCCCTTCGCGAGACTCTATATACGTACACACGAGGAAGACCTGACACCGAAAGAATTGCAAGACGGACTGGGCGAAATCATCCACAAGTTCCGCAACGGATTCCTGCGGGGACACATCGCGTCGGTCGCGGAGGTCTGGGACGGCGACAAGCCGCACTTCCCGAAAGGCTGTCCCGCGCAGGCGTGGAGTGTCGCCGCCGTCTATAACATCGAAAAAATGATCGAAAATCTTCAAGCGCGAGAGGAAGCCTGATGAGAGTCTTGATATACACCTGGGAATTTCCGCCGCTGATCGCCGGAGGTCTTGGCATGGCGTGCTACGGCATGATCAAGGCGCTGCTCAAGCAGAACGTCGAAGTCGATATGGTCATCCCGACCCGTGAAGCCGTCTATTTCCCCTTGCGCAAGCCGGAGGACGCCGACACGCTGCCCGTCGTGTTTCTCGATGCGAAGAAGCAGGAGGAATTCGACAAAAAGACCTTCGAGGACGCGAGCGAGCGATTCAAATACATCGGCGTCACCGAGACGCCCGAGAGCTACAAACAGGTCGAGGAGATTTCCGAATCGATCAAGCAGGCTGTGGAAAAAGAGACGGATGAGCCGGAGGATTTCGAGCCCGGCTACGAAGACATATGGGAGAACATCGCGCACCATCTGATGGGCAGCGACGACATTTTCCAGAAGGTGCAGGAGTTCACCCTGCGCGCGGAGCGATTCGCCAAGATTCTCGATTTCGACGCCATCCACTCGCACGACTGGCTCTGCTACCCCGCCGGAATGATCGCCCGGAAGATATCCGGGAAACCGCTCATATCACACATCCACGCCACGGAGTTCGACCGCGCAGGAGGGCCGGGGAATCCCAACGTCCACAACATCGAGTTCACCGGCATGACCTACGCCGACTACGTGATCGCCGTCTCCAAATACACCGCCGAGATGATCATCTCGCGCTACCGGATCGACACCGGTAAAATCCGCATCGTCCACAACGCCTACATCGTCGATGAGAACATCGAGAAATGCGAAAAACGTATCTTCAAGGGCACGACGATCCTGTTCCTCGGACGCATCACGCTGCAGAAAGGGCCTGAGTTCTTTCTCGACGTGGCCAAGAGCGTACTCGAGAAGCATCCCGACGCGCGGTTCATCATGGCGGGTAGCGGCGACATGACCCGAAAAATCATCCAGCGTTCCGCCATGCTCAAGCTGCGCAACCGCTTCCTGTTCACCGGCTTCCTGAATCGCAAGGAGGTCGATGAAATCCTCAAGATGTCCGACATCTACATGTTGCCGTCCATCTCGGAGCCGTTCGGTATCGCGCCGCTGGAGGCGATGGCGTACGGCGTGACCGCTGTGATCTCGAAGCAGTCCGGCGTCTCGGAGGTGGTCGAGAACGCCTACAAGATCGATTTCTGGGACGTCCCGCGCATGGTGAAGGTGATCAACGAACTGATCGAGAACCCCGCAAAGCGCCACAAGATGGGAATCGCGGGCATGAACGAAGTCCACCAGATTCAGTGGGACGACGCCGCGACCAAAATCAAGGCCGTCTATCGGGAAGCAATCGACGAATATTCCAAACGGAGCGAGCTATGTTGAACATCGTATTTTATTTCCAGGTCCACCAACCCTATCGACTTCGCCACCTGAACATACTCAACGCCCGGACGTCCGAAGACTATTTCGATCACGGACTCAACAAGATCGTCATGGAACGGGTCGCCGATCGCTGCTATCTGCCGGCTAATCACATGATGCTGAAGCTTTTACGGCGGTTCTCGGGAAAATTCAAGATCGCCTACTCGATCACCGGATGCGCCATCGAACAGATGAAGCTCTACGCACCCGAAGCGTTGAAATCGTTTCATGACCTGATGGACACCGGGCATGTCGAGATGATCGGCGAGACCTACTACCACTCGCTCTCCAGCCTCTACGACATCGACGAATTCCTGGAGCAGGTGGCGCGGCACAAGAAGATGCTCAAGGACGAGTTCGGCGTTACACCGACCGTCTTCCGCAACACCGAGCTTATCTACGACGACATGCTCTCCAACCTCATCTTCGAGGAAGAAGGCTTCAAGGTGATCCTCACCGAGGGCGCTGACCGCATCCTGCGCTGGCGAAAGCCACTCCACTCCTACAAGAACTTCACCAAGGACATCTTCCTGCTGCTCAAGCACTACAAGCTGTCGGACGACATCGCCTTCCGTTTCTCCGATCCCGAATGGGACGAGTACCCGCTCACGACAGAGAAGTTCGTTGACTGGATCAACAAGCTCACCCTCAGCGAGCAGGACGACAAGAACCTCTTCCTGAATATCTTTATCGACTACGAGACTTTCGGCGAACACCAGTGGGCGGAGAGCGGCATCTTCAAGTTCATGGAAAAGCTGCCCGAGACCGTACTGGTGCAGCCCAACCTCGGCTTCTGCTTCCCGTCCGAGGTCGAAAAGTTTACCAACTACCAGCCGGAGAGCATCACCGTGCCGGAGCCGGTATCCTGGGCGGACCTCGACCGCGATATCTCGGCGTGGGTCGAAAACGACATGCAGACCAACGCCATCGAATCGCTCTACGAACTGCTGCACAAGATCAAGCAGCAAAATCGCCCCGACCTGCTGCGCACCGCGCGGCTGTTATCGACGTCGGACCACTTCTACTACATGTCCACCAAGTATTTCCAGGACGGCGACGTGCATAAGTACTTCTCGCCCTACGACTCACCCGAGCAGGCGTATATCTACTACATCAACGCGCTCGCCGATCTCGAGGAGAAACTCCACGAAGAACCGCAGGAGACCGGCAGTGAAGAAAGTCCATAAGAATTGGAACAAAATTCGTTAATCGAAGTTTCATATATGATACGTGTAAATTATAGGTTGACGCGAGCGGGTCGTGCGTCAAAATTCGCTTGATGATGATGAAAGGTGTCTGAAACGTATGCTGAAAAGATTTTGGTGGATTCTCGCCCTGCTGACGATCACGATCGGGATGCAGGCGGTTCACATCGATTTTGTGCCGAATACCGGCGATGAACCTCTGCGCAACGAGCAGGATGTCTATTACCACAGCCAAACGGACGACCAGCACTGGTTCGGCACCGATCGCTGGGCGGTTTACTACAACCTCCTCGACTACTTCCCCGGACCCGATATCATTTCCATCGATCCGGAAGAGATCGAGTTCTATTGCCCGAACAGCCTGGATAACGATACAATCACCTTCACCCTCTGCGCGAACGGCGCCAACAACCAGCCGAACGAAAACCAGACCTATGCGCAGGCTACGCTGAACGGCAATCTACTCGGCTGGCAGACGGCGCAACTGACCGGCATAACGGAGGCGTTAACCGAGTTCTGGGTCGTCATCGACTACCCGACCGAGCACCATCCGGCCCATCCGGAGGAATGCCGGTATCTGTCGGCCAGCGCCACCGGCGGCGAGAACAGCTACTACTGGGACCCGGATTACAGCAACGGCTACTTCTTCAACATGGCGCTCACGGGATTCCACAGCGAGTTCCTCATCGGCGTGAACGGCAACCTGAATTACCCCGCGGAATACCGGGATATTAGGGTTGACTACGTCTCGGCAACTACGGTCATTGAGGGTACTATCACCACCGTTATCCCATATTGGAGTATCACCAATCAATCCGCAATCACCCTGTCGGACATATCCGTCTCCTACTCGATCGAACTGCCGGTCGATAGCGGAAATGAAGGGCTTGTGGGATCGATGAATCAAATCAGGCTGGAACCGGGCGAGACGCTCATCGACACGGCATTGACAAGTCTTGTTCTCGATCGGGTCATTTCACAATTGTATGTCTCAGCAGAAGTCTCCTATGCAGGCATCGACACACTCGACGCCTATACGGCGAACAACTCGAAGACGATCCTTTTCGACTTGTTCAGAACATCGAGAAGCCACGTCCTGGTCGAAAACACGCTACGCCTGAGCGACGTCGCGACAAATTATATCTGGGATATCCAGTCGGCGGAACTGCCGCAGGACAGCACCCTGATCCTGAACTATTTTCCCGATATCGCGGACAGTATGCTATACCGGCAGGGGGCTCTGGATCGATTCAACCACTACGACCTGTTCGGCTACCCGGTGACGGTCACGAACGGAATACGCAAGATTACGGGGTATTCCGGCGAACAGGCATACGCGGACACACTGATGCTCGATTACCGGGACACGATATCACGAAAAACGTTTATCGGCTATGAGGGAATGAACACTCGAACCTGGGATTCCGGCGAATATATCTGCCGCGCCTATTTAAAGAATCCGAGCACATACGTTTTCACCAGCTATCTGCAGAACCTGGTGTTCTACACGGCGCTGGTCGAAGAGGGTGTCACCATCGATGGAGAGACGATCCCCGGCTACACATTTCTCGAATTTCTGCCGGATTCGACCGGAACCGTAGGCATTCAGAACAGCGACATGGTTCATGACACGACCGCGGTTTACAATTTCGCATTCGACATCAACAACATCCACGCGATTCAGGACACGACCGAAGACTACGAAAACCTCTCGGTGCTGATGTTCCTGCAATACGAGTCCGAAACCTGGGACAGGAACAACTGGATCGAATACGCGATTGCGGTTCCGCTGTCCGACATCCTCGACGAGGCAGTCGGCACGCAGGACGAAACCGTGCCCTTCACGCCGTCGGTAAAAGTCTATCCCAATCCCTTCCGGCCCGGACAGAGCGTCCGGATCGACGTGCCGCAGACGAAGAGCCGCAGCCTCGCGCAGGTTACCGTGGATGTCTATAACATTCGCGGGCAGCGCGTTCGAAGGATTGTTAGGGAATCGGACGAGATACCCAAAGGAATCTTCTGGGACGGTCGAAACCAGAAGGGAAGAATCGTATCGACCGGTGTTTATCTGATGCGCATCGAGACGCGGGACGGGAAATCCTCGACGATCACACATAAAAACTGCCTCCTGATCAAATAGAGGCGGAGAAAGCGACACGTCAGGTGAGAACCAAGACCATTTTCGACAGGACTTTTGACGAATACAGCGGCGTATTGCACGTCCACACCCAATACTCATTCGACTGCGACGTCGCGCTGCCCCGCATCATCCGGGCGGCGAAGAAGAGCCGTGCCGACTTCATCATGATCAACGACCACCACACCTTCGCGGCAAAGGACGATCACGCGGTCCGCAACGAGAAGGAGCTGATCATCCTTGCCGGAGCGGAGCTGAACGACAAGTCCGGCAACAACCACTACCTCGTCTTCGGAACCGACCAGGTCCACACGAAGATACCGGCGCAGGAATACATGCAGCAATACGCCAACGAAGGCATTCACGGCTTTATCGCGCACCCGAGAGAACGACGCCGCACCAAGCGTTATCGGAAATACCCCTGGACCGAGAGAAACATCGAGCATGCGGCGGGGATGGAAATCTGGAATTTCACATCGAGCTGGATGGGAAAACTCATCCCAAGCATCAACGCGCTTCCGATGCTCCTCTTCCCCGGATGCTTCGTTCGCAGACCGCTGCCGGAGAACCTCCGCCTATGGGACGACTGGAACCTCGAAGGAAAACGCCTGACTGGAATCGGTTCTGCGGACGTCCACGGCACGCGCATGAAGATGCCGGGATTCAAATTCAGGGTGCTCTCCCACGAACGCCTGATGGGCAAGATTCGCACGAACGTCCTCTTGAAGCAGGGCGAGAAACCCGAGCCGATCAACCTCTACCGCGCACTGTTACGGGGAAACTGCTATGCCATCTACGAGCCCGTCGGCGCGCCATTCAATTTTTATGCCGGGATCGTCGATCGGGACGGAAACGGCGCGATCTACGGAGAAGACATCGATCTTCAGCCCGGCTTGACGCTCTTTTTCAATCTGCCGATGAGCGCGAAGGTCAAGCTTATCCACAACGGCAGGAAAATCGCACACTGGCGCGATCAACGCGGCAGCTATCCCATCAAACAGCCCGGCTTCTACCGGCTGGAAATCACGAGATACGGAAAGGGCTGGATTTATACCAATCCGATCTATGTTAACGAACCAAAGACCCAATGAAAGGCTGATCATGGAAAAAATCTATATCGAGAATCTGCATCACTATCTGAACGAAGAGGTCGTCACGTACTTCCTGGTAACGCAGAAAGAGCTTAGAGACGGCAAGAAAGACCAGTACATCCGCCTGCGTCTGACCGACAAGACGGGCAATATCGCCGCCAACATCTGGAACAACGTCAAGCAGCTAAAGGACCTCTTCAAAGAGGGCGACATCGTCAAGATCAAGGGAATCGTCATCTCCTACCGCGAGCAGAGCCAGATCACGGTGAACAACGTCCGCCGCGCTCGCGAGGACGAATACGATATCGCCGAATTCGTGCCCAAGACCTCCAAGGACGTCAAGGAGCTCTCGGACGCGCTCTTCCACTACATCGACAACATCAACGACGAGTACATCAAGCAGCTTCTGGAAAGCATCTTCGGCAACAAGGAGTTCTTCTCGAAATTCTCGCAGGCTCCGGCGGCTAAGAGCTGGCATCACAACTACATGGGCGGGCTGATCGAGCACACCGTGTCCGTGACCAAGATATGCGACTTCGCCTCCCACATGTACCCGGTGCAAAAGGATATCCTGATCGCCGGCGCCATGCTGCACGACGCGGGAAAGGTTTACGAATACAGCATGCGTCCCGCCATCGACTTCACGCCCATCGGAAGGCTGGTCGGGCATATCTGTCTGGCAGACGAGATGGTCACGAAGAAGGCGGCCGAGATCAACAATTTCCCGGACAACACCCTCTTGAAAATCAGGCACCTGATCCTGTCACATCATGGCGAATTCGAAAAAGGTTCCTGCCGGCTGCCGCAGATGCTCGAGGCAATCGTCCTGCACTTTGCCGACAACCTCGACGCGCAGACCATCGGCGTGAACCAGCTTGTCGAGGCCGGACTGAAATCCGATTCGGAGTGGACCGAGTTCGACAGGCTCAACAACCGGTACTTCTATATAGGCTGATATGTTCCAGACCACCGTACTGGCGAGCGGAAGCAAGGGCAACGCGATCCTGATCCGCACCGAAAAAACCAAGCTGCTGCTGGACGCGGGGCTTTCGGGCAAGAAAATCTTTGGATTCATCGAGCAGGTTCGCCTCGCGCCGCAGAACATCCGCGGGATCATCCTCAGCCACGAGCACGGCGACCACAGCTACGGCGCGGGGGTCGTGTGCCGCAAGCTGAACATTCCGCTCTTCGCGACCAGGCCTACCTATCTCGCATGCAGCCACAAGATCGGTAAACTTCCAGCAGGCGTGCAGTATATCGAACCAGGGAAATCGTTCCGCATCGAGGATCTGGAGATTCACCCCTTCCCCTCCTCGCACGACGCGGTCGATTCCTGCAATTTCACCTTCATGAACCACGAAGGGCGTAAGCTCGCGGTGGTCACCGACGCAGGCTATCCGACCAAGCTGATGATCGAGCGGATCAAGAGCGCATCGACCCTGATCCTCGAATCGAACCACGACGTGCAGATGCTGCTGGACGGACCCTATCCCTGGGAACTCAAGCAGCGCGTTCGAAGCCGTCAGGGACACCTCTCGAACGAGCAGGCGGTGGGCGTTATCAACCAGGTGCTGCACCCGGACTTGAAAAACCTGATCCTCGCGCACCTCAGCGAGACCAACAACACACCCGAAATCGCACGTACGACGATGGAGAGTTTTTTGCACGACATCCGGCATCCGGTGAAGCTGTACGTGGCCTTGCAGGATTGCCCGACGGAACTGGTGGAAGTGTGATTCCAACTTCTGAATGTGCCGCAGGCTCTTCCGAATGTTGGAATTACGTACATAATGAGTATTGAGATCGCAAGCTGGTAACTGGAATGCAAGAAATCAACATTCGGAAGACCTCCCTTCGGTCGGACATCCAGAAGTTGATTTCAATAAGGAGAAAAATTGTTATCGACACTTGGCGTAATAATCGTACTGGGCATCCTGATCACGGTACACGAATCGGGTCACTTCATGGCAGCGCGTCTTTTCGGCGTTTATGTCGAGAAATTCTCGATCGGATTCGGTCCAAAAATATTCTCCCGCAAGTGGGGTGAGACCGAGTTTCGCGTCTCATGGATCCCACTGGGCGGCTACGTGAAGATGAAGGGCGAGAATCCCGGCGACGACTCCAGCGGCGAGAGTGACGAATTCACCGTCAAATCATGGTGGCAAAAGTCCATCATCGCGCTTGCCGGACCGCTCGCCAACCTGGTCTTTGCCGTCCTGCTCATGATCGTGTCCTTCATGATCGGAAGGGCGTACGAGGACAACAACCCCATCATCGGCGCGGTTGACAGCGTCTATGCGCAGGCGTTTCAGGCCGGCGACATCGTCACGAAGGTCAACGGCAACGAAATCCGCGGCTGGAGCGAGATAGCGAAATACACCGACGAAGCCGGTACCAATCGTATTTCCCTTCTGCGCGACGGACGCGAAGAGTTTATCGAGATCGGGAATATCGAGCCCATTTCGTGGTACACCGACATCAAACCGCACATCGATCCGGTGGTGGGCGAACTGATCCTCGGCCTCCCCGCATACAAGGCGGGTCTGATGGAGGGAGACCGCATCGTGAAGATCGATACGACTCTCGTGCGCGACTGGTATCACATGAACAGCCTGATCCAGAACCACGACGACAACGAGATTACCTTGACCATCGAGCGCGAAGGCAAAACGATCACCGCGCTCGTGGCGCTCGATTCGACCCTCGCCGGCTACGACAAGAAGATGATCGGCATCAGCCAACCGTCGCCGGTCCAGTGGAAGGAGCATTATACGCCGCTGGAGGCGATCCAGTACGGCACGCTGTCCTCGAGTCTGCTGGTGGTGAAGGTCTATGAGGGGCTCTATCAACTGCTGCTGCACCCGTCGTCGCTGAAGACGAACATCGGCAGCCCGGTGATGATGGTGCCCATGAGCAAGCAGATCGCCAAGCGCGGGCTGGGCGACACCTTCTCCTTCATCGCCGCGATCAGCCTGCTCCTGATGGTGATGAACCTCCTGCCCATCCCGGTGCTGGACGGCGGTCAGATTTTCTTCTTCCTGATCGAAGCCGTCTTCCGCAAGCCACTGCCGCTGAAGGTGCAGATGATATTGCAGCAGATCGGGTTCAGCCTGCTCCTGTTCCTGATGATCTACGCGCTGTACAATGACTTCTCGAAAATTTTCATACGCAATATGTCGATGAAACACCCGACAACGGTCGAGACGACCACCGAGCCGTAAAGGAGCCTAAAATCTTCGAATACACACTGGAAGCAACTTCGGGGAAAGCCCGTGCCGGAACGCTGGTCACGCCGCATGGAAACATCCAGACACCGATCTTCATGCCGGTGGGAACGCTGGCGACGGTCAAGACCCTCTCCCCCGCCGAACTGCGCGACATCCAGGCGCAGATCATCCTCGGCAACACCTATCACCTCTACCTCAGGCCCGGACACGAACTCGTCCGGAGGGCCGGCGGACTGCACGGATTCATGAGCTGGGATCGGCCGATCCTCACGGACAGCGGCGGATTCCAGGTAATGAGCCTCAGCGGACTGCGCAAGATCACGCCCGACGGGGTGCGGTTTCAGTCGCACATCGACGGCAGCTATCACTTCTTCACACCGGAGAAGGTGATCGAGATCGAGAACGCGCTCGGTGCCGACATCATCATGGCGTTCGACGAATGCCCGCCCTACCCGGCTACGCGCGCCTACGTCGAGAACTCGCTGAAAACCACGCTGGAATGGGCGAAGCGATGCCGCGACGCGCACCGGGAAACCGATCGACAGGCGCTGTTCGGTATCGTGCAGGGCGGCGTCTATGACGATCTGCGCGTGAGAAGCGCCGAGGAGCTGATGAAGATGGATTTCCCCGGCTACTCGATCGGCGGTCTTGCCGTTGGCGAGGATAAAAAGGACATGTTCCGCATCACGGACCTGCTCAACGACATCCTGCCCAAGAACAAACCGCGCTACCTGATGGGCGTTGGAACCCCGCTCGACCTCCTGAAGAATATCCGGAACGGCGTGGATATGTTCGACTGCGTGATGCCCACCCGCAACGCGCGCAAGGGCTCGCTCTTCACCTGGAAGGGCAAGCTCATCGTCAAGGCGGCGCGCTACAAGGAAGATTTTAGTCCGGTCGATCCCGACTGCGACTGCTATACCTGCCGCAATTTCTCACGTGCCTACCTCCGGCACCTCTTCTCCGTCGATGAACTACTCGGCATGAGACTGGCGACCATTCACAGTCTGCATTTCTACCTCGAGCTTGTGGGAGCCTGTCGCAAAGCCATCATCGAGGATCGCTATGAAGAATTTTTCAACGAGCACGCGGAAAATCTGGACAGATTGATTGACAATGACACAGGCTGAATGCTATAAGGGCGATACTATGAAGAGCGTAAAATCCTTTCAAGAGATGAAAGACAAGGGCGAGAAGATTTGCATGCTGACCGCCTACGACTACCCCGCCGGGAAAGCGGTCGAGAAATCGGGCGCCGACTTGATCCTGGTGGGCGACAGCCTCGGCATGGTCGTGCTCGGGTACGAAAACACGCTGCAAGTGACCATGGACGACATGATCCATCACACCAGTGCGGTTCGGCGCGGCGCGAAGGACACCTTCGTCATCAGCGACATGCCCTACCGCAGCTTCCACCTCGACCTCCGCACCACCAAAGAGAATGCCTTTCGCCTCGTCATCGAGGCCGGCGCCAACGCGGTGAAGCTCGAAGGAGGCAGCGAAAGCCGTCTGGAGGCGATCCGGGCGATTGTCGATTGCGAGATACCGGTCGTCGCGCACCTGGGGCTTACGCCGCAGTCGGTCAACCGATTCGGCGGCTACAAGGTGCAAGGCAAGGACGACGACGCTTCCGAACAGCTCTTCCGGCAAGCGAAGAAGATCGAGGAAGCCGGCGCGTTCATGCTGGTTCTGGAAGGGATTCCGGAGAAGCTGGGTAGAAGAATATCCGAGGAATTGACGATCCCCACCATCGGCATCGGCGCGGGACGCTACACGGACGGTCAGGTGCTGGTCTATCACGACCTTCTGGGCTTCAGCGATTTCAAGCCGAAATTCGTTCTGCTGTACGAAAACCTGAACGAACGGGTTCCCAAGGCCCTCGAAGCGTGGTGTAACGATGTCCGCGAAAAACGTTTTCCAGAGCGGAAGCAGATATATTTTCCCGAAGAGTAAGGAGTGATCAATGGACGATTTCAATAGTATAGAACAGACCCCGGAAGAAAAATTCGAAGCCGTGGGAAGGCTGAAGAAAAGTCTGGAAGAGAACTTTGTCAGCCTCGGCGGACTGCTCTCCGAGATCAAACGCAGCAAGATTTTCAAGCTTCGAGGCTACAAGAATTTCAAGGATTTTATCGAGACCGAATACGCCATGGCGGGTAGCTTCGCGAGCAAGCTGATCGGCATCAACGATCTCTTCATCCAGGAGCTGGACATCAACGAGCAGTCGCTGAAGCAGATCGGATTCGACAAGCTCAACATGATCAAGCCACTGGTCAAGGACTGCGCCTACGAAGAGACCGAAGCATGGCTGGGCAAGGCGGAAGGCCTGCCCACACCCGAGCTGCGCGAAGAGGTCAAGACCGAGAAAGAGAGGCGGAACCGCAAAGACAAGACGCTCAAGGAGATATTCATCGACCAGTTCTTCGAGAAGATGACCACCAGCTTCAATTGCAGCCGGAAAGACCTCAACTACAAGCTCGCGATCTACTTCCAGGACATGGACCTCACCCAGGTGAAGGATTCGATCCGCCTGAAACAAAGGAAGCTCGAAGAAGCAGAGCAGATGGAGGGCATGCCGCAGGCTTGACAGGAGACAGAGACCTTGGAGCGCAAGCATACTTGCATCTCTCCCCTGGGTACGCAGACGTCCACGTCTGCATCTTCCAGGTCCGCCAAGCTCCAGCTTGGCATCTCACTTGGAGAAGCTCGCCCGGAGGTCGAGCGCTACAAGTACATAGACGTCCTCGCCTGCATCTCTTTGATATCTTGATAAGTGATATATATTGTTAATACGTGATCTGGAGTAACACCTGATGCCAAGCTGGAGCTTGGCGGACCACAGAAAGATGCCAAGCAAAAGCTTGGCGGTCCGATAGGGAATTCTGCATGCAACAAGACAAAAGAGGTTTTTATGCGACAGTTAAAGATTCTATGGGTTGACGACGAAGTCGAGCTTCTGAAACCCTTCGTCATTTTCCTCGAAGAAAAAGGCTATAAAGTAACCACCGCCACCAACGGCACCGACGCCATCGCCTACGTGGTGAAGGAGAAATTCGATCTGGTGCTGCTGGACGAGATGATGCCCGGACTGGACGGCCTCTCCACCCTGCTGGAAATCCGCAAGATCAACACCTCGCTGCCCATCGTGATGGTCACCAAGAGCGAAGAGGAAGGTCTGATGGACAAGGCCATCGCGCGGCAGATCACCGACTACCTGATCAAGCCCATCAATCCGAATCAGATCATCATGGCTGTGAAGAAGATATTCCAGGCGGACGAGATTCGCCAGAACCAGATCGGCGAGGAATACTCGCGCTTCTCGGCGCAAATCAATCAGCGGCTCTTCGCAGCGCCCGACTGGGACGAATGGAAGAACATCTATCGCGACATCTGCCAGTGGGACACCCTGATCGACGAAATCAACGATCCGGGCCTCGCGCACATGCACTTCCTCGAAAAACGAAACTGCAACACCGAGTTCTGCAACTACATTGAAGAGCACTATCCGAACTGGCTCAAGAGCGACGACCGACCGACTTTCTCTTTCGACGTGATCTCGGAGTACATCTCCCCCATGTTCGAAGAGCAGAAACCAATCTACTTCATCATCCTCGACTGCATGCGGCTCGACCAGTACTTCGCGCTGGAGCCCTTCATCCGGGAGATGTTCAACGTCGATCTCCAACTCTACTACTCGATCCTGCCCACCGCGACGCCATACTCCCGTAACGCGCTCTTCAGCGGACTCCTGCCTGCCGATATCGCCAAAATGTTCCCCGAATACTGGACCGACTCGCACGACATCGACAACAGCCGGAACCGCAACGAACATCAGCTCCTCGACGCGCACCTGAAAGACCTCGGACACAACCTCGATCCGGGCTCGAAATACGTGAAAATCTTCAACATCGAGGAGGGCAACTTCGTCATCCGCAAGCTCGATTCGTGGTCGAAAGAGAAGCTCGTCGTGCTGGTCTATAACTTCCTCGACCTGCTCGCGCACCACCGCTCCAAAGACCAGATTCTCCAGGAGACCATCCCGGACGAACAGGCGCTCAGAGCCTTCACCAAGCACTGGTTCATGCACTCCTCGCTCTACGAGACGCTGAAGCAGATATCGAAGCAGGACGCCACGGTCGTCATCACCACCGACCACGGTTCCATCCGCGTTAACCGAGCCACACAGGCCATCGGTGACCGCGATACCACGATAACCGTGCGCTACAAGGAAGGTAAAAACCTCACCTGCAACGAGCGCCATGCGGTCTATGTGAAAAAGCCGTCGAGCTACGGTCTGCCGTCACGAAACATCATCGATAACTTCATCTTCACCAAGGACGACTATTATTTCGTCTATCCGAATTCGTATCATCAATACCAGAAGCAATACAACGGCACCTTCCAACACGGTGGTATCTCCATGCAGGAGATGATCCTGCCGCTGGCGGTGTGCAAGAGTAAATAGAGACCCTCACCCTGTCCCTCTCCCGTCCCGATGCATCGGGAGGCGAGGGAACGGCAATGTGAGATGGGGAAGAAATGCGGACGAAGACGTCCGCGTTCCGAAGAGACTGTAGCGCTCGACCTCTGTGAATTTGCTTGCAAATTCGAATCTTCAAAGGCGAGCATCCTTATAGCTCCTTCTCCTGCTTGCGGGAGAAGGCGGGGGATGAGGGTTTTAATCTCTAACAAGGGTTTCAAGGATTCATATGTCACACATCATGAACTTGCTTGTCGAGTACGACTTCCTGCGCAACGCGGTGATCGCGGCGGTGTTTGCCAGCGTGTTATGCGGCATGACCGGAACACTCGTGGTCATCAAGCGGATTGCGCTCATCAGCGGTGGGATCGCGCACACGGTGCTGGGCGGTGTCGGGCTGTTCTACTACCTCGGCTGGAATCCCCATCTGGGCGCGTTTATCACCGCGATTATCGCGGCAGTCGTAATCGGACTGGTCAAACTGCACGCCGGCGAGCACGAGGACACGCTCATCAGCGCCATGTGGGCGATCGGCATGGCGTCCGGAATCCTCTTCATGCAGCTCAAGCCCGGCTACAACCGCAATCTGATGTCCTACCTCTTCGGCAACATCCTGCTGGTCAGTCGTCTCGACCTCATCGTGCTCGGATCGATGACGCTCTTGGTGATGATCGTAATCATCCTCCTGTACCGGCAGTTCCTCGCCATCTCGTTCGATCAGGAATTCGCCGGTCTGCGCGGCCTGCACGCCGAGATACTCTACATCCTCATGCTGTGCATGATCGCGGTGACCATCGTCGTGCTGACAACCATCGTGGGCTTGATCCTCGCCATCGCGCTCCTGACACTACCTGCCGCCATCGCCGCGCTGTTCACCAGGACACCCGGAGCCATGATGCTTTTCGCCATGGGTTTCAGCCTGCTGTTTTCGTTGGTCGGGCTCTATGTTTCGTACGAACCGGGGCTTGCGCCGGGATCGACCATCATCATCATCAGCGGGACGGCGTATTTTCTCGCCATCGTACTCAGGAAGGCGTTCAGACGGTTTCTTTATCATCGTCGATTCCAGTAACGAAGCTTCTAATTCTCTATGCAATAAACCGATAGCCGGACAATCCCACACCGGGATGAATCGCTCTCATCATTATGGATTTCTAAGAAGGCGCATCATGAATATCGATCAGTTCCCGAAAAAAACAGCGTAACCGACAAAAAACGCTTTACAATATATCTCTGAAAATGGAAACTTTAGATTGGCGCAGGAAAGGATACTGCACTTTCAATGCTGGGGATATCATAGAGGATCAGACCGAGGTAACATAATGGAAGATTTCTTTGATCGGCTCAAGCTGAACCGTTTGTTTTCTGAAGTCGATAAATCACTTCTCTGTGACCTTTCGAAAGAGTGCTTCATCGAGCGCTCGTTCTACAAGGGTGAAACGATCATACGTCAGGACGAAGTTTCTGCCGACCTGTTTCTCATTTTGTCGGGACGAGTGCAGATCAGTAAAGTACTTCCGGATGGAGAGCGCGTCGAGCTCATCCAGAAAGGCCCCAACGAATTCATCGGCGAGATCGGGCTGCTCCTGACTTCAAGCCGCTCCGCCACCGTGACCTGCCTGACCGACGTCAAGATCGTGCAGATCACCCCGGAGGCCTTCTCGCATATTCTCAAACGAATCCCCACCATCCGCAAGAACGTACTGAAAAACATCATCGAGATCGTGTTCGACGACGACCAGAGAGTGGTCAACGAGATCATCAAGGGGAACCTGCTGGCGGAGATGTTCAACGCCATCAGCGACCAGACCAAGCGATTGGAGTTGCTCAACCGGCAGCTCAAGGAAGTCAACGCGGAGCTCGAAAAGAAGAACAAAAAGCTCTACGAACTCGCCACCTACGACTATCTGACCAAACTTTACAACCGTGCGTTCGTCATGGACATGTTCTCCAAGGAATTCAGCAAATCCAAGCGCCACGACCATTCGCTCTCCTGTCTTCTGCTGGATATCGATAACTTCAAGAAGGTCAACGACACCTACGGGCACCTGACCGGCGACGTCGTGCTGCGCCAGATCGGGCTCAGCCTGAAAGAGGATATCCGTGAGCAGGATATCGTGGGACGCTACGGCGGCGAGGAGTTCCTCATCGTACTGCCGGACACAGGCCTGGCGCAGGCGCTGTTCGTGGCGGAAAAGGTGCGCAAGAAAATCGAATCCCTCGAAATCCGCTCTCGCGACGCCATGATCAAGACGACCGTCAGCATCGGGGTATCCGACATCAACAAGCACAATCCTGAAAAAGTCGATGAAATGCTCTACCAGGCGGACACGGCCCTGTATCGAGCGAAGCGGAACGGAAAAAACCAAATTATGGAATATCATCCGGATACAAACACCGGATAACAGGATAATATGCTGAACGAACAGGAGAAACTCGACG
This sequence comes from Cloacimonadales bacterium (SeqCode), assembly GCA_963665015.2. GTDB lineage: Bacteria > Cloacimonadota > Cloacimonadia > Cloacimonadales > JAIOQZ01. The sequence continues at coordinate 1,132,186 of CAXXSY010000004.1, read as the reverse complement.
CCTTGATCCGGCTTGGAACCGAGCTGAATCAAGTAAACGATCTCGACCTTCTCATGGAACACCTCCTGACCGTCGCCCGGAAATTCGTTAACGCCGATGCGGGAACCGTCTATATCCGCCGCAACGACCAATTCTTCTTCTTCCTCCTGCAAAACGACACCATGGAAGGCGACGACAACGACAGCAAGATCAAGATTCCCGGCGCCATATTCCGCAGACCGGTTCGCGAGGACAGCATCGCCGGTTACGTGGCACGGACGGGCGAATCCCTCAATCTGAAGGACGTCCACTACCTTCCCGAGGACGCCCCCTATACCTTCAACGTCCAGTACGACCGCGAATCGGGCTACCGTACCTGCTCGATGCTGGCCATCCCGCTCAAGAACAAGCGCGGAATCCCACTCGGCATCCTGCAGATCATCAACGCCATGGGCGCGAATGGCAACATCGGCTGTTTTTCGGAAAACGACGAACGGATCATGTACCATTTCGCCAGCATCGCCGCGATCGCGCTGGAACGCGCACAGATGACGCGCGCCCTGCTTCTCCGCATGATCCGCATGGCGGAGATGCGCGACCCCAAAGAGACTGGATCGCATGTTAACCGCGTGGGAAGCTTCTCGGTGGCTCTTTACCAGCAGTGGGCGAAGAAACACGACATCCCCGAGGACGAGATCGTCCGCTGGCGCGACATCCTGCGCATGGCTGCCATGCTGCATGACGCCGGCAAGGTGGGCATCTCCGACTCCATTTTGAAAAAGCCCGGTCGTCTGACGGACGAAGAGCGCGCCGTCATGAACCAGCACTGCCTCTTCGGCTCTCAACTTTTCAAGGATTTGCAGTCCGACTTCGACGAGATCGCCTCGCAGGTCGCGCTGAACCACCACGAGAACTGGGATGGAACCGGCTATCCGGGGCATATCGACAGCTTAACCGGAGAACCGCTACCCGGCTACGAGAAGCCGGACGGTACCGCGCGCGGCAAGATCGGCGACGAGACGCCGCTCTTCGGCAGGATCGTGAAGCTGGCGGACGTGTTCGACGCTCTGTCCAGTCAGCGATGCTACAAACCCGCCTGGGACGAGGAGAAGGTTTTGCGGATCATCCAGGAGGAGTCCGGCACGTCGTTCGATCCGGAACTTGTCGAGATTTTTATGGACAATCTGGACACGATGCGTACAATTCAACAACGTTACGCAGAAGAGAAGCAGGAGTCCCAATGAAGCGATGCATTCTACTCGTCAGTCTGCTGGTGCTCACCGGCATCCTTTTCGCCTCGGTCGAAGACCAATTGCGCCAAGGCAGGATTTTGTTCGCCAAGGGATACTACCGCAAAGCGCTTTCGATTGCGGAAGAGATTGTCGAAGTTAATCCGCACAATGCGGAGGCGTACCACCTGATGGGCGACGCATGGTTCAAGATCGGCAAGAAGAAACCTTCCCTGGAAGCCTTTCTGAACGCTGTTAAATACGATCCCGAGGATGCGCAGGCATACCTGAAGATCGGAGGACTGTACTATCTGGATCAGGATATCGACAAGGCTGTCAAGTATGTGAAAAAGGCTGCGGACCTCGGGGACAAGAGAGCAAAGAATGTTCTTCAACAATACGAGGAGCACAAGAGGCAAAATCCCTGATCACCAAACGTTTCGAAAGGCGACAATTCATGAATATCACGGTGAAGAAATTCGGGGGAACCTCGGTCGGAACGATCGAGCGAATCCAGCATGTCGCGCAATTGATCGCCGATGACTACGAACTGAATCCCTACACCGTCGTGGTCGTCTCCGCGATGGGGCGCACAACAGACGAGTTTTTCAAGCTGGCGTACCAGATATCGGACAAGCCCTCCGAGCGCGAAATGGACATGCTCCTCACCGCCGGAGAACGGATCAGCATGTCGCTCCTATCCATCGCGCTGCACAAACACGGCATCGACTCCATCTCCTTCACCGGATCGCAAAGCGGAATCATCACCGATGCGCACCACGGAAACGCGCGCATCATCAACGTTAGCGCATACCGGCTCTGGGAAGAACTCGAGAAGAAGAAGGTCGTGATCGTCGCCGGATTTCAGGGCGTGAGTCAGAGCAAGGAGGTCACCACCCTCGGACGCGGCGGATCGGACACCACCGCCGTAGCGCTCGCCTGCTATCTGGACGCGGCGAATTGCGAAATTTACACGGACGTGCCCGGGATATTCACCGCCGATCCGAACCGTATTCCCAACGCCCGCAAGATCGACGAAATCGATTTCGAAAGTGCGCTGACGCTGGCGTACCGAGGATGCTCGGTCATCCACCCCAGAGCGGTTGAATACGCAATGGATTTTAATAAAGCTATCGAGGTCAAATCGTCGATGACGAACGAGCCGGGGACTCTGATAAAAAAGGACTGCCTGATGGAACAAAGTCAAGTCACAGCGATAACCACACACAATTCGTTATGTTTCATACGCTTGGATATGGAGCCGAATTATTGCGCAGCCTTCATGAACGAGCTCGATGACGAGGGAATCGACATTTTTCACTATGCAATCGAGGATTCCCGTATTATACTATTATACGTCGAAAGCGGAAGTGTATCCCGAGTTTTGAAGAAAGCCGCAGAGTATGAAGCGAAAAGCGAAGTACGGGAAGGGATTTCTGCTGTCACGTTTGTCGGGAAGCATATATGGAACAACATGAAACTCCTCGGTGAAATGATGGAAGAAATCGACTTCGAACACGATTACAGCATCGTACACTCTTTTCGGAGCGTTACGATCTTCGTGCAGGAAGAAATTGAACTGGATATTGCTGCACGATTGCACGAGAAATTTCTGGAAGGAAAGAAATAGATGGAATTCAATGCGACAGTGATGCTTGTCGAAGATGATGTGACTCTTGCAGACCTTGCCAAAGAAATGCTTGGCATGTTTGATATCGAAGTGCTGATCGCGGAATCGATGGAAACCGCGATCGACATCTATAATGAACGAAGTAATGATGTCCGGCTGGTGATCTTCGATATGAACCTCGAAAAAACCACCGGGATCGAAGTGTTCGAAGCCCTCAAGGAGATCGACGGTGACTTCATCTCCATCCTCGCCTCGGGCATGATCACCGATATGGACATCAAGAAATACAAGGATATCGGATTCCAAGAAATCATCAAGAAGCCCTACAGCTTCAAGAATCTGAAGGAGATCATCTCCAGCTACCTCGATCAATAGCCGGTTGACAAATAGCTGTTTCAACTCTTCAGCCCATGGTGCGAACCGTGGGTTTTACAGTCCTTGGTCGATGACGACAATCCGTTCCAAAGCACGTTATTCAATCATCATCCAACCCCATCCACGATTTTTCTTTACAAACTGATCGGATTGACGTAAATTTACAAAAAGAGTCTCGGATGCAAATTAAGTGGTTGAGTCGGTTATCTTCTGTAGGCGCCTACAGAATTCAAAGGAACGCCGCTCGGAGATCGACGCCTACAGAATTCAACTGACGCACATCGACCAAGTAGTATTTACTCACTCGATTTGCAGAAGAGCCTAATAAAGATATCCATGGAGGTGATGATGAAATTGATCTATAATTTACCGAAAGTGCAGGACGCCGATCTGAGGGGAAAAGTCGTCCTGATGCGCGTCGATCACAACGTTGTGAAGAAGGGCAAAATCAAGGATACGACGCGAATCGACGCGACCTTTCCGTCGATCTGCCGGATTCTCCGTAGCGGCGGTCACCTGATCCTGATGACCCACGTCGGACGTCCCCGCGACAAGAAAACCGGTGACATCAATATCTCGGTCAACGACTCGGTGCAGCCTATCGTCGAATACCTGAAGCGGAAGCTCGGTCTCGAATTCTTCGTGCCGGAATTCGTGCAGGACGACAACAAGGGGCTCCGCGACATTGATACATCCTTCAACGCGGTTCTGGACAAGCTTAAAAAGAACCAGATCGACGGCATCTACCTGCCCAACACAAGATGGTTCGCGGGTGAAGAGAGCAAGGGCGCGATCGCGGACGACCTCGCGCGTCAGCTCGCGGGTATCGCGGACGTTTTCGTCAACGACGCCTTCGGTTCGTGGCAGCCGCACGTCTCGACCGTCGGCCCCGCAAAATATCTCCCCTCTTTCGCTGGGATTCTCATGCAGAAGGAGATCGACAAGCTCTACAACATTTTCTCGCCGCAACGCCCGTTCCTCGGCATCGTCGCCGGATCGAAGTTCGACACCAAGATCGGACCGCTCCGCGCACTGATCGAGAAGGCGGATCACCTGGTTGTCGGCGGCGTACTCTACAACGCCTACCTCTGCGCGCGCTACGGCGTGAGCATCGAGGGAATCGGGGCGGACGACGTCGAAGCCGCGAAGCAGTTCATCCACATCGCCGACCAGAACCCGGACAAGCTCATCGAGCCTGCGGTGATCGTGGAATCGGACACACTGGACGCGAAAGTCGAAGGACAGTACCGCAGCATCCGAATCGCCGACCTCAAGCCCGGCATGAAGCTCAAATACGTGCTCGATGCCGATCCTGCATCGTTCGAGGAAGGAAAACTCAGGGACGCCATCCTCGGCGCGAAAACGATCTTCACCAACGCCGTGATGGGATTCACGCCCAATTTCTGGGAAGGATCGCACGCCATGTACTCACTCATCGATGAGAACAGAGAAGCGCAAAAACTCTTCGGCGGCGGCGACACCATCCAGGAGTTCAAGAATCTGGTCCCATCCATCTTCACAAAGACGGTTCACGACGAAAACTACTACTTCTTCACCGGTGGCGGCACGATCCTCAAGGCGATCGAAGAAGGCTCCGCGTACGGTCTGGAGCCTGTCAGGATGCTGATCAAAAACCAGGAAGACGAGTAATACGATGTCTAATAAAATTTCCTGCGCCGTCATACTCTGTGTGGCGGCGCTTTCTCTTTTTGCCCAAAGTTTTGACGAATGGGACGCGCAGAATCGTGCGGCATTTGAGGAACATCAGAATCAGACCGAGCAGCAGTTCAACGCCTATCGTGAGCGGATCGAGAAGCTGTGGAACGAGTTCAGGGAATCGACCCCGACCGAGTGGGTTCAGTACGGCGACGACGATCGCACCCGCAGCACCGTCGATTTCGAAAGCGGAAAAGTGATCATCTCCACGCTCGTCGATCCGGACGAAAAGCACCCCGAAGAGGAAGCGAAGAAGCAGCTCGAAGACCAACTTATGACCATCGTCGAGGAGAAGGACGCGGACGGCGAGCCGATCCTGGAAGACCAGATCGAGCCCATCGACGAGAAGAAGGTGGTCGAATCGCCGAAGGTCGATGAGCTGACGCTGCCGGACGGCTCGAAAAAGCTGAAATACACCATCACGCTCGACATGGCGCCCGACCATCTCAAGGTGCGCATCGACCGCTATCTGCCCATGATCCGGGAAATCTGCGCGAAGCACGACATCGTCCCCAGCGTGATTCTGGCGATAATCCAGACCGAATCGACCTTCAATCCGCGCGCCTACAACCGCTCCAGCAACGCCTGCGGCCTGATGCAGATCGTCCCACGCTACGCCGGACACGCCATGAACAAAGAGCTCTACGGTGTCGATCGCAAGCCCACCGCAAACGAGCTCTTCGACTCCAGGCGCAACATCGAGATGGGCGTCGGCTACTTCAAGCACCTGCACGACTGCTACTTCAACGACGTCGAGAAGCTCCGCAGTCGCTACTACTGCATGATCGCCGGCTACAACGGCGGCGCGGGAAACGTTTTCAAAGCAGTTGACGGCAGTCGCGGCAAGAGCGCCGCCTTCGCGAGTAAGGTCAACGATATGCAGCCCGAGACGTTCTTCGACTACCTGAGAAAGAACCTCCCACCGCGAGAGACCCGGATGTACCTGAAGAAGGTGGTCGATCGCGCGCAGAATTTCGGCGGGACATAGCATTTTATTGACAGAATATTAATCTCTGCATAAATTATCTACAGGGTATTGATTAATCTCCGGAGGTGCATGCATGAAAACGAGAACGCTACTCACACTGATTGTCATATTGGTTACGCTTTCCGGGACAACCCACGCAGTCTCCGAATCTCAGGGAAAAGTATGTTCAAGCCCGGTATGGGATCCACCTGTTCCCATCTATCAAGTCAAGCCCGAATACCCCGAATCCGTGCGTGAAGGGCACCTGACCGGTGAGGTCGTCCTCGATGTGCATATTCTGATAAATGGCACCGTAGATTCGATCAACGTCCTCAAATCGTTGGAAAAAGGACCCGGCGGATGCGATGAAGCAGCGGTCGAGGCGGTGAAGCAGTGGAAGTTCAAGCCGGAAAGGATAGATGGACGTCCGGCTGAAGTATGGGTTCAGTTTCCGGTCGGTTTCGGCATGGATGATGGTGAGGAGCAATACAACAGGGAACTTCAGGAGCAGCAGATTCAAAAGCCTGACAAGGGCAGAACAAAGGCTCGTAAAAGCGACTATCCTGAAGTGGGCATGAGGATTCAGCCGAATCCGAATCGCGCCGGGGAGAGCAATATCTCGATCATTGAATCCGAAGAGGACGATCCGTGGGAGAATGAAACGGCTCCACCGATGGCATGGATAGACCACTCACCAAAGCCGGAGGATTATACGATCCTCGCGATATTCAATTATCCCGAGTACCCGGAATCGGCAGCAAGAGAACATATCCGCGGTGCCGTCGAACTGAGCGTGGAAGTGCTCGATAATGGTCGGGTGGGAAAAGTCGAGGTCACGGAGTCGCTTCAAGATGGGCCGGGCGGTTGCGACGAAGCGGCGGTCGAAGCCGTGAAGAAGTGGCTGTACCTGCCGAGAGTTTCTGCGGGAAAGGAGCAGCGAGATTGGGTTCTTCACCGGATCGAATTCAACGAAGACATGGATCAGGGGTGGTCGTATCGGGAATACGACAACCTCATCGTTACCCGTGAGCTGTACGAGGTCGAACGGCGACGACGCAGACAGAACACGCTCAACGAACATCCGCCCGTGCGCGAGAAGTGGATTCACATCCGTGTTCCGCGATCGGAGCACCTGCTCGACACGAAATTCGACATCCACGTGCTTGCGGACGGAACCGTCGATTCGATCCTGGTCTTCAGACCCAAGGGCATCGATGATACAGATTTTGACAGGAAGATGAAAAACGCCGTGCGCCACTGGGCGTTCAAACCGGCGATGAAAGATGGACATCCCGTCGCTGCCTGGGGGCAATTTTCGCTCTACGACAACGACAAGTCCTATCCCTGGATCAGGCAGAGCACGCATGATTCGGAGTCGTGCGAGCAGATATGGGGAAAAGAAGGTAACCGAAAGAAGCGCTACAACGATCCCTTCGCGCTGAAGCGGGTCAGAAACGTGTATGTCGATGCGAAAAACTGGAATCTCATCGGCAAGACGATCATTCTGGACGTGTATATCCAACCGGACGGATCGGTGGGTTCCGTGGCGGTTATCCAGTCGCTGAACGACCTTTTCGAGGGCATCGACGAGCAGGCGATCGAGGCGGCGAAGCAGTGGCGGTTCCGGCCTCGGTACGAATACGAGGAACAGGCGCTTAAAGAGGGCTGGAAGAAAATCCCGATCCAAATCAAGCGGAAGAAACCAAAGACGGACGAAACGGCAAAGAGGCGAATCCTGAAGGGGCCCATCGAGGCGATCGTTCCACGCAAGGTGGTCGATCCGATCTACCTCGCGACGCTCCGCAATCCGGGAGTTCCGGACAAGGTGGGATCATGGATTCACATCGACACGGACGGCAATGTCGATTCGGTTCGGATCCTTGGCGGCTGGGAAAGCGGAAAACAGCCCGGGCCGTACGACGAGATAGCCAGGGAAGCGCTGAAGCAGTGGAAATTCGAGCCGGTCGTTGCGGGTGGTGAGGTCGTCGATACGGGGCACAATGTTTACCTTGCTTTCGGCGATGTGGATTCACCCTGGATCAACAGGCTGCGACGGCAGAATCAACCACCGAATCCGAAACACGGGAAAGCATCCAGCGCGGCAAGTTACGAAACAAACAATAGAGCCGGGCATGCGATAAAAGGGATCGAACGCAAGGAAAGAAGCCCGGCGGAGAAGCTCGCCTGGAACATCGCGAAATACTATCAGCCACCCGTGCCGATCCACAGAGTCGAACCAGACGTACCAGAAACAGCCAAAGCGAAGGGAATCTCGGGTGAGGTGCTGCTGGAAGTGGAAGTACGCAAGGACGGATCGGTGAATACCGTCAACGTGATCGAGTCGCTACAGAAAGGCACCGGTGGATGCGATGAAGCGGCGGTCGAGGCGATGAAGCAGTGGAAATTCGAGCCGGCGAACAGTTTTGGGCAGCCATTCGATATCTGGATCCAAGTGCCGATGCGATTCGGTGGGGAGTAATTAGAAGCTTGGTGTTATTTCTTCGCTGAGTTGAATTGGACCAGGTACTCCCAGTCAATATCGCCGTTCGATTTGCAAAAATCCTTCAAGAATTCAAGCGTGAATTGATTGATTTTCTGGCTGTATTTCTCGTCAAACTCGTCGTTTTTCTCTTTTGCTTTATATCCAAGCGGTTCAACAATATCCGTGTAAAGCTCGCTATTCCCCGAGATAAATTCCCAGAACCGTTGACCGCAGTATTTGTAATAGCTTCCTTTATCAGGGTTGTTATCAATACCGTAGCAGCATCCATTCACGGCAACGACATGGATATCCGATTGGCTTGTACGCAACGTTTTGGCAGCCTTCTTGAACTCGGCTACCATTTTATCCTTCTGAGAGGAATTACACCAATTGGGACCAGATTTGATGTTAACGATGTATCGGACACCATCTTTGTCAAATTCGAGGTCCATACCGGTTGTACTCGATTTTCTACCATTATAAACGATACCGTTGATATAAACCGCGAGATTTTCAAGCCAGTCCCCAAAGATTGTTTCTTCATTGGATGATAAATGCGCATCGACGAAGCTCTTGATAATCTGCTCAGCCGTCAACATATTCTTCGCTTTGAAGAGGTAAGGATTTTTACGCTTGAGTATCTTCTTCAGTTCCAGTTTATCCAAGCTTTTCAGGCGCCTGTCGTGAAAGTCATGTATGTTGTCTTCTACATACCTGCGAACATCCTCAAGATTCAGTTGGTTCATAATCCGCTCCCTTCTCAAACAGGCGTAACTGGATCGGCTCAAGTCTGCTGTGAACCATCTCACAATATTCGTGCACGATCTCGATACCGATAGCATTTCTCCCCATTCGATTTGCAACTGTCAAGGTAGTGCCAGAACCCATAAAGGGATCAAGAACCGTGTCGTATTCTTTCGTGAAAAGCTTGATGAACCACTCGGGAAGACCTTCGGGAAATGCCGCGCTATGATTTTTGTTGTTGCATTCGGTAGCGAGATGCAACACGTTTGTCGGGTATGCCTTATCCCGATTCAGCCAGTTTGAAATATTCTTTCCGAATCCACTTCCGACTTTTGAATCGTCTCTTGTCTTGTCCGTATCGGACAAATTCTTCAATCTCGAATTAGCCCAATCCCCCATCGGAACCATGACTTCTTCCTGATACATATTGAACTTCCGATTCTTGTTGAATTGAAGAAGCCTCTCCCACGCATCCCTGAATCGATTGGGCCATTTTCCGGGATAGCAATTTTTCTTGTGCCAGATGAATTCCTCCGTCCACAACCAGCCCTGTTTCCTCATTTCCAGTATCAATTCCATTACATACGTGCTACGCTCTCCATTGACAACCTTCTCCTTGATATTCAAGATGAATGTCCCGGTTGGCTTGAGAACCCTCAGTAATTCTTCCGAAATGGGTAAAAACCACTCGACATATTGATCCGGGTGAATGCCGCCATATGTGTTTTTCCTTTGATCCGCGTAGGGCGGCGATGTTACAATCAGGTCGATCGAGTCATCGGGCATTGTCCGAAGCACATCCCGGCAATCGCCTTCGAGCACTTTCGTAGAAAGTCGGTTATAGTCTTGATGCGCATGGAGCAACGGTTCGTTCATCACTGTCATAGTACTTCATATCCTCGATATTAGAACATTTTTTCAATGGCTGATTGTCAATGATATTTTTCAGTCTTCCAGAGAGACTTGCCTATGGGGATTCGATTTGTCAGACGCCGTCTGATAAATCACAGAGGTCGAGCACTATAAAGGGGAGCCGCTGACTCTTGACTCCTTTCCCGAAAACTTTCTATTGACAATCCGAACCGAAAAAGCCAAATGAATAACACACATTAACTGCAATCACAGGAGTACGATATGTCGAAACAGGTACGGGTACGATTCGCGCCCAGTCCAACCGGAATGCTGCACCTCGGCGGCCTCAGAACCGCGCTTTACGATTATGTTTTCGCAGCCCATAACAACGGAAAATTCATCCTGCGCATCGAGGATACGGATCGTTCGCGGTTCGTGGAGGGCGCCTTCGAGAACCTCGTCGATACGCTGTCCGATATGGGGCTGTCGTACGACGAAGGTCCGCTCAAGGACGGTCCGCATGCGCCTTATGTGCAGTCCGAGCGACTCGATAAATACAGAGCGGTCGCCGACCAGCTCGTCGAGCAAGGAGACGCCTATCCCTGCTTCTGCAGCAAGGAGCGTCTGGAGGAGGTTCGTGCCGGACAGATGGCGCGCAAGGAACACATCAAGTACGACGGCCACTGCCGCAATCTATCGAAAGAGGAAGTCCAGCGCAGGATCGAGACGGGCGAGGAACACGTCATCCGACTGAAGATGCCGGAAGAGGGCTCGTATAAATTCAGCGACCTGATCCGTGGCGAGGTCAGCATCGAAGCGGCGCAGATCGACGACCAGGTCATCATCAAGTCCGACGGCTTCCCGACCTACCACCTCGCGGCGATGGTTGACGATCACCTGATGGAAATCTCGCATGTCCTTCGCGGTGAAGAATGGCTTCCGAGCACGCCGAAGCACATCCAGATTTACCGTGCCATGGGCTGGGAAGAGCCGATCTGGGTTCACCTGCCGCTCATCCTCAGCACCGAAAAAGGCAAACTGAGCAAGCGACACGGCGATTTCTCGGTGGGCGCGTTTATCGGAAAGGGATTCCTCAAGGAAGCGCTGATCAACTTCGTTGCGCTGCTGGGCTGGCATCCGTCCGAGGACAGGGAGATATTCAGCCTCGAGGAGATGGTCGAGGACTTCTCGTTCGAGAAGGTGAACAAGGCCGGCGCCGTGTTCGACATGACCAAGCTCGAGTGGATGAACGGCATGTACATGCGCAGCATCCCGCTCGAGTCGCTCACTCAGCGCGCCAGACAATGGTTTGTCGATGCCGGAATCGATCCGGGCACGGACGACAAGCTCTCCCGGGTGCTGGACACCGCGCGCGACTACGCTACCCTGATGCCCGACCTGATCGAGCACGGCAGGATTTTCTACGAGAAACCTTCGTTCGACGAAGAAAAACTGGAAGTCCTGCGCGGCGAGGCATCAAAGAAGGTCTGCCGTTACATGATCGAACAGCTTTCCGCGAAAAAAGACTGGACGAAGGACGAGGTCGCGGCGATGGTCAAAGATGGAATGAAACTGCTGGAGATGAAAGGGAAGGCGTACTATCCGCCGATCCGACTATCGCTGATCGGGAAGCAGCACGGGCCGGACATCCCGCGCATTGTCTATAGTCTTGGACTGGACGAGACACTGAAACGTTTCGAAACCGCATTGAATCTATAGAAAAGGAGACACTATGCACTTCAGAAGGCTCATCGGTAAAAAAGTCTATCTCTCTCCGCTGGATCCGAGTGATACGGAAAAGTACACCGAATGGATCAACGATGCCGAGGTACTGCAATTCCTCGATATCAACCACAAGATTTACAATCTCGGCGTCGAACACGATATCCTCGAAGAGAAAGCGCTCCAACAGGATCCGGCGTTCTCCATCGTGGATGCGACGACGGAAAAGCTGATCGGAAGCTGTGACCTGCACAACATCGACTACATCAACGGCACCGCCGAGATGGGCATCATGATCGGTGACAAGAACTACTGGAACCGCGGCTTTGGGGTCGATGCGACCAATCTTCTGCTCGACTACGCCTTCAACGTACTCAACGTGACCAACGTCATGGTGATGGTCGATGGATTCAACGAACGCGCGCTGCGCTGTTTCGAGAAGGTCGGATTCGAACGGATCGGAAGCCGCCGGTCGTCCAAGAACCTGGCCGGCAAACGCTACGACGTGATCTACCTCGATATGCTGTCGGAGGGATTCGAAAGCCCGTTCGTCGTCAAGACCATCGAAAAGACGCTGAGCAGGCATAGCGGCGAGCAAATCCAGATTCTGGTCTGATAATCGATGTCTCTGTTCGAACGAATACACGGTCAGGATCGCACGCTGTCGATCTTGCAGCACGCCGTGCAAGAGAATCGCTTTGCCCAAAGCTACCTCTTTCACGGACCGCGCGGTGTGGGCAAATTTACTGCGGCTCTCTACTTCGGAATGGCGCTGAACTGCCACGCATCAAAGGATCGAAGGCCCTGTGGGACATGCCCGTCTTGCAGGAAATTCCTCTCTTTCACGCATCCCGACTTCATCTACATTTTCCCCACGCCCAATCTGAACATCACGCCCGAAGGCGAAATCAAGAACACCAAGATGCTGGCGGAATACCAGTCCTATATCGACAACCGCCGCGATACGCCCTGGAAGGAATTCTTCTTCTCGAGCAACGTCGAAATTCGTCGGGACATGATCCTCATGCTGCAACACTGGATCAGCATGTCACCCAACGAGGGCCGGTACAAAATCTATATCATCGAGAACGCCGACTTGCTCAATATCTCGGCATCAAACACCTTCCTCAAGACGCTCGAGGAACCGCCGCCCGACACGGTGATCATCCTCACGACCACCAAGCCCGATTCGCTCCTGCCCACCATCCGCTCGCGCTGTCAGAAAATCGCGTTTCAAGCGGTACCGAGGACCGATATCGAGAAAATCCTGCAACGCGAACGGGCTCTGGACGGCGTGGAAGCGAAGACCTATGCGCGGATAGCCAATGGCAATGTCGAGAAGGCGCTACAGTTGATCGAGGACGGCGGTATCGAACTGCGAAAAGTGTCGCTGGATTTCATGGAGATTCTGGCGGCGAACGACGACCTGGCGATGATCGACTTCCTGCGTCACCAGCGAGGAAAACTCACCCAGGGCGCGCTCTCGGACTTCATCTCCTACGTCAATTTGTGGCTGGGCGATATCGCCAACTACAAGAACAACCCCTCCGACATCGCCAACATCGACAAGTCCGAGCTGTTCGACTTCTTCTACCGCCGGAAGCACGACGTCGATGAGCAGATCGGCGTAATGGTGCAGTATCTCGACGAACTCAAGCGACGCGTCGAGGGCCACGTCAACCCGACGTTGATCCTGATCGAGCTGTACCAGTATTTGAGCCACCAATTCGGATTCCACGGAGATAGTACCGCATGAAAGAGGTTCGACTCGCCGATTTAAAGGAAGGGATGATCCTGGCGAAGGACATCTATACAGCCAAAGGGAAGATACTGCTTCGTCACGGCTCCCGCGTCATGGAGTACAGGGAGATGCTCTCCTCGCTCAACATCAAGCGGTTGCTGGTTTTCGACGAAGAAGATAAAGCCATCCCGGAGACGATTCCGGAGGAGGAGCGTCAGATCCTGGCGCGCATCGTGATTCGGGATGTGGAAGATATATTTAAATATTGCAAATACGATCCATATATGGACAAACTGATGGATGTCGTGATCGACCATCTGATTCAGGAACGTTGGGAGCATGGAGAGACAAGACACTTTGAACCGGTTGAACCGGATCCACGAGGAGCAACAGGACTATTTGGCTAAAACAGCCGCGCTGATAGAATTCAAACACCTGATCCGAAAACCGACCGTCAATGCCGTTGAAATCGTCGAATGCCTGGAAAAGGATACGTCGATGGTCGCGGAACTGCTGAAGAAATCGAACGCGCCGGTTTACGGACTGGTCAAGAAGGTCAAGACCATCCAGCAGGCAATCGCCGTAATCGGTCTGGATCGGGTCACGCAGATATTCACCATGGACATCATGCAGAAGGTGCTGTTCCCGGATCGACCGACCGAGCAATGTCAGAACATCTGGAAGCATTCGGTCGCGGTCGCGGTCGCGTCACGCTACCTGGCATCGCTGACCGTCAAGAAACGTTATTGGGAAGAATATTTCCTCGCGGGGCTGCTGCACGACCTCGGCAAGTTCATCATCATCAAGCATTTGCCCGACATAAACGATTCGATCCAGCGCGTCCTGTACCGCAATCCAGGCATGCGGCTGCTCGTCGCCGAAAACGAGGTCATGTCCATGACGCATCAGGAGGTTGGCGCGTTCTTCGCCGAGAAGTGGAATTTCCCCGACTACCTCGTGTCCGCCATCCGGCACCACCATTTCTTCGAACTGGCCAAGTCCGACAAGCCTGTCGTCTCCGCCGTAACAGCGGGTAACAACATCGCCAAGTCCATGATGATCGGCGATTCGGGAAATAAATACGTCGAGCCGCTTCCGCGCTGGGTGTGGCAGATGCTGGGTATCACCAACCGCGATTTCGATATGGTGATCCGCATGGTGTATCGACAGTACAACGGCGTGATGAACGTGTTCGAGGTTTGAATTGATTGCGGGCGATCTCTCGCACTGTTTACAGTTTCTCCGAATGTTATGACGAAAACAATAGATTCAAATCAACATTCGGAGATTCCTCTCTGAAAACAATTTCCACACCTGCTGATTCTCTGAATTATATCATGATAAAGCGGAAATTGCATTACAGACGAAGACATCCGAGTTCCGCAGGAACGATAGATATTAGCTACTGGGGATTCAGGATTGTCAGCAAGCTGAAATCCTACAGGTGCGTAAGTGCCGGGTAATTTGCCCCAACCCCAAATCCTCCAGCCAGCAGATTTGTTTGTCTCGCATCTATCGACGTGTTCATTCACAACGAAGGCGTGGTGTTACACGTCGATAGGTGCGGGCGGACGAAGATGCGGGTGGATGACCATCGTCGATCGACCACCTCTCCATCCTGCTCATTTCCCCTATCCTGAACATCCTGCTTCAGACAGAGTGAAAAGATGCGGACGAGACATCTGCGTACCAAGGCAGAGAGCGACCGCCTCCCTCTCTTTTCTATCTTCCAACTTCTTTCTTCTGTATTCTGATCACTATTTCAACAGGAGCATCTTTCCGATCGAATCGACCGCTCCACCTTTTCCGTGCTGCCGAACGCGGCATAGGTAAACACCAGATGACAGACCGTCGGCGTTCCACTCCGAGCGCTGCAATCCCTGGTTCAACCTTCCCATGTCTCGATGCAGGACGCGCTGTCCCCGTGTGTTGAAGATTTCGATGGTCACGTCCGACTGCTCCGCGAGATAGAATCTGATTTCGGTTCTCGGGTTGAATGGATTGGGGTAGGCTTTCGGTTCGCACGGGACGAAGGAAACGGTCTCGTCATCGACAGCGTTCGTGTCGAAGAGGTCGTCGAGGATGAAGAAGGTCTGGTCTTCGCCGTAGGCCGGGTGATTCGCCTGTGCCGACGCGAAGGTGATCTTGCGATTGACGCTGTTGAAGCGGATCGCGTGGATGTTGGTCGATACGCCGGCGGCGCCTGAAAGCAGGTCCCAACTGCGGTAGTCGTCGATCTCGGTGGATACTTCCAGCGAATCCACGATATGGTTGTACCGGAGCAGGAGACCGGACTGTACAGCGTGCGGAAGTGATTGGTCGCCACGAGGTTGTCGCCCTGAACGACGGTGTTGTCATCGACGTCGCGCACTGAAACACCCGCGGCGTTGTTATTCTCGATTACGACGGGCAGGTTTTCGCTGTCCAGCGTCACGTGAACGATGGTTCCGATGGCGCGGTTGCGGTCTTCCACGGCCTGCACGATGTCCTGCGGCGTCTGTTCGCCGTCTTCATCGTAATCGACTTTCTCGATACCGTTGCGTAGCGTGAGCAGGATAGGATAGAATCCGCCGTTGTCATTGTTGCTGTGGTTGTTGCCCATGTCGAGGAAGGTGGTGAGACCGTTCTCGTTGATTGCCGAGAGACCGCCAAACAGCCCCGGGAACGTGATGGAGACCCAGTTCTGCTCGTCCTCTTCGGACGGGATCGAGACCAGAACCAGCGGATTGCGGAAAAGAGACGCGTTGGTCGCCCAGTCCATCATGCGCGTGATGACCAGTCCGCCTTGCAATGTCTCGTCGTTTTCTGTGCTTGTGCCCCAGGAAGATATGCTGGAGCAGGCGAAGATGTCTTCCGAGATGCGGGTCAATCCGCTCAGGTCGATCAAGGCGTTCGCCATGAGAACGTCGTTGGCGTCGAGCTCGCGTTCGAGCGGCTCGAAATACAGATCATGACCGCTGTCGATAGCGCCTTCGATCATCGCCTCGGCTTCGGTCATGTAATCGTCTTCGATGACGAATCCGTTTTCGAAGAGCATTCGTGCCTGGTTGTAAAACGTGGGATTGCCATAGCAGGCGTAGTTGAACATGTAATTCTCGAACACATCCATGAAGGCTTCCGCGAGGTAATAACCCTGGGCGTATCCACGCTCGTGGTGGGTTCCCCACACGCGAAGAACCATCTTTCCGTCAACATCCCACATCTCTCCGTTTGCCTGTGCGAAGAGCGAAGAAATGCACAAAATGATAATCCCAAAAGCAATTCGTTTCATCGTAACTCCTTACGTACTATATTCATGAAATTGGCGTGAATCACGCGATAATGCGGATGATAGCGTTCGCGGTAATGACTGCTGTGATGAAACAACGGATTCTCCAGCTCGAATGCCTGCTCGATTTCCCGTTTCTGCTCTTCGAATGACTTCAACGCCTTGATTTCATCATGTAGTATTTGATTGATTTCTGTCCACATTTTTCGCCAGCGATTATGGTGAATCAGTGGTTTGACCTGCGCACTCTCGATAAAGGCTTCGAGGAAGTCCTCCAGACCGATGTCTCCGCTTGAAATGATTGTGAGATTGACGCGGTAATATCTTCCGTACCAGCCGATATCCTCTACGATGGGTGTGCCATCGGGAACCGGGTCGGCGTGCATGCGGAGAAGTTCGTGCTTCAGGAATTCCCGCGCGGAATCTTTGTCGTGAACCATGTGCCCCGGCCCGAAACTCCCCTGATAGAGCAGCTTGTAGTAATCGATCAGTTCCGCCTCGGGTCTCAGCCGATGTTCCTGACGAATCAGTTCGACGACACGCTCGCGTTTGATCATGACACTTCACCGCGCTTGACGACACGCTGAACCGAAATTTCGTTCGATACACCAATCTCCCGGTCTAGGCAGGTCATGTCGGCTTGATACCCGGTCTTGAGTAGTCCCAGTCGCCGGTCTTCGCCTATCATCTTTGCGGGATTCGTCGTGAACAGCCGGATCGCCTGGTCGGTGGAAAGACGCTCGTCCGGATTGTGGTGTTGCGTTGCGGCGTGGATGCCGCCGAGCATGGTCAATTCGGTAATGTACCAGTCGGTGGAACCGGCAACGTGTATTCCGCGATCGTGCATCGATTTCAGACGGTTGGTTCTTCTTGTGCGGTCGATACCCAGCACCCTCTCATAGAGCTGACCTTCGCCGCCCCAGAGTCGGTCGAACATGGGCTGCATCGCGGCGTACATGCCATACTCCGCCATATCGTCGAGCATCCTGTCGTCGGTCAGCTCGCAGTGGATGACGGTGTGATGAAGCTCGTTCGCCCGCGATTTGCCCAGCATCTTGACCGCGTCGATGAGCTGCTGGATCGCCGCGTCGCCGATGGCGTGGACGAACACTTGCAGATTGTTCTCGCTCGCCTCCAAAACGAATTTTTGCCAGAACGCGTCCGAGCGATAGAGGTTTCCTCTGGTTTTCGGCTGATCGATGTAGGGCTTCTTCAATCCGGCGGTGTGAGAGCCGAACGAGCCATCGACCAGGATGCAGCCGCCGATGCGCGATGAACCAAGCGCCACGGCTTTTTCGATGTCGAACATCTGCGGGTAGGGAAAGAACTCGACCGGAAACTCGTCCCGGTGCGACACAAGGAGCTCATAATGTAGCGGGTCTTGAAAGCTGTCGCCGACCATGGTGTGGATCGACGTGCATCCGGCTTGCAGCGCTAGTCTGGACGCCTGGCGATAGGCAATGAGAACGCCGTCATCATCCAGATTGCGATGGAACCAGTGTGCCGCCAGATCGTTGTGCTTGCCGCGAACGGGATTCGCGTGATCGGACGGCGGCTTGCCGTGCCAGTCGATCTGTTGAAACGCGATGGTGTTCAGCGCACAGGAATGCCCGTCAACGCGTCGCAGCAGCAGCGGGACATCCAGAACGACTCGATCGAGCTCCATCGCGGTGGGGAAACGGCTTTCAGCTATTTGATTCTCGTCGAACCCGGAGGCAAAGAGCATCCCGCCGACCGGTTTTCCTGCTCCGAGCAATTGGAATACCTCGTCGAGCGACCGCGCGCAGCTCAGATCGACACCCAGGCTGTACAGACCGCCCTCGAACGAGTGGGTGTGCGCGTCCGTGAAGCCCGGATAGACATGCGCCTTGTTCAGATCGATCCTCACTGCGTCTATGAACTTGTCCGCATCGGGATTCCGGTGAAAGATATCGGTGATCCGTCCGTCCTCCGTCAGGATCGCCTTCGCAGTCGGGAGGTCGTTATCCAGCGTGTGGAAAGTGGCGTTGTAGAATAGCGTGCGCATCAGGCAATCTCGAAGAGGCGGTGCAGCATCTGCTGGAAGAGGTGGACGGGGAAGCCCATGACGTTGAAATAGCAGCCGTTGATCTTGCGGATGAACTGACTGCCGTAGCCCTGGATTCCGTACGCGCCGGCCTTGTCGAAGGGTTCGTTTGTTTTCAAATATTGACTTATCTCGCTATCGGACAATGGATTGAACGTAACCGCCGTGCGCTCGCAGTCATAGACCTCGCGGATGCCGCGCGTTACGCACACACCGGTATAGACTGCGTGGGTTCTGTCCGAAAGGCGCGACAGGTATTCGGTCGCCTGCTGTGGCGAGACCGGTTTGTTGAGGATCTCGCCGTCGAGATAAACGATCGTGTCCGCCGCGACCACGATGCAGTCGGGATCCATGATCCTCGCGACGGCTTCCGCCTTCTCCCTCGCGTGCCCAATCGCAGATCTGCGGGGATGCTTATAGACGATCGTCTCGTCGATGTAAGCGGGATGGATCAGCACCGGAACACCGATCATTTCGAAGATGGTCTTACGTCTGGGCGAGGCGGACGCCAACACCACATTACGGTTTTCTAGTAGTTTATGTATCATGTTAGTCTCAGTAGTTTCCCGAGTTTTTCCTTAAAAATGTTCAGGTTGATGAAGCGCTGCTCGCGGACCGACAGCAGGATCAGGATGATTCCGGCGATCCCCAGCAGGATGTTCGCCACCCACATCGAAAGCATGGGCGACATGTATCCGCGATCCGCCAGCTCCTCGCCGCCGATAAGCGCGATGTAATAGACCAGGAATACGAACGAGCTGACCGAGAACGACATCCCCACGCCGCTGGTACGGGTCATCATGCCCACCGGCGCGCCGACAAGCACGAAGATCAGGCAGGCAAAGGCAATGGCGTACTTCTTGTGAATCTCGACTTCATATACCCGTATGTCCTTCTGCATATCACCGACCTTGTTCAGCTTGATGTTGAGAAGGTTGCGGTTTTTCTTCAGCTCCTTTACATTCTCTTCCGTGCGACCCATTTTCTCCATTGCGGCTATTTTCTGCCTGAGATCGGCGATTTCGTCGTGCGCCGCCACAATATTCTGCTCGTTTTCGACGATCCGGCCCTTCATCTCCTTGGTGCTCATCTCGCGGTCGCCGCGGTATTCCGTGCTGATCTCCTGCTGCGAGAATCCGAGGTCCGGGATGTTGAGGACGAATCGCTTGAAGGTACGGACTTCGTAGCGATCGTTGTCGGTGGGATCGATGACATGCATCTCGCCGTTATACAGCGTCGCCCGCAGGCTGTTGCCGCCGTTGGAGAGGAGGATTCTGCCGCGTTCCGCCGTGATCGTCTGCGGAAACTTGCGATCCTCCTGATTGTAGATGATGATGCCCAGCATCTCGTCGCCGACGTGTTCTTTCACGTAGATGGTGTAGTTCTTGAGCTCGGTGAAGACCCCGGGCTTGAGCACCGATATGGGACGTCTGGCATTCGCCTTGATGTACATGTTCTTGAGCTGGTGATTCGCCTCGGGCAGAACGCGGTCGTTGAAATAGATCATGAAGATCGAGAGGAATAGCGCCGCGATCACCGTGGGACGCAAGAGAGTGTAGATGTTGATTCCGCACGACTTGAACGCGACCAGTTCATTGTCCGTCGAGAGCCTTCCAAACGACATGATCGAAGCGGTCAGCACCGACATCGGCACCGAGAGCGCCATGATGAACGGCAGGCTCAGTGCGAATATCCAGCCGACGGTGAGCAGATCCAGATGCTTGTCGATGATCAAATTGAGCAGATCGATCAGGTGATCCAGCAGCAGCAGGAACGTGATCACCGAGAGCGAAACCAGAAACGGCTTCAGATTTTCCTTTAAAATATATCGTTCGAGTATCTTCATGATAGCGCGTTTTACCTCAATCCAACCCGTTTACCGCAGATGGTTGGTCGCGTCAATAAAAATTGCGGAAAAGGCTGGTGGACACCTTGTTGGATCGGAAGATTCAGACAGAATATCCTGCTTATAAAAGATTCTCGAGTTTTGCAATCAAAGAAATTAAATCCATTTGAATTG
Source organism: Cloacimonadales bacterium (SeqCode) (assembly GCA_963665015.2). Lineage (GTDB taxonomy): Bacteria > Cloacimonadota > Cloacimonadia > Cloacimonadales > JAIOQZ01. The sequence continues at coordinate 1,111,396 of CAXXSY010000004.1, read as the reverse complement.
TATCCTATAAAATCGCGATATCAATTGAGTCATAGCCATGAATCAAACGATTTCGAATCCTAATCATTTCTTTCCATGGGATTTCTTGATGACAAGTTTTCATGTCCTCCGATATTCTCGTCGCAGCTTCACCAATCATCTCCAGTAATCGCACAAGAGCAAGCTCAAGCATTCTGTCAGATTCGATATCATTCTTTGATTTGCCCTCTGTGAATGAAACCGTTTCTTTTGCATAGCCAAGTATTTGCTTGATTGTAATTCTATCATTGTATGCTTTCATACAGAACCTCGGCCTGCTGAATTACATCGCTTCGAAAAGCCCTGGACAAGAATTCGGGCGTACTGATATCTACAGCGCGATTCAAACCCTTGGACAACTCCATCTCAAGTCTTGCAATCCCAAACAATCCGATATGAAAATCAGGATAGAATTCCAACAACACATCGATATCGCTATCTGGGTGAAAATCATCCCTCAGTATCGACCCAAACAGACTTAACCGCCTGATATGGTTGCGGTTGCAGAAGTCTTGAATTTGTTTGCTGCTCAGGGGGAATCGCTCATCTACTATACCGTGATTATCCATTTATCTCCTCGACACAATGACTTGCCTGATTTTGAAAAAGTACTTGTTGTCTGTCAAGCATCGATTCAATATCGACAGCATATTTTACCACCGCACCTCTTCTCACACATGCGCCATCAAATCCATGAAAATTTCATACCGGCAAAAATACTTAGGAACGTTTTGTGCATCGTGGTGGTTGGTAATGTGGAATACAGATATGTTCACACTGGATGGAATGCGGAATATGAGAAAAACGAAACCTCGCTCGAATGTCCACATCTGGATGCACTACAATCCGGAGATCACGCCGGAAGAATGGGAAGCACGATTTCACAGGCTCGATCACATGAAGATACGTCGTGCGTTCGTGTTCGGAGATTTTGGCCGGGATATTATAGATATCGCTCACAAGTTCAAAATTGGAATCCACGCATGTCAATCGGTCGTTCAAAATCACGATACCAGCCTGCCCAAGGATCACCCCGAGTGGTTCATGGTCAGCCGGAACGGCGTTTCCTCCGCCGGGGGCATCAACTGGCTGTGCATGAACAACCCGCTGGCGGTCAATTATGTTTACACCCAAGTCGAAAGCCTCTGCCAGATACCGGGTCTCGATGGAATCCAGCTCGACACGATTCGCTATCCGCAGATCGAGATAAGTCCGGTGGACTCGTCCGTCTCGGATGCTTCGGATTACTGCTACTGCCAATACTGCCGCGATAAATTCAAGAACAGGACCGGAATCGATCCCGTCGATATCCCCGAGCCTTCGAGCAACGAAGCATGGATTCAATTCCGCGTCGATACCATCAACACCGTGGTGCGGGAAATCGCGCGCATCGCCCGCATCTACGACAAGACGATCTCCGCGACGGTCTTGCCCACGCCCGTTATCGCACGCCAGATGGCGTACCAGGGTTGGGATCAATGGGACCTCGACGCCATCTACCCGGCGATGTTCAACGACTTCTTCCTCGAAGGAACGCAGTGGCTGACCCGGTGTATCCACGAGAGCATTCAGTCGATCAATATGCCGCTCTATGCCGGACTGCACCTGCCGTCCTTCTCCGCCGAGATGCTCGATATCGCACTCGACGCCTCCTGGGAAGCGACCGGGAGCGCACTCTACGCCTACGAGAATCTCCGCCGCGAACACGAAGACGTGCTGAGAAGAAGAAGGTACTTCTTCTGAGGAGACGGGAGTCAGGACACTTGCACCATCTGTAGCGCTCGACCTCTGTGATTTTCAGACGGAGTCTGACAAATCGAATCCTCACACTGGCGAGCCTCTTTGGATTGAAGAAGTTAGAAGTTGGATGACAGAAAGGGAGGCGGTCACTCTCCCCCGGGGTACGCAGATGTCTCGTCAGCATTTCCCTCCGGACCGTCGAACTCCAGGTCAGCATTTCTCTTCGGACCGCCGAACTCCAGGTCGGCATCTTTCTTCGGACCGCCGAACTCCAGGTCGGCATCTCTTTCCTCATGCCGCCGACGCCGGAATAGCCGCTCCAGATACCACTTTGAAAATAGAATTAGCAGTCAAAGAATTCGTTTGACAATTTATCCGTCCAATATTATCTTGTTGTCAAATTAGCGGTCAATCGCTTGGACTGCTAAGATAAATCGGAGACATAGGAGCTAAAGCTATGAAAAAGAATGAAATCCGCGAAGGCGTCGTGCTGCGTGCGCTGGTCACGGAGTTCATTAGTACCAACGACACGGTCGCATCCGGATTGCTCTGCAAGAAGTACGTACCGGACGTCAGCCCGGCGACGGTTCGCATCGATCTGCACAAGCTGGAACAGAAGAATCTGATCTTCCAGCCGCACACCTCGGCAGGCAGGATTCCGACGACACTCGGGTTCCGCAAATACCTGAAGATGATCGCGTCCGGACTCGGCAGAAAGAGCTATGACAAATCCGACCTCGTGCGGGACTTCATCATCAAGAACTTCCGCGACACGCCACAGACGCTGCATTATATCATGCGCATCCTGGCGAAGGAAACGGATCAGCTCAGCTTCGTGGCCGAGCCGGAGATTTCCTACGGCTTCCTCAAGCGACTTGAAGCCTTCCGCATTGGCAACCGGAAACTGCTCTTCGTGGTCAGTCTCAACTCGGGACTGGACAAGACCGTCATCCTGAACACCGACTACGACCTGACCGAGCAGCAACTGCGCGTCCTGGTGCGCTACGCCAACGACGAGCTGATGGGACTCAGGATTTACGACATCCAGCACCACTATCTGGAACATCTGAACAGCGAAGAAGGTACCGAGAACCAGCTCCTCTCGGCGTTCCTGCGCGAGCTGCACAAGGTGATGATCGAAATCAGCAGCTACTATATCCATTTCGACAGCAACATCACCTTCCTCGAACAACCGGAGTTCAACGAGAAGCAGAACATCCTGCGCTTCCTGAACCTGATCCAGCAGCAGGACTTCCTGATCTCGCTGATGGAAAAGCACCTCGAGGACAAACCGTTCCACGTACTCATCGGCGAGGACCTCGGGCACCCGAACTTCAACGACGTGGCGCTGGTGTTCGCGCGCTACGAGATTTTCGAAGTGCCGGGATACATCGGCGTGCTGGCGCCCATACGAATGGATTACGAACGCAACATCCCCATCATCCGGGATATCGCGCAAGTCATAACAAAAACGACCAAGAAAGGTATGATGGTACCGAAATATGAAAAAAGATAAAAAGAAAGAAACGAAGAAAACAAAGGAAGAAGTGACCGAAGACATCCCGATCGAAATCGAATCGGAAGAAAAAGTCGAAGAAGTACAGGAAGACGAGCTGACCGTGCTCCGGCGCGAGAATCAGCAACTCAAGGACAAGTACGTGCGCACGATGGCGGAGTTCGAGAACTTCCGACGCCGCAATATGGAAGAGCGCGCGCAGTGGATCAAGAACGCGACGCAGCAGCTTGTTCTGGAGATATGCGAGGTGATCGACAACTTCGAACGCGCGCTGGAAGCGGGAAAACAGGAACACCAGTTCGACAGCTTCCTCAAGGGCGTCGAGTTGATCCACCAGCAGATGCTATCGACCTTGAAGAAAGAAGGCGTGGAGAAGATCGAAGCGCAGGGCAAGGAATTCGACCCCATGTACCACGACGCGGTCGCGCATATCCCTTCGGACTACGACGAGGACATCGTGTGCCAGGTGATCCAGAACGGCTACGTGATGAACAACCGCGTGATCCGACCGTCGAAGGTCGTCGTTTCCAACGGCGTAAAGCCGGCTGATAATGAAAATAAAGAAAAAATATATAAGGAGGAATGATCATGGGAAAGATCATCGGAATTGACTTGGGCACTACCAACTCGTGTGTTGCAGTGATGGAAGGTGGTAAGCCCGTTGTAATCACCAATGCGGAAGGAAACCGCACAACCCCCTCCGTGGTGGGATTCTCCAAAGACGGGCAAAAACTGGTGGGTCAGCTTGCCAAGCGTCAGGCGATCACCAACTCGAATAACACCGTCGCCTCGATCAAGCGCTTTGTCGGTCGCAAGATCAACGAAGTGGGCGCCGAACTCGAGATCGTCGGTTATCCGGTTCGCAGCGGCAAAAGCGGCGAAGCGACCGTCTATATCGAGAACACCAAGAAAGAATACACGCCGCAGGAAATCTCCGCGTTCACCCTGCAAAAGATGAAAGAGACCGCCGAGTCCTACCTCGGTCAGGAGATCAAGGAAGCCGTTATCACGGTTCCCGCATACTTCAACGACGCGCAGCGTCAGGCAACCAAGGACGCCGGCCGCATCGCGGGTCTGGACGTCAAGCGCATCATCAACGAACCGACGGCGGCCGCGCTGGCGTACGGTCTCGAGAACAAGAAAGAAGAGAAGGTCGCGGTCTATGACCTGGGCGGCGGAACCTTCGATATCTCGATCCTCGACATCGCCGAGGGCGTCGTGGAAGTGCTTTCCACCAACGGCGACACCCACCTGGGCGGCGACGACTTCGACAAGAAGATCATCGACTGGATCGTCGCGGAATTCAAGAAGGCGGAAGGCGTCGATCTCGCGGGGGACCCGATGGCGATGCAGCGCCTCAAGGAAGCCGCCGAGAAAGCCAAGATCGAGCTTTCCGGAACCGAAAGCACCGACATAAACCTGCCGTTCATCACGGCGGACGCGTCCGGTCCCAAGCACCTCAACCTGAACCTGAGCCGTTCGCAGTTCAACCGCATGACCGCGGACCTCGTCGAACGCTCGATCCGTCCGTGCCAGAGCGCGCTCAAGGACGCCGGTCTGGGAATCGGCGAAGTTGACGAAGTGCTGCTGGTCGGCGGAAGTACGCGCATCCCCGCGGTACAGGAAGCGGTGGAAAAATTCTTCGGCAAGAAGCCGAACCGTAGCGTGAACCCGGATGAAGTGGTGGCTGTCGGCGCCGCGATCCAGGGCGGAATCCTGGCAGGTGACGAAAATCTCGACAACATCCTGCTACTCGATGTTACCCCGCTTTCGCTGGGTATCGAGACCCTCGGTGGCGTGATGACCGCGCTTATTCCGCGCAACACCACCATCCCCACCAAGAAGAGCCAGATTTTCTCCACGGCGGCGGACAACCAGACCGCGGTCTCGATCCACGTACTTCAGGGCGAACGCTCCATGGCGCAGGACAACCGCACGCTGGGACGCTTCGACCTCGTCGGAATCCCGCCGGCTCCGCGCGGCATGCCGCAGATCGAAGTCACCTTCGACATCGACGCCAACGGCATCCTGCACGTCTCGGCCAAGGACAAGAGCACCGGTAAGGAGCAGTCGGTCAAGATCGAACGCACCGGCTCGCTGAACGAGGAAGAGATCGACCGCATGGTCAAGGACGCCGAAGCGCACGCGGAAGAAGACAAGAAGCGCAAAGAGAGCATCTCGTCCCGCAACGAACTCGACACGCTGATCTTCAGCACCGAGAAATCCCTTGGCGATTACAAGGATCAGCTCTCGGAAGAGGAAGTGAAGAACATCGAAGAGGCGATCAAGGAAGCGAAAGAGAAGCTCGAAAAAGGTCAGACCAAAGAGGACTACGAAGCGGCCAAGGAAGAGCTCGCCAAGAAGGCCCAGAAGATCGGCGAAATCATGTATCAGAAGATGCAGCAGGAGCAAGCTCAATCCGGCGCGCAGCCCGGTCCCGAGGACTTCCAGCAGCAGGCGCAACAGCAGCAACAGGAACAGCCCAAGCAGGATGGTCCGGTTGACGCAGACTTCGAAGTGGTGGACGACGAATAAGAATGAAGAGCCCTCATCCCCTGACCCCTTCTCCCGTAAACGGGCGAAGGGGAACCGATGGTGGATATTCATTATAGCTCCTTCTCCCGCTTGCGGGAGAAGGCGGGGGATGAGGGCTTTAATATCCCAGAGAGTCTTGGGGTGAAGATTCACAATAACATTCTTAGTCAAAAGGGCTAAGGACATGAGGTACATCGATGGCAAAACGTGATTATTATGAAGTGCTTGGAGTAGAGAAAACAGCCGATCCGGCCGAGATCAAGAAGGCTTACCGCAGACTGGCGATGAAATACCATCCGGACAAGAACAAGGACAATCCGGAGGCGGAAGAGAAATTCAAGGAGGCGGCGGAAGCATACGAAGTGCTTAGCGACGCGGACAAGCGCCAGAAATACGACCAGTACGGTCACGCGGGACTCGAAGGCGCGTTCGGTGGCGGCGGATTCTCGTGGCAGGACTTTTCGCATCAGGGCGAGTTCAGCGATATCTTCAGCGGCTTCAGCAGCATTTTCGAGAGCTTCTTTGGCGGCGGCGGTTTTGGTGGCGGCGGTCAGCGTCAGCAGCCCAACCGCGGCGAAGACCTGCAACTGACCCTTTCGCTCAAGCTCAAAGAGATTGCCAACGGTGTCGATAAGAAAATCAAGATCAGTGTGATGGAGACCTGCGAAACCTGCCAGGGTACCGGCTCCAGCGACGGCAAGAGCAAGACCTGTTCGCAGTGCCACGGCACCGGTCAAATCCGGCAATTACGCCGATCGTTCTTCGGTCAGGTGGCGACGGTGGTCGCGTGTCCGAGCTGTCGCGGCGAGGGCAAGATCATCGACAACCCGTGCCCGAAGTGCAACGCCGAGGGACGCGTATCGGTCACCAAGACCATCAATGTCCACATCCCGGCAGGCGTCGCGGAGGGGCAATACATCCGCATGCGCGGTCAGGGCAACATCGGGAAGCGCGGCGGCCCACGCGGCGATATCATCGTTATCATTCAGGAGAAAGAGGACGATATCTTCCAGCGCGACGACAACAACCTGATGTGCGATTTCCCCATAAGCTTCTCGCAGGCAGCGCTGGGAACCGAGCTTCAGATTCCGACGCTCTCCGGTAAAATCAAGATGAAGGTACCGGCGGGTACGCAGTCCGGAAAGGTGTTCCGCATCCGCGGTCAGGGACTGCCGGAAGTCAACAGCGGCTATCGCGGCGACCTCTACGTTCGCGTCCGCGTCATCACGCCAACCAAGCTCAACACGGAGGAGAGACGGCTGCTCGAGGAACTCGCGCAATTCGATTCCGAAAAGCGACTCCAGCCGGGCAAATCCTTCCTGAACAAGCTGAAGGAGTTTTTCATCTGATGCCGGCGTTCTACTGTCCCGATCTGAAGCCCGAAAGCAAGCGCGCCGTTCTCACCGGCGACGAGTTCCATCATCTTTCGCACGTCATGCGGAAGCAAACGGGTACCAATATTCTGCTGACCAATGGCAAAGGTCTCCTGGCACAGGCGATTATCGTCAAGCTCGACAAGCACCACGCCCTCATGGATATCCTCTCTGTCGAAGAGAAATCTTTCGGGAAGCCGCGCATCGGCATCGCGTTCTCGCTGCTACGCAACAAGCACGACCACATGATCGTCGAAAAGCTGACCGAGCTCGGCTTCAAGGAGTTCTTCCCCTACATCGGCGAGTTCACCGTGCGCAAGGACACCGGTAACGCGACGGTTAAATTCGAGGCGGTCGCGGTGTCGGCCATCAAGCAATGCGACGGCGCGTTTCTGCCCAGGATACACCCGGTGATGGACTTTCAGGATGTCATCGCGCTGATTCGTGAAGAGGGGTTCCGGCCGCTGGTAGCCTGCGAGTGGAAGCAAAAAGCGAATCGCTACCGACTGATTGACGATGACAGCGATCTATGCTTGGTGATCGGTCCGGAGGGTGGTTTTTCTGAAGCGGAACGGGCTTGGATTCAAGAGCAGAAGATCGAGACGTTTTCACTGGGCAATCACATTGTCAGAGCGGAGACGGCAGCTATCGCGGCGGGTGGGCTCTTGACGGGGATTCTATTGGCGAAGGACCCGGGATTCTATTGATTCTCCATCCACAAGATCAGCTTTACCGCGGCCAGTAAATCCTTCGCAATATAATCCGGTTTGTACTGCCATTTATCGCGGTCATTCAGAAACGTTTCCCATCCATACCCCGTCTGCACAAGGATCGTCTTCAATCCCGCTTTCTTGCCGAACGCGACATCGGAATACTTGTCGCCGATCATATACGATTCTTTCAGCGTAATATCGTATTTCTCCCACACCTGACGGAACATGCCCAGACCGGGCTTGCGATCCTCGTGACGGATGTTCCACGGCTCGACGGTTCCCTCGTGATGGTAAGGCGAAATGAAGATGTCGTCAAGATGAGCGTCCTCTTTCGCAAGCTGGTCATGCATCTTTTGGTGAACTTGCTCGATGTCGTCGAAGGTGTAGTATCCGCGCGCGATGCCGGACTGGTTGGTCACGACGAAGACCCGATAGCCGGCGCGGTTCAACATTGCAATGGCCTTGGCCGCATTCGGGAACAGGTTGAAGTCGTCCGGATACCGGATATAACCCACTTCGTCTTTGTTGATGGTGCCATCGCGATCGAGAAAAACTGCTTTCAAGTTATTGTTACCCTTATCGTTTATATAGAAACCCTCACCTCAATCCTCTCCCGCAAGCGGGAGAGGAGGCAGAAATTTGGAAATCCGATGTCCCCTCGCCCGCTTGCGGAAGAGGAGGCAGAAATTTGGAAATCCGATGTCCCCTCTCCCGCTTTCGGAAGAGGAGGCAGAAATTTGGAAATCCGATGTCCCCTCGCCCGCTTTCGGAAGAGGAGGCAGAAATTTGGAAAACCGATGTCCCCTCTCCCGCTTGCGGGAGAGGGTCAGGGTGAGGGTCCCTATTTCAGCATGATCATCTTGCGGATATCCTTGACCGTCTCCTGATCGGACACCGCTCTGAACGTGCAGAAGTAGATTCCGGACGACACCGGCTTGGCGAATTCGTCCCGACCGTCCCACCGGATCGAGTGGAAGCCGGCTTCGAGATTGTCCTCGCAGAGCCTTTTCACCAACTGCCCGCGCGTGTTGTAGATCAGGATTTCCACCTTCGAATCGTACCGGATGCCGAACTTCACCTTGGTCTCCGGGTTGAAGGGATTCGGGTAGTTCTGATACATAACGGTCACTTCCGGTTCGTTGTCGCCGGAGGTCGATTCGGGTCCCAGTGTAAAGCTGAATTCGGATGGATCGGCATCGACATCGATGGATGCCTCGACCGGCTCGTATCCTTCCTTCTCGAGCGTCACGCGGTAGAGCTCCATATAGACATCCACGAGCGAAACCGCCCCCAGTTCGTCCGTCCGCTCGTCGAACTCCATATTGTACAGTCCATCGTCACCGAACACGCCCACCAGGACATCTTCGATCGGCGTGGTGCCGTCGGTCTCGAACACCGAGATGGTCACGTCCGCGAACCGCTTCACGGTGATGTCGTCGGTGAAGAGTTCGTCGCTGCTGCCGGACGAATAGATCGCGGTCAGTCCATAGCGATAGGTACCGTCGGGATCGTCCAGGAGGTCGTCGATATAGAAGCCGTCGGGCGTCTGCGCGATCTCCTTCCACTCCCCGTCATCGCGTTGTCGCTTGACCGAATAGTATGACAGATCGCGCTGCTGATTCGGCGATCGATCCTTGCGCCCTTTCGTGTTACGTATATTGGTCAGGCTCGGAACGTAGTGCTCCCAGTTGAGATGCACGCGATAGACGGCGTCCATCGTCCAGGTGAAATCCTGCGGCTGGATGGGCGAGAATACCGCGATTGGTATCTGCCGCCGCATCATGTTGCCGGCCCTGTCGGTCGCCACCAGCCTGATGGTATATTGCCCGTCGTCCGCACCGTTGTCCATGAGCGGTTGCTGGAGCGTCCAGATCACCAGGGAATCGGCATCCACGAAGGGTCCGTAGGAGTGCGATCCGGCAACGATCTCTTCGTTCGAGTCGAACAGGGTCACCTTGGTCAGGTTTGGCGTGTAGTACAGCCCGGAGGTCAGATCGGAGTATTTGACACGGATCGCGGAGATACCGGTACTCGATTCGGTCGTGTCGCCGAGTACCTCGCGGTACAGTCCGTTGATATCGCGGTACGCCACCTCGACCGGTTCCGGCACGACGGTATCGTACATCATGTATTCGTAAATGTGATAGACGGCACCCACCTCGTTCTGGGCACGGACGCTGATCGTGTAGAGACCGTCGTCTTCCCCATCGGTGTGCAGTTCGCCGTCCAGTTCGAGCCGAACCACGAGGCTGGAGTCGGTCTCTTCGTAATAGAGGTCTCCGCCGTGCGGTGAATAGACCGAGTCGCCGCTGGGGAACGCCATGCGGATGTAGGTCAAATCCCAGTCCTGCACGATGCCGAAGTAGTCCTTGAATTCTCCTTCCAGCTCAGCCGGTTCGAACTCGTGCGTGTTGACATAGGTGTAATCCATGCCCCACGGCTGCCAGTCGATCAATTCGGGTGTCGGGTCGGACACGAACAGGAATTCGTAATCGTACAGCTTGGAATTACCCGCCATGTCGGTTGCCTTCAGCGCGATCTTGTAGTTCGCCGATGGGTCTTCGCCCGGCACGATGGGATCGTTGAGCACCCAGCGATATTGACTTCCGACCACCCGTTTCACGCCCGGCACGAGGTTGCCGTTCACGTCCTGCAAGACGAGGTAGGTGAGGTTCGGTGCCGGATTCAGTCCGGACGTGGCGTCGTAGTAGTTGACCGTGATCGAGTCGATGCGACCCGAGTAGTAATCGCTACGCAGGAATCCACGCAGCGGATGATTTTTATGGCCGATGATTGCCTGGCGATTGATGCTCACGCCGAATTCGGGCTGGTTGTCCTCTTTCCGGCCGCCTTGCATCGCAACCGGCTCGGAATTGACCTGAAGATTGCTGTAAACCGGTCTGGTACGGTCGTACGTGAAAGAATAACCCATCGGAATCTCTTCTTCCGAATTCAGAATCAGATTGACGCTCACCTGGAACAGACCGTCATCGACACCCGTATCGGACAGCGATTCCTGGAATTGCAGGTTGATCACGGTGGTCGAATCGGTGTAGCTGAAGCTCAGTTCCGCGCCGGCGCCTTGGCTGGGTGTGGTGGGATCGCCGATGATGTTGCCGTCCGGGTGCAGCGCTTCGATGTAGGTCAGGTGGGTGTCGATATCCTCTTCCATCAGCTCGTAAATCTCGACCGAGACGTGGTCGATCGAGCCATTCTGATAGGAGAGGTCGCGCGGATAGAAATTCGCCTGCACCGTGTTGAGACGGAAATCGACACTGTCGATATAGGTGTTTCCCGCCATATCCTTCACGGTGGTCAGCACGTAAAAGTCCTTGTTGATCGCCTTGAGCGGCGAATTGAGCGTGTAGCGTATCGTGTTGGTCGAAGGTTGACCGCCAACACCGGAAATGAGCTCGTCATGCTCGTTATAGATGCGGATGAAGCAGGAGTCGATAGCGACGCCGTAGTTATCCGAGACCGACGCCTCGCAGAACTCGATCGGCTGATTGATCTCCTCGCCGCCGTCGATGTATTCGTAGGTGTTGTCTTCGAGCGCGAGCCCGACGTTATCCACCTCCGGCATGATGTTGTCGAACGAGAAGGTGTAGGTCTCGCCGAACGCGACGCCGTCGGTGTTTTCCAGCCGATATACCACCTCGTATTCGCCAATCTGCGAGAGCGGATTGTCCAGCGCAAGGTTCAAGGTATAGAGCGGCGCCTGGCTGTCGTCCAGATCGAGCGTTGCGCCATCGCCGTCTTCGATCACACCGCCGGACGGCGTATGCAGTATGATGTATGTATCTTCCGTATCTTCGTTTACGCCAATAGCCTCGGTAAACAGAATCGAAATCGTGTCGTCCGCCAGCTCGCTGATAATCGCATCGGGCGCGGGAATACGCTGACTGACCTGCGGCGCGTTGGAAGCGGTCAGCAGGAAATCGATCCTGCCGGTAAGCGAGTTTCCGGCGATATCGTTCGCCTTGTAACGTAGCGAGTAGCCGCCCGAGTTATTCTCGTTGACCGCGATCTCGTGCGTCAGCGTCCAGAAAGCGGAATCTCCCTCGAAATGAAGCGTACCGTCGATCAGGTTCCCGGCTCCGTCGTGCAGGTGAATGTAGGAGTTGGTCGTATCGATGTAGGAAACGACGTCGGTCATAGCGATCTGCACCCACTGGATGGAGTGGTTGATGATCATGTTGTTGAACACCGGCGTTTCAAAATCCTCGTTGCAGACCTTCGCGGCGTTTACGATCGGCATGCTGCTGTCGAAGACAAAGCTGGTCGTGTCGCGGGTGATCGATCCGCCGCTCTCGCCCTGGAAGTTGTCCTGCACCGTCCAGCGCACGTCGTATTCGCCGTCGTCGAGCGGACTGTTGGGCGTGAAGGTGAATCGGTAATCGTCGTCGCCGAGGTTGGTGAAGACTCTGGTACCCGCCTGATAGGTTCCCTGGCTGTCCAGCACCAGAATCTGGCTGCCGTTGAAGTTCAGCCCGGCGCCCTCGTAGTCGTGCACCACCGCGTAGATATGGTTGTCTGTCAGTTCCTTCACCACGGATCCGTCAACAGGATCGTAGCTGAGCATCTCCGGTGGAATGATTGCACGGTATTCGAAGTGGACCGAGTCGCCGGTGGTCGAGGTGTTCCCGAGCAGGTCGGCCGCCTTGATCCACATATCGATATCGAGCTGCTCGATGTCGTCTTCCACGACATAATCGTAATAATATGTACTGGAGGTCGCATTCAACCTCGTCGCCAGATGCCAGCTCACCGCGTTTCCGAAGAGGGAGAACCCGAACTTGACCGTGTTCTGATCCACGCCGATTCCGGTGTTGTCGTTGACATACGCCTTCACGCGAATCGAATCCTGACGGAACAGGGTGTCCGGCGGCGGGAAGAGGGGATCGATGAAGGGCGGAGACGAATCGAGATGCACCGTCACCGCGTTGGAGGCTCCTCCGAGGTTGTAGGCGACATCGCGAAGCCGCACGTAGATTTGGTTATCGCCCTCTTCGAGCGTAACCGGAAATTCGAAGTAACCCGGGTAGTCGGGAGTGGTCTGCACCACGCCCTGATAGACGTCGTTCAGATAGAGCAGCACTTCAGACGTGATATCGTTGCTGATACCGCCCATCGTGATATCCGGCGTATTGACGAACGTCTCGCCGCCCAGCAGGAAGATATCCGCCGGCTCGGGGCCGACATTATCGACGATCATGTCCAGATGCTGGCTGACAACATCCTCGCTGATGGAAATATCCTGCGCCGTAACCTCGACATAGTATTCGAACTGGTCATCGACCGCGACGGGATCGCCCATATAGTTCAAGCCGTTCCAGAGCGTGTAATCGGACGTGGGGGTATCCACAGCATCGACGAGCGTCGTCACCACGGTATCCGACATCACGTCCCAGACCTTCACCGTCACGTAGCCGCGCTCGGAAACCTGATACTGCACCACCGCCTGGTCGAAATAACCGTCCAGATTCTGCGGTGATATCACCTGCGGATTCACGGACGAGACAACCTCGATCGGGTAGTTGTTCACCAGGAGTTCGCCGGATTCTTCCTGGGCGTGCATCGCCTGATCGGTCACGAGAATACGGTAGATATAGCGTCCGTCGGGCATCACTTCGTCTTCGATATCGACATTGCCCGGGATGGTGATGTTGTACATGAAGTTCGGAGCCAGCAGAACATTCGGATAGAGCGGATGATAAACGTTCTGGAAATCGCCGAAGTATATATTGTAAAGGTCGTTCAGGCTGTAGGGGCTGCCACCGTCGTTATAGACGTTGAACGTGCAGTTACCCTCGACGATGAACAGCCGCAGGTAGTCGTAACCGGTGTAGTTGTCTTCGTTATCCGACTCGTGGTCATCCGAGCCGACACCGCTGATGGTCAGATAGGGATAATAGACGTTACCGATCTTGAACATTGTCGTTCCGGTCTCGATCTCGACCCTATTGAATTCGCTGCTGCCGTTGCCGCCGACAATCAAGTCGTACTTCGCGCCGGGCGAGAGCGTAACCTCGTGGTTTGTCTCGCCGCTCCAGACACGCACGGCAAAGACGTAGCCACCGTCGGTCAGTTCGTCGAACACGCTGAGGTCGGGCTGCGTAATGGTGAGGCCGTCGCCTTCTTCCACGAAATTGGTCGGCACGTATAACGGGGCCGGATCGTTCTCCTGGCGCCACAGATTGACCCGAATCAAGCCGACGTAGTTCACGATCACGTCATCCACCTGATAGCGCACCTGATGGAAGTCGTTGAAACCGTCCTCGTTCGGGGAGAACGGATTGGGGTAGCTGGCGAGGATGTCGATCACAGGAGGCGCCGTATCGACCTTGATGTTGAAGTCGCAGATATATTCCGCGTTGCCGAGGATAATGCCCAGACCGTAGCTTCCGTCGGGTACGACACCCGGGTAAGCGCCGTTGTTGGATGTACCGTCCCAGTCGTACTGGTTCCATCCGGCGGTCGCCTGGACTTCGACCTCGAAGATAATGGTGTTGCTTTCGTCGAAAATGTAGATCGTCGTCAGACCGTTACCGCTGACGTAAAAGCTGATGGTTGTCACGTCTTTCTGCCCGTCGAAATCCGGCGAGAAGGGGTTCGGTATGACAGAAACGTTCGCCACGGCCGGAGACGGCACCAGGACCACGATCTCGTGCTCCGAGATGAGTCCACCGGAGTCCTGCGCGCTGAAGGTGATTGTCTCGGTTCCGGACCAGTTCGGCGCTGGAGTCATGGTCACGATACCGTTGTCGATATCGACGTCGATGTGGTTGTCTCCGTCGTAATCGAACATGAGGAAATCGCCGTAAACAATATCGTAATCGTCGAACACGTAGTTCAGGTTCAGGCTGGAATCGACTGAATTGTAGGCGATCGAGTGGTTATCGACCGGATTCTCGACGTACGGAGCGTCGTTCACCGCCGTAACGGTGATGGTCACCGCCTCGCTCACGGACTCGCCGTAAACATCTTCCGCAGTGAAGGTGATGGTCTCGGAGCCGTTCCAGTTCATCGTCGGAGTCAGCCCGACCAGTCCGTTGGTGATGACGACGGTGATCATCTGATCCCCCTGGTAGGAGAAATCGAGCGGATCGTTGTTGGCGTCGTAGAACACCTCGTTCAAGTTGATGCTGTAATCGGTGTTGTCTTCCGGAAAGGCGAAGTCGTCGATCGGATTGGCAACAACCGGCGGTACGTTCTGGGCATGCAGGAGCGCGATGCCCAGCGCCATCAGGACAAGGACGAATATCATTCGCTTCATGGCTTTACTCCCGTATATCATGGTCGAACCTGTATAATGTCGAGGCTGTCGTTACTGATGAGATAGGCAAAATTGTTGGCGATGAAGACCGCTCTGGACACGGAATCGCTCTTGATGGACGCCACGATGTAGGTGCCGGAAGGCTCCATGACATCCATGATCACCATGCCGTTCGTACCGTCGGCGATGTAGGCGTATCCGGCGCTGTAGGCCACGGACATGGCGAAGCCGCTCGTATCCACGCGGCGAATCTGCGACAGGCTGCCGCGAGAGAGCTCTGTCAATCCATTCTGACCGGACGCGACCAGCAATCTATCCGAGAAGAACACCAGCACCCGGGCTTCCCCGATGCCGCTCTTTGTTTCGGTGATCTCAGGATTGTACGGATCGGAGATATCGATCTTCTTCACGCCCTCGGCACCGTCGGCCAGGTAAAGGTTGTTCTGGTCGATCTTCAGACCGTAGCTGATGCCGGGCGTATTCAATTGTTTGATAATCATGGGATTGGCGGGGACATCCTCCGACAGCGCGATCACCAGGAGGTTCGCCTGTCCGTCGGCGACAAACGCGTAAGGTTCATCGTCGATCGTGGTCACCTCGACGTCGTAGGGGATGTCAACCGTCTCGCAATAGGAGACATGCACCGGACTGGTGATGGTCCGGATATCGAAGATGTGCAATCCGCCGTTGTAGTTGGTGGCGTAGAGCATGTCGTCCTTCGCGAAGACGCTCATGCAACGCCCGGGCAGCGATATCGAGCCGACGAGCGTCGGGCTGGATTCGTTTTGCACGTTCACGATCTGAACGCCGTTGTATTCGCACGCGATAAAGGCGTATCCCTCATAGACACAGATGTCGGTTCCGCCGGTGGCGATCGGGAGCGAACCTTCTTCGCTGATGTTGAAAAGCATTATCACCGATTCGGAATAGGCGGAATAGAGCTTTCCCTCGGAGCCGGAAGAATCGGCGTACGCTCGAACGCGGTACTCGATACTGGCAGCCGGGATGCCCACGAAATCGACGTAGGTCGAATCGACGGTGGTTCCCACCGACTCAAACGATCCCGTCCCCAGCTTGCGCTCGACCAGAAATCCGCTGTGCTGTGTGCTGTTGACGTTCCACATCAGCCCGACCTGCTCCTGAGAGTACTGCGTGGCTTGCAGGTTGGTCGGCGCTGGGAACGACGGCAGCACAGCATCTTCCAGATAGGGTGTTCTCGAAGCGCCCACGAACGCATAGACGCGGTAGGCGACCTGCGAGGCGAGTTCGACCGAATCGGTGTATGTGGTCGAGTTGGCGGACAGAAGCGCGTACTCGACATGCCACGATCCGGCGATCTGCTTGTCGATCTTGTATCCGGTCTCCCCCACCGCGTTGTCTTCCCAGGTCAGGAGAAGACTCGATTCGGTTTCCTGTGTAATGCCAAGATTGGTGGGTACGGTGTGTGACGAGAACCAGGCCACCTGCTGCGAAAACTCGGAGAAAGTGCTTTCCTCCGTGTAGTAGGCTCTGACCTTGTAGCTGTAAACGGTGCTGGAATTGGTGTCGATCTCGTCGATGAACTCTTCGGAATTGTCCTCGGTGACGGCGTAGTAATCGTTCCACTCCGATTCACCGTCCTTCCGGGCGATCACGAACAGCAGATCGTCGAAATTCGATCCATAGCTCCACTCCAGCCGGATTTTCCCCTCATTGACCTTCTCGATTGAGAGGCTTTCGGGTGCGTCCAGATCGTCTTTATCTACGGTTTCACAGCCCGTCATCATCAATAGGATGATCAGACCGACGATCAGCAGGTAGGCTTGTCCCTTCATTTTCCCTTCCCTTTTTTCGTAGGAATTCTCAGCTCATAGACAACGCCATCTTCGATGTTCTTCACATCGAGCCGCGCACCGATCTTCCTGACAAAGTAAAATGCCAGCCCAAGATTGAGCGCCGGGTCGTCGTCATTGTATTGATCCGGAACCGTATCGACGATATCTTCCGGCATGGGATCGCCACTACGCTGGATGGAGATAAGCCCATTGGGCCCATCCGGCATGGTCTTGATCTCGATAGTACCCTCGTCGCCGCACAGTTTGAGGCAGTGCCCGAGGATTTCGACAATCGCGTTCTGCAGGTAGCAGGGGATCGTCTCCAGAATGATCGAATCGCCGAGTTCCAGATTCACATCCAACCGATGCTTGTATTTCATGTCGGCACGCATGAAGCTATGAACCTTGCCAACCAGTTCGTTCAAATCCATCACCAGAGGCTCGACATTGGTGTCTTTATCGACCATGAACGCCAGTGCCGACAGGATGTCGTTGATGGCGTCCAATTGCCGGGTGATCTGTTCGAGTCCCTTCAGATCGGGCATCCTGAAAGAGATCAGTTCGACCCTTCCCGTGATCCCCATCAGCGGTGTGTTCAGATTATGAATTACGCCTGAAAGCAGTTTGCCATATTTCGCCCATTTTCTCAAGTCCTCCACGAGAATACAGGCATCGGTTTTCATATTATCCATTAAATCTCCGGTTTATCCGTGATTCTTCATCTCTTCGCGAATCGCCTTTGCAAGTCGTTTCACGCCTTCGATATTCTTCTCGATGGACATGTACGAGAAGTTGATCCGCATCGTGTTCTTCCCGCTTCCGTCGCAGTAGAAGTTCGAGCCGACCACGAAGGCGACTTTCTCTTTGATCGCCCTGTGGAACAGCGCTTCCGCGTCCATTCCTTCCGGCAGGGTCATAAACAGGAACAGTCCGCCTTCGGGACGGGTCCAGGTCACGCCTTCCGGCATGTGCTTATCGAACTCCGCCAACATGATATCGCGCTTTTCGCGGTATAAGTTAATTATTTTCTCGATGCGCGGTCCGAGAAGGCCCTTTTCGATAAAGCGTGCGGCCACGCGCTGGGTGAATGGCGTGGTGCAGAGATCGACCGCCTGCTTGGCGACGATGAACTTGTCCAGAATCTTCTTGTCGGCAATGGTCCAGCCGATGCGGAATCCCGGGCAGAATATTTTCGAGAAAGTACCCAGGTTGATCACCTGACCGTTGTTGTCGAGTGCGTAGAAGGTCTTCAGGTGCTCGCCCTCGAAGCGAAGCTCGTGGTACGGACTGTCCTCGATAATCAGGATGTCGTGCTCGTAGGCGAGCTCGAGGATTTTCTTGCGGCGGTCTTCGGGCATGGTGACGCCCGCGGGGTTCTGGAAATCCGGAATGGTGTAGATGAATTTCGCACGTTCGCCCTTGTCGCGAAGGTCTTCGAGCGCTTTTTTGAGCTTGTCGAAACGCATGCCGAATTCGTCGTGCTCAACGCCCACGAATTGCGCGCCGTAACTGTTGAAAGCGCTGAGTCCGCCCAGATAGGACGGCTTGCCGACGATCACCTTGTCGCCGCGATTCACGAAAATCTTTGCAAGGAGATCGAGCCCCTGCTGCGAGGCGGTCGTGATCAGAACATTATCGATATCAATATCGAAGCCCTCGGCCCGATAGTTCTTCACGAGCTGTTCACGGAGCAGCTTGTCGCCTTCCGTCGCGCCATATTGAAGTGCTATTTGCGGCTCATTCTCCATGACTTCGACCATGACATCTTTCAGCTCATCGACGGGAAACGATTCAGGAGCCGGAAGTCCACCGGCAAACGAGATAATCTCCGGATCCTGTGCCAGTTTCAGCAGTTCGCGTATCGCCGAGCGCTTCATACCACGTGCGTTCTCAGAAATAATAGCTTCAAAATCCCTGACCATGATTCCTCCTTTTGGTCAAATCTATTTATTTACTATCGACTTTCTTCGTTCACCCCAAGTCGATCGAATTGGGACGCTTCAATCTGCCGGTTGATATTTTTCATCAACCGCGTGTCCACGGTCACTTCCATCTCGAAAACCCGATCCGCGTCGTCGTAGGTCTTCTCGTGAACTACCGCGTTATCATACAAATACGATATCAGATTCTGCAATTCCACCGGAATACGAAGTGTAATTCTCCGCTTCTGTCTGTCAATGAAGTATCTGACCTTTTCCGTCATAATATCGAGATTCTCGTCGAACGCCGCAGAGATGAACACCGCGTGCGGGTAATCGCCCAGCAGCTTCTTCCGCAGAAACGCCAATTGCACCGGCTGTACCCGATCCGTCTTGTTGAACACCATCAGGATGTTCTTGTCCGTGACCTTCAGCTCCTTCAGCACCTTTTCCACCGACGCGATGTACTGAAACAGCATCGGATCGGAGATATCGACCACGTGCATCAGCAAATCGGCCTCCTCCACCTCGATCAAGGTCGAGTGAAACGCCGAGACCAGCGAATGGGGAAGCTTGTCGATGAATCCGATGGTATCGGTCACGATAACCTTCTCTTTCCCATCCAGATAGAGCGATCTCGATGTCGAATCCAGCGTGGCGAAGAGCTTGTCAGCGGTATAGATATCCTCGCGCGTCAAGCGATTGAAAAGGGTCGATTTGCCGGCATTCGTATAGCCGACCAGCGAAATCGAAAGGAAATCCCTCCGCTTCTGCCGCTTGACCTGTGTCTCCTTTTCAATGACCTCGAGCTGCTGCTTGAGCAACGTGATCTTGCGCTTGATCTCGCGCCGGTCGATCTCGATCTGCTTCTCGCCCGGTCCGCGCGTCCCGATACCGCCTTCGATCCTCGACAGGTGCTGCCAGAGGTTCCGCAGCTTCGAGTAGTTGTATTCGAGCTGCGCAAGCTCCACCTGGCATTTTGCCTGCTTGGTTCGTGCGTGGAGCGCGAAGATATCGAGGATCAGTTCGGTTCGATCGACCACGTTGCAGTGCGTCAGCTTGGCGATGTTTCGAGCCTGCGCGGGGGTGAGATTGTCGTTGAAGACCAGCGTACCGACGCCCAGCCTGTCCGCCTCGGCCTTGATCTCGGTGATCTTGCCCTTACCGACGAACGTCGCCGGAACCGGCCGGTCGCGGGACTGGATGAACACATCGACGACTTCTGCCTCGGCCGTATCGGCGAGCCGACCGAGCTCTTCCATCGACTTCTCGTATTCCATCCGTGCGCTCGAAGACGTGTTCAGACCGACCAGGAATACTCGTTCTTTTTGTTTATCTTTCTCGAAATCTATTCCGTCGTTTTTTATTCTTCCTCCGCGTTATAAACAAGAACCTTCTTGTTGTTACTGCGCCAGTCGATGTAAGCCTGACGGATTTCGAGCAGCCAGAGCGTCTGTCTGTTCTCGTTCTCAAATGTTAAAATATCAAGGTAATGGAATTTACCGTTCTTCCCCTTGAAACTCTTTTGCGGGAGTTCGACGACAAGTTGATCGTGTATACGGAGTATTGTAATTTCGTTGATGAATACCCCGGGAGCTATTTCTACAACCGCGCGTGCTTCAACGGAACCCGCGCTGACATCTCTGAATTTGATATCCATAACACCTCACATTCTTATACAGGTACATGTTCGGTACCTATTTTCTCTTTTGTCAAAGGAATTTTCCCGAAACAGGATTGACGTCAATGTTTTTAGTAAGTTAATTGCGTAATCATCCAATTCTCAAAACCGGTGAACTATTGCCCAACCAATTCCCCTGCAAAGGATTACAAAAACGCCTGTGCGACTTATAAGGTCAAAAATGGTGCGGAAAGATTTTCAACGGGTCAGCCAACGACTCCCGCCTGGATCAGGTCGTGCATATGCAGCATACCGATCTGCCGTCCCTCATCATCGACCACCGGCAGCATGGTAATCTTGTTGTCCTCCATGATATTGAGCGCATCGACTGCGAACGTCGCAGGCGTCAGGCGCTTGGGACCTGCGGTCATGCACTCGCGCGCGCTCAGCTCCAGCACATTGCCGTCCTTCTGCAGGATTCTTCGTAAATCGCCGTCGGTGATGATCCCCAGCAGCATTCCGTCCCCGTCGCAGATACCGGTACAGCCGAGGCCCTTCGCGGTCATCTCCACGATCACCTCCTGCATGGTGACGTTCTCGCGCACCACGGGATTGCGTTCTCCGGCGTGCATCAGGTCGCCGACCCTGAGCAGAAGCTTCTTGCCGATGGTTCCGCCCGGGTGGAACCGCGCGTAGTCCTTCTCGCTGAAATCCCGACTCCGAAGCAGCGCGATGGCGATGGCGTCGCCCATGGCAAGCGCGACGGTGGTGCTGCTGGTGGGGACCAGTCCGAGCGGCTCGTATTCCTTGGGAACGCCGCAGTCGATCACCACGTCCGCCGCGTCCGCCAGACGCGATTCGAGGTTGCCGGTGAAGGCGATGATCGGCACCTTGAGGAACTTCATGTAGGGGATGATGGAGATCAATTCCTGCGTGTTGCCGGTGTTGGATATCGCGATGACCACGTCGCCTTTCGCAAGCATGCCCAGATCACCGTGGAGCCCTTCGGCAGCGTGCAGGAAGATGGCTGTCGAGCCGGTGCTGGCGAGTGTCGCCGCTACCTTCCGCGCGATGATGCCGGTCTTCCCCATGCCGGTCACCACGATCTTTCCCGCGCAATCCTGAAGTAGCCTGATCGCGGTTTCAACGCTTTCATCAAGTCGCCCGGACGCCATTCGGATCGCCTCGGCCTCGAGGTTCAGCTCTTTCTTTATCAGATCGATCGTGTTCATGTGATCTCCTCAATTATAAAGAGATGCAGACGAGACGTCTGCGTACCCAGGATGAAAGAAAGCACTCCCATCGTCGGGTGACAACAGGAGTGCGTTGATTATACTATTTCTTCTTTACGCTGTCGATATCCTTCTGGATTTTGCCGATCGCCTCATCGATTTCGAACGAACCAATATCACCCTGCCCGTGCCTGCGGATAGACGCGGTACTGGTGTCCTCCTCGCGTTGACCGAGGATGAACATGTACGGTATCTTCTTGAGCTCGGCTTCGCGAATCTTGTAGCCGATCTTCTCGTTGCGGAGATCGATTTCGGCACGGATACCGGCCTTCTTCAGCTTCTTGAGTACCAGTTCGCCGTAGTGCTCGAAGTTCTCCGAAATCGGCAGAATCATCACCTGCACCGGGCAAAGCCAGGTCGGGAAATTACCTGCGTGGTACTCGATCAGGGTTCCGAAGAACCGTTCGAGCGATCCGAGCAGCGCACGGTGGACCATGTACGGTCGATGCGGCTGGTTGTCCGCGCCGATGTACTCCATGTCGAAGCGCTCGGGCAAGTTGAAGTCGAACTGGATGGTGCTGAGCTGCCAGAGCCGGTTCAGCGAGTCCTTGACCTTGATATCGATCTTCGGACCGTAGAACGCGCCGCCGCCTTCGTCCATCTCGTATTCGATCTTTGAATTTTTAAGCGCCATCTCGAGCGCTTCCTGCGCATTGAGCCAGTCCTTCTCCTCGCCCACCGATTTCTCGGGTTTGGTGGCCAGGTATATCTTGAACTCCTCGAAACCGAACGCGCGAAGCATGCTCAGCGAGAAGTCCAGAAGCTTGGTAACCTCTTCGTTCATCTGTTCTTCCGTGCAGATGAGGTGTGCGTCGTCTTGCGTGAATCCGCGCACGCGCATCAGACCATGCAAGGTTCCGGAGCGCTCGTAGCGATAAACAGTACCCATCTCGGCGTAGCGTACCGGCAGTTCGCGGTAGCTGCGCAGGGTCGATTTGTAGATCATGATGTGGAAGGGGCAGTTCATCGGCTTGAGGTAGTAGTCCTGACCTTCCACCTCGATCGGTGCGTACATCGATTCGGAGTAGAATCCGAGGTGACCGCTGGTCTTCCAGAGTTCCGCGCGACCGATGTGCGGCGTATTGACGAGTTGGTAGTCGGCCTCGAAGTGTCGGTCTTTCCAGTACTGCTCGATGATGGCGCGCATCATGGCGCCGTTCGGGTGCCAGAGAACCAGTCCCGATCCGACCTCGTCCGAGATCGAGAACAGGTCGAGGTCCTTGCCCAGCTTGCGGTGATCACGCTTCTTCGCCTCTTCCAGATCAGCGAGATACTGCTTGAGCTCTTTCTTGGTCGGGAACGCGATGCCGTAGATACGCTTGAGCATCTTGTTGCGCTCGTCGCCGTGCCAGTAGGCGCCGGAGGTTTTGAGCAGCTTGACCGCCTTGATCTTGCCGGTATGCAGCACGTGCGGCCCGCGACACAGGTCGGTGAAATCGCCCTGCGTGTAGATGGAGATCGTCTCGCCCTTGGGCAACGCCTGGATCAGCTCCACCTTGTAAGGTTCGTCCAGCTTCTTGAAAAGGCTCAGCGCTTTGGTTCGGGAAACGACCTCGCGCTGGTAAGGAAGCTTCTCCTTCGCGAGCTCTTTCATGCGCTCTTCGATCTGCTCGAGCTCCTCGTCGGTGAACGCCTGCTCCCGATCGAAATCGTAGTAGAAACCGTTCTCGATGGACGGCCCGATGCCGACCTTCACGTCCGGGAAGAGTTGCTTGACCGCCTGGGCCATCAGGTGCGACGCGCTATGCCAATAGACATCCTTGCCGACCTCGCTGTCGAACATGTGGAAGACGATCGCGACATCATCCTGAATCGGTTCCGTCATATCGACGAGCTTCCCGTTCACTTCCGCGGCGATTGCCCGGAGCGCGAAGTTCTCGTTGATTCCTTCCGCGATCTGGAGCGGCGTCGCGCCGCCGTCGTATTCTTTCACATTCCCGTCCGGAAACGTGATTTCAATCCTTTCTTTCTTAACCGGCGCTTTCTTTTTCACAACCGGTTTCTTTTCGGGTTCCTTATTTGCTTTTGCCATAATATCCTCTTTATATGTATCTTTTCAATCGAATCAGTATCCGGCCACCCGCCGCTTGATCCAGAGAATCAGCCAGATGATCGCGATGATCACCGCGATTGTCGCAAGGATTACCAACAGCTCCAGTCGATAGCTGTGCTCCTTGACATGCCGGCGACCAGAACCTTCGCTACCGGAGCTTTGCAGATCCTGCGCGATCTTGTCGGCGGCCTTGTCCAGCGCGTCCTGCGGCGACAGAACGCCGCGCAGCACCTTCTCGATCACGTTCTCTTCCAGATATTTTCTGGCGGAATACCACTCCGCGATCGGCGGCTCAAACGTCGAGTAGTTCAACTGGTCGTACACTGCCGCGATCTCGGGGTAGGTGTCCAGTCGCTCTTTCAGTCCGGGTTCATCGAACGCGCTCTTCCGCACCGGCATGTAATAGGTCATCTCGGACCACCGTGCCGTCTGCGGGGCGTCGGTAAACCACTTCACGAATTCCCATGCTCCCTGCTCGACCTTGGGATCGGGCCCACGGAAGATCACCACGTTCGTACCGCTGATGATGTTGCGCTTGGTCTCTCTCACCGGTATGGGACCGATACCCATGTAGAAATTGATGCCGGTCAGTTGCAAGTATGCCATCGAGACGCTCGATCCTTCCACCATCGCCACCTTGCCGGCGAGGAAGTCGTTCTGACCCTCGTAGCCGGTGGAGAGGTACGCGGATTTGTCTTCGTTGAGCAGCGCGGAGAGGAAATTCAACGCTTCCACGCCTTCTTCTCCGTTGAACAGCGGGGTGATATTGTCGGGACTCATCACTTCCCCGCCTGCCTGCAACAGCAGATTCTCGAACTGCCATGCACTCACGGGGAACGTAGTCCCAAAAACCTCCGGAACACCATCGTTATCTTCATCGACTGTCAACTGCCGGCTGTATTCCCGGAATTCGTCCCAGGTCTGCGGACAGGAGTAAGGGTCCAGTCCGTGCCGGAAAAAGGCGTCGCGGTTGTAGTACATCACGCGAACACTCTTGTTGAACGGGAACGCCCACAGCCTTCCGTCGAATGTGTTGCTCTTGATGAATACCGGGAAAATATCGTCCAGAGAAGCACGGAACTCCGCATCCTGCGCGATGAAATCGTCCATGGGAACCAGCTTGTCCGCCTCCATGAAGTTGGCAATCCACGATTCGAACGCCTGCGCGATATCCGGCTGTTCGTCCGCCTGGATACTCGCCATCAGCTTCGTCGAAAGCGCCGAGTAATTCCCCATGTTGATCGCCTTGATGTGGATCGCGGGATGGGTGTTGTTGAAGTCATCCACCAATTCGTTCAATGCGTCGCCCAACGGACCGCCCATCGCGTGCCAGAAGACAACCTCGGTCTTTCTGCCGGGCTGCGCGCCGATACCGATCGTCGCGATCATCATGACTATCGCCAAAAAACACTTTATCATTCCATTTCTCTGCATGAGATTTCTCCCAATATAACGTTTGCGCGTAAAGTAGAATCCGCTCCAGCCGCGTCAATGAATTTTTCGGTTAGGACACATTCCCGCCATCACCAACCCTCCACGCAGCAGATTTGTTCTGTCCCGCACCTATTGGCGTGTTCATTCACGACGAAGGCGTGGTGTTACACGTCGATAGGTGCGGGACGGACGAAGATGCGCGTGGATGAGGACAGAGGAAAGATGTCAGGCTGGAGCTTGGCAGACCCTTGGAGAGCAACCACCTCTCTATCCTGCCAATCGTGTTAATCCTGAAAAACGTGATTCAGATAAAAAGAACCGACATTCGGAAGTCCCTGCTTCGCTAATCGGTCATTTGCAAGAAAATGCTACACGAAAGCTCGGACATCCAGAAGTCGGTTTTTGCTGCGTACCCTGCTGAGAGCGACCACCTCTCTATCCTGTAAATTTCCCATATCCTGAAAATCCTTCTGACTCACACAATCACGCCGACCAGGTCGTATTCCCAAGAGTCGATAACCTCGACGGTCACGATATCGCCCGGTCTGGCTTTGCCACTTGTGATATAGACGATTCCATCGATCTCGGGCGCGTCCTGGCGCGTCCTCGCTTCGTACAGAAAGCCCTCGTCCTTCGAGTCGCCGTCGATGATCACCTCGATGCGCTTCCCGACCTTCTCCTCCAGTAATTCCCGCGATATCTGTTGCTGAATCTGCATGAGCTTGTCCTTGCGGTTCTCGGCGGTCTTCGTCGCGACCTTGGGCATGATCTCGTAGGCGGCGGTACCTTCCTCTTCCGAATAGGTGAAAACCCCCAGTCGATCGAATTTCATCTCCCGGATAAACGTTTCCAGCTTGCGGAAATCGGACACGGTCTCGCCCGGAAATCCGGTAATGAAGGTCGTCCGGATGGCGATATCGGGAAGGATGGTGCGAATACGCCGGATCAGCATCTCAATCTGCTCAGCGCTCGAATGGCGGTTCATAGCCTTCAGGATCGGATCGCTGATGTGCTGGATGGGGATGTCGAGGTAGCGACAGATTTTCGGGATGGACGCGATGGTAGTCAGCAGCTTCTCGGTGATGTGCGCGGGATGGAGATACATTAGCCGGATCCATTCGATGCCCGGTATATCCTCCAGTTCCCACAAAAGTTGCGGCAAGCGCGATTCACCGTAGCGGTCGATGCCGTACTGCGTGATGTCCTGCGCAGTGATGATCAGCTCCTTCACACCCGATCGCGCAAGGGCTCTCGCTTCCTCGACCAGAACCGGCATTTCGTCGCTCAGCAGTTTTCCCCGAATCGACGGGATCGCGCAGTAGGCGCAGTTGTTGTTGCATCCATCGCCGATACGCAGATAGGCGTAGTGTGAAGGTGTCAGGAGGTGCCGGTCCCGGTGGTTCTGACCGGTCTGATCCGTGAAGATCGATTCGAACGTGTAAAAGTCCTTGAGATCGATCCAGGAATTCACCTCCGGGATATCGGATTCGAGCGCGTCCAGGTACCGCTTGACCAGACAGCCCGTGACCGCCAGATAGGAATTCGGCTTGCGAATCTCGTTGTATTCCAGAATGGTGTCGATCGACTCCCGCTTGGCATCCAGGATGAATCCGCAGGTGTTGATCAGGATCATATCCGCCTGCTGGACATCCGTTGTCAACTTGTACCCGTAGCGAAGCGCTATCTCCGTAAATCGCTCGCTATCAACCAGATTCTTCGGGCATCCAAGACTCTCGATGTAAAACGTCTTCATTCACGCTCCTTCATGAACCTCAATAACAAATACATTTACCGTGGTCAATATAAAACCTAATGATTTCATCGTGATCGAGAATTATTAATTACAGAAAAGTTGACGTAAATCGGCTGCGGACGGAGGGTTGGAGATAAGGAGAAATCCTCACCCCAGCCCTCTCCCGCAAGCGGGTGAGGGAGCAATCGCCCAGGAACGCGGACGTCCCCGTCCGCATCCCTGTAGCGCTCGACCTCCGGGCGAGCCTTTCCCCTGGACCGCCAAGCTCCTGTGATTTGTCAGACGCAGTCTGACAAATCGAATCCTCATAGCTTGGCATCTCTTTCTCTTGTAGCGCTCGACCTCTGTGATTTTCAGACGGAGTCTGACAAATCGAATCCTCACACCGGCGAGCCTCTTCTCCGAAAAACGAGGTTTGTATGCAGCCAGACCAACAGCCAACAAACAAACACAACCGCGCCCTGCTGAACAGGTTCAGGAGCTTCCTGAAGCTGGAGAAAGGGCTGTCGGACAATACGATCGAGAGCTACACCAACGACCTTGTGCAATTCATGGAGGACGTCGATCGGGACGTGGAGACGCTGACCACGGAGCCGATCGTGAACCATCTGGTGTACTTGCAGGAGATCGGCCTGGCGTTTTCCAGCATCGCGCGCAAGCGCAGCACCATCGTGTCGTTCTACAAATTCCTGTCGGAAGAGGATTTTTCCCTCCAATTCAACATCGAAAGCATCCCGCCCGTAAAGCCGCCGAAGAGGCTGCCGGAAGTCCTGTCCAAGGAAGAAATCCTCGAATTCCTCGACGCGCTTCCACTCGAGACTCCCCTGCAATATCGCAACAAGGCCATGTTCGAATTGATGTACGCGACCGGCGTGCGCATCTCGGAAGTCATCGGCGCGTCGATTCACGATATCCAGTGGGAAAACCACGTCCTGCGCGTAACCGGCAAGGGCAACAAGCAGCGGATCGTTCCCATCGCGGGGGAGTCGCTCAAATACCTCCGGCTGTACATCGACAAATACCGCCTCCTGCTGCGTCGTGAGAAGCACACCGATGTGCTTTTCCTGAATCGCTCCGGCAAGGGGCTCAGTCGCATGGGCGTGTGGAAGATACTGCGCGAGGAGGCGAAAAAGCTCGGATTCAAGTGGTGGCAAAAGCTCCATCCGCACATCATCCGGCATTCGTTCGCCACGCACCTGCTCGAAGGCGGCGCGAACCTGCGCACGGTGCAGCTTCTGCTCGGTCACGTAAGCATCAACACCACGCAGATTTACACCAATATCGACATGCAGCACATCATCGAACAACACCGACTCTACCACCCGCGGGGTTGATTCATCAGACAAACCTTGACAATAAAAAGACTGCGTTACGAGAATGTTGTCGGATGGGGAATTATGAAGAAAACGATTTTAATACTGATCGTCGCCCTGCTGGTCTTCGGATGCGCGGACAAGCGCGGGAATCGTGACGGAGAGGCAGTCGCGCGCAGGATGTTCGACGCACTTCAAGACCGGAACGCGGTTACGTTCGGCGCTTGCATCGTCACCGCGGAGGATGTCGAATACGTGATGACATTCTTCTCGATGAACTCGGACGAATACCAGGCATTGACTCTCGAAGAAAAGCATGAGTTCGAGCGGCTCTTCCAGGGGCGTGTCGAGGAAATGCAGCGTGAATGGCAGAGCGGGTTCGAGAGCATGATCGAGCAGGTCGAAGCGCTGTGGGAATCCGAAGACATCGAATGGGAAGACATCCGGTACGACGGTTTCGAGAGCGATTTCGGCGATTTCGAGATCGCGTACATGCCACGCTATGGCGAATTCAATATCCTGTTCCATCACGGCGACAGAAAATACCGCCTGCGCACGGATGGAACGGTTAAAATCCACGACCGGTGGAAACTGCAACTGGGCGAAATCACCCTCGAGGCTATCGATGATACTACATGATTTGTTCGAAAAAGGCATGCTGAGCAGATATTTGAAGCAGATGCAGGAGCGTTTTGAGAACCGCCCGGCGCTGGTTACGGTTTACAATCTGCCCAGACTCGAAACGGAGCTCGATCCGTCGAAGTACCGTGTCCGGTACGAGAATACGGCCATCCTGCCCAAGTTCGAGGGCGAAGAGCCTCCCGACCTGATCATCCACGGCATCGAGCGGATCGACGATGATTTTCCCGGCTACATCAAGCGCTGCCACGACACCAGTATCCCGTTGATTATCGTTCTCCCGGCAAAGGATGACGCCGCACGCGAGAAGCTCCTGTCGCTGGACGTCGAAGCGGTCCTCGAGAAGCCGTACAGCGAGAGCGATCTCCTGTGCCGTATCCGGAACCTGGTGCGCATCCGTCGGCTTCGCGTGTGGAACGATCAGCTCACGAATCAACTGACCGACCTCCTGCAACGGCGTACCCACGACCTCATCGACGAGGAACGGCAAACCGTGATCGACAACCTCGTAAACGGCATATTCCACAACGTTCGCGGACCCCTGACAGGGCTCTTCTTCGCCTGTGACAACATGGAACTCACCGTCCAGGCAATGAGACAGCCAAAGTCGGACGACACAATCAAAAGCGACATCGCGGAACTCGACACGAGCGTGAGCATGGTAAGGCAGGCCCTCGTACGTATGAACGACATGCTCGGAAAGCTGGTGGATCGTAGCGAGGCGGATTGCCGCGCCTACCCGCAGGTGGTTGACCTGAACACACTGCTGACCCAGGAAATCGAGCTCATGAAGGCCGACATGGAGTTCAAGCATCAAATCCGCAAGACCATCGAGCTGCATCCCGAGCCCATGGAAGTCAAGGTGGTTCGCAGCGAGATATCGCAATCAATCTACTCCATCCTGCGCAACGCCGTCGAAGCGCTGATCGGATTCGAATCCCCCCATATCGCCATACGCACGGACCTGGCGGAAGGCATGGCGAATATCTATATCGAGAACAACGGCCCCCCCATCACCCCCGAGACACGAGAGCATATCTTCGAGCCATTTTTCAGCACGAAGCAGGACATCGCCAAAAACAATTCGGGCATCACAATCGGCAAAGGACTGGGGCTTCATTTCTGCCGGCAATCGATTCGCATGAATAGAGGCGAGATCATCCTGGAATCGAAGCAGAACGCGAACACACGCTTCCGTATCAAGCTACCCCTGCATCGCGAGCCATGATCGACGAACGACCGGAAGAGCCCATCGAGGTCATGTTCTTCTTCGGAAAAGAAAAACGCTACCCGATTCGATTCCGCTGGAAAGGCGACGTCATCGAGATCGATTCCAACAACGGATACTGGATGCGGCATATCGGAAATGTGATCTACCACTACTACGCCGTTTCGGACGATACCGGAACCTACTACGAACTGGAGATGAACGGCGAGACCCTGAAATGGCGATTGATGCGATACGTTATTCAAGTATCGTAGATGCAATCGCGATGGATGGATGAATTTGGTTTTTAATGAAATCGAAATAGATTGTTCACAGGTGCAGTTAATGTTCTCTAAATCAGCCAGGAGTTTTTCATGAGCAACGAACCAAGCACGGGTGAAATTGAACTTGAAGTCATTGGAAACGGCATCTCGGCGATCCTGAAGCGGTTCTATCCCTTTCAGCCGGATGGAACGCCGGTCACGAAGGAAACGATCCTCGAACTCCTTTCCAGTAACAGCATTATATCGGGTATCGACGAGAAGGCGATCGAATACTTTGTCGCGGTCGCATCCGCCAGGAACGAGCCTTTGATGGATTGCCTGGTGGCCGTCTCCACGCCGCCGCGAAGAAAAGCGACCCCACGCCTGCATTTCGAAATACCCACCGATTTGAAGCCGGAGGACAAGGCGGCATGGCACGCGATCTATCGCGGACTGCACGAATTCGATCCCGAAAGCGACAGCATCCTGTATCCCGGCAAGATGGTCTTGATCCACGAAAACCAGAGAATCGGAATCTACCGCCAGGTCCCGGAAAACGAGGACGGCACCAACATATTCGGCGGTCGAATCCCGTCGCTTCGAGCACATCCGGACGAATTCAAGGCGGGAACGAATGTTCATTTCGATGATCGAACGGGGACATTCACCTCGGGTATCTGCGGATACCTGCTGTTGTACGAGAACTCGCTCCAGGTAATCGACGCGTTCGCCGTCTCGAAAGACAGGATGAAGCTCTTCTTCCTCAATCTTCCGCGCGTGAACATGGATATTCCCACCCAGCAGGAGATCGAGCGGTACCACCAGAAGAACAACATCATGTTCGACATTGGGTTCAAGGAAGAGCACCTCGAGATGAAGCCGATGCAGCACCCGGTCGTGTGCGAAGGTAAACTGCCCGGCGAATCGACAGACGCCTCGATCGAAGAGAAATTCACGATCGACAAGACCATCGGCACAATGGACGAGCAGGGCAAGATCGACTTCAAGGAACGGAACCTCTACACGAGCGTGGACTCGGACGAACTGCTGGCGATCAAGAAGCTGCCGATTCGCGGCAAGCCCGGTCTGGACATCTTCGGGAAAGAGGTTTTGGCCAAAATGCCCAAGGATGTCGTCCTTCGAAACGGGCCCGGAACCAAGGTCGAGAAATCGGTCGAAGAGATGCGGATTTACAGCTTCGAAGAGGGCATTGTCGAGTACAACCACGGGATCATCTCCGTGTTTCCCAAGATCATTATCATGGGTGATGTCTGCTACGAGACGGGGAATATCGAGTCGCGCGCCAACGTCGAGATCAGCGGTAACGTGCTGGCGGGATTCAACGTCAAATCCGACAAGAATGTTTTCATCAAGGGAAACGTGGAAGACCACTGCGTGATCGAAACCGGCGGCGACCTGACCGTGATCGGCGGGATAACGGGAGAATCGACGAAAATCATTTGCCAGGGCGCCATGACGGCCAAGTATATCGAATCCTGCTCGGTCGTATGCCAGAACCAGATCACAGTCCAGCGCTTTATCCGCGGGGCAAAGATCGATTGCCGTCACAATATTGTCGTGTTCGGACATAGCGTGAACCTCAACGAGCGCGGCGCGATTGTCGATGCGGATATCAAGGTCACGAAAAAACTTCTGGTTCCGGTGATCGGATCGGACGCAGGGCTGAAAACGGTGATCAACCTTGCGCACGACGAGCAGCTTCAGAGGAAGATCGACCAGCAGGTCGAAGCGTGCGGCAAGCTTGAAAGTGTGATGCAGGAATTGAACGATCAGTTCACGTTCGACATTACCTCTCCGACGATCTACGACGAGATGCAGTCGATGACGAACGACCTGAAGGAGAAAGTCATCAAGGCGCTGCGGGAGAAGAATCAGCTCGAGAAAAAGCTGGAGATGATGCAGAAAATCCTTGAAAAAGAGATGAAAAACAAAGAGGAGATGATTAAGGGATCTTCTGTTGACATAAGCATTAAAGTCATCCCGGATCTTATTATCAGAGCCGAGGGAATGCAACGAACCATTGACAAATATATGGGACCGTCGAAATTCTACCTTGATCTTGAGACGCATCTTATCGAGAAGAGCGTCGTCGTCGAAAAGCCGGGAGTGTAATCAGGAAACGCTATCATCAAAGGGGCACAGGCATAGAATCTTTTTCATTTCAGTTCAGCGGATTTACATCCGATAATATTATGAAGGGATTACCACATCCACGAATTCGAGCTTGTATAATCACGATCAAAACCGCATTCGAGTCGAGGTGCCCATGCACGATCTGATCGATCGTTCCGAAGAAATTCGTGACGCGATGGAAAATTCCATGCCGATCCTGGCATTGGAATCCACGATCATTGCGCATGGAATGCCGTATCCACGGAACCTCGAAACCGCGCTGAAGCTGGAACGGATCGCCCGGGACAACGGTGTCGTACCCGCGACAATTTGCATCCATCAGGGCAAAATCCGCATCGGCTGCGACCACGACCTGCTGGAGTATTTGGCGAAAAGCGACCAGGTAACCAAGGCGGGTGTCCGCGATATTCCGGAAGCAATCGCATGTGGCGGAACTGCGGCGACGACCGTGTCCGGCACGCTGCACTGCGCGAACATGGCGGGGATCGAAGTCTTTGCCACCGGCGGGATCGGCGGCGTCCATCGAGGCGCCGGAAGCAGCTTCGACATTTCGGCAGACCTTTTGCAGCTTTCACGCACTCCCATGATCACGGTATCCGCAGGCGCCAAGGCGATCCTCGACATACCTGCTACCCTCGAATACATGGAGACGCTCGGAATCCCTGTCTATGGATACCGTACCGACACCTTTCCGCTGTTTTATTCACATTCGTCGCAGTATCCGATCCGGCAGGCGATCTCAGTGGATGATATCGCAAGGCGATTCCGGATCATGCGACAATGCGATATCCCGAGCGCCATGCTGGTCTGCAATCCCGTACCCGTCGAATCGGAGATACCGTACGAGGAGGTGCGCGGCTGGATCGAAGAAGCGCTGGAAGAGAACAAGCATCTCAAGGGTCCCGCGATAACGCCCGCACTCTTGAAGGCGATTGTCGAGAAATCGGCGGGAAGATCGCTGGAAACGAATATCGCGCTGGCGGCCTCGAACGTGAAACTGGGTGCGCAAATCGCCGTCGAGTTACAAAAAATACGAATGGAAGAGTTATAAATTCATGGAATACGATATCAATATCGACACATCGCAATCGATTGACAATCAGATCGAACAGCTTGAAGCCATGCTTCGCGATATGAACGCGAACGGTGTGAACGAGGATAACACGGTCGTGAAGAAGAAAGTGGATGTCCTCAATCACCTCTCGACGCTATACCGCAAGCACGCCGTAATCAAGGACCTGGATATCTGCAGGATATCGCTCGAGCTCTCGGAGGACTACATCGATCAGGCGCTGGACCTGTCCCGCAGGATCAACTACAAGATGGGCGAAGGCTCCGCGCTCCTGAACCTCGGACAGAGCAGCTTCCTCTCGAACAACTACGAGCTCGCGCTCAACTACCTGCAGAAGGCGTATTCCATCTTCAGCGAGGAGCAGCTCAAGTACGCGATGGGCGAAGCGCTCAACAACATCGGTATTATCTACTGGAACACCGGCAAGCACAACAAAGCGCTGGAATACTACCTCAAGAGCCTCAAGGTCAAAGAGGAGATCAACGACAAGGACGGCATCGCCCGCCTGCTGAACAACATCGGCCTCGTCTATACCAATCTCTCCAACGAACGCAAGGCGCTGACCTACTACCTCAACGCCCTCCGCCTCAAGGAAGAGCTGGGCGACGAAGCCAGCATCTCCACCACCTGCAACAACATCGGTATCATCTACCGGAACATGCAGGAATTCGACAAAGCGCTCGAGTACTACCTGCGCTCCCTCGAGATCAAGATCAAGCTCGGGAACGACCGCGGCGCCGCGTTTTCGCATAACAACATCGGGCTCCTGTACTGGCGCAAGGGCGACATGCTCGAAGCACTCAAGCACTACGAGAGCGCGCGCGATACATTCCAGAGAATCGGCGACCGGTGGGGCGTCGCGAACACGCTCAACAACATCGGGAATCTCAACATCCATCTCAAGAACTACGACACCGCCGCCGAGAACCTCAAAAAGGCGCTGCCGATCGCCATCGACATGGAGAAACCCGACCTCGAAAAGTCGATCTACCGTTCGCTGACCGACCTCTACGAGCGCAAGGCGGACCTTCAGGAAGAACCGCAGGCGAAATCCGAAGCGCTCGAGGAATCGCTCGCCTACTACAAGCAGTTCAACGTAATCAACGAGAAGATATTCAACGAACGCACCAGCAGCAAGATCGCCGAGGTGCAGGCCGCCTACGAGATGGACAAGAAGGTTCGGGAAGCGGAAATCTACCGTCTGAAGAACATCCAGCTCACCGAGATGTACAAGCGTATCTCGACGCAGAACGCGGAAATCTCCGAACAGAAGGAGAAACTCGAGGTGCTCAACCACGAGCTGCACGAGGCGAACGCGACCAAGGACAAGTTTTACTCGATCATCGCGCACGACCTTAAGAATCCGCTCAGCATCATGAGGCTTTCCGGCGAGATGCTCGAAGAGAATTTCAACAATTTCGAACGAGATAAAATCCTGCAACTTATCAAGAAGATGAACCTCGGCGCCAAGCGGCTCGCGGATCTCCTGGACGACCTGCTTTCGTGGGCGCGCTTCCAGATGGAGAAAATCGAATTCCGCCCCGAGGTGATCGACCTCTACGACATCGCCAACGACGCCTGCTATCTGCTCAAGCCCAGCGCGGACAAGAAGCGGATCAACCTGATCTTCGATATCGAGGGGCCCTGCAAGGTCTTCGCAGACAGGAACATGATCAAGACGACCGTGCGCAACCTGATCTCCAATGCGATCAAGTTTACCGGATTCGATGGCGAGGTGCGGCTCGAGACGAAGGAACGGGATAACATGATTACGTTCAGCGTAATCGACAACGGCGTGGGCATCCCTCCGGAAAACCGCGATCGGCTGTTCCGCATCGACTCGACAATCACCACGCTCGGAACGGCGCAGGAGAAGGGTACCGGACTCGGGCTGATACTCTGCAAGGAATTCATCTCCAAAAACGGCGGTTCGATCCGGGTTGAGAGCGAAGAAGGAAGGGGAAGCAGGTTCTTCTTCACACTACCGCGATTTGACGGAATGGAAAGCGAGCATCCGAACGGGAATCACGGAAGCTGATCCATGCAACGCGACACGCCGGAATCGATTAGAGAATCTTTTCGGAAGCGCATCGACGAAGGATTTGAACTTACACAGAAGCAACCCGACAAAGCCATCGAGCTTGCCGACGAATTACTGAAAACCGCTCGCGAGAGCGGCTGGAAGTCCGAAGAGGCGCAAGCGCTCCGGCTGAAGGGCATCATACAACGTATCAACGGTCATTTCAACGACGCGCTGGAGAGTTACCGGAAGTCTCTCGAAATCGTGCGACGGGAATCGGACGACTTCAATCATGCAATTCTGCTGAACAACATCGGCAACATCTACCTCGATTTCGGCAGGTACGGTGAGGCGCTCGGATATTTCAAGGATTCGGTACGGCTCAGCGAAGCGGTGAGCAATCAGGAATACATCGCCATATCGATGAACAACATCGGCATCATATACTACCGCATGGGCCAGTACGATCAGTCTTTGAAGCACCACCAGGAAGCACTGCGAATCGCTCGCGAGACGAACGACCGCGACATGTACGCCAAGTCGCGCAACTATATCTCGATCCTGTTGGCGAAGCAAGGCTATCTCGAGGAAGCGATCAAGGCGGGACTGGACGCGCTGAAGATCAACCAGGAGCTGGGCAATCGCAAGGGGATGATCTCTGTCAACGGCAACCTCGGCACCTACCACATCCAGCTCGGAGATACGGACAAAGCGCTCAAACACCTTCAGGAAGCGTATCGGATAGCTACCGACATCAACGACCACAAGTCGATCATCAGCAGCCTGAGCAATATCGGCAAGATATTCAAGGACCGCGGCGACAATCCGAAAGCGCTCGAGTATTTTCACCGTGCGCTTGAAGGCGCAAGGGAATCGGGCATTGTCTATGTGCAGCAGAAGGTGCTGTTTTCGCTCTACAATCTGCACAAGGCGGCCGACGATCATCAAGAAGCATTGAACTGCCTCGAGGAATACCACCGGATCAAAATCGACAACCTGGAGATCGAACGCAGCCGGCAACTCTCCGAAATACGCACGCAATACGAATTCGAGAAGAAGGATCGCGAGGCGGAAATCTATCGTTTGCGCAACATCGAACTGGCGGAGGCGAACCGTGTACTCAAGGAAACCCGTGACGACCTGATCGAAGCCGAACGACGCAATTCCACCCTCGCCATGGCGATCACCGCCAACCACGAGATCAACCAGCCCCTGATGGTGATTCGCGGCAACCTCGACATGCTTGAGAATCTCCTTTCCGATCGCCTGGACGAACCCAAAGCACAGAAGTATATCACGGGCATTCAGGACGCGATTCGTCGCATTCAGGGCATCCTCATCAAGTTCAAGAAGGTCAGCCGGGCGCACTACGAGCAGTACAGCGAAGGCTCGCAGATGATGGTGTTCGACGAGGAGAAGGAGTAGCTTCCTCTCACCCGCACGCACCTTCGCCCGATCCCCACTCCGGCGTGGATATAATGCGCTTCCCGGACTACCGGACACGTGAATAGAAGCGCATAACACCACGCCTCCGTTGGCGATCAGACGAATCTGCGCGCGGCACATCGGGTTCGCAGATAAAAAAAGATTGACGTTCAACGGCGCAGGTGATCATCTCTTCTCGGACCGTCGAGTTGGAACTCGGCATCAAATAATCCTTCGGAGGGGTATATGTTTGGAATGTCACCCGCCCTGATCTGGCTGATCATCGGCATCATTTTCATCGCGCTGGAGTTCGTGATCCCGGGACTGGTCATCGCTTTCTTCGGAATGGGCGCGCTCATCACCGCACTGACCACCGTAATCGGATTGACCGGTGGATTCAATATGCAGGTCATCGTGTTCATCGTGGCGTCCTTGGCGTCGCTGTTCCTATTGAGGCGCTACATGAAGAAGGTCTTCATGGGCAAATCGGAGGGCGACGGCGTGAACGAGTTCAACCTCGACGTCGGCAAGGTCGTGCCGGTCGTACAGACCATCGATCCGAAGAAAAACACGGGTAAGATCAAGTATCAGGGGACGCTCTGGAGCGCGACATGCGAGGATGTCATCCCCGAGGGCGAAACGGCTCGCATCGTCGGGCGCGAGAATATCACCATCAAGGTCGAGAAGATCGAATCGTAACAGGAGGAATCATGCCATACGTATTAGCCGTCATCGGTGTTCTGGTCATCATCACCTTTTTCAAGACCATCCGCATCGTGCCGAACCAGCACGCCTTCATCGTCGAACGACTGGGTAAGTACTCGAAGACCCTCGAGGCCGGGTTCCACATCCTGACGCCCTTCATCGACAAGGTCTCCTACAAATTCTCGCTCAAGGAAACCGCCATCGACGTCCCGCCGCAGGTCTGCATCACCAAGGACAACATTTCCATCGAGATCGACGGCGTGCTCTACGTGAAAATCGTCGATCCGATCAAGTCCGCCTACGGCATCAACGACTACCGCTACGCCATCATCCAGCTCGCGCAGACCACCATGCGTTCCGAGATCGGCAAGCTCGACCTCGACGTCACCTTCGAATCGCGCGACGTGATCAACGCCGCCATCGTACTCGCCATCGACGAGGCGTCCGACCCGTGGGGCATCAAGGTAACGCGCTACGAGATCAAGAACATCACGCCGCCGCCGACCATCATCGACGCCATGGAAAAACAAATGCGCGCCGAACGAGAAAAGCGCGAGCAGATATACCTGTCCGAAGGTGACAAACTCGCCAGGATCAACCGCGCCGAGGGTAACAAGCAGGAAGCCATCAAGCAATCCGAGGGTGAACGGCTCAAACGCGAGAACGAGGCCACCGGCGAGGCTTTCGCCATCGAGGCCGTTGCCAAGGCTACCGCGATGAGCATTCGCGAAATCGCCGCCGCCATCAATGAGCCGGGCGGACAGCAGGCCGTGCAACTCAGCATTGCGCAAGACTGGATTCAGTCCTTCGCCAAGCTCGCCAAGGAAAACAACACCCTCATCATCCCCACCGACGTCACCGACATCGCATCCGTGACATCCGTGGTAAAGACCGCGTTCGAGAGCGTGAAGAAGTAAATCAGTTAATCAGGATAGATTTTATTCCCCCTCTGCGTGGTGTGGAGGGGGATTTGTGAAAATCAGGAGGTGGTATGAAGAATGCAATTCTGTGGATAGCTTTTTCAGCCTTGATTATTAGCGTCGTTGGATGCAGTCATTCACCGAAATCGGTGTTGATGAAAAACATGGAAGCATTCAATGAACGAAATGTCGAGAAGTACATCGATACTCTGGATCCAGATTACCTCACCACCGACCTGAATCAAGATACCAGACAGAACTTCTTCGGAAAGGTTTTTGATTCTATCCAGCAAAACAATCAATATATGTGTATCATTGACACTCGAATCCTGTCGGAAACCAGCGATGAGATCAAAATCCTCTGCTATTTTCAAACAATTACCGAGAATATCGTCGAGGACAAAACGGCTGTCGTTGTATTACGCAAAGGCAAGAATGGCTGGAGATTATTCACGGATTGCAACCTTTCTTTGATCAAAGACCAGAAAGTAGCGCAAGATATTGAAGCGATCATGAATGACCTGAGAAGATTTGCCCAAACAGCATATAAATACCGGATAACGCCGAGAGGTATGGCTGGTGGCGGAGGCAGTTACGAGAAGATCAAGTTACCCGACATCATGAAAGGTATTGAAGTCAATCCTGATACAAGTTTCTCGATTATCGCAGCAGAGAAGGACATTCTAGTCATTGAGGCAATCGGAAAAAACGGGCAGATTCCCTGGATCGTTCGGACAACGATCGATCACGCAGGACAAGGTTCAATCTCTGTCATCCAGCAAGCTTCGTGGAAATAAGCGAATCGTCTGATTCATGATTCACACGATCACTGTATTTCCAGGATAGAGAAACCCCATCTCCAGCTCTTCCCCTTTGGCAAAGGGGAAGAGAGCGGAGAGGATGGCAGACGACCGATTCTCTATTCTCTTCATGGAACGCGGACGTCCCCGTCCGCATCTCTCTTCTCCAATCCTGCTAATCATGCTAATCCTGAAAATCCTGATTCAGACAGATTCCTAAAAATCACCCTACCGTACTTGTTCGCAGGGTATGCCATTCCGCCGATGACATCCTTACT
This sequence comes from Cloacimonadales bacterium (SeqCode), assembly GCA_963665015.2. Classification (GTDB taxonomy): domain Bacteria; phylum Cloacimonadota; class Cloacimonadia; order Cloacimonadales; family JAIOQZ01. The sequence continues at coordinate 1,071,543 of CAXXSY010000004.1, read as the reverse complement.
TGCTTCGAACCAGTCCTTCTGTATTACGACGATATCGAACGGGTAGCCGAGTCCCGAAAGCGATTCCTCGATCCTGAGGCTCTCTTCGCGGCGATTGACTTCATCCTGCTCCACAATCAGCAAATCGATATCGCTGTCGCGCGTCATGGTACCTGTCGCAGCAGAACCGAAAAGGATCACTTTGTGCGGCTTCGCGACATTCAGTATCCTGTCGAGGATTTCCGTTATCAATGCATCATCGATTCCCATAATTCATCCCGTAATCGTGTTTTGCTACAATGCAAGCGTAGTGAATCCAGCCGGTCAAGAAGATTCTGCATCGAACTTGTAAGAAATCCTTACAGGTTGGACCACGGTCGATGTTTCAGTTGTCAAGTATTGCTTTACAACAGGATTATCGGTCAAGACGAGCTCGCCCGAAGGTCGAGCGCTACAGTGAGAGGAGAAAAGAGAAGAGTAGAGATGCGGACGAAGACGTCCGCGTTCCGTAGAGAGACGCGGACGGGACATCTGCTTACCCAGGCAGAGAACGACCACCTCTCTGCTCCCTCGTCCCGATATATCGGGAGAGAGGGCTGGGGTGAGGGCTCTTTCTCCATCCCGTGAACCTTGATACCGACAATCTCCCGAAATTCCTTGACACGGGAGGCTTTCCTGTTATCCGTTGCGGCAATTCTTATCAACATTGGGAAGGTCGCATGTTTGTGAGGAAGATTCAATCGTATCAATGCAATTCAATACGCAAGAAAGACAAGCATACGCAAAATCAGATAGAAATTCAATCAGGAAAGGATTTTTTATGAACATTCACGAGTATCAGGCGAAACAAGTTTTCGCAAAGTACGGCGTTCCTCTGAGCAAGGGGAAGGTGGCGTTCACGGTCGATGAAGCCGTTCAGGCGGCGCAGGAGATCGGCGGTGAGAAATGGGTGGTCAAGGCGCAGATTCACGCGGGTGGTCGCGGCAAGGGCGGCGGCGTGAAGCTTGCGAAGACGCTGGATGAGGTGCGGCAGCATGCGGAGGCGATCCTGGGCATGACGCTGATCACGCATCAGACCGGACCGCAAGGCAAGCTGGTCAAAAAGCTCTACATCGAGGCGGCTGCGGATATTTTCCGGGAATACTACCTCGGCGTGGTGCTGGATCGCGCACGCGAGATGCCGGTTTTCATCGCATCGACCGAGGGCGGCATGGAGATCGAGAAGGTCGCGTCCGAGACACCCGAGAAAATCATCAAGGTTGGGGTCGATCCGCTGACCGGCTTCCAGTCGTTCCACGCACGCGAACTGGCCTTCGGGCTTAACCTCACGCCGGCGCAGTCGAAAGATTTTTCCAAATTCGCGCAGGCGCTGTACAGGGTCTATGTCGATAACGACGCCAGCCTCATCGAGATCAACCCGCTGGTGCTGACCGGCGACGACCGCTTCATCGCGCTCGATGCCAAGATGAATTTCGACGACAACGCGCTCTTCCGCCATCCGGACATCATGGACATGCGCGATCTGGACGAAGAAGAACCCACCGAGACCGAGGCCGGCAACTACGGGCTGAGCTACGTCAAGCTGGACGGCAACGTCGGCTGCATGGTCAACGGCGCGGGATTGGCGATGTCCACCATGGATATTATAAAACTCTCCGGCGGCGAACCGGCGAACTTCCTGGACGTGGGCGGCGGAGCTAGCGCGGAGACGGTCGCCAAAGGATTCGAGATCATCCTGCGCGATCCAAACGTGAAGGCCATCTTCGTGAACATTTTCGGCGGCATCGTACGCTGCGACCGCATCGCCAACGGCATCCTCGAAGCGACCGAAGTCACCAACGTATCTGTGCCGGTCGTCGTTCGGCTGGACGGAACCAACGCGAAGGAAGCCATGGGGATTCTCGAGAAGTCGAGTATCGAGAATATCATCACCGCGAGCGACCTGGCGGACGGCGCGCGGAAAGTCGTGCAAGCAGCGAAAGGAGCGTAACATGTCGATACTGGTAAACAAAGATTCGAAGGTCATCGTACAGGGATTCACAGGCAAGGAAGGCACCTTCCACGCCGGGCAGTGCATCGACTACGGCACCAACGTCGTCGGTGGCGTAACACCGGGCAAGGGCGGTCAGGAACACCTCGGCAAACCGGTCTTCAACACCTGCAAGGACGCCGTGGAAGCGACCGGCGCTAACGTCTCGCTCATCTTCGTACCGCCCAAATTCGCGGCGGACGCGGTCATGGAAGCCGCCGAGGCGGGAATCGAAGTCATCGTATGCGTCACCGAGGGCATCCCCGTCAAGGACATGATGATCGCCAAGAAGCTGTGCAACGCGCGCGGCGTGCGGCTCGTGGGACCCAATTGCCCGGGCGTCATCACGCCGAACGAAGCCAAAATCGGCATCATGCCCGGATTCGTCTTCAAGAAAGGTCGCGTGGGCGTGATCAGCAAGTCCGGTACCCTCACCTACGAGGCCGCCAACCAGGTGGTTCAAGCCGGTCTGGGCGTTTCCACTGCGGTGGGTATCGGCGGCGATCCCATCATCGGAACCGGATTCATCGACCTGCTCGAGCTCTTCGAGAATGATCCCGAAACGGACGCCATCGTCATGATCGGCGAGATCGGCGGCGACCTCGAAATCCAGGCCGCAAGCTATATCAAGGAGCACGTGACCAAGCCGGTAATCTCGTTCATCGCCGGTCAGACCGCGCCCAAGGGCAAACGCATGGGTCACGCCGGGGCAATCATCGCCGGAAGCAAGGGCACAGCAAAAGAGAAAATGGACGCGCTTCGAGCCGCGGGAGTATCCGTGGTCGATTCGCCCGCAGAGATAGGAGCGACTGCACGAGATAGACTTACCAACACGTAACCAACCCTACAAGGAGACGCTTATGCGGAACATTCACGTGAATGAGATCATTCCGGTGGTCCGGCAACTGTGCATCGACGCCAACTACTACATCGGCGAGGATGTCCTGAAACGTATCCGCGAGATGCGGGAAACCGAGGAATCGGACACCGCGCGCGAGGTGCTGGACATCCTGCTCGAGAACTACAAGCTGTCGGCGGAAGAAAAGATGCCATCCTGCCAGGATACCGGCGTGGCGGTTGTTTTCATCGAACTGGGACAGGAGGTTCATATCGAGGGCGGCGATTTCGTCGAGGCCATCAACGAGGGAGTCCGGCAGGGCTACAAGGACGGCTATCTGCGCAAATCGCTGGTCAACGACCCCATCATCGATCGGAAGAACACCGGCGACAACACGCCGACATTGATCTACACCGACATCGTCCCGGGCGACAAGCTCAAAATAACCATCGCGCCCAAAGGCGGCGGTAGCGAGAACATGAGCGAAGTCAAAATGATGAAGGCGGCCGACGGCATCGAAGGCGTGGTCGAATTCGTGGTGGACCGCATCAGACGGTCGGGCGGCAATCCCTGTCCGCCGGTGGTTGTAGGCGTCGGACTGGGCGGTAATTTCGAACAGAGCGCGCTGCTCGCCAAGAAATCGCTGCTGCGTCCGCTGGATCAGGACAACCCCGATCCGAAGTGGGCGAAGGTCGAGAAAGAAATCCTCGAGAAGGTCAACAAGCTGGGGATCGGACCGCAGGGCTTCGGTGGCAGGACCACCGCGCTGGGCGTCAGCATCCTCCATAAACCGTGCCACATCGCCTCCATGCCGGTGGCGGTCAACGTTCAGTGCCACGCGGCACGGCACAAGAGCGCGGTGCTATGAGCTTCAGCGCCTTCCGCAAGACCCCCCTCTTCCGACGGCTCAAGCTGATCGCGTTGCCCATCCTGCGCCCGTTCTTCAAGACGCGGATCAAGCGCTGGGCGGAGTTCACCTACTGGAAAGAGCAGTGGGCAAAGGAAGGCGGCACCTTCGCAAACGACCACTATCAGCCATTGATGCTGGCGATCGCCGGCGAGAACGATGCGGAATTCCTGCGCGACAAGATCGTCGCCGACTTCGGCTGCGGACCGCGCGGAAGCCTCTGCTGGGCAAGGGAAGCCCGTCAGCGCATCGGAATCGACGTGCTAATCGACCAGTACGCGAAACTGGGAATCTCGCAGCATGACATGGTCTATGTCCGCAACACCGAGCGGCAAATACCGCTGCCGGACAGCTACGTAGATGTCATGTTCGTGATCAACGCACTGGACCACTGCTCCGACCTGAAAAACTCATGCCGGGAAATCCTGCGCGTGATGAAGCCGGACGCGCTGCTCATAGGCTCCTTCGGGCTGGAAGAGGAGATGAGCGCCGCCGAGCCCACCACGCTCACCATGAAGAAGCTCAACAGGCATCTTCTCGACAAACTCCGCATCGAGCGCATGATCCTCGCACCCAAGGGACCCGACGGCGACACCTACATTCACATGAAGAACCCGCCCGAGACCATCCCCGACGGACCGCGCATCCTGTGGGTCAGAGCAACCAAGCCTTAAGGGAGACACCATGGCAAAGACCGTCTATCTGCAAACGCCTCTGAAATCCGAAGACCTCGACAAGCTCGAAGTGGGCGACAAGGTCTTCCTGTCAGGCATCATCTACACCGGTCGGGACGCCGCGCACAAACGGCTCGTGGCGCTACTCGACGAGAATAAACCGCTTCCCTTCGACGCCGAGGGCTCGGTCATCTACTACGTGGGACCTGCTCCCGCGCCGCCCGGAAAGCCCATCGGTTCCGCCGGACCGACCACCAGTTACCGCATGGACCCCTACGCACCCGCCCTGCTCGACGCAGGCATGAAAGCCATGATCGGTAAAGGCCCGCGCGGCGATGGCGTCGTCGAATCGATGAAGAAGAACCACGCCGTCTATCTGGCTGCCATCGGTGGCGCGGCGGTTGTGGTGGCAAAGTCGATCAAAGAAGCAAAAATCATAGCCTACGAAGACCTCGGCCCCGAAGCCATCCGCGAACTCAAAGTGGAGGACTTCCCCTGCATCGTCGCCAACGACACCTCCGGCAACGATATCTACAAACTCGGCGTGGAGAAGTTCAAGAGGGATTGACGAGGAAGATTGTTATCGATTACCCCGGCTCTCTGTGGAGGAGGGTCGGGGTTAGTTGTCGGAACCCCATTCGAGGTTGCAGAGACAGAAAAGGGCGGCATCATGGACTGTTATTGATCCCAATGTGGGAATATTAAGCAAATTTTTTAATTCCCAATCTATATCTATCCTTTCATGCCGGTTTATCATTGATCGCAACTCATCAACAGAGCCAGACTTTGCCATTAAGTATGCAAAGACGAGTTTTGTTCTGGATTCTTTTATACTCTTCAATTTCACTTGTAATAAATCAATAGTATTTTCGTTGTTTATCTTAGCTAGTGCCTCGGCGATGTCCTCGTACATCGCCCGGTTCTTCTCATCCTTCAGGGCGGCGATCAGCGGCTCCACCGCCCGCTCGCTCCCGATTTCACCCAATGCATAGGCGATGTACCCGTACGCCCCCCGGTTCGCCTCATTCTTCAGGGCGGCGATCAGCGGCTCCACCGCCCGACCATTACCAAGAATTCCCAAATTACGAGCTGAATACATGAATGTGTCATCTCTGGATATAATTGAATCCATGATCTTGTCCGAGAAGGTTCCGATATTGAGTTCGGGGAGCGTCTGACGGGCTCTTTCTCGAACGAACATGTCATTTCCCTTGTATAGCATTCCCGTAAAAAGTTCAATTGTTTCGTTGGTAAGCGTCTCGGGTGGACTCGTAGCATTCGCGAGGCATTGGCACAGCAGGAAGAAATTGTTGCGGTAACAGTCGTCGTGTTTAGCTTCTGCAAGTGTTGATATCTTTTTCAGATAGGCATCGACTTTCTTCTCCTTACCGCAATAGAGAAGAGCGGTTTCTACCCACCAGTTGCGTTTCTTACCGTGCTTCTTCGCATCGAGGAAGTCAGCCAGTTCGCGCCATTTGAGTTCGTCGGCGATATAGCATGCGGTCAGATATTCCTGAAAACTGAGATGGAAGAAGCCATAGACATTGATGCCACGCTCTTCGAAGATCAGGCAATTGCCGGATAATTCCTTCAGAAAATCTTCCGGGGATGCGGATGGCAGCATGTTTTTTAGTGGTTTCTCGATCATTTTCAGGAGTTCATCTCTTGTCGCATCACGCTTTTCTTGTTTATGTAATTGCCAGGCAACTTCTTCGAGTACAAACAGCTTGTGCCGCAGCTCGAACGGAGACTTGATACCACGCTGCTGAGGCCAATAGTTCAAGAGAACATCAAGGCATTCATCGTACAAGTCAACACGACGTTCAGGCAAGGTACCTCGATAACGATGTACAATCACGATGAGGGTGAGTAGCAACGGATTGGTCGCGAATCTGCGGAGAGAATCAACCTTTTTCATCGCTTCCAATACCTTTTTCGATTCCTTGTCTGCCAATTCCCGGGCGAATTCTGTATTACCCTCCGTTTTGGTCAGGGTTTTAAGGTACCACTGGCTAACGAATTTTTCAACCTGTGTCTGGCTGAAATCGACCACGCGGAAGTGCTTGCAGTCGCTCATGAGCGAGCCTTGCAGGTACCCCACGGGACGGGATGTGATCAGGCAAAGGTTGTCGGGGTATTTTTCCAGCACCTTACGGATCATGTCGGTGGTATTCTCTCTGAGCGTGGTTTCCGCAACCTCATCCATACCGTCGAAGAAGATGAAGAAGTTACCTTCTCGAAGATTATTTTCAAAGAAATCCTGATCCTCTTTTTTCGAGTGTTCAATAAGCTTGGGATCGATCAACTCCTGATAAAAGTGTTCGATATCGAGGTGTTGAAAGAAGGAGGTTCCTTTTTGGGCGATATCACGGAACGAGATGATCATGGGAATACGATGGTTCTCGACCTTCTCTTTCTTCTTCCGCTCTTCGTCGCATAGAATCCCGGCAGCGTAGTTGACGAAAGTGGTCTTCCCGCTTCCTGCTCCACCGATGAGCACGGAACGCTTTTGCTTCAGCAGGTTGATCATCGGTTCCCGCTTTTCCACCTTCTCGGAAGAACATTCCATACGCTTCATGAGCTTTTTCTGCTCGTCATCGGGCAGTTGTTCGTCTTCCATTTGGGAGACATCATCTGAACAAAGACTGCGGTTTTTATCGCGTATCTCAAAACTGCTGACATCGAGCGGGATATAGATATCCTGCAAGGCGATATCGATGGGCGTTAGTCCGTCGCGTTGCTTTGGGAGTAATCCTTGCGTGCGGAGAATGCGTGTCTGGTTTCTCATCCAGTCAAGGTAACGCTCGCGGTAGGATGTGTATGATTTCTCGTTCTTCTGTTTCTTCAAGATAGCAAGTTCACGCTCCATACGAGCGATTTGTTCATCAAGTGTTTCAGGCATTTGTCCCACCATGTTTAGTAATGTCGTCAATATATCTTCTCAATTCACTCTTTAATTTTTCAAATACACTATTTTCGATGTCTTTGATACACGCACTTGTTTTATCCTTAAGTTTATTTTCTGCCTGCATGATCAGTATTTCAGTTTTAGCAGAAATAGTTTCGCGAGCCAATTCAAGCACTCTTTCAATGTCTTGAGTTTTATCCTGTTTCCAATTACCGATTTCGGTTTTTGTTTCATTGCGTAAAGAATCCATCTCGGAACGGATGTTTCGATTATAGAAAACAGTCATCGAGGTTATCAATACACCAAAAATTCCGAAAAATACCGTACAACCAATAAGTACGATGTTAACTATGTCCATTGCCTTATCATATCGATCTTTCTGGTCTTCATGATAATCATCAATCGATTTCTTGATCTCATCTTGCGTTTTCTGGAAATGTGCTATCGAATCACGAAGAGTTGAGATATTTTTCTGCAAGTCTGCTATTTCTTGCTGCGCTTTCTGCAACGGTGTGGGTGGCTTCCCGGCTGCCGACAGAAACACGCACACCGCGCATAGGATCAGGAAAAGGGTTGTTCTCATCGTTCCTCCCGATACGTGGATTAATAATTGAGAACAAGCGGAAGAATGTAAAGAAAAAAATCGCGCGGCGACGCAATAATTCTTGCTTTTCCGTCAAAGCGCGCTTACGGAATGCGGGGAAGCTTAATCGATCGTGCCGGCTCTAGTCCCCCAGACAGATATCCAGTCCGCGGGCGGTCTGGAGGATATTGGAGTCCATGCCGATGTAGTTGTACTTGGAGATGGCTTCCTTGATGGGCACGGCCTTGATGTCCTGATCGCGGTAGGCGACCATGTAGCCCCACTTCTCCTGCATGACCAGCTCCATCGCCTTCACGCCGAACTGCGTCGCCAGGACGCGGTCGAATGCGCAGGGCGAACCGCCCCGCTGAAGGTGACCGAGGATCGAGACGCGCATGTCCTCCTCGATACCGACCTCCTTGAGTTCCGCCATGAGTCGTATCCCGGCACCGCCGAGACGGATGTGCTCGTAACCGACCTCCTGACTCTTCTCTCCGATGACGGAGCCGCCCTTGGGCATGGCGCCCTCGGCAATGACGATATTCACGAAGCCACGTCCACGCTGGTACCGACTTCGGATGCGGTCGCGGATGACGTTGATGTCGTAGGGGATTTCGGGGATGAGGCAGATTTCGGCGCCGCCACCAATGGCGGAGTAGAGCGCGATCCAGCCGGCATCGCGTCCCATCACCTCGAGGATCATGGTGCGGTTGTGGCTCTCGGCGGTCGAGACGAGCTTATCCACCGCGTCGGTGGCGATCTCGACGGCTGTCTGGAAGCCGAAGGTGAAATCGGTGCTGGCGAGGTCGTTGTCGATGGTCTTGGGCACGCCGACGATGTTCAGCCCCTTTTCGAAGAGGCCCTGCGAAATCCGCTGGGAACCGTCGCCACCGATGCTGATCACGGCATTGATGTTCTGGTATTTAAGAATGCGGATCAGTTCGTCGGAGCGATCGACCGTCGTCCACGAGCCGTCCGCGTTCTCGATGGGCCAGGCGAACGGACCGCCTTTGTTGGTAGTGCGGATGATGGTGCCGCCCTTGACGTGGATACCCGCGACGCGAGCCTTATCCAGCCGGACGATTTCTTTCGGTTCTTTCAGAACGCCGTTGTAAGCTTCGATGCTGCCCAGAACTTCCCAGTCCGATTCCTGGCAGGCACGTTTGACGATTCCCCTGATGACGGCGTTGAGTCCGGGGCAGTCTCCCCCACCGGTAACAACCAATACTCGTTTATCCATTCTTCCCCCTGATCGGTTTCTAACCTATAGTGTAACGATAGCGTGCGGCTTAAGGTTGGCAAGCAAAAAAACCATGAAGCCCATCGAGACGTTATTCCGGCCCGGCGGTCAGTTCATACGCCGCATCCGACATCTCTTTAAGGGTGTACGGCTTCTGGATGAAGAGCTCCGCGCCCGATTCCATCACCTCCTGCACACGCCTGTCCATGCGATACCCCGACGCGATGGCGATACGGGCGTCCGGGTTGATCTTCTTGATCGCGAAATAGGCTTCCTTGCCCGACATGTTCGGCATGACCATATCCGAGATGATCGCGTCGATTTCATGCTGGCGCTGCTTATAGACCTCCACACCGATTTCTCCGTCTTCGGCGAGGATTACCGTGTATCCGCAGGCGCGCAGGATGTCCCGAGCCGTTGCGCGGATGATGTCGTTGTCGTCGATAACGAGGATCGTTCCGGTTCCCTTCTTCAGAGGTCCTTTCTGTACGACCTCTTCCTTCTTGCCATCGACCTGATCCGTGGCTACCGGAATGAAGATATTGAAGACCGTGCCGACGCCAATCTCGGAATAGATATCGATGAATCCCCCGTGCTGCCGGATGATCGTGTAAACCATCGACAAGCCCAGACCGGTTCCCTTGATCTGCTTCTTCTTGGAGAAGAAGGGCTCGAATATCTTGGAGACGGTGTTGGTGTCCATCCCGACACCCGTGTCACCGATGGATATGCACCAGTACTTGATCGGCTGAGCCTCAGGATGGGTTTCCAAGAAGATCGAATCCGCGTTGACTTCCTTGATAGAAATGGAGAGAACGCCGCCGTGTTTCTCGGTCGGGTCTCGCATGATGGTCATGGCGTGAGAGGCGTTGATGAAAAGGTTGAGCAGCGCCTGCTCGATCTGGGTCGCTTCCGCCTTGCATATCGTCTTTGCATCCGGAAATTCGGTCTTGATCTCGATCGATTTATCGAAAGTTGTATAGCATATCTGCAATACGTTATCGATCAATTCCCGCAGATCATGCTCCTTGAAATTGATCTCCCGCTTCTGGGATATCGTCAGGAGCTGCTCGACAACTTCCTTGGCCCGATTCGTGGACTGGTTGATGATATTCACGTAACGGGTCAGGTTTTTCTTGTCGATCATATTCTTGGACATCTCGTATTCGATCAGCGTGATCGTACCAGTGACACCACCAAGAATATTGTTGAAGTCGTGCGCCAGCCCCCCGGCGAGGTTTCCGATCACCTCCATTTTCTGCGCTTGAAGCAATTGACGGTCTTTGATCCGATCCTCGGTGATATCGTCGATACGAAGGACAATACCGCGCGACCCGTTGAACAGCAGCGGATTGAAATTGATATGGAGGTATCGCTCTTTATCTCCACAGAAAGCCTGAATCACGATGCTGCGATGCCGATTAGAATTGAGGACTTGCTCGAATTCCTTCGAAATCTCTCCAAGGAAAGGAAGACATTCGGCGTAATTCTTTCCAATCGCATGCTCTCTCGAAATCCCGGTGAAATCGATCACGGCCTGATTCCATTGGGTAATATTGCCGTCCGCGTGGACGGTTATCAGGCAGGAATCGAGCGAATTGACAATATTGTCCAGATACTCGCTTGCAGCTTTGGAGCTTGCCTCAGCGATCTTGAGTTTGCGGCTCTCTTCCTGAATTGCTTCGTGGCTTTCCTGGAGTGATTTCATAAAGGAGTTGAAGTAGCCTGCCAGAAGGTATATCTCGTTATTCTTTATTATCGGCACCCGAACGGAAAGGTCGCCGTTCGATCCCTTCTCAAATGCCGCTTCAAGCTCCCGGATCGGATGAATAATTGTTCTGCTCGACCAGATATAGAACGCGATGAATATCACCAGCGACGCTCCGATCGGGATCATCAAGAGGTAACCAAGGATGTGCAACTGGCGAAAGAATTCATATTGATACCCGGTAGATACAACGATCCAGTTCATTTCGGGGTATTCACTGAAATATGCGAATTTCCATCGAGGTTTGGTCTCGTTCTCATGTTTCCAGAGATATTCGACAAAGCCCTCGCGATTTTCCAAGATGTGACGGGTAATCGGAAATCCGGTGTAATCCAGACGATCCAGAACCACACCCTGGATATAGGGATGTACGACCATCCTGCCGTCATAGTCGAGAATGAACGAATATCCTGTCTTGCCGAAATGTTGCGAAAGGACGAAGCTCCGAATATCCTGCATGTTGATCAGTTTATGAAATTCATCACGGTAGGTCGATACCGCGATGACCCAGTTCCAGGGCTCATAATAGGAGAGGTACATCGACTTGCTGCGCTCGTGTTCATCGTCGGGATTCTTCCACTCGTATTCCATGTACCCCTGCCTCATCTGGCACGCACGCTGTACGAAATCGAATGAGCTCACATCATGCCCTTCCATCTGAGGATGAACGGCCAGCGTGATGCTGTCCGGAGACTTGGAGATGTCCCACACGAAAATGTATCCGGTATCTCCGATCTTCTGAGATAGCAGCACCTCCCGAAGCTGCTTCATCCCCTGTTCGCGCGAAATTTCCCCATTCTGGATCATCTGGTCGAAGTGTTGAACGATCTCGAGATTCTTCTCGGCTATGGCACGCAGATAGTTCTGTATCGAGACATCGACGGCATGCCGGGTCAGCCTGAGCGTATTCGCTGTCGCATCCCTCAGGCCCGTGGCAGTCTCTTCTTCGATATCCGATTTCATGATAAAATAAGCAATCGCAATAAAGATAATGAAAAGCATTAGGATCACCGAAAAGAGCATAATGATCTTGATGTTCAAGTTGATCTGCTTGTCTCGAAGCCGATTCCCCATAATGTTTCCCCATGTACATGCTTCCGGTATTTATCCGATTCAAGGATAATATAATGAGAACCATTCACTCCAGACAAGTTTTTCATATTTTCCGGCTCTGCTGCAAACCAGGTGGGTAAATAGATAGATTCGATGACGTCTATTGGGGGCTGTCATTCTTGCCAGGAGAAAACCGCCCTACTTTTTCTTCTTTGCGCTGTTCTCTTTCCAGTCGTGGCATATTTTTTCGACTTCCCGGAAATTGACCTTACCACTGGACATGAGCGGAATATCCTCGATCACATGAAACTCTTTTGGAATCGCGATGGAAGGCAGTTCCTTCGCCATGAGTTTCTTGATATGCTTCACATTGATTTCGCTCGTTGTAACGACGGCGACGATCTCCGAGCCCTTCACCGGATTCGGCACATCCACGGCGCAGCAGATGGTTCCTTCCGGCAGCAGCTTCTCCAGCACCGATTCGACCCTGACCAGCGAGACCATCTCGCCGCCGATCTTCACGAAGCGTTTCAGCCGTCCGCGATGCCAAAGGTAACCGTCCTCGTCCAGCACGCCCATATCGCCGGTCTCGTACCACCCGTTGTGGATGCGGAGCGAGGTCTCTTCGATATCGTGGTAGTAGCCCTTCATGACGTTGTCGCCCTTGACCATGATCTTTCCTTCCTTGCCGCGTGGAAGCTCACGGTTCGATTCACGATCGACGATTTTCACCTGGACGCTCGGAAGCGGCAGACCGACGCTACCCGGCTTGTTCCTTCCGGGGAGGTTGGTCGAAATGACGGGGCTGGTTTCGGTAGCGCCGTATCCCTCGCAAACTTCGAGGTTATGCATATGGATGTACTCTTCACGAACCTGGCGGGTCAGCTTGTCAGCACCGGCAACGGCGATCCGCACCGTATTGAAGTCGCCCTTCTCGCTCTTCTTCAGATACCCGTGATAGAACGTCGGAGTACCGACCATGACCGTTACCTTGTGATCCCGGATCGAATCGCAGATCGTCCGGTAATCGAGCGGATTGGCGTGTGCCACGATCGTATTGCCGTGCGTGATGGGCAGCCACATATCGATGGTGAGTCCGAAGACATGAAAGAGCGGCAAGTTTGCCAGGAATACATCCTCTTGCGCGATGCGGAGTATCTGATGAACGTCGCTGAGGTTTGTGCCGATATTCTTGTGCGAGAGCTCGACGGCCTTGGGGTCTTTCTCGCTTCCGCTCGTAAAGAGGATAACCGCGGTGTCGTCCCGGCTGATCTTCGGCATGAGACTTTTCAGAAACGGCAAGGGGAGCTTGGCCTTTACGGCGGCCAGAACCTTATCCACCAGAGTAATCTTCTTGAGGATATCCTCGATGAAGATCATCCCGGGCATGGGCGTAATTCGAATAGCTTCCAGGAGCTTGCGACTGGTAATGATCGTCGTGAAATTGCATTTCTGACGAGCGTAAACACAGTTCTCCCGAGCGCCGGTCGAGTAATTCAGCATCACGGGGACCTTCTTGCTCATCAGCACGCCCAGAATCGACAGCATACAACCGGCCGATGTTGGCAGCATGATCCCGATATGAGATTCGGGAAACGACGACACCTTGCGAGCCAGAATCAGCGACGCGATCAGCATACGCTCGTAGGTGAAGACACCTCCTGTCGCGAGATCGCGTACCGCGATGTGCTTGCTTCGTCGCTTGGCGGCTTCGATAAAACCAATATGTAAAAGCATACTTGTACCCCGGTGTTGTATAACGAACAGGCTCGGATTTTAACCCGAGCCCATTCCTTTACGATGAAATTATCGTTCCCGTCTTGCCTTCAAAGGCTTCGATCACCTTCTCGATGGAGGTTATCAGCACCTCTTTTCCGCCTCGTTCGATGAAGCGGATTGCAGCCTTGACCTTGGGACCCATACTGCCGGCGGGGAACTGACCTTCTTCACTGTACTTCTTCGCTTCCTGCAAAGACAGGTGAGATAGCTCTTTCTGATCCGGCTTTCCGAAATTGATGCAAACCTTCTCAACACCGGTCAGAATGACCAGTCGTTCGGCGTCGATCTTCTCCGCGAGAAGCGCGGAAGCGTAATCCTTGTCGATCACGGCGTCGAAACCCTCGTAGGTTCCGTCTTCCTGTATGCAATAGGGAACGCCGCCACCGCCGCACGCGACCACGATCTGACCCTCTTCGACCAGCCGCTTGATCGTCGGCGCCTGGATTATATCGATGGGCAGCGGAGAGGGAACCACCTGGCGGTAGCCGCGACCTGCGTCCTCGACCATCGTCCAACCGTATTCGCGCTGCATGACCTGCGCCTTCTCCTTATCGAAGAACGGCCCGACCGGTTTGCTGGGATTCTTGATGCTGGGATCGTTCCGATCGACAAGCACCTGCGACAGGATGGTGATGACATTGCGATCGATCTTGTTCTTGATCAAAAGGTTTTGCAGCGATTGTTCGATCATGTACCCCATCGTGCCTTCCGTAGCCGCGTTCAAGACGCCCAGAGGCAGCGGGGCGATGTTTTTATCCATGCCGGCGAGTTGCTGGATCAGCATGTTGCCGACCTGCGGTCCGTTTCCATGCGTGATCGCCAGCTTGTATCCCTGTTTGACGAGTTCCGCGATAACGCCGAGACTGGCCCTTGTGTTGGCAAACTGTTGACTGATTGTCCCTTCCTGTCCCGCTTCAATGATTGCGTTTCCGCCCAGTGCAACGACAGCTTTTCGACTCATTTCGTACCTCAACTTCCATTGAAAAGAAAGTGACCCGATCCTGCGATTGGGTCATTTATCTCCAATTATTCCTTTTTCATTTTATTGAATGAGATGCAGAAAACACTCATCCCATTATACCTGATACCGATAGCCGGAATTTGCTGTAATCGTCAAGTTTTTTGTAAGCCTCGTACCGAGATCACCCGTTATCGACCGCCTTGAACTTCCTGATCATCCTGTCCGGTTTGTAGGACAGCTTCGCCTGGCGCAGACCGTCGATACCGAGGTCGCATTCGCGGTTCACGAAGGAATAGTTCCGCCACTCCTGTTCGAGGAAATGCATGTTGATGTACTGGTACAGTCCGCGAACCTGGTTGTTCGCCTTCTCGATATGGATGACCACCATGTCGTCCGAGATCGCTTCGCCGAACGTAAACGCCTCCACCTTCCCGTTGATTTCGATATAGCCGCCGATGTAATCCAGCTCGCCGAAATGCTCCAGGACCCGCATGATCCCGATCTTCTCGCGGTGAAGGCTGGAGAAGAGCTCGCAGTTCCGCTCATTGCACCACTCGAGCTGGGAGTACACGACCCGATCGACCGTGTCCGCGGTGAGGCGATGGTATTCGAAATCGTAGTCGCGCTGGAATCCGAGGACGAAGTTGCGCTTGTTGCGGTACTTCCGTCCGGGCAGCTCGATCAGGTTCTCAGCGGAGTAGATATAGTCGTCCCGATCGGGTGTGTGGGTGATGGTGAATTCTGCCGGCAACGTACTTTCCAGCACGTCTTTCATCGATTCGTCCAGACAACGGAAGACCAGCGGACCGCCTTTGTGAAGCTCGCGCAGGTGATTGACTACCGTTCCGAAATCGCCCTCCCCCACGGGGAAATAATATTCGTAATCCTCCAGCCCGTCGCGCACCACGAGGAATCCGTCCATCTCGCGGTAGCGGATGTCCTGCCCCGGCTGCCACAGGAAGAGGTTCGTAAAATTCAGCTCCGAGATTTCGGAGCCCGTGTTTTTCAAGTAGCCAGTAATAAGCTGTTTGTCTTCGATATCTATCTTTTTCCACATCGGATCACCCCGTTACAATATTGGGAATATCATTTTATTTTATTTCACAATGTCAAATAGTTTTTCCGGGCATGTTCGTCAACCTGAAAGAATCCATTGACAGAAACAGGCACGAAAAATGCATACTTCGGCCAGAGAATATTGTTTGATATGCATAATGGAGGAAACCACATGAAGAAGATGTTCGTTTTCGTACTGATACTGGCTATCAGCGTGACACTTCTCGCAGGAGAATACGTACAGAAAACACTTCCCAATGGACTGGAAATCATCACCAAGAAAAATGAGAACAACGACTCCGTCGGTTTGTATTGTTTTGTAAAGACAGGCTCCGCCCATGAGGACGAGTATGTCGGTTGCGGCATCTCGCATTATCTGGAGCACATCGTCTCCGGCGGCTCCACCGCGATGCACACCGAGGACGAATACACACAGATGAAACAGGAGATCGGCGCATCCGCGAACGCCTACACCAACACGTTTACGACCTGCTTCTATATCAGCGTGCCGGTCGAAGCCGTGGATAAAGGACTCGAAATGCTTTCCGAGCACATCATGTTCTGCTCGTTCGATTCGGTCGAAGTGGCGCGGGAACGCGAAGTGATCATCAAGGAATTCGTGTACCGTTCGAGCCCGCCGCCCATCAAGGTCTATGAGACATTCCAGGCACTGACACACTCTCAATCCACCGCCCAGTATCCCGTCATCGGCAAGATCGACCTCTACAAGCAGCTCACGCGGGACGACCTGGTCAACTACTACAACAAGCGCTACATGCCCAACAACATGATATTCGTCGGCGTCGGCAATTTCGATCCCGACACCCTCATGGCAAAGGTCGAAGATACATTCAAAGATTACGAACGTGGAATACTGGAACCGGTTCCACTGGTTAAACAACCGCCATTCGAAGGCAATGTGCTCCATGTGAACGAATTCGACATCCAGAAGGCGACCGGCAAGATCAGCACGATCATCCCGGATGCCTGGTATCAGGACTGCGTCGCGCTGAACGTCGGACTGGACATTCTCGCGACAAAACGAACCTCCCCGCTGCACAAAGCGCTGGTGGAAGACCTTCAATTATGCAACAGCGTCTATGGAAGCGCCTCGTACAACATGCTCTTCGCCGCGACCGCCGATATCAGCTTCGAGGCAAAAGACCCGTCGAAGATGAACGAAATCGTCGATATCATCGACCAGTACATCCTCGAGTACAGCCGGGAAGGCATTACCCAGGAAGATATTCAGAGCTACTGCGACCGTCTGGAAGCCGCCGTGCTGCTCTCGACACCAACCCCGGGAAGCGAAGCGAGCCGAATCGGCATCTACACGCAGTTGTTCGGCGTACCGGACTGGACAAAGCATAACCTCGAACTGGCGAGTCAACTGACCCCGGATAACATCTACGAAGCCTTCCAGCGGCACCTGGTGCGTAAAAACCGTATCGTCAACTACGCGATGCCCACCGGCACGAAACAGCTCCTCGAACAGCAGAACGAGGAAACCGGCACCCGCGAAGAGATGCGTAAGATCGCGATCAACGACGACCTGACGCTCATCTACCGCCACAACGACACCAAGCCGCTGATCCGCGCGGAAGTCATGATGCCGATCTACGGGAACTACGGCTCCGAAGGTGATCTCGAGCGTATCTCGTTCGTTCGGGACATGCTGCTAAAGGGCTCGAAGAAATACGACGCGGTCGAGATATCGGAATTCATGGACGACCACTATATCGATTACAGTTCGACCGTTGGCGAGACGGGCATGAAAATCGAGATGAAGCTTCTTCGCAACGACTTCGACCGATTCCTCGACATGGTTCTGGACGGACTGAACAATCCCGAATTCCCGGAGAAAGAAATCCAGCTCCTGCTCGAGGAGAAAAAATCCGATCTGCTCGAATCCCAGAGCTGGCCGCTCGACGTCCACCGCGAGATCGCGAACAAGCTGATCTACGAAGAACCGATGTTCTCCCTTTCAGACGCGGAGAAATGGGAAGCGCTGAAGGACATGAATCCCGAAAAATCGAGAGAAATCTTCGAGAAATACTTCAAGGCATCGGATGAGAAACCGGTCGTGATTACGTTCTTCGGTGACCTGACCGAAAAGGAAGCACGCAACTGGGCCAAAGAAATTTCCAGAAATATCCCTCGCGGAACCGTCGATGAACCGCGCGTGTGGCGCACCATCGTCGAGAAAGACACCACCGTGGTGGAAACCTACGACTTCGAGCCGGTCAACCTCGATATCTTCTACCCCGGTCCCGACATCTACTCGGAGGACAACCTCACCTTCCGCCTGATCGACATCATCCTCAGCGGCTCCGCCAGCGCGAGACTGCACAAGGCGACACGAGGCACCAACAACCTCGCCTACTGGGCCTACACGAACTTCAACTACAGCGATACGTGGGGATACTTCGAGATGAAATCGCAGACCTCGCTCCCCAAAAAAGACGAACTCATCACCGTTCTCAAGGGCGAGATCGAACGACTCAAGACCGAGCCCGTCACACAGGAAGAGATGGATGACGCGATCTTCGAATTCGACAAGCGTATGCAAACCATGGTCAGCGAGAACGCCCTCCCATCCTACGCCACCTACTTCGAATTCCGCGGCTTCGGATACGACTACGTCTATCGCATGGGCGAATCGCTTAAGGCAATCACGCCGCAGCAGATTCAGGAAGCGGCGAACAAATACCTCAACAACGGATTCGTCATCATCACCCAGCCGGACGAAAACATGATCCGGGAACACGAATAGAATCTTTTCACCATCGACAAGCCAGGCTTCGGTCTGGCTTTTTTTGTGGTACGCGGGCATACCTTCTGAATGTGCCGCAGGCTCTTCCGAATGTTATGCCGAGGCGTGCAAATGGGATCAGGCTCACATTCAAATCGAGTGGGTGAATGTTGTTATGATGATCCTGAAGTCCAGGAAGTATGAAAGAGAGCCAGATTTTCCAACTCGGCATCTCTCCACCCCTCATAACAACCGCTATCTTCTTTCGCGGATTTAACATACGGTAATCGAAACTAAATCGCCAATAATGTTGGGGAAGTGGAAGTCAATGTAAAAATGGCATCAGAAACGGGATAATCCTCGCCGAAAGGCGATTCCGAAGTATTTTATCGATAGACAAAAAAAATGGTACATCCTCGGGGACTCGAACCCCGGACCCGCTGATTAAGAGTCAGCTGCTCTACCAACTGAGCTAAGGATGTACGCGACAAGAGGCAAGATCAAGACGGCGGAAAATGTGTCAAGGGTTTTTGGATATTTTATGAAGAAATTTGTGCTGGCAATGCTGATCTGCGCCTGCGGAGCGCTGTGGGGGGCACGAATCCCGAACGTGGTGGTGTTCGATCCCGATCACCGTCCCGGTACGATGCAGACGGCTGCGATCGTCCAAAACGAGATTCATCGCGCCCTGGTGGAATCGGGAAAATTCCGCGTCGTCGAGCGCCGGAACCTCGATGCCATCATGCAGGAGCAGCAGCTCTCCCTGGAGGACTTTACCGAGCAGTCCAGCATCTACCGGCTGGGGCAACTCCTGGACGCTGACTACATCCTCTTCTCCTCCCTGCACAAGCAGGACTCACAACTGATCGTCTATCTCAACCTGACCGATGTCTTTACCGGCGAGACCCTCTACCCCGAGTCGTTCATCTCGACCACCGACATCCACACCATCAAGCGCGGCGTCGATGCTGCCGTCGATCGTATTGCGGACCGATTCGAGCTGCGCGGTACGATCGTCAAGATGGAAGGCGAGGATATCTTCATCGACCTGGGGCTTCGGAACAACCTTGCCAAAAATTCCGTGCTGGACGTCTATCGAACCGGCGACCGCATTATCGATCCGGGCGCTTTCCGCGTAATCGGATTCGACCGGAAGCTCATCGGCGAGATCATCGTCACGGAGGTGATATCCGAAGAGCTTTCCCGCGCGAGGCTGTACTCGGGCGAGAAATTCGCGGTCGGAGACGAAATCACGCTCAAGGACGAAGAACCCGCGACCATCGACAAGAAAACGACAGCCACCACGCCCAGACCTGCGGTGATAGCATACCGCGATACGTTTCTGGAAATCAGGGTCAAGCCTGATGATGCGTTCGTGTTCCTCGACACCAAGAAGCTCCGGCGCAGGGATTACGAGGAACCCTACCGGAAACGGATCGAACCGGGTATCCACTTCGTGCGTATCGAGAAGAAGGGCTACAACACGCTGCGGAAATCGCTGGAGGTGCGGGAAGGCGAGCAGTTCAATCTCGAAGTCTCGCTTCAGCCCGTCATGGGGATGCTTTACCTGAATACGGAGCCGCCCGGTGCGGAAGTCTATCTCGACGGACAATACGAAGGCATCTCGCCGGTCCGGATCACCCGCGTGGAAAAGGGACGCTACCGGATGAAGCTGGTCAAGGCGGGATACAAGCCCGAAAAGGTGTCCGTCCGAATTCGCCCGGGAGAGACTGACGACCTCCTCGTCCAGCTCGAACCCGATCCGGAGAAGCGATCGATCACACCACCGGCGATGGTTCTGATACCGGGTGGCAGCTTCATGATGGGCACCATAGAGGAGAATGCGAAACGGGACGAGCATCCGCAGCATCGGGTTCAGGTCGAATCGTTCTACATCGACCGCTACGAGGTGATGGTGGGGCAGTTCCGAACCTTCTGCGAGGTCACGGGCTATCGCATGCCGGAGCTTCCGAACTGGATCAAGGAGCACGATCCCATGATCAACGTCACTTGGTACGACGCGAAGGCGTATGCGCAGTGGGCTGGAAAGCGGCTTCCGACCGAAGCGGAATGGGAGTATGCGGCGCGGAGCAGTTGCCCGCAAAGCGCGTTTTGCGATTCAACAGCCCAGCGCGATCCCCGAACATGGGCAAACGTGCAGGGCACATCCGGCGACGACCGCTGGGAGAAAGTCGCGCCCGTGGGTAGCCTTCAACCTGACTCGAAAGGGATATACGATCTGGCCGGAAATGTATTCGAATGGTGCGAGGACTGGTACGACCGGAATTTTTATACTTACAGCGTGCGCAAGAATCCGCAGGGTGCCGGATTCGGGAACCGGAAGGTAATCCGCGGCGGCTGCTGGGCGTTCGGGCAGGAGTGTCTTCACACATGGACCCGCAGCGTTGGCAACCCGAACACGCGAAGCTCGATCATCGGATTCCGATGCGCGATGAGTATCGGTGAAGGTAGCAAGTGATGAACGTTAACAAAATTCTTTTGACAAATGGAGCAGGTATAAATATGTTTTCATTGTGTATTCAAGGGTGGAAAAGTATGCACGAAACAGGAAAGGATTGGTTTGTAAATGGCTGGCGATATTGATTGGATAAAAGAAGAACTCGAGAAAATTCAGTCACTACCGACTTTGCCGGTCATCGCGTCGAGACTGCTGAACATGCTCGATTCGAAATCGGTCTCGATGAGTGATATCTCGAAGATCATCGTGGTCGATCCCGCGCTGACAAGCAGGATTCTGAAGATCGCGAATTCCCCGTACTACGGCATGAGGAACCGCATCGACACCATCAAGCTTGCGCTGGTGATCCTCGGGATCAACGAGATCAAGAACGTACTTCTCAGCATCTCGCTCTTCCGTACGTTCTCCGTGGAAGACGAAGAATTCCAGTTCGACTCCAAGACGTTCTGGATTCACTCGATGGCCACCGCGCATTTCGCCAAGAAGCTCGCACAGGATTTCCGACTCAAGAGCCACGGCGAGGACTTCACGGCCGGCTTGATCCACGATATCGGAAAGCTCATCGTCGCACAGTACTTCACGGAATTCATCCCCGACATCCAGAAATTGATCCAGAAAGACGGCATTCCGAACTACGAAGCGGAAGAGAAAGTCCTCGGACTATCCCACATGGACATCGGCGCCTGGCTGGCGGAGAAATGGAAACTTCCCGCACACTTGATCCAGACGATCCGCTTCCACCACTATTCTCACCTCAGCGAAGAGCACGTGCTGCTATGCACGATCGTCTCCCTGGCAAACCTGATTGCGAATTTCCACCAGTTCGGGGACGACCCCTTCGCCGATCTCGATTCGATCCTCAATTTCAAGGGATGGGAAGTCATCGAGGCAAACACACGGCAGGAAGAATTCAATCGTCAAGAATATATCATGAGCCTTTCGGAAGAATCAGAAGCGATCAACGCTTATATTCAAGCATTATTATGAATGAACAAATGAACCTCGGATGGAGGATGTATGTCTAATCTCAAATTCTTAATTGTTGATGACTCACCAACGATGCGAAGGATTGTGAACAACACACTCAAACGCCTCGGCTATCGCGATATCGAAGAGGCTGACAACGGGTCCAGCGGTATGGACAAATTGCGCAGTATTCCCGGTATCAACTTCATCGTCACGGACTGGAACATGCCCGTGATGGACGGCCTGCAATTCGTGCAATCGATCCGCGGCAGCCAGGAGTTTGCAAAAATACCGATTCTAATGGTCACCACACGTAGCGTGAAGGATGACATTATCGAAGCAATGAAAGCCGGCGTGAACAACTACATCGTCAAACCGTTCACACCCGAGACCATGAAAAGCAAGATCGACGCTATATTGAATAAATAATGGGGGATGGGATGCATAACGATGAAATTCAAACGACCGGGATCGTTCCGGTCATTGAAAACCTGAAATCGATGTTACATGACGTTGCTACGGAAATCTCCCCATTGCTGGACGAAGATACCGGAAACGAACCGGCGATCAATATCAAGGCCAAGATATCGGCGATGGACAAGAAAATGCAGCGGCTCATCGAGTCCATCAACCACAGCTACGACCTGATCCAGCTCGTCATCAAATCGATCCACACCAGTCGTTCCGAGCTGAAGAAGAGCGTCGATGGCCTCATCAAAAAGACCGGCATGCAACTCCAGAAAGTGACCTCGACCACCGAGGAAGCGACCAACAAGATCCTCGACGTCGCCGAAAAGCTGGACGAGGATCAGATGAAAATCATCGATATCCTCGACAAGCTTGAAGAGATGAGCGAGTCGGACGATAATCGCGGCAAGATATTCGAGGAACTCCGCCAGAAGATTTACCAGAACCAGGACTCGGCATTCACGATCATGGACTACCTTCAGTTCCAGGACATCACGGCACAGCAGATCGCCGGCGCCTACGCACTGCTTTCGGATACGGAAAAGACCCTGCTCTACGTCTCGGAAACGCTCAAGCGACTCGACACAACGTTCGAGATGTCCGACGACATGAAGAGCGAGATCGACAAGAATGCGTTCAATATGGACGCTTCCTACCGCGACAAGGCGACGATCCAATCGGCGATCGACAACCTTTTCGAATCCCGCGATGAGAGTGTCGAAATCCCCGAAGACAAGGGTAATGGATCTGCGGAGAAAGAAGCACATTTCGCTGTGACATCGGATGACAAAGAGACCGAACACGTCTCGAACGACGATATCGACGCATTGTTCTCCGGATCGTCCGAGAGCAAGGAAGAGAGCAACTCTCAGGACGATATCGACAAGCTATTTTCCGGTGGAAATGACGCTGAAACGGATAAAAAAGAAGAGGTTCCGGTCAAGCCTGAAACCAAAGTTGAAGATAAAAAAAGCGAAGCGGCAAGCCAAGAAGAAATTGACAAGTTATTCGGATGAATGACGAATTGATCCTTGGTGCTCAAAGAATAAAGGTTGACAGAAATCCACCGGTGTACTCAAGGTAAATTTGGAATATTTGCAGAGGACGTAAAATGAGTAAATCGATACTTGTCGTTGACGACGAAGAAAACATCCGGGAAATCATCTCTGAATTTCTTCAAACACTTGGATACAATGTTGTTGAAGTATCCAACGGTGAGGAAGCCATCGTAGCTTGCAGCAAACATAAATTCGATTTGATCATCACGGATATCCGAATGCCCAAGATGAACGGATTGAAGCTCCTGAAAGCGATCAAGACATATATGCCGGAGATGCCCGTAATCCTGATGACGGGCTACCAGCCATCCAAGGCACAGGAAGAGAGCCTGACGACCAAGGCCGACGGGTATCTGCTCAAGCCATTCTCTCTCAATTCCCTCAGACAATCGATCCTGAAAATTTTCAAGACTCTTTGACATGTTAGAACGATGTCGGGAAAGAAAATCATCAAACAATACAAGATCGAGGGTGACGATAAAATACCGGCACCTTCGGCAATGACCGGTTCCGCTGCGAATATAATCAAAAAAGCATCCATCACGACGCAAAACCGCGAAATCAAGTCCTCGGACGTTAAGGACAAGAAACCAGTACCCACATTGAAAGTAAATAAAAACGAACACGGGATTATCACAACGCTTGAAATCACATGCGCATGCGGAGAACAAATTCTGATCGCACTGGACTACGAATGAACGCTAAAATCCTTGTCGTCGATGACGAACTCCTCCTGCGCGACGTGCTCTTCGATTACCTCACCCGACAGGGTTACGAGGTCTCCATGGCACCCAGCGGCGAAAAAGCGCTCGAGATCGCCCGGAACGACCGCTTTCATCTCGCTCTGGTCGATATCAAGATGCCGGGCATGAGCGGTCTGGACGTCACCGCAAGACTGAAAGAGCTCTATCCGCAGATCATCGTCATCATCATGACCGGCTATCCAAGTCTCAATACCGCTATCTCCGCCATCAAGCTCGGCGCGACCGAATACATCGTCAAACCCTTCCGGCTGGATGAGCTCAACCGCATCATCGCCAAGAACCTCTCCTCGCTGGACACCGAATACGAAAACCTGAAGCTGAAAGAACGTATCCGAGAGCTGGAACGACAACTGAACGGGGATACCGTCGAAACCGGCGAAGAACCGGGAGAAACCGTTACCGCCGATACGCCCGAAGAACAGCCGAGATCGCGAGGGCAATACCTTTCGGACGATCCCGCATCCGCATCGGAAAAATATCGCAACCAAACGTCGTCAGCGAGAAAGAAGAACATGGAAGTTCAATTGCAGCGACTGGACCGGATGCTCGCCGATCGAATCATCACGCATGAGGAGTACGAGAAGAAAAAGGGTGAAATCCTGAAAGACCAGTATGTCTGATAACGACCGCGGAAATCCCAGAGAGCATACCACTGCCGAAATCAACGAGCTGACCCATGCTTTCCGGGATTTCAATCTTATTATCGAGCGTTTCGAGGAAACGTTTCAGGGACTCCGCAACAAGATCGATATCCTGAACGAGATCGTCGAGAAGAAGAATCTGGAACTCGAGAAACAGATTCACGAAGGCGAGAACATCAAGAACCTCCTGAACGGAATCCTCGAGCATATCTACACCGGCGTCGTGGTGATCGACACAAGCGGCGCGATCATCCTCTTCAACAAAGCCGCCGAAGAGATCACCGGCTACGGCAAGGACGAGGTCCTCGGCAAGAACTACCTGAAGCTCTTCGGCAACGCGCAGATTCGAACCAAGTCTCCCCTCTACACCCTGACAACCGGCAAAGGATCGTTCCATCGCCGTAAAATCCTGCACTCGAAGGACAAGAAACCGATCAACGTCGAGTTCAGCAGCACGCTTGTCAAGAACGTACACGGCGATATTATCGGTGTGGTCGAGACCTTCAACGACATCTCCGAAATCCGCAACCTCCAGCGCCGCGTGACGCAAGTCGAGACCCTTGCCGCGCTGGGAGAGATGGCGGCGAACGTCGCGCACGAGATACGCAACCCGCTCGGCGGTATCGGCGGCTTCGCCGGACTGCTCGACCGTAAGCTGGACAAGGACGATCCCAATCGAAAACTGATCAAGCCGATTGTCGAGGGCGTCTCGCGACTGAACGTAATCGTCTCGGACCTCCTCTCCTTCACCCGACCGCAAAAGGTCAATCCGGTGAAGGTCGTCTTGCAGGACACCCTGCAGGAAATCATCGATTTTTTCCGCATCAGCCTGGGCAATCTGGACAAGGATATCAAGCTCGAAACGCACTTCCCCGAAAAGGAAATTCATGTATATCTTGACAGCCAATTGTTCCAGCAGATTGTTATTAACCTGTTGAAAAATGCCTACGATGCGATCGAGGATAGCGGCACGGTGGAAGTCCGTATCCGCATGAACATGCCGGAGAGCCTCAGCGACGTGCTGGACGAGGACGAGAAGGACGAGCTCCTGCGCATGTTCAGCTATTTGGAGATCGACATCGTGGATAACGGCATCGGAATTCCGGAGGAGACGCTGCCCAAGCTGTTCAATCCGTTCTTCACCACGAAGGACGACGGAAACGGACTCGGGCTGGCGATCACACGCAAGATCATTAACCTGCACAAGGGCGATATCGGCGTCGTGTCCGAGGTGGACAAGGGTACGACCTTCACGATCAGCCTGCCGCTCTACGAGACATACCACGAGTTATGAGAAAAAACATATTAGTCGTCGATGATGAAGTCCTGATCCGGGAATTCATCCTGAATTTCTTCGAGGGCACGTCCGAATTCGCGGAGTGCCGTGTCGATCTTGCGGTAAACGGCGAAGAGGCCATCGCCCGCATCCGGGAGAAGACCTACGACCTGATCTTCACCGACCTGAAGATGCCGGGCAAGAGCGGTCTTGACGTGATCAAGTTCGCCTCCGAGGTCTCGCCTTCCACCGACACCGTGCTCCTGACCGCCTACGCCGGCGGCGAAAGCGCTGCCAAAGCCATGGCCTACGGCGCGTACGAGTACATCACCAAGCCCGTCCCGATCGACGAGCTGGAGATGATCGTCCGGCATATCTTCGAGCGACAGCAATTGATTCGGGAAAACCGTGAACTCAAAGACCAACTGCGGCAGAAGATCACCTATCCCAATATCATTGGCAAGAGCAAAAAGCTCTCCGAGATCATGGAGGTGGTGAAAATGGTCGCGCCGACAAATTCCACCATACTGATCACCGGCGAAAGCGGAACCGGCAAGGAACTCATCGCGCAGGCGATCCACGATCTGAGTCCGCGCAAGAAATACAACTTCGTTCGTATCAACTGCGCCGCCATCCCCGAGCAGCTCATCGAGAGCGAGCTATTCGGATTCGAAAAGGGATCGTTCACCGGCGCGATCAAGCGGACACGCGGGAAGTTCGAGATGGCGCACGAAGGCTCGATCCTGCTGGACGAGATCAGCGAAATGAACCTCGACTTGCAGGCAAAGCTGCTGCGCGTGATCCAGGAAAAGGAGCTCACCCGTATCGGTAGCGAATCACCGGTGAAGGTCAACACGCGCGTCGTCGCTACATCCAACCGCGACCTCTCGTCCGAGGTCGAGAAGGGCCATTTCCGCGAGGACCTCTTCTTCCGGCTCAACATCGTGCCGATCCACCTGCCGCCGCTCCGGGAAAGACCCGAAGACGTTCCGCTGCTTGCCGAACACTTTGTCAAAAGACTCTGTTTCGAGCACGGGCTGGCAAGAAAAGTCATCACGCCCGAAGTGACCGAGTTGCTGGTCAGCTACCACTGGCCCGGCAACATCCGCGAACTGCAAAACGCCATCGAGCGCGCCATCATCACCAACCCGGGCGACATCCTCGACCTGAAGGCGTTCCACTTCATGAAACGAAAAGAGGAAACGCCCGCAACCCAATCGCCGCTGGATTTGCTGGAGGGAAAATCGATGGCTGAAATCGAGAAAATCCTGATCTTCAACACGCTCGAGAAGACGAACAACAACCGCACCGAAGCCGCCAACATCCTCGGTATCACGACCCGTACCCTGCGCAACAAACTACACCAGTACGCTCAGGAAGACAAGTAAACGACGGCGATGAAATTTTTGATCACAGACCAGCCGCAGCCCGGAGGGAAACCCTTTTCCAATGCCGCGTTGCTGCAAGCTTTCGCGGAAGTCAGCGGCTCGGAACTACGCTACATCGTCGCGGAAACCGATGGGCAACGCGAGGCCTGGATGCCGATGTTCAGCCGGAAGAAGGCCAGCATACCCATGATCGTCCATCCACAGCTTCTGCCCTATCTGCCAATCGTCTTCGGGAAAAACGACACACTCAACCCATTGCAAGAACTGGAAATACAAAAGGGCTTCGCGGAGACATTGCAGAGCCAGGGTAAGCGGCTTCTGTTCAACCTTCCCACCTCGGTCACCGATGTACGCGGATTTCTGTGGAACGGGTTCCAGGCGACGCCTCGTTACACCTATCGCTATCCATTGAAAGAAAATATCCGCTATCAGCGATTGAAGTACCGCGACATCAAGAAGGCGCAGAAGCTGAATCCGGTCGTGCGCGAGGAACTCGATTTCGATCTCTTCCTGCGGCTGAAGGAAGAAACGTACCATATTCAAACGAAGCGCTTTCCCTATTCCGACGTTTCGCATACAAAGCTTCTGAAAAACCTTGCGGAATCCGGCTGCCTGCGACAATATGTCCTTCGGATCGACCAAGAGGACATCTCGACGCAGTTGATTCTTGAGGACGATCACGAAGTCTATACATGGCAGGGTTTTACGAGGAGGGATTTTCTGCGCGAAGGCATCACGAGCTGGTTCAACGACTATCTGATCAACCGCTACCGTGAAACGCACGATTCGCTTGATTTCTGCGGCGCAAATATCCCGGACATCGCTCGCTACAAGAGCGGATTCAGTGGATCGCTAACGGTGTATTATCAGCTTACGTGGAGCGCTTCGCCCATGCTCGATTCGACCCTGAGATTTTTACGACGAAACGGAAGGACGAGAGCTGGAAGACAATGATTTCGGTATTTATCGATAACAAACTGGACGTGTATCAGCGTGAGATACGTTACACGTTCGATTTTATATTCAAGACGCTGGGCTACAACTACAAGTACATTCGCAAGAGCAGCGAGGCGGGCGAGCAGGACATCATCTTCGCCTACAGCCTTACGCAGCCGACCGACGAAGAACTGCTGCTGCTGGGCGAGGATCGCGTGATCTTCTATTCGCCCGTGGAGATCGACCTCTACGATCCGGCCAAGCTCGATCGCGAGACCATCCATTCCATGCTGAAGGAAATCGCG
Source organism: Cloacimonadales bacterium (SeqCode) (assembly GCA_963665015.2). Lineage (GTDB taxonomy): Bacteria > Cloacimonadota > Cloacimonadia > Cloacimonadales > JAIOQZ01. The sequence continues at coordinate 1,042,735 of CAXXSY010000004.1, read as the reverse complement.
TTCGAGAAGAAGCCGGTCCCGGTACTCGCGTCGGGAAGCCTCAACAGCCCCATCGCGTTCAATATCGGCAAGACGCACTTCATCGGGCGATTCCTCTTCGACCTGATCGGCAACGTCTATTTCAATCTGTCCCACTCCGGCGCGAAGGAAAGCTCCCGCAAAGACGCTTTCGGAAGGGTGCGCGACGACGCCTATCCCTTCACCTCGTATTCGAGCTTCCCCTACATCAACATGTTCCTGTGGCTTATCGACAGCACCATCCACCACGCCATGGAGCGCCAACCCGGATACGTGCTGCGCAAGGCGGTCTGGCCCAAAGCAGAAGAAGCCGCGGCGTCCCTGACGTTCACCGTGAACCGGTTGCAGAAATGGACGTTCCCGCGCTTCATCGCGTCTTTCTTCGAAGACTTCCTGCTTTTCATGACTCTCAAATGGAAAATATGGGTGCGCAGCTTCGGCAGCAAGTTCAAGTACCTTTTCACCAACATCGAGCAATACTGGAATTTCGACGCCATCCTCGACATCCTGCGGGAACACAAACTGAAATCGACCTTCTTCTTCGCGGTGGAGAAGACGGGCAAGACGGGTGCCGACTACACCCTCGACGACGAGGACCTTCAGGAGATCGTCAAATCGATGATCGAAAACGGTCATGATATCGGTCTGCTGGGATCGTTCGAGCAGTACAAGAGCGAGAAGATGAAAGAGCACAAGGACATGCTGCGCAACACGTTCGACATCCGCGACCTCGGTATCCGGCAGGATCGATACCGGTGGGACGCGGAGATCACGCCCGAGCTGCACAACAAGATGAACATGCTCTACGACTCGACGATCGCTTTCAACGAGCGTAACGGCTTCAAGAACGGCATCGCCTACCCCTACAATCCCTACACGAAGAAGCTCGCCGCAAAGCGCCATTTCCAGTTCGTGGAGATGCAGCCCGTATTCTGCGACGAGCACACAAGGCTCTCCAGGCATCGCTCGCTCTCGCTCGACAAATCGCAGATGGTCATCCGTAAGCTTATCCAGTCCGTCACCGACGTGAACGGACACATCGTCTTCGACTTCAACACCTCGAATTTTTGCGACATCCCGCACAACGACAAGCTCCTCGATTATACTATCGATCTGCTGACCCAGGGCAATATCTACATCGCCACGATGCACGATATCGCCAGGTGGTGGAACCGGCGCGAACGAATCCAGATATACGAGAATCCCAACGAGATCATGATCTATGTCCAGGACAGCGTAAACCGCTTCACGGTGGAGCTGCTGGGCAAGATGAAAATCCTCACCATCGACGGTGCCGACTACATACTCAAAGGCAAGAATATCCGGTTCAAGGACGTCAAGCCCGGAACCACCATCACCATCAGGCTGGACCCGGTTCTGACAGGCAGAAAGGTAGCCGTCGAGCAGGAAACAAGCGATGAAGACACCGCGGAATGATCGCAAACGCGTCGTAATGCTGACGCTTTCGCATCGCGGGGACGATGTCAGGCTATTCCACAAGCTCGGGCGCTCGCTCGCCAGTCGGCACGAAGTTTTTATCATCACGCCCGTGCAGACGGACACAATCGACGAAAAGCATATCCGAACCGTTCACATCGCCGCGAGAAGCCGCTTCGATCTGCTCTACAAGCTGTTCAGCACCGCCTGCAAGATCAAGCCCGATATCGTGGTTTGCATCGAACCGCAGACCATCTTGCCAGCACTGTTCGTGCGACGATACCGGCAGTCCGCGCTGATCTACGATTGCCATGAGTTCTACGGCGACAGCTTCGGCGAGCGTTTCCCCAAGCCACTTCAGCGCCCGGCCAAGCGTTTTTACGAGATGCTGGAAAACCTGCTGGCGAAGCGGATGGACGGAATCATCGCGGTCAACGAAGTGATCGCTAAACGATTCGGACGCTACACGGAGAACCTCGCCATCTGCCCCAACTACCCGATCCCGCAGAACGATACCGATCCGGACGGTGACAAGCAATACGACCTGGTCTATGCCGGAGGTATGCTGATCGAGAAAGGTATCCTCGTCATCCTGCACGCGGTCTCACAGCTCAAGGAACGGTTCCCGGACATCCGCGCGCTGTTCCTGGGAAAATTCTACTGCAACGAGACCCGCCAAAGATTTTTCGACACGATCGAGCAGCTTCAGATATCGGAACACATCCACTTCGGCGGTCAGGTCTCGCACACGGAGGCATCACGCTTGATTCGAAAGGCTCGCGTGGGGATGGTCTTGATGGACCCGCGCATGGAACGCTACTGGAATTCGCTACCGCTGAAATTCATGGAATTCCTCTATGCCGGACTTCCCGTCGTCGCGCAGGACATGCCGATCATGTGCCGGATCGTGGATGAGCATCGTGTCGGCACATGCGTCGGATTCGAAGTCAAGCCGGTCGCAGAAGCGATTGCGCAACTCCTCGAACTGGACGAACCGGAGCGCGACGAGATGGGCAAACGCGCGAAGGCTGTCGCACGAACCGAATTCACATGGAACCATATCGAGCCTCGTCTCCTGCGTCTTGCAGACAGCGTGCTCGAACGCCGGCTCCTCATGTTTGCCTACTTCTATCCACCGCTGGGCGCATCCGGCGTGCAGCGTCCCTGCAAAATGGTGCATTATCTGAAACAAGTCGGCATCCTCACCGACGTGATCTCGGTCAAAGGCATCGTGTTCCATTCCCACGACCGCAGGATGCTCGGTGAATGCGGACACCGCCGTTTGATTCGAACCCCGTCGCTGGACCCGATGTCGATCCTCAAGCGATTGGCCCCCTCGCGGAAAAGCAAGGACGTCTATTTCAATACCGCCGAATGGAAAAAGCGCCTGGTACGCGGCATCCTGCCCATCGACGACAAGATCGGCTGGCTGCCGTTCGCCCTTCTCGCGGCGTTGCGGATCAAGTCCCGACCTTCCGCCGTGATGGCGACAACCGGACCCTATACCGGCGGATTCGCCGCACTGCTGTACAGCGTTTTCACCGGCGTACCGTTGGCGATCGACTACCGCGATTCCTACACCGACCACCCCTACATCGGCTTCCTGACCCCGCTGCACCGCGCACTGGCAACGTTTGTGGAACGCGCCACGCTCAAACGGGCGTTTCTGGTATCTACCGCCGCAGATGACATGAAAGACAAGCTGATCGCACGGCACGGCGAATGGCTGCGGGAAAAGACCGTCAACATGTACAATGGTTGGGATGCGCGTGATTTCGCCCAAAAATCTTATGAGAAGCCGAACGACGGTATCGTGCGGTTCCACTACCTCGGCAACTTCTACGGCTTGCAGAAGGTCGATTATTTTATCCGGGCGCTGAAGGAACTGAAGCACGAAGAGCGACTGCCGAACGATATCGAATTCACCTTCACCGGCAACTACTTCGCGGAGACCATGCGCGCGTTGCAGTCACCCGAGCTCGAATCGTACATCCATGTTCATGGGCAGGTGGAACACCACAAGGCGATCGAGCGCATGATGCAAGCGGACGTTCTGCTTCTGTTCGTCGCCACGCCGGGCGGAAAGGGCGTCCTCACCGGGAAGGTCTTCGAATATCTGCGCACCGGTCGGGAAATCCTGGCGATGGTTCCGCCGGATGGAGAGGTGGCTGAAATCCTGAGGGAGTGCGGATATCGTGACATCTGCGCGATGGAGGATATCGCGTCGATCAAAGAGAATTTTCTTGCGATGTACCGGCGCGTGAAGTCGAGCGCTATTTCCGGGCACAACAACATTGACAAATATTCGCGTGAAAGTCAGTTACGGCACTGGATCGAATTGTTGAGAAAGCGGGTTTGATTTGACTGAGAAAAAGAAGATTCTTCATATCGTGCAGCTTCAATTGCTGTACGGCTCGCAGCGTGTCGCGCTGGACATTTGCGACCATCTGGACCGTAACGAATACGAGATTTGGATCGCGTGCGCACCTTCGAAGGACAAGGACAACGCCTTTGCGCAGGAAGTAAAGAAGCTGGGCTTGAACAAGCGGATTATCCCTCACTTTCGCAGAGCGCTGGGTCCGTGGGACATCCTCGCGTTCTTCGAGATTTACGGATTTCTGCGCAAGCACCGGTTCGACATCGTCCATACGCACGGCTCCAAGAGCGGTGTCCTCGGGCGCATCGCCGCACGGCGCGCAGGCGTGAAGAGCGTGATCCACACCGTGCATGGCGTACCCTATCACAGCGTCCTTCCGAAGCCGGTGCAGTGCTTCTATCGGATGGCGGAGCGCTTCGCGGGAAAATTCTGCGATAAAGTCGTGTTTGTCAGCGAGAACCAGCGTAAGGACGCAGTCGCGAAAAAGGTGATCGCGGAAGAGAAGACGGTCACGATTTACAACGGTGTCGTGGATATCCCGCGGAAAGAGCGCGACTACTCGGGCGACGAGCTTCTTATCGGATCGGTGGGACGATTCTGGGATCAGAAGAACTACCTTGTCACGATCCGGGCGGCGATCGAGGCCTGCAAGAGGAATCCGCGCCTTCGTTTCGCTTTTCTGGGCGATGGCGATTATTTCGACACATGCCTGAAGATGGTGCGGGACAACGGCTTGCAAGACCGCATCGAGCTTCCCGGATGGCAGAACAATGTTCGGGAATGGCTTGACCGATTCGATGTATTCCTGTTATATTCTCTGTGGGAGGGATTGCCGGTGGCGATTCTGGAGGCGATGAACGCCGGTCTGCCGGTGATCGCGTCCGACATCGACGGCAACAACGAGCTGGTCGATGCGAGCAACGGCTATCTGGTCGATACGAATCAGCCGGAGAAGCTGATCGAACTGCTTGCGACTTTAACGGACAAGCGGGACTCGCTCGGCTCCATGAGCAAGCAGTCCATTCGTAAGATTCAGGAGCATTTCCTGCTCGACCGGATGACGAAGGAGTATTTACAGGCGTATGATGCATAAGGTTTTACTTGGAGCCTTTTTGTTTCTCTCCGGATTTCTGATGACCCTGGGACTGACCCCGCTCTTCATCAGGATCGCCGGAAAGCTACGCCTTATCGATCAACCGCACGACCTGGGCCTCCACAAGAAGGGAATACCCACCGGCGGCGGCTTCACCTTCGGCATCCCCGCCGTCCTGCTGCAATACGTCGTCTATCGATTCACCATGAATCCGGAAATCCTGGCACTGATCGCGTGCAGCACCGGCATCCTGTTGATCGGTTATATCGACGACCGCTGGAAACTGCGCCCCTGGCACAAGCTGATCCTGCAAATCGCGGTCATCACGGCCGCCTACGCAATGGGATTTCGCACCGAGAGCCTGACGACGCCGTTCGGCGACCCGCTCTCCCTGGGATTCCTCACCTATCCGCTGACCCTCTTCTGGTTTTTGCTGGTCATGAACGCGATCAACCTGATCGACGGTATCGACGGCGCCGCCGCAGGTATCGCCACGATCGTCTCGATCACGCTGTTCACCGTCGGACTGCACTACCGGAACCTGGTTGTAGTCTATCTGCTCCTGATTACCATCGGGACATGCCTGGCCTTTCTGCGCTACAATTTCCACCCCGCGAAGCTCTTCATGGGCGACACGGGCAGCCTCTTTCTGGGCTTCAACCTGGCGGCGATCTCCATGATGGGCGTCGGTCCCGCCAAGGGCGTCACCGCAATGACCATGATGATCCCCATCGTCGTCCTGTTCATCCCACTGTTCGACACCCTGCTGGCGATCGGGAGGCGAATCCGCAGAACCGCGAATATCTTCTCCGGCGACAGCGACCACCTGCACCACAAGCTGCTCGATTTCGGTTTCTCCCAACGAACCGTCGCGGCAATCATATACTTCATCACCATCCTGTTCGGCCTGATCGCGATCGGTTTCTCGCTCGCCACCGACCGGATCATGAATCTCCTGTTGCTGATCCTCAGTCTTTTCCTCATGTTTATCTTCTACTACCTGATACGTACCGTAAAAAAAGTGACCATCAAATTCCGCGATCGGCAAATTCCGACGGAAAAGCAAGGAAAAAATGGAACTAAAGCGGTCGATTCTTCGTTATTGAATAAAAAGCAAGATATGGAGCAAGAATGAAGAAGCTGGTCATCCTGTCCCTGATCCTGTCAACAGCGATGCTGTACGCTGTGCGCAACTGGAAGACACACACCAATACAACGCACCTCTTCGATATCTATGAGCAGGAGGGAACCCTCTACATAGCCACATGGGGTGGATTTGTCCTGTTCGATATCGAGAGCGGCGAGTTTATCCGCACTTATACCAATGTCGAAGGGCTGAAGAGCCAGGACATCCGCGCGCTGGCCGGATTCGATGAGGTCGGCGAAGTGCTTGCGGGAACCAACGCCGGTGGACTGGAACGGTATTGCGACGGTGAATTCGACATCCCGCTGACCGGCACGACCGGTTTGATCTCGGAGAAGGTTCAGGACGTCGATACCTTTGAAAATCAGCTCTTCGTCGCCACCAGCGAAGGGCTTAGCGTTTTCACCAGCAACGACGAATTCCCGCTCCCGCTGAAGACCAACGATTTCACCAGCCTCAACGGACTCTCCGCCTCCGATGTCACGGAACTGGAAGTCACACAGGACGGCTATATCGTCTGCGGGAACATCATGGGCATCGACTACTGCCACGTCGATTCGCTCCTTCAGGTGGCCTCGTGGCATCATGTCCCCTACGGCATTTTCAGCGACGATGCTCCATCGATGGCGGATATCTCCGTCAACGGCAACAAACTCGCCCTCGCGTCGAACATGGGCCTCTACATCTTCGACAACTTCCCGCATTCCATGGATTTCACGAAATATACTTCGAAAGAAGGACTGGACAGCGACCTGATCTATCCGGTCTTTGTCGATGACGATCAGAATGTCTGGTTCAGCTACGGCACCTGGGACAACACCAATCTGCTTCTGGAAAACACTCAACCGACAGCCGTCGTGAAGATATCTCCCACCGGAGAGACGACCACCTGGAGCGACGAAGAGATATCCCCAAAGGTGATGGGTTTCAGGATCATCGAAGGTTCCATCGCGGCTTGGAGCTGGGGTGACGGATTCTACCTGATGAAGGATACCTGGACAAACTACAAACCTCAGTCGATCATCGCCAACACCGTGACCCAGATGGCCCCTGACAGAAGCGGGAAAGTCTGGATCGTGAACGGCTACCGCGGCGGCGCGATGACCAGTCGTGGAACCCGTGGCGTCTCTGGATACGATCTTTTAACCGATACATGGCACAATTTCAATGTCGAAAACAGCCCGCTCCTGAGCAACAACATGTTCAGCGTCGGTGTCGATAGCCGCAACCGCAAATGCTTCGGCACCTGGTACAGCAGCATCGACGGATGGGACGAGGGTATCTCGATCTATGACGACTCGACGACAGAACCCACATGGTCACTCATCAACAGCGGTCTCCTGAACAGAACCATCAGCTATATCGTGCCCGATCCGGGCTATCGCGGTGGCTACAACGCCGATCTCTGGGTCTGCTCCTACGGCAACGGCGGCGGTATCAACGTACTGTACAACGGCGAAATTGTCGGAGCATTCCACATACCGGATTGGTCCTACGCCGATCCTATCACTGCATACATCGGAAAAGACAAACTGATGTTCGGCAGCTACCATGACGGATTGATGATCTTCGAAGGTAACGGCATTCCCACCGACGACAGCATCGAAGGATGGAGTTCTCCCCCATTCTCTGAACTGGGCGGAAGTGGTAGAATCTATGCCATCACCTACCGCGAAAACGCTTGGGAACACGAGTACTGGGTCGCCTCCGCCAACGGGCTCTTCGTGCTGGATGAATTCGACCACTGGTATCAACTCGGTACCACCATCAAGCGCGAACGATGGGACGGTAATAGCTGGGAAGTCTATCAACGCTATTTCGAGAACGAAGAGCGACTCTTCGGCTCGATCACGACAAGACCGACCGCTCTTTACACCGATCCGTTCGACCGCGTGTGGATCGGAACCGAATCGAACGGCATCACCATATACGACGGAAACACGGACACCTACACATCCTACAACACGGATAACGCGCCGCTGATATCCAATTACATCACCGCCTTTGCCTACGAACCCATCTCCGGACGTCTATTCATCGGAACGCCCGAGGGCTTGAACTCGGTGGATATCGGACTGACGAATAATCCCGTCAAAACGATCCACGACAAAACCGTCACCGCGTTCCCCAACCCGTACTACCCGGAGACCTCGACCGCCGACTATCTCACGATCGTCAACGGCAAACCGGCGATCGGAACCCTTCCCGGCTCCGATTTCGCCTTCCCCGCCAATTCGAAGTGCAATATCTACGACCTCGCCGGGCGCCATATCCTGACGCTGAAGCATAACTACTTCGGCTTCTTCGAATGGAACGGCAGAAACGAAGCAGGTAAGGAATGCAGCTCCGGGATATACTACTACGTGGTTTACAACGACGACGGGCAGGTTGGCAAGGGAACCATCTCGATGATCCGATGATCGACATCAACACGCTGAAAGACCTGGAAGATCGACTGCGTCGTGACGATTGCGTTATCATCGTCGATGACAATCTATCGAAGCTGTATCCAGGCCTGCTCGAAGGTCTCCCCCACATCCCGATTCGCGCTACCGAACACGACAAGAATCTCCAAACGATCGAAAGACTTTACGAACGCTTTCACGCACTGAATGTCACGCGGCACCACACGATATACGCGATCGGCGGCGGCATCACGACCGACATCGCAGGATACGCTGCCGCGACCTGGAAACGCGGCTGCAACCTGACCCTCGTACCCACGACGCTCCTGGCGATGGTCGATGCGTCGATCGGCGGCAAGAACGGCGTGAATTTCCAGGGCATGAAAAACGCCATCGGCAGCTTCTACGTTCCCGACGAGACTATCATCGTTCGAGAGTTCCTCGATACCCTTGATCCTGCCAGGATTTTAGATGGTATAGGCGAAATCGTCAAGATGACGCTCATCGACGAAAACCCGCTCTACGAATTGCTTCTGGAGGGCGCGGACCCGACGAACGAATCCATCATCCGGCTCACCATCGACCGCAAGCTGCACTACTGCCGGATCGATCCACATGACCACGGCGAGCGTGCGAAACTCAACCTCGGGCATACCTTCGGGCATCTGATCGAATCCGCGTCCGACTACGCCGTTCCGCACGGTATCGCGGTGGCAATGGGCATCCGTTATGCTGCGACGTTCAGTCGTGAAATGGGATGGATATCGGACTCCGTCGAGCAGCGTATCGCGTCCCTGCTGGATTGGTTCGAGTTCCCGTCACAACCCGACGATGATGCCCTGAAAAGGATCGGCTCGGACGGCGCTACGATTCTCCGCTCCGATAAAAAGCACGGCAGATCGCACCTCAAGCTGGTCTGCTTCGACGGCTTTCGCTCGACGTTTGTATATGAATGTGTGGATGTGGAGCGGATTCTCTCAATGTTTTCTATTGACTGAACAATACTGATGGTAAAGTCAATATTATGGAGAAATGCCAAGCTGGAGCTTGGCGGACCGTGGAGATGCGGACGAGGACGTCCGCGCACCCAGAAATAAGGAGGCACAATGAACATACTCGCGATGATCGGAAGTCCGATCGAAGAAGGAAATTCCGCGCTACTGGTGCGGGAGATGCTGAAGGAAGCGGTTGACGCTCAGATCAAGACCATCCACCTGAACAAGATGAAAATGAAGGGATGCCAGTCGTGCATGTACTGCCGGCAGAACGACGGCTGTTCGCAGCAGGACGACATGCAGCAAGTCTATCCGGAGATCGAGAAAGCGGATATCGTGGTAATCGGATTCCCGATCTATATGTGGCAGATGACGGGGCAGACGAAGCTGTTTATCGACCGGCTGTTCGCGTACTACAAGGAACCCTGCAATTCGCCGTTCTACAAGGATAAAAAGGTGATCCTGGCAGTCTGTCAGGGTGCGGACGAGGATATATTCAAGGGTTATATCGAGCGGACGTGTGAGATGTTCACGTTCCTCGGGTTCGATTCGTGCGAGAGCATCGTCGCGGGTGGCACAGGCGCTCCCGGCGATGTCATGAAGCAGCCGGAAACGCTCGAAAAGGCTCGCAATCTGCTGAAGAAAACCCTGGAGAGTGATCAGACGTAGGGGTACCAGTCCCGCTTGCGGATTTTATGGACCTTCATGCAGACGCTTTCGCCCGTCTCGGTGTGATAGACGAATTTGCGCCCCAACCTGCCGCCGGTGTCGCGCGTGATGATCTCGATCTGGTAGCGTTGCAGGATTTCTTCGGTCACGGTCGTGTTCTCGCCGCCGCAACTGCTGCTGCCGCTGACTCCGCCACCCACCATGTGCGCCTTCAGATCGTTGATCGAGGAGCCTTCCTCTTCCATGGTCTTGACAAGCTTGGGAATCGCCACGTCGCCGAACATACCGGACTTGCGGTTTACCGAACGGGCGTACTGGAACATGCAGCAACCGGAGTATTGCTTCTTCTCGTCCCATAACGCCACGAACATCCCGGAACCGAGCACGCCATAGACGATATGCGGATGGGGGGTCACAACCGCGTATCCGGGGCGCATCAGGTAACCGTTGTCGGGTAAACCGCTCTGCATCGAATCAACTCCTCTTGGGCTCGATCACCGCGTTCAGGATCGAACTGATGATCGTGATGATCAGCGCAGCGATCGTCGATAAAAACCAGCCGCGCGTCTCGAACGACGGCACGATCGCCGACGTCAGCATCAGCATCAAGCCATTGATAAATAACAGGAATATACCCAATGTAATGATAGAAACCGGCAATGTCAACAAAATGATGATCGGACGTACAATCGCGTTAGCGATCGCCAGCACGAACGCCGCCAGCAGCGCCGGGCCCAGATCGCCGATGTAATAAAGGTTCGTGAACCTTCCCACCAGGTAGATCGCAACCATCATCACCAGAACCTTGATGATGAATTTTCTCATCCATGCTCCTTGTTCTAAACGTTACGACTGATCAATCGCGCTTCAGGCTGAATTTGAATCCGCCGTTCTTGTGCCCGATGTAGAGAAACGCGAATACGATGCCTGCAATGATCAGATACTTTTTCATACGTAGCTCCGTTGGTTAATCCGTGAATTTCCTCATGAACGCGGGGATATCGATCTTCTCGCGGTTCAGGATGCGCGGCATCTCGCCTTCGTTGTCGCGCTTGAGTTCCGGGCCTACCGAGTCCGCCTGTCGGATGCGGTCGAAGATAATGTCGAGTTGCTCGTTCTTTTCCTCTTCCGTCTTCACGCGGATTTCGGGCATTTCCTTAATAATCTTGGCGCCCATGTTGCCAATGCTTTCCGATTCGTTGTTCAGCCCCGTCGCGATGATGGTGACACTCAACTTGTCGGTCATCTTCTCGTCGATCACCAGCCCCATAATGATGTTGGCGTTCTCGCCGGTTTCGTTGATGATCACCTGCGAGACATCGTCGAACTCGGACATCTTCATGTCGTAGCCGGCGGTAACGTTGATCAGGGTCGCCTTGCAGCCGTCGAGCGTGATATCGCTGAGCAGAGGATTGGCGATGGCGTCCTTTGCGGCGTTGACGGCGCGGTCCGCGCCTTCCGCGATGCCGGTTCCCATGAGCGCGTAGCCCATGTTCGCCATCACGGTCTTCACGTCCGAGAAATCGACGCTGATATAGCCGCTGAGGTTGATGATGTCCGAGACGGCCTTGGCGGCGTCCGAGAGGACGTTGTCAGCTTTCTGAAAGGCTTCCAGAATTGCCATGTCCTTGTAGATATCGCGCAACTTTTCGTTCGGGATCACGATGAGCGTATCGACGTTCTCGCGCAGCTTCATGATGCCCGAGTCGGCGTTTTTCCTGCGATGCACACCCTCGAATCCGAAGGGACGCGTCACGATGCCCATGGTCAGGATGCCCATTTCGCGCGCAATCGATGCGATGACAGGCGCTCCGCCGGTACCGGTACCGCCGCCCATTCCCGCGGCGATGAAAAGCATTTCCGCGCCCTGGAGCGCTTTGCGGATTTCGTCGGTCGATTCGATCGCCGATTCCTCTCCGATTGATGGATTCGCGCCGGTGCCGAGTCCTTGTGTTTTCTTCTGTCCGAGCTGGATTTTCATCTGCGCCTTCGATTTGCGAAGGTCTTTGCCGTCCGTGTTGGCGGCGATAAATTCCACGCCGGTCAGTCCGTTGTTGATCATGGTGTTGATGGCGTTACCTCCGCCGCCACCGACGCCGACGATCTTGATAATGGTTTCGTTCGATCTGTCCATAGCAAGTTCGAGCATGGTATCCCCCTGTTGTATTATTATTTATGCAAAATCATCATAGAATTTTTGATACAGTTTCTTGATCGTTTTGACGATGCGATTGTTGAAGCTGGTCACTTTGCGGGTGTTCAGCGGTTTGTCCTGCGGCATAAGGCTGGCTGCGTAGTAGAGCAGTCCCACGCTGGTGGAGAACATGGGCGATTCGAGTCGCGCCGTGGGTCCACTCAGGTGCGAGAGATCCGGATAGCCGATCTTGACCGGTACGTTGAAGATTTCCAGCGCTAGCTGCTCCATGTTCCTCAGGAGCGCCGCGCCGCCGGTTATGACCACGCCTGCGGTCATCAGATTTTCGTTGTAGCTGTTGAAAACGGTACGGTACGAGAGTTCGAGGATTTCCCGCATGCGAGACTCGACGATCTCCGATATGAATTTCAGTTTTTTACTGGTTCCGCTGCGACCGCCGATACCCTGGATTTCCACCATCGCCTCTTCATCGACGGTGCCCGAGAGCGCGTCGCCGTAGTTGATCTTGATATCCTCGGCGGATTTGAGTGGGGTACGCAAACCGATCGCGAGGTCCTGTGTGACGTTTTCGCCGCCGACGGGCTTCACGGTGCTGAACCGGATGCTGCCCTTGTAGAACACGGCAATATCGGAAGTGCCGCCGCCGATATCCAGCAGGATGCAACCCAGTTCCTTCTCGTCGCGGTTGAGTACCGCCATCGCGGAGGCGAGCGGTTCGAGCACGATGTCGTCGGCTTCGTAACCGGCGAGTTCGATGCACTTGAGCACGTTGCGGATGGCGTTCATGTCGGCGAGCACGACGTGTACGTGCGCCGTCAGGTGGAATCCGCTCATGCTGATGGGATTCATGATACCATTCTGGTTGTCGATATCGTAGTACTGCGGGATGCCGTGGATGATCTCGAGGTTTTCGTGTCCCTGCTGGATTTTCACGGTGCGCTTGGCGTCGTTGATCACCGCCTGGATGTGCTCCTCGTTGATCTCGGTCGGATCCTTGCCGCTGGAATCGGAAACGGAGATTCGTCCGATGGCGTTGCGGCTCTTGATGTGCTCGCCGGCGATTCCGGCGTAGATCGTACCTGCCTTGATATCGGCATGCTGCTCGGCTTCCTCGATCGCCTGCTTGATGGAATCCGCAGTTCGCTGGATGTCCTTGACGATCCCCTTCTCGAGTCCGTTCGACTCGGAAATACCGATCCCCCTGACCTCCAGCTCGCCCTTGCCGCGCGGTACGGCGATAATCGCACAGATTTTGGTCGTGCCGATGTCCAGCGCCGTTATCGAAGTAGGTACCTTCATTAATCCCCCGTTCTCGCTACGATCTGATCCTTGTAGCGCAAATCCAGAACTGTATTGTCCAGAAATCCTTTGTTGCCGCCGAAGAACTCGAGTCGGTGGAGTTTTTCCTCGAGCTGTCCATCGCCAAGATAGATCAGACAGCCGGACGAAGCCTCGATCATGCAGATTTCCCGACCCTCGAAATAGTACTCCGAGACACTCTCCGCGATCTTCCTGTTCAGCCGCGCGATCTCGTTGTGCAGCGCATATATCCGCGCCAGGCGGTCATTGTTCAGTCTTTCGCCAAGCTGTACATCAGCGGACGGGATGTCAAGGCTGACGATGGGGGTGTCTTCGGCAAGATACGCGCCCTCGCTGTCCAGGACGATCAGATCGCGGTCCACCGGAAGGAGAACGCCGTCTTTCGTCTTCACGTGAAGCACCGCAAGCCGTTCCTCGATCGCGATTTTCAGCTTCTTCGGAAGTACGCGCGAGACTTTTACGTTGCGCACACGCACGATGTTTTCATACCGTGCGGCGATCTCGTCCTTGCGGATCGAGTAGAGATTCATGCCGATGGTGTCCTTCGCCAGGTCTTCGTAAAAATCTTTGCCCAGGTTCTGGTAACCGGTGATCTCCACCTTATCGATGGTAAAAAATTCCATGGACCGAAAGATATACTGCATCACGAAAAAAAGCATTCCCATGAATACCATGCAGCCCAGGAAGATGATGAAATAGCGGCTATTGCCTCGTCGTTTGTGTCTCATGGTGTACCACCTCGATTTCAAGTTCAAGTTGTATGTCGCGTTCACGAAGAACGATTTCCCGAATGTGATCGATCAAGCTCAGCACGTCGGAATAGGTCGCGCCTCCGGCGTTGACGATGAAATTCGCGTGCACGTCGCTGACCACCGCGCCGCCGATACGCTTGCCCTTCAGACCGCACTCGTCGATCAACTTCCCCGCCGATTCGTAGGGCGGATTCTTGAAGATGCAGCCAAGATTGGGCATGTTCAGCGGTTGGGAGCTCCTCCGCATCGCGATCAGCTCATCGACACGAGCCTTGATCTCTCGCCGATCCATCTCCTCGGGAAGCAGATTTACCGACACGATGTACTCCCGGATGGAGGTGGTTCGATAGCCGAACTTGACCCTCTCCGCCGGGATGATGTTGCGCTTGCCTTCCGCGTCCAGCACTTCGATCGAGTGGATCAGCGTTTGCAGCGTCTTTCCATACGCGCCTGCGTTCATCTTGACCACGCCGCCCAGGTGCGCCGGAATTCCCGCCAGAAATTCGAAACCACCCGCGTCCTGCGCCGCCAGCTTCATCAGCATGGCGTTGACGTTGACGTTCGCGGTAACGTTGGCGACCCCACGATCGTACGTGACATCCCGCGGAAGTTTCTCGTCCAGCAGCACATAGCCGTCGTAACAGTCCGGGAAAAGCAGATTGGACGCGCCTCCCACGGCGAGATAACCCCGCTCCGAAAGATACGGCATGATCACGCGCAGTTCATCGACGGACGACGGCGCCAGAATGCCCCTTGCGCTACCCCCGATGCGAATGTGCGAGAAATCGCTCAACCGCACATCCTTCAGCGTGATCATCTCCAGAACCTGCTTGTCGTTCATCGTTTATCCTTTCAGAAATTCTTCGCCATATTTCCAGATCGATCCGGCGCCCATAGTGATCACGATGTCGTCCTTCTCCACCAGTGACTTGATCGCCGGTACGATCTGCTCGTTTTCTTCGATATAATGCACGTCATGATGTCCCGACTGGATCGCAGCGTCCGCGATCAACTTGCCGGTGACGCCCGTGATCGGCTTCTCCCGCGCCGGATAGATGGGCGCAACCACCAGAATATCCGACTGAAAGAACGACCGACCGAATTCCTCGTAAAAATCGCGCGTCCGCGAGAACAGATGCGGCTGAAACACCACCACCAAACGGCGGTCCGTGTTGGCGCGGATGCCCTTGAGCGTCGCGAGTATCTCGGACGGATGGTGCGCGTAATCGTCATAGACCGTCACGCTGTTCCACTCGCCTTTGTACTCGAACCTGCGAAATACGCCGCTGTAGTCGGCCAATCCCTTCTGGATCGACTTGAACGCGATGTTCAAGTCCAGCGCGATGGAGACCGCCATCAGCGAGTTTAAAATATTGTGATGCCCGGGGACCTGCAACTGCACTCTTCCAAGCGTATATCCCTTGTAAACAACGTCGTACGAGGATTTGAAGTCCTTCATCCCGATGTTCATGGCACGGACGTCCGCCTGACGCGACATCCCGTAGGTGATCACCTTCTTGTGGAAGCGTGGCAGGACCGACTGCACGCCCGGGTCGTCCAGGCAGGCGACGATGCTACCGAAGAACGGAACCTTGTTCGCGAACTGGATGAATGCGTCCTTGATGCCGTCCAGATCAGGATAGCAGTCCAGGTGATCGGCGTCGATGTTGGTCACGCCGGCGACGATGGGCGTCAGCGAGAGGAACGACTGGTCGAACTCGTCCGCCTCGACCACAATGTACTCGCCGTTGCCGAGCAAGTTGTTCGACCCGAAATTCTTGACCTTACCGCCCACGATGATGGTCGGATCGAGTCCTGCCGCCTTGAGCACCAATCCCACCATGGATGTGGTCGTGGTCTTGCCGTGCGTACCGGCGATGCCGATTCCGTAGCTCATTCGCGTGATCTCCGCGAGCATCTCGGCGCGCCGGATGACAGGAATCTTGCGGGAAAGCGCGCTCCTGACCTCGGGATTGTCGTTCGTCACCGCGGAGGATTTAACCACCACGTCCGCGTCGATGACCACCTCCGGGTCGTGCCCGATGCGCACCTCGATGCCAATGTCGCTGAGGTGCCTGGTCATCTCCGATTCGCGCATGTCCGAGCCAGTCACGTCGAAGCCCTGAATGTGCAGCAGCTCCGCGATTCCACTCATGCCGATTCCGCCGATGCCGACGAAATGTACCTTCTTAGTCGATCCGAACATTTTCTTCATCCTTCAATATCTGCAAGACGATTTCGGCGATCAGGCTCGCGGCACGCGGGTGCGGCGAATCGCCGAAACGACTCTTCATGGTATCCAAATCCGTAATAATCTGCCGCACAGCCTGCAACAGGCTATCGACATTGAGTCCCTTCTGCCGCACGACCAGCGCGAGCCCCTTCTCCTTCAGCTCGATCGCGTTGTAGTACTGATGGTTGTGCGCTGCGGTAGGCAGCGGAACGAGGATCGAAGGGAGTTTCATCATCTCGATCTCGGACAGGGTAATCGCACCGGCACGTCCGAGAACGAAATCCGCTTGCCCATAGTAGTAACGCATGGCGTCGGTAAAACCGAACAGGTGAATTCCACGAACGCCCTCGAAGCGCTTCTTCATCTCCTCGTAATCGCCCCGACCCGTCTGCCAGATAATGTCAACGCCACTGTCGAGGATGTGCTGCGCGGCTTCGGCGACCGTCCGGTTGATCCGGTGAGAACCCTGGCTTCCGCCGATGATCAGTATCTTGCGGGTACCTTCGCGGAAATTCATGTCACGCGGAATCTTTACCGCGTCCTCGTCGTCCAACGGTAAAACCGGGTTTCCGCTGAAGAAGCATATCTCGTGCGGGAGATGCCCGATCGCACCCATGTTTCCCAAGAAAACCTTTCGAGCGTAGGTCACCAGATGCCGCGTAGTCAGGCCGGGATAGCTGTTCTGCTCTTGCAGGAAAAGCGGCTTCTTCATCAGAATCGCCGCCATCGCGACCGGTCCGGTCACAAAGCTTCCGGTGCCGATCACCGCGTCCGGCTTGTATTGGGCAATGGCACGCATCGAGATAATCAGACTCTTGATCAGCTTCCACGGAAACTTGACATGCGCCCAGGTCAGACGGCGGTATATCTTCTGCACGTCGATCAGGCGGTATTCGAGCGAATGCCGCTGGTAGAGATTCTCTTCCATGCCGCCGCGATTGCCCATCATCAGGACTTTCACGTCGCGATCCTGAAAGGCTTTCGCCAGTGCAATCGCCGGAATGATGTGTCCGCCGGTTCCGCCGGCAGCGATCATGACCTTTACCATACCTGCCTTCTCTTCGCGCTGATGTTTAGCAGCACGCCTATGGAAAACGAATTGACCACCAGCGAGGTGCCGCCGTAGCTGATGAAAGGCAACGTCACGCCCGTCGAGGGTAGCGCCGACATCGCCACGCCGATATTGACCATCGCGTTGACGAAGATATTGAGCGCCAGTCCGATCCCGACCATTTTCAGAAAAAAGTCCTCCTGAATCCACGAACTCTGCATGCTGCGGTAGAATAGCAGCGCGAACAACAGCAGCACCACCAGCGCGCCCAGATAGCCGAACTCCTCCCCGATGATGGAAAAGATGTAGTCGGTGTGCGTCTCGGGAAGATAGTCGTGCTTTGCCAGACCCTTCTCGGTGCCCACGCCGATCAGACCGCCACTGGTCAGCGCGGTGAGACTCTCGCGCACCTGATAGTCGCCCTTGACGTGATCGAAGTTCTTGTCACCGCTGCCGAACACCTTGTGATAAACAGAATATTTCTCGAAAATCTCCATGCGCGCGCCACGGAACTTCGCGCCGAACGAGATCACGCCGATCGCGCACAGCGCCAGAATCAGCAGGATGACCAGAATCGTGGTCAGCCGAATGCGTGCCACCCAAAGCATTCCGAGCAGCGTCACGCCCGAAATGATGAGCGTGCTCAGGTGCCGCTCGGCAAGGATCAGTCCGAAGACAAGAATCGGCATCACGATCAGTGAGCTGAAGTGCTTGAAGAAGCCCTTCGGCCCCGACTTCGGGATCAAGTCCTTCTTCTTGTCCAGGATATGCGCGAAGTAGAATACCAGGCAGACACGCGCCAGCAAGCTGGGCTGCAAGTTGATCGGACCCAGCCTGAGGCTTCGGGTCGCGCCCTTGACCGAGCTTCCGATGATCAGCACCAGAACCAGCAGAATCATCACCGCGATCATGGAGACGAAAATCCACTTCCGCAACTTCATCAGGTTCCTGAACCGGAAGGTGAGGTACATCACCACGCCGGAAAATCCCAGGAAGATCAAGTGACGATAGAAGAAACGCAATCCGGTTCGCACCGAGTTGATGTCCAGCATCACGAACAGACCGATCAGGCAGAGCACCACATAGCTCACCAAAAGCAGGTGATCGTACGAGACGATATAAGATTTGGATGGCTTGTCCGTCTTGATGCCGTTGTCGATTACGTTTTCCATGTCGCTTCCTGTTATTTCAGTTCCATGACGATTTTTTTGAACTTCCTGCCGCGGTCTTCGAAGTTATCGAACATATCATAGCTTGCGCACGCGGGCGAGAGCAGTACCACCTCACCGGGCGACGCGTCCCTGTATGCCGCCTGCACCGCGCTTTTCAGTGTGTCGTAGCGCTCGCAAGGCACATCGGGATAGAGGTCGTCCGCGATTCTTTCCGCCGTCTCGCCGATCAGATACGCCTTCTTCACCGTGTTTTTGGCGTACATTTTCAGTATAGTGTAGTCCTCACCCTTGTCCGATCCGCCCATGATAATCCGGATCGGCGTATCGAACGACTGCAAGGCATAGCGCACCGAGTCGGAGTTGGTCGCCTTCGAGTCGTTGACGAACAAGATGTCGTTGAGGAGCCTGACCGTCTCCAGTCTGTGCTCCAACGGTTCGAAGCCGTTCACGGCGTCGCGGATCAGCTCCGCGTGGAACGCCGGCCTGAGCCAGGCCTTCTTGAAGGGCAGCGTCGCCAGGACCGATGCCATGACATTTCCGATGTTGTGCGGACCGATCAGCTTCATTCCAGCGGGATCGAGCTCGAACGCATGGCAGTGCTCGCTTTCGGCGAACCGAATCAGCGTGCCGTCAAATCGGCTTTCGCAGTCGTTCTTATCCTGCGCGGAAAAGCGTATCTTCTTTGCCTGGAAGAAGTGCTCATAGTTTGCGATCACGGCGTCGTCTGCCGAATAGACAGTGAAATCGCCTTCCTTCTGGTTGCGCGTGATATCGATCTTGGTCAGCGCGTAGTGATCGAATGACTCGTAGCGATTCATGTGATCCGGCGTGATATTGAGCAGCACCGCGACATCGGGATGGAAATCGACGATCTTCTCCAGTTGGAAGCTGCTGATCTCCAGCACGATGAAGTCGATACCCGGCTCCTCGATGGGAAACGCGGTGAACGCCTGCCCGATGTTGCCTGCCAGGATCGTCGAAAAGTCCTTCTCCTTCATGATATGCGCGATCAGGGTCGCAACGGTGCTCTTGCCGTTGGAGCCTGTCACTGCGATGATCCGGCTGGACGGATGCTTGATCCGGAAGCCCAGCTCGATCTCGCTGATGATCTCGATTCCATCGAGCTGCGCCTGTTTCAGAACGGAGATGGTTCCAGGCACACCCGGACTGAGGATGATCAGGTCGCTCTCCAGCACACGATCGGTATGTCCACCGAATTCGCATTCGAAGCGCCCCATCATGCTGTCGGCATCCGGTACGTTCTCTCGCGGTTTTGATTCGGAGAGCAACACTTTCGCGCCCAGCTTTGTCAGTTTGTCGGCAGCGGCGATTCCGCTCCGTGCCGCGCCGATAACGGCTACATTCTTCTTTTTCCAATTCATAATGTTCTCTTGATTACGATAGCCCGTATGCTTCTTTCATTCCTGCGAAGGGATTGGGGCTTCGATTCTCCTTCTCGACCGGATACATCTCCTTCATGCACTTGGGACATAGACCGTAGGTGAGGGTCGCGGACACGAAATTCGCCGGGATATTGTAGTCCCAACAATTTTCGTTCTGCTGTATCTTGTTACATGCACAACAAATCTGAATCGTAACATCACTCATATCAACCTCTTCTGTAACACGTCAGCGCAATTTGATCGTCGCGAATCCAATCGCCGCCAGCAGCGTTGCGATGATCCAGAACCGCACGACAATCTTCTCCTCCGACATCCCCTTCAGCTCGAAATGATGATGAAGCGGTGCGCAGCGGAAGATGCGTTTGCCGGTTCCGGTGCGGTGACGTGTATATTTGAAATAGTACGTTTGCATCATCGAGGACAGCGCCTCGATCACGAAGATTCCTCCCACGACGACAAAGAAAATCTCTTCCTTGAGCAGGATCGCCAGATTAGCCATGATGCCGCCCAGTGTCAGCGATCCCGTATCTCCCATGAAAATCTCCGCCGGTTTGATATTGAACCATAGAAATCCCAGTAGCGTCCCGATCAGCGCTGCGGTAAAAACGGTCAATTCACCCGCCTCGGGCATGAATTCGAGGTGCAAATAGCTGGCGATATTGAAGTTACCCTTTAAATACGCCATGATGCCGAGTGCAAAGGAGGCGATCGCCGTCGTTCCACCCGCCAGACCGTCCAGTCCGTCGGTGAGGTTGACCGCGTTCGAGGTGCCGGTGATCATCAGGATGACGAACGGGATGAAGAATATCCCGAGCGAGAGCGTCACGCCCTTGAAAAACGGCAGGCTTATCTCGGTGATGTTGGGAACGTTGGTGTGATTCAGGTAGAGCGCCAGACCGATGATCAGTCCGAGCGATACCTGCCCGTAGAGCTTGTAGCGTGCCACCAGACCCTTTTCCAGCTTCTTGAAATTCTTGAGGTAGTCGTCCAGAAAACCCAGTCCGCCCAGCCAGAGCATGGTCAGATACATGAACAGGATATTGGTATTGACCAGGTTGTTCCAGAGGAGCGACGCTATGATCAGTCCGCTCAGGATGATGAGCCCGCCCATGGTCGGGGTTCCCTGCTTCGCCTTGTGTGATGAGGGGACATCGCTGTTGATCATCTCCACCGCCTGACGGTCACGCAGAAGCCGGATCAGGCGCGGGCCCAGAAGAAACGAGAAAACCAGCGCGGTGATGAATGCCGCTACCGACCGGAAGGTCACATAGCGAAACACGTTGAAGACGATGCTCTGCTCCGCAAGCGGTGAAAACAGATGATAAAACATACTACAACCTACCCGTCAGTTTTTCAAGGTGAATCCCGTGCGACGCCTTGATCAGCACGACCGCGTTCTTCGGGATGTCTTCCAGCGCGTTCGAATCGAGCAGCGCTTTGACATTATCGAAATGACGACCGGCTCCATAGTGGATCGCGTCCCTGCCGATCGAAAAAATCCTCTTGCCCGGGCCCTTCAGCTCCTTGCCGACCGCCTTGTGATATTTCTCGCTGCTCTCGCCCAATTCCAGCATATCGCCCAGAAACGCCACGTGGAATCGCTCCGGCTGATAATCCTTCCAGAACCGGATCGCGGCGGTCATAGAGGTGGGATTGGCGTTGTAGCAGTCGGCGATGACGATGCGGTCGCCGGACGTTAAAATATTCATGCGCATCCCGATATCGAGCGATTGATTCAAGCCTTTGCGGATCGAATCAGCATCGATTCCAAGCTCCGTGCAGACCGCGACGGCCGCAAGCGCGTTTTCCGTCAGATACGCAGCCGGTGTGGGAATCCGGTACTTCTCACCATCGATCGTGAAACTTACGCCAGTCTCGTCCGGATCGATATGACTGATGCTGTATTTACCTTTCTTGCCGAAGGTTACGGATTGCTTTCGGTAATCCTTCAACACGAAATCGGACGGAATGATTTTCTTGCCCGATGTACAGTTCAGAAGTGCGGCCTTCTCTTTCGCGACGCCCTCGACATCGCCGAAGAATTCAAGGTGCGAAGGGCCGATCGAGGTAACAAGTCCGATCTCTGGCGACAGCGTCTGCGCGATGGGCTTCATCTCGCCCGGGTGGTTGGTTCCCAGCTCGACCACCGCGTAGTCGTGCCGCGCGCGCAGCTTGAAGAGCGTCTTGGGCACGCCGATCTGGTTGTTTTCGTTCGCGTACGTCGCCAGAACGTCGCCCTTCTCGGATAAAATATTCGTGAGCATCGCCTTGGTGGTCGTCTTGCCCACGCTGCCGGTCACGCCGATGCGCGTTGCCGGGAAGATGCGTGCGTACGCCCGTGCCAGCTTCCGATAGGCGTCCGTCGTGTCCTCGACCGTGATCGTGCGATCGTCGGGAAATTCACGACCCACCACCGCCATAGAGCCGTCCTCTTCCAGCGCGTCGAACACGAAGCTGTGCCCATCGAATCGCTCGCCGCGAATCGCGAAATAGAGCGAATCGGGCCGAATGGTGCGGGTATCGGTCGAGACGTAGTGGAAATATCGCTCGGGGGAGTCGATCTCCACGCCGAAAATCCGTTCGAGCATCAGGACGTCGATGGGGATATCCAGTTCGATGGTGCCGCTGTCGGTGGCTTCCGGTCGCGATTGGAGCTCAGCCTGAATCTTGCGCGCGATATCCGCGTCGTCGAAGTCGTGCTTTTTATCGCCGACCTGCTGGTATTTCTCGTGCCCTTTGCCGGCGATCAGAACGATATCGTCTTTTCCGGCAAGACGGAGCGCAGCCTCGATGGCCAGCTTGCGATCCCGGAGAATCCAGATCGCGGCATCTTTGTCCAGCTCGCGCGTGATACCTTTAATAATAGAGGCGGCAGTCTCGTGACGCGGATTGTCGTTGGTGATAATCGAAAGATCGGCGTACTTCGCCGCGATCCTGCCCATCTCGGGACGCTTGCCCCGGTCTCGATCTCCTCCGGCTCCGAAGACGCAGATCAGCCTGCGGTGCGGAATCTCGTTGAGCGATTGCAGGACATGTTCGAGCGCGTCCGGTGTATGCGCGTAATCCACATAGACGCTACTTCCCGTGGCGATGGGCTCGAGCCTGCCTTCCACGCCGTTGATGTGCTGGAGCGCCTCCTGGAGCGTGTGCAGCTTGATATCGTAGCTTTCCTTGATGGCGGCGATCGCCAGCGCAGTGTTGAGCATATTGTGTTTGCCGATGAAATTGATGCTGTAGGGCTCGCTCTGGTCGTTGAAGCGCAGCTCGAACTCGCAGCCCAGGATCGAGCTGCTGGTCTTGTCGATCATGTAGTGACCATGCTCGAACGACACGCTCTTACGCTCGCATTCCAGCATGTCGAACAGCTCTTTTCCGTAGTGATCGTCAATGTTGACGACCGCCACGCCGTCATTCTCGGTCAGGTAGTCGAACAGGGTGAACTTGGCGCGCTTGTAGTTGTCCAGCGTCTCGTGGAAGTCGAGGTGGTCGCGCGTCAGGTTGGAGAATACCGCAAGATCGAAGTTCAGTCCATAGACCCTGTCCAGCGCGATAGCGTGCGAGGATACTTCCATGATCACGCACTGCACACCCGCCTGTGCCATGTCGGCAAAGATGCGGTTCAGCTCCATGATGTCCGGCGTCGTGCGCTCGGAGGGATGATATTCATTTTCGATATAGTAGCCCAGCGTGCCGATCAGTCCGGTCTTGTAGCCGGCGAAGTCCAGCAGGCCACGGATCATGTGCGTGATGGTGGTCTTGCCGTTGGTGCCTGTCGCGCCGATGAGGTGGAACTTCCGGGTCGGGTCGTCATAAAAAATCTTTGCCGAGAGCGCTGCGGCCTTGCGGGCGTTCTTCACCACGATCTGCGGAATGTCGAGATCGAGCTGTTCTTCCACGATCAGGATCGACGCACCCATCGAAACCGCCTTGGGCGCGTAGCGATGACCATCCGTGCTGAATCCCCTGATACAGATGAAGAGGTCACTTTTCTCCACCATGCGTGAATCGGTCTCCGGTTTATTGAAATGCATACCGGCGGGGACGTTGTGCCGGACGAGCAGATTGCGCGCCTCGAGCATTTCTATCAGACGATCGATCATCCCGCCTCCACCAGGCAAACCTGCCCGTACTTGATCTTTTCGCCGGCTTCGATCGACTGCTTTCGGACCACCCCGTTGCCACGAATCTTCAGCTCGATGTTGCTGCGGCGTGCCAGATCGGCAGCCTGTCGCAATGTCTTGCCCTTCATATCCGGCATGGTCGAGGAACCGTTCTCCACTTCGACCTTGTCCGGCTTGCCGTCGATCACGATCACCACTTTGTTGCTTCGGTCGAAGGAGACACCCGCCTTGGGAAACTGATTGATCACCGCGCCGTCCGGATCGCGCACGATGTGCTCGAAGGCGATTGATTGCTCGTTCAGGATGCGAACCGCCTCGGTGACGGAGAGCCCTTCCACGTCGGGCATCACGATCATATCATGGTGCTCGTTGCGGATATCGGACATGATGCGGCAGGTCGGAAGCGCCAAAATGTTCTCGGTGATCGAGCGGAACGTCGGCACGGCGGACATCGATCCGTAGTGGTATTTATATTCGGGTTCATCGACCACAATGAGCATGAGAATCTGCGGATCGTCGGCAGGAAAATATCCCGCGAATGAAGCCGTAAATTTATCGTCGGAATAGCCACCACCCTTTTTCATCTTTTCCGCGGTTCCGGTCTTGCCGGCAATCTGCATCTGCGGGAATCGGGTGGCGGTTCCGGTTCCGTAATTGACCACGTCTTTCATGTAGGCGCGCAGCGTGTCCAGCGAGGTCTTGTCGGAGATGGTCCGGAGCACTTCGGTCTCGTGCTCGAAAACGACATTGCCGTCGCCGTCGAGAACCCGCCTGACCAGCGTGGGCTGGATTACTTTGCCGCCATTTGCGAGGGCTGTGTAAGCGCTTGCGAGTTGCACCGCGGTGACGGCGATCTCCTGCCCGAACGAAATCGAGTGCAGGCTGAAGCCGTTCCAGTCTTTGAGCTTGCGAAAGATGCCGGCGTTTTCGCCCGTCACTTCCAGTCCGGTCTTGAGTCCGAACCCGAGCTCGGTCAAGCGCTTGTAGAGCCGCTTCTCGCCCACCTTCTCGGCGACCTTGGCGATCCCTACGTTGCTGGAGTGAACCAGCACGTCCCTGAAGCTGAGGTTCTTGAATTCGTGCGCGTCGCTGATGGTGCGTCGTTCGAGCTTGTACTTGCGGCAGTCGATTATGTCAGAGCCCTTGTAGAGGTTCTTTTCGATCGCCAGCAGCGAAGTGAACGCTTTCATCGTCGATCCGGGCTCGAACAGGAACGAGACCGGCATATTGGGCAGCGCGCGGATGGCGGCTGTCTGCTTGTGCTTGTCGAACTGCGAGATGCCGCTCAGCGCGAGAATCTGACCGTTGTCGGGATTCATGATGACGCCCATGACGTTCTTGGCGCCGTATTCGTCGATGGCGCTGTGCAAACTGGTCTCGAGAATCTCCTGATACTCTGTGTCGATGGTCAGCTCGACGTCGTAGCCGTCGCGCGCCTTCTTCTCCTTCATCTCGGGATCGGGAATCTCACGCTGGTTTCCGTCGTAGATAACCTTGCGCCAGCCGGGCTCGCCCTGGAGGTAATTATCCAGCGCGTACTCGATACCGCAGACGCCTTTCAATGTGTAAATACTGTTGCCGCTGTTGAGCGATTCCTCGCGTACGATGCCAAGGAGCCGCGCCGCGAGATCGCCCTGCGCGTAGGTGCGCTTCATGGACGAAAAACTGCTGATGAGCCGCGGATACCTCTTGTCCTGAATGATATTGTTGATCAGTACGAGCTGGGACTCCCGGATTTTGTTGGAGAGCATGACCGATGCCGAAGTCGTCTTGCGATTGAGCTTGTCGAGCACGTACTTTTTCGTCAAATCGCTGTTCTTCGCGAAAATCGTCGCCAGCGAATCGTAATACGCGGCGACTTCCATGTCGTTGTGCTTGCACCATTGCTCGACGGTGGGTCGATGCACCTCGACCTGGTAGTTCTTGACGCTGCTGACCAGTAAATTGCCGTTGCAATCGTATATCTTGCCGCGATAGGGGATGAGGATTTCGTTGGAAGGGTTGTAGCGAAGCCTGGTCCTGCCGCTCATGTCGTGCACGTCGAGCACCTGAACGGCAAACAGGTGGATCACCCACAGAAATACCGCAATCGCGCTGACGCCGAGGAGCGTGAAGTATCGGAGCTTCATGAAACGGAGCGCCTATTCTTTGGTGAGCGCTTCCATCGAGGGTACGAAGAAGTCGATCAGGCTGAACCGCTTGGTCTCGTCCTTGAGCTTCGTTTCCTTGACGTAGTGTACGCTGTTGTCGGATTGGTCGGGCAGTATCATGCTCAGATTCTGCCGCGCGTATTTCTGGATTCTCTCCCGTGCGCTCAGCCGGATGTATTCCAGCTTGAGTTCGCTGTTCTGCTGTCGCTCGGCCGTGCAGATTTGTTCGAGCCGCGCGCACTCTTTTTCATTGTTCAGGATGGTGTGCTTGTTGAAATAATGTACGAACACCAGCATGAAGATAAATATACCTAATACCAATAGCTTCTTACGCATTCGGTTCCCCCTTCCGTTCGGCAATACGTAATTTCGCGCTCCGTGCCCGGCTGTTCCTGGCAATTTCCTCATCCGACGGGCTGAGCGGTTTGCGAGTTAAAATCTTCAGTCTCGACGTTTTTGAACACATACACGTTGGCAGAGAAGGCAAGCATTCACACGCCTTCTCCTCGTAGAGAAAATATTGCTTCACGATGCGGTCTTCCAGACTGTGGTACGAGATCGCCACGACCCGCCCTGTCTCCGAGAGCATATCCACCGCGTCCTTGAGTCCCTTCTTCAGGTGCTCCAGCTCCTGATTCACGTGGATACGCAACGCCTGGAAAATCCGCGCCTTCGCCTTTGATTTCATGTGAGACGCCGTCGCACGGTCGATGATCGACGCGAGCTGCGACGTGGTTTCGATCTCCGCAATCGTACGTTCCCGTTCGATCGCACGCGCGATCCGGCCCGATTCGCGTTCTTCGCCGTACTCCCTGAAAATCCGCACCAACTCTTCCAGAGGCATCGTGTTGACCACATCCGCCGCCGACTGGCCTCCGCTACGGTTCATCCGCATGTCCAGAAGCGCGTCCTCCTGAAACCCAAAGCCGCGCTCCGCCGTGTCGAACTGGTGCGACGAAACGCCCAGGTCGAACAGGATGCCGTCGATCCTGCGCACGAAGTTCAGCGCCAAGTGCGTCCGCATCTCGCTGAAATTGGCGTGGATCGCCTTGAACCGCTCGCCGTATTCCCTGGCCAGACATTCCGTCTGCGCGATGGCGTCCGGATCCTGATCGAACGCGAATACCCGGATGTCCGGATAGCGCTCCAGCATCGCCCGTGAATGCCCCCCGCCGCCGAGGGTCGCGTCTATATAAACGCGTTCTGGACGGATATTCAACCCGTCCAGAGATTCTTCAAGCAATACGGGAACATGATACGCAGTCATATCCGAAAATTCCTCATATCTGGAAGTCCGTCGATTCGAAGTCGTCGCTCACGATGCTTGCGATGCGCTTCTGCTCTTCCTGCCTGAACATCTCGGGCGACCAGATCGAGATGAAGTCGGTCTCGCCCATCAGGATCGCCTTGTCGTCGATGCCGGCATTCTCCAAAAGCTTGGGTGTAAACTTGACACGTCCGGGGCCTTCGTATTGTTGTGGTGCCATGGCGAATATCTGAAAATAGGACAGAATCTTACGCTGCCGCGCGTCGCCGCTTTTCAGCTTGTCGCGAATCTTGCTCCAGTTCTCCGCCGGATAGAGCAGGATGGTCTTGATTTTACCGGGGCTCAGCGTCGCCACCCAGTAGGGATCTTCCTCGAATTGTTTACGGAAGTCGGACGGTATCACGATCCGCTGCTTGTGGATTGCGCCTTCGAAACTTCCAGTAAAATCGATCGCCATTTTGACCCCCTGGTTCGTGAGAACCGATGAGAATGTTTGATATCTTGTGCGATTTTTTGATATTCGCGCGGCAACCGTCAAGCGTTTTTTTGTTTTCGGCGGTTTTTTTTCGTGAATCGTCGTGCGCAGGATTTCGTACCGGTTTTCCGAATGATTATTCAGTATTTTAATTGATTGATATGTCTGACGTTAGGTGCACAGAGAGATTTACCCGACCCGCACGCTGAATATAGTGAATTTTTCGTGGCTTTTTCGCGGATTGCCTGCAATCGCTATCGGGAAATTGATAAATTCCGGTCCACCGGCTTGAGAATCCGTGAGAAAAAGGTTTGTGCATGGGTGAAATGAGAGAAATCGTTACAGGTTGACCGCACAAATCGATTATTAGTCCCGATTTCATTTCAATCCACACAATCCTTGACAATCCGTAGCCCACATCCATACTCTGACACAAATATATCCTAAGGAGGAACGATATGCATCAATTCGAACACAACACTGGAGTAGTACGCTAAGACGAGATCGGTCTTCCTTACAAGCTGACAGGGACACATTGGAGGTAGCGATACCGAAGGTGTTCATATATTGAGGAACCGGTCTCCCCGACCGGTTTCTTTTTTTTCATGATATTGGAGCCTGCGAACCGGCCGGGAACGCAGGCTCTTCTGTATCCGGAAGGGGCGACCAACGCCCGCTTGCATCCGACAACCAGCACATGGAGAAATGAAAATGCACACGGACAATATCATGAAAACCGACCTGATGCGGTACCGGGAGTCCTGCGAGGACTTCGTCAACGAACGGCTGATCACCGAATTCCTGCACGTGGTCAAGAAGGGTAAGGAGGCGGTGGTCGTCTGCTGCAAGGCGCACGAGAGCCTCGACATGGACTACATCGCGCTCAAGCTCTACCGCGAACGCAAGTTCCGCAACTTCCGTAAGGACGCCATCTACCAGGAAGGCAAAATCTGGGATCACCGTGCCCTGCGCGCCATCAAGAAAAACACCGCGACCGGCATGGCCGCCGAACGCCACTGCTGGATCACCACCGAGTTCGACGCGCTCGAGACCTGTTTCGACCTCGGTCTGAACGTCCCCGAGCCCGTCGCCTGCACCGAGGACGCGGTGGCGATGAAGTTCATCGGCGACGGCGAATACGCTGCACCGCTCCTCAGGCATGTGCGCTTCGAGAGCAAGTCACTCGCGCAGCGCTGCTTCGATCAGCTCATCGACCACCTCAGCCTGATGCTCAACAACAGCATCGTGCACGGCGACCTCTCGCCCTTCAACATCCTCTACCACGACAACGAACCCTGGATCATCGACTTCCCGCAGAGCTGCAATCCGAGCACCAACACCAACGGATTCGACATCTTCCTGCGCGATATCCGCAACCTCTGCGAGTTCTTCCGCAAGTTCGGCATCGACTACGACGCCGACCGGCTCGCGCTATCCATATGGGAGCCAGTCTATGGCCCGATCATGATCGTTGGTTTGTAGGTTTGTTACGATTAGCCCCGAGTTCCGCAGGAACGACAAATGTTAGCCCGGGGCGTAAGCCCCGGGTATGCTGACGTTTACACGCTTAGCGCAGATTCGTTCTCCCGCACCTGTTGGCGTGTTCATTCACGACGAAGGCGTGGTGTTACACGTCAACAGGTGCGGGAGGGCGAAGATGTGCGTAACATAAGCTTAATAACCACGTTCTATCATCGATCGTATCAAACCAACCAACCAGGGAGCCCGGATGAACCGTATTTTATTGATCGCCTTCGCCCTGTTCGGCAGCCTCTATGCGCAGAACATCACCCTCGAATGCGAGGAAATCTCACGATTCGCCTGTTCCGTACACAACACAGGATCGAGAAACCAGATCGCCATCGTCTATCCCTTCGTCTATGTGCCGGACGACTTCGGCATCCAGATATGCGAATGGGACAGCCTGACAAACACGGTCACGCAGGTCGGAAAGTACGGCCTGGGCGGCAGAGCGAACGAGATTATCGAGCACGACGGCGCGCTGATCGTCTCGACGCGCTACGACAACATCATCCCCACCGATTTCGACGCCGCGGTCCTCTACCGTCTCGACATCGAAGACCCACTGCATCCTGAAATTGTCACCGAATACCCCGCGCGTGACGACGAACCGGTCTTCAGCGAGCTTTCCATCGTCAATGGCTTCCTGGTCGCGTGCAGAGAGCACGCCGGCGCACTCGACGCGCTCATGCTCATGGACCCCATCACCTTCGACAGCCCCTATATCTACCCCGAATACTACCGCTTTCTGGTGCTCGATACCGGTCATATCCTCGTTCGTGAGCATTACGCCGAGTCCTTCGAATTGTTCGCGGTCGATCCGGATTCGGGACTGGTCTCACTCGGATATCTCGATCTCGGTTATCCCGTCAACTTCCTGCCCATCGAGGTCGATCTCGGCAACGGCCGCATGGCGTTCCAGTATGAGGGAACCATCGATTTTTGGGACTACTCCGATCCGCTCGAGTGGGAGCTGTCCTCCACGATGAACATCGACGTCTCGCACTACGGCACCGCCATCGGCGACATCTTCTACGTTCCCTTCCACAACGCTACCCAGCATCGCACCGAGCTGCACGCAATCGATATCTCCGACTACGCGAATCCCACGCTGATCGGAAATTACACCCTGCCGCACGAAGAAGCGGTTTTCGAAAACTACACATTGCGCAGTCACGGAACCTACCTGCTGCAACAGAATCGATGGATCGGATACCTGCTGATCAAGACGGAGCCCGACGGCGGAATTGAATCCATCGCACGTTGCTACGAAGGATACTGGACCTACAATACCGCCGCGAAATACGAGAACTACATCATCTTGCCGGAGTGCGATCACGGACTGATCCTGTACGACGTCTCCGATCCGTACAATCCGGTTCGCGCGCACCAGATCTTCCCGGGCGGGGACATGCCCGTCGTCGTCAACGGACACTACATGTGGGTGCGATCCTCAACCGACACATCCCCCGCTCACGAGAAAATTTACGACATCACAGACATCCTGAATCCCGAGCTTCTGTATTCCACGCCATACATCACCACGAACGAACGGAGAATCCAGTTCAATCCGAACGAACCGGATAAATTCTACTGCCTCGACGTAAACTGCTCCACCCTGAACAAGTACGACCTCGACGGTACCGAGCCGGAATTGATGTGGAGTCATCCACTCGGGTGCGTCGTGGGACAGTGCTGTTTCGCCGACGGCGTCTTCTACTTCATCGACCATTACTCCGAACCGACGCGCCACCTCTACTATCTCAACGGCGCCGAAGACGACGATCCGGGCGAAATCGTACAGCACGACGCCACCGTTGACGCGAGCTGCAACATCCATCCAGCAGGAAAATACATCCACCTGCGCACCATCGACCCGCGCCTGTCAATAGAATCCGAATTCATCCGGCAGGACGAATCGTTTGAAGCCCTGGGCGACGTCCTCGCGCTCCCATTCGAGAACTTCATCGTGATCGCCCACCAGACCCGGCTCGACTTCTACAACACCCTCGATCACCCGACCGGATTCGTCGAACCCGACTTCTCCGTCCCGCAGCACTCTACCGGAGGCGCGATCATGTGGGATGACGACTACCTCTACATCCAGTCGGTCGATAACCTCGCCATCTACGCCTACACCCTGCTGAGCACCCAAAGCGAGGACATCGAAAAGCCCGCGATATCCCTCGCAAACCACCCCAATCCCTTCAATCCCGAGACAACCATAAGCTTCAATTTGCCCAGCCAAAGCCGCGTGAAGCTGGAAATCTTCAACATCAAAGGTCAGAAGGTCGATACGCTTCTCGACCAACCGATGGACGCCGGATGCCACCGCATCGAATGGAGCCCGCAAGGACTCTCCAGCGGCGTCTATCTCTCGCGCCTGACGACAAACGACGGACAGTCTTTCCGCAAAATGCTCTTACTCGAATAGCCATCCCTCCCCGAGTTCCGCAGGAACGACAGATGTTAGCCCAGGGCGTGAGCCCTGGGTGATCGGCGCGACCCGCATTCCCAGAAAATGCTCTTGCAGGAATGAACCTTCTCTCGAGTTCTGCAGGAACGACAGATGTTAACCCAGGATGATCGGCACTAACTTTCCTCAAGTTTCGCAGGAACGACAGATGCGTAGCCCAGGGCGTAAGCCCTGGGTGATCGGCGCGACCCGCATTCCCAGAAAATGCTCTTGCAGGAATGAACCTTCTCTCGAGTTCCGCAGGAACGACAGATGTTAACCCAGGATGATCGGCACTAACTTTCCTCAAGTTTCGCAGGAACGACAGATGCGTAGCCCAGGGCGTAAGCCCTGGGTGATCGAACACCGTCGCGCAGTAGATTCGTTCGATCGCAACCGGAGGCGTGGTGTTCCGCGACCTTATTCTCGTGTCCGGTAGTCAGGAGGTCGCGGTATATCCACGTCGGAGGTGGGATCGAGCGAAGATGCGCACGGCTGAACCTACAACATCAAAGCGAGGTTAAGAAAATACTTGCCATTTCACTCACTCTTCTTTAATAGTGGACATTATCAAACAAGGAGGAATTCATGAAAGTAAAAATCAAAGAATGGGGAATAAATCCTGAAATCATGACTAAAGGAATGGAATTGGAGATTAGGACACCTGACGGAAAAACACAGATCGGAGATATCTTTATAACAAAATCTTCTCTGATCTGGTGTGAGGGTAAAACAACCAAAAATAATGGAATCAAAGTCACGTGGGATAAACTAATTAAAAACATAGGAATTCTAAATGATTGAAATGATAAACATGTTGCCAGTCAAGTTCATCAGGAGCAAATAATCATAACCGGGAGAATTCAGTATCAACCTTGACTCGAGAGCTCTGAAACTCCATTAAAGACTTTCATTGACATAATCGAATCCGGTTCACAATCTCGGAAACATGAATGAACCGACATGGCACAGCGTCACCATCCGAGGCATCGTCCAGGGCGTAGGCTTCCGACCGTTCATCTACCGGATTGCCAGCGAGATGCATCTGATCGGCGAAGTGCTGAACAACCCCGGCGGCGTCGTTGTGCTGCTTCGTTCGACGGGCACCGAACTCAAGGAATTCGTTCGACGGATACGTTTGGAAGCACCCGCCGCATCGAGGATCGAATGCATCGACATAACCGAGGGACAACCAAAGACTATTGACGGCTTCAGTATCGTTCCGAGCGGTGATAATCCGGGTGTAACGCTGATCTCACCCGATCTTGCCACCTGCGACGACTGCCTGAGCGAGATGTCCGATCCAGACGATCCGCGTTACCGTTACGCCTTCATCAACTGCACCCACTGCGGACCGCGCTACACCATCATCGGAGAACTTCCCTACGACCGCCCCCTGACCAGCATGCAAGCCTTCCCCATGTGCGATTACTGCCGAACCGAATATGAGAATCCGCTGAACAGGCGCTTCCACGCCCA
This sequence comes from Cloacimonadales bacterium (SeqCode), assembly GCA_963665015.2. Taxonomy (GTDB): domain Bacteria; phylum Cloacimonadota; class Cloacimonadia; order Cloacimonadales; family JAIOQZ01. The sequence continues at coordinate 1,009,043 of CAXXSY010000004.1, read as the reverse complement.
GCCCGTCGCCTGCCCCGAATGCGGCCCAACACTGCGACTGATCGGCTTCGACGGCGACCCCATCGACGAAACGATCCGGCTGCTTCTTCAGGGTAAAATCGTGGCTATCAAAGGCATCGGCGGATTCCACCTGGCATGCGACGCAAGAAACGAGCAGTCCGTGACAAGACTCCGCCGGATCAAGCAGCGTCCGCACAAACCTTTCGCCGTCATGGTCAAGCCGGACCGCACCGTAGAAATCGCACAGCTTGACGATGATGCCGAACTTTTGCTGAAATCCACGCGAGCACCCATCGTGATCATGCCGAAGTCGGCGAAATACGATCTCGCGGATGCCGTCGCACCGGACTACCCCACCATCGGCGTGCTGTATCCCTATTCTCCGATGCACAATCTTTTGTTGACCGACGATCTGCCCTTCCTCGTCATGACATCCGCAAACCGCAAGGGCGAACCCATCGCACGCGACGAAAACGAAATCGACGGACTCTTCGACCACTGCCTCACGCACGATCGCGCCATCCTCAATCCATGCGACGACTCGGTGGTGCGCGGTACGTCCCTGTTCCGAAGGTCGCGCGGGTACGTGCCGGAGCCCATCGATCTTCCCTTTGAGATCGCACCCACCCTGGCAACCGGCGCCGAACTGAAATCAACTTTTTGCGTCGGATCGGGCAACCGCGTATTTGTCTCGCCTTATCTCGGAAGCGGCGCTACACGAGGCATCGAGCAATTCTACATAGACACGTTGACGAGCTATAAAAAGTGGTTTCGTATCGAGCCTGAGAAAGTCGTATGTGACCGGCATCCCGACTATTTCAGCAGTCGGCTCGCGCGCGAGACGGGGCTCCCACTCGTCGAAGTGCAACACCACCACGCACACATCGGCGCGGTCATGGCGGAGCACGGTCTGGACGAGAAGGTCATCGGCGTAGTCTATGACGGCACCGGACTGGGCGACGACGGAACGATCTGGGGCGGCGAGATCATGCTCGCGGATCGATCCGGCTACGAGCGGCTCTTTCACCTGATCCCCATGCCGCTTCCCGGTGGCGACGCGGCTGTCAGGAAACCCCAACGCGCCGCGTACGCGTGGCTCGAAGGCGCAAGAGATTTCGGACTCGATCGGCAGGAGCAACGCATCATTCAGAAGCAAATAGAGTCCAGCTTCAACACGCCCTGTTCCAGCGGCATGGGCAGGCTGTTCGACGTGATCTCGGTGCTACTCGGATTCGAGGACGAGATCACCTTCGAGGCGCAGGCGGCGATCCGTCTGGAAAACCTCTGTGGTGGCATCCTTGCCAACGAATCGCCGTACCCATACACAATCGAAGACGGCGTGATCGACCACCGCCCCATGCTCGGTGAAATCCTGCGCGATCATCGACCGATCGCAGCCATCGCGCGCTCGGTTCACCGAACCATCATCAACTGGACAACGCATTCCTGTTCTCGGGTAAACCGGAGAACAGGAATAAGAAAGGTGGTGCTCTGCGGTGGCGTGATGCAGAACCGGATTTTGCTGGATGGCTTGACAAATGAACTCGCTTCAGCAGGATTTGACGTGTATTATCCCAAAAAATATCCCGCGAACGACGGCGCTATCGCGCTGGGTCAAATTTTCATCGCGGGTGGCTTAGCGAGGTGACGGATGTGTCTGGCAATACCGGGTAAGATTTTACGGATGAAAGAAGACATGGGCATCGTCGATTTCGGCGGCGTGCAGAAGGAAATCTCGCTGGTCTTCGTACCGGAGGCGGCGCTGTCCGACTGGGTGCTGGTACACACAGGCTACGCGATGAGCATCCTGTCCGAGGACGAGGCGCATGAGACACTCGAACTGCTTCGGGAACGCTATGGAAACGACTAAAAATTTCCGCGATCCCGATCTGGTGAAAAAAATCGTTGGGAAGCTGCGCGAAAACAAGCGTCCCATCCGCATTATGGAGGTCTGCGGCACGCACACCATGGCCATCGGCAAGTGGGGGCTGCGCAAAATGCTGCCCGAGTCGATCGAGCTGATCTCGGGGCCAGGCTGCCCGGTCTGTGTGACGCCGGCGTCATTCATCGACGCGCTGATGGCGATCGAGTCGGCAACCGTGTGCGTCTTCGGCGATCTGATGCGGGTTCCCGGCTCAAGCGGCACGCTGGAGGACGCACGATCGCGAGGTCACGACGTCCGCATCGTCTATTCGCCCATGCAAGCGCTGGAAATCGCGAAGGAACGAGAAACCGTTTTTTCGGCCATCGGTTTCGAGACCACCATCCCCGGCATCGCGCACACCATCGAGACCGCGAGGAAACAAGGCATCGACAATTTCTCCGCACTGACTTCTCTGAAGGCGATACCACTCGCGCTGAACGCCCTTCTGACATCGGATGAAGTACGGATTGACGGCTTCATCCTGCCCGGACACGTCTGCGCGGTACTCGGAATGGAGCCGTTCCGCTTTCTGCCGGAGCGATTCGCTGTCGGCGGCGTGATCACCGGCTTCGAACCGCTGGATATCCTCTGTTCAATCCAGCGTTTGATTGAAACACGCGATGCACCCGAAATAGCCAACAACTACGCGCGCGTCGTTTCCGACAACGGCAATCCGCACGCGCGCGCGATGATCGATCATGTGCTTGAGCCGGCTGAAGCGCTTTGGCGTGGACTGGGCGTAATACAGGATTCGGGGTACGTGCTGCGAAAGGAATATCAACCCTTCGACGCGGCAATAAGATACGGCATCGCAATAACCGGCACAAAGGAAAATCCCGGCTGCCGGTGCGGCGATGTCTTGAAAGGCATCATCAAGCCCGACCATTGCGGACTCTTCGCGACAGCCTGCACACCGGCCAACCCGATCGGGCCCTGCATGGTCTCGTCCGAAGGCAGTTGCGCTGCATACTACAGATATGAAAGATCCTATCTCCCACAAGCAGGCGAAGGAGTTAACGGCTTATGAAAGGCGATATGATTAAACTCGGTCACGGAAGCGGCGGCAACATGACCCGGCGCTTGATCCGGGAGGTCATGAACAGCCGGTTCGAGATGCCGTCCATGAGCGATTCGGCCCTGATCGGCGGAAGGATGGTCTCCACCATCGACGCGCACGTGGTAAAGCCGATCTTCTTCCCGGGCGGCGACATCGGCAGGCTCAGCGTCACAGGCACCGTAAACGATCTCGCCGTCAGCGGCGCTATCCCACTATCCATCTTCATCGCCTACATCATCGAGGAAGGATTCCCGATAAAAAACCTCGAGCGTGTCACCGAATCGGTTCACCAAGCCGCGCGAGAAGCGGGCGTTAAGATACTCGGCGGCGACACGAAAGTGGTCGAGCATGGCAAGGCGGACGGGCTCTACCTGATCACCTCCGGGATCGGCATGCTGCACGACGGCTTCGAATCCTCCATCCGCGCAGGCGACCACGTCATCGTCAGCGGAACACTCGGCGACCACGCCATCGCGGTGATCAACGCACGCGAAAACCTCGGGCTTCATCCCGCACCCGAAAGCGACTGCGCCCCGATCAACCACCTGATCGACATCATGCTCCAAACCGCAGACATCCGCTTCATGCGAGATCCCACACGCGGCGGACTGGCGACCGTGTTAGGTGAAATCGCCGATGATTTCTCCGTCGGATTCCATCTCTACGAAAGCGCAATCCCGATCAAAGACTCAATCCGCGCCGCGTCGGAGCTCTTGGGCATCGACCCGCTCTACCTCGCAAACGAAGGCAAGGTGGTCGCGATCGTGCGTGGCGACGCCGAAGCACTCGTCAGCCGCATGCGAAAGCACCCGCTCGGAACCGACGCCGGCATCATCGGAACCGTCACCACGGAATCGGGGCACGTCTATCTCGAAACCGAGATCGGTAGCGTGCGGCAACTGCCCATGCTCGAATCCGATCCGCTGCCGAGGATTTGCTGATGCATGAAGCTTCGATTGTCCGAGCCATTTTCGAGTCGTCCGACGAAGTCCGAAAAAACGAGGGCATTGACCGCGTAACCCGGGTCAGAATCGTCGTCGGCGGCATGCACCATCTGGTTCCGCAGGTGATGCGGCACTACTTCGATCTGATGCGGTTGGAGTGGGAAGGCTTCAACAACGCGGAACTCGATATGAAAATCGTACCGGTGCAGGTCAAGTGCCGGAAATGCGGCTGGAGCGGCGAGGTGGAACCGCCCATCTTTATATGCGAAGCGTGCGGATCGTTCGAGACGGATATGACTCAGGGAAAGGATTTGTTCATCGAAACCATACAAGGAGAGACCGACGATGCAGAAAGAAATCAAGGTCATGCAGAAGATTCTCAGCACCAATGACACCATCGCACAGCAACTGAGAGACAGCCTGAAACAGCGCGGCATCACCCTGATCAACATGATCAGCGCGCCCGGCTCCGGTAAGACCAGTCTCATCGAAGCCACCGCCGGCAGAACCGGCAAAAGACTCTTTGTCATCGAGGGCGATATCCAGACCACGCTCGACGCCCAGCGCGTTTCCAGCAAAGGCATCGGCGCTTACCAGATCAACACCGGTCTCTTCGGTGGTTCCTGCCACCTCGAAGCCGACTGGATCCGCTCCGCCATCGAGGAAGCCGGCATCGACGACATCGACATTCTCTTCGTCGAGAACATCGGAAACCTCGTCTGCCCTGCGGAATTCGACATCGGTGCCCACCACGGCGTGCTGCTCATCAGCGTCACCGAGGGCGAGGACAAGCCGCTAAAGTACCCGCTCGCCTTCCAGGTCAGCCAGACCTGCGTCATCACCAAGACCGACCTGCTACCCTACCTCGATATCGACATCGATACGCTCAAACAAAACATCCTACAGGTCAATCCGGACATGAAAATCATCGAGGTATCGACCAAGACCGGCGAGGGACTGGATCGCTGGATTGAATTATTGGATTCAGTGATCTAAATCCTCCGCATAGCAGGTTCGTTCACCCGCTTCCGAACGCGTAGTGTTTCGCGTATTTATTCTCGTGTCCGGTAGCCAAAATGCGCGGTATATCTACGTGTTCGGAAGCGGCGGGCGAAGATGCATGCGGATGACCAGCTTCGAACAACCACCTCTCTGCTCCCTCTTCCCGCTTGAGGTTGTGTATAAATGACGAACACCATTATCAATCGTTCGGTGTCTGGCCTTTTCTTTTATAGGGGCAGGTCCCCGTGCCTGCCCATCTCTCATCTCACGATTATAGTTACACACAATTACCTGATGCGGAAGAGAGAAAGGGAAGGGCAGGCACGGGGACCTGCCCCTACAACAGAGAAAAGAATCGGTCGAAATTACTACACAGCCTCGCTTGTGGGAGATGCATAGGTTTTACCGGAGGTAATAACCTGAGGGGGTGATACTCTTATTCCCCATCCTGTTCATTTCTTCAATCCGGGATATCCTGCTTCAGACAAAAAAAACAACATTCAGAAGACCTCACTTCGCTATCTGGCTTTTGCAAGCAAATACTACGCGCAAGCTCGGACATTCAGAAGTTGGTTTATGCAGGCAAGGGTGCCTGCGTACCAACCGAGAACAACCTCCTCTCTGCTCCCTCTTCCCGCTTGTGGGAGACACATAGGTTTCCCGAGGTAATAACCTGATGGGGTGATACTCTTACTCCCCATCCTGTTCATTTCTTAAATCCGGGATATCCTGCTTCAGACAAAAAAACAACATTCAGAAGACCTTACTTCGTTCGGACATTCGGAAATTGAAATGAAAAGCCCCGGATCGCTCCGGGGCTTTGTATGTTGTGTGCGAAACGGTTTAATACATTCCGCCCATGCCGCCCATACCTCCTGGAGGCATTGCGGGCATCGCATCTTTTTCTTCTTTGATGTCGGTGATGATGCACTCGGTGGTGAGGAACAGACCCGCGATGCTGACCGCGTTCTGCAGCGCACTGCGAACCACCTTGGCTGGATCGATAACGCCAGCCTGGAACAGGTCGGTGTAGGTTCCGTTCGCCGCGTTGAATCCGTAGTGAGTCTTCTTCGACTTCTGGAGCTTCTCGACGACCACCGCGCCTTCTTCGCCGGCGTTGTAAGCGATCTGGAAGGTCGGAACCAGCAGAGCTTTCCTTAGAATCTCGGCACCGACTTTCTCTTCGTGGCTTTCGGGCTTCAGGTCGTTAACCGCGCGCGAAGCATAGAGCAACGTCACGCCGCCGCCGGCAACGATTCCTTCTTCCACGGCTGCGCGCGTCGCGTGAAGCGCGTCGTCAACACGAGCCTTCTTCTCTTTCATCTCGGTTTCGGTAGCCGCACCGATGCGGATCACGGCAACGCCACCCGCAAGCTTGGCTTCGCGTTCCTGGAGCTTCTCGCGATCATAGTCGGACGTAGTCTCTTCCATCTGCTTGCGAATCTGTTTTACGCGAGCCTGCACGGAAGTCTCGTCACCCGCACCCTCGCGGATGATGGTGTTTTCCTTCTCCACGATGACCTTTTTCGCGCGACCGAGGTCGGCTGCAGTAACACTGTCCAGCTTGCGGCCCATGTCTTCGGAGATCACGGTTCCACCGGTCAGGATGGCGATGTCTTCGAGCATGGCTTTGCGGCGATCGCCGAATCCCGGAGCCTTGACGGCAACGACGTTCAACGTGCCGCGCAGCTTGTTCACCACGAGGGTTGCCAGCGCTTCGCCTTCCACGTCTTCCGCGATGATGAGCATCGGTTTACCCTGCTGGGCGACTTCCTGAAGCACCGGAAGGATGTCCTTCATACCGCTGATCTTCTTGTCGTGGATCAGGATGTAGGGATCTTCCATCTCAGCGATCATCTTGTCGGGATCGGTCGCGAAATAGGGTGACAGGTAACCGCGGTCGAACTGCATACCTTCGACGACGTTCAAGTCGGTATCCATCGATTTCGCCTCTTCGACGTTGATGATACCCTTGTTTCCGACTTTTCCCATCGCCTCAGCGATCAGCTTGCCGATCTCGGCGTCGTTGTTCGCGGAGATGGTTCCGATCTGTGCGATCTCGTCGGAGCTCTTGATTTCCTTGCTCAGCTCGTGGATGCGCTCGACGACCTTCTTGGCGGCCTTCTCGAGTCCGCGCTTGAGATACATCGGGTTGACGCCGGCGGTCACATGCTTGAGTCCTTCCTCGATGATCGCCTGGGTCAGAATGGTTGCGGTCGTGGTACCGTCACCAGCGATATCGTGCGTCTTCTCGGCGACTTCCTTGACCAGCTGTGCGCCCATGTTCTCGAACGGATCTTCCAGTTCGATTTCCTTGGCGATGGTCACGCCGTCGTTGGTGATGGTCGGAGAACCGAATTTCTTGTCCAGCACAACGTTTCTACCGCGGGGTCCGAGGGTGACCTTCACCGCGTTTGCAAGTTTGTCCACGCCGTTCTTCAGCGCGGTTCTCGATTGATGACTGAACTCCATCTGTTTTGCCATAATCAATTTCCTCCTGTACTTTATTCTTTGATTTCAATGTTTCACGTTATTGCGCCATTAGCACTCACTCATGACGATTGCTAAAAACAGTATAATCGTTTTCATGTCAATGAAAAATTTTTTTTGACCCCAAATTTCAGCTATTTCTCTCGAAAACGGCAAAATCGATGTCCCGTTTCGCTACATCCGATAAAAAAACGGCGGAGTCCATCAGGATTTCCGCCGCAGATAATCGAATCGTATCTTACAGGATCGAATAGCTGAATCCGAGCGCGAGGTTCTCGCGGTACTGGCCTGCCCTGTCCTGCTCCCTGTCGTAAATCCATTCGACTTCGAAGTTGACGGTGAGGGCTTTCCATATCGTGGCGTTGAGGGTGTTGAGCCACTTCACGTCGGTCGCCTTCCAGTCTTCGTTATCGAGGTCGTCTTCCTCGGAATTGTATAGCGCTTGAAACACGTCCAGCCGACTCTCGAAAGTGAGAATCGTGTTGAGATGCTTCATGTATTCGCTGACAAATTCGAGACCCGCGTCCTGCATGGTTTCGGTCTTCTGATTCCCGGTATCCTCATCGATCGAATTCCGATCGATATGCTGCCTTATAGCTGCGCCAAGCCTGCTCGAAAGCTTGTGGTTTTCCTGCTCGATGAACGTGCGCGCGACACCGGCAGATTCGGTCAGCAGGATGGGATTGAAAGTCCTCGTGTTGTCTTCCTGACTATAATCGACAAACTGCGTCTCCAGCCGGAACGACACGAACGGATCGACTAACTTCTTCAGCGTGAACCGGAACATCGACTCGAAATCGATGATGTCGGTGCTCTTTTCCGGTTTCGCCCAATACTTTTCGTCGTTGTCATCCACTTCCTGCTGGTGCGTCTGACCGAACGCCAGCTTCAGCGTATTGCGGTTGTGCAAGTAATCCAGGAGCTGCTTTTCCGCGGAGCTGTTGAGCTTGGCGGTCCAGGAGACGCTGCTCTTCTCCGTCCCGTTCCAGTTATCGGAATAGGAGCTTTGATTGAGCAACAGATTGAAGTCCGACTTGAACTTCCAGGTTTCGGCGCCTATCGCCGTCACGATAAATACACATACGAATATTGCCATGATTTTTCGCATGATTCCTCCTCGATCTTTTCATTTATCATAGTATAGCGTTTGCAGGTGAATTGTCAATAGCTTCCGGTTCTCGAACCGTTGTACAAATTGCTTGCAGACCTGATTTTGGATATAAAAATGGTGGAGCATAGCGGGCTCGAACCGCTGACCTCCACACTGCCAGTGTGGCGCTCTCCCAGCTGAGCTAATGCCCCACGTCGGGAACCACCATCAGAACCAGCGCATTCCGGTCAAGTAATTTCTGCCATTTCGAGCAATCCAATTACGTCACGTACCGAAACGAAATTCGTTACAGAAATGACTTGTGCCGATCACGAGCCGAAATAATCTGTCACACAATGAAGAGGTACACGATGCGTAAGATATTTGTTTTGCTTATGATAATCACACTTGCGACTGCGTTGAACGCGGAGATACTCATCCCGATGGACGAGATGCAGACCGATCACCTGAAGGCCTACGGCGTAGCGTTCGAGGGCTTGAAAGAAGGTCTGGTGGTCAAGTGGCTGCTCAACTACCGCGCCGGATCGTGGGTCATTCCCGAGTCGTCATCCATCGAGAGCATCTGCCGGGTGCGCGGCGTGTTCTACGAGAAGATCGGCTCCGCGCAATACGCGGCGATACTGCAAGAGATCGAGGGCGCGAACATGGACGCCATCGTGCTGGAGAAGGAACCGAAGATCGCCGTCTATGCTCCATCCAACGCGCAGCCCTGGGACGACGCGGTTCGTCTGGTGCTCGATTACGCACAGATCGATCACGACATCATCTGGGACGAGGATGTTCTTCAGGGCAAGCTCGAAGAATACGACTGGGTTCACCTCCACCACGAGGATTTTACCGGGCAGTACGGCAAATTCTATCGCAGCTTCCATAATGCCGCATGGTATCAGGAGGAGGTGCGTATGAACGAGGAACTGGCGGAGAATCTGGGCTATTCATCGGTCTGGCAGCTCAAGCACGATGTGGCCGAGACCATCCGGGAATACGTCCGCAACGGCGGTTTCCTCTTCGCCATGTGCGCCGCCACCGATACCTTCGACATCGCGCTTGCGGCAAAGGATACCGATATCGTCGATGTAGTCTATGACGGAACTCCTCCCGAAGCCAGTTACCGGCGAAAATTGGACTATTCACGCTGTTTCGCATTCGAGAATTTCTCGCTGATCACCGATCCCAACGTCTATGAGTTCTCGTCCATCGACGCCAGTGACTACGCCAAGCTCCGCGGCGCTGAACAGGACTACTTCCTGCTCTTCGATTTCTCGGCCAAGTACGATCCCGTGCCCACCATGCTCACCCAGTGCCACACCAACTACGTCAACGGATTCCTCGGCCAGACCACGACCTTCCACAAAAACACCGTGAAGAAGAGCGTGATCATCATGGGCGAGGTGCCCGGCGCGGACGAAATCAAGTACTTGCACGGAAACTTCGGCAAAGGAACCTTCACCTTCTACGGCGGACACGACCCGGAAGATTACCAGCATCGCGTCGGCGATCCGCCCACGGTGCTATCCCTGCACAAGAATTCGCCCGGTTATCGGCTGATCCTCAACAACGTCCTCTTCCCCGCCGCCGAAAAGAAGAAGCTGAAGACGTAAACCGAAATTCCAACTTCTGAATGTATCGAGTGAAACGAGACTCTTCCGAATGTTGGAATTTCTCATTAATCGGTACATATCAGTTGAATATTGTGGGCGCTGATCTCCCACCCAATAGGCAACAGAGCCGAAATTAACATTCAGAAGAGTTGCTGACGCAACACATTCGGAAGTTAATTTTATAAAAAACGCCTCCCCGTGATGAGGAGGCGTTGTCGTAGTTCGTTTCGGATCAGAATTTGTATTCCAGGGTAAGGAAGACGTTGAACAGGGGTGCCGGTTCGACGTACATGTATTTCTTACCCTTCAGGATATCGTCGCGACCGTAGTCGGAGCCGTAGTAGGCTGATTCGCAGTTCTCTTCGCGATCGTTGACGTTGTTGAGGTCGAGACGCACGCTGGTGTCCTGACCGAACAGAGTCGTGGAGTACTTGATATCGAAGCTCCAGGTGAGGTAGAAGGGCAGCTTTGCTTCTTTCTCGTCGTTGTTGATATCGCGGTAGGTGTTGTCGTAGCTCGCGTAGTACTCGTCCCACCATTTGAACGTGGTTCCGAAGCGCACCTTCTGGATATCGTTGAAGCGATAGGTGTAGCCCAGATAGGCGTTCGCCATTTTTTCCGGTGAATAGGGCACTACCTTGCCTTCGATTCTTTCCTCATCGTAGCCGAACACTCTCTTGTAGTTCATGCTGTTCCAGCGGTATTTCGCGATGGTCAGCGATCCACCGAGATCGAAGTCGCCATAGACTGCATTCGAGGATATTTCCCATCCCGAATGCGTCGCGCTTCCGACGTTGATCGTCTGGGTTACTTCCTTTCCGGTTACTTCATCATCCCAGGTAGCCGATCCGATCTTGTCGGTATATTCCGTGTTGTAGTAGTTGACGCTCATTTTATAATCGAACATGCCGTCCGACAATGCAAGCCCCATACCGACTTCCCAGGTTGCCGCCTTTTCCGGATCGAGATCGTAATCGGTCGGTCCGGAAGAGCGGCTGTACCAGTCGGAGACCTTGGGTTCCTTGTAGGCGACCGACCAGTTCGACATGATGTTCAGTTCTTCCGTGATGTTCACGTTGATACCCATTTTCGGAGATCCGAAGGTAAAGGTCCGGTTATAGTCGTCGTCAGAAAATTTCAGGTATTCGTTTCCGTTACCATCTTCTTCGATCGTGTTTTTCGTGTTGTAGTATTCGATGCCCGTAAACTCGCCGGTACCGAAGTTGAATACCTCGATGGGATTCTCATCGACTTCGGAATAGTAGCTCGCATGCTGGTATTCCAAAAGAAAATTTACGATGTCGAAGGGCTTGAACTCGGCTCTTCCGAACACCGAAGAATTCACGACGCGAGAATCGTAGTCGTAGCGTCGTTCGACATCGTCATAGACCTTGAAGCCGTTGGTTTCATCGTAGGAGCGCCACTCTTCCGTCTCCGCATAGTGACTGGCATCCCACACGCGGTATTCACCACCTGCGGTTAACGCAGGAACGACCCACCGCAGCCACCAGGCAGCAATCGAACCGAGCTTTTTACCGAGATCGATGTTGTAGTACAGGTTGGTCCCATACTGGAAGTGCTCGTTGTGCGAATCGTTTATACGGCTGTGATCGTATTCGGAAACCGCGTTGGAAGCACGGTCTTTCTTTTCGTCATAGTGTTCGCCGAGATAGGTGTATTCAAGATTTTCTTCGTCTTCACTGATAACTACGAACTCGTCCATTTGCTTGCCCGTCTCGAGATAGGTCCACATGGCATGACGGCGATAAACACGGTCATCGGTGCTTTCCCTGGTCTCGATGTAATCCACTCTACCCGTCTCGGGATCGAAGTAATCCTGCGCCAGGTAACGTCCGCCACCCTGACCGGAGGTCACGAAAACATTGGTTCTGACCTGCTGAAACTCGTCCGGAGTCCAGTCCCAGCGGAGTGAGAGCTGAGGCTTGTAGTAGTAGTTCTCCTGGGTGGAGTGGTTGTTACGGTTGTAGTTACGCCCCAGTTTCTTCCAGAGCTCCATATCGGACATGGTTCTCGACTGGTTGTGCTTCTGTGGCGCACCGATGAAGCTCAGGTTGAGCGAGTGCCTGTCGAACACGGTAAGTGCTTCGGCGCCAAACGACCATCCGTCGTACGTCGTACCATTGTTGTACGAATCACCTTCCTTTCGCTCGACCATCAGATTGTAAGTGAGGTGCTTTTTGAATATCGCTCCCGAGTTGAACCGCGTGAGGACGTTATAGTTATAGGGTCGGTAGAATTCCTTCCCGCCTTTTCCATCGGCAATGTAGTTCGCGGAGTACTTACCGCCGGAAGTCCTGATCGTGAACTCCTGATTGGGATTCCCGCCCATGGTCTCGATGTTGACCGATCCGCCGAACGCGCCGGAACCGTACATCGATGAACCGGCGCCGCGCTGGACCTGAACCGATTTCACGTTCGACGAAAGCCCCGTCCAGTTCGACCAATAGACCTGCTGGCTCTCCGGGTCGTTCACCGGAATACCGTTGATCAGAATCTGAATCTTGTCGGCGTCGAACCCGCGGATGCTGATGTTTGACTCGCCGAGACCCGAGCTGGACGAGAAAAGTCCCGGGACATCTTCCAGCAGCAACGGAATATCTTCGGTGGTGTATCGGTTCGATATCTTGTCTTCGTCCAGTGTGGTGAATGCCACCGGCGTCTCACGCTCGACCGCGCGGGTGGCGTTGACCCTGATTCCTTCCAGAGCATAGGGCTCGACATCGAGACTGATCTTGATCGTCTCTGTTATACCTTCTTTTACCTTTACCGGAACACGTTGCTGCTTGAAACCGATCTGATTGACCACCAGTGTGTAGTCACCGACAGATACATCCTTGAAAATGAACTTGCCGCCCGAACGGGTGTACATACCCTGCTCGGTCTCAGCAATCATGACACTCGCGTTCGATATGTATTCACCCGTCTTGCCATTGGTCACACGTCCGGCGATATTGCCGGTCTGTGCGAAAACGGCGCTAATGGCGAACAGTGCAAAAATGAAGAAGAAAATTCTCTTCATGAGATCCTCCCGTTTTTGTTGTATATCTTTACTATGAACATTTCCGCTTGAGTCCGATGACACGGTTGAATGATTCCTCCAAATCTGTCATGGAAATTCTACCTTTTTCGACCAGATTCCACAGGATCCGGTGCAGATTCTCGATGTAATCGCCTGCGAAGTAATCGACATTGGAAAAGATCAGGACGTCGTTCCCGGCAGCAACAGCGTATTCGAGGATTTCCGGTAAATCGTAATGCTTGCTGACGGCGTTCATCAAGAGGTCGTCCGACAGGATCAAGCCATCGTAGTTCCACAGATCCCGTACGACATCCCGGACGTGTTTCCGGGACAGGCTGGTGGGGAATTTGTCGTCGATTTCGCGATGGAAGACGTGCGATGTCATCAGGGAGTCTGCGTAACCGTCATCGATCAGCTTCTTGAAGATATCGCGCTCAGCCGGCTTCCACAAAGCCGTGACATTCGCCCAGTGGAGATGCGTGTCCATCGTGGCGCTTCCGTGCCCGGGATAATGCTTGATACAGGTCAGGACACCCTCCTCCCGATGCGCATCGATAAAGGCTCTGGCATAGGTGTTGACGATCTCCGGATCGTGAGAAAAGCTTCTTCCGTAGTATCCGATGATCGGATTGCCTGGATTGATGTCCAGATCGACAACCGGCGCCAGATTGAACGTGAAACCGAGCTCCCGCAGCATAACAGCCATCTTGCGGTACGCGACTTTCGCCTCGGCCGGTGTATGCGATCGTGCCATATCGAAGTGTGAAAGCGTATCGACATCCCGAACGCGCTGCGTCCTTCCGCCCTCCTGGTCCACCATGATCCACAGCGGATGTTTGGTCTCGACTTCATGGAGTTGCTTCAATAGGCGGGATAAATCTTCGCCAAGGTTCCGCTTGTAGATTATCACGGAGCCGACCATACCGTTCTCGATATGGGATCGCAGGCGTGGATTCGCGTCCAGGTCGGTTCCTTCGAAACCCACGCAAAATAGTTGTCCGACAATCTCTTGCAGTTGCACGCCCATATTCCTCACAATATCTCGATCGATCGTTTCGTTCGCAGGACGGTCTGGAAGATGTCGCTGAGATTGATGTGCTCCTCGAAATCCTTCAGCAGATTGATGATCTGGCACTTCCCGCGCCGGATATCGCTTTCGGTAAGGATGATCGCCAGTGAACACTGCTGTTGTCTCGCCTTCTTACGCACACACGCGAGGCTGGGGCAATTGGATTCGAGGATCGTGTGGAAATCCTGTTCGTGAAGCTCCTGCTCGATCTGCAACAGGTTCAAATCCAGCCCCTTGTCCAGCGCGCTGACGAGGATGCAGAAATCGCTTCGCGTGTCCTGAAAGAGCTCGAAACGCTCCATGATCTTGATGAGCTGGAGTTGGTTCAACGCGATACCCACCGCAGGGATCGTCTCGCCTCGTATTTTGCCGGACAGCGTATCATAGCGTCCTCCGCCGCCGATGACGATATCTTCGCCATCAACGGGAATGATGAGATTGAAGACGGTGCGGTTATAGTAGCCGAACGGACGCAGCACACGCTGGTCGATCACATAGTCCAGCATCAGGTTTTGCAGGATGCGCTGGATGCTGTCGAGATGACTGCGGCAGTCGTCGCATAGATGGTCCAGCATCTTCGGCGCGCCGTTTTTGACCTGGCTGCACTTCTCGCGATCGCACCGGGTGAATTTGAATGGGTTGAACAGCACGACACCGTTGCAGTGGACGCAATCCTCGGCCTTCTGGGTCTTCAGGTATTCTTCGAGCTTCTCGAGATAGCCCGGGCGGCACTTGTCGCATCCGTAGCTGGTCAGGTGGATTTCCGGTTCGGGGAGACCGAGCTTGCGGCACAAATTGTACGCCACCTTCATGGTCTCGATGTCCGCGATCAGAGAATCGTTACCGATGATCTCGAAGCCGACCTCATACACCCGGTCGAAAAGCGGAACCGGCAGCTCACGTCGGAATACGGGCCCGTGATAGAAAACGCGTTGCACCTCTTCTTTCGCCCTTTCGCCGATCTCTCCCGCCAGGATCGACACCGTATTTTCAGGCCGTAGCGCCAGTTGACTCGGGTCTTCGATCAAGTAGAACAACTCCGCCAGATTCAGGTCGTCGCTCTGGCCGAACGTGTTGTTGATAACCTTCTCGATCGTCTCCTGCTCTTGCAGCATCGACATGCGAACTTCTTTGAAATTGTACAGCTCGGCGACCTGGCGCACGCGCTTCTCGATCTCCTGCCATTTCCAGACTTCGTCGGGATAAATATTGTGAATAATCGGATTCTTGATCTTCATCTCATCCTCGATTTCTTTGGTTAAATATACGGGAGATCCTACTCGGTATAGCCGGTCAGTTTCCAGGTAACCGAAAAGGGTGACGAATCGAATTTCGCCTTGATCGGTATCCTGCGCTCGTCGCAGGTGAGCCAGATATACATCGGCACCTCTTCGTTGACCAGATTATTCGTCAGCATATCGCTGCGTTCTTTCTCGCGATCCGAACTTCTGGTAAAATCGATACGAACGCAGGTCGCCGTAACCTTGCCCAGGATCGTCCCGATCTCCTCAGTCTCTTCTCTTGCGATCCTCGCCGTCCAGACGAGCGAGTTCGCGTCCAGCGGAACTGAACGCAGGCTGTCGAGATTCGCCCAGCGAAGGTAGAAGAGCGCGGAGAAGAAATCGCGACTTTGGGCCTTGATCGGATAGCTGATCGAGCGCGCGGAATCGATCCGGCTGACCCGGTACGCCGTCAGAGAATCCCGTTCGTAGCGCGTCGTGCGATCCTCGCAATAGCCATCCTGTCGGACATCCTTGCTGTAGCGCAACGGCAGATAATCCTCACCGTACTCCGAGATGTAGGTGTTATCCATCTCGGCGAAGATACCGGCGACCGATGTCGATTTCGCCGTGACGGTCAGGCAATGATCCCGATCGGTCATGCGAACATCGACTACCCCAATCCCCAGATAGCCGATGGAAAAATCCATCACCTCGGCATTGATCGCAAAGCACAAGAGAAGAAGCAGGCCAATCGCCAGCCTATTCTTCATCCTTCTTCCCGATGAGCTTCATGCGAACGTAGTTGATCCGGTTCTTCTTGATATTGGCTACTGTAAAGACCGCGCGCCCCTCGTACTGAATCCGCTCGTTCTTCTTGGGAACGCGGTTGAACTCGCCGTACAGGAACTCGGCAAGGTTGTCGTACTGGTCTTCGTCCAGATTCAGTTCGAATTCGGCGTTGATCTCCGCAATGCTATACATCCCGCTGAGGATGAATTCCTCGTTCGACACCTTGATCTTGCGCGGCAGCTCGTTGTCGTGCTCGTCCATGATCTCGCCGAACACCTCTTCCAGGATGTCCTCCAGCGATATCAGACCCGCGGTTCCGCCGTATTCATCGACGACGATCGCGATGTGGATTTTCGAGGACTTGAAGAAGTTGAGCAGGTTCTGGATGCTCATGTTCTCGGTAGCGAAGACCGGCTTGCGCATCAGCCGCTGGACACTGGTGGCATGATCGTTCATGATCAGGTCCTTGGCGTAGATGAAGCCGACGATATTGTCGATGATTTCCTTATAGACCGGAATGCGCGAGTGCCCGGATTCGCTGATGATCCGCTTGACCTCCTCGATATCGTCGTTGATCTCGACGCCGATGATATCCACGCGCGGGATCATGATCTCGCTGGCGTGCGTCGAGGGAAGCCGGATGATGTTGGCGATCATCTTCTTCTCGCTCTCGTCCAGCGAGTGGTAGGTGGTCTTGGAAGAGATCAGGTTGCGAATATCCTCCGTGGTAATGTGGGAGGACTGATGATTCGTGGTGACCTCTTTGCGGGCGAAAATGATGCTGATCCCCTCCAGGAGCTTGATGATCGGATAGAGCACGATCATCATGACATTCAGGATCGCACCGGAGAACTCCGCCATCGATTCCGCCTTTGAAAACGCGAGCAGCTTGGGCGTGACCTCTCCCACCAGCAAGAGAATAATCGTCATCAGGATCACCTCGATCAGCAGCATCAGTTCCTTGTACTGGCCGCCGGCGATGTTTTCGCTGAGTCGGATAGTGACGATCGCCGCCAGGGAGACCGCCAGGATGTTCACGATCGTGTTGCCGAATAGGATGGTGATCAGCAGCTTGCGCGGTGATTTCAAGAGCTTGAAAACCCGTTTGCTGCCGCTGCTTTTTTTCTTTTCAATCTTCTTGAGTTGTATCTTGGATAGCGAGAAAAACGCCGTCTCCGAGCCCGAAAAAAAAGCGGACAATATCAGACAAACGATGATCCCGCCGATATGTAAAAAACTGTCTTCCACCTACCTTTTTCACTCCTCGATCTTATTCAATATTGCTTGTTGTTGTCGATTCATGCGCTCCCTCGAATCCGCTGTGCCGTGATCGTACCCCGCCAGATGCAGAAGTCCGTGCAGGAAGAGGTATTCGAGTTCCTTTTGCAGCGAGCGCTCCTCGCGCTCACGATCCGCCCACTCGATATCGATCACGATATCGCCCAGAACCGGCAGTTCGGGCTGATCGAAACCGAATGAGAGGACATCCGTACCCTTGGAAACGCCACGGTATTTCCGGTTCAATTCGCGGACATTTTCCGGCGTTTCGAATAACAGATTCACTTCTCGATTTCTGTCAATGTTTTCCTCGTCGCAATAATGCTCATACACGATCCTGAAACCGTTTTCGTCGATGGGATACCCGGTTCGGTTCTCGATGATCAACATCGCATCAATCCCCATCGTCCTCGGGGTACTCGATGCGCATGCTATAGACACCCTTCAGGATCGGCAGCATGTAGCTTTTGATCGTCTCGAGCTCCTTCAGCGTAATGGGCGCGTCCTTGAGCTGCCCGTCCCGGATCAGCCGCACGATCGTGTCGTCGAGCACCTTGACAATCGCTTCCGACGTGGGTTTCTTGAGCGACTTCGTGGTCGATTCTACGATATCGGCGATCATGACCAGCGCCGCCTCTTTGCTCTGTGGGAGCGGACCGTAGTAGGTGAATTTCTTCTCGTCAACGGTGGGATTGAGCCGCCGCGCCTTATCCAGGAAAAACCGGATGTTGCTGGTTCCGTGGTGCTGCTTGATGATATCGATGATCGCGTTGGGCAATCCATGCCTTCGCGCCATGCTGATGCCGTTGGCGACGTGCTCGCGGATCGTGACCGCGCTCTCCTCGGGTTCCATGTTGTTGTGGATTTCCACCGATTCGCTGCTGTTCTCGATGAAGAGCCGCGGGTTGTCGATCTTTCCGATATCGTGGTAGTAGCTCCCGACCCTTGCCAGTAACGAATCCGAGCCGATGGCATCCGCCGCGCTCTCCGCCAGGTTCCCAACGATCAGCGAGTGCGAATAGGTCCCGGGCGCTTTCTCGGCCAGCTTCTTCAGAAGCGGATTGTTGAAATCGAGCAGGTCGAGAAGCACCTGCCGGGTCGCCATCTTGAGCCTGCGCTGTACGAACGGCGTAATGAAAATGACCAGAAGAACCGACACCAGTGCCGAGATCGAACCGTACAGAATCTGCTTGGCGAGCTGCTCCCAGTCGCTGCTGTGGATCATGAAGGTTCCCGCAGAGATCAGCACGAATGGAATCGCCAGATTGAAGAACAGCACCGGCAGCGCGAACCTGGTGCGCACCTTCTTCAATGCCAATAGCGCGCCCAGAATGGCGAGCGTCATGGTCAGCGGATGGCTGAACTGCCACCCGTTGAACTCCGCCACGAACACCATCTGATAAAAATTGTAGATGAACGCGATGTTGGGATTGAAGATCGTCGCGACGAACAGCGGCCCGAACGCCAGCGGTACCAGAAGCTCGTGAAACCCCGCGAACCGCTTGATACTCATGGTAATGATTACGGTGAACAGAACCGTGATGAGCATGATCGAAAGACGCGTCGTGGATTTCATTTCCGTCGGGAAGTACGATTTGAGAATCAGGAAAAACGAGAACATGACAAAGAGATTGAAAATGAAGATACCGAGCGTGGAAGCATAAACATCGAGGTTCTGGTTGACCGTGACGTTCCCGGCGGTTCGCTGCATGGCGATCAATTTCTGGTAATCCGATTCGGTTATACGCTGGTTCTTGCTGATGATCTTCTCGTTCTTGAGCACCTGCGCGACGACGTTACTCACCTCGTCCATCGCCTCCAAACGCTTGTTCTCCGTGGTCTTGAAGTCTTCCGCGATGTTGGCGATCAAGACCTGGTCAAGCAGCTCGATAACGGCTCGCTGCTGCACCATGTTGCGGACTTTCTGCGCGATTTTCTCCTTCGCCTCGCTCAGAGAGTAGAGTTTGCGAAGAGTGTAAAGCTTGATTTCGTTGTTACGCAGGAGTGCGATCGTGTCCTCGGGGTAGTCGTCCTGATAGATGCCGATCTTGAGGGTGCGGTGGATGTGATTGGTCAGGAAATTCATCATCGAGGAGCGGTTCAACTGCGATTCGAGGTACTTGATGGACTCGATCGAAAGCGCGTAACCCTCCTCCGCGAGGATGGTCTGAACCTCGTCTGCCGTTTGATTCCTGGCAAACACCTCATTCAGGAGAACGAAGGCGGAATCGAGCTTCTTCAGGATGTTGAAATTGGTTCGTTCGTCGATGTGGTAGATTTGTTTGATGCTTCTGGAAGCGGCTTCCCGCTCCATCTTCAGGTGTTCATCATCCTTATAGACCGTGTAGGAAAACGGCGCGATGATGTCCCGCTCGGCGACCTGTCCGATGCGGATATCCTGAAACATGGACGCAGTCTCACCCGGCTTGAATATCAGGTAGAGCACCGATAGTACACAAGCCATGATCAGGATCAGGAGAATTTGAAGTTGCTTTGCTTTCATAAATGAAAAGGGAGCCTCCCGCTATTGGAGAGGCTCTCTATAGTGTTTACATGATCGTTTAGCGTGGGATCGAGAAGACCTGTTTCGGATAAATCAGGTCGGGATTCTTGATCTGATCCTCGTTTTCACGATAGATGCGCGGCCATTCGCTTCCCTTGCCATAGACTTCGGGATAGGACGCGATCTTCCAGAGGCTCTCGCCTTTCCAGACTTTCCAGCTATACGGCTTTCCGCGCGGAATGTTCAGAATCTGGTCGGGGTAGATCAGATTCGGGTCCTTGATCTTGTCGCGGTTGGCGCGGTAGATGATACCCCATTTCGAGGGATCGTTGTAGATGAAGCTGTAGCCGGAAATCTTTGCCAGGTAGTCGCCCTTCTTGACGGTGTATTCGTCTTCGAAGTACTTGGGCTTGGCGCGTTCCAGGTCGTTCATCAGACCTTCGATGCGGTTGTCCAGATCGGAGAATTCCTTGCGGACATCGGGCATCTTGCCATACTTGGAATTACGGTATTCGTTGTATTCCGAGGTCATCTCGGTCACGGCTTTCTTCGCGTTCCAGAGGTCCGTGTCGGAGAGCTGATTCCAGTTGTCGATCTTCGAGGTGTAGTAGCTGATCTTCCTGCGAATCTGCGGAAGATCGGCAGCGCTTACGCCGAGAAAATCGTAGATTTCCTGTTTCACGTTTTCGTATTCGGCATCGATTTCAGAGACCTGGCCCTGCATCGATCCGATTTCCTTCTCGTATCCTTCCGCACGAGCGATGGCGTCAGCCTTGCGCTGTTGAAGAATTTCCATTTCCCTGACCAGATTGTCGTTGTACGTCTGGCGTTCCCTGCTGGAAAGTTCCTTGTATTCCTCTTCACTCAGGTAAGTGAAGTCGGCGAAAAGCATCGGAACAGCCATGCAAAATACGAAGAATGCGATGATGTACTTTCTCATGTCGTCCCCCTTAATTTCCTTCCGCCTGAAGTTCCTGCTGATAGCCTTTCAGACTGTTCAGCTCGGACTGCTTGGTTGAAAATTCTTGTGAAAGTGAAGTCTTCTGCTTTCCGAGCTGATCCGCTCTCGCTTCGGCATCCTGAGCCTCCTGCAACGAGGTATTGTATTGATCCTGCGTTACGGGCGGCGGCGGTGCTGCACAGGCTGAAAGCAGCAAGGTAAGAATGATTACGGCAATCATTGCCAGTGTTATCTTGCGATCCATAATGCACCACTCCTTTCTGGTTTATTTCGTTTCGACAATTCAATCACGTTCTTTCAGGCTGTCAAGCGAAACCTGACATTTGCGATCACAATCCGTATAACGAAAATCCACGCGTGATGTTTCCGGCTGGAAAGAATCATTACCAGACCATCATACTGAATAGCGGTTCATTATTATGAGTCGCATTCGTTTTTTCTTTACAAAAAAGGAACCGTAAATCCACATTGAACCGATTAAAAATTACTCTGAAGGAGAAAGCCTATGAGAAATCGTATCCTCTGGACCATTTCAATATGTATCATCACAATAGCCACTCTCTCAGCCAACGGACTGAGCCTGAACAGCGTTGGGTCACGACCGTTCGGTATGGGCGGAACCGGTGTTTCGCTCAACGACGATGTTTCCGCAATTCACTGGAATCCCTCCGGCCTCGCAGGGCAGGGAACCAAGGTCGCACTCGGCATCACGGACATCATGCTGCCAGGAAGCTACGAATACGAGGAGTACGGCATTGATGCCGAAGCAAAAGACAACCACTACCTGAACCCGGGGCTGTTCTTCAACTACGGCATGGAGAACATGTCGTTCGGCTTTGGCGCTTACGGCATCGCCGGGATCGGCGCCGAGTGGGACGGAGCGGATTTCGTCGCGTTCAGCGGACCCGATTCAATTGGCCCGAATCCAAACTACTTCTACGGCAAAGATTTCGAGTGGAAAAGCGAACTGGGTGTAATGAACATCGCCCCCACCTTTGCCTACAGAATCAACGAAAAGGTCTCCGTCGGACTCTCCGGCTGTATCTACTGGGGAACCATGACCATGGACCGCCCGATGGACATGACGGGGAATGCCAACCCCGCGTCCCACGAACCGGACCACATGATGGACTCCCAATACTCGGATGACCTCGAAGGTACCGGCTACGGTTTCGCGCTCGGTGTCACGTTCACCCCGATGGATGACTTCAACGTCGGTCTGACCTACAAGAGCCCGGTTAAAGTTAAATTCGAGGGCGACGGAACGATTACCACACTCACCAATAAAACCGATATCGATGTCGAGCGTGAGATCGAGTGGCCCACATGGGTCGGTCTCGGTACATCCTACAAGGTGACCGAAGACATTCTCGTCGCATTTGACGTCCAATATACCCAGTGGTCGGAGATCGACACCCTCGAAACCACGATAACCATGAACGGCTTTGAGCAGGTCGAAAAGACCCCGATGGACTGGAAGGACGCCTTCCAGATTCGTCTCGGTACCGAATACACGGTCAACGAGATGTTCCAAGCCCGTCTCGGCTACTACTACGATCCGGCACCCGCACCGGAGGAGACCGCAAGCATCCTCTTCCCGTCCGCGACCTACAACGCCGTCACCGGCGGTATGGGCTTCACGATGAACAACTTCACCGCCGACTTCGGCATCGAATACCTGTTCGGCGAGAAACGCGACATCGACGCATCCGGACACAACAACCCGGGTACGCAATCGTTCGATATCTTCAGCTATACACTCGGACTTGGCTATAAATTCTAAGTTGTCGATTTGGACATGCAAGGCTCTCGGAAACGGGAGCCTTTTTCAATTCCATCTCCTGAATGTTGGGATTGTCTGAAGCAGGATGGAGAAAGAGAACCCTCACCCCAGCCCTCTCCCATTTCATGGGCGAGGGAGCAGAGAAGTGGTCGCTTGCAGATGGTCATCCACCCGCACCTTCGTCCGATCGCGCCACCTCCACCGTGGATATAGCACAGCATCCAATCTATCGGACACGGGAATAATGCTGTGCAACACCACGGTTACGGTGTCGGGTCGAACGAATCTGCTGGGTGGAGGTTATAGGCTGGTAGTGGATGCGCGATTACCCACGGCTTACGCCTGTGGTTTTGCTTGCAAAATCGAATCCCCCATGTGGGCTAGTATCTATCGTTCCTGCGGAACTTCACGGGAATGTTGATTTCATTGCAGCAGTTCGAGGTTGTTCATCGCCTCCTGGTAATCCGGCGCGATCCTCAGCGCTTCGACAAGGCACTTCCTGGCGTCTTCCTTCTGACCGATCTGAAACAGGATCACCACCATGTTGTTCAGCGCTTCAACCGAGTACGGATGCAGCTCATAGACTTTCTGGAAACTGGTCAGCGCCAACCGCACGTCACCACGATGAAACGCGATCTCGCCAAGCCCCAGCACCGACCGGAAATCGTCCGGCTTCCTCATCAGCGCTTCCTGATAGCACTGCTCCGCGATATCGATCTGACCGCCTTCCTTGAACAAGTCGCCTTGAAGACGCGAAACCGTCGCCCGGTCGCGGTCGGACTTCACCGCGCAAGTTTGCAGAAACTGAGCCTTGTCCGAGGTACTCGCGAACTGCATGAGCAGGTCGTTGTCCGGCACCTTTTCGAGATGCGCGACATCGCCGGTTCGCATCCAGCGGTCGATCAACACCTCACGCCAGACGGCGTCCCCTCTGCGATAGACGGGGATCGTCTCGACCTTCTTTCCGACCGGGATATCGACCCGATGCACCAGCTCGTACGACGCCGGCAGCAGCGATTGCAACTTCGGCATCGACCAGTCGTCCCGCGCGGTGATACCCTGCATGAAAACGATCCACGCCGGCGGCTCTTCGTGCAGCTTGTTCAGCATGATCTCGAACATCTTCGGACTCATGATCGTGCCGGCGGGATAGACATGCGTGAACCGGATGTCCGGAATCTTCACGCCCGCATAGAGATACAGACTCGGGATATTGCCCCACGCCAGCATCGTGTCGTCCGGCTGCGCACGTTCTTTGATATACTCGCCGATAGTCTCCACAGCGCGGAAATAGCCGTTGAAGCGGTCGTTGTAGTTCGCCAGACGATGAATCTCCGTCTTTCCCATGCTGCGTATCACGATAACGACCATCCGAATGATCTGCCACAAAATCGCTATCGCCAGCGCGATGAACGCCGGGTGATGCCAGTCGAGTGATCGCATTACCCGCATGCAACCCATCGCGGCGAGCATGGAAACCGGCGCCCAGACCATCAGGTAGCGGCTGGGGAGGTGGGTCTTTTGCACAACGATCAAAAGCCAGAATACCAGTGCGGAAAAGATCAACGCGATGGAGAGCCAATCCCCGCCGACCAGTCCGGTCAGCGCGAACAGCAGCACCACCGGGATCGTCTTCAAAACGGGCAAGACCATCTTTCGCATCTGGTCGATCTGCTGCGAGAGGGTGATACGCATGATGCCGGAAACGTAGTCGGCGCCCATACGGTGGTCGTCGGTGACGGTCCACGAGACCAGCTTTCCGAGCCACGTTGGGCACTTCGCTCCGCCGCAGTATCCCGCGATCAGACGCACGAAGAATCCGATCGTCTCCTTGATGTAGATGATCTTCACGCCGAAGGGGACAAACACGATCGGCAACGCGTACAGCAGCACGAATCCGAGCCAGAACAGCCCGAACGCCACCGCCGACCCGATGAAAACCGACGCGACAACGCTGATCAGAAACGCCGGCACCAGCGCGATGATCTTGATCTGCATCGACCACGCAGCAAAAACGCCCGACGCGATCATCCACCAGTCATTGCCGGTCTGAACGGACAGAATCGCGAAAACCGTGCTCAGGATAACGGGCAGGATCAGAAAGACCTCGCCGTAGGTGACCGCCGCCCTCGAATCGGGTAGCAAGAACATGAACAGGAAGACCGCACCCGCGATCGACGAAATTGCGATATCCGAGGTCAGGAGCCAGCTCAGCGCATACAGCGACGCGACCGTGAGCGCGTACCAGAAAGCCTTGGCGACGTAGATTCTCGAGACTTTTTTGCCGGGGCAGATCGCGCACAGGACGCGGAAAATCCACTGAATCTTGAAGAATCCGCCACCCGCCATCTTGCGCACGTACCAGTCCAGGTCCAGATGTCTGAAAATCGCGTAGTAAAACCAGTTGCCATCGTCGCAATAGAGCGGCTTGTGGCGCATGGGTAGCAGCAGAACGAACGAGAGGATGAAAAGGATTGCACCAGCCAGGATCATGACTTCCCCCGTATCTTCCCGACAAACCGGTCGATGCACTTCTCCGCATAGTTTTCGTGATACCAGCGCGCGCCCTGCTTGCCCCAGTCCTCCATCTCCTTCGGATTGTGCAACCACGATTCCAGCGCTCGTTCGATGTCCTCTTCCGTATGCGCCTGAAGCCATGGGTAGTCGGTCACACCCTCGATCTGCTTCGTGCCCGGCTTGACGTAGTGGATCAGCGGCTTGCCCATCGCGAGCGTCTCATAGACGGTTCCGCCACCCGGATGCCCGGTCACAAACTGCCCGGTTCCGATGTCGCAGAGCGAAATCGCTACCATGATTTCCTTGCGCGGCATGAGGTCGAACCAGTGGATGTCTTTCCCGACGCCCAGCTCTTCCGCGAGCTTGCGGCTGTTTGCCGCATCGACACCGTAATCGAAGGTGATCATGCCGCAGCGAACGTCGGCATGCTTCTTGACGAACGCGGCAAAGGCGCGGATGAGCTTGTCGTTACCCTTGTTGGAGGCGGGATCGACCCATGTCTTCCAGATATGCCGCGAGTTATGCAATATTAGTAGATTGTATTTATCGCGGATATTTCTAAATTGATTATAATATAGGGACTGACCGTAGTAATCACCGATGTGCTCGTGCGAAAAGATATTGTCATACACGAATGGATTGTGAATAAAATCGATTTTTTGCGCGATCCCGAGCTTGCGGATCATCTTTTGATTGAACGCCGGCACCGGATGCCAGTTGATGCTGGCTGCGTCCTGGATGCCCTTCTTCTGCGCGATATGGAAGGGTAGATTGAGGATGTTCATCGCAGTATCGACGGGCGATATGCGCCACACGAACGGCAGCAGGTACATGTCGTCGCCGTGCGGAGAGACGATATCGACCTGTCGTCCGGCCTTGTGGATGAACGCCGGCGCGGTGTTGCAGGCGATCAGAAAATCGTAGGGTTCGAGGTCGTTTGCGATCTGCTGCTTCGATACCCGCTGAAAGAAGTACTGGATACCCCAGGTGAGCTGCCGGGTGTATGCCTGATAGCCGAGATCGAAGCTGTCGTAGGACGGATGGAAGTGCGGCGACTCGTACTGCAAAAGCAGCAACTCCGCGTCGAGTCCGCGATCCCGCAGGTACCGAACCAGCGTGAAGAAATTGTTATTCATGTTACCGATGCATGCGATTTTCATCGTATAAATCCTTCATGATGACGGGGACGTCCAGAGACCGCCTTTCTACTCTTTCCATTCCATCTCTATCTTCTGTCTTCTTCATTCCAAAGAAGCTCGCCCGGAGGTCGAGCGCTACGAGGAACCCTCGTCATCGACGACGAGAATTTTCAAGGTTTCCATTCCGATGCGTCTCCCTGTGGATGTTTACGAGGCATAAGGTGCGAGTTTACCGACAATCAGTCAATGAATTTCGATATTCGCGCAAGAACAATGTGAATGGAAGTTGTTGCAAACAAGCTAACTTCAGGCATTGTAAGGGAATCTGAACCCCTGCTCGCTTTCGAGGTTTTTTGTATTGACAAAAAATACGAAATAAACAGGTTAGCGTCAAAATCATACGGAGGTGTTTCTATGACTCTTCAGGAATTTTTGAAAATGGTGGAAGCCAAGAACCCGGGACAGCCGGAATTCATGCAGGCTGTAACCGAAGTTGTCGAATCCATTTGGGATGTTTACCAAAGCAATCCACGTTATGTTGCCGAAAAAGTTCTCGAACGTATTATCGAGCCGGAAAGAGTAATCATGTTCCGCGTTCCCTGGGTACGTGACAATGGTGAAGTACAGGTCAATAAGGGCTACCGCGTAGAATTCAACAGCGCAATCGGTCCTTACAAGGGCGGACTCCGCTTCCATCCGAGTGTGAACCTCAGCATCCTGAAGTTCCTCGGATTCGAGCAGATTTTCAAAAACAGCCTTACCACACTGCCTATGGGCGGCGGTAAGGGTGGTTCCGACTTCGATCCGAAAGGCAAGAGCGATGGCGAAGTCATGCGTTTCTGCCAGGCCTTCATGGGCGAGCTGTTCCGTCACATCGGCGCGAACACAGACGTTCCCGCTGGCGACATCGGCGTCGGTGGCCGTGAGATCGGTTACATGTTCGGTATGTACAAGAAGCTTCGCAACGAGTTCGTCGGCGTTCTCACCGGTAAAGGACTCAAGTGGGGCGGCAGCCTGATCCGTCCGGAAGCTACCGGTTATGGCCAGGTTTATTTCGCAGCCGAAATGCTGAAGACCCGCGGCGAAAGCTTCGAAGGCAAGACCTGCTGCGTCTCCGGTTCCGGTAACGTTGCACAGTACGCGACCCAGAAAGCTACCGAACTCGGTGGCAAGGTCGTGACCCTCTCCGACTCCTCCGGATACATCTACGATCCGAACGGAATCGATGCAGAGAAGCTCGCGTTCGTCATGGAACTCAAGAACGTCAAGCGCGGTCGTATCAAAGAATACGCCGACAAATACGGTTGCGAATTCGTCGCCGGCAAGCGTCCCTGGGGCGTCAAGTGTGACATCGCTCTTCCGAGCGCTACCCAGAACGAAATCAACAAAGAAGAAGCCGAAATGCTCGTCAAGAACGGCACATTCTGCGTTTCCGAAGGTGCAAACATGCCTTCGACCCCGGAAGCTATCGAAGTCTTCCAGAAAGCCAAGATACTCTACGGTCCTGGCAAAGCCGCTAACGCTGGTGGCGTGGCAACATCTGGACTGGAAATGTCCCAGAACAGCCTGCGCCTGAGCTGGACTCGCGAAGAAGTTGATGAAAGACTTCACAACATCATGATCGCGATCCACGAACAGTGTGTACAGTATGGAAAAGATGGAGACTACATCGACTATGTGAAGGGCGCGAACATCGCCGGCTTCATCAAAGTCGCCGACTCCATGATCGATATGGGTGTTGTCTAAAACCCATGATACAATCTATGACCGCTCCTGCTCTTGCAGGAGCGGTTTTTTCCGAGCACTGCTATTGAGTACGATATGAGCAAGACTCCCTTACTCGTTTTCACCTTCTGCTACGCCCCGATGAACGTCACCGGCGCGTTTCGCATGAACCGCTTTGTAAAATATCTTCCCAGCTTCGGTTACAAACCCATCGTATTTTCCTCGTTTCATCCGGACGTACCCACGAGTAAGAAACTCAAAGATGAAATCCCCCCGGATGCCGTTGTGTACCGAAGACGGACGTGGTTTCCCGACGCAATGGCGAGGAAATCAATCAATATTTATCACGGCTCGAAATCGCCGCTGAAAAGAATGATCCTCAAGCCACTGGTGATACTCAAAGACCTGATCGCGTCTCCGGACATCCACATCCTCTGGGCGCTCGGCTCGATTCCCGCGCTGGTAAGGATTATCCGCAAGCACCGCATCAAGGTCATGATGGTAACGGGCGGGCCTTATTCACTGATCGTCGCCGCGGTGATCCTGAAGTTTATTACCGGAATCAAGGTCGTTGAAGACTACCGCGATCCCTGGGGCTCCTATTGCCTGGAGGTCAGCTTCTCCTTCATACGAAGAGTCTATAACAAATACGTGTCACGGTTCTGCTACCGGCACAGCGACGGGCTTATCAGCGCAAACGAGACCCTTATCGAAGTGCTGCGAGCCTCCGTTTCGGGGCTTGATATCCCGGTCCGGCTGATTCCCAACGGATTCGATCCGGAAGATTTCCCGAAGGACTTGCAGGAGATGGATAACGGGCAGTATATACGGTTTGCTTACGCAGGTAAATTCGATATCCACGACAGTAAATACAATCCGGTCATGCTGATGAAAGCCTGGAAGCGATTCAGGGAAAGCTGGAAGGGTAAAAAACCGGTGATGGAAATCTACTGGAGCCTCAACGACGATACGATGCGCTTCATGAACCAGTATTCGGAAGGGGATATCTTCACGCCAGGCTTCCAGCCACACGACAAGCTCATGCGACTCCTGAGCCGCGCCGATGTGCTGCTTCATTTTCATTACCCCGAGACCGGCGGCAACACACTGAGCATGAAGGTGTTCGAATACGCCAATATCGGCGTACCGATGGTCAGCTTCAGTTCGCCGACCAGCAATGTCGCGAAGATGATCCATCGATTGAACATCGGATATTCCAGCGAAAACGACGACATCGAAGAGATGGTGAATCTGCTTTTCAAAGCCGTGGAGCTCGACCGCGAGACCTTCCGCAGCGGAATCAACATGGAGAGCGCGCAGGCGTACGACGTTAGAAACCTGACCGGGCAACTGGTCGATTTACTCGAAGAAGTCGTGGAGAAATGACCCGGAAAATCCTGGTGATCCATACGTGGGGTCTGGGCGACATGATCATGTTCACACCGGCACTTCGCGCAATCCGACAAAAATACCCTGATGCCGAGATCGATTTCCTGGTCACGCAATCCGCCGCGACGCACCCCATCAAGTATTCCAACCTCTGCAATAACATCATCCAATCGAAGAACCAACCCATCTTTATGATACTCGAAGCCATGAAATTGCGGGCCAACGCGTACGATGTCTCGATCGTAACCTCGGGCGTATCGCCGACAAAGGGATCGCTCTTCTCGGGAATCGTGGGCGCGAAACAGCGCCTCGGCGAATACCGCGACCGCAAGATGAAGTCCTACACCGATCAGGTCTTGCTCGACCCGGTCCTGCACCGAAGTCTGAGCAACATGAAGCTGATCGAACCGCTCGTGGGAAACGTCGAGCCGGGGAAGCCGTTCTTTTCACTTCGGGATGAGGATATCGCTTCGGTAGAAAAGCTGATCCGGTCGAATGGCTGGCATGGTAAAAAACTTTTCGCCATCCATGCCGGGAGCAACAAGGAGAACGATTTCAAGCGCTGGCCGGCGGATTATTTCGTCGAAATCGCCCTTGCGCTGAAAAAAAAGTTGCCTGCCACAATCGTGTATGTCATTAGTGGACCCGACGAAATGGATGTGAGTCAGCATATCCATCGAGAGGCGGATATTCCGCTCGTTTCCGGCATCAAGCTCAGCGAGGTCGCCGCGCTTCTTTCGCGTAGCGCGTATCTTCTCAATTCGGATTCCGGACTCGGGCATATCGCAAGCTGTTTCGATACGAGGATTTACACGATCTTCGGTCCGGCAGATGAACGGGTAGCGTCACCTTTTACCGACAACAAGGTAATCCTGACCGCCGATCCCGTACCTTCCTGCAAGCCATGCCTGCGTTTGAAGGAACGTTCGTGCAATCGCGAATGCCTGCTGAACCTGCGTCCCGATATGGTTCTGGACAAGATCGTCGAGGATATTGGAATCGAATGATGATGATTATGATATGGATTTTCTGGATCAGCGCGTTGCTGCTCTGCTATCATTTGTTCGGCTATCCCCTTCTGATGATGCTCTTCACCATCGGCAAGAAGGAGAAGCGTGTAAAAGTTACCGAGTTTCCGCGAATCACGGTGCTCTGTCCGGCGTTCAACGAAGCGGATGTCATCGAGGACAAAATCGAGTCTTTCCTCAATATGGACTACCCGAAGGACCGCATCGACATGATTGTGATCTCGGACGATTCCACCGACGGCACCAATGAGATCGTGGAGAGATACAAGGATACGAACGTCCGGCTGGTCGTGCAGAAGCCGCGCAAGGGCAAGGTCTCCGGACACAACATGATCGAGCCGATCCTGGACTGCGACTACGTGGTCTCGACCGACGCCAATTCCATCTTTCACCCACAGACCATGAAGGAGCTGCTTTCGACCATGCTCGCCGACGACAGAATCGGCATGGTGTGCGGGAAGCTGGCGCTCGAATCGAAAGATCGGACCGACTCCGGCGAGGGACTCTATTGGAAATACGAATCGTGGCTCAAGACGCTCAACAGCAAGCTCTATTCGATCAACTGCGCCAACGGCTCGCTCTTCATGCTCAAGCGGGAGCTCTTCGGGCAACTGATAAAAACTTCGTCCGACGACCTCGAACGCACGCTGATCACGCTCGAAAAGGGCTTTCTCGCCAAGTTCACCGACCGCGCCATCGTTTCCGAGGAGCCCACCGACAAGCCGCGCGAGGAATTCAAGCGCAAGATTCGCATCATCTCCCGCGAGTGGCAGACCGTCATGCGCAACAAAGTGATGCTTAATCCGTTCAAGCATCCGGTCATGTCGTGGATTCTGTTCTCGCACAAGATTTTACGCTGGCTCTTCTTTCTGTTCGTGATTGGCATGGCGATCTCGCTAACCTACATTACCGCCGATGCCTGCCTGCACGGCTTCACCTCGCTCTGGCAATGGCTCTACGGGATCATGGCCGTCGGACTCGACCTGATCCTGATCACCGGCATCCTCGAATTCAACCTGGAACGAAAGGGCGGCGGAATCCGCATCTTCAAGCCGTCCGCCTACTTTTTCACCATGTTCTGGGCATCGATGCTCGCCTTCTTCCGCTTTATCCGAGGTAACACCTCCGCCACCTGGAGCAAAGTCCGTTAGTTCGCTCCCTGGGTACGCAGACCTCCAGGTTTGCATCTCCCTTGGTCCGCCAAGCTCCTGTGATTTTCAGACGGATTCTGATAAATCGAATCCCATCCAGCTTGGCATTTCATCAGGAACGCGGACGGAGACGTCCGCATAAACCAACTTCCGAATGTCCGAGCTTGCGCGTAGCATTTGCTTGCAAATGCCAGATAGCAAAGCGAGGTCTTCTGAATGTTGGATTTTGTCTGAAGCAGGATTTTCAGGATTTAGGAAATAATCAGGATGGAGAGAACGCCGCCCGGAGGTCGGCGCCTACAGGAACGCGGACGGAGACGTCCACATCTTCGCCCGATCCCTCCCTCCAACGTGTAACATTACGACTAACGTCGTATATAAACACGTCTCCGGTCACGATCGAACGAATCTGCTTGTCTGAGCCTCGGATTACCCCGGGTTCACACCCGGGGCTACAGATGTGAGAGTCGAATCACAGAAAATATTATTGACAACGCTTAACCCAACCTCACATAAAGATTCAAATCCATTGAGGAGAATGTTATGGCCGAATGGACTAATTACAGAAAGACATTTCTCGATGAGCCGTTTATACGCGAGGCGACCGATGATTGGCCAGAGACTATTTTCGAGAAAACGGTACGAGTAGTTTTTTTAGACGACAACGAAAGGATTTTTGAAACGAATGACTATGGTCTCGTACATCCAATTGATGTACTAAAAGAAATCAATGCAGAGAATGAGATAAATCTAAGCAAATGTTATGTGGAGGGGCTGGATATTGGTTTCAAGCTTAGTTTTGTGAAAGGGCTCGATCCAGTTTATATACGTCATGCCGAAAAGGCATTTTTCGATAAAGGCGTGAATTTTGATAATGCAGAATTCCCAATGGGTGATTTAAGCTTCTCCAATACTCTTTTTACAGAAGGAGATGTAAGTTTCTCTTCGGCCAAGTTCGGAGATGGTAATATTAGTTTCAACCATACTCATTTCTTCAAATGCAATATCCGCTTTAATCATTGTCAGTTCGGCAAAGGGAAGATAAATTTCCAAGGAGCTAACCTAAGAATCGGTAATCTTGATTTCTCCGCAACAAGATTTAATGAAGGAGAAATCTATTTCATGGAGTTACAGACCGGAGGAACGATTCTTTTTCACGGTGCAAGTTTTAACGATAGTGATATCACTTTTGTAAGATCACGAATAAATACAATACTATTTGACTCAATATCACATTTTCGGTCCTTAGATTTCACACGTTGTTCTTTCGCAACAATTAGATTCAATGAGTGCTCTTTCACTGATGTCATCGAGTGCAACGATCTAAATACCTCTGTTCTCGAAATCAATGAATGCATCAACAATGGGACATTCAATCTTCGATGGGAAAAACATCGTCTCAAGAGTGCTATCAATGCACTTATTGACCAAGATAAACCATACTACGAATTGAATAATGAGCTATATACTGAATCTAATAGGCACCTCCGTGCCGCCAATACAGCCCTCCTGCTAAAAGAAAACTTCCGCAAGATGGGACGCTACGACGACGAAGACAGCGCGTACGTGTTTTACCGTAACCATCAATTATTGAGTAGCTTCTGGACACATGTATCTGGAAAATGGTACAAGAGGTTTAACTGGCTTTGGGCGCCGATCTGGTACGGCCTTAAATGGATTGTTTTGGGACTGATAAGTGGCTACGGAACAAAACCTTTCAATGCTATTATATCAATGATTGTAACATGGTTCGGGTTCGGTGCTTTCTATTTCTGGCGGATGGAATATTGTGAGGAGTGCTTCAAAGGCCCCAGCATTCACGAAATGAGCAATCTGGGCAAAGCAGCATTCCATAGCGCCATTACATTTCTTACGATTGGGTACGGGGATATCTATCCAAGCTCACAGGCTTTACGTATTGCGAGCGGTCTCGAAGGCTTCCTCGGGCTGTTCCTGATGGCGGTGTTTACGGTATCGTTCATGCGGAAGGTGCTGCGGTAAGGATTACGCCGCCCGGAGATCGGCGCCTACAGGAACGCGGACGTCCCCGTCCGCATCTCCCGCTCCATTATGGTCCCCGACCACGCGTAAACAAACATTCGGAAGAGCCTGCGGCACATTCGGAAGTTTGTTTACTTTATCATCTGCAATCTGACAATGCGAAACCGTCCCGTCTGGTCGCGCGGGATACCGAACACCCGATCGAGAATCTCGAACACGCTGATACCGGAGAGCAGTTTCACGATGGTCAATTTGCCGTTCTCCCACTCGATCGACTCGATCATCGACTTGATATCGACGGTCTTGGTCTTGCCCTTGCGGGTGCGGTCGTAGAGGAACTCGGTCATCTGGTTGAAAGCAGCGAGCTTCTCGGGAAAAATATCCTGCACAGACTCGGGCGGCGTGACCTCGACAAGCTCCTGCCTGTAAAAGTTCATGGCGCGTTGCGCGCGGGTCGGCACCGGCTCGATGCGGACGAATCCGAGCGCGCCCGGCATAGCTTTTTGCAGCGCTGTGGCGATATCCTTCTGCGAGAGCATGTCATCGAGCGCGAAATCGACGTACTCGCAAAAACTCTCCACGCCGACCGGTAGCGGCGGCCCCAGCGCGACTCTCGGGTGCGGGTTGAAGCCCTCGGTATGCACGATCGGCAAGCCGCTGCTCCTGAGAACACGCTGCAACATGCGCAGCAGATCGAGATGCCCGACGAATCGCGTGTCGCCGGTCTGCTCGAACCACAGCCGGTAGAATTCCGGCGCGATCGCACCTCTTGCAATGGGTTGCGGAGCTTCCGGCAGATCGACCTTGTCGGAGTAAACCGGCTTCACATCCCCGTCGCATACGCCGCATTGGTAACAACCGATCTCTCGGCAGTCGCCGGTGGTGACTTCTTCCGACGCGCGTCGCCATTCATCCTTCAAGAATTGCCTGTCGATCCGAAGGTCGATAAAATCCCAGGGAAGCTTCCGGTCGAGCGGAATCGCATCCAGGAATCGCTTGCTGCCGTGCCTGTCGAAGACGCGCATCCAGCGATCGGTATCCTCCATCTCGGTCCAGCCGTCGAATATCGCCCCTTCCCGATAGGCTTCCAGAATAGCGTCGCCCAGACTCGCGTCGCCGCGCGAGAGCACGCCCTCCAGGATCGACGACTCCACCTCCGGGTATTTCGCGCGCACGTTCTTATAGGGTTTGAGCGCATGCTTGACCAGCATGATGCGCCGGAGAAGTTCCTTCGGCTCTTGCATCTGCGCCCACTGGAACGGCGTGAAAGGCTTGGGCACGAACGGCGAGAGCGAGATGTTGATCTTGAGCCGCTTGCGGGAGAGGGCATTGATTTTCTCGACCACATCCACGATGCCCATGACATCTTCGTCCGTCTCGAAGGGCAGGCCGATCATGAAATAGAGTTTGATCAGCTTCCAGCCGTTGTCGAGCGCGATCCGGCATCCGTGCAGGATATCCGCTTCGGTGATGTTCTTGTTGATGATGTCGCGTAGCCGTTGTGTACCGGCCTCGGGCGCAATGGTGAGTCCTGCCGCGCCGATGAAATTCATCAGTCGGACAAGCTTCTCGTCGAGCGTATCGACCCGGAGCGAAGGCAGCGAAAGCGATGTGGTGCGGTCGCCGAGTCGTTCGTAGAGCGCCGGCATCAGTTCGCGGATACAGGTGTAGTCCGACGACGACAGCGACGAGAGTCCCGCCTCTTCCCAACCGTAGGTTTCCACTTCGCGCACCAGGCGTTCCAGTATCGCGTCGGGTGATTTCTCCCGCACCGGTCGGTAGAAGAACCCGGCGTGACAGAACCGGCATCCCCGGGTACATCCGCGCATGATCTCTTCAACGTAGCGGTCATGTGCAGGTTGCAACCACGGAACGAGTTGATCGGTGTGCAACAGGCCTGAATCGCTGAATCCGGTGAACTTCGCGGCCTGCACGGGCAGCGATTCTTCCGGCATCGACGGCACATAGACCGACGGAATCGACGCCAGCTTCTTCAGGCGTTCCGTCCTGCCGTTGGTCTGCTTCAGGACGTCCGCGATGGTGCCGATCACCTCTTCCGCTTCGCCGATCACGATGGCGTCGAAGAAGCGCGACATAGGCTCCGGGTTGCTCACGGCGGGTCCGCCGGCAAGCACGATCGGGTCGTCGTTCGTGCGTTCGGACGCGAGCAGCGGGATTTCCGCCAGATCGAGCATGTAGAGGACGTTGGTTAAGGTCAGCTCGCTTTGCAGCGTGAATCCGACCACGTCGAACCGTTTCAGCGCCACACGGCTTTCCAGTCCGAAGAGTGGAATCCGTTCCTCGCGCAATAGATCGGCAAAATCCTGCCAGGGCGCGTAGCAGCGGTCGGCGACCACGCCCGGGCGGTCGTTGAGAATCGAGTAGAGTATCTTCAGCCCGAGGTGGGAGAAACCGACTTCGTAGGCGTCGGGAAAGGCGAGGCAGAAGTTGAGCGAATCGTCGGTGGGTGTCTTCGCACGGGCGTTCACCTCGTGGTCGATATAGCGCGCCGGTTTTTCGACGGACGGCAGTAAATACGAGAAATCAACGGTCGGAAGGTTCATTAAAAATCCAGTGGTGGTTTATTGTTCTTTGTAGTTGAACGCGCTTTCTTCGCCTTCGAAGAGGATCCGATCGACGTAATCGACCGTGTCTCGAAGCGCGTCCCGATCGATAACGATCTGCTGTTCCCGTACCGGTTCCGGGTGCGATGTGACGGTTGGTTCGGGCTCTTCGTTCACCGGTTCCGGCTTTGGTTCCGGCTCGACCTGCTCGGTGGGCGATTTTTCAAGCTGCTTTCCCATCGAGAAATCGAGAAGACCTTTTTTGTATAAGTTGACCACAACCACCGTCAATACCACGACAACGACAATCAGAAACAGGATGGAGAAAATATTGCCCGGCAGCAGGAGCTTCTTTTGCTCTCGAGATTTGAGGTGCAGCGGTTTCATTTCGAAATCGTCGGAATCGTAGTACTGCTCGAACAGGGCCATGACCTTTTCGACGTTCGCGCCGATTGACTTCGCATACGTCGCCAGCATGACCTTGGCGTAACCAAAGCCGCCGATCGGAGAAAAATCGTCCTTCTCGATGCACTCGAGAAACGCGACCTTGATACGCGTAGCTTCCGAGACATCGTCTATCGATAAGTCCTTTGCTTCCCGCGCGTCTTTCAAGTATTTCCCGATCGTTTCCATGGCTTCCTCTGCACCGTAACAATATCGTTCAGAAAACATACGATTCCTGTTTATCAAGAAAGATTTGAGAACGCCATTGTTGTCAAGAAGAAATGGCGCGGGGAACCATCTTCCGGATGCAGGCTCCATGTCCGAACAAGAATTCCGGGATTAATTGAGAACAACCGCCTCCCCATCCTGTTCATTTCTTGTATCCTGCACATCCTGCTTCAGACAAAAGGAGATGCCGAGCCGGAGGTCAGCGGACCAAGGTAGAACAACCACCTCTCTCATCCCGAGTTCCGCAGGAACGACAGATACTAGCCCGGTGCGTAAGCGCCGGGTATCGCGCCACCCACGGCCAACCCAAACCTTCCACACAACAGATTCGTTCGATCCGACACCGCAGCCGTGGTGTTGCACAGCATTATTCCCGTGTTCGATAGATTGGATGCTGTGCTATATCCACGGTGGAGGTGGCGATCGTGCGTAGATGCAAGTGGATGACCATCTACAAACGACCGCCTCCCCATCCTGTTCATTTCTTGTATCCTGCACATCCTGCTTCAGACAAAAGGAGATGCCGAGCTGGAGCTCAGCGGACCAAGGGAGAATAACCGCCTCCCCATCCTGTTCATTTCTTGTAACCTGCACATCCTGCTTCAGACAAAAGGAGATGCCGAGCTGGAGCTCAGCGGACCAAGGGAGAACGACCACCTCTCTCATCCCGAGTTCCACAGGAACGACAGATACTAGCCCGGTGCGTAAGTGCCGGGTATCGCGCCACCCACGGCCAACCCAAACCCTCCACACAGCAGATTCGTTCGATCCGACACCGCAGCCGTGGTGTTGCACAGCATTATTCCCGTGTTCGATAGATTGGATGCTGTGCTATATCCACGGTGGAGGTGGCGATCGTGCGTAGATGCAAGTGGATGACCATCTACAAACAACCACCTCCCCATCCTGTTCATTTCTTCTATCCTGCCCATCCTGCTTCAGACAAAAGAGATGCAACCAGGGATGGCCCCGAATATATTCCTTTACAAATCGGAACGGCTCGGCAAGCTGATCGTAATGAATAAAATTCCGAGGTACAGATGAGAAATCTGCGCGGTATCGTACCCGACAACGTCCATGAATCGCTTGCCGGTTTCGCAAGCATTGATCAGATACCATTGCCTGTTTCGCAACTGCGCGACATGGGTATCCTCTTCACGGATATCAAGTCGTTCACCCGACTCACGGAGCAGGTCAGCGGCGCCGGGCACTACGGTGTCGAGACCATCACCGATATCCTGGGGCGCTATTTCGAGGCGATGGAATCATGCATCCGCGACTACGGCGGCTATCTGGTCAAGTACGGCGGCGACTCGCTGCTGTCGGTTTTTCCCGGTGACCGTGAGGATTCGCTTGTTCGAATCCTGGGTTGCCGCAACGAGATGTTCGACAAACTGGAAGACCTGAATCCATCGTTTCATGACCAATACGGTATCGAGATTCAGATTCACGGCGGGATATCATGGGGAAAGACAGAACTGCGCATCGTCGGGAATCCCGAATATCACCTCGATTACTATTTCGTCGGTGACGTGCTGCAACAGGCATACGAGGTAGGAGAATCGGCAAAGGAAGGAGAGATTCTTCTGCATCCAACTCTCCAAGTTACATCCGGTTCGACACCGGACATCCGAAGGAAAGAGACCATCGACAGCGGCTTCGCATGCAGTTTCGTCAGCAACACGGTCAGGGAAAAGATAAGCGGGATGGAATTCTCCGCCGAACTGCGCAACGCAGCCGTGGTCTTCATCGGGATCAGTCCGGCGGAAGATTGCGGGGAAATCGCCTGCGAGGACTACCACGCGTTCTACACCGCCGTCCAGCAGAAGGTCTATGCCATGGGCGGCAACATCAACAAGATCGACTACACCGACAAAGGTTACATCCTGATCATCACTTTCGGGGTGCCCAACGTCCATTTCGACGACACGGAACGCGCCTTCATCTGCTCCTGGAAACTCCTGAAAATTCCCGCGAAAAATATCCGCATCCGCATCGGCATCACCTACAGCAATATCTACGCCGGCACACTCGGCACCGAAAACCGCTGGGAATACGGCATCATCGGCAACGCGGTGAATATCTCGGCGCGCTTGATGTCCGTCGCCGGTTACGGTGAAATCGCCTTCTCGTCCGAAGTCCTGCCCAGGATCGAGTCGCACTTCGAATCGCACTTCGTGAAGCGGGTTCGCGTCAAAGGAATCGAGGACGAGATCGATATCTATTCGCCGGTACGCGAACTGCCCGAAAACTGGACCGCCTTCCGCAGGCAGTACGAAGAGCAACAACTGATTGGCTGCGAAGATGAGATTACCCGCATCGTCGATTCGGAAAGCAATTTCACGATTGTTTCAGGCGATCCGGGCGTCGGTAAATCGTTCCTCGCATACCGGATACTGAATGAACTATTCGAGAAGGGACACCGAGTCGAGCTGTACGTGCTGGACGAGTACAGCCGCAGTTCGTCCTTCGAATTTATCCGCAAGGTGCTGGGGCGCAAGCTCGACGCAGACAATTTCCCGGACGACCTGGACAAGCTTTTCGCCTGGTGCGACGAGCAGGGACTCGCCGTCGATACATCCCTGATGCGAAGCTACTTCCGCCGCGACACCGGATCGGGACGAAGCGTCCTCACAGTCGAGGCAATCGAGATCGTCGAGCAAACGCTCTCGGACATCCTTCGAAAACTCTGGATGGGCGTCAGACTGGTCGCATTGGACAACATGCAGTGGATGGATGCCCGATCACGGAAAATCTTCGA
Organism: Cloacimonadales bacterium (SeqCode); assembly: GCA_963665015.2. GTDB lineage: Bacteria > Cloacimonadota > Cloacimonadia > Cloacimonadales > JAIOQZ01. Next base: position 969,321 of record CAXXSY010000004.1, on the reverse strand, counting down.
CCGTGCGCTCCCGGGGCTGCTCTACGAGAGCATCGGTATCCTGGTCACAACGCGCGACAGCGACCTCGACAATCCGAAAGCCGCCCGTGTCACGCTTCGCAACCTGAACACTGAAAACGCCGCCCTCCTGATCCGCGCAGGGATTCACAATATCTCTGGCGACGCAGTGGAAAACCTGGCCACCATCACTGAAGGCAATCCCATGTTCATCAACGAGATGTGCCGGTTGATCCGCGAGAACTTCGACTGCCAGCACAACATCCTCACCGAAGCGCACATCGGCATCATGCTCCGGCAGGGAATCATCCCGCAGACCCTCGAAAACCTGTTCATCCGGCAGTACGAGCACCTCGACGAGTCATCGCGACAACTACTCAAAGTCGCCTCCATCGTCGGACGAGCCTTCTCGGTGGACGCGCTGGCGGTGATCGGGAAAGCCGAGTTCTCGCGCCGCGTGGTCGAAATCCTGCACATGCTCAACGTGATCGCCATCATCGACGAGAAGAACATCAATCCCGAGATCGAATACATCTTCAGCAACAACCTGATGCGGGAAGCTATCTACCGCACCATCCTCAAGAGCGAGAAACGCGACCTGCACAACCGCATCGCCGACTACTACGAACAGAAGTACGAATACGACCTCTATCCGTGGCTGGAGCTGATTGCCAACCACTATATCCTGGCGGAAAACGATGGCAAGACGTGCCGATTCGCTCTCGAAGCGGCATACAAAAATTTCAAACTCTATTCTCTGACCGAGAGCGCTTACTTCTTCCATATCGCGCAGGAGAATTGTTCTAACGAAATCCTGCGTATCGAGATCGAGCTGCATATCATCGACATCCTGCTGCTTCAGGGCGACACGAAGGAAGCCGAAGCCAGACTGCAAACAATCGACACATCTGTCCTCGACGACAAGAACAGAGATTATCATCGCTATCTGACGGCCCGGCTGAACGACAAGACATCGCGGTTCAGCGAGCAGATACGGTTCGCCGAATCGGTGCTGGATGAGTTCAGCGACCGGGAGCGCTACCACCAGGTGAAAATCCTCTATCTGAACGCGCTGCGCGAGACGGGCAGGGATTTCGAGTCAAAAGCACTGGATTACCTCGAAGAAGTGCGTAAAATCGATGACGAGAAGATCGCCGGGCAGATGTGCGCCATCCTCGGGCAATACTACCTCGATCAGGCGCGCTACGACAACGCCGAATCGTTCATGAACAATCGCCAGCGTATCGCCGAAAAGCGCAAGGATCAGGTGCAGGTTCGGCTGGCGCTGAGCGGTCTGGGCGCACTCGCGTTCCGCAGAGGCAACAACGCCGAAGCGGAGAGCTACTACCGTCAGGCGCTGGAAGTGGCGGAAAAGCTGGGCGACAAGGACGGCTACGGCGCCGTTCAGATGGACCTGGCGACCCTGATGCGCTACAGCGGTGAGAATGAGAAGGCCATCGACAGCTACCGCAACTCGCTGAAAATGGCGCGACTCTCCGGAAACCGCAAGCAGGAAACCAACGTGCTGTACAACATCGGTGAAGCGCTCTACTATCTGGAGAAGCTCGACGAAGCCCTCGACTATTTCCGGCAGTCGCTCGAGATCGCGAAAGACATCGGGGACCTGGTCTCGATATCCTACTGCTACGACGCCATCGGCGACGCGACGTTCACCATGGGCGACATCGAAAAAGCAAAAAAAACCTACCTCGACAACCTTGCATTGCAACAGAAGCTGAACGATCTCGAGGGCGTCGCGCACACCTACGGCAACCTGGGCAATATCGCCAAGGCCGAGCATAATTTCGAACGCGCCATCGAATACTACGCGAAACAGCAGAGCATGCTCGAGGAGATCGGCGACAAGGACGGCGAGGGGCGCGCATGGTTCAACTGGGCGATGATCCACGTCGAGAAGAAAGAATTTCCCGATGCGGTCGAGAAGCTGCAAAAGGCGATTGATCTCTTCACCGAAATCGGCGCGAAACAGTTCGTCGATATCGCCGAAGGACAGATGCGGCAGCTCCAAGACACGCTTTCAAATGAACCTCAGTGATTATATCAACACCTATTCGTCATACATGCGACGGAAATACGGACGCCGTATGCAGCGCGTGCCGCTCTCGACAGGCATCCCCTGCCCGCACGGCGCTTGCGTCTTCTGCCGGCCCGACACCTTTACCGATCCCGTTAGCACCGAAGATGTTGGGACACAATTGCAAACCCTGACGGCGCGGATGCGCAAAACCTTTGCCGACTGTGGATGGATACCCTATTTCAACGCGGAGACCGGCACTTACGGCGAGATTTCCGTGCTGAAACGAATCTTCCAATCGGCGTTACATGAGCAGGATGTATTTGAGCTGGCGGTCTCCACCCGACCGGACTGGGTCGATGAGGATATTTGCACCATGCTCGCGGGGCTGGAGAAACCGGTCACCGTCGAGATCGGGATGCAGACCATCCACGATAAGAGCCTCGATTTCCTGCGGCGCGGTCACACGCACGAAGATACCGTCCGGGCGCTGAATACGCTCAAACAATACGGCATCCGTACCGGCGCGCACTTGATCGTCGGCATACCGGGCGAGACTGCCGATGACATGCTGCAAACCGTGCGCTGGGTATCCGCCTGCGGACTGATCGACGAGGTGAAATTCCATCAACTGGTGGTCTATCGCGAGACGCCGCTGGAGAAGATCGTAAGCGAAAACGGGTTTATCCCGTTGACAACCAGCGACTACCTCACCATTTTGACAAAACTGCTTCCCGAGCTGGACGCGCACATCGTGGTGAGTCGGCTGTTCACCTCGAATGTCCGCCGCAGCGGCGTGGCTGTCGCGTCTGGGTCGAAACGGGAAGCGATGAACGAACTCGGAAAACGCCTGCGAGAAGGCGACATCAGACAGGGAGCGAGATGGAACGAGAATTCCAGCGCAAAATCGAAGCACTAAGGCGCAAGCAGAACCTGATTGGCATCACCTACTACGTGATCCTGGCGGCTCTGGTCGTGCTCGTTCTGTTCAGCGTCTTCCACGGCAGCTACCAGGTGATCCTGATGCGCGGAGGTCTGATCCGCGAGCTGCGTGCAATGTTCCTGATGGCGTTGGGCATCCGCATCCTGCTGGCACTCCTGCTGATCTACCTCGCCATGCAGGCATGGAGAAGCCTCCTCACCGATCTTCAGGCAGCGCGGCAACTCGACCGAACCAACAACGACCAATACGACACCTATCAGAATGCTTGCGAGTTGAAACGTCAGAAACAAGACAATCCCCTGCTGGAAAGGGTTTACGACCTCGCGGACGAAAAGGCGACCGGACAAAATATCGAACCCGATACCCGCAGCCTGAAGCGGATCCTTTTACCGTCTCTCATGATCCTCGTGGTCACGCTGAGCGCGATCTTCATCAGTCCCAAGGCGTTCGGGACGAGCTGGAAAGCCTTCCAGATGAAGGAGTATCCGCAGGTCAAACACCGATCGCATATCGATGTCAAACCGGGCGACCTGACCATCCTGCGCAACGACACCGTCGAGATCACGGTCGTCGATCCCGAGCCGCAGGTCGAGTACGGCCTGTTCTACACGCTCGGCGATATGTGGCGCCAGACACCCATGATCGACAGCTATAAGAAGTTTACCAACACCGAGCAGAGTTTTCGCTATTACGTAAAAAATCCGTGGGCGGTGTCCGACACGTTCAGCGTGGAAGTCTTCGAGCTTCCGGCTGTTACGAAGATCGACGTCCGCTACGACTTCCCCGCATACACCGGCATGAAACCGGAGACCTACCTGAACACGGACGGCAACCTGAAGGCAATCGTGGGAACCGTCGCCGGTCTCACCGTCGAGACCAACAACCCCATCGAAGACGCGCGCATCGTGCTCGGAAGCGGCACCACAGTGGAGTTGACACGCCAGGGACGCACGACCTTCTCAGTCAACGTGCCCATCGACGACAACGGCACCTACTACTTCAAGATGATCGACCTCCTGGGTAACGAATCGGGCAGGCTGGTCAAGAGCATCACCGCGATCGACGACAAGATTCCCGAGGTGCGCATCGCCTACCCGGGAAGAGATACCATTTTGAGCCAGAATCACCAGTTGCCGCTGCAAATCCTCGGCGCGGACGACTTCGGGCTGAAGAACCTCAGTCTGCACTACGACCTCAACAGCGCCGGCGAAGAGGCGATCGACCTTCGGCTGGGCATCGGGAGCAAGCTGCTCGACTACCAGACCACCTTCGACCTCTCCCCCATGAAGATGCTGCCCGGCGACCGCGTGGTCTATTGGGTGGAGCTGACCGACTACTCCCCGCAGAGCAACGTCGGCGTCAGCGATCGCTACACGGTGCGGTTCCCCTCCATCGAGGAGATATACGAGGAGATCGAGGCGCAGGAAGAAGAGAAGCGTGAAGCGCTGGAAGAGGCCCGGGAGAAGGCGGAAGACCTCGCGAAGGAGTTCGAGGAAAAGCGCCGCGAGCTGATGAAGAAAGAGGAAGCCGACTGGGAGGATCAGAAGTCGCTGGAAGAGATGATGAAGCGGCAGGAAGACCTCAACAAACAGGTCGAGGATGTCGCGCAGGAGTATAAGGAACTGGCGGACAAGTTCAACCAGAACGACGCGCTGTCGGAGGAGACCCTCGAAAAGATGGAGCGCATCCAGGAACTCATGGAGCAGATCAACAACGAGCAGCTCAAAGAGGCGATGGAAAAGATGCAGAACGCCATGGAAAACATGAAGATGGACGACGTGCAGAAGGCGATGGAACAGATGAAGTTTTCCATGGAGGATTTCATGCAGAAGCTTGATCAGACCATCGATCTGCTGGAGGACATCAAGAAGGAACAGGCGCTTCAGAAATCCGCAGAAATCGCCGAAGAGATGTTCGAGATGCAGAAGGATCTCAACGAGCGCACCGAGAAGGGAGAGGAATCGCCTCAAAATCTCGGCAAGGAGCAGGAGCAGATCGGCGATAAGCTCGACAAGCTCCAGGAGCAAATCGAAAAGACCGACGGGATGCTGGACGAACAAAAGGACAGCGAGCTGAAGAAGATGATGGAAGAATTGCGGGAAATGATGAAGCAGGACAGCCTCGCGCAGGATATCCAGGAGAGTTCCGAGAGCCTCGAGCAGAACCAGATGCAACAGGCGCAGCAGAGCCAGCAGAGTGCTTCCCAGAAGATGCAATCCATGCTGGACAAGCTCAAGCAGATGCAGTCGATGATGTCGGGCGGAATGCAGACAGATATCGGCACCATCCTTCAAGACACCATCACGCGGCTGCTCTTTTTCTCGCAGATGCACGAGCGCTCCAGTCAGCAATACTTGCGCGACCCGTTCGCAATCCTCGACCGGCAGCTCGCCAACTACGAGGGCATCCAACTCACGCTCCAGAAGCTGTACGCCGTGCCCATGATTCCGCTCTACCTGCACCCCAAGTTTTTCTCGGACGCGTCCATGACGGTCAAGCGCTATCAGGAGATGTTCACCTCCGTGAACGACAAGCCGAACAGCAGCATCAACACGTTCCTCGAAGACATCCAGAGTGGGATCAATCTGATGATCTACGACCTGATGCAATCGGCATCCTCGATGTCGCAGAGTCAGGGCGGCGGCATGCAAAGCCTGATGCAGCAGCTTCAGCAGATGAGCGGCGAGCAGATGATGCTCAATTCCATCACCCAACAGCTTCTTCAGCAGATGCTATCGCAGGGACAACTTCCCGGCGACGCGCGTTCCGAGATGCGCCGCATGGCGGAAGACGAGGAGCGCATGGCGGAAAACATGCGCCGTATGCTGCAAAACAATCCCGACGCCTTGAAGGGCGGCTCCGGACTGGAGGATGTCACGCGGCAACTCGAAGATGTCGCTAAAGACCTGCGCTACAACCGGCTCGACCAGGAGTTGGTGGATCGGCAGAACCGCATTCTGTCACGCATGCTGGACGCGCAGAAATCGATCAACGACCGCGAGTACTCGAAGAAACGCAAGGCGGAGTCCGGCGAGGAAAAGGACTGGGAGCTTCCCGAAGACCTCCGGCTGCGGTTCGAGGAAATCCGACGCCGGGCGCTCTTGCAGGAAGATTATAAGGAATACCCGCGCGAATATCAGGACGTGATTCTCGAATATCTCAGGCGACTCAACGAAGACTCGATCGATCGCGGAGGCACGGAATGAGACGCTTTGCACTGATAACAATCCTTATCCTCGTCGCATCGACATTGCTCGGTCAGTACGACGTCACGAAAATCTACATGCAGCGCGCGCGAAGCTTTGAGCTGAGACGCCAGTACGACGACGCCAACGGCATCTACCGGGAGCTGCTCAGAGACAGGCCCGACCACGCGCCGGCAGTCGAAAACCTGATCCGCAATCTGCTGCTGCAATCGAAAACGGAGGAAGCAAGCGCGGCGCTGGAAGAATTCGGCAGCGCACTTCCGCTGAACAAGCAAGTCCGTCACAGGCTATCCATCCTCCTGCTGGACAACGAGTTCGACCGCGCAAAGGACTACGCCGAGCAGCAGGCGAAGGCATCGCCGAAGGATATCGTCCTGCTGGGTGAGATCGCCTCCGTGTTCGAGTCGTTCCGCGACTACGAAAACGCGATTCGTTACCTGCTGAAGGCGAGGGAGGTCGATAGCTCGCACGGCTACAACCTCGAACTGGCGAGGGTCTATCAGGCGAACGGGCAGTACGACAGGGCAATACCGGAGCTCTTCGCCTACATGGAGGACAATCCGGGCTACTACCACTACGTCAACCGCAAGCTCATGGAGATGATCATGGAGAAGCCGGAGGTGCTGTCCGTGATCCGCGAAAACGCCATCGACAGCGGGAATCCGCTCCTGATCGAACTCTACGCGCAAGCGCTGGTGGAATCGGGAGACCTGGACAAGGCTTTTGCCATCTATCGCGATCTCGCACCCGACAAACTCTTGCAATTCGCCAGCGAGCGACTCGCCGCCGGTGACCTCGATCTGGCGCAACGCGGTTTCAACAATTACATCCAAAAGGTGCAGAACATCCTGAAGACCGCCGACGCACGCATCATGCTGGCAAAGATCGCCATCGCGCGGGACAGCCTCGACACCGCCGAGAACATTTTGCTGGAAATCCGCGACAACAAGCAGCTCCAAACCGGCGTCAACCGTCACCGCATCGACGCCAACCGCACCTGCCGCGAACTGCTGGCGAACCTCGCCCTGATCCGGCAACAGGAGTCCGACAAGGTGATAGGGTACCTGGAAGAAGCGGAAGACTTTACCATGAACCAGCGAGAGAAGAAACGCATCCAGTTCGAGACCGTCCATTTGCTCCTGATGAACGAACAGTTCGACAAGGCGGAGAACAAGATGCAGCAAATCCTCCGCGGCGAAAAGCCCGGCTCCGACGCCGAGACCATGAGCTTCTACTATCGCTTTCTCGCCTACACGTTGCAAGCCGATAGCCGCGCCGATTCCACCCTCAACGACATGATCATCCGCAGCGCGGGACAGGAGAAGGTCAACGACGCGCTCGCCATCTCGCACCTGATGTCCAACCTCGAGGGTGACGACCGCGCGCTGTTCCTCGATGCCTTCCGCGCGTTCAACCTCTACCGGTTCGATACCGCGCTCGAGAAGCTCCAGACCCTCTACGAACGCACGCAGAACGAGTTTTATCTGATCCAGGCGGCAGACTGGGCAATCCTGAGCGGTCGCGCGGAAGACGCCTTGACGTTACTCGAAATGACCTACACGAACGAGCTCGCCGCCGGCTACGCAGAACTGCGACGACTGGAACTGACCCAGGACGCGCAGAGACAGAAAGATATCGCCATCCTGTTCCTGACCGAGCACGACCAGAGCGTGTTTTCACCCGCCGTTCGCGGCTTCGTGCAAACAAAGAAGTAACAGGGGATGTGTTGTGCATCCGGCATTCGAAATTATCCGCCAAACTCCGGCCTGGCAAGGAATGCATGGCATTCGAAATGGTTCGCCAAGCTCCAGCCTGGCAAGGAATGCATGGCATTCGAAATAGTTCGCCAAGCTCCGGCCTGGCAAGGAATGCATGGCATTCGAAATGGTCCGCCAAGCTCCAGCCTGGCAAGGAATGCATGGCATTCGAAATAGTTCGCCAAGCTCCAGCTTGGCAAGGAATGCATGGCATTCGAAATAGTTCGCCAAGCTCCGGCCTGGCAAGGAATGCATGGCATTCGAAATGGTCCGCCAAGCTCCAGCCTGGCAAGGAATGCATGGCATTCGAAATGGTCCGCCAAGCTCCGGCCTGGCAAGGAATGCATGGCATTCGAAATGGTCCGCCAAGCTCCAGCTTGGCAAGGAATGCCATGATTTCATTTCGGATTATTGTACCGGAAAAATTTGACTTGAATTCAAGACTGACATGGGAGATGCCAAGCTGGAGCTCGGCGGTCCAATAGAGAACAACAAGAGATGCCAAGCTGGAGCTTGGCGGTCCAATAGAGAACAATGGGAGATGCCAGGCTGGAGCTTGGCGGACCGATAGAGAACAACAAGAATTGAAGGGATCGTCCGATGAAGAGTTTTATATTCATTATCACGCTAGCGATGCTCGCAGGCTCGATTTTCTGCGCGGACCACGAGCTGGACAAGAGCAAAACCTGGTATCTGGCGCACAACCTGTGGTACACCGACCCGGATCACATCGAATCGATCAACCGCATCGAGGGCAGATTCCTGCCCGCCGGGACGCGCATCGACAAACTCGACGTGATCGACGATATCAGCACGAGCAACGATCCGGAGGTCTCGTTTCAGGTGCGTGGCAAGTATTTTTGCGTGGTCATCGACCGCGACGACGACGAGGATCTTGCGATGGAAGACCTCTTGCGCCGCATGTTCACCTCGGAGACCTTCGACCAACTGACCGCGAACCTCACCGACACCGAACGGCTGAACATCGCGCAGGGAAAGGTTCTGCCCGGTATGTGCAAGGAGGCGGTCATCCGCACGTTGGGTTTTCCGCTCGACTCACGCTTCGAGATTCCGGAGAAGAATCTTTGGAAATACCAGTGGAATTTCTCGAAGAAGGTGTATGTCATATTCGATGCGGCGGGACTCGTCTCCAAAGCACCGAAATTCCCCGAATAAACGGGAGGAACTATGAAAACCATCCAGCGCATCCTGTTTTTCTTCTCGCTCTTTCTGATCTATTTCGTGATCAAGGAATTCCTTCAGCTCTACACCTCGCTCTACCTGCTGCATCCGTGGGCGGGTTACGGATTCCTCATCCTGCTGGCGGCGGCAACGATCTATTTCGTACTGATCCCCCTGTTCAAGATGCTGATGTTGCGTCCCAATGAGCCGCCCGCGAAGGACCGCGCGCGCGTGCCCATCCTGATCGAGAAGCGCCTGACCAAATTTCGAGACAACAAGTACCTGACCGCGCAGCAATTCGATTTCTCCGTGATCACCGCGGACGAGGCGGGTTACAATGCGGTCGTGAAGGAGCTCAAGAAGGAGGGAGAACGCATCCGCAAGCGCTACGTCACCTCGCTGTTCTACAGCACCAGCCTGTCACAGAACGGCTTCATTGACGCCTTTCTCATGCTCACCGCCAGCATCAATATGGTGCGCGAATTCTTCCAGCTCTACCACGGCAGAGTCACCAACCGCGACCTGCTCTCCATCGGCAGGCTGGTCATGCTCTCGACCATGATCGCGGGCTCCGAGGGCGTCGAGTACTTCATCACCGAGCTCTTTTCCAAGTACGCCACCGACGGCATGAAGAAGCTGCCCGGCGCGAACATCGTGCTCTCCTCCCTCGCCGACGGGATGGTCAACGCGGCCCTCCTGACGCGCATCTCGCTCATCACCGAGCGCTACTGCACCGTGCTCCACATCGAGAAACAGAGCGAGCTCTTCCCCGCCGTGCAGACCATCGCCAGCACCACCCGCAACATCCTCTCCGACGTCACCCAGCGCATCTACAAAGACCTCATCGTAATGAGCGGAAAGAAGACCTGGGGCGCGGTGAAGGGAGTCGGAACCTCAGTCAAAAAGATGTTTGGCGTGGAGGAAGAGGAATAAACTCACCCCCGGCCCCTCTCTTGGGATCAAGAGAGGGGTTAGAGAAAACGGGACGCCAGACACGAATCCTGCATATAGACAAACATCATACATGGCCGTACCCCTCTCTTTGTTCAAAGAGAGGGGACAGGGGTGAGTGTCCCTACCGTAGCACCTTCCGTGAAAACGCGATCGTGAAATAGGATATCAACAGCAGCCCGATGAGACCTTCGATGCTGGCCAGCGTTCGTATCAGCCAGTGCGCCGGCGACAGATCGCCGTAACCGATGGTGAGGAATGTGATCGCGCTGAAATAGAGAGAACATGACAACGCTTTCCAGTCGAAGATGCCACCACACGACAGATTCTTGATTGTGCCGCCATACGCCAGGATGATATGATATATGAGTGCGAAAATGCCGACCGTTGCAAGCATTGTATAGAATATCCTCACCGGCCGGGTTCCATACCCGCCGATGAGCTCGTAAACCAGCAGCTTGAACCAGAAGCCGGGCTTGTCGAACATCCTTTTCCAGAACGATTTCCCGCAATGCTCCGCCCGGATATCGTGCTTCTTGTATGTGTAGTACGCGCAATCCTCGTCCTCGTAGCGCCCCATCTTGCGGAAGTTTTCTTTGAGAAGGAGGGCGGTTTCGGCTGCGCGGTGGTGTTTTCCTGAATCAGACAAACAAGTTAACTCATCATTTTCGTATAGTTTATCTTGTTCTTTAATAGATTCAATTGCCGAAGAAAGGTTATTCTCATTCCAATTGATATCAAGATATTGATGAATTAAACAATCTCTAAATTCTATGCATTTCATTTTCGCGCCAACAAATGTAAGATTGTCATAAATAGTGATGCAATGAAATATGATATATTCAGCGTCTATCTCATCAAAGCAAATTTTACTGTTTATATCCATTGAATACATTGATAGTCCATCAAAAGATGAGCCTGTGAAAAAAACTTGGCAATTACTAAAATTGGTCCTCCAAAAAGTTGAAAGCCCTTCTCCAAAGTCTGAACGATCGAAAATAATTCTTTTGGATTCGAGGTTTGCGTCATCAAAAACGACTTCACCATCCCCAAAATCGGTTCCGGAGAAATTAATAAAGTCGCAACGAAATTGGGCAAATTCAAAATCAACCGTTCCATCACCAAAGCTTGAACCACTAAAACCTACTTCTTCACCAATAAATCTACAGCCGCTGAAATCGGCATAACCATTCCCGAACCTTACCGAACCGAAGTTTGTGCAGCCTGACACAAAATACGAATCAGAAAATGATTTATCTCCTTCAGGTAGGGCTGCGTAAGCTAAGTCAAGCCCTCCATCGAAAAAGGCGTTTCCTGCAGATCGAAGATTGATTTGTTTGGGACCATTCTTTCTATAGTCCCTTATGTTGTATCTGAGTGCTAAATCCTTCACATAGCATCGCCTCAGATTAATCTCCTTCCCCGCATGAACATCAGCAAGAACATCATCGGGATCCACGAAAGCATAATCGATCGTCTCGTACTCTTTCTCTCGTTCATCCAGAAAATGCACTCGCGCCGTTTTCTCGAACACCGTCTCCGGCCAATCACCCATTGCTGGTCGCACGAAAGGTTCATCGAGTATCTCGACTCTGTAATCAGCCCACTCTGCCATATCGTTCTCCCCCGCTGGATTTACTTTCTGTTAATGGATGGGTGTGGGAAGTCAAGGAATTTCTGAAGCAGGATAGACAGGATAAAGGAAATAATCCGGATAGAGAGCGTGCCGCCTCCGAGTTCCGCAGGAACGACAGACGGTAGCCCACATGGGGGATTCGATTTTGCAAGCAAAATCACAGGCGTGAGCCCTGGCTACCGCGCACCAACCCGAACCACCGCATAGCAGATTCGTTCGCTTCGCGCCTTTGCCGTGGTGTTCCGCAAATCAATTCTCGTGTCCGGTAGCTCGGATTTGCGGTATATTCACGGCAAAGGCGGGATCGGACGAAGATGCAGGCGGGTGACCATCCATCAAACGACCACCTCCCCATCCTGTTGATTTCCCTTATCCAGTCTATCCTGCTTCAGACAAAACCAACATTCGGAAGACCTCGCAGGCTCGGACATTCAGAAGTTGGTTCCATATACAGACGAGACATCTGAGTACCCAGGATAGAAAGATACAAAAAACATTTGACATCCCAAGCATCTTGAAATATCTTGTTTGTGAGTATTAACTAACTATTTTCGGCTTTCGCGAAGCGAAAACGAAAACATGAGCGTTGTGAATTCGCGCAGCGAAATCATGTTAGCGGATATATTTTCAACAATCGGCTTTCGCGAAGCGAAAACGAAAACATGAGCGTTGTGAATTCGCGCAGCGAAATCATGTTAGCGGATATATTTTCAACAATCGGCTTTCGCGAAGCGAAAACGAAAACATGAGCGTTGTGAATTCGCGCAGCGAAATCATGTTAGCGGATATATTTTCAACAATCGGCTTTCGCGAAGCGAAAACGAAAACATGAGCGTTGTGAATTCGCGCAGCGAAATCATGTTAGCGGATATATTTTCAACAATCGGCTTTCGCGAAGCGAAATAGCGAAAGTGGAGTAAAAATGGAACTGACCGAGCGTCAAAAAGAGATCATCGAAAAAGCAGTCGAGCTGATCGCCGAAAGCAGCGTGCAAAACCTCACCATCAAGAGGCTTGCGAATGCGATCGGATTCAGCGAACCGGCGTTGTATCGTCACTTCGAGAGCAAGAAAGGCATCCTCGCGACCATCATCCGATCATTCGAGGACACGATGAACGGCATCCACGAGGAGATCGAGCATCGCAACCTGACCGGTATCGACAAGCTGGACGCTTTCTTCGCCATGCGGTTCCGGTATTTCACAGAAAATCCCGACTGGGCAGCCGTGCTCATGTGCGAAGCCAATTTCAAGCTGGACAGCGAGTTGACCGGCATGATGCTCGACATGATGAAGCACCATCGCATGTTCGTCCGTAGCTGCCTGCAACAGGCCCTCGATCAACATCAAATTCGAAACGACCTCGCCTTCGACCACATCTTCGTCATGACCGTCGGCGCACTGCGACTGCTGGTCACCCGCTGGACCCTCGAAAACCATCAATTCAACCTGGTGGATGAAGGCAAATCCCTGATCCAATCACTGAGAATCCTTTTAAAAAGCTGAAAAACAAGGGGTGAACGACGCCATTGATTTTGCAAACCAACGTTAGTGAGCGTTCACTCGCATAAATGGAGAACATAGATGAAACGAAAAATCATATCGATCGACGATACGAAATGCAACGGCTGCGGAGCCTGCATACCGGGTTGTCCCGAAGGCGCGTTGCAACTCATCGACGGTAAGGCACGACTGGTGGGCGACTACCTCTGTGACGGTCTCGGCGCATATATCGGGGATTGTCCGCAAAGCGCTGGAAGCAGCCGGTAAAACCTGTTTGTCAGACTACACATTGTAACCATTAACGGAAACTTAGCATAAGGAGGAACTATGTTCTGTTACCAGTGTCAGGAAACAGCCGGAAACAAGGGCTGTCGATTCGCGAAAGGCGTCTGCGGGAAACCCGCGGAAGCTGCCGACATGATGGATTTATTGATCTACACGCTCAAGGGCGCCGCCGTGATCCAGGAGAAATCGGGTCAGCCGGTCGATCCCGCGACGGGAAAATTCTTCATGGTCTCCATGTTCAAGACCATCACCAACGCCAACTTCGACCGCAACGACCTGCTGATGCAGATCAAGTCCGCGCTCGAGATGCGCGACGGGCTGAAGAAGAAGTACAATATCGCAGGCAATCTACCGGATTGTGCCGCATGGTTCGCGGATGACGAACAGGCGATCGTCGCCAAATCACAGATCGTTGGCGTGCTGGACACCGAAAACGAGGACATCCGGTCTCTGCGCGAGCTCATCACCTACGGAGTCAAGGGGATTTGCGCGTATGGCGAACATGCCGTCGTGCTGGGCAAAGAGAATCCCGACATCTACAACTTCATCATCGAGGCGATGGCGGCCACCACGAAAGACCTGCCTCTCGACGATCTGGTCGCCCTCACGCTCAAAACGGGCGAAATGGCGGTCAACACGATGGCGCTGCTCGATCAAGCCAACACAGAGGCCTACGGCAATCCCGAGCTGACGAAGGTCAACATCGGCGTCCGCAACAATCCCGGCATCCTGATCTCCGGCCACGACCTCAAGGACATGCAGGAGCTTCTCGAACAGACCGAAGGTACCGGCGTCGATGTCTATACCCACAGCGAAATGCTTCCCGCCAACTACTACCCCGCCTTCAAGAAGTACGATCATTTCGTCGGCAACTACGGCAACGCGTGGTGGAAGCAGAACGAGGAGTTCGAGTCCTTCAACGGCCCCATCCTCATGACCACAAACTGTATCATCCCCGTGAAGGATGCCTACAAGGATCGCATCTTCACCACCGGCGTGGTCGGTTACCCTGGCGTGAAGCACATCCCGGGCCGTCCTGAAGGCGGAAAGAAGGATTTTACCGAGATCATCGAATTGGCAAAAAAGTGCGCACCGCCTATTGAGATCGAGACCGGGCACATCGTCGGCGGATTCGCGCATCACCAAGTGATGCAACTGGCGGACAAGGTGGTTGACGCGGTCAAATCCGGCGCGATCAAGCGATTCGTCGTCATGGCGGGGTGCGACGGAAGATTCCCGGCCCGCAACTATTTCACCGACGTTGCCGAAGCGCTGCCCAAGGACGCTGTCATCCTCACCGCCGGCTGCGCCAAGTATCGCTACAACAAGCTCGACCTGGGCGACATCGGCGGTATCCCGCGCGTGCTGGACGCCGGGCAGTGCAACGACTCCTATTCCCTGGCGGTTATCGCGCTCAAGCTCAAGGAGGTCTTCGGGCTGGACGACATCAACGACCTGCCCATCTCCTTCGACATCGCCTGGTACGAGCAGAAGGCCGTCGCGGTGCTGCTGGCGCTGCTCTTCCTCGGCGTGAAGGGTATCCGTCTCGGACCGACCCTGCCGGCATTCCTCTCGCCCAACGTCGCGAAAGTGCTGGTCGAAAATTTCGATATCAAGCCCATCGGCGATGTCCAGTCGGACGTCGAAAACATGATGACAGGAAGATAAACCAACTTCCGAATGTGACGGAGTCTCTTCTGAATGTTGGTTTATTGTGGCTGTTACAGCGATGAATCAAACATTCGGAAGAGTTACTCCGTACCACATTCAGAAGTTTGATCCAAAGGAGTAGGCGCTGACCTCCGGGCGGCGTAAAAAGGATATATCATGATCATCAACACATACAAAATGGCAAAGCACATCGACACACCGCACAAGGTGAAGGTCGGTAAACTGCACGATTCGGAGCACGCGCAGGTCGTGCACATCACGCTGGAACCGGGCGAATCGCTGATCCGGCATATCACCCCGGTAGATGTCGTGTTCTACGTGTTGGAAGGCCGTGGCATCGTGGATGTCGGCGAGGAGAGCCTCGAGGTGACGCGCGATACCCTTATCGAAAGCCCGAAGAATATCCCGCACTGCTGGCACAACCAGTCGGAAAGCACACTACGTATCCTGGTTATCAAGACCCCGCGTCCGACCGAATCGTCGAAGCTCCTGTAACCTCCGCATAGCAGATTTGTTCGCTTCGCGCCTTTGCCGTGGTGTTCCGCAAATCAATTCTCGTGTCCGGTAGCTCGGATTTGCGGTATATTCACGGCAAAGGCGGGATCGGACGAAGATGCAGGCGGGTGACCACCTATAAACAACCACCTCCCCATCCTGTTCATTTCCCTTATCCTGCCCATCCTGCTTCGGACACCCCCACCAGTTCATGAACCCCATTCATTATTAAAAATCTTGACGCGTTTCATTAATCCACCCTATAATGATGCAATCAAAGGAGGTTACTATGGTGCGTTGCTTTGTGATCATTCTTTTCTTACTAACTTCTAGCCTCTTGTTCGCTGATGGTACCCAGCCATTCGGGGCGGGGACGTCGTCAAGCCCCTACGAAATCGAAACGCTCAACAATCTGCTATGGCTTAGTTCGAATTCCACAAGCTGGTCAAGTCACTTCATTCAGGTCGCCGACATCGATGCAACCACAACATCGAGCTGGAACGGTGATGAGGGATTCTCACCGATCGGTAATAACACAACAGAGTTCACCGGCACTTACAACGGTGATTCATACGAAATCGAAAATCTGTTCATCGATCGTGCCGCGAACGATCAGGGCCTGTTCGGACGAGTCAACGGCGCTACGATCCAGAATCTTGGAGTCACCGACTGCTCGATAACGGGAGACACAAGGGTTGGTGCGATCGCGTCTTTATGCATTGGTTCGACGAATGTGATCAATTGCTACAGCTCCGGATCGATAACCGGAGCTGCAACAACAGGTGGCCTCGTCGGCTTCCTTCGCTACAGCAGCAGCATCTCGCAATGCTGGAGTATATGTTCTGTAACGGCAGCGACCTATACCGGTGGTTTGGTCGGTAAAACAAACAACAATACGGTCATCGAATTCAGCTATGCTCGCGGTACGGTAACCGGCACGAATTACATCGGTGGCTTGCTTGGCGAGAATCAAGCTTCCACTGTTCAATTTTGCTATAGCACCGGTCTGGTAAACGGATCGACAGCTACCGGCGGACTTGTCGGATATTCCGATAATACGCTTATTCTTTGCAGTTTATGGGATATAGATACGTCAGGACAAGCTACGAGTTCCGGAGGTTTGGGTCTTGGCTCTTCCGACATGAAGGTGATGGAAATATACCAAAGCCAGGCATGGGATTTCATGATCGAGACGGATGATGGCACAAACGACCTTTGGGGCATGAATGGGCTTTATAACGATGGCTACCCCTTCCCCGCCTGGGAAGGCCACGAACATTTTCCTCCTGCCGGAACAGAACCTGGCGGGGACGGATTATCAAGTAGCCCGTACGTAATCACGCAGCTCGATCATCTGCTCTGGGTCAGCTCTCATGTCGATTCCTGGGACAAGTATTTCAGGATGGCGTCGAACATCGATGCCGACGATACGCAGAACTGGACTGGCGGAGATGGTTTCAGACCCATCGGACACAGCAACCTCCCATTCACCGGAACATACGACGGGAACGGATACAGAATATCCAACCTGCATATCGACAGGACAAACACAAACAATCAGGGCATGTTCGGCTATGCACAAAGCGCCATGATCCACGACTTGAGATTGATCAACGTGAGCATTGACGGATCCACACGAGTCGGTGGACTTGTCGGATCGGCCAACAACACCTATTTCCTGAACTGCAAAGTAACCGGCGAGATAATGGATGGAGACACCAATGTCGGCGGCCTGGCAGGCATCGTTTCCAATTCAAGCACGATTCAGGATTGCGAGACGAATGTCACAATATACGGGAGATTCAATGTCGGCGGTCATGTCGGTAAAGCCGGCGCTTCGACAATTACCGGATGTATTGCAAGTGGATCCGTGGACTCATTTTACGAAAGTGGGGGATTTGCCGGATCAATCATAAATAACACGCTGATCGAGAACTCCAGTGCGGCGTGCACAGTAACGGGGAATGGTGAAGGATCGGGATTCGTGAATGCAATGGACGATTCCGAGATCAATAATTGCTTCTGTATCAGCGATATCACGGTCGGTTGCGGTTACGTTGGAGGTTTTGTCGGGAAAACGGAAGGATCGTCTATGATCACCAATTCGTACAATCAAGGGACGATCGCATTCTGCACGAATAGTACCGGGGGATTCGCGGCGCAGATGAAGGACACCAGCACAATCGAGAATTGCTACTCCGCCTGTACGATAACAGGATCATCACAAAACTATGGAGGATTCGTCTGCGACCTTTTCAACTCACCGCAAGTCCTCAATTCATTCTGGGATACCGAATTGTCCGGCTTAAGCACCAGCAACGGCGGCACGGGATTGACTACATCCGAGATGCAAGACCTTCTGACCTATTACAACGCCGGATGGGATTTCGCCGAAGAAATCAGCAACGGCGAAGACGATATATGGGGACTCAACGCATCGGAAAACAATGGCTATCCGTTTCTCATGTGGCAGGGCTACACACACATGGCCGGTAATCCGGAAGCGCCAACAGGCTCCGGAACGGAAGGCGATCCCTATCAAATCTCTACGGCTGCCCACCTGAAATGGCTGGCAAGTTCGAGCGGTGTATGGGACAAGTTTTTCGTCCAGACACAAGATATCGACCTCAGCGTT
Source organism: Cloacimonadales bacterium (SeqCode) (assembly GCA_963665015.2). Taxonomy (GTDB): domain Bacteria; phylum Cloacimonadota; class Cloacimonadia; order Cloacimonadales; family JAIOQZ01. The sequence goes on along the minus strand of CAXXSY010000004.1, from coordinate 951,027 downwards.
ACCAGCCAGTGGGACAACGGCAGCGGATGGACGCCAATCGGGAACGACGCAACCAATTTCACCGGCAACTACGACGGACAGACGCATTCTATCGATGGCCTGTTCGTTGACCGTGCAGTCGGATACCAGGGATTCTTCGGGTACCTGAACGGAGCCAATATCAGCAATGTACTTCTGACGAACCTCGAAATCTCGTGCGCAGGACACACCGGCGGACTCGTCGGCTACGCATACGATTCGAACATCTCCGGCTGTTCTGCCGGAGGCTCGATAACATCGCTATCGAACCAGCTCGGTCTGCTGGCCGGAATCGCGGAAGAAACCACCGTCGAGAACTGCGCGACATTGGGAACCATCAATGGCTACGACGATGTCGGCGGATTGATCGGGTATTGCACGGCATCCTTCGTCACAAGCTGCTCGAGCGTGATTACGGTCAGCGCGAACGAAAACGCAGGCGGACTGATCGGGCGCGCAAGCAGCTCCAGCCAGATCCTCGAGTCAAGCTGCTCCGGAACGATTACCGCCTTCTGCGCCGGTGGCTTCATCGGAAGAATCGCCAGCACTTCGGTCGAGCGATGTTACGCTCTGATGGACGTCTCGGTCTATAATGTTGGCGCCGGCTTTTTCGGCTCATCCAACGGATACCTCTTCGCGCAGAACTGCTACTGCCGGGGCACGATGACTTCCGACTACGGATCGTCTGCCGGATTCCTCTACACTGTACAACCGTATGACGAATTGATCGACTGCTTCAGCGCATACACGTTCACGAGCATGAACGCGGGATTCATCTTTGCCCACGCGTCACCGTCAACCATCAGCAACTGTATCTGGGACAAAGACCTGGCGGGAAACACCACCAACAACATGGCAATCGCAATGGGAACCGCCGAGATGAAGTCGTATGTATCTTACTACCTCAACAATTGGGATATGATGGGCGAATCGGATAACGGCACTGCGGATATATGGGGCATCAATCCCGACCAGAACAACGGCTACCCGTTCCTGAGCTGGCAGGGATATGACAACACCTATCCCGGACTACCCATGGGAAGCGGCACCACGGAAGACCCCTATCAAATCTCCGACTTCTCGCACCTCTACTGGATGAGCTGCAAATCGGATATCCTGTCGTCCCATTTCATCCAGACCGCGGACATCGACGCTTCGATAAGCGCATCCTACAACGACGGTAAAGGGCTGGACCCAATCGGCACAAGCGCCGGCTACTTCATGGGAACGTACAACGGACAGGATTACGCGATCGACGGATTCACGATCGATCGTTCCGGAAGCCCCAACCAGGCACTGTTCGGATATGTCGTGTACGGAACCATCCGAAACGTCCGGCTGACAAACTGCTCGATCCGTGGAGATTCCGAGAGCGGCTGTCTTGCCGGTAGAATCGAAGAATCCACAATCGATGCATGCTACGTCTCTGGACAGATAACGGGTCAAGACTTGTATTGCGCCGGAATCGCCGGCATGAGCATAATCTCAACGATTACCGGAAGCCACAACGCAGCGGATGTTATCGGAAACACCCATATCGGAGGTATCGTCGGATGGAGTCAGGAAACGAATATCGACGATTGCTGCAATACCGGACCGGTCGAAGGCTGGCAGGGGATCGGCGGTATTTGCGGAAAACAGCTCTACGGATTAATACTGAATTCCTGCAATCTGGGCACGATTACTTCATCTCATTCCAATGGCGGTGGAGTTGCCGGTGAAGCGGTCAGTACAGAGATTTATTCCTGCTGCAACAAGGGAGAAATCTTCGGGCAATTCAATACGGGAGGTTGTTTCGGACAAATAGCAGGCACAACGGTCGAGGAGTGCTACAGTACCGGAGACGTAGATAGTTTTGTTTACAGCGCCGGTTTCGTCGGAGACGGAACCGATGGAAGCACGATCAGAAGATGCTTCAGTACGGGAGAAGTGACAGGTACTTTAGACCCCGGCGGATTCATCGCAGCCAGAGAGAACTGCGTTGTCCGAAACTGCTTCTACGACACCGAGGCATCCGGCATGACGACCAGCGCCGCCGGAACCGGACTGCCCACTGCCGACATGAAAGACCTCGACACCTTCATGGCAGCCGGATGGGATTTCATGGGCGAAACTCTTAACGGCACCGACAACTTCTGGAAGCTCGACGGCGTCAACAACAACGCCTATCCTCTGCTCTCATGGGAAGAAGGCACGCCTGTCGCACCGGCATCACCGGAGAATGTCGTCATTACCGTCGTGAACGGTCAAGTCCATATCACGTGGGACATCGTGCCATACGTTGATTGCTACCGCGTATTCGACGGAAATCAACCACACGGTATTTTTGCCGAAAACACGCACGGAACCTTCGATAATACCACATGGACAGCCAACGCGAACCGGGCACGGAAATTCTACATGGTAACCTCGCACATCGATGAGGAAACCCGCAGTACGGAACAGCAACCGGCTCGCAAAGAAATATCGAGATAACAACCACCGATACACCCCCGGACATCCCTTCCGGGGGTTTTTTCTTATCCGCAGAATAAGGTTCAACACGATGGATGCACCCCTGATGAAATAATCATTGACACCCATTGTAAACATACCATTCTGAAGATTGGGATTTGCTCGCGACCGTTTCACGCGGGATTCATCGAGCGCACCATGGAACAAACCGAACAGGAGTCATCATGAAAAGACTGCACATTGCAATATGGATGCTGATGCTGGCGACGCTCTTGAGCGCGGCACACAACTTCACGATCAACGGCGCGGAAAACGCGATCGTCTCGGTCGGCGACTCGGTCGAGGTCTATTTTGAGTTCGAGGCTGTCGGAAGCGCGGCGGACTATTCGATCACGATCGACCTCATGGGCTTCGAGGTTCCCGCGCTGGACTCGCAGGATCAACCGCTGGAAGACGGCGGTGCTATGGACCAAACCGGCGAGGACGGCGTATTCGTGATGCGATTGAACAACTTCGTCTCCATCCCGGAAGCGGCATCGGTGGTCGTTACCCTGACCGACCAGGGAATCTCCGATTCGGTTACGCTCCAGTTCGAGCAGCTCGACTCCGACTACTCGATCTCGGGCGGTGTCACCACGGAAGGAACGTGGATCGACCTGCCCGTTCCGGGCGCGCTGGTCTATTGCTTCTACAACGTCGGGATCGAGGACGTCATGGAGCTGATCGAGAACTTCTCGCTGGAAGAATTCCTCGCCTACATGCAGCAGGGGCACTACATCCTCTCCGAGATGACCGGCTTCTTGGGAACGTACCAGATTTACGTCCCGGACGACGTCGAAAACGCGTCCTGCATGGTCGGCGTGCTCAGCATGCTGGACATGGAGGGTAACTACGTCGCGCCCGACATGCAGACGATCCAGGTCGATGGGCATATCGGCGGGATCAATTTCCTCTATCTGCAACCGGACGGAAATTTCGAGGGAATCGTCATGGACGCGCAGGATAACCCGATCGGAAACGCCGCCATCCTTATCACCAACCAGGAAGACACCTCCGATTTCGCCGTCACGACCTCCGACTCGACCGGCGCATTCTCGGTACCGCTGCTGAACGGCGGATACAATGTCTCGGTCAACCACTTTCTCTACATGCCATACGAAGGCACTTTCGAAATCGACGATGGCGACCACTACGAGGAAATCGTTCTGCACGCCTACGCGACAGATGACGAGACCATGTCGGAGACCGCGTCGAGCTTACGGATGTCCTGCTATCCCAACCCGTTCAATCCCGAGCTGACCGTGTCGTACGACATCGCCACGCCGGGCGAAACCAGGCTGAGCGTCTTCGACGTGCGCGGACGGCTGGTCCATCGCGCGGTAAGCCACGACGCGAACTCTTTCCGCTGGAACGGAGTCGATCAAGACGGCAAACCGGTCGCATCGGGCATCTATCTCATTCGGATCGAGCACGGCGACCAGACCCGGATCCGCAAGGCGATGCTGTTGAAATAAGCCCTCACCCCAACCCTCTCCCGCAAGCGGGCGAGGGAGCTATGCCGGACAGAACCTTATCATTCCTTCTCCCGTTTGCGGGAGAAGGTCAGGATGAGCGTAATAACAAAGGATAAGCTATGAAACGAATTTTACTGATTATCGTCACCATTCTGATTCTCTACTTTCTCAAGAGCATGCTCTACTACTTCTTCGTGTTCGACTGGCAACTTTTCCAGAAGCCATTCAGCGCGGGTAATCTGTTGATCGACTTCATCGCGTGGATGGCGCAGTTCATCATCGGATACCTCCTGATCCGCCATTTCTGGACGAAATATCGCAATTGAGTCTTCGCTAATTCTTTCAACGGAATAGTTTGACAAGAAAACGCGTCTCTGAAAAATTGCAAACTTGCGCCATTTCCGTTTTCGGGAGCATTTTCCGGGAAGGTTGTGAATATGGAACTGACTGATGCGCTTCGTGTTCCGTGTGAAGAGTGTTCACCGGAACGATTCAAGCCGGATCAAAGAATCATTGATAATAAATAGAAAGGAAACAACGAGGCACTTATGAAAAACTACGATATGAAAAACATTCGTAACATCCTGTTCGTGGGCGGCAGCGGCTCCGGCAAGACCACGCTGATCGAACACATGCTCTACAACGCCAAGGCTACCACACGCATCGGAAAGGTCGATGACGGCAACACCGTGATGGACTTCGACGCGGAAGAAATCGAAAAGAAGATGTCGATCACGCTTTCCATGGGACACCTGGATTGGAAGAACAACCGCGTCAACATCATCGACGCGCCCTCCTATCCCGATTTCTACGGAGAGCAGATCGCCGGATTCACCGCCGTCGAGACCGCACTGCTGGTCGTGAACGGCGCCGGTAGCTACGACGTCAGTATCGAGCTACCGCTGGAACTGATGGTAAAGAACGAGAACATCGCCAAAGCGATCATCGTCAACCGGCTGGACAACGAACACGCCGACTACCAGAAGGCGATCGACATGATCCAGGAAAACTCGGATATTATCCCCGCGCCGCTGATTATCCCCATTGGTAAAGAAAACACGCTCACCGGCGTGGTCGATATCGTCAAGGGCAAGGCATTCATCGACGGCAAGGCGACCGATATCCCCGCGGATATGGCCGACATGGTCGAAGAATCCCGCATGAAGCTCATGGAAGCGGTTGCCGAGACCGACGACGCGCTGCTCGAAAAATACTTCGAAGAAGGCGAACTCACCGACGAAGAGCTGACCACCGGAGTCAAAAAAGGCATCAAGAGCGGTCTGGTGATTCCCGTATTCGCATGCTCCGCCATGAAGAACGTCGGCGTCGATACCCTGATGGACGCGATCGTCGATTACCTTCCCTCCCCTGCGGATCATCCGGAAGTATCGGCCGATTTCGACGGTAAGATTCAGAAGATCAAGGTCTCTGAAGACGGCGACCTCTACGCATACATCTTCAAGTCGTTCGCCGACCCGAACATCGGCGACATCGCGTACGTGCGCGTCCTCTCCGGTACCCTCAAGAGCGGTATGGACGTGTTCATCCCCGAGAAGGACGGCAAGGACAAGGTCGGCGGCATATCCTACGTGCAGGGCAAGAACCGCTCCGACACCACCGAGCTTCGCGCAGGCGAGATCGGCGGACTGGTCAAGCTCAAACTCGCGCGCGGCATGAACTCGCTCGTTCCGAACAATGCGAAGTATCAGTTCCCGTCACCGAAGCTGCCTTCACCGATCTACTGGCAGACGATCAAAGCCGCCAACCAGAGCGACGAAGACAAGATCGGCGCGGCCCTGAACCGCCTTCTGGACGAAGACCCCACCATCAACCTCGATCTCAACACCGAGACGCACGAGCAGATTCTCTCCGGCGCCGGCGAGCAGCAGGTCGGGCTCATCGTGAAGAACCTCATGAAGCGCTTCAAGGTGGAAGCGGTTCTCGACACACCGCGCATCCCCTATCGCGAGACCATCACCGGCAAGGCCGATGAGCGCTATCGCCATAAAAAACAGTCCGGCGGACGCGGCCAGTACGGCGAAGTCTATTTCCGTCTCAAACCGTCCGAGCGCGGTCAGCATTTCGAATTCATCGATTCGATCGTCGGCGGTCGCATCCCCAGCAAGTTCGTCCCGGCGATCGAGAAGGGCGTGGTCGAGACCATGGACCGCGGCGTTATCGCGGGCTACAAGGTCGTCGATATCAGCGTGGAAGTCTATGACGGCTCCTACCACGATGTCGATTCCTCCGAAATGGCGTTCAAGATCGCCTCGTCGCAGTGTCTGAAGGCCTGTTTCGCCAAGGCGAACCCGATCCTCCTCGAGCCGATCCACAACGTGCAGATCGTCATCCCGAACGAATACATGGGCGACGTGATGGGCGACATCTCGACCCGGCGCGGCAAGATACTCGGTATGGAGCAATCCGGTAAAAAGCAGATACTCAATGCGCAGCTTCCGCTGGCGGAACTGTTCAGCTACTACCCGGCACTCAAGTCCCTGACCCAGGGCCGCGGACGCTTCGAGCAGGAATTCTCGCACTACGAACGCGTACCGTACGAGATCGCCGAGAAGGTTATCGCCGAATACAAAGAACAGGAATAATCCATACGGAGGCACCATGTCCGGACACAATAAATGGAGCTCGATCAAGCATAAGAAGGGAGCGGCGGACGCCAAGCGCGGCAAGCTGTTCACCCGTCTTGCCAAAGAGATTATCGTTGCCGCCCGTAACGGAGGCGGAGACATCGACAGCAATCCCCGGCTGAGAACCGCCGTCGGCAACGCCCGTAACGCCAACATGCCCAAGGATAACATCGAGAAGGCAATCAAGCGCGGTACCGGCGAGATCGAAGGCGTCAGCTACGATGAATTACTGTACGAAGGCTACGGCCCGAACGGCGTCGCCATGCTCGTCGAAGTCATGACCGACAACAAGAACCGCACCGTCGCGGAAGTCCGCCACATCTTTGCCAAGTACGGCGGAAACCTCGCCGAGACCGGCGCGGTCTCATGGAACTTCGAGCAAAAGGGTTCGATCCTGATACCCCGGGGCGAACTCGACGAAGACGAATTTATGATGCAGGCGCTGGAAGCCGGCGCGGAAGACGTGCTGCTCGACGACGACGAGTTCTTCGAGGTGATCACCTCGTTGAACGACTTCCACACTGTCAGCACTACCCTCGAAGGTGATTTCACCATCGAGAAGGCGGAGCTTACCCGCATCCCCAAAAACACAATCAAAGCGGACGATTTCGCGGAACGCATCTTCAAGCTGGTCGAGAAGATGGAAGACCTCGACGACGTACAGCAGGTCTATACGAACTCCGAAGTCTCCGATGAAGTAATGGAGAGGATCGCCAACCAGTGATCGTCCTCGGTATTGATCCCGGCAGCCGTGTCTTCGGATACGGCTTGCTGGAGATCGAAGGCAGGAAAATCATGGGCGCCGGAAGCGGCTCCATCCGAATCGATACCACGAAAAGCTTTCCCGAGCGGCTCCTCTCGATTCACGAATCCCTCAAAAATATCCTCGAAGAATACAAACCCGACCACGCGGCGGTCGAGACCATCTTCTACGGCAAGAATCCCAAGAGTGCATTCACCCTCGGGCACGCCCGTGGCGCCATCCTGATGACCCTCGCGCAACACGGCATCTCCGTGTTCGAGTATTCACCGCGCGAAGTAAAAAGCTCGGTGGTGGGCAACGGAAACGCGACCAAGCAGCAGGTGCGCTACATGATCACGCAGATGATGCCACAGATGACCCCGCCCTCCAGCGAGGACGCCGCCGACGGACTGGCAATCGCGCTGTGTCATTATAATCGATTGAAATCCGGACTCCTACAACGTTGAACAACCGAAAGAGGTGACCGATGTTCGCATACCTGAACGGCAAGCTGACCATCAAGGAATTCTCGTACGTCGTGATCGAATGCGGTGGTGTCGGCTACGAAGTCAACATTCCCCTCAGCACCCACGAGAAGCTCCCCAAGAAGGGTGAATCCGCACTGCTGCTAATCCACTTCGCCATGTCCGACGACGGCATCCGACTCTACGGATTCGCCACCGACGAGGAGCGCGACCTCTTCCGCCTCCTGATGAGCGTCTCCAAGATCGGTCCCAGGATCGCGCTGGCTGCGCTTTCCGGGCTATCGGTACGCAACTGGGTCGAGGCGATCGAAGCGGGCGACGCGCGCATGATCTCGACGGTGCCGGGACTCGGGCCCAAGACGGCGGAGCGCGTGATCGTCGATCTGCGGGACAAGATACTCCAGATTAAGCTCCCCGACCACGAAAAGGGTGTGGCACGCGACGGGATTTCCATGGAAGCAGAGTCGGCACTCATGGCGCTCGGATACAAAAAACCCGAAATCGCGAAAGCGCTGAAGAAAGTCTATGAGCCGTCAAAATACAGCGACGCCGAGATTCTTATCAAAGATGTCATACGTTTTCTTTACAAGAAGTAGTTCGGGGATTATATTGTCTTCAGGAACGATTTATGGTAAATGAACGAGCTGAAGCTTACAAGGTTCTTACGAAGGTTCTGAAGGATAACGCCTTCTCCGACAACCTGCTTCGCAACGTCGGCAAGAAGATCAAACGGGAAGACGGAAATCACGATCTCTTCTACACCATTGTCAAGGGAACCGTCAAGCTGCGCGAGCACCTGCACCATATTGCCACCTTCTACACCGACAGCGAAAAATTCGACAAGACCAACCTCAAGATACGCATCCTGATCTACATGGGGCTCTACCAGCTTCGCTACTGCGAGCACATCCCCGCCCACGCCGCCATCAACGAGACGGTCGACCTGGTTAAATCGAAATTCGACCGGAAGGTCGCCGATTTCGTCAACGCCGTGCTGCGATCCTATCAGCGCGAGCCGGACAAGGTCACCTACCCGGAAGACCCGGTGCAGCGCATGGCGGTCGAGTATTCCTACCCGGAGGAGCTGATCCGCATCTGGATCGACACCTGGGGTGAAGACGAGACCGAGATGCTCTGCATGTATTTCAACGACGTCCCCCGGCTCAACCTGCGCGTGAACCAGCTCGAGACCACCACCGAAAAACTGATCGCCTACTTCTCGAGGAAAGACATTAAGCTACAGCCCTGCGTCGCATCGAAAATGATGATGACCACCAATCAGCCCACCGAGGTTCTCAAGGATGTCGCGTTCGAGGAAGGCTATTTCTCGATACAGGACACCGCGGCCGCCCTGGTGGTCGAGCTGCTCGATCCCGCTCCGGAGGAATCGGTGCTGGACCTCTTCGCCGGCCCGGGTGGCAAGACAACCTACATCGGCGAGAAGATGCGAAACCAGGGCGAGATCATCGCCATCGACCGCATCCCCAACAAGGTGAAGAAGATCAAGCAAGCGCTCGAACGACTCAAGATCAACAACGTGAACACCATCGTGGAAGATTCTTTCCGCTACGGACCAGTCGCACCGGCATACGACCGCGTGCTGCTGGATGTCCCCTGCACCGGATGGGGCGTGCTTCAGAAGAAGTCCGAGCTGCGCTGGCAACGGGCACAGGACCTGAACGAGCTCTTGAAAATCCAGGAGAGTGCGCTGAACTACGGAGCGAAATTCGTGCGACCGGAGGGATATCTGGTTTACAGCACCTGCACCATGAACAAAAGAGAAAACGAGGATCAAGCGGAGAAATTCCTCAAGCAGCATCCGGAGTTCGTCAAGATCGACGCGTCGAAGAAGCTTCCGTCGGATTTCACCAGCAACGGTTTCCTGAAAACCATCCCGCACCGGCACATGATGGACGGCGCTTTCGCGGTGCTCATGCAACGAAAAGCTTGACACGGGTATCCGCTCAACGGGAATGAGGGTGTTATGAAAAATAAAATTATCCGAATCATAATAATAATCGGCGGAGCGCTGCTCTTGCTGCTGGGCGTCTTTATCATCGGATTCGTGGGCACCAACCTTGTCATGAATCTCGTCACCCGGCACGGCAACGAAGTCCGCGTACCCGAGATCACCGGACTGCATTTCGATGTCGCGCGCAAACAGTGCAAAAAACTCAACCTCTACATCGAGGAAACCGACCGCCAGTACAACAACGACTTCAAGAAGAACACCATCATCACGCAAAAACCGGAAGCCGGCGCCAATTCGAAGATCGGCAGGGTAATCGAGGTGGTGGTCAGCGAGGGCCCTGAACTGGTCTCCGTGCCGTCACTGGTCAACATGACGCGCAAAGAAGCCCGACTGACGCTGAACAACATGGGACTGGCGGTGAACAAGAAGATTCAGACGCGCTACTCCGAGGACGTCGATAACGGCAAGATCATCTTCACGCAGCCCTCGTCCGAATCGATGGTGCCTAAAGGCGCCGAAGTGACGCTCTTCATCAGCCTCGGCAAGCTGCCCGACAGCTCGCCCCGCAAACGCATCCACGAGGAACTACTGGATAACGTGGGAGATTGATCACCCGTTCGAATACGGATTTTATTTTGCACAGCCCATGGTGGGAACCGTGGGCTGTTCTAATTTCCGTGCCTGCCTGTCAGCGATGCGGACGGGGACGTCCGCGTTCCATTGGAAACAGTCAGGCAAAGAAACTTCCGTATAAAAAAAAGGCTGGCGATCAAACCAGCCTTCTTCGGTATGCTTACATTGGGGGAGGATTAGTTCGTTTTGGGTGACATGTCGGTTCCGCCGTCGTCGTAGAGGCCAACCAGCGATGTTATATTGCCGTTCTCGTCCCGGTCGAACCGGATACGAAAGTATTCCAGCCCTTCGAGCATGAAGTGGTCTTCTTTGTAGGGGATCAGCGCATATTCGGGTCCCGTCCTCTGATAGTAGAGCTTTCCGTCCCGATACCGGATCGTGCGCGGGCCATACGTACCGGTGAAAGACTTCATCTGACGCTTCGAGAGAGTATATTGATTGTCTTCCAGTTGCATTCCGTCCAGCACCCACTCGTACATGAATTGATCGATCGGGTCTCCCGATTCCGCTTTCAGCTTCGTGAGGATGCTTTCGTAGGCGATGTCCTTCGCTTCATCCGCCGGCGCTTCGATATCCGGCGCGATACCGGTTCCTTCCCAGTTCGTCTTGCTGATGGGATTGATGGCGCGGCCGTTGGGCACCTTGGCGACAAACCAGTCATCGACCGGGATGAAGGTTACCGGATGCGCCCCGCCGCCGGTCGTCTCGCCCACGATGGTGACGCGCTGGTTGTTCTTCAGGTTGTAGGTGAATTCCTCCGCCGCCGAGAAGGTGTAATTACTGGTCAACAGATAGACCGGCACATCGGGAATACGTTTTCCCGGCACGTAGGGCAGCGTCCAGGTCTGGTCACTGGTGTCGGACGCGCGGTGGTAGAAGGTGTTCAGGTGAACCGGGTCCTTGAATTCGTCTGTCAGGTAGCTCGATATAAGCTGAATCATGTACGCCGAGCCACCACCGTTGTAGCGCAAATCGATGATGAGACCGTCGCAATGCGAAACGAAGTTCATGGCAGCGATCGCTACGGGATACGCCTCGGGAAGCCCGGAAAACCGATCGAATCGCAGATACGCGACGTTGCCCCTCAGAATCTCCATCTGATTGAATCCGAAATTGAACTTCCTCTCGCGCTCGACCTGCTGCTCATACGCGATCCGCTGCTCCTCCCCGGATTTGCTCTCTTCCATGCGAATCATCTGAACTTGCCGCGGATCAAAGTAAACCGCCAGATGTTTATCCTCGCAGGCTTTGAGTACATCCTCACCAAGCTTCTGCGCCAGCGCGTGCGGATCCTCAATCCCCGAATACGCACCGGCCTTCAGGTTCATCCGCAACGCATCCGCGATATCCTTTCCCTTCTCGGGGAATATATAGACACGGTCGAACACCGACGCCATAGAATCGATCAAAGCTGCCTTGTATTCTTCCGTCATCGTGGGCGGCTGAATGTCCTGCGCAAACAGACCGAGGACTATTGTCAGCAGGATAAATCCCAAAATCGTTCTCATCGCGAGCCTCCGTTAAATATATATCTAACGTTAGTTTTCCGCTGAACGTTACACTGTCAACACTTTTTTATTGTGCGATTTTCCGCGATTGGATTTTCTGGTTTTGAGGAGTAATGACTATGCTGACGATTAAAGAGATTTCTGACCCAAGTCATATCAAGATCATGGTGGATGAGAAGCGGCAGCAGGTGCTGCGTGTGATGCGGAAAAGCGATCAGCCCATGACGGTCAAGCAGATCGCGGACGAACTGGGCGTGAAGCCGGCGAACGTACATTTTCACGTGAAGAAGCTGGAGGAGATCGGGATACTGGAGATGGTGCGCACGGAGGAAGTCCACGGCATCATCGCCAAGTACTACGAACCGACCGCGATGATTTTCAAGCTTTCCTGCAAGGAGCTGGACCCAGGCACGCAGATGCAGGTTAACCTCACATTCGCATCGGACGCGGAGATCGCCTTCGAGGAGAGCAAGCAGAAGTTCATCGAGATCAGCCGGAGAGAGAAGAGCGGAGGGAAGCGAATATCTGACAGCGAGCTCTATCTGACGAAAGAGGAATTCATGGAGCTGAACGACATGATCGACAAGGCGATCGATCGATTCCGATACAAGCAATCGGACGAGCAGATGCTGCACCACGTGTTCTTCACCTGTATCACGGATATCCCCGAATAGAATGCATTCCTTGATTGACTCCGAAGCATTCTTCGTTATACTATACGAAAAGGAAGATTATGAGTAAGTGTCCGAAAATAGAGATATGCCCGTTTTTCAACGGAGAAATGCCGCAGCTGTCGTCAACGGTCGTGTCGCTGAAAGAGGTCTATTGTCATGCGGATTACGACAAATGCGCCCGGTATCAGGTGGCGCTTCAACTGGGCTCCAATCATGTACCCGACGACCTATTCCCATTCGAGAGCAAGAAGATCGAGACGATTCGTCAGGGCATTCAGAAGCAAGTCAGCCAGAAGAACCTCAAGAAATAGTCCCCGATATCCGCGCATATTATTAACTTGCCAATTATTTCACCGCATGAACTACTGTGACCATCATAGGAGGTGAATCATGATATCATCGAAACGTGTTATCATCGCAACCCTGATGGGTGCGGTCTGCGGCGTTATCTGCTGTCTCCTGGCTTCGAGCGGTGGAGAGCTCCCCCTGGTCATGTCGGCATCGATCTTTCTCAGCAGAACGCTGATCGGTTTTGTTATCGGCATCAGCGCCATGAAGATGCACTGGGCGATCCACGGTCCGCTGATCGGATTGATCCTCAGCATCCCGGGCGGACTAGCCGCCACGATGACCGCCAATCCCGAGATGAGCAGTGCCGCGATGTTCACCGGCACGGTCGTCATGGGCGTGATCTACGGATTTCTTATCGAACTGGTGACCTCGGTGCTGTTCAAAGCGAAGCGGAAGAGAGTGTAGAGCAAGTCTATACATTTTTCTGTCTGAATCAGGATTATCGAATAGCACGATTTACAGGATGAACAGGATGGAGAAACCCCATCTTCAGCTCTTCCCCTTTGCCAAAGGGGAAGAGAGCGGAGAGGATGGCAGACGACCGATTCTCTATTCTCTTCACGGAACGCGGACGTCCACGTCCGCATCTCCCCTCCCTCGTAGTGCGTGATCCCCGGGCGCGTTTTTTACGCCCTCGGAGATCGACGCCTACAGTGAGAAAGGTGTTCGGCGCTAACAAGGATATTGATGGTTCGCAGTTACCGTCTATTCAACAGAATTCTTTCGGAAACTACTTGATCATCAGCGCCTTTCCGATCATGACGCGGTTATCGGCTTCGAGGCGGTAGGTGTAGATGCCGCTGGATACCGTCCTCCCGTGATCGTCGGTTCCGTCCCAGGTCACCGAGCGATTCTTCCCCGGTTCCATCAATCCGTCGTAGAGGATTTTCACACGCTGCCCCTTAAGGTTGAACACATCCAGTCGCACCGGAGCATGGTCTTCATCGGACGCGAGATCGAACCGTATGCACGTACTGGGATTGAACGGATTGGGGTAGTTACCGTGTAATTGCGTGACAAGCGGCGCCGCAGGATCGACCTCTTCCCCATCCCCGATTATGGCCATGTGATACGAGCCCAGGTACGACACGCTGCCGTCTGCCTCCACGATTTGGAGCCAATACCAGTAATCCGCGTCCGCTTCAACCTCCTCGTCAACGAACCGGTATGTATTGCTACCGGTCGAATTCTGCGCCGGGATGAGATCGACGCTCAGCGGAACGGCGTCGATCAATTGATCCGTCCCGGAGCGCAGCACGTAGTACCCGAGCCGGTCCGATTCGGCCTGGACGTCCCACGCCAGCAGTACGCCCTGACCCGAGACCTGCGAGCACATCATGCTGATCAACTCGCTGGGCAGGGTTGTTTCCTCCGGATCGGTGATACACCAGTCTGAGAACCCGGTAACGCCCGAGAGTGTGACGCAGTTGTTCGCCGTATCGACCGTACCGCCCATCTCGACCCATTCGCTGCCGTTGTGACGGTAGAGGATCAGCCTCGTCTCGGAGGTGGCGGGATCGTCGAATCCGCTGTTGTTCAGCTCGTCCGTGGTGTAGTAGAGCGTCAGATCGCATTCGAAGGTCCCGCTTCCGCCCTTGGTTTCAATCTCGAACCAGCATCGCACCACGCTATTGTCAACGGGGGTTTCCGGAGGGAACTCATACAAATGCTTTGTCAGGGTCACCCGGTCGATATCCTCCGACGAGAAATCGATTTCCGCCACGGTGGGCGCGCCGGATTCATCCGCCATCACAAAGGCGTAATTTCCGGTACCGCCGATATCCTCGCTGACCTGATACGCCGTCTCCCCGTAGGCACCCCAGGCGTTGAGCTTTCCGTATCCCCATCGCATGTCGGGGCTGTCGTCCGGGATCGCGCCGGTATCGGAATCGTTGAACGCGGTGTCGATCAGCATCTGTCGGATTTCGTCCGGCGTGGCGTCGGGATAGCGCTGGTACATCAGCGCGACCGCTCCCGCGGCGTGCGGCGTGGCACCACTGGTACAACAGATGGACGAATAGCCGGTCGAGCTGCTCGTATTTGGGGCGTTCGCATTGGTGGGCGCGGTGATATCCGGCTTGGAGCGGTCATCACCGGTGGGACCCGAGCTGGATTGCGCGTACATGGCTCCGCTCGACTTGCTGTGGGCGCCGACGCAGATGCATTCATCGCCGGAGGCCCATTCATTTAACGTGTACTGTCCGGTCTGGTAGGAGGTGAAGTAGCCATAGACGTGATATTCCAGCGTATAGGCGCTCCAGGTTCCGCCCTGATTGTCAAAGCTTGCATCCGGCGGCGTAAGATCGATCTCCCAGACGTCTCCGACCGTGACGGTTCCGGTGGTGTCGCAAACGATGACCAGAATCGCCGGGCCCGAATCGTGCCATATCTCCAGCCGTCCTTCGGGCGTGTCGAAGAATTCGTCCTCTTCGGCGACGGTCGTCGTGTAGTCCGTACCGGAAGGCGAGGTAACGGTGACATCGAAGTCGTCGCCCTGCTTGTAGCTGATGAGCGTACCGACATAGTCGTCGTAGTGACCGGGTCCGGTATCGGAGTAGCTGGAAACGCGCAGGGTGAGATCGGTAGTTGGCGAGCCGTAGGTCGAGTATCCGAAGGCATGATCGGAGGTCGTGTAGTAGTTTCCAGCGGCCACTGTAACGGATCGTCCCTCGCCGGAGAAGTTGTCGATCGCCTGCGAGATGGCGTCGGTTCCGTCCGCGGTGGTGTATTTCGTGCCCAGGCTCATGCTGACGGACACAGATTGCCCCAGCGCATCCGCCTTCTGCGCGATGTAGGAGAGCGCATCGACGATATGGTAATCGTAGTCACCCACCTGCACGTAGATGATATCGGCAGCCGGTGCCATCCCCTTTCGGGAGCCGCCGCTTGCCGAGCCGTCACCTGCGGCGATGCCGGCACAGGGGGTTCCGTGGTTCGTTCCGTAGAGTGCAGGACCGTTGTCGGACTGAAGATCCGATCGAGAATATTCGTTTCCGTACCCGCAGCCGGTCTCGGATGGCGACGATCCGCCTGTCTCCGCCTGCTGCCAGATAAACAGCGACCGCACGCCACTGAGTCCGCCGTCCGTAAAGTCCTCGTGCTTCCAGTTGAACGGTGTCGGATCGATAATAGCGACAATCACGCCGGAGCCGTCCACGCCCAAATCCTGAACATCGTCTGCGTTGCATCCGGCGTAGTTTGATCCGGACATCAGGTCGGAGGTCGATTCGTTCAGGAGCAGATCGTAGCGCTTGCTGGGATAGACGGCTTCGACGCCGGGTATCTCATCGAGAACATCGATCTGATCCGTCGGGATTCTGATCGACCGGATATCGCCGATCCTGCCGCCCGGTTCGACGCCATTCGCCCGCAAAATTCCCTCCGACACGTCTCCTTTGACGATCAGGTTTATCATCGATTCACCGCGCACCATGACCGGCTTCTGTACCGGCGTCAGCGGACAATTGTCGTAACCGGGACTCAACGCGGTCAAGGCGGGTATAACGAATGCGAACAAGAGAATAACCGAAAAATGTCTATACATGGCAACCTCCTCTCAAGGCTTGTAACGTTTCATGATAGAGACGCACGACATGAATCCGAACGTACGGAAAATGTCTCCGGAGATTAAAAATCAATCCTTCCGGTGATTGATTTATTGCATTTCGACCGGAAAGCCGTATTATATCTCCATGTTACTTGTTCAAAAGAATTTGATCAAGTTTTTCCTTAATACATTGACGAAATGAACGGAGAGTTTCTTTGACAGAGTCGGATAGACCGAAAAAAAAAGCTTTACAATCCGATTTCCGATTGACAAAACCGGCAGAGAACTCAGTGATTGAATACACGGATTTTTCGTTGAATTGATTATCATTGCAAATAATTGTCAGGACATAGTATGGCTAAATATGTTGTAGTCAATATCGCCGATATGAAGGTTTCAAACAAGCCTGAAGACACAATCGTTACATACTCCCTGGGATCCTGCGTGGCGATTGTTCTGTACGATCCCGTGCAGAAGGTCGGTGGAATGATTCATGTGATGTTGCCGGATTCGTCCATCGAACGTGACCGAGATAATCTTGTTGCATACAAGTATGTCGATACCGGTGTTCCGCTGCTGTTCAAGTCTCTGTTCCAGCTTGGCGCCAAGCGCAACCGCGTCATCGTCAAGGTTATCGGCGGCAGCAACGTGATGGATAAGAACAAATTCTTCAATATTGGCGAACGCAACTACGCCGCAGTCCGTAAGATTTTGTGGCGGAATAACATCATGATCAAGGCCGAAGATGTTGGCGGTTCGAAAAGCCGTACCGTCAAGCTCTATGTGGAGACTGGGCGATGTGTGATTTCCAATTCGTCCGAGGAGTATGAGATATGATCAAGATGTCTGACATTGTTGCGGATATTGAGTATCTTCCTCCTTTCAGCAAAGTCGCACAGAAGGCAATGACCATTATCCGCAATGAGGACTTCAGCGTCCGCGAGCTGACCGATCTGATCAAGTACGATCCGGCGCTCACCGCGAACATCCTGAAAGTCGTCAATTCAGCAGCCTACGCCAAGAGCACCGAAATCAGCGATCTGCAAACCGCGATCAGCTATCTGGGCGTAAACCAGATGACCTCGATCATCATGATTTCCGCTGCCCGAAAATACTTCGAGAAATTCCTGCCCGGCTACGAGTCGATCCAGGGCGAGATATGGGAGCATTCGCTCTCGGTGGCGACGATATCGCAGGAACTGATACGCTACGAGCCCAATCTCGATTCGGCGATCCTCTTCACCGCCGCGCTGCTGCACGATATCGGCAAGATCATCATGAGCCAGTACGTCTCGGATGAATTCGAGAAGATCATCACGCTGGTGCAGGAGACCAGCATCGATTTCACCACCGCGGAGCGGAAGATCATCGGATTCACACACCCGGTGGTGGGTTCCGCGATCCTGAAGAAATGGAACTTCAGCAAGGTGATCACGGACGTCGCGAAGTTTCATCACAATCCGGAGCGGAGCAACAGTCCCTACGTGAACATCGTTTCGCTTTCGGATTATATAGCCTTCCTGATCGGCAAGATGTCCACCCGGGATTCCCTCGCCTATTCCGGCTACGAACAACTGCTGCTCAAGTACAACATCAAAAGTCGTGAGCTGGATCAGATCATTTCCGGCTCGGTCGATAAGATAAAAGACCTGGTTGATAATTTAACGCTTTAGGAGAATATTCGTATGGCATTGAAGCTGCTGATAGTAGATGACTCGCGCTCGCTTCGAAAAGTCATGATTAAAGTCATCAAGATGTGTCATGTCGGCGATGTGGAATTCCTCGAAGCCGGAAACGGTATCGAAGGGCTGGAAGTCCTCGCGGGGAATTGGGTCGATATGATTTTTACCGACATCAACATGCCTGGCATGGACGGCTTCACCTTTGTCAATGAAGTGAGAAAGAACGATATGTTCAAATACACGCCCATCGTGGTCATCACCTCGGAAACGAGGAGTGACGAGATTCTCGATGTGCTGGGAGATAAAGTAGCGGGACTGCTGCACAAACCATTCAGACCCGAAGATGTACGGGACTACCTGACACGTCTTTTAGATATAGGAGAAGCGCTCGATGAAGAAGATGAAAGTTTTGAGGGATACGATTTCTAACATCCTGGAAGAGATGTTCTTCCTGGTCGAAGAAACGCCGCCGGACGAAGTGATCGAATCCTACCGTTTCTGTACGCTATTCGACGACCCCCAGTTCAAATTCAGGATCCTGCTGGGTAAAGACCTGGCGACCGAACTGACCGTCAACTTCCTCGGCCTGCCCGAAGAACCCACCACGGAAGATATCTCCGACTGCCTCCAGGAGATCGTCAACATGATCGGCGGAAATTTCATCGGAAAACTCTATCCCAACCACGACAAACTCCTGCCCTTCCCGAAAACGATTCCCTACGAAGAAATGGATAAGGATTCGAGCGGCTACGATTCCGATATGATTTTCTATCGAAATCAGCCCATGAAGATATTGTTCAAAGAGTTATAACGAGAAAGGCTGCCATCCGGCAGCCTTTTTTAATTGGTCCGCCAAGCTCCAGCTTGGCATTCTCTTCTCTATTGGTCCGCCAAGCTCCAGCTTGGCATTCTCTTTTACCTGGCAATCCCAGAAGATTACCCAGACAAAACATCTATTCCGGTATCGGGATTCGATAACGCACGATGACGCTCATGAACCATGATGGCTCACTCGAATAATCCTTCAGCGCCATCTCCTCATCATTCACATCGTAGAACCGGTACTTCTTGCCAAACGAAGCGCCCGTCTGGATATCGAACCAGAAATGATCGAAGATATTCCAATAGATGATCGGGCCCACATCGATACGAGAATACTCGATATAATCGACCTTCTGGAAGTCGGGGTCTATCGCCTCTTCCGTCGTTTCCGGCTCACCGACTTCAAGGTTGTATCGATTGCCCTGGATCGTGGTCAGGAATCCCAACGTCATCTCGCGATTCCAGGTCCAGCGGAAATCGAAATACCGCGGGTACAGCACCGACGCGTAGAAATCACCCATCTGCCAGGTCGCGCCGATGAGCGGCAATATCTCCTGCCTGCCGAACGGTGTGTCGTAGAGCGCCCCCGCTTCGATGCTCAGGTTATCGTTGATCTTAAAGTCGAGCGACAGATTACCCTTCACGTTGAAATCATCAGACGACAAGTCGCTCCGCAGATCGGACGACACGCCCGGCGCGGCGTGCGCCTTGATCCGGAACATGCTGCCCAGTTTACGTTGAAGCCGAAATGCGAGGCGGATATCGTGTAAATCCTCAGGCTCGTAATTTTCCGGCTCTTCCCGGTAGTACGACTGCACGAAACCGTATTCCACCGCCGGAACGAAAAGCGTCCGGTTTTCATGATACAACAACGGATATCCGAAATCGACATCCATCGTCTTCAACCCGATCGTGGCGCTGCCCCATTCGGGATCGTCCTTGTACGGGTCCTCGAACTTGGCATCGTTGACGTAACTGTAACCGATGTTCACCATCGGAAAGGTATTCGTCATGGAAAACGCGCTTCCGAACACGCACACAAACAACAAGATTGACATGAACTTCTTCATTGCACATCCCTTCTCAAAGTATTCTCCGCAAGTACCTGCCGCACCGCCGTGATCTGTCAAGCAATAACTCTCCGCTCCCTTCCCCTTTGGCCAAAGGGGAAGGGCTGGGGATGGGGTTTCTCGATTTCCCTTTACAAATCGGGCGCGACCTGCAAGCATTCGTCAATCGGAGAATCTATGAGGATATACCTGGCGATACTCCTGCTCCTGGCGGGATGCAAATCGATAGAGAAACGGGCGGAACCTTCGGAACCGGCACCGACGAAGGTTAAAATCGTATTCACCGGCGACCTGATGTTCCATCGGTCTGTCTATCACTCCGCCTGGGATTCTGCTACGAAAACATATGATTTTCTTCCCATGCTCGAGCCGATACGGAGCTTCGTCGATTCGGCGGATATCGCGGTGGCGAATTTCGAGACCGTGCTCGCCGGACCGGATATCCCCTATTCAGGCTATCCCCGCTTCAATACGCCCGACCCGATCATGAACGCTATCACTTCATGCGGCTTCGATATACTCCAGACCGCCAACAATCACTGTCTCGATCAGGGCACCCAGGGACTGATTCGCACCATCGGTAAAATCCATGAGCGGAATCTACTGAACTGCGGAACCTTCAACGACAAGGACTCCCTGCGATACACGACCTTCGAGGCAAACGGCGTCCGACTGGGATTCTTCGCCTTCACCTACGGCACCAACGGCATGCGCAAGCATATCCCGCCCGAAACGGCCCTCACACATATCAATTACATCGACGATCCCAATATCGAGAGCCACATCCGCCAAGCCGACGCCGCCTGCGACTTCCTCATCGTACTGCCGCACTGGGGTAACGAGTACGAAATCCGTTCGAGCAAGGAGCAGCGCGACCTGGCGGCAAGCATGGTCGATTGGGGCGCAGACCTGATCGTCGGGACGCACCCGCACGTCGTGCAGGAAATGGCGTATATCGGCACAATTCCGGTCTTCTATTCGCTCGGAAACTGCCTCTCTTCCCAGCTCGAAAAATACACGGATCGTATCCACACGCAATACGGCGTAATCCTGTCGGTCGAGCTTGAGAAGCGGGATCGGACGACCGTAACCGGTATCGGGTACGTACCACTCTGGATGCACGCCTTTCACGACGACGGCGGTGTACGCTACGAGGTTCTGCCGATTCATGCAGCCCTGCATGATTACCCCCATCGATTCGACGCGGACGAGAAACGAAAGATGCGGGAATCGAGCGAAAACATCGACCGGCGGTTCTCCAGCCTGCGAAAAATGATCCCGACTCGATAAATATCTTGACGCGCTGAACTTGCCCTCGCCATAATCATTTTATGAATAATATCCTTGGAGGATCGAAATGAGACTTTCTAAATGGTTTATCATTATGATCATCGTCTTCGCGTTGTTTGCCTGCGCGAGGACCGCGAAAGTGAAGGTCGAGCACGCCGAATACTTCGAGAGCGTCATGAAATTCGACGTCGCACTCGACAAATACAACAAGGCAATCGAGATCGAACCGGAAAACGCCGATCTGTACTACCGCAAGGGACGAGTCCTGGTCAAGATGGCCATCCCGCTGCTTCTGGAAATATCACAGGAGAAATCGGTGAGTACCGACGACAAGGACATCGAAAAGGGAGCGGAAATCGACGTTTCGATCGACCACGCGAAGATCGCGGAAGCCGAAAAGAAGATGATGAAATGCCACGAGGACGCCGTCGCCGCGTTCAAGAAAGCGCTGCAACTGGATCCGACGATGGCAAGGGTGTTCTTCCCGATGGCGAGCTGCTATTACCAGTTGAAAGAATGGGATCAAGCCATAAACTACTTCAACCGCTCGCTGGAGACGAATCACGAGAACCCGGACGCCTACTACTTCCTCGCGGAATGCTACACGCAGAAGGGCGAATCCCAGATCGCGCGCGAAAACTATCAGCTTGCCGCGCAGTACGGTTCACAGAAGGCGAAAGAAAAACTGCAATAATCCTTTTAGGTAGGGGCAGACCTCCGTGTCTGCCCATTTTCTTTTGGTCCGCCAAGCTCCAGCTTGGCATTCTCTCAGGAACGGACAGACTCAGAAGTCTGCCCCTGCAACAGGAAAACATCTGGCATCGAACAAAGCTATCGTGTTGATTATATTTTCACACAGTCTGTCCGTGTCTGCCCATTTTCTTTTGGTCCGCCAAGCTCCAGCTTGGCATTCTCTCAGGAACGGACAGACTCAGAAGTCTGCCCCTGCAACAGGAAAACATCTGGCATCGAACAAAGCTACCGTGTCGATTATATTATCACACAGTCTGGAAGGTCTGCGCCCGATGGAAACAAATCACCCGCCGATCTTCCGAATCTTCAGCCAAAAACTCCTGCACGACTTCTCGACGCACACCCTGTCATCGATATCGATCTGCGGATAGCGCAATGCCAGAACCGCGAACATCATGGCGATGCGATGGTCCGATCCCGTCTCGACCACGACCGGCTCCGGCTGACGATCGAGCGGATGAACGATCAACCTCTCATCCCCGTAGTCGATCCTGCCGCCGATCCGTCCAGCCTGCGTGACCGTCCTCTCGATCCGGTCGCTCTCCTTCCAGCGCAAGTGACCGACACCCCGTATCCGCGTTGTCGAATCCGCACATAAAGCCAGCGCGACGAGCGGCGGAACGCAATCGGGCATATCCCGCATATCGACTTCGATTCCACGGGTATCACGTGCCCTCACCGACACACCGCCTTCGTAACGCTCGATCTCCACGCCCATCCTCATCAGGACATCCAGAAACCGTGCATCGCCCTGCACCGAATGCGGATCGGGATAACGAACGACAACCTCTCTCCCTGCGATCAGACTTGCCACCAGCCAGAACGCCGCCGTGGAGGCGTCCGGCTCGATCGTGTACCGGTCGGGGCATCGATAAGCCTGATTCCCCATGACTCGAATCGTCTCACCGTCGATGAAGACATCTGCGCCAAAATCACGCATGATTCGCGCGGTCATGTGAATGTACGGAAGCGAAACCTGGCTCTCCGGAATCCGCAGCTCGAAGCCCTCGTCCGTACAGGGAGCCGCCAGCATCATCGCCGTGACGTACTGACTGCTGACCGTGCCTTCTGTATGCAGCCGGAGCCGCTTCTTCCGACGCCCAACGATCTCGATGGTCTTTCCGTCGTCGAGGAGGTTGACGCCATGAAACGCGTCGAGCAGCTCAGCGTGCGGACGCCGCGCCAGTTCACGGCTCAATTCAATCTCTACGTAAACACCTTCCATAACCGCCAGCCGCGCGACCAGGATACGCAGGGCCGTCGCGGAGCCATTGAAGCGCAGTTGCACCCTGTCTTGCGAAAACTCGGCAACCGGCTCGATTTCGAGGCGTCCGTTGTCGAACCGGTATCGCACGCCCAGCACCCGGAGCGCTTCGAGCATCTCGCGTACATCTTCGCAATCCGACGCGTTCTCGATGCGAATCGGGCGGTCTCCGAATCCCGCGATCGAGAGCACCCGGAGCATGATCGACTTCGATCCGGTAACATCGATAATGGGGCAATTCCCGCGCATAGTAGTCCTTCAATAATTATTTAACGTCCATACCTGTACGGACGACGTACGAAATTGTTCATTGACAAATTCCGTGCATACCATGTATATGGTGTGCAGGGGGCATGTCAATCAGTTCGTTTTGACAAGTGCTATTGGTCTGGGTTTTGCATGACAAAATATGACGATTAATATCTGAGGAGAGAGACATGGATTTCAGATTAACGATGATTGTAGCGGTGCTGTTCATTTTATGTTCAACTCTGGGCGCTATAGCAACCGATTTCGATTGCGTTGGCAACGACAATTATGAGACGCACCTGGTCTTCCGCACACCAACCTGGGAAATGACAACCGTGGACGGTATGCAGAAGATCAAGCTGCCGGAGAACTACCCGCAAGATTGGGCCGGCGTTCCGGGAACCCCCGAGTTGCCGGTGTTTTCCACTCTCGTGAATATTCCTGCCGGTGTTCGGGTCGAAATCGGCTATCGCGTAATCGGCGAGGAAGTGATCGAGAATACCCTGCTGATTCCGCACCGGAACCTGGACAATATTAAGAACAACGACCTGTCCTATACAATCGACGAACAGAAATATTACCGCGCCGAGCGAGACCTTCCTGAGCTTGCGGAACTCGGCGACGCCGGGATCATGCGCAACAGCGTCTTACAGCGCGTGATCGTACATCCGTTCCGCTACGATGCCCAGGCACAACAACTGTATGCCGCCGGCGAGATCGAGATCGAGCTGACCTACCATCAGGACCGTCGCGGCCTCACACCCAAGCGTGCGACGGCGGATTCGCCCCTCTTCCGGAGCCTCACCAATGGAATGACCGCGAACCCCATAGCCGCATCCGACCGCAGTGTGCAGATGCCCGGCGTGTATCTCTTCCTTTACGACGGTTCGGAAGAGGTTCTCGCAACCGCGGACCCGCTCATTCAGTGGAAACACGCCAAGGGGCACGAGATTCACATCATGGACACATCCACGGTGGGTAACGGCGCCGCTCAGATTCAGCAATACATCCAGAACGCCTACGAAACCTGGGAGAATCCTCCCGAGTTTGTTTGCATCCTCGGTGACGCCAACATGAACTACTCCATCCCGACCTTCTGGGCAAATTACAGCAGTCACAGTGTCCACGGCGACCACCCCTACACGCAGCTCGACGGGAACGACCTCTTCCCCGAAGTGATGATCGGACGCCTGTCATTCAACAATATCTCCGAGCTACAGGTCATCGTATCTAAAATACTGAACTACGAACTCTCGCCGCCTACCGACGACAACTGGCTCGAACGCGCGCTCCTGGTGGGTGATTACTACTCCTCGGGCATCTCGACCAACACGACCATGATCTATGTCGGCGAAACGATGCTGGACTACAACTCAGCGTACGATCTCACGTTCATCAACGAAGACCCCTTCGTGATGCAGATATCCAACGCGCTGAACCGGGGCATGGGCGCGTACTTCTACCGGGGCTTCGGGAACTTCAGCAACTGGGTGAACGATGACAGCTTTAACCTGAATAATTATAAGAAGACGCCCTTCATGACGGCAATCACCTGCTATACGGGGACATTCGCGCAAGGCTCCATGAGCGTGATCGAATCGTTCCTGCGTGCCGGCACACCGTCAAATCCTACTGGCGCATCAGCCGTGATCGGCTCCTCGAGCCCCACACACACGTGTTTCAACAACCTGATCACCGGAACGATCGCCTATGGAATCTACCACGAAGGGATCACCAACCTCAGCGCCGCACTCAACCTGGGTAAACTGGCGCTGTACGATAACTACCCGGACAATCCGAACGAATACGTTGACTGGTACACCCTCGGCAAGAACCTGCTGGGCGATCCGGGTATGACGCTCTGGACACGCCAGCCGGATTCGCTGTTCATCGACCAGCAACCAATCATCGAGACCGGCGAGACATCGCTCGCGGTAACGGTGACCGACCGAAACGGCAATCCTGTCGAAGACGCTGTGGTAACCTTCATTCAGCTCGAAGGCGATATCGATTCCCGCGCCATCACCGATGACGCCGGTGTCGCCGTTCTGTACTTCGATCCGGCCGAGGAAGGCATGGCGCAGCTCGCGGCATCGAAACACAACTGGATTTCCCACCTGAGCAATCCGGAAGTAACCGACGGCACTGTCGTCGATTACTCTGAAATCGAATACACATCGCCAGCCGTGACCGGCGGAACCGCGCAGTTCAGCGTCACGCTGCACAACTACGGAAGCTCCGCGATCTCCGGCGTGTCAGCCACCCTGAGCTGCCCGGACGACCGGATCGATATCACGACAGCCACCTCGGACTACGGCTCGATCGCGGCCGGTCAGGAAGCAGAAGGCGACAGCGACTTCGTGATCGACATCTCGCCGCTCTGCCTGGACGGAACCGCGTTCGACCTCACGCTGGATATCGAATCGAGTTCCGGCGACTGGACCACCCACATCTCGCTGGAAATCTCGGGACCCATGCTGGAGATATCGGGAATCGACACCAATCCGGCGGTCGTACTCCCGGGAAGCACCTTCGGTATGTACCTTTCGCTGACCAACACCGGCAGCGAGACGTTCGAATCGGCTTCCTGCGAAGTCGCGACCGTCTCCCAGCTTGTCACCATCAGCGACAGCCAGGGTAACATCGGCGACATCGATTCGGGAGACACCGAAGACAACCAGTCCGACACCTTCACCCTGACGGTCGGAACCAACGCGATTACCGGTACGATCATCCCCTTCACCGTCACCGTAAGCAACCCGGCGGGTACCACCCAGAATCTGGAATTCGACCTTCAGATCGGCGTGCCCTCTGTTACCGACCCGACCGGTCCGGACAACTACGGATACCTCTGCTACGACGACGGCGACACCGCGTACGACGAATGCCCGACATACGACTGGATCGAGATCGATCCTGGCTACGGCGGCAGCGGAACATCGCTGGAGATGATCGACATCGATTACAACGGCGGCGGCGAAATGATCACCATCGACCTGCCCTTCATCTTCCGTTTTTACGAAATCAACTACAACCAGATCAGCATTTCGTCCAACGGCTACATCGTGCTGGGATCGTACTACACGTTCGAGTGGATGAACTGGCATCTGCCGGGGCCGTTCGTTCCCTGCCCCCTCATCGCGCCGTTCTGGGACGACCTGATCACCGGCGACGGCAACGTCTTCTACTGGTACGACGAGGCGGAACACTGTTTCGTCATCGAGTGGTCCCGAATGCAAAACCGGTTCGACGGTTCACCGGAGACGTTCGAGGTTCTCCTCTACGACCCGCTGCACAACAACACCCTACTCGGAGACAGCAAGATCAAGTTCCAGTACATGGAAATCAATAATGTCGATCTGGGTAACTACTACTCTGACGAGATCGACCACGGCGAATACGCGACCGTTGGTATCGCCGACCATACCACCCACAATGGTCTCGAATACACCTACTCGGATATCTACCCCGTTACGGCGAAACCACTCGAAAACGAGATGGCGCTGCTTTTCACCGGCCCGAACGTCCCGATCCCATACCCCCATCCCTACGTGTCGGATATCGAAATCACCGACCTTGGCGGCAATAGCAACGGCCTCATCGACTGCGGCGAAACGGTGCAGATCGAGATGGCGCTCTCTAACCTCGGGCTGGCAGTCGCGACCGACGTTCACGCCGTGATCACGGCAAACGATCCCTACGCAACCATCCAGCAGGGCACGATCAACTTCCCCGATCTGGTCAACGGTCAGACCGCCGACGGAAACCAGCCTTTCGAGCTGGACATCGCGGCTGATTGCCCCGACGGACATCAGGTCAACCTGACCCTGATAATTTATTATTCCGGGTTGAGCAAAGAGCTGCTGATACCGCTGATCGTCAATAGCCCCAAGCTCGAGATCGTCGATTTCAACATATCCGACGATAACGACGATCAGATCGAGGCAGGCGAGACGGGATTGTTCACATTCTATCTGGAGAAAACATCCTACCTCAATATCGAGGATGCGACCATCTCGCTCGAAACCGAGGCTGAGGGATTCACGATCACGCCTCCGAGCTTCACGTTCGAGGAAATCTCGGAGGAGATCGTCGAGGTCGCCTATCAGATCGCGTTCGACGACACCACCTACAACGGCGAGGCGGTTCGATTCAATCTTCACGCCCAGTACAACGACGCCTTTGACATCGAGATGCCGGTCGATTACGTCTTCGGGCATCCGGAGGTGATCATCGCCGATACGTTCGACGAATACATCGATTCCCAGATGTGGCTCAACGTTCAGGGCTATCACTCGGATACCAACCTGGCGGGTGGCGAAGAGCCCGGCGAGATGCTTCTCGAATCCATTACCTACGACTCCCGCGTCGCCGTGCCGAACGAATTCCCCTATCAGGACCTCCAGAAGCTGATCATCAAGTTCAACTACCGCAATTTTGGCTTCAATGCCCAGTATGGCATCTTGATCCAGCAGAACAGCTCGCCCTTTGGAGGCTCGTTCATCTGGACATCCAACGAAATCATGGACGAAGGCAGGCACGCGCATATCGAGTACATTCCGGATATCTCGTTCACCGGAAACCTCATCGTCGTCTTCTTCATCTACCCCGCACCAACCGGCACGCCGCAAACCCTGGCGCTCGACGATGTAGAAATATCCGTGATCCGGCACAACCCCGGCTGGCTGGAAGGCACCGTCTCTCTGGACGGCGGCAACGCAAGTCCGGATGAGGTATTCCTGACCGTCGATAACATCAATTATCCCGTCAACGAAGACGGCAGCTATCGGATCCAGTTCCCGCAGGGAACCTATACCGTCAACGCCTCGGTGGAAGGGTACATCCCCTACCATAACGAGACCGTTGTTGTAACCCACGACGAAGCCACCCACATCGACATGGAGCTTGAATACCTCATGGCTCCGACCAACCTCGAATACGAACAGCTCGACGACCAGGTGCACCTCACATGGGACTTCGACGAAAACCGGTCGAGAGTCGGGAACAAGGCCCTGAAAGCCACGTCCGACCGCGATCTCGACTACTTCGACGTGATCATGATCTTCAACAACAACTTCGTCATCCACCACGACACCAACGATCTCGAATACACGCTCGACATGATCGCGCCCGGTCACTACGAATTCTACATCAAGGCTCGGCACAACGGCGGTTACTGGAGCGAGGAATCGAACCACGTCGAGATGGACTACGTCGCCATCGACGGCAACGCGCCCGACGTACCGCCGACCTTCGCGCTCCACCAGAACCACCCCAACCCGTTCAACCCGACCACCAGCATTCGGTTCGACCTCCCGCAGAAAACCTCGAAATGCCTGCTGGCGATCTACAACGTCAGGGGCGAGAAAGTGACCACGCTGGTCAACGAACCGCGCGACGCGGGACGCTACACCGAGACCTGGAACGGGCGCAACTACCACGGTGAACAGGTCGCATCCGGCGTCTATTTCATCCGCATCGAAACCGATACCGACAAGTCCATCCGCAAAGCCGTGATGCTGAAATAGAATTGTAAGAATCGACATATAAAGCACACAGAAGTATTCAGACTTCTGTGTGCTTTTTTATTTTCCCACTTGTGTGTATATACGAAAAGTATTTAGTCCCTTTGCTAATTGCCCCCACTTCCAACGCAAGGCCCAGTGCCAAATATTCTCCGATTTTAAGCCATAGCATAACAACCAATTTAGCGTAGTGGGGCTATTCTTAGATTTTTTTTCTTGACATATTTTCATGCAACCTATCATCATTCAATATTAGACTAGGGAAATATAACTATCGTTAAGCGAATTCTGGTCTGTTCGGGAGGTACTATGTAGGATATCACACCACCATAGAATTGCAGGGCTGCAAGGAAAAGTGTTTGATCATGTTGATTATGTTGAGACATAACAATTATAGCCAAATCCGTTAGTGATTCAAAGGAGATTTCATGAAACAGCTAATCATGATAATTGCATTGATCAATGTGTGCATCTTGTTCAGCACCAATCTTCATGTCGGTGATGGTTACACCTATTCAACAATCACCGCAGCATATAACGCTGCACAAAACGGCGATAAAATCATCATTCATCCCGACGATTATATCGAGGCAATTCCAACGATTCATAAGGACATCTGCATTACGGGCAGCACACTCAATCCGGCCAATGTGACAATCGAGAATCCTTACCCAAGCTCTCCTGCCCTTGACTTCAGCCAGGATGTTGAATGCGAAGTGAAATATCTGACGCTTCATAATTCATATAATGGCTGTCGTGTATATCGCGCAATCGTTACGTTCGATCATGTTATCGCAGAGAATAATGACTTCAGCGGTATTGGAAGTCCCGAAGGTTCTGACGTGACCATTATTAGCAGCATTTTACGCTACAATGGATACTACGGAGCGCACTTGGATCAACCGGAAGATCGCGATAACGATATAATCGACACCCAGATATATCATAACGGGCCTACTACAGGTAGCTATGGTGGCGGCTTGGGAATGGATGATGGATCGATCGTGAACTGCACGATTGCGTACAACACCAAGGGCGTTCATTGCTGGGGATCATCCGTAAACCTTACCAACAACATCATCTACGGGAATTACTACTCCCAGATCAGCAACACCACCGGCACGGTTGAATACTGCTGTGTGGAAGATGGATATACCGGCACCGGCAACATCAGCAGCGATCCGCTCTTTGTGAATCCGGCAGCCGGCAACCTCAATCTCCAATGGAGTTCCGCAGGTAGATCACCCTGCATCGATACAGGCTCACCATCCTATTCCGACCCGGACGGAACCCGCAGTGACATGGGTGCCCTGGGAGCTCAATGGCACGCCATCGAGACGTACTCCTATCCCACCAGAAGATACCACTGGATATGCTATCCGGTAATTGACGATGTCTATACCGCAGAGAACAATGCTTCGAACTTCTTTTATAATATTCGGAGCAATATTGACGACCTGATTCATAATGGCGATCATGCATTTGATGATGGGTTTGGAAACTGGACATACCCTTGGGATGCAACCGACCCCACGGATCCGGTCGATGGATTCAAGCTCAAAGTGACCGGTTCTTGCTCGATGGACAAAATCGGATTCCTTGCCGATCCGGATACGGAGATATCGCTGGGAGCTAATGAAACACACTGGGTCGGTTACTTCATTGAGGAGAGCCAACACCCGTTGGATGCCCTCGCGGATGTCCTGGACGATCTTACTCAGATCAAACACTATGGCTGGACCCTAACGAAAGGGCCCCTTGGCTGGTTCGGGCCGAGTAACTATACCCTTAATTACGGAGACATGGTTGAATTGACCACTGAATCGAGCTGCTCTTTTGCCTGGAACGACAACCTCGAACCACAGACGCCATTATGCAAAAGCGCAACGAGCCACTATGTCGTCGATGAGGATATGGATTATACGCCCGTTTATCTGGACATGAGCGAATATGCGGAAAACATGCCGAAAGAAGTGGGAATGTTCGCTGGCGAAAAACTGATCGGAGCCACCGTGGTCGATGCTGAACAAACTCAAATCAACGCGTACATCGACGATGTTGAAGGTGAAGAGGAAGTAAGTTTCGAGCTGTACTACGGAGGCAGAAGCGCTTCAGAACCGTGTAAGACCTATGCCGTGAGATCGAAGAACTCGCTTGCCTATAAAGAAGATCGTCGATTCTTCGAAAAAGGTTCCACCTATTACCAGGTTGTCTTGGGAAGTGACGGCAATACGGTAACGGTCCCAACCCCTGAAATCCTTTCGATCGGAAACTACCCCAATCCATTCAATCCCGAAACAACGATTGCCTTCAGCCTGCCACAAGACGGAGACGTTTGCATCAAAGTTTACAATGCTCGCGGTCAATTGGTGAAAACTTTGGTTGACAGCAACATGAATGCAGGCAATCATGAGGTTGTCTGGAATGGACACGATGAAATGAACCGTCAGGTCGGCTCGGGTATCTACTTCTGCCAGATGAAGACAGCCGGAAAGACCATGAATCGTAAACTGCTGATGATGAAATAATTTCGGCTTCAGCGAAGCTGAAACGAAATCATGAGTGTTGTGATTTCGTTCCTCGAAATCATGTTAGCGGATAGTCGGCTTCAGCGAAGCTGAAACGAAATCATCGAACGAAAGCCATTTTCGGCTTTTGCATAGCAAAAAACGAAAACATGAGCGTTGTGAATTCGCGTAGCGAAATCATGTTAGCGGAGTTCTTTTCGACAATCTCCTTTCGCGGAGCGAAATAGCGAAAGTGGAAAATCGGCTTTGACGAAGTCAAAACGAAACGAATAAACCTGAAGTAGCGTTAATAATGAGGGGGCAGGATATTCTTGCCTCCTCAACCTTGGAGACCACATGCGAACACGAATCACGTTGCTTCTACTGCTGATAACTCCTTTTCTATTCTCAAGGACCCTCATCGTCTCCCTTGACGGCAGTCAGAACTACACAAGAATCCAATCCGCCGTGGATGCCGCAAGCAACGGCGACACGGTACTGGTCTATCCCGGCACCTACTACGAAAACATCGTGATCAACGACAAATTCATCACCTTGGCCAGCCTGAACTACATAACCGGAGAAGAGCAATACATCCACTCTACGATCCTTGATGGAAACTTCAGCGGGTCGGTGATCTGGATGGAATTGAGAACAGCACCACAGCCAGCCGATGCGGTCATCCAGGGATTTACGATCATTCACGGAAGTGGCTATATCAGACATACAGGTTGGCCTTCCTACGGGGGTGGTGGGGTATGTATAGAATGTGCAGATTCTGACTATTGGCATGATGTTTTAATCTCTGATTGTCAGATAAAATATAATATCGCAGATGCTGGAGCAGGTGTAGCTTTTATATACTGGGGCAACCTGCACATGAAGAATGTCAGTGTACATCACAACTATGCAACCTATGGCGCTGGCGGAGTCTTGATATGCTCAAGTGGTTTCATTCATGATTCCGCTTATCCATGCAACTACTATGCGAACAAAGGTGCCCCCGGATATGATGTCGATATTAGCGAGGCAGAATTCGATACAATTATCTATGCGGATACGCTCACTTGTGAAGACTACGAGCAAGGCTTCATCAGGATAACACCATACTTTAATAACGAGTTGCCGGAACTGACGGTTCACTGGCAACACGATATGCTTGACGTGGTCGATCACGACCTGTATGTCTCGCCGGACGGAGACGACAACAACAGCGGCCTGACACCAAACGATCCGCTTAAAACCATCTGGTATGCCAACTACCTTATTGCCTCGAATCCGAACAACCCTCGAACGATACACCTGGCACCCGGAGTTTATCGAGACAGAGAAGGCGACCAGCGGTTCGGCATCGGATTGATGGATCATGTAAGAATTGTCGGTAGTGGCATGGATCATACTTTTCTGGAGTGTAGCAACGCATTGCGGATTTTCCATTCGGATTATACAACCGATATACGCGTCGCCAACCTATCCATGGAGATGCATTTCCCTGTCTATCAGAATCACATGGTTTGGTCACCGTGCCACTTCAACACGTATTTCACCACGGATTGTCAGCTCGAAAATATCCGTGCGTCCAATTCGGAACTGGGCAGGATTCCAGCTATTCAGTTGTGGCAAGCGGACACCTGCACCCTGCGGAACATTGTCATCGAAAACAATACTGCCCATACGGATCCCGGGATATCGCTACAGGGTAAAAATTTCGAAGTGGATGGCTGCACGATTCGCAACAATCAATCAATCGGTGACAATCCCGATTACTGCGCCTATTCGGCCTTCAGCTTCACCCTGTCGGGCGAGACGCACATCAATCGCATGATCGTCATGGGCAACGTAAACGACAACTGCTACGAAGTAAATTGTCCCGGTCGTTTGTACCACGGACAGGGCATGGACGATTCACAGTTGTATTTCACCAATTGCCTGTTTGCGGACAATGTATCGCAGAACAGCCACGTGATCTACATGAAACCCTATTCCGGCGGCATTCACTTCACCAACTGCACATTCACCGGCAACAGCTCGACGAACTCGGTCATTCGCTACTACCGCACCAGCAGCCTGTACGAAGTCGATCCGTTGACCTTCACCAACTGCGCTTTCTGGGATGATACCGATCTCGAGGTAAACCACATCAGCATGGTGCGATGCGATATCAGCGCTGACTACAGCCTTTTCCGCAACGGCATCGATGGCATCTACTCGCCCGATGACGAGATTATCTGGGGCGAGGGCAACCTCGATCTCGATCCGATGCTGACCGATGCCGAGCACCTATACTACCCGCAGGAAGGCTCCCCGCTCATCAACGCCGGTACGCCCGACACGACCGGACTGTACCTTCCGTCGCTCGACCTCTGCAAACGCGCACGCGTCTGGGACGGCTGCGTCGATATCGGCTGCCACGAATACGGCTCCGTAGGCGTCGCTCCCGACCCGGAATCCGAGGATATACCTGCGCCAGCACTTGCTCTCACCAACTATCCCAATCCGTTCAATCCCGAGACAACCATCAGCTTTGCCCTTCCGCAGGACGAACAAACCGCGATCAAGGTTTACAACCTCCGTGGTCAATTGGTAAAGACGCTGGTGAACGACAGAATGGAAGCCGGCGAGCATGAAGTCGTATGGTCCGGTCGGGACGACAGCGGCAAGAACGTGTCATCCGGCGTCTATTTCCTTCGCATGCAGACCAGTGGCAAAACGATCAGTCGTAAACTGATGCTTATCAAGTAAATTCGTTTTGACAAAACGAAACGAACAATACTGAAGTTGCGTTAATAATGAGGAGGCAGGATATTCTTGCCTCCTCAACCTTGGAGGTCTCATGCGAACACGAATCACGATGCTACTGCTTCTCCTGACTCCATTACTCTTTGCTACTACACTTTCTGTGGCGCAGGATTTCAGTCAGGATTTCATCTACGTACAATCCGCTATCGATGCAGCCGTCAACGGCGACACGGTACTGGTCTATCCCGGAACCTACTACGAAAACATCGTGATCAACGACAAATTCGTCACATTGGCCAGCCTCAACTACACAACCGGCGACGAATCCTACATTCACAACACGATTCTGGACGGCAATTTCAGCGGATCCGTGATATTGATGATACTTGAAACCTCACCACAACCTGCGGACGCTGTCATCCAGGGATTCACGATTATTCACGGAAGTGGCTATAGTTCAAACGATAATTGGCCTTCCTACGGGGGAGGAGGGATTTTTGTTGAATGTGCCGATTATTACAATTGGATGGATGTCGATATTCGTGACTGCCAGATAAAATACAATGTAGCCGATAGCGGAGCTGGGATCAGTTTTACTTACTGGGGAAATCTTCATATTAAAAACGTGAGTGTACACCACAATATTGCTCGTTCTGGATCGGGAGGTATATCGATGAATTACGGTGGCTTTATTCACGATCCCGATTTCCCTTGCAGCTATTACGCGAATGAGGGTACTCCCGGCCATGACATCAATATCAGCAGCGCAAAATTGAACACGACAATCTATGCAGACACATTGACTTGCTCCGAATATGATCAGGGATTCATTAAATTCCGAAGGATAACGATGATGATAACCTGGAATTAGCGGTCTATCACGAGCACGATTACCTAGAGGTTATCGACCACGACCTGTATGTTTCGCCGGACGGAGACGACGACAACAGCGGATTATCCTGGAACGATCCCTATCAATCGATATGGAAGGCTGCTTACATGATCCGGTCGAATCCCGACAATCCTCGGACGATCCATCTGGCGCCCGGGCTGTACAGTGATGAGGACGATTCGCAGCGATTCACGATCGGCATGAAAGACCATGTTTCGATTGTGGGTAGTGGCATGGATGAGACATTTCTGGAATGCGCAAACGCCTTGACTATAATCAAAGCAAAGCACATTCACAACATCAAGATATCGGGCATGTCGTTGAAATCGGATTTTCCTGTCCATCAGGACAACCTTATCTGGTCGCCGTGTCCGATAAATGGAGTCTATTTAGAAGATTACGAGGTGAAAGATATTCGCGTGCATGATTCCGAACTGGGAGAACTTCCAGCAATTCAGTTATGGCACACCGACCGGCTGACAATGGACAACGTCATCATAGAGGACAACGTGAGCGAGTTGAACGGTGGCATGAGTCTGGTCGCGGAAGATATCACCATCACCGACTGCGTGATACGGAACAATCGATCCGTGCAGTACAACCATTTGTATTCCGCATATTCGGCCTTCATGTGGAACATCGAAGGAAGCTGCCTGATCGACGGACTCATCGTAATGAACAACGTGAACGAGTGCGATTTCGAAGACCACAAACCGGGGTACATCATACACGGAAAAGGCTACCCGGGCTCCGACCTGAAGATCACCAACAGCCTCTTCTGCGACAATGTCTCGCTGAGCGAAGAGTGCTTCTATATCCGGCACTACGCCGGAAGCATCGACTTTATCAACTGTACGTTCGTGGGCAATCAGGCCACCGCGAGAATGATCAATTTCCAGCGAAGAACGGAAACCAACCCGTGCGATCCTCTGCAACTCATCAACTGCGTGTTCTGGAATGATGCGCCGTACGAGCTTGATAATTACAGTCTTTACCGCTGCGCCATCGAGGTCGATCACAGCCTGATAAAGAACGGCATCGACGGTATCTATTCACCATTCGACGAGATTATCTGGGGTGAGGGTAACCTCGATCTCGATCCGCTCCTGACCGATGCCGAGCACCTATACTACCCGCAGGAAGATTCACCGCTCATCAACGCCGGTACGCCCGACACGACCGGACTGTACCTTCCGTCGCTCGACCTCTGCAAACGCGCGCGCGTCTGGGACGGCTGTGTCGATATCGGCTGCCACGAATACGGCTCCGTAGGCGTCGCTCCCGATCCGGAATCCGAGGATGTACCTGCGCCCGCACTTGCTCTCACCAACTACCCCAATCCGTTCAATCCGTGGACGATCGTCCGGTACGATCTGCCGGAAGCAGGCGCGGTTCGGATCGACATCTACAACATCAAGGGGCAGCGCATCAGGACGCTCGTGGATGAACGCCAGTCGGCCGGAACGCACGAAGTCGTATGGGACGGTCGCAACGATAAAAACGCCATTGTCGCCAGCGGCGTGTATCTGTCGAGACTGTGGACCGGCAAGGATGAGCGCGTCCGGAAGATGATCATGATGAAGTAGGTTCGGCTTTCGCGAAGCGAAAACGATACCCATGAGCGTTGTAATATCAGCTTGCTGATATTATGTTAGTGGATAATCGGCTTTCGCGAAGCGAAAACGATACCCATGAGCGTTGTAATATCAGCTTGCTGATATTATGTTAGTGGATAATCGGCTTTCGCGAAGCGAAAACGATACCCATGAACGTTGTAATATCAGCTTGCTGATATTATATTAGTGGATAAAAATGGATGCCTTGAACCAACTCCAAAAGGAGGCGACATGCAACCGACGATTCTGACGCTCAAGCGCGTCGTTTTGCTGGGCTACAGTTTCTACGGCGATCCGTTCACCCAGAGCGCCGGCTGGACAGAGGAAAACGAGATCGGGAAGCTCTGGCAGCGATTCATGAAATTCTGGGAGATCGAGGGCAGGGAGAACCCGGCGCTGAGCGACCGCTACTGGTATGAAATCCACACCGAGACACCCGAGACGACCGAAAAGGGATTCTTCGACGTCTTCGTGGGCACGGAGTCGGACAACACGGACGGATCGATCCCGGGACCGCTCTACAAGATTCTGCCGTCAGGCGAATACGCGCTCTTCACGATGCGGGGCAAGGACATCTTCGGCGACTGGTTTCAGTCCATGATGAGCCGGTGGCTGCCGGAAGCGGGTTTGAAACAGCGCTTTCCCGTGCTGATCCAGCGCTACGACGAGCGTTTCAAGGGCATGGACCGGATCGACGAGAGCGAACTGGACATCCTGATTCCCGTGCTGCGCGATGAGGCCTGACTCCTTCCAGATCGAGGCCGTTTGCCGCGCCATCGATCGATTCGAATCGGATATCCGCGAGAACTGCACCGTGCGGGACATGGCGGACGCCGCGTGCTATTCGCTCTTCCACTTCTGTCGCGTGTTCGCAAGCGTTACGCGCCTGACACCCTACCAGTACATGCTGCGCAGACGCCTGGCGCAATCCGCGCTCGATTTGCAAGGTTCGGACGACAACATCAGCCGTATCGCGCTCGACTACTGCTTCAACTCGCCAGAAACCTTCTCGCGTGCCTTCCGGCGCTACTACGGCATGCTGCCCAGCCAATGGCGAAGCACGAAGCAACACCCGTCCTCGCTGATCATGCCAAAACTCGACCACCGCCTGCTCGACCTCCTGCACAACGACCTGACCGTCGTCCACAAACCCGATCCGCCTCCGAAGAAGCTCCACGGCATCATGGGGCAAGGCGACATCGAATCGACTCTGCTGAACATCACCGGACGCGACGACCCTGTCTGGCATGTGCGATGGTATCCGGAAAGGCCAACGGACGTGCGGATGTCGTTCGCTGGCTACGAGGAGCCTCCGGGGATTTACGGTCTGGCAAGCATCGAACTGCCGCAGGGTGCGTGGATCGCGATCGAGATAAAGGACGGTAGCCTCGACCGGGCAGAAATCCTTTTGCAGCACGCTATTTACTCCGACCGAGTGCCGGTTCGTCCAATCATTTTTACAGTGCAAACAGTGAATCGGGTGATGGTGTTGCAGTCAAATGATTTGACAAATAATATTTAGGGTTTATTATATTATCATGCTTCAACATTAATCACAGGGAGGAAACACCATGATCGACTGGAACTATCCTGAACCACGCAACGGATTTGACAAATTCTTCGGACCCGGCGCGACCAAAGCCGAGCTCATCGTTCAATTCACTCTGGCGGGACTGTTCGCCATCGGAATCGTAGCCTACGCGTTCTTCGCGAAACTGGGGTGGACCTGGTGGCAGTACCTGGTCGGATTCCTCATCGCTGCCGATATCGCCGGCGGTATAACGACCAACGCCACATCCAGCGCGAAAAGATGGTACCACCGCGAAGGACAGGGGTTCAAGCAGCACTTCGGTTTCGTGCTGTTGCACCTGCTCCAGATCGTGATCATCTCCTGGGTCTTCATGGGATTCGACATCATCTACATCCTGATTACGTATGGCTTCCTCGTGACGGGTTCGCTCGTAATCCTGCTCACCAAGCACTATTTGCAGCGCATGGTCGCGATGTTTATCGCGGCGCTGGGGATCGTGCTCGCGTTCTACGTGCTCGATGCGCCTCCCGGCGTGGAGTGGTTCGCGCCTATGTTATTCATCAAGATGCTGGCCTGCCACCTCCTGAAAGAGGAACCCTATTACGATTGATGAGGCCGCATATCATTCATGCATAACTTCTGAATGTGCCGCAGGCTCTTCCGAATGTTATGCAGAAAGCGTAGAAACGAAATCAGCATTCGGAAGAGTCTCGCTTCACTCGGCACATTCAGAAGTTGGTTGACTTTTTTAGAAACCGATTGACACTGAGAGCCGCCTGTTGCTTCCTTTCTTCGGAGATTTTTAGACATGATACCGAAGAAGAAATGGGGACAGAATTTTCTGGTCGATCCCAACATCAGCCGGAAAATCGCGCGCATGGCGGACTTGCAGCCGGACGACAGGGTATGGGAAATCGGGCCGGGCAGAGGCATCCTTACCGAAGCGATTCTCGAATCGTGCGGGAACCTCACGTCGTTCGAAATCGACACCGAGCTGATCGACGACCTCGAAGCGAAATTCGCCGACCACACCCATTTCCGGCTCGTGACGGGCGATATCCTGCGGGTCGATTGGAACGACTATCTTCAGCCAGACACGAAGGTGATCGCCAACCTGCCCTATCAGATCACCTCGCCGTTCCTCTTCCGTCTGGTAGAGAATCGCGACCGTATCCGGTGCGCCGTGATCATGATCCAGAAGGAGGTCGCCGACCGTATCGTCGCGCAACCCTCGACCAAAGACTACGGCATCCTCACCGTGAAGCTGAACCTCGCCTTCGAGCCCGAGCGCCTCTTCAATGTCGAGCCGCACCTGTTCTTTCCGAAGCCGAAGGTGCGCTCGACCGTGATCCGCCTGATCCCGCGCTCCGATCCGCCCGAAATCGAGGACATGACGCTCATGTACCGGCTCATCGAAGCCTGCTTCCACAACCGTCGCAAGACCCTGCGCAACAACCTGAAACGGATGGTTTCCAGCGAGACAATGCCCGCGCTGGAAGACGCGATCGACCTTACCCGACGAGGAGAGACCCTTGCAGAAGAAGATTTTCTGCTTCTGTATCGTCTTATCGCTGCTGAGCGGTAGTCTGGCCGCTTCCGAGATCGAAATCGTCACCGGCTTCGAGAGCTACCGAAACGCGCTCCAGATGGAGAACGCCGCCAGTTACCGCTATAACTTCCTCTCGCAGTGGCAGCTCTTCTTCTCCGGACAATATCTCACCGAGCAGGACAACGCCTTCGACCGCGAAAATCACGTCGCCGACTTCAACTGGGGCATCGGACGCAGGACAGGGCTGCTGCGACCCGCGATCATCTTCGACAGCCACCTGACGACCGAGCAGGGCGAGCTGAGCTCCGGCGATTACGATCTGAAGCAAAAACAGCATGCCGCCGGCTTCATGCTGGGCATAAGTCCTTCGGAAAGCGTCAGCCTTTCCAGCCAGTTGCGATACCTTCAGCAACAACACGACTACGACCAGTTCGACGAGAAACTCGAAGAGACCCACCGCGGCTACGATAGCGACAGCCAACTCTCGCTGAACCACGATTTCGGCTGGCACCGGTTGCAACTGGACACCCGATACCGCGTCAACCGCATCGAAAACGACAATGACCGCAACTACGCAGTGCAATCCGGGTGGGATATAACGCTGCCCAATCACCATGTCTCCGCGAAAGTCGGCTGGGAAGGACTCACCGACGAAATCAACAAGCCCAACGCGCTGACCGACGAACAGACCCGCGATCAACTCTCCGGAGCTGTCGATTACACCTTCTCGCTCATCGCGCTCGAACAGATACACTTTTTCACCGACTACCAGCAAGTATCGAATCGCTTCGATATCATCACGACCAAGAACTACGACGAAACGGGCCGAACACTCGGACTTGATCTGTCCTTTCCCGTCCATCGCTTCCGCTTCTCGTTGAACGCGAAACGACAGCTCGACGAGAAGGAATATCAGTCCGGCATCAACACCCTCGAAACGGACTACCGGGAGTTCGTCGCCACCATCCACTACGCGATCTCGGAACGCGATTCGATCACGTTCTACCGCTCCATAGACCTGCGCCAGACCGACATGCCCGAGGCAACCATCCGAACCGACAACGACCGGCTCCAGGAGCGCATGAACGTCGGCATGTACTACTACCTGTACGACCGCATCCACACATCGACCCTCTTCTACGTGCTGCGGACACAGCAGAACTACCTCTTCAGCGAGATGGCCGCCAACAACCGCGTCACCACCAGCTACAACCTCCAGCCCGAGATATCCATCGCCTACGGCAGCCGTTTCCAGATGAAGCAGGAATACGCCATCCGCGCCGACTACGAGGATTACGAATACAGCAATATCCATATCGATCGGTTCTACCGAAGACTGGAAGCCGGCGCGAGCCTCATCTACGACGAATCCCCGGATATGAGCATTTCATCGGGCGACATGTGGGGACACCTGCGCCTGAATAGAGAAATCGAACACCCGTTTGTCGCAATCCTGAGCTATGGGTACGAAAACTCCGCTTCCGGCGAGAAGGAAGACGACTATTACGAGATCACGCTGGAGCGGGAGACACACGAGGTCACGCTCGAGATGATCCAGTCCTGGGAAACCTTCTCCATCCGCTCGCTGTCAATCATGAGCTGGACGACCTACAAGGAGCTACAGCAGCGGCTGGAGCTGAACGTGTTTCTGTCCGAATTCTCGCAGGCATCCATCAGCATCCATCCGGTTTCGAGAGATTTCGAGGAACCTGAATGGAAAATAAACGTTGACATCGCACTCTCTTTCCAGTAGATATTCTTAAAAAAAGGCGAGATGTGATGAAATTCAACCTGAATAACTTTCTGATCGCCGTCTCGATGGCGCTCGACTTCGTCGAGATGGACATCCTCGGTGCGACCGCGAACCACACGCGCAGAGTCGCCTACATCTCCCTGCGCATCGCGGAAAAGTTCGAGTTTACACCGGAAGAAATCTTCGACCTCTGCTCCTTCGCCATCCTGCACGACAACGGTCTGTCCGAAGAAGTGCTCCATTCCTCGCTGCAAATCGACAAGATCGACCGGCTGGGAAGAATGGAGGGCTTCAAGGAGCACTGCAACATCGGGGAACGAAATATCGAGGGCTATCCCTTCATGACCGACAACCGCGACATCGTACGCTACCATCACGAGAATTACAACGGCTCAGGCTTCTTCGGGATCGAGGGCGACGCAATTCCTCTGATGGCGCAGATCGTGGCGCTCGCCGACTACGTCGATAACCGGTTCCACTTCGAGATACCGCCCGTCGATCACCGCAAGAAGATTATCGAATATGTGAAGAACCAGAAAGCGAGACGGTTTTCGCTTGAGATTGTCGATGCCTTTCTCGAGGTCAGCTCGCAGACGAGATTCTGGTTCGATCTGCGGGAACCCTTTCTGCAGGAGGAGCTTTCGCTTCTGATTCCGCCCATCGAGCGCGACTTCGGTTGCGACGAGGTACTACGGATCACCAGCGTGTTCTCGCGCATCATCGATTCGAAATCCAAGTTCACCGCCCGGCATTCGACCGGACTGATCGAGAAGGCGAAAGTCATGGCGGACTTTTACGGCTTCCAGACCGAAAAGAAAAAACGCTTCGCCATCGCCGCAAGCCTGCACGACCTCGGCAAGCTGGCAATCCCGAACCGCATCCTGGACAACCGACACACCCTGTCGATGGATGATTTCGAGATCGTTAAATCGCATACATACTACACGCGAAAAGCACTCAAGCAGATATCCTGCTTCGAAGACATCACGGAATGGGCGTCCAACCACCACGAAAAGCTGAACGGTGCAGGGTATCCCTACGGCTTCGACGCCGAAAGGCTCACGTTCGAAGACCGGCTCATGGGCTGCCTCGATATCTACCAGGCGCTCACCGAACAACGACCCTACCGAAATCCGTCGCCGCACAAGGAAGTCATGATCCTGATGAAGAAGATGGTTAAAAACGGCTATATCGACGCGGATATCGTGGCGGACATGGATCGCGTGTTTTCGTAACCATCCGGCATAACTTCTGAATGTACCGCTTGCGGTTCTCTTGGGAACGCGGACGTCCCCGTCCGCATCTCTTCGGGCCACCGAGATACTGTGAATTTGCCCGCAAATTCGAATTCCCCGGAACTTGGTATTCTCTCGCTACGTGTGACCATCCCCACCTTGCACATTTGTTCGTTTCGCGACGAAGCCGTGGTGTTGTACACCTTAACTTCAATGTTCGGTAGTCATAAAGGTGTACTATATCCACGGCTTCGGCGGGATCGGACGAAGATGCAGGTGGGTGACCATCTGCGAAAGAACGCTCTCTGCTCCCTCTTCCCGCTTGCGGGAGAGGGCGGGGTGAGGGTCACTTTCCCTATTCTGCTATTCGTTTAAAATCCAGGTCAGACAATCCTAATGGCAGCAGGTGAGTTCCGCGTCCGTCTTCAGTTCGCCTTTCACATGGTTGGCGATGATGGTGTCCGCGTCGGTCTCGCTGACGCCGAAGATAACCTGGATACCGTGCTGCGCGAAGAGTTCGCGTGCCTTGGAGCCCATGTTACCGGCGATCACGATATTGACCTGTTGTTCCTTGAGCCATGCGGGGAGAAGCCCG
Organism: Cloacimonadales bacterium (SeqCode); assembly: GCA_963665015.2. Taxonomy (GTDB): domain Bacteria; phylum Cloacimonadota; class Cloacimonadia; order Cloacimonadales; family JAIOQZ01. The sequence continues at coordinate 907,412 of CAXXSY010000004.1, read as the reverse complement.
GGCTGATGCGGCGGCGCAGCGAGCACCTCTTTGTTCTGTACTTCATTGCCTTCGATACGGTAGATGGAAAACTGCGGGGCATGCCCGAAGTGTCCACACATCTTGCCGGAGTCGGTTGGAATCGCGATCAACATAATTATCCCTCCACCTTGGTGATTATTTGTTCTGTAATTTCCTGCATAACCTTCGCGCCCTTCATCTTACCGAAGTCGTAGATGTAGGGACGACCGGAATCGCTGGACTTGGCGATATCGGGATCGATCGGGATGCTTCCCAGGATATCGACGCCGAAATCCATCGCCGCTTTCTTTACGCCTTCGCCTTCGAAGATACTGATCGGCTTGCCGCAATGCGGGCAAACGAACGACGCCATGTTCTCGATGATTCCCAGCACCGGCATGGTCAGCTTGTGCGAGAAATTGATGGTCTTGCGGGCGTCGAGGAAGGCGACATCCTGCGGGGTGGAAACGATCACCGATCCATCCACCTTGCCCATCAACTGCACGATCGAGAGCGGCTCGTCACCGGTTCCGGGCGGGCAATCCGCGATGAGGTAGTCGAGGTCCGGCCAGGATATCTCTTCCAGAAACTGCCGGATCGCGCCCATCTTTAGCGGTCCGCGCCAAATCACCGGTTCGTCCTCGTTCGGAAGCATGGACGCGATGGACACGGCGAAAAGGTTGTCGTGTACGCGAATGGGACCGGGAAGTCCGTCTTCGTTCATCTCGAATCTGCGACCTTCGATCCCCAGCATCTTGGCAAGCGAGGGGCCGTGCAGATCGGTGTCGATCAGTCCGACCGTCTTGCCGGCAAGCGCCAGACCGTAGGCGAGATTGACCGCGATCGTGCTCTTCCCGACACCGCCCTTACCGCTGAGAACGACGATTTTGTGCTTTATTCTTTTCAGGGTCGCTTCAAGCTTTTCGTTTGAAGGCTTCTGTGGTTGATGATCTGTCATAATTCCTCCAATGATCACTATTTACATTTACAAACGAAAAACGTACGAACCCATTTCTTTGTCAACCTGTTCCGTCATCAATTTTAACGCGATACACGATTCTCCTGCCGGGAGCTTCTTCCTGTTTCGGCAAGAAAGATATCCGTGGTTATTTCTCCGGAACAAATCAACATCCGTGTCGTTCCGTATTCGTAAAGGGCATGGCTAAAGTGCATTGAAACGAAGAAGCACATTCGATTATAAAAAAATCACGTGAGATTTTGTAGTTTCTTTTTTTTCACTGAATTAATCTATGGTTCTTGACAAAAAGTTTTGAGAGTTTTTTTTAGTAAAAATTGTCCAATACATACTGCTCCCTTGCGATCTTCTTAATGTAGAAGGAATGGTTCTCATCTGGAAAAACCTTTTTGACGAAAAGGTTTTTATTGACAGAATGAAATTATCTGCACAATATCACGGTCGAGCGTATATTTTCAATAGAGAAAAAATGTAATCAGGAAGGAACGGGCGAATGCTGAAAGAATTCCGGTATCAGGGCGTCAAACGCGATACCAAAAAAATCGTGCGGGGAACGATCTACGAATCGAACCTCGGCACCGCTCGCAAGAAGATCAATCAGCTTGCGCTGGAACACAATTTCGGCGTACAGAAAGTCGAACAAAAAAAGTCGTTTCTGTACAAGGCCGTCACCTCGCAAGGGAAGAAAGTCAAGGGCGAACAGGACGCCTTCACCAAGGAAGAACTGCAGAACGCACTCGCCAGCCTCGGATACAAGAACGTCTCCGTCGAACCGAACCTGATGAATATTCGTCTCAAGCCGCCGTTCGGCGATATCGTAATGTTCATCTCGATCACCGCGGACATGCTGAACGAGAACATGAAATTCGACGAGATTCTGAAAATCCACGCTACGGACGTACAGAACAAGACCCTGCGCAACGCGGTCAAGAGCATCTCGCGTGACCTTCGTCAAGGCCAGGACGGTATGAGCGTGTTCCAGAAGTACTCGGACGTCTTCGGCAAATTCACCGCCTACATGCTGGGTTTGGCATCCAAATCCGGTAACATGGCGGAAATCTATCGAAGCACGGCGGACTACCTGAACCGGCAAGCGGATTTTCAGAAGAACCTGCGCCAGGCGCTGGTAATGCCCATCGTCACGTTCCTCGCGATTCTGGGCGCGATCGGGTATTACGTCGGCAAGCTGTTCCCGGAAATCACCGAGATGTTCATCCGGTTCAAGATCGACCTACCCCCCATGACGGCGGCGACCATGCAGCTCAGCTATTTTCTGCAAGACAACTGGTGGTGGTTGATGCTGCTGTTCATCATTCCGATCGCGGTTGTCCTATGGTGGTTCACGACCCCCAAAGGCAAACTGTGGCGCGACCATAACATCATCAAGCTTCCCGTCGTAGGCGGATTGATCCACAAGATGAACATCGAGATATTCTTCAGGGTGTTCTCGATCGTTTACAGCGGTTCGGGCAACAACATCGAAGTGCTGCAAATCGCGGCGGAAGCCTGCGGCAACGCGCATATGGAGAGGCAGGTCAAGGAAATAACCATCCCGCGCATGCTCAAAGAGGGCGCCGGGCTGATCGACGCGATTGAAGCCTCCGAAGTCTTCACCGATACGGCGATCACACGTCTGAACGCCGGTTCCGCCACCGGTTCGGTGAAAAACGCAGCCTTCCAGATCGCAGCCTACTACGAAAAAGAAACGAAATACAAATTTCAATCGATCCTGCAAACAATCGATGTCATGACGGCATTGTTTATTCTCGTGGTGATGACGGCTCTGATCGTGGTTTCCTCGGAAAGTGCGTTCATGCGTCCTCCCGCACCGGGCATGTAGAAATGAAAGAAAATCAGTTTTTAGGTAAATTACTCGTTCTGAAGAACATTATCACCGAGGAAATCCTCACGGCGGCAAGGGTCAAGCTGGACAAGCCGGACAACACCGAGACGCTGGAAGAGATTCTGATCGGACAATATCAGGTTGACAGGGATCGTCTATACACCGAGGTCGCCAAGCTCTACGCCATCTCGAAGATGAACATTCAGCCCGAAAAGCTGAGTGAGGACGACGTCGAAGAAATCACCCAACTGCTGGACTCCCTCCCGAAAGACGTTAAAAACGAAGCCCTGCAAAAGAAGATCATCCCCTATAAAATCCAGAAGAAGCGCATCGAGACGCTGATCATCCTGGCATCGAATCCCACCGACAGCTTCGCCAAGGAGATCGCCTCCTACTCGAAGGTCAAACGTTACGAAATTGTCTATACGCCCTTCGATGAGATCAAGCGATTGATCGACATCATCCAGAAGGACGAAAACGAATTCCTCGACCTTCTCGGCAACGAAGAAGGCACGATCGACATCAATGCAATCGAGGACACGAAGAAGACCGACGACGAGGAGCTGATCAATCAGGAGATCAACAAAGGAGCGCTGGTCTATCTGTTCGAGGCAGCACTGGTGGAAGCGGTCAAGAACAAGGTCAGCGATATTCACATCATCCCGTTCGACACCAAGACGACAGACATCCTGTTCCGTATCGACGGCAAGCTGACCCTCTGGAAACGGAAGGACAACATCAATCCGCAGGCGTTCCAGGCGGTGGTGAAAGACCGCTCCCTGGGTGTCGATCGTTTCAAGATCGACGAGGCGCAGGACGGATTCATCCAGCGCGAAATCGACGCCTACACCATCCGCTTCCGTGTCTCGATCCTGCCCATCGTCTCCCGCGAGATGGAGCGCCACTTCGAGAGTATCGTCATCCGTATTCTGGACGACCGCAACGTCATTGACAACATCGACGACCTGGGCTTCCTGTCGCAATCGAGAACGGACTTCGAGAGAGCGGTCGCCAAGCCACAGGGCATGGTCATCATCACCGGCCCGACCGGCTCGGGTAAGAGTACCACGCTTCTGGCGACGCTGTACCACGTGATGACGCCCGAGCGCAACGCACTGACGGTCGAGGAACCGGTCGAGTACGTCGTGAAGGGCGCGCGGCAGATCAAGATCAGCCCCAAGTGTACCTTCGATCTCGCCCTGCGCGCGATCCTCAGGCACGACCCCGATATCGTCATGGTGGGCGAGATTCGCGACAAGAAGTCCGCCGAAATCGGCATCAAGCTGGCAAACACGGGTCACCTGACCTTCGCCACTCTGCATACCAACGACGCACCCAGCGCGATCTCGCGTCTCTACAAAATGGGCATCGAGACCTTCCTGATGGCCAACGCGATCAACATCATCGTAGCCCAGCGCCTTGTCCGAAGGCTCTGCAAGAAATGCAAGCGCCCCGTCACCAAAGACAAAGCGCATGTCTATGAGCAATACGGCATTACGATCGAGGACATCCTCGAGGGCAAAGTCTTCGAACCGGTCGGCTGCGAGTTCTGCCGCGGCACCGGATTCAAGGGACGTGCCGGTATCCACGAAACCCTGTTCTTCTCGCACGAGATTCAGCAGGCGATCCTCGACGCGAAAACGGATATCGACGAGAATCATATCCGGCGAGTCGCCGAAAACCAAGGCATGCTGACACTCCGTCAATCAGGTATCGAGCTGGTCCGCAAGGGAATCGCCGACCTGAACGACGTGCTGTCAACGACCGCAGATTAGGAGACACTATGGGAAGCCAATACCTCTATGTCCTGATCGCCATCTTCCTGTTCATGAACCTCGTGGTCACCATGAACAGCCATAAAACCAGCACGGCCGAATCGACGATCAACAGTCAGCTTCAGAACGACGCCATCTCGCTCGCGCAGTCGATCATCGAACGCGGCTGGTCTGTCGATTACGACGACCTGGAGGACGAGTTCGGCTCGGGCGAGGCAGTGAAAATGACCTTCGGGGCCGGTGTGTTCAGGGTTACGACCGACGTGAAGTACGCGGCTTTCAATACGAGCGGTTTCGCGAAGACCGCCATGACGACAAACTACAAAATGCTGATGGTCTCCGTCGAAGACACGAACCGTACTTTCAAGATCGACCTTCATCATGTATTCACCGAATTGTAACAGGGGGTAGGTGATGGGCACAGCGCTGGAAATCATTGGAGCATTTATCCTGACGATGATGCTGATCTCGCTTGTCTTCAAGATGCAGGTCAGCACGTATGAATCGAACATCGAAGCGACATTGACCTACAATCAGCAATCGTATTCGGAGTTACTCAAGGAAGTTTTACGAAACCAGATTAAAAATGTCGGACAGGCAGTAACGAATATTGACCAGGCAATTCTGAAGGCGGACGAAAAACAATTCGAGTTTCTGGCCGATGTCAACGCAGACAATGTCATCGACACCGTCTCGATCAAAATCACGGACTGGGACGAAGACCCGACGCCCAATCTCGATGACAAGAACGTTTTGTTCACTGTGAACGGGGCTCCGATCAATTCAGGATTCAAGGGTATTGTTGACTTTAAATTCAAATATTTCGATAACCACTACGAAGAAACGCTCGACACAAAAGAGATACAATTCGTCTCTTATCAATTTAGAATGCAAAGCGAAGACACCTTCGGCGAGAACGCCGGGGACGAGAAGTCCGGCGAACGCGCGCTTGCGATCGGCGAAGGCGTTGTCTTCTTGAAAAGTATATGGGACTGGTAAACAGACCAGGAGGATATTATGGGACGATATGCAATTTATGTGGTCGCTGCTCTGTTCGTGTCAATCACCTACATGATGATCAGCGCAAAGGGGCCTGAAGAATCGGCGCTGCGCGAGTCTATCGAACTCTACAACAAGCGCATGGCGCTCAATGTGGCTAACAGCTACGCATATCAGAAGCTCGACCTGATCCGCTCGGCGGCATTTCGCGACACACCCGAATACATGCAGACAATCAGCGAACAGCATAAGATACGCACACCTTTACGAGGCGATATCGACGTGCAGGTTACGCGGGACGCTTCGACCGGCGAGATCGTAATCACCGCGACTGCGGATATCGACGGACAGGAAGTGACTGTAACGGTTGCTGACTGGGAACTGCCTTACTCCTATTATGCCTATTTCGTCAATCGATTCCCGGGCGCGTGGTACGGAACCGGCGAGGATTTCTGGGGACCTGTCCACTGCAACGACAAGTTCCGGGTTGATCGCGACCGATGGCACTCGGGCGTGTTCTATCCGGGACCGATCTTCCATGGGAACCTTACGACATCCAATGGGCTGTATGTCCGTGGAAGCGGTCACTACAACGACGACGATGACGTCCCCCTTGGGGATTATTCCGGGCTTACCGGCGACAGCAACGACTTCACGCACCGCCAAATACCCTTCAACACATCGGCGCTTTCCATCGATTTCTCCAAAGTGACCGGACCACCGCTCGACATCGAAGCCCTCTTCAACGGCACAACCAGTGAAGTCTATGTCACCATGTACGCCGACGGCGGACTCAGATTGTCCGACCGATGGGGAACCCGCGTCTTCAATATGGATGTGGCGGATATCACCAGCAACGTGATCATCGCCAAAAGAGACATCCACATCCAGGGAACGCTGAAGGGTAAGCTCAGTATCGAGACTTCCGAGACCATGTACATCGACGGAGACCTGATATACAGCGACGCGACAAAGAACGCGGAAGGACTGCCGGTCGTTCCGGCCGACTCCGAGGATATGCTGGGGCTTATCGCGGATGAGGTAATCATTCCCGCCGACAACCACTACGACCCAGGCGGAGAGTGGCCCGGCTGCATGATGATGGCGAACGTCGTAACACCCAACGATATCACGATCAAGAACTGGGGCGGAAGATACTACGGACACTGGACGGTTTTCGGAAGCCGTTTGCAGGCTAACCCCGTGGTGACCTGGAACGGTAACCTGTCATCGCCGAAAGGCTTCAAAGAACGAATTATTTACGATGCAAGATTTCGAACCCAATCCCCTCCGGGAATCCCTGATACCGGTGAGCGAAGAGTCACTCGCTGGGTCGAATCCGACTAAGGAGAATATCAACGTATGAAACCAAGAATCCTGATCATCGACGATGAACCTGAAATTCGCGAACTTTACCGGAACTTCCTCGAAACGGAAGAATACGAAATCCACGAAGCGCAGAACGGTCAGGAAGCTTTCAGGCTGGCTGGAGAGAAAAGCTTCGATCTCTATATCACCGATATCATGATGCCCGAGATGAACGGCGTCGATTTCATGAAAGTACTCAAGATGATCGACCCCGACGCTATCGTCATCATCGTTACCGGTTACGACGACATGGAATACACCCGCGAAGCGCTCAACTACGGAGCGTTCCGGTTCCTGACCAAGCCCATCAACATGAAGGAATTCCTTCAGGTGGTCGAACTGGGTCTGATCGAACGTCGTCAGCTTTTCCGCACCACAACCAACGAGAAACTCAAACGACTGAAAGACAAGCTCAACACCAATCCGGACTTACAGGAGAAGGTGTTCAACAAGCTCGAGGAGTTCCTGCTCTTCATCGAGAAGCAGGGAGCTTCATACGTTGAAATGGGCGGTCACGGCTCGAAGGGACGAATATGGGCGAAGATCAAGAACCGGTTCATCCCGTTCGAGGTCGAACGCAGCTTTAACCAGGACGAGATCAACATCATGATCCTCAGCATCCTGAGCAAGGAAGAGCTCGACCTCATGCTGACAAACAAGTTCCTGAAGTTCAACCACGAATTCCAGGCAGAAGACATCCTTTACCGGTACCGCGTCAAAGCCTATTTCGAGCTGAACGAAATGGTCGTCTGCATCAAGCCGACAAGACGCGAAGTCGTCCCGCTGGACAAGTATTCACTTCCTTCGGCGCTGCTGAATCGTATCACGCTACGCAACGACAACAACGGACTGGTGATTTTCACGGGCCCGACCGGCTCGGGCAAAAGCACCCTGATCGATTCACTGGTCGATTACAACAACCAGAACGGCAACGGAAGCGTCTTTATCCTCGCCGATTCCATCGAATATTACCACGACTCGAAGAAATGCCTGGTTCGTCAGCAGGAAATCCACAGCGACGTCAACAACCTGGTCGAGGGCTTGAAGAGCTGCCTCGACTACAATCCTAACCTGGTCGTCGTCGAGGACATCCGCTACGCCGATGTCGCCGAGACCATCTTCAAGCTGGTCGATTCCGGCAGCACGGTCTATGCCACCATGCGCAGCAAATCAACAACCGAAGCGATCCAGAAAATCCTGAGCCTCTTCCCCGCCGGCGAGCAGGATCAGATCAGGGTCGCGCTCTCCGCAGCGCTGAACTCGGTAATATCGCTTCAACTCGTTCCGGGAACCAAGCAATCGATGGTCATGGCCAAAGAAATCTTCATCAACACGGCTCAGACCAAGCAGGCGATCCAGAACAACAATATCAACGAACTCTACACCCTCATCATGCAGGGTCAGAAGAGCGGCATGCAGACCATGGAGCAAGACCTCTACGCCTTGTCGCGCAAGGGCCTCATCTCTGCGGATAACGCGCTGGAGAGCGCCCACAATCGGGCACAACTGCGCGAAATGCTGCAATATCGATAACATGAAAGCGATCATTCTTGCCGCAGGATACGGCAAACGGATCCATCCCGTCACGAATGGACTGCCGAAAAGCATGCTCCAGATGGGCGACCGGTCGCTGATACACCACATGATCAGCGCCTGCAAGCGGATTGGAATCGAAGACTTCGTCTTCGTGCTCGGGTACGAGAAGGAGCGGATGAAAGCGCATATCGAAGAAGCGCTGGACCGCTTCAGCGTCGTGCACAATTCGGACTTCCGGACGACGAACACCCTCTATTCCCTGTGGCTGGCGCGGGAGCATTTCGACGACGATTTCATCTATTTCAACGCGGACATCCTCTTCGATCCGAAGCTGCTCGATCTCATCCGCACCGATCACGGGTATCCCGAGCTGCTGCTCGAAACCAAGCGCTGCGCCGAGGAAGAGGTCAAGATGATCGTCGATGAGAGCTACCGCGTCCTGGAGATCGGCAAGAAGCTCGATCCGAAGGATTGCGCCGGGGAATTCATCGGGATCGGGAAATTCACCCGTAACGTGCTACCCGATTTCGCGGACTGCCTGCAAGAGGGCGTCGATCGCGGTCTGGTGCAGAACTACTTCGAATGGGCGGTCGATCTGCTGGCGAAGAAACACAAGCTGGTTGCGGTTCCGACAGAAGACTACGCCTGCATCGAGATCGATTTCCCCGAGGATTACGAGCGCGCGGTGAATGAAATACTGCCGCGCATCGACCCTAACAGATGAACATCTCGCTCGTCGCCATCAACAGCCGCTATACGCATTCGTGCCCGGCGCTGTACTACCTGCGTAGCGCCATCGCCGATCTGCCGCATTCCGTTCGCATTCAGGAATTTATCATCCACCAGCCGGTGCTCGATATCCTTGCCGAAATCGAGAAACACCAGCCCGACCTCATCGCGTTATCCATCTATATCTGGAATTCGATGCTCTTCCGCGAGATCGTCCCAGCGCTGAAATCGATCCTGCCGGACGCACGACTCGTCCTCGGCGGACCCGAGGTAACAGGCAATCCGCAGTTCTGGCAGGAAATCGCCGGCCCGGAAAGCCACATAATCAGCGGATTCGGCGAGATCGCCTTTCGCAGGTTGATAGAAGATTCCGGGAACGCTTCGATCGGGATGCCACAAGAAGCATCGGCGTTTTCTCGATTGCCCTTCCTCTACACCGAGGACGATATGCGTTCGTTGATGGGCAAATACATCTACTACGAGGCGAGTCGCGGCTGCCCCTTCAACTGCTCCTACTGCGTGTCGTCGAAGCACCCGTTCGAGAAACGCGGACTGGATAAGGTACTGCCGGAGTTGGACTGGCTTTCGTCGTACAAGCCGAAGATCGTCAAGCTGGTCGATCGCTCTTTCAACGCCGATCCGGACTACGCCTGCGCCATCTGGGAGCACCTGATCGAGCGGAATCCATCGACGCGCTTCCACTTCGAGGTCTATCCGAACCTGCTGCGCGAGAAGGACATCGATCTGCTCCGAAACGCGCCGCCGGGACTGTTCCAGTTCGAGATCGGCATCCAGTCGATCCACGACGACATCCTGCGCGCCGTCAACCGCAACGAATCGTGGTCGAGGGTCGAGCCCATCCTGTGCGAGCTGATCGGCATGGGCAACATCCACATCCATCTGGACATGATCTGCGGACTGCCCTTGCAGACGGAAGACCACATCCGCCAGAGTTTCAATAGCATCTACGATTTGCTACCCGATCATTTCCAGATGGGCTTCCTGAAGGTGCTGCCCGGCACCCGCATCTTCCAGAGCGACAATGATTTCGAGCGCGTACAGCATCCACCCTATCACATCCTCAAGACCCGCTGGTTATCCTTCCGGAAGATATCGAGACTGATCCACATCGCGCGCCTGGTGGATATCTTCCACAACAGCGGAAATTTCCGGACGACGCTGGATCACCTCGTCGAGCGCGCCGCCTCACCCTACGACTTCTTCAACGATCTGCTCACGTGGTGGGAAGCCAACAATATCCCCGTTCAAAGCGCGACATGGCAGGTCATGGCGAAACATCTGGCGCGATTCATCGGGGACGATCCGGAGTCGATCGACTGCCTGCGCTGGGACTGGTGCAGGATCGCGAACAGCCACTGGTTTCCGCCCTATCTTCGTGCGCGGAATATCGATAAGCGCATCATTGTTGACCGTCTGATCGATCTCAATCAAGAAATCCCTTTACAACAACTTAAACAAGCTGTCATCTTTGCACCGGAAACGGAGAGTTTCCGCAGTCGAATGATGCCGGACCATTCCTGCGCCTGCTTCATCCCGACTGATGGCAGTAAAATAATACGTTACATCAAGTTATGACGATAGAGGAACTATGACCGGAGATATTACATTCGCCGAAGAACTGCTGCTGCTGGCACTCGATGATGAAAAGGGATCCTTCGTGGAAATGCCGTCCATGTCGCTGGAATACGCGCTCGCCGGCGCGATCCTGATGGATCTCGCGTTTCACAACCGGATCGACACCGATTTGGAGATGCTGGACGTCGTGGATAACACACCGACGGGCGACAAAATCCTCGACACGGTGCTCTCGAAGCTGGTCTCACATCAGAAGAACGCCAAGTGCTGGGTGCAGGAGATCGCCTGTAACTACCAGAATCTGAAAGAAGTGCTGCTGCAACGGCTGGTCGATCGCGGCATTCTCAAACTCGAACAGCACAAAATCCTGTGGGTGTTCTCGACCCGTCGCTACCCCGTGATCGACAATACGCGCGAGACGGAAGTCCGAACCCGCATCCACCATATCATCCTCACCGACGAAATCCCCGATCCGCGCGACGTGGTGATTATCAGCCTGATTCAGGCATGCGATCTGGTTGACGAGCTCTTTCAGTCCGACGAACGCAAGCAGGCGTACAAGCGCATCGTGCAACTATCGAAGATGGATTTGATCGGTCAGGCGGTGAACAAGGCGGTCAACGACCTCAACGAGATCGTCGCATCGACCGTGTCATCGGTAACGGCGGTCAGCCCGATGAGGGTGTAATAGCCGTGGTACGCAGGCACCTGTAGGTTTTGAAGAATGAGAAACCTGAACCTGCATCTGCTCCCCTGGAACACAGGCACCCTTGCCTGCATCTCCTCCCCTGGAACCCAGGCACCCCTGCCTCAGGCTGTTGACCAAGCATGGTCTGCGGCAACGTGTGCACTTGTAATCATAATACAGCGGTTCTATTTTACGATTTTCAGGCTGAAATTGGGCATCGGAAGCCGTATATGCCCCCAGCGAAAAAAAGACGAAAAAGCCTGTTGACCAGCTTTTTCACGTTTTGGGCAATAGCGGTCATGTAGGCTTGTTCTTTCACTCTCTCCAATCCTCTGTATCTTGCGTATCGATATCCGTGTAGTTGCTTCGCGTTGGCGAAGCTCCGCTCAATCGTCTCTTTTCGTCCCTTGAAGATTTCTCTTCCACAGAACGATTTCCGATTTCTGTCTATCTCGTCTCGATAGTCTTGCCAGACATGACGATGCACGATTCTTTGACATTTCTTACTCGCAGTGCATTTATCTCGAAGTGGACACTTACGACAGTCTTCAGGGTTGGATATATACGCCTGACTGCCATCCCGATTAGTTCCTTGATAGCTTAAAATACACCCGTTTGGGCAGACATAGTAATCGTTTATGGGATCATAGTCGAACCGCCATTTTCTGAAAAGTCCTTTGTGACCCGAGTCTCGACGTGGGCTGATCACTCCCATTATCTTTCGTTCGTGCAGCTTCTTACAGATATAGTACGTATTGTATCCCGAATCAAGACCGACGGCTTTGACGTCGAATCCAAACCGTTCGATCTGCCGATCGAGCAGCGTTAGATAAGGGATACAATCATTGACATTGCCAGGGAATACATCCACATCCGTGATGAAGTTACATTTGGAATCAACCGTGCGCTGAGTCAGAAAGAAAAAGCCCTTGGGTTTGCCGTCTCGAACCATGTATCCGCTGTCCGGATCCGTCGTGCTGGACTTGATCTTTTTGGTGGGTGGATCATCTTCTTTTCGCGGCGGTAGAGGTTTTTTACCCCTTTTCTCACGGTCATCGTTGATGTCTTTATCCAGTTCTTTGAGATAGGTTTTCGGCTCTTCTTCCACCACAATCTTCTTAAACTTCTGCTTGTTAGCGTTTGCCTTCGTGTGGGTCGAATCCGTATAGAGTATCTTTCCCTCGACCAGACCTTTCGCAATCCCCTGCCGGACAATCTCAACAAAGATTTCCTCAAACACCTTGCTATCGGTGAACCTTCTTCGCCTGTTCTGGCTAAATACGGAATGGTGCGGTATCTTGTCCAGCAGCCCAAACCCCAAAAACCAGCGGTAAGCCACATTTACCTCGATCTCTTTAACAAGCTGGCGTTCGGAACGGATGCCAAATAGATAACCAATCAACAGCATTTTGAACAATCGGATCGGATGAACGGGGGGCCTGCCATTATCTTCGCAATAAAGATGAGCTGTATTCTTCAGGATAAAGGAAAAGTCGATGTGGCGTTGGATTTTTCGCAGAAGGTGATTCTTCGGAACCAAATCCTCGATGTTAACGAACTCCATCTCAGGTTGAAAATCGATTTCTTTTTTCAGCATTATTTACCTCAAATATGAGACAACAATAATGCGCAACCCTCTGATGGCAAGCGTTTTATGCTATATTTACAACCTTTTTCATGTGCTGTAAATCCCGCACGGAAAATGGACGGTCATCTTTGTCAACAGTCTGAGGCAGGGATGCCTGCGTACCAGGGGGAATAATTGCAGGCAAGAGTGCCTGCGTACCAGGGGAAGAGATTTCGTTCGCGGCTCCATCAACTTCTGAATGCCCGGCTGAAAGGAGGTCTTCCGAATGTTGATTTCTTTGGCTCATTTTCGAATCGAGTGGGTGAATGTTGTAATGATGACCCTGAAGTCCCGGAGGGACGAAATTCATCCTACCCACCAAGTTTGAAAGTTATCCATTTCTTTTCAGCGCTTTCCGGTATAACATTCGGAAGAGCCTTCGGCACATTCAGAAATTATACCGGACGTCCCAATGGTCCTCTCTGTAGGCACCGAATCTGTTTTATTTACTCACGCGGTTTGCGACAGAGCCTTACAGCGAGCAGCATCTGCGGTCTTGAATCATCAATCGAATATCGACAACCTGCTGGATTTTCTCAATCCTGTGCGACACGATCAACGAGCCCAGTCCTGCTTCCCGACGCCTCTCCAGCAATTGCAGAAGCGACTGCATGCCGGATTCGTCCAGACCGGCATCCGGCTCGTCCAGAATCCAGAATTGTTTCCGCATGAGCGTGACCGCGGAAAGACCGACACGCTTTTTCTGTCCGCCGCTCAGTTCCCACAACGGTTCTTTCGCCAACGTGGCGATGTCCAGCTCCCGTAGCGCGATTTCACGCTCATTGGCTTTTTCCGGCGTATCATCCATATGAAATCGATTCTGCCAGATTCCCATGTCCTCGTCCGCGGTGGTCGCCAGCAGATTGAAATCGGTCTCCTGCTTCAGGTAGAGCAGGTGTTCGGATCGGATCGCCGGATCGAGGCTGCGCAACTCACGACCGTCCAGGAGGATACTGCCCGTGTAAGATGGCTCCAGTCCCGCAAGCACTCGGCAGAGGGTGGATTTGCCCGAGCCGTTCGCGCCCTGGAGCAAGATATTGCTGTCCATCGGCAGCGTGAGGTTGACACCTTCCAGGATCGCCCTGCCCTTGCGGTAACCGAACGAGAGATCGCGGATGATCAAGGCTTGTTTCCCGAGGCGTTGAGGTCGATAATTTTATCGGCGATCCTGTGCGCTTCGGACTGGTGCGCGGTCAGGATCACGGTGCCGTGACGCTCTTTGTACAGCAGGACGAATTTCTCGACGAGTTCCCTCGACTCCCCGGACAGTCCGTTCAGCGGCTCGTCCAGCACCAGGATCGAGGGTCGCAGGGCATACAGTGACGCGAGCGCGACCAGCTTCTTCTGACCGCAGGAAAGGGTGTGCGTCTCCATGGTTCGCAGGCTCTCGATCTCGAAAAATTCAAGTGATTCATCGAGTCGTTTGCCGATCTCATCCATCGGAAGACCGAGGTTCTCGGGTCCGAAGACGATCTCCTGTTCGACGGACGGGAAGTGGAGCTGCCACTCGATCTCCTGCATCAGGATGCTGACGACCGGCGCCAGTTGGGGGAGCTTTTCGCCGGTGTGGTCGGTGCCGTTCAGCAGAATGTTGCCCGAAACCTGACCGTCGATCGCCCGAGGGATGATCCCGCATATCAGGTAGAGCAGAGTCGTCTTGCCGGTTCCGTTATCTCCGCAAACGACCGCTACGGAATTTCGGGGGATATCCAGATTCAGGTTGTGAAATATCTCGTCCGTATCCGAGGAATAGCGGAAGCACAGATTGCTGACGGTGACGGCATCCATCGACTATTGCAGTTCGATTTTCTCGATGTTCTTCAGCCAGCGCTGGTGAAATTCGTCGGTGGGGATGACCAGCCGGAAATTGTCGTCCTGCTGCCGGGTAAGAAAGAGGTCGGGCAGTTCGTCGATCATGACCTGCATGCTCATGCCATCCGTCGCGATGAACGTGATGCTCTGGATACCGCTTGTATCCGCCTGATAGAATTTCAGGATATCTTCCACCTTCATGGCATCGACGTTGCGGTCTTCACCGAGGCTAAGCGGCTGTAGCTCAATATTATCGACAAGGTTCGCAGTCAGGTGGATAGTTTGAGAAGCCATTACTTTCTCAGGCTCGCTACTCGCACGAAATAGAAGCAGCGCGGTCAGTAGCAGTACGATGGCGACAAGGAAAGTGATCACGACTTTCATGGTTTCCTCCGGTATTTCCAGGCTGGGTAGTTATTCTTGACCGAACCGCCGATGCGCTCGAACGACTCGATACGGCTGTGGAAAGACGATGAATCGGACAGGACGCGAAACACACAGATTTCCACCAGCGAATCGATGCTGCAAAACGCCGGCAGGATCGGCGCTTCGCTACGCCATACACCGGCTTCTTCCATCAGCTCGATCCGCGAGAACGAGACCTCCGGGACCAGCGCCGCGATGCCGTCCGAAGCGATCAAAAGCGCGTAATCGGCGTCCGCCATCTCGTCGAGAATACCCGGGTGTATCGTTACCCCGTCGTTGATATCGCCCGTCAGAACAGGCGTATCGCTGCCACAGGATGCGATCAGGACAGTGACCAGCAGCAGGATGACGATTCTTATCGACATATCAGTACCTTCCTGCACGCTTTCCATGAGGGATTGCTGAAGGGCGTTCCGGCATTCAGTTCGGCATCGTTATCATCGTCGCCTCGGAGCTTGACCTTCGAGAGGTCGAGGTCGATCAGCCCTGCCAGCGCTGTAAAATCTTTCAGTTGCGGTGTGAAGACCACGCCAAGGTCGTCCTTCTGGATATAGACCAGCTTCTTGATCCACATCCCCGCCGGCATATCGGGACTTTTCAGATGCAGCGTGTCGGCGTTGACAGCGATTACGGCGTTTTCGAGGTATGGATCGAAGGTCAACTGGTGCGCAACACCGTCCCGCGCGATCAGAAGATACGTACCGCGAATATCGGGAAACAGCCTCTTCGCGAGTTCGGCAAAATGATAGCCACGATCCTTCTCGAACGGCGTGAGGGGCTGATGAATCGGCAGCGAACCCAGCACGAGATCCCCGTTGACGATTGCCGTGGGCTCGACCGTGGCTGCATGCGTCTCGACCAACATGACAACCGGATCGTATATCCAGAACATCTGGCGCATCTCGGGTACGATCACGCGGGTGCCATCCTTCTTCAGCGGCTTGCCGTCCCACAACCACGCGATGATCGCGCCACTCTCCGTCAGCTCCTGCCGCGAAAGCCGCACCTGATAATTATCCTCCGAGCGTAGCACGACGGATTGCCAGGGTTTATCGCTACAGACCGTCCCCGCCAACGTTTCGATACGCACCCCCGTCCACTCTTCGCGGATGGTCATGCCCTTCTTCTCGCGCGTGGTTTCCACCTGTGTTGCCTGCTGACCGATAAACTCATCTCGACTCAGCGCGATGGATTTCTCACCGCATTCGAGGGTTAGAAACGCGTCCGTAGCGAGTAGAGACGACGCCATGAGAAGAATTACGACGATTCCGATAATACGCGGAATTTGATCAATCGACGATAGATGATCCATGATAGAATACCTCCGATTATGCCCGAGATCGCGGCGCTGACGATGGCGATGGCGATCATCAGTCCAGGCAGGCGCATGATGAGTACAGTAACGATGAGCGAGCCGACGATGTTCGGAATGCCGCAGAGCAGCGCGTGATGAATGGCGGTCTGTTTGCGCGGCAGCGGCAGCATGACCAGGTCGGCGATTACGCCGGGCAGCGTGTAGCTGAGTAGCGAGACCACACCGTGGCTGCCGAACAGACCCAGCGCCAGAACCGTCACGCCCTGCACCAGTCCGAAGAGCGTGCCCGTGCCCGGCTTCCATACGATGCAGACCGTCAGCGCCAGCCACATCATGTAGAGTCCACCCGCCAGCGATCCGCCCGGGATCATCAGCGGCGTCGAAACCAGATGCACCAGTGGCGTCACGATGGGCTTGATCGCGATTCCCAACGCTGCAAAGATGGCGATGGTCAGAAGATCCTTCGATGTGAACTTTTCCAGAAAACGGCTCATACTCGTCCCACGTTACCGTACGTTTGTTTTTCTCATACTCGGTAGGCTGTGATTTCTGTCAAGCGTTGTGTGTTCCTCTGGGTACGCGGACGGTTCCGTCCTCACGGGTCAATGACGCATCGAGCGTACCGCCCCGCCCCATTATGATAAAGAAAGCAAATTCGGATAAAAGTAAATTTCGCAAAGAATGCGTAAATCCCGCAACTGGGGAGGGGGCAACTTTTTTCCATTGTAATGCCCAAAGCGGCTTGATCTGGTATGAATCGAAACGGAGACGTTTCTTCGATTGGAGAACTCGGGATTTAAATTAATGACTTGACAATTGCTACTGAATATCAAAAAAAATACCATGAGAAATTAATTTGGTATGGTGGCATCCATGGATATGTTTTTCACAACAATTTCAAATAGTCGAGATGCCTCTCTTGATTTGATAATCGAAGAGCTGAACAATCATCAGCATTATTTTCGATTCAAGAGAGCCGGGCGTCTTTCATTGAAGGATGAGAATCAGATTCTCGATCTGAAAAAACTGGCCAATGCCTCCTATAAATATAAAAAGGCTCAACAGCTTGATTTCCTCATTGTAATTACGGATAAACAGGTAATTCACTCTGATACCAATACCGTTTTCGGGTTGTACACGAATATCAAATTAGGCCTGGGGTTTGTGCATTGGGCTTCCAATGAGGATAAATATCAGCTTATTCGAAATATCCTGCGTATCTCCATTCAAAGAGAGGTCGGCCAAATAGTTGAATGCCGTAACAACAACTGTTTCTTCGATAGCGGCAATCAACCGTCATTTAAGTATATATGCAAATCGTGCAGCACACTGATACAGGACAAGAATGGCAACCAGTATCTGGAGTCAATTCGCCAATGCATTAATAAAGTTGGCGATTTACGGGTTAAGGAACAGCTTTCCAGCTCGAAGAATCTGTCTCTTCTCGATGGTATCGACGACAACGAGTACGTGTCCGATTTTTCGGTCGTCATCATGATGGATATTGTCGGGTATTCTCTCCTGACAGACACAGAGCAGAAAAAACAAATCCTGACCCTGCAAGAGGTCATCAAAGATAACGAACACATCAGGCAATACTTCTGCGATATGATTTTCCTGCCGACCGGCGATGGTTGTTGCCTGTCCATGTTTGGCAGTATAGCACGGAAAGCCGTTCATTTCGTGACGGCTCTTCAAAAGGATACCAAGCATAGGGGATTGCGTGTCCGATTCGGGATCAATCTGGGCTCCGTTTTCAAATACAAGGATATCAATGGAAATCTGAATGTTGCGGGAAGCGGAGTCAACCTCGCGGCTCGAACGATGGATAAAGGTGATTCGAATCACATCATTGCGAACCGTACCGTGTACGACTATTTCGGCAATCTCGATGCCCAGCATAAAAAGCTGTTTATTTCGCTGGGAAAGGTTCGGATCAAGCACAATGAATACATCGAAGTTTTCAATATCTGTAATCCCGAAGAGGGGATTGGAAATTCGGAGAAGCCGGAGAAAATCAAGCAAGCGGAGAACAACGATCAATGAGCAATAACGACTCAGGTAACATTTTCGATTCACGACTGATCACACTGGAAGATATAGAGTCCGAGATTCTCAAGGAAGAGCGATACGAAGATCGCGTCGAGATAGGCCGGGGAGGGCAGACAACCGTTTACAGAATTTACGACAAAAAGCTTAAAGTGTATCGAGCCATGAAGGTGCTCGACCCTGAATTGTCGAAAAACCCGACGCTGGTCGAAAAATTCATCAATGAAATACGCCTGACTGCCGAGCTGAAATCCCCGAACATTGTCAAAGTTTACGACGGGGGGCTCCTGGATGACGAGCTTTTCCTTGTCATGGACTATATCGAGGGTGGTCGCACCGTTGACCAGCTTGGCAAGCTTCCCAAATCCATGGCCGCCATCATCGCATACAAAGCGGCTTTAGCGCTCGAATACGCCCATAATCGCGAAATCAACGTGAACGGGAGGCAGCAGGTTGGGATTATGCACCGCGACGTGAAGCCCGGGAACCTGATGATCGCGAAAGACGGCGAAGTGATGGTGATCGATTTCGGCTTGTCGCAAGTGATGTCTCAGGACACGCGAAACGAACACATCATGGGCTCTCTACCCTATATGGCTCCTGAGCAGTTCGAGAAGAAGGTGACGAAACAATCCGATATCTATCAGCTTGGTGTATCGCTGTATCAGATGCTAAGCGGTCAAACCGGCTACGAGGACCTGACGGCACGAGAAATCATGGGAAAGAAGCTGTCAACGCCGTTCATGAACTTGACTGACAAAAGCTATCTTGACTCTGGACTCGAGAACATCATCAAAAAAGCCACCGAGACGAACGAGCGGCACCGGTACTTCGATTTTTCCGAGATGATCGCGGACCTGAAGCTCTATATCTACAATAACTACAACGTGGATTTGGACCTTACGCGCGTATTGGGTGCCTACGTGAATTTCAAGATACTTCCGCCCGAAATCGAGCAGAAAAAGCCGAAGAAAATGCTGAAAACACTGTCCTGGATCATAGGGGGCGTGTTCTTTCTATTTGCGGCGGCATTCGGTGTCTGGAAGCTTCTCCCGACCCCGGAAAAGGCAGAACCACCCGGCCGGGAGATCGTTTCAGAGGTCGATGAACAGGACGATGCCCAGAAACGGCAGGACGAAGAAGAAGTGAAGGTGGTGAAGCCTGTGGCCGGGGAATCCCAGAAAAAGAAGACGACTCCTTCAACTAAATATACACTGACGGTACGCAATCCCGAAGGCAAGGACGGCAAGATTACAATCGGAGGCAAAGTCTATAAGATCAGCCGGAAACAGAAATCGTTGCCGATCGATCTGGGTAGCGCCGGAACCTACACATTGAAGATCGTGTCGGACGACTGCGATCCCTTCTTACAGGATATCGCCATTCAGGATCATCAAACCTATATCGATTACTTGCCTCCCGAATATTCAATCGATTTCGATTTCCCCTCGGAAGCAAAAAATTTCACCCTGACGATCAACGACAAATCGCTCGGTACGCTGAAATCCCTCCCGGATAAGCGTTTTACGACTTCCAAAAGCGGAAGTTACATGGTTAGCATCGTCGATAAGAAAAAGGAATACATGGATATCGAAACCGGTATCAAGCTCGAGAGAGGCAATCAACGCTACAAATTCGAAGTGAAGCCGATCCCGCGGCAGAAATACGTGGTTACAATCAGCAATCCCGATAATGTCGCAGGCATGATGACAATAAACGGGAATCAAACGATCCCATTCTCGGGTGTGTATCAGCAAAGTTTCAAAGAGCCCGACAAAGTGGTGTTCGAGATACAGTCCGAAGGATACGAGCCGGGGAAATTCGTCGCTGATTTCAGCGAAAATGCATCCTGCGAGTTTATCTATTCGCCCACGCCGCTGAAAATGTCCCTTGTCATCACAAACTCCCCTGCCAACGGGGAGATAACGCTGAATAGCGAGTACCTCGGGATGACGAGCACAGGCGAAACGGTTCTTGCCGACGTACCGGTTCGGCTCAAAAGCAACAACACGTTAACAATCAAAGCGCCCGGCTACAGGGACTGGACAACGAAGTTCTCGATGTCTTCCGTTCGAACAACGATCGACTATAGCGGCGTAACCATGCAAGGCTCGCTGACGATAACGCCGCAGTTGAGCGATATCCTGGCCGGCAAGACCAAGCTGTTCCTCAATGGCAATCAGATCGATGCATTCACGCAAGAACTGGAAAATCTTCCGATGCAAAGTCACCTTGTAAGCCTCGTCTTCCAGATCGGTGATTACAATGAAGTCATGCGGAAAAACTTCACGCTCTCCCAGTCGAATCCTTCTGCCAGGTGGGACCTTGATATCGACCAGGTGACCATCGTGTCGAACGCAGAAAAAACCAAACTTGAGATCGATGGGCTCAGCGTGGGCTATGCGCCTGTTACGATTCCCTTTATCAATAAGAACGTGGTTCGAATCGTGGCAGACCCCGAGAATCTCGATCGAAAAGAAGCGAGTATATCGCCGAAAGACTACTCGGGGAAAAAATACGCGTTCAGATTCCCGGTCAACCCCAAAGCGGAGTTACTATACTCGGAAGCGAAAGCGATAATCGATTCGTTCAATACAGGCGACAATGTCAACATATTGACTGGAGCGGAGATCAAACTCCAGGAAGCACTGAGTCTCAACAAGATGTACCCCGAAGCATTGCTTCTGTCTTTCAAGATATACTCGGAACGCGTTCGAGATGCCAATAATTCCGACAATACCGCAAACATCTCCAGATATTGCGAGAAAGCAAATAACCTGTACAAGGACAATAACTCCAGTCTGGAAGACGATCGGAACCACGCGTTGATCCTCGGCTATCTTACCTACAATAACTATTTCCTTGCCATCCGGCAGAACGACCCGTCCGCAAAGGCGTCGTTGCTTGGTAAATGCCTCTCCGAATATGGGGAAAAATACATATTGCTGAGAAACAAGATCAGCGTAAAAACCAAATGGGAACAGCGTGAAAAGGATAGGCTGGATTTCCATTACGGCTTGCTTTGCCAGGAGCTCTGGAAGATCGATCCTACGAAGCAAAATAAGAAAAGAGCCAAGAAAGCCTGGAGTATGAATCCATTCAATCCATATCATGATGATCGAGACCCGAGTAAGACCGAACAAAACCCGTATCGAAACGATAAAAACCAGTATTATAATGATCTCGACAGTCAAAAAGGAGGGGGAGAATGAAAAAAGTCGTTTATTCAATTGTATTTTTTGTGTTTATAGCGTTATTGGTGTCATGCGGTGGCTCTGGAAAGCTACCGGAAATATCTTCGAAGCCGGCCAAGCGAGCACTGAAGAAAGCCAACACCGAAATGGATTTTATCGAGCGGAAGATCGACGAATCGACGGGGGCTTATGCTGACGAAATGAATAAATTGAAGGGCATGATCAAGCGAGGTCTGTATCAAGACAGGGAACTGAGGAAATTCAAGCTGAAGCAAGTGGGGTCATTTGATGAAATCCAAAACCTCGATGGTTTCGAGAATCCTGCCTTTTCTCATGATCGCGCCTTTGGTATAGCAGTTCAGGAAAGTGGAGAACACACTCCCAATGGCTATATATCCCAATACTCTATCCGTTTGATCGACGTCAATTCCGGCAATCAGGCAAATGTTTTCACGACCGATGAGTCATTGCTGGGTAACGATGTTCAAATCACTTCGAAATTCAGCCTCTATGCATGGCATCCGTATATCAACGCAGTCGTGCTGACATGCAACGAAGGAAGAGAAAACAACGTGTATCTTGCCTATGTGATGTTCAATACGGAAAGCAACGAGGTTCAATACTGCCTGATACAAGTCTCTGATTTCACCGAGCAATCCGCCTTGATGAATTATAACTGGCTCTCAACCGGAACCGGCTTCACGTTCACCAGATTTGTCGATTCAAAATACGAGACGTATGAATTCGATCTGAAATCACGAACCCTTCACAGAATTGCTTATACTTCCGAGGTCGTATCTTTTGTCTATGATAAATACAAGCAGAAGAAAGGATTTGCCGTCATACGCAACGGTAACGCCTTCTACCCGTATTTTGTTGAGAGGATCGATGATTTCGAGATTAAAACGGCATATCCCATCCTGGACACACCGTTCTCGACTCCCTTCATTTTCGGGTCATTCGCGCAGTTCAAAGAGCTTGTCGGTTTCTATGTGATCGACACCCGCGATAACTCCATGGCCGCCAGCTATAACTACGAAACCCGGGATTTGAAAAGGGTCGATACGAAGTGGGAGTTGACGAAATCCTCGTATTATCTGTCCCAATGCTTGAGTCCTGTCTGGGTGTACGATAAATTCCTGCTATTCGCATACGGCAAGAAGGTAGCCTATGTCAGCATAAACGAGGAGTCTCTCGATGATCAGGATATCGTCATCGAGAACCTTGCCAGCAATGAAGGGAGTTATCTCAACAGTTTCCAAAACTATCAGGATATCATGAGCTTTGCCTATTCTTATCGCTTCAATAACAGCTTCAAGACGGTCACTTTCCGTGCGAACGTGAACGAGGTTGAAGTCAAGATGGAGATGGACTATGTGATCTACGCAGTGGAAATCAAGAAACTCACACCCATCGATGAAATGACAGGAACCTTGACGGTCAAGCGCGACCGACATGCCTCCGATGTGCATCAGGACAATGCCGTATTGGGTATGATCGATGGGCAACCGGTTCTATCCTTCAACACGGTTGAAGACCTCGAAAAGGCCGGAAACGGCGAGAAGCTGTATGTCCGCTGGTCGGAAGATATCTCCCCAAGGCAGGTCAATGCGAGATACAGGATAGCTGTCGGGGAGAACGTGGGAACCAAAGATACAAAAATCAGGAAATGACATTTAGGGAGTTATTATGAAAAAAATCATTCCTCTTTTCTTGATCCTAATCATTGCGATAAGCTGTACTGAAGATTTTGAGAATCCGCTGGACCCGACCAATGATATCGCACCGTCTCTGTTTGTTCAAGTCTATCGCGATACTTCCACAACCGACACAACGGTGGCTTTGGTCGTATGTGCGATTGACAGCCTCGTATCAAGCCCGGAGAACGGCGACTTCTATCTTGTCTATGGTGTTAGCGACGAGCGCGATACGGATGTTACGATTGATGTGGTTCTCGACAATGAGAAGATTGGAGAACTGCATACAGGCACTCAATTATCGGATACATTACATTACGAAGCGCATCTGGGTGAATACAATTGCATTTTTACCGCCGAGGATGCCTTTAGCAATACCTCTGTTGACACGCTGCGATTCAAAATCGACGATCAGGCAGTGCGGGACGTGAACGTCGTTGCGATCCAGAACATGAATCTCACATCCTATGGACTGCGGTTCGAATTTGAATCCATCTGCGGTATCGATGCCGAAAAACTCAACACGGAAGATTCGCGTATCTTCTTCTCGATCGATAACGGCAGCCTCGATTCGCTCGTGGTGGCTGACGGACGGTGGAGCTTCGATCCTGCCACGAACGCCTTCTGGATCAACGAATATCTGATCCCCCAAACCAGAGATTCCGAACTCAATCTTGACTATGTGCTGTATGACAATGCCGGCAACCGAAGCACGGGAACCGGAAGTCATACGGTTTATGCCCAGGGCGGAATCTATGACGATATCGTCCTGCCCGTCCATGGCACATTCGGGCCCTTCTCCCCTGCCAGAATCGAGCTGAATCCGACCAAGCTGGTTGGAGACCTTGCATGGTATGGGAAATGTGAAGACGACTCGATCGACGTCGAGTACGGTGAGCTGTTCACCGGTGTGTATCAAATGGGGAACCCGCTTGATTTCTCTCGCGGCTCGGCGTGGAGCTTCTACGTGAAGAACGACGTGATCTCAGAGTCTTTTGACATGGTTTACGATCATGTGGCACCCTATATCGAATCGATCGATCCCACCAATTTCAACGGAGACGTTCTGCGGGAATCTTTACAAACCGTCTCAATTACATTTTCCGAGGAGATTTCCAAAGTCGCACTGAGCCGGACGGGGGATTCAGAACCAATCCTCATCGAAAATTTGAACGATAACACTTGCCAGATTCCGGATATCATCCTCGACGAAGAATTGAACGAGTTCGTTTTGAGCTTCACGGATTATGCGGGAAATACCGGCAGCATACCCTATCGGCTTTGCTACTATCCCAGCCTGAGGCTCGAGTACATATTGCTCAACGAAGTGGAATTCTTCGACGGCGATTACGACCTCAAGATAGGCAATGACGGCAACATCAAACCTGTGGTACTGAAGTTCTCACAATTGATTACGGATGATGTCGAAATATTCCTTGGCTCTCAGCAGGTTGTGCAGGTTGATGTTGTCGATTCCACGGCATCGTTTCAGTTCAATCCGGGGGCATACAGTTTTCCGCTCGAGATGTCTTTTGTGGTAAACGCCCTCCACCCATACGGTTCCTCCTTTACCAGCGACCAAAGTCTGCAAATCTCGATCGATAGCGAGCCACCCGCAATAGAGCAATTCGACATCTCGGAACTTCAAGACATCCAGAACCTTCCCGTTCAGTTCTCAATCGAGTTCACCGAGAGATGCGAATTGTCCAATCAACATTTCTATCTCGATGGGAATGAGGTCTCAATACCCTATACGGTTGAGGACCGTGTAGTCACCTTCACCCTGAGTCAAGACATGATGAGTGTTGACAATGTCGTGGACCCTGCGGGGAATATTCGTGTTGATTTCTATGTGACGGACGTGCTTGGCAACATCGCCCAAATCGACGAGACGTACAATTTCACGATCGATCGCGAATCGCCCCAACCCGAGCCGATCAACAATCAGGATATCCTCGGGATAACGCAATTCCCGGTCTCGTTCGAGCTCTATTTCGATGAACTCGAAAGCTACGTTCCGATTTCACTCACGGTGAATGACACAACCGATTTGCAGATAAATCCTTCGACGATTGCAAACCCGGTATTATACGAACTCGGTTACAACAACTTCAATACGAGCCTGCTGCCGGATTCGACAGGCAACATCACGATCGAAGCCTATGTCGAGGACAACCTGGGCAACGCCGACACGATCTATGTCGATACGGGATACTACATCGAGTGGGATAATCCCGACCTGATAGAGGTTCCCGACTTCGATGAGTTTGCCGGCATCCAGAACGATCAGGATATATTGTACGAGACAATCAGTTTCGATGAGATAATTCGACATATTGTATCAATCAGATTATCGGATACCAATGACGTAAATATTACTTTGAACAGCCAGCTCAACGGTTCCGACGTGACGATTCGTGTCGTCAAGGATATCCTTCCCCGAGACCAGGCTACATGCTATCTTGATTTGACTGTTGAGGATCAAGTCGGGAACTTGAGCACGTTCAGATTCACGATACCGTATTCATTCGAGTAGGAGCGAGTCATGAAACGATTATTCGTTACATTCGTTCTGCCGATGATTTGTCTGGCCCTGCTTTATGGCGATCCCTTGCTTATATCCGTCGCCAACAAGAACCTGTCCGAGCTGCGTAGCGGCGATTTCAAGTATAGCGTGGATGAAGGAGAGACCATCTCGGTCGAGTCCAACAATGTCGCGATAGCGATTTATTTCGAGTCGTTCGATCCAACAAAGTACTACCTGTTTATCAACGAACGGAAAATCGAAGGTTTTTTCGAGGACTGTGAGTTCGATTTCAGTAAGCGCCTTGCGATCTACTCCATCAAGGAGTTGCTTCAGGAGGGCTTGAACGAGCTGAAGGTGTATTCGAACGACGGAACCAGCAGAAGTTGGTTTATCGACATTGAAGAGGCGATCAATATCGCGGACTACTCGGCGCATAAACAGGTAACTCATGGACGGGGATGGAAACTGAATCCTGCGGTCTCACCGGATGGTAATCTGGTTGCGTACAAGGTTGCCAGTGAAGAATACAACGCCATTAAGATATACAACATCGAGACCGACGAAAATTACATCGTTGTCGAAAATGAAAAGAAGATATCTTTCGGCGAAATCGACGAGGAAGAACACTACTACTCGACAGCTCCGTGCTGGTCAAGAGATGGAGCAACACTCTTCTACGTTTCGAACAATTCCGGGTACAGTGAAATCTATCGAGCTGATATCGACCGAAAAGGATACGCGTCGAATCACAAAAGGATCACCAGCTTCAACTCATATCTCGGCAGCATTGTCGCGTCCTCCACCATGGACAGAATCTATTTCACCTGTAATAAAGACGGGGCCATGGCGATCTATCAGGGAAACAATGCCGAGAACGCTTCCGACAGCTTCGAGTTTATGGAGAGCGTCAAACGGATCAGCCCCGCCGATGAGAATATCTACTATGCCCCGGTGATCTCTACCGACGATACCTATATCGCGTTCTGCATGAACGATTCGGAAAAGAAAACGTCGATCGAAATCTATGAGCTCGACGGACTTTCCTACGTGGAAAGCATTTCCGATCGAAACAACAACTGCTTCTTCCCTTCCTGGTCAACCGCAGGAAATCTCCTCGCATACTATTGCCGGAAAGAGCTTCGATGCTTCAACGTCGATAGCAATAAAGACTTCCTGGTCGCCTCTCGCGTGAGGATTCCCCAGGACTGGGCAGTCAAGCCGACATGGGCGCCCAACACCAACACCATCTTCTATATCACGGATGATGTGAATACGGCGATCCACATGGTTCAGATCAATTATGACAAGAGCAAGGCAGGTGAAGACATCATCCTCCTCAGCGACAAATACAACGCCAACAACTACGAAATCGCCGTCACACCGGATATGCACTACATGATTCGATGCAGCTTCCAGACGAACTACGAGTTATGGCTCGATACAAGCTCTTTAACCCCAGTGGAAACCGCATCGGTCGTCGCGTTCAAGTCTAACTACAACACAATGCTGAAGATGTGGGACAAATACGACAAGGTGTATTCGCCACTGGCGCTCTATCCGGAAATCGACAATCAACACGCCTATATGGAGAAAGAGGGTCTGCAAGCGGGTAGCTATCAATTTGTTCTCGGCGATAAAGAAATCAACAGCAAGCTGTTCTCCGATTTCGAAACCATCGAGCACGAAACGGGTACAGACAAACCATACTCGATCAAGTATGGTCTGTACTCGGCAGCATTGCCTTCCCTGGGACAGTATTCCTCGAGCAATCTCGAAAAGAGCAGCTTCTTCAGATACACATTCTGGGGACTGGCGGCGCTGACAGCAGGGAGTTTCTACTACGCCGACCAACTGCATACCGATTACGAAGAGCAGACTTCGATGGATGACACGATCGAGGCTCGCGACAAATATACGATGGTTTCCTCGATCGCGTCGGGATTGCTCATCGGTACGATAGGTAACTATTTGCTCAATGTGTTCGATGCCACCGCCAGCCAGAGGAACAAGCAGAGCGAGTTTCGAGAGCTCCATGACAGGAACTTCCATCAGGTGACATCCAAACTACCGGTAAACCGGCGTATCTACTCGAAGAAACTACAACAGACCGGTGAGCTGAAAATACTGACGAAAGAACCCAATCTCAAGGTATCGCTGGTTGATTCGAAGGGGAAACGGACAGACTACGGCACGACGAACCTGATCTTCGACAAGGATACCTATTTCACCATCTCGGAGCTCGAAGCCGGCAATTATACACTTCGGTCCGAGGACTCGAGAGGAAACGACTATCAAGACAAAGTCACCATCGAAAAAAATCGGGTGAGCTACGCTTGTCTGAAACACGGTGCCGGGAAATCCGGCGGTTTTTCAAACTTCCTGCAAAACATGGTCCCCGGATATATCCAGTACAAGCGAGATGAACAAGTCAAGGCATACACGATTATCGGATTCACGGCATTGTCACTCATCGGGGCGGCCTACTGCCATTTTGCCGCGGAAAACAGTTATTCCGATTACAAGGATGCCACGACCGCTTCGGATGTCGTCGAGCATCGCGGCGATTACGTGAAATACTCGAATTTACGAAATACATTTCTGCTATCCTTCTCGATAACCTATCTGTATGGGTATCTGGATAGCAGCCTGAGGTAGCCATGAGAAATTTACTTGTTACGATAACCGTCTTTATCATCGTCGCTCAATTGACAGCTTTCGATTTTGACGCTTTTGCGAAGGTTGAGATGAAGCTCGGTGAGGCCGAGAAACTAATCCAGAAGTACGAACCTTCCAGTGATCTGGATCACTTCAAGAAAGAAATGGTATTGAATTGCAGCCGATTCGACCAATCTGAGTCAGCGCTATCACACCTTCAGAATGCTCTCGATATAGCCGCGAAGCTGGATTCGACCAGCAAACAGAAAGCAGCCACCTATATGAAGCTGCTGCTCAGCCCCAATTGCATGCAGTATCGCTTGTTCAACCCATCCAAGTTCAGCTATGAGGACCTGATTCCCGTGAATGAATACATCCTGAATTTCCTGAGACTCCGAAGCGATCTGGTAATCGAGCTGAATGAGATAGCATTGATGGAGATGGAGATGGAATACCTGAGAAGGACCCGCAACAGCGTTTATAAAGCACGTCCGGAGCAGGAAGTGGTCGATTCGTTGATCAAGAAGATTGGCGATTACCGAATCTCGATTACCAACATTATTTATCGGGATGTTCGAATATCAAATTGATGACGTAAGGAGATACAATGGCTTTGAGAATTCTTGTCGTTCTTTTCATTTTCGTTTCGGTACTTGGTTTGCATGCGGCCGAAGAGCTTTACTATCAAATCACAAGCGAGATCGATGCGTACGGCCCGATTTTCGGAGAGGAAAGCGTTAATTCTTCCCGTGTGGTGGGCTTGCTCTTTCTACCCCTTCTGACGATATCCATGGAAGGCGATATCGAGCCTGTCCTTCTAAAACCGCCGCTACCGACAACAGGCGTAATCCTCAGCGATCTGACCGTCAAATACTCGTTTACCTTGAAAGAAGGCATCTTTTGGTCGAATGGTCAGGAAGTTACGGTCGAAGATGTGATTTTTACCTTCAAAATGGTAAAAAACGACGCAATACTCTCGGCAAACAATGTCAAGGACCGTCTTGGTTCTGTGATTAAGATGGTGAATACCGGCAGATATACGTTCGACGTAATTTTCGAGAACGAATCACAAGATAACCTTGGCGCGTTGTACTTTAAAATCCTACCCAAGAGCTCATTCCCGAACATTAATCCCGAGTATGAGGTCATCACCAAGAATGACAAATTTTTCCAGAAAGACCCTGTTTCGAACGGGCTCTACAAAGTGAAAAGAGCCCGGGGCACCGACACCACGCTACGGTACAATGACGGTTACAAACTTGCCGACACGGAACCGAGAATCCAGGACATTCAGATCGACCAGATCGACGAGCCGTCAATGATCATTCAAAACTTCCTCAATGACGACGACATCAACTTCAATCCCGATATGTCGGTCATGCAGCTCGATGAGTTGAAGGGATTGCGTGAATTTAAAATCCTTCAAATCAACGAGTATTCGTTCCAGTTTCTGGCGTTCAATCTGCGCAAGCCGATCTTTCAGGATCTTGCACTCAGGCAAGCCATGACGCTGGCAATCGATAAAGTACGTCTCAACAATACCCTGTATCGTGGTTTTGCAAATGAGATATCGGGGCCCTTCCCCCCGGGAACATTCTACAACTCGAGTGTCGATGGTACCTTTGTTTGCGATGTGGATAAGGCAAACGACATACTGAAAGAAAATAAATATTTCAAGCCGAACCTTGATTCTTCCACACGAGAAAAAGACGGACAGAAACTGAAATTCACGCTCCTCTGCAAAGACACGGATGACGACTACAGGAATATCTCCACCTCGTTGATGAATATGTACAAGGAGATTGGCATTGAAATCGAATGGGAATTCGTTTCAGAGGAAGAATTTACAGAACGTGTTTTCAATGCCAAGGTAAAAGATTTCGATATTGCTCTGGTCGAGTTCAAGTTCGGTACGGATCCAAATCCCGAAGCCATCTTCAAATCCGACTTTGACATCCAGGGTGGATTCAACGTGTGCGGATTGCACGACGACCTGATCGACAGATTGTTCGACGAGGTCAAAACGAAAAGGAAACACGTCGATAAGATCGCAGTGTACAACCGCATCCATGAAGAGATCGCAAAACTTTGCCCCGGGATATTCCTTTGGCAAAGACCTATCTGGATCGCGTATCACGAAAGCATCGAGGGTTTGAACGAAGACACGCTGGATGATTTGAATATCTTCAGATATATCGATAAATGGTAACGAAAAGAGTCCTGCTTTCGATTGCGTTCTTCGTTGTAACGCAGTTCTTGCTCTTCGTGGTGATTTTTGTGCGATATCCGCTCAAAATGGAGAAGTACCTGTTTACCCAAAGCGAAATGGATTCCCAAAAACGATACGGTGACCTCTTTGACAGGGAAGTCCATTTTAACAACGACATTCGCATACCTCAGGGTTTTAACCGGATAGAATGGTCGCACGATCCGGCAGCGAGTATCGAGAAACTCCGGTCAGGGGAGATCGTGGCTTACGTTTCGTATGTCGATAGTCTTGAAACAATCCGGACTCGCCACCCCGGATTCAAGATCGTCGGGAGAAACGTCCACAGCAAAGGTACAGCGTTCCTATTGCGCGACGACACCCCTTGTTCTCTTGAAGACAAGCCCGGATCGATCTTCTACTACTACATGACCTGGCTGGGAAACGTAATAACGGGTAAAATGGGCGAAAACGACACGATTCGAGATGATCTTGTCGAGCAACTCCCCAAGACGATTTTTCTGGTGATCTATTCGATTGTGATCAGCCTGTTGATCGGGATATGCCTCGCGTATTTCATCGCGATTTTCCTGAGCAAACACTCGCGTGCGATCGAAAACCTGTTCGAACTGTTTTCCTCATTCCCTGATTTCGTGATCGCGTTTCTCATCCTCTACGTTTTCTTCTACAAGCTGGGAATAATCTCCGGATATGTCGAGGTGTTCAGAGGGTTTGAACCGGGAAAGCTTGCGGAGAGTATTCCGCGATCCGTATTCTATTTCTTCTTTCCCGCGCTCACAATTGCGATCTCAAACGGAAACATCTCGTATCTGCTGAAAATTTTGCTCGAGAAAATCAACGATATCAAAAACAGCCCTTCATTCGCCTATCTGGAATTGAACGGCATGAAAAGGAGATATTTGTATTTCGTCTTTATCCTGAAGGAGATCATGCCGATCACGTTCGGCTATATCAGCCAGAAGATACCGCTCTACATCGGAGCGGCGATCATCGTGGAATGGATGTTCGACATCAAGGGAATCGGATACACGATCATCGTCAAATTCAAAGATTTCGACGTCGGCGTAATCCTGATCTACCTCTCGTTGTTGTACTTGTTGAGCATCGTATTCGATGTTGTTGCCGACACGATCTCAAGTTTTTTCTATCCGAAAGAGTACCGGAAAAATGTTTAGGAACATCCTGCTCGGTTTTTCGATTGCCGTACTTGCTTTTCTTGTCTTCATCTCAATCTTTCCCGACCTGGTTTGTTCATGTCGTATCGACCAAACGATCCTGCCAAGCTTGCCGCCCAATGACGGCTCCAACGAACTGGTGCTTTTCAACACAAGAGGTGAATTCGATTTACTGAGTTCAGTTAGAAGCACCGCTGTGATCGACTCCATCGCGATTAGCGCCAGAGGGGGAAATCAGTTCTGGCGTATGCGTATCGCGGATCGAATCGAGATCCCTTATAACGAGAGCAAAGCCATTCATTTCCAGATCGATTCAATCCCTCTGGACTACATATTATACGTCAACCTCGAAATCCATACACAATCCAGATCGATTTTTTACACACTTAACAACGATAACGAACAGGAAAAGGTTCGCTATCTGGAAAGCCAGCCCAAGCTCCCATTAGAGAAGAAATCAATGCCCACGAAGAAAGGGAAATTGTTGGTTAGATCAATCCTCGGAACCGATATGCATGGTCAGCAAATCTGGAGCCGGTTGGTTTATGGAACGCGCATCGTACTGCTGATCGCGCTGATTTCGTCTCTTGTTTCGATCGTGCTGGGCGTACTTGCGGGGGTCATTCGTGGCTATATCAACAATATCTTTTCGCAGATGATCGCAATCCTGTCGAGTTTCTTTGCATCGATCTCGTTGTATCTTGCGGCCATCCTGATCTACATCTTTCTCGATCGTACCTTGTTTGCGTTGATCTTCGTCTTTTCGCTTATCCAGTGGGTCGAAATTCAGAAGATTGTCAGCCACAAGGTGCGAAGCATCGCCAAGGAGGATTTCATCAAGGCATCGAGGATGTTCGGGAAATCTGATTGGGCGATAATACGCGAAGACATCCTGCCGCTGATTATACCCGAAGTCATTATCGGATTCTTCTTCCTGGCAAAACGGATCATTGTCATAGAGGCAAGCCTCAGTTACATCAATTTCAGCGTCGAATACCCGAACCCGACCTGGGGTAAACTGTTTGGAGAGGCACGGGAGTTCATGTTCAAGCCGGAAGCTCTCCAGTTCGTTTTGCCGCCTATAATAGCCATTGTAGCGACATCCATTTCATTGAACATCCTCGAGATCTACTTCAAGGAATCATTCCGGAGAAAGCGATGCTGAGGATTTCCAATTTATGCATAACCTACAGTACGGACAATCGATCGAAAACGGCAGTGCAAAATATGCAGATGATCATCGAGCAGGGCGATTTCGTCGGGCTCGTGGGAGAATCAGGCAGCGGAAAGACATCAATAGCAAACGCGGTACTGGATGTTCTACCGGCAAACGCAACACTTGACGGGCAGATCGAATTCACATCAAAAGCCGGGCCATCGGACTCCGTTCAGGATTTGCGGAAGCGTCAAGTATCCTACATCGGGCAGAACTTCTTCAAAATGCTGTCGCAGTATTTCACCGTTGGCAACCATTATCGGTATTTGTTTCGATCCTTGTATCACAGGAGCCCCAGGCGGGATGATTTCGAGCGATTCTTCAGAATACTCGAGCAGATGAATCTCGACAACCCCGAAAAGCTCATGAAGAGCTATCCTTTCGAGCTCAGCGGCGGTATGGTGCAACGAGTCGTCATCGCCCTCTCACTGGTGAAGAATCCCAAACTGTTGATTGCGGATGAGCCGACAAGCGCAATCGATCAGGTCGCGAAGCAAGAATTCATTCGGGTTCTCAAGAGATTGTCATCCGAGAATAACATGTCTGTCCTGTTGATATCGCACGATCTGAATCTGATCTTCGACTTCTGCTCGAAAATATACGTCATTTTTCGAGGACAGCTTGCTGAATTCGGAACGTCGAAGATCATGCGGAACACACCGCTTCATCCCTATACACAACTCCTTCTGAAGCCACAGGACTACCAACACGACATCGACGCATCAAAGCAGACCGATGAGACAGACCGATGCGTTTTCTTTCCCATTTGTAATCGCGCGGTCAAAGATTGCATGGCTACGCCCAGGACACTTGGGGTGGGGCATGTCGTGTTCTGCTCGGAGGTGGATCATGCTCGAGATTAACGGCATCTCCAAGAGCTTTCGAGACAACGAAGTATTCAAGGATGTCAACTTCACATTGAAGCAGCAGGAAATCGTTGCGTTGATTGGAAAGAGCGGGTGCGGGAAAACAACCCTGTCTCACTGCATCATGGGTTTCACATCGATTGATTCCGGGTCGATAAGCTTCCAGGAAAAACGGATCGATCATTTGAATATAAAAACGAAGAAAAGGGAAGTTTTCCCAAAAATCCAGATGATCCTCCAGAATTCCCAAAACGCGCTGCATCCTCAGAAGAAAGTGATAACAATTCTCGAGGAAACAGTTCGTAGTATGTCGAGAATGACCAGTACCGACGATTTTCACAGCTTCGAGGAGTGTATGCAGATCGTGGGATTGAATCCGGGTTACCTGCACAAGAAAACGTGTGAAATGAGTGGGGGTGAATTGCAGAGGCTTTGCATAGCTCGTGCTTTGATGATCAAACCGGAGCTCATTCTGGCCGATGAACCTTTCAGCAGTATCGATTCTATCCTGAAGTTCGGCATCTTCACGATCTTACGAAAAAGCATCAAGCGAAGGGGCTCTCTACTATTGATCACGCATGATCTGGAGTTCTCGATGCAACATTGCGATCGCATCCTGCTGATTGATGGTACCCGGTTGATCAACTACGATGATCTCACCGATAAAGAATACCTTTACGAAGAGATAAAAAGGAGATTGGTATGAGAATCTTTGCTCTGTCTATGATTTTACTGCTGGTGCTCTCTTGCTCCATGAATATCGACAAAATGTCCAAGCGGCTGATGAAGATGGACGATGATCAGCAGTTGACCTACCTGAAAACCGAGGTTGTGAATACTCCCGACCCCGATGCAGAGCTTCTGACGATCGCCTTGAAATCAATAAAGGAGTACAAGTTCTATTCCAGGGAACTCTGCGAATATCTGCGAAGAGATTTGTTCCCCGATGACAGGTATTCTGAACATAAGGCATTGATATTCGAAATAATTACAGACATGAACTATCCTGAGAGCTCAATGTTTTATTGGGATTTGATCGTACGGGATACCCCCTATAAGCGAGGTTCTATCGATGCACTCAAGAAAATGGGACTAAAGGGATTCGATGCATGGAAAGAGCAAACGCTCTATCCCGGGCTCGAAGAAACAGTCAACCAGGTGGTCGAATACGATCCAACATGGGTCCACGCGATTCTTGATTATTATCTATCGTTGCCAGCCGCGCGAGCGATCAACATGAACCACATCCTGCAAGATCATGAGGATATGGTGCTTCAGGACTTGGTAGCCCGCATAAGAAATGGGGAGATCACCCAGTACGAATCAGTTCAGAACATTGTTGAGCTGTACGATTACAGAAGCCTTCCGCATTACGATTCGCTCTTCGAACTGGATGACGAAACCGTGACGGCCATCCTGACCGGAATCTACCGGCACTATTCCGATAATGGTGCAATCAATCTCAACCAGCATTACAAAGACAATAGTAACATTGATATTAAAAAGCGAAACATCGAAATGCAGCGCTTTCTTGGAAGCTTGCCGTACCGGAAAAATGTCGAAATGTATGTTGCGAATTCGCAATCGGACGATGAAGAGAAGATTCTGATTGAAGCGCTTGTGTCGTGGTACGAGTCGATTCCCGAGGTGTTCTATCCTTTGCTTGGCAGAAGCGACTTCTTTTACAATTTCAAGCCGTACCTGTCGGGCTACACAGAAAAGCACTTCTACTCAATCAATCAGGCGTTTCGGCAAACCAATATCGCTGGAAAGGTAAACCTGTTGGAATATTGCTTCGAGTCACAAGATCACGATACACTGAACAAACTACTTGTCAATCTCGATGTCGAACTCCCTGCTTCGGAGGAAATCGAATCGCTCTGGACCTTTGTCATCCTCAAAGCTGTTCGAAATGGTGTAAACCTGCACGGGCTCCGGCCCATCGTACGTAGCATGTTGCAAAGTAAAAGCAAGCAAACCCTTTCCACGGCTGCTCTATTCATCGATGCGTATTACGATGATTTTGAGCGAGACCTTGTTGAGGCAGTAGCGCCCAATGATACCGGTACAGAAAAATGGAATGCTCTTGTTGATCTTTTCCATCACCCGGATCGTGATTCCGTGTTTTGCTTTCTTGTCGGGGAGATTGTAAAAAAGCATGAGGATGATATCGATATCTCCGGCGCTATTGCAGAAGTTCTGATCAACAACACGCGTTTCAACTACTTCAATGTTTGTGGGAATAAGATAAAGGACATGCCGAAGTGGATGCCACCGCTACTCATATCACGAATTCATATCGATCGAGGTGATCTTCAGCAGTACGATCAATACTTTGCAACGGATTTTACCTCATTCGCGAAGCGGGACCGCATCCGAATCATCACATACATGAAGTACGGCAAAAGTCTCGCGCTGCTACGGTTTTTCATCTCGAATTACGAACAGCTCACGGCAGAAGAAAAGCTGGCCGTCAATGCGTCTCTTGTGAACTTCCCAGGCGATGAGATGGTTGTGAACCACATTTGCAAGCTGCTCCTCATCGGGAATTTGGACGATGTCGATTTCATCGAGCGATTCATCTCGGTAAACGATATCGGTAACACCAGAATCATGGATAGCCTGCGCAAGAGATATTTCAGAGACTATCAATGGAATAAATACGCGGAAATCCCTTCGTCTTCTCCCGATGAGATAAGCACGTTGATCGACACAATTCAGGTGTGCTACATCGACGCACATAAATACAATCAACGATACACCGATCAGGAACGAATTACGCACTGTTTTGCGAACAGGACCCTTAAAATGACCGGAGACTCCATTTCGATCTACGCCGAGAAGGAAATCAATCCGTTGATTTCTTGCGACAAAGCGAAAGCAAGCAAAGACCTGCAAAGAAGCATTGGTTTGAGCCATGACATGCTGATCGATTACGGAAAATATCTGATGGGGGTGGCAGATAGCAGCAGCTATCAACGAGCTTTTTATGTGGATTTACTCCGCGTAAAGCGAGAAACGGAACTAAACATAGGCTGTGAGAAGCTCATGCCGGAGGAGAATCACAAATTCCTGCATCTGCTAATCAAGGTAAGCAACAAAGGTGTGACGCAGATACCGCTTCTGGCAAATCATTTCTCAATTCGCTCCGGAGAGAAGCTATACGAGCCAAGCCCATTTTGCACGATTTATCTTCAATACATCGAGAAAGAAAACAGCCGTTTCATCGACCCTCTTGGCGTGCAATACGTTAATCTGATCTACGAGGTGGATTTCGCCGATCACGATTTCGTCCTGGAGTACCAGACCCGGGATGCTCTGATGATCGATACGCCAATTGATTTTTCCGATTAGTTGACCGGATATGTTTGCTTCTTCTATGCGGGGTGCATGAAGCAGCTATTCCTCCGTCAGATATGCCTCATGGAAGGTTACCGTGCCCTGTGGAATCTCGTCAGAGAGCGGCATCACCATGAAATATTCCTGCGAGATGCCCTCGTGAATCAGTTGCGGATTATTTTTGAATCCAAACTTGGTATAGTAACTCGGATCGCCGACCAGCGCGATTCCCTTGGCGCCGGTTTCTTTCAGCATGGCGATTCCGATGTGTATCAGCGCTTTGCCGATACCCTGTTTCTGCAATTCCGGCAAAACCGAGACCGGGCCCAGTCCGTACCAATCCTTCGCACCGTCGGATATCTCCACCGGCGAGAAGGCTATATGCCCGATGACTTTTTTATCAACCTCCGCCACCAGCGAGAGAGTCATCGCCCCCGTCTTGCGTAACTCCCGGATGATATAGGGCTCTGTCAACCTGCTGACGGGCACGTTATTGAACGCCCTGGTGGTAACGTCTGTGATCGCCTCAAAGTCCGCTCGAGTCTCTTTTCTGATCGTAATATCCATGTTCATTCCTTTCGCCGGAAAACCAGCCGTTGATAGTCCGCACCATCTATACGGATCGATTGTGAATTGTCAATAATCTTCCCACTTCATCCACTCGGTTTCAACCGTGAACCAGCGTCGGTAGTCGTCGATGTCTTGCGGTCGGATATCTCTGAGGACAACGCGCTTCACGTCATCCTCTTGGTCATGATGTTCTCGAAACGCTTGCGACTGATGGGATGGTGCGCGACAACCTCCCCCTCGTGAACGATGCAGAACGTACCGAACGGACAGGGAGACTTCTGCGCAGCGTTATGGTCGTCGAGATCGATGAGCTGCGGATCGAGTCTGAAATCCGCTTTCGCGACCCGCATCATCTCCATCACGTTCTTCTCGGTATAGGGGCATTGCGGCGAGCGCAGAATGGTCAAACCGTGGTCGTAATGGTTGTTCATCGACTTGAAGCGCGGCGCAGCGATATCCGGATGGAATCTCTTCACGAGAAGCTGGAAATCCGGTTTGGCCCGATCGGCGACCTCGAATCCGAGCTTCAGGAAGATCGGCGCGTCGATCATGAACGAGCCCTTGCGCGTAACCACCGCGACGCCGTTTTTGCCTGCGTCCATCGCCTCGCGGATGACAGCCTCGATCATTGCGGTCGCGTAACCTCTGCCCTTGTGCTCCTTCTTGAAGCCCACGAACACGCAGTGTATGAACAGGTATCCCTCCGCATCCACCGGTCGATGCGCGTACTCGCCCGGAAGGTACTCGATCATGCCCTGATAGCTGCCGTCCTTAGCGATCAACGCCTTGATGCGCAGCCCGAGCGGGTAATACCTCTTGAACCACGCGATCTTGCTACGCAGCTCCTTGTGCTTCGTCACGTCCTTGTAGCCGCAGACGCCGTAGTCCTCGATGTTGTCGGGCGTGAGATCACGATACTCAGGCATCGATACCAATCAGGACCAGCGGGACGGATGGAACACCTCGACCCTGCCGAACGACGTTGTACAATTCGCCCTCGTAATAGGATATGCCTGAACTCATCTCATTTTGAAGAGATTTCATCGGTACGATTTCGATCCCGACATCGATCTGATCACCAATATAGAAGGCCAGATGCTTCACAAAAAGGTCATACGTAACAAACGCGTACTTTCCGAACTGAACCTCGATCGCAACGCGTTCTTTAATAAAATCTGTCTGGTTGTAGCTGAATATGGGTATCTTACCGGCTTTTTCGATCTCG
Organism: Cloacimonadales bacterium (SeqCode); assembly: GCA_963665015.2. Taxonomy (GTDB): domain Bacteria; phylum Cloacimonadota; class Cloacimonadia; order Cloacimonadales; family JAIOQZ01. The sequence continues at coordinate 867,982 of CAXXSY010000004.1, read as the reverse complement.
GTTTTCTGATCGCATGCCTGCATGGGAAGCGTTCTTCGAATAAGTTTCTCGTCATCCGTAACCCAATAACTAACACGGCTTTCCAGCCAGCAACGAGATTCGAGTTCTTCTTTAAATGCCTTGTTCAATTCAATGGGGCTGAAAAGTATTTCCCCTTTTTTCGTTTTTTCCTTCGAGATTTTTGTCTTGTAATCCAACGCGTCAATTCTCTCGACAACGGAAATGATCTCTTCCCACAGTTTCTTTTTGTGAACCAGCAGGAATTCAAGTCCATTCAGGTGCGAATACGTCTCAAAGATTTTCATATTTAACATTCTCCCGATTCTCGAAAATCATTAGCTGTTGTGTTTGCTTGTCTTCTTTTTTCCATGGTGATATCGCCAGTTTGTTATTCTGTGATTTGGGATCGTATTTCGGCTTGTACATCGGTCGTGTTTTCAAGGTTCCATCCTGAAGGCGGGCAATACGTTCCTTTGCAATATCAATATAGCTCTCTTCCGTATCCGCCCCTATTCCCCTTCGATCGTTTTTCACGGCAGCAATAATCGAAGTACCGGTACCGGCAAACGGATCCAGTATCCAATCGTTTTCATTGCTCATGGAAAGGACAAGTCGTTCGATCATTTCGACTGGGAATTGACACGGGTGCGCCGTCTTTTCAACATGATTGCTTTTTACATTCGGGATATCCCATACATCACCCGGGTTCTTTCCAAGCGGGTTGCACGAATACTGCCCCGCTTTGGGTCCCTTGAAATACTTCTTCGCCGGGTATTTTTGCGGCACACGAACAGGATCGAGATTGAACACATAATCCTTTGTGTCGCGCGTGAACCATAGAATCGTCTCATACCTGCCGGAAAACCGGTTCGAGCAATGCAAACCATGCTCAAAAGACCAGATGATACGATTTCTGAGTACGAGACCCAACTCATGAAATACGGGATAAAGAACGGTATCCAGTGGAATGATCTCTCCACTGTTGACGTAATTGCCAACCTGCCAGCAGATACTACCTTGCGGATTCAATACTCTCACGCATTCACGAATCACTTCCGCTTGTTGGGTTATATACGTGTCGAGATCGAGTTTTTTCTCATATTCCTTACCGATGTTATAGGGAGGAGAAGTTACGACCAACTGTATTGCGTGATCCGGTATTGTATTCAGTAATTCAAGGCAATTGCCATGATACAACACGATCGATTCTTTTGCATCGAAGTGATCGGCTATCCTGTTATTCTCGGTCAACATTGAAAAAACTCCTGATTAACATTGTATTATAAAGAAATTACATTCTCAAGATCATCTTCAATCATGGTTTCAACCTGTCAAGCATCCTTTTCGCCTCCCCCGGCGAACCGATCTCGATCTTCTTCATGTTGGGATATTCGCTCGACGTCATCAAAATCGAGTACTCCCTCCTGCGCTTCCAGTGGGTCTTCAGCACCCAGGCGATGATCGAATCGGAGCTGAGGAAGGAGGCGAAGAACGTCTCCGTGTTACCGCCGCAAACCTCTTCTTTATAGATGATCCTGCGGAGCGTCCGGCTGATCGCGCGGTAGAAAATCAGGTGGAACGGGTAGTTCAGCCAAACGAGGGTGTCGGCCCGATTCCAGAGGATGTCGCGCACCTTGCGGTAGTTGCCTTCGATGACCCACGTATCGCGCTCGGCTTCCTGCTGCACGAACCTTCTGAAATCGTCGATCGGCCTCTCTTGCCAGTCCTTCATCCAGTAGAGACTGTCCAGCTCGACGTGCCTGATCCCGAGACACTGTGCCAGTTTCGCGGAGAAGGTTGTCTTGCCCGAGCAGCTCGTGCCCACGACGACGATTCGTTTCATTCTGTCCTCCCGAGTCCGAAATTGCTCGACAGGAAAATGCCGTCCAGAGATTTTTCGGAAAGCGAATTGCTTGTGAAACGGTATCTTGACGTTTTTACGGATCGAGAGTATTTTTTTGTGAAACCTGCGTGAAGGGATCGCGTTATGAATAGCGAGAGGTGATTATGATGGACAAGGATCAAATCCTGAAGGCCAAATCGGACATCAGGTATTTTGACAAGCTATACGAGGAGTATTTTCCGGCGATATTCCGGTTTGTGATCGTACGGGTCAGCAACCGCGACATCGCCGAGGAAATTGTGTCGAACGTGTTTTACAAGGCGATGAGCAAACTGCACATGTTCCGCTGGCGTTCGATCCCGTTCTCCGCCTGGCTCTACCGGATCGCGATCAGCGAGATCAGCAACTACTTCCGGAAAGAGAAGCGGCAGAAGAAGATCGAGCAGCAGGTATTCGACGAGGTGGATATCTTCAAGGAAGAGGAAGAGTATTTCTCTTACGAATTCGTGCACCAGTACATCAAGGAGTTGCCGCAGAAGGATCAGGACCTGATCTACTTCCGGTTCTTCGAGAAACGCAGCTTTTCGGAAATCGCCGAAATCGTCGGGAAGAAAGAGAATACGCTCCGGGTGAATCTTCACCGGGCGCTCAGAAAACTCGAAAAACTGATACCGGAGGAGGTATTGGAAGATGTCTATAAAAAAGTATCTTGAGAACGTACACGTACCGGATACGCCGCCAGGGCCCTTTTCGGTCAGGCTGAAGTACGAATTGAAGAAAGAATTCTTCGAGCGCAAGAGATCGTGGTACCCCGCGTTCGCGACGGCGTTCGCAAGCGTCATGTTCCTTCTGATCATGGGCTTCGTAGCGAGACCGGATATCGCGCACAATCTGCACTACGTGCTGGTGGGCGAAGAGGAACAACCAATCGAGGTCGCACTGGAAGATTTGCAGGAAACCGAACTCGACACGCCGGAACCGTTCCTCACGGACGAGGATATCTACCTTGCGAACCAGCGCATCGGCAACGTGTCGGTCGTGGGCGACAGCACGCAGGGTGAAGTGGCGGGATTCCCACACCTGGATGAAGGGAAATCCTACATCATCCGTCGCGGAACGGACGAGAAGAAAGGCAACGTTTACTACATCAGCGAAGTCAAGAAACTTCCGAAGATGTACTAATACGGTTTTCCGAATGAAATGCCATCAATACGGCTGGAATATCATTCGGAAAATCCTCTCCAATAACCATTTCCGTTTCCATAGATTCTCTGATATATGAATCGTCAAAGCGGAAATGGTATAAGCAGAGGAGTGAATGAGACAGGCAATCTTGCTATTCGTTTTACTTATGACATTCGTCATGGCAAGCGCCGCGGAGAAGGCATACATCGGTGTTTATCTGGAAAACCTCTCCACGGAACAGCTTGAATCGTACGGAATCGATCACGGCGTGCGGGTAGTCAGCGTCGTGCCGGAATCTCCCGCGGAGGAGGCCGGACTCGCCGAAGGCATGATCGTGCTGGATATCGACAGGAAACCGATCAAGACCGAAGAACGCATGAAAAAGATCATCGACCGGCACAAACCGGGCGACCGGCTCAGAATCACGGTTCTCGACCAGAACGTGAAGAAAGTGCTGAAAGTCCAGTTGGGCAACCGTAGCGAGGTAATCTCCTACAACCCGGAATTTTTTCTCAACTGGAGTAAGTGGCTCGAACTGGACGTGCAGGAAATCACGCCGCAGCTCATGGACTACTTCGGCGTCCGCTACGGATTGCTGGTAACCGAGGTTACTCCCGGCGGCGCTTCCGACCGTTCGGGAGTCAGGGCGGGGGACGTCATCCTCGGCGCGGACAGCAAAAAGATCAAGTCCGGAAAAGATTTGCGGAACATCCTGCGGAAGAAGAACAAGGGCGACACGGTGCGACTGAAACTTAGCCGGAAGAAGAAACAACTCGAAGCGGTCGTTCAAGTCGTGCCGCAGACAATCGACTTCGGATACTACTTCGGGTACGACTCGGCGAACAACGTGCTGATGTACGGGCCCGACTCCGAAAACGTCAAGCTCATCGACCTGACACCACTTCAGGAATGGATCGACGAGACCATCCCCGATTCGATCGACTTCAACAAAGAAGACCTTCGAGATGAAATCCGCAAGATGAAACAGGAAATCAAAGAGCTGAAACAGAAGCTTCAAGATAAAGATTAGTGGGTCCTCCCCAAACACTCACAATCCCTCCCCGCGCCCAACACGCGGGGTTTCTTGTTCTACTTCTCGTGGTACGCAGGCACCTGTAGGTTTTGAAGAATGAAAAACCTGAACCTGCATCTCCCATCCCTCGCACCGCATGACCTCCCGCATAACTTCTGAATGTACCGCTTGCGGTTCTTCCGAATTTTATACAGGAAAACGTAAGGTGAAATCGACATTCTGAAGCGTCTTCAAGAGGGAAGGACAGTCTGGGAGGTCTGTGCCCTACCGCGGAGAAAAATAGATAAACCGCTTGACATTTTGCACCATAGTGCATTATCTTGTCTCTGAAATGAAAAGGATGTGTTATGCCAAGACCGAAAAAATGCCGCATCGTGAAACAGCCGCCGCAACATCTGAGGTTCAAGCCCGTCGGCGTTCGAGCCAGCGATCTGGATTCGATCGTGATGACGCTGGACGAGCTGGAAGCGATACGACTGGCGGATTACAAGAGCATGGATCACACGCAGGCGTCTGAAGAGATGGAGATATCGCGCTCCACCTTCACCCGTCTGCTGGACAAAGCCCACACGAAGATCGCGCAGTTCCTCATCGAGGGGAAAGCGCTCTGCGTCGATGGCGGCCAAATCCATTTCCGCGACAACCTCTTCGAGTGCGTCAACTGCGGTCATGTCTTCAGCGTAACCATCGAAGAAGACTTCGGGAAATGTCCCGAATGCGGAACGATCACACACAGAGATTTTGCCAGCGGACTGGGTCACGGCAGGTGTTGCCGGGGACGCGGTCGCGGCAGAAACAGGAGGTAAGACAATGCCAGGAAGAGATGGAAGTGGACCCTTTGGAGAGGGACCGATGACGGGACGTGGCGCCGGATTCTGCGGAGACGGCAGACGCTCGTTTGGAGGAAGAGGAAATCGACGTTTCGGAATGGGACGCCGGGCTCGTGGATATGGCTACTGGGAACCGGAAGCCGGAGACGAGAAGAGTTTTATCGAATCGATGATCAGCGGCTTGACCCGCCAGCTCGATTACTATCGAAAAAGACGTAACGACCTTGACGAGTCGTAGCCTGTGAAAATCGCATTTGCAAGCGGTAAAGGCGGAACCGGAAAAACGACCGTCTCGGTCAATTTCGCGCTCTATCTGAGCAGCACTCGCGATGTCCTGCTGACCGATTTCGACGTGGAAGAGCCGGACTCGCACCTGTTCATCCAGGGCGACCTCCTTGACAGAATACCGTGCCACACCGATATCCCACAGGTCGATGAATCGCTGTGCAATGGCTGCGGGAAGTGCAGAGAGGTTTGCAACTTCCACGCGATCACGCAATTGGGCGATCACACCATCGTCTTCCCGCAGCTATGCCACAGTTGCCACGCCTGCGTCGAGCTCTGTCCGCAAGGCGCGCTGAAGATGGTACCCGAAGCGCTTGGAGTAATGACGGAATTCGACGCCGACGGAATGAGATTTCTCGAAGCGCGGCTCGACATCGGCAAGGAGATGGCGGTTCCCTTGATCCGCCAGGCATCGGAGTACATCGAGAAAAATCATACCGATAAGCTTATCATCATCGACGCGCCGCCCGGAACATCCTGCCCGGTGGTGCAGACCATGCGCTTCAGCGATTTCGTGGTACTGGTGACCGAACCGACGCCGTTCGGGCTGCACGATCTGAAGCTGGCCGTGGAGACCGTTCGCCTGCTGGATCGTCCCTTCGGCGTGGTGATCAACAAAGACGACGGCTTGCGAAACGATGTAATCGAGTATTGCGAATCCGAAGCAATTGAAGTGCTGGCGAATTTTCCGCATCGTCGCGCCATCGCGGAGCTCTATTCCCGCGGTCTGACCCTGTTCGACAAGAATCCCGACTTTTACAATCAGATCACCGTCCTCGAAGAGAAGCTCAAAGGCAGGAAGGTATTATGAAAGAAATCGTGGTCATCTCCGGAAAGGGCGGAACCGGTAAGACGGTCGTAACCAGCGCGCTGGCGTATTCGATGGGCAAAGACTGCGTGCTCGCCGACTGCGACGTCGATGCCGCGGACATGCACTTGATTTTCCAGCCTCAGGAACAGATAGCGGAAGACTTTTACAGCGGCGAGGAGCCGGAAGTCGATCCCGAGCGCTGCATCCAGTGCGGGCTCTGCATCGAAAAATGCCGGTTCGACGCCATTCAAATGGGAGCCAGCAGCATCGATATCGATCCGTTTTCCTGCGAAGGTTGCGGATTTTGCAGTCATGTCTGTCCGCAGAGCGCTATCCGCATGAAATCGCGCTACACCGGCAAGAGCTACCAATCGACCATCCGCACCGGCACGACAATGGTTCACGCCTGGCTGCTGCCGGGTGGAGAAAACTCGGGCAAGCTGGTCGCGCATACGAAGAAGATCGCGCGAAAACTGGCGGAAGGACAGCACAAGCCGCTCGTATTGGTCGATGGATCGCCCGGCATCGGATGCCCCGTGATCTCCTCGCTCAGCGGAGCGGACTACGTCTTGCTGGTCACGGAAGCGACGCAATCCGCCTTTCACGACCTCAAACGGCTCTATGAACTGATCCACAAGTTTCGCATCCCGGCAGGCTGCGTGATCAACAAACACGATCTCAATCCCGAATTGACCCGCGACATCGAAACCTACCTCGACGAGATGAATATCCCGCTTCTGGCGAAAATCGCATACGACGAGAAGGTTCTGGAAGCCGTCAAAGCGGGTAGAACGATCAACGAACACGATCCGGAAACCTATCGTGACAGTATCGAACGAATCAAGCACGAAATAAGAATATAGGAGCAACCATGAAAATCGCAATCACAGCCCTCGAGGGCAATTCGAAATCGATGATGGACGCACGCTTCGGCAGAGCCAAATTCTTCATGATCTACGATCAGGATACCAAAGAATGGACCGCTGTGCCGAACCAGGCCGTCGAGGCGGCACACGGCGCTGGACCACTCGCCGTCCAAACGCTCTCCGATAACAATGTCAATATGCTGATCACCGGTAACGGACCCGGAGGAAACGCTGCACGCGGTCTCCAGACTGCCGGCATCGAAGTCTATCTCTGTAAAGACGATAGCACCATCGAAGAAGTTTTAGGCGCATTCGAGAAGGGTGAGCTGAATAAATTCTGACCACAGTTTTCGGAATTCCGCAGGAATGACAGATTATAGCCCATGGCGTGAGCCGTGGGTTTTTTCGAATCGCCACCGAGCAGATTTGTTTGATCGCGCGCGAAGTCGTGGTGTTATGCACCTTTACATCCATGTCCGGTAGTCGGAAAGGTGCATTATATCCACGCCGAAGCTCGCGATCGGACAAAGATGTCGGTGGCTGACCATCTGCAAGCAACCACCTCCCTGCTCCCTCGCCCATGGAATGGGAGAGGGCGGGGTGAGGGTCTCTTTCCTCATCCTGCCCATCCTGCTTCAGACGGAAAAGTGATGCAGGCAAGGGTGCCTGCGTACCAACCGAAACCAACCACCTCCCTGCTCCCTCGCCCATGGAATGGGAGAGGGCTGGGGTGAGGGTCTTTTTCCTTATCCTGCCCATCCTGCTTCAGACGGAAAAGTGATGCAGGCAAGGGTGCCTGCGTACCAACCGCAAGCAACCACCTCTCTGCTCCCTCGCCCATGGAATGGGAGAGGGCGGGGTGAGGGTCTCTTTCCTCATCCTGCCCATCCTGCTTCAGACGGAAAAGTGATGCAGGCAAGGGTGCCTGCGTACCAACCGAAACCAACCACCTCCCTGCTCCCTCGCCCATGGAATGGGAGAGGGCTGGGGTGAGGGTCTTTTTCCTTATCCTGCCCATCCTGCTTCAGACGGAAAAGTGATGCAGGCAAGGGTGCCTGCTTACCAACCGAAAGCAACCATCTCTCTGCTCCCTCGCCCATGGAATGGGAGAGGGCGGGGGTGAGGGTCTCTTTCCCCATCCTGCTTCAGACAAAAGAATTGACGAAAGACCATCCATCGCATAGGATTTGTATTCGAGGTGATGAATAATGAAAAGACTTGCATTGGCTATCGCGCTCATTCTGTCCGGGTTGCTCATGGCGGACGACTATCAGGACTGGCTCCGGTCGCAACAAGCGGCGTCGGAGGAACAGGCAGGTGACTGGCAGAACTTCCGCAGCAGCCAGGATTCGTTGTTTGCGGGATTTCTGGAGCAGAACTGGGTCGAGTTTGAGCTTTCCGAAGGCATAGCGAGCCCCAAGCCCGATCTGCCGGAGAAAATCCCCGTTGTCGATCCGAAACCCGCCCCGGAGCTGAACGACGCCAAGATGATGTACGATATCCCCATCAGAGTCAAGACGCCCGACGAGCCGGTCAACTACGAGCAACTCGCCTACGCTCCGCCGAAAAACTGCAAGTCGTTCAAGATCGACTACTTCGGGCTGCCGGTCGAGTTCTGCTACGTCGATTCGCTGCCTATCGATCTTGCAAAGCCTGTCGCCGAGAAATCGATCGCGGACGCGTGGTTCAAGCTGTCCAACACACCATGGGAAGACCTCGTCCAGCAACTCGGGAAACACCGCGAGCAACTCCATCTCAACGACTGGGGCTTCTGCCGTCTTCTGCACAAAATCGGCATGAAACTGACCGCCGGCGATCCAGACGAAACCACCATATTCATCTGGTTCATGCTGCTCAAATCAGGCTACGACGCACGACTCGGATTCGAGAACGACACCGTCTATCTCATGGTGCCGACCGACCGGGAACTGCTCGACACCCGCTACCTCACTGTCGAAGGCCGCACCTACTACATCCTCGACTTCGAAAGCACCCAGCCGCAACCCATCAAGATCAAGACCTACGAAGGCAAATACCCCGACGCCAACAACCTGCTCAACCTGCGCGAAGGAGAAAGTCCGCTGATCGGCAGCGTCAAACAGAAGCGCGCCATCGACTTCACCTACGACGACACCACCGTTAACATGATCGTCGAATTCAATCCGTCCCTCGTCGCCTTCTACCGGAATCACCCCATGGACACCGCCCTCTCACCTATCGCTTTCTCACCGGAGCTGCATCGCTCGCTGACCGACAACTTCTCGCCGCTCCTGACCGGTCGAACCCGCGCACAAGCTGTAAACATCATCCTGCGCTTCGTGCAATCGTCGTTCACACAGGGCACCGAGTCGAACCGTTCCGCGGACGAGATGATCCGGACCGGCATCGCCGATTCCAGGGCGCGGACGAGGTTTTTCATCGGCATGATCAAGCTTCTGACCGATTACGATGTCATCGCGCTTGACTACGACGGATATTTCGCGGCGGGTGTGCTGATCGAAGGCGATATTCAGGGTCAAAAGGTTGATTACGAGGGGAATTCCTACACCGTCTGCGATCCATTCTACGCCTTTTCGAACATCGGAAGCATCTTACCAGGATTCGAGGATATCACACCGAAAATCGAGACGATGAATTAGTTACTTGTCTGTTAAACACTTTCGTACTATACTATTATAACATGCGCCGATCTTTCTGCGCAAATATTTCAACGGGGTCACGATATGGATTCATTAGAATACGACAGGCTCTATAAGTCCGCCAACCACTATCTTGAAACAGGACGGTATAAGCAAGCGATTCTACAATATCGAAAAATCCTTGCGGGATTGCAGAATGCACAGGATATCACGCCTTCCGTCGAATACGAAAAGGTCAACGTCTGGGGCAATCTCGGCACCGCGTACTGGATACTTCGGGATTTCAAACATGCGATCGCCGCCACCGCCAAAGCGATCGAGCTGGCAATCGAGAAGCAATACCCGAAGCAGACCATTGCAAAACTGTATATCAATCTTGCGAAGTGTTACCAGCAGGCAGGAGGCGACGGGGAGATCGACTGCCTGAAAAAAGCAGGACTATTCGGCAGCAAAGAAGCACTAAGTATCCTGAGCCAGAAGGGAATCCACCATCTGATCCTCGACAGCCCCGAATAATGACTATGGCTTGGGTACGTGCGTCAAGAACAACTGCGCACCGAGGAACAATCCTCCGTAATACAGAAACAGATGTGTGATCTCGATGAAGATATCGTTCGCCTTCATCCCGAGAATATCGTGACGCCACACCACATAGAGCGTTTTCGCCAGTCCGAGGATAAACACCATGCGCATCGGCGTGTAAAATCTGAAAATCGTGAACACACCGATCGTCAACAGAACGCCGACGAAGCCATCCAGTAAACAGCCACCCAGCATAATGAAATTCACGTCGATAGTCTTGCTGTCTTCAGTGGCAGTCATCCTGCGCATCATGCCCGTTACCGGGAAACCAAATACAATTGCCAGACCATACGCGACCCATGGTACGATCAGAACGGAAGCGACCGTGGCGATGCCATGCGAGATATAATAGATAGGAACTCGATCCATTCAATACTCCAGTTTTTTTATCTGTTATATACAATTTTCATTCCTAAAAATTGTAGCGAAATGAAAATGTCAAGGAATCTCGGATTCATTTCGTTTGACATCCACAGAGATTTTGAGAAACATTCATCCCAAGAAACGCGAAAGGAAGCATCATGACATTCTATATCCCCTTCGTTATCTATCTGGCAGCGCTGCTGTACATCGGTTTCCGGCACCGCTCGGATCAAGGCGACACCGAAGACTATCTGTTCGGCAATCGCGCACTGACGCTCCCCGCGATGGTTGCAACGCTCGTTACCACATGGTACGGCGGTATCCTCGGCGTCGGACAATTCACGTACCTCTACGGCATCTCCAACTGGTTCGTCTTCGGGCTGCCCTACTATTTCTTCGCGGCGCTGTACGCGCTCGTTCTCGCCCCGAGAATCCGGACCAGCAACCATCTCTCGATCCCGGAGATGTTCGAGCACGCGTTCTCGCCAGGGGTAGGCAAGATCGGCGCCCTCTTCGTGTTCATCCTCGTCTCGCCGGCGCCGTACATCCTGATGCTGACCATCCTCTTGAAATCGCTCTTCAACCTGCCGTTTCTGCCCAGCCTGCTGATCGGAATCACCATCTCCGTCGCCTACGTCTGGCGCGGCGGTTTCCGGTCGATCGTCGGCACGGACAAGTTGCAGTTCCTCTTCATGTTCGCCGGATTTGTGCTGATCCTGATCTTTGCCATGCGCGAGATGAGTTTACCTGCTCTATGGCAGCAACTCCCTGACAGCCACAAGGACCCGGCCGGCGGAATGACATGGCAACAGCTCGCCGTGTGGTTCCTGATCGCCTCCTGGACCTTTATCGATCCGGGATTCCACCAGCGCGTCACCGCGGCGGCCAGCACACGCACAGCAAAGCGCGGCATCCTGACCTCGATCGGCTTCTGGTTCGTGTTTGACATGCTGACCATGACCACTGGTCTATACGCCCTCGCGCTGGTACCGAACCTCTCCGACGCGCAGACCGCCTTTCCCGAACTCGCATCGAAAATCCTTCCGCCCTTCTTCAAGGGAATCTTCTTCTGCGGACTGCTCGCCACCGTCATGTCAACCATCGACAGTTTCACTTTCCTTTCCGCCATCACCATCGGCAAGGACATCGTCGCACCGAAGAACCGGAGCGCGACCAATCGTACCGTGCGAATCGGGCTGATCGTCACCGCGCTGATCTCCATCGGGTTGATCTACCTCTTCCCCTCCATCATCGATCTCTGGTACAACATCGGATCGCTGACCCTGCCGCCCATGCTGCCCGTCATGCTCGCGGCATACTTCCCCAGATTACGGCTACCGAACCTCGCCACGCTCGTCGTCATGATCGGAAGCTTCCTGCTATCGACAACGTGGTTTGTCATCGGGCAGGTTGGCGCCGTGGACGGCTGGGCACAGTACCCACTCGGGATCGAACCGTTCTTCCCTGGACTCGTCCTGAGCGTCGTGGCGTATGCGGCGGGATTGGGACGGCGAAAATCCTCTGCCGAAAAATCTTGACACTTTTTGTTCGCAGGATGTGACTGGTTTCAGGTGTCATACAACTGAAATGAGAGATAACTGTAAGCATATCATGTTACAAGCGAATCAGGTCGCCTGGAAATCAATGGATGAACGTGGCGACGCCAAAGGAGAATCGGATGAACATTCCTGAAGATATTTATGCAATGACAATCGAAGAGCTGCGTAAGGTCGGCACAGAGCTCGAGATACCTTCCATGACCACCATGCGCAAGAACGAGCTGATCCACAAGGTTCTGGAAGCGCTGGCGGCGCAGGAAGGGCTCGCCTTCGTGAACGGCTGCCTCGAGATCATGGACGACGGCTACGGCTTCCTTCGGTTCGAGCACAACAACTACAATCCGGGGCGCGATGACGTCTATGTGTCGCTCACACAGATCCGCAGGTTCAACCTGAAGAAGGGCCACATCGTTTCCGGTCCGGTGCGCTCGCCGAAAGAGGGCGAGAAGTACTACGCGTTGCTTCGTGTCGATATGGTCAACTTCGAGAAGCCGGACACCGTGCTCGAAGTGAAGAACTTCGATTCGCTCACGCCGTACTTCCCGGAAGAGAAGTACGATCTGGAGACGGATCGCAAGAACATCTCCACCCGCATCATCAATCTCTTCACCCCGATCGGAAAGGGACAGCGCGGCATGATCGTGGCGGCTCCCCGAACCGGTAAGACCGTCCTTCTGGCAAACATTGCCAACGCCATCCTGACCAACCACACCGACGTCTATATGATCGTGCTGCTGGTCGATGAGCGCCCGGAAGAGGTGACCGAGATGCGACGCACTCTGATCCCGAGCAACTCCGAGGTGGTCGCTTCCACCTTCGACGAGACCCCGCGCAACCACATCCAGGTCGCCGAGATGGTGCTGGCGAAAGCCAAACGCATGGTCGAGATGGGCAAGGACGTCGTGATCATGCTGGACAGTATCACCCGTCTGGCTCGCGCCTACAACAACCAGCAGCCCTCCAGCGGCAAGGTGCTCTCCGGCGGTGTCGATGCCAACGCGCTACATCGCCCCAAGAAATTCTTCGGCGCCGCGCGTAACACGCTCGAATCCGGCACGCTGACCATCATCGCGACCGCGCTGATCGACACAGGCAGCCGCATGGACCAGGTGATTTTCGAGGAATTCAAGGGCACCGGCAACATGGAGCTCGTTCTCGACCGCTCGATCAGCGATCTGCGCCTGTTCCCGGCGATCGACCTCGTCAAGTCGGGTACCCGTCGCGAGGAACTGCTCCTCTCCCAGAACGAGATCAACCGCATGTTCGTGATGCGCAAATTCCTCAAGACGATGAGTCCGTATCAGGGCATCGAGACGCTGCGCAACAAGATGTTGCAATCCAAGAACAACGACGAATTTCTGAACATCATGAGCCAGTAATGGAGCTTCTCTCCCCCGCCGGCAGCCCGGAAAAGCTCCGGCACGCGCTGCTGTACGGTGCGGACGCCGTCTATACGGCTGGCAGGCGCTTCGGACTGCGCGCGAAGGCGACCAATCTGACCGATCCGGAACTCGAAGAGGCAGTCCGTTTCGCGCATAGCCTCGGTCGCAAAGTCTTCGTCACAGTCAACATCTACGCGCGTAACCGCGATCTCGACGAGCTTCCCGCCTACCTCGACTTCCTGAAACGGATCGAGGTCGATGCGGTTATCGTTTCCGATCCGGGCGTATTCACGCTGGCCAGGGATGCCGGTCTGACGATCCACATCAGCACGCAGGCAAACGTCACCTCGTGGGGATCCGCGAAATTCTGGTGCGATCAGGGCGCAAGCCGCATCATCCTCGCAAGGGAACTGACCATCGACGAAATCCGCGAGATCAAGCGCAAAGTGCCTCAGATCGAGCTGGAGATGTTCGTGCACGGCGCCATGTGCATCGCGTGGTCGGGTCGCTGCCTGATCAGCGCTTTCCTGACCGACCGCAGCGCGAATCGGGGTCTTTGCACGCAACCATGTCGCTGGGAATACGATCTTATGGAACGACAGCGACCGGGCGAGACCTTCACCGTCTCAGAGGACGAGCGAGGAACCTACTTCTTCAATTCGCGCGACCTGAGCCTGATCGACCGTATCCCCGAACTCGTCGAAGCCGGACTGGACAGCGTAAAGATCGAGGGACGCATGAAGAGCCTCTACTATACCGCCGCCGTGACCCGCGCCTACCGCGCCGCCATCGACGGCAGTGTTCCGGTTCCGCGATTGCGCGAAGAATTGGAGAAGGTCAGCCACAGACCCTACTACGAGGGCTTCATCGACGGATTTCAATCCACCGACGCACAGTATTACCCATCCGCCGCGTACATCCAGGACTACCGGTTTCTGGGCGAAGTCTGCGGCTGGAGAGACGACAAGATGGAAATCGATTGCAAGGCGAAGTTCGTTGTCGGCGATGAGATCGAGATGATCGCGCCGGGATTTGACGGTGACAGATTCATCGATGTCGATCGGATGTTCGAAGAGGACGGCACGCCTGCCGAATCCGCACGACCCAACACGAAAGTCTTGATCCCATGCGACAAAAAGCCGCCTCAAGGTGCGATTCTCAGGAAAAAAGCTTGAACGATACCGGCAATTTCTCAAGATTGACGAATCGAAAACTACGAACGGAAGGGTTATGGTGTCCCGTCGAAATCTATTGATTGTCGTATTGCTGATCGCGATGAAGGCGCTCTTCGCGGGTTATATTGAAGACTGCGAGGCTGCCTATCGTACCGGCGATCTGCCCGTGCTCGCGTCGCTTTCGGGCAATCCCGTGCAAACCGATGAAGAGAAAGCCTGCGCCGGATATTACAAGGCTATGCTGGCGTCGTCGGACCAGAAGACGAAGTTCGATGCTCTTCACAAATCGTATTCGAACACGCGATACGGCCGGATGGCGCTGCTGGAGACGGCGAAAATACATTTCTTCGAGCGTAATTATCAACAAGCGGAAACCGCGCTGAAGGGCTTGAAGGACTCAGATATTATCGAGAAATCCTACTGGGAAGCCAAGAATTACGAACGCCTGGGAAAATACAATCTCTCCATAACCGCCGCACAGGTCTATATCTCGCAGTCGTCCGACAAGGTCAAAATCAAATCGACATGGTTCACCATCACCGCCGCGCAGATGAACAAGGGCGACTACTCCGCCGCGCTGGAGACGCTGGAGAAGATGCGAAATTCCGCGGACATCGGCAACATCCCATTATTGTGGCTCAAGATCGGCGAGTGCCAGGAGAAGCTCGGTAATCCGACCATGGCCATCAACGCCTACCGCAAGATCATGAACGATTTTCGCTACACCCAGTACTGCTACACTGCGGAGGATCGGCTGCATCAGCTCGACGATCAGAATCAGGCCGACGTCGATGTCACCGATTTCAGCACCATGAACACCAATGATCCGGAAAAGAAGCCCGAGCCAATACCGGACGACGTCTTGAAATTCTACCTCCAGGTGGGGGCGTTCGGCACACAAAACAACGCGGATCGCTACCGCAGACAGATGATCACCGCCGGATATCCCGCCATCACCTTTTCCAAAATCGTCAACGGCAAACAGTTATACGTCGTCGCGACGGGACCTTACCTGACAAGGGATGAAGCGATGCAGACCAAACAGAAACTTTCGAACGAAGACGTGAACTCGTATCTGATCCAAAGGTATTGACATGGCAGAACAGAAACTCACACCCATGCTCCAGCAGTACATGGACATCAAGCGAGCGCATCCCGACAAACTGCTCTTGTTCCGCATGGGCGATTTTTACGAGACCTTCTTCGACGACGCCGTCGATGCTTCCAAAGTCCTCGGCATCACCCTCACCTCGCGCGACAGCAAATCCGAGAATCCCGTGCCGCTGGCCGGCTTTCCCTTCCACGCGCTCGATCGCTACATGGACAAGCTCGTCCGTGCCGGCAGAAAGGTCGTCATCTGCGAGCAGGTGGAAGACCCGAAACAGGCAAAGGGGCTGGTCCGGCGGGAGGTGGTGGAGATCATCACGCCGGGTGCGATCGTTGACGACCAGTACATCGACGGCAAGGAAAACAACTTTCTGGCGGCGGTCTATGCGGGTACGAAACGAAAGGGCTACGGATTCGCGCTGATCGACATCTCCACCGGCGATTTTCACTTTACCACGCTGAAGGAAACACAACTCGCGGACGAAATCATGCGCAGGCAACCAGTGGAAATCGCCTCGCTGGACGACGACCTCCTGCAAGCGCTTCACGATATGAGGCTGCCCCATCAGCCGGTGCTGACCCACTACGAAAACGCATTCTTCGACACCGCCGAAGCCGGGCAACTGCTCATGGATCAACTCGGCACATCGACGCTCGAAGGCTTCGGAGCAAAAGAAGGCGACCCGGGCACCACCGCCGCGGGTCTCATCCTCTCCTACCTCGCGTCGCTCAAGAAATCAGACCTTAAGCACATACGAACGCTCAGGCACTACACCATCGAAGACGCCATGCAGCTCGACGAGACCTCGCGCCGCAACCTCGAACTGGTAAAAAATCTTCGCACCAACACCCGCGACGCCAGCCTGATCGGCGTGCTGGACAAGACCAGGACACCCATGGGCGCAAGGCTACTACACCACCGACTGCTGAATCCGCTCATCCATCGGCGGGAGATCGATCGCAGGCTCGACGCCGTGTTCGAGTGCAAGGACATGATCCACCTCACCGAGGATATCCGAACGCTGCTGGACACCATCGGCGACCTCAGCAGGCTACTCGGCAAGGCAGGCACCCAGCGCATCAACCCGCGCGAGATGCTCACCCTGACCAGCTACCTATCTACCGCGCCGCAACTCGTCGCCATGCTCGAAGGCTTCCAGAACGACATTTTTACCGAGTGCGTCGAGCAGGTCGGCGACTACTCGGAGATCATCCACGAGATCGAGGACGCACTGATCGAGAATCCACCCGTCCAGATCAAGGACGGCAACCTCTTCCGCGACGGCTATCACGAGGAGCTGGACGAGCTCCGGCAGATCAGTCGGGACGGCAAGGGATGGATCGCGCGGCTCGAGCAGAAGGAGCGCGAGGAGACCGGCATCGCCAGCCTCAAAGTCGGCTTCAACAAGGTCTTCGGCTACTACATCGAGGTGACCAAGGCGCATCAGGACAAGGTTCCCGAGCACTATATCGCAAAGCAGACGCTGGTCAACAGCCAGCGCTTCATCTCGCCCGACCTGAAGGACTACGAGTCGAAAGTCCTCGGCGCCGAGGAGCGCATCCAGAACATCGAGTACGAGCTCTTCTTGACGATACGCGAGAAGGTCTTCCAGTGCACCCCGCACATGCAGCAATACGTCGGCATCATCGCCGAGATCGATTTTATCGCGAACCTCGCCTGGATCGCCTACCACAACAACTACTGTCGTCCCCAGTTCAACGACGACGGTCTGGTCGATATCAAAGATAGCCGGCATCCCGTGGTCGAAAGGCTGCTTGACGGTGAGGTGTTCATCCCGAACGACGTCGCGCTCGACCACAAGGACTGCCTCATCGCGCTCATCACCGGGCCCAACATGGCGGGTAAATCAACCTACCTCAGGCAGGTGGGACTCATCGCGGTCATGGCGCAGATGGGAAGCTTCGTACCGGCAACATCGGCGAACATGCCCATCTTCGACAAGGTCTTCACCCGCGTCGGCGCGTCCGACAACCTCGCCATGGGCCAGAGCACCTTCCTCGTCGAGATGATCGAGACCAGCAACATCCTCAATTCAGCCACCAGCCAATCGCTCATCCTACTCGACGAAATCGGACGCGGAACCAGCACCTTCGACGGTCTCAGCCTCGCGTGGTCCATCGTCGAATACATACACAACATCAAGCGCCTCAAAGCGATGACCCTCTTCGCCACCCACTACCACGAACTCACCGAACTCGAAAACGTCCTCGACGGCGTCAAAAACTTCAACGTCTCCGTCAAGGAGTGGAACGACCAGATGGTCTTCGTCCGCAAGATCGAACGCGGCGGCTCCGACCAGAGCTACGGCATTCAGGTGGCGCGACTCGCCGGCATGCCGGAAAAAGTCATCCGACGCGCCAAGCAAATCCTCGAAAACCTCGAAGCACACGAGCTCTCGCCGCAAGGCCTCACCGCGCGCATGCGAAAACAGCTCGCCACCCAGACCCCGCAACGAGATATCTTCGAAATCCTCTACGAAAAATCGGAAGAAAAACAGTCCATCCTCGACGAGATTCACGAACTCGAACTCGACAAGATGACCCCCTTCGAAGCCCTGCAGTATCTCATCGAATTGCAGAAGAAGGTCTGAAGATGCAGTCAGGGGTGCCTGCGTACCATGCAGCCGATGAAATCCGAATAATGATGCAGGCAGGGGTGCCTGCGTACCAAACGCTCGGGGACATCCGCGTTCCCGGAGACATGCCAAGCTGGAGCTTGGCGCACCATTGAGTTCCGCAGGAACGACATATTTTAGCCCATGGCGTAAGCCGTGGGTAATCGCGATCCTTCCACCCAGCAGATTTGTTCGATCCCGCACCTATCGGCGTGTTCATTCACGACGAAGGCGTGGTGTTACACGTCGATAGGTGCGGGATCGGACGAAGATGCGGGTGGATACAGACGGCAAACGACCACCTCCCCATCCTGCTCATTTCCTCAATCCTGAATATCCAGCTTGGGACTGTAATAAGGATGCTCGTTCGAAGGCCGAGCGCTACAAGGGAAGTCGGAATCGTGAAGACTACCATCGGTTCCCCTTCGCCTGCTTGCGGGAGAAGGGGTTAGGGGATGAGGGCATAATTCATTGACAGAAATCCACCCATCCCGCCAAATCAGCCCATGGTAAAAGTAAGAATCCCGCTCGTATCCGCCGTCATGACGATCATCTTTACCGCCTGTGGCAGCCAGTTGCGCTACAGCATGGAAGAAATCAACCGCATCCAGTCCATCGACAACCTCCGGGAAATCCTGTTCGAGACCGGATCCGGACAGCAGAAAGCGCTCTATTACGCGAAGCAACCGGGCGTTCCCGACAAGCTGGTAATAATCTTTCCGGGCATCGGATCGAGGGCTTTGGATTGGCTCGATTTCACGGAAGGATATCCGGGCGATGGCGTCGGTTTCCTGCTGCTCGACTACCCGGGCAGAGGTGAAAGCGAGGGCACACTCAGACCGGCTCGCGCCTGGCAGACAGCCGATTGTGCGCTGAAAGAACTGGAGAAAACGCTGAACATAGACGAAGGCACGCTGGACGATCGGCTAATCCTGATCGGGCACTCGTTCGGAACCGGCGCTGCTCTGCAATACACCATGCAAACAACACCGAAACGGATTATCCTGATGGCGCCTTTCACGAAGCTGCGCAAGTTGATGGTTCGACGACTGGGATTGCTGGGTTGGATCGTGCCCAACGGCATGGATAATGTCGAACGAATCGAAAAACTGCATCGCGATCACCCCGAGATTCCCATTACGATCTTCCACGGCGATCAGGACACGTCGATCCCGGTGGCGATGAGCCGCGAACTATCGGAACTGGACGGCATTACCTATTACGAGGTAACGGGCGGCGACCACGTAAGCATCCTCACAACCGAACGCGGGATTATTTATCGACTGATTTCGAACGATTAAACGTTCTGCTTGCCAGTCAACCGCTCAATGACAACACGAAATACCACCACGCGCTGTAAAGCCGATTCGGGATAGTTGTAATCCCCAGGAAACCCGGCATGTTCCTTGAGCACGTCCAATCCCTCGATCTTCTCCTCGTTCGTCCGCATCATCTCGACGCTTCCCCATCCGGTCACGCTTCGGTATAGGCTGGTGTACTTGGTAAAATCCTCATTCCGCACCATACGGTAGTCGAGGACGATGCTGAAACATATCCGAGGATTCCTCTTCAGGATATCGAGCTTGCGTCCTTCCGTGGCGCAGTGAAACCATAGCACGCCATCGCGATATCCGTAGTTCATCGGCACCAGATACGGCTCCGTTCCATCGATCAGCCCCAGCGTACACATCTCCCCCGCTTTCAGGATCGCTTCGATTGCAACAGGATCCTTGATCTCTCGTTCGCTCCTGCGCATCACACACCCTTCATCACATCGACAAGCCACGCGTGCAACGGCATCATGTCCCGATAGACATCCATGACCCATTCGGCGAGCCCTTCTGAACCGAATTCTTTGGGGATCGGCGAAGTATAGGAGAAATAGAGGCTGTTATGCTTGAGATAGTCGGAATAGAGATGATCCTTGTCGAAGCCTCGGGGAACGTTCTTGTAGTGCTTTCCGCCAATTTCGAATTCATCGCTTCGAATACCGCCGTTGATCGCCTTGATCAGCGCCTTGCCGGTCTTGTCGTCCATCAACGCCTGACGGTATGCTTCAAGCTGCTCCTTGTTGAACTGGTACATGCCGCACCCGATCAGGATCGAGTCGCTGTCCAACTGAAAGTAGAATGACGGGCTTTCGAGTTTCCTGCCTGCTCCCTCCCACCAGAGGATACCCAGAAACGTCTTGTATGGGCTCTTGTCCTTGCTGAACCGGATATCCCGATAGATACGAAAGATCGACTGGTTGATCGCGGGTGAGAATTGCAGACCGGGGCGCAGCTCCTTCAGGCGCGATCCGATCTCGCTAACGAAATGACGGGCGGGAGTCAACACATTGCGCTCATACTCCTTGCGGTGCGCTTCGAACCATTCACGGTCATTGTCTATTTCCAGCCGCCTGAAAAAGGACAGCGTTGTTTCGTCGAACCATTTCTGTTTTGTCATCGTTACCTCCATGTCCCATGGTAGCTTATCGATTCCCGTTGTCAAGCAATGCTTCCAGCATTGGAGATGAAAAAATCGCCACCTCATCGGACACGTTCCCGGCGTAGTGTGCGGGCAAGTTCTTCCGTGGAAAATAATTGACAAAAACATGGTAAAAATCAGCTTCGTACTTTATATCGGCAGTGGGAAGATTCCGTATCACCAGCAGATTCTCCACTGTCCTGAAATCGCTGTAATATTTTAGAAAGGATATGGTTAGACATATACATGAAGCAAGAAGTGAACACAGTTGAAAAAACACCGCGAACCAGGCATGAGATACCCATCACAAAAGCCGGGAATCTCGACTTCGACGCGGACGCGATCATTCAACGGGTTACGATGCTGCGCGAAGTGGAAATCGCTGAAATGGGTGAAACCGAACTCTACTTCTGGAGCCATCAAGACGACCACGGCCTGCTCTCGGGCTTAATGCAACAAGAATTACTCAACGGTTGCAAATCGCCCAAAAAAGGATACTACGCGGTACCTCCAGGCGCAGGCAAAATAAGAATCAGGACGGATAACGAATGAAGATACTAATCACAGGAGGCGCGGGCTTTATCGGGTCTCATCTCAGCGAGAAACTACTCGACGCCGGGAACTCGGTCGCCATCATCGACAACCTCTCCACCGGAAGGCTCTCCAACATCTCCCATCTTATATCGCACGAACACTTTACATTCACCATCGACACCATTCTGAACCAGACCACCATGGAACGATTGATCAGCGAATGCGATCAAATCTACCATCTGGCGGCCGCGGTCGGTGTGAAATACATCATCGACAATCCGCTCCTCTCGCTCCGCACCAACATCACCGGAACCGAGATCGTGTTGGAACTGGCGAACAAGTACAAGAAGAAGGTGCTCATCACCTCGACGTCCGAAATCTACGGTAAGAGCGAGAACGTCCCCTTCCGGGAAGAGGACGACCGGCTGCTGGGCTCGACCCACATCTCCCGCTGGAGCTACAGCTCGGCCAAGGCGATCGACGAATTCCTCTCGCTCGCCTACTACCGCGAGAAGAAATTGCCCGTGGTGATCGTTCGCTGCTTCAATACGGTGGGACCGCGCCAGACCGGGCAATACGGAATGGTGATCCCGAAGTTCGTCAAGAACGCACTGCTCGACCACCCGCTCACCATCTTCGGAGACGGCTTGCAGTCGCGCTGTTTCGCGGATGTCCAGGATGTCTCGGATGGACTGATCAAGCTGATGGCGGAAAAGAAGGCCGAGGGCGAGATATTCAACATAGGCAACACCGAAGAGATCAAGATCAAGGACCTCGCCGAGTTGATCAAGAAAATGACGGGCAGCAAATCGAAAATCGAGTTCATCGACTACGCCGACGCGTACGAAGAGGGCTTCGAAGACATGATGCGGCGCGTCCCCGACATCGGAAAGATCAGCGAGCTGGTCGGTTACAAACCCAAGTATTCGCTCAACAAGATACTGGAAAGAATTATAGCCCATTATGAAAAATAAGATACTACTCCTCGTAATCCTGATCGCCGTTGCCGGACTCAGCGCGAAGAACTGCGTCGATCCCGACGAGTACAGAATGAAGGTCGGCGACGCATTCCTGGTTCACATCATGGGTGCGGACAGTATGCGCGTATTCATCCCGGTTCAGCCGGAAGGTATCGTGAAAATGCCGCCGCTTACGGATGCGATTCAAGTCTATGGCAAAACGCTACGAGAAGCCAAGACCCTGCTGGAAAACGAAATCCGCAAAACGATCCGACGCGGGTACGTTTCGGTCGAGCTCTTCGAGATAGCCCCGTTCCGTTTCCATTTCACGGGTGCGGTTATAAAACCGGGTGAATACATAGCCGAAGGGTTGGTAACCCTTGATCAGGCGTTGAATCTGTGTGAGGGGCTTCTCCCCTATTCCAGCCGCAAGATCGAAATCATCCGAAACGGTAAAAAGACCGTGTACGACTTACGAAAATACCTTGTCGAAGGCGATCTCAGCCAGAATCCCATCATCTTCGAGGACGACATCATCTTCGTCCCCTTTGCCGACAACTTCGCAAAGGTCTTCGTGAGCAACGACACGACATACTACGTAGAATACTACGAACTGGAGAAAGAGACCTCGACGCGCGAGATCATCCTGGGGCTGAGCCACAAACTCAAGTGGTCCGAATTCGATCAGATCACGGCATTCCGCAACGGTGAAATGATCAAGACCAATTCCGATTTCATGGTTGCGCCCAAGGACAGTATCTTCGTATCGGTCGAAGCCGCCTTCGTCTATGTTACGGGGAACATCCCCACGCCCGGCAGATACCCGTACATCTCGGGCGGATCGATCATGCAGTATATCAGCAAGGCCGGCGGCCTTCTCAATAGCGGAAGCTACAGCAAGACGAAAGTCTATGCTCCGGACGGTCATCGAAAAGACCCCGATACGGAGCCCATCCGACCAGGCGATACCGTTTACGTGCCTCAGAACCTCCTGAGCATGATGCAAAACTACCTCACGACGCTCAGCATCATCGCCGGAATCGTATCGTCCGCGATACTCATTAACGCAAATATCGACTAAGGAGTATATTAATGAAAGTCCCGCTACTCGATTTACACGCACAGTATAAGCCCGTTCTGGATGAGATCAAGGCCAGACTCGAAGAAATATACATGACCCATCACTACATCATGGGGCCACAGATACGCCAACTGGAATCCCGGATGGAAGAATACAACGAAGTGAACCACGCGATCGGCTGCGCTTCCGGATCGGACGCACTGGTTCTGGCGCTGAAGGCGCTGGACATCGGCCCGGGCGACGAAGTTATCACCACGCCGTTCACCTTCTTCGCCACCGCCGGCTCGATCCAGCGTGTGGGCGCGAAACCGGTCTTCATCGATATCCTGCCCGACACCTTCAACATGGATCCCGACCTCATCGAGGCAGCGATCACCAAGAACACCCGCGCCATCATGCCCATCCACCTTTTCGGCCAGCCCTGCGAGATGGATCGCATCATGGCGATCGCGAAAAAGCACAACCTCTTCGTGATCGAAGACAACGCACAGGGCATCGGCGCCAGATTCAAGGGACAGGTCGCCGGAACCATCGGCGATATCGGCACGCTATCCTTCTTCCCCAGCAAAAACCTCGGCGCGATGGGCGACGCGGGCATGTGCCTGACGCAAGACGACGAACTGGGCGCAAAGCTCAAACAGATGCGCGTGCATGGCGAAAATCCGAAGTATTACCACAAGTGGGTCGGACTGAACAGCCGTATGGACACCATGCAGGCCACGGCGCTGATCGTAAAGCTGAAACACCTCGACAAATGGTCGCAGATGCGCCGCGACAACGCCGCCTATTACGACGAGAACCTGAAAGACATCTCGATGATCCGGACACCGGTCATCCACCCGGACGCCGTGACCATCTACAATCAATACACACTCATCGCCCAGAACCGCGACGAACTGATGAAGCATCTGCAAGCCAGAGATATCGGCTGCGCGATCTACTATCCGCTACCCCTGCATATGCAGGAATGCTTCAGCGATCTCGGCTACAAGAAGGGCGATTTCCCGATCTCGGAAGAGCGCGCGGAACAGGTGCTTTCCATCCCGATCTATTCGGAACTGCCTCGCGAATCGCAGGACTACGTCATCCGGACTATCCGGGAATTCTACAATGCATAAAGGGGTTGACTCATGAATATACTCGTTTCGATCAAACAGGTACCGGACACAACCGATATCCGCATCGATCCCGTGACCAACACGCTGGTTCGGGAAGGTGTCGAGAGCATCATCAATCCGTTTGACATGTACGCAATCGAAGAAGCGCTTCGACTGAAGGAAGAATACGGCGGTAAGGTCACCGCGATCAGCATGGGACCACCGCAGGTCGAGAGCGCGCTCCGCGAGGCGGTTTCACTCGGCGTCGATGAGATCATCCTCGTCAGCGGACGCCCGTTCGCCGGAGCGGACACCTGGGCGACCAGCCTGACCCTCGCCGCAGCCATCAAGAAGTTCGGAGATTTCGACCTGGTTATCATGGGGCAGCAGGCGATCGACGGAGATACGGCGCAGGTCGGTCCCGGCGTGGCGACCCACCTCAAGCTCCCGCAGACTTGCTTCGTGCGCAAGATCGAAAAGGTCGAGAAGGACAAGATGATATGCCAGCGCCTGATGGAAGACGGCTACGACAGAGTTCAGATGCCGCTCCCGGCCGTGATCACCGTCGTCAAGGAGATCAACGAGCCGCGACTTCCCTCCCTGCGCGGCAAACGCAACGCCCGCAACGCGCAATTGACCGTGTGGGGTCTCGATGACCTCGGTCTGGACGAGAACGCGGTCGGGCTGAACGGCTCACCCACGCAGGTGGTGCGCATCTTCTCGCCCAAGCACGAGAAGCACGGAGAGAAACACGAGGTCGAACCGGAGCAAGCTGCCGAAATCCTCTACAAGCGACTGAAAGAGTTGCAAATCTGAGTTTGATGTGAAGAGGATTGCCCCGGGCGTCCTCTTCTGTGTTTATAAAGGAATGTTACCCATGATGCGATTTCCCGAATTCGATCCCGTCGCGCTGCACCTCGGTCCGCTCGCGATCCACTGGTACGCGCTCATGTACATCGCCGCCATCGGGCTGGGGTACTTCTTCGTTCGCCGCAACTTCAACGTGCGCGGCGTCGAGATGGACCGGAACCGCTACGAATCGCTGATATTCAACATCATGCTGGGGGTCATCGTCGGCGGCAGGCTCGGGTACGTCCTTTTCTACGACCCGATATACTTCGCCACGCACCCACTCCGCATTATCCTGCCGTTCGATCCGTCCAACGGCTGGCAGTTCACCGGCATCCGCGGAATGTCGTTTCACGGCGGCGCGCTGGGCGTGATCATCTTCGGACGGTTCTTCTGCCGCAAGAACGGCTATCGCTTCTATCAGATCGCCGATCCGGTAATGCCGCTGGTGGCTGTCGGACTCGGACTCGGCAGGCTGGGCAACTTCATCAACGGCGAGCTTTACGGTCGCATCACGGCGTCCAGGTTCGGCATGCTGTTCCCCTCCGCGGACAGGCTTCCGCTCGAACGCGCCGATGTGCAGAACGTGATCCGGCAACTGGGCTGGAAGGTCAACGAGGCCGCCATGATCGTCACCGACAGCTCGGGAACCCGCCTGAAAGGACTACTGGGCGGAAGCCCGTTCGCCATTGCGATCAACCTGCCCCGGCATCCTTCGCAGCTCTACGAAGCGATCCTTGAAGGACTCGTCCTCAGCGTCGTGCTCTTCATCATCTTGCGCCGGACATCCCGAGAGGGCTTCGTGTTCTGGGGCTTCATCGGACTCTACGGCATTTTCCGGTTCGGGGTCGAGTTCCTGCGCCAGCCCGACGCACATCTCGGATTTCTCTTCCTGCATCTCACCATGGGTCAACTGCTAAGCTCCGCCATGATCATCACCTCCATCGTCGCCGTCATACTCCTATGGCTCAGAAAATCGCCCTCGTCATCCTGATCGCGACGATCCTCGCCGGCTGTGCAACTTCGCAAAAGCCGATCGAGGCCGAAGAAGCGCTCTTCCAGCACGCAAAGAGTTGGGAGCAATTCCGTATCGACGGCGTCATCGAGATGAACTACCGGCAGCTCTCCTTCCGCAAGGACATCGTGATCCGTAAATCGGCCCAAAGATTCCGCATCGACATCTTCGATACCGGGCTCTTCGGCGTCCAGCCCACACCGTTTCTGACCATATATCGAGAGGATGAAATCCTTATCCGAGACAACGACGGCGTCCGGGAAGCCGACCCCGTGAGCGATTCGCTCTACATCGCATGGGTCGGACAGCTATCCATGCTATCCGATGTGATTCAAAGCAATTACCATGAGATTCTCTATAACTGGGAATTCGAGAAATACAATCTGCGTTACAAGTTTCAGTGGAACTATCTGCTGGAGTCGATCGCCAGCCTCGACGGCAGCAATCGGCTTGAATTCACCTACACGAACAGCGATCAACTCAGCGGCATCCGCTATCGCGAAAACGGTGTGACCGTGGTCGATATTGTGATTGACAAAATCGACTTCAAACCGCTACAGGTTAAAGCACTGACAAACAAGAATCAGGGGACTCGATGATCGAACGATATACCCGTCCCGAGATGGGTCGAATCTGGACAACGGAAAACAAATTACGCACCTGGCTCGACGTCGAACTGGCCGTCTGCCGGGCGATGAACCAGATCGGGATCGTGCCCGACGACGACTGGAACATTATCAGGGAAAAGGCCGACTTCGACGCGGAGCGCGTGCTCGAGATCGAAGCGACCACCAAACACGACGTGATCGCCTTCCTCACCAACGTCAACGAATACGTCGGCGAACCGGGCAAGTGGATCCACCTGGGGATGACCTCCTCCGACATGCTCGACACTGCCACCGCCATCCAGCTCAAGCAGGCGGGCGAGATCATCCTGAGCGACCTCTACAAGCTCTCGGAAGTGCTCAAGATGAAGGCGCGCGAGCATAAGGACACCCTCTGCGTGGGAAGATCGCACGGCATCCACGCCGAACCGATCGTCTTCGGACTCAAGTTCGCGCTCTGGTTCGACGAGACCAACCGCAACATCCGGCGCATGGAGCAAGCCATCCGGACGATATCCGTCGGGCAGATATCCGGTGCCGTGGGCAACTACGCCTACATCGATCCCGAGATCGAGGCCATCGCGTGCGAAATCCTCGAACTCTCGCCGGTCAACATCTCCACGCAGATCATTCAGCGCGACCGGCACGCCGAGTTCATGACCACCCTTGCCATCGTCGCCGCGACCATCGAAAAGATCGCACTCGAGGTCCGGCACCTGCAACGCACCGAGGTGCTCGAAGCGGAAGAAAATTTCACCCGCGGTCAGAAGGGATCCTCCGCCATGCCGCATAAGCGGAATCCCATCGTCAGCGAGCAGCTTTGCGGTCTGGCACGGCTCATCCGAACCAACGCGCAGGCAGCGCTGGAAAACGTGGCGCTGTGGCACGAACGCGATATCAGCCACTCCTCGGTCGAGCGCGTCATCCTGCCCGATTCCACCATCCTGATCGACTATATGCTGCACAAGACCATCAACCTGATCGACAATCTGATCGTATATCCCGAGAACATGCAGCGCAACCTCGACCTGACGGGCGGCCTCGTATTCTCGCAGCCGCTTCTGCTGATGATGACAAAGCGCTGCGGATCGCGCGAGACCGCGTACGCGCAGGTACAAAAAACCGCCATGGAATGCTGGCGGACGAAGACGCCGCTCCGGGAGCTGGTCGAAAACGATCCGGACATCATGCGATATCTGACGAAGGACGACCTCGACGAGGCGTTCTCCTACGACCGCTATACGAAGAACGTGAAAACGATCTACGAGAGGGTGGGCGTGTGAGCTATCGACTGGAAGATTTCACGCCGACCGCCATGCTCATCAAGGTGCAGGGCATCAAGTACAAGGCGGCGATTGTCCCGCTCGCGCTGGTGGTACTCGGCTTTCTGATCCACTCATTCCACGAAAACGATTACGTGAAGTTCAGCTCGCTGGCCGGGCTGTTCCTCTATCTGGTCGTCATCTTTCTGCACCGCGTGTATCGACCGATGCCACCGCAGGAATCGGGTATCTGCCTCTCGCCCGTACACGGCACCGTGACTTCGGTCGAAAACGGCAGAATCACGATCGTCAAGAAGACGCTGAACCATATCGACGTCCGCAATCCCATGACCGGCATGACGTTCGGTAAAGTGAACGAGATGGTTTTCGGATTCGAAGGTTCCGACGTCCAGTGTGAGCTGACCGGAAACCGCATCAAGGATTTCCCCGACGATGTAACCGCACAGGGAAGAATGAAAGGCGTCGCAGTCGGCAAATGCACCGCCACACTCACCTTTCCGCAGGGCTGGGAATTCGACGTCGCGCCGGGCGAGAAAGTCATCGCGGGTGAGACGATCCTCGGGAGAAGAAGTTGAAAATCAGGTATCTCATCCCCAACATCGTCACCACCATCAACCTGGTGTTCTCGCTTACCGCGCTGCACTTCATCACGCTGGAGCATTACATCACCGCGTCCTGGCTGATTCTGCTGGCAATCCTTTGCGACGGACTCGATGGCAAGATCGCGCGCGCGCTGAACGCGTCCAGCAAGTTCGGCGCCGAGTTCGACACGCTGGTCGATTTCGTCTCCTTCGGCGTGGTTCCGGGCTATCTCTTCTACCGCATCGGGCTGGAAAACCTCGGCATACTGGGCGCGATTACGGCTTTCTTCTACGTGATCTGCGGCGGATACCGACTGGTTCGGTATAACCTCAACGACCCGGGTGACGGCAAGAAGCACAACTTTTACGGGATGCCCATACCGGCAGCCGCGGGCTTTATATCCTCGATGACGCTCTTCGAGCAGCACTTCGACAGTTTCCGGTTTCCGCACGGTTATCTGATCGTGATCCTTCCAGTCATCGGACTGCTCATGATCAGCCGTATCGAGTTCCTCAGCATCGGCGCGCTGAAGTGGAAGAAGCTCTACGCCGACGCACGCTTTTACGTGATGCTGCTGCTTTTGATCGTCGGCGTTTTCTATCCCTATCTCATGTACATGATCGTGATGGGGCTCTACATCGTGTATTGCCTGACACGGCATACGTTGATCAAGATAATAGGAAAGTGAACGAATAAAGGAAGATAACATGTATCTGGCAAAAGTTTACGTTACATTGAAACCCAGTGTCCTCGATCCGCAGGGCAAGGTCGTGAAGCAGACCGTCAACAACCTCGGCTATGACAAGGTGACCGACGTCCGCGTCAGCAAGTACATCGAGATCAAGCTGGAAGCCGATTCGAAAGAAGAGGCCGAACGCGAGATCGAGACCATCTGCGACAAGATTCTGGCGAATCCCAACACCGAAACCTACCGCTACGAGATCGTCTCATGATCCGGTTTGCCGTCATTCAATTTCCGGGCTCGAACTGCGATCACGATAGCATCTGGATACCCACGCTGCGCGGTCACGAAGCGAAGATGGTCTGGCACAAGGAGACCGGCCTCGGCAATCCCGACGTGGTGATCCTGCCGGGCGGATTCTCCTACGGCGACTACCTGCGCGCCGGCGTGATCGCCAAGTTCTCGCCCATCATCGGCGAGGTGGTGAAGTTCGCACAGAAAGGCGGTATCGTCATCGGTATCTGCAATGGATTCCAGGTGCTGACCGAGACCGGACTGTTGCCGGGCGCGCTGATGATGAACCGGTCGCTCCAGTTCATCTGCAAGCACCAGCACATCCGCTGCGAGAAGACCGCGACGCCGTTCACGAACAAGCTTGAAAAGGGGCAGGCACTGGACATCCCCATCGCGCACAAGGAAGGCAACTACTTCATCGACGCGGATGGGCTGAAACGGCTCCGGGACAACGATCAGATCGTGTTCCGCTACTGCACGCCCGACGGAAAGATCACCGAAGAAGCCAACCCCAATGGCTCCCTCGACAACATCGCCGGCATCGTAAGCGAAAAGGGCAACATCCTGGGCATGATGCCGCACCCGGAACGCGCGGCGGAGGAGATTGTCGCAAGCCATGACGGCATGGGAATCTTCGCATCGATTGAAGCCTGGCTGGCGTGACCTTGTTTCGCTGGTATTCCCGAAGTCCTGCCTGGGCTGCGGGAAGCAGATCGAAGACGGATGGCTCTGCGAGGATTGTTACGACCGGCTGGAGTTCGTATCGGGCCTGCTATGCCCACGCTGCGGCGCGCCGCTGAACGAAGGCGGTACGTGCATGCATTGCAGAGCGATGAAATACAGGTTCGACTACGCCGCGTCGGTTTTCCCGTTTGACGAGACGGTCCGCAACATCATACATGAGATGAAATACTACGGACTCTCGACCATCGCGGATTGCCTGATCGAGAAGTCGGCGGAGTTTCTCATGCAATACCGGCCCTTCGACATGCGCATCGATTGGGTTGCACCCATACCGCTGCACCGGGTACGACGCCGTGAACGAGGCTATAATCAGGCGGATCGATACGCGGAGGGGATCGCGAAGGCGATGGGCTGGAAATACTGTCACGGCCTTCTGAAAAGGAGCCGATACACACGCACGCAGACCAGCCTGAACCGGAAAGAGCGCAAGACCAATCTGACGGACGCGTTCGTCACGGATGAAGATGTGTTTGACAAAACCATCCTGCTTGTGGATGATGTGTTTACTTCAGGATCGACAGCGAGTTCGGCGGCCGGCGCATTGAAGGATGCGGGTGCACGGATCGTGAACGTGCTGACGATTGCGAGAGCGGGATATCAAACTTGAGCATTATGCTTGACATGGCAAGGGATCGTTATGATTATTGAAATTTCTCAGGAACGTGCGAACGAACTGACCGACAGAATCGCTAAGTTCCTCGTTGAACGAAAGATGGCTGCTCCGGCGATCATGGGCATCGAGTCCTTGAAGCCGTTGAATTTTCTGGGTAGTCAGATTCTGTATTTTCTCGCGCCGTTCGCGGAATTGATCTTTAACGCGAAGGAGTATCAGGAGTTTGCCGCGTTGGTGGAGCGGGACGAATATATCGAGATGCTGCTGAAGAAGATCGAGCGACTCGACCACGAAATGCATTGGGAGGAGAGAGAAAAAGCCCGCCTGATGCGCAAACGACGAATGAACAAGATCAAACAGTTTTTTAAAAAGTTATTTCGCAAATAGATGGAGGTTCCTATGGCAAACGAGCAGTTACGGAGAATTATCGCCACCGACTGCGGCAGTACGACGACCAAAGCCATCCTCATCGAGTATGTCGATGGCGAATTTCGTCAGACTGTCCGTGGTGAGGCGCCCACAACTGTTGAAGCGCCGCTCAACGATGTGACCAAAGGGGTCATCAACTCGGTGCAGGAGCTGGAAGAACTCGCACAGCTCAAGTACGACAACAAGAACATCAAGTTCATCGAAAACGAGGAGATCATCATCCCGCGTAACGGCGATATCGGTGTCGATGCGTATGTATCGACCAGTAGCGCCGGTGGCGGACTTCAGATGATGGTAACTGGCGTGGTTGCCCGCATGACGGGTGAAAGCGCCGAACGTGCAGCGCTTGGCGCAGGCGCGATCGTGATGGATCTGATCGCAAGCAACGACCATCGCGCCAATTACGAGAAAATCGAACGCATCCGTCACCTGCGTCCGGACATGATCCTGATGGCGGGTGGTGTCGATGGCGGTACGACCAAGCACGTGGCGGAGCTCGCGGAACTCGTCGCGGCCGCGGATCCGAAGCCGAGGCTTGGTTCAGACTACAAGCTTCCGGTGATCTACGCCGGAAATACAGAAGCGCAGGGCATCATCAAGGAAACACTTGCGGAAAAGACCGACCTGATGCTGACTGAAAACATCCGCCCCACCCTCGAGGTGGAGAACCTCGGACCCGCACGCGACAAGATCCATGACCTATTCATGGAACACGTGATGAAGCAAGCACCCGGCTACAACAAGCTGATGCAGTGGACGCGCGGTCCACTCAACGGCAAGCTGCAACACATCCCCATCATGCCGACGCCGGCAGCGGTGGGTAACATCATGCAAACCATCGCCCGCAACGAAGGCATCGAGGTGCTGGGCGTGGATATCGGCGGGGCGACCACCGACGTCTTCTCCGTGTTCAAGGACAAGGACGTCAAGGAAGGCGATCCGACCAAATACATCTTCAACCGTACCGTGAGCGCGAACCTCGGGATGAGCTACTCGATCTCGAACGTCCTCGCCTCCGCCGGTCTGGAAAACATCCTGCGCTGGGTTCCGCTCGACATCGACGAATCCGAACTGCGCAACATGATCAAGAACAAGATGATCCGCCCCACCACCATCCCGCAGAAGCTGGAAGAGCTGGTGCTCGAACAGGCGATCGCGAAGGAAGCCTTGCGACTCGCATTCGTGCAGCACAAGGAATTCGCCGTCACCCTCAAGGGTACGCAGAAGAAGCGCGAAATTTCCGAAGCGTTCAGCCAAAGCATTTCTGGTGGAACCATCGTCGATATGATGTCGCTCGACCTGCTGGTCGGTTCCGGCGGTGTCGCGTCGCACGCACCGCGCCGTAACCAGACCGTCCTCATGCTCATCGACGCGTTCCTGCCCGAAGGCGTGACCAGGCTCGGTGTTGACAGTATCTTCATGATGCCGCACCTTGGCGTGCTGGCGGAGATCAGCGAGAAAGCCGCGACCGAGGTGTTCGACAAAGACTGTATGATCTACCTCGGAACGTGCGTTGCGCCGGTCGGATCGTTCAAGAGTAAGGGAACCGCACTGAGCGCCGAGATCGAGCTGCCCAATGGCGAAACGTTCAAAGAGGACATCCCCTTCGGCGAGATGCGATTGATTCCTTGCGGAGAAGGCGAAACAGCCAAAGCGAAGCTCAAACCGGGCCGCGGACTCGACATAGGAGCCGGCAAAAATCAGGAGATGGAAATCAATCTCCATGGCGGTGTCGTGGGTATCGTGCTCGATACGCGCGGCCGTAATCCGTTCGTCCTGCCGCCGGATCACACGGAACGTCGTAAACTTCTGAAAAAGTGGATGCGCGAACTCAAGGCGTACCCCGAAGATATACTGAAATAGGGAGGATCGTATGGGAAAATCATTTTCGCAAGGACTTGCAGTAACTGACAACACCATCGTACGCAAAGAACGAATCCTTCCGTTGAAAGGCGAAGTAAAAGTCAAGAAAGGCGACAAGGTCACAGCTGACCAGATCGTCGCGGTTACCATGCTTCCGGGCAAGGTCGTGCCGATCAACCTCGCTAACAAGCTGGGTGTTACCGCTCAACTTGTGCAGCAATTCCTCAAAGTCAAAGAGGGAGACCAGATCACCAAGGGACAAATTCTCGCCCAGACGAACGGATTCCTCGGAATGTTCAAAACCACCGTTCGCTCACCCACCGAAGGCGAGGTGCAGAACATCTCCCGCCACACCGGACAGGTTCTTCTCAACGAACCGCGCATCCCGGTCGAAGTGAGGGCCTTCATCGATGGATTCGTGGTCGAGGTGATCCCCGAGCAGGGCGTCGTCATCGAGAACAAATCCGCCTATATCCAGGGAATCTTCGGAATCGGCGGCGAGATCAACGCCGAGATAGACGTGATAGCCCAAACGGCGGACGAGGTCGTCAAAGCGGACAAGATCAACGAAAGCCACAAAGGTAAAATCATCGTCACCGGCGAGATGCTCCACTACGACGCCATAACAAAGGCGCAAAAGATCGGCGTGGCAGGCATCATCACCGGCGGTATCCACGATCAGGACCTCAAAAAACTGCTCGGATACGACATCGGCGTCGCCATCACCGGCCACGAGGATGTCGGACTCACCATCGTGGTCACCGAGGGCTTCGGCCCGATCAAGATGGCGAACAAGACCTTCGACCTCCTGAAATCTTTCCAGGGAAAAAAGGTCTCCATGCACGGCTTCACCCAGATTCGCGCCGGCGTCATCCGCCCCGAAATCATCAAGCCGATCGATTTCAAGGAAGACGAACTGGTCAAGCCGGAAGCCGAACTGCCCATGATCGAAGTAGGAAAGACCATCCGCGTGATCCGTCAGCCCAACTTCGGCAAAATTGGAAAGGTCATCGGAATGCCCGAGTCGCTTACCAAGGTCGAATCGGAAACTCTGGTGCGTGTGCTCGAAGCAGAACTCGAGACAGGCGAAAAGGTGCTACTGCCCCGCGCCAACGTCGAAATCATCTCCGATTAATCAACAAGCAATATACGAAAGCGACCTCTATCACGGGGTCGCTTTCTCTATGGTACGCAGGCACCCCTGCCTGCCTCTTTACTCTCGCTTCCTCCCCACATACGCCCTCATCCGCATCGGAACCGTTCTTGTACCATCGGTAAACACCGTGAACGCAATATCCCTTTGCAGATCGAACCCATACTGATCGAGCCATCGTCCGACCTGTTCCATATCGAACCGATACAGCACCAGATGCCGATGCAGACCGGTCAGCTCCAAAGACTCCTCTCCCTGCCTGTCCGCCGTAACAAACGCAAAGACGCCACCCTTCCGAACGATCCTGGACGCCTCCACGAAAATCACCTCCGGATTCTCGAAGAAGTGCATCACGCCCGAGCAGACCACGTGATCCATACTCTGGTCGGCATACGGATAGGGCGTCTTCATGATATCGTGGCATTGCAAATTCTCATACCCTTTCTCGCGACAGGCGTCGAGCATCTCTTCGGAAATATCCATGCCATGAACGTTCAAGCCCGCCTTCCGAAAAAGCTCGGAGCTCAGCCCCGTGCCGATCCCGATATCCAAAACCGACTGCCCTGCCTCCATAAATTTGTAGCTCAGCCCGAACACCAACTCCGGTGCGAACCAGCAGCATTTCTCCGCTTCCGTGTCGTAGTTCATTAGACACCTCCTCAATTTCGATCGTGAACAGATTGTAAGATACACCGGATGATCGTAAAGCAATATCTTATGAACGATGAGGATGCTCGCTGACGTTTCACTCGGGATTCCGCTCTCCCACTGTAGCCGCCGATCTCCGAAAGGCGTTCCCTTGTAGCACTCAGTCTCCGAGCGGCGTTTTCCAAGACGAGATCGGGTATATGTAGCACTTCCACCCAGCAGATTTGTTCGTTTCGCGCGGCTACCGTAGTGTTCCGCGACTTTATTCTCGTGTCCGGTAGTCAGGAAGTCGCGGTATATCTACGGTAGCCGCGCGATCGGACGAAGATGCGGGTGGATAGCCATCTGTAAACGACCTCCTCTCTGCTCCCTCACCTCCCGATACATCGGGACGGGAGAAGGCTGGGGTGACGGTACCTTTCCCCATCCTGCTCATTTCCTCTATCCTGGGTATCCTGCTTCAGACAGGAGGAAAAGGAAAAGAGATGCAGGCACCCCTGCCTGCGTACCACAAGAAAAGGGGAACCCAACGGATTCCCCTTCTATCGTAACGTTCGTTATCAATCGATCTCGAATTTGACACCCTGCGCCAGCGGAATCTCGGTTGACCAGTTGATGGTGTTGGTCTGGCGACGCATGTAGGCTTTCCAGGCATCGCTGCCGGCCTCGCGTCCACCGCCGGTTTCCTTCTGACCGCCGAACGCGCCGCCGATCTCGGCACCGGAGGTACCGATATTGACGTTGGCGATACCGCAGTCGCTGCCGGCGTGGGAGAGAAAGCGCTCGCTGTAGCGCAGGTTGTTGGTGAAGATCGCCGATGAAAGACCCTGCGGAACGGCATTGTGCAGCTCGATCGCGTGGTCGATATCCTTGATCTTGATGATGTACAGGATGGGCGCAAACGTCTCGTCCTGCACGATCTGCCAGTGGTTCTCGGCCAGCACGATGGTCGGCTGAACGTAGAGCTTACCCGGCACGCCGGACTCGATCACCTTGCCACCATAGACGATCTCGCCGCCCTGCTCTTTGGCCTTCTCGATCGCCATCTGATACGCTTTGACAGATGCGGCGTCCACCAGCGGACCCATGAGGGTCTTGCTGTCCAGCGGATCGCCGATCGGAACCGACGCGTATGCCTTCTTGAGCGATTCGACAAAGCTGTCGTGCAGGTCTTCGTGCAGCAGCACGCGGCGGGTCGAGGTACAGCGCTGTCCGGCTGTTCCCACAGCGCCGAAGAGCACGGCCTTGAGTGCCAGCTCGACATTGGCGTCTTCCATCACGACCACGGCGTTGTTGCCGCCCAGTTCGAGGATGACCTGCGCGTAGCGCTTCGCGGCCGCCTGGTGGACTCTCTTGCCCATGGCGCAACTACCGGTCGCGCTGATAAGCGGAATCTCGGGATCGTTGATCAGCTTCTCTCCGATCACACTGCCGCGTCCGATTACCATGCCGAAGATACCCTTGGGGATGTCATTTGCTTCCAGCACTGTGTGCACGATGTTCTGCACAGCGATCGCGGTGAGTGGTGTCGATGACGACGGTTTCCAGATCATGGTGTCGCCGCAGACTGCCGCGATAAACGCGTTCCACGACCATACCGCGACCGGGAAATTAAACGCGGAGATGATGCCAACCACGCCCAGTGGATGCCACTGTTCGTACATGCGATGGTAAGGACGCTCGGACTGGGTCGTCATACCGTAGAGCTGACGGGACAGCCCAACGCAGAAATCGCCCATGTCGATCATTTCCTGCACCTCGCCGAGTCCCTCGGTCAGAATCTTACCCATTTCGAGCGAGACCAGCTTGCCGAGGTCTTCCTTCTTCTCGCGCAGCGCTTCGCTGAGCTGACGAACAATCTCGCCCCGCTGGGGAGCCGGGATCATACGCCATGTCTTGAACGCTTCACGCGCTTCCTTCGCAACGGTCTCGTAGTCTTCCGCCGTTGCCGACTTGACTCTCGCGATCAGGGAATCGTCGATCGGCGAATACACGTCGATCATCTCGCCCTGCGTATCCAGCCAACGACCGCAATACGCTCCGGGGTTCACTTCCTTGATGCCGAGTCTTTCCAAGAATGCTTGCATGGTATTTTCCTCCATTTATATAGAATGAGAAAATCGAATGAATTGGGGAAAAGGGGGATACTACTCGTTTGCGAACGAGCTCATGAATTGCGCGTTGACGCGCGGATTGAAATCGAGAATGTACGTGAATGATGTCTTATTCATTTGAGTTCAACTAACCCAACACGAACGATCATCCGATCATCCGCCATGGAAAAGATGCATTGCCTTGAAATCGGCGCCGTCCGGCACCGGATATGCCGTGTATTCTTCCCGGGGAACGTAGGAGTCGTTAACCGTGACCGTCAACAGCGCCCAATCGTACCCCATCGCGTCCAGAACATCCTGAACGGTCATGTTATCCCGGAATTTGACCTCATCGCGGTCATTGACCAGTATCATGTACTCCCTTGTCTTTCAGCTCACTTACAAGATGATCATGGAGACATTTGGCAATCGTGGATATCTGACTATGCAAGCTCTGTCATGCCAAATGACTCTTCTTCACCAGTATCGATATCGCGACATTCGCCTGCATCATCGCAACGATGCCGACCCGAGCCGCGCACAATCCGAGGCTCATGTCGCTACTTCCATCTCCACAAAACCAGATGTTGCCCATCCGGCGAACCGTGATCAAATCCGTGTCGCCCAGTCCGCCGATCCCGTTCCCCGCAACAATCGGGCGATCCGGAAACGCGCGACACCAGGCTTCAATTAACCACTGTTTGGCTTCTGCCCTGTCGAATGCCTCGATCAGGATGTCAGCCGCGCCAAAGATTGACGGGATATCAGAAGGGGCAAGCTTTTTCGAAATTAATTTCAGTTCAATTTTTGGATTGATTCTTCGGAGATGTTCAGCGAGCGCGTCCGTCTTGGGTTTCCCCACATCGGACAGGAAGTAGTGCTGACGATTGAGGTTGCTTGGTTCGACGCGGTCGAAATCCGCCAGGATCAACCTCCCGACGCCGGCTCTCGCAAGCGCCACCGCGGCGTTCGAGCCGAGTCCCCCGCAACCCGCCAACCCCACCGTAGCGCGCTGAAGCACTTCGGTGGAGCCAGGCACATTGCGGACAAACAGGTCAGGCTGTTTGATCATCCTTTATAATCGCGATCAACTCCGGCAGATCAATGCCCAGTTCTTTCAGGCGTTCGATCTTCGGCACACCGTTCGGCGTCCAGCCGCGTCTGAGATACGCGGCGTCCAGAGCCTTGTTGTATTGCTTCATGCGGTATTCCCGCAGCACGTCCATCTTTTCCTGAAGCGTCATCTTCTCGGGATCGAGATCGAGCAGTTCCTTGAGTTGCTTGTGGAACCGATCCTCACGCGAGAGGAATTCCTCTTCGGTAACCGGACCCACCGCACGGTACGGCGGCATGTCGTCCTTGCGCGTACCGTAACCCAGCATACGTGACATGACGCGTTGCAGGTTGTGGACTCTCGCCGACTGATCCAGCATCTTCTCCTCGTCCAGAGGGATACCGGTCATACCCTCGAAGAACTTGAAAAAGTCCTCGACATGACCGGGTACCTTCGCCGCGACGGGTGGCGGATACTTGCTGTTGTCGCTCGGCACCACGTCGTTCCAGATGAGCTTGCAGAGACCCATCAGTCCGAACCAGGTACGCCACAACGGGTAGTAGTAGAGCGCTTCGGCCTTGTTCTCGAAGGTCGGAATCTGG
This sequence comes from Cloacimonadales bacterium (SeqCode), assembly GCA_963665015.2. Lineage (GTDB taxonomy): Bacteria > Cloacimonadota > Cloacimonadia > Cloacimonadales > JAIOQZ01. The sequence goes on along the minus strand of CAXXSY010000004.1, from coordinate 829,037 downwards.
TTGTTGACCATATCCATGAAAATTAGCCAGGCCTCGTCGTGTTGCGGCCCCTTCACGGCGGCGGAGTAGCCCACCTGCTGCGCCAGGGATTCCTTACACACGTACTCCGAGTACTCCAGCCCCTTGACCTCCATTCCGATGTCCCACAGGAACTTCTCGTCGGCGCCGTATTCCTTGACCCACTTGTTCTTGAGCCAGCGGATACCGTGTCCGACATCCACGCCGAACCCCTCGCCGCGCGCCATCTGGTGCAGCATCTCGAGGACAGCGTCCGTTGCGCCGAAGTTGAGCACAAGTCCGCCTGTGTGCTCGGTCGTGATCTGACCGGCTTCGAAGGCCTCCATCACAAACGCGGTACAAGTTGCCATCGAGATAGTGTCAATCCCGTAGGTGTCGCAATAGAAGTTGAACTCGACCAGGAAATCGGCGTCGAAGCAGCCCATGTTCGCCGCGCCGGCAGCCGTCTCGTATTCCGGCCCATCGACGCAGACCTTATCGCCCTTGTAGGGACCGGTCTTCAATATGAAATCATCGACCGTCTTGGCGCACGCCATCGAGCAGCCTTTCCAGCAGCCGTCCGGCATCTCCTGAGTGAAATAGTATTTCTTCAGCGCTACCGAATTGATCTCGCTGGTCTTTTCGTGCTTACCGAACTTGTAGTTGTGCACCGGCAGAAGGTCGTAGGCATCCATGACATCCACGATGTTGGCGGTACCCACTTCACGCATGCGGCACTGGTTCTTGTCCAGCGTCGCCATCTCGGCGTTGATGCGCATACCGTAGTCGCGGATCAGCTTGGCATCGACCGGATTCTGCAAGTCGTCGATAATCTCGATCGCGCCGGTGGGGCACACGTACGCACAGCTCGTACAGCCTATACAGTGCGGATCGACCTCGCCGAAGGGCATGGTCAGATGACGCTTGATGCCACGCCCCGCGAAATCGAGGATATCCTCGACGACGAATTCGTGACAGGCGCGCACACAGTGACCGCAGAGGATACACGCCTTTTCGCTCTCCTCGGTCAGCTCGCTGGTGAAGCGGCTCTTGGTCACACCGCAACGCTTCGCGATATCCTGCACCAGCGGGACATTCGGCCAGCGACCGAGGTACAGCTCCGCCAGAATCTTGCGATGCTGCCTGACGCGCTCGCTGTCGGTCTCGACCTTGATCTCACTGTTAACCGGGTAATTACAACTGGTAACGATTTTCTTCTTGCCGTTCTGTTCGACCTCGACCACGCAGAGCCGGCAGGTGCCGGACGGTGTCAGGTCCTTGTGGTGACACAGCGTCGGCACGGTTATACCTTCGTTCTGCATCGCCTTCATCAGGAAGGTGCCTTTGGGGACGGTTGCTTTCTTGCCGTTGATGATGATATCGACCTTTTCCATCACTTCACCTCCACTGCGTCGAACTTGCAGGTTTCATAGCAGATGCCGCACTTGATACATTTTTCCGGATCGATCGTGTGAAGCTTCTTCACCTCACCCCGAATCGCATCGACCGGGCAAGCCTTCGCACAGGCAGTACAGCCCACGCACTTGTCGTTGATCTCGTATTGTATCAATGCCTTGCAGACGCCCGCGCGGCACTTTTTATCTCGAATGTGTTCTTCGTATTCTTCTCGGAAATAGCGCAGCGTGGAGAGCACCGGATTCGGAGCGCTGGCGCCGAGTTGACAGAGACTGGTTTCTTTCACCGTATGCGCCAGCTCTTCCAGCGTGACGATGTCTTCCTCAGTGCCCTTGCCGTCGCAGATACGCTGGAGGATATTTCGCATGTGGAACAGACCTTCCCGGCACGGCGTGCATTTGCCGCAGCTCTCATCGACCAGGAAGTCGATGAAATAGCGCGCCACATCCACCATGCAGGTGTGGTCGTCCATCACGATCATACCGCCGGAGCCCATCATCGAACCGGCTTCGGTCAGCGAATCGAAATCGACCGGCATATCCAGCATGGAAGCAGGGATGCAGCCGCCGCTCGGTCCGCCTGTCTGCACGGCCTTGAACTGCCGTCCATTCGGGATGCCGCCACCGATGTCCTCGATGATCTCGCGCAGCGAAATTCCCATGGGCGCTTCAACGAGACCGGTGTTGTGGATGTCACCCACCAGCGAAAAGACCTTCGCGCCGCTGGAGCCGTTCCACGGATTCTCGCTCACGTCGCCCGAGCCAATACCCGCGAACCACTTCGCGCCCTTCTCGATGATCACCGGGATGTTCGCCCAGGTCTCCACGTTGTTGAGCACGGTCGGTTTATCACGGTAGCCGTATTCGACGTTGTGAACGTACTTCGCGCGCGGTTCGCCCGCACGGCCTGCCATCGACGCCATCAAGGCGGTCGATTCGCCGCAGACAAACGCGCCGGCGCCACGGTGTACGTGGATGTCGAAATCGAAGCCCGAGCCGAGGATGTCCTCGCCCAGAAGCCCCATCTCGCGCGCCTGTTCGATCGCGATGTGCAGTCGATCCATGGCAAGCGGATATTCCTTGCGGATATAGATGTAGCCTTCCTTCGCGCCAACCGCGAAACCGCCGATCAAGAGTCCCTCGAGCACCGAATGCGGGTCGGTCTCGATAATGCTGCGATCCATGTAAGCACCCGGATCGCCTTCGTCGGCGTTGCAGACCACGTAAATCTCTTCTTTGCGCTCTTCGGCAGCCTTGCGACCCGATTTCCACTTGATACCGGTCGGGAAACCGCCGCCGCCGCGGCCACGGATACCCGACGCGATGATCTCTTCGATCACCGATTCAGGGTCTTTGCGCTCGAGAATCTTTCTGAGCGCGTCGTAACCGCCTCGCGCGATATAATGTTGTATATTTTCGGGATCGACCAGACCTTTGTTGCGAAGCGCGATGAGCTGCTGTTTGCGGAAGAAACCGATCTCGTCCATCGTCTGCGCGACGACGCCGCTGACCGGGTCTTTGAACAGAATGCGCTCGACCGGCTTGCCGCCCTTCAGATGCTCTTCGACGATCGCCTTCGTGTCTTCGATCTTCACTTTCTGGTAGAAAACGCCCTGCGGCTGGACGACCACGATCGGACCGGCGGCGCAGAAACCGTTACAGCCGGTTCCCACCGCGACCCATTCCTTGTCCAGTCCGGCGTCCTTGATCTCTTTCTGTAATGCATGGAGAATATCGAAACCATGCGCGGATACGCATCCGGTGCCGGTGCAAACCATCAGCATGCCCTTCCAGGCTGCCTGACGTGCCTTCTCCTCACCGGCGATGCGCGGAATATCATTCGGTGTGAGTTTAGCCATGGTTCGTCTCCTTCTTCGCTTGTTCGACCAGCTTCTTCACGTCCCGCACCTGCACGCCGCCGTGAACCTCCTCGCCGATCTTGACCACCGGCGCGATGGAGCAGGCGCCCAGACAGGCAACGCCTTCCAGGCTGAACTTCCTGTCCTGCGTCGTGCCGCCGACGGGGCAACCGAGCTCTCGGACGAACTCGTCCAGTATCTTCGCTGAGCCCTTGACGTGGCACGCGGTTCCCATACAGACCTGGATGACGGTCTCGCCCTTCTCTTCGAGGCTGAACGCTTTGTAAAACGTCGCAATATGGTAGAGCCACGAACGCGGGGTACCGGTCTGCGCGGTCAGTTCATCGATCGCCGCCTGCGGGATGCAGCGGAATTCGTTCTGGATATCCTGCATCATCTCGATCACGTACTCGGGATCGTTGCCCCATTTGGCGATGATATCGCAGATGATCTGAATACGCTCGCCCTGAACATTGATCAGTTCCTTCGGGCGCATCATCTTCGCGGCCTTGCTCTCGTGAACGCGCCATGCCGGCGTAATACCGCGATTCTTCAGTACGATCGCCTTGATCTTCTTGTTACGAAGCACCGTGCCGATGCCGCCGCGACCGGCCTGTTTGAGTCGCGCGACGCGACGACGCCAGTCGTAGAACGAAAAATTCAGAACGCCCATACGACCGTGATCCGCGCCGCGACCGGCGGAGATGATCGCGACATTGCGCTTGTCCAGTTCGTCGTCGGCATACATTTCGGTAAGCTCTTCCGCCAGGAGGTGCGAATCGACGCTCTCCTGCGGGGCCTGTTCGATGGTGATACGGCCCTTCACGGCGTCGATCAGGATGATGGTTTCTTCTTCCGCCTTGCCGCAGACGCTCAGTGCGTCGAATCCGGCAAACTTGAGATAGGGACCAAAATAGCCGCCGACGTTACAGTCCATCATGGAGTTGGTCAAGGGTGAAATCGCGGTCGCGATGGTCTTGCCGGAGCCAGGGAACGACGTGGTTCCGCCTAGCGGTCCGGAGCTCAGACAGATCGGGTTTTCCGGATCGTCCCACTTGGTGTCTTTGTTGATTTGCTGGAACGTCAGCCACAAGTCGAAGCCCTTACCGCCGATCCACAGGTCTTTCATCTGCTGCGTGACGGGCTTGGTCTCGATGGTATTCGAACTGATGTCGATGTGCAGGGTGCGATCTGCATAACCGCGATTCAACTGCACAACTTCGAAGGGGACATCCGCCAGAATCTTGTGCGCCTGACGCATCTTTTCGAGTTGCAATGCAGGCATTCACATCCTCCTTAACTGCAAGAAATCAAATGTTTTCCCCGCAGGTGTTGTTTTGTAGTTATCGCGTTATTTCGTCAAAAAGGGAAATAACTGGTCAGAATAGTCATGAATCGGTACTGGTGTCAACCACATTCTGTGTTTTTACAATCTTTAAGCCTTTTCGTAACGGGCTACCAGAAATTTATTCAACGACGCCACAAGCTCCACCTTTTTCGCATCGTCAAAGCCCTTCTCCTCCATCTGCTCCTCCAGCGATCCCCACACAGGCTCGCCGCACATCACGCACACGATGCCGTTTTCGCTCAAGAAATCCTGCGCGTCGGGGTACTCCCTCAAAATGTCCTCGATCCATTGATCGGCCGTTACCGGCTTGAAATCTGCCATGGTGCCTCCTTACATGTAATACCAAAAGGTAACGCCACGAACCATGGATGTCAATCATTTCCGACCCGAAACCTCCGCCAGGCAGATTTGTTCGCCCAGCACCTATTGGCGTGTTCATTCACGACGAAGGCGTGGTGTTACACGTCGATAGGTGCTGGGCGGACGAAGATGCCGGTGGATGATAGCCAGTAAACGACCACCTCTCTGCTCCCTCGCCCATGAAATGGGAGAGGGCCGGGGTGAGGGTCTCCTTCTCCATCCTGCCCATCCTGCTTCAGATATAATAACCAACATTCGGAAGACCTCGCAAGCTCGGACATTCAGAAGTTGGTTTATGCAGACGAGACATCTGCGTACCCAAGGATAATGAAGGAGATTCAGGCAAGGGTGCCTGCGTACCAACGGAGAGCGACCACCTCTCTGCTCCCTCGCCCATGATATGGGAGAGGGCCGGGGTGAGGGTCTCCTTCTCCATCCTGCTTCAGACAGAATAACCAACATTCGGAAGACCTCGCAAGCTCGGACATTCAGAAGTTGGTTTATACAGACGAGACATCTGCGTACCCAAGGATGAAGAAAGAGATGCAGGCAAGGGTGCCTGCGCACCAACGGAGAGCGACCACCTCTCTGCTCCTTCCCCTTTGGCAAAGGGGAAGGCCGGGATGGGGTTCTCTACTCCTTCCTCAACACCTCGCTGTACATCTTCTCGACGCAATCGGGGCAGAGTCCGTGGGAAAATTCGATGCCGAAGTTGTGGGTAAAGAAGACTTCGAGGTGCTTCCAGTTAGCTTGCTTTGTAGCGTCGTCATCGACCTTGCGGACCTTCCGGCAGTGGGAGCAGACAGCGACGGTCAGTTCGGGACATTCGAGCTTGTGAAGTTCGTCGGCGATGGCGATATTGAGCTTGTACTGCTCGACGGCGCCTTCGAGGATGGGCAGCATCTCGTCGAACTCGACCGGCTTGGTCAGAAAGCGGTAGATGGAGCACTCGTTGACCGCCCGGATCGCCATGTTGAGATCGGCCTTGCCGGTGATCAGGATGGGCACGGAGAGCGTGTCGAATTCCATCTTGCGTTTGATCAGCTCGATCCCGTCCATATCCGGCATGGAGAAATCGGTCACCATGACCGACACCGGTGGCTCCTGCTTCAATATCTCGAGCGCATGTGCGGCGTTCTCGGCGATTTCGACCTGATACAGGCGCCGGTATTGTCTTTTGTACGACCGGAGTAGATTCTGGTCGTCGTCAACGAATAGGATTCGATGAAGCATCGTTATGCTCCTTCGGCTTCAAGCCAGCGTTTGTAGAGAGGTTCCAGTTTGGCGTTTCGGAGGAAGTTCATATCCGGCTGCATCATCTTCCCGATCGCTTCGGTTCTCGTCGTCACGATCGCATCCGCGATATGCACCGCCGCCAGCGGTGAGAAGCCGGTATTGTAGCCATTCGACGGTACGTGGTGGAAAGCGATCGGCTCGATGATATCGTCCGGAATCCCCCATATCCCGAGCAGATACGCCGCGACCTCCTGATGCCCGGTGCCAAACTCCCTGTATTCCGCTTCGTAAATCTCGATTCCCGATTCCTGCGCGTCTTGCAGGACTTTGGCATAGGTGTCGGGGTACTCGACCGCCATGATGAGCTTGCCGATATCGTGCAGCATACCGCTGACGAATGCGTGGTCCTCGAACTCCTTATCTACGCCGACATCGGCGACGATTTTCTTCGCCAGTTCAGCGACTGACATCGAATGCGCCCAGAGGCGGTGATAGTCGAACACGGACGACTTGTCCTCGTACGCCTGAAAGAGGTGAATGGAAAGCGCGAGATTGCGAATGGTGTTCAGTCCGAGCAGGCTGGCTGCCTGGAGTGGACTGGAGACAGTGCGATACGTGCTGAAAAAGGGCGAATTGACCACCTGCAATATCTTGGCGCTCATGCCCATGTCCTTGCTGATGATCTCGCTGATCCGCTTGATCGACGTGTTCTCGCTGTCGAGCTCCCGAATCAGCTCCTTGTAGAATTCGGGCAAGCTGGGGATGGTCTTCATGCTTGAAACGAAGCTGATCACGTCCTCGTTTTTCATGAGTTTCCGAAGGTTGAATATCCGCGTGATGATGCCGATCAGGTGATCCGATTCGCATGGCTTGGTCAAATACTGATGTGCGATCTTGACCGCTTTCATCGAGAGGTCGTGCTCCGCATACCCCGTCAGGATGATCCGCACGATTTCCGGATTGCGCTCCGCGACAATTCTCAGAAGCTCGACGCCGTTCATGCCCGGCATCTTGACATCCGAGATCAGGATATCGAACGGTTCCTCCGCGATCTTCTCGAGCGCTTCGGCTCCCGAGGAGACAAACGACAACTCCCAGTCCTTCCGTTTCGATCGCAGGCTGCGTCGTAAGCCATCCAGCACACGCGGTTCATCATCGACAAATAGTATTCGGTTCAGCATGTTCAATCATTCTCCTTTTCGCTCTCGATCTCGTCCATATCGAACACCGGGAGGTGAATCTCAAAAACAGCGCCCGATCCCGGCTCCGAACTGACGCTGATCGTTCCCCCATGTTTCTCGACGATAATCGACTGCACGAGCGATAATCCTTGTCCAGTTCCTTCACCCGGTTTTTTCGTCGTGTAGAAGGGCTGGAATATCTTGGTGATGATCGATTCGGGAATCCCGGTTCCGGTATCGCGAATCCACAGCACCACCTCGTTATCCTTGTATCTTGTCGTTATCGAGATCAATCCCTTCTCGCCGGTTTCCCTCTTCTTGGTCCGTACCGCGTGCGAAGCATTGACAATCAGGTTCAGAAGCGCCTGATTGATCTCGTCGCTGAAAAGCGGAATCCGGGGCAGAGTAGGAGCGAGATTCGTGTGCATCTCCGCTTCGTTCTTCCACTCGCTGTGGGTGATGGTCAACGCGCTCTCGATTGAGTCGTTGATATTGACCATCTCTTTCTTATCGTATCCAGGATGTGAAAATTTCTTCATTGCGTCAAGAATGTTTCTTACCTGGCGTATCCCGTGCTGGGATTCATCGAGAGCAGGCTGAATTTCGGACAGCAGATAATCGATATCGCTATCGGAAACGAGCTTCTTGAATCGATCCGAAACGTGCCCGTTTTTCTCCCCGGAAACGATGATGCGGACCTTCTGCATGAACTGTACGAAATCAGTGATCGCTTCCCGCACAAAACGGATATTGTCACTGATGTATTGTACCGGTGAGCGAATCTCGTGCAAAACGCCCACGGAAAGCCTTCCCATGGTAATGAACTTGTGCCCGGCCTCCAGCCGCTCGATCGTCTCTCCCGGCTTGTGGCTGCGAGTGAAAACAACGATGCAGAAATCCGGCAACGAGTCCCGCGACACCGGCGTGAACGTGATGTCGAATTCCTGTTTGTCTTCCGTTGCAGACTGGACCTTTAACTGGCGATTCAGGTCAAAACACTGCTCCATGCTCGCCTCGATCAAAGCAGGATGCGTAAAAGCCGTCGCGTCCGTGAAACCGATCCCGACACGGAAGCCCATCCGAGCCGCCGGTTGATTGACCGCCAGAGCGGTTCCGTCCGGCTTCACGGCAATCGCCGCCGTCGGGATACTGTCAATCCACGTCTGAAGCGTGATGTCGCATGAATTCAGCTCATCCATAGTATTCCCATAGGTTGATTACGATATATAATATAAGATAGAGCAAGGAATGAACCAAACAAGTCTGCTATTTACGCACTGATGCGAAACACCGTCACAATCGAGGTCGTGGCTGTGTATTTTGGGGTAGTCGGGATCATCGACAACATTACAATCGATGAAGTTTTACTTGACGAAAACCTGAAGGAATTTAGGTAAAGGAGTAGATTCGGAATGTAACACTTGGTATCGATCCACGTTACATTTCACGTCTGGCATGTTCTCATGAAGGTGCCGCATAGCTAATTGAAAGGCAAAATCGCTGAGAAAAATCTTGACACCAACCGGCGTGTTCTGAGTCTGATTCCTGATGCATGCCGAAGTGGTGAAACTGGTAGACGCAGTGGACTCAAAATCCACCGCCGTTTTGCGGCGTGCCGGTTCGAGTCCGGCCTTCGGCACCATATTTATTCATGGAGGATTCATCGAATATTCTTGCTAACAATTTAATATTTCCGCCTGCTTTGAAGTGTTTATCCGTATTTATATCGGACAACATCCTTATCTCAAATACTTTCTGGAGGTTTTGAAATGACAACAAGAAAGACGGGAGCTATATGCTTATTGCTCATCGCGCTATTCCTTCCACTCGCCTTAAGCGCCATTTCCGAAGCGGGCGTGATCTTCCTGCTCATACAACCCGGATCGAGAGCCGGCGGTATGGGCGGAGCCTACATCGCGATGGTCGATGACGCCTACGCGCCTTTTTGGAATCCCGGCGCGATGGCATTCAACCGCAAGACGCAGTTCGCTGTAAACGCGACAAACTGGTTTGGCGACACGGAAGGCATCAACGACATGTACCACATGTATCTTGCCTGGAATCAATATTTTGACTACATCGGAAACATCGGTTTCGACGTCGTCTATATGACCTACGGATCGCAACAGCGCACCGGCGAGGGCGGTGAAGACGAAGGAACCTTCCATAGCTACGAAATTGCTGTCGGACCAAGCTACGCTTACGAACTCTACGATCAGCTCGGGCTCGGAGCATCCGTCAAATTCATCTATAGCGATCTCGCACCGGAAGGACAGGGTGAATCCGAGGTATCCCAGAAAGGTCAGGGAACCAGCTGGGCATTCGACATCGGTATCAAACACACCCTCCGAACCTACGGCGTCGGCGAGAGACCCTGGAAAAGCTTCTGGTGGTACCTCTCCAAGCTCGATTACGCATGGGTACTTCAGAACATCGGACCCGACATCACCTACATCAATGAATCGCAGGCAGACCCGCTACCCATGAACTGGTGTTTCGGTCTCTCCTACCGTTTGCTCGAATCCAAAATCAACAAACTCACCCTGAACGCCGAATGGAACAAGCTTCTGGCGAACGACGACGGCGTGTTTGAACGTATGTTCACCGCGTGGTCGGACGACGACCAGGACCAGGAAATCGACGAGATCATCCGTAAATACGGTGTCGAATACATCTATTACGATATCCTCGCGCTTCGTGCCGGATACTATCAGGATATTGCCGGTTCGATGACCGGACCTTCCTTCGGCATCGGCCTCGGTTTCGAATGGAACAAGCGATATAAAATCAACGCGGACTTCGCTATGGAACAGGGTGGCGAACTCCAGGATTACCAGAAAACCTTCTCGCTTCGGTTCGAATTCTAAGGGAACCCATGCATCGCACGATCTCGATAGCGCTCGTCTTAATCGTTCTGCTGGCTGCCGCCGGCCTGTCCGCGAAAGAAGGCAGAATCGATATACTGGGTAAAGAAAACCACAAGAAGGATGTCCGCGTCCACCCCATCGAGAAACTCATGGGTGGCGGAATCCGGAAGCACCAGCCGTCTTTGCGTAACAACAACAAGCTGCTGGTCATCCTCGCGGAATTTCAACCCGACACCAACCCGCAAACCACCGGCGACGGCACCTTCCAGATGGACGGCACGGATTATCCGGTCGGACTCGGCGCGCCACCCCACGATCATACGTACTTCGAAAAGATCATGGAATCGGTACGCTACTACTACATGGAGGTGAGCCAGGGATACTACAACCTGGACTGCGACGTCTATCCGCGGGACGGAACCTTCTACCGTCTCCCCCAGGAGATGGCTTATTACAACCCGCCGGGCGCTTCTTCGAGCCTGATGCTGTCTCGATTTGAAGAATACTTCAGGGACGTCCTCCAAACCGCGGACGCCGATCCCCGCATCGATTTCTCCGACTACGGCCACTTCATGGTCATCCATGCGGGTGCGGACTGGCAACACGATGTCATGGGCGACACGCCGGGCGACTTGCCATCCTTCTACATCACCATCGGCGATGGGAAGGAAGTGTCGGTCGATGATGGGGCAAAGATGATCAAACACCTCTGCAACGTCCCCGAGACCATCGTGCAGGACACCTCGACCTACATCGACAACGGTATCGTCTATCACGACGGATACGGCGTAACCAACGCAGTCACAGCACACGAATTCGGACACTCACTCGGATTCGTCGATCTCTACAACACCAGCAACTTCCGCCCCTCCGTCGGATACTGGGACATCATGGACAGCGGCGGCGCGACCGTCCTGACCCTGGGAGCAGACGAAGACGATGACGGGATTCTCGACAACGTCTATCTCATCGAGGGTGGAATCCCCGCTCTTCCGGGCGCGTTCCACAAGGAACTAGCCTGGGGCGATGAATTCAGAGCGCAGGGGCTGATTAAAGATATCACGGATTTCGACCTGAGCCAGCCCATCGATGTGATCGCCGCGACCAAACCCTACGATGGTGAAATCGGATCGAACCAGGCGTACATCGTCAAGGTGCCACTCAGCGATACCGAATACATCCTGATCGAAAACCGCCAGACCGACTACGACGACGACGGCGAGACCGTTCTCGTGGGCGACTCGGGCGAGGATTCACGCGTTATCCTCTACCCCACCGGAAAGTTCGACAACCTCGATACGCCGGACGAATACGACTTCGCGCTGCCGGACTGGATCGACCAGGAAGGCAACAGCTACGGCGGCGGTCTGATCATGTGGCATATCGACGAAGACGTGATCTACAACCAGGGCTATTACGAGTCGGACGGCGAGTTCGTGAGCAACTTCACCGCCAACTCCGTCAATACGAAATACAGTCGCCGCGGTGTATTTATCATCGAGGCGGATGGACTGGAAGATATCGGCAACGTCTATTCCCTGTACTGGCAGGGCACGGTATATGAGCCGTTCTTCCGCTACAAACCGCTGCTGGACCCCAATGGATTCTTCACCGGCTGGGATATCGAGAAATTCAATGACGAAATCTCGGCTTCCACCAATCCAGCGCTGGTCACCAACGACGGCGAACCATCCATGTTCACCATCTACGACATCGATTCGGAACACTATTCAAGACCGTTTCACATACCTCCTGAAATCGTCAGCTTCCGTTTCAAAGTCAACGCGTTCGACCAGACCACCTATGTACCGTTTGTCGAAATCGATTCGGTCAACGCCATCGGCGGTCCCGGCCTCTCCAGCTTCCTGCCCGGATCCACCCTGTCCGAGTTTCCCGTCTTTTCCCGGCATGGTGTGAACATCATCTCCCACCTTCAAAATGGCTCCGGCATGGACGAATGGCAGGATATCCTGACCCGAATTCCGCTCGATTTCACGATCACGCAGCCACCCCTGACCGTCGATTACGACCTGGACGGCTACGACGAGTTCATTGCTCCCGCGGGTAACGAGATATTTATCGTCAAGGCACCGGATGTCATCCAGAGCATCACGTTCGAAGGCGATGTCACCTCGCAGCCCATGAAGCTGAAGGACGGCGATCTCGAATGCTATATCGTCAGCACCGACGAAACCCTTTTCAAATTCGTTCAAGACACGCCGGTTCCCCTCGGCATCGAAACCGCCCGTATGGCGGCCGATGAGAACAGTCTTTACGCATTCGCGGACGGCGTCATGAACGTCGTGGATTACAAAGGTGACTTCAACTGGACCGACAGGTTCGAGATGCCTTTCACCGATACAAATTACGAGCCCGTTGTTTTCACCGACACGCTGAACGCGGCGAACAGCGCGATCTTCATGCTGTCGAACGACGGCGCGCTCTTCAAGATTCAGAACGGCAAATACACCCGCATCTTCGAATTTTATCCCTACACCGCCGAGAAACCGACCAACCTCGCCATCGGCGCGCCGTTCGACGACGGAAAAGTCTATCTCTTCTTCGGCGCTGGCGACCACGTGTTCGCCATCGACACCGAGGGTGTCATGGCGTACGGATTCCCGGTAAAACTGGAAGACATCGGACTGCAAAAGCAAGGCTATCCCGTCCTGATCGATTTCATGGGGGAATCGATCGCGCTCATGCCAGCCGTCGGACAGGGCTTCCTCGCCATCGACATGGAGGGCAAGTACCGTTCCGACTACTCGATGTGCTGGAACGGCGAATCGGGATTCTTCTTCTGGGAAAAGGCACTTTCCCGCCTGAACTACGTCTATGGCGATTACCGCGAGGACGAGACCGACCAGAGCCGACTCTGCCGGATCGGAATCGCCAGCATCGACGAGATGTACGAGAATCCCATCGAGTGGGCCGGCTATCGCAATGGCTCATCCGGATGCTACCGCGGCGCGATCACGCACGATCCCGCGTTCGACGCGTCGTTCTCCGTCGTCGCCTACCCCAACCCGGTGTCGCACGGACAACTGCGCATCCGCGTGGAAGGCGCTACGGAGAAAATCGAACTGAAGATATACAACATCGCCGGCGACCAGGTTCTGGAAAGAAGCTACGAGCCGGACGAATCGATCCGACTTGATACGAGAAGCATGGCTTCGGGACTCTACTTCGGAAAGCTCGAATCGGGCGGAAACCGGAGAACGATCAAGTTTGGTATTGAGAAATAAAAGTGTCATTTGGCACAGGAAACCTGTGATAAGAGATAACTTTGAATGCCAAATGTCACAACGATAATCTACCGTTGAGTGGAAATTAGAAATTTTGCCAGGAGGCTTACGATGAAAATCATTCTTTCAATCGTGCTTATGATGACGCTGGTCGTTGTCCTTGTCGCACAGGAAGTGGAAGAATTCGACGCGGCAGACACCGAGGACGTTATCAAGCTGGAAGACACCAAGGCTGCGAAACCGAAAGAAGAGAAACAGACGATCGAACTGGAAGATATGGACCAAGATGCCGGCGACGATATCATCAAGGTTAACTACCGGAAGAAATCCGCCGCGCTCGCAATGCTGGCGTCGGCAGCAGTACCCGGTGTCGGCGCGATCTATGCCGATTACACCTCCTGGACCGGTTACGTCTCGCTTCTCATCGAGGGAGCCCTGTGGTACGGATACGCGCACTACCAGAACGAAGGTCTGAACAAGGAATCGGACTATGAAGACTATGCCGATATTTATTACGATAGAGAAAAATACAAGATAGCGAAAAACGATATGATCGCCTTCAGTGAGACCGATATCTACGACGACAACCACTTCCGTCTGGATGACGAAAACACCCAGCACTACTACGAAGACATCGGAAAATACAACAAGTACGTCTTCGGTTGGGACGACTGGTACGAGAAGTATGGTCCAAATCAGGATTACCCGGAGATTCCATGGGTGTTCGATAACGACGATCGATGGCTCGGCAACAAGCCCACCGACGGAACGGGCGTGGAAGGCCAGTGCGACGCACCGTACAGCGCTCATCGTACCACATACATCTCGATGCGACAGGACGCAGAAGACAGCTACACGAGAGCTGACTACTTCACCTGGGGCGTTCTGCTCAACCACATCGTGGCGATCCTCGACGCGTACCGCGTGACCCGCGCCTACAACGTGGAATACCTATCGCAAGCACCCAAATTCCAGTTCCATATTCAGCCGATCGTGTGCAACGAGCGCATGACGCCGATGTTGATGCTCAGCAGGAAATTCTAATGCGAAAAACCTTACTCTTACTGATGCTTCTCGTGCTATTGTGCACACTGTCCGCGCAGGAAAAGATATCGACCCTGAAGGTGATGGCGCTCTCCGCAATTCTGCCAGGAAGCGGCGATCTCTACATGGGAAACTACCAGAAGGGCGCCGCGTTCATCAGCGCGGAAGTCCTGATCTGGTTCGCCTATTTCCGGCTGGAACAGGAGCGCGATTGGGCGATCGATTCCTATCAGGATTACGCCAGTTCCTACGCCGAAGTTCCGAGAGGGCAGGACGATTCGTACTACCAGCGGATTCAAAACTACTACAGTAGCGAAGACTACAACGAGGTGATCATCCGCGACGCCCGTAACTACTACCTCATCTACAACAACGATCAAGAGTCGTATCAGACATATCTGGATAATTACCTGATCGTGGAAGAGGAAGCCTGGAAATGGGAAAGCCAATCGCACTGGAGAGAATACAAGCGACGCCGAACCCGCAAACAGGACATGGAAATCTACGCAAATTTCGCCTTGGGTGCCGCGCTTCTGAACCGTGTCGTCTCCATCATCGCATCCGCGAGCAGTGCGCGTAAGCACAACCATGAGCTGAAGATGCTTAAAAACATATCCATCGAACCGGATCTGAGAAACAAAGGAATCAGGTTGAATTATGCGATCCACTTTTAGCAAGTCCGTCCTGCTGATCGTCCT
This sequence comes from Cloacimonadales bacterium (SeqCode), assembly GCA_963665015.2. Taxonomy (GTDB): domain Bacteria; phylum Cloacimonadota; class Cloacimonadia; order Cloacimonadales; family JAIOQZ01. The sequence continues at coordinate 813,787 of CAXXSY010000004.1, read as the reverse complement.
GCTGGTCATGACGACACAGGTTTTCGCGCAGCACAACCCCGGGCTCATGTTCCTCCAGTCACTCGCCGTTCCCGGAATGGGAGAACTCTGGCAGGGTAACAACTCCGGGTATGTATTCATCGCTTCGGAGATTCTGCTGTGGAGCTCGATGTTCTATTTCCAGGAGGAATCGCATCTCAGCAAACGGCACGCCTACGAAACCGCGCTCGAATATGCCCACGTCACGCCGCGCGACTACAGCGACGAATATTATCACCACCTCTCGAAATACGACAGCTCGGGTTACGAAGCGGGTGGATACAACGAAGGCATTCGCAGAACCGCGATCAACCTCTATCCCGGCGATGCCGAAGCGCAAGCACTCTATATCCAGAATAACGCCTACTCGGACGACTATTCATGGAACTGGGACAGCGACGAAAGAAAGAACCAATATACCAAGCACTATAAAGATATCCAAACCAATAAGGACTACGCGCAAGCCATGATCGGCGGTATCGTGCTCAACCACCTGGTCAGCGGATTCAACTCCCTGTTCTACGCCCGTAAGACCAACCGAAGAATCGAGATGGGTGTCCACATGGACCACGATATGACGCCCGTTCTCTCCGCAAGCTGGAAGTTTTAGCCCATTCCCTTTTTATAGGAGCCGAGTCTTCATTTTCACCGCATAATGCAGCAAGATTGATGTATTTTAAAATCCTTTACGTTTCCCCACTTTGTGTTGTTGTAGTACCAATCAGTACAGATAAGGTTATCTGAAACAGATTTGTATTTACTATCCGGACCTTTCCAATCTGATTTTGCGGGTCCACAACAATTTATTACCTCATCAGCAGTGATTCTGTGCTTTATTAAAGCCCCAGCTCCTCGATTTCCATGATGCCCTGCTTTGATAATGCGATACCTTTTATCATGAATCTTATTCATCTCAAGCATCAATTTTACGGTTGGATTATCGGCATCACTGAGATAAAGATATTCTTCGTCATTATTCCCGATTTCAAAGACAAGACTATGGTTGTCTATGGTTGGCTTAAAGACAAAATCGTACAGGCCATCAGGACTTGATAGCTCTTCATTGTTTTTTTCAAAACCCATCCGTAGCACTTCGTCAATGGTTGCGATGCAGCCTGCCACCTGCTCACGATTGAACATGCGCCCTTCGGATTTCTCGACATTATCTGAATAATACGAATGTAATTGCATTCGTATTCTCTCGGAATCTTCATCTAATTCCTCTCTGGAAATAGAGTTCTTGTCTAGATACCAGTTCAGCATCTGATGATATTCTCGTGAGTCGATATTCCTTGCTGGAGGCCAAAGAACTCTGTTCGGATATCCCCAGTCATCAATAACATGTCCAGCACTGACACACCAGAGATTCTTTGATAGTCCCGCTAATACAGGTGTTGCGAGAAGCCAATTCCTGGCATTTTGCCCTATCGGATGATCAGGGCCATGATAACGGTAAAGCAATACTGAGCTTTTAATCAACACGCCACCGAGTGAATTCAAATCATCCATTCTGAACATTGGGATATAAGCGTTCCCAAAGACATTTTGGTGTCCCTGTTCATACAATGCGTGAAATCCGTTAAAATGATCCTCATGAGCGTGAGACAACACAGCGTCCACAAAAGGTACATAGTTATGCGGATGTCTAAATATATCTATAGGATAGCGCCTGCACCATACATGATTAGTCAGTTTTGGGATTGATAGAGAGAAATCAGTATTCTTGGCAAATCGAGAGCGACCAAAATCTCGAATAATCCAACGAGTTCTCATTGATCTATAAAGCTCAATGAGAATTGTTTCTCCATGACCTACATTAAAAAAATACGTGTCCATAAATCAACACCTCCCTATGTGTTCATTTCGTTTACTGGTCATTACGCTGCTATACGTCAGTATATAGCTGATAAAATAGCAATAAAATACTCTCACTTCCCTTGGATGCCCACGATTGCTCGTTCCTTCACTGCCCGATACCTACGGTTTTATCTGACGATCCACAGCAATGTGGAATCGGGCGAAGAACTGAACTTCCGCGTGTGGGATGCTCCAGTGAGTAAGGAACACGACGGCATCACCGAAAACCATGCATTCTTTACCGGCACGGTTCACGGCACACCCGTTAGGAGCCGGCTAACCTGAACAATAAAACATCGAATGAATCCAATGCGTAATCGGTCAATTTGAAACAAACATTTCCATATATTGTTATTCCTCCTCTCCTTTTGCCCGATCAACTATAGCCCGCACATGAAGCTCAAACGTATCGAATGTTTTCACATCAATGCCAAGTTTGTCCTTATGTCTGAAAAACTCGGAACTTGCGAGTATCATTGAATCGACTTGTTGCTCGTGAAGGCTATTGATACACCGAGTAACAGCCATTTCAACTTGAGGAGTAAAGCCTCTTCCATGGTCCAGATCCGAGTAGATAGCATCATTAAGAAACTTACCATCGGCTTGAGAAGGTGCAAGAACGTGAATGCCATACTTGTCACGCAATCTTCCGGTATAGAAGTCCCCATACATCGTTTTGGTGGTGCCAAGGATTCCGGCCTTGTTTACACCATATCTATTCAAGCTTTCCCCCAACGCATCCACAATATGCAGAACCTGGATGTTTAGCTTGTCACTAATCAAGTCGTAGTGCTCATGCATTGTGTTCGTGCATAGAGCGATGAAGTCTGCCCCAAACTGTTCAAGCTTTGATGATGATTGTAGTAAAAAATCCTCGTTATTATGGTATCCGGCATGAAAATCTCTCACATCTCCTGTAAAAAGTACGATTTGCGGTGAACTTTCCTGCCCGTATCTTCTTTCCCATTCTTCATTAATGATCTCATAATAAAGCTTGGCAGAGCGCCAGATCGTGCCACCAAACAATCCGATTGTTCTCATTGATACCTCCGTGTATGTAATTACCAAGTTCTCTGGTTGAAAAAACAGTACTGCCCTCAAACTTAATACTATGACTTGTTGTAAGCACCAGCATGGAATCTTGTTTGTGGCAAATAAATATCCACAATCATCATACCATACATAATGTATCGTTGTCAATATTATTCTAGTTTGAACAGGAATACCCCCAATTTTTCATTCGAACCTGACCTTGAGCAGTAAATGCTCTTTCCACCTTCCTTTATCTGGCTTTATCCAGTACCAGTCAAACCATCGGAAACACTCCGAAATGATGTAGGTTAACCTGTAGTAAATGAAGTAACCTCGGCGCTTCCAGTCTCTTTTCCGTTCGATAAATGCCGACATCATAATCGATTGTAATCCGGGCACATCCGTAATCATCGAGTAAAGAAAACATACAGCGAGCCAGAAGATCGCATTCAGATTTTTCAGCCTGTGGTACTGCAAAAGGCGAATTTGCTCCCATCCGAAATCTTGCTTGAGTTGCCGGTGCATTTCTTCGATTTTCCATCTCGCACGGTAACTTGTGAGTGTGAACTCGACGATCTTTCTTGCGTCCCAGTCACGCCCCGGAAAGTCGCACAAACAGTAAAAGAAGCCGCCCTCTTTTCCATCGCGGTATCGTGCGACCACAAGCCACACTTCCACTGTCTCCGGATTCTGCACGGGATGCGGATTCAAGCATATCTTGACACGTTTCAATCCAACGCGGAAATGATGTCCCGCATTCCAAAAATCCATGGTCAATTTCACTGACTTGCAGACACGGAGAAAGTCTTTTTCTTCATCATCCTCGTCTATCAAATTGCGCGCACCTTTACTGCGAATAATGAACGAGTTTCCATTGGCGTGGAAATGTCCGATCAACGAACGAATATCGTACCATCGATCCAACACGAAAACGCCACGATTGTTGCTATGGATCGTTATTTCATCGATTTGATCACGTGTAACCGTTGAACGGGTATCATGCTCGATCTTGCTACTGTATATCTTGCTGCAAAGCGGAACGATCGAATGATTTGAAGGCGTCCCGACCAGGGCGACAGCATTGATCAAGTGATAGCCTGACTCTGTCTTGTTTGCACTGGCGTCGCGTATCTTTTCAAGACCTTCCATACGAGTTGCGTAAGGCTTGACGATATCGCTTTCGTCGATAAAGATCAGGCTGTCGCGTTCGAGCCGACGACTTTGCGAAGCTAACAGAATATCATGGATATCCGACGCTAAATCTTCTTGATCGAGATGTCGATATAAGCGTCCACTGGTCTTACGCAATGGAATTTGCTCGTGTAGCGAACGGGCTGCCTGGCGTACAATTACGCTTTGACTGGCGAGAATACCTTTCGTCATTTGTTTCAAGAAGTTGAAGCGTGGAACACTGAGTTCCGCCTTGTACTTGCGCATGAAATTGTGAAATTTTCCTTGCATCTGGTGGAACTGCTGCTTAAGTTGACCTTGCATATTGGCTCCTTTGTTGGTTTTTTGGTCGAAACTATTTTGGCAAAGGAGCCTTTTTTCACAACCTATTTCTTCTCAAAACCGCTGATAATAAGATGTCTCCAGCTTATGCCTAAATCTTTCTGGGAGGTATTCCTGGTTTTATGAATCGACAATTGATTCTCATTATAACAATTTCGCATTCCCAGATAATTAGCTTGGGCCATTACCGTCAATGGTGGCCCTCCCGGAGGTCGAGCGCTACGAGTGATACAGAGGAGGACGCCCGTGTTCCTGTAGCGCTCGATCTCTGTGAATTTGCTTGCAAATTCGAATCCCCACAGGCGAGCCTCTCCCCATCCTGTTCATTTCCCCAATCCTGCCCATCCTGCTTCGGACAGGAGCAACCTTCTCCCACATTCTATAGAAAAAGCTTGCACAATTCGAATCGATAATAGATTTTGCTTAGTCTGCATCCCATTGCAACGCATATGGTTCGACAAGGAATATTGAGATAAAACAATACAAGGAAGCAATATGGATACGAAGGCAAAAATTTCGACGTTACAGAAACTGTTGATCGAAGAAGGGCTGGACGCGTGGTTCCTTCCAACCACCGATCCGCACATGAGCGAATACGTCGCGGAACGCTGGCGCGAAATCGCCTGGCTGACCGGGTTTACCGGATCGAGAGCACTGGTGATCGTCACGCGTACGGAAACGTTTGTCTGGGTCGATTCACGATACTACGTCCAGGCGGACCGCGAGCTCGAAGGCACGGGTATCACGGTATTCAAGGCCGGCATGCCCGGCGTCCCCAGCACCTTCAAATGGATTCCCGAGCATTTCCCGCAAGGATCGAAACTGGGCATCCCCGGCGACCTGATCCCAATCTCGCAGTACAACGCGATGGTGAAGAAATTCGAGGGGATCGAGATCGTGACCTGCGACGACCTGATCGACCCCATATGGAGCGATCGTCCTGCGGTACCGGACAAGCCGGTCATCGAGCATGAGCTTCGTTTCGCGGGAGAATCGCGCAAGGACAAGATCGACCGGATCAAGGCGGAGATGAAAGAGAAGAAAGTCGATTGCCATATCGTCTCCGCACTCGACGACATCGCCTGGACCTTCAACATCCGCGGCGCCGATATCGCCTACAACCCCGTCGTCTATTCCTTCGCCGCTTTCACGCAGGACAAGACGATCCTCTTCATCGACCAGAAGAAGCTCGACGACGATCTGCGCGGAAAGCTCGAATCGGACGGCGTCCTGATCCAGGATTACGACGCCATCGTTCGGTTCATCGACGGTCTGGACGTACGCTGGACGGTGCTGGTCGATCAAGACCGTATCAACAGGCTGTTACAGGTTCAAATCGAGAAGCGCTGCAAGACCGAATTCGACAACAACATCCCGATGATGCTTAAGCTCGAGAAGAACGAGGTGGAGACGGAAAACATCCGCAAGACACACGTTCTGGACGGCGCAGCGCTGGTTAAATGGCAATACTGGATCGAGCAGAACATCGGCAAGGTCGAGATGACCGAATACAGTTTGCACGAAAAGCTCGAGGACTTCCGCGGCCCGATGGAAAACTATCGCGGTCCGAGCTTCTACGCCATCGTGGGCTACAACGCCAACGCAGCCCTTCCCCACTACTCGCCCAAGCCGCAAGGTTCGCAGAAAGTCGAGCCTAGGGGAATCCTGCTGTGCGACAGCGGCGGTCAGTACGACACCGGAACGACGGACATCACCCGGACAATCCTGCTGGGTGATGTGGACGACGAGGTCAAGACCAGCTTCACTGCCGTGCTTCGCGGCATGATCAACCTCTCCCGCGCCGTATTCCGCAAAGGCGTCAAGGGCATCCACCTGGACGCACTCGCTCACGAACCCATCTGGTCGATCCACCAGGAATACGGACACGGCACCGGGCACGGCGTGGGCATGTTCCTCTGCGTTCACGAGCCGCCCATCGGCATCAGCCTCGGTTCGGACAAGGTCGCCTTCGCGCCGGGCATGCTGGTTTCGAACGAGCCGGGCATCTATGTCGAAGGACACTACGGCATCCGTATCGAAAACCTGATCATGTGCCGCAAAGCGAGCGAAGACGGCGAATATCTCGCGTTCGAGACCATGGCGGTGTGCCCCATCGATCATCGGCTGATCGACGTGAGCCAGATGCGCAGCGACGAGATCGCGTGGCTGAACGACTACCACAAGAGCGTACGCGAGAAACTCACCCCGTACCTGACCGATGCCGAAGCCGACTGGCTGAAGAGCATGACCGAACCCATCGGATGACCGGAGACAGAATGAAACGCGCGATCTATCCCGGGACCTTCGATCCCATCACCTACGGCCATATCGATATTGTGAGAAAGGCGGCACGCATCTTTGACGAGGTGATCGTCGCGGTCGCCGAGACGACAGGCAAGAACACCTTCATCGGACTGCTGGAGCGGGAAGAAATCTGTCGGGAAGCGCTGCGCGATCTGGATCACGTCCGGGTCGAGCGGTTCTCCGGACTGGTTGTCGATTTCGCCAGGCGGGTCGAGGCGGACGTCATGATCCGCGGACTACGGGCGGTATCGGACTTCGAATACGAGCTCTCACTGGCACTGATGAACCGCAACCTGTGTCCCGACATCGAGACGATGTTCCTGCTGCCGGATCACAAGTACCTCTACCTGAGTTCCAGCATGGTTCGCCAGGTGATTCATCTCGGCGGCAGACTGAGCGATTATGTGCCGAAAAACGTCGAGCACATCCTGATCAAGAAGAGCAAAGAAAACCATAAGGAGTAATTTTGATGCAAAAACAGAAAATCAACGTGAAGCTGGACGCGAACGTCGGCGAAGGAACGTATGCGAATATGTTCATGATGGCATGGTCTCCTTCCGAATTCATTCTGGATTTCGGACGGCTGATGCCCGGGCTCCCGGAAGCGAAAATCTACAGTCGAATCGTCACGACGCCGCAGCACGCCAAGCAGTTGCTCAATACCCTGAAATCGAATATCGAGAACTACGAAAAGAAGCACGGCACCATCGCAACGCACGAAAAAACCGACGAAAAAGGAATTGGCTTCATGAGTGACGGACAAAAACCTTGACGTCGAAAAAGCTATGAATTTTGTTGTTAGACTCCTGTGCTTATTAACAGAATTATTTGCAACGGGAGTACGTTACAGCATTGGAAGATCATAATCAAGGGAGTTGATGCTGATGAAAAAAACACGATTAAGAACGATTATCATCATCGTTGTGCTGGTGGGAATAGCATACTTTCTCGTACCGCTATTGCTCCAGGCAATGAATTCTCCCCAGACGGAAGAAGAGAAGACCGCAGACGCGATCAAAAGAGAAAATTCTCTGCTGCCATGGGAATATTTACTTAAATCGGGTGATGATGATACAGACTACTCAATGCGTCTTTGGACCAACAAGCTGCTGAAGCTTGGACTCGACCTTCAGGGCGGTATGCAGATCGACCTGGCGGTGGATTTCTCGGAGACCGATATCCCGGAAGCCGAGCAGGAACAGGCTGTTCAAGCAGCACTCGAAATCATACGAAATCGTATTGACCAATTCGGTGTCGCCGAACCTATACTGACTCGCTTGCCCGGAAAAAACCGAATCATTCTTCAGTTACCGGGTGTACAGAATTTCGACCGCGCCAAGGACCTGATCCGCAAGACCGCGCGACTCGAATTCAAGCTGGTTGTCGAGAGCGACCAGATCGAACAGACTTTCGATCGTATCAATAAGGAAATCGAACACAATTACGACGAGTACTACGCGGTGAATTATCCCGAGATGAAGCATTTCGCTGAGTCTGTCGAGGATATCGAAACCCCCATCGATTTCGAAGATGAGGATTCGACCGCTGTCGATACCGAAGAAGCGACCGACGAAGAGGTTGTCACCGAGATCGATAAAAAGAACCTCTTCACCAAAATTACATCCTACGCCGGTTACCCGGGTGTCGTCTCCGACCAGAACGTCATGCTGGTCACCAGGCTTCTGGACGACGAGCGCATCAAACGCGCCATGCTTCCCAGAACGGAAATCCTGCTCGGGAAGGAGAACAAGAACGATCCGACGCAACCGCGTTCGCTCTACATACTGGAAGACGAAGCGGAAGTCACCGGCGAGTTCCTCGCCAACGCAGCCGTGAGAATCGGACAGGGCGACGACCCGCGCGAAGCGAACAAAGCCTACGTCGCGCTCGAGTTCAACCGCGAAGGTTCCAGACGTTTCGCTCGACTCACAGGGCAGAACATCAACCGTCGCCTCGCCATCGTGCTGGACAACAACGTCTTTATGGCGCCCACGATCCAGGACAAGATTTTCGGCGAAGGACGCATCACCGGACTGGCGGACGAAGAGGAAGCACAAGACCTCGTGATCGTGCTCAAAGCCGGTAACCTCCCGGCGCCTGTGACCATCATCCAGGAACGGAGCGTCGGCCCATCCCTCGGATCCGACAGTATCAAAGCCGGATTCCTCTCCGCGCTGATCGGTCTGGCCATCGTGGCGCTGTTTATGATCGTCTATTACAAGCTCTCGGGCTTGATCGCCGACCTGGCCCTGATCGTGAACATCGGATTCATCCTCGCCGCACTGACCATGATGGAAGCGACACTGACGCTTCCGGGTATCGCGGGTATGATCCTGACGATCGGTATGGCGGTTGACGCCAATGTGCTGATATTCGAACGTATCCGGGAAGAGCTTCGGACCGGCAAGACGGTTCGCTCCGCGATCGATTCCGGCTTCAGCCGCGCGATCGTGACCATCCTGGACGCGAACATCACCACCCTTATCACAGCCATCGTGCTGTATCAGTTTGGAACCGGTCCCATCCGCGGTTTCGCGGTTACGCTCTCCATCGGTATCATCGGCTCGATGTTCGCCGCCATCATCCTGGTGCGCGCCATCTTCGACGGTATGATCGGAAATAAACCTCGAAAGACGCTGAGTATTTAGGAGGCTCCAATGAGAATATTCGGAGACACAAAAATAGATTTTGTCGGTAAAAGAAGAACGATGTTTATCGTGTCCGGTCTGGTGATTCTGGCGGGTATCGTTTCTCTGCTCATTCAGGGTGGCCCGAAGTACAGTATCGACTTCACCGGTGGTGTTTCGGTCGAACTGACCATGGTTCCCCAGGAAGGCCAGCAGGATATCGGTGTGAGCAATCTGCGTGACGCACTCAGCGAAACCGGATATGACGACGCCGAAATCCAGCGCTACAAAGGAACGAATCATTACCTGATCAAGACCCAGCAGGCTGAAAGCGAAGGCGAAGAACTGATCGCCAAGATCAAAGAGAAATTCCCCAAATTCGATGTGGAATCGCGTTCGCAAGAGAAGATCGGACCCAAGATCGGTAAAGAACTCCGCGGGAAAGCCGTCCTGGCGATCTTCTACTCGCTCCTGGGAATCATCCTCTACATCTGGTGGCGTTTCCAGTTCACCTTTGGTGTCGCAGCCGTCGCCGCGCTGTTCCACGACGTCCTGATCACGGTCGGTATCTTCTCGATCGTCGGGAAAGAAATCAGCCTCAATATCGTCGCAGCGCTGCTGACCATTGTCGGTTACTCGCTCAATGACACCATCGTGGTGTTCGACCGCATCCGCGAAGACCTCAAGATATACCGTCGCGAAACATACGAAAGCGTGATCAATCACAGTATCAACGAAACCCTGAACCGTACCGTCATCACCTCGCTGACCACCTTCATCGTGGTGCTGTCGCTGTATCTGTTCGGCGGAACCGTGATCCACGACTTCGCGTTCGCGCTCATGATCGGTGTCGTCGTCGGTACCTACTCTTCCATCTTCATCGCTAGCCCGATCATGGTGGAATACTTCCTCAAACGGGAGAAGAAAAAAGGTATCCGTCGCGGAAACTAACTCTCGATATTTCCGAAAGGCAAATAAACGAAAGCCGCCTCTCTGGGTGAGGGCGGCTTTTTTCTATTCTTTCCCCCGGTCCGCCAAGCTCCAGCTTGGCATTCTCCGGGAACGCGGACGTCCCCGTTCGCATCTCTTTCCCATTGGTCGTGCGCCTCAGGGAATGAGATACAGAGCTCTGGGGATTCGATTTTCAGGCAAAACGCGCTACGAGAGATAGGAAACGCCAAGCTGGAGCTTGGCGGACCGAGAGATGCGGACGATGACGTCCGCGTTCCCGAAGAGAATCCCGCAGAGATGGCACATCTTTAGCCCATGGTGTGAACCATGGGTTCTTACATGAGCGCACCGCCCTGAGCAGATTCGTTCGATCGTGACCGGAGGCGTGGTGTTACACGGCGAAGACGTGTTCATTCACGCCGGAGGTCGGGATCGAGCGAAGATGCGACCACCTCCAACCATGATCAGTCAACCGCTCCATTTGTCAGACAGACGCGAACAGACGGCACACACCAACAACCGGAACATTTCGTGCTCTAAATTGACAACCCGAATCCAACGACTGGAGTTGAAAATGCGAAATCTACCGCGGTTCTTGCGAATATGGTTAACGGAACCTCTTCTGAGCGTAATCCTCATGATCTGCATGGTTATCGGCATGACCATGTTCGTACTGCTCACGATTCACATAACCTATCAGCTTTCATGGGACGAACATATCCCCGATCACGAAAACATCTGGCGCTTGCAGATGGACCGCTCCCTCGGCCACGCCTACACCACCACCGGAATCTCGCAGCAAATCGCCGGACCACTGGTCGCAAGGTTGCCGCAGATCAAGGATTGGTTTACCGTATGCGTTTACGATATAAAACTGATGTTCACATGGAAGGACAAACCGGTGGCGCTCGGTAAGGTCATCTACTGTTCGAGAAACGCACCCGAGAAACTCGATTTCAAGATGGTCTATGGCACCCGGAGCGACGCCTTCCCGCACGAAGACAAGTCGCTGCTCGTGTCCCGGTCGAAAGCGCTGGAGATATTCGGCGACATCGACCCGTGCGGCGAGGAACTCCTGCTCCACCTGCCAGGAAAAACCTTCACCCGCTACATCGTGTCCGGCGTCTTCGAGGACTTCCCGAAGAACCAGCATATCCAGGGCGACTACGTGACCCACTACAGCGAAAACGATTTCGACCGATCCTCCACGCTCATGGAAAAGCCGGAAGAGTTTCATTACTCCCTCGACGAATTCTACTGCATCCTCGATGAGGGTACCGATCCCGATATCCTGGTGCGTGAAGCCAATCGAATTTTGGAAGAGAACCTCGATAAAATACCGAATCTGCCGGAGAATACAACAATCGCCTTCCGCGCCGTACCCATGGACGAGACCCACTTCGAGCAGACGTTCATGAAGTACTTCGAAAGCTTCGACAAGAAGCAACTCGTGAAGTACGGCGTCGTGGCCGTCGCGATCCTGACGGTGCTGATCACCAACAGCCTGATCCTTCTGATGGTGCGGACGATGAGCCGCAAGAAGGAGATCGATATCCGAAGAAGCGTGGGCGCGGGAAGCCGAGATATCGTTCGGCAGTTCACAATGGAGCACCTCGGTTTCTACATCGTGACCGTATTGCTCTCGGCACTCGTCCTGTCCGTCCTGATACCCTACCTGCATATCCTCATCCCCGGCTACAGCGTCGAGAACATCGACTGGACAAAGCCGGTACTGTACTCGCTGTATGGGCTGATCGCGGCCGGAATCGTCATCGTCCTCTACCCCGCCGTTTTCGCCCGAATCATCCTCTACCGAAGGTTCACCGGTTCCTTCTGGAAGATCGCCTTGCTGGTCCAATTGACGATCGCGCTGGTGCTCCTGACAAGCGCCGTCCTCCTGATCCGGCAGATACACATGATCGAAAACGCGGACCCAGGATTCGATTCCAGCAACGTCTTTAGCTACTATCTTGAATTTATCGGCAACTTCGATCAGGATGAGATCATGGAAGAGGTAAGCAAGATTCCGGGTGTCGAAGGCGTATCCTACGGCTCCACCATGCCGACGATGGACCTGGAGCGAAGTTTCATTCGTGTCCACGGCGCGAAGAGCAGTGGCGGCTACGGCAAGTGTGCATTCTGCATGCTCGGGGGCGACTACTTCGATGTCTATCGTGTGCCGGTCGTCGAAGGCAGAGTTTGGGAGGGCGCGGACAGTACGGGAATCGTCGTCAACAGGTCCTTCATCGAGCATTACAAGCAGCACGATGTCGGGCTCGGGTCGGAGGTCGAAGTCGGCGAGGACAGACCGAACATGCTCTATTTCCGGGGCACGATCATCGGCATCGTGGAAGACGCCTACTGGATGGGATACCGCGAGAACATCGAGCCGATCGTGTTCTTCAAGGACAAATTTTACGAGACCTATTTCCACTTCCGCGTTTCCCCCGCGAACGCGCAGGCGACGAGTGACCGAATCATGGACTACTTCCAGCAGCGATCACTCAAGAACGTGATGGCCGCCACCGGCTACGACACGAACCGGGAGGTCGTTCACCATGCGGACACCGAGCGGAACTTCATGAAACTGGTCGTCGGCATCGCGCTGATCGGCATGTTTTTCACGTTCGTTGGCGTCTTTGGACTGACCGCCTACACCCTGCGCAGGCAGATGAAAAATCTGGCCATCCGGCAGGTTCTGGGCGCGAGCCGCAAGGACACCCTGCTGTACCTGCTGAACAACTATCTGATCCTCATGGGCATCGCGTTCGGTATATCGATCCCCGTGAGCCACTACTTCTTGCAGCGCTGGATCGAGGGCTTCTCCAACCGCGTCAGCCTGACCGTGTTCGACTACCTCTTCGGACTGTGTTCGCTCAGTCTGCTTATCCTCTCGGGCGTCCTCATCCACTGGCGCAAACTCCATCGCGCACGCCTGACCGAGTACCTCAGATCGGAATAGATGCCATGGAATCAATGTCGATGATAACTGAATATGTGTAGCCCATGGTGTGAACCATGGGTTTGATCGTGCGAACCGATAGCGCAAACTCCATCGCGCACGCCAGGACGAGTACCTCAGATCGGAATAGATGCCATGGAATCAATGTCGATGTAACTGAATATATGTAGCCCATGGTGTGAACCATGGGTTTAATAGTGCGAACCGATAGCGCAAACTCCATCGCGCACGCCTGGCCGAATACCTCAGATCGGAATAGATGCCATGGAATCAATGTCGATAATAACTGAATATGTGTAGCCCATGGTGTTAACCATGGGTTTGATCGTGCGAACCGATAGCGCAAACTCCATCGCGCACACCTGACCGAGTACCTCAGATCGGAATAGATGCCATGGAATCAATGTCGATGTAACTGAATATGTGTAGCCCATGGTGTGAACCATGGGTTCGTATGCGAGCCCCACACACCGAGCAGATTCGTTCGATCGTGAACGGAGGCGTGGTGTTACACGGCGAAGACGTGTTCATTCACGCCGGAGGTCGGGATCGGGCGAAGATGCGGCGAACGACGATTCTCTACTCCCTTCCTCTTTATTCAAAGAGGAAGGGCTGGGGATGGAGTTTCCTACCCCTTCAATCCACTCGACGCGAAGCTCTGGATAATCTGACGCTGTGCGAGCAGGAACAAGACCACCAGCGGCAGGATGCTGAAGGTCGATGCGGCCATCAGAAGCACCGTCTGCGAGGACGACTCCTGCGAGAAGTAACTGAGCCCGACCTGGAGCACGCGGATCGCCTCGCTGTTGGTCATGACCAGCGGCCACATGAAGCTGTTCCAGCTACCGATCACGGAGAAGATGGCGGCGGTCGCGATCACGCCCTTCGAGAGCGGGAGCACGATTTGCCACAGCATACGGAACCGGCTGCAACCGTCGATCGCGGCGGCGTCGAAAAGATCTTGCGGTAAGGTTTTAAAGTGCTGCCGAAGCAGGAAAATGGTAAAGATGTTGGCAAGCCACGGCACGATCAACGCCTGATAGGTGTCGATCCATCCGAGGTGATTCAGGAGCACGTAGGACGGGATGAGGTAGATCGGCTGCGGCACCATCATCATACTGATGAATAGGTAGAAGAGAGCTTCCTTGCCGTAGAAGTGCATCCGTGCGAAGGCGTACGCGGCCAGTGCGGCGGTCACGACTACCCCCACCATGATGAACAGCGAAACGAAAATCGTATTGAGGAAATAGCGACCGAACGGCACCTTGCTGAACGCCTTGCCGAAATTCTCCCAGTGCGGCTTCAACTTCTTCACGTTTTTAAGCGACGCCGCGGGAACCTTTGTGTATGCCTTCTCCTTGACAATCTGGTTCTCGCTATCGAAGAAATTCACGTACGCGCTGTCGCCATCGGTCTTCACGATCTTGACGTTGTATTCCTGACCACCCTCGCGGTAGATCACGATGTCGTCGATCGGGATGAATCCGACATTGCCTTTGTTCACTTCGATTTGGGTCTTCAGAGCAGTGGTAACCATCCAGATGAACGGTATCACCATGATCAATCCGCAAAGTATCAGGATGATGTAGGTCAGTCCTTTTCCAATCCAGCGCATGTTTTATTTCCTCATATTTTTTCGCCGTCCAGGACGCTGGCGCCGGTCAGGTGATGCACAATCCCCCAACTCTCCAGTCGCAAATCGTCGTCCTGCCGACTGATAACATTCAAGCTTCCGTTAAAGATCGAGAATCGCCGCGGGTCCGAGATCGGAATCCGCAATGCCTGACGCAGAAATCCGTCCAGCACGCCGCCGTGGGTCACCACGACGAACGTCTCACCCTCGTGCTTCCCGAACATCTCGAGCATACTCGCGATGGACCGATCGTACCGCTGCTGCCTGGTCTCCGCGCCCGGTGGCGCGTATTGCCAGTCATCGCATTGCCGATAGACCTCCGGATGCTTCTCCGCGATATCCACCGCCCGAAGTCCCTGGATAATTCCCAGGTTTATCTCGCGCAGCCTGGCATCGGTATTCACGGCCAGGTTCAGTCGTTTCCCGATACATTCGGCGGTCTGCACCGCGCGCCCGAGGTCGCTGCTGTACAGAGCCGCGAAACAATCGCTCCATAGCGGGGAGGGTTCAGCCAGCGCGTCCGCGACCGCTCTCGCCTGCGCGAGGCCACGCTCGGTCAGAGACGAATCAAAGTGCCCCTGATAGCGCTTCTCTTTATTCCATTCGGTCTCGCCGTGTCGCACGGCGATCATCGTTGTCTTTTTCTTCATAAGGATCAATAATGAACTCTCTTCTCGAGTCGCTTCTGCAGCATGGTCAATCCCAGGATGATCAGGAACAGCACCAGTGCGATGGCGCTGGCGTAGCTTAGGTTGTTGCTCTCGCCGAAGCCCTTGTCGAAGATATAATAGACGATCACCTTGGTCGTTCCGAGCGGTCCACCGATGGGAGGACCGGTCATCAGATAGACCTGCGAGAAGACCTGGAACGTGGTGATCGTAGTCATCATTAAAACGTAGTACGTCGTGGGCGAGATCAGCGGGACGGTGATCCCGAAGAACTGCCGCATCTTGCTGGCGCCGTCGATCGAGGCGGCTTCGTAATAGACGTTCGGGATATTCTGCAATCCCGCCAGATAGATAATCGTGTTGTAACCCAAAGAACGCCAAACAGATAGGATAATGATCGAGAAGAGCGCCAGAGATGGCCCCTGAAACACCGTGGGTAGTTGCACGTTGAAGCTATCGAAGATCATCTGGAAGATTCCTGTGCTCTCCGAGAGCCAGCCCAGCGGGTTGATACCGATCTTGCCCAGCAGGAAGTTCATAAGGCCGCTCCGCTGGTTGTAGATGATCTTCCACACGATCGAGACCGCCACAAGCGAGGTAACCGTGGGAATGAAGTAGATGGTACGGAAAAACGCCCTGAGCGCCTTGATGTGGTTCAGAAGCACCGCGAAGATCAGGGACAGAACCAGGGTCGATGGCACCACGAACACCACCAGATAGAAGGTGTTGACCATCGACTGCCAGTACTCTTCGTCGGAGAAGATGTTCAGGTAGTTCTGCAATCCGATGAACGATCCGATCCCATCCACCTTCCACTCGAAGAAGCTGATGAAAAAGGAGATAATGATTGGAATCAACCGGAACAGGATAATGATAATCGCCGCCGGCAGAATGTAGAGATAGGGTGAGATTTTCTTCATGTTCTCCTCGCATGCTCTCCCGCGCCGATGCCCGGGAAATATCTACGTCTGCTCTACGATAATACGGTATGGGATGTCAACCAATTATTTTGTTAAGACCGCAAGATTACCCATCTTCCGAATGTGTCGAGCTTGCGAGACTCTTCCGGATGATGGGTAGTCATATCTTTTTGAAATATTGGAAAAGCCGCCCGGAGATGGAGCATAGGGTATCCGAAAAAATGACCAAACATTCGGAAGGACCTTCGGTACATTCAGAAGTTTGGTTACTTGTAACGCTCGAGCTATTGGCGAGCTTCACGTCCATGGAAATTTCGCAGCAAAGATTGTTTGACAACGTGATTGAAGAATTGTTTTTTGATCAGTTAAGGTATTTGGAAAAGGAAATGCTCAATGACAGGAAAAAGATATGTCTTTCTCACGCTTCTGGCGATCGCATCGTGCGCGCTGGCAGCCAACTCCATCTTCTCGACGCATGGCTTTGCCGAGCAGTACTATAGTGTCGATACGTACTCCATCGGAATGGGAGAAACCGGCTACTCCGATCTGTACCGGTTCAACACCGGCTTCGGGAATCCGTCACTGGTAACCTCGTGCAGCAGCGTGGTATTCTCGGCGGGCGTCCAGTTCGGCTATATGTACTATTCGGACAAAGAGGGTAAATCGTTCCGCGACGACGGACTGTTTCTCCCCTATTTCTCGGCGGCTGTTCCGTTCGGGAACCACCATCTGGCGCTGAATTTCAACACCGTCTCCGCCGGCAACTACACGAACGAGAAGCAAACGACCAGTTACGTCGGCAGCGATACGCTGAGCGTCAAAGAAACCAACCGGATCGAATCCAACATCTATCGTCTGGACCTCATATACGGACTGCACACCGAGTGGATCAACGTCGGCGTCGGTTTCAACTACTACACCGGACAACGCTCCCGGTACGTGCGGAAGAATATTCTGGACACGGATTATGTCGATTCGGTGTATGAAACCAACCACTTCTACCACAGCTACGGCTGGAACATCGGTCTCAGCAAGCGCTTCAGCAATTTCTCGCTCGGGGCCGCCTATTCACCTAAAATCACGCTGAGTGGCGACGCGGAGGTGAATTTCGTCTTCGATCCCGACACCGAAGAGCTCAAGGACAGCCAGTACGAGCTGCCCGAACGCTACAGCCTCAGCGCGACATGGCGCTGGCGACAGAAATTCAAATTCTCGACCGACCTGCACTACGAGCTGTGGGACAAGACCGACAACGAGGTGGAAAACCTCAACTCCATCCGTGCCGGGTTCGGAATAGCATTCGACCCGATTTACGAGAAACAAAGCTGGTACGCGAGCCTGCCGGTACGGGTCGGTTTCAGCTACCGGCAGCTCCCCTTCGAGGTCAACGACAAGCGCGTCAATGAAATGAAGTACTCCGGCGGATTCTCGGTGCCGTTCAAATCGCCCGGGAAAGAAATCCACTTCGCTGTCCAATACACCCTTCGCGGCGACAGAAACGAACACGGCGTGCAAGAAAAAACCATTATGTTCACCATCGGAACCAAGGGATTCGACATCTTCAAGAAACGTACAAAGAAGATCGAACATCGCGATATTCCGCAACCGGATTGAAAGTAGCAAGCATGAAATGGATTTGGAACGATCCTGGCAACAGGTCACCGATCGAACAACTTGTCACCAAACGCGGTTATGAGGAGACCTCATTCGAACTGACACTCGACGATCTCCCGGAAGACACACTCCTGAAGGACCTCGAAAAAGCCGCCGGGCGTATCATCCAGGCGCTGCGAGATAAAGAGACCATCATCATCTACGGCGACGACGATCCCGACGGCATCACCAGCACCTACATCCTGTTCGATTTCCTGGAAAAACTCGGATCGCAAAACCACTTTTACTACATCCCGAACCGGCTCGTCGATCACCACGGCATCCAGTCGTCCTTCATCAAAAAGGCGAAGCAGTGGAATGCCGATCTGGTGGTTACCGTCGATGGTTGCAGTTCTTCGTTCGAAGGCGTAAAAAAATTGAAAGAAATGGGGATCGACACCATCATCACCGATCACCATCTGGTGCAGGACGAACTGCCCGACGCCTACGCCATCGTGAACCCCAAGCAAGACAACTGCGCGTATCCATTCTCCATGATCGCCGGTGTCGGCGTGACCTGGCTGCTCGTGCGGCAGATCGCGCGCGAGTGCAGTACCGAGCCGAGTCCGAGCTACCTTTTCTGGACAATGGTGGGCACCATTGCGGACAAGGTTCCGCTCAACGGCGTCAACCGTATCCTGTGCCTCGAAGTTCTAAAGCGCTGGAAATCGATCTTCGACGATACCGCGCATTTTCTCAGTCAGTACTACTACACGCCCGAAGACTTTCGTTCCAAGATGAACTTCATCGCCTTCATATACAAGATTCTCTCCAGCGGTCGCATGCGTGACGGTGAAAACCGCGGTCTGAAGCTCCTCTTGGCCAATCCGGTCGAGAAACGCGACCACCTGAAAAGACTCTTCATGGAGAAAAGCGAGTACGAACGCAAGATCAATACCGTGCTCGATATCGTCACCTCGATCAAGCCCGAGGGAGACTCCTACATATACTTCGACGAGATGGATCGCATCCCGTTCGCGCTCTACGGTTTATCCGCATCGATCCTCGCCGGCAACTTCATGATACCGGTCATTTTTCTCAAACGGAAAAAGGGGTTGATCGTGGGGGAAGCGCGCAGCACGGAAGGCTTCAACCTCATCGATTCATTCAACTATTGCAGCGACATCCTGGTGCAGTACGGTGGACACGCCCGTGCTGCGGGTTTCACGATCGAGGAAGGCAGTCTGGAAAAATTTGAAACCTGCTTCGGGGAGTTCGTCGATCAACACCGTTCCGAGATCGAGCAATCACGCAAGATCGAAATCGACGCGGTGGTCAAACCCCACCACATCCACGAACAGCTTCTGAAGGACCTCGATCGCTTTCAGCCGTTCGGCCAGGGTAACCCGGAACCGGTATTCCTGGTCCAAAATTTCACCCGGGAACACATGGATCAGACCGGGCTTCTCTTCTCGGGAAAAAACGCGATGGAACCCTATGCGAAATACGATGTGGTTGTTCAATTGCGCAACGACGGCAACATGGTGATCCTTGATTACAACCCGAGCGATGCCTGACAAGGCGCATCGACTGTATATTTTTTGGAGTGTCTATGAAAATCGATCAAGAGCTTTGCGGACTGTGCGGCACCTGTGTCGCGGTCTGTCCGGTTGACGCCATTCGCGTGACCGAGTTTCGCGTTATCCTCGATCAGGAGGTCTGCATCCAGTGCGGTAAATGCGAGACGATCTGTCCGTTCCAGGCGATATCGGGAGGTCGGTCATGATCGAAAATCGATATGATGTCATCGTAATCGGCGCTGGACCAGCAGGAAGCACAGCCGCGCGATACGCGGCCAAAGGCGGCGCCAGCGTGCTGATCCTCGAACGCGACCGCGAACCCGGGATTCCGGTGCGGTGCGCCGAGGGCGTTTCCCACAGGGGACTGGCACCGTTCATCGAGCCGAATCCGAAATGGATCGCAGCCGAAATCGATTCCGCCCGCATCTACGCGCCGGACGGAAACATGCTCGAACTGCAAAACATCGGCACCGGCTACATCCTCGAACGGCGTATCTTTGACCGCGAGCTGTGCAACCTCGCTTGCGCAGAAGGCGCGCACATGTTGACCAAAGCGGACGCCATCGGACTCGAGTTCGACAACGACCAAATCTGCGGTGTCCGGATTCGCCACCTCGGGCAGGAACGAGTGATCAAGTGCGACCTGGTGATCGGAGCAGACGGCGTTGAGTCGCGCGTTGGACGCTGGGCGGGTATCGATACCGCCTGCGACATGGAGGACATCGAGACCTCCGTGCAATACACCCTGACCAACATCGACGCCGACCAGACCTATTGCGAATTCTACTTCGGCGACCACATGGCGCCGGGCGGATACACGTGGGTCTTCCCCAAGTCGAAGACCACGGCAAACGTCGGATTGGGACTGTCGGGCAACATGGTCACCGACCGCGGACCCGTACCGTACCTCGACGAGTTCGTGAAAAACCGCTACCCGAACGCCTCGATCAACGCAATTGTCTGCGGCGGCATCCCGACCGGACTTCCGCTGAAGGACATGGCGTCCGAGCGCATCATGCTCGCCGGAGACGCCGCGCGTCAGGTCAATCCCATGACCGGCGGCGGTATCATCACCGCGATGTTCGGTGGAGCAAAGGCAGGTGAAACGGCGGCGATGGCGGTGCGGGAAAAAGACTTCAGCAAGAAGTTCCTGAAACGCTACGTCAAGGAGTGGGACAAGACTCTGGGCGCGAACCACCGCCTGATGTACAAGATGAAAAGCAAGTTCCTGCACTTCGGCGACGACAACCTCAACCGGCTGATCGCCATGTGCAAGACCCTGCCGACCGACAAACTCACGTTACGCGAGATATTCTTTCAGGCGGTGAAGAAGGACCCGATCCTGGTCGCCGCGCTTGCCAAAGACTTCGTGGTAAGCAAACTGAACGTATAGATACCATCATGGAATCACCTAAGTGGAAAGAGGCGTTTCGTAAGACCATCCACATCAGTTCGCTCGTGATTCCGCTCGGCTATCTGTTTGTGCTGCACGAGAATCGGACGATCATGTTCCTGATTCTCCTGCCGCTGACCGTCATCGCCATGACCATCGAGATTGTCCGGCTGGAAAACAAGACATTCCACCGGATTTTCTATTCTATTTTCGGCATCATCCTGCGCAAACACGAGGTGCGGAATTTCACGGGTGCGACCTATCTGCTGGTCTCGTCACTGGTGTGCTTTGCGTTTTTCCCCGGCGACATGATCGCGTTCTTTGCCATCTCGTCGCTGGCGATCGGCGACACCTTCGCCGCCATCGTCGGAATCCTGATGGGTAAGCGCAAGATCAAGGGGACGAGCAAGAGTCTGGAAGGGAGCCTCGCGTGCTTCACCAGCAGCTTCGCGTTCGGACTGGCTTTTCGCATTCATCCCGCGCTGTGCTTCACCGGTGCGCTGGCGACGACCATCGCAGAGGCATCGCACATCCAGGTTGACGATAACATCAAAATTCCCGTTTTCACCGCGATCGTCATGGCAATCACCAACATTTTCATCCCGGGGTAAATTATGAGACTATCCTTTGTCATACCGGTTTTCAACGAAGAAGAAACCATCCATACCCTCTACGACGAGATCATGCGAAATACCGAAGACCACGAGAAAGAATTCATCTTCGTCGATGACGGCAGCACCGACAGCAGCTACGAGAAGATGCAAGCGCTTGCGAAGGAAGACCCGCGCGTAATCGTGATCCGGTTCCGGCGGAATTTCGGAAAGTCCGCGGCTCTGAAGGAAGGGTTCCAGTACGCGTCGGGCAACATCGTCTTTACGCTGGACGCCGATTTGCAGGACAACCCCGCCGAGATCGGGAAATTCCTTGAAAAACTCGACGAGGGATACGACCTGGTTTCCGGTTGGAAGAAGAAGCGTCACGACCCGATCGAGAAGAAGGTCCTTTCGCGCTTCTTCAACCGCGTGACTTCGTGGGTCTTCAAGCTACGGCTTCACGACTACAATTGCGGCTTCAAAGCCTACCGAAAGGAAATCGTGGAGGAGATCGACGTCTATGGCGAGCTGCACCGCTATATCCCGGTGCTGGCGAACTCGAAGGGCTACCGCATCGCGGAGATACCGGTCGATCATCGTCCGCGCGAGCACGGCAAGACCAAGTACGGTGTCGAGCGCTACATGCGGGGATTTCTGGACCTCCTGACGGTCCGCATGATTACGGGCTATACGCGAAGTCCGCTCTACCTTTTCGGCGGCTGGGGCATCGTTACCATGGCGATCGGCTTCATCATCGAATTGTATCTGACCATCCTCAAATTCGGATTCGGTCAGCCGCTGTACAATCGCCCGCTACTGCTGCTGGGACTGCTAATGATCATGGTCGGCATGCAGTTCCTCTCGATCGGCTTGATCGGCGAGCTGCTGGTCAACCTCTTCCGTAAACGCTCGAGCAACAGCGACGTGTCGGTTAAATCCGTTCTGAACGCCCCGCCAAAGGACTAACGATGGGTAATCCGTTGCAGGAGAAGAAGCTCTCGCACTACAACAAGGTGATTCGGGAGATCAACGAGCCGACGGTTCTGATCCAGATGCCGCTCGGGCGGATTATCTCCACCAATCACCCTTTCAACCGGTTTTTCAAACAGGATCGGATCACGACAACCGGGAAAACGCTCGACAACGTGTTGGGCACCCAGATTGTCCCGCGCCTGGATCTGAAGAATTCGGGGAATTTCACGATCTGCTACGCACCGCGGGGCAGCCGTTTGGAAGAGCACCATCTCATCGTATCCTGCGTCTGGATCGAGAAAGGCAAATACTGCCTGATCACCTTCTTCGATTTCGGGAAATCGGCGTATCTGAAGCCACGGCTGGAACCGTTTTTCAATCCGCTCCAGAAGGTCGAAACACCTACCACCGCAACCAAATTCGATAAAAAGAGTTTCGATCAGGCAGAGGATTTCCTTCAGGTCCAGTACGAGATTCTCGACGCACTTCAACACATGAGCAATACGGAAGGTTCGCTCAACGATATCCTGCGTACGATCTGCCGCATCAAAGGCGTACAGACCTGCGCAATCTACATGTACAACGATCTCCAGAAATTCCAATTGTCGTCTTTCTGTCTCGGCGACCAGCAGGACATGGAATATCCCAAAATGATCCACAAGGATTTCCTTCCGGACGAGTTCTTTACGACAGAAGCCAAGTCGCGGTATTATCAATTGGACAAGCCCGGCATCCCCGTCAGTCACATGATCCCGATGCGCACCGACCAACGACTACTCGGTATCCTCGTGTTCCTGGTGGATATACGGAAGATCGAGACCTTTTCGATGGATACGTTGCTGGTCTTTTCAAACTGGATATCGAGCTTCCTCGACCGGGAGACGTCCCGCAGACAGCTCTTCGAAACCATGCAGAACTACCGCACACTCATGGAGAACATCCACGAAGGTCTGGTGATCATCGATCGCGAAGAGCGTTTCACGCTGGTCAACCGTGCCCTCTGCGAATTGACCGGGTATTCGGAAGAGGATTACCTCGGCAGCAAGATTTGGGATTTCTTCGAGCCGACACAATCGAAGAAAGTCAAACGGATGCGTTCCGAGCGCCCGAAGAAGGGAGACAAGAAGTACGAAATCACGATCCAGAAGAAAAACGGCGAGCGAATCTGGCTGACTATTTCCCCGACGACCCTCCACGATGCCTTCGGAAACCCGAACGGCGTCATGGCGATCGTCACCGATATCACCCACTATCTCAAGATTCTGGAAAACTACAGCGTCGAGCAGGGGAACATCGTGGATGTCCTCAAGAACGTTACAAACCTCTCGATCTTCTCCTTCAATGTCCTGGAAAACAAGCTCGAGTTCACCAACGAACACAGCGTGAATCACTACGGCTTCACGTACGAGGAACTCAACGCGTTCACCAATGAGAGCATGATCGAAATGGTCCACCCGGAGGATCGCAGCCTGATCCGGAACTTCTTCTTCGATGCGGAGACCAGCAAACGCAACCTGTTCTCGACTACAATCGCCTATCGTATTCTGACAAAATTCGACGACTACCGCTGGGTATCCAGCAGCCTGATCGCCCAGAAAAACAACCGGGGAAAGATCGAGCGAATACTCTGCTGCTCCGTCGATATCAACGACTACCGTATTAACAGCGAGCGACTCGACGAGCAGTATAGCTTCAACCGTATCCTCTTTCGGAACAACCCGCTGCCCATGTTGATCGTTCAGGATTCGGTCACGGGTAATAAGCTTAAACAGAATAAATACGAAAGCAATGTCGATCCGGATGAGCTGCTCGAATCAAACCTCGGCGCTATCCAGAACCGCACACAGAAAATGCACATTCTGGATACGAACGATGCCTGCTTGCGTCTTTTCGAGCTCGAACATCCGCAGGAGATGGTTTCAACGTTTCACAATTATATCACGATCGAGATGGTTGAGGGAATCCGCAAAAGCCT
This sequence comes from Cloacimonadales bacterium (SeqCode), assembly GCA_963665015.2. Taxonomy (GTDB): domain Bacteria; phylum Cloacimonadota; class Cloacimonadia; order Cloacimonadales; family JAIOQZ01. The sequence continues at coordinate 789,197 of CAXXSY010000004.1, read as the reverse complement.
GATCGCGTACATGACCGGATCCATGACAAGATGGTTTCCGGGCACGGGGCTGACCAAGAGCGGCAAGCTCCTGCAACTCGAGATATTCATCAACCCGGCGGAATTCCACGAGGATTCGCTGATCATTGCATTCAAAGAATTATAACATAAGGAGATATCATGTCAAACAGCCAAATCGAAACCCTGAAGAAATACCCGAGAAAATACTACTCCGAGGATTTCAATCCTACCCACTGGGAACAGGTCGATGCCGAATTCAAGCGCTTAATGAAGCTTGAAATCCATTCCGCCGACGACCTGATCGACCTGATCGAGCAATACAGCGAGCTGCACTTCATCACCTCCGACGAGATGGCAAGACGCTACATCGATATGTCCTGCCATGCCGACAAACCGGAAAAGGAAGAGGCGTTCAACACCTTCTACTCCGAGATCGTCAGCCAGGCGAAGAAACCGATCTTCGACGTGATGAAGAAATTCTACGACAGCCCGTATCGCAAGGACCTCGATGAGAAGTACGACCTCCTGAACAAGATCATCGCTGTGGATATCGAGCTCTTCCGCGAAGAAAACACCCCGCTGATGCAGCAGGAACGTGAACTCGCCAACAAATACGGCGCCCTGTCCGGTGGCCTCACCGCCGAATACGAAGGCAAAGAACAGACCCTACGCCAGCTATCGATCTACCTGAAAAAGCAGGATAGAACCGTGCGCGAGGCCGTCTGGCACCTGATCCACGACAAGGTCGCCGAAAAGAGCGAGCAGTTCGACGAGCTCTTCGACAGAATGAAAGAGCTGCGGGTTCGGATCGCGAAGAACACAGGATTCGAGAACTTCCGCGACTACATGCACCGGCTGAACGGACGCTTCTCCTATACGCCGGAGGACCTCTACCGGTTCCACGAATCCGTCGAGAAGCATGTCATTCCCTTCCTGATCGAGATGAACCAGGAGCGAAAGGAGAAGCTCGGACTCGACACCCTGAGACCGTGGGACACCTCCGTCGATCCGGACGGCAAGATACTCAAGCCGTTCAAGAACACAGACGAACTGATCGAGAAATCCATCCGCATCCTGAGCAAGATCAAACCCGATTTCGGCAAGCAGATTCAGCTCATGAAAAACACCGGCTTCCTCGATCTGGACAACCGCAAGGGAAAAGCGCCGGGCGGATACAACTACCCGCTCAGCGAATGGGGCGCATCCTTCATCTTCATGAACTCGGTCGGTGTCCAGGACGATGTCAGTACGCTCCTGCACGAAGCGGGACACGCGCTGCACGCATCCAAAATGAAGAACACCGGCATCACCCACTACCGCGAAGAACCGAGCGAGGTGGCGGAACTCGCCTCCATGGCCATGGAACTGATCTCGATGGACTACTGGGATGAATTTTACGACAACGAAGAGGACCTGAAAAAAGCCAAGCGCGAACAGCTCGAAGGCACCGTGAGTTTCCTGCCCTGGTGCATGATCATCGACGCCTTCCAGCACTGGGCATACCTCAATCCGGAGCACACGGCACAAGAGCGCGAGGATCACTTCCTGAGCCTGCTGGATCGTTTTGAAACCGGCGTTGACTGGAGCGGGTTGACGCCCTACCGCAAGAACCTGTGGAAACGACAGCTCCATATCTTCGAGACACCCTTCTACTACATCGAGTACGGCATCTCGCAGCTCGGCGCGCTGTCCATCTACCGCAACTACCGGCAGGACCCGAAGAAGGCTGTCGAGCAATACGAGAATTTCCTCAGCCTGCTCTACACGAAGCCCGTTAACGAGCTATACGAAGCCGCCGGAATCCGGTTCGATTTCAGCTCGGATTACATCCAGAGTCTTGTTGACTTCGTGCGCGAAGAGTTGAAAGGTCTGAAATAGGCATCATGCGAATCGCGGTCGATCTCCACTCGCATTCCGGTTACGCGGGTGGCGTGGGACAGATACGCCTTGAAGACGTCTCCCAAACGATGAAACGAAAGGGGATCGATGTCTTCGGAACAGGCGACTGCCTCTTCCCTGTTCGCACCCAGGAATTACGTACCCTTCTGCGCGAAGAAGAACCGGGACTCTTCGCGCTGGAAGGGGATGCATCGCGCTTTCTTCTGCAAACCGAGGTGATCCTCTCCACGCAGATCGAAGGCTATCGCAAGCGCACCGTCGCCCACCACGTCATCCTCTTCCCCAATCTCCGCTCCGTCGAATCGATGCAGAAAATCATGCTGCACCGTGGCGACAAGAACACCATCGGCAGGCCCTTCATCGTGACCGCAGACCCTAAAGAATTGCAGGATCGGCTGTTCGAGATACAGGCTATCGATCCGTACATCGAGATCGTTCCCGCCCACGTGATGACGCCGGACGGGATCATGGGAAGTCGCAATGAACTGCGCTCCATCAACGAATTCTACGGCGATTTCACCCCGAACATCCGCGTCATCGAAACCGGGCTCAGCGCCGACCCGTTCATGCTCGAGCGAATCCCCGATTTCCATAAGCTCACCATGATCTCCAACAGCGACTGCCATAGCGCGGCACTGAATCGCATCGGCAGAGAGTTCACCATCCTCGAAGCAGACTCGTTCGACTACCGTGGCATCGTCGAAGCACTGCGCGACAATCGCGTTGCCATGACCGCCGAGTTCAATCCCGCCGAGGGCAGATATTTCATGACCGGACACGACAAGCCCAACGCGGCCGACCCGCATTCGATCTTCTACGCCGATCCGCCGGACGACTACCGTTGCACGGTGTGCGGCAAGCCTATGCATCAGGGCGTGTTCGACCGCTGTCAGGCACTGCAAGACCCATCGCTGGAACCGATTCCTCGCAAGTTCCTGCACCTCATACCGCTGGTCGAGGTCATCGCGGCAGCGCTCGGAGTGAAGAATTCTTCTTCGAAGCGCGTGCGGAAAATCTTTGACGCTATCATGACGGTCTATCCCTCCGAAATCGCACTGTGGACATCCGACGATGTGCGACCAAACCTCGACAAAAGGGTCCCGGGCATTGTTCTCGATTCCATCCTTCAGGTTCAGCAGGGGAAGTTCCGATTCGATCCGCCCGGCTACGACGGAAAATACGGAGAATTGAAAATCGATATCTGAACCTCACGTCATTTTGAATGATCATTTTGACCGACTCGCGCATTCTGAACGATTCGCACGAAAAGTTAGCATCCAACAATGTTTCACCCAACTCCTTACCCGTCAGCAGTATAGACCCGCATATCCCCCTCCGAGACAATTGGCATCGCCCTTGCAATATGTTATATTTAATGGACTGCCGGACAGCTTCGCCCACCAGGTTTTTATAAATAATAACAGGATGGAATCATGACGGGACAAATCCACTTATCGGATAGCCGCTCGATTGAACTGAGCCAGATAAGCGATATCAGTGACATTTTCGACATCCAGCAAAACCATATGCGGATGTTTTGCTTCACGATCAATCTGAAGGAACGTGAGATTATCAACGTGCTTCAGGAGTATTCAGAAGGCAATCGCGATGATATCCATCAGCAACTCGTCCGTATCCACAAACGCATTCAAGACTATCTGCAGCAGGAACACCCGTCTCAAGAAATCGCCGAGGGATAATGCCCACAGTGCGCATCATGTTCAATGTTTCTTGACTGCCAGAATTCCAACTTCAAGATATTGTCATGAAACATCGGATGAAAACACTCTGGTCTCTTTTAATCCGAATTCTCGATAACTGGACGAAGCACAAGAATTCGGCCATCGCGGCGGCGGTAGCGTTCTACACGCTCTTTTCGCTGGCACCGCTGGCGATGATAGCCATCTCGATATCCGGATTCTTCTACGGTGAGGAATCGGCACGCGTCGCGCTCATGGAGAGAATCCGCGATACCATCGGACCGCAATCCGAGGAAGTGATTCGTTTTTTTCTGAGTGAACGAGCCGCCGAATCGCCGAACCTGCTCACGGCGTTTTTCGGGTTCGTTTTCCTGCTGTTCGGGGCATCACGGGTATTCTTTCAACTTCGGGACGCGATGAACACTATCCTGGAGGTTCCGTCCAGCTCGCGCAATCCCATCGTCCATGGCTTGATCGAGCGATTCTATTCCATTCTGATCGTGGTCGGGATCGGTTTCCTGGTGGTTATCGTCATTTTCGTGAGCACGGTCATCACGACGATCGTACACTACCTCGATCATCTGATGCCTGGATTTCCCGGGATTCTTGAAGCCCTCAACGTTGTCGGTGGATTCCTGATCATCACGATGCTGTTCGTGGTGATCTTCCACTATCTTCCATCTTCGAGAACCCGATGGCGGGAGGTTATTCCCGGCGCGATCACCACAACGATCCTTTTCCTCATCGGGCAGCACATGATCGGACTCTACCTCTCCAGAAGCATGCTCGGTTCGCTGTACGGAACCGCCGGGTCGATCCTGCTGCTCCTGTTCTGGCTCTACTACACGGTTCAGATCATCTTTGTCGGTGCGGAGATCACTAGTATTATCCATAATAAATCGTTACAGAAGGACGAAGAGTGAGCCGTTTCATGAATATACGTTTACGACAAAACGTTATGAGAAAATAATATTTCTGGAAATAGTTCAACATTCGGGTTGGCTGAACGGGCATTCAATTGTATATTAGTACTATACGCATGTCTGCTCATAGGCAGCGACCCCCAACAACAATGAAACCAGGAGCTGAAAAGGACGCGGTAATTGATAGGGAAACAAATGCATTGACTGATTTCAGGTATAGTTGAGTTTTGTATTTGGGAAAGGCGAGGAGGTATAACGTGCGAAAAATTACAAAACACTCTGAGAGAATGACGAAAAAGCAAGAGAAAAAGCGCAAGTCGATCATCGAAGCTGCAATTGAAACATTTGCTAAGAAGGGATTCCACCGGGCAAAGATTTCGGAGATAGCCAAGCAGGCTCGCGTCGCGGACGGAACGGTTTATCTGTACTTCAAGAACAAGGACGAACTCTTGATGAAGGCGTTCGAGCACCTGTTCGAGGATAAACTCAAGAGTATCAAGAGCCGCGTGAACCAGGAAGAAAGTCCTGCCGCGAGACTGGACAAATTCTTCGATCTGCACATCGAGCTGTTTACCGAGAATCCGCACATCGCCAAGTTCATGGCGGTCGAGCTCCGTCAGAGTCCGGAATTCTACGATCGTTATCCCGATTACTGGCCGCTTCAAGGCTATTTGAATTTCTTGCACGAGCTATGCGACGATGCGGTTGAGGCTGGCGTTCTTCGTCCGCTCAACACCCAGGCGCTTACCTATATCATTTTCGGTACGGTTGACTTCTTCCTGACGTTATGGTCGATCCATCGGGACAATGTTTCGCTCGAGGAACTCAAGAAAAATGCGATCGACATCATCCGATACGGGACACGAGCCCAGCCAAAATAATTTCGTTCCTTTTCATATTAAACGGCTCCCCCTTCGAGGAGCCGTTTTTTTCGTTGTACTAGTGGATTTGTACGAATCTATATTTTGCCTTTCAGCATATTGTCGATCCCTCTTGCCGCGCGGTGTCCGTCCGCGATGGCGCTGATCGCGTCGGCGTTGCTGTTCGCGATATCACCGCCGGCGAAGACTTTTGCATTGCCGGTTCGATTCCATTCGTGCACGGATATCTTGCCACGCTTGACCTTCACAGTCTCTGCCACCGATTCCGGAATAAACCGGAAATCGCCGCCCTGTCCGATCGCACTGATGATGGTGTCGAACGAGTCGTGATGGATTCTTTCCTCCATCAGAACGGGATTCGGCCTCTTACCCGGGCCCTGATCGACCATCTCCGCTTCGCCCCACACGAAGGTCAGCGGATCGCCTTTCTCGATCCTGATCGGAATCGCCTTGGTGACGATGTTCACGCCTTCCATCTTCGAATCGTGGACTTCCTCTTCGTCCGCCGGCATGTCCTCTTCCCTCCTGCGGTACAAGAGCGTGACATCGCTGCCCAGTCTGCGCGACACCCGGCAGGCGTCCATGGCGACGTTTCCGCCGCCGATCACCGCGACCCGCTTGCCGATGCCCGGATCGCGTCCTTCGGTGACGTCGTCCAGTAGCTTCAAGCCCGGGATGACGCCGGGAAGATCCTCGCCTTCGATGCCCATGTAGTAGGGCTGATCGAGTCCGATGGCGATGAATACCGCATCCGAGTCGTCGTATAGCTTGTCGAAATCGATATCCTCGCCGACGCGTGTGTTGTACTTCATCTCCACGCCCAGCTTGACGATGTGATCGATGTCGCGGTCGAGCTGAAGCCCGGGCAGACGATACTCGGGTACACCGTAGCGCAGCATGCCACCGGCCTTCGAACGCGCCTCGTAGATCGTCACGTCATAGCCCATCAGGATGAGGTAGTAAGCAGCCGCCAGGCCGCCCGGACCGGCGCCGACGATCGACACCTTCCTACCGTTGTGAGCGAACTCCTCGCCCAAAATTCTGCCGAACTCGCTGTCCGGAATCTGGTCGATGATATAGCGCTTGAGCCAGCGGATCGAGATCGCGTCGCCAAGGTGGACCATGGCGCAGCTTTCCTCGCACTTGTGGGTGCAGATACGACCGCAGGTGGCACTCATCGGATTCGTGCGGTAGAGCAAACGGAGCCCCTCCTCCAGATCGCCCTCCCGCACGGCCTTGATATAGTCCGGGATATCCATGTGAGCCGGACAGGCCGCCACGCAAATTCCGCACTGCACGCAGCGATCGGCTTCCCTTTGCGCCTGCCCCTTCGAGTATCCCCTGACCATCTCCACGAATGACTGAATCCCCTCATCGAAATCTTCCATCGGCATCGGAACTCTGTCGTGATGCAATAATGAATAATTCTCCGCCCGTTGGTAGCCCAGATCGGACTTGTCCCACGGCTTCTCTTCCGCGCCCGGAACGAATCGGAACACATCCGCGTCCGTATCGACCCAGGTGTATTCGTTGGACATGGTCAGCGAACCGGTCGTGCAGACATCCACACACAGCGCGCACCAGCAGCAGCGTCCGTAATCGATCTTCGGCCGCAGACCGCTGTCGCCTCTGGTGGTCTCCTGCCCCTCCACCGGCACCATGTCGATGGCGGCGTTCTGGCAGATATCCGAGCAGGTTCCGCAGCCGATGCACTTATCCATGTCGTTCTTGTGAAATCCACGATAGCGCGGCGCGCCCGGACGCTCGTCCAGCGGCTTATTGACTACGTAGGGCTTGGAAAACGCACGTTTCCAGACGTAAAACGGTGAAAGTATATCTCGCAAGCTCATCTCGACTCCCGTTATCGTTCTATTTCGGGCGGATAGGTGTGCAGCGAGACGTTCAGCCCCGCCACATCCGCGATGTTGACGCCCCGCAGGAGGTCCTCCATGAAGGGTATCGCCGTTGAATAGCTCGGTCCGCGCACATAGACACGCCGCGGGTACGCGGTTCCGTCGGCGGCGATATAGAATCCGTACTCGCCGCGCGTGCTCTCCGCCTTGACGTATGCCTCGCCCGCCGGAATCTTCCAGTGCAACACGTTGGGAACCTTCACGTGGAACGCCCCCGCGTCCGGCATCCTCCGTAAAATCTGCCGGATCAGTCCGATCGCCTGATGCATCTCTTTCCAGCGCAGATAGGCTCTGGTGTAAGCGTCCGAATGGGTGTCGGTCATCACCTCGAAATCGAGCCGGTCGTAGTAGAGGTAGGGCTGATCCTTGCGCACGTCGCGCGCCAGTCCTGTCGAACGGGCGTTGGGTCCGACCAGTCCGTAGCGATCGACCATGTCCTGCGTGATGATGCCCAGACCCTTCGCGCGCATCTTGAACACAGCACTGTGGAACATCACCGTCTCGATCTCGTCGAGTAGCTTCTCCACCTTGTCCAGCACCTTGCGCGCACGTTCCTCGAATCCCTCCGGAAGCGGTGCGCGAACACCGCCCGGGATGATGTACATGTGATAGACGCGACCGCCGGTCAGCTCTTCGAAGAGATCGAGCATGAAGTCGCGGTGCGCGACAGTCCATTGTCCGAGCGTACCCATTCCGAATGCGCCCGCCTGCCCGCCGATCCACATCAGGAAACTCGCCAGGCGCGACATCTCCAGGATCAGCATACGGAGCCAGACGGCTCGCTCGGGTATCTCGATACCGCCCAGTTCTTCCGTGGCGGCGGTAAAGCAATATTCGTTGTAATCCGGCTCCGGCACCGCGATACGGCACACGATCGGGAAGCACTGGATGTACGTCCTGCGCTCCATCAGCTTTTCGAATCCGCGATGAAGGTAGCCCACGTGCGTGGTCGCATCGACGATCTCGTCGCCGCAGACAGTCAGCTCCAGCGACATGTTGCCGGTGATGCCGGGGTGGTTCGGACCCTGCCAGATTTTCAAGTATTTGCCCGAGCGGAGATCGATGTTTTCTTTCGGCTTGATCATGACTCCTCCGGGTCTGGATAAAGTTTCTTCTTCATGTGTTCGCGCGGTTCGTGCGATTCGCGGCCCGGGCGCGGGAAATAGGTCTCCTCCGAATACTTTTTCGTATCGAAGTCGCGTCGATAGGGCGGCGGTCCGTCCCATCCCTCCAGAATCAGGGGCTCATCCACGCGCGGACTTCCCGGGAAATCGATCCCGAACATCTCCTTCCACTCGCGCTGGAAGGTTTGCGCGTGCTCCCACAGGTGATGAATCGACTCCATTGTGGCGTTCTCGCGGTCGATCAACACACGCACGCCCAGATCGAGGTGATCCGCGTAGTTGTGCAGCATGTAGGTGAGCTGGAATTTCCCCTGCTCGAGGTAATCGACCACGGTGAAAAACGCCAGGTGCGTAAATCCCCGAGTTCGTTGCAGCCAGCAGAGGATATCCACGAGCTTGTCCTTCGGGACGGTGATCCAAGCCTGATCCGGACGCGACACCTTCGAATCGGTCACCGGATAGCGCTCTAAAATTTCTTCAATCAATCTTTTCATAATCTCTTACCAATTGTAGTCTGGCATGTTCCAGTCTTTTATGATCTTCTTCTGATTCGCTTTGTACCACTCGAAATTCTCGGCGTACTTGTTCGCGCCCTCCGCCTTGCCTTCCCTGATCAGCTCCTTGAGCTTGTTGAATCCGGCAATCAGCGCTTCCGGACGCGGCATGCAGCCCGTGATATAGACATCGACCGGGATGTACGCGTCGATCCGATTGATGGTGTTATAGCTGTCCCAGTACATGCCGCCGTTGATTGTACAGCTCCCCAACCCAATCACGAACTTCGGCCCCTGCATCTGCTCGTAGCTGCGGATGATCCTCTTGAGCGTCTTCACCGACGCATAGCCGCCGATAATAAAGACCGACGACTGTCGTGGCGTGGGCCTTCCGGCGATTCCGTATCGATACATATCGAAACGAGCCGTCATCAGGGGACGCAGCTCCACCGCACCGCAACCGGTTCCAAAGCCCAGAATCCAAAGCGAATTGGCGCGCGCCCAGTTGAGGAACTTCTCCATGTATTTCCCCAGCGGCTTACTCGGCTTGGGCGCGTCCTGACAGAACAATACCGGATCCGTCGGTTGCGATTCGAGCAGTTCGCCAAGTTCCATTTCGTCGTAAGGTTTCTTGATTTCTTCGTCCATATTGCACTCCTACCAAATCCAGAAAATCAGTATGGCGATGATGCCCAGCACGGTGGGCACGCCGAGGAAAAACCGGATCGATTGTTCGGTTCGGAAGCGCGGGTACGCCACGCCGACAAACACCGAGATCATGTACAGGCTGAAGGTCTTCGCCATCATGGTGACGATCGCCAGCGCATAGCCTGCAAAGCCGCCGTTTCCGATCGACGATCCGCCCAGATAGAGGTTCATGAAGAGCACTAGTTTCGCGCCGGTGAAGATGGCGCGGTTGGTCTGCAAGAGACCGAGGAAGCTGCTCTGGAACTCGGTGGGCGGCCCGATGGGAATCTCCTGCGGCGCCAGCACGATATCGAAGGGCGAATGCATGTTCATGCCCAGCATAGCGATGATGGCGGCGATGGTCGCGACGGGATTGGTGAAGAGCGTCCAACTGAAAATTCCGCCCTGCTGCGCCGCCACGATGCCGGTGATGGAAAGGGTTCCGTGCTGGATCGCCAGCGAGATCACCGAGAGCGCGAAAGGCACTTCGAACGCGGTCATCTGCGCCAGCCCCCTGCCCACCGCGAGCGCGCTGTAGGGATGTCCGCTCTCGCCCGCACCGAGCGCCATTCCGAGCTGCCCGAAGAAGATGAAGTACATCACCAGGAGAAGGTCGCCCGAGAAACTGAAGTTGGCGAACACGGTCGAGCCGAACAGCACCGGGATGAACATCAGCGTTCCGATACCGCCTGCCAGCCGGAAGACCGGTCCCAGGAAGAACATCACGCCGTGGATCACACTGGTGCGGTTTCCGAGCGTCTTGATAATGTCGATGTACGGCTGCCACACGGGCGGACCGTAGCGTCCATGCACACGGGCGACGATCTTGCGCACCATTCCGCCCATGATCAGACCCCAGTTCATCACCACGAACAGGGTCAGGAGGGCGTTGCCGATCAGGATTAAAATGTGGGTCATAGGTTAACTCCGAATGCAAGATAAAGTACGATTATATAAAGGAATATCTGCATCGCGTATGTCTGCGCGTTGCCGGTGTATATCTGCCGGATCACGCCCGCGGTCGAGGATGTCCACTCCGCCACGCCGTTCCAGAACGAGGTCGCGCGCGACTTGACCAGTCCGCCCAACGCCTTCCGGTAATAAGGGAAGAAGTCGTACGCGTAGTGGGTTGTTTCGGGGAGCATCGGTCTCTCGGCGGCATAGACGATGTTGAACTGCCCGACCTTCTTCACCTGCCGCAGCCATAGGATCAACCACAGGAGCACCAGTGCGAACACACCCATCGTCACGTACATAACCAGCGTGCCGTTCCAGTAGCCGAGACTCGAAAGCATCGTGCCCTCCTGCCACGCCACCGCGCCCGGAATCGACCTCGGAAGGATCGCGCCCAGCGGTTCGAGAAGCAGTTTCGGGAAAGTCGATACGATCATGATCGCAAAGAGCAGCACGAACTGTGGCGCGATCAGCCAGGGCGAGGCTTCACGCACGTTGCGATGTTCGTATTTCAGTTGCCCGAGGAACATGCTGTGGATCAGGCGGAAAAGGTACAGGAACGCGATCGCGCTCGAGAAGAACGCGACACCCGCTCGCAGGTACCAACCCTTCTGGATCAGGGCCGTGTAGAGCATCCACTTGGCACCGAATCCGGCCAACGGCGGCACGCCCGAGACGGCAATGATCGCGATCAGCACCGAGATGAAGCTCAAGGGCATCCTCTTGATCAAGCCGCCCATCCGGTACATCAGACGCGTACCGGTCGCCTGCACGATACCCGCTACCGCGAGGAACAACATCCCCTTGAACATCACGTGTAAGACGGTGATGTAGAGCGCTGTCGTCCAGCCGAGTTGATCCGCCATGGCGAGCGCGAGCACGATGTAGCCGAGTTGGCTCATGCTCGAATACGCCAGGAGCCGTTTGATATCCTCCTGAAAAACCGCCATCAGCGCGCCGAAGACAGCCGTCAGGACTCCCAGCCAGCCCAGGATGCTGCGCAGATCGAATCCGCCGTGGTAGTTGATCGTGTAGATCATCGTCGCCAGCAGCAGTCCATAGACCGCCGCCTTGCTCAGAATGGCGGAGAAGAAGGTCGAGATATCGTCTTCCGCCTCGGCATAAGCACCCGGTAACCACACGTGGAATCCGATACCGCCCATCTTGACCAGCATGCCCAGCCCCACCAGGACGAAGCCCCAATGGAACGAATGATAAGAGTTGAGCAGGCTGTGGAAATCGGTGGTGCCCATCGTCGCAAAACCGCTCATGATCAGGAACGCGGCACCCATAGAGAACATGACATACCGGAGCGCGTGCTCGCCCGCGTTTTTCCCGCGCAGCAGCAGCAGGTACGAGCTCAGCGTCATGAACTCCCACGCAGTGAAGAATTCGAGCGTCGTCCCGGAGACGGTGAGATTCATCAGCGACAGGATCATCATGAGCAGAAGCGGATAGAACCCGCGCGAATCGATCTTGCGGTACATGCTGGCGAAGGTCACCAGCATCCCGCCGAGTGCGAAAATCGCCATGAACAGCGTCGGTAGCGGCTGGATCGCGGGTAGCACGATGTACAGATACAGTCCGGTGAGAATGATGGTCAGCCCCGCCTTGATCTTGCCGGGAAGCCAGTCGAGAAGATAGATGAACGCAGCGCCGATGAGGGGAGCAGCCACGGCCAGGCAGGATGGTATCGAGTTCATAAGCTCACCCGGCACGAAATAGCAGCTCGCGCGCAAGCCCACCACGACCAGCGCCAGCATGAAGATTCGCGATGGAAACTCGAAGCCATGCAGGGTCTCGACCTCGCGGTCCGTGCTCGAGTGAATCGCCTTTCCAAACCACTTGAACAGCATGAAAATCTCGAACATCGAACCGAGCAGAATCGCGACCAGCGCAAGGTAAGCGCCGCTGTCCATAAGCCGGAGCACCAGGTTCCATTTCGCCCAGAAGGTCGGAAACGGCGGGAAACCTGCCAGCGCAAAGATCAAAACGCCGAAGCTGAAGAGCTTCTCAGGCTGATTGCGAATCGCGCCCCAGTCCGTCTCGGACAGCCAGAACAGCCCCGCCTTGGCGAGAAAGTGATTGATGAAGATCGCGCCGGTGATGATCATGATCAGGGCTTCGTCGTACCCGAGCCTTGTCATAAGCGCCCAGACGCCCATCATCAGGCCGATCTGACCGACGGAACTGTAGCCCAGGAGGCGTTTGAAAATCTGCTGCCGGATGCCGAGTAGATTCGAGAAAAAGAATGTGACCAGTCCGACCACCGCGATCAGGTTCAGAAAACCGTCGCCGATCACGGGCATAAGCTTGTAGAGCGCGTAGAACATCGCACCCGCGTTGGCGGACGATATCAGTGCCAGAACGCTGCCGTGCGCGCTTTCATAGACATCCAGCGCCCATCCGTTGGCGGGGAACGGCTTTAGCTCAATCAGGATCGACGTCAGGAGCAGGAAGACCGCCAGCCATCCGATCTTGCCCATTGCGGCGATTCCCATGCCGGAGAGCTGGTCGATGTTCAGCGTACCACCCAGCCGGTAGATGAAAATAGTACCGAGCAGGAACAAGATCGACGCGATACTGCCGGCGATCATGTACTTGAATCCGGCGGAAAGTGCTTTGCGACTCGGTTCCAGCGCGATCAGGGCATAGGTGGCGATCGAATTGATCTCGATGAACACGAAGAGGTTGAAGATATCGCGCGTCATGACGATTCCGTTCACGCCGGCGATCATCGCCACGTAGAGCATCATCGCGTACGCGGGGAGTTCTTGAAATCGCCTCTTGAGCGCGAACACGCCCAAGAGACCCGCCGCGTTGGAAAGCATGAGGATCAGCGCTTCCCGGTAGCCCATGAAGAGGTTGATCGATACGGGTGGACGAAGCCCGGCGGTGAATATCTGCGCGGCTTCAGCGCCGTTCGATAGCGAGAAGAACCACGATCCGGCGATCCAGGTCATGAGCGCCATGATCAGCGCTGTAAGCCAGACGGAAAACTGCCGTCCCATGCGGTCGGAAGGACCGATCAGAAACGCGCCGCCCAGTGCGATAACGAATAGATAGATCGGGTTTACCATCGTGACTCCTGATAATCGTCTATGGAGAGCGATTTGCCCTTCTGCACCATGCGCACGGCGTAGGACAGCATCAGCGCGGTGACCGCCAGACCGATCACGATCGCGGTGAGAACCAGCGCTGACGGAATGGGATCGACCACCCTGGTCAGCGCGCTCGCCTTATCGACCGCCTTGTCGAGGATGGGCGCGGTCTTTCCGCCGATGTAGCCCACCGAGACCATGATTACGTGGATGCCGGTGTCCATCAGCGAGAATCCGATGATGATGCGGATCAGGTTCTTGTGCGTCAGCATCGCCCAGATGCCGATGATCAGCAGCATGGCTCCGAAAAGTATTGTTATGTTCATACGAAAATCCTATTCTTGCATGTTGTCCAGGATTCCGGTCAGTTCCGAACCGACCTTGAGTCCGACCAGCGAATATATGAGTGGTATCGCACCCGCGCTGAAGAGGCTGCCGTAGGTTCCGAGGGGCAGAAAGCGGTTGTTGAGAAAGCCGTCGCCGAATCCGGTCACCGTCGTCGATGCCAGCAGCAGTCCCAGAAGACCGAGGATGACGTACCCGACGCCCGAGATCGATTCCACGAAGTGCAGGAGGGCGTGGTTGAATTTCATGTTCACGTCGGCAAGCATGATCAACAGGATACCGGTGGCGATCACCACGCCGCCCTGGAATCCGCCGCCCGGCGTCAGATGCCCATGCACGAACACATAGACGCCGTACATGAAGATGAGCGCGATCAGGAACGAAGCACCCGTCTGGAGGATTTCAGACGATTTCCGCTTCGGCTTCTTCTCCTTGCGCCTTCCGAGGAGGAATCCCACGCCTGCGGTCGCGATGAAAAGCACCGTCACTTCGCCCAGGGTGTCCAGTCCACGGTAGGTCACCACCACGGATGTCACGATGTTCTGCGCGCCCAGTTCGTCCGGGCCCTTCGCCACATAGCTGCCGGATACGGGTGTCAGCTCCTGCATGGGCACAAACTCGTGGATCAACGGAAGCAGCATCAGCGCGAAGCCGATGACAGCTACAAATGCGAGGATTCTGGTTATCATAATCAATCCTCCCCGTCCGCTTTCATGCGACTGTAGGCATAGAGAAACACCACCGTGGTGAGTCCGCTGCCGATCGCCGCTTCGGTCATGGCAACGTCCGGCGCCGCGAGGATCAGATAGATCACGCTCGCCAGAAGACTGACCACACCCGCCGCGATGATCGCGGAGAGCACCTTTTTCGTGATCACGGCAAAGACCGCCGCGGCCAGCATCAGAACGCCCAGCCAGACCACCAGGATCAGGTTCATCGTCGTCATGCTCCCTCCTTCTGCTCGTCTTCGGCGAGCTCGTCCCGCACGCTCCTGGCGGTCAACGGGATGCCCAGATAGTGCGCCGCCCGTGCCAGCGCGTGCGAGGATAGCGGGTTGGTGAAGATCAAAAACACGATCAGTAGGATCATGCGCCCGATGCAGATGCACTCCGTCCTGCCCAGGCTCAGCCCGATCAGAAAGAGCATGCTGCCCAGCGTGGTCGCCTTGGTTCCCGCCTGCATGCGGTTATAGACATCGGGCATTCGGAGCAGTCCAAGCGCACCCAGAAGCAGGAATATCGACCCCGCGAGGGTCATCAACGAGCCGAATATCGCCATCACAACCCCCTCTCCAGATATCGCGCCACCGCCACGACGCCAACGAAGCTGATCAGTCCATAGACCAGCGCCACGTCGAGATATACAATGCGCATCGCACTCGCGGATATGAACGCCAGAAGCGATATCGAGATGATCGTCATCGCGTCCAGCGCCACAACGCGGTCGGCGATCGTGGGTCCCTTGAACATGCGGATCACAGCCAGCGTCAGAGCCACCAGCGCGATCAACGCCGCCACCTGATAGATTATTTCAGCCAAAGATCACCTCCAGATACTTCTCAAACTTCGACACGATCGCCTGCGTATCGCCTGCGCTCACGTCGATCCAGTGGATGTAGAGCATGTCGTCCTTCGCTTCCACGGTCAACGTGCCCGGCGTCAGCGTGATCGAATTGGCGAGCACCGTCCTGCCCAGCGGCGACCGGAGCTTCGTCCTGACCTTCACGATGCCCGGATTGATCGGTAGAGATGGCATCACGACCCGATGCGCCACATCGAGGTTCGACCGGAGCAGCTCCCACAGAAATATGAAGATGTACAGAATCCCATAGACCAGCGCTTTGGGATTCATCCGGATCCTGCCGATCGCCTGCGCGCGCGATGCGAAGATCAACGCCAGGACAAGCGACACGACGCCACCTACGATCCACTCCTGCTGAGAATGGAAGTCGGTCAGCAACATCCAGACAAGATAGAGAAAAAGGAAAAGAAGGATGAACGCCTTGATTCGTTGCATCATACCTCCGTGTTATCGTCGATTGAAACTCGTTCGTGATACAATATAGCCGAAAATGTTTGTCAACAAAAATATTTTATGACATCAATATTACACACCGTGCAATATAAGCGCTGGCACGACCATCGGCGATCAGGTGTAGGGGCAATCCCTCTGTGGTTGCCCATCTCTCGATCCGCCAAGCTCCAGCTTGGCATCTCCCTCTCCCCATGGTCCGCCAAGCTCCAGCTTGGCATCTCCCATTTCTCATAGCGCGTAACCTCTGAGCGCCATCATGAGAGATTGGGCAGACACGGAGGTCTGCGCCCTACAGCGTGCCCGGGATTAGCGATCAAACATTCGGAAGACCTCACTCCGTTCGGACATTCGGAAGTTTGATCGATCAGGGCAGAGGCGGCATCAGGCGTGTTCCACGAGCGTTTTTGCCGGGAGAGTTATCGTAGATTCCGACGACGTAGTAGATCACGGCGGTGAATTCCTTGTCGAATTCGCCGTGGAAATAGCTGTGAACGATATTGACGTAATCGACCAGGAGTCTTTCTTGCTGGGTGAGATCGGGGTCTTGCGGGTGTAGCAGGCGGGTGATCGTCTTCAGTTTGTAGGAGGGTATATCGAGGAACACGACGGTCGATACGGGGTACTTCATCTGGTTGAGGAAGGATTGGGTTTCGAATTCGGGTGTTGAGTAAAGTTCGAGAGAAATCTGCCGGTCGAGGTGGAAGAGGGAATCGGCGTTTTCGTAGAATGCCATGAGCACATCGAGCTTTTCCTGGAACGGCGCGTCCATGGTGTCGCGCATCTTCTGGATCATCGCCTCGATGGTCGATTCCTTCGGGCAGAATCCCATGCCCTTGACGGCGTTGTTGAGGCTGAACAGGTTGTCTTCGCGTTTGTTGCCCCATGTGGCGACGATTCCGTTGTGTGGGCCGGCGAGCCGGGGCGGTTTGGGCGGATGCGACATGAAGCCTTCCAGCGTTTCCGTACGACTCTTGATATTCCACGACATGAAGCTGTCGGTGAATCTCTGTAAGTCGAAGGACTTCCATTCTCCATCGATCTTCGCTTTCACGAACGGCTGACTTTCCGGCACGGTTTCGACGTTTTTCTGGACGAAGTGGTTTTCCTTCCAGAAATTTGTTTCCGATTCGTCGTTACCGCTCTCGAAGCTGACGGAACAGGACGAAACGAGTAAAATGATGAGAATAGTAAATAGCATTTCCGATAATTTCATTGCATCGATCCCCCACGGAAGAATTTCTGATACAGAGAATGCTATTTGAAACAGTATTTGTCAAAATAAAAAAAACGGGGCAGAAAAACGGATTCGTGATTTACAAGATTCGATGATGTCTTATATTATCATGAAAGACCTCAATCGTTGAAGGAGAAGGAATGATATCGATCAAGGAAATGATGGCTCGAATCGAGGTATTACCGCCTTTCAGTAAAGTTGCCCACAAAGCGACCGTAATCTTGAAAAAGGAAGATTTCACGATGCAGGAACTTGCCGACATCGTGCACGTCGATGCGTCTCTGACCGCCAATATCCTCCGCGTCGCCAATTCCGCCAAATACGCCACGGCTCGGACGATCACCGATCTTCGGCTCGCCATGAGCATCATCGGCATCAACGAAATGAACGAGATCATCCTCAAGTCGGCTGCGAAGCCCTATTTCAACGATATGATCGTCGGCTACGAATCCTATCCGGGCGAGCTCTGGGAGCACAGCCTGGCGGTGGCAATCCTGGGCGGCGAACTGCAATACCTCGAACCTGACATCGATTCGTCCCTGCTCTACACAGCCTGCCTGCTCCACGATATCGGCAAGATCATCCTCGGTCAGTACGTCAAAGACGAATATCGAAAGATGCTCGACCTGATCGAGACCGAACATGTCGATTTCCTCACCGCCGAGCGAAAAGTCCTCGGCTTCACCCACTCCGACGTAAGCGCCAAGATACTGCGCGACTGGAATTTCGCCGAGGATGTCGTCCTGTCCGCACGGCACCACCACAACCCGCTGAAACTCGACAACCCGTACGTTAATCTCACCGCGCTGGCCGACTATCTGTCGATGGTGATCGGAAAATCGTCACAGAAGGACGGACTGCAATACATGGGGCATCAGAAACTTCTCATGGGATACAAGATTCACAGCAACGACCTGGACCGCATCCTGCAAAGCTCAATCGACAAGATCAAGGCAATCGAGGAATCGCTGGAAGACCGATAAGATACGTACGGCAGAACCCGGTAGTCTGTTTTTTCTTTGACAGATTATCAATCCTTTATTACAATCAACTCATAGAATTCGTGGCATTGCAAATTGTCGAAGGTGTTGGATTTGCCGGAATCGACACTGTCTGCTGTTTCTCGTGACAACAGAAAGCCAGGCGAACAATACGGGGGTGATTGCATGACTATTATCAATCCATGTATTCCCGAAATGCTGGACAAAACCGACGTTGTTAACCTCGTCCGCGACCTCGAAAACAAGCGGGGCACCGACCGAATCCCGATCCTGCTGGAACTATCGAAAGAATACCGGAGCTATGCGAAAATTGCCTTGGAATACGCTGCCAAAGCACGCGAACTGGCAATCCAATTCGACTGCACAGTTTATCTCGCCCAAGCGCTGATCCAGATCATCGAAATCAAAGTCCTGCAAGGGCTCGAATCCGAGGCGATCGAAGAGATGGATCAATTGCGTCAGCTTCCAACGGAGCAATTTGACAGCACGCTCCAGGCGGATATCCTTTCGCTCTCGTCGCGGCTGAACTACCTGAGATCCAATTTCGCGCAGGCTATACAAGATTACTACGCCGCGCTCGATCTCTATCAGAAAGACAGACTTGTCTCCATGCAGATCGAGCACATGAAGAACATCGGTATCCTGGCATGCAACAAAGGGGACATCGGATCGAGCCTGATCATCTTCCAGCGCTGCCTGGAGCTTTGTCGCGATAACGACCAAAAGAAGTGCTCCTGCCAGATACTGAACAACCTCGGCATCATCTACCAGAAACTCGGCGAATACGAGAAAGCGGTCGAATTCCACAAGGAAGCCGCATCGATCGCCGGTGAGATTTCCGACGCCAGAATGATTACTTCCACTACAGGTAATCTCGGTATCGACTATCACCAAATGCAGCAATACAAGATCGCGATGCGCTACTACGAACGCACACTCGAAGAAGCCACCCGAAACAACCAGCCGGACATCATCGCCCTGATGAACGGAAACATCGGACGACTCCTTCACGATACCAGGCAATACGAGCAGGCGATGGACTACCTGACCAAAAGCCTCTCCATCTACAAGGCAATCCAGAATCACCGCGGCGATATTCTGGTCACAACCGCCATGGCAAAACTTTATCTCGACAGAGACAATCCCGCTACCAACCCGCAGCGAAGCATTCAGCTCCTTACGAGTATCCTGCGAAACAACGAAGACAATCTCGAGATACCGAAACTGGCCGAGATATACAAACTTCTCGCCGGTGCCTACGAGAAAACGGGAAATACGATCGAAGCCTATCACAGTTTGAAAGAGTATCAAAATATACATGAGCAGCTCGAATGCCTTTCAAAAAGGGATACCGATCATCGATTCCTCAGCCTGATCGAAGCGACCGAAGAAAATATCCGTCATGGTATTCCCAAGGAAGAACAAACCGCCGACAACGAGGACATCCTGCTCACGTCCGAACACTACGGCTACCTCACCGTCGAAATCGAGACCTTCAAGATCGTCAAATCCAACCCAAACCTGTACATGATCCTGGGTTATCGCTCCATCGAGGAGATGGAAGAGCGATTCCGCATCCTGGAGCTGCTCCAGTGCAGCGATCAAGGGCTTATCCGGGAACTCGAAAACGGTAATCATCTCGAAGAAGAAGAAATCTTCTGGGAAGACACCGGACGCTTCCTGTCGATCAACGCGATTTACAACAATGAAAGCGGCAACGCCTTCTTCCTGATCCGCGATATCAGCGATCAACACGATATCAAGAATCGCTTCCGCCACACGCAATCTCTCATCCGAAGCATCATCAACACCCTTCCGATCAACATCTTCTGGAAGAGGCTGGATGGAGGTTTACTCGGATACAATCAGGCATTCAAGACGCTGGCGAATCTACCCCACGACCCGGATGAGGACACGACTGTCGAAAGCGTCTGGCCGTTTCAGGAGTTCGAGCACTACCAGTCGCTGGAATTCATTTTGAAGGAAGAGGGGGTGCCGATTGTGAAGCAGCCCTTATTGGAGAGGCTCGACTCGGGCGAACAGCGCTGGTTTGAATACACCCTCCTGAAGATCAGCGACGGCTCCCCGGTTGACGACATCCTGGTCATGCTCGAGGACGTTACCGAAATCCGCAAACTCATGCAAAACATCCGGGAAAACGAGGTCAAGTACCGCACGCTGTTCGAATCCTCCGCCGACGCGATCATGATCCTCGACCGCAAGGGATTCATCGATTGCAACCAGCAAACCGTCGAGATGTTCAACACCAATGATCGGGAGCATTTCATCGGGCTGCATCCCGCGGAGTTGTCGCCACCGACGCAGCCCAGCGGTAAAAACTCCTTCCGTCTATCGATGGAACGGATCGAGGAAGCCTTTGCCACGGGGTACAGCAAATTCGAGTGGATACACAAACGACAGGGAGGCGAGGAATTTCCTGCGGAGGTGTGGCTGACCCGCTTCAGGCTCCAGGATCGGGACGTCCTGCAAGCGACCGTACGCGATATCAGCGAAGCGAAAATCAATGCTCAAGCCCTTCAGGAGGCGCACCGGAAGGCAGATATCGCCAACAAGGCGAAGAGCGAATTCCTCGCCAACATGAGCCATGAGATCAGGACACCGCTGCACGCTGTCCTCGGCTTTGCCGATCTGCTCTACACGCTGATCGAAGACGAGAAACTCAAGGAATACGTCAGCACGATTCAAATGGGCGGCAAAAGCCTTCTGAACATCATCGACGAAGTCCTGGACCTCTCCAAGATCGAGGCCGGGCTCTTCAAGCTCGAATATCAGCCGCTATCGATTACCGACCTCCTCAGGGAAGTCGTCGCCCTCTCCGAAATCCGCGCCAGGAAGAAAAACATACAAGTATCGACGATAATCGCCCCGAACATCCCCGCGTTCATATTGCTGGACACGACCCGTCTCAGACAAATCCTGCTGAACCTCGTCAGCAACGCCGTCAAGTTTACGCTGAAAGGCTCCATCTCGATTGAGGCGAACGTGGAGAATCTGGGGGACGACCAGCTCGATCTGCACCTCACGGTGGAGGATACGGGGATCGGAATCCGGGAAGAGACCCTCGATAAGATTTTCGACGCATTCTATCAGGAGCCGTCCTATTCCATCTCCGCGCCGAAGGGAACCGGACTCGGGCTGACCATCACCAAGCGATTCGTGGAGCTGATGAACGGAACCATCCAGGTGCAAAGCAAGCCCGGCGAAGGAACGAGGTTCGAGCTGTTGTTCAGGGATATCCAGATATGCAGGGACATCCCCCAGTACCTTAACGAGAATCGAGATGTGGACAGAATCCAGTTCGAGCCGGCGACCATCCTGATCGCGGACGAATCGCAGGAGAACCGTCGCATCATTCGCGACACTCTCGAGAAACAGCCTATCGAATTGATCGAGGCAATCGAGGCGGAGCAGGCGCTGGAAGCCGCGCATGAAATCAAACCGGCGCTGATCCTGTACAGCAGCGATCTACCCGGAATCGATCTACTGACAATCATGAACAGGCTGCGCGATGATGAAGAATTGAAGAATACGACAGTTATTGCGATGACGGTCGCCAAGCCGGACACGTCACTCGACGATCTGAAAAAGATGGGATTCGATGATTATCTGGCGAAACCGTTTACGTTACAGGAGCTCATTTATAGACTGGCTCGTTTTCTTCCGCACAGTCGCTGAGGTCGTCCATTTTATCGCGGGGAATCGTGAAGCAAAATTGACTTCCCTTACCGAGTTCTGATGTAACCCTGATCTGTCCGCCGTTCAACTCGACAAACTCCTTGCACAGGATCAATCCAAGCCCCGTTCCCGTCTCCTTGGCCGTGCCGACCGTGGAGAGGTTTTTGTCGGGATCGAACAGATGCTCGATCCGATCCTTGGGAATGCCGGTGCCGGTATCGCGGACGCATATCTCGACCATGTCGCCGTTCTCGCGCGAGCCGATGATTACACTTCCGCCCTTCGATGTGAACTTGATCGCGTTGGAGACAAGGTTTCTCAGCACGGTGTGGAACATGTTGCGGTCGCAATAGACCACCTGCATCCTGGGCACCTCGTCCAGGAGCCGGATACCCTTCGATTCCGCGTTGATGTTTAAAAGTGAGATGATATCATCGACAACGCCCTCCACCTTGATCAACTCGGCGTTGATCACGATGTTGCCCGACTGGCTGATCGACCATTCAAGCAGATTGTCCAGAAGGTTGTTCACCTGACTCGCGGAGGTGAATATCCTCTGCGCCTGGGCGTTGCGCTTGTCGTCGTCGAAGCGGTCGTAGAACGTATAGAGCATCTCCGCAGAGCCCATCAGCGAGCTGAACGGACCGCGTAGATCGTGCGCGATGATGGAGAAGAATCTGTCTTTTGCGGCGTTCGCTTCCCGGAGCTGATGCTCGTTGCGCTGAAGCTCGAGTTCCGTCTTCTTGCGATCCGTGATATCCAGGATATAGCCGAAATATTCCTCGACCCTGTCCAGATTGCTACGAACCGCCCCCGTGAGGTCATAGACCCAATGGACTCCTTCGTCGGGCGCTACGATGCGGTACTCGGTGGAATGGATGTTTCGCACCATGTCAAAGACCCGTTCGTTCTTCTCGGGGATTCTGCCCACGTCGTCCGGATGGACGATCTTCAGCCATTCGTCGTAATCCTTGCCGACCAGGTCTTCCGGTCTGTATCCGTACTTGCTGATGTTGGGCGACACGTACTCCAGGAACAACCCGCTCTCCAGCATCCGCCACTTGAAGGTTGTCACCGGGCCTTCCATGAAGATATCCCGCTCCTCCGACAGGGTCCGAAGTACGCGCTTCTTTTCCGTGATGTCCGTGATGATGCCTTCCACGGCGACCGGATCCGAGAGGATATCGTCGATCACGGCGAGGTACAGGAGAATCCAGATCGTCTCGCCTTCTTTCGTCTGAATCGCAATCTCGTCGTAGGGATTGATCTTGCCCATGACGATATTCGCCCATATCCCATTGAAATGATCCTTCCAGTCGGGGTGAATGATGTTGTTGAGGAAATAGGATTGCTCGTAGCATTCTTCCTGCGTGTAGCCGGTCATCTCCTCGACGGAAGGGCTGATATATTCCAGCATGCCGTCGTGCAACGACATCCGGAAGAAGATTGCCTGCGCGTTCTGCGCCAGCGAATAGAAGAGGTTGTTGTTTTCGAGCAGGACGTCCTGCCAGTCGATCTCTTCTTTCTGGTCTTCTTTTTCGGAGAAGACGACCATCGGGGTGTTCTCGCTGTAGTTTTCGAACCGTATCGCGGTCGATTGCTTGAACTTGTCCAGAATGGACTGGATTCGTTCCATGGAGCTCAGCACGCGTGATATGTAGCGCTTTTGCCGAGGATCGATATTGCCGGGCGCAATGCTCATCTCGAGCATCTCCAGGTTCCCACGCAGAATCATCAACGGCTGATTGATCTCGTGGTTTGCGGTAACCGCCATGGCAAAGGCGGAGTTCTTCTTCTCGAGCTGGATGATCTCTTCCTGCGCCGATTTCAGCTTGCGGTACGATTCCTTGAGCTGCTCCTCCGCACGCACCCGCTCGTCGATGTCGGCGATAATACCGATCGCGGAGGTGAATTGCTGGTCGCTGTCAAGAATTGGCGACACAGAGAAATCGCCCCAGAAGGAAGAGCCGTCCTTACGCACGAATCGATTCTGATTGCGGAACCGGCTGAGCTTGCCCTCCAGCAATTGCTGGAAGCAGAGGCGGTTATGTTCGATATCGTCCTTGTTGATAATGACATCGTAGCAAAGTGTCTCTTCTTCGATATCGTAGCCTAACATGTCGTTGAAGTTACTGTTGGTGAATACGATACGGCTGTCACGGTCGATCATCATGATCCCAACGATGGCGTTGTCGAAGACGACCCGTAATTTCTCTTCTTCTTCGCGCAGCTTCTCCATCGCGAGGGTTATCTCGTAGTCCCTCTTCTTCAGGATTTCCTGCGTCGTGATCAGTTTTTTCTGAACCGAATCGTTGATATTGGTGATCTTGAGCATCTTCACGAGCAGTTTGTAGTAATTCCGGTTCAGGAGGCGCAGTTTGTCCCGCAGTTGGTCTTCGGTCAGGTCTTCGAGATTCTCGATCTCCTTGTTATCGAGAAAAATCTCGTATTCCCTGCGATAGAAGTTCCGTAGTTGTTCGTCGCGCACCTTCTGTTTTTCCGTCGGATTACCTTGCTCTTGCTTGTTCATGTTCTACAGCTCCACGAGTGAAATCTTCCCGGTGTCCTCAGTAAGCAATGAGTTGGTATGGGAAGTCCATATCTTCCAGCAGTTCTTCGCCGGTGTCGCAGATATCGTCGTCGTCTTCCATGTAGTACCAGTTAACCATAACCTCTCCGCCTGCGGTGGCGTAGTTCTCCAGAATCTCGAAGATATCGATGAAGCACTTGGACGAGCTGCTGTTGATATAATTCATGCGGATATTCAGCGTGATACCGCGTTTTTCCTGATTAATATAATTCTCGATCCATTCATTGACGGGTTCAAAGAAGCTCATGGCATCTTCGGGGTAGGAACTTCCCGACATGCTGAAAACGCCAGTCGCCGGATCGAGATCGACTTCGATCGTGTATTTGGTGGGTTCTATTTTAAACCGATCCATGCTGACTCCTTATATCCCTTTGTCGAGTTGAATGAAGAAACTGATGAAAGACACACCTTCGCGTATCGGCTTGATCTTGTAATCGATCTGCGCGTTCGCCTTGCGCACGATATCGATCAGCCCGATGCCGGCGCCTTTCTTGCCTTGCTCTCGGTCTTTACGCAGCAGGTCTTTGCGATATTTCTTCAGCTCGTCGGGTTCCATACTGTTGATCGATTCGAGATGTTTCGAGAGCGGTTCGATCTGACTCTGGGAGATCACGTTCCCGGATATGATGCTGTAGTAGCCATCATATTCGTTCACCAGAACGATACCGCATCCGACCTCTTTGCCATCAACATCCACACGCTCGGCAGAGTACCGGTGTATGTTCTGAGCCAGCTCAACGAAGATCGAAAACATCTTCTTCGTTGATCCAAGATGCGAAAAATTGGTTAGATTATTCGCCAGCATCTCTGCCAGCAGTACCAGGATATCCTGCGTCAAAACCCCTTTGAACATCAGGATCGATTTTTCGAGTC
The DNA here is from genome assembly GCA_963665015.2 of Cloacimonadales bacterium (SeqCode). Classification (GTDB taxonomy): domain Bacteria; phylum Cloacimonadota; class Cloacimonadia; order Cloacimonadales; family JAIOQZ01. Next base: position 763,748 of record CAXXSY010000004.1, on the reverse strand, counting down.
CCCTCTTCGAATACAATTCGAAAAGGTCATCGCTCGATACCAGGATCGAATGATACATACTTACTCCATTTTATACGTTTTCGTTACTACCGAATCGGAATCCCATCAGCGTGATATCGTCTCGCTGCTCTTCGTGCTGCTGATGATCCCGAAGTGCCTGCTCCAGAATCTGTTTCTGTTCCTCGACCGATTTATCTGCTATTTCGCTGAACAATTCTTTCAAGCGCCGCGATCCGAATTTCATGTCCTCGGGATTGTTCTGGTCGATGAATCCGTCGGTCGTCAGATAGACCATGTCATGATCCATCAGCTCGATCTCGTGATCGGTGAAGGTGCGCACTTCCTCTCTCTGCTTGCCGCCAATACCCTTGTTGTCACCCTTGAACTCGAGCAGGATCGCGTTCTCGCGGCCCTCTTGACGACGCGAGATGTACAGCGGACGTCCCGCACCGGCAAAGACCATTTTGTCCGAACCCTTCTCCACACGACAGAGGCATATCTCCAGTCCGTCCCGCGTGGAGGCGTCCGGATTCTCCTGTCTCAGCACGATCTGCATCTGGACGTGCAGCTCCGCCAGGATTTTCGAGGGATCGTAGGTCTTGTGCTGCTTGACGATCTCGTTCAGGAGCATATTCCCGATAATTGAGAGCAGCGCGCCCGGAACACCGTGTCCCGTGCAATCGGCGGCCGCGATGAAGCGATACTTATCCTCGATGGAGAACCAGTAGAAGTCGCCGGCGATGATATCGCGCGGCTTGTAGATAATAAAGACGTCGTCGAACACCTTCTTCAGATTCTCCAGCACGGGCAGGATCGCCCCCTGAATTCGCTTCGAATAGCGGATGCTGCTCATGATCTGCTGGTTCTTCTCGTTCAGCTCGTGCGTCCTCTCCTGAACCAGTCGTTCGAGCTCTTCGTTGCGACTCTTCAGGATCGCCAGTCGCCACCGGACGATCAGCCACACCAGACCGCCGAGTAAGATCACCTCCAGTCCGTAGAACCAGAACGTCTCCCAGAATGCCTTCTTGATCTGGAACTTTATCTCCGCCGTTTCGCTCGTATTGCCGTGGCGATCGCTGGCTTTGACCTTGAAGGTATAGAGTCCGGGATCGAGGTTGGTATAGCGGATTCTATTCTCGTTCGTGGGCTCCGACCAATCGCTGTCGTAGTTTTCAAGATAGAACTGGTATTCGACCTGACGCGGATAGCGAAAATCCAGACCGATATAGGCGAAGTTCACATCATTATCGAAGTAGGGAAGTACGTACAGTTCCTCCCCGGGCTCGACAACCTGTCTCTCTTTGGTGGTAAACGTGTGGATATAGAGGAGCGGCGGCACCTTGTCCGTATCCGATTTGTACGGATCGATCTTTATCGCGCCGAAGGCTGAATTGAACCAGACGTTGCCTTCACGATCGACGTACGATCCGTTGGAACGGGTCGAATTGGCAACCAGTCCATCCACCATGGTGTATTTTCGGTATTTGCCGTCGCGGTACTCGAAGATACCGTTGATCGTTCCGATCCAGATATTGCCCAGCTTGTCCCGGATCAGCGACTTGACGATCTCCGCGTCCTTGAACACATCGACGATCTTTTCGACGTATTTTTCTTTCTCGATGTCGAACACCACGATGCCTTCGCCGTAGGTCGCGCACCAGATGGTGTTATTGTCGAACTGAAGCAAATCGACCACGTTCGAAGTGAAGAGCTGCGGGTCCGGCTTGTATTCCGCCAGGATATTGCCCTCCTTGTCGAGCTTCAGCAATCCGAAATCCGCTGCCGCGCACCACAGATGTCCCTCGTGATCCTCGATCATCTCGTAGATGGAGACCGGTTCGTCGAAGGAGATGGTGGTGGGACGGTTTCCGGAATACTTGATGATCTCGTCGTATCTCGGAATCCAGATGACGCCATCGCTGTCGAGCAGAATCTCCGTTATATAGGACGGGTCTTTCTTTGCGCCTTCCGGCACCATGTTTACAAATCGCCTGCCGTCGAAACGGAAGATATCGCCGTACAGACACCCGACCCAGACCTGGTTGTTCGCATCGAGCGAGAGCGCCCAGGCGTGATCGTTGGTCAAACCGTCTTTGTGCGTGTAGTTTCGTATCGAGCCATCGGGGTACAATCGGGCGACACCGCGATCGCTGCTGAACCATATCGATCCGTCGGGCGTTTCCACGGTGTTCGCGGTCGATTGATGCGGCAGTCCGTTGCGCGACGTGTAGTTGGTGATCTTGCCCGGTATCAGCATATCGATGCCGGTTCCGTTGGTACCAAACCAGAGGTTGTCCTCCCTGTCCAGCAGGACGGTTTCGATCGTGTTGGAGGAGAGACCGTTTTTCTCGGTATATAGCAGCGTTTTTCCCGTATCCAGCGAGAGCTTTCCCAGTCCGTGCGTGGTCGCGAGCCATAATTCATTCTCGAACAGCACGTTATCCTGGGATTCCTTGATGTTCACAATCTTCGTGTCGAAACGATATTCCGTTTTCTCGGCCTTCGGGGTACCAAGCTTGTAGCGCTGGATATAGCCGTCGCTGGTCAGAAACCAGTATGCGCCCTCTTCGTCGCGATAGATGCTTACGTCATTGTCCTTATCCCTTCCATAGATGAATTCGATCGATGGCGCTTCGAGGATCAGGTTTACTTCATTCTTGCGTCGATTGTAGAGGAAGATATAGTTTTCTTCCTCATAGAGGTCATACGTGTAAAAGAAAAACTCGTCTTCCCTGCCGTCGATCTCGATCAACGAGGTGAACAGCTCTTCGCCGGTCGGGATGTCGAATTCCTCCGTGAGATTCTTTATCTTGTTCTGCTTCTGATCGACGAGCAGTAGTTTTTCTGCCGTGGTAACGAGGAACTGGTCGGAACCGCTGAACATAAGCCCGATATCCTGTTTGTCTATCTCGATGGGAAGCGTGGTGAGATCAAAAACCTTTTCGAAGGTCTTGCGGTCGTGGCGATACTGATAAACGGTGGTCTCGGACAGGGCGTGAACCCGGGTTTCGAGCGAATCCGAATCCCATGTAATATTGATAATCTCATCGTCCAGATTGTCGCGGAACCACTGTTCGTCGAACGCGTACATCTTCTCGTGTTCCAGCACGGACAGCGTCGTGAAGCCATAGAAGTAAAAAACGCCCTCGTCCTCGTCTTCCATCATTCCCTTGAGGTTGTTGGAAGCGAGGCCGTTCGAAACCGTGTAGTTCTTGAAATTGAAACCGTCGAATCTGGATATGCCGCCGTGGGTCCTCAGCCAGATGAATCCCTTGGTGTCCTGAAACGACGATACCACCTGATTCTGCGTGAGTCCATCGCGGGTATCGTAATTGCGCAATGGTAACATCTGTGCGGAGAGACATACAGCCATCAAGATCATGAGAAATGTCAGGATACGTTTGTTCATTGTTCCTCCCGTTCAATCAGGGCAAGCAAGACATCTTCGCGATTTCCCGCCCGATTTGCGTCTTGTGCATCCCGTGAACACGGATGAAGATCATACGTCATCCGAAGCCATGCCACTGATTCGACCCATCGAATTTTCTGAACAGCCAAGCACCATCAATATCGTATTGATTATTTTTTATCTATTTTATCGGTTTTTGGGGTCACTGACGTCAATCAAAATCTCAGGTTTCTTCGATTTTTTTTTACCGATTTCTGATTAACGACACGTAACGATCACCGAACAACGCTACATTCCTATATATTTCAATATGTTACAATCCCACCAATCCCGCATGCCCAAAATCGGCCAATCGACGGAAATTCCTTCTGCTTCACCGTTCGCAAGCAATTTCTACATGCTTCGTTCATCCTTACGATCCTTGCGAATAATTTAATCCATCGGCTGAAATGGAATGAGAAGCCAGATATTTGGAGATTGTAAAATTGTAATCAATCGTTGAGCAATTAACCCATTGTACCTCGTCCATCTTTGCTGAATTTGCGCTGACATGCGCCCTATACATACATAGTATAATGCATTCAGGTCATTTCGCAAATTTCATGGATTCGCCATTCAGTTTATTCGGTTGTCGCGATCAGACTTTTCGGGCATGATGGATTGCTTTCCATCTGCAAGGTGACATGCCGGATACGATAACGCGTGTGCAGGACTTCTTCGATCTGCTTGCGAATCCGCGTCGTCTCCGAGAGCAGCATGTCATCGACCTCCACGTGCGCCTCCAGATGCGTGTGATCCTCGTCGTACATCCAGACGTGCAGATGGTGGATGTTCCCAACACCATCGATACTCTCGATCCTGCCCTGCATCTCGTCGAAATCGATATCGGGCGCGCTCTGCATGAAGATATCGACGGTCTTGCGCAGAACGTGCCACACCTCCTTCAGGATGTACAGCGCGATCAGCACCGTCACCACGGGGTCCAGCCAATAAACACCCCACAGGTGAATCGCGATGCCGCCCATGATCACGCCGACAGAAGAGATCGTGTCGCCCAGCAAGTGCAGGTAGCTCGAACGCAGGTTGAGATTCCCCTTTGCATGCGAGTGCAACAGCAGAACGGACAGGAAGTTGGCCGCCAGCCCGATCGACGCCACAATGATCATCAAACCGCTCTTGATCGGCTCCGGATTCAGGAATCGCATCACCGATTCGTAGATCAGATAGATCGAGATCAGGAGCAGAAACGACGCGTTCACAAACGCCGCCAGCGTCTGCGCGCGCCTGTACCCGAAGGTCCTGCGCTCGTCTCTGGGCTTCCTCGAAATCAGTAGCGCCAGATAGCTGATTGCCATCGCCATGGTGTCGCTCAGGTTGTGAAGAGCGTCCGAAAGCAGCGCCAGGCTCCCGGAAAGAAGCCCGCCGACAACCTCCGCGATCGTGATCGCCAGATTCAACAGGATCACCAGCGACAGCTTCCTCCGGGGAACTTCGTGATGATCGTGATGATGCCCATGGTCGTGCATCAGGTAATCCTCTCCGGCGTGTAGCCGAGATGCCGGATCATCCGCGCAAGCTTCTCCTCGTCGATTCCATCCTCTGCCTCGATCGATACCGTATGATCCGCAAGATCAATGCCGACCCGGGTCACGCCCGAGAGCCTCGCGAGCGCTTTCTCGATCGCGCTCTTGCACATGACGCAATTCATATCCTTTACGCGATACTTCAGGTTTGTCATGATTCCTCCTTTTCGCTCTTCCGGTTAAAATATCCCGATCTTCTTGTTTCTGAGCAGGTTTGCGTTGCCGACCACCGTGATCGAACTACCCGCCATGGCGATCTCGGCAATGACCGGATGCAGAACTCCCGCGAATGCCAGCGGAATCGCCAGAAGGTTGTAGAAAAACGCCCAGAACAGATTCTGTTTGATCTTGCGAAACGTCGCGCGGGAAAGGATCACAGCCGATACGACCGATGCCAGATTGCTGCGGATCAGCGTGATATCGGCGCTCTCGATGGCGATATCGGTTCCCGATCCCATCGCGATCCCGACGTCAGCCTGCTTCAGCGCCGGCGCATCGTTGATACCATCGCCTACCATGGCGACCATGCCGTAGCGAAGTTGCATACCCCTGATCGCTTCAACCTTCTCCCCGGGCTTTACCTCCGCGATCACCTCGTCGATCCCGGCGACATCCGCAATAGCTTCGGCGACGCGCTTGTTATCGCCGGTCAGCAGCATGGTGTGGAATCCCTGTCGCTTCAGCTCCAGCACGGCGCATCGGGCATCGTCCTTGATCCGATCCGACACCGCAAACCAGCCCAGAAGGTGCTCCGAATCAGCCACGAAAATCATGGTATTCGCGTGGGTTTCCATTTCCTCGATATCATCATCAATCCGGTCGAGTACAATGCCTCTCTCCTTCATGAACGATCCGCTACCGACGCGGTATAGTTCTCCATCGATCCTCGCCTGCACGCCCTTGCCGGTGAAGCTTTCGAATTCGTCAATCTTCGGAAAATCGACCTCTTCGGACTCTCCAATGAAGTTTACAATCGCTCCGGCAAGCGGATGCTCGGAAGCACTCTCCAGCGCACCGGCAATCGCCAGGAATCGCTTATCATCAATGTCGAAGGTCTTCATCCGGGTCACCGACGGCTTGCCCTCGGTCACGGTTCCGGTCTTGTCGAACACGATTGCCCGGACGTCCTTCATCGCCTGGATCGCCTCGCCATTCCGGATCAGGATACCGTTTTTCGCGCCCAGACCACTGCCCACCATCAACGCGGTCGGCGTGGCAAGTCCCAGCGCGCACGGACACGCGATCACCAGCACCGCAACCATCGCGTAAATCGCGCCCGTCACACGATTCATGTCGGCAGGCAACCACGGAAGCCAGCTCATAATCCCCGCAAACACGCTCGGGAAAAGCAGATGCACCGTGAACGCCGCCAGCGCCAGGATGATCACCACCGGAACAAACCACCCTGTCACCCTGTCCGCCAGAAGCTGGATCGGCACCTTGCTGCCCTGCGCCTGCTCGACCATCCGGATTATCTGCGAAAGAAATGTGTCACGGCCCACCCTGGTTGCCCGCACCCTGATGAAGCCGTTACCGTTGACCGTCGCGCCGATCACCGGATCGCCCACGGTTCGTATCACGGGTATCGATTCGCCGGTCACCATCGATTCGTCGATCGAGGTCGTGCCCTCGATAACCTCGCCGTCGGTCGGAATGCGCGCGCCCGGCTTGATGCGCATCACATCGCCCACGACAATTTCTGAAATCGGGATATCCTTTGCCCCGTCTTCCCGCTCGACAAGCGCCGTCTTCGCACCCAGTTCGAGCAGCTTGCGAATCTCCTGCGACGCCTTACCGCGCGCCTTCTTCTCGATGTAGCGGCCTGTCAGGTGAAACGCCATGATCATTGCCGCGACGCCAGTAAAGCTACCAAGTGCAAGCCAGAACTGCAATAGCCCGGTCGCATACGCAGATACCGTCCCCAGCACAATCAGCACATCCATGTTGGCGCTCCCGTGCCGCACCGACTTCCAGGCAGACATGAACGTCTCCCTGCCACTCACAACCAGCACCGGCAACACCAGGATCAGCATCCCGACGCGCATCACGAGAGAACTCGGCCAATGCATTCCCAACACCATAGAGCCGAACATCCAGACCATCGAGGGAATCGTCAACGCCCAGGCGAACAGCATCCGCTTCCGGGCAGCTTCCCATTCCTCATCACATCCGACATCCTCTTCCTGCACCTGAAATCCGACATCCACGACCGCGCGCCTGAGCGCATCCTCATCAGCAACCGAATCGTCGTAGCGGATCATCGCTTTCTCCGTCGCCAGGTTCACACTCGCGCCATCGACGCCCCGTACGCGGTTCAACGCCAGCTCGACCGCTCTCGAACACGACGCGCATGTCATCCCGCCGACCTTCAATTGTGTCGTCTTTATCATAGCGTAATCCTCACTTCATGGTTTTCATCAGCTTCTGGAGCGTGAGCATCAGTTCGTCGATCACCTCGTATTTCCCCTGCTGTATCTGCTCGATGACGCAGCTCTTCATGTGCGCCTCCAGCAGCTTGGTCGCGACGGCGGTCAGTCCCGCCTGGATCGCCGATATCTGCACCAGAATGTCGTCACAATAGACATCCTCATCGACCATCCGGTTGATGCCTCTGATCTGTCCTTCGATTCGGTTCAACCGGTTCCGCAGCAGCTTCTTGAACTCCTCCGGATGGTGCGCCATCCGGCTGTGCATCGGGCAACTCTTGCTCATGTTTCACTCCTTTTCCCATACCCCCAGGGGGTATATTGGATAAGGTAAACCGTTTTCGTGGAATGGCAAGTGGGGTGTTTGGATTTTGTGTGAGATTGTGGGCTGGGAGATGCCGACCTGGAGATCTGCGTACCCAGGCAGAATGCAGCCATCTCTAAACGACCACCCTCTATCCTGCAAATCGTGATTCAGACAAGAGAAGGAAGAGATGCAGCCAAGGGTGGCTGCGTACCAGGTGAGAAAGCTCGCCCGGAGGTCGAGCGCTACGACCTCCGGGCGGATCAATCTCTATTCTGTCTGTTATCCGCTAACGTAATTTCAGCAAGCTGAAATTAAATCGCTCATGGGTATCGTTTTCGCTACGCGAAAGCCGAACCTATTTTATCATCATCATTTTCCGTGTCTGGGTAAAGGACGAGGTCTCGAGGCGGTAGAGGAACACACCGGAGCCGACCTTCTTGCCGTAGCGGTCGTCGCCGTCCCAGACGACCTTGTGCTGTCCGGAGGTGAAACCGTCGTAGCTGCGGACCAGTTCGCCCTTGAGGTTGAAGATGCTGAGCGTGGCGGTCTCGTTCTTTTTAACGCTGAACCGGATGGTCGTGGAAGGATTGAACGGGTTCGGAAACGCGGCATCGAGGCTATTGACCAGCACGACCTCGGGCGTTTCCTCTTCATGCGGTTCGGTGTATTGGACCCTCACGGTGACGGGGCCGTAGAACTTGCCGCTGCCGTCGAGGTTGACGCTCTGAAGCCAGTAGCGGTACTCGCTGTCGCTGACGACGTCTTCATCGACGTAGCTGTAGTTCGCGGTATCGGTGGTGTTCTGCGAAGGGATGATGCTCAGGTTGAGCTGCGCGGAGTCGTCCATCGAGTCGTTCTCGGAGCGCAGCACGTTGTAACCCGCCATCCCGGACTCGGACTGCGTGATCCAGTCGAGCCTGACCGCCTCTTCGGAGGTCACGGTGGCGGTGAAGGAAGAGAGTTCGACCGGCAGCGTGTGGTCGGAACCGCCGCTCATGGTGAACTCGCTGAAGGATGTGACGTTCGCGTAGAGGTAGTCGTCGAAGTTGCCGTTGGTGCCGTCGTTGTCGTGGTAGAAGAGGTTGCTGAGGTAAGTGAAATCACCCTCCTCGTATCCGCTCCGATGCCAGAGCATAATGCCGGTATCGGTGTCGTTCGCCATCTCCGCGAACAAGCTCGTATCGAGTCCGCCCCCAGCGATCTGATCGAGTTCCACGACATTGAACTGAAGCCGTCCATTGGTGAACGTGAAACCCGTGTTGTTGGTGATCACGAAGGAGAAATCGGCCGGATTGGTTGCGGAAAGGAAGGCTGCGCCCGGATTCTGCGGGGCTTCTTCGATCACGTCGATGGTCACGTCGTCCGCTACAGCACCCGCGACGCCGGTGAAATCGATATCCATGCCCGTTGACGGGAAGGTTATCGGCCCATCGACCACGCTCTGCGTGCTGGTTCCTTCCGGCGGATAGACGTCGGTTGTGAAGTCCAGAGCAGGACCGTATCCATACAACGCGTGGCTGTTGACGGCATATGCGCAGATATTGTATCGCATTCCGGCAACGAGCCCCGTAATGGTCTGGGTGTAGGATCCAACCGTTGTACCGGACGCGGCGACATGAGCCCCCGACGATGGTGCATTCGGCCACGGCGCGTAACAGACGCCGCGCGCGGTCAGGCTGGCGCCGCCGTCGTCGGTGACGGTTCCGCCGGTCGTGGCGCGATGATGCAGGATGGCGTACGGCGTGACGGTGGCGGAGACGGTGGGATTAGTCACCGGCGAGGATTCGATCTGAATGTCCTCCGTGAACAAGTAGTAGTAGTCGTTATCCGTACCGGTCGTCTTGAACCCGATATAGATCGTCTGCCCGGCATAGCCGGAGAGATCGTAGGTCGTTTGTGCCCAACTGGTTCCCGCCGTGATGTTGCCGATCAGCGTGTTGAAATCCGTATTGATGTTTGTGCCGGTGGTGGAGACGCGGATATCGAGTCCCTGGCTATAGTTGTTCAACCGACGCGTGTAGATGCTGAATGTGTTCTGGGTGTTCGACGGCAGCGTGACAAGTGGCGATATCAGCCAGACCGAAGGGTCTCTTGCCCCGAGATAGTAGATTCCGGTATTGGGACTGCTCGAGTAGTACCACCAGTCTTCGTTGGTGTCGCCATCGACGTCGAAGTTCCATCCTGCCTCGTCGAAGCCTTCCCACGAGGTGAACAGCGGATAGGTGTTGGAGGAGGTGTTGGGCGTTATGCCGATCACCGCGCAATTGTCGTAGGAGTAGTCGTGACCTGTTCCCGGGGTGAGGTCTCCGATTTCGTAATACGCGTTGTAGTAGCCGCTCCAGCCCCAGTTGAAGTGGAAATAGTCGCTATCGTCGTAGCCGTCGCACACGAAGGCGTGGCCGCTGGTCGCACCGTTGGTTCCGCAGTACAGCACCGGACGACCGTTGTTGTGCTCGTTCTTCAGCATGTTTTTCCAGGCGGTGGTGTCTCCAAGCTCATGATAGGATATCCCGTTGTCGTAATTGAAATACATCACAAGCGCTTTGAGCGCGCTTCCCGACTGTGCGCCGGAGCCGCTCGGTCCGAAATCCATATCCACCGCAACCGCGCAATGATAGATCAGGGTCTGAACCGCGGTCAATTGCGTGCTTGTGGAGCTGCTGCTCAAAGCTGTGGGCATGTTGGTCCAGTCGTGGGATGTGGAGCCGAAGTTGGCGGACTGTTGTGCATAACCCGCAGGAGTATATGAATGCGAGCCGTAACCTGCGGTCGGGGTGCTGTGATAGTTCATGATCTGCGCCATGGCGGTCGCCACGCAGCCTGCCCAGACATAGCCGTTTCCAGCGCTTGACGATGCGTCTGCCGGGCACATGTCATTGTAGTAACGACCCTGATCCCAGGTCGTACTCACGAGCGCATTCACACCACGCGTCCTCGGATAGCGCGAGAAGTCGCCGTTTTCGATCTCGCTCCACAGCGGGAGGGTACTATCGTTGGAAAGACCTTCCTCGATGGCAGCGTGAATCTGCTTGTGGTAATTCTCGAACCACTCCTGCACGGCCGGATGCGTGATCTCGCCGGGAGCGCGGTTCTTATCCGAGTACCCGAGAACGGGAATCGTGGCGTCGTCGGCAGAGACGATGACGAACCCACCGTCTTCGAAATTGACGACATAGAGGCTGTTGTGACCTTCGTACTCGAGCGCAAAGGTCTCCGAAACAGCGCTACGGGTTCCCTTGACGTTCGAAAGCCAGTTTTGGGCGATGGTATCCGCCCGTTCTCGCGTGACCGGCACTGCGAGAATCTGCGCTGTCAGCAGTAGAAAAACGAATAAAACATAGAATCGTCGCATCGTTCATCCCCTTGTTTTCGTGATTTTCTGTATTCCATTCAATAATAGGGCAATGAAACGAAGCTGTAAAGTTTTTCCTGCTTAGTGCTGGACTTTATTTTCTATTAACCCGAGGTCGTATCCCACCTTGATGAAGCGTCCAACCGCCTTGCCGATCTGTTCCCGCGTGTGTGCAGCCGAGAGCTGAACCCGGATACGGGCTTTCCCCATCGGCACAACAGGATACGCGAAGCCGATCACGTAAATGCCTTCGTCGAGCAGCATGTCCGCCATCTTCAGCGCCATCGGTTCGTCGTAGATCATCACGGGCACGATCGCGGTCTCACCCGGCATGAGGTCGAATCCGGCACGCTTCATGTGGTAGCGGAAGTAGATCGCGTTATCGACGACCTTGTTCCTCAGCTCGTGGCTCTCCGTCAGCATTTCGATCGCGCGGATCGTCGTGGCGGTAATGACCGGCGCTAGCGAATTGGAGAACAGGTACGGTCTGGAGCGCTGCCGCAGCATCTCGATGATTTCCGCGCGACCGGACACGCATCCGCCGGAAGCGCCGCCCAGCGCTTTTCCGAACGTGGTCGTGACGATATCCACCCGATCGATCACATTGCAAAATTCGTGCGTTCCGCGACCGCAGTGCCCGATGTAGCCGGTGCCGTGCGAGTCATCGACCATCACCAGCGCGTTGTACTTGTCCGCCAGATCGCAGATTTCGTCCAGCTTCGCCAAGTCGCCGTCCATCGAGAAGACGCCGTCGGTGGCGATCAGTCGATATTTCGCGTCGGACGTCTTCTTCAGACAAGCCTCCAGCTCGTTCATATCCGAGTGCTTGTAGCGGAACCTCTGCGCCTTGCAGAGCCGCACGCCGTCGATGATCGAAGCGTGGTTCAGTTCGTCCGAGACAATCGCCGAATCCTGACCCAGTAGCGGTTCGAACACGCCGCCGTTGGCATCGAACGCCGATGAAAACAGGATCGTGTCTTCCATGCCGAGGAACTCGCTGATCTTCGCTTCGAGCTCCTTGTGAATCTCCTGCGTTCCACAGATAAAGCGCACGGAGGAGAGTCCGAAACCCCACCGATCCAGCGCTTCATGCGCCGCCGCGATAATCTCGGGATGACTGGAGAGACCGAGGTAGTTGTTCGCACAGAAGTTCAGCACTTCACGGCCGTCCCGCAGCCGGATGACCGACGATTGCGCCGACGACAGGATGCGTTCCCTCTTGTACAAGCCCTTGCCTTTCAGCTCGTCCAATGTGATTGCAAGGTCGTTTTTCATATCGTTAAACATATTTATTACAGTCCTTTATGGTTTTGACGGATGGTATTTCGAGCCGTGTTTTATGTAAAGGAATTTTCTGCTGTCCGAAGCTGGATGTACAGGATAGGGGAATAAACAGTATTGGACAAGCTCGCCCAGAAGTCGAGCGCTACGAGGAAGAGGAAGATGCGGACGAGGACGTCCGCGTTCCAGATGGAGAGATGCAGGCAAGGATGCTTGCGTATCACCAGACTGAGAGATGCGGACGAAGACGTCCGCGTTCCAGATAGAGAGATGCAGGCAAGGATGCCTGCGTATCACCAGACTGAGAGATGCGGACGAAGACGTCCGCGTTCCAGATGGAGAGATGCAGGCAAGGGTGCCCGCGTATCACCAGACTTAGAGATGCGGACGAGGACGTCCGCGTTCCAGATGGAGAGATTCAGGCAAGGGTGCCCGCGTATCACCAGACTTAGAGATGCGGACGAAGACGTCCGCGTTCCAGATGGAGAGATTCAGGCAAGGACGCCTGCGCTCCACCAGGCAGCGACCGACCACCTCTCTGCTCCCTTCCTCTTTGATCAAAGAGGAAGGGCTGGGGATGGAGTTTCCCTACCTCATCACCAACCCATCGATATAGTCGTTCAGCTTGCCGATAAACTGTTTCTTCAGCTTCTTCTCGATCTCGCGAACGGATCGCTCCATGGCCTCGGGATAGTTGATATGACCTTCACGGCCTTTCTCGTAGTAGTGGATCAGGTTCTCGCCGTTGCAGTCGTTCAGATCGAGCGTGATCTCCCAGCGGACGAATTTCTGGTCCCCTTTATCGAGATCGACCTTCTCGTATCCAATCTCTCCGGTGATCTTCAGCACGCCGTTGTCACCCAAACTGAATCCCGCGTCACCGAGCATCTCCTTGAGCGTGTTGGTGACCTTCTCATCCTGATCGCCCTTGATCGCGATCGACACCTTCATTTCCTTGCCCATCTCCTTGAGCGCGGACTGAAGCTCGGTCAGATCGTAGGGAAGTTGGATAAAATCCGCCATGTTGGGCGAGATGATCCGAAGCTGCTCCATCAGCACCTGGTTGTTGGTCGCGACGATGATGGCGGCGTTCTGCAACGCGTATTGGGTCAACGGATCGGCGGTCGATTTCTTTTTATCCAGATACCAGGTGACCTGACCGGCGTTCTGCTCGATCTTGCTGCTGTAAATCTCGCCGGTACGAAGCCGGTCGAGATACGCGATGACGTGCACGCGACCGGTCTTGTCGTTGTAGGATTCGCCGAACTGGATATTGAAAAGGGTCTGCTCCGACTGCACGCCGACGTTCCGGTCCATCTCGGACACCCCCTGCGTCTCGGTGGTCGTACCGCGCGTAAGCTCCTGATAGCGCTCACGGTAGGTCTGATCGACCTTGATCTTGCTCTCGAAGATGCGCGACAGATTGCCCGACGCGTTGCTCTCGGCGGCGAGCCGGGTATCGCCCTCGCCCAGCGCCGAAAGGTACATGGCATCGGGATAGATCGACTTCGGATTGGTCAGCCACTCGGGCTCTTCGTTTTTCTTCGCGACCAGCAGTACGCAGCTCAGAATCAACAGCCACAGGATCGTCTTTCGCATAATGTCCCCCTGTTATTTCAGATAATACGATTCGAGCAGGTTCAGTCCGCCCTTCTCGAAATTCCGTGTCCCGAGGTCGTGCGTGTAGAGCAGGCTCCCGCCCGATCCGCGATACTCGATCTTCACGTGATGCTCGCCGGGCTCCACCTCGAATTCGTTCACCATCGCTTTCGCGGGGAAGAAGTGCGATAGCCGCAGGTCCGCCTGCTCGGTGGCATCGACGGCGATATCGGTCGCAAGACGCGCGCCGAACGCGAGCAGAGGATCCTTGATCTCCTTCTCCATCTGCTTCTTGCCTTCGTGCGCGACAAGCCCCTTGATGATGGTGCGGGTCAGCGTCTTCATCAGGATCAAGGGCTTCTTGACCTCATACGTCGCGATGGCGACCTTCTCCATGTCTTCCAGCAATTCGAGCTGCCCGGCCTGCTTGTCGTCTATATAGACGCGGACACTGCGCACGATGGTCCCGCGCGGCTCGAAGAACGGCACTTCGAACTTGAAGTGCAGTCCCTTCTCGATGCCGGGCCACTGGATCGGCGCAAGGTTGTTCAGCATCTTCCTGCCGTCCTTGTCTTCCGCAGTGGTCGCGAACACGATCAAATTATTCTCCGTGTGGATGTAGAGCGTATGCGCCTTCTTCTCCGGGCTCTTGCCGATGAAGCCGATGATATCGATGCGCGCCTTGTCGGTACTCTCGAGGTAACGACCCATCTCCGGCTTCTTGAAATCGTAGATATGACTCTGGCTTCTCCAGGCATCGTCGATCGCGTTCAAATCGACCCGCGCGTTGTCGATATCACCCTCGGCACGGTAGATCAACATACTCAGCCACCTGCCCAGCGCCGAATTGTGGAACTGGTTGCGCCCCACCTCCACCTTCGCCTTGCTGTCCTTGGACTTGTTGTATTCGTCCGCCAGCTTCTTGTACTTGCCTTCGAGCAGGGTCAGCTTATCGTTGATACGGCGAATCTCGACGAAAGCGCCGTCAAACTCCTTCTTGCCTAGGTAGTTGAGCGACTTGAACACGTTGAGATAGATATCCTCGTAGTCCTCACCGTCGTATTCTTTCACATTGTCGTTGAGGATGTACGACGCCGCGGCGCGACTGATGCTCTTGGTAAAAAGGTCTTCAATCGCGCGCTCCGCCTCTTCCAGACGCTCGTTGCTTTTATCCCAGTTGCGGTCGTAATGATGCACCGTGCCCGCGTCGAGATAGAACAGCACGCGGTTCTTCTTCGAGTAAACCTTTTCCTTGATCTCCTCGACCTGCTGCGACGCCGCATCGAACTGCCGGTCTTCCAGCTTCTTCTCGATCTCGCGCAATTCCTTCTTCGGCGCACCGCAACCGATCAGCAGCGCGACCAGCAGCAGTGCGATCCAATATCCGCGTCTCATGTCAGAATCCCGCGTTAAAACTTGCTTCGCTTCTGCGAGACGAATTTCTTGATCTGCTTCGTGCCCTTCCAGTTGATTTCATTGGTCTCGATGTTGATCAGCTCCATCGCCACCTGATAATAAACCACCTTCTGACCGCCTTCCTGATCGGTGATCGAGGTAATCTCGCCCTGAAGCATGAAATCAGCGCCGGTCTCGGCCGCGAGACGCTTGGCGGATTCCTCCGACGATTGGGTCTGCTGGTCCATGCGCTCGTCGCGGACTTCATCGCGCTTCTTCTTGCTGGCGACGAATTTCACCATGCCGCTGTTGATCAATTCGGTCTCGATGGCGTTGACCAGCGGCTGCGTGTCGAGGTGCTCGGACGTCTTGTTGCGGACGGATCCGACGATCACCACCGGCTTGCGCTCGTTTTCATCCTTGAATTCCGGCAGCCAGGGACGTGAGATCACGTCGCGGATAATCTGCTCGGCGGTGAGCTGGAGATCGGTGTCGTTCCAGCGTCCGCTCAGATCGATCGACTCATCGACAGCCTTACGCTCGACCGTCTTGTTAGGTCCGCACGCGGCAAATACCACGGCCATAACCATCAGGGTAACAATAAGTTTGAAAGCCTTCATTTTATTCCTCCTTTGATTTTCCTATCTTTCTTCTTCGCAGGTAGTTCCTGGGGAAAGGGCTTCTCCGCTGTAACGGCGTACCAGTCGATTTGTGACAGGTCTTCCATACCCGGATCGCCCAGCTTGAAAAATTTGATTTTCGTGTATCCCATCGACTCCAGAATCATCCGCAAGTCATCGGTTTTGAACGGGTAATAGATCGTGTAGAACTGCCGTTTGCTGACGATGCGGTTCTCGATCTCCTCGAATATCAGGAAGTTGAACACCATCGAGCCGTCGGGATTGTAGTCCCACACCTGCACAAAGTTGATCCGCCCACGGTCTCTGATGAGTGGATTGAACAGATAGAACCGCTGCTGCCGTTCCAGGATAAGGTCCCAGTTGCGCGAATCGATGTAGAGCGTTCCGCCCGGTTTCAGCACGCTATCCATCTGACGGACAGCCTCTTCGAGCTGGTCGTTCTTCACGTGCGCCAGCGAGTTGCCGGTGGTCATCACGCAGTCGAAGGTGCGTTTGATCTGCGTCCCGAGCTCCAGGATATCGCTGCCGACGAAATTCGCCATCACCTCGTGCTGCACGAAATTCTGCCGCGCCTTGCGCAGCATGTGGCGGTTGACATCGGAGGCGGTGACGTTGAATCCGAGCTTCGCCAGCGGCATGGTCATCTGGCCGGTACCGCAGGTGCAGTCGAGCACGTCGTGGACGTTCTTCTTCACCAGAAACCGGCTGAAAAACTCACGGGTCGATGCCTGGAAACTCTCGTCGTAAAACAGGTCGTACGCGTCCGGGAAATCGTAAAGCAGCATGCATTCTCCAATCAATATATCGTTATTTTTTACTCACATGCACAAACGATCATGGTGATATTTTGCATGCAAAGATTTCTGACACTGAGAATTGCTTGATGCTAAATATCACTGTTATTTTATATAATGAAATGGGTCGGTGCATGTCAAGAAAAACCGATGGAGAAAGTATAAGATCAAACTTCCGAATGCATCGCGTCAGCGATTCTTCTGAATGTTTGGTCGGTTTTCGGATGACGGCGTATCGGGAGGCTCGCCATATGGTTTCGAATTTGCAAGCAAATTCACAGAGGTCGAGCGCTACAGATTTGTAGCCGCCGATCTCCGAACGGCGTTCCCAAAGAAATCAACTTCTGAATGTGATGCGAAGCATCTCTTCCGAATGTTGATTTCAGAGAGATTCAATGAAGTGGATTTCAACATTCAGAAGAGTCGCAAGCGACACATTCGGAAGTTGGAATCATTGGAAATACAGATGCAGTGGATGTGGTAGATTCCAACATTCGGAAAAGCCACAAGCGGCACATTTTGGAATCGTCAGGAAAGGTTGAGTTTCTGTCGGATGTATCGACAGGTCTCGGCGAATCGTTTCGCGTCGTCGGAACCTCTGGGGAATCGCGGCTGGATGCCCTCGCTCTTCAGGAACCGACTGAAATCGCGTAGCAGCTTGCTCTCCTGTTCGGCGTACGACGCGTCGGGCACCAGTCGGGCGTGAATCCCGTCCAGCTCGATTTCGGTGCGGTATCTCCTGCGCATGTAGAGCGGACGCAGCTTCAGCGCGTAGAGCAGCAGGTTCGCGCCGGCAACGCTGGACATCCTCTCGTACTTCTGCTTCTTGAACCGCATGTACTCTTCGTAATCGATGGGATCGCGTGCACCCTCGTGCAGCAGCCAGCCCGTTTCCGGGAAAAAGTGGTTGTTGTAACCGCCGAAGGTCAGCCGCACGCCGTAATCGGTATCCTCCCACGAATACTGCCCGTAGTCGGTGCACCAGTAGCCGAACTTGCGGAAAATCTCCCTGCGGATCAGCACGGCGCCGCCGTAGATTTCCGATTGGTTGGATGGCGTGGCGACGCGAATGTCTCGATTGATGTCGGTCATCGTCGTCTCGCGGTTCTCGTGCTGAAAAAAGTCGTACGAGAGCGCGCCGAAATGGGACTGATCCATCGCACGGGCGATCTCGACCATCTTCTTCAGCCACCCCTCGCGGTGCACGACGATATCGTTGTCCATGCGAAGGTAGAAGGGTGTGAAAACGAGGTCCCACGCGGCGTTCGCGGCAGCGGAGAGCCCGTAGTTGCGATCCAGCAGCAACAGGTTGTCGATCGTGCCCTCTTCGCGCTGCCGGAGCAGCCATTCGCGAGAGCCGTCTTCGCTGTTGTTGTCGATCACGGTGAGGACATACGGATGAGAAGTCTTTTGCTTGATGCTGGCGAGTGTGGGTTTGGTGCGCTCGATGCGGTTGCATGTCACGATCACCAGATGAACGGTATCCGTCATGCCGATTCGAGCTCCCTGATCCTGACCAGGTACTTCTGCGCGGCCTTCAGGAACGGAGCCTTCAATTCGGGTGCGTCAAACTGGTTTGCGACCCGCATGAAGCTGGTCACGTAGTGGTTGAAAAGCTCGATCTCGGATTGCGCGTAGTCGGGACTGTGGACATCGGGTGGATGGTGCTCGATGACGTACTCCATCAAGTCGAGGG
The DNA here is from genome assembly GCA_963665015.2 of Cloacimonadales bacterium (SeqCode). Taxonomy (GTDB): domain Bacteria; phylum Cloacimonadota; class Cloacimonadia; order Cloacimonadales; family JAIOQZ01. Next base: position 745,265 of record CAXXSY010000004.1, on the reverse strand, counting down.
TCGTCTTGAGCCTGGGGATCATGTTGCGACAAATCTGCGCTTCGTGACTGCGCTTGAAGTAGTCCTGAAGGCTATCGACCATCCGGAATCTCACGTTGAGCGCGTTACGGACGACCCACGCCGTGTCGCCGAAATTCTCCAGTTCGCCGTCGAAGCTGCCGTAGCGCTCGAACACCTCTCTTCGAACCAGCGCACCCGTGTGCGGTATCCCGCCGATGGTGGTCTCCAGAAAAAGTTTCAGCAGGTTCTTGCGTTCGCTGAGCGAGTAATCGAGATAGCGCCAGATGCGATTGGTCGGGGAACCGTCCTCTTCGATCACAAGAAGCTTCTCGGGGTAGTAGTAGTCGTAATCGGGAAGCTGTTCGATCGCCTGAACGCCCCGTTCGAGGTATTTTGGCGAAATACGGTCGTCCGAGTCGATGTATAGGACCAATTCGCCCCGCGCTTCGGCAAGGCCGCGGTTCTTGGTGTCCCAGCAACGCGTGTGCGGCTTCTGGATCAGGCGGATACGGTCGTCGTCGAACGACGAGACGATCTCGACGGTCCTGTCGGTGGAGCCGTCATCGACAACCACCAGTTCCCAGTCGGCATAGCGTTGGTTGACTACCGATTCGACCGCGCGGGCGATGTAGCGCTCGCGGTTGTAAACAGCGATGATTACGCTGATTTTCGGGGGCGAATCATTTGCCTGTACTGACTCCATAACTCCTCGAGGTCCGCCATACTGACGTCCAGCTTGCGCATCACGCCGAAGACGGATAGCGCGTCCTGCTGCGCGAGGCATCCCTCGCTACGCGTCAGGCGCAGGTTCCCATGTCGGTCAAACCAGAACGGGTACATCCTGCAATAGTAGGGTCTCGCTTCCGGCCGGAGCAAACAGCCCCGATCGGTCAGGAAGACGCAAGCGCTATTCCTTGTCATCAATCGCTGCCGTATTCCATCGCGAAGAATCTCCGCCTGCGGAGGAAACCAGGTGGCGAGTTCGCGGATGAAATCGCATCGCGGTTTGTCTATGACCGTAAATTGAGCGGACGTCATCCCGGTGTCAAGAGAGATTCTCTCGACCTCCTGCGGGAGAAGCCCGAACATGAGTCCTTCGAAGCCCGGCTCGATCCGGCAGCAGCCTGCGCCGCCCAGATGGCACGTGGCACATATCGGTGGATTATCAATTTTCATAGCTTCCGCTGATTGATGGGTTTGCGTAAAGGTTTTAAAAGGCTGCCGCGTCCGACAGCCTTTCAATTTCTGTTCGCTCGTTACGAGGACTTTGTGATGAGAAATCGTCTCGGTTCCGCCTGCTCACGCATCTTCTTCCCTGAATCCGGCGGAGATGAGATTTATAAAATGGGCGGAGCGTCCCCCGCCCATCTGGTTCGGTTAGCCTAGCACTCCCAATGCCGTCTTGCGAGTCGAACCCGCGACGACATTGCCACAGCAGATTTGCCAAAATTAATCTACTTTGTAGATCGTTGCTCGCTCTTGGGGTCTTGCCCTTGTCACTGTTGACTGTTGATTACGAGAGACTGTTTTACGAGTCAGTTGCCGGTAACGCTGTTACCAGAGTTATTAAAACTCCAGCTGTGGTTTGTGCAAGAACCGACAACCATACAGTAAACCGTGTTTCTGGACACTCCCCCTCAAACGAAGGGAGTGTTACTCCCGGTGAGTGCTTACGCAGCTCTTATGCGAGTGACATGTGGATATATCCGGTCGGTAACACGAAGAGGATTTCTCGGCAAAACCCTCCCTCAGGTTACGAAACCTTGCTTTATCCGATTAATCTGAGAGCCAATTGCGGCAATGAATTAGCTTGAGCTAACATACCGACCGCGGCCTGGGTCAGGATCTGGTTTCTGACGAATTCCGTCATCTCGAGCGCCACATCGACGTCCGAAATTCGGGACTCGGCAGCCTGAACGTTCTCTGCCTGGATGGACAGGTTGGAGATGGTGTTCTCCAGACGGTTCTGCACCGCACCAAGTGCGGCACGCGCGTTTTCTTTACGCAACATCGCGGTGTTGATGGTCTCCAGCGCCATCTGTGCGGCGTGCTGTGTACTCACAGCGACATCGCTCGCACCGACACCAAGCGCGCTGGTTCGCATATCACCGATTCTGATGAAGTAGTAGTCTTCCGCGCGTGAGTTTGCAGGACCGAAGTGGACTTTAGCGCCGCCTGTGACGTTTCCGTCGGCGTCCGCCGTACCATTGACCTCCTGCCAGCCGCTACTGTTGGTGTAAAGACCTTCCGTAGCGGTCCAGGTGTTGTTCGAACTCCAGCTCCCACTTGATCCGGCGATGGACACGTTACCGTTCAACAGCTTTACGCCGTTGAAATCGGTCGCGTTGGCGATACGGTCGATTTCCGCCGCCATGGCCGCGAACTCGGAATGGATAATCAAACGTTGATCGTTTGTATATGTACCGGTTGCAGCCTGTTCCGCCAGTTCTTTCATACGGATCAGCTTTTCGTCGATGACAGCCATCGCGCCTTCGGCGGTCTGGATCATCGAGATGCCGTCCTGGGCGTTTCTGATTCCCTGATTCAGGGATGCGACTTCCGCGCGCATACCTTCTCGGATTGCCAGCCCCGCAGCGTCGTCCGCAGCGGAATTGATGCGCAAACCAGTCGAAAGTCTCTGCACGGATGTACTCAGATTGCCATAGGCCGATGAAAGGTTTCTGGTGGTATTCATCGCCATCATGTTATGGTTGATTACGAGTGACATCTTTTCCTCCTTGATTGGTTGTTTGGGCATCCATGCTGCTTATAAGACATTTGTCCTATATAGCAGTGGTTGGGCAATCTGCTATAACCATATAGGACTAACCAAACCAATCAATTACGGAGAGACAACATCACTCATTAACCGATCAGACGAAGAGCCAATTGCGGTAGGGAGTTAGCCTGTGCCAACATACCGACAGCAGCCTGCGTCAGAATTTGATTTCTGACGAACTCCGTCATTTCGAGTGCCACATCGACATCCGAAATTCGGGATTCGGCAGCCTGAACGTTCTCTGCCTGGATCGACAGGTTGGAGATGGTGTTCTCCAGTCGGTTCTGTACGGCACCAAGCGCCGCGCGTGCGTTTTCCTTACGGAGCATCGCGGTGTTGATGGTTTCCAGAGCGACCTGAGCAGAGTGCTGGGTGCTCACGGCGATATCTGCGGCGCCAACGCCGAGGGCGCTGGTACGCATATCGCCGACGCGAATGAAGTAGTAGTCTTCGGAGCGGTTGTTACCCACACCGAAGTGGATCTTCGCGCCACCGGTAATATTACCGTTGGCGTCGTAGGTTCCATTTACTTCCTGCCAGCCACTGCTGTTGGTGAACATTCCTTCCGTTGCGGTCCAGGTGTTGTTCGCACTCCAGGATCCACCGTTTCCGGCGATTGAAACGTTACCATTGAGAAGTTTCACACCGTTGAAGTCGGTGGCGTTTGCGATACGGTCGATTTCCGCCGCCATGGCCGCGAACTCGGAATGGATAATCAAACGTTGCTCGTTTGTATATGTTCCGGTCGCTGCCTGTTCCGCCAGTTCTTTCATACGGATCAGCTTCTCGTCGATAACGGCCATCGCGCCTTCGGCAGTCTGGATCATTGAGATACCGTCCTGGGCGTTTCTGATTCCCTGGTTTAACGCTGCAACTTCGGCGCGCATGCCTTCACGGATCGCGAGACCCGCGGCGTCATCCGCTGCCGAATTGATACGAAGACCAGTAGAAAGCCTCTGGACAGATGTTCCCAAGTTGCCATAAGCCGTCGTCAGGTTTCTGGCTGTATTCATCGCCATCATGTTATGGTTGATTACGAGTGACATCATTCCTCCTTGATTGGTTTATGCGGGCTTCCATGCGATATAAGACAGATGTCCTATATTGCTACGTAGGCTTATCTGTTGTGGGTGTTTAGGCTAAACCAAACCAATCTATGAGGCAAAATCAGTCTCCTAATTAACCGATAAGCTGCAAGGCAAGCTGCGGCAGGGAGTTGGCTTGTGCCAACATGCCTACTGCCGATTGCGTGAGAATCTGGTTTCTCACGAATTCCGCCATCTCTGTCGCTACGTCAACGTCAGAAATGCGAGACTCGGATGCCTGCAGATTTTCTACCTGAATCGAGATATTGCTGATCGTGTTTTCGAGTCGGTTCTGAACTGCGCCAAGCGCCGCACGGGCATTCTCTTTACGGAGCATTGCCGTATTGATCGTTTCCAGTGCGAGCTGGGCTGCGTGCTGCGTACTGACAGCCGCGTCTGCCGCACCGACGCCGAGGGCGCTGGTGCGCATATCGCCAACGCGGATGAAGTAGTAGTCTTCGGCGCGGTTGTTGCCCACACCGAAGTGGATTTTCGCTCCGCCGGTCACGTTACCGTTACCGTCGGAGGATCCGTTTACTTCCTGCCATCCACTGCTGTTTGTGTACATGCCTTCACCGGCGATCCAGGTGTTATTGGATCCCCAATAACCGTTGGTTCCACCGATCGAGACATTTCCGTTCAGTAGTTTGACACCGTTGAAGTCGGTCGCGTTGGCGATACGGTCGATTTCCGCCGCCATTGCTGCGAACTCGGAATGGATAATCAAACGTTGTTCGTTTGTATATGTACCGGTTGCAGCCTGTTCCGCGAGCTCTTTCATACGAATCAGCTTCTCGTCGATAACCGCCATGGCGCCTTCTGCCGTCTGGATCATGGAGATTGCGTCCTGAGCGTTTCTGACACCCTGGTTCAGTGCAGCGATTTCTGACCGCATGCTTTCGCGGATCGCGAGTCCGGCTGCGTCGTCTGCAGCGGAGTTGATCCGGAGGCCGGTCGAGAGTCGCTGTACGGAAGTTCCAAGGCGTCCGTAAGCAGCAGTAAGGTTTCGTGCCGTGTTCATCGACATGAGATTGTGGTTAATTACGAGTGACATTTTTTCCTCCTTGAAGATGCATTATCATCCTTGCGGGCTACGATTAACCTTGGCGCTGCTGTTGGAGCTGCTGTTGTGCCAGCTAACAAGTTTCTCATCACGTTATGTTCTGGTAAAAGATCCTCTGAATTCGCGAGCGAATCCGTTTAACGCTTTGTTAGTGGTCGTGGACTATAACTGCGACGTTATCGATCATTCTCTATTTTCATTCGTTGAAAGCCGGACTCGATTAGCCCAGCAGCTGCAGAGCCATCTGCGGAAGCGAGTTCGCCTGCGCGAGCATCGCGGTCGCAGCCTGCGTCAGCACCTGGCTCCGGACGTATTCCGACATTTCGGACGCCATATCGACATCGGAGATATCAGATTCCGCCGCCTGGAGGTTCTCGGCCTGAGAGGTCAGAGCCGTGATGGTGTTCTCGAGGCGTGTCATCATGGAGCCCAGGTGTGCGCGGTGATGTTCCTTGATCAGGATCGCCGAATCGATCTGCTCGAGCGCGATCTGTGCCAGATGCTGCGTCGAGATCGATATCTTCGAGGCCGCCGATGCGTTCGGGTCGCCAATGTCTGCAAACAGACCGTTGGTGGACATGTCACCGATGTTGATGAAGTAGTAGTCTTCCAGACGATTGTTGGTCAGACCGAAGTGGATCTTGACACCGACGTTGTTGGCGTATTCGCCGTCCTGGTCGTAGTTGTTCGAAGTCAGGGCCTGCGGTCCCGACTGGAGCCAGCCACCGATGGTGATGTTGTTGTGCGCGTTGGTTGACAGATCACCATTGAGGAGCTTGCGACCGGCGAATTCGGTAGCCGTTGCGATACGATCGATTTCCGCCGCCATTGCTGCAAATTCGGAGTGGATGATCTGGCGTTGCTCGTGGGTGTAGGTACCCGTGGCAGCCTGCTCGGCGAGCTCTTTCATGCGGATCAACTTTTCGTCGATGACCGCCATCGCTCCTTCGGCTGTTTCGAGCATGTTGATCGCCATTCCTGCATTCTCGATACCCTGTTGCATCACACTGATATCCGCTCTCATCTTCTCACGTACCGCAAGGCCCGCAGCGTCGTCCTTGGCGGAATTGATTCTCAGACCGGTGGAAAGGCGCTCGATGGAGGTTCCCATCTTGCTGTAGTTGCTGCGCAGGGCGTTACCTGCACGTATTGCGAACATGTTGGTGTTGATTGAAAGTCCCATTTTCATCCTCCTTGATGTGTATTAGGCATCCTTGCCTTTGGGTACTTTGGTTCTTTGTACGCTTGTACTTAGAGATTGCTGCGTTCGAGGGTAAGGTGATTGATGCGGATGGATGCGACGAGTTTACTTCGTCGTATCGATGTAATGCGAATCGGGTTTGTTGGATGCGTATTTGGAAATGGCGCGCATGCCCGCGCTTTTCTTACCGAGCTCTACTCTCACTTCTTCTTTCCGATTTTGCAGCTCCACGCTATTTTCGTTTTCCTTGTCAATGATCCGTCTGATTTTCAGGTTAATATCGGAAAGAATCGCGTTTGCTTTAGCCTTTTTTTGTGACTCGGAAGGGAGGCCGCGAAGGGCGTCGTAGTTAATGGCGCTGTGGATCTTGCGGATCAGGTCAAGGAGGTGTTTTTTCTGGTTCATCAGTTTGCGGAGACGGTCGAGGTCTTCCACCCCGATCGCCTCGGATTCGCGCTCGGTGCGTTCGTAGTATTTGCCGTAAGCGATCTCCAGATTGCGAAGCTGCCCAACGCTGAAATCGAGCTGCGTGTCGTCGTCGATTGGTATGGCGGGATGCAGGTTCGTATCGAGATTGGATATCCGCTGCTCGATCTCGGCGATCCGAGCCTGGACACGTTCGAGCTCGACATGCGCCGTCTCGTCGGTCTGCTCGATATCTTCGGCAATCGATCCGGCGTAAAGCGTCTGCTCGATGTTCTGCTTTTCGATCAGCAGCCGACCCAGCTCGATCGTGTAGAAGAAGAAATCGGTATTCCCCGTCTGCTCCTGCGCGAGCATACCGGGGTGATCCTGCTCTTCCTCGCGGCTTTTCTTCTGCTGATCCTGCGCGTGCTGATCGTGCGGCTGCCGCTGCGAGCCGGTTCGTTCCGCGATGCGGATGCTGTGTATCTCCCGAACGCCGGGAAGTCCGTTGTCTTCAGGAACCATGATCTATTCTCCCACTGAGTTATCGAACTCGATAATACAATCTTAAGAAATTCCGCTCATTTTTCTGGAATAGAGTGGAATAAGCGGGGTGAAGTTGGCAAGAGAAAAATCCGTCAATCGCATATGGCCATAAAAAGTTTAACGGCAATATGTTAGAATCGCAACAGACAGTTTTGGAATTCTGGAAAACTTACCTCTAATTATTTATACTGTTTGCAATTAGAAAGTTTTTTTTGTCGATTCGGATGAATTTGCTTGACAGATAATATTCACCGAACAAATAGATTGTCGTATAGACTGGAAAAGAGCTTCCAGTTAAGCGAGGCGTCTATGAAGAAACTACTACTGTCGGCGCTTGCAATTCTGTTGCTTCTTACGGCGTGTGCCATGAATCAGGATTTGCAGGTGCTTCGTGAAAATGACGAGAAGCAATCGAACAAGATCGATAAGAACGAGAAGGATATCACTTCGCTCTTCGTCCGCATGGACGAAATCGGCAGTGGTGATAAGCCGGATACCCGACAGTACTATCAGGACAATCAGCAGCTATTGCAGAAAATCCAGCAGATGGCTATGCAGATCGAGAAGCTCGAGAGCGACGTGCGCAGATTGTCGGAACAGGCGGTGCGCATGCAGCGTCTCGAGAAGAAAATCGAAGACATGGATCAAGCGCCGGTCGCCACCCAGACAGTAGTCCAGACCCCGGTCATCAACTCGAGCATGGAGGACTACCACTACCAGAAGGCTCGGGAGGCATACGTAGCAAACGACCTTGCCAAGGCAGCGGAGCAATTCCGCGAATTCATCCGCAAGTACCCCGACCACCAGCTCGCTGCAAACTCGCAGTACTGGCTGGGAGAATGCTACTACGGCATGGACAACTACACCGCCGCGCGAAACGAATTCAACAAGGTCGTCGATTTCTACTCGAAATCTTCGAAGGTACCCGACGCGATGGTGAAAATCGCCCTTACTTATAAACAGCAGGGGCAAAGCGAGCAGGCGAAGACCGAACTCCAGCGCCTCGTGAAACAATACCCGAAATACGAGCGCATGGACCTTGTCCGGTCTCTGCTCAAGGAATTGTGATCATGAAGTTTTCGTTTTCCGCCGAATTACAGAAAATACCCGACTATATCCAGGGAGTCGATCGCGTATCCGAAGTACGCAACAGCATTGTCGCCAACGAGGACTTCCGGCAGGAAGCCCGGCGCAAGCTCGAAGAGTTCCTGCTGAAGATGATCGATATCGAGGCATCGGATATCGATGTCGGCGGAGAGGGCGCCCAAAACAAGGTCTGGTACCGCATCTTCGGCGACAAGAGAAGGCATCCCGACTACGACTACATCGCACGGGACGATTCGACCGCCATGATTTGCAGCATCATGACCGAACGACAGATGGACGGGATCATGATCAGCCATAATTCCGACTTCTCCTACCGCATATTCGTGGGCGACATGCAGTATCGCTACCGCGCCGACGCCTATATCGACATGGGGCACCTCGCCATCAACTTCCGGCTGATCAATCCGAAGCCCTTAGACCTCGCCCAGATCGGTTTCCCCACCGTCATCGTGAAGAAGTTCGATTTGCAATTCGAGAAGAAGGGACTGATCCTGGTCACGGGTATCACCGGCTCCGGCAAGAGCACCACGCTGGACGCCATCATCAATATGAACAACATGCAGAACGAAGCACATGTGGTGATCATCGGATCGCCCATCGAGTACTTCCACAAATCGGCGAAGTGCATCGTCCGCCACCGCGAGGTAGGCAGGGACACCATCTCGTTCAAGGACGGCACCATCGAAGCGCTACGCCAGGACCCGGACATCATCGTCATCGGCGAGATGCGCGACCCGGATACCATCATGACAGCGCTCGAAGTCACCGACAGCGGTCACAAGGTCTTCTCGACCCTGCATACCGGCTCCGCGGTGGAGAGTGTCCACCGTATCGTCGCCGAGTGCCCCACGGACGAGCAGAACCGCGTGCGGATGCGTCTGGCGGACGTGCTGAGCGTGGTCGTGTCGCAGAAACTGGTACCGTCCATCGACGGCAAGCGCGTACTGGCGAAGGAAATCCTGAACGTGACGCCGTGGGTCTCCGCCGCCATCATGAACAACAATATCTCCGAAATATACCAGATGATCAACGAGGGAAAAGAGTACGGTATGATCACGCTCGAACAAGACCTTATGCGTCTATACGTGACCAAGAAGATCACCAAGGAAACCGCCATCTCCTTCGCCAACCAGAAGAAACGTATCGTGGAACTGATGAACTACTACAGGAAATAGTCGATGGCGACGGCAGATAAGATTTTCGGTGTCTATCTTGACGGCGACGAGCTCAAGGTCGCGCTTCTCTCCTGCGATAAGAACCTCATCACGATCGAGACCCTTTTCAAGGAAAAGCTGGTCGGAAAGGAAGAGGCATCGGACATTGGCGAGTTTGGGGAAACCTTTGCCGACGGTACGCACGAGCCTCCGCCAGACAGCTTCGATTTCACACCCGCGGCCAACACCGAAGACCTCGAGTTCGAGGAATTCGGGGAATTCCTCGGAGAATCTGGCGACGAATCGCTGCAAGCGCTGACCCGTGTCGCGCACGCCGTTCAGTTTTCATCAGCGCCGCTGGTCTTGAATCTCGACGTCTCGAATGTCAACTACAAGAAGATCGTCATCTCGTCGAAAACACCCGCCAAGAAAATCCTGAACAAGATCAAGCGTGCCTATTATACGCCCGATTCCGTTACCATGTCCGCCTACTCCTGGTTCTATTCCGGAGAGGATGAGATCGTCGGTATCCGCCACGAAGGCTCGATGGACCTTGTCGAGAATATGGTCTCCATCAATCAGACCGATTTCGAGAACCGGTTCCAGTTCGCAGGCGTGCAGCCTAACGAGGTAGCCCTCATCAACGCGGTCCGCTACAACCACGATATCTTCGGCATGGACATGACCGCGATCTTCTACATTGGAAACGACTTCTCGCGCATCACGCTCATGCAGGGAGACCAGTTCTACCTCGAACTGCCCATCATCAATGAGGGCTATAAAAACGAGAACATCCTCAATACCATCTACTCGCGGTATCTGCTCGAAAAAGCGCACCACGACATCCCGGTATTGAACCGTATCTACCTCGCCGGCAACGGAATCACCGAAGAAAAGATCGAGTTTCTGAAGGAAAAAGAACCGGAAGCCATCATCGAGATGCTTCTGCCGGCAAAGATACTTCCGAACCCGGACAGCCCCGACGAGTACACCGACAGAGAGCTGGCAGAGTACATCATCCCCATCACGCTCGCCGCGATGTACCTCCAGCCCAAGAACGATGTCTTCCTGCGCTCGGAGTTCCTGCCCAAGCAGCTTCGACAGCAAAACCTCTTCTCGCTCGGTCTGACGGGGATTATCATGATCACTGTGATTATGGGAACCATCCTGATGGCCATTAGCGGTATCGTGGGATGGAAAGACCGAAACAAGATGCTCGATATGGAGACGAATAACGTGAAGTCGCTCATCGAGACGAACAAGATCATGATCGACTCGCTCAATATCATCCGCCACAGGATCGAAACCTACGAGAACAATATCTCCTGGATCAAAAAATATATTGGAGACGACAATCAATGGCATTATATTCTTGAAGAAATCTCCAGAAATTTTCTCGATCACAGCTTGAGCTGGAGCACCAACATACATAAGGAAGAAGACCGCTTCAAACTGGAGGGTTCGACGACTCGTCGCACCAACATCGTGGGATTCTCGCAGATGTTTCCGTTCGGACAGATCGAGAAGGTAGAGGAGAAGAAGGTCGAGGAATATACGGTATGGGACTACGAAATCCTGTTCCACATGCCCGAACCCCTGACGACCAAGATTTCCGACTCGCAGAAACCGGACAGCTATATAAAGAAGTATAAGAAGAAAGAGAAGCCGGAACCGGTCGAGAAGAAAGTCGAAAAGAAATCACGGATCAAGCCGGAACCCGTCAAAATAGAGATAGAAGAAGAGAAGCAGAAGCCGACACCGGCCAAGGTCGATAAAAAGAATCCGGAACCGCCCAAAGCTGAGAAGAAGAAACCGGCTGAAGCTGAAAAGCAAATGCCGAAGGCAGAAGAGAAGCCTAAAACCGAAGCCCCGAAGGCCAAGGCCAGCGAAGGCAGAGCTCTCTACGACGAGGCGGTGAAGCTGCATTTTGCCGGAAAACACGCGCAGGCGGCAGCAAAGTTCAAGGAATACATTGACAGGTACCGCGACGAGATGGTAATCAATTCGACGTACTTCCTGGGCGAGTGCAACTACAAGCTCGGGAAAAAGGCCGAAGCCGAAAGCCTGTTCGTGAGCGTACTCAACAAAGGTAAGGCGAAGGTGCCCGAATCGCTTCTCATGCTCGGTATCCTGAATCAGCAGGATGGCAAGCTGAACATCGCCCACGAGTTCTGGAACGATCTGGTGCAGCGCTATCCGAACAGCACCTACGCGGATATCGCACGCCGCAAGCTCGCAAAATATAAACGGTAAGCCGGACAGACATTATGTTAACGAAGTTATTAATCTTTGCCGTAGTCGTAGTCGTTGTCTTTCTCTTTTTGATGATGCGTTCGTCGAAGAAGAGGGGCGGCGGAGGCGGGGGCGGTTCCGAACAGGACGAGTACATCATCGCCTCCTATCGGAGCGGTACGAACTACAAGTTCCGGAACTTCATCATTCTTATCGTAATCCTGCTTGCGGTTCTCGGGTGGTGGTTCTTCACCAACAAAAAGCTCAAGAAAGAAAACCTGCGCCTCACCGAAGAGAAGCAGAAGCTGGAAGAGGAGCTGCGCGAAACCCAGGGCGAAATCATGAAGAAACCGGAGCTCGAGGCACAGCTCGACCGCATCCGTGAAGAGGTCTCGCTCAACAACAAGGTGATGCTCAAAGAGGACACCTCGACCAAGACGCTCGAATACCTCTTCTACCTCGCCGACAAATACGGTAGCTACATGCACTTCGATTTCGGACTGTCCGAATCCGGCGCCGACGAGGAAGACCCGACCATCCGGTTCAACAAATACGTCCTGACCGGCAAGGCCTTCACCGATCAAATTTACAGTTTCATCGATCAGATCGAGCGCCAGCCGCCCTTCTACGCGGTCGAAGGCATCGCGCTCGAAGCCCTTCCGCCGGACCAGAAGGGCAAGGTCGATTTTTCGGTCGAGCTCACCGCGTATTTCACCGAAACCGGCACACCCATCAACCGAATCGACCTCTACGAAGGCAAGCCGCGTAAGCTCGCCTACAATCCGTTCTTCCCGCGCATCCATTCGCCGATCATCTCCGACGACGCAGAATTCCTGCAACTGATGGCCCTCGACAACGCGTCTGTGGTCGCCCTCAGCCCCGAGCGTGTATTCCTGCGGAACAACTCGTCGGGCATCATCCTGATCTTCAACGTCGGCGACCGCGTCCGTTACGGATACCTGGAAAGCATCGACTGGGCAAATCAGGAAGCGGTATTCCGGCTGAACCGTTTCGGCGTCGCCGAGAGCGTGAGAATGGGACTCAAATAATATGCAACAAAGGAACTATGACATGAAAGCCATCATTCGAGCGATCATCGCATTGAGCCTGCTGCTCGTTTTCATCCCGATGTCCGCGCAAGCGCCGCAGGAAACCGACGGGAAAGACCTGGTCAGCATGAGCCCCGATACGGATTTCCAGCAAGCGCTGGGCATCCTGCAGGTTTACCTGATGCGTGAAGAGGGACGCATTTTCGTCGATCTCTCCAACTCCAAAGGCGAAATCGGCTTGAAAATCGACAAACTGCACTGGAAAGCGGCGATGATCAGCCTCTTTGCCGCCAGAGGACTCGCCTGGGAAGAGACCTACAACGCGATCCTCATCAATCGCTCCGACGACAAGAAATCCGGTGGTAGGGGCTCGGGGGCAACGGGCGGTGGAATCGCGACAGGCACTATTTTCGCCGAGTCGCGGGATGAAGTCCTCATCGAGGTCACCTTCTTCGAAGCCGATCGCAACGCGCTCAGTGAAGTCGGTATCGACTGGACATCCCTCTCGGACGGCAATGTCAATTTCTCCGCCAACCTCAACTCCACCGATCAGGTCACCGAGGACATCCTCTCCATCGCTGTCAACGAGTCGTGGAAGATCGGCTCCGGCACTATCGACCTGGTCACCCTCTTCAAGGTCTTCGAGGCCAACGACGAGGGCAGTGTGATCTCCCGGCAGCAGATTACCGTCACCTCCGGCGAGGAAGGGCAGGTTCTCGACGGTGTCGAATTCTCCATCAAATCGGTCGATGAATCGGGCAACACGACCGACGAATTCTACAAGGCCGGTACGATCGTCACGGTCACGCCCAACGTGCGTCAGGAGATGAGCGGCAACAAGTTTATCGAGCTGAACATCAACACGGAACGCAGCTCCGCCGAGCCGGGCGCTATCAGTACCGTGGTCAAGAAATCGAGCGCCAACACCAAGAAGATACTCTACAACGGCGAGGAAGCGGTGATCGGCGGTCTGACCACCAAGGAAACCTCCGAAGTTCGCAAAGGTATCCCTTTCCTGAAAGACCTGCCGTGGTGGGTATTCGGTATCCGCTATCTCACCGGGTACAACAGCCATCAGACCAAGAGCAAGGAACTGCTCATCATCCTCAAGGCAACCATCATCCCGGCACTCCAGGAGCGCCAGGAAGCCAGACCGAGACTCAAGGATGACATCGAACGCATCCGAACCGAGATCCCGAAGTTCGAAAAGCAGGTGCATCCGCCGAAAGAAGAGGAAGAAGAGTAGAATAGCCCATACATTTTACAATAAGACCGGATCGCGAGGTCCGGTTTTTTTTGTCCTGAAAGGACGACAGATTTTAGCCCATGGCGTGAGCGTGGGTAATCGGCAAATAAGCGAGCAGACAAAAGAATCCGCCCATCATCTTCCGTGGAAGATGATGGGCGGATTCTTATTCATAAGGGGGCATCCTCAAACCCATGGCTCACGCCATGAGCTACACATGATCTGGGCATCGATCCGGCTCCTCTTCCGAATCCTGAATCCATGGCTCACGCCATGAGCTAAAATCTGTCATCCCTACGGGATTACAAGCTGCAATCCACGAATAATACAGCAGTGCAGTCAATCAAGAAGGCAGCACGATATCGGGAAGCTGATCGATATCTTGAATCGTATAGGTCGGCGATTGGCCGAGGTGATTCTGCATACCGGAGGGATTGATCCAGCAGGTGTCGATGCCGAACGCGATACCGCCGCGAATATCCGAATTCAGGCTGTCGCCGATGATCAGCGTCGAATGCCTGTCGCGGTGACCGGCAACCTCCATCGCGTGTTCGAAGATCGCGGGATCGGGCTTGGCGATACCGACCTCCTCCGAAATGACGACAGTCGTAAAGAACTCCGCGAGCCCCGCCTTGTCGATACGCTGATACTGAACATCGCGCAGGCCGTTGGTAATCAGCGCCAGCTTGAACTTCCCGTGCACCTTCCGCACCACATCCATCGCGCCGGGAATATGCGTCGCCTCCTGCCTGAGAAATCCGAGATAGACCCGGCTCATCTCTTCCGGATCGATTTTCATACCGATCCGATCCGCAAATAGCTGAAAGCGTTCCGTACGCAATTGTTGACCGCTGATCAGTCCCTGCTCGAACCGGTGCCAGATGTCGTTGTTGATCTCCTGATAGAGCGGAAGATGATAGCCCTCGTCAAACGCGACACCGAAGTGATCGATCGTGTTTCCGAGGGTGTTCCGCTCCGCCGAACGGTAGTCCAGAAGCGTTCCGTCGATATCGAAAAGCAGGAATTCGTAGCGCTTTTTCATTTACATACCTTTCGCGTCTTGCAGATCACGGTGTAGTCGTTTGGCAGGTAGTCGTCCACGATTCGAAAGTCTTGGCAGTACGGCTTGATGATCTCGACAGTCTCGTCGGGATCGGTGTAGTAGTATCGATCTTCAGGTGTCGGCGAGCGCTTGTGCAGCAGGTTGAAAACCACGTATTCGTTCGCCACGCGGAAGAATATCTCCATCGCGCGCTCGAAGAACTCGCGGTTGTTGCCCAGGTTGAGGTTGAACACGCCCGAGCAATAGACCACGTCGAAGCAACGCTCCATGAACGCCCTGTCCGAGAAGATATCGACGCAGTGAAACCGTGCGTCCGGATGCTCGCCGCACGCCTTTTGAACCATCTCCGGCAGGATATCTACGCCGGTGTAGTCGAGCGTGATCGACCGATCCTTGATAAAGCCCCAAAGATCGCCCAGTCCGGCCCCTACGTCCAGCAGGCTGCTCTCCTCCAGATCGACGTTATCCAGAAGCGCCCTGAACCTCAGTTCCTGCGCCTCGCTGCTCTCCCAGTCCAGTATTCGTGCGTTTTCCTTTCGATTTACCAGTTTGTCCTGATAGTGCTCCCGTATCTTTTTCACATGTGCCATTCTGTTTCTATGTTCTCCTGATTATTTATTGCCCTCATCCCCCGCCTTCTCCCATCCCGATACATCGGGAGAAGAAGGAGTTATAAGGATGCTCGCCCGGAGGTCGAGCGCTACAGGGGCGCCACTCACCAGTGAATCCGCATGCAAATTCGAATCCCCCAATTGGGGCGCTCTCTGAAAGGAACAACCTTCTGAAGCCCTATGTCCCCTCACCTCCCGATGCATCGGGACGGGAGAAGGTCAGAGTGAGGGTTCCTCCCGATTACCCGGAGTACGAAAGGATCTTCTTATACAATTCCTCATACTGACGGGCTGAGTATTTCCACGACCAGTCTTCCTGCATCGCGTTCTTGAAATACATCTCCCAAAGCTCGTTCTCGCGATACACGTCCAGCGCTTCCTCCATGATCTGGATCAGGCTGTTCGAGTAGTAGCTGCTGAACAGGAAGCCGTTGGCGTTTTGCATGTCGCCGCTGGTCGCTTCCCTGATCGCATCGACAAAGCTGCCTGTCCTCCGTGCGATCGGTATCGTACCGTATCGCATCGCGCGCAGATGCATCGTCGTTCCGGGGGCTTCCCGTGCCGGGAGCAGAATCATGTCCGACGCCGCGATCAAGCGATGCTCCTCCACCTGGTCGTACCCGATGTGTACGCTCAGGTTCTTGCACCGGTCGGCAAACTCTCTCAACCGGATCTGAGACTCGCTTTCGCCCGTCCCATAGACGATGAGCTGCAAATGCATGCTGCAAAGCACCGGGAGCGCGTCCAGAACAATCT
Source organism: Cloacimonadales bacterium (SeqCode) (assembly GCA_963665015.2). Classification (GTDB taxonomy): domain Bacteria; phylum Cloacimonadota; class Cloacimonadia; order Cloacimonadales; family JAIOQZ01. The sequence goes on along the minus strand of CAXXSY010000004.1, from coordinate 728,968 downwards.
CACAGCCATTCTCGGCCGTCAGCCTTCCACCGTACAGGATCAACGGAATCCGGGCGTCCTCCTTCAATCCGTGCTCGCGCTGGAGATTGGTCTTGAGGCTATGCTTACCCGGGAGATCGTGAAACCGGATATCGGGATTGGCGTCCTTGGCGGGATTCCACTCGCCGTAACGCACGCCGTTGTTGATGCCGTACAGTTTACCCGCAATGCGCAGAAAATACGGCTCCAGATCGTGCCCGAACTCGCTCTGCTGCACATCTTTGGCGTACTGCCGGCTCGTCGTCGTGACCGCGTCGGCAAACACCAGTCCCAGCTTGACCAGACTCAGGTTGCCGAGCGATTCGATCTCGTCCCGATAGCGTTCCGCGATATCGAAAGTCTCCAGATCGGTCGGTTCGATCAAGCCCTGCTGCTCCAGATCGTAAAACGTATAGACCGTCCGGACATCCAGGTTCCTGCTCTTGACCAGGAGCGGGATCAATCCGTTCTGCCAGTGATGAGCATGCAGAATGTCGAAGGAGTGATCCTCCACGAACCGCGCGACGCCCCGGGAGAACGCCATAACCTGCTCGATATCGACATCGGCGCCGTAAAACGGATCGAAGAAGCGATCGTTCGGCTTCAGGAAAAAGACCTCTTTGTCCGTACCTGGGAAGGTTCCGTGGTACAGCGACAGGTTGATATCTTCGTATTCTTCCAGCTTGCGGCACTTGATCTTTCGCATCTGTTCGTAGAACGGCATGATGATCGAAGCCGGTGTGTGAAGGTTGAAAATCAGGTTGTGCAGGTTGCTGCCAAGCCCCAGGCGGCTGTATTTGTAGAATGGCGCCAGCTCGGGTATCACCATCAGGATTCTCATGTTTCCTCCCTTGTCATGCAGATCATCGCTATCCCAAAAGGACAGCGGAAACTGCTATACGGGAACGATCATCCGATGATCTACCCAAAGCTCAATCGGAAGATCGTACAACGGGTTGGGCACGGTGAGCATTCTTCCAGCGGCGATGCAGCCAGAACCACTGCTCGGGATACTTGCGAATATACGATTCCATCCGTTCGACCATTTGCTGTGTCAGGTCGATGACATTCTCCCTGGTATCTTCGATATCTTCGGTGAAAACAGGTTCCTCATAATACAATGTAAAGGTTTTATCGGGATTGCGAACACAAACTCCCAGAAAAATCGGCGAGCCGGTCTTGATCGCTGTCTTGGCCGGGCCTGTATGCACGGATGCCGGAACGCCCAGAAAGTCCATCCGAACGCCGTGCTGCCGCGCGTCCTGATCCGCGATAAAGGCGATAACCGTGTTCGCACGCAGTGCGCGGATGATATGCTTGAACGATTTGTGAGTGTGGATAAGCGTTACACCGGCAGACCTGCGCAGGTTCTCGGTAAACTCGTTGAACCACGGATTGCGCTGTGGCTTCATGACCGCGCCGGTCGGGATACCGATACGCGACATGTAGCGCCCCGCCAGCTCCCAGTTGCCGATATGCATCGAGACCATCACCGCGCCCTTACCGTGCTCCAGCACCTTCCGGAGATTCTCCTCGCCCACCATAGTCATCCTGTCATTGAAGTAACCATCGTCGTAGAGATATTCTTCCGCGGTCATCTCCGCCATGTTCAGGTACATCTTGCGGATGAGTTCTCTCCGCTGCGACTTGGTAAACTCCGGATAGACCATCGCGATATTGGCTTCCGCCACCTTCCGTCTGATGCCCAGAACGCACCCGGCGAACAGCGCCAGGCCCTTGAAAAAGGATTCCCCCACGCGAGCCGGAAAGAGTCGGAAGAAGTTGAGAATGATGATGAAAAGGATGTATTCGAGCCGACTCTGGAGTCGCTTGTCTTTGCGTTTCATTTCTGATTAGCCGGGCTTTCGCATGACCAGACGCTTCATCTCCCGGACCGCCTCCGCGAATCCCGTGAAGAGCGCCCGTGCCACGATACTGTGTCCGATGTTGTATTCCTGAATGATGCCCAGATCGACCAGCGCCTGGACATTGTGGTAGTTGAGCCCGTGCCCTCCGACGATTCGCATTCCGGCGGTTCGGATCAGTTTTGCGCCTTTTTCGATGCGCTGAATCTCCTTGCGGATGTCCTCGCGATCGGTCAGGTTGGCGTAGCGACCGGTGTGCATCTCGACCGCGTCCGCGCCGTAACGATCCGCCAGCTTGATCATGTCCGTGTCCGGTTCGATGAACACGCTCACCTCGATGCCGGCTTCCTTCAGTTCACGTATCTTGCCGCGCAGAGAATCCGGCTCGAGATTCAAGCCGCCCTCGGTGGTCAATTCTTCCCGCCGTTCCGGAACCAGCGTGACCGTGTCCGGCTTGACGTTTTTGGCGATGACGATCATCTCGTCGGTGGCTGCCATCTCCAGATTGAGCCGGGTCTGAACGGTCTGCCGGAGCAGGTTCAGATCTCGGAGCTGGATGTGGCGCCGGTCTTCCCTGAGGTGGATCGTGATCTGGTCGGCGCCGTTTTGTTCGGCGATGAACGCCGCGTGGATCGGATCGGGCTCGATCCCCATACGTGCCTGTCTGAGTGTGGCAAAATGGTCTATATTGATGCCGAGTTCTGGCATGGTTTGCTCCTGTACGTATTCCGATGTTCGCGATTACAAATTCTCGTCGTAGATACGGATGTCCGCTTCCGCGCGTAACTGCTTGATATAACGGATGAGTTGCAGTTCCGATTCGATCTGCACCAGCCGCTGTTTCAATGCTCCCTTGATGTCCTCGAAATCGGCGATTCGGCTTTCGCGGTGGTCCGTCAGCATCAGGATATGGGTCCCGAATTGTGTCTCGATCGGGTCGCTGATCTCGCCCACCTTCATGCTGAACGCCGCGTCCTCGATCTCCTTCACCATCACCCCGCGCGGGAAATAGCCAAGGTCGCCCGACTGACGGAAACTGGGGCAATCGGAGAGCATCTTCGCGATCGCTCCGAAATCCTCCGGCGATTCGATCTCGTCCATGATCTCCTTATATACCTGCACGGCAACCTCGTTCGCGTCCTTGATCAGGACATGGGACGCCCGTACGACCTCCCGCGTCTTGAACTGACCCTTGTTCTTCTCGTAAAAATCGCGCAGCTTCTCTTCCGGGACATCCTCGGCACAGACACAGAATTGCTTTTTCACGTATCTTGCCACCATCAGGCGATCCCGCAGTCGCTCCCGCATCGTCTCCTGATCGATTCCCGTCTCGCTCAGCATCTTGTTGAAATCGTCTTCCGATTCGAAGTCCATCATCAAATCGAGCATCTTTTCCTGTATCTCATCTGCCGTGATCTCGATATTCGCTTCCCGGGCACGATTCAACAGCAGCACGCCGTCGATCAGGTGCTCGATCGCGCGCTCACGACACTCGATGTTCGCGTCGTGAAGTTGCATGCGTTTCATAACGCGCGCAAGCTCGAACCGGTAATTGTCTTCCGTTATCTGATAACCGTTCACTTCTGCGATGATCATATTCGCTCCCATTCAGGTCGCCAGCTTCTCTTGAGCTGCTTCGGCAACCGAATATATGTTAATATCGGCGTCACGCAATGTCAAATCGAATTCGACGCTCCGGTACCAGGTCGTCTGACGCTTGGCGTAGTTTCTTGATTTCTGCTTCGCAAGCGCGATTGCGGCATCGATTTCGCCACCGTTTTCCAGCCAATCGACCAGCTCACGGTAACCCACCGCGTTCATTCCCGGGTCATCCGGTTTGTAACCCATTTCTATCAATCGCTTTACTTCGTCAAGCAATCCATTATTCATCATTAAATTAAATCGTTTATCGATCCGTTCATAAAGCGCTTCGCGCTCCGGTAAAATCAGGATATCAAAGCTCCGGCAGCTATTTTCTTCCTGCTGCCTGCGCCAGTGTTCGCTCATCGAGATGCCGGTCTGCTCGAAAATTTCCAACGCGCGGACAACCCGCTTCGCATCGTTTCGATGGATTCGCTCCGCAGACTTGGGATCGACCTCGGTCAACCTTTGATAAACCTTCTCGATGTCCCGCTCCGCTTCCGCCATCAACCGAATTCGCAATGCCATATCCACATCGGGCGATTCGAAAAGTCCGTTTTGCAAAGCGCGGATGTAGAATCCCGTTCCACCTGCCACAATCGGCAATTTCCCCTCGTCGTTCAGCCTTCGCACGATCGCGCCGGCTTCTTCCGCGAATCTTCCCGCGCTGTACGATTCGTCCGGATCGACCACATCGATCAGGTAATGCCGGATGCCCTGCGTCTCCTGCTTCGTCGGCTTGGCGGTTCCGATATCCATGTAGCGATAGACCTGCCGCGAATCCGCCGAAATAATCTCGGTATCCAACGCATGTGCCAGCTTCAGCGCGAGCGCGGTCTTGCCCGATGCCGTGGGACCCTGAATCGTGATGAATCTCATGACTCGATGCGTTTGAACCGCTTCTCCAGCTCGGTCAGCGTCATCTTGATGATGAGCGGTCTTCCGTGCGGGCAGAAGTAGGGTACTTCGCAGGCGAAGAGGTCGTTGATGAGCGCGATCATCTCCTTGCGCCCGAGCTTGCGGTTCGCCTTGATCGCCGCCTTGCAGGACACCGATTTCGCCAGGCTGTCCCGGAAATCCTCGGTCTCGGTGAATTCGTCCCGCAACTGGCGAAGGATGTCTATAAACACCTCTCCCCCATCCCAGTCTTCGAGCTCGGAGGGAATCTCGTCGATGACGATCGAATTGCCGGAGAAGCTCTTGATCGAGAATCCAACGCGGTTGATCGTCTCCATGTTGGCTTCCACGAGGTCGTGTACCACGTCGTACAGATGATGCGGGATTTCCACAACCAGCGGGAAGAGCAGCTTTTGCGTGGGGGCCGGCATTCCGTGGATGCGATGTAAAATCTTTTCGTATAGAATGCGCTCGTGCGCCGCGTGCTGGTCGATCATCATCAAGCCCTCCTCGACCTGCACCAGGATGTAGGTCTGATGGAGCTGCCAGGGATTGATCATGTCCTCTTCGGCTCGCAATCTGATCTGCGGGGTTTCCTGTGGAACGTCCGCAACCCCCGGAGCCTGTTCCCTGACCGGTTCCTGTTCCCTGACCTGCTGTTCGACGGGGACGAAGAGGTCGGGCTGGTAGAGGCTGCCGAACTCGTCCTTCACCTGGCTGAATCGCTTAGGCTCGGTTCTCTGGCGATAAATCCTCACATCGACCGGCGTGATATCCTTCTTCTCCGTGCCCTTTTCGATCCGGTCGCGCACCGACTGGAAGCGGTCGTCCTCGTACTTCATCAGACGCTTGCCGACCGTGTTTTTCACGAAGCCGTGAACGCTTCCCGCGTCGCGAAACCGTATCTCGAGCTTGGCGGGATGCACGTTGAAATCAATCAGCTTCGGGTCCATCTCCAGGAATAAGATATAGGGCGGAACGCTGCTGCCCTGAAAGAGACGGAGCTTTTGCATGTAGGGCTCGTACGCGGCCTTCAGCGCGTGCAAGATGATCTTGTCGCGGATGAAGCGTCCGTTCACGAAGAGGTAGCGGTAGTCGTGCAGACCCTGGGGAATCTCCGCCAGCCCCTTGATATAGCCCTCGATTCGCATGTTTCCGCCCTCGGCTTCGATTTCGACCATGTCCAGCTTCTTGAAATCGCTGCCGAACACCGCCAGAAGCCGCTTCTCGCGCGAATCTACGGCGGGGTAGTTCAGCTTCGTCCGTCCGTTGCTGTTGAGCTGGAAATGCACGCCCGGAAACAGCACCGACTGGTAGTGAAGATAGTTCTGAATATGACGGAATTCCACGTCTTCCGATTTGAGGAACTCCTTACGTGCGGGGATGTTGGCGAAGAGTTTTCGCACGGTGATGGTGGTGCCCTGATTGGCGGCGGCCTTCTCGACCCCGCGAATCACGCCCGAATCGATCTCGATCCTGGTCGCCAGCTCGCTCTCTTCGTCTCGCGTCACCAGTGTCATGCGACTCACCGACGCGATGCTTGGCATCGCCTCGCCGCGGAACCCGAGTGTGGAAATCTCGAAGATGTCCGAGACCGTGCGGATCTTGGAAGTCGCATGCCGCTCGAGCGCGGTCAGGGCGTCGTCCTCGCTCATGCCGCAACCGTTGTCGATTACCTCGATCAGGGATTTCCCGCCCCGCTCGATGTTGACCGTGATCGATCCGGCTCCGCTGTCCAGCGCGTTTTCCACCAGTTCCTTCACCACCGACGCCGGTCGTTCGATCACTTCTCCCGCCGCGATCCGATTGGCGACTTCCTCCGCTAACACCTTGACTTTACGCATGATATGTTCCTTCGCTCGAATGGAAACCAGTTAGCCCCACACCCTCGAAATTGTAAAATGAAATCTTCGGATTTTTCCGATTTCTCGGGCTGCTGAAATCCCATGAAATCGCTGTCAAACGAACGTCGATTTCCGACTGGAAATAGTAACCGTAAGCGCCCATCTCCCAGTTTGTGTGATAGTGCGCGACGATTCTCTTCCCTGTTGTAGGGGCAGACCTTTGTGTCTGCACTTCTTCGAGAGATGCGGACGAGGACGTCCGCGTTCCATGTAGAGATGGGCAGGCACGGGGACCTGCCCCTACAGTACGATAAGGAAAACCCGCCCCACGGCTGTGGAACGGGTCTTCTATATACTAACTGTTTTCGCTACGCGAAAGCCACGATCCGCTAACATAATCCCGATAAATCGGGATTACAACGCTCATGGGTATCGTTTTCGCTACGCGAAAGCCACGATCCGCTAACATAATCCCGATAAATCGGGATTACAACGCTCATGGGTATCGTTTTCGCTACGCGAAAGCCGAACCTATTTCATCAGCATCATTTTGCGGACGATTGTTTCTTCGCCCGATTTCAGCCGGCAGAAATAGACACCGGAAGAAACCGGCTTGCCGGACGCGTCGTCGCCGGACCAGGTCACCTGATAGGAACCTTCGTCCTGGCTTCCGCGAACCAGCGTACGAACCTTCTGACCGCGAACGTTGTAGATATCCACGGCGACCTCGTCCTCGTGGTCGAGCGTGTAGCTGATCGTGGTTTCGGGATTGAACGGGTTGGGATAGTGTGTCAGCGCCATCGCGGGCGATGCGTCGATCACCGACTCGTCGTCGAACGAAACGTAGTAGTAGTCCCGCTTGTCCGAGACTTCGATCTTGCTGTGAACCACTTTGCGAAGCGATTCGTTATATACGTAGTAATCGTCTATTTTTCTGGTTTCGCCGCGTACCGGGCACCAAATGATAAAGTCAACTTCTCCCATGTGTGATCCTCCTTCGTATCCATCTTCATCGTCATCGGCAAGATAGCCGTTTATCTGGGTAAGACTTTCGAAAACAACCGCGGCACCCTTGATCTTGCCGTCGATAACCACCGCGATCTCTTCATTCTGAAAGACCGGCGTGTATTCGACGAAGAAGGGAATGTATTCGGCTTTTTCCACAAAATCGAAATGCTCGGGGAACGGATATGCTTCGGGATCCGTGATCTGAGCATGCGTATCCCACTGGAAATTACAGGACTGGTTTACGGAGATGATGACCATATCGCCGTAGCTCAGCGACACGTCCGTATCGCCGACCCATTCTCCGTCAACGCGACTCAGCGCCCAGCGCTGTGCCTTGACCCAGTTGATGTTGTTCTTGATGTCGTCGAAGAGATCGACCGCGAGACGGGTCTCGGGAAGGAAGTATCCGACCCACTTGTCTTCGCTTGGATCGAGTGGAATCACGGTGTTGAACGGCGGATTGAATCCGGGCACTTCCAGGTCGTAGCCGATGGTGGCTTTCTCGTTCATGTGAATCTTGTAGCCCTGAGTCGGTGTGACAACGTGATCGAGGTTGGTCCATTCGCCACCGATCAGCGAAACCTTGTCGATGCTGCCGGAAGCGGACCATGACAACTGATCCAGGATATCCAGATCGATCATTCCGCCGAACAGCGCTTCCGCGGTGTTCTGTGCCGGATTCTGCAGGACATCGTCAACAGCCGGTATGCAGAACCAGCGCCAGCCGCCGTTCTTGTCAGTTGTCGGAAATCCCCACATGTCGAACCGATGACAGATAGCATGATATGCACCCATATCGCCAGGGGTTCCGTCCGGGTCCGCGACCGAATACCGGGACGCAGCGTCGATGCATGGGCTCTTTCCGTACTGGTCCCAGCGAAGATCGTAGGTGCCGTTATCGCCCGGATCGAACAGCGGATCGTAGTTTATGTTGCGCTCGCCGGCGTGTCCGCCTTCGATGTCGCTATGGCTGACTTCGTACGTGCCGCCCGCATGCTGAATCTGCGTGCCATTGAAGAATATGATCGAGTTGGTGATGGCAAGATCGCCGGAGTGAAGTTTCACGCCCTTGACGTTATCCGCAATGGTGACATGATCCAGGGTCGCGGTGCCGAGGGGTGAACGGATCTCGATGCCGGTGTTGTTGCTGTAGAAAACGGTTCGCTCCACATCGAGCGTCCCCATGCCGTCGCCGTCGAACTGGATACCCGTATCGGAATTGCTTCCAATTTCGCACTTATAGACGGACAGGTTTGCGCCTGCAGAACGAATTGCCTTTCCATGCGCTGCGTTCACCCGACAGTTTTTCATGTCCAGAGAGGTCGTTGACAACGCCTGCACAATCTCGACTTCACGGGTATCGTGCGCATAGATTTCGCAGAACATCAGCATGACATCGACTTCGCTGCCGGACTCTAGCTTGACTGCGCTGCTGGTGCCTTCGATGGTGAATCCGGCGAACGTGATGTTCACATTCGGTGATTTGGCATTGAAGAGAATGGTTTCGTTTGGCCCGGTACTGCTGATCTTGGTATTTTCAATGTGGGCGGGATTGTGATCGTAGTAGTAATCACTGATGATCGTGATGCCTTTATCGATGGTCAGGTTCTCCTGATAAATGCCATCGTGGACACGAACAACATCTCCCGGAACCGCTGCTTGAATCGCTGAGGTGATGGTCTGGTACGGCGAACCGATACCCACTTCGAGCGTGGTACAAAGAAGAGTGCCGAGTAAAAAGAGAAAGAGAGTTGTGAATGAAATCCGTTTCATTAATTCCTCCATGATTACGTGACTAACTTTTTAAAGAACCATTTTTCTGACGGGAAATAGTACTATACTAACCGCACACACGCGCGAGCAATTTTGGTGATGTACCCGTTTATGTGTGATCCCAAATCTGGAATATGGCTATAAGGTTGTCAAAGCATTTTTAATTGAAACGGAACTTTTTTCTTGTAAAACATGGTCTGGATATCGATTGGAAACGGGGTTGCGCCGGAACAGCGTCATTGAAAAATAATCAGGTCAAATCCTCTCCGGAATATCTTCTTCGCCTGGAGTGCTTTTTCCGTCGGTGAGATCGTTTTCGGATTGCTCGGGCTTGCCGTCGATGATCAGTTTCCATTCGGTCGGGCTGAACGCGAACCGCCAGACCATGACAATCACATGCAGGACGATGGCGGTGACGACGTAGGTGATCAGTCCACGGAAGAGCGCGTCGAGAAGCGGAACGTAGAAGAACAGATAGTTATTGAAAAAGGATATGAAGAACATGATGAGAGAAACCCCTCTGATGAAAGCTTTGAGCCTTATTCTCGCCGTCATTCCTTCTTGTCCTCTTTCAGAATCTGGATCGCGATGTTGTGGATCGCGGCGGAGGACGAGGCGCGCGGATGTTTGATAATCACGGGCGTCTGATCCTTCACGGCATCCGGCAGATTCTTGTCTGTCAGGATGCTTCCCAGAAACCGAACCTGTTTATTGAGAAAGTGACTCAGGATCTGACTGATCTTATCGTAGATCACTTTCCCTTCTTTTTCGGACTGGGTCATGTTGATCACCACCGAGATATCCGGATTCCGGCTGTGGTAGAACAGCATCTTGATCAGGGCGTACGCGTCCGTGATCGCGGTCGGTTCCGGCGTGGTGACGACTATCACCTTGTCCGATGAATACACAAAATCCATCGTATATTCGCTGATACCGGCGCCGGTGTCGATCAGGATATAATCGAACTTCGGCTTCAACTCGTTGATCGCCTGGATCAGCGACTGCTGAACTTGCTTGGCGTTGCGCGCAACGTTGATATCGCCCGAGGATGCCGGTAGAATCCTGATCCCCTTGGGGCCTTCGACCAGCAGTTCCTCCACATCGACGATATCGTCCAGCAGATTCTTGATCGAGTACTGTGGATAAATACCGAGTAGAATGTCCAGATTGGACAGGTTCATGTCGGCATCGATCAACAACACCTTTTTGTTTCTTATCGACATAGCGATCGCCATGTTTAGAATAAAGTTGCTCTTTCCGACGCCGCCCTTGCCGCTGGTGATGCAGATCATGCGCGCATGTTGTTGTCCCGATTTATCTTGCGATAGTGATTGCAGCTTCTTCGCTTCGTTAAAGAATTCCATATTTTCCTCTCAAGATCGTCATTGCCAGTTCCTTGCGATCCGCCAGCACAATATCCTCCGGGATATCCTGTCCGTGGCACAGGTACGAGATCGGTTTGTCGAATTCGATTGCCAGATTGTACATGTCCCCGAAGATGGTCGATTCATCCAGCCGGGTAAAGAGCATTCCGGAAAAATTGATGATGCTGAAGCTCTTGACGATCTGCCTGAGGTCCTCGAAGCGTGTGGTCAGATTCAGCACCAGATGCACCTCGTCCGCCTTCGCGATCCGGATCGTATCCTTGAGCCACACCATCTTTTTCATATCGCGCGGATTGATCCCCGGGGTATCCACGATGATCAGCCCGTAATCGCCCAATTCCTTCATCTTCGCCAGCAGTTCATCCTGGTCGTAGGCTTCCACAAATTTTATTCTCGCGATCCCGGCGAACGCCTTGAGCTGCTCCATGGCGGCGATGCGGTAGCTGTCAACCGAGATCAGCGCCACCTTCTTGCCGTACTTGTAGCTGTAGAGTGCCGCCAGCTTGGCGATGGTGGTCGTCTTGCCGCAGCCGGTCGGACCCGTGATCACCATTACGCTGGGCGCGCCTTCGTGAAACCGCACCGGGCCGGTTACCATGAACCGGTTCTTGATCTTGCCCAGCAGCTTGTCATCCACCCGGTCGGCTTCCATCAGCTCTTCGCCCTTGAGATTCAAGAGTACCTCTTCCACCAACCCGTTGGCGATCGATGGCATCACGCCGTTCTTGATCAACGACTTGGTGCGCTGTTGGAGCAGCTTGGGGATGTGCGGGAGGTTTTCGTATTTGATGTGTGAGATCAAGGTGTCCAGCCGCTCGCTGATGAAGTCGATCTCCTTCTGCAAGACCGCGAACTGGGTGCCGGAGATGTTCTGACGTTCCACCGGTCTGGCGACCTGCTTCTTCATCGATTCCGAAAACGGCGTTTGCTCTTCCTTACGGTCGATGGCGGCGGTGATCTCCACCATCTGCTTCCCGTCGGTTTTTTCCTTGTCTTTGATCTGCCGGGTATTCAGGATAATGGCGTCGTCGCCGAATTCCCTCTTGACCTGATCGATTGCCGCCTGCATGGAAGGTGCAACGAATTTCTTGATTTTCATATCGAATCCTTAAAGCCCGATTCTGTACTTCATGCACGTTTCTTGTATATGAAAATGACGATTCCTGCTGTCCAGCTTTTTTTCCATCTTCTGCATCTCCCCGGACCGCCAAGCTCCAGCTTGGCATAACTTTCCCTCGTAGCGCGTGACCTCCGGGCGCGCCTCTCCATAGAGATGCAGGCAAGGGTGCCTGCGTACCAGGACTACACGTTCACCGTACCGGTAAACACGAAATTCACCTCGCCGGACAGCGTGATCTCCTGGGTCTGTTCGTCAAACGCGACCTGCACCGTTCCGCCCGGCTGATGCACGTCAATCGTCCCGCCGGAAAGCTTCCCGAGTCGGAATCCGGCATACGCCGTGGCGCAGGCCCCGGAACCGCAGGCGAGGGTCGGGCCGCTGCCGCGCTCCCAGATGCCGATGTGGACGGAAGTCGGGCTCTCGACGATCGCCAGATGCACGTTGATCCCCTGGGGAAACTGCTCGTTGTTTTCGATAATCGGCCCGATGCGAATGATCTCCTTGAGTGGTCCCTCATCGTCAAATACCACGAAGTGCGGGTTGCCCATGTCGATTTCCAGACCGACATGCCCCTGAACTTTGCGCTCGGTGACCAGTCGCGGCTTGCCCATCGATATGCGGGTGACCAGTTGCGGCGCTTTTTCGATCACAATGCCTTTCTTGACGCCGGCCATGGTCTCGATGGCTATATCGTCCCTGTCCAGCTTGGTGGCGAGCCAGCCGGTGATACAGCGTAGCGCCGAGCCACAGATTTCCGCTTCCGAGCCGTCCGCGTTGAAGATTCGCATCCGCGCGTCGTTCCGCGTGTCGTCCGGTGGCAGGATCAAGACGATTCCGTCCGCGCCGATCCCGAATCGCCTCTCCGACAGCGCCGCCGAAAGGGTGCCGAACGACAAATCCGGTACCGGATCGTCCGTGAAATCGAAATAGATATAGTCGTTGCCCTGCGCGTGCATCTTGATGAAGGTCAAGTCCATCGCGCCAGCTCCAGGAAAATGTCGCGGAAATCGTGGATGCCCGTCTTGCCGTCGATCCAATTCGCGGCTTTGAGCGCACCCATCGCCAGTCCTTCGCGGTTTCGCGCCGTGTGGACGATCCGGATGGAGTCCGCCGCGGAATCGAATCCGATCACGTGCTCGCCCGGGATGCTCCCCGCGCGTATACTGGAGAAATGCAGTTCGTCGGCTTCGACCTTGCGATCGAGCTTCTCGAACTGGCAGCGCTGCTTGCGGTCGATGTTCCGCAGAAGGATTTCGGACAGGATTTTCGCGGTGCCGGACGGGCTGTCCTTCTTCAGCTTGTGATGAAGCTCGTAGCCATAGGGATCGTACTCGGGCAGCGCATTCATGACCTTCGCCGCCGCCTCGACGATCATGTACATGGCGTTCATGCCAACCGAGAAATTCGAGCCATAGACCATACCCAGCCTTTCCGCATCGACTTCGACATCCGCGATGTTCCATCCCGTGGTGCCGATCACCATGTTGCGACCGCACGCCGCGATGGCCTCGATATTCTTCAGCACCGCGTCCGGCTGCGTGAATTCGATACACACCGAGGCATCCTTGAGCGATTCGTTCGTGATTTCGGATGGGCGTTCGGGATGAAATGGATCGATGACGGCAACGACCTCGCAGCCGCTATCCGGCGCGAGTCGCTCCAGCATCCTACCCATCTGACCGTAACCGATCAATGCGATTTTTGCCAAAATAACCTCACTTCGCCGCGTAGAGACGAATCACTTCCTCGACCCACTTGCAGCCGTCTTCAAGGTCGCTGATCTTGATCTTCTCGTTGACCGTGTGAACGTTGTCCATGCCAGTTCCACCCACGATCATGGCGATGCCTTGCCTGCCGATGATGTTGGCGTCGCTTCCGCCACCACCGCGATAGGTGCGCGGCTCGAGACCGGCGTTCTTGGACGCTTCCACCGCGAGGCGAACCACTTCCGCGTCGTCCGGGACGCTGAAAGACTGGTACTCCTGATGCACGTGGACATCTGCCGTCGGCGTGAAGAAACCGGTTTTGGCCTCTTCCACCGCTTGCTTGATCGCGTCGGTCATTCGCTGCGTGACCGCTGCAAGCTTCTTCGGATCGTGGCTACGCGCCTCGCCCTTGATGACAACCTTGTTCGGGACGATGTTCGTCGCCAGACCGCCCTCGATCACGCCGATGTTGCAGGTGGTCTCCTCGTCGATCCTACCGAGCTTAATCTTCGCGATAGCGCTTGCTGCGATTTGGATCGCGTTAACGCCGTCCTGAGGATTCATTCCGGCGTGCGACTCTTTGCCGTGGATGATGTAACGGATGGAGTTCTGCGACGGCGCGGCGGTCATGAATTCGCCCACCGTATGGGAATCGAGCGCATAGCCCATCTTCGATTTGAACCAGTTATAATCGGCGTGCTTGGCGCCTAATAAACCAATCTCCTCAGAGATGGTAAAAAGTATTTCGATGGGCGGAAGTTTCTCGCCCGCCTCCTGCAATTTATGGATTGCGCAAACGATTTGCGCGATACCCGATTTATCGTCCGAGCCGAGGATGGTCGTTCCGTCGGTGTGGATCATGCCCCTCTCGAGCACGGGTGTGATGCCGTTTCCCGGCTTGACCGTATCCATGTGCGCACAGAAGAGGATCGGGTCCTTTTCGATGTCGCCCTTGAACCGCGCGTAGAGGTTTCCCACGTTGCCGCCGGTGTGGTCGTGCGCGCTGTCGAAATGGACTTCGGCGCCCATACCGATCAGGTCGTCCGCGATACGTACCGCAACCTCTTTCTCGTTCTTCGATTCGCTGTCGATCCGGATCAGATCGATGAAGTATTCCACAATGCATTTCGATTCCATGATGGACCCCTTTCAGGATTATTTATTGCATTACATTCTGAGCGATGTCCCGATGGTGTCAATGGTTTTCAGCCGAAGAGTCTTCCGAATGATTGATGATTGCATGATGAAGAGGTGATCGTATGGATATGGTCATACACCCGCATTTTCGCCCAATCTCGCTGAATGCGTGGATATACCGCAAATCTGGGCTACCGGACACGAGAATTGATTTGCGAAACACCACGCATTCAGCGAGATTGAACAAACCTGCTGGGTGTAGGATTCTGGATCGATACGCAGGATTCACACCATGGGCCAATGATGTTGTAAGCTATTCCAATAAAGGCTTCGCTCACATATTCGGAAGTTGGATTCCGGCGAATCAAGCTTGACAGTCGTATCTCGCGCTCGACATTCTTCACCCGATCGGAGGAACCATGTACAACATCATCAACGCGCACGAATACCATAAAGGCATCGAGGAAGCCGCACGCTACATACACGGCAAATGGGGCAGGCCGACCAATTTCGCGTTCTACCTGGACGCGATACGGAATTCGTCAGCCGACGCAAGCCACCTGCCGGTGTTTTACCTGATCATGAAGGGCGACGAGATTTGCGGTTGCAGCGCGCTGATCGTCAACGACTTCATCAGCCGACACGACCTCTATCCGTGGTTTGCCTGCGTGTTCGTGGAGGAGAAACATCGCGGTAAGAAACTCGGCCGCATGATGATGGATCGAGGCGCTGAGGACGCGAAGAAAATGGGTTTCGACGCTATGTACCTGACCACCGAACTGGACGGTTATTACGAGAAGTATCAATGGGTTAGAATCGAGGATGGGTACGAACTGGACGGCTCGCCAACGATGATCTATTGCAGGAACTTGTAGTAGAACATGTAGCCGAGAACCAGTCCGATAATTCCGCCGATCAGGCTGCCAATGAACCCGGCTATTCCCTGACCGATCATCGACGCGATGGTCGTTACAACGCCAATTACAAACCATTTTTTCATAACACTTTCCCTGATATTTCTCTCATGTAGGGGCAGGTCGCCCAGGCTGTGTGAAAATGCGCAAAGTCCTTTGTTCGCAGCCCAATTTCTGTGTTTGATCTCATAAATAATAACCCTCATCCCCCGCCTTCTCCCGCAAGCGGGAGAAGGAGCTAAAAGGAAGCACTATTTGCAAATATGTGTACCCTCGCCCGTCCCGATGTATCGGGAGGAGAGGGACAGGGTGAGGGCCTCTATTTCTCTGATCTAAACGGAGCAAACATTGGAGCCGGATAGACATCATTTTCACACAGTCTGCTCGTGCCTGCCCAAATTAGGGAAGCTCGCCCGGAGGTCGAGCGCTACATTCTTCGTAGCCGCCGATCTCCGAGCGGCGTTCTCTTCTGGAAGTTGGTTTATCCGATCATCTCGACGATCATGTTCACCACCATCTCGGGTGTGATGCCGAACCGGTTCTCGTCGTCCTTCGGGTGGTTGGGATTGAACAGGCAACGGTAGTTGCCCATCATGGACGGACACCAGTTGATGGGCTTGGTGTTGCCAAAGATCGAGAGTGCGGGGGTGCCGGTCGTGACGCAGAGGTGGTTCATCCCGCCGTCGTTGCAGAGCAGCAGTTTCGCGCGTTTCAGCATGGCGGCCGCTTGGTTGAGATCGGTCGGCGGCGCGATCAATGCTTCGCATTTCGCCAGGGACGCCACCTTGCGCATGTCGTCCAGTTCCGCCGGTCCGCCCAGCAGCACGACAGGCAGTCCGAGCCGCTCGACGATGCCGTCCGCAGCCTGCGCATAGCTCTCGGGATTCCATTTTTTCTTCGGGACCGGGCTTCCGGGCGCGATGCAGACGAATTCCCCAGAAATCTTGTCCCGCAGCCAGTCGTCGATGTATTCGAGCGATTCGTCCTTTATATGGTAGAACAGCTTGAACGGCTGCTGCGTAATGCCCAGCGGCTTGAGCAGGTCGAATTTCAGCGCGCCGGAGTAGCGGGGTTCACCCTCCGAGACGCGGACGTTATAGACGAATTTCAGTCGGCTGTTCTTCCACCCGATCCGGTAGCGCGCGAAGCTGAAAAAGGTCATCTGCGCACTGCCCGTTCCGCGCATCTGGTCCAGTACCAGGTCGAACCGCCTGCGAAACACCCTCAGAAAAACCCCCAGTCGCGAAAAGATATAGCCGAGACCCTTCCCCTGCCGGAAGACCATCAGCTCGTCGATATCGGGATTGCCTTCCAGCACCGTGCTGTAGGGATGCCGAACCAGCACGACGATGTGCGCCTCGGGGAATTTTTTTCTGAGAAAAGGCAGATAGCCGGTGTTGAGCAGGACGTCGCCGAAGGGCTCGTACTGGATGATGAGTATCTTCTTGATTTTATCCGGCCGAATGCACACACTATCTCCTTATCATCACACGATACGCCGCCAGATCGTCCTTGAAGCCGGCCTTCCTGTAGATATGCCGCGCCACGGCGTTTTCCTCATGCACTTCCAGCTTCATCTGCATGCCCATCGTGTCCGCAATTCCGATGGCTTCTTCGATGAGGAGGCGCCCGTAGCCCTGCCCCTGCTTCTCGGGAAGCACCGCCATGTGATGCAGGTAGAGCCTGCGTCCGTCGTTGGTGATCCAGGCGGTTCCGATAGGCTTGTCGTCTTCAAGCATGGTCAAAAATCTACCGCCGAACCTGAGCGTCCTGCGCACGAGTTCGAGCGTGTCTCCGCGCTCCGGTCTGCCCACACCGGTAATCTGCCAGATGCGCGCAACCTGTACAAAAGTATTTTCGTCGATTGTGTAGATAATCGTGGCTGACATACTATATCCTATAAATGTTCTACGAGCAGGATATCTTTTTCAGGATCGAGCCAGGCGTACTTAACTTCACCCGCGAAGACGGTATGATCGCCGGTCCGCACCTGCGTAACAATCTCGCATTCGAGGTTGCAGAGCGCGTCGCGGATAATGGGCAGCTTGGCAAGCCTGCCGGAGAAATTACTGTGATCGCACTGCGCGAACTTGTCGATATCCCTGCCCGATTTCGAGCCGCAAAGAACAGTAAAATCCCGCATCTCGCGCGAGGGAATGATCAGGTTGAAATAACGGGTATTTTGCAGGCACTCGTAGCTGTAACGCGTGTGCCCGATCGAGATGGCGTAGATGAGCGGATCGATAGAGGTGCGCATGAACCACTCGAGCGTGATGGCGTTGAATCGTCCGTCCGGTGTCCGGCAAACCGCCAGCGCGACCTTCGCCGGGTGCTTGATCCGCTTCAGGGCATCCGTGAAATCGGTTCGTTGCATGATCTCTCTCCTTCGAGACAATCATACGTCGTTTGCCGGGAATGTAAACATTTTATTCATTCTGTTCATATTTATCCACCGATATACACAGAGAATCCACAGCAGTTATGCACATCTCGCATTGAAATGACCTCAACAGCTTTTTGCGACGTTGGTTATCGGTGTGGATAAGTCCACGGCCGACAAGTCAGATGAGATTCGATCAAGCGAATCGCTCAGCTGGTCCGGGATCGAGCCGCACGAACTGAAGAAATCGCGATCGGCGATCAGGACACCATATTCCCGGATGGACAGACTGACCTGGTCGATTCGTTCGATGATCTCGATGACTGGATGAGATAGATTCGGGATTGATGCGGGTTCTGGCATGTTGTTCACCTCCGGGAGCAATTCCAACTATATCGGATCGAGATTGTCAAGGTTTCGAAGCCCACGGACGTAGTACTTCAGCCGATTCGGTGTCCAGGACAGTCCGGTAGAAGTGGTCGTGTCGGCGTCGTTGAGTACGTCGCAGATTTCACGATGAGGGTAGTCATCGCTGTGAAGTCGTTGAATCAGTTCGCCGATCCTCTCGCGTGTCGCTGCCGGATACGTGCCTACGCGCATGTCACGTCTTTCGACGAGGATGTTCGGCAGGGATTGTCTTCGATGGTCCATTTGAGTACCTCCAGGGACGAATATAGGCAAGAATGGATAAATGGGACAGGAAAAAGTGACGAAATCCGGGTTCTCAGAAGGCATGAATCGCGTTATAAGCGGGTTTCGGGAATTGGGTATGCATCTGCCGGCATCGATGCCAGGGAAAACCAGATCGGCCTCACCGAGGCGGATCGAGATCGAGGAAAGATGCCTGGTACATTGGTCATTCAAAAAGTGTCAAAAAACGGCACTTTTGAAAATCGTAAAGGTGGGCTTTTGCAACGATTTACGAAAAAGTTTTGCGTCTGGCCAGATCAAAAAACTGGTCACGAGCTGGTCGAGAGCTCGGGCGTGATCCGCGCCGTCGGGAAGAAAGAACCCCCCTTAATCCCCCCTTATCAGGGGGGTGAAGATCGGTCAACCTGCCGCCGGCGCGCCGCGTCAGCCAGCGCCGCCGGCAGGACTGGCCGGCGGAAAGCACGGTCACGCGCCCGGCCACGATGGGCCCGCCGGACAGCAACACGCCGACATCGTCGGGCGCGGTCTCTCCGCCGCCCTGGGCGACAGCCCAAGGCGGCATCTCTCGCCGCCGATCGGCGGCGATCTCCTGCGGCGAGGGCATGACTACGGGAAACCACCGACCGAGCCGCCGGCACGAGCGACGGAAGGGGATGGACACGAAAGAACGGCCGTGCGGAGCGCCGTTTGAGCGAAGCCGGAACCCCGTGCGCCCGCAGAGCGGCAAGGCGCGGCGTGAAGCCTCTCTTGCGCCGCCGCGATGCGCTGGCGCATAAGCCGCCCCCCTGTACCGCTGATGCGCCGAAGGCGCGAACAATGCCGAGCCGAGGCAAGGGCGAGGACGGCGAAGCCCGAGCCCGGCGAGAAAAAGGCAAACCTATGGAGCGAAGGCGTAGGAGCGAAGCGACCAATAATAACGCCGTAGCGACGGGGAACGACCAAGATAAAAATGGGGGGTCAGGGGGCGCGGCGACCCTGAATTTGTAACGGGGTGTCCGTCGTCGTGTCCATCCCCTTCCCAGAGCGAATGCCGATCTCTCCCGGACAAGTTGAAACATCGCGAGATGGAGAGATTTACAAATGGGTGGGCGTGGTGGGACCGCCATCGATCACGATCGAGCGAGTAACGATCTGAGTACAAGCCGGAGAGAATAAGCGATCGAGGCGCCAGATATCATGTTCATTATACGCGTCTCGATCGCGACAGTGTGATTATTCACCTTCAGGTAGATCGCGCTTCCTAACGCAGATTTCGAACTCGTATTCGTATGCGGATTCGAGGTGAATGTATTGTCCGGTCTTTCCTTCGCGGATCCAGCCGAGTAACCGAACCCTGTACTCTTCACCGGATTCATCTGTTGTGACGGAAAAGCCGGTATAGTCTGGAGCATCTTCAGGACGGTCAGGATGATTGATTACTGGCCAAATGTTGATGAACATGGTAACCCCCTTGATAGATACAAGATGAGCGATCGCGGCCAGGAATTGTCAAGGGGTTTGGCCGCGATCGCGCGGGGGTTATCAGTTGCCGGACTTATCGGTCAGGTGGATGTGTTGACCGGTGGGCCCAGATCGAACCCAGCCGACGACTCTGATTTTAGCGTCCTCGATCTCGACGAAGCCTTCGTAGTCCGGGTAATTCTTCGCGTACGGGTTACGGTTTAGGTCTGTCTGCCATATCTTGATAATCATTGGTTGTTCTCCGGTTGTCTGAGTGTGGATATGAGTAGCCAGGATGGGCAGGTGTCTCCGACGTTGGTAAAAGCATCATGGTGCGAACAGTTCCTGTTCACCTGTGAGCTCGATCTGTCCCAGAACTCACAATACCCACAAATCGGATCGAATCCGGGCGTTTCACGCTTCTTCCAGGAAGGGCAATACGAATCCCCGTAGGTGAGTGCCTTCATGACCTGACACCAGTATCGATTGTCCGGATCAATTTGACGTGACCAGTTGGCGCAGGTGCGGCAGCAGCGTAATTCAAGTGTCGATAGTGTTCTCATTTCTTAAACCCGTATCGGTTGAGACCGGTTTTCGCATCGATCCAGTGTTCGCAGTAGTTCAGGATGCAGATGTGATCTCGTTTCGTCGATGGGTACCGGCTACATGTGCCGGAAAAGCTGCTGACAGGTGTATATCTGCGGCAGGTTTTACAGGTTGGAACTGGATTGATGAGGGATTGAGCAGTATTGTCTTTCATAAAGCTAACTCCATGATTGCGGCATCGATGCGATCCTGTTGGATCCCGATGTACCTAAGCGTTACGGAAGGATGAGAATGGTTCAAGATCATCTGAAGCAGTGCGACGTCTTTCGTCTTCTGATACAGATGATAGCCGAAGGTTTTCCTCATGGTATGGGTGCCGACGCGATCCGTGATACCGACGGCGCGGCAAGCGATGTTGATCTCTCTCCAGACAACGACCCGGTGAAGGTGGCCGCCTTGCGAATTCCCGAAAAGGTAAGCGTCTGGATCCATTCCTCTACAGTAGTCTTCCAACTCGAGTTGAAGTGAGCTCGATATTCGGAATAGCCTGGTCTTACCGGTCTTCTTCTCGTGGATCGAGACATGCGTTCGGTACATCACGTCACAGACACGCAGCGGAATGATGTCGGAGATTCGTAGGCCGGTATGAATTCCGAACAACCAGATCATGTAATATCGGAGTGGATGAGCAGACAGTGAATTTCGGGGATGATTTCGAAGGTAGAGTTTCACGGCGTCGATCTGACGACGCTCTCTTAGTGGTTGTACAGTAGCCATTGTGCAGTACCTCGCTCATTGCTAGATCGAAATTTGAACATTTTGAGAAGAATGTTCAGATTTCGAAGGGGTTGAATTCCAGCGCTCAATTCATGAATATTACTATTATCGTTAGTAATATAAGAGATAGTAATAGTAATAAGTGACGTGGATAAGTGGATAACTCGATAAAAGACGTGATATGAGCGGGATAAGAGGATTCGCGAGATGTGTACAATGTGTGAATGAGATGTGGATCGGCGTGGATGGATGAACATTTTATTCAATTCCGTCAAAAATCCTTGCCTGCTTTTCGAGCGTATGCGATGCTGGACAGCGCAATAGAGGAATGAAAATTGCATAAATTTAGAACGAATCGAATAAAGGAGGGATCGGAATGAAGATCGGAATCGTTTTATTGATACTGGCGTTGGCCTTCTCGCTGTACGCTCAGCAGAATGTGATCGAGGAGGGCTTCGAGGGCGGCACACTGCCCGACGGCTGGACTCAGGAATATATGTCCGGAGATCACGACTGGACGTTCGAAAATGGAGGACACAGCGGTCATCCCTCTGCGGCACACACCGGTAGCTACAACGCGCTTTTCTATTGGGAAGACACCGACGCGGTACTGACTAGACTCATCACGCCGCCCTTCAATATCTCCGGCAGCGCAGCCACATTGAACTTCTGGCATGCCCAGGGACTCTGGGAAAACGACCAGGACCAACTGCATATTTATTTCCAGGAGAACAGCGGAAGCGGCTGGACAATCCTCGCCAGCTACACCGAGGATATATCGAGCTGGACGGAAGTGGAAATCGAGCTCCCGGACGGATCAAGCAACAGCCGTATCGCCTTTGAAGGTGTGGGGGCATACGGATGGGGCGTCTGCCTGGACGACGTGGTCGTCACAGCGCTCGGACCCGAATTCAACAACGACCTCCAGGCGCTCTCCATCGAAGGAACGGACAATCCCTCTGTGGGCGATCCCTATGAATACTTTGTCACGGTACGCAACACCGGCGCATTCACGCAGGACGATTACCAGGTCCGACTCGTCTTCGAAGACGGCACCGTCATCGATCAAACCGCCGGCGTCGAACTCGCATTGAACGAAGAGGAGACCTTCGAGCTGAACTGGACACCGGACGAGACCGGCGCGTTCAGCCTGCGCGGAGAGGTGGTTCTGACCGGAGACGAGAATCCGGGCAACAACCTGACGTTGCTGCATCCGGTCACCGTACACCCCTACGGAACCGTCGTCATCAGCGTGGGTGACGGAACCGATACCAGCTACCGCGTGCCACTGAACTTCTTTTACCGGTCGAGCCTTACCGAAACCATGTACTACCCCGACGAACTCGTGATCAACGGCGAGATCAACACCATCGAATACTACAACTCGTTCGTCAGTACCCTGCCCAGCAAGCCGGTTCAGATATGGATGGGCGAAACCACCCAGAGCTCGCTCGAAGGTGGATGGATACCCGCGAATGAATTGACCCTGGTCTTCGACGGCATCGTCACGCTCTTCCCGGGCGAGAACGCGGTACAGATTCCGCTGGACGATCCATACTACTACGACGGCAACAACCTCGTTGTGTTGGTACGACGCCCGTTCGAGGACAACTTCTACGAAGAGACCGACACCTTCTTCATCTCGGAGAATCCGGACGAATACCCCAGCCGAACCGTCCGCTGGCAGAGCGATTCGGAAGACAACGATCCCAACAATCCCGACACCGGAACCGTGGTCGATTACTTCCCAAACACGACCTTCTACTTCACAGCCGGCTCCGCGACCGGTATCATGGGCTCTGTTACCGACCAGAACGGACAAGCCATCGGTGGCGTGACCATCGAACTAACACCCGGCGGCGACATCGCCACGACCAACATCGAGGGATTTTACCAGTTCTACGGGCTGGACAACGGCACTTTCAGCATGAACTACTCGAAGAACGATTACTTCGATGGCGTCGTCGAAAATATCAATCTGGAAGACGATCAGATGCTCTTGATCGACCTCGACATCATGGAGAAGCTGGACATCACCTTCAGCATCGTCACCAACACCGGGAATCCGGGCGGCATCACCATAACCGGCATCTCCGCGGACAGCCTGAACACCTTCGAGGTGGTCACCGGTGGGGACGGCATCGCCGTCGCGTCCGACGTCTATCCATTCGATTACAATCTGACGGCGATGAGCATCGACCTCGTTTCCTGGTCTCTCCAGAACGCGCACCTCTATTCGAACTTGCAAGTCACCGTCAACATGGACGAAGCCATCCTGATGCCGCTGAATCCCACGTGCACAACGGAAGCCGAGTTCACATGGCAATCGCCCTATACGCAATCCCGCATGCTTCAGGAATACCATGTCTATCTGGACGGCGAATACGTCGCCACGACCACCGACACCACCTACACGTTCGATCCCGATTCGCTCGTGATCGACGACAGCTACACGGCGGGTGTGGTCGCGGTGTTCGAGACCGACTCTTCGGAGATGGCGCAGGTGGATTTCGTGTTCGAAGGCGTCGCGACGAATCCTTCCGCAAGCGCACCGGTCGTGACCGGCATCTCGGGCATCTACCCGAATCCGTTCAATCCGGACACGAATATCCGATTCGACCTGCAACAGCCATCCATGGTGAAACTCGACATCTACAACGTCCGCGGCCAGAAGGTTCGCTCGCTGACAAACCATCGCTATCCCTCCGGCACGCATACCGTCCAATGGAACGGAACGGACGACACCGGAAAGCATGCCGCGACCGGTATCTATTACCTCCGTATGCAGACCGATCGCAGCTCGTTCGTGCGTAAAATGATGCTTTTGAAATAGTGACAGGAGTCAGGAGACAGGAGTCAGGAGACAGAATAGAAAGAGATTTGTCCGCCCGGAGGTTGTATCGCTCGATCTCCGGGCGAGCTTTCTCACCCGGAACGCAGCCACCCCTGGCTGCATCTCTCATCCCTCTCTTGTCTGAATCACTACTTACACGATAGAGAGGTGGTCGTATAACAATGGTTGCCTTTCAAGATGCGGACGAGGACGTCCGCGTTCCGGGGATGCCAAGCTGGAGCTGGGCGGTCCGGGGAAAAGGCTGCACCCTACAGTGGAAAGAGAAAACCAAACATTCGGAAGAGCCTCGCGGCGCATTCAGAAGTTTGGTTTTCCGATTATGAGAGAGATGAGGGCTATTTATTTCATCATGAGCATTTTACTGCAACTCTCACGAACCGCCGTTTTCAGAATCGCGGTATATACTCCGGAAGAGACCGTTCTGCCATCAAAATCCCTTCCATCCCAGACGATATCGTAGTTTCCTGCGTCATGATACCGGTTTACCAGGACCCGGACACGCTGACCTCTGACATTGTATATCGTCAGCTCTACGTCTCCCGTCTGCTCGATTTGATAGGAAATCCTGGTCTGCGGATTGAAGGGATTGGGTGATACACTAATCGTCTGTACGGACTCGGGCAGCGGCTCGTCATCGTTCTCGTTGCTGATCATCAGATAGAAAATCTGGCTGTTCGAGAACGACACCACCGCAAGCTGGTTCGTCTCCTCATTCGCATACAGACCGCTCGGCCGCACGATGCTATCCGAAAGAACCTGCAACTCATCCACCACGCCCGGCTGGAACCAGAAAACGCGGTTGCCGTTCCAGGAGCTCAAGAAAACCTTTCCGTGGCTTTCCATATATATCTGAATGAACTGACCCGGCGCGGAACCGATTAGCGTCGTCGCCGTCTGATCCTCGATGCCGAAGGCCTTGATCGGCGATCCCCCTGCATAGCCGGCAACGACAATGCGCTGGTTTTCACGGTCATACGCCACGCCCTGCGGTCCGCCCGGCAATCCGCTGTCGAGCCACACTTCGCTCTCGAGTGTCTCGATACTCACGCGGTGAACCTTACCGCCCTGGTCTGCGATGTAGAGGTAGCCGTTCTCGTCCGTGCAAATCTCCGCGCAGGCGAGGCAATTGTCGATCCCGACGCTGAAAACGGTTGTACCGTCCTCGAGATCGAATCCGTACAACGTCGGCGGATTGTTGCCCGTCACGTAGAGCGTGCCGTCGTAAGCCAGTACGCCGAGTGGTTGCGTCGTGTTTTCGGCGAATACGCTTTGAACGCCGAATCGGTCGATCGCGATCACGTTGTTGTCGCTATAATTCGCCACCAGGTAGCGCTGACGCCCCTCGTCCCGGGTGACGCCTTCTGGTCCGTTCAGCAGATTCTGCGCGTTCAATGTCACCGCCATCACTCCCGCCAATATTAGTAAGAGATACTTCATCCTTCCTCCTTACCCTGCCCGTGTGCCATGATTGCATTCATCAGAAAATCGACGTACCGGTGATAGAATTCGTCGTTGAAATAGCCCAGGATCACCACCTCGTTCAGGATCAGACGAAGCGTCATGGTCACCCACTGGATCAACATCGACGTCTCGAAATCACCGCGAATCGAGCCGTCCGCCTTGCCGCGATCAAAGATACCTCGAAAGTGCTCGATATAGGGCTTCTTCTGACGGTCGAACGCAAGCATTACCTCCTCGGAAATCGCCTCTTCGTTGATCCCGTGGTGGTCGTAGCGCATGGCGAAGCGAAACTCTTCCGGGTGCGCGCGGATGTATTCCATCTGCGCCCTGCCGTAGAAACGAAGCTCCTCCAGCGGCGATTTCCCGCAACGCATCCGATCGAAGACCCACTTCAGCCGCTTCTCGTTGAACTCCAGAAAGATGGTCATGTAGAGATCGTCCTTGCTCTTGAAATAGTGGTAGAGATTGCCGGCCGTGATACCCGCCTCCCGCGCAATGCGTCGAAGCGTGACCTTCTCGTAGCCGTCTTTCAAAAACGCCTCGCGCGCAACGTTCAACACCTTCTGTTCGATTTCCGGTTTCCTGGTTTGCATACCTGTTCTCCTGTTTACGACCGAATGATAGGATAGAGAGTTTGTCTGTCAAGATAAAAATGAACATGTTCATTTATGCATTTGAGGAAATTCGACTTTGTATGTCAAAATATAGGAGGTCTGCGCAACGAGGGATTGATGCCGAGCTGGAACTCGGCGGACCGAAGAGACACAGTCTGAGAGGGTTGCCCCTACAATAGAAAAAGGAAAATCTACTGCGTTTTTACACAGCCTCTCAACCGAAGGGGAAGGGCAGGGGGTTTCTCCTCTCCTCCCCGCTTCAGACCATCAACACTACTCGTACCGGAGCGCGTCGATCGGGTTCAGGCGCGATGCCTTGCGGGCCGGATACCAGCCGAAGAACACCCCCACGAAGCCGGAGAAGAGAAACGAAATCGCGATGATCTTCGGTTCCGCGATGGCAGGTAAATTGAAATAGGCGTTCATCAGGTAGATGATTCCGAACGCGAACAGGATTCCCGAGATGCCGCCGATCAGGCTGAGGACGATCGACTCGGTGAGAAATTGTAGCATGACGTCCTTGCCGCGTGCTCCCACCGAGAGCCGGATACCGATCTCGCGCGTACGCTCTGTGACCGACACCAGCATGATGTTCATGATGCCGATACCGCCGACGATGAGCGAGACACCCGCTATCGCCGCCAGAAGCGCGGTCATGGTATTCGCGGTAGAGGTCATCATGTCCGTCAGTTCCGATTGACTCCTGACCCAGAAATCGGCGTCGTCGAGGCTCGCCTGGTTGTGCGCCCGGAGCATCAACTGCTCGACTTCCGAGAGGGCTTCGTCCACAACTTCTTCCGAACTGGCGCTGATATAGATCTGATCGAGACTGGTTCCGCCCTTCAAGCGGTACAATGCAGTCTTGACCGGCATCAGTATCAGGTCGTCCTGATCATGACCCATCTGGTTCTCACCCTTTTCCTTGAGGGTGCCGATAACCTTGAACGGCGTATTGCGAATCCGGATTCTGCTCCCGACCGGATCGACGTCTCCGAAAAGCTCTTCCACGACCGTCTGACCCAGCAGGCAAACCTTCTTCTTGCTCTTCACATCCCGATCGGTGAACATCGCACCCTGATCGACCTCCCACTTGCGAATGGTCAGGTAGGATGGTTCAACGCCTTGAATCGAGGTATTGACGTTGTTACCGCTGGCGACCACCTGCGCGGAGGTGCGGACGTTCGCCGAGATGTCGGAAAGCAGCTCGCTGTTCTCCTTGAGGAAATCGACGTCGTCGAAGCTCAGCTCCGCCCGATCACCGGACGAGACGCCTCGATATCGAAACCGCGCGTTTCCGACCATGATCATGTTGGTTCCCATCGACTGGATGTTCTGCTCGATCTGCCGGGACGAGCCTCGCCCGATACCGACCATCACGATGACCGAACAGACGCCGATGATGATACCCAGCGATGTCAGGAACGAGCGCATCTTGTTCTTCATGATGCTCAGGAGCGAAACCTTGATGATGTTAAGCCACTTCATCGTCTTCCTCCTGAAGTTTCTGCAAGACGTCTGCGGCGTTGAGCCGGTTTTTTACCTCTTCGTCGCGCGTGATGTGACCGTCCAGAAGCACCACCTTTCGCTTCGTGTACTGCGCGATGTCCGACTCATGCGTGACCAGCACGATGGTGATACCCCTGTCGTTCAAATCCTGGAAGAGCTTCATCACATCCACCGATGTCCGCGAATCGAGGTTGCCGGTCGGTTCGTCCGCCAGGATGATAGCCGGATCGTTGACCAGCGATCTCGCGATGGCGACTCGCTGCTGCTGGCCGCCGGAGAGCTGATTCGGTTCATGGTGGGCGCGATCGGATAGCCCGACCATGTCGAGGCACTGGAGGGCCTTCTTCTTCGGATTCCCGATTCGATGCGAGCGGTCGTACAACAGCGGCAATTCGACGTTCTCGAGCGCGGAAGTTCTCGGCAGCAAATTGAAGCTCTGAAAGACGAACCCGATCTTCTGGTTGCGGATGTCGGCGTACTCGTCCGGCTTCAGCGAACCAACGTCGCTACCGTCCAGGATGTAGGTTCCCGAGGTTATCTCGTCCAGGCAGCCGATGATATTCATCAGCGTCGATTTCCCGGAACCCGAAGCGCCCATGATGGCGACGAATTCTCCTTCGTTGATGGCAAGGTCCACTCCCCGCAGGGCGTGCACCGTCTGAGAACCCATATGGTAGTCCTTATGCAGTTGACGGATTTCGATCACCGGCCTCATCGTCCGCGTCTCCCGGGTCTGGGCATTCCGAAGAGACCGCCGTTCGATCCGGACGATTCCTCATCCGTCTCCATCTTGGTAACACACTGGATACCCTCCGCCAGATTTCTTCCGCTGATCTCGGTATTGACACCGTCCGTGGAGCCTGCTTTGACCGGCATCATGTCCAGCTCGCCCTTATCGTTGAAAAACCATAACATCGACATATCCCGGAACGACGGACGATTTCCCCCATTTCCGTTACCGGCTTCGCCCTCACTGCGTCGCGGGGGCGCGTTCTCGCCGCGTTCGCTCCGCTTGCGCTCCATCGTCTGCCGCATCATCTGCATGGACGGCCGAAATTTCAGCGCCGCGTTCGAAACCATCAACACGTCCTGCTTCTGCTCGATTATGAAATCGACCGTGGCCGTCATGCCCGGCATCAGCTTCAGGTCGTGATTATCCGCCGAGATCACCACGATATAGTTGACCACGTTCGAGACCGTCTCCGGCATCAGGCGTACCTGCTTGACCTCACCGCTGTAGGTGTTGTCCGGAAAGGCATCGACCGTGAACTGCACCGCCATCCCCTTCCTGATCTCACCGATGTCGCTCTCATCCACGTAGGCGAGGATTTCCATCCGGGACAAATCTTTCGCGATCGTGAACAGCGTCGGCGCCGAAAGGCTGGCGGCGACCGTCTGGCCCTCTTCGACATCGCGGTCGATCACCGTGCCGTTGATCGGAGAGCGAATGACCGAATAGAGCTCGAGGTTGTTGCGGTTCTTCTGATAATTGATACTCACCGATGTGTAGGATGCCTCCGCCGCCATAAAGCCGATGCGCGACTCCTCCAGATCGTACTCGGAGATCAATTCCTTCTCGAAAAGCTCCTGGTTACTCTCGTACTCCAGCTTCGCCTGCAACATCCTCGCCTTGGACGCCTGCAATTCGGCGCGCGAAGACTCCATGGTCAGATGCAATTGCGTGGTGTCCATGACGGCGAGAACCTGATCGACCTTCACCACGTCGTTGTAATCGACCAGCACCCGATCGACCGTGCCGGATATCTGCGTGCCGACTTCCACGGTTCCGGTCGTCTCCAACGCACCCGTACTGCTGACCACGTTCTCAATATCGCCACGCGTAACTTCCGCGTATTCGATTTTCGATTCGGTATCCGGGGCTTTCTTCTTCACGAAATATACAACGACAGCAGCGATAACCGCCAGAATCACGATGATGATCAAAAATTTCTTCATGCCTGCTCCATCTGTTTTTTATCATTGAAGACACACTTTTTGCAATATATCTGCGAAACTTCTGGTGAAAATATAATCTCCAAAGTGTCAAGTAAGTAATGGCACACATGTTGCAATTATTATTTTCCTTTATAAAGGGGGTTCCATGCTCTGGAAACAATGCCGGCTTATCATCCGCAATCTTGTGCTCCATAAAGCATTCACATTCATAAACATAGCAGGACTGGCCCTCGGCATTACTGTCTTCTGTCTAATCATGAGCTATGTACGATATGAGATGTCAGTGGACAATTTTCATGTTAATTACGACCGCATTTTCCGTATCGACCTGAACGAACGCTTCGCGGTGGTGCCCATCACGATGAAACAAGAGGTTGTCGATGCGTTTCCGGAGCTGGTCGGCACCCGCTACTTCCCGCGCTCTCCCAATGTGTTCTGGGATGAGAAAAAGCTCGGGTCGAGCGTTACCTTCGTCGATCCGGAGTTCTTCGATATCTTCACGTTCGAAGCGCTCCGCGGTAATCTGAAAGAAGCGGTCACTGCCCCATGCACCGCGATTGTTACCGAGAGTTGGGCGAAGAAGATGTTCGGCGATGAAAATCCGCTCGGACAGACCATTCAATACGAACGAGAAGCCGTCTATACTGTCACCGCCGTGATGAAGGATCCGGGAAATTCTCAGCTCATGGTACAGGACGTCATCCTGCCCTTCGAAAGCCTGAAGGCGCTCGGAGTCGATTTTGAAAACCGTTCCTTCGGCAATTATGTGACCTATCTGCTTCTACCGGAATACTACGAGAACACGGATCTCGTCGAGCGCATCAACACCTGCCTCGCTGATTACAGCGACCGCTGGAACCATCATATTCGACCGCTGAAAGATATCTACTTCGACGCGAGCAAGTTCGACTACAGCAACCACGGAGACCTCTCCACTGTGCGTACGTACCTTATCGTCGCGCTGTTCATTCTGCTGATCGCGTGCGTTAACTACATCAATCTCGCGACGTCCAGAGCGTCCCTGCGAGCCAGAGAGGTCGGCGTCAGAAAAGTGTTCGGTTCGACGCAAGGCAAGCTCGTGGCGCAGTTTCTGGTCGAATCGATTTTCCTCTGCCTTCTGTCGCTGATCCCGGTGGTTGTTGCGCTGTATTTCTTCTATCCGGTGTTCAGCGGTTTCTACTCGATCCGGGCGTCATTCTTCACGGCAGAAACCATCCTGGGGCTGATCCTGCTGGCGGTGCTGGTCGGGATGATCGCCGGACTCTATCCGTCGGTAATATTGTCATCGTTCAAGCCGATCAGGGTCTTGAAGGGCGAGATTTCCCGCGGCGTTCGCGGCGGATGGTTCCGTAAAATCCTGACCGTCTTCCAGTTCGCAATCTCAATCGCGATGATCATCTGCATGCTGACAATCCAGAAGCAACTCGACTTCTTCCGAAATCACGATCTCGGTTTCGACAAGGAGCAGATTATCACATTCAGCATTACCAGCGAGATTCGTGCCGACAAAGAGAATTTCAGACAGGAACTTCTCAAAAATCCCGGCATCGAAGATGTGAGTTACATCTATACGCAATTGGCGCGTGTTATCCTTTCAAGCACCTACAACAATCCGGAGACGGATGAAACAAACCAGTTCCGCATGATATTTACCGATCCGGCTTTCGTCGATGTTTACGGCTTGACGATGGCTCAAGGTCGCTTTTTTGACGCGAATCTCGAAACCGACCATGATTGCCTGGTCGTGAACCAGACTTTTGTCGATGACTTCGGTATCGACAATCCTCTCGAATTCAAACTCTGGGAGGACGCAACCGTTATCGGCGTCGTGGATGATTTCTTCTATCGTCCGCTGCGTTACGAGATCGAGCCGCTGGTGATCCTTTGGGATCCGGATGAGACGTATGCCACTGCGGTACGTATTTCCGGCGGAAACATTCCCGAGAAAATCGAAGCCGTAGAAAAGACCTTCCATTCGACAAGTCCCGAAGTTGATTTCGACTATGAATTTCAGAACGAAACGTTCGAAAAATTCTATCGCAACGAGAAGCGTTTTGGCATGGTGTTTCAATGGTTCTCGTCCATTGCCGTCGCGATCGCCTGTCTGGGGATGTTCGGGCTTGCGTCGTTCATGGCGCTGAACCGCACGCGCGAGATCGGCATTCGCAAGGTGTTCGGCGCGCGTCCGCGCAACATCGTCCTGCTGCTGAGCAGCGAATTCACCAAGCTCGTTCTGGTGTCGAACCTGATCGCCTGGCCGCTTGCCTATTACGTGATGAATCGCTGGCTGGACACCTTCGCATACCGGATGAAGATGGATTTTTTCAGCTTCCTGCTTGCATCGGTAATCGCACTGGTCATCGCCTGGATCACCGTCGGCTATCAGACGATCCGCGCTTCCCGAACCGAGCCGTCCGTCGCACTGAAGTACGAATAGCGCGGAAATCGACTTCCGTATGTTGATTTTCGTATGGAAATGAAATCGATCCGGCAGGCTCGCCCGGAGGTCGAGCGCTACAAGAGAAGAGATGCCAAGCTGGAGCTTGGCGGACCCATGGAGCAACCTCCTCTCTACTCCCTTCCTCTTCGACCGAAGGGGAAGGGCTGGAGATGGGGTTTCTCCCCTCTCCATACTGCTGATCGTGATAATCGTGCGAATCCTGCTTCGGACAAAAAAGCTTTACATACACGGAACCTGCCGCCAAATTGAAATTGTTCAACCGGTCATCGTTGTTACACATTGAATTGGATAAGGAGTTGTTATGCGCACAACCATCATCATCGCTCTGTTATTGCTCGTTTCGGCTATCTTCGCTTATCCCACACTACATGGAGAAGGAATAACCCAATTCACCGTATATGGAGAACAACGTTTTGAACTTGTTGATGAAATAGACCTCGGCGATGAGCCTGTTGTGGTGCGCCGCGCACCGGCCACAAAGCACGCCCTTGGCGAGGTGACGATCGAGAAAAGAAAAGAAGAACGAGAATTTAAACTGACACCAACCTCAGACCTCGGCGTTACCCTGCGGAAATCGGAAGATCTGCAATTCTGGGAATGGTACGACGCCAATAACAATCTGTTGAATCGCTGCCCGATCAATCCGTACATATCAGAAATCGTGCCTGTCAATACCAATGGATACTGGCTTATGTTTGAAGAACCAAAAGAAGACCCATACGATTTCATCGAAGAACAGTACAATTACGATGATCCTTTGATATATGCTGCAGATTTCAGATACAATGTCGAATCCAGCAACTTCGCCAGCCAGTCCGGTGTTGTTATCTACGACTCTTACGGAAATAAAATGACGCAGGTGGAGCTTGCTGGAGGCAGGATCACAAATGTAGATGTTAGTCCTCTTGGTAATTACTTCAGGGCTGCAGCTTGGCCAAAGGGCGTTATAATGAACATCAATGGGAGTATTGTCTGGCAGAGCGATACAGAGGGCTCACGAACGATAACCTTTTCCCCAAATGAGGAGCTGGCGTTTCTTGGTCTTGGTCAATGTAAGGTACTGGATTTATCGAATGGGAAATATCTTGCCAATGTCCCGTGTTGGTTCGAACACCCGACCTCAGTAGCAGTTAGCGACAAGGAGGCTGGGATTGTCGCAGTACCAGGAGGTAGCGGAATTCTTGTTTTCGATATTTGGGCTGAGAAACTCATCGTAAGATTCAAGAGAGATGGTGGAAACATTCAACTCTCAGGTGATGGACGACTCCTATCATTCACAACAAAGGGAAAAGTTGTTACATATCGGCTTGATGGCATAGAGGGAGAATAATCATGAAAAGAAATACACTGTTTTCAGCGTTAGCCCTCTTGATGATTCTCGGTGCAACCGTTCTCTTTGCTCAGGAAATCAGAGAAGAAGAAGAGTGGGGAGAGTACTGGGGCTTATTTCCAGTCAAACCGGGTGAAGTATTCTCGAATCCGGAGAGATACTGGTTTTATGATAATGTTGACCTCAGTGACACCCTCAAATGGGTAATTAAGGATACCAAGCTGGAGCTTGGCGGACCAGTAGGGATACAGACGACCTCATCTCTACTCTCTCGCCCATGAAATGGGAGAGGGTTGGGGTGAGGGTCTCATCTCCATCCTGCTTCAGACAGAAAACCAACATTCGGAAGACCTCGCTTCGCTAATCTGGCTTTTGCAAGCAAATGCTACGCGCAAGCTCGGACATTCAGAAGTTGGTTACAGGGGAAGTCCGCGTACCCAGGCACAAAAAAAGGGAGCCGTTCGGCTCCCATAAATCTTAGTAGCGTTTTTTCTCTTTGACTCTGGCCGCTTTACCTTTCACGCGACGCAGGTAGAAGAGTTTTGCCCGACGGACGTGGCCGAAGCGGACAACATCGATTTTATCGATAAGAGGTGAACTCAGCGGGAAGACGCGTTCGACGGCGACTCCGTTGCTGATTTTGCGAACGGTAAAGGTCCTGGAAATACCCATTCCACGTTTCTGAATGACGATTCCCTGGAAGACCTGGATACGTTCTTTGCTTCCTTCTTTTATCTTGTAGTGAACTTTTACGGTGTCACCCACGCGGAATTCGGGGTGATCGGTGCGAATTTGCGATTTCATGGCAGCATATACAACGTCCATGATTCCTCCTTTATTTTTCGGAAGAAAGCCTGTCCAGGACGATTGCAGCAGCGCTCCGTACAGAAAGATGGTTGTAATGAACCATCCCCGAGATGGGCTCCAGAACGTAATGTGCGTCCCGGTGAACCGCTTCGGTCAGTCCGTTGCCTGTTCCAAATAGAAGCAAGACCGGGGCTTCGGAACCGATATTTCTCAATTCATCGAATCCGATCTGGTCGTCTCGCTTTACTGCTGTCGTCGTGACAATGCGTGGAGAGACTTCTTCCTGTTTTTTGATCATATTCACGGTCTCGTCGATCGAATAACTGAAGCGCATGATCGATAACGCTTCCGCGCGGTCGGGATTGTATCCTTTTCCCGTATCGCTTTCCCAGAAGCCGACGATGCGCTTGAACATCTCGTGCTGGCTTTCCAGCGGCGTGATGACGAAAAACTGTTTTACGCCGAAGGTCAGACACGAGCGCGGTATGTCGTGCAGATCGAGGTTGGTCACCGATGTGGTCACCACCTCGCCATGCCGGTTGTAAACCGGATGATGCACCAGTCCGACATACAATCGTTCAATCATGTTTGTCCAGCAGGTCCGGCCGAACCCTGCGGGTTCGTTCCAGCGCGTCCTCTTCCCGCCACTGTTCGATCTTCTTGTGGTTACCGGACATCAGCACGTCCGGCACCTTCATGCCGTCGAATTCGGGTGGCCTCGTGTAGTGCGCGCAGCCAAGGATCCCCATCTGGTGGGAATCGGTCATGGCGGAATCCATGTCGCTGAGCACACCCTCCTGCAACCTCGCCAGGGCATCAATCATAACCAGCGCCGGCAGTTCGCCACCGGACAGCACGTAGTCGCCGATCGAAATCTCGTCGGTGACCCATCGGTCGCGGATGCGCTGGTCGAGCTCCTTGTAGTGCCCGCAGATCATCACAATGCGCTTTTTCACGCAGTACTCCTGTACGATACCCTGATCGAGGAGACGTCCCTGCGGCGTGAAATACACCACGGGCGTATCTTCTTCGATCGCGGAGAATTTCAGGGCTTCGTGCACCGGTTCCGGCTTCATGACCATCCCGGCGCCGCCGCCGTACGGATAGTCGTCCGTTTGCCGATGCTTGTTGAACGCGAAATCCCGGATATCGATCAGTCGGATGTCAACGGCACCCTCGTGGATCGCGATCCCGGTGATGCTCTCGGTGAGAATCCCGGGAAACAGATGCGGAAACAGAGTCAGGACATCGATCCTCATAGGACCATCAGCTCATCCAGGTTTCTGGCATGGATGCTGTGTTCGTCCTGACGCTCGACATAGCGTCCGACATCGGGAAACATGAACTGGCTCCCGTCCGGACGCTCCACGGTGAGAACACGGTGATCGGCCTGCTCGAACCATTCGATGACCACACCGATCCGTTCACCCTGGGCATATACGTCCTTATCGACAGGATCGTCGAAATCTTCACCCGGAAACTGACTAAAAGTCTCCGGGGCAAGTGCCAGGGTGATTCTCTTTCTCTGCTGGACATGGTCGCGGATCTCGACGTCTTCAAAGCGGACAAAGATTTTTCCGCTTTCGTCGAATCGATCGACAACCGTTGTCAGTATCACGCTATGATCTGGAAAGATCAGAAATACGTCCTGCTCATGCAGGAAGTCGGGTCGAAAACCTTTGCCCGGACGGAACTGGATGAAACCATTCTCATCGACCCGAAATCCCAGTGTTCCGACCGGGATTAAATCGGAAAGCTGCATTACTCGATGATTTCGAGCTCGGCTCTCTTTCCTTGCTTGGTAGAAACTGCGTTGAGGATCGTACGGATAGCGCCGGCAGTTCTTCCCCTCTTGCCGATCACTTTTCCGATGTCCGCTTTCGCTACGCGAAGTTCGTACAGCGTAATCTTGTCACCGGCGATTTCTTTAATATCGACTTCGCTCGGATCATCGACCAACGCCTTCACAACGTACTCGATCAAATCTCTCATTCCTTCTCTCCTTCTTCGGCTGCTGTTTCAGGTGCAGTTTTCGCATGCCGCATCTCGTGCCATTTCTGCAGGATTCCGGCCCTTTTGAAAAACGAACGAACCGTCTCGGACGGTTGTGCACCAACACTTAACCATTTAATTGCTTTTTCTGTATCTATTTTCAGTGTAAAGGGTTCCGTCTTGGGATCATAGTGCCCGATATTATCCAGATACTTTCCGTCGCGCTTCAATCTCGAATCAACCGCGACAATACGATAGAACGGAGCGTTCCGCGAACCCATCCGTCTCAATCTGAGTTTAACCATCTTCTCCTCTTTTTCATTGTAATTTTTCAGACATAAAACTTTTTGCGTTATCGTCTTTTAGTCAAGCATTTTCTTAGAACGGCATATTCAGCATACGTTTGCCTGCCTTGGGATTACTGAAATTTTTGATCATTTTCTTCATCTGTTCAAACTGCTTTAGCAAACGGTTAATATCTTGTACCGTCGTGCCGCTGCCGGAGGCAATGCGCTTTCTGCGACTGCCTCCGATGATATCCGGGCGATCGCGCTCGGAGGGCGTCATCGAATAGATGATTGCTTCGATCCGTTTCAGGTCGTGTTCATCGACCTTGATATTTTTCAGCATTCCCTTGTTTATGCCGGGCATCATACCCAGTATCTGATCCAGCGGGCCCATGTTGCGAACCTGATGAATCTGATCCAGGAAATCATCGAAGGTGAACTGGTTTTTCTTCAGCCGACTGGCGAGCTTCTCCGCCTTCTCCTGGTCGATCGCCTTCTCAGCCTTTTCGATAAGGCTCAGCACATCGCCCATTCCCAGAATGCGGGACGCCATCCGGTCGGGATGAAATTCCTCCAGGTCACTGGTTTTCTCACCGGTTCCGACAAACACCACGGGCTTGTCGGTCACGGCTTTGATGGAAAGTGCGGCGCCGCCACGGGCATCGCCGTCCATCTTGGTCAGGATCACGCCGTCGAAAGACAGCCGTTTGTTGAACTCGGTCGCGACATTCACCGCGTCCTGCCCCGTCATCGCATCGGCAACGAAGAAGATGTAATCCGGTTTGAGGAAGCTCTTGAGTTCCTCCAGCTCGAACATCATCCGCTCATCGATGTGAAGACGACCCGCCGTATCGAAGATCAGGAGATTGATCATGTTCTGATCCGCGTACTGCACGGCCTTCTTCGCAATTTTCACCACGTCCTTTGTATCATCAGAGACAACGGGTATGTCGAGCTGTTTTCCAAGAACCTGGAGCTGGTGGATTGCGGCAGGACGATAGACATCACAGGCGACCAGCGCAGGGCTGTTGCCTTTCTTGCGGTAGAATGCGGCGAGCTTCGAAGTGGCGGTCGTTTTACCCGAGCCCTGGAGACCCACCAGCATGATCTTGTTGATGCGGTTGGTCTGGAGCTGGATTTTCTCGATCCTGTCGCCCATCAGGCGAATCAGTTCCTCGTGGACGATCTTGACAACCTGCTGTCCGGGCACCAGGCTCTTCATCACCTCCTGCCCGACCGCACGCTGCTGCACGTCCGTCACGAACTGCTTCACGATCTTGAAATTGACGTCCGCTTCCAGCAGTGCCCGGCGAACCTCGCGCAGGGATTCCTTGATGTTGCTCTCGGTAAGCTTACCGTAGCCCCGCATCTTTTTGAAAATCCCGTCTAACCGTTCGCTCAATTCACCGAACATCGAAGCCTCTCGATCTGTTTTTCATAGTGATCCGACTGAAATATATACGAACCCGCCACGAACATGGACACGCCGGCTTTCGCCAGATCGCCTATGTTCGTGTGTGTAACGCCTCCGTCGATTTCGATCTCTAAGTCGGCGCCCTTACGGGTCATTTCATTTTTCAACATTTTTATCTTTTCGAAGACCAGCGGCAGAAACGTCTGCCCGCCGAATCCGGGGTTGACACTCATCAAAAGCACGAAATCCAGCTCGGACAGGATCGGAAACACGTCCTGCACCGGCTTGGCAGGATTCAACGCCACGCCCGCCTTCATTCCCAGCTCGCGGATTCTGCGAACCTCCCGATGGACATGAAAGACCGTTTCGGGATGGAATGAGACATACGTTACGCCGGCATCGGCCAGCGGCTGAAAGTAATCCTGCGGATTGGTTACCATGAGATGCGCGTCCAGCGGACGAGTCGCGGTCTTCGCGATCCGCCGGATAATCGGCAGTCCGAAGGTGAGATTGGGCACAAAGTGCCCGTCCATCACATCGAGGTGGATGATATCCGCCCCGGCTTTCTCGATGGCTCGTATCTCTTCTTCCAGCCTCATGAAATCGGCTGAAAGGATGGAAGGCGCAATCTTAACCATGAATCCGCTTTCGACTCCTGATAAAAAAGACGAGTTCCTTGACCTCGACATCCTTCAGCGCGTTCAACTGCGCCAAAAGGTGCTTGCGGTCGAGAACCAGTTCCTGCATCCAGACGCTGTTCTCTACACCGATATGGAGCGTTCCGTTCTCGAAGCGATCGACAAAGCTCCGGTCTGCGACGAGGTCTCCCACGATCTTCTTCCACTGCAAACACAGCGTCAGAAAATCACGGTTCTCATCGCCGGCCAGACGATAGAGCAGCTTTGCGACAGCGCTATCGGCCCGGACTACGCCCATGGCTTACTCGACTCGTGTGGAATAGAGAGAAATCCCCCACCAGGAGAGCACTGCCAGAGCAAGCGCTGTGTAGTACGCGATGCCCAGCGAGCTGTAACTCGTGTCGAACTGCATGATGATGATCGCCGGAACAACCGACAATACGATCAGCAGGATGTAACCAAGAAAGCCCATCGCGTTCGAGCGATTGATCAACCGGACGCCGACGATTCCGATGGCGATCAGCACGGCTGCGCCGATCACGGTAAGTGCGCCGATTCCGAACGTCATGAAGCCCGGGAAAAGGGT
Source organism: Cloacimonadales bacterium (SeqCode) (assembly GCA_963665015.2). Taxonomy (GTDB): domain Bacteria; phylum Cloacimonadota; class Cloacimonadia; order Cloacimonadales; family JAIOQZ01. The sequence goes on along the minus strand of CAXXSY010000004.1, from coordinate 689,960 downwards.
TATGAACATACGGATAGGAGCGTACAGACTCACCAGAATCAGAAAAACGCCAAGGATTTTATTGACCAGGGCTTTTGTCGCTGGATTGACTTCCTGCCGACGCTGATGGTTCTTCACATACAAGAACACACCGCCGAAAATCAGCAGGAAAAATACCAGATATGCCGGGATCATGACCGCAGCTTTACCCGTTGCGAATCCGATCGAGGCAAAACAGAATAACAGGACAATCCAGCCAACCGTCTTGAACACCGTCGTTAGATGCTGTTTCAAATCAACCTCCCTATTCGTTGATTTCCGCTTCCTCTTCTACTTTTTCTTCAGTCTCTTCAACAGTTTCCTCAACGATCTCTTCAACGATCGTCTCGACTGCCGCTTCGACTGCCTCTTCTTCTTTTGCCACGATCACTTTCAGGTTGGCGACCACTTCGGCGGAGAACTTGACGGGAACCATCGTCTCGCCGATCTCCTTGATGTGCTTCTCCATCTGGATCATGGACTTGTGGATATCCATCTCTTTCTTATCGAGCTCGTGCGCGATATCGGTTTCCGATACCGAACCGAACAGATGACCGTTCTCGTCGGCCTTGCGCTCGAAACGAATTACCACATTTTCCAAAGCCTTTGCCCACGCCTTCAATTCGTCCAGCTTTTTCAGTCGTTCGACTTCAGCTTTTTCTTTTATTGTTGCGACGCGATTCATGTTGTTCTTGGTCGCGACAATCGCTAACTTCTTCGGCAGCAGATAGTTTCGTGCGAATCCATCCTTCACCTTGAGGACATCGCCGGCTACACCGGTTTTTTCCACATCAGTCATCAGAATGACCTTCATCTATTTCCTCCATTTTCGTAATTTTTCGAAAATCAAACCACATATCGAATACTCCCATCAATACGATCAGACCCAGAACATACGAATTGAGCAGAATCGCGAAGATGAGAATGAAAGACAGGACCCTCGACTCCCGGAACATCCTGCCCCAGTAGAAATCGAGAATCGCTACCCCCTGAATCAGAAACAATCCCGTTAGCGCGATCAGGACATTCCCGCCCACGACCTTCGTCATGGGAATCAGGAACATCACCAGACCCGCGATCAGCAGGTAGATCAGGGGAAATGGCATTCTCAGCCGCTTGTGTACCCACATGATCGGAATTCTCCGCGAGAGGATCATCGCACCCAGATAGACGGCGATGACCATCGACAGCACCCACACGGACGGAAAATAGCTCAGGAAGAACGCCTTGAAGCCGGTCCAGAAGTCAACGACCGCCTGAACCTGCTCCGGTGTGTAGTCGCCTTCCTTCACGAGCTCCATGAACGTATCGAACCCAGTCGATATCATCTCATGGTAATACCGCCCGAACAGGAGCACCTTCGCCGACATGTACGCCGCGATCCAGCCCGATGCCGACAGGAGCGCCAGGAGATAGCTCCCGTAGCGAACCAGGATCAGCATGAACAGGTAGGACGTACCGGCGACGGCGAGTATGGAGTCCGCCGCTTCGTTCGTCTGGATTAGCTGCATCATCCACATTCCTGTGATCGCAGCGACGAACACGGCGAAGAGAATCCCGGCGTTTACACGACCGAGAATTATGTTTTTGCCACTTATGCCTATTAGAAAGATCAGTCCCAGCGCCGGGGAGATCAAGCTGAGGATCGCCGCGACGACCGGTTGAATAATCAGGCTTACCACGGCCTGAAGTATCCTCTGTTACAGCGCACGATACGGAAGCAGCGCCATCTGCCGGGCTTTCTTGATTTCCCGGATCAGTTTTCTCTGGTGCTTGGCGCAGGTTCCCGTAATGCGTGTCGGTTCTATCTTGCCGGATTCTGCTACATAGTACTTGAGTTGGTCAATGTTTTTATAATCGATGACCAGATCGGGCTTGGAACAGAACTTACAATATTTCTTGCGGAATTTCTTCCTCGAATCGAATCTACGCATTGTTTCTCCTTAAACTAAAATGGGACGTCATCGTCCGTTACGTCGGATGGGGGCATTTGATCGTCGCGATTTACGGGCGCAGTAGTACCTCCTCCCGATCGATCACTCCATTCGAGAAAGTGGATATTCGTTGCAACAATCTCGGTAGTCTTACGATTCTGGTTGCTTTTGTCAACCCAGTTGCGCGTCTGAAGGCGCCCCTCGACAAGAATCGGACTTCCTTTATGCAATTCTTCTGCACACTTCTCAGCCAGTTTCGACCAGGCCACGACATCGATGAAATAGGATTCTTCGTGTCCTTCACCCGATTGATCTCGATAATACCGGCTGAATGCCAGAGACATACCGGCTACCGGTGTTCCGTTTGCAGTATAGCGAAGTTCCACATCCCGGGTGATTCGTCCGGAAATTGTTACGGCGTTGACTCTTGGTAAACGTAAATCGCTAGCCATGAATCGCTCCTAATCGTTGTCGGAAAGGATGTTGTAACGCAACACGACTTCGCTGATGCGAAGGTGTCGTTCGAGTTCGCCGATCTTCTGCGGATCGAAGTTGTAATTGTTTACGAAGTAGTAGCCTTCACGCCTTTTCTTGATTTCGTAGGCGAGCTTTCTCTTGCCCCATTTCGCGGTTTCGAGCGGTTCGCCGCCCTCTGATTTGACCAGATCGAGAAAGACTTGATTTTCTTTCACGGCCTGTTCTTCGGTAAGCTCGGGATCAAACACGAGCATACTCTCGTACTTTCTCATTCATTTCCTCCTTTGGTCTGACGATCCTGAAGTTTCTCTTCAGAATAGGATCTCTTTATTTTACTGAAAGTATCCAATACTCTTTGGAACGGGCCACGGGCATAGCACTGCAGGAGCTCACAACACGTGTCGATCGTGCTTTCCAGTATCTGCGTCTCGTCCTCCTGGAATCTATCGAGGACGAACTTTCGCATCGCCTGCTTCTCCGGACTGCCGATCCCGATCCGCATACGGTTGAATTCATTCGTACCGTGCATCTGGATCATGTTATCGACACCGTTGTGCCCGCCGGCGCTGCCTCTGGTTCGCAGCCGGATATCACCGAGCGGCAGATTCGCGTCGTCGAACACGACCAGCATTTCGTCGAAATCGTGCTTTCGCGCCACCTTTGCGGTGACGATTCCGCTCCGGTTCATGTACAACAACGGTTTGACGATATAGAGCTCGCGATATCTCGCGAACATGTAATCGACCCCGTCGCCGAACCGGATTCCGTTCCGTTTTGCAAACTCGTCAAGGATCAAAAAACCGATGTTATGCCTGGTCTGCCGGTACTCTTCGCCCGGGTTCCCAAGCCCAACGACTAATTTCATTATTCGGCTTCGGTAGCTTCAGTGGCTTCCTCGCCTTCTTCGCCTTCTTCTTCGTCAGCGGCTTCCTTGTGCGCTCTCGGTACGTGCACCGATACCACTGCGAGGTCGTCAGCGACCTTCGTTCCCATCTCGCCGAGATCGAGGTCTCCCACGGTAATCACGTCATGCAGCTGCATACCGGAGATATCCACAACGATATCGTCTTTGATATTCTTGGGAAGACTCTGGCAGGTCAGAGAACGAAGCATGACTTCGAGGTGTCCGCCTTCCTTGGTTCCGGGCGCTTCGCCCACGAACTGGAGCGGTATATCGACCTGGATTTCCTTACCGGCGTGAAGCTCCTGGAAATCGATATGGATAATCTGACGCGACACGGGGTGAATCTGCTTATCCTTGATGATGGTGCGGATTTCCTCTCCGTCGATGTTCAGATCAAAGAAAACCAATTGACCGAAGCTCTTTTTATATACAGAAAAGAAGTCTCTGTAATTGAGATAAATCGGAAGTCCTTCCTTGCCTTCGCCATAAACGACTGCCGGGACAAAGCCGTCTTTACGCAGGTTCTTGATGTCCGATTTCTTGCCAAGCTCGCGTTTCTGTGCCTGGATTTTCAAATTCATAGCATCCTCCGCTTCTATCGAAATAGAATACTGATCGATTCTTCGATATGTATCTTTTTTATCGCAATTGCCAGCAATTCGGCTATCGAAAGCTGGACTATTTTTTTACTCTGTTTCTTCTCACCCAGCGGCACCGTATTGGTGATAAACAGCTTCTCGATGGGTGAGTTTTCGATATTCTGCACAGCGTTGCCCGAAAGCACGCCATGCGCACACGCGGCGTAGATTCTCTCTGCGCCAAACTCCTTCAAACCTCGCGCGATCTTGCACAGGCTCCCCGCGGTATCGACGATATCGTCAAACAGGATCGCGGTCTTTCCCTCGACGTCACCGATGATGTTGAGCACCTCGGCGTTGTCGTCGTTTCCAACCCTTCGCTTGTCGCCGATGGCAAGTCCAAGCTGAAGTCGGTCCGCAAATCCCCTCGCGCGGTTCGCGCCACCCGAATCGGGCGAGACGACCACCGCGTTGTTCAGGTCGATATTCGCCCGGAAATAGCGCGCGAAAATCGGCAACGAGATCAGGTGATCGACCGGGATGTTAAAGAATCCCTGAATCTGATCGGCGTGCAGATCGACGGTGATGACGCGATGCGCGCCGGCGGTCTCGATCAGGTCGGCGACCAGTTTCGCCGTGATCGGCACCCGCGGCTGATCCTTCTTGTCGGAGCGCGCGTAGCCGTAGTACGGTATCACACAATTAATCCGGCTGGCCGACGCCCGCTTGAGCGCATCGATCATGATCAGCAGCTCCATCAGGTTGTCGTTCACCGGATAGCACATTGGCTGTATAATGAACACGTCGGCGCCACGGACGTTCTCGTTGATCTTCACGAACGAATCATCGTTCGAGAACTTGAAAACTTCCGCATCGCCAAGCGGGATACCGGCAAGTCGGGTTACCTCTTTTGCCAGCTCCACATTGGCGCGACCGGTAAATATACGAAGTCGCGAGAACATCTCACACCGCCTTCTGCGTATGTCTTTCGGACCGTTTGCCACATGTTCGCGTCAGGCAGGTCCAATAGCCCTTGTCCTCAAAATTCCGGACGATCCCGCTCGCGTCCGCACCTTCATCGAGATAGCCGATACAGGTGGGCCCGCTTCCCGAAAGCATCGCGGGTATTCCGCATCGCTCCATCTCGACGATTATCTCGTCGATCACGGTGTATTTTCTGCGGATACCCGGCTCCAGCACGTTGACGAGTCTTCCCGTCTCCAGGCTTTTCCGCATCTCCCGCATGACCGCTGGACGATCCTTCGTCACAGCCGTCTCCGCGTAGAGCTTGTACGCCTCGCTGCTCGCGATGTCGAACCTCGGGTTCACCAGCAGGATATCCTGCTCCGGCATCTTCGGAAGCGGCTCGATCACCTCTCCCCTGCCGGTTCCCAGCGCGGTACCGCCTTCGAGGAAGAAATTGATATCGCTTCCGAACCGGGAGGCGATTCCGTGCATCTCTTCCGGCGCGAGGCCCAGCGACCACAGTTCGGACAAAGCCGAAATGGTTGCGGCCGCATTGCTGCTTCCGCCGCCGAGACCCGCCGCCACGGGTATTCTTTTGTCGAGTCTCACGTGGACACCAGACTCGACCCCATATTCATCCTGTATAAAGAACGCAAGCCGGCAGATCAGGTTCTGCCGGTTTTGCAAAGATTTTACGTTGGTCAAAATCTCGACATCGCGTTTTTTTGTCAAAGTAAAAATAAGTGTATCATGGAGTTCCAGTTCCTGGAAAACCGTTATGATTTCGTGAAAGCCGTCGGGACGGCGTTCGACGATATCAAGATACCTGTTTATTTTTGCCCTTGATTTTCTTTCCCTTGGCTGTTCGATTTTGGTCCTGCTCTCCGTAGTAGTAGTAATAGTAGTAGTAGTAATAGTAGTAGCCGTAGCCGCTATAGTACTTCTGCACTTCGATACCGTTTACGATCGCACCGGTAATCAGGACATTCACGTTCCCCAGGATTTCCTTGGTACGCTTGATGATCTGACGATCGGTGACGCCGATACGAACCACGAGGGTCATCATATCGACCTTCTTCGAGAGGATCAGCGCGTCGGTCACCGCGATGATGGGCGGGGAGTCGATGAGGATGAAGTCGTATTTTGCCTTCAGGTCATCCAGCATCTGATCCATGCGCTTGGAGGCGATGATCTCCGACGGATTGGGCGGCACGAAACCGCTGGTGATAATATCCAGGTTGGGAATCTCGGTTTTCTTCACAACGTCTTCCAGCTTGAGCGAATGGTCGATCAGGTAGTCGCTGGCGCCGCGCTCTTTGCTGCGGTTAAAGAGATTGTGAATCATGGGACGTCTAAGGTCGAGGTCGCAAAGGACGACCTTGGCATCCATCTGCGCGATCGCAATCGCCAGGTTCGCGTTCGAGGTCGATTTACCTTCCTTCGGACCGGAACTGGTGATGAGGATGCTGAGCGGTCCCTCATGCAGCTTCTTCGATATGATATTCGTACGAAGCGTACGATAGGATTCCGCAACCGGCGACTTGGGCGCGTAGTGCGTGATCAGGCGGGCGATCATGTTGAACTGGGAAATCTGAAGCTGTTTCTTCTCTTCGCCTTCCGCCTTCTGGATCATCTTCTCGAGGTCTTCGATATCGCTCTCCGCCACATGAATAAAGGGGATTGTCCCGAGAATGGGCAGCCGCACGAAGCTCTCCATATCGTCCAGCGTACGCAGCTTCGTGTCCAGCGAGTGAATCACGAACGTGCTACCCACGCCCAGACCGATACCCAACAGAATTCCGATGAGCATGTTCATCGATTTCTTGGGTTTGATCGGTGACTGCGGCGTCGATGAACGCTCGACCATCCGGATATTACCCATCTTCGCCTGCTCGGCGATCTTGGCGTCCTCGTGCTTCTCGACCAGCATCTGGTAAATCTTCTCGTTCATTTTGTACGATCGTTCAAGGCGCGCGAGCTGTAGCTCGGTATCCGGAAGAATACTCATCTGGATTTTGTATGTTTCCAACGCATCCTGGATACTTGACACCTTCGAAGAAGCGACATTTTGTTCGATGCGCGCTTTAGCTATATCCTCGATGAGTGAGGCGCGGTAAACCAGCGGATCGGAAGAACCGGCACGTACCGAAACGATTCGCTCGATCTCGCTATTCAGCTTTACTTTGGCACTTTCGATCTCTTTATTTAGCTCTATCAGCTCCGGATGTTTTTCCGTATATTCTTTTTTGGTAAGTAGTTTGGCGTAACGGGACTGACTCTCTACAGCGCTCTTTCTAAGTTGGTCGAGAAGCGGAGAAGCAAGAATAGAATTCACGTTGAGGAGCAGCGAGTCCTGCTTGCCCAGCTCCTTCTGGAGATATTCAAGCCGTTTGTTGGCAATCTGCAATTCTGTCTGCGCGTCTTGGAACATCGCGTCCAGATCGGATGTCTGCTCGATCAATTGCGAGGTCTCTTCGGAAAGCATGGAGATACCCTGATCGCGCTTATAGCGACGGAGCTCTTCTTCCGATTCGCGCAGACGTCTCGCCATCGATTCCAGCGTGTTTTCCAGGAATTCGCGGATGGTGGTCAATTCGGCTCTGGCACTCTGCGTGTTGAGCTGAATCAAAGCCTCGGCAACCGCGTTGGCGACCAGGCTGGCTTCCAGCGGATTGGTCGATTCACAGTGTACAAACAGGATGTCCGTCTCACGCTTTGCCTCGACGGATATCATTTCCCGGATGATCCGGGACTGATTCTCGTACTGGTAGAGCGGCAGTGATTCGTATTCGGGGTCTTTGCTGAGATTCTCGACCGCCAGCTTCAGTACGGGCTGACTCTTTAGAATCTCGATCTGGTTGTTGATCGACGTATTTGTAATCCCCATGGTCGGCATGAACATGTCCTGCGACTTGGATTCGATCAACAGGCTGCTGACAGCCGCGTAAATTTTGGGGGAGCGCACCGTGTAAATGAAGGTGGCTACGACAACGACCAGAAAGACAAGCAGCACAACCCATTTCAGTTGCAGGATAATGCGTAAATAATCGGAAAACCTGAATTCCTGTTCTACTATTTCATTCGATTTGAATTTCTCCATAACTCCTCAATATATCGATAGTTAGCTGATTTACAAGTTTGCAATCATCGTTACAACGCTCAGGACGATCGCAATTTTGGAAACGAAATCCGCGAAGCGGAAAAATGCGTAGTAGAGCGTACCGGAGATGATCACCGTGTCACCTGGCTTCATCAGCGGGATCAGAGTCTCATCGCCTGTGTCGATGTACTTTTCGAGATCGACAAAGATGACCTTCTCGCCTTCCGCGGACGGACGTATGATCCGAACCTGCGAAAGCTTTGCGTCCTCGGTTGGTCCCCCGGCAAGAGACATGAGCGTCAGAAGGTCCGTGTCGTCGGGGATGATGTACAAACCGGGTTTCAGCACCTGTCCCCATATATAGCTATATATCTTCAACTGTTCCGAACCGGAGATGGTTCCGGAATAGAAATAGGCCGACGAGTTATTCGACGCCTGGAAATTGACCTGATCCTGTCCATACAGGAACAGAGCCGCCAAAAGCATGAATCCAATCAAAATATATCGTTTCACAATCACCTCTTCCCGAATTTTCTCAAAAAAGTTCATTACTACCACCTGCGTCAAGTATTTTGTCATTGCACATAGAATTCCGTCTCGAGCGATTCGGATCCCATACCCGATTCGAGCGTGACATCCTGTTCGCCGAAAGCATCCACGCGCCAGTAATAAGCGCCATCGATCAGATAGTCGCCATTATATCTCGCAGTCAGATATCCGTCATCCTCCGGATCGGTATCAGTCTGGTCGAAATGCCAGATGCATTTATGGTTCTCATCCAGGAGGAGCACACGATACATCGAAACCGAACTGCTATGCAATGCAGTCCACTTGAATGAGAGGTTCATTCCATCGACCGTCTGATGATACGTCGGTTCGTACAATTGAGGCTTCTCGATAAGGAAATAGCTGACGGTATCCGAGAGGGTATGATTGCCGGAAGTATCGTACAGATCGATGTAGTAGTACCACTCCGTGTTGATGGGCGTATTGCCCGGGTCGTCAAGCGTTGCGTCCAGATAGGATATCCCGTCCTCCGCGCGGACCGAATCGACCTGGGTCAGGTCCAGGATGTTCCAGGCGTCTTTGTAGAACCGGAAAATTTTGACGAAATCGACATCGGTATCGACGAACGGAGCCCACTGAATCCGAATCCAGTCGCCTCCAGAAACGGCGTCGATTCCGTTATTGTCGTCGTCCAGTTCTTCCAGATTGACATCCGTGGCTCCTTCGGGATACATCACCTGATAGGTGGTGCCCCCATCGCCGCTGTCACCGAGGTGGTGCAGCAGGTCGGGCTTGAAAGGAGGCGTCCTGTCAACTTCGGTCGATTCATCTCCCGTGCATCCCAGCATCAACAGCAGAGAAACCACAAAAAGGAGTATCGAAAAGCGCATCATATTCATCTCCCTCTTCATCGTTAATAGATGAACTTGATACCAACGCGGTGTGTATCGCCCAAGACGTTGGTCACAAAGGCATAATCCAGCGCGAAATTCCAGAATTTAAGCGATACGCCGCTGGAGAAGTTTTCATCGTAATAGCCGCCACGCAAAGCGAGGGTTTCGGCGTATTCCCATTCGAGTCCATAGTGATAGATATCCTTATATTCATAATCGACATCCATGGCAAGGATAAATTTCGATTTCCAGGCCGGAATCGGCTGCGTGAAAGCGTAACCCGTCTTGGTTGACTGCATGATTTCGTCTTCGTGATCAGACGCGGTGTCCCATGTGATCGTGGTTCCGCCGACGTCCTTGAAGTTTGCGGCCGCAGAAATATAGCCTAATCCCTTGATATCCATGAGGACGGCGAGATCGGTCTTGAACATGAGCGCCAGGTCGAATCCCATTCCGCTGCCCAGGTGGTCTTCGAGGTCGCGCTTGATGTACTTGATGCTGCCGCCGAAATTGATGTCGATCGGCAGTTCGAAGAAGAGCCATCCCAGGTTGACATCGGAGTGGATGTTCTTTGAGAACGCGAACTGGTAGAGGTCGTCCTTGCTGCTGAAAGTACCGTCGGGATTTCCCGTCAGTTGCAGATCGGGATCGGAGGAACGTTGATCGACCGTCGTTCCCAGCAGGTGTTCCTCGGCGTAGTATGGGATATCCTCGACGGTGAGTCGGGTCCAGTTGAGCCCAATCGTCACTTCGCTGGGGAGAGGCTGAGAAAAGGTGAGATTATCGTAGGTCGCCAGATCCTTGTATAGGAAGGCGTGCATAAAGCTGAATTCGGTTTTCTTGATCTGTGACAGCCCCGCGGGGTTCCAGTAGATCGCCACGCCGTTATCGGCGATAGCGGAATACGCACCGCCCATACCCAGGGGACGCACACCGGAGCCAATCGCCATGAAGTCGCCTGCATATCGACCGGCAAACAGGAATGCCGTCGCCACAAGAAAAACCACGATCAGGATTTGCTTTTTCATATTAATCCTCTCCATTATCTCAGGATTGCCAGTTTGTAGGTCTTCTCGATCTTCTTCGAACCTTTCCTGGCAATGATTTTGTAGAAATACACGCCATTCGCAAGGTATTCGCCACCCTTGTCACGGCAATCCCAGCCCTTGGTTGTCCTGGGGTACTCATGGTAACCCACCGAAGTCGGCATGTCGGTGAACTCGCGCACCAGGCGTCCGCTCACGGTGTAAATTTTGATTTTCACAGCGTCGGCGTCATCGGTCAGGACGTAAGTGAAGCGGGTTCTGCCGATGTTGTCCCGATGCTTCGCATCCGATATCACGGGATTGGGGTAATTCGCCACGTTGATCACGTCGAACTTGGTGTTCACCTTGAAGGGAATCGTCCGCTCGTTGTAGTTGCCATTCACGTCGCTGCAACTGATCAGAAGCATATATTCACCCTGCGCGAGATTCAGCGGGAACTTCAGCGGAACCGACGTTAGGTTGCCCGAAACCGCGGTCATGGTATATGCGGTCGAAGGCAGTTCTTGTCCGTCGAGGTATAGCTTGACGGGGTGATCGAAGATGTCGATCCCGTTCGCGTCCGCGCAGGTAAAGGATATGACGCCGTGACCGGAGATATAGCCACCCTGGGAGAATTCCTGATCCTCCACGTTTGCGTCGATCTGCGGTATCATCGTGTCGTCGTTATATAAAACGGTATAGATGCCCATGCGATCCACTTCCGCCATCACCTCGTCGTTATCCGGCGAAGTCATGCCGCCGACTGATATCCACTTTCGATAATCCGGTTCCCAGCGGTAGATGTGGAACCTGTTCTCGCCTTCCCGGACAACGTTGAGGGAATCGGTTCCGTCGTATTTGAACCTGAGCTTCATTCTCGCATTGCCCGGCAGCGTACCTGTCGAATCCGCCAGGAGGCTTTCGTCGAGAATCCGAATCTCATAGGCTTCCGACAGCGATTTATCCGACAATGTGATGTCGTGCACGTCCGGCATGTTCAGCTTCTCCGACACCGCCGCGACCGTCAGCGTACCGATGGTGCTGTCGGGGAAGACGCCCTGCGGTATCTCCACTTCGAGATTCCCGTCAAAGCTGATTGCAGTCCGTTGTTCCATGGTAAGGACAAAGGGATTGATGGTCAGATAAACCGTCAGGTTGTTCATGTAGGAACTCACTTCGCTGAAGGATTCTTCCTCATTCACCCAGACATAGAACGTGTAATCACCCGCCTCCATGGGCAATTGCAAATCAACCCATCTCTGTCCGCTGGGCTCGAGTGGCTCGCACACGTCATCGACCAGCAGTCTCTTACGAAAACCATCGCCAACCTTCATGTACAGCCTGGCTGATGCCGCGGGAGAGCTTGTCAATCCGTAGTTACGAACGAGCATCCGGAGGACGGGAACATGGTCTCTCTCGCCCGTTTCAACGCCCATGATCCGAAGGTCCGGACCGGCGATCTCATAGAAGTGCTCATCGCTGATCAGCGTATCGGACTCGGCATCGACAATCTCGTAATTGTAAAAAACCGTATCGCCTGTCGCAAATGGCGGGATGCAGAGTTCGGAGGTCCAGATATCGGTCTCGATTGAATGGATCATATCAATGGATGAGATGCGATACGAATCGGATTTGGCCCACCATAAGCACGCCGCTCTCGAAACGCCCTCTTCATCGAAGAAACGCGCGCTCAGGCGAACGCTGTCATTGGCGGTTGGAATCTCCGGCACGATCGTCGGATCGACAACGGTGGATTTCCCTACCGAATATCGGGTATAGCCACTCACCTCGCCATTGTTCCCGTACCCGATCACTTTGACCGTCCGCGTATAAATATTGTCATTACTCGGCGGTATCGAATAGGAAGCATGGAACTGACCGCCGCTGACCGGGATTGGATAAGGCACGTTCATGCGCACGCCGCGCTCATTGAATATCTGATACGACGCCGCGACAATATCGGTACCGAGATTTGCATCGATCTGGATCACGTCTCCTTCGGACGGCGTGTAGCTGTTGAGCTCCACATCCGCCACGCGAGTCGGGACTTCCAGACGAATCATGGGATCACCGCTCTGGGGGGCACCCCACGTCAACGCGTCTCGGGCATTAATACTCTGCAATCCCGCCCAAACGCGCGATTTCACATAGGTCATCAACTCGCCCGTGTTGTAAATACCGTACTTGAAAAGCCCTTCGTTCAGGAATCGGCTGAAGTCGTCGTCGGAATATAGATATCCCAGCCCGGAAAAGCCGATATGACCGATCGCGCCAACCTCCGGCGTCATGACGAAGACCTCGGATATGGAGACCATTCCTTTCGTATCGAACGCCGAGCAAAAACACGCCATACTGCTGACAAACGGGTAGTTGTCGTTCGTCAGGGAGACGACGTCCTGGCTGTTCATCAGATCGTAGTCAGCCCAAATACGACCGCCGCCATGGCCCATGAATTGCAGCAGAAGAGCGCCCTGGTCGAGGTAGTCTCTCAGGATGAACGTCCCGCCGTAAAATTCCTGTGGAACTGTCTTGATGGCGGTATAGACTCGAACCGATTCGAGATTCTCCGGAACGTATTTCTCGATGATCTCTTCACTCTGCTGCGCGAAGATGTCCGTTGCGTCATCGATCTTGCCACCCGCGGAGTAAATCAGACGAGAGTGCCACATGTCGTCGTAGTTCGGATTCTCGATATAGTGCTGTGTTTTCTGCGCGACCGGGAGAATCTGATCCTCCAGCCAGACGTTAATACGCGAGATGTGAATCTCGGGCACGCCGTCAGCGCCTTCGATACAGCCATACCAGTTGTCGCTGGCGGTGTAACCGTGCTTGTTGGTCCATATGTTCTTGACCGGAATCTGGTTGTACGGTCTGCTCGAGCTGTCGTCCCGCTCGTCGTTCGTACCCTCGCCCAGTAAAAGAACGTGCGTGATGCCGCCGGTTCCACCGTTCTCGGGAAGATTCCAGTTGTTGTAAGCGTATTCGAGGAAATCCTTGATCGATTCAGCGGATCGGATACCGCTATTGAACTCGTCGAAGATATCCTCCACCGCGACAATCTCCACATTGATCGGCCGGTTGTAGATACTCGGTCCGTATTGCTCCCAAAGCTCCTTGAATAAAAGGGTCCCCTCGTTTTCCACAAACTGGCTCGAAGTAATAATCAGGTAGTTGGCAAAATGGTCGGGCGATTTCAGGTTCGAGGGGATATTCGGGTGGATGAACTTCACCTTCCTCTTCTTGTCCTGCGTGAGGGCGATGTACTCCAGTCCGTCGATCTGGATGTCATCCTGGAATTTCAGCGTGTAGGGTGCACCACCGGTCTCGGAGAACTCCTCGATCGTCGGATTCTCCATCAGGCTGGAGCCGACCTTGTAAACCGAAATATCGTTGGAGCTGAATCCCTGAATCTCGAACTGATACACACCGAAGGGGCGATTGGACGGCTTGGAGAAGCGAATGACATCCTCGTCCGTCTGATAGAGACGCCAGTAGGTCAGTTCGATCCAGTCGAGCGTGATCTGCTCCTGCTCCGCTCCGGTGTCTCCCGGAAGGCTGATGTAAAGATAGTTCTCTCCGTGCGTCAGATGACTGTTCGCCAGAAAGGCTTCGTCCTCGAAAAGCTGTTCACTCTGACCGTCCCACCACTTGGTGCCGAGCATTGTCGAATTGATGCGCACAACCGCGTGATGGTCGGGATACACATTGTTCGGGTGCGTGGAGCCCACCATCAATACGCTGGCATGGAACGGACGCGTGCTGGACATGTGCGGATACTGCAAGTCGAACGGAACGATCGCCAGATTCGGCGCCGTGATCTGCTGCCAGAACCAGATATCTTCACGATATGTTCCATCGAGGTAATACCCGAGGTGGGAATTGACCCGCTGCTCTTCAAAATGGACCGACGACTCGTACGACTGCGGGACGATGTACTGGTCCTCGTCGAAGACCACGAGACCGCCATTCTCCACCGCCATACGCGCGCCATACTGATTTCCGATATGCAGCGTATAGACATTTTCGGATGTGTATTCGTCGTATTCACCATCGTCTCCGCGATGTCGTTCGCCATAAAATTCTATGTAATCTTCCTCGTCGAACGACCCGTCCGTCTCACCCGCGATGTAGATCGGCACGGGACCGTATTCGTTGCGTAGCGATAAAAAGCGGGGATCGAGCGTGTCCCAGTTGAATCCCGAGGCAAAACCCAGTTTTTCCTGATAGGAGGAGAGCGAATCGATCAGCTCATTCCTATTGATGCGGTAAATGCCGTCATGATCGACAAGGATTTGCAGTTCGTTCACGACATCCGACCGGTGTGTCGGGTACTCCGTCGCTTTCTCGCGCGGCTTGAGCCACTTCCGCGAGTAAGCGTCGTTGAGGAACATTTTACCGGTGCTCGTGCTGGAGTACGTGGCGTAGCGATCCCAGTTTTCGGCGGGAGAAGTATCGCCGCTGATCGTGATCCGAATCACCGCTTCGCGCGTTACCTGGAGCTCGTCCGTGGATGCCTTGTAACGGACAGGATTGAAAATGACACCCGCGAAATGACGATCGCCCACGAAGCCTTCGCCACCCTTGTCCAGCATCATCTCCGGATACACGGATTTGCTGGCGTAAGCAAGCTGATTGCGGAAAAATTCCCAGCTCTGCTCCTCACCGTCGTAGATCATCCGGTTCGCCGGAAGCGGCGTAATACCCGGAAGGGATTCCGTCTGCTGTCGCACCACGTGGAGCGTGTAATCGCCATCGACCGGCAAGCCGATCATCTCAGCGAAATACGGAAGCATCGGATAGCCCTCTTCGCAAAGGTGCAGGGCTCCGTCGATCCGGATGTCCTGATAGGTGACGCCGTTTTGCTCCACCGGCTCGAACCGCATTTCGGGAAGCTCGAATTTGAGCGTGATCTGGTTCGCGCTCATATCCGTGATTTCAAACGGACTCGCAAAAAGCAGACATCCGATGACTACGAGAAACAGGGTGAGGGTAAAACGCTTGAGTCGATTCATGAAATACCTCATAGATTGCGGGAATCCTTTGCGCCGATATCGTTTCGGAACTGCATCCCCTCGAAACGGATACGGGACAGGTCTTCGTAGGCTTCTTCTCGCGCCTTATCGAGCGTCGATGCCAGCGCGGTGACCATCATCACCCGTCCGCCGGCGGTAACCAGCCCGTCGCCGTCCCTTCCGACACCTGCAAAATAGATTCTGTGTCGCAATCCGTCATCAATTTGTATCAATTTGTTCTTCATATATTTCCCGGGATAACCGCCGGACGCTGCCACTACCGTAACTGCGTACCCCGCACCCCAGTTCAATTCTATATCATCGATCCTGCGATCGAGAATAGCCTGTGAGATTTCAAACAAATCCGTATCCAGAAGAGGCAGAACCACCTCCGTTTCGGGGTCTCCGAACCGGCAGTTGAACTCCACCACCTTCGGCCCGTCTTCGGTGATCATCAGTCCCGCGTACAGAACGCCACGGTATTCGCAGCCCTCTTCGCGCATCACCCTTAGCACCGGCTCGAAAATCTCCTTCTCCACCCGGTCGCGGTATTTCTCCGCGCTCCTGACCGGAGCGTATGCGCCCATGCCGCCGGTGTTGGGACCCTTGTCGCCATCCAGAAGCGGCTTGTGATCCTGCGAAAAGATCGTCGTTACAAAATGCTGGCCGTCCGTGAACGCGAACACCGACGTCTCCCAGCCCTGCAAAAATTCCTCGATCACCACGCGACTGCCCGATTCGCCGAAGACCTTGTCCCGCATCATCGATTCCAGCGCCGAACGCGCCTCGTCGTAATCCTGCGCGATCACCACACCCTTGCCGGCCGCCAGTCCGTCCGCCTTGATCACCTGCGGATATCCAGCCGACTTCAGATACGACGTGGCGTCGTCGAGGCAATCGAAAACCTTGTAAGCCGCAGTCGGAACACCGCTTCTTTGCATGATATCCTTGGCAAACGCCTTGCTGCCCTCGATGCGTGCCGCCGCCTTCGTGGGACCGACCACGTCGATCCCGCGCGCTTGCAGGAAATCGACGATTCCGTCCGCGAGCGGTTGCTCCGGTCCGACAAACACCAGATCGATCGCGTAGTCCTTCACGAAATCCGCGGTCTCCTTGAAATCCATCTTCGGCACGACGGTCGCGTCATTCTCCATTCCCGGATTACCCGGAGACACGAAAGTCGTATGGCCGAACCGCTTGAAAGAACATGCGATAGCATGCTCTCTACCACCGCCGCCGATAACAAGAATTTTGCTCATCAATCTCCCGTATGTTTGATCATCAATAGCAGAAGCCTGTCCGCGGAAATCTGCCGGACGATCTCCCGCACACCAAGGATGCGATGCTTTTCGACAAAAACTCTTTCGCCGTTATCCACAGCGATATAGACCAGTCCCACCGGCTTTTCGTCCGTACCGCCGTCTGGTCCGGCAATGCCCGTGACCGCGCCGGCGATATCGACGTTGAACAGCTTTCTCGCGCCACGCGCCATCTCGATCGCCGTCTCTTCGCTCACCGCGCCGTGTATATCCAGCGTTTCACGAGAAACACCCAGTACGGCCTGCTTGACCTCGTTGCTGTACGCAACCACGCCGCCGACGAGATACTTCGACGAGCCGGGACGATCTGTCAGAATCTTCTGGATCAGTCCGCCGGTACACGACTCCGCGAACGCGACGCGCTTGCCTTTCATGAGCAAAAGCTCGTGCGCCTCATCGGACGGCTTGCGGTCGCCGTAGCCCCATATATAGTCCCCTAAAGTCTCTTGCAGGCGCGACTTCACCCAATCGACGTCATCGCGGGATTGACTCATCATCCTGAGCGAGACGCGACCCGTCTGCGGCAGATAAGCGAGCTCGGTGCCTTCGGGCAGGATCAGGTCGTCGGTGAGTTCGGCGATACGTGACTCCGCGATGCCGCTGGTGTGGATGGTTTCGATAAAAAACTCCGCATCCGGTATGCGCTGTTTCAGCATCGGCAGCACATGGTCGGTCATCAGCGCTTTCATCTCGTGCGGCACACCCGGCATGGCGACAAAGATTTTCCCGTCGTGCTCGTACAGAAGCCCGGGCGCAGTACCGTATGGATTCTTCAGCGCGACGAAGCCCTCCGGCAGTTCCGCCTGATTGCGGTTGATCAACGGCATCTCGATGCCGCGCTTCGAGAACCGCTCCTGCACCTGCTGCCAGACCTCTTCCGAAAAGACCATCTTCCTGCCGAAGAAATCGGCGATCACCCTCTTGGTGATGTCGTCCTTCGTCGGGCCGAGGCCGCCGGTGGTGAGAACCAGATCGCAATCGCGAACGAAACGGTCGAGCGCTTCATGAATGTCGTCGGCGCGATCCATCACCGTCATGGAGCGATGGATTCTCTGTCCGAGCCGTATCAATTCAGTGCCGATCCAACTGAGATTCGTATTGACCGTCTTACCGGTCAGAATCTCGTTTCCGATCGTGATCAAGCCAATCTTCATAAACCTGCATACCTTGGTAACGCGTTATGGATCAATAGCTTTTCGCGTAGATGACCCGTCGATTACTCGGCTTCCCACATACAACACAACGTCCCGATTCTTCTTCGCCGTCTAAAGGTATAACGCGAATCGTTACACCAAGTTCATTCTTTACCTTCTCTTCGCACTCCGCGCTGCCACACCAGTGACTGTACGCGAAGCCGCCGTGTATCTCGGGTTTGTCCGGATTCTTCGGGGTGAAATATTTTTCGAATTTTTTCCAGTCGTTGACTTTTCGCGTATGCTCCTGCCGGTATTCGAGCGCTCGATTGTAGATCGCGTCCTGAATATCCTGAAGAATATCGGATACGGACTGAACGAATTCATCCATCTGGATCGACTTCTTCTCTTTCGGCGAGAGGTCGCGTCTGCCCATGAAGACAGAGTTGTTCTCGATGTCTCGCGGGCCGATCTCAATGCGGATTGGGATACCCTTCTTGATCCAGTACCAGCCTTTTTCGCTGTTGGTCACGTCGCGGTTATCGACCTCGACCAGGATCGGCTTGCCGTCGTAGCGCTGCTCTTTCAGCCCATCGACGAGCTTTCCGACATAGTCCATCACCATCTTCTCTTCCTCGTCGGTGCGGTAAATGGGGATTACGGCGATATGCGCCGGAGCCACGCGCGGCGGAATGATCAGCCCGTCATCGTCGCCGTGCGTCATGATCATGGCGCCGATGAGCCGGGTAGTCACGCCCCAGGAGGTCGTCCAGGCGTATTCTTCCACGCCCTCTTTGTTCTGGAACTTGATATCGAACACCTTGGCGAAGTTGAGCCCGAGGAAATGCGAAGTACCGGCTTGCAGCGCCTTGCGATCCTGCATCATGGCTTCGAAGGTGTAGGTGTTTTCGGCGCCCGGGAAGCGCTCGGATTCGGTCTTTTCACCCTTTATAACCGGGATCGCCAGCCATTCCTCGGTGAATTTGGTATAGATATCGAGCATACGCAGGGTCTCTTCCACCGCGTCCTCACGGGTAGCGTGAACGGTGTGACCTTCCTGCCACAGGAATTCCGCCGTGCGCAGGAACAGCCGTGTGCGCATCTCCCAGCGCACCACGTTCGCCCACTGGTTGATCAGTAGCGGCAGATCGCGATAGGAATTGATCCAGCGCGCAAACGACGCGCCGATGATGGTCTCGCTGGTGGGACGCACGATGAGCTCTTCGGTGAGCTTTCCGGCGACCTTGAGTCCGCCCTCACCGTCGTCTTCAAGTCGCGAGTGCGTAACGACCGCGCATTCCTTCGCAAAGCCTTCCACGTGTTTCGCTTCTTTCTCGAAATATGACTTGGGGATGAACAGCGGAAAGTAAGCATTCTTGTGTCCGGTTTCCTTGAACATTTTATCCAGCGTGTCGCGGATATTTTCCCATATCGTGTAACCCCAGGGCTTGATAACCATGCACCCGCGCACCTCGCTGTTTTCGGCGAGATCGGCTGCCTTGATGACGTTCAGATACCACTGCGGATAGTCTTCCATGCGCGTCGGCTCGATAGCCGTGCGTTGTTTCTTGCTCATGATCGCTCCCGTATTTTCTCGATACGTTCATTTATTTCGTCGGCGGGGATCGTCTCCTGCGTTCCCTGCCGCATGTCCTTTATTGTCAATGTGTTATTCGCAACTTCGTCCTCGCCGATGATGATCGCGATATCGGCGCCCGATTTGTTCGCCGCCTTCATCTGCGACTTGAACGAGCCCTTCTCGATATCGAAATCGGTGGGGATACCCGCGTGACGCAGTCGGTTGCAAATCTTCACGGTCTGAATCTCCGCCGCTTCGCCCATCGCCACAAGGAATACCTCCGGATGCGGTTCGTCTCCGAACGACAGTCCGTTTTTCTCCATCGACAGTTCGAGACGCTCGAATCCACCCGCGAAGCCGATGCCCGGGGCATCCTTGCCGCCGATCTGCTCCACGAGTCCATTGTAGCGACCACCGCCCAAGAGCGCGTTCTGCGCGCCCAGCGAGTCGTCCAGTATCTCGAACGCGGTGTCGGTGTAGTAGTCCAGTCCGCGCACGATCTGTGGATTGACCGTGTATTCGATCCCCAGCTCGTCGAGGTAGGATTTCACCTTTTCAAAGCATTGCAGTGCCTCGGGATCGAGGTAATCCAGCATCACCGGCGCGTCTTTCGCGAAGACCTTGCAGGACGGCACCTTGCAGTCCAGAAGCCGACGGGGATTCTTCTCCAGGCGGTTCTTGCAGTCACCGCAGAGTTCATCGACGTGCGGTTTGTAGTAGTCTTTCAACGCCTGATTGTAGGCATCCGCGCTTGCCGGACCGCCCACGCTGTTGATCTCGAGACGGAAGTCCTTGAGACCGAGCGCTTCGAGGTAGTGCACCGCCATCGCGATCACCTCGGCGTCGATGTACGGATGCGCACTTCCGATCGCCTCCACGCCGTACTGGTAGAACTGCCGGTAGCGACCTTTCTGCGGACGATCGTAGCGAAACATGGCACCCATGTAGTATAGACGCGAGACCTGCATCCCGTTTTCCACGTAGCTGCGCACCACGGGGGCCGTACCCTCCGGTCGGAGCGCGAACCGCCTCTGCTTGCGGTCTTCGAAGACGTACATCTCTTTCTGCACGATGTCGGACGTGTCGCCGACACTGCGCTCGAAGAGATCGGCGCTTTCGAACATGGGGGTAACGATCTCGCGGTAGTTGTAGAGGTCTGCGGTCTTGCGGAATACGTCCATCAGAAACTGCCGCCTGTAGCTGTCCTGCGGCAGGATATCGTAGGTTCCGCGCGGTATCTTGTAGCGTTGACTCAATCCATACTCCCGAATACGTAATCGTCTTTGACCAGCGATAAAGTAGTGTGTGCACCCGTGATCGATACCTGTTCCGACCTGCTCGGGTCAGTTAGCTCAAGTCAAGTGGACCGACGGCACATCCTCGATTCTGCTTAATGCTGCTCCCTTCCGGGCCTGACATGGTTCACAGCCTTGGATTGCGTCGGGCTTGGCTCTCAACACCACTTCTCCCTCACAGGGCAGCCGTCGGTATTCTCACACGGGAATTCGGCCCCGCTGTAGCGGATTGCGGGTACAGGGCACCGCTAGCTCCCCGCTTAGCACACACAATATAAACTGGTTAACTCCCGACTCCTCCGGCAGTTAGAAAACATTCAAATCCAAATCGCCGGATGACTCGATGCCATAAAGACAAAGAATGATAGGAAATTGGAACGATAGATTGTTGTCAACCCCTTACTCTTGATCTATGTATTTTTTTATGTCCTCGATATCGAGCGGTTCGTCGTCCAAATCGTCCGGGTCGTCGTCATCGACATCACCCCGAACCCAGTCCGGACAGAACAGGATATCTTCCGAATAGTCCCATCCATCGACGTTTTCGATCCCGAAACGCATAAGCAGGGATTCTTCCCAGAGCGAGTAATATACCTGGTCCGAATCGGCCTTATACACCAGAACGGGATGGCTGAATTTGCGAAGATCGTAGTGCTCGTCTTCGAGCAGGTCGAAGAACTCACGGATCTTGTCGCGGTCTTTCTGCACAGACATCATGTGCGGACACTCCTTTAAAACTCGAAATTGTGTTGGATACCGATCGTGAAACGATCTTCCTGGTACTCCTTGTAATTCCCGATATTCTCATATACGTCGGACTCGGCGTTGCGGTAGATGTGAGTGTAGGTCAGCTTGAATTCCCAGCCCTCGAACAGATAGAAGTCGCTGCCGAATTTGACCGTGTATTTGGTATCTTCCCGACTGGAGTGGAACTTGTCGTATCCCTCGGTCTGGAAGTATCGTTGCTCGTACTTGAAAGAGAAGAAGGGGCGGATGTATTGGTGCCGGCTGATAGCGACACGCTTGTTCTCGAATTCGATGAAGTAGATATTGCTCTCGTAGGAGGCGTCACCCGCTTCGTCCGCATCGTTTTGGACATATCCCTCCGGTACGTCGTCGCACGCGTAATCCCGGAAATGGTAGTAAACCTTCATGTAGAAGGTGTTGAAGCTGTACTTCAAGCCCAGCCCGATGGTCGTCGCGTCGCCATCGTACTCGGTGAAATATTCGTTGTGGAAGTACTCTTCGTACTTGAAATACGGCATAACGTAAAACTTGCGCCACATGCGAAGATACGGCTCGAACTTGTAGAGGTTCTTGTCGTACTCGAACTTCTGATAGGTGTCGGTCTCGTCGTCCCGGTAGTTCCGCAGCCAGTTGTCCGGATAATAGCCGTAGTATCCCGCAAGCGTCAGCCGGTAGTCCTTGCTGAGCCGGATATCCGAGATCAGCTTCACCAGCGTACTGTAGCTCGCCTTGTCGGTGTTCCGGTAGTAGTAGTCGTAGGTTCCGCTGATGGAAGGCTCCAGCGTAAAGCCTTTCCCCTGATACTTGTATCCGAATTCCACATCCGGACGCATGATGAAGTCGTCCCGACTCTCGATGTAGTCGAACACGAGGTCGCCGTCGTCGAAACGGTCTTTATCTTTATCGGATAACTGAAATACGTTGTCGGAATACTCGAAATCCGATCCGGCGGACACGTTGAATTCCGCGAACAGCGGTGTCAGCCCCAGCGTCACCAAAAGCATCAGCATACATACGATTCTCATTCTTCGCTCCCGTTGAATCCTTATCTTGTGGATCAATTTTACAAAGGATGCCAAGTGGTATGAGATTGTCAAAGGATATTTGCGATTATTACCATCGCCCCCAGGTACGTAAATATCCGCGCTATGAGAGAGGAAGAGAGAAGAGATGCGGGCGGGGACGTCCGCGCTCCCAGGGAAGATCATCCATTTCTCTCCGAGAACTGCGTGATGAAGGACTTCAATTTCTGGTCGATATCGCTATCGATGCGGTTTGCGAGCATCTGAAGATAGACCAGCGGACGCAGCATGTAGAGGCTCGTTTCCTTTTCCGGCAACGATGACTCCTTCAGCGCGTCGAACAGCTTCAGCTCACGCCTGAGCTCGCGGTGGGTCTTCTTGAGGAAATCCTTTTCGAACGCATACGCCTGGCACTCGATCCCCTCCAGCGGCGTCTGCAGAAAGTAGTTTGCCGCGAATATGCGATACATCCAGGCGATGTAGGTCTCCTCGCCGATTAGACCTGTCTCTTCCGGAATCAGGTACTGGCCGATCACGTCGTGCGCGGTCTTGAACATCGTATGACCCTTGAACACCTGTCCCGCGACCTGCTCCGCCCGGACCGACTTGTGGCACGAGAGCCCATACGGGCAGCGATCATCGTCCGGACAAGGATAGCACGGGAATTGCTTGCTGTCGGGGAACACCGTGTAGCAGCGGTCGGAATAGCCCATCGTCTCCCACGGATAGGCGGAACCGAGGAACAGCGCGATGAACGGAATCCGCTGATGCGCCGCCACGTGCATGGTTCCGGTGTCGCCGGTGATGAGCATGTCGGACTTATCGAGCGTTTCGAACAGCTCTTCGATGGACGTCCTGCCGGTGAGGTTCTCGATCTTATGCGACTGCGACACCCGTTGCACCAGCGAATCCGCGGTGGGTCGTTCGGCAGAGGAACCGACCAGCGTGACAGTGCAATCCTCTTCGATCAGCCGGTTGGCGAGCACGACGAAATCGTCCATGTCCCACTGCCGCTTGCGGTCTCTGGAGCCGATCTGGAACACGATACGCGGCGTCTCGGCGGTCTCGCGCCAGGGTCGTTCCATGAAGTGCGGAACCTCGGGAACGCGGTCGATGATGTAGCGGTAGATATCCACCAGATTCAGCGTGGAGAGCCGACGCGAGCGGATGAAGCTCATGCCGTAGTAGAGCCACTCGAGGCTGCCCATGTCCCTGCTCGCGAATCCGATCTTGTTCTCGCATTCGAGGTTCGAGACGATATCGTGCGCCAGTTCGCTGCTGTTGAGATTGACGATCATGTCGAAATGGCGCAGTCCGCTGACCATCGTCCGCGCCGCGATATTATCCGCCAGCTTGATCTTGCTCTGCTTCTGCGTTGTCACCGACGCGATATTGACCGGAACCAGTCCGTCCAGATAGAGCATCTTCGCCACGTCGGTGAAGAGCGCGTTGTGCAAAAGATGTATCTCGGCGCCCGGGTGAACGCCCTTGATGCGATGCAGCAGCTCCGCGGATTGCAGAATATCGCCCATCTTGCCCAGTTGAATCGCCAGTATTTTCATAAAATTTCCTGTATTTTATATCTCTTTAGGTCCGCCAAGCTCCTGCCTGGCATCTCTCATCTTGCGCCAAACCTCATCAACAAGAACGAATCGTTTTCTTGCTTCATAGCATTCTTTTGCCAAGCTGGAGCTTGGCGGTCCAATGAGAATGCTATGCAATAGAGCTTTTTCAGTCGGTCAAATCATGATCGATAGATACCTTTTCCGTCAAGATTGTTCTGTATTCGGCGGTCTTTCCTTCGGTCCCGATCACCAGCGCGCCGTCGGTCCCGGCAATCGCCAACCGATCCTGAAGGAATCCGAACCGCGCCAATACAGCCTCGTCCGGCAAGCCTCTCTGTCCGCCCACCTCGCACGAGACGAACGCGTATTCCGGATTCGATCGCTGGATAAAATCTTCGCACGAGGACGTCTCGCTGCCGTGATGTGCGACCTTTAGGAAATCGGTGTCCAGCTTTTCATCGAAGCGCTCAATCAGTTCGAGTTCCAGATCGCTGTGGATGTCGCCCGTGAACAGCGCCGAGAACTCGTTGTAGTCGATGCGGATCACCATCGAGTGGTTGTTGATTTCAGCCGAATGGTACTCCATCGCCGGATGCAGGATGGAGAGCTTCACGCCGCCCAACTCGATACGCATCGTATCGCGCACGACGATCGGATTGGATTTCTGCAAAAACGGTCTTCCCGCGTCCGAGTCGAAAAACTCGTCCGGCGCGTAGAGCCTTTCGATCTCCACATCCCCCGCGATCGCGTCGTAACCGCCGTAGTGGTCGTCATGCTCATGCGTGATGAACACCGCGTCCAGCTTTCGTATCCCGCGCTCGCGGAAATACCCCCGCGCCGATTTGCGGTAGTCGCCGTCCCGACCCGTATCGATCATGAAAGTCGCGCCCGGCGCTTCGATCAGCGCCATATCGGCGTTCCCGCAGTCGAAACAAGTAATGCGCAATTCCTGCCGATCCTGGAACACCGGTAAGACGCAGAGAACGCCGCCGATCGCGAATGCCGGTATCGCCCAGCGAAACCTGCGACACAACGAAACAATGATTCCGAGCAGAATCAGTAGCGCACCGGCAAACTGGATTTCCGAGAATCCCACATTTTCCAGCCGGAGCGGAAGCCGCGCGGAGAAGGACGTCAGCCATTGCATGCCCCGGATCATGATCTCGAACGCGGAATGGTAGAGATCGATCAGCCACGCGACATCGGGCAGGAAGACGATCAGCAGCGAGAGCGGAAGGATCAGCGACAGCATGGGAATCCCGAACAGGTTGCTCAGGATGCTGTTGAAGTTCAGCGTATGGAAGTAGTGGAGCGTGAACGGCGCGAGCGCGATGGTGATCATGACCGACGCGAGGATCAGCCGCAGGATCCAGAGCAATATCTGTGAAAAAATATTCTTCTGCGAGGCGTGGATGCGCGAGAAGAGGTGGTCTTCCAGGAAGGGATAGCCGTTGATCAGCGTCAGGATGGCGACGAACGATAGTTGAAATCCGGCGGAAAAGAGCTGCCTCGGCGCGATCAGCGTAATGGTGAGTGCCGAAAGCGCCAGGATGTGATTGCGAAGCGGCTTGCGTTGCAGGATGCGCGAGAGCGTGAAAAGCGATATCATGATCGTCGCGCGGGTGACCGGCGCCCTCCATCCGCACAGTGCCGCGTAGTAAATCAGGATGCCGATCAGGATCATACTCGCGATCCTGCGGTCGGGAATGACGATGACCAGCAGCGCGTAGAGAACCAGCGCGATCAGTCCAGTATGCAGTCCGCTCACCGCCAGCAGGTGCGCCAGCCCGGCATCGCGGAACACGCCAATGTAACCCTCGTTTTCCGGCACCATCCCCAGCGTGATGTTGCGCACGAATCCGGCATTCCTTCCAAACCTCGCATCGATTCGCCTTCGCATCCACCGGCGCAACGGAACGACCAGGTGACCGGTCAATCCGCGCTTCTCACCGACCTTCCGCATCTCGTACGACGGAAACGCGTTGCCGTGGATGCCGCGCACGGAGTAGTATTCGTCCAGCCCGATCTGCCCGGGATTGGACGCCCTTTTCAGCCCGTACAGCGTGGCGCGGCCACGAACCACATCGCCGTAACCGAGGCTGTCCCGATCTGTGTAGAGGAGTAGCTTCCCCGTGATCGGAACATCTGCAATCGATCTCAATTCCAGTTCATATTGAACATGCCGTCCGGCTTCGACAGCGTCCGATACGATCCTGCCCTCGATCACGCGATTGAAGGACGGTTCCGCATCGAAGAGCCGCGATACGTGGTTCGATGCAACGGGTATGGAAATCCGCAGAAGTCCGAGGATAATTGCAAGCGCGAAGAGTGCGTAGATACGGGTTCTGGGATAGATCGCGAGCGAAATGAAGAGGATGGCGACGAGGAGCGAATAGAGGAAAGGGACGCTGAGAAGGTTACCCAGCAGGATACCGGTCAGCCAGCAGATCGTAAGGATCGTTACGCCGGTCAACCTCTCCCGTGTCACGTTGATAATCCCGCTATCGCTTTCGGTACCACGCTACGAACCGGCGAATTCCCTCCTGAAAGGATGTCTGCGGATCGTAACCCAATATCTTCCTGGCTCTTGAAATGTCTGCGAAGGTTCGATCGACGTCGCCCGGCTGCATGGGCAGATTCTGCCGGATCGCCTTCATGCCAAGTTCGTTCTCGAGTGTTTCCAGCAGTTCGGTCAGCGTGATGGTGCGCGATTCGCCCAGATTGATCACGTCGAAAAGGTTGCGGCTCTGCACGTATTCCATACCGCGAACGATGCCGTCAACGATATCGTCGATATAGGTGTAGTCTCGACTGGAGGTGCCGTCGCCATAGACCTGGATCGGCTCACCGCTCGTGATCTTGCGCGTGAATTTGTGAATCGCGAGGTCCGGCCGCTGCCCGGGGCCATACACCGTGAAAAATCGTAGCGCCAGAATGGAAATCCCGAAGAGGTGGTGCCAGGTGTGGCAGAGCAATTCGGACGCCTTCTTGGTCGCCGCGTAGGGCGAGATGGGGTGATCGACCGGGTCGTCCTCGGAGAACGGCACCTTCTCGTTGTTGCCATAGACCGATGACGAGGAGGCGAACACGAGGTGCTTGATATCGGACATCCGGCACTGCTCGAGGATGTTGACGGTGCCGCTCACGTTGACGTCCTGATAGAGTACGGGGTTTTCGATGGAAGGGCGCACACCCGCCATTGCCGCCAGATGGATCACCAATTCGCATGATTGTCGTCCGAAAGCGTCTGCGAGAAAATTGCGGTCGCGTATATCGCCTTCGCATAGCAGAAATCGCTCGTTCCGCATCATCTCGCGGATGTTGTCGCGCTTGATGGACGGATCGTAGTAGTCGCAGAAATTGTCGATGCACAGGACGCGATGTCCGTTTTTCAGAAGCTGTTTGCAGAGGTGCGATCCAATGAAACCGGCGCCTCCGGTCACGATGATGTTCATGAAATCCTCCCGATGATTCCGCCGCCGAGGAGCCGTGCTCGATGATAGAACACCGCCGATTGCCCGGGCGTGATCGCGCGAACCGGTTCTTCGAGCGTCACCACACCGTCCGCGATGCCTTTGACCGCCACCGGCTTGCTGTTGTAGCGTATCTGCACGCCGATATCGTCGATGTCGGGCATGGCGCCGTCCAGCCAGTTGACCCGATCGATACGGAAACGCGTGGTCTCCAGCCGCTTCGGGTCGTCGGTGACGATGAGCCGGTTGTTCGCAGCGTCGATTTCCTGCACGAACAGCGGCGCGCTCCAGGGAAGTTCCATGCCGCGACGCTGACCGATCGTGTAGAACGAAAGTCCCTTGTGCTCGCCGATTTTCGTGCCGTCGTGCAGCACGATATCGCCGGGCTTCTCGTCAAAATATTTACGCAAGAAAACACGATAGTCGCCCGGTATGAAGCAGTTCTCCTGACTGTCGGGGCTGTCGTGAATGGGCAGATCGTGTTCCTTTGCGATCTCCCGCACCCTCGACTTGGGCAGGTGATCCAGCGGAAACAGGGTTCTCGCCAGCATCCTCTGCGTCAGGCCCCACAGCATGTAGGTCTGATCTCGGTTGCGGTCTTCGGCGCGAAAGACGCGAAACAGCCCGTCTTGCTCCTCGACGGTGACGTAGTGCCCGGTCGCCATGAAACCGGTATCAAGCCGGTCGAGAAACGCGCCCCACTTGATCAGCGGATTGCAGCGCGTGCAGGGATTCGGCGTGTTGCCGCACCGGTATTCCTTCACGAAGTAGTCGATGATCTCACGGCTGAACTCCTGTTGCACATCGATCACACGGTACGGGATGCCAAGTATCCGGCAAACTTCCCGCGCGCGTTCGATGTCGGCTTCCAGACCTTCGCCGTCCGCAAATCCCATCGCCTTCGAGTCGAAGTGCCGCATGGTCGCACCACGGACGTCCCAGCCCTGTTCGAGCAAAAGGATTGCCGCCGCCGAGCTATCGACGCCACCGCTCATCGCGACCGTTACCGATTTGGTCATGCCTGTTCCTTATAACTCCCTCGCCCGTTCACGGGAGAGGATTTCAACATTCGGAAGCCGATCCATCAATTCATCGGGCCGGGTGTGAATTTTCAACAATCGGAGCACCTCACTTCGTTCGGACAATCAGAAGTTGAAAACAGGTTTACCCCTTCAGCCGCGTGATGTCCGCGCCCAGCTTCTGGAGCTTCAGGTCGATGTTCTCGTATCCACGGTCGATGTGATAGATTCTGGAAACCTCGGTCTTTCCTTCCGCCGCGAGTCCGGCCAAAACCAGCGCCGCACTGGCACGCAGGTCCGTCGCCATCACGGGCGATCCGCTCAGATGGTTAACGCCGTTGACCACCGCGATGTTGCGGTCGATCTGGATATCGGCGTCCATGCGGTTCAGCTCCGCCACGTGCATGAAGCGGTTCGGGAAAATCGTGTCCTCGATCACGCTGGAGCCGTCGGCGATGGTCATGAGCGCCATGTACTGCGCCTGTAAGTCGGTTGGAAATCCCGGGTAGGGCTGCGTGGTGATGCGAAGCGGTTTGATCGTCTCCCCGGCGGGATAGATGCGGATATTCGATCCTTCGACCTCGATATGGAATCCCGCTTCCGTGAGTTTGCCGATGGGACCGCGGATATGCTCCGGCATGCAGTTCTCGATCGTGATATCGCTTTTCGTGATCGCCCCCGCGATAAGGAGCGTCCCCGCCTCGATACGGTCGGGGATGATCGCCGTTTCGACCGGACGCAATTCCTTCACGCCGCGCACCCGCAGGTGGTTGGTGTCCTTACCGTCGATATCGGCGCCCATCATGTTCAGGAAATCGACCAGCGCGCCGATGTCCGGCTCGA
This sequence comes from Cloacimonadales bacterium (SeqCode), assembly GCA_963665015.2. Classification (GTDB taxonomy): domain Bacteria; phylum Cloacimonadota; class Cloacimonadia; order Cloacimonadales; family JAIOQZ01. Next base: position 660,551 of record CAXXSY010000004.1, on the reverse strand, counting down.
GCGCGGCGTTCCATATATCGGTGATGCCGTCCGCCAGCACCGCCGCCATCAGCGTATTGGCGGTCGCGCCCACGCTGATCTTCTCGAAGACGATGTCGGCGCCCGTCAGCTTTACAGCGCGGGCGATGATGTAGCCGTGAGCAATCTGGATATCCGCGCCCAGTTTCTTCATCGCCGCCAGATGCATATCGACCGGTCGTGTACCGATCGCGCAGCCGCCCGGAAAGGATACGTCCGCCTGATGCAGACGCGCCAGGAGCGGACCCAGCACGTAGATGGATGCGCGCATCTTGCTGACCAGCTCGTAGGGCGCTTCGGTGTAGGAGCAGCCCGTCGCGTCGATGGTGAGCGTGTCACCCTCGAAATCGACCCGTGCGCCGATGATCCGCAGGAGGTGCGCCATCATCTTGACGTCGTTGATCTGCGGGACGTTGTGCAGAACGGTCTTGCCCGGCGCCAGCAGCGCAGCGGTCATGATGGGCAGCGTGGCGTTCTTGGCACCGCTGACCCTGACGGTACCGGACAGCTTCTTTCCACCGCGAATTACGAATTTATCCATAATTTAATTACCTTCCGATCACCGCGATCCGGTCCAGATCGTTGTAATCCTTTTTTATCTCGATTTTTTTATAGCCATTTGCCTCGGCGAGTTCCGCAATCGCCGCGGCCTGTCGCGCACCGATCTCGAGCAGGATTGTGCCGTCCCCATCCAGGTATCGATCCGCGCCTTCGAGAATCCTTCGATAGGCGTCCAGACCCTCCGCACCCGCCGTCAGAGCAAGCTTGGGCTCGTAGCGCGTGATCTCCGGCGCAAGCGATTCGTACTCGTTGTCACGGATATACGGTGGATTGGAAATGATCAAGCCATATTTTTCATCGGGAACATTTTCATAAATATCCGAGTGGATAAACTGCACGTCGGCGGTGTTCATCAGCGCGTTTTTCTCGGCGAGTTCCAGCGCGTCTTTCGATATATCGACGGCGTGAATCGTGATGCCCGGAAACTGTCTTACAATAGCAATTGGAATCGCGCCGGAGCCGGTCCCGATCTCGAGAATCTTCGTATCGAACCGGCACAAGCCGATCGCCGTCTCGACCAGCCGTTCGGTCTCCGGTCGCGGGATCAGAACGCGTCGGTCAACCTCCATCCGGTAGCCGTAGAATTCCGTGTAGCCGAGGATGTATTGCAGCGGCTCGCGGTTGGCGCGTCGCACGACCAAAGCCTTCAGACGGTCGCGCTCCGACGGATCGAGCGGTTGTTCAAACCTGAGATAGAGCTCCAGACGCGGTATGGAGAGAACCTCCGACAGAAGATACTCCGCTTCCAGACGGGGATTCTCGATGCCACGTTCGAGGAAAAAATCGGTCGTCCATTTCAGGACTTCGAGGATGGTCCAGAGTTTCACGTGTTGCTGAAGCGTTTTTCGATGATGATGGTTCTTCCGCCATGATCGAACCGGACCGTGTCCGCGAGCGTCCGGATGAACATGATGCCTCTTCCGATGTGCTCCAGCGAGCAGGTGGAAAGTTCTTTTTCGATATGCCGGTTGAAGTCGAATCCGTCGCCGGAATCCTGCACCGCGAACCGGATCACCTTTTCGTGCGGGTGCATCGAGCAGTGAATCTGAATCTGTTGCCCTTGCATCTCCGGCCTCCCGAGACGATCCTCCAGAAACTTCTTATACTCCGGAAGCTCCTGATGACGCTGGTCCGGCTTCAATTGCAGGATACCGTGGATCAGCGCATTCTGCACCATCTCGTCCAGGCAAAGTTCGAGGGTCGATAGCGCGGCGGGCGGAACGCAGACATCCCCAAGAAACGACTGCACCACGTTCTGCGCGATGTGCGGCTGGGCGAGATCGATCCCCTTGAACACAAACGACATGCTGATCCGGCTGAGCGCGTTCATGACGCACTTGCGGGAAGATTCATGCTGCAATTCGGAGAACTTCTTGCGGATGGTGTCCAGGAGGATATTGGGATTCTCGGGGGTCTCGATCAGATCGTGCACGCCGGAACGAATGGCCTGCACAGCGTAGGATGAATTGAGTTGATCGACCATGAGAATGACCGGCAGCGATTCCCGTACCGTTTTCTTGATTCGTTCCAGTAGCTCCAGCCCATCGATTTCGGGCTGCTCCTCACGAATCACGACCAGATCGAAATGTGAGTAGGATACCCTTCTCAGGGCCTTGCTCGATTCGGTCGCGTTTTCAAGATAATAACCGTTCCATTGCAGGGGATTGTGCAACAGACGGTATGCATCACCCGAGCGATCGACGATCAGGATACGGAAACGCTGTTCGGAATCCATCCTCGTTTACATATTGATCGAAAATAGTTGATCCAGTTTGATCGTGGTAAGGAGTTCATAGACAATCGGCGAAGACTTGACGATCTCGATCTTTCCGTCGCGGGTCATGAATTCCTTGTAGAATATCAGAAGCTTGCCGATGCCCGAACTGCTGATGTTCTTGCACGCGGAGAGGTCCAGTTCCAGAAGCGTCGCATCCGAGTCCAGCACCTCGCTGAGCTTGTCTTTAAAAATATAGGCGTTATCGCTGGTAATCGAGCCTTCGACCTTGATCTTCGCTTTCTTACCTTCAAATTCAAGAACTAATTCCATCATAACCCCCTTGGTATAAAGTTAGTAACCGCGAATTTTGCGTAAAATATTCTCCTGAATGACGGAAGTAATCTTCTCGTATTCATGGAATTCCATTGTGTAGATCGCCCGTCCCTGCGATAGCGAACGAAGCTGCGTGGCATAGCCGAACATCTCACTCATCGGGATTTCGCAGACGATCTCCTGTTTGTTGAGTTGGCGGCGGATCGTCTCGATCTTGCCGCGACGCGAATTGATATCGCCGATGATGTCGCCCACGAAGTCTTCCGGCGTGATCACCGAGACCAGCATGATCGGCTCCATCAGGCAGGGCGAGCACTGCGACAAGCCCTTGCTGACCGCCATCGACGCCGCGATGCGGAACGCCGTGTCACTGGAATCGACTTCGTTGAATCCGCCGTCGATCAGCTCGATCTTGAGGCGTTCGACCGGTGCGCTCATGAGCGGTCCGTCCATGCAGGCGTTGATCGCGCCCTCTTCGATCGCTGACCAGAATTGATGCGGGATCACCTGCTCTCCGACCCGGTTTTCGAACACCACCTTCTTCCCCTTCGGGAGGTCTTTCAGCTCCAGCGGTGTGAAACGAAGCTTCACGATCGCGTAGTGACCCTTGCCGCCCATCTCGCGGATGAACTCGGCGTACTCTTCGTGCCGACCGTTGATCGATTCCTTGTACGCGACCTGCGGATTACCCACGTTGGCAGCAACCCCGAACTCGCGTTTCAGTCGATCGACGATGATATCGAGATGCAGTTCGCCCATGCCGGAGAGCAGCGTCTGCCCGGTCTCTTTGTCTTGTCGCACACGGAAGGTCGGGTCCTCGTCCTCGAGCTTGCTCATGGCGGTGTGGAGCTTCTCCTCGTCCGCCTTGGTCTTGGGCTCGATGGCGATGGAAATCACCCCGTCCGGGAACTCGATGGGCGCCAGCAGGATGTCGTTTCCGTCCTCGACCATCGTGTCGCCGGTAGAGACCAGTTTCGGACCGATCACCGCAGCGATGTCACCCGCGTAGAGCTCGTCGATATCGTTCTTACGGTTGGAGAACATCTGCACGATGCGTCCGATTCGTTCCTTTTTACCGGTCGATTGATTCAGGAAAATCGTGCTTTTCTTGATCGAACCGGAATAGACGCGCACGTAGATCAGCTTGCCTACGTACTTGTCGTTCTGAACCTTGAACGCCAGCGCGGAGAATTTTCCCGATGGATCGGGATAGACATCCACCACGTCGCCCGTCTTGCGATCGACCGCCTCGGTAGGCGGTACCTCGGGTGGCGAGGGCAGGTAATTGACGATCGCGTCCATGAGCAGTTGGACCCCGGTGTTGCGCAGCGACGAGCCACACAGAATCGGCACGAAGCCATGATCGATGGTCGCCTTGCGGATCACCTCGATCAGGAATTCCTCTTCGATCGCCTCGCCATCGAGGAACATCTCCAGCAGCCGGTCGTCCGTCTCCGAGAGTGCTTCAAGCAATTGCTCACGGGCTTCCTCGACGGCATCGACGTATTCGTCCGGGATATCGTCCTCGTTGTAGTTGAAGCCGAGTGATATCGGGTCGAAGTGATAGGCGCGCATGGTGATCAGATCGATGATACCGGAAAATTTCTCTTCCTTGCCGATCGGCAGTTGAATGGGAAACGCTTTCTTCGTTAGGCGATCGTTGATCATCTCGACGACGATGTCGAAATCGGCGCCGGAGCGATCGATCTTGTTCACGAACGCGATGCGGGGAACCTTGTAGCGGTCCGCCTGATGCCAGACGGTTTCCGACTGCGGCTCGACACCGCCCACCGCGCAAAAGATACCTACCGCACCGTCGAGCACTCGCAGGGAGCGCTCGACTTCAGCGGTAAAATCCACGTGTCCGGGTGTATCGATGATGTTGATCTGCTTCTCTTTCCAGAAGCAGGAAGTAACCGCGGAGGTTATTGTAATCCCGCGTTCCTTCTCCTGTTCCATCCAGTCCATGAAGGCGTTGCCGTCATGAACTTCGCCCATCCTGTGAAGGTATCCAGTATAAAACAGGATGCGTTCGGTCGTCGTCGTCTTACCGGCGTCGATGTGGGCGATGATTCCGATATTCCGGATTCGCGATAAATCCTGGTGAGGCACAAGTACCTCTTTATTCCTCTATCGACGTTACCAGCGAAGGTGTGCGAAAGCCTTGTTGGATTCCGCCATCTTGTGGGTGTCTTCACGTTTCTTTACGCTGGCGCCTTCGTTCTTGTAGGCTGCCAGGAGTTCACCCGCCAGGCGATCCTGCATGGTATTCTCGGAGCGCTTTTTCGCAAAGCCGATTATCCAGCGGAACGCGATGGCCTGTGCGTTCTTCGCGTTGACCTCGATCGGGATCTGATAGTTTGAACCACCGACACGCTTGGAAACAACCTTCACCAGCGGACGGACGTTTTCCATCGCCTGGCTGAAGACTTCCATCGGGTCTTTTTTGGTCTTCTCTTCAATGATATCGAGCGCGTTGTAAACGGTCGTCTCGGCAATACTCTTCTTGCCGCGACGCATCACGTTGTTGATGAACTTACTCAGTATCACGCTCTTGTATTTCGGGTCCGGCAGAATGACTCTTTCCTGGATTTTTCTTCTTCTCGACATCTTCTTCCTCCACTACTTCTTGGGCCGCTTGGTTCCGTATTTCGAACGGGACTGGGTACGGTTATCGACACCACTGGTATCCAGCGCACCGCGGACGATATGATAGCGGACACCGGGAAGGTCCTTCACACGACCGCCGCGAACGAGCACAATCGAGTGTTCCTGAAGGTTGTGTCCCTCACCGGGGATATAAGCTGTTACTTCAAAACCGTTGGTCAATCTGACCCTGGCGACTTTACGAAGCGCCGAGTTCGGTTTCTTCGGGGTCTGGGTATAAACCCTGGTACAGACGCCACGCCGCTGCGGGCATCCCATGAGCGCACGATTTTTCTTTTTCTTCTTAATCGTGGTTCTGCCTTTACGCACTAACTGATTGATTGTCGGCACGTTGTTCCTCCATGTCTTTTATTAGTAATTCATCAGATCGTCAAAATCCTCTTCTTCTCGACCGGCAAGAAATTCGTTCACGATCTCTTTGACCGTCTTGCCATCACCCGCTTTTTCGCGGATCATGTTCGAGTAGTATTTCGTTCCCGTACCAACCGGGATCCTGTGTCCGAGGATTATACTTTCTTTGAGGCCTTCGAGCTTATCGACTCGACCCTCGATGGCTGCCTGGGTAAGGACCTTCGTCGTTTCCTGGAAAGACGCGGCCGAGAGCCAGCTCTCCGTAAGGAGCGAGGCCTTCGTGATACCCAGCAGTAGCTGTTCGAACGTGGCGCCATTGCCACCTTCAGCTTCGATTCGTTGATTTTCTGCCTGCACGGCATGCTTGTCAACAATTTCACCTTCCAGGAACAGCGTGTGGCCCGGATCGACAATCTTCACTTTCTGGAACATCTGACGGATAATCACGCCGATGTGCTTGTCGTCGATCTTCACACCCTGTTTCCGGTAGATTTCCTGGATTTCGTTCAGGATCAACGTCTGCGCCGAAATGATACCCTTTGCACGCAGGATGTCGTGCGGATCGAGCGGTCCGTCCGAGAGGGCGTCGCCAGACTCCACAATGTCACCCTGGTGGGCAATGATACGTTTTCCGGGCGGAATAATGTACTTCTTCTCTACGCCCTGGTCTGCCGTCACGTAGATGATACGACCGTGCTTGGTGTAGTCACCGATGGTCACACGACCGTTGATTTCGGAAATAATCGCCTTTTCCTTGGGCACGCGCGCTTCGAAGAGGTCCTGCACTCGGGGCAGACCGCCTGTGATGTCGCGCTGCTTGACGGTAATCCTCGATGTCTTGCCGATGATGGTTCCCGGATAGACATAGTTGCCGTCTTCGGCCTCGATCTTCAGTCCGGTCGGCAGCGGAATCTGATCGATTTCGTTGTTGTCGCCCACGATGGTCACCTGCGGCTGGTACTTACGGTCCTTTGACTCGATGATGGTGATCTCGCGTGAACCGGTCAGGTCGTTGAACTCTTCCTTGTAGGTGAGGTCTTTCACGAAGTTCTCGAACTTGAGCCGACCCTTACGAGTCGCCAGAAGCGGGTTGTTGTAGTGGTCCCAGGTGAATAGCTTCGAATCCGGGAACACCTTCTCGCCCTCGCGTACCATGATCGTCGAGGCGTATTCCACCTTGAACTCTTCCAGTACGACGTCTTCCGGGTTGTTCTCGTCCATGATTTGGACCCTTCCAAGGTGACTGATCGCGATGACTTCGTCGCGCTGGTTGGTCACCGTGTTCATCTTCTCGAATCGCACGATACCTTCCATGTTGCTGCTGACTTCCGCCACATCGACGTCCGTACTCGCCGTACCGCCGATATGGAATGTACGGAGTGTAAGCTGCGTACCCGGCTCGCCGATACTCTGCGCCGCGATGATTCCCACCGGTTCGCCGATCGTGACCGGCTTTTGGGTCGCCAGGTTCCGTCCGTAGCACTTCGCGCAGACACCTTTCTCGGTCTCGCAGGTCACCACGGAACGGATGCGGACTTTCACCACACCGTGCTTCTCGATCTTCATCGCCATGTCGTTGGTGATTTCCTCACCGCCGTGCACGATCACCTTGTCGGTGACCGGATCGATCACGTCTTCCGCCGCAGTACGACCCTGGATACGATCCGCAAGGGATTCGACCACTTCGAGTCCTTCCTTGAGCGCCGTGACATCGATACCCTGGATGGTGCCGCAGTCCTCTTCGGTGATGATGGCGTTCTGCGCCACATCGACCAGACGACGGGTCAGGTAACCCGCGTCCGCGGTCTTGAGCGCCGTATCCGCAAGACCCTTACGGGCGCCGTGCGTGGAGATAAAGTACTCCAGAACGGAAAGTCCTTCCTTGAAGTTGGACTTGATCGGCGTTTCGATGACCTGCTGCACGTCCGAGGTGCTTCTGGTCGGCTTGTCCATCAGCCCGCGCATACCGCCGAGCTGCTTGATCTGGTCCTTACCGCCACGGGCACCGGAGATGTACATCATGTAGATGGAGTTGAGACCTTCGCGGTCATGCTCCAGCTTCTCCATGAGTGAGTTGGTCACGCGCTCGGTGGCGATTTTCCACTTGTCAACCACACGGTTGTACCGCTCGGTATCGGTGATACCACCCTGCAGGTAGCTGTCGATGATCTCCTTCACTTCGTTCTCGGCACGCAGAAGAATATCCGGCTTGTTGTCCGGAACCACCACGTCCGAGATACTGAATGTACAACCCGCCTTGGTCGCGTACTTGAACCCGATGTCCTTCATCGAATCGAGGAAGATCGAGGTCTTGTACTGGCCTACCGCGTGCATACATTTCATAGCGATGTCGTTGAGTTTACCCTTGTCGAACGTGTAGTTCTGGAAGGGCAATTCTTTCGGCAGCGCTTCGTTGAAGAGGATTCTTCCCACGGTTGTCGTGACGAATTTTCCCGCGATCTTTACGCGAACCCACGAATGGATTTCCAGCCTGCGGTTCGGACGCTTGTCGCCCTTGACGTTGTGCAGCATTTCGTCCCGTTCGAAAGCCAGAACGACTTCCTCTTTCGAGCCGAAGTGAGGCAGCTTCTCGTCCGGCAACTGCTCGCCGGGCATGGTCGCGGTGATGTAGTAGCTTCCCAGCACGATATCCTGGTTGGGCGCCATGGCGAGCTTACCGCTCGCGGGAGCCAGCAGGTTCCGGGAAGAGAGCATCAGCACGCGCGCTTCCATCTGCGCTTCGCGCGAGAGCGGCACATAGACCGCCATCTGGTCGCCGTCGAAGTCCGCGTTGAACGGGATACACACCATCGGGTGCAGCTCGATCGCCTTGTGCTCGGTCAGCACGGGCATGAAACCCTGGATACCGAGCTTGTGCAGCGTCGGCGCACGGTTGAGCATCACCGGGTAATCCTTGATCACGTCTTCGAGAATCTTCCAGATTTGCGGCTGCTTCTTCTCGACAAGCTTCTTGGCGGTCTTGGTCTTCTCGACCTCTCCGATCTTCTCCAGGCGCTCGATAATGAACGGCTTGAAGAGCTCAACCGCCATCTCCTTGGGAAGCCCGCACTGGTTGATCTTCAGATGCGGTCCCACGGTGATCACGGAACGACCGGAGTAATCGACGCGCTTACCCAGAAGGTTCTGGCGGAAGCGGCCTTGTTTACCCTTGAGCTGGTCGGTCAGCGACTTGAGCGGACGATTGCCTCTGCCTTTGACGGGACGCGACTTGCGCGAGTTGTCGATCAGGGCATCGACCGATTCCTGGAGCATCCGCTTCTCGTTGCGAAGAATCACTTCGGGCGCGCGGATTTCCAGGAGAGTTTTGAGGCGATTATTTCTGGTAATAACGCGGCGATAGAGGTCGTTGAAGTCCGCAGTCGCGAATCGACCGCCATCCAGCGGCACCAGCGGGCGCAGCGTGGGCGGAAGAACCGGCAGGACTTCCAGTACCATGTTTTCGCATTTATTACCTGATTTTCTGAATGCATCGACGATCTTGAGCTTCTTGATCGCCTTCTGTTTCTTCATCGCGGAAGTCTCCATCTTGATCATGGCGCGGAGGTTCATCGCCTCGGCCTCGAGATCGAGCTCTTCCAGGAGAATCTTGATCGCTTCGGCACCCATCATCGCTTTGAAGTTGGTGCCGACTTTATCGCGAATTTCGTAGTACTCGTCGGTGTCGATCAGGTCCTTCTTTTCGTAGTCGCTGTCGCCCGGATCGAGCACGATGTAGGATTCGTAGTAGAGGACGCGTTCCAGCTTCCGGATGGTCAGATCGAGCAGCGTGCCGATCTTGCTGGGTGCGCTCTTGACGAACCAGATATGCGCCACCGGCACCGCCAGTTCGATATGTCCCATGCGGGAACGACGAACGCGGGAGGTGGTCACTTCAACGCCGCAGCGATCGCAGATCGTGTTGGCGAATCTTTTCTTCTTGTATTTTCCGCAGGAGCATTCGTAGTCCTTTTCGGGTCCGAAGATGCGCTCGCAGAACAAACCCTCTTTCTCGGGTTTCAACGTACGGTAGTTCAGTGTGTCCGGCTTGGTAACCTCGCCGTAAGACCACTCCCGAATCGCTTCCGGGGATGCTATCTTGATTCGAACATTGTCGTAATGCTCGATTTTCTTCTCTCGTTTGATCTCTCGTATCACTGAAACCTCCGTTTACACTTCGCTGTCGGACAGAAAGTCGATGTTGAAGCAGAGCGACTTGAGTTCGCTGATCAACACGTTAAACGATTCCGGGATACCCGGGTCCGGTGGATTGAGGCCGTTCGTGATCGCCTTGAAGGCGTTGGTGCGTCCATCCACGTCGTCCGATTTGATGGTCAGCATCTCTTCGAGGAGCCGTGCGGCGCCGTAGGCTTCGAGCGCCCAGACTTCCATTTCGCCGAGTCGCTGTCCACCGTGCTGCGCCTTACCGCCCAGCGGCTGCTGCGTGATGAGGGAGTACGGCCCGGTGGAGCGTGCGTGCATCTTGTCCGCCACGAGGTGGTTGAGCTTCATCATGTAGATGATGCCCACGGTCACCCTTTCACGGAAGGGCTCGCCCGTCTTACCGTCGTAGAGCACTTGCTTGCCGTCGGTCGGTAGTCCGGCCTTCTCCATCTCGTTGATGATGTCTTCCAGCTTGGCGCCGTCGAAAACCGGTGTTTCCGCACGGAAGCCGAGCCTGATGGCGGCCATACCGAGGTGGGTTTCCAGAATCTGTCCGATGTTCATACGGGAAGGCACGCCCAGCGGGTTGAGAACGATGTCAACCGGGGTTCCGTCTTCCATGAACGGCATATCTTCGACAGGAGCGATGCGGGAGATAACGCCCTTGTTACCGTGGCGTCCCGCCATCTTGTCGCCGACCTGCACTTTACGTTTCTTGGCAATATAGACCTTGACCATCTTGCGGACGCCGTACGGAAGCTCGTCACCGTGTTTCAGCCGGTCGCGGGACTTCTTGTACATGTTGGCGCTCTCTTCGCGCGCGGTCTTGACCCGCATCACGATATCGTTGTAGATACGCAGGTTCTTGTCCGGGTCTTCCACCAGATCGTAATCCAGGTTCAGCCTCTTGAAGTCGATCTTCTTCAGGTCTTCCTTGGTAATCTTCTTACCGGCGGGGATGAAGAAGATGTTGGTCTTCTGATTGGAAATATTCTTTGCCGTCTCGCCCAGCAGGTAGTCCGAGAGCTTGTCTTTGAGATAATTCTCGATGCGTTTTTTACGCTCTGCCTGCTCCGATTTGAGACGTGAGATTTCGTCTTTTTTCTGTTCTTCGTAGTCGTGGATATCCTCGAGGCGGGAGAACACTTTCACGTCGATCACCACGCCTTCCATACCGGGCTTTGCCTTGAGGGAGGTGTTGGTGAAGTCGCCGGCGCGGTCGCCGAATAGCGCGCGCATGAGGTTCTCTTCCGGCGAGGGATCGATATCGACGCTCTTGGGGGTGATCTTACCGACGATGATGTCGCCAGCCTTGATCACGGAACCGACGCGGATGATACCGGTCTTGTCGAGGTTGCGAAGTGCTTGCGTGGGGACGTTCGGAATGTCGTACGCGAGCTCTTCCTTGCCGTTCTTGACGTTACGCACGAGCACTTCCTGCTCCTCGATGTAGATCGAGGTGAGGATATCTTCCTGCGCGACGCGTTCGCTGAGCAGGATCGCGTCCTCGTAGTTGTAGCCGTACCACGGCATGAACGCCACGAGCATATTCTGTCCCAGCGCGAAACGATCGCCCTGGATACAGGGACCGTCCGATAGCGGATCGCCCTGCTTGACCTCGTCGCCAATGTTGACGATCGGGCGCTGGTTGAAGCAGGTATCCTGGTTCGAACGGGCGTATTTCTTCAGATAGACGCGGTTGTCGGTGCCCATGTCGAGCATCAATTCGTCCGTGTCCTTGCGCTTGATATCGATGTATCCGGATGTCACGCCTGTTATGATGCCGTCGAACGGCGCGAGCGCAACAACGCCGCTGTCCTGCGCCACAATCTTCTCCATACCGGTTCCGACCAGCGGAGCGGAGGGATTCAGAAGCGGCACCGACTGGCGCTGCATGTTCGAGCCCATCAGGGCGCGGTTCGCGTCGTCGTGCTCCAGGAAAGGAATCAGCGACGCGGATACCGAAACGATCTGCTGCGGCGAAACCTCGACGTACTGGACCTCTTCCGGCTTGACCTGGATGTATTCGCTCTTGTTGCGGGCGAAAACCAGTTCGTCGATGATCTCCAGATCCTCGTTGAGGGTAACGTTCGCCTGCGCGATCGTGTATTTATCTTCTTTCGCCGGATCGAGATAATCCACCTGCTGGGTCACCTTGCCGTCTTCGACTTTGATGTACGGCGTTTCCATGAATCCCAGGCGGTTGATGGACGAATAGATCGCGGGAGAAGAGATCAGACCGATGTTCGGGCCTTCCGGCGTCTCGATCGGGCAGATACGTCCGTAGTGCGAGTAGTGAACGTCGCGAACTTCGAATCCTGCGCGATCGCGCGTGAGACCGCCAGGTCCCAGTGCGGATAGACGTCGCTTGTGTGTCAGCGCGGCCAGCGGATTGGTCTGCTCCATGAACTGCGAGAGCTGTCCGGTGAGGAAGAACGCCTGCACCACCGCGATGAGCGCGTTGCTGTTGATCAGGTCGTGCACCGTCACCTCGTCCGCGTTCGAGATCGACATACGTTCGATGGCGATACGGGTGATACGCAGGAGCCCGTTGGTGTATTCCTCTTCGAGGAGCTCGCCCACGGTGCGGATGCGACGGTTCGCCAGATGGTCGATGTCATCCACGGTCTCTTCGTTGCGGAAGATGCGGATGATCGTATTGACGATCGCCTCGAGGTCTTCGCGGGTGAGGACGAATTTATCCTCGGGAAGTTCGAGGTTCAGGCGGCTGTTGAGTTTGTAGCGGCCCACCTCGCCGAGGTTGTAGCGTTTTTCGTTAAAGAACATTCTCTCGACCAACGCGCGGGCGTCCTCGTAGGAGGGGTCTTCGCCGGGACGGATCAGGTTGTAAATTTTCTTGACCGCTTCTTCCTGATCGTTGGTCGGGTCTTTTCCGATGGTGTTTTCTATAATTTTCGCGTGAATTTCGTAAGCGGAGGCAACGACGTTGATCTCGTTGATACCCGCTTCGAGCAGCTCGTCGATGATCTCCTGGGTAATTTCGGAACCCGCCTTGCAGATTTCCTCGCCGTTTTCGGCATCGAAAACATCGTCGTAGAGGTATTTTTCGAGCGCTTCGGATACGGGAATCTGTTCCTTTTCATAGAACGCGTTGCGGACATCTTCGTTGCTCGATAGTCCCACGCTGCGGAGCAGAACCGTCACCGGCAGTTTGCGTCGTTTATCGATATGGACGTACATGGTGTCGTGAATATCCAGGCTGAACTCGAGCCAGGAACCGTTGTATGGGATAACCTTCGCCGAATAGACCATCTTGCCGCTGGGGTGTTTCTCCTCGGTGAAGGAGACGCCCGGCGAGCGATGGAGCTGGCTGATGATGACGCGCTCGGCGCCATTGATGATAAAGGTTCCCTGCGGGGTGATGAGCGGGATCTCGCCCAGGAAGACATCCTGTTCGATGATCTTCTTCACTCGCTTCTCACCGCTTTCCTTGAGGATGTCCTCGTCATAGACGGTGAGCTTCATGCGCGCCTTGATCGGCGCCTGGTAGGTCAGGTTCCGTTCGATACATTCATCGGTATTGTATTTCTCTTTCAGCACGGAGAAATCGATGAACTCGAGCAGATAGACACCCTTTGTGTCCTCGATCGGGAATATCTGATCGAAGACCGATTGTAAACCTTTGTTCTTCCGTTTCTGAGGATGGATATCCCGCTGCAAGAACGACTCGAACGAATCGATCTGCATCGCCAGGAGATTCGGTACCTCCACAGACGGCAGCCCGAGATCACGGGCTCTTTTCAATATGCGGGAATAGTTTTTTGTTTCTTTCAACATCCCACTCCTTTTTAAAAACGATACTGCGGATAAAACCGATACCCGCGTTGCACGATCATCGGTTTCGAGAGGAAACAACTCAACTTGATTTCTTCTACGATCATGTTTACCCAAGACAGACCTCGACGGCTCGGGATTATTCCCACTTCCCCCTTTGGAAGCTCAACACCGTTTGATGACTCGAGGTTGTCTCTTCTTGCGATCAGGGAAAAAGGATTTGTCGCACAGGGCCTATCTTGCGAACGTACCGCGCACGCAATCGCCCCGGCGATCTTTCCTATTCTCTTCAGACACGCAGATGCGGATCGATCCACATCAGTATTCATGAAACCGTCATGCTGCCGGCCTTCGACCCTCGCCGAACCGGCCTGAAATGAAATGGTGCCTGACATGCAAAAAATCGAAGTGGGTCTCATCGGTGGAAACCCACTTCGAAAACGTCTGTCATTACTTGATTTCGACAGCTGCGCCAGCTTCTTCGAGTTTTGCCTTAACCGATTCGGCTTCTTCTTTCGAAACCGCTTCAACAACCGGCTTGGGACATGTATCGACGAGTTCTTTCGCTTCCTTGAGGCCAAGCTTGGTGATCGTACGGACGACCTTGATAACCTGGATCTTCTTGTCACCGGCACTGGTGAGCATCACGTCGAATTCACTCTTCTCTTCTTTTGCTTCAGCAGCGGGCGCTGCGCCAGCCGCGGCCACGGCAACCGGTGCCGCTGCGGTTACGCCAAATATTTCTTCAAGTTCCGAAACCAGTTCGGAAAGCTCGATAACGGTCATTTCTTTTACGAGATCGATGACCTGTTGCTTCTTGTCAGCCATTGGTTCCTCCAATTATGTTTATGATTCTTATTCTGCTTTTTCTTTCGCGATTGCATCGACTGTGTAAACGAATTTACGGATGATACCCGAGAGGGTATATACAAAGCCCGTGATCGGGGACTGGAATCCGGAAAGAACCTTCGCCAGAAGCTCTTCGCGCGAAGGCAGCGCAGCCAGCTTGTCAAGCTCGTCCGTACCCATAACGATACTTCCGATGAAGCCCTGCTTGAATTTCGGGAATTCCTTATCGTCCATCACCTCTTTGCAGAATTTGACGAGTTCCCGCGCCGGCGCTACTTCGTCTGCTTTACAAACGGCGACGGCAGTCGGTCCCACCAGATACTCGTCAAGTTCCTTGATTCCGAGTTCGTTCAGTGCGATCTTGATCAACGTGTTCTTCGCCACGAAATAATCAACGTCCGCACTGCGGAAACGTCTGCGAAGTTCGTTCACTTCCTCGACATTGATTCCCTTGTAGTCGACCAACACAATCGCCTTGGCTGAATCCAGCCGCTCTTTCAAAGTAACCAGGTTATCTTTGTTCTGTTGATTCGGCATGGTGTTCTCCTATTTGCGTGCTTCCAGCGTTGCAGTCGCTACGTTGAGTTTTATACTTGGTCCCATGGTTGTTGTCAGGGCGATCGACTTGATGTAAACGCCTTTCAGCGCCGCCGGCTTATCGCGCATGATCGCGGAGATGACAGCCAGAATATTCTCCTTCAACTTGGGGACATCGAAGCTCTTCTTACCTGTGGGGATATGAAGGTTGGCGAACTTATCGACGCGGTAGGCTACCTTACCGAATTTCGCGTCCTTGACCGCTTTTCCGACTTCCATCGTCACGGTTCCTACCTTGGGGTTCGGCATCAGTCCACGGGGACCGAGGACGCGACCCAGGCGACCAATCTTACCCATCAGGTTCGGGGTTGCAATCACGATATCAAAATCGAACCATCCACCCTGGATCTTCTCGACCAGGTCATCTACTCCGACGTATTCCGCGCCGGCTTCGGTCGCTTCGGTCGCCTTGTCGCCGTCTGCGAAGACGAGCACGCGAACGTCCTTACCGGTACCGTTGGGAAGTATGATGGAGTTACGAATTTGCTGATCCGCCTTTCGCGGGTCAACGCCCAGATTGAAGTGAATCTCGACCGTTTCGTCGAACTTCGTCTGGGGCAGTTTCTTGATCAGTTCAAGAGCTTGGTCGAGGTCGTATCGTTGATACCGGTCGATCAGCTCTTGCGCGTTTTTGTAACGCTTGCTTCTGAACATAAGTACTCCTGGATGCGAATATCTCCTGCGAATAGATATTTAAGCGCTGTCTCGATTCGGGGTTATTCCGAGACGGTCACGCCCATGCTTCTCGCAGTACCTTCGATCATACGCATCGCTGCTTCCACCGTGTGAGCATTGAGGTCTTGTATCTTGATCTCGGCGATCTTCTTGACCTGCTCTTTGGTGACATTGCCGACCTTTGTCTTGTTCGGCTCCCCGGAACCCTTCGCCAGTCCTGCTTCCTTACGAAGGAGCACGGCCGCCGGAGGGGTCTTCAGTTCAAATGTGAAACTTTTATTTTTCGCGACGTAGATCACGCACGGGAAGATCATCCCGGGTGAGTCTTTCGTCCTGTCGTTGAACTGCCTGCAGAATTCGGGAATGTTCACACCCGCCTGACCCAGCGCTGGTCCAACCGGAGGCGCGGGTGTTGCCTGACCGGCAGGCAACTGCAGTTTGATCACGTTAACAGCATCTTTCGGTTTTGCCATGTTTGCCTCTATATGTTTATTTGTTTATTTCCACCTGGTCTATCGACACTTCCACCGGGGTCACACGACCGAATACGGTTACCTCTACCGTCATTTTCTTGGTCTCGGCGGTGACACTGCGAATAACGCCCTTGAAGTCGGTGAAAGGACCTGCGGTTATCTTCACGATATCGCCAGGCAGGAATTCGATATCCGCTTGATCCGAGCTGTCCCGGTCGGCGATACCAAGAAGCCTGTTGACTTCGTCCTGGTCGAGCGGAACGGCTTTTTTCCCGGTACCCAGAAAGTTGGTAACACCCGGAAGGTTCAGAATAAAACTCTGAAGCTGTCTCGTGAGTTCCGCCTCGATAATGATATAGCTGTTGAACACTTTGCGTTCGCGTTCGATCTTCTTTCCTTCACGAATCAGGTATGTCTTCTGGGTCGGGATCAGAATCTGACCGAGCTTGTCTTCCATCTCGGTGTCCTTCACGCCCGCCTCGAGCAAATCGCGAATCTTGTTTTCCTGGGATGCAAAGGTGTGAATGACATACCATTTCTTCATCGCGCTAACCCCTGTATATGACAAAGCGCATCAGGATCGAGAAAATCCAGTCAACGACCGAAAGGAAAACGGCAACGAGCGCGGACATCGAGATCACGACAATCGTTCCTTCTTTCAGGTCGTCCTTTGACGGCCAGGTGATGTACTGTTTTTCGTGCCAGACATCTTTCAGAAATTTCCAGAGCTTCTTGAACATATCCGTACTTCCTTCTTAGTGCCGGGTCGCTCTCATTTCTTTATAACGACCGGGCTTCAGCGGTTCCATGGCTCGACACAGGCCGGGCCGGTGAACACAAAGAGAAAGGCTTCAGCAGCGCTTTCCCTAATAAAACTGGCAGGACAGGCAGGAATCGAACCCGCAACCCCCGGTTTTGGAGACCGGTGCTCTGCCAATTGAGCTACTGTCCTACCCTTTATTATACTTTACCGTGTTTGCTTGTGATTCGTGTGCTTCCGACAGTTCGGGCAGAACTTCTTCAGCTCGAGGCGGGCCGGATGATTACGACGATTCTTGGTCGTCGTGTAATTCCGGTGCTTGCACGCTTCACAGGCAAGAATAATGATTTCTCGCATGATAATTCCCGTTATTCGAGGATGTCACCGACAACGCCGGCGCCGATGGTGCGTCCACCTTCGCGGATAGCGAAGCGGAGACCCTGCTCCATAGCGATCGGGGTGATCAGTTCAACGTTGACCTCGACGTGGTCGCCGGGCATAACCATCTCGACGCCTTCAGGAAGGGTCAGCGTGCCGGTCACGTCCGTGGTGCGGAAGTAGAACTGCGGACGATAGCCGCTGAAGAACGGCTTGTGACGTCCACCTTCGTCGCCCGTCAGCACGTAGGTCTTGCCGGTGAACTTGGTGTGAGGGGTAATCGATTTCGGTTTCGCGAGGACCATACCGCGCTCGATATCGGTCTTGGCGATGCCGCGAAGAAGCATTCCGACGTTGTCGCCGGCCTGACCTTCGTCCAGAATCTTACGGAACATCTCGACACCGGTACAGGTGGTTTCGATGGTCTCGCGAATACCAACGCGCTCGACCTTCTCGCCGACCTTCACCTGGCCGCGTTCGATACGACCGGTTGCGACCGTGCCGCGTCCCTGGATCGAGAATACGTCCTCGACCGGCATAAGGAACGGCTTGTCAATGTCGCGCTCGGGCAGCGGAACGTAACGATCGACTTCGTCCATCAGTTCCTGTACCTGCGCTTCGCCTTCCGGATCGCCGTTCAGCGCCTTCAGCGCGGAACCCTTGACCACCGGAATGTCGTCGCCCGGGAATTCGTACTCGGAAAGAAGCTCGCGAACTTCGAGTTCCACCAGCTCCAGAATCTCTTCGTCATCCACGAGATCGCACTTGTTCATGAACACGCACATCGCGGGAACGCCCACCTGACGGGCAAGCAGGATGTGCTCGCGGGTCTGCGGCATCGGGCCGTCCGCTGCGCTCACGACGAGGATTGCGCCGTCCATCTGCGCCGCGCCCGTGATCATGTTCTTCACGTAGTCCGCGTGACCCGGACAGTCAACGTGCGCGTAGTGGCGATTCTCGGTTTCATACTCGACGTGCGCGGTCGCGATCGTGATGCCACGCTCGCGCTCTTCCGGCGCGTTGTCGATACTGTCGAATGAACGGAACGCCGCACCGGTCTTCTTGCTCAGGTAGAGCGTGATCGCCGCGGTAAGGGTCGTCTTACCGTGGTCAACATGACCGATCGTTCCTATGTTAACATGAGGCTTCGTTCTTTCAAATTTCGCCTTTGCCATGATTCCTCCAGGTTATATATTCGTTAATGCTCGATTAAATACAAAAAAATGGAGCTCATGACCGGACTTGAACCGGTGACCTCGTCCTTACCAAGGAAGTGCTCTACCGACTGAGCTACATGAGCTTTCATTTTCCTTTTAAGAAAATGGAGCGGGAAACGGGGTTCGAACCCGCGACCCTCAGCTTGGAAGGCTGATGCTCTAGCCAGCTGAGCTATTCCCGCCCGAGACCCGATGGCTGGCTATGTTCCATCGGATGAAAAACGCTCTCCAATGCAATTCGAAACCGCATCGGAGAGAAAAATGGTGGAGAGGGGAGGATTCGAACCTCCGAAGTCTTTGACGACAGATTTACAGTCTGTTCCCTTTGGCCGCTCGGGAACCTCTCCATTTATGGAGCCGATGAAGGGAATCGAACCCCCAACCGATGGTTTACAAAACCATTGCTCTACCATTGAGCTACATCGGCAAGCTGACAGTTTCTCAACAAAAAATCTCGAAGGTTTTCTGTCAACTCTTTTCTCGCCACAATTCCCTGTTATGTACAAATCAAATATCAAGCACTGAGTGCGCAAAATCATAACACCCTCGCTTTTGTGTCAATTTTTTTTTCATCTGCTTACACACATCCGTAAATCGCCAGTCCTAACCGATTGCAAATCATAACGTAATCCTCGCACACCCTTTTCACAATAAATTTCACGTAACCAGATTTCAATTGACAGGCGACTCCAGTATTATTTCAATTACTGGAAATCAATATCCTTTTCCATAGTAGTTCATTTACCCAGGAGCGTTCGATGCACCACATTGAATCAACATCATCTCTCGAACTCGAACTTCGGGAACGGATCAAAGAACTCGAAGGGCTCTACGCCCTGAATCGTCTCGCGACCGAAGCACTACCGCTGGCGGAAGTGTTCGCCATCCTAACGCGCGATATCATCCCGCCCAGTATGCAATACCCCGACAAAGTATTCAGTAAGATTATCCTCGATCGTAAAACCTATTCGCAGTGCCGGAATATCGAGCGGGAGACAGAAAACTTCCTGACCTACGCAATCGTTATCAACGGCGTCGAGCGCGGCTCCATCGTCATCGGGTACATCGAGCAGGAACTCGAATTCCTGGAAACCTTCGAGAACAAACTTATCAAGGGATACGCCGACAAGCTCTGCGATATCATACAGCATCGGGAAAACGAAGACCGGTTGCGCGAAGAGAAGCTGCGCGCGGAGCACTACCTGCGCATCGCCGGGGTGATCATCCTCGCCATCGACCGGGATGAGAAGGTGAGCCTGATCAACGAAACCGGCTGCCGTATCACGGGCTACCGGCTGGATGAATTGATCGGGAAAAACTGGTACGACACCTGCGCGCATCCACAGGAGCGCGCTTTCAGGATGCATAACTACAAGAAGATGATGGCTGGACTCGCCGAGCCTGTCAGGGGATACGAGAATCGCATTGTCACAAGCGCTGGAGAAACCCGCATCATATTCTGGCACACCACGCTGCTGCGCGATCACCAGGGCAGGATCACCGGATCGCTAAGCTCGGGCGAGGACATCACCCTGCGCGTCCGGGTCGAAAAAGAGAAGATCGAGATGGAGAAGATCACGGAACGGTCGCTGAGACTGGCCTCCCTGGGAACGATGGCATCCGGCATCGCGCACGAAATCAATCAACCGCTGACCGCCCTGATGAGCAAGTCGGACGGCCTTCTCTACTGGAAAAACAAGCCCGACGAAATCGGGACGGAAGAGCTGTGGGAAGCGCTGGGATTCATCTCGGAGCAGAGCCGCAGAATCCACGACATCATCCGGCATATGCGCTCGCTGATCTACAAGGAACCGATCTACAAGGTTCACGAATGCGACCTCCACCGGACCATCGACAGCGCGCTTGCACTCGTAAAATCGCAGTGCCGCGAGCAGAAGGTGGAACTTGTCCGTGAATACCGCGATGAACCGACCGAGATCAAGACCTATCCGGTGCTTCTCGAGCAGTCGATTCTGAATCTGGTCAACAACGCGCTGGATTCACTGCGTAGCGTCGATCGAGTCCCAAAGGTAATCGTTATCAGAACACGTGTACAGTCGCAGAACGTCTTCATCGAGATCGAGGACAACGGTACCGGCATCGCTCCCGCGAACTTCGACCATGTGTTCGATCCCTTCTTCACCACCAAGAGTCCGATGAAAGGAATGGGACTCGGGCTTTCGATCACGGAGAATTTTATTCGCAGCCTCGGCGGCGTGATCAGGGTACGTAACGCGGTGAAGTACGGCGCGGTATTCCGGATCGAGTTGCCGTATTCGAATCGTTAAAACCCTTCAATAGGAAAGATGTTAGAGATGGGGAATCGATAAGCAGGTATGCAACAGCGCCTGAGCTTACTCGTTTCCGGCTTCGTGCTTCATCTTGCGCAGTCGTCGATACAGCGCCTGCCTCGAAATACCGAGCGCGTGTGACGCCTTGATCGTATCGTTTCCGCAACGTTCCATCACCATTGTGATGTATTCTTCGACAACCTGTTCGAGCGGCTTGATTGTCTTGGGCAGCACATTAGTCTTGGGAAAGCGCAATCCGGGGAAGTGTTCGACAGAGGGCATCTTTCCCTTGGCGAGGATCATGGCGCGTTCGAGGACGTTGTTGAGTTCGCGGATGTTTCCCGGCCATGAATAATCGGAAAGCAGCTTCATGACTTTGGCGTTCAGGCTGATCTCGGGTGCGTTCAGGTCGAAAAGAATCTGCCGGATCAAGCCCTTCAGGTCTTCTTTCATGTCGCGCATGGAGGCCATGTTGATCGGAAACACGTTGATGCGGTAGTAGAGGTCGGAACGGAAGTTTCCGGCATCGACCTCGACTTCCAGGTCCTGGTTCGAGGCGCAGATCAACCGGAAATCGCTGATGCGGGTCCGCGTCTCCCCCAGTCTGCGATAGGTACGGTCTTCGATCACCTTGAGCAGTTCGGCCTGAACCTGCATGCTCATGGAGGATATCTCGTCGAGGAAAAGCGTTCCGTTGTTGGCGAATTCGACCAGTCCCTGTTTTTCCTGCACTGCGGATGTGAAGGCACCCTTGGCGTGGCCGAACAGTTCGCTGGCGAGCAGTTCGTCTTTCAGTCCCGCGCAGTTCACGGGGACAAAGGGGTTGTTCTTGCGTGCGCTGTTTTCGTGAATCCACCGGGCAAGCACGCCCTTACCGGTTCCGGTCTCGCCGTGGATGAGAATGATGGTATCGCTATACGCCGCGAGTCGGGCGTAGTCGAGTATCGATTTCATGACCGGACGTTCTTCGAGGAACATCTCGATCTTGTTACGCTTGGTGCGCTGGGAAATCCGATCCGTCTGCCGGAGCCGCCCGAGCTCGACGCTCTTGCTCAGGAAAAGCTCGAGTCCGCTCATGTTGACGGGCTTCACCATGAAGTTGTCAGCGCCCTTGCGCATCGCTTCCACCGCCAGATTGACATTCCCGTGCGCGGTGATGAAGATGATCGGCAGGGTCTCGTTGCCCTCGCGGAGTTCGGTGAGAAAATCGATTCCGTCGCCGTCCGGAAGCATCTGATCGAGTATCATCGCGTTGACCGGGTGCAGACGAAGCGCTTCGCGTGCCTCTTCGAGCGAGCCGGCGGTTACCACGTCGTAGCCGCGACTGTTGAGAAACTTGGTGAAGCTGAACGCGATGCTCGGATCGTCGTCGATCATCAGGATACGCGGCTTCATGCTTCCTGTCTCCTCGCCAGCGGCAAGCGAATGACCGCCCGACACCCCTCCGTCTCTTCGTTGTTTCGCAGCTCGATGGAACCATCCATCTTCTCGATAATGCTCTTGACGATACTGAGACCGAGTCCCGATCCCTTGCTTCTGCGTGTAAAGAACGGATCGAAGACCCGCGTGATATCCTTGGGGTTGATCCCGTGACCGTGATCGATAATCTCGATTACCGCGATCGATTCGCTCTCGGATGAAAAACGCATCATGATTTCTCTGTGCTCCTGGCTGTGTTGTGCTGCATTGTCGAGAAGATTCAGGATAACCTGCTGCATCCGTGGTATATCCGCACGAATCACAGGCTCTTCCGGACATGAAGAAGTATCGATCTCGACTGTGTATCCGGGAAACTTATTTTCCTGATGCCACATTTTTACAGTTGCTTTGCTAAGCGTCAAGAGCGAAATGTTCTCAAGTGTATCAACATGAGTCATTTTCCCGAACTCGATGAGGTCGCCCATCAATCGGGTCAGGCGCTCAACCTGGATGCTGATATGATTCAGATATTCCTTCATGGACGGCAGATGTCCGAACTCGTTGCTCAAAACCTCCGCAATCGCCACGATCGAATTCAGCGGATTGCGCACCTCATGCGCGACGCCAATCGAAAGCCGCTCGATCTCCTTAAAACGTTTCGCCTCTTCGATACGCCGTTGCATGTGATGCATCTGCGTTATATCGGTCGCGATCGCCAGAATCGCAGGCTTGCCGTTGTACTGTATCTTACGGCAACTAACCACCAGGAACAACCGATCACCGGAAGCCGTAATCAACGACATCTCCCACGATTGTATGACCTTGTCTTTCCGTATCTCGGCAACGATCCTCAGAATCCGGCGACGATCCTCGGGTACGACAGCATCCAGGAGCGTTTGCCCTCTGCTGAATCGATCGTACCCCGTCATCCTGAGCCAGACGGTGTTCATGTACTCGATTTTTTCTCGCGATATAATCAGGATCAGATTGGGCGATTCTTCGGACAGGATGCGGAATTTATCCTCTGATTCGCGCAGAGCCTCCAGCGATTGCCTCGTCGTGGTAATATCGCGAATCAGCAAGCCCAGGCTTACCACCTTGGATATCTGGATCGGGAAAAAGACCCGTTCGACGATTCGCGTTCCGGCATCCGGCGAAAGGAGCTCGTCCTCCTCCACCATGTTGATGAAATCCGCCGTACCGTTCTGACGGAACTGCGTTACCCGTTCCTTCCATTTCTTGCGTATCTGCCTCTTCGGCTTCTTTTCGGCGGTGATATCTGACTGGACATCCCAGAATGCATGCCCGATCACCTTCTCGTCCGTCAGTCCTGTCATGCGGGTCATGGCGCGGTTCCAGGCAACGATCGTCCCTCTCGCGTCCAGCAGCACGACTCCGTCGTACCCCTGCTCGAAAATGCTTCGGAAGCGCTCCTCGCTCTCCTTCATCTCGATCTCGGCATGTATTCGCTCTGAAATCTCGCCCAGCAGTCGTTCGTTGGTCTTGATCAGCTCCAGCGTTCGCTCCATGACGCGAGTCTCGAGCTCGTATCTTGCTGTGAGAAGCGTCTGCTCGATCTCTTTCTGCGCAGAGATATCGAACATCGTGATCAAGGCGGATACCGCGCCCTCGGAGTCGTAATTGAAGTTCAGATACATCTGAATCCAGATTTCCTGGCGGGAGACGCCGAACAGCCGGAACTGCACCGATCCGCCCTGCATGACCGGGTCGCCCTCGATCAGCTTGATCAGAAGAGAATGGACAGCGCCGTAATCGTCCGGATGCACGAACCTCATCAGCTCGTTGAAAGAGAGCTCGGACAGCATCTCCAGCGGTAGCGAGAGGATTGATTCGACCGATGGGCTGAGATACTCGACCCGGTCGCGGACAAAATCGAATCGGCAGAGGATGTAGCCCGGGTTGTTGATCAGCTCGTTGTAATACTTCTCGTAGCGACGCAGGCGGTGGACCTCCGAGTGAGCGGGTGTGTTGAAATCGATCGCGGTAATCGTGATGATCTGTTTATCCCGGTCATGCCATGCCTGAAGTTGGAGAATCCGCGCGGGGCTCTGGCTCGTTGGCAGCGAAATGGTGTGACGGGTCGGGGTATCCGATTCGATGGTCGCGTCGATCCAGCGCTGTGTCGGTTCATGATCGTCGGCTTGAACCAGACGCATGAAGGAGCTGCCCGGTTCCGGATTGTCCGTCAGCTCGTTGAACAGATGATTTGAGTAAAGGAGATTCCCATCCGTTGAGATACAGGCAGCTGCAACGGGCAAAGTGTCCAGGTCAAACGAATGGAATTGTTCCATATATCCCAACGCAGACATAGAAAAGCCGCTGCTCGATGCAGCGGCATTCTATGATTCATTTCGTTATGAACAAAGGTTTTTCCGCAGGTATCAAGAACCGATTACAATCATGACAATCGGATCGTTGACCGATCATCCGTTATTTCTTTTTATGACGGTTTTTGCGAAGCCTTTTTTTCCGCTTGTGCGTGTTGATTTTATGTTTCTTACGCTTTCTTCCGCAAGGCATTCAATCCCCCTGTTATTGTTCTAATAGTTCGATATTCGCGTCGGCTACATCATCTTTGAATGCGCGGGAAAACTTGAAAGTAGGAACAACACGTTCGGGAACCGGCACCTTGTCGGCGGTTTTCGGGTTGCGCCCGATCCGAGGTTTCCTGATTTTCAGCTTGAACGTGCCGAAGCCGCGAATTTCGATATGATTTCCTTCCTTCATGCTGTCCTTGACCGCATCGAGGAATGTATCCACTACGATTGCAACATCTTTCCGAATTATTCCCGTTTCCTGTGAAATGGTCTTCACTAAATCAGCCTTGGTCATAATTCCACTCCTTCACTCAGTTTTGAATTTCTGTTTTCCGAACCCTGAAATCTTTGTCAAGGATTTTGTCTAATCTTTTGGAATTCCGTAAGATCACACGCTTGTCAAAGGATCGGGATATTCTTACTCAAAGCCGCTCAGCATACGGATCGGCTGCATTTCACATGAACACGCAACGCATTACGATTCGGTATCTTCCGACTCGGGCTGCTCCGGTTCCAAAGCGACTTCCTTTTCGATGGGTTTCTCCTCCAGACGCACGGTTAGCGCCATCTGCGCGAGCGCAGGATAGAAGTCCTCGATGTACTCGAGAACGAACTGCTCGATATCGGTCTCACGAGCGAGCGTTTCGGCTGAAAACTTGAGAATGATAGCCAGAGAACGGAACTGAAGATTGATCTGGATCCCTGGTTCTTCTCCCATCGTGTTCTTCAGGAAAAGCGGCAACGATTTGTCCAGTTTGAGCGTCTGCTTCAGACGTACCACAAACTTGTAAACGCAATATCCCCCCATTGCCAGAATACCGAGCACGACAAGATTCTTCAGAAATTTCTTCACAACTCCTCCTTCGTTTTCCTGTCCGTTTGAAATATTACGAAAAAAAACTGCCTCGAATGCGGAGGCAGTTCGTACTGAATATCTATTTCGTCATTATTTGTACAATGATTTTACGCGACCCCAGGAAGTTCCGTGAACCTGATGGGAGCCGGTACTGGAAAGGTCGCTGATCGCTCTCGGGCAGACCTGATATTCGCCATAGCTGTAAACGACGATGCCCTGGATGTATTCCAGTGTGTCTCCGGCCCGATTGGTGCGCTTGCGACCGTTCATCACATTGTAGCCGTCGTACAGCGTGCAGGCGCCCGTGCCGTCGTTGATGTTCCAGCGTGTTTCCTGACGAATACTGACAATGTTCACGCTACGAATCTTCACCAGAGCACCTTCAAGCGACTCGGTCACCGAAAGCTCTCCGGTCGTAACGCTGTACGCCTGAGGAACAGCCGCACTACCCCTGCGTCGAAGCGAACTGACATTCCGAAGCTCCGTGCATCCGAAATTCTCGTGAACCGTCGCCACCAGCACGATGAAATCGCCGACGCGAAGATTCTGCCGGTTGATCTGATCGCGCGTCTTGACAACGATACTGTTCCAGGGACCGCCATCAACACCGGAAAGCGTGAAGGAATCGGAATCGTATCCGACCGACGTTACAACGCCTTCGGTCTGAACCGTGGCACCCTCGTAAAGAGATGGATAGGTACCCTCGGCACCCGGATTAACCGTGTATTGAATGTCGTGTATCGTAACGTTCTCCGCTCCGGCAAGCGCCGTCACGGAAACTATAATCGCCAGAACAAGTAAATTCTTAAATATCTCCATGAAATCCTCCTTGCACAACAAGGCGATGACATTCTCCAGTAAATAACACCCCTGTCAAGTATTTAATGAACCTCTTGCCAGAGTCGTTCTCCTTTTCGTCCTTCAATACGTTCCATTGCATTTTTCGCTCCAATAGACAATGTTTCTGCAATTCGATGGATTGGGAAGCTCGCCCGGAGGTCGAACGCTACGAGGAACGCGGACGTCCCCGTCCGCAATTTCCCCTTCCTTTTGCCGCCGATCTCCGAACGCCATGAGAGAAATCAACTTCCGAATGCGTCGAGCGTAGCGAGGCTCTTCCGAATGTTGATTTCATTTTCACGAACTCGAGTATAACATTCGGAAGAACCGCAAGCGGTACATTCAGAAGTTATGCCGGAGGTCGAGCACTACGAGGAACGCGGACGTCCCCGTCCGCACTTTCCCCTTCCTTTTGCCACCGATCTCCGAACGCCATGATAGAAATCAACTTCCGAATGCGTCGAGCGTTGCGAGACTCTTCTGAATGTTGATTTCATTTTCACGAACTCGAGCATAACATTCGGAAGAACCGCAAGCGGTACATTTACAAGTCATGCCGCTGGTCGAACGCTACGAGGAACGCGGACGTCCCCGTCCGCAATTTCCCCTTCCTTTTGCCGCCGATCTCCGAACGCCATGAGAGAAATCAACTTCCGAATGTGCCGAGCGAAACGAGGTTCTTCCGAATGTTGATTTCATTTTCACGAACACGAGCATAACATACGGAAGAGCCGCAAGCGGTACATTCAGAAGTTATGCCGCTGGTCGAACGCTACAAGGAACGCGGACGTCCCCGTCCGCAATTTCCCCTTCCTTTTGCCGCCGATCTCCGAACGCCATGAGCGATTAAAACTGCGAAAAAGTGTACGATTCCGAACAATAAACATTGACGATTTTCAAACGCATTCCGAAAATCACATCCAATAAAGAATCAACAACGAACGACATAGACAAAGGATGCAACATGCCAGAAAAGAAAGGTAGAATACTCGCTATCGACGACAACGAAGATATCCTGATATCATTGAAGCTACTGCTCAAGCAGCAGGTCGAATCCATCGAGACCGAGCAGAATCCGCAGCGTATCCCCGATCGGATGAAGGAAAACAACTACGACGTCATCCTGCTGGACATGAACTTCTCGTCCGACATGATCAGCGGCAAGGAAGGCTTCTTCTGGCTCGAGCGCATCCTGGAGATCGACCCGGACGCGGTGGTGATCTTCATCACGGCATTCGGCGACGTGGAGAAGGCCGTCCGTGCCGTCCACGCCGGAGCCGCCGACTTCGTCTTGAAGCCCTGGCAGAACGAGAAAATTCTCGCCACCATCCACAGCGCCGTCAACCTCCGCCAGTCCCGACGCGAAGCCTGTTCTCTGCGCGAGCGGCAGGAAGGTCTCAGCGACGCCTACGACCAGCCGTTCCAAGACTTTATCGGTGTCTCGGAAGAGATGCGCCGCGTCTTCGCCACCATCAAGAAGGTCGCACACACTGACGCAAGCGTCCTGATCCTCGGCGAGAACGGCACCGGCAAGGAACTGGTAGCCCGGGCGCTGCACCGCAATTCGAGCCGCAAAGGCAATTTCCTGAGCGTCGATCTCGGCTCCATCAGCGAAACCCTCTTCGAGAGCGAGCTTTTCGGGCACGTCAAGGGCGCCTACACCGACGCCAAGAAGGATCGCCCGGGCAGGTTCGAGATCGCATCCGGCGGCACGCTGTTCCTGGACGAGATCGGCAACCTCTCGATGCCGCTCCAGGCAAAGCTGCTGACCGTGATCGAGAAGGGCGAAGTGATCCGCGTCGGATCGAACAAGCACATCCCGGTCGATGTCAGGCTGATCTGCGCCACCAATACGCCGGTGCATCAACTGACCAAAGAGAAGCGCTTCCGTCAGGACCTTCTCTACCGCATCAACACCATCGAAATCCATCTTCCGCCGTTGCGGGACCGTATCGAGGACATCCCGCTGCTGGCAAACCACTTCCTGAAACGCATGGCGAAGAAGTACGGCAAGGACGTCTCCGGCATCGGGAACAGCGCGATGAAAAAGCTCGAGATGTACCACTGGCCGGGCAACGTGCGCGAGCTTCAGCACGCCATCGAACGCGCCATCATCCTGAGCGAATCCAGCCACCTCGAAGCGGGTGACTTCCTGCTCTCCGCCAACAGCAAGGGCAACGAAGAATTCGTGATCGAGACCTACAACCTCGAGGAGGTCGAGAAGAAAACGATCGAGAAGGTGATCCGCAAGTACAAGGGCAACATCACCCAGGCTGCGCGCGAACTCGGACTGACCCGCACATCGCTCTATCGAAGGCTCGAGAAATACGGATTATGAAGCTGAAAAGCTTCCGGTTGCAGTGCGTCCTGCGCGTGCTGCTCCTCTCTCTGACGATCTTCGGATTCTTCTATACGCTTCCGCTGAACGTCCCGCTGGGCGTGAAGGTCGTCATCAGTATCGCGATCATCGTCGAAGTGGTATTCCTGATCCTCTACGTCGAGCGCACCAACAGGATGCTGACCACGTTTCTCAACTCGATCCGCTATTCGGAGTTCAGCAGTTCGTTCGAGGTCAAGGGACTGGGGTCTTCCTTCGATGTGCTCAAGAACTCCTTCAACAACGTGATCAACGACTTCCAGCGTATCAGCACCGAGCGCGAAATCCACTACCACTACCTGAAAAACGTCGTGGAGCACGTCGCCATCGCACTGATAGCTTTCCGCTCCAACGGCGACGTGGAAATCTACAACAAGGCGGCAAAGCTCCTCTTCCGCATGGATCACCTGAGAAACGTGAACTCGCTACGGGGCTTCAGCCAGAAGCTTTACGGACAGATGATCTCGCTCCGATCCGGAGAAAAAGCGATGGTCAAGATCCAGCAGCACGACGAACTGCTCCAGCTCGCCATGTACGCCACCGAATTCAAGCTCATGGACCGCACCATCATTCTGGTATCCATCCAGAACATCCAGAGCGAATTGGAAGAACAGGAACTCGAAGCGTGGCAGAAACTTATCCGGGTCCTCACTCACGAGATCATGAACTCCATCACCCCCATTGCCTCACTCTCGTCAACCGTCAACCAGATGCTCGAGGAAATTCACGAGGAAACGCAGGAGAACTTCGCCTGCGACGAGACCTTCAACGATATCAGCAGCGCGGTGCGAACCATCGAACGACGCAGCTCGGGTCTCCTGAAATTCGTCCAGTCATACCGCAACCTTACACGCATACCGAAACCTAACTTCACCATCTTCCCGGTCAGGAACCTGTTCGACAACCTCCACAACCTCTTCGCCGAGGAGCTCCAAGCCGCCGGTATCGATCTCGCAATCAAGATCGTGCCGGAAGAGCTGGAGCTGACCGCCGACGAAAGCATGATCGAGCAGATTCTCATCAACCTGATCCAGAACGCTAAACACGCTCTCAGAGACCGGGATAACGGAAAGATCGGTATCGCCGCGTTCGTGGGACAGAACAGCAAGCCGGCCATTCAGGTTTGGGACAACGGGCCCGGCATCCTCGAGGATGTCATCGACAAGATTTTCATCCCGTTCTTCACCACCAAGCCCTCCGGAACCGGAATTGGCTTGGCGCTGGCACGACAGATGATGCGGCTTCAGGGCGGTACGATCAGCGTTCGCTCGGTCATGGGCGTGGAGACGATCTTCAGCCTGCGATTTTAACCTTTTTTCTTTGACAAATCACACAGAATGAATCAGACTATTATCGGAGGAAATTAATCATGACCATGCTCAACATACTAAGGAACGTCCATTTCTTCGATTCGCTCAGCGACGATGAGCTGATGATCGTATCCGAGCATTTTCACGAGAGGCGACTGCCGGCCGGCGAGATCGTGTTCTCGGAAGATGAAATCGGCGACAGCTTCTATATATTGAAAGAGGGATCCCTCGAAATCACAAAGCGAATCCGGGACGACCTGGAGACGCAGGCGGAATTGAGTACGCTGGAACCTTACGAATTCTTCGGCGAAATGGCACTGGTTGACGAAAGCCCGCGCTCCGCAACCGCAAAAACGATCACAGACGTCGTACTTCTGCGCATGGACAAACAGGACTTCCTGAAAATTTGCCTTCAATACCCGCAGGTAATCTTCAACCTGACCAAGACCATGTCCCTCCACCTGCGCAACACCAACAAGCAGTTCGCTACTGTACTCGACAACCTCATCACGCGAAACAAGCTCGCCGCGATCGGTTCCGCCGCCAGCAAGATCGTTCACGACATCAAGACGCCCATCACCGTGATCGTCCTCACCGCGCAGCTTCTCGAAAGCCTCTATCCGGACACGGCGAAATACATCAAACGCATCGTGCAGCAGACGAGCGTCCTCGACGACATGGTGCGCGAAATCCTCGACTTCGCAAAAGGCGAGCGCATCGCGCTGGACATCAAGCCCTGCTGCATCGACGACCTTTGCAGCGATATCATGGAGAACTTGTACCCTATCGCCAAAGACCGCGATATCGAACTCCGCGTGATCAATCACGTCGAAAGCCCCGCGCTCATCGATCGTAAGCGGATCAAACGGACGTTAATCAACATCGTCAAGAACGGGATCGAAGCCCTCGGGCAAGGTGGAAACATCGTCATGGAAACCCGACGGGAAGACGATAGACTGCATATCTCCATCTGCGACAACGGACCGGGCATCCCGGAAGAAATTCTCCCCTCCATCTTCGAGGCTTTCGTAACCAAAGGCAAGACCGACGGCACCGGACTCGGCCTCGCCATCTGTAAAAAAGTGGTCAACGATCACAGGGGCGAGATCAGCGCGTCCAATTCAGAGGAGGGTGCCTGCTTCGATATCTATCTTCCGATGAAGCAATAAAGACCAAACTTCCGAATGTGTTGCGTCAGCAACTCTTCTGAATGTTTGGGCTTTCCTGACTTCCCCAGCGATTATAATTAAAGGCTCTCTTTCAAACTTGGTGAATAGAATGGATTTCATGGCATCCTAATTGGTGCGCCAAGCTCCAGCTTGGCAAAAAGATGCTATGAAATCTGTCGAGACAGCAAACGTGTATGATTTGCTTAACAATTAAACAATGTGCTGTAGGAAATGCCAAGCTGGAGCTTGGCGCACCAATAGAGAAAATCGCGTTACCCACTCGATTTGAAAGCGGCGTTCCCTTCTCTGAATATTCTTGCAAACTTACAGTATTACCATATGCAGGTGTATCTATTATTTTGCACTATCAATCTAAAACGCCGCTCGGAGATCGGCGCCTACAGAATCCCATCCGATGTCATCGAACATATCCCACTTACCCACCCAGTTTGCAACAAAGCCTTGAAAAAGCTGGACAAAAGGGCGGTAGGATTGAAGTTGGTTGAAACGAAGAAGGGGGATAAATAGGTATGCGATATCTGGTAACAGGGGGCGCGGGCTTCATCGGTTCGAACATCGTTCGGACGCTTCTTTCCCGTGGCGAAGAGGTTCGGATTCTGGACAACTTTTCGACCGGCAAACGTGACAACATTCTGGGCATGCTCAGCGACCAAAATCTTACGCTCCTCGAGGGCGATCTGCGGAGTTTCCACATCGTCCGCGACGCCGTGAAGGGCGTGGATTTCATCCTGCATCAGGGGGCGCTGCCCTCGGTGCCGCGTTCGGTCAACGATCCCATCACCTCGAACGACGTGAACATCCTGGGCACGCTGAACATTCTCGAAGCGGCGCGCGAGTTCGACGTCAAGCGAGTCGTATATGCCTCGTCATCATCGGTTTACGGCAACAGTGAGACGCTGCCCAAGACCGAGGACATGCCCATCGCGCCACTCTCGCCCTACGCACTCAGCAAGTACACCGCCGAGCGCTATTGCCAGCTCTATCACACCCTGTACGGTCTCGAAACGGTCTGCCTGCGCTACTTCAACGTCTTCGGACCCTACCAGGACCCCACCTCGCAGTACAGCGCCGTGATCCCCAAGTTCGTCCGCCTGATGGCGGCGGGAAAGCAACCGCTCATCTTCGGCGACGGCGAGCAGTCGCGCGACTTCACCTTCGTGACCAACAACGTGGAGGCCAACATCGTCGCGGCCAACACCGAGGGCGTCGGCGGCGAGGTCTTCAACATCGCTTGTGGCGACCGCTACACGCTCCTCGAGCTCGTTCAGGCCATCAACCGCATCCTGGGTACGAACATCGAGCCGATCCTGGGCGAAGAGCGCAAGGGAGAGGTCAAGCACTCGCTGGCGGGCATCGAGAAAGCGAAGGAGATGCTCGGCTACACCACGCAGGTGAGCTTCTACGAGGGCCTCGAAAAGACGGTGGCCTTCATGCTGGAAAACGACGTCTGACCGTCTGATACAGTTTGATTCATGCACCCCGGTAACGCTGCCGGGGTGTTTTTTGTTGTGGTGTCGCTTGCTGTGCAATATCTGTGCTTTCTTGGGAAAACATCACCTGTAGGCGCCTACAGAAACCAAGACAGGCACGCTTCGACGTTGTTGTCTTTAGCCACTCGATTTGCACAGAGCCTTCCTTTTAGCTCCTTCTCTCGCTTGCGGGAGAAGGCGGGGGATGAGGGCTTCGATAATGTTTGTTTGGCGTGGGACGAGGGCGATCTACGAGGCGGCTTGCTTGTTCTTTCGGAAGTACTGTCGGTAGAAGAAGTGGATGTAGAGCAGGTTGGACATGAGCAGCGGCACCGAGGTCGCCAGGACGGTTCCCACCGTGCCCCACAGGTAGATGAACAGGATGGACAGCACGATGCAGGAGACGAAGGTTATCAGGCGGTTTTTGGTCAGTTCGCTATCGTAGCCCAGGAACAGCACCGTGTTGTTCAGCATGAGGCTCAGCGGCATTTGCGTGACCCAGGTCAGCGAGAGCAGCTTGAACACCACCACCGATTCTCCGAACGACTTGCCGAAGATGAGCAGGACCAGGAACTCGCCGAACAGGAACATGCCGCCGCCCACCAGCAGGCCAGCGCCCAGGGCGATGGCGGACATCCCGAGCAGGTACTTGCGTCTCTTGGGGATCGGAAAGCTCTGCAACTTCACCAGATACGGGCCCACAGCCTGTCCCACGCCGACATACACCAGCATGATCACCGACGAGAACTTCCCCGCCGCCGAGTAGATGCCCAGTTCGTAGGAGCCGTACATCGTGGTCAGCAGCAGGCGCGGGATCGTCGGTATCAGCCCATCGACGAGGTTCGAGATGCCGAGTTTGTAGCACTGCTTCAGCAGCCGGAAGGTGCGCTTGAAGCCGAACCACAGACGGATTCGCAGGTCGGACGGCAGCCACATCAGCGAGATGGCGGCCATGGAAAGGTGGTTGATCGTGTAGGCGATGCTCAGGATTAGAAGGTCCCCAGGCGAGCGCACAAACAGCGCCACGAGAAGCACATACAGCGCGAACGATATCGTCTGGCTGAGCGTGGGCGCCAGCATCTTCTTGACGCCGAAGAAGTAGAACTCGGGGTTGATGGCACGGGCAAGCACGATC
This sequence comes from Cloacimonadales bacterium (SeqCode), assembly GCA_963665015.2. Lineage (GTDB taxonomy): Bacteria > Cloacimonadota > Cloacimonadia > Cloacimonadales > JAIOQZ01. The sequence goes on along the minus strand of CAXXSY010000004.1, from coordinate 626,554 downwards.
GCCAGCCCCACCAGGGCAGCGGTGAGCATCAGCGGATTGTGGTTATACACGATCAGGATCACGATGGCGAACAGCGCCACGGACAGGCTGCCCAGGACGACTCTGGCCGAGGTGATATCGCGGATGGTCACATTCGGGTCGTCCTTCTGGGCGATCTTGCGTACGCCGAACGCGAGGAAGCCGAAGTTGACGGGGATCAGGGCGTATTGGGAGATCAGCAGAATCTCGTTCCACTGCCCGTACATCTCGGGTCCGAGCGCGCGGGCGATGATGGGGACGGACACCAGTCCCAGCAGCTTCGCGGCGATCTGGCCGCCCACGCGGAACGATATGTTGCAGAAAACGGTGCGAAAGCGGATTACCAGCTGCTTGAGCCGGGTCAGGTAGTCACGCATTGTACGCTACCGCGAGAGTCCCGCTGTGTGGCGTAGCTGATCGCGAGCGTCCAGATACTCGTTACGCAGGATGCCCAGCACGCAGATGTCGTGGTACGCGCCGTTCATGAAGACGTGCTTGCGCATCAGGGCTTCTTTCCGGTAGCCCAGCATGCGGTTGAACATCAGCGCGCGCTTGTTGTCGGCGATCACGTGAACGCATATGCGCTCCAGACCGAGGGTCTTGAATACGTATTCCATGACGAGAACGGCGGTTTCCAGTCCGAGCGCCTGGTGCTTGTGCTGCGATTTGCGGATCAGCGCGCCGACGTTGCAGGTACGGTGTATCCAGTTGATATTGATGATGTTGGCGTAACCCGCCAGTTCGTGGGTATCTTTCAGGGAGACGCCGAAATAGATCTGCCGGTTGTTCGCGACGGCGATCCTCTCCTTGAACCACAGCATATCTTGTTCGAGTGGAATGGGATAGGGGTGCAGGACCAGTTGCTCGCGCGTTGTGAGGTCGTTTCGCCAGTGGTTGAGCCTGGGTATGTCCTTCATCCGCAGGGGATGCAGAAATATCTGGCTGCCCTCGATGACGGGGACAGCGCCGACCGCGTTTTCAGGCATCGTGTTTGTATTCCCCGGCCAGCAGGCCCATGATGACGATGTCGTTCCTGGAATTTCCAACGCACACGTGGCTGCGCATGCGGCCCTCTTCGGTGAATCCGAAAGCGGCAAAGAACTTGAGCGCCGCTTCGTTGATGGATAGCACGTTGATGTAGATTCTTTCGAGGTTCAGATAGCGAAAAGCGTAGGACACCAGCGAGCGCAGCACCTCCGTACCGAAGCCGTTTCGGGCGTGCTTCCGGTCCAGGAATATCCCGAGTTCGGCGTGCCGGTGCACGAGGTTCACGTCGCGGAGGTTGCAATAGCCGATCAGTTGCGCCTCGTCCTTTCGCTCGATGGCGAAATAGACCGAGCGGTCGTCCGGTTTGGCGACAAGGCTGTCGAACCAGTCGAGGTCTTGTTCGAGGGAGACGGGGAACGGGTGCAGGTTCAGTAACTCTTTTGTCTGAAAGTCGTTACGCCAACTATTGATGCTGGGGATGTCGTCGCGTTGAAGGGGGCGCAGGGTCACGGAGTTGCTATCGATCATGGGGTGGTCTCCAAGTGTATTTTTTTCCGTATCTGGTTTACCGCGTCTTTCGTAAGGGTGCTCACCTCATCGGCGCTGTCGCCCTGGGCGATGACATAGCCGGAGCGTTTGGCGCTGTCGGTGAGGGGCGGTATGGTCATCCCCTCGTGTATGAACAGGTTGGCCGCCTTGATGCCGGGCAGGGTAAGGACGTCGCTCCAGTCGTCGATTTGTCGCACCACGCTTCCGGCTTGCAGTCCGAAGTACCGGATCATCGAGTGTTTCTCGAACCGCGGGTTGGTCTGCGGCTCGCGCCCCAGAGCGACCTGCACGGCCGCCTCTTCCAGGCTGGCGCCGGTGGAGAGATCGAGCAGCAGCGAGCCGATAAAGTCTCCGCCGATGCGTGCGCCTATCTCGATGACATAACAGCGGTCGTCGCAGAGCTTTACCTCGGCGTGAGAGGCCGAGTTGCGTATGCCGAGCGCGGCGATGGCCGCGGCGGTCGTTTGGCGAACGAGTTCCTCCTGCTCCGCGGGCAACCCCGCGGGCTGGATGTGCGCCATTTCGATCGTGTGCGGAAAGGGGGTGATCACCTTGCGCGTGATCTGCATCACCGAGGTCTGTCCCTCGTAGGTGATCGACTCCACGCTGAACTCGTCGCCGTCGATGAACTCTTCGACGATGAACGTGCCGTCGGACGAGAAGGAGAGCGTTTCTTCCAGGTAACGCTCGATATCCTCGAACCGCTCGATGCGGAAGACGCCGCGGCTGGAAAAGGCATCGACCGGCTTGATGATGAGCGGGTAGCGCAGTTCGTTCAACGTCGAGGGCGTCAGCTCGTCGGATCGCAGGCGCAGTCCGCGTGCGCAGGGGACGTTTTCGCGCTGGAAGGCCTGTTTCATGAGAAATTTATCGCGGCAGCGGCGGATCACCTCGACCGACGGAAAGATGTAGCCTTCCTCCTCGGCCAGGCGTGCCATGAGCGGGAGTGGGTTCTCCATCTGACCGGTGACGATGCCGGACGCGCCGTATCGGCGGGCGACCTCGCGCGTCGCCTCGTAGTCTCTGGCACCCACGCGGACGAACACGTCGGCGTGGTCTTTGCCGGGCGCGTCGGCGTTCGGGTCGATGGCCACGGTGCGGTAGCCCAGACGGTTGGCGGCGTCGATCAGCGTTGTCTGGTTCTCGCCGGCGCCGAAAATCAATATCGTTGACTCGGTGATGATAAAACCTCCCGGAAGATCATGTGGCGACTGCGTCGCGCGGCATTTCTCGCTGACAGGATGTTTCTGACCGGGTCAGGTCAGAAATTCCTGCACCTTGTCAAAGACATACACGACGTCGTCTTCGCTAAGCCCTTGATGCGCGGGCAGGAACAGTCCGCCCTCGTGGATTTTGTCCGCGACATCGAGCGACACGGTGGGCTTGTCGCAGTAAAGCGGGTAGAACGGGTGTCTGGCCAGGTTACCCGCGACGAGCAGGCGGCACTCGATTCCGTTGTTGTGCAGATGCGTTATGAGCGGTTTTCTCAGGCTGGGGTCGTGCAGGAAGAACCCGTAGGAGAAGCTCGAACGGAACGCCTTCTCGCTGTCCTCGAGGCGCTGGGTCTGCACATGATCCGACAGCTTGGCGAACAGCTTGTCGTAAAGCGCGAAATTGCGGATACGGATATCGATGAAATCCTCCAGCTTGTCCAGCTGGTGCAGGCCAAAAGCTGCCGAGACCTCGGTCGGACGGACGTTGAAGCCGGCTTCCCAGAACATGAACCGGTAGTCGTCGAAGTAGTATTCGTCCTGGATTTCCTTCTGGCTTTTCGCATCCAGTTCACGGGTCCAGCCGTGGGCGCGGGACGCCTTGATGATGTTGTCGTCGAGCTTTTCCCGACAGCAAATCATTCCGCCTTCGATGGTGGAGATGTGGTGCGCGAACATGAAGCTGAAGGAAGACGCCACACCGAAGTTTCCGACGTTGACGCCGTCCCATTTGGAGCCGGTCGCCTCGCAGCAGTCCTCGATCAGGATCAGCTTGTTCTCGTTGCAGAATTCGCGGAGCTTGTCCATGTGGGCCGGATTGCCGAGGAGGTGAACCGCGAATACGGCTCGTGTCCTGGAGGTGAGAGCCTTCTTGCACGATTCGATGCTGATGTTGAAGGTCGTGGGCGACACATCTACCAGCACCGGCTTGAGACCGAGCTGGATTACGGGGAACAATGTGGTGGACCAGGTTACGGCCGGCACCAGAACTTCATCCCCCTTCTGGAGGGGATTGCCGTAGCGTTTGCTCAGCAAAAGGTTGATGATGAGCAGGTTCGCGGAACTCCCGGAGTTCACCATGGTGGAATATTCGCATCCCTGCCAACGGCTCCAGGCGTCCTGGAAATCGATGGTCTTCTTGCCCATCACCACCATGGTCTTTTCCAGCAGCTCGAGCACGCTCGCTATCTCTCGTTTATCGTAGGTAGGTTCCTGCAATTGAATGGCTCTGTGTGTCATCGGTACCTCGTTCTTTCGTATATTTTCGTAAAATTATCGTCAAACGTTGAATCGGCTCAGTTCAGCGAGCCCATGACCTTCTTGACCGCCGTCACGACGTCTTCAAGTTGCTCCTGCGTGAGGCTCGGGTACAGGGGCAGCCGGAGCAGGCCTTCGAAGAACCGCGTCGCGCCGGGAAGGGTCTCGTCCGAACCCAGTTGCGAGTAGAGGCGGTTCGAATGAAGCGGTGAAAAGTGTACGTTGGTGTAGATGTTCTCGGCCTTCAGCGCGTCCAGTATCCAGTACTTGTCGGCTTCGGGAACGTGGATGCAGTAGATGTGACCGTTTTGCAGAGTGTTCTCCGTGAAAACGGGGAGAGAAACGCCTTCCACATCCGACAGGTTCTCCTTGTAGAAGTCCATGATCTCGCGGCGCCGCTGGTTCATCCAGTCAAGCTTGGCAAGCTGCGACAAACCGAGCGCGGCGTTGATGTCCGAGTTGACGTAGGAATTGCCCACGCCGATGTATTCGTAGTAACCACGCTGAATATTGTTGTTCAGGAACCGCTGCTTGTCCGTGCCCTTCTCCCGCACGAGCATGGCTTTTTCCGCCAGGGCGGTGTCGTTGGTAATGAACGCGCCCCCCTCGCCGGTGGTCAGGTTCTTGGTCGCGTGGAAGCTGAAGCACGACGCGTCGCCGAAGTTGCCTGTCTTCACGCCCTTGTATTCGGAACCCAGCGATTGCGCGCTGTCATGCACAACGTAGAGACCGTGCTTCTCCGCGATGCGGGTGACCTTGTCCATTTCCACGGGATTGCCCGCGTAATCGACGGGAGAGATCGCGACGGTCGAATCGGTGATGTAGCTCTCGAGCTTGTCGATATCGATGTTGCCCGTCAGCGGATCGACGTCCGCCAGCACAATCCGAAGGTTGTTGTAGATGGGTGCCAGCGCGGTCGAGGTGTAGGTGAAGTCGGGGACGATCACTTCGCCTCCGGCCGGGAAGCCCATGATGCGAAAGGCCATCTCGAGGGCGCCCGTCGCGCTGTTGGTGAACAGGACGTGCTTCACGCCCAGATACTCGGCCAGGGCCTTCTCGAACTTTTGGCATGTCGGCCCGTTACCGGAAACAAACGTTGAACGCACGGCTTCCGAAACCGCGGCTATATCGTCTTCCTGAATGTATGGAATGAGCAAGGGGACGGTCTTTTCCGCTACCGGCTTGCCTCCGTTGATTGCCAGATGTTTGCTGTCTTTACCCACTGTTATCCTCCCTTTATTGGCTAACTAAATTGGCTTCTCTATCTCGTTTCGAGATAATCGCTCTGTCGAGCTCTATTCCCCAATCGATGCCGATTTTGGGGTCGTCCAGACGCAGGGTGAACTGCTGATCGGCGCCCTGATAATAGGACGATTGCTTGTAATAAAAAGCGCATTGGTCCGTAAGACACCGATAGCTGTTGCCGAACCGGGCCGGGATCATTACCTGAAGGCGGTTGTGCTCGTTGATGACAAGGGTGAAGTGCTTCAGATAGTTCGGCGACTCGGGCCTTGCGTCCACAACCCCGAGAAGCACCGAGCCGCGAATGCATTGCACGAGCTTGTAGGTGACCTTGTCCCCGTGAATCCCGCGAATCACGTCCTTCGTGGAAAGCGATACGTCGTCCTGAACGAAATCGATATCGTAGCCGAAGCGGGAAAAAGCCTCGGAATACTCCTGGCGGTTGTACAACTCCAGAAAGTATCCCCGGTAATCTTCGAAAAGCTCCGGCTGAACAATCAATACTTCCGGAAGAACTTTATGTCTTTCAATATGTTGGATCATCTTTCCGTCCTCTTTTCGCAATTAGAGCTTTTGATGTTTTCTCGACTCTGTGCGTGCAGCTATTGATAACCACAATGCAGATGTCAATTCTTTTTTTGACGCCCGAAACCGCCGTAAGCACAAGGCTACAGCACGTCTTCCACGCACTGGAATATCTTGAATCCGCCCTCCCGGAGATGCTTGGCCTGACGGGTGGTGCGCATGTCGGACTTCATCATGTCCCGAACCAGGTCGTCCAGCGTTCGGACGGGCTCCCAGCCCAGCTTCTCGCGCGCCTTGGTCGGGTCGCCCAAAAGCAGATCGACCTCCGTGGGACGGAAGTAGAACGGGTCCACCCGCACGATGGTCTGCCCCGGCTTAAGGTGGTCCGGCGAAGAGCCGGCCTCGCGCTCGAAAAGCTCGCCGTCGATGCTGTCCAGCACGCCGATCTCATCGACGCCCTCGCCCCGGAAGACGATGTCCATGCCGATGCAGGCGAACGCCTTCTGCACGAACTCGCGCACGGTGGTTCCCACGCCGGTCGCGATGACGTAGTCGTCCGGCTCGTCCTGCTGCAGGATCATCCACATGGCCCGCACGAAGTCCTCGGCGTGGCCCCAGTCGCGAATCGAGTTCAGGTTGCCCAGCGACACCTTGCTCTGGATGCCCAGCGCGATGTTGGCCGCGGCGCGGGTGATCTTGCGCGTGACGAAGGTCTCCCCGCGGATGGGTGACTCGTGGTTGAACAGGATGCCGTTGCTGGCGTGCATGCCGTAGGCCTCGCGGTAGTTGACCGTGATCCAGTAGGCGTAGAGCTTGGCGACGCCGTACGGCGAGCGCGGGTAGAACGGCGTGGTCTCGCGCTGGGGCGTCTCCTGAACCTTGCCGAAAAGCTCGCTCGTGGAGGCCTGGTAGATGCGGGCCTCGTTCATGCCCAGAATGCGGAGCGCTTCCAGTAGCCGCAGCGTGCCCAGTCCGTCCGCGTTGCCCGTGTATTCGGGCGTGTCGAAGCTGACCTTCACGTGACTCTGCGCGGCCAGATTGTATATCTCGTCGGGTTGAAAGTCCTGAATGATGCGGGTCATGTTGGTGGCGTCCGTCAGGTCGCCGTAGGAGAAAGTGAACTGGTTGTCCGGATTGCGTTCCGGCGCGAAAAGGTGGTCGATGCGGGCGGTGTTGAAAAGGGAACTCCGGCGCTTGAGACCGTGCACCTTGTAGCCCTTCTTCAGAAGAAAATCGGCTAGATAGGCGCCGTCCTGACCGGTGATCCCGGTGATGAGTGCTTTTTTCACTGTGTCGTCCTTATTCGTTCGGTGTTCGTTCGTCAAAATGGCAGAAGGCGTACCGCGGGAGATTCTCCGGCAATCCAGAGCCACAAACTGCCCCGGTGCGCGTCCGGAACCGCCTCCCCGCACACTTCATGCGCGCATCCACTCATTTGGGCCGATCCGTTTTTGTCAAGTCTAATCCTGCAACCCAAACCCACCCGCAACGCACCCCTATCACCATGGAAATACACGCGATGACGACAGGGAAAACCCTGCTTCAGCCCGATGAGGAAGGAGACCCTCACCCCGGCCCTCTCCCGCAAGCGGGAAGAGGGAGATGAGAGGCGGGCGCTCGCAGATGGTCAACCACTGTGATTTTCAGACGAAGTCTGACAAATCGAATCCCCTACGAATCTACGCCCGATCCCGCTACGTCCGTGAATATACCGCTACTTCCAGACTACCGGACACGAGAATAAAGTCACGGAACACCACGGACGTAGCGGGATCGAACGCATCTCCTGTGCGGACAAAAGTAAAAGATTTGACATATTTCACCACCCGATTCATACATTGCGCATCCACACCCCGGAGGTTCTTATGCGATCCGTATGGCTTGTTATAATCATCTGCTGCGCCGCGTGCGCGTCCGTCGTCGAAACCGTTTACGTAGATAAAGGCAATCCTCAGCCCATCGTTCTGACTGTGAATATGGCGAGGGATACGACGGTGGCTGCGCCAAGTGGAATTAACGCTGAGGATGTGAAAGAAATGCTTGATGAGCGCCAGGAACAGGCGATGTTTCGAGCTCAGATGCTTGATCAGTTCTTGGGCGCTATGGGAGTAATTCTTGCCGCGCTGGCAATAATGATAGTTATTGCGGGATTCTTTGGGTACAATAACTTGAAGGATATTCGGCAGTTCAAGGAGGAGCTTTCTCTACATATGAATAAGGTCAAGATCGAATGGGAAAAGAGTAAGGCAGAATATGATATTATAATTTCTGGAATACATGAACAGACAAGGAGATTAAGTGGTCATATTATTGATGCTAACTATCAAATTGAGGATTTTGCGAAGAAAAAGATACCACTTGATGCTAGTATCGAGGATGACTTTCGTGAGTATTTGATAAATACGAATATTCTTCGCTTCTTTAATAGTGACATTCCTGCGGAAATATATGAAAAAAGATGGATCGCTAGTATGGCGCTTGGTAAGTATAAGACAGCGTTATCTGACGCAGAAAAATTCCTCGAAATATATCCAGAAAGGATTGATTGGTATCTTAAGGGAGTTCGATCTGCGTGGTGGGCCGGCGACACAAGCGCAATGCATTGCTTGTTACATCGAGCAACCCAATATCGTCATAGTAGTAGCGAATTATGGGTATATAGAGGTGCAATGTACCATGCTACACAAAAATTCGAAGAGGCAATTGAGTGTTATAATAAAGCTATCGAGCTAGATCCTCAAGATATTAATGCTTGGGAATTCAGGGCTAATTCATTTGCGCGCTTGGGACAAAAACAACAGATGCTTGATGATTTAATTAAAGCATTCGGACTTAATCCTCTACATAAAAAGAAAGCTCGTAAGAACTTGGATCTCAAAGCCTACTGGGACGACCCCGACTTCATCGCGTTGACGAAGGACGACGAAGAAGAAGAGAGCAAGGAATAACCCCCCTTTGTCCCCCCTTGTCAGGGGGGTGAAGAAAAAACCTCCGCGAGGCTTCTCACGGAGGTTTATCATATGCTGATAGCCGATTAGAATTCTTTGAGCAGGTTGGATGCGATGATGGTGCGCTGGACCTGGTTGGTGCCTTCGTATATCTGTGTGATCTTGGCGTCACGCATCATCTTCTCGACCGGGTATTCCTTCATGTAGCCGTATCCGCCGAGGATTTGCACGGCATCGACGGTAACCTTCATGGCGACGTCGGACGCGAAAGTCTTGCACATGGCGGATTCTTTGCTGAAGCGTTTGCAACCCGAATCGATCATGCGGCTGGTGGCGTAAACGAGCGCGCGCGCGGCCTCGATCTGGGTCGCCATGTCCGCCAGCATGAACTGGATGGCCTGGAAGCTGGAGATCGGCTTGCCGAACTGCTTGCGCTCCTTGGAGTACTTAGCCGCTTCCTCGTAAGCTCCCTGCGCGATTCCGACGGCCTGCGATCCCACCATCGGACGCGACTTGTCAAAAGTCTTCATCGCGATCATGAAGCCCATGCCTTCCTTGCCGATCAGGTTTTCCTTGGGCACGCGGCAGTCCTCGAAGATCAGTTCGCGGGTCGCGGACGCGCGGATACCCATCTTGTCTTCCTTCTTGCCGAAGCTAAAGCCCGGGGTTCCTTTCTCGACGATGATGCAGGACGCGCCACGGGCACCCTTGGCCTTGTCGGTAAGCGCGAAAACGGTGTAAATGTCCGCCTCGCCGCCATTGGTGATCCACTGCTTGGTGCCGTTGAGCACGTAGTGGTCGCCGTCGAGAACCGCGGTGGTCTCGATGCCGCCGGCGTCGGAGCCTGCGTTGGCTTCGGTGAGCCCGAAGGCACAGAGACGGGTTCCGTTGGCTACGTCGGGCAGGTATTTCTGTTTTTGTTCTTCCGAGCCGCTGATGAGGATGGGGTACATACCGAGTCCGGTCGCGCCGAATCCGAGCGCCGAGCCTGCGTCAACGCGGCTGAGCTCTTCGGTCACGATGGAGAGGTCGAGCACCTTGCCGCTGATTCCGCCGTACTCTTCCGGTACGAGGATGGCAAAGAGGTCGGTCTGGGCAATGGCTTTGACCACGTCCCACGAGAATTCGTTATTTTCGTCGAGATGCTGACGCAACGGTTTGAGTTTCTCTTCCGCCACCTGGCGTGCGAGGTCTTTGATCTCGAGCTGTTCTTCGGTCAGAAAATAATCCATAATTCCTCCATGGAAATATATTTCACATTTTGAATCCACTTTTATTACGTATCCATTTTCCGCAAGATTTTTTATCGTGTGGCACGCTTTTCGAGCCGCCAAAGCGACATTCGTCATTCAATCGGTGAAGTTCAGCAAACTAAAAACGAAAGGTTTCTCTTGCGCGGAAATTCTGTTATTTTATCGTGGGAAATGTCGGGAATAAGATCGAGGGAATTGATATGCGAAAGCTTTTTGTACTGTTTCTCATTCTGGTCTGCGGCTTGAATTTATACGGACTCAAGCGCGAGGTCGCCGTTTACAACCTGGAAGACTGGTTTCGAGCCGAGAACTCGAAGCTGATCTCGGTACGACACCTGCTCGATGCCGCCGGCGTGCCGTTTACGATCGTTTCCACCGTTCAGGAGGGATCGGCGTATCAATATGTTGTATTCACCTCCCGGCTCTCTTCATCCAGCCTGAACACCACGGAAACCGCGCAGCTTATCGACTACGTTCAGCAGGGCGGCATCGTCATCGCGCCGCGCATGCAGGACTCCAACCTGTACGATCTCTTCGGAATCGACGGATATTCGCAGCAGAACGACCGGCGCTTTCTCACCTGGCAGGCCGACACCCCGGGCTACGAGATGCTGGACGATCCGCTCGAACAGGAAATCTGCCTGGGTAGCAATTCGTTCGTCGAAGTCATCTCCACGACAAGCTACCAGACAACCACCGGCGATCCTTTCGCGCTCTATGAAGACGGAACCGTCGCGGCCGTGAAAAACGCATACGGAAACGGATTCGCCTACACGCTGGGTGTCAGCTTCAAGGATGTGATTTTGCGGAATCAACTGGACAAGGACTACAACGCCAACCGCACCTACTCTAACGGATTCGAGCCGACCTCCGATACCTTTTTCTTCGTCATGCGCGCTATCTACCGGCTCCACACCCCGCATGCCTCCTGGAAGTACACCATTCCAGGAAATAGTCGCTCCGCCATGCTGATCACCCACGACGTCGATAGCCAGACCGCGATCAACTGGTGCGTCGAATTCGCGCAGATGGAACGTCTGCACGATGTGCCCACGACCTATAACATCACCACCCGGTATTTCAGCGACTACTATATCGGTAACCTCTGGACGCCGGAAAACCTTGTCGAACTCAACCAGATAGCGTCATACAATCACACGATCGGTTCCCATTCCGTTACCCACGCACCGGATTTCAACAGCGAGACGATCTTTCCCGTCGGCACCACCGGAAACGACACGATCAACTACCGGCCTCACTATAATGGAGAATATACCGAGGGCGGAACGGTGTATGGAGAGCTGGAAGTATCCCGGGATCTGCTTGTGCAAGATCTCGGAGCGAATGTGATGGGATTCCGTAGCGGTCACCTTTCATTCAATCCCATGCAAATCAATATCCTGGATTCGCTCGGTTATCACTTCGATTCTTCGATGAGCGCCAACGACGTCCTCACCAACTTTCCCTACTACATGACGTACAGCCTCTCGTACAACGAGGATGTCTCCAACATCCTGGAAATCCCCATGACCATCTCGGACGTGGGCTGGGACGAAGAAACACAGCAGGAAATGTACGACATGTGGATCGACATTACCGAACGCAACGCGCAGAACAACGCGCCGACGAATCTCCTGATCCATCCCAATCGTGACTGGAAGCTCGCACGGGAACGGATGTTCATTGAGAATCTACCGGACGATATCCTCTTCACCACCATGGAAGACTTTGGCGATTTCTGGTGCCGGCGCCAACAGCTCGATTTCGAATCATTCCTTTACGGAGACACGCTTCTGATCGTTATCGAGTCGGAACTCCCCGACCGAAGCGACCTCTCTTTCATCATCGAAGACGGAATCGCGCTTTCGCATGTTTCGCTCCAGACGCCCATCGGGGAGATTATCGGATTCTCGCCGGCATATATGGCGGACGGCAACTTGCAGATCACCGTCGATCCATACTCCGTCCAGCCACCGCAAGAATTCGCGGCTCCCACGGATGTGACCATCCAGACCATCCATAACGATGTCAAGCTGACCTGGCAGCCGGTTTCGACCACTGTCGAGGGCGAACCCGCGCGGCCGGACGGGTACCTGGTTTTCTACAGCGAGCGTCCAGACGAGGACGACCTCTTCTTCTTCCACGGCTATACCACAGCAAGTCAATACTACCACTACGGCGTATATCAATTCGCCGATGCAATGTTCTACCGTGTCGTGGCTTACAGGCATTCTTCAAGCAACTGGCGGTCAGAGCCGGGTTTGATCCCCGGCGTAACCACGCTGAAGGAGCTTCTCTCGCGCTAGCCCTCCTCGAGTGGCAGGAGTTTTGCATAAAGGTGAACGGGGGTTAATTACGAAAACACTGATTCACCGGCGAAAGCCTTTCTACGCGAGGAGGATGAAGATGAAAGCTTTTATTACACTGTTCTTATGTGCACTTGCACTGTCCGCGTTCGGACAGGATCTGATCGACAATCCCGAGAGCATCGTATATGATTACGAGCACGATCGATACCTTGTCTCCTGCTGGGGAAACAGCAAGATCGTCGCAATCGACGACGAGGGGAACCAGACCGCGTTTCTGGAAGATCTCGGGCAGATACTTGGAATCCATCTACGCAGAGACCGTCTATACATCTCCAGCGGCAACCGGCTCAAAAGCTACTCCCTGGAGAACGGCGAATTGATCATGAACCTCTATATCTCGTGCGTAAACGGCCTTGACGGCATCACCTCGGACGACAGCGGCTACATCTACGTGCTGGATACCGTCGGCAGGCTGCACAGGGTCGATCCGGAGACGGAAACCAGCGAGATGGTCGTCTCGGAGGGGCTTCCCGACCTCGTTCAGGACCTGGTTTTCGACCGTACCAATCACCGCCTGGTCATCGCCTCCTGGGCCCTTAACGCACCGATCACGACCTACGATCTGGAGACGCAGGCAGTCGAAACCGCGGTTGAAACGATCGGACGCTTCGACGGTATCAACATCGATTACGAAGGCAACTTCTACCTCGCCTGCCACAGGAACCAGAGCGTCATGAAATGGGGCAACGACCTGACCGGTGAACCAGAGACCGTCGCCACCGGATTGGAAGCTCCGGCAGGCTTATGCTACAACGCCCGCGCGAACGAGCTCGCGATACCGAATTTCGACGGCAGCTTCCTGACCTTCGTCAGCCTCGGGGATCCTTTCCAATTCGAGACGCACATCCTCGAAGCAAACCTGAACAACGCGGACAACCTCTGCCTCGCGGACATCGACGACGACGGCTATCAGGACATCGTCGCGGGTGGTACGGATCAGGTTCATTACTGGCTTGGTGATGGCGCTGGCGGTTTCTCTCCCGGAATCCTCCCGGGCAACTATCCCGGAATCTGCCGCATACGGTCGGTCGATATGGATGACGACCAGGACAAGGACATCCTGTACGGCTGCATGGAGAGCGGCAAGGTCGGCTGGATCGAAATCGGCGAGTTTCTTACCGAGCATGTGATCGATGACGATTTGACGTATGTGCGCTCACTGGACGCGGGTGACTTCGACCAGGACGACGATGTCGATGTGATCTGCGGTGTCGGAGATACGACCGAAGGCGGGATATTCCTCTACGAGAATAGCGGCGCGATGAATTTCGAGGATCCCGTGCATCTGCCCGATGACGAGGACTCCTATCAGGCGGTGCAGTTCTTCGACAAGGACGGCGACTTCGATCTCGATGTGGTCGCGGGTGGATACAACGACGACGGTGTTCGCTGGTGGGAGAATCTGGGCGATGAGGGTTATACGCGGAGGGGACTCGATTCGTCGTTCGACGGCGCAGCCTGTGTGGACACCGCCGACATGAACCATGACGATGTGCCGGACGTTATTGCTGCTTCCAGGATGGATAATCGCGTGAAAATGTGGCGCCAGTCGAACGGCAATTTCTTCCAGACTCCGATCTCCGGCGATGTCCCTGGCGCACGATGGATCGAAGCCGTTGACTTCGACTACGACGGTGAGCCGGATGTAATCGGCTGCGGGGATGACCCCGGAACCATTTATTGGTGGCAGAAATCCACCGTACTCGATTTCACCTCCCACACGTTCGATCTTCCCGGCGCCCGATGCGTTACCGCACACGATTTCAACGGAGATTCCTTCATGGATATCGCGGTCGTGACCGGTTCGGAACTTTTCTGGCTGGAGGGAAAAGCCGCGACATCTCCCGTGCGGGCGGATTTCGACGTCTATCGTATCTACGGTACACGCTTGCGGACGTATCGTTTCGTGGATCGATCCGGCGGGCGCGATCTAACCTGGGCTTGGGACCTGGATGGCGACGGCTCGGTCGATTCCGACGAGCAGTATCCGTATTTCACCTACGAGAGTTTCGGCGAATACACCGTCAGCCTGACCGTCTCCAGCGGAGACGAGAGCCACACCCTGACGATACCCGATTTCATCGTGTACGACCAGGCGGCAGTCGATGAAGAGGTCTTGCAGCCGATTCAGACCCACTTCGAAGCGATACCGAATCCGTTCAACCCCACGACGATAATCCACTACTCCCTGCCGGAAAAACGTACCGTGACGTTCACCATGTACGATGTTCGGGGACGAAAGGTCGAGCAGTTGCAGACGCGAGGACAAAAGGGATCGAATACCGTGACCTGGAATGCGGACGGTCAGTCGTCCGGTGTCTATTTCATCCGGTTGGAGACGGATGACACCATCGAAACGCGTAAGGTTTTGTTACTGAAGTAGTTATGATATCGGCAGCAGGCAGGGGTGCCTGCGTTCCACGGAGGAGACGGGCAGATACGAACAGACTGTGGTTGCCCATCTCTTGGTCCCCATTCACGCCGGCTCATCAAATCCGAAATCGCTTTGTCTGGGGGGGGGCGCTCCAAGAAAAAGTTTGCGAACTTGCAATTTCATGGTAAATTAACGTTATCAATATAGGTGTGTATTGAATTCATTATAAAACGAATTTAATCCGTTTAGGCTCTTGCCGTTGATTTTGACGATTCGCATTGCAGCTGCAAATCCGGAAGTAGATACTGAGAAACCCACGATTTACGTTTAAAGAGGAACACAGCAGTATTTGTTGGAGGACCGCATGCATACAATGCGTTCGAAGTTACTGATTGGTATCACCAGTCTGATGCTGATAACGATTGCCCTCGTCGTTTTTTTCGTTTGGAACAGCACAAAAGACACTCTTCACCGGCAGCAGGAATCGGAAGCTCAAAACCTGCTCGTATTCACCCACCTTCTTGTCGAGACCGAGCACCAAAGCATCCTTTATCATGAGAAGGAGATGTTGCGCACCAGAAAAGACGAGCTGAGGGATGTCCTCGACACCGCTTTCTCGTCACTCGAAATCCTCTATAACAAGAGCCGCAACGGAATCATATCCGAAAAGACAGCGCAGAAGCAAGCGCTCGAATACCTCGAAAACATCCGCTACGATTCCGGCATCGGTTATATCTGGGTGAATGACACACTTCGACCGATCCCCCGCATGGTTATGCACCCCGAGATACCTTCTCTCAATGGTAAAATCCTCGATGACCCGACCTACAATTGCGCTTTCGGAACCGACCTCAACCTTTTCTCCGCCTTCCGCAACGTTTGCGAGAACGAAGGCGAGGGCTTTGTCGAATACATGTGGCCCAAGCCGCTGCCCGACGGCTCGATCGGCGACGAGCAACCGAAGCTTTCGTATGTCCGGATGTTCCAGCCCTGGCAATGGGTCGTTGGAACCGGGCTCTACATCGACGATATACAGGCAAGCGCGGACAACCGCCTCGAAGTAGTCAAGAACGAGCTTCAGGAAGCCTTGATGAGGTTGCGTATCAACAGCAGCGGTTACGTGTTCATCTTCAACGGCAATCAGGAGTTCATCACCCACCCGCTACTAAACTCCCAAAATGAGATAAATATCGAGAATCCCGACACCGGGACCCTTATCCTGGGAGACCTGATCCAGGCCTCGAAGAACGGAGAGAACAAGCTCGAGTATCACTGGAATCGCCCCGGGTACGACCAGAACCGATTCATCTATCCTAAGATTGCATACCTGACGCATTTCGAGCCACTCGACTGGTATATCGCGGCGTCCTACTACATCGACGACGTGCAGCGCCCGGCGGTTGAACTGCGAAGCCGAATCCTGTTGATATCGAGCCTCGTCCTCCTGATTGCAATCTGGGGTGCGTTTCTCCTCTCGAAGCATATCACTCGTCCTCTCAAGCAGCTTGCTTCGGATGCGAATCGTATTCGCCGGGAAGGCATGATAGGGCAATCGATCATCGAATCCGGCCCCACCGAGACGGTCGAACTGGGCCATGTGCTGAACGAAATGCTGACGTCGCTGCAAGCTACGGAAACCTCGTTGCTGGAGAGCCGCGAGGACCTTCGAATAACGCTCAATTCGATCGGTGATGCCGTCATCGCGACCGACGAACACAGCAACGTTACGCGCATGAACCCGGAAGCGGAAAAAATCACCGGCTGGCAATTCGAGAACGCGAAAGGAAAGCCCATCGGCAATATTCTGATCCTGATGGACCAGCATACCCGCGAATCGCTAAAATCGCCTTCCGATGTGGTATTGGCCAAACGTGAGATAACGTCGTTCACCGAACCCGTAATTCTATCGGCGAAGGATGGCAGAGAATGCATCATTGCCGACAGTGCAGCCCCGATTATCAATCCGGATGGAAACCTGATCGGCGCTGTTATTGTCTTTCGCGATATCACCGATCAGCTCGAGGCGGAGAAGCAGCTCCACCAGCGTCAGAAGATGGACTCGATCGGACAGCTCGCGGGGGGTATCGCCCATGATTTCAACAATATGCTGGCCGGAATTCTGGGCTTTGCCGAATTGCTGGGCATGGAAGTCAAGAACAGACCGGACCTGCATAAGATGGCGGACGGCATCAGCAAATCCGCGGTGAGAGCTTCCGAACTGGTCGGCAAACTGCTCGCTTTCGCACGCGAGAATCCCGCGATATACGAGGAATTCGACTTCCACGAATGTCTTGACGACGCACTGGTGCTTCTGCAACGCAGCCTCGACCGCTCCATTGAGCTCAAGATCGACAAGCGTGCGACCCTGTCATATATCAAGGGCGACGTGGCCGAGATCGAGAACGTAATCCTGAACCTGGGTATTAACGCCAGAGACGCCATGCCGAATGGCGGAACCCTGACATTCGAGACCGAAAACGTCTTCCTCGATCCCGTGTTCTGCAACGCGAGTCAATTCAGTATCGAGAGCGGGGAGTACCTGTTGGTGAAGTGTACCGACACGGGTACCGGAATTCCGGCGAAGCTTCTCGACAGCATTTTCGAACCGTACTTCACGACCAAGGAAGTCGGCAAGGGAAGCGGACTGGGGCTTGCGGCGGTTTTCGGCACCATCCATGCGCATCAGGGGGAGATATCCGTTTACAGCGAGGTCGGGCATGGCACGACGTTCCATTGTTATTTGCCCGTTACGGAGTCCGAACAGAAGAAATCGTCATCGAAATCCTTGGATCAAGTTTATTACGGTGAAGGCGGTATCCTGGTCATCGATGACGAAGTGCTCGTGCGCAGGATGGCTCATAGCGTGCTGACGACGCTCGGCTACTCGGTATATCTGGCGACGGACGGACTGGAAGGCGTGAAGCTGTACAAAGAAGTCAAAGACAAGGTGGAAGTCGTCATACTCGACATGATCATGCCCAACATGGCCGGCGAAGTGTGCTTCCACGAGCTCAGGAAAATCAATCCGGAAGCGAAGATCATCGTCTCCTCCGGGTTCGCTCAAAACGAAGCGATCGACAGACTGCTGAACGACGGCGCGGTCGGATACATCAAGAAGCCCTATACATTGCGAAGCATCAGCAAACTGCTCCACGAGGTGCTGACGGAAGAAGGTTCGGCAGATTGAACTTGACTTGAATATCGCCGCATGCATTGAATACATGCAGGAATTTCAAGCAAAGGAACCGGTATGCCGAACAAACTCAAACTGTCACTAATCCGTAAAACGAAGGATTTTCTCTACAGGTCGCGAATCCATCGATTCTTGGGCTTTCTGGAAAAACCGCTTCTGACCGTATCATACCTGATCAAGGCTTCACGCTGGATCGAGGCGCATCAGGACGTGCCGCTCAACGACTTCTATACGCCGGTTCGCGATTACAACAAGCGCTATAGGGCCTACAAATACCTCTTCGAAATGGAGAAGCTCGACCGTCCCATCGACTACCTCGAGTTTGGTGTCTATGGCGGCAAGTCGTTTCAGTGGTGGGCGGAGGCGAACCGGGATGCGGCATCGCGCTTTGTCGGATTCGACACATTCTCCGGTCTGCCCGAGGACTGGAACCTCTTCAAAAAGGGAGAGATGTCGGTCGATGGCAGTGTCCCCGAGACGGACGACCGCCGATGCAGCTTCGAGGTGGGACTTTTCCAGGATACGCTGCCCGGCTTTCTGAAAAAACTCGAGCGACGCAACCGGCTGGTGATCCACATGGACGCCGACCTCTACTCCTCCACGCTGTTTGTCCTGACCTCGCTGGCGCCGATTCTGCAAAAAGGCGATATCATCCTCTTCGACGAATTCAACATTCCACTGCACGAGTTCCGCGCCTTTACGGATTTTATCGAATCATACTACCTCAAGGTGAAAATCTTGACAGCGATCAACAACTATTATCAGATCAGTATGATCATTATATAGATTGCCAGCTTTATTGATGCACAGCATATCGGCATGCAACCAACTATTCCCCCATATATTTTCTTGAACAAATGAAATAAGAAATAAGTAGCCATTACGCAATAAACAAGATCGAGCAGATTAAGTTTTATCCCGTATTTCTTAAATCTTAAAAATACCTACTTGACAATTTTGTAACGCCAACTATTGATTGGCAATCAATATTGCATTAGGAGGAATTATGCATCGCACTTTCATTACTACTGTAGTCGCTGTCGTTTTCATGATCATTCCCTTCGTCCTGCAAGCTGATGAATGTCAACTAATGATGATGGTCAGCAATGGATCGGATGGCTTCATACCTGACGACACAGAAACAAACATACTGGAAGAATTTCGAGAGGATGCTGCCGGTTCGGATGAAGATGATGGGTGGGGATTACTCAATATCCCTACGGGGGATTCGTATTCGGCCAATGGCTATGTCTGGATTCCTCAGTTTCCTGATCCGTTAGGCTATCGCAGGTGGGGTGGTTACGAACAGGCAAATAATCCTAATTCGCATTACATCGAAGCCGCAGCCGCAATCGTAGCTCACAAAAACAAAATCATTATAGGTCATCTCCGTGCTGCAGACTCGGGCAGTGGCGGAAGTGTAATTCCCGATCCGCACCCGTTCCTGTATGAAACGAGCAAGAGCACGATCGCGTTTGCCCAGCATGGTTCTCCGGGAGAAACCGTTACGGGATTGATGATTGGTACAGTTGAAGATTTGATCAGCCGGAATGGATGGAACGATTCACAACTGGAAGACCTCATTTATCAGGATATCGATTCCGGCGTCTATTTCGGATACTTGATTGCCTATATGAAGCTGAACGATTTCGATATTTTGCGAGGCTTGCACCAGGCAATGAATTCCAGCTCGTTTGGAGGTAATTGGAACAAGAATTTCGTGATGACCGATGGATTCGATGGATATGCTTATCGAGAGACCGGATCCACGGATCAAGATCATAACCTGTATTTTGGCCGCACATTAGGTTCGCAACCGACATATGTCGTGAAAACGGTAATGCCAGGCGGTACAATGATCGATATCAAGGAACTCGTTTACTTCTCGAATCACGCCTATCCGATTCACTTCAAAGGCTTCAGCGGAACTACCGGCGGGCGAGTCGGGTATGTAAAATATCTGGAACCCGTGTCATCCTCAACGAACTACTGGTGCTGGGAAAGCTTTCCCGTCATGAATCCCGGTGAAAGCTCGATCAACACGATGACTCAAAGTGGCCCGAATACTTCGGGTGATGGCTTCGGAAGCGCGATTCGCGTGAACTCGGTTGATCCCCTTGAATACATGGCGATTCGGAGTGGGGTATGGGAAATCCATAATTTAGGCAACTTCGATCAAACTCTGGGATATAAAATCCTCTGTTCCGACGATTCGGATTTCACGGGAGAGGTAAAAGGAACCATTGTATCCGGGGATGCCACGGTCACGCTTTACCCCGGACAGGATAACTGGATCGGATACTGGCTGTTGAATTCTCAATCCCTGCGAGACGCAATGGGTAACGATTTCAGTAGCGTTGCGATGGTCGAGGCCGAGACTTTCTGTTACAAGGCGCCGTCAGGAAGAGGCCTGGGATCGACCCCAACCATCGATATTGCCGGATTACCGGTGGAATTCGGCAAGATGTACAATATCATCCTCAAGGAGGGGATAACCAGCCCGATAACCTTCTCCTGGACCAATTCGAGAATGCCGTATCAGTTCGGCACGATACCGCAGCCAACATTTTTCACATACGAAAATGCTCCAGAATATGAGGTCATCGATGTTGCGAGCGTAGAAAACGGTGATGATATCAAGGAGATCGGCGTCTTCGCGGAAGATACATGTATCGGCGCTTCCGTCGTGGAATCTTTCCCAGTTCAGATTCTCGTCTATACGGACGATTATGAGAATACCGAGATCGAGTTCCAGTACTACACCGGTGATCGTGCCCCAATCCTTTCGGGGGATGCGGTTGCGGTATGGGATGAGAACAAGGGCGGCTTCAGCGCGGGGAAATTGGTGGCAGGTGACATCGGTTACAAAACCGTGACACTTGGTGGCAAACCACAACCGATATCTCCGACAGTCGATTCGTTCGAACTTCAGGTTTCTCCAAATCCATTCAACCCGGAAACGACGATCAGCCTCAGTCTTCCCGCGGACGGTGAACTGGAAGTATCGGTTTTCAATATTCGAGGTCAGAAAGTGAATACGATCGCCAGAGGGCAATATGCACAAGGTGAACACAAACTTGTGTGGGATGGAAAAGACGCAAACAATCGATCCATTTCTTCAGGAGTTTATTTCTTGCGGGTAACAACAGCCGGACAGAGCGTTACGCGCAAATTGCTTCTCCTGAAGTAATTGGAAAGGAAATTGCATTAATTTAACCATGGAATGGGGGAGCTGATCGGCTCCCCCCATTCATTCAAGAACGGAGAGGTACGATGCGGATATTCTTGTTGCTGACAGCGTTATTTCCAGTGCTGCTCGCCGCTGTTACCCACACGGTCGATGCCGGGGGCGGTGCGGATTATGAAATCATTCAGGACGCGATTGCGGCATCTTCCGATGGAGACAGTATCGTGGTCTTTCCCGGAACGTATCCGGGCGTCGTGGATTTCACCGGGAAATCTCTGAATATCATGAGTCTTGCCATCACGACGGGAGACACCGCGTATGTACGACAGACCGTAATCGACGGACAATGGGAGACCGGCGGTGTCCGCATCGAAGGATGTGAACAGTCCTTCTTGGGGGGATTTTCGATTCATCGCTGTATCGCACAGTACTATGAATCCTGGATGGAATACTTAGGGGCGGGAATCTATGTGCTGGATTCCCGATCGACGATCAAGAGGTGCCGTATCTATGACAACTACTGCAACGCGTCCGGAGGAGGCATCTCGGTTTACGAGGCCGAGTGCACCCTTATCGGCAATGAAATATTCGAAAACATGGCATTTGGAGGCGGCGGTATCAGTATTTCACAGAATCCCAATTTCACGCCCCCGATCGAGACCCGTGTTGTCTTCGACACGGAAGAGTTGAACAGTATTTTTTGCAATATGGCATCTCGTGGTTCCGATATAACTGTTAGTTGCACCGACAGTGTAGAAATATTTCTGAACGAATTCACGACCGTGGAACCGGACAGTTTTTTCGTAAATACATATCGCTGTTCACTCGATAGGTTCACATACAACGAAACCCTCATCGAGCCGGTGGAGGCGGACCTGTATGTCTCAGCAGCCGGAAATAATGGCAATTCCGGCCTGACTCCCGACGATCCGCTGCGTTCCGTATCGTTCGCCATGATGAAGATACGTACCGACAGCCTTCATCCGCGAACGGTCCATGTGGCGGACGGCTACTATTCGCACTCCGTTACCGGTGAGCTCTTCCCGGTACATCTTCGCAAGGATGTCGATCTTTCAGGTGGTGAGGATACGACCTTCGACGGGGAAGGACTCTTTCCCTTTTTCAACCATCGGGAAACCGGCAGTGACTGGGCGCTTTATTACCGCAGTGGCTCGATCGCGGTCGAAAACTTCCGGCTGATCAACGGCGTACCATATACCTTTGGATCGGTACTGGATTTATACGATCTCGAAAACGCCACCGTGCGGAATATCACCATCGAAGACGTCGTATTGCCCGAGGGATACCATGAGAAACCAGCGCTGGTCAGTATCAGTTGTGTGGATCATATACGGGTCTCCAATGTCCGAACGAGCGAATACTACAGCGGTGGTGTTTCATGCGGAACATTCGCCGACGCATATCTCGATCGGGTCCATACACCGGATGGTGTAATCGGTATTTATATCAGTCTGAATCACTTTGTCAATCCAAGTTACGTCCGGCTGAGCAACTGCCTGAGTACGGGCAATGAGTTTTTCGGATCTTGGCCCGGCGGAATCTTCGCCAGCGGATTGAAGTTGTACGGTCCACACTACTTTGTCGATCCCGATTCGACCGTCATCGACGTGATCAATTGCACATTCGCGGACAATGCCGCCGAGGACGCCGCCGTCCTGGTGGATGACCGGATTACCGTGAATTTCTACAATTGCATATTCTACGGAAACGAGCCCAACGATATCATACTCAACGGACAATACAACGAGGGAAGCGTGACCTTCACCCATTGTCTCATCGAGAACGGCGAGGATGATGTCCTTCTATACGGAGAAGGATATAGCCTTGAAATCGCGTATCTGCTCACGGACGATCCCGGTTTTCTCGGTACGGGAGCGACGCCGTACGAGCTGGCGCAAGGATCGCAGTGTATCAATGCCGGAACCACGGATATCCCGGGATTCGATTTCGAACCGGGAGCTATCGATCTCGCAGGTAATCCGCGTGTGTACGATGGACAGGTCGATCTTGGATGTTACGAGTATCAAAGCGAATCAACCGAGGATCTGATCGAGAATCCGTCGCATCAATTCAAGGCCTACCCCAATCCCTTCAACCCCGAGACGACCATCTCCTTCAGCGTCCGGCCAAACGATCAGGCAACGCTCGCGATCTACAACCTGAAGGGGCAGCGGGTAAAGAGTTGTGGCAAATTTCAAACTGGAAAGCATAAAATTGTTTGGGATGGAACGAATGATGCATTGAAACCGGTCGCATCCGGTGTTTACCTGTGTAGATTGAAATCGAATACTGAAACAAAGACTCGAAAACTGATGCTGCTGCAATAGGAGGTAATCATGAGACATCTCATTTCTCTGTTTTTACTATTGAATTTCACACTGCTTCTCGCCGACGGCGTTCAACCGGAAGGCTCCGGAACCGAAAACGATCCCTATCAAATCGCCACGCTGGATAACCTGCTGTGGATGAGCACCAACAATGAAAGCTGGTCGTCGCATTTCATCCAGACCGACGACATCGACGCTTCCGCCACGCACGAATGGAACGACGGCGTCGGACTCGTGCCCATCGGAGGAGCCTACGGGCCATCCTTTACGGGAACCTACGACGGACAGGAACACACAATCGAAAACCTGTTTACAACATTGGAGGCAAAATGCATTGGCATGTTCGGGGTCAGTGAGAATGCCCGGATCGTGAACCTGACACTCCAAGACATTACATCGTACGGACTCAACTACGTCGGGAGCCTGGTCGGGTTCGCCGAAGCAACCGAGATTGAGAACTGTCATGCGTCGGGATCGGTCGAATCGTATTGGTGGAATACTGCCGGCGGACTCGTCGGCGTGGTACACGGCGGGACGACGATTACCGATTGTAGCAGCACCGCGGAAATCACGAGCGGTAGCAACGCAGGCGGTATCGTTGGTGACGGCGAATACGCGACCCTCACGAACTGCCGGTACGACGGAACGATTACGATCTACAACGATCACGGATATAACAGCATGTTCTCGGCAGGCGGATTGATCTCGTCGGCAATATGCTGCACCATCGAATCCTGCCAGGCCAACGCCACAATCAACGTCACCGGCGACAATATCCATTTTGTCGGCGGATTCGTCGGCTGGAGCGAGAACACGACCCTGACGGAGTGCTCTGCCAGCGGTCAAATCAATGTCACTGGCGATGAACTCGTGGATTGCGTTGGCGGATTCGCGGGATATTCGTTTTTCTACAACATCATCGATCAATGCTATTCCATCAGCGAGGTAACCGTCGAGGCTGGAACCAATTCTCAATGGATCGGTGGATTTGTCGGTTGCAACGAGATGACATCGAACATTCGGGAATGCTACAGCATCGGCTCTGTATCCGGCGGGAGTAACTCTGGTGGCTTTGTCGGAACAAACACCGAATCATCCTCGATCGTCCACTGTTATTGTGCCTGTGATGTCACTGGCGACGAGGTACCGGGCGGATTCGCTGGAGTGAACGAAGAAACCTCCGAAATCAGCGCCTGCTTCTGGAATACCGATGTCTGCGACCTGGACGAAAGCGCCGGAGGAACCGGAATTTCCAACGACGAAATGCGCAGTCAACAGACGTTTATCGACGCCGGTTGGGATTTCATGGATGAGTCTGAAAACGGAACCGACGATTACTGGGGCATCAACACCAGCGATAACGACGGCTTCCCCTTCCTGCAATGGCAGGGATACGTCGGCGTCGATGATCCGTCCGTCGTTCCCGCGGTAGCCTCCACGCTCCTGCACGGCAACTACCCCAATCCGTTCAACCCCGAGACGACCATCTCCTTCAGCGTCCGTCCAAACGACACAGCGACACTTACCATCTACAACCTGAAGGGACAGAAGGTGAAAAGCTTCCCCATGTATCGCGCAGGTGAACACAAGATCGTCTGGAACGGTACGAGCGACTCGAACAAAAGCGTTGCGTCAGGACTGTACCTGTGCAGACTGCAATCGAAGAACGCGACCCAGACACGTAAATTGATGCTGATGAAATAATTTCGACTTGCCGAAATTATATTAGTGGATATGTAGGGGCAGACCTTTGTGTCTGCCCTTTCTTGCATCTCTTCAATCAGCGGACATGAAAGGTGTGGTTACATATTTGGTGGATAGATATTGCTTCGATTGTCCGCTGAAGATTCAGAACCGACATGCAATTTTACCTTTTCGATTTTATCAGGTGATGCTTCTCATGAAACGCCTAAGGTATTTGATATCTATACATTACTACATCGTTAGCCCATGGCGTGAGCCATGGGTTTGATGATCGGGCAAATGTAAATATTAGAAAACCGCCAATCATCTTCCGCGGAAGATGATTGGCGGTTTTCTTTTTCTGGGGGGGCAACCTTATCCCCATGGTTCACACCATGGGCTAAATTCTATCGTCCTTCCAGGATTTAATCGATATCCACCCACGAAACATGCAATAGAGCCCAATTGCAATCGTTCGATGACGGATGTTTTCCTGTTGTAGGGGCAGGTCCCCGTGCCTGCCCATCTCTCATCTCAAGATTATGGTTACACATAATTACCAGATACGGAAGAGAGAAAGGGAAGGTCAGGCAGTAAACTTGCGCGGATATGAAATGGCGCGCCTGCAGGAACTCGAATCCCGAACCTTCTGATCCGAAGTCAGATGCTCTATCCAATTGAGCTACAGGCGCGTCGAATCCAGCTTCTACAGCGCTGTAAAACTGTCCATGGTTTTTTTACATGAAAAAGCCCGCGATCACACGGGCCTTCGAAATAGCAATAGATTCATACTAAAAATCGTCCGTGTTCATCTCGTCCATCTTCTTCAGGGCGCGGTCGATCATCTCCTGTTCCTTCTCATCCTGGAGCTTGGCCTTTTCCTGATTGAGGATGTTCTGCATGAGCTCCTTCGGGTACTCGCGCGGCACCATGTAGCGGCAATACGCGAGGTAGTAGTAGTCGATCTTCTCGCCGGACTTCTTCTGCCACTTCTGGATGTAGTATTCCTGCGGATCACCGATGGAGATGCCCGATGCCTGGATGCGGCTCATTTCGTCGCGCACCACCGCCGGTGCCAGGATGTTGTTGCCCATATCGACGGACGAAACCACCTCGTCGATCTTGCTCTTCACATAGACGCCCAGCGCTTCGACAGCCTGACGATAAGCATCGCGACGCGCGTCGGAACGTGCATCCTGCTCCATACTGTACTGGCGCGATACGCCAACGAAAGCTTTTTCCTCGTCGGTGGAAGCTTTTTCCGGCTCCTGCACCCAACCCGGCGCGGAACCGCCCTCGATCTGAATCGCCTCGCCGTCGGCCATTTCCTTGTTCCCCGCGCAACCGGCAAACGCGGTCAACGCCACGATCAACGCCATCCAGACGATCCCCAAAAAACGTGCGGATAACTTCATGATTCCTCCTGTATTATCCTTTTATGATTCTTTCCAAAATCTATTTCGATGCAATCGCGATGCCAAATATTTTGCTCTGTAGCAAATCGTTTGGATATCACGATTTTCTCTATTGGTGCGCCAAGCTCCAGCTTGGCATTCTCTTTTCTTTCGTAGCGCATATTCTCCGGGCACGTCAATATGTCAGCGTAAAGGGCGGGCAAGGGTGCCTGCGTACCACGAGAGACTGTACCCCGCTAGATTGGAGGTATCGATAAATCAAACGAACCGCGTCTGCGCCATCTTCAGGTCTTGCGGCGTGTCGATGCCGATTCCGCGGTAGTCCGTGCAGGCGGTTCTGATCGGGATCCCGTTCTCCAGAAGGCGCAATTGCTCGAGGCTCTCCGTCTGCTCCAGAACACCCGGCTCGAGGCCCACGAATCGCAGCAGCGCATCCTTGCGATAGGCATAGACACCGATATGACGATAGTACTTTGGCGAATAATCCCGCGCCCTGTACGGAATCGGGCTGCGCGAAAAATAGAGCGCGTCGTGATTCTTCGCGATCGCCACCTTGACGATGTTCGGGTTCCTCAGATCGTTTTCATTGTCCAGATCATGCACCAATGTACCGACCCGTACCGATTCGTCCTCGAACAGGCTCAGCAGCCTTTCCAGCGGCTCTTTCGAGATGAACGGCTCGTCGCCCTGAACGTTGACCACGATATCGAAATCCATGTCGCGCACCACTTCCGCGATC
Organism: Cloacimonadales bacterium (SeqCode); assembly: GCA_963665015.2. Taxonomy (GTDB): domain Bacteria; phylum Cloacimonadota; class Cloacimonadia; order Cloacimonadales; family JAIOQZ01. Next base: position 599,256 of record CAXXSY010000004.1, on the reverse strand, counting down.
CGGTCGGTACCGCTCCGGTGCGTGTTCGAGGTCATGACGGCTTCTCCGCCGTGCTTCATCACCGTGTCGAAGATTCTCCTGTCGTCCGTGGCAACGATGACTTTCGAGAAAAGCCCCGTCCTCTGCACCGCCCCGCATACCTGAACGATCATCGGTTTGCCGCCCAGCATCGCCAGCGGTTTTCCGGGAAACCGGGTGGAATCGTAGCGAGCCGGGATCACTGCGATTGCGGACTTCATACCTGCATCCTCATCTCGATATAGACGACGTAGCTGAACAGACCGCTCACATATCTCCTGCGGATGTGCATCTGGCTGACCGACAGATGGTTGAGCTCCACGACGGTCTCGATCGCGGATGAGGTGATGACCTTGCCGCCGGTGTCGTTTTCGTTGAATTTCTTCATCGCCTGGACGTACTGCCCCTTGTACTGCGCCAGCGTAAGTCTCGCATCGACCAGCGCGTCCTCGTAGGCACGGATCAGGTCGGACGAACTGCGCGTCGAGATCGCAGAGACATAATCGTTCTCTTCTATCAGCTCGTTGCGGTCGATCCAGTCCGGTTCGGTGTCGGGATCGTATTCGACCAGCGTGGTATCTACGGAAAAATCTTCGAGCGCGAAGAGGCAGATCGTGTAGCCGTCCAGATCGCTATCGTGCAGCAACGTGAGTCGGTCATAGATGCCTTGGGCACTCGGCGTGGCGCTGACATTGACCTCGAACGCGGCGCGGTCTTCGGCGCTGAAACAATCGGAGTCCGTCTTGATCTTCGCACGTTTCTTGACGTTGTAGGAGCTCATGTTTCTGCAAAGGTTTACTGCCGCCTGATTGCGGGCACTTTCGATGGAGTTGTCCCGGCTCGATTCCCGATAGGCGATGCCGATGACGTGATTCTCCAATAGCGGAGCGGTCAGCACCCACGAGGGAACCGATATCCACGGATTCTCGACTTTGTAGGTTCCGGCGTCTTTTGCGGCCGGTGCGTAGTTCTTCGGCTCGCCCCCGCAAGAAATCAGTACGATCGCCAGCAGGAACAAAGGTAGCCATTTTGTCATGTCCGATCCCTCTTGTATCGTTGTTTGCGTATATAGACCATCAGCGCGGTGATATCGGTCCGGTTCACGCCCGAGATGCGCGAAGCCTGTCCCAAAGAACGAGGTTGCTTGCGCTGGAGCTTCTCGCGCGCCTCCCAGGCGATGGTCTCGATGGACATGTAGTCGATGCCGTCGGGCAGTCGCCGCTCCTCCATCTCCTCGAATCTGCGGATGTCCTCGAGCTGTCGTTTGAGGTAGCCTTCGTACTTGCACGCGATGGTGATGCGCTCCTTGATCGTCGGCGTCACATCTTCCGGAATTTTGTAGCCGTAGCGCACCAGGTCGTCAAACTCGATCTCGGGGCGCTTGAGAATGTTGTAGAATTTCACCGGCTCTCGCAGATCACCCGTGACAATCGTGTTGTTCGTTTTCAAAAAGTCAAGCTCACGATCCCTTACCGCAATCGTATCCTGGAATCGTCTCCAGCGGACATCCTCGACCAGACCGAGCTTGTAGCCCAGCGGCATCAGTCGTTCGTCCGCGTTGTCCTGACGCAGGAAAAGCCGGTATTCGGCGCGCGAGGTGAAGAGCCGGTAGGGTTCCTCGGTTCCGCGCGTGACCAGGTCGTCGATCAGAACGCCAATGTATGATTTGGCGCGATCGAAGAAGATCGGTTCCTTGCTGTCGAGGGTAAGCACGGCGTTGATGCCGGCGGCGATACCCTGCGCGGCAGCCTCTTCGTAGCCGGATGTTCCGTTGATCTGCCCGGCGAGGTAGAGCCCCTCGACGACGCGCGTTTCCAGGGTCGATGTTATCTCGGAGGGGACAACGATGTCGTACTCGATGGCGTAGGCATAGCGGATGATCTTCGCGTGCTCGAGTCCCTCCACGGTAGCGAGCGCCTGCTTTTGCACATGCGGCGGAAGGCTGTTGGAGATGCCGTTCACGTAGGCTTCGAAGGTCCCCGTGCCCTCCGGTTCGATGAAGAGCTGGTGACGCGGTTTTTCGGAGAATTTCACGATCTTGTCCTCGATCGACGGGCAGTAGCGCGGTCCAACGCCGCTGATGTTGCCGCCGTAGAGCGAGGATCGCTTCAGATTTTCCTGTATGATCTTGTGCGTGTGTTCGTTGGAGTAGGTGAGCCAGCAACTGACCAGATTCTTCAGCTCGATATCGCGGTAGAAGGTAAAGCCGACCGGATCCGGATCGCCGGGCTGTTCTTCGAGCCGGGAGAGATCGACGGTGCGCATATCCACACGCGGCGGTGTGCCGGTCTTGAAGCGCGCGGTCTGGAGTCCGAGCTTTTGCAGGGAGGATGTAAGGACGTTCGCCGCCGGTTCTCCCGAGCGTCCGCCGCTGAAATGGACGTCGCCCACGTGGATGGTACCGCGCAGGAAGGTTCCGGTGGCGACGATGACGCGCGGCGCAAAGTATTCCTCGCCCAGGTGCGACCGCACGCCGGTCACGCGCTTCCCGTCGGTCAGGATTTCATCGATGATCGATTCCTTTATATCCAGTCCGGACTGGTTTTCCAGACTCTGGCGCATTTTTATCGAGTACTCCAGCCGGTCGTTCTGCGAGCGTGGCGCCCAGACGGCGGGGCCCTTCTTGCGGTTGAGCATGCGAAACTGGATGCCGGTCATGTCGCCGATCTTGCCGATCTCGCCTCCCAGCGCGTCGATCTCACGCGCCAGATGACCCTTCGCAGGTCCGCCCAGCGACGGATTGCACGACATCCTGCCGATGCTCTCGAACTTGACCACGAAGATGAGCGTCGATGCGCCCATCCTTGCCGCGGCAAGCGCCGCCTCGCATCCCGCGTGTCCCGCGCCGATCACGATTACGTCGTATTTTCGATTCATAGGTTGAAAGTCCTTTCAGAAAAAATCATGATACGAAGCGGCGCAATGGTGTCAAGAAAATCGGCTGGCGAGCCGCCGGAATACACTCTGCATAAGAAAGACCTGACGCTCGTGTCGGCCTGTTGATATGCTCGAGGATTTTCCGTAACGACGAATCGCTACTGAAGGGGTTGTCGGCGAACGGATCAATTGTTTTATCGTCTATGCATACTGTAATCTGACTGTTTACCCTTGACTTTTCTTATTCTCCGCTTAATATATGCGCGAATGTCTGGTGAACTCTATCTACCATAAAGGGGAAAGCATGGTCGTACGCAATATGATATCTCTACTTCTCGCTACTCTCGCTCTCAATATCTTCGCACAAGATTCGACAAAGACCCAGTTCAGCAAGCTACTGGAGTATTATCACATACCGAAAGAATATACATCGTTAGACGTCATCAAACACAAAGTCGTAAGCTCTGAGGGAGAAATATTGGGTTCTCCGATCAGACGTGATCTGGCGGAGCAGATTCTTCATGTCAAATATAATCAGGTAATATATAATGTACACGCCGGGCAAATACTATTTCAGAAAGGCAATTTCATCGGATTGACATATATAGTTCCATGCGGTGCCGGTGGATTTTGTGAATTCCAATATCTAACCGTCCTCACAGCCGAAGGAAAATACATCGATAAATGCCTCTATGGAAAAGATCTCGAAGACTACGGCGGAACCCTCATTACGAAGAACGTTTATCATTCCGACTCACTACTAATTTTCAGCACAATTCATACAAAACACATTGAAAGACAGATGATAATTGAGATAATCGAAATGGATTCGAAAACGATCTCTGAACAGGGTAAGATTCAATTACTTCGCCACACAACGGTCGATCCCACAAGGGAATACTACTGGATCTCGACTGAAGTCGTCGAGGATAGTACACTTGCAAAATGCAGCCAAGCCGAACTTGCCGAGATGCGAAATGAGATATATGCATCCCACGGATACACTTTCACTTCATATAAATGGAAGAATCATTTCCGAGCGAAGACTTGGTACAAGCCGGAAAAGGACAGCGTTGAAACGAATTTGACGTTGATAGAGAAATGGAATATCAAGAAAATTGCAGACAGAGAAAAATTTCACTGATTATCAGGAGCACCCTTTTAAGACCAATTACACCACATTCAGGATCGAGATAAACTCGCCGGCCCTCTCGATCTCGTCTTTGGCGATGTCAAGGTATCGATCCCAGTCAAATTTCTGACCTTCTTTGACCGGAAGGCCCAGTCGTTCCAGCGCGTTGGTCGAGATTTCATCGACGTTGTGCCTGACCGAAGGTGAGGAGTATCCGATGCAGTTGACGATGCCGTCGGCGAAATGGATCAGCGCGGTCTCGACAGAGGGGTCCTTGTCCGGCTCATGGTGGAATCCGACCGCGTTTTCAATATCCACGGGCAGTTTCCAGCTCTGGCAGAGCCAGGTTCCGATCTGCGTGTGATCGACGCCGATCACCTCGATCTCGGCGGTGCGTGAGGTGACGCCGTTGTCGCGGGTGCGCTTCTCGATCTCGAGGTAACGCGGATGCAGGTATTCGTGGATGACGAGCTTTCCGATATCGTGCAGGATGCCGATGGTGAAGATTTCGGTCGGGATACCGAGCTTCATTTCCTCGCTGAACCTCTTCCCCACGACGGCCACGGAGAGGCAGTGCTCCCAGAAACGCATGCGGTCGAAGTCGTCGTCGCGGTACTCGGTGTTGAAGCGCTTGGTTAGCGTCAGACCGATCGCCAGGTTGGTGATGGTATTGAAGCCGAGGAGCGAGATGGCGAGCTGGACGGTCTTTATCTGGTTTGCAAAGGCATAGTAAGAAGAATTCGCCAGCTTGAGAATGCGGGCGGTCAGCGCCTGGTCGGAGGAAATCAGCCTGGCGAGTCCTGAAGCGGAGGTGTTGGGATTATCGATCAATTCGAGCAGTTTCGCCACGATCGACGGGAGCGCGGGGAGACTGATGATGTGTCGGGTTATCTCTTTTACATCGACCATAGCTCAATAGAGGTCTTTCAGTTTCACATTCTGCAGGATGCTGCGCAGCTTCATGAGTGCGGACGAATGCATCTGCGACACGCGAGACTCGGTTACGTCCAGCACCATACCGATCTCTTTAAGGGTCAATTCTTCGTAGTAATAGAGCGCTACGACCAGCTTTTCCTTGTCCGGCAACCGGCTGATGGCGTTGCTGATCCGCTTCCTGAGATTCTGCTCGAGATACTTCTCTTCCGCGCTGGTCTCCGACGGGTCTTCGATCACATCCGAGATATGCATGGTGTTACCATCGCCGTCGCTGGGCACAACCGCATCCAGCGAGCCGAGAAAAAGCGGACCCAGGTTATCGGTGATCTGGTAGAATTCCTCGATGGTCATCTCGAGTTCTTGGGCGATCTCCTCGTCGGTGGGCATGCGCCCCAGTTCGTTGAACAGCGCGTGGATGGCGGCGTCGATCCGCTTGGACTTCTGCCTCACGGATCTCGGAACCCAATCGGTGCGCCGGATTTCGTCAATGATCGCGCCACGGACGCGGATGGTGGCGAAGGTCTGAAACTCGAATCCACGCTCGGGATCGAATTTCTGCATCGCCTCGAGCAGACCGATCACGCCGGCGCTGTAGAGGTCTTCGCGGTCGAGGGTGCGGGAAGAGAATATGCTCAGTTTGTTGGCGAGGTAATGCACGATGTGGAGATACTTTTCGACGATCTTCTCCATCAGCTCGTGGCGTCCCGTCTTGCGGTATAACTGCCATAGTTTTTTTTCTTCCGCATCCATCCTGCGCTTCTCCTGTGGGGATCGAAATCCTTTGTAATAATTCTGCGAGAATGTACCTTACATGTCAAGTCAAACTTATCGGTGACAGGATTGCGGATTGTTTTGGTGATGGTTTGGTCGCCCAAGGTCACGCGCTACGAGGGAAATCAACTTCCGAATATCCGACCGAAGGGAGGTCTTCTGAATGTTGATTTCCATCCCCTGTGTCCCATTGCATAACATTCGGAAGAACCTCCGGTACATTCAGAAGTTATGCAGAAGGTCGAGCATTGTGAGGGAAAAAGATGCCGAGCTGGAGCTCGGCGGTCCGAAAAGTGAGGCGCGCCCGGAGTCACGCGCTACGAGGGAAATCAACTTCCGAATGTCCGACTGAAGGGAGGTCTTCTGAATGTTGATTTCCATCCCCTGTGTCTCATTGCATAACATTCGGAAGAACCTACGGTACATTCAGAAGTTATGCAGAAGGTCGAGCATTGCGAGAGAAAAAGATGCCGAGCTGGAGCTCGGCGGTCCGAAAAGAGAGGCGCAGCCGTGGACATCTGCGTACCCAAGCGAGTCCGACCACCTCTCTGCTCCCTTCCTCTTTAACCAAAGAGGAAGGGCTGGGGATGGAGTTTCCCTACTCCTGCATATTCAAATAATCCAGATGCCAGTCGTGGATTTCAGCCTCGTTGATCTTTTCATCGAGCCACTGCTGGAAATAGGTATCTTTCTTCCGCGAGACGATATCCTCTTCGAGGAATGGCTTCTGCGACTGATATCCGTATGGCGGAGGCGGTTGAATACTGTTGATCACGCCGATGAAGCTGCCGTGATCGGTATGCGTCACCCGTTTGATCAAGCCAGGGGATTCGGCGGACAGAATCGAGCGATTGAGCTCTTCGATCCATATCCCGTCAACCTCGGTCAGGAAGGTAAAGTGCTCGATGGGGATGCGTGAATATCCATCCAGCGCGGCGTGGGCGAGCAATTCTTTCTCATTGTATTTACCAAGGAACTCTTCCGCCTTTTCGGCTGCTGTCGCGCACTGCTTCCGTTTCAACAGGATATCGAAGATATCGTCCGACACCTCGACAAGAGGGCGGTTCTTTCTGCCATTCGATTCGATCACCTGAAAGAGGACGTATCCCTCCATGCGCTTGTTGTATTGCGGCGGAAAGATGTCCCCGCCCGTGGACTGGATCGCCTGCTGGATCATCGGCGTCAGCGACCCGAACGGCTCGGCGAAATTATTCTCGAAAGACAGATCCCGCAGCCGGTTGCATTTCATGCTGTACTCGCTTGCAGCGCGATCGAGCCTGATCTGTAGCGCCAGCTCCCTGAAATCGGACACCTTGTTGTAAAGCTGCTTGCGCGTTCGGGAAGAAACGCGCGGTACAATTGCAATTTCCTCGAGCTTGACCATCGTCTTCGTCTTGGCAACCGGATTGTATATCTTCCAGCATCCGTCCTGGAAAAATGGCTTGGTAAACATCGCGTAATCGCCCTTACGAAGCTGTTTGCGGATGTTCGAAGGTAGTTTGTCGATTTCGATAAATCCGATATCGCCATTCTTCAACGACGACTCGGCATCGGAAAACAGGGACGCCAGCGAGGAGAACGGATTGCCGCCCTGAAGCTCCTTGTAAAGCGAATCGACCAGCACCTTCGCGTCCAGCGTGTCCTCTTTGGACGGCACCAGCGGGAAAAACACATAGTCCAGCGTGCACGATTCGGCGATTAGAAACGAATCGCGGTGCGCCTCGTAATAGGAGGCGATCTCGGGTTGTGAAACGACCTGCCGCGAGAAATCATCCGGCTTGAAGTGAACGATCTCGACATCGGCACTGCCGTTGCGAATCCGATACTCCTTCTCGATCTCCTCTTCTTCAACCGGCGTATTCGCCAAAACCTTCGCCTGGAGCTTCCTGAAAGGTATATAGGAATTGAAATAGCGCATCTTCAGCCAGTTGAGATTGACCGGCTCTCCCGTCTCCAGCGAAGTCAGATAGCTCTGGAAGTCGAAGCCCGTTTCGGACTGGAAAATATCCGATTCCCTGATGAACGCCGGCGGATTGTTCCGCAGAGAGTCCATCACCTCTTCGCGCGATGTATAGATGTCGTATTCCCTGTACAGCGACTCATAGACAATCCCGAGTACGATATTATCCCAGGCGGCGTCGTAAATTTCCTGCAACGTATCGCCGGTGGGTGACTGATCGTGCTGCAGCTTGTAGCTCTCATACTCCTGCCGTACTTTGCTCAGATACTGTTCTTCCGTGATCTCGACACCATTGACTTTTCCGACAACACCTTCCGGCTTGACGTAACATCCGCCCAGCAACACCAACAAACCTACCAACATCGTGATGCAATACGTACTTCTCATGTCTTCCACCTCAGGAAAAAAAAGCCGATGTGGATTACATCGGCTTCTCTATCGTTCATAATCTATTACTTCGATTCCGTTTGTTCGGCCATCTCAGCCGGTTCGGTTTCTTCTTCCTCGTTGAATACGGCATAGAATTTGGCGCGGTTATCCTTCACCCGGAGCTTCGATTTCTTCTCATCGAGCCACTCGGTGTAGTAGTCGGCCCCTTTTTCTTCGATCAGGGCTTCCCGCAAGACGTCCTTATCGTTCTCGAAATCTTCCATATTGGCAGGATAGACCTTCGTCACCTTCGCGATATAAGCTCCACGCTTTCCTTCGATCAGCTTCGTCCAGGCACCCTCTTCGGTTTCCTGGATCGCACGATTGAAGTCCTCATCGAGTCCGATCTGCTTGATGCGCTTCTTGATGTTGACTTCGTTCTCCTCGATGATTTCGCCACCGGCAGCCTCAGCCGCACTGAGGTAATTGTCGGGCTGATTGGCTTCGAGGAATTTTCGCCCGTTCTCGTGGCTCATCTCGATCTTCTTGTCCCGCTCGATTCTGGATTTGACACGGTTCTCAACATCCTTGAGTTCCTGATAGTGCTTGCCCTTCTCGAAGGAGACCTTGGCAACGATGAAGTTGCCCTGTTCATCTTCGATCGGTTCGAGCAAGGTTCCAACGTCATTGGAAAATGCCAGCGCAACCAGGTTCTTCTGATTGCCCAGATCGTTCAGATAGGATGATTTGCGGGTGAACTCATCGGTATGCCCGACTTCGAATCCCATCTCTTTCGCTGCTTCGTCGAGACCGGCTTCCACCGCCTTGTCGTACAGCGCCATGGCATTGCTGTAAACCGCATCTTCGGTATCCGCGGAGGGATTGACCACGAAGAGGATGTGGCTTGCCTTGACTTCCTGATCGCCCTTGTCGTTCTTACGCTTGTCCATCACCTTGATGATGTGGTAACCGAACTGGCTCTTGACCAGATCGCTGACCTGTCCGACCTTCATGCTGAACGCCGCGTCGCTGAATTCCTTGACCATTCTGTCTTTGGTGAAATAGCCAAGGTCGCCGCCCTTCGGTCCTGTCGGGCCTTCCGAGTACATCCTTGCGAGCTCGGCAAAGTCCTCTCCCGCTTTCGCACGCTTGAGGATATCCTGTGCCCTGTCGAGCACAATCTTCTCGTCCGCGTCGCTCGGCTTCATCTCGATCTTTACGTAATCAAGCTTGCGAACCGGATCGCGCAGGTAGTCTTCTTTGTTCTCGTTGTAGTATGCTTCGATTTCCTCGGCGGTCACCTCGACATCCTCGATATCGCGGTAGTTGAAGTAAATCGCCTCGATATCGGCCTTGCGATTCTGGTCGATGAATTCCTGTTTCACGTCTTCATCGGTAACCTCGACGTCCGCCTTCACTTCCTCGTAAAGCTTCTCAAAGGGAAGGTTTTGCCGGGCGAGCATCTCCAGCCCGGAAAGGTCGAGCGGTTCGCCGCTGGGCAACGCACCGTCCTTGATGATCTGCTGATACTTCGCCATGTCGAATCTTCCGTCGGTCATGAAGATTTCGCTCTGACGGATCATCGAACTGGGATTGTTGAGTATGCTTTCGGCGACTTCGTCGTCGGTGATCTCGATATCGCGATCCTTAATAGCCTTTTCAAGAATCATGCGTGTTTTATACTCATCCAGGACCTTCTCGTGCAGATCGAGAATCTCGTCCTCTCCGAGAACCGCGTTCTCGTTGTTGCTCATCTGCATGTTGATCGCGTTCTGGAACGCTGCGTCGTATTCTTCCAGACTGATCTTCTTGCCGTTGATAACAACGGCCGGTGGCCTGCCAAAGAAAATATCGGTCACTCCGATCAACGCCATACCGACGATGAACAGGATCGCCGTAACAAAAATAATCGATTTAGAATGCTTTCTCAAATCATTGAGCATCTTCATTTCCTCCTGAAATTCCGGATTCAGTAATATCATGCTGAAACGCCATCTTTTGGTTGCGGACTTTTTTTGCAATAAAAAAATTGATAAACTTGTCGGAGTTTGTTTTGTGCCGCCTTGTATTCGCCGTTAAATCGTTAGCCATGCCCGTAATCAGGCGCGCCCGGAAGCAGGAAATCAACTTCCGAATGCACCGGAGGTTCTTCCGAATGTTGATTTCCGGTTCCTGTCCATGGGAGGCTCGCCCGGAGGTCGAGCGCTACAAAGGAAATCAACTTCCGAATGTACCGGAGGTCACGCGCTACGAGAAAAAGAGAATGCCGAGCTGGAGCTCGTCGGTCTGAGAGAGGCGACTCCTGTTGACAAAAAACATCGTTCATGTAAATCTGTAATCAACGAATGAATACGGCAGGGATACGCAATGGGACGTAACTGGCTACTCAAGATATTCGCGCTGGGGATCGCGATCTTTCTCTGGGCGCAACACGAGCTGATGAAGGAGCAGACCACCTTCTTCCGCGTGCCCGTCAAGCTTCGCGACATCCCGGAGAACATGATCCTGGTTCGCCTGAACCAGGAAGTGATTCCCATCGAGATCGAAGGAATGGGCTACGACCTGTTCAAGCTGAAGATTCAGCAGTTGTTCCGTCAGGATTATTCATCCCTTCAGTCACCGACCGGTAACGCTGCGTACATCAGCATCGACGCGAAAAAATTCAGCGAAGGTTCCAACAACATCCGGATCACTCAGGAACACCTCATCCTGCCGGAAAAAATGCGGCAAGAGCTCCACGCGGAGAAAATCAGGTACGAGCTCGACGAGTGGGTCGAGGTCGATCTGGATCGTGTAATCACCATGCTGAAGCCGGTGGAGGTGGTGTTCGAGGACGTGGAGGACCAGTCGTTCTTCAACGAAAAAAACATGATCCTCAATCCGTCCCGTATCGAGGTCAAGGGCCCGAAAACCCTGCTCAAATCGATCGATCGCATCCGGACTTACCCGCTGTCGCGCAAGATGGTCAAGGACTACATCGCGACCGTGAACCTCGACAATCCGGACCCGTCAGTCCAGCTATTGAACGACAAAGTCAAGATCGATATCTCGACAGCGCAGTACATTACGGTCACGATCCCGCTGATCCCCATCTTCAATTCGCGGTCGTCCGAATTCACGATCATGCCTCAGAAGGTCTCGACGCTGGTTCGAGGGCGCAAAGACATGCTGAACGACCTGAACGCGGAAGACCTCAATCCCTATGTAAACCTCGATAGAGCCGAGTCCGGAGACGAAGTGAAGATCGAGTTCAATCCACCCGACGACGTCAAAATCCTGGAATTTACACCACCGAAAGTGCAGGTTAGAGCCATTGAGTAACGTGAAAATCCTCGGAATCGAGACATCCTGCGACGACACCTCGGCGGCCGTCGTCGATCTCCAGTACAACGTGCTGTCCAACATCGTCTCCTCGCAGGAAATCCACAACAAATTCGGTGGCGTGGTACCGGAACTGGCTTCACGCGTCCACCTGAAGAATATCATGCCCATCGTTCGCAAAGCACTCGACCAGTCGGACACGAAGCCCGAAGACCTATGCGCGGTTGCCGTTTCGGTCAACCCCGGTCTGATCGGATCGCTGCTGGTGGGCGTCTCGTTCGCCAAAAGCTACGCCTGGAGCCTAGGCATCCCGCTCATCGCCGTCAACCACATGATCGGGCACATCTGCGCCAACAAGATCGAGCACCCGAACGTAGAGCCGCCCTACCTGGCGCTGGTCGTCTCCGGCGGACACACCGAGCTGGTATGGTTCAAGAGCGACACGGAATACAACCTCATCGGTCAGACCCTCGACGACGCGGCCGGCGAAGCGTTCGACAAGATCGCGAAAATCCTCGACCTCGGCTACCCGGGCGGCCCCGCCATCGACAAGGCGGCACGCGACGGAGACCCGAATTTCTACCAGTTCCCGCGCGCATTGCCCCAGAAGGACAACTACCATTTCAGCTACAGCGGACTGAAGACCGCCGCCATGCAGTTCATCGAAAAAAGCGATCCTGAAACGCTTCAGAAACACCGGAATGATATCGCGGCTTCCGTTCAACAGGCGATCATCGAACCGCTCGTCAAGAAGTCCATCCGCTTCGCACGCAAAAATCACATCCAGCGTATCCTGCTCGCGGGTGGCGTTACGGCAAACAGCCTGCTCCGAAGCGAAATGCAGAAGCACGCGTCAAGATCGAAAATCGAGCTGCTCATTCCGGCGCCGATTTACTGCACGGACAATGCCGCCATGATCGCCATCGCCGCCATCGAGAAATTCCGGCAGAAGGATTTCGCGGGGCTCGATCTCAACGCTTTCTCGAAAAAGGGATTGCGCCTGATTTGAGCCGAATGTTATCATGGCGTTAATGGAGTTCCCGGAATTAATACGTGCCAAATCACTTGAATTCCAGTAAGAAAAACCTCGTTTGAGTAGAAAGTTATACACAAAACTGAATCAGACGATGAGATTTGCAATCCACTGCAAGATAGCGAGATAGAAAATCGGAAAATCTTTCCGCATGAGTTATCCACATGTTATCCACATCGGGAATTACTGTAATTTCAGGCAGTTGGAAAATTGCACCCGCTTCACACTATCCACACAACCTCGTGGATAATTCATCTTATCCACACACCATACTAACAGACGATTCACCGTTGGGATTGCCCCTACACCTGATCAACGATGGTTGCGTACTAATCCAGTTCTTCCCCATGGAAAGCGTAGAGGAATTCCAGCCAATTGCTTGCGCCGAACCGTACGTTCCGGTAATCGGATGTGAGATTGTGCAGAATGATGTCGTTGTCCGGGAACCAGATTGTGCCGGACGTGACAAAGTCTTCAGGGCAATTTAAATTGTCGCTGTGATAGAACAGCGCGTCGATTTGATCGATGATCGCCTGGGTATCCCGAGCGAGAAGCGAGTCGGATGTGCTGTCGTGCAGAAGGGTGAAGAATTGCCGCACGTCGATGTCCTGCGCAACCGTACCGAATTCGATGCATCGTTCGCGCGCATCGTGGAAGATGGACGTACTCGCGGAATCTTTCCAGGTGGTAGCGAAAGCCGATAACGAATCCTGAAGCGCTTGCAGCATCAGGTAATCCGCGGCCGAGCACGTGACCTTGATCTCGGTCCCTTCCTGGCTTCCGCCAGGCCGATAGGAATCGACGTACGCATCCACGATGGACTCGGATAAACTCTTCGCGTCCGAAGTCGTGTTCCAGAGATTGAAGGTCTCCTCGAACGGGAATCCGTCGGTGCAGATTTCTTCCTCCGAGCCGACGATGTAGCGAACCTTGCCGCCGGTCTCACCCATCACTTCCAGTCCCTGCATGAGGCAGGCGTCGAAGATGAGTATCTCGATGCTCTTCTTCATCGAGGCCATGGCGTTGTTGAAGTCGCCTGAGCGAACTCCGATCCTGTTGTTGCTCTCGTTGTCAGTACAGATCGAGGTGAGAGCGCCGTCACGGTACCATGAATCGCCATGCGACCAGATCACGAGGGCATATCGTTTCGCGGGGTACTCATCGGTCGCCCAATTGACGAATCCCGAGAGCGTACGCCAGTCGCCGCTGTCGGTTTCGCCCAGGTTGCTCAGAAACTTCGAGCCGATCGCGTCCGTTTCGTCGTGACGAATCAGGAATCGCTGTGCCTCGGAGACGCTGTTGTATTCGCTCCAGTCAACCTGCACGACAACGCGCACATCTCCCGGGATGTACGCCATTTCCATTTCGTTGATGTCGTCCAGCGCGTGGTCATTCAAGCCGTTGTCGGCAGCAATATAGACCATGACGGTCCAGTCGGATTCATCCTGTTCGTCTTCGCAGGCGATCAGACACAGGATTATTCCAATAAACACCGATAAAATCAGTAATGCATTCTTCATGATTACAGGAAACGGCACCACCCATTTGTGTCAAGGTCGGAACCGGATTCGTAGAAATTATTCCTTTTTCCTTGTCAGATGAAATGTCGATTACTAAACGTTGTCATAGAATACTTGTGACAATGCCTCCATGATATTCAATACATTCGGAGACGAAATGAGCAAAGAATCGATCTTGCAGAAATTACGAGAACAGGATGCCCAGGCAATCGAACTTGCCAAAGAGAAACGCTTTCAGGAAGCGATCGATCTCTACGACGAAGCTTTGACGCTAGCCACGGAACATCGACTCGATCAGGCGATCGAGAGTATCGCTCAGCATTTTTCAAAGACACTCTATGATGCCAATCGTTATCGGGAGGGGATAGAGCTGCATGAGAAAATCATCTCGTATGTCATGAAAACGGATGACATCGGTTTTCAAGCCTGGCTTTATACCGGATTAGGCGTGTTTCTCTGGTTCGAGCGCCGCTTCGATGAAGCGTTAACTGCAACGCTCGAGGCGAAGGAGAAATCGGAAGAGGCCGGAGACAATATTATGCTGATCAAAGCGCTGACCAACCTCGCGCTGATCGAGACATCGCTGGATAATATCGAGAAAAGCCTGGAGTACTATCGGGCACTGTTTTCTCTTGCCGACAGCATCAACGCACATGACGATCTGGTCAACGCATGTCTGAACCTGCAAGCTATGTATTTCAGCATAGACGACTTCGACCATTCGATGGAATACGGTCTCAAGGGACTCGAAATCGCCCGAAAAAGGGGTGTAAACGAAGAAATCTCCGCCTTCATCAACAATATCGGCAACATCTATACACGCCGCAACCAGCACGAAAAGGCTCTCGAACACTACTTCGAGGGGATCACACTACTGGATGAAGAACATACGAGGAGGAGTTGGCTATCAAACAACTACCTGAATGTCGGACTTTCATACGTGAATCTCGAACAATATGACGAAGGTGAACGTTATCTCCGAAAGGCGATCGACATCGCGGATCAGCAGCCCACCCAGTGCCAGGAATCGCGAGCCAGAGCGATGGCCAACCTCAGCACCGTTCTCATCCATCGCAATCAGCTCGTTGAAGCGGAGAAAGTCCTGTCGGAGATCATCCCCAATCTGGACGACCTCGACCTGGGATATAATCGCCTCTTCTTCATCCAGTCATATGCGGAAGTACTGGCAAAACAAAACAAGCTATCCGAGTCGAACAATATCTATCGCATGGCCCTCGACAAAACCGTGAAGCAATACGACGAAAAGCTGACAAAAGAAATCGCCCGAGCGCAAACGCTGCTCGATCACGATATGAAAGTTCGCGAGGCCGAACTGCTGAAAAAGCAGAACCGGGAATTGGAACAAAAGAACAAAGAGCTGGAGGAAGCCCAGGAGACCATTCGCGAACTGGAGCGGAAAAACACGATTTACGCCATGGCGGTTACCACCAACCACGAACTGAACCAACCGCTGATGATCATCCGCGGCAATCTCGAGCTCCTGATCCAGGGCTGCGATGTTGAGAACCATTCGTGCGTCCGCTACATCGACAGAATCTCGTCCGCTATCGACCGAATCGAGAAAATCCTTACCAAGTATCGTACCGCTGAACGCAGTACCATGGGTAATTACAGCGAAAACACTCCCATGGTGAATTTCGAAATGGATTGACATATTTTCATATAATTGACTCCCTTAGAAAAATAATCACGCAGGAGGATTTGTGATCACGATCCGCAACCTGACAAAACGTTTCGGAACCATTACCGCACTCGACGACGTCTCCCTCCAGATCGAAAGCGGAGAAGCCTTCGGACTGCTGGGCCCCAACGGCGCGGGTAAAACCACCCTCATCAACATCCTGTGCACCTACCTCGAACAGGATGCCGGCGAGGTGGAAATCGAAGGACTGCCGCTACCCGCACAAGCAAGACAGCTCAAGAAACGATTCGGCGTCGTGCCGCAGGAGATATCGCTCTACGAAGATATGACCGCGCTCGAAAACCTCGCGTTCTGGAGCAAGCTGTACGGACTCTCCGGCCCTGTCCAGAAAGAACGATCGGAATCCATCCTGAAATCGGTGGGGCTGTGGGATCGCAGAAAAGACTCCGTCAAACACTACTCCGGCGGGATGAAACGAAGACTCAACATCGCCGCCGGTATCCTGCACGATCCGCCCATCATCTTCTTCGACGAACCCACCGTGGGCGTCGATCCGCAGTCGCGCAACTTCATCTTCGAGCTGATCGAGGCCATGCGTGACAGCGGCAAGACCATCATCTACACCTCGCACTACATGGAAGAGGTGGAACGGCTCTGCACCCGTGTCGGCATCATCGACCACGGCAAGCTGATCGCGCTGGGCACCCGAAAGGAACTCTATCAGCGACTGGGCGAGGAAGACCGCATCATCATCCGTCTGCGCGAGCCGCTGCCTGCGGATAAACTCGCCCGCGAACTGGATATCCCGGTGGAGGAAAAAGACGGCGTTAGCCTGCTGATCCGCGGACAGGGATTGATCAACCGCCTATCATTAATACTCAACACGCTGGAACGAATGGAGACCGAACTGGAAGAGGTGCAGATCGTGCAACCCAATCTGGAACAGGTCTTCCTGGCGCTGACGGGAAGGGAGCTACGAGAATGAGACTGCTTGCACTGATAGCGAAAGACATCCGCCTCTTCATGAAGCATCCGGGATCGCTCCTTTTGACCTTCATCGTGCCCATGGTCATCACGCTGATCTTCGGGATGGTGTTCGGCGGCTTCGGAAAATCGTCCGGCATCAAGGGTATCCTAGTCGTCGGTGTCGATGAAGACCAGTCCGAATACTCGAAGAGGCTCATGCAAGAGATCGGCGACCTCGAAGAAATCAGGCTCCAGACCGAATACACCAAAAGCGACTCGACGTATCGCTACACCACCGATGTCATGAACGAGGATATCAAGCGAGGCAAACGACATATCGGTATCCGGATCGCGAAAGGCTTTCAAGACAGCCTAAAAGCCGGCGACCAGCCGAACATTCATATTAACTACGATCCCCAATACCCCATCGAACAGGGCATCGTGAGCGGACTCATGCAGCGCACCATCATGATGCAAATGCCCAACCTCATGCAGGAGCGTCTGTTCAAACAGGCAGACGAATACCTCGGTGACGAGCGGGGTCAGGGTTTTCGCGACGACCTCTTGAATACAATCAGAACATACTTCGACCCGGATATCGAAACCGTCGAAATCCCTACCGTTGACAATTTCACCGCTGCCGGTTCGGACACGACGGCAACCGACGAAGACGACTTCTCCATGGCCGACATCGCGCCGGTCAAGCTACGCTCGAACCAACTGCTGGGCATCGACGAGGAGAATCCCATGTTCGCGCACTCGGTGGCGGGTATGGCGGTGATGTTCCTTCTGTTCTCGGTCAGCGGTGCCGCGTCGTCGCTCCTGGCGGAGAAGAAGGACGGAACCATCAAGCGGCTCCTGATATCCCCGGCGCTCAGCTCGGAGATACTCTGGGGCAAGTCGATCTTCATCCTGCTGGTCGGCGTGGTACAGCTCATCGTGATGTTTATCTTCGGCTGGCTGGTGTTCGGGCTCGATATATTCAAGGACGTCCCGGCACTGTTGCTCATGATCTTCTCGACCGCAACCTCCTGCGCGACGCTCGGAATGCTGATCGCCGCCGCGTGCAGAGACCAGAAGCAGGTTGATGAGATTTCGACCCTGCTGATCCTCGGCATGAGCGCGCTGGGCGGCTCGATGTTTCCGTCGTTCATCATGCCATCGTACTTGCAGTTCGTGGGGAAATTCACGCTCAACTACTGGGCGATGAACGGTATCACCAACATCTTCTGGCGTGATCTGCATATCGTGGATGTCCTGCCGCACGCCGGCGTCCTGCTCGGTGCGGCGGTCGTGTTCTTCCTCATCGCGTGGTGGCTGTTCAACCAGAAGCTGTTTAATCAGTAATGCGGTAGAGATTAGCGAGGTAATGGACCAACACAGGCAGAACATAAGATTAACCCGACGGGTTAAGATTTTTCTTGACGGGATGTGCGATGGATATTACGTTCTCTACGAAACTGGCAAAGGTATTTAACTCGGAGAGAAACCTGAACAAAAAGTATGGCAAACAGGCGAAGATAATAATGAGGCGATTAATGACCCTGTCTGCCATGAACGCACTTAACGATTTAGTACCAAACCAGAGACCCGAGCGATGTCATGAATTGAAGGGGGATAGGAAGGGACAATTATCGATCGATTTGATACAACCGTATCGATTGATATTCAAACCTTCTCAGGAACCAGTTCCTGTTTGTGAGGACGGCAGCTTGGATTGGAAGATGATTCAAGCAATCAAGATTATCGGAGTGGAGGATTATCATGGGTAAAGATACAGCAACATTCTATCCTGATTACAATGTATATCCGGGAGAAATTCTCGAAGAATATCTGGATTCATACAACATGTCTCAGAAAGAGCTGGCGACAAGAACAGGACTGACACCTAAAACCATCAATGAGATAATCAAGGCGAAGGCCCCTATAACTCCTGAAACGGCAGTGCGGCTTGAGCGAGTTTTTGGAAGACCTGCTCATTTCTGGAATAATCTGGAACAAAACTATCAGGAACAAAAAATACGGTTGGAAAAGCAGGGACAGCTGGAGAAATCAAAGGGCTGGCTCAAGAAAGTTCCTGTTGTGGAGATGATTGAACGAGGATGGATCAAGCGATGTGAAAACGATATTGAACAATACGAAGCGATACTGAGTTTCTTCGGCGTTGACTCACCGGAAGCCCAGGAAAGAATATGGGAGACACACCAAGTCGCAAATTTCAGAGAATCCTATCGCTTTCAGAAAAACCAGTTATCAATTTCAGCATGGTTGCGTCGTGGTGAAATCCTTGCACAAGGGATCGATTGTGTTCCATACAACAAGAAAAGGTTTTCAGATATCCTTCATCAAGCCCGAGCCATGACGAGTGAAAGCGATTTTCAATCAATCATTCATTCACTTGAAGAAATTTGTGCTCGCGCCGGTGTCGCCTTCTTGATAGTTCCGGAGTTGAAGCAGACACATGTTTGGGGTGCAACGCGATGGATTCGTGGAAAGAACAAAGCGATTATGCAGTTAAGCTGCCGTTACAAATCAAATGATCATTTCTGGTTTACGTTTTTCCATGAAGCATTTCACATTCTTGAACACGGAAAGTCCAGTGTCTTCATCGAATCGAATACGGTACATAGCGAGCAGGAAAAGGAGGCGGATATATTTGCATCCAATTTCCTGATTCCGCCGGATAAAATGAAGGATTTCCTTGGACACTGGGATGGGCAATCGCTGGAACCAATCAGGATTTTCGCGCAACAGATAGGGATAGCAACCGGGATTGTTATCGGAAGACTTCAGCATGACAACCGGCTATCTCACCAGAATGGTAACAAACTGAAAATATTCTATGCGTAAACGCAAACTCTATTTTATCAGCGCCCTCACCTTCTTCGCGATGGCGAGGGACGCGGTGAGGCCGGGTGATTCGATGCCCATGAGGTTGATGAATCCGGGGAGTCCGCGCTTCGATTCCTCTTCGATGTAGAAATCACGGAACGCGCCGCCCGGCTTCTGCAATTTCGGGCGGATTCCGCAGTCGTCGGGCGAGAAGAACTCCTCGTCGATGTCGATGTACTGCTTCACCGCTTGCAGAAATTCCTCTTTGTTGGTCTCGTCCATCCGGTAATCGATCTCGTCGATGTAGTAGGCGTTCGGGCCGAATCGAACTTCGCCGTTGAGGTTGATGGTCAGGTGTATGCCAAGGAATTTTCCCTGCGGATCGGGCAGGGGATAGACCAGGTGCCTGATCCCGTGGATGTGTGTCGTCTTGAAATATTCGCCTTTGCACCAGTGGATATTCAGGTCGGCTTCGTCGGTATCGATCCCCGCCATCCTCGCCACGCGTTCGGTGAAAAGACCGCCGCAGTTGATCAGGTAGCGTGCCTGAAACACCTCGCCGTCGTTGAAAAGGACGCGGTAGCCGCCTTCGATCTTCTCGATCCGCTCCGCCCTCATGTCGTAGATCACGAAGCCGTCTTTCTCTTCGATCAACTGGTTGAGCTTCTTCATGTACGAATGGGTGTCGAAGATTCCGGTGCTGGGAACCCACAGTCCGCGGATCGCCCTGACCTGCGGCTCCAGCTCGGCGCATTCGGTACGATCGATGAGCTTCAAACCCTCGACGTTGTTGCGCAATCCGTTCCGATACAGTTCCTCTAACGCCGCGAGTTCGTCTTCCTTGGTCGCGACCACGATCTTGCCACAGTTGGAATGCGGAATATCGTGCTCTTCGCAGAAGCGGTAGAGGAGCTCGTTTCCATCGAGGCAGAGCAAAGCCTTTAGCGTGTTCTGTGGGTAGTAGATACCGGAATGGATCACCTCGCTGTTGCGGCTGCTGGTGTGCCTGCCAAAAGATTCTTCCTGCTCGACCACCACCACGTCGCCGCACGCTCCCGCGAGTTCATTGCCCACCGCCAGTCCGACGGCGCCCGCACCGATTACCAGAACATCCATTTGTTCCATGAAACGATTCCTCTCGTCAGAATTGCATGTTGTCGATCAGTCGGGTCGATCCCATCCTGACAGCCAGAAGCACGCGGTTTCCTGAAGCGACATTCGCAACCGGCTCCAGCGTTTTCGAATCGACCATCTCGATGTAGTCGATCTCGCCACCGCTTGACTCTATGTGTTTGCGCATTTCACTACGCAGCTTCAGGACGTCGTCCTCGCCGACGGCAAACATCCGCTTCGCCATCCGCATTGATTCGTGCAGGCACAGCGCACGTTTTCGCTGATCGGGATCAAGGTACTTGTTGCGACTCGACATCGCCAGTCCGTCCTCTTCCCGAACAATGGGGCAGCGCACGATGCGGGTGGAGAAATTCAGGTCGCGGACCATGGTCTCCAGAACGACGATCTGCTGAAAGTCCTTCTCGCCCATGTACATGCGGTGCGGACGAACGATGTTCATCAGCTTGGCGACCACCGTCGCCACGCCGCGGAAATGTGTTGGGCGCGACTTCCCGCACAGGATGCCGGTGATGTCCTCGACCGAGATATAGGTTTTATAACCTTCGGGATACATCATGTCGTTGCTGGGAAGAAAGACGTACTTGACACCCTCGTCGCCCAGCAGTCTCTGATCGCGTCCCAGGTCGCTCGGATAGGTTTCGAGGTCTTCGGTCGGACCGAACTGGGTGGGGTTGACGAAGATGCTGACGATTACGACGTCGCAGTCCTTCTTCGCGGCACGAACCAGGCTCAGGTGTCCCTCGTGCAGGTAGCCCATGGTGGGCACGAATCCGATTGTGCGGTCCTTGCGGATCAGATTGTCCGATAGCTCGCGGACCAGCTCGACGGTATCCAGGATAATGGGCGTCAGATGCGATGCCATTGTTTGTTGTCCGGTAGGTATCAGACCTTGTGCCACTTTTTGTTGTCCAAGTCGTCGATAACCACGACCGTCGGCTTGTGGCTCTGCATCTCCTTCTCGTCGAGATGACCGTAATTGACCACGATGATCCGATCTCCGCGATGCACCATCCGGGCGGCGGCGCCGTTCACGCCGAATATACCCGAACCGGCTTCGCCCTTCAGAATATAGGTTTCGAACCGATTGCCGTTGTCGATGTCGAAGATGGCGACCTTCTCGAACTCGACCATCCCCGTCGCCGTTAAAATGTCCTCGTCTATGGTGATGCTTCCGACGTATTCGAGGTCGGTTTCGGTGATCACCGCCCGATGAACCTTCGAGAGCAGCATTGTGCGTAACATAATTTCCTGCCTTGCAATTATACGGTTTTCCGAATGCAGTGGCATAAATGTCTCTGGAATATCATTCGGAAAATCCTCTCTCAATACCAGTTCCGCATCCTTTGATTCTCTGATATTCGTCAAAGCGGAAATGGTATTCGTACCATTTCATTTTGCTACAGATAATGTAGCGCTGATCATTTGAACAACCAGAAAATTCAGGCGCTGTTTCCGTGCAAGTCATTCTTTGTAAAATCGTGAATCGTCGATGAAATTTTCGGAACTCAATCCGATGTCCTGATTCTGAAGATCAGTCGTAAATTTTCTCCACCTTCTTCAGCACCGGCACCAGTTCGTATTCGATCATGTCGGCGAGCAGAACCCAGTCCTTGGTCTGTTGTACGTCGATCAGCTCCGAGAGCTTGCCGCTGAAGGTCTTGATGTAGTCCTGGCCCTTTGTTTCGCCGATCGGGGTGGTGTTGAAATCCCTGCCCATCAGCACGAACGCTTCCTGGATGACGGTGAAGAAGGCCTGCATGTTTTCGATGGACTGCACCAGACGCGCGTTGGCGGTGGTTTCTTCGTCGAGCCGGAAGCCCTCGGCGGTTTGCTGGAGGTCTTCGATCAACCTGCCAAGCTGCTCCTTCGAATCCTGAAAAGCCCTGTTGCCGATCGCGGCGGCGTCCTCGGCGTCGATATCCATCTCGTCCTCGTTCATGACGTAGATTCGATCCTGCTTCTGCAGCCAGTCGGGATCCAGCGGACGATCGTTGAGCCGGATCGACGTGATGAGCTGCGTGGGCGGCAAGTTCAAGCCGGCAAGGACATTGCCCAGGTTCTCCACGGTGGATATATCCATTGTTTTCTCGACTCCGTTGACTCGGATTTTCATCGAGGACCTCCTTGGTGTTCGTTGATCATTCGCAGCATCACAGCGAGCTGCAATTCGAGATTACGGTAGATGCTCAGGGTTCTTTGCAGGAGCTTTCGCATATCGTCTCCGGTCAGCGCGCTCTCGCGGAACTCGGCGAAGTGAAAGATATCGAAGATACCCGGGTATTGACGGGCGTTATCGAAAATCTCCTGTTTCAATTGTTTAACAGCGCTCCACGAGTTCCTGATTTTGTCAATCGATTTCTTGTCGCGCCCGGAAATGCCACTAAAACTCTCCAGCTCCCCGATATAACGTTGGATCATGCCGTGCAGACTCGTCAATCGCCCGATCTCGTCACGGAAATCGAGCGGCGGAATATCGTAGTATTGTCCGAGATACGCATGCGCTTTCCCCGCCCAGTCGTCAGGCTTCAGGTCTGGCAACAGCGTCATCGCCCAGACGGCGCGCTTGCATTCGAAGAAGAACTCCTTCTTGCGGATAGGACGGCGATTCACCGGCACCTGGTGCTGCAAGCCGAAAATATCTTTCAAGCCCATCCATATCAGCACGTTATCCTGCTCGTCAATCGACCGCCGTTCGATCATCGATTTCGCGGTGCGATAGACCGCTTCCGGCGTGATGAAGTGGTGGCAGTTCAGGTGACTGCACAGCGTGTCAAACCGGCAGGGATGGCACTCGATATCGGCTTGCATGATGACGGATTTGTCGCTGTAGGGGCCTGTTTCCCATAGGCTTACGGGACCGAGCGACAGGTTCAGGATGGGGATGTCCCGCGACGCCGCGATGTGCATGGGTCCAGTGTCGTTGGTGATCAGCAGATCGAGCCTGCCGATTGTCGCGGTGAGCTGATCCAGGTTGCAGCCGCCGATCATGTCGATGAAATTCTCGTACCGGATACCCTCGAACAGCGGCTTCAGCGACGCCTCCTTGTAGCCGCCCAGGAGCACGATGCGGCATGACCGGTCGGCAAGCAGCATCTCGATCACGCGGCGGAATTTCTCCGACTCCCACGCCTTGTTGGACTGGCTTGCGCCGATGTGGAATCCGACTGTCGGTTTGCCGCTTGGCCAAAGGTTTTCCGCGAACGACATCGCCTCGTCCGAGGGCTTCAGGCGGAACAACTCCTGTCTGGCGCGCGCGCCTCCCACACCGGCGAAGATATCTACCAGGTTGAAGGTGCGGTCGCCGAGGTTATGCTCGTTGGCGAGGTGGCATGCGGTCCAGTCGGAGGTGATGGACTGCTCGCGGTCGCGATTCATGACCATGCCCAGCTTTTCCTTCGCCGGTATTAGCACGGACAGGATCGAGGACTGGATCGAAACCACCGGATTGACCACGATGTCGTAGTCGCGCCCGGAAAGCTCGTTCGCCACGCGTTGGATTTCGAGAAACGCGGGTCGGAAATCCTCGTTGATCTGCTCCACGACGGGGCGATCGTCGATGGCGATCACGCGGCTCAGTCGCGGAAAGTTCTCCAGAATCTTCTTGAACGACGACATGGCGAGGTAGTCGATCTCTGCGTCGGGGTACTTCTCGTAGAGGCCGTTGACCAGCCCCAGCGTCTGGATGATGTCGCCCATGCGGGTGAGGTTGATGATCAGGATTCTCATGATTCGTTCCTGTAAAATGTTTCCAGCAGCAAGAGGATCGCCTGATAGTCGTGGAACCGTCCCTTCTGCTCTTTCACGGCCTCGATCAGCGCCGGCAGCGAGCGGCTCTTCTCCGGTGGCAGCGACTGAATGAAGCGCCGGAGTTCGGGATCGTTCGCGCGGTGCAGAAAATCGTCCATTCCACCTTTCTCCTGCGCGAGCCGATTGCCCAGTCGCGGGATTTCGCGTACCAGGTCCATGAGTATGCCGCGCATGCGGTGGGTGTAGGTGTGGCCGGCGAGCACCTTACGGCGTCCGGCTTCGGCGATGCGCTTGCGCTCGTCCGGGTGCGCGAGGTAGTAATCGACCTTGTCACGCAGGTCGGAGAGCGAACCGAAGGTCACGATCTCCTCGCCCTCGGTGAACAGCTCCGGCAGCAGCAAACGCCGATCGACAAGCTGGAATCCGCCGCACGCCATGATCTCGAAGGTGCGCGGATTGATAAAGTCGCCGTCGATCTCGAAGAGCTCGCGGTTCATGGATGAATGGAGGTTGATGTTGATCTTCGTCGCGTTGTATATCTTTACCGAATCCCCGATGGAAATCCGTTCTCCACCGCGCTGCACCACCCGTTCCAGCTTAGAGTGATCCCAGTCGGTTCCCCATATCTTCAGGTCGTAGTCCAGAAGTTGCGCGAACATTTCCCTGCGGTTCGGGTACCCCGCGCCCATGAACGCCACGTCGGCGCCGAACTCATCGAGCTCTTCCGGTGTGAGGTCGAGCGGTCGATGAACATCCTCGTCCGCCGCCATGGGAAGGTATTTTGGATTGTGCGCGCCAAGCTGGTGGAGTTGGTCGAGGAATTTTCCGCGCTGAATACCGTAAAATCGCTCGAAATGCGGCGCGTAGTCCTTCCAGTAGGCGAACCTGCGGTAGTCCTCCACGAACCAGAACACGGAGATCGCCTTGTTCGACTGCCGGATGTGTTGCAGCAGCGGTATCGTCACCGGCGACTGCGCGGGAAAGAAGCATATGTGCGGTTCGAAGCGCCGCATCTCGTGCAGATAGACTTCGGACAGGAGCCCCGTCAGCTTCGCGGACATCTGGCCGGCGTAGATGCGGTCGTCTGTAAGCAGGAAAGATTGCAGCAACGTGTTCGCGATGGTGTTATCGACGGTTCTCACCTCGCATCCGAGTCGCTTGAAGGCGTTGGCGATGTACTCCGCCGTGGTCAGGCTTCCGCCATAGACGGGGAAATCGATCAGCACGCGAATCTGCCGGAAGTCGAACGGGTCGTGCCGAACCGACGGCGCGCGCTTCTCCCGCATCGTCCGAAGAAGATTCTCCATGTGATGCGGGTACGTACGTCGAACCGCCGCCAGATCGTACAGCGGCAGATCGCCCAGTCCGGTAAAATCCCGTAAATCGGACGACACCCGTACATGCTGCGGTATTGTCGGATCGCGATGCCTATCGAGCGCTTCGATCATCTCCGGATTCGGTTCATAGACGTGGATTCGAGCATAACGATCGACAAGCGGCTCGATGTGGTAGAAGAATCCCAGTCCGAAGACGGCGATCTCCTCTGCGTCCCGGTGTTGCTCGAAAAACCGCTCCGCGAGCTTCTTGCCTTCCTCGACCGGCGCATACCGGCTGTGCAGCGAAATGCCATCGACGACCGGTATCGGATTCCCGTCCTTCGCTGTGATAATTTCGATTTTCGGCATCATACCTCCCGATGCGACAGAATGTACCAACCGTCCGAAATCTTACAATGAAAATTTCAGGCCCGGGCTAAATCGGAGGCTCCCTCGGTCCGCCAAGCTCCAGCCCGGAATTCTCCCTGTCTCCCTCGGTCCGCCAAGCTCCAGCCTGGCATTCTCCCTGTCTCCCTCGGTCCGCCAGGCTCCAGCCCGGAATTCTCCCTGTCTCCCTTGATCCGCCAGGCTCCAGCCCGGAATTCTCCCTGTCTCCCCTTCATCCGCCAAGCTCCAGCTTGGCGGACCAGCAGAGAACAAAAAAAAGCGCCTCCGGTATGAAGGCGCATAATGCTAAGAACTGATTCCCCTTATTCCGCGGTCTCAAACTCCTCGATTACTTTCCCTTCGATGAAGAGCTTCTTGGGGCGACTTGGCATTCCGGTTTTCTTGATTTTGTCGCTGTCACCCTCTTCCACGTGCCGCCAGATTTCCCATTGCTCACCATCTCCATCGATGCAAAACGTAATCCCCTTGCGGGTAAAGTCATCGATAATAAATTGGATGGAATCAAGAGGTTCTGCCTTCGTGACCGGGATGCAGAAATTCTTTTTGTCATAACAAAATCTCGAATCCTTTTTCATATCACCTCCAGTTTATTCATTGAATCTGTAAACCTGATAGCTCCCGACGTCGTCGATCCAGACAATGCGATCCGACGTGGAATTGATCGTTACGATAATTCGCGCGAAACGCGCATAACTGTTGTATATTGCCGAGTTGAATTCGATCTTCTGCCAATCCTCGTCGATGGAGACAACATGCATATCCTGATCGAGCTTCTTCCCGTCCTCGTCGAACACGATGAAGAAGCACTCGATCCGGTCGTCCGATTCGCGGCTGGCTCGAAGATTAATATGGTTGTAGTACGCTGTGAACGGTTCCACAGCGAATGATTCCGAGATTACGCTGACGGTGTTCTTCTCTCCCTTGATCCGAAGGCAGCGATCGCCCTCAGAAGCGCCTGTATCGACCCAACTGACTTCCGAAAGCCCATTCTTCGCCCGCATGACCATCCAGTCGGCAGGCAGGGAATTGGGATTATAAACGCCGTACACGCCGTTCTCGAAACCGGGATTGGCTACGATATTGGGCTTGCCCTCCGCATCGGCAGCCGTAAAATTCAGCGTCGATCCAAAGAAACAACCCGCAATCATGAACACACAAACAATCGATCCTGCAATGACTTTCTTCATCTCCTCCCTCATTTCATTCAGTGAAGACTCTTTCGCCAGCAAACTTCAAGAAGAGCCCGATCCCCAGCGAATTCACCAGAAGGCTCGAACCCCCATAACTGATAAATGGAAGCGGTATCCCCGTGGTCGGGAAGATACCCATGTTCATTCCGACATTGATAAAGACCTGAATAAACAAATATGCAAGGATGCCGTACGAGGCGATCCGATATTGCTTTCGTTTGATTCGACCAGCCAGATGCACCATCCGCATCATCATCCACGCGAACAGCACGATCAGGATGAAACAGCCAGTGAATCCGAATTCCTCCCCGATCACGGAGAAGATGAAATCGGTGTGCTTCTCGGGCAGGAATTCGAGGTTCTTCTGCGTCCCCATCAGGAATCCCTTGCCGGTAACACCGCCGGAACCGATGGCGATCTTCGCCTGGATAATCTGATATCCCGCTCCGAGCGGATCGCGGGTCGGATCGATGAACGTCAGAATCCGCGACTGCTGATAGGGCTTCAAGCCGCTCCAAATCAAGGGTGTGATCAGATAGATGAACATGTTCAGCGACAGCGCGATCCCGATATAGGGAAACGAGAATCGCTGCCGGTACATCACCAGGATCATCACCAGCAGGAACACGATGAAGACCACGACATGGACGCGGGTCAGAAGCGTGATCACCGGGCTGGCGAGTAAAAAGACGTAGATCGGCTGAATCCCCGCCGATATCCACACCACGAGCAGCGTGAACATGAAGACCAGGGATGTCCCGAGGTCCGGCTCCAAAAGCACAAGTATGGCTGGTATGCCAAATCCGGTCAAAGACCTGAGAAACGTTTTCCACTCGCTCATCCACGGGCCGGATAGGTGCCGTGCCACGAACAAAATCGTCGCCAGCTTGGCGATCTCCGAAGCCTGTATCTTGAACAGACCGAGTGAAATCCAGCGATGCGAACCGCCGGTGGACGGCAGAAACATTACCACGATCAGCATCAGGAGCGAAACCGCGTAGGCCGGATCGATCAGGATATCGACGATCTGATTCGGGGTCCGGAGAACCAGCACCACCGCGATCAGCGATACCGCGATCCAGATGATCTGCCGAATATAGAAGCTCTGAACGTGGACTTCGTCACCGATCCGAGTGGAAGAAGCGGAATAAATGGCAAAAACGCCGAGAATCATCAGAATCAACCAGAGACACAACAGCTGATAGTCCAGTTTCATGCTTTTCTCATTATCACTTTGCCAGAAAAAAGTTGTCAAGTGTAAGTTCGGATATTTCATCATCAAAACTCTCCGTTTTTCTTTTCACAAGCGGTTTTTTTTGCTCTTCACGCCCCAAAATCCTTGAAAACACTACGGTTCGGCGTGATACTTATCATGATAGTATCGCACAATCTTTCCGGCGACCGGCGCGGCAAAACTGCCCCCGTGGCCGGCATTTTCCATGAATACCACGATCGCGATCTCCGGATTTTGCCACTCCGCCCAGCCGGCAAACCATGCGTGCGTGGTCTTGCCCAGGTGGTTTTCCGCCGACCCGGTCTTGCCATAAACCTTCGCGACAGGATGACTCGCTGTCTTGCCCGTTCCGGTCGAGTGATTGACGACCTTGTACAGCGATCGACGTATGATCGACTTCGTGTCCTCCGACAGCGGAAGCGTCTTCTCGACGTGAGGGATATCGTAGCGATCGGCGTTTTCTCCGATCAACTTTTTCAAAAGGTGCGGTTGGTGCCAGACACCATCCGTGGCAAGCGCCGCAAAATAGCAGCAGACCTGCAACGGCGAGCACAGAATCTCCCCCTGCCCGATGCTCAAGTTCACCTTCATGCCCTTGATGCTGACGTACCTGCCGTAGTGATCGACATACCACTCCTCCGACGGAAAGAAGCCAGTGCGCTCCTGCCCGATATCGACGCCGGTCGGATCGATCAGGTGGTTTTGAATCGTGAACGACCGCAAGTCGTCCAGCTCCAATCGATCGGAGAGGTCATAGAAATACACGTCGCACGACTGGGCGATAGCATCGACCACGTTCAGCCGACCGTGGCCCCATTCGTTCCAGCAGCGGAAGTAGCGGTTTCCCACCCAGTAGCCGCCGTCGCAAAACGCCAGTTTCTCGTCCGGCTCGATCACCTCCCGCTCCAGCGCCAGCGACGCCACCAGCGGTTTATAGACCGATCCGGGGGGGTAGGTTCCGTGGATGATCCTGTCCATCAAAGGGCGTGCGGGGTCGTTGATCAGCGCGTCCCAATCCTCCGCGCTGATACGCGACATGAAGATGTTCGGATCGTATTCGGGTGTGCTGATGTAGGATAGAATATCGCCATTTCGCACATCCATCACCACCACCGCGGCACGGGCGTCCTTGGGCAGAGTCTGCGTGATCTCCTTCTGAAGCTCCGAATCGATGGTGAGGATCATTTGCAAGCCCGGCCGCGACTCCTTCTCGAGGTTGTGGGTCAGAAAATGAAGGTTCCGTCCACGCGCATCGACCTGTAAGACCCTGTAGCCCGGCGCGCCGCGCAGAATTTCTTCGTACTGCTTCTCGATACCGTTTTTACCTATATTGTCGTCGATGGAATAGTCCCGATCCTTCAGCGACTCGTATTCCTTTTCGCCGATCTTGCCCATATAGCCGGTGAAGTGGTTTTCGAGCAGGTACCTCCTGGAGTTTTCAGTGCGGAAAAAAAGCGACGGATAGTAGTTCAGGTACTCGGACGCATCGACAAAATCCTCGTATGCGACATCCTTGACCAGCCGAATCTCGTTGTAGGAGCGAAACCGGTTCTTGTAGATGATATCCAGGACATTCTCGCGCGACACATCGAACCGGTCGGACACGAAATCCGCCATCGCCTCCTTGTTCCGGATTTTTCCCGGGACGAACATCAGGTTGATTGACGGCTGGTTCAACGCGAGCGGCTGGTAGTCCCGATCGAAGATTTCTCCCCGTGTCGCGGGAACGCGCAAGAGGCGGACGTAGTTGTTTTCCGCGATCTGTGCGAACGTCTCGCCCTGAAAGACCTGCAATCGGGCAAGCATGAGCAGGAGCAGCAGGAATCCAAGCAGGATGGAGATATGGAAGATGCGGGTAAGCCCTTTATTGCCGGTCGTCTCGGACATAGATACCCAACCGGTTGATGAACGCCAGCGCCGAAACGATAATGAACGATATCACCGTGTTGTAAACGACACTGAGCGGCAGTTGCAGCAGCAGAAATCCCGTATATTTATAGGCGATAAGGTGATAGAGCGACAGCAAGAAGAAATACAGCACATTGATTGCCAGCACGCCCAGCGCGATATACGTCGGCTTCTCTTTGTTCAGCGACGGGTGGTAGAGGTTCACCAGCGCGGCGATGAGGACCATGGTCATGCTGCCCAGTCCGAGCTGTAAGGGGTACGTCAGGTCGAAGGCGAGTCCGAAGAGAAACGCCAGAATCACCGAGAAATTCAGCGAGAGTTTCGTCGATGAAAAGACGATATAACCCAGCAGCAGATTGGGGATTACGCCTGCGATGGACAGAGATTCGCCCAGTAGAATCTGCATGTACAGAAAGAGGATGCCCAGGAGGTAGTAGCCGACGACGATCATGGTGCTGCCTTCCTTTCCGCTTCCATCAGCTCGTCGAAGTCGGTTTCGCGCTGGTAGAGCAGCACGATGACCTGCTCCATCACGGACGGATCGACGAAGGTTTTCAACTCCGCCTTCTGATAGCTCTCGCCGGGGGTTTTCACCACCTTGCTGACGACGCCGACCGGGAATCCGCGCGGGAAGATGCGCGACAGGTTCGAGGTGATAATCGTATCGCCCACCGCGATGGTCGCGTCCAGCGGAATCATGGACATGCAGACCTCGCCGGCGGCATTGGACACCAACAGCCCCTGGTCGTGACTCCTGCGATTGGAAACGCCGAGTTTGAACTCGGGATGGTTCAGCGGCAGGATAATGCTATGGTTCGCGGCCGTGACGATCACCTTTCCCACCACGCCGCTGCTGCTGATCACCGGGTTATTCACCTCGATCCCCGTGAGGTAGCCCTGATCGATAATTAGGTTGCGGTTGTCGAAATCGCCGTGATATCCGACCAGGTTGGCGACGATATACTGAATATTGGTCGCGGCGTCGGGAATCTGCTGGAGCTTGAGAAGCTGCTGTTCGAGCGACCGCATCTGGAGCTGAAGCCCCGCGTTGTGATCCAGCAGCATGCGGTTTTGCGATCTGAGCTCGAATATCTGATCGATGGTCTTGATCGAATGCATGAAGGGGTAGTAGAGGGTGCTTCCGATGAAGTCGGCCCGTTCGAGCCGACCCTGACGATCACCCAGAAAAAGCGCGATGGACACCAGCAGCAAGATAAAAGTAAGTGCGTATTTTCTGAACACCCTGCCACCTTGTCCGGCGAAGATCAGTCGTCGATTTTCTTGATGAGAACCTCGCGGAACTTTTCGAGATTATCCAAAATCTTTCCGCTTCCCTTCACCACGCAGGTGAGGGCTTCCGGGAAAACGTGAACCGGCAAGCTGACCGTGTCGCTGATCCGCTTGTCGAGGCCCTTGAGCCTGGCGCCGCCGCCGGTAAGCACGATACCGCGCTCGGCGATATCCGCCGCCAACTCGGGCGCGGTCTTCTCGAACAGACGTTTGACCGCGTCGATCATCGAATCGACCGTCTCCGCGATCGCGTCGCGTATCTCTTCCGAGGTTATTTCCACGGTGATCGGGTAGCCAGTGATGATATCCCGACCGCGGACTTCCATCTTCAGTTCGTCATCGAGCGGGACTGCCGATCCGATCTCCATCTTGATCCGTTCCGCCGTCTGGATGCCGACGAAAATATTGTTTTTCTTGCGGAGGTAGTTGACAATGTCCGTGTCCATCTTGTCGCCGCCCAAGCGGATCGAGCTGTGCACCACGATATGCGAGAGCGAGATGACGGCGATCTCGGTGGTGCCACCGCCGATGTCCATGACCAGGTTACCGAAGGGGCGGTGGATGGGCAGGTCTGCGCCGATGGCCGCCGCGATGGGCTCCGAAACCAGATGCACCTCGCGGGCGCCGGCGTGAAGCGCGCTGTCGCGCACCGCACGTTTTTCCACTTCCGTGATTCCCGAAGGAACGCACACGATCACACGCGGCTTGATCAGGAGGCGCTTGCGCTGCGCGCGAAGGATCAGGTCACGCAGCATGATCTCGGTGATGTGGAAATCAGCGATAACGCCATCCTTGAGCGGCTTGATCACCTTCACTTCATCCGGGTTCTTGCCCAGCATCTCTTTCGCCTTGGCACCGACTTCCAGCACCTTCTTCGTGTCGGTGGAAAGCGCGACCACGGACGGCTCGTTGATAACGATTCCGGCTCCCTTGCGATATACGAGCGTATTCGCCGTGCCGAGATCGATTGCGATATCGTTGGACAGGAGTCCAAAAAACTGATTCCAGAACATCGTACCTCCGGAGTTCTCCAGAATTTATGTATTTTATCAAAAACAGAAGCCTCTGAAAACCGTCAAGGAAAAACATGAATCCCGTATGGGAACAGCGGATGCTCGACCGAAGATTAAGCGCTGCGAAAGAAATCAACTTCCGAATGTCCGACCGGAGGGAGGTCTTTTGAATGTTGATTTCATTACCCGGATTCACAATGCATAACATCCGTCGTACATTCAGAAGTTATACAAGCGCATAAAGGTCTGCGGCCTGAAACGAAAAAGCCTGCAAGAATCGATCTCGCAGGCTTTAAAAGCAATAGGTAAGTGCGCTATTTGTTCTTCAGTTCTTCTTCCAGTTCCTTGAAGGACTGTGATGCTTTGAACTGATTGTAGAGCGCTTCTTCGTTGCGGATATTATCGACAACATTCTTGTTGATGGTGTCTTTCGGGATCGCGACGCGCACAAAGGTCTGGAAGCGGTTGTTTTCGAGCGTGATGGTCTCCTGCTTGTTGACAAGCGCGTTGGAGAATTTCGCTTCCGAAATGACTTTCACGACCTTGCTGGTCAGCGCGAGGTTTTGCGGGTCATTCACCCCGGCTTCTTCCTCGTAGTTCTTGACCATACCCTTGACATAGGCCTCGACGTATTGTGCCGCCTGAAGCATGGCATCGGAGTACGCGGCATCGTACGACATATTCTGCGACACCTTGGTAGCCATTCCAAACGTGTTCACGTGTTCCGTGTCGTCCTGTACGCGCCACCAGTCCGGATAATAAACTTGCTGAACGCCCTTGGGCGCTTTCGGTCCACCGCCTCCACAGGCAGTAAACATACTCACAATCAGTAGCAGTGCGACGATTATCGCTGTCGTTCTCATTTGTCCTCCTTTGTGAAGATATTTAATAAATTCATTTTGCCAGAAGAAATTCACGGTGTCAAGAAAATCTGCTTACAACTCCATGGATATTCATTTAATATGAAAAAACATGCTCGAAAATAGAAAAAAGGCTTTGTCCGTTCCGGGAGCGGGATAATCAGTCGTCCAGGAACTCCCGAACTTCTCCACCCGGTATCTTTTTCACTTTTCCTTCATCGTTGATGTCGCGCACCTTGGTCGGGATGATTTCACCGGAATCGGTATAACCCCTCTGCTCCCAGAATCCGGGCTCGTAATGGTCCATCAGCTCGATCTTGATTACGCTCTTGGCGGATTTGTATCCCCACAGGTACGGGCAGAAAATCCTCACCGGACCACCGTAGTCCTCGCCCAGCAGTTCGCCGTCAAATTCCCACGCCAGCAGCGTCCGATCCATCATGGCGGTCTCCATCGGAATGCTGGTGTCGTACTCGAGGCCGATCGACCAGAACCGCACGTACGTGACATCCTCCGTTGGCTTGACCCGATCGAAGATATCCGTAAGTTTCACGCCGCCCCAGTCGCCCCGCACGGACCACCGCGTCACGCTGGTTAGCCTGGCGTCCGCGACTGTCTTCGGCAAATCCATCAAATCCTTCCAGGTGAACGTGGTGGGATGCTCGCACAGTCCCGTCACCTCGACCTTCCAGTTCTCGCGGTTCAAGTCACCCGGATGTCCTTCCGCCCAGAAGATCGGTGTCCTCAATTCATGGAGTTTCGTCATCTTTTGGTCCTCTTCTTTGTTCTCACCGGCCGTGCAGAATGATATCATCATGCAGAACGCGACGAGAAAAATAGTACGTTTATATGCATTCATTACTTATTCCTGTAGAAGCTTAACGCATAATCCCATTATCCATTTCATTACAGAAAAGTAAAGAAATATTTTCAAATATCTCAAAGCCCTTCTTAACACTCATCCGATTTTTATTGACGATTTCTCACGCCGGATATTTTCATCGAGTGGAGGCTACATGAAAAAGGACAAGCTTGCCGGAATCGCGACGATCACTCTGATGCTCGTTTTCGCGTTCTTCTATAAGGGCTGCACAGAAGAATCCGTACCGAAGAACCTCATTCTGATGATTTCGGACGGCGCCGGTTTCAACCACTTCTACACTCAGGGATACTACAGCGAAGGCACCAAACTGCCGCAAGTACTCTCTTCGATGCCGGTTCAGCTTGCCGTCAGCACCTATCCCCATCCGGGCGAATACGATCCCGAAAAGGCATGGACCGATTCCACATGGATCAAGAATCCCCACACCGATTCCGCCGCCGCCGCGACCGCCATGGCAACCGGGCACAAGACGCGCAACGGCATCCTCGGAATGACCTCCAGAAACGAGCCGCTGCCCAATGTTACCGAAGCAGCCAAAGAGGCCGGAAAACGAGCCGGCGTCGTCACCACGGTCATGTTTTCCCATGCGACCCCCGCCGGCTTCGTCGTGCACAAGCCTGCCCGTTCGAGGTACAGCGAAATAGCCCATGAGATGCTGGCAAGCGAGATGGATCTGATCTTCGGGTGCGGGTACCCGACAAGAGGAAAATGCAAATACGTCGGCGGCGATGCGGTGTGGAACTCGCTCCAAAAGGGCGATACGAGTTTTAACATCGACGGTGACGGAAAGACCGATTTTCATGCCGGCGATAACGATGGAGACGGAAAACACGATGCATGGTATATGATCCACGATTTAAAAGATTTCGAAGCGATCGAGCATTTCAATATGATGATTGCGAAAGGATATCAGGAAAGCCGCGAGGAGAAAGACCCTGACCATTTCCAGCCTGTTGGGCTCAGTGAAGGGCGCATCCTCGGCGTTCCCAGGTGCTACCACACGCTCCAGCAAGAACGACCCGGCGATGGAAAGGCCTTACCCTACAAAGTACCCATGCAGGACAGCCTGCCGGACCTCTCGCTCCTCTCACGCGCTGCGCTTCAAGCTCTTTCCGACGATCCCGACGGCTTCTTTCTCATGATCGAGGGCGGCGCTGTCGATTGGACGGGACACAACAACCAGATCGGCAGGATGATCGAGGAGCAGACCGATTTCATCCGCGCAGTCGAGACGGTCGTCGCGTGGATTGACGAAAACGGCGGCTGGGAAGAGAATCTCCTCATCATCACCGCGGATCACGAGTGCGGCTACCTCACCGCGAAAGGCAACCTCAAAGACATGAAGAAGAACCTCATCGTCAAGCCATCACCGAAAGGAACCGTCCCCGAGGTGATATGGCGTAGCGGCAGCCATACCAATTCCCTCGTGCCGCTGTTCGCAGCAGGAAAAGGTTGCCAACTGATACGGGAGGCTATCGACGGTACCGATCCCGTTTTCGGGGAATACATCGACAATACCGATATCGGGAAATTCATGATCGAATGGGCGAGGGCCAACCGGTAATATTCGCCATTTCGGGGAAAAATTCTTCACACGGATTTCATGAAATTTTGGCAATTCCGCATTTTTCATTTGACATGAATCGGTTTCTCGTGTTTCTTATCTACACCAGCTCCAGATATTTTTCTTGTTCACGGTTCCAGATATGTCGGCTCTGTATGAACAGGAGGATTTATGAAACGAGTTTTGGGTATTGCTATGCTTCTTTTCTTACTTTGTAACATGCTTCTCGCCGACGCGATGCAAGCTGGACCCCAGAAAGAAGCACGCAAAGAAAAAGGAACCGTCCCCGCACCAAGAACACGCGAAGTACCGTCGTGGTCCTTTATTATCGAACCAACAGATATCCAGCCGTCTTACTTCGATTACATGATGGGCAGCTACAATGGCACCCCCATGCATATCCAGGAAAACGGCGGTGTCTATCTGGCGTTCCACGGTAAAGAAACCGCCGCTGCCGAGCGACGTTCTTATCTGACCTATATCGATCCGAACGGGACCATCAATTCCACGAACTACATCGGACAGACCGATTCGTATGAAGGATATGTAGGTCTCGACCTCGATCCGGAAACACAAGATCCCTTCTACGCATGGCACATCGAAACCGATGTTACCGATGTTTACGATGTCGCTTTCGGAATGGACGTCTGGCACCTTCTGGGCTCGCCCGGACTTCTCAGCAGCCCGTTCATGGTCATCATGAACAGCGACTGGGATTCCATGCCGGTCGATCCGCCGTACGACGACGACCAGTTCGTATGGCCGTACGTCTATATCAGCAAAGCGCCGAGTTACGATCAGGATGGAAAACGCCGCGTGTATGTTCTGGCAAACAACAACACCGCGCACTCCGATGCCGGCAATCCATCCGAAAACGTCATGATCGCGTTCTGCGACTACACGACAGCCGATATCGAATCCGGCACATTCCCGACACTGGATTGGACCTACATCACCATCCCGCAAATGGATGAGTGGAATGCCGATCCTGATTGGATGCGTCCCTTCTTCTCGTCCGCATGTTCGTGGGATGGTAAATTCGCCATCTACGGAAACCTGGCAGGTGGCGAGGACTACTTCGAAGTGGAAGACCCCGATTACTTCGTCCTGATCAACGACAACTTCTGCGAAGGCGAATGGGAATACCATGTCGTCAATTCGGAAATGTACGTCGATAATCCCGAAAACAACGACGGCTCGACATGGCCGGACGATGCTTACGATCTGTTCTTCTCGTTCTCCTTCGCGGGTCACATGACCACGATATGGGACGACGAAGGATGTCTGCACTTCCAGGCTCCGTACGCGCTGCAGGGATGGGTCGGCGATGAACTGAAATACTGGCCCTACTTCCACCAGATGCGTAACTTCATCTACGACAGCAACGCAGAAGAATTCTACAGCTACGACCTCTACCCGAAGAGCGCCACCCCGAATGACGGACTGCCCTTCGTACCATGGGATGTAGATGAAGACGGCGAAGTCGATGAATACTACGAAGAATCGGGTAACGTCAACGCTGTGAGTGGCTGGCCAATCTTCTACTACGACTCCGAACAGGCCTTCCACGAAAACTACTTCAAGATCGCATACAACGAAGAGAAAGACTGGATGGCGGCAATCTGGTCGGACGGACTCAAGGAACTGTACTACAACGACGGTGGCGACGAGGACTACGCCGACTGGGCAACCGTTCCGGAAATCATGATCTCGATCTCCGGTGACAACGGCTGGACCTGGACCGATCCGATCGTTATGAACGCAAATCCGAGCGACCCGGACGGGAACTATGTCGAGCAGCTCGATGGACAAATCCCGTGCTACCTCTATGTCGGCGACAAGATCGAAGATATTGGCAACAACCACGCCAAGCTGCATATCATGTACTTCAACGACAACAGCTTCGGCTCCTACGCTCAAAACGATCTCGGCGACAACAACGGCGGTACGGTCAGCTACATGGCGATCGATATCGATTTCTCGTCGGTAACCCACGCAGTGGAAGAAGTACCTTCGGTGAGCCAGTCGATCGCGCTGAACCAGAACTACCCCAACCCCTTCAACCCGGAAACCACCATCGCTTTCAGCGTTCCGAAAGAAATGAACGCAGAACTCTCGGTGTTTAACATCCGCGGCCAGAAGATCAAGACCCTTTTCAAGGGAAGAGCGATTCAGGGTCAGAATACGGTTGTCTGGAACGGTAAGGACGAATCGAACAAGAACGTCTCCAGTGGCGTCTATTTCTACAAA
Source organism: Cloacimonadales bacterium (SeqCode) (assembly GCA_963665015.2). Lineage (GTDB taxonomy): Bacteria > Cloacimonadota > Cloacimonadia > Cloacimonadales > JAIOQZ01. The sequence continues at coordinate 561,061 of CAXXSY010000004.1, read as the reverse complement.
CTCGATGCCGCCGGACAGACCATGACACAAAAAATGGTTCTGATGAAGTAAATTCGTCTTTCGCGTAGCGAAAACGAATTCTTCGAACGAAAGCCTTTCGCAAAGCGAAATAGCGAAAGTGGAATATCGTTTCCTTTTGCATTTTCGGCTTTGACGCAGTCAAAACGAAAAGTTGCCGGAGGCACGAAGTGCTGGAGTCGGCTTTGACGCAGTCAAAACGAAAAGTTGCCGGAGGCACGAAGTGCTGGAGTCGGCTTTGACGCAGTCAAAACGAAAAGTTGCCGGAGGCACGAAGTGCTGGAGTCGGCTTTGACGAAGTCAAATGTAGGTTTCGCGTAGCGATAACCTGGAATCCAAAATGCGAAAAGTTGCCGGAAGCACGAAGTGCTGGAGTCGGCTTTGACGAAGTCGAATGTTGGATTCGCGTAGCGATAACCTGGAATCCCAACAACGAAAACATGAACGTTGTAATATCAGCTTACTGATATTATGTTAGTGGATAACTGTTAGAATACTGAAACCCGCTCCACTTTCTTGGGGCGGGTTTTTTAATTGAAAATTAATGCCCGTGTTCTCGTAATCGCCAACCTCCGAGCGACATATCCCATTCGGACAAGGGAGAAGTGATGCGGGCGGCTTGGGAATTCAGGTTTTTCGTTCCTTAAAACCTACAGACGTCCGGTAGGGGCAGGTCCTTGTGCCTGCCCATCTCTCCGGCCCAACAGAGAACAACCTCCCTCCCTGCTCCCTACTTCATCAACAGGATTTTACGGATATTCGCATAGTCGGATGTCTTCATGCGAACGAAATAGACACCGCTGGAGACCGGCTTGCGCTGATCGTCCAGTCCGTTCCACACGACGGTCTTCTCGAATCCCGGGTCCTGCATGCCGTCGATGAGGGTTCGGATTCGCTGACCTTTCGCGTTGTAGATGACGATCGAGACCTGCTCCGGTGAACCTTCCGTTCCGCTCAGGCTATAGACAATCGTTGTTTCCGGATTGAAGGGATTGGGGTAGTTCCGGTCCAGCGCGGTGACATCATAGTACGCCGGTGGCTGATCGGGATCCCCCTCGATCACTTCGACCGAGACGGGCCCGAAGAAACGGCTTCAAATCCTGCCGCGAAGGCATTGGAATTCGATGAAACCGAAAAGTTACCCATGGCCGTCGCGTTCAATCCTGTAGCCTGTGTCTGGTAGCCCATTGCGGTCGAAGCGCCGCCGGATGCTACGGTCTTGTATCCCATGGAAGTCGCGGAAAAGGCTGTCGCTTCGGTCTGGTTGCCGAGTGCGAACGCGCCGATACCGTTCGAGTAGGTACCGAATCCCATCGCGAAGCTGTAATTACAGTCTGCCAGACAAATACCTCCGGCAATACCGCCGTCCTGGGCTCGCGATGCGGAACCGATCGCGAAGCATCCCCTACCGATGGTCTTTGCGCCGAATCCCATCGCGAAGGAGTCGTCGCCGCCAGCTCGCGCGGAGTCGCCATACGCGTGAGAACTGCTTCCGATGGCGTTCGAGCCTTTGCCCATCGCGGTGGCGTACTCCCCGAGAGACCTCGACCGATAGCCGAACGCCTGCGAGTAGTTGCCGATGGCTTTGGATTCATAGCCGGTCGCGGTCGAATTCAATCCGACGCTGTCCGGGTCTTCGACCAGCACCTGGCCGACCAGGAAGGCGTTTTTGGTCGGATACCACAGAAGGCGCGGACGGCTGGGATCGATCACCTGCGGGATATCGCTGGCGGAGATGTTGAAATACTGATTTTCGCTGTTGCGCGTGCTGCTGGCGGTTCCGCCGATGGCGAAGCTGCCGCGGCTGGTACGATTGTTTTCATCATCGAGGTAGAATCGAACGCTGTCGGGCGAGAGCCGGAAATACTCGGTGTCGAAATTGCGTGTGCTGCTGGCGGTTCCGCCAATGGCGAAGCTACCGCGACTGGTACGGGTTTCATCCTCGTTCACGAAAAGACGGATGCTGTCGCGCTCGGCGATCATGATCATGTTGCCGTTTTCGTCCATGACCCGGATGCCGGAGGGATAGACTGCGAAGATGGTGTCTTCTTCCGCGTTGGTCACGTGGAAGAGCGGTTCGGCGGCGAACAGGAAGCCGGTGATACAGAAGATAAAGAACAAAAGAGAAATGTGTCGTCTCATGAAATCCTCCAGTTTTCTTCGATCATTCATTCTTGATTTTATTGAGCAATTCTCTCCCCTTTTCGGTAAATTCGGCATTGTTCAGTTCTTCCGCTTTCTTGAGTCCTTCCTGTGCCAGTTCTTTCGCTTCTTCTCTCTTTCCATCTTCGAATAGCAGATCTGCCTTTTCTATGAGAAACTCCGGCAACGAGTGGCTCATGCCGTATTGTCGGATCAAATCGAGTCCCGTCTCGAAATGCCGGTAGGCGTCATCGAGCCTGCCGGAAAGCTTGTTCGCGCGCGCCATGTTGGCGTGGATGTTGATCAGCGACTCGATATCGTTGATCTCCTTCGCGTGCGCCAGTGCCTTCTGGTGATGTTCGAGCGCGTCGGCGTAGTCGCCAATGCACTGCATCACGTAGCCGATGTTGTCCAGCATGCGGATCATCTCGCTCTTGAGCCCGAGTTCGCGATTGATGGTCAAAGCCTGCCGATAGTATTCCAGCGCCTCTTCGTACTTCTGCTGACCGTCCAGCACCCAGCCGAGGTTCCCCAACGTGCGCGAAATCTGTATCTTGTCGCCCTGCTTCTCGGCGATGAGAAGCTGTCGTTTGAGAAAGTCGGTCGATTTCTCGAAATCGCCGGTATAGCGATAGATCACGCCGAGGTTCCCCAGTGCTTCGGCTACGCGGAGCGGTTCTCCCAGCTCTTCGAAAGCCCGGAGCTCCTTCTCGAAGTAATCGAACGCGTCCTTCTGTTTTCCCTGCCAGAAGCTGAGGACGCCCATCTCCAGATAGGTCAGCCCGAGCATCTTCAGCTCGTTCTCCGCCGCGAAGAATTCCTGCGCCTCCTGAAGGAGCTTGTCGCACTGTTCGTAGTTTCCGCTCAGCTTCAGAAGGTTCGCCTTGTCGAGGTCCGTCTTGGCGATATCGCGCCGCGTTCCCCATTTGTGGGCAATCTCCGCCGCCTCTTCCACCGCCGCTTTCGCCTCCTCGATGTTTCCCAGAACCTGGCTGTAATACTTCGCCTCCAGAAGCGCGGTAATGAGCGACTGGACGGTCTCGGCCCGCGGTTCCGGACTCGATTCCAGCACCTGCTTCAGGAGCGCGATCTGACGACTCCGGTACTCCAGCGCCGCCTGGTTCTGGTAATTACGCTTGGCGTGGTTCGATGCTTTTTCGAGGAACTCGATGGCGCGTTCGGTGATTTCCGCGTTCTCGTAGTGGTAGGCGAGGTCGCTGTAGTGCTGCTCGATGTCGGCGAAGAAAGTTTCACGAATCGTGTCCGCCGCCAGCTTGTGCAGGTTCCTGAGTCGCTGCTTGAGCTGGATGCCATAGACCACCTCGCGGATGAGGATGTTGTTGAAAATGTATCGAAGCTTCTGCAGCGGCATCCAGATATTCTCGCGCCTGGCTTCGGAAACGATCTCGTCGATTCGCTCCGATGGTTCGTACAGCATCCGCGACAGGATGTTCACCGGGAATTCCCTCCCCAGTACGGAAGCCGTCTGTACCGCCTGCTTGACCTGCTCGGTAAGTCGATCGACGCGCGCGATGATGATCTCGTTGATTCTCGACGGAATCTCGATGCGATCTTCCTTCAGCGTCAGGTCGTCCGCAATCAGTTGATTCTCTTGCAGATACAAAAGAATTTGCTCGATGTAAAACGGATTGCCCCCGCTCTTGCTCCAGACCGGCTGAAAGATCGAGTCGGGCAGCGTCACATCCGGATGACCCAGGAATTGACCGATCATCTTCCGCGCGGCCTTCTCGTCGAGATTCGCCACCCGGACGCGATGGGTGACGACCTCTTTCATGCCCGGATCGAACGCGCTTCCGTCATCCTTGTAGCGGCAAGGCAGAATGATCGCAAAAGGATAGTCCGCCACGTTGCGGGTCAGCGTCACCAGCCAGTTCAAGCTGTCGGTGTCGATCAGATGCCCGTCGTCGATGATGATCACCAGCGGTTTTTGCATGCTCAAGGCGATCATCAGCGTCTTGAGCGCGGACAACGTGTTTTCGTAGCGACCGCGCGCGTCGAGCTGCTCGAAAAGCGAGTTTTCCCAGTGCAGTCCCAGCATACCGCCGACGACGGATCTGGTTCGCTGAAGCTCGCTGCGCAGATCGCGGTCGAGAACCAGCCGCAGGAAGGCGTCGAAGCGCTGGTCGAAAGTTTCGCGATTATCCTCGTGCGTTCGGCTTTCTTCCTGCTCGAACTGCGATTCGAGGAAGTGCAGGATCGGATTGAAACTCTTGCGCAGGATACCGTCGCAGGGCATTTCGATCCAGCGGTAATCGGTCAACCGAAGTGTAATCTCATGGATCAACCTGCTCTTCCCGGTACCTGCGGCACCGTCGAGATAGATCAGTCCGCCGAACTTACGCTCATCGAGTGGAGCAAGCAACTTCGTCAACTCGGCGATCTCCGATTCCCGATCGACGAGGTTTCCGCTGAACTTCATCTGCCGACTGATCTTGAGTCGCTGTTTCAGAAGATAGACCGGTACCGGTTCCGGGAAGCCCTTGAAATCCTGGTCCCGCTCAAAATCGATTTGGTATTGTTGGGCAAGGTTGGCGCTGAAGAATCGATCGACATAGATATCACCATAATCGGCCTTCATGGCGAACCGCGCAGAGAGATTCACCACCATGCCCAGCGCGGTATATTCGCTACGGACATCGCTGCCCACAAATCCCGTAAACGCCGTCCCGAAGGTCATCCCGATCCGTAGATCGATCCCGGCAAGCTGACGCAGCGCCAGCGCGTAATCGCATGCCCGGGCAAACATCTTCTCGCGTCCCACCGGTGCACCGAAGATCACCAGCGCAATGCCGCCCTTGTCGCCGAAATCGAACTTGTTGAAGTAACCGCCGTACCGAACCGCCAGACGCACGATCTCCGGCAGCGTTTTTTCCAGATCACCCGCCTCGTCGAACGAGACAAACAGCGATACGATGTCGCGGAACTCTCCCGGCGACGTGAGGTTGACGATCGCCTCCGGGATGAATTTCTCCGCGCCGCGATCGGACGTCTGAATATCAATGCGCTCGTCCGAGATTATCCAGCGGTCGGGTCTCAGGTGGAAATGGCCATCCACCGCCTGTTTCTCGCAGGGGATATCGGTATCGTAATCCGCTACCGCGCAACCGGTATCGCATTGCTTCTCGCATGCCGCGGCTCCGTCGATCGCTTTGCCTCGAAAGTAGTACGCGTTCTGCCTGTCGCATTGGACGATCTTCCACTCGACTTCACCGCCGGATATCCCGATCTTAACCGACAGGTTGAATTCTCCGAAACGGGTGCTCTGCTTCCCGATGGTTTCGAAGCTGGTCAGGATATCCATCGCCGCCCGGACCGGCGCGTCCCCGAGCATCCGATCATGGGGAAAGACAGCCGTGAAGGCGTCCCCTGCGAACGAAGTGACAAAACCTTGATTACGATAGATGGAGTCGATTGCCGGCGTGAAAACGCGGTTGATAATGCCGGTCAGAATCTCGGCGCCTTCCTTGCCGTTTTTCATCAATGTATGGGTCATGCGCGTGAAGCCGGAAACGTCGATAAACATGGTGCCGGCGTTCAGTTTGCCGGAGAAACGGCCACCTTCGGCATGTTCGATAATATAGCGTGGTGCGAGTTGTCTCATTTTCTGTCCTTACGAAGTTTTTAAGCAATACCAATATTTCGTGATCATAGAATGCCAAGACGATGCTGTCAAGAAAAACGTGCCGATCCCAAACCGGCAATTAATCACAATTTCATTTGACAGTGAAACAAATAAATCAAATGATCGTTTGAGATATAAGGAGACGCGATGCGAAAACAGAGATGCGATGGAATCGAGACACGGAAAAAGCTACTGGATATTGCCTGTCGGCTATTTGCCGAGAAGGGATTTCACGAGACGACGACCCAGGAAATCTGCCGGGAGGCGGGAACGAATCCGGCGGCGGTGAATTACTATTTCAAGAGCAAGAAGAACCTCTACATCGAGAGCTGGCAGCACGCCTTCAATCGTTCGCTCGCGTGCTATCCGCCGGATGGACGCGTTCCGGCCGACGCATCGGTCGAGGAGCGGTTTTTCGGCAGGCTGTCGTCGATTATTCGCCGGGTCGTGAATCAGCAGAACTTCAGCTTCGATATTGTCCACAAGGAGATGGCGAATCCGACCGGCTACCTTCAGGATGTGATGCAGAAATCAATAGAGCCGCTCCACGAGGGGCTCAACAAGATCATCCGCGAGCTTCTGGGCGACGACGCGAGCGATGATCTCGTCGAGATATGCCGTCACAGCATCCTTTCGCAGTGCTTCAGCCCGATGCTCGATTTTCGCAAGCGGAAGAAAAAACACGCGGTCAAACCGCAGATGATCGACCGTGTCGGCATTGACAAATTGGAAAAACACATCTATCTTTTCTGTTTGGCGGGAATTAACGCGACCAGAGATAACGAACTTCGGAGGAATAAATGAGAAGACCCCAGATTTTTGTGATGATAACGATAAGCATCCTGTTGGCTATGATCGCTGGATGCGGTCAGGATGATAGCGGAATGCGTGGCAAACCACCCGTCGCGGTGGAGATTGCAAAGGTATCCCGGTCCGATATCCGCGACATCGGCAATTTCAGCGGTACCCTCTCGCCGCGCAGCAGCTTCACGGTCGCGCCCAAGGTGGCCGGACGTCTGAAACGTCTCACTGTCGATATCGGCGACGTGGTTCGATCCGGTCAAGTCATCGCGGAACTGGACGACGAGGAATACGTGCAGGACGTGCTCCAGGCGCGCGCCGATCTGGCGGTCGCCGAGGCGCAGGAGGTGCAGAGAAAGAGTGCGCTGGAACTCGCCACCCGGGAACTTCAGCGCATGCAGACCTTGCGCGACAAGGATTTCGTCTCCGAATCGGATATGGATCAGGCGCAGTCCGAATACAACGCCGCCTACGCCAACCACCAGGTGGCGATCGCACAGCTCGGAAAGAGCAAGTCCGAGCTGAAGACCGCCGAGGTACGACAATCCTACACCCGAATCAAAGTATCCTGGGATGATGGTCTCGCTACCCGAGTCGTAGGCGAGCGCTACGTGGATGAAGGCGCCATGCTGACGGTGAACAGCGCCATCGTGAGCATCCTCGACAACAGCGTCATGACCGCCGAGATCGACGTAATCGAGCGCGATTACCCGAAAATCCAGTTGAATCAACCGGCAGCCATCAATACCGACGCGTTTCCGGGAGAAGATTTTGTGGGCAAGATCAATCGTATCGCACCGATGTTGCAGGAGTCGTCGCGCCAGGCGAAGGTCGAGATCGACGTGCCGAACCCGAACGGCGAGCTCAAGCCGGGCATGTTCGCGCGGGTGCAAATCGAATTCCGCACACACAGCGACGCAATCGTGATTCCCACCTCCGCGATTGCCCGCCGCAACGAGCGCGAAGGAGTCTTCATCATCGACCGCGACACCATGACCGCGAAATTCACGGAGATTCAGACCGGTATCCGTCAGGACGACCGCATCGAGATTCTCAGCCCGGAAATCAAGGGAGAAATCGTTACGCTCGGACACCACCTTCTGGAGGACGGCGGCGCGATACGGCTGCCGAACGAAAAACCGAAAAGCGCCGGGGAGATGGGTAAATGAAGCTTTCAGAGCAAGCGGTAAACCGACCGATCTTCACCATCATGGTGGTGCTGATCGTGATCATCCTGGGTATGGTCTCGCTGTCGAGGCTCTCGGTCGATCTCATGCCCGACATCACCTATCCCACCCTGAGCATCTCCACGACCTACACGGACGCGAGTCCGCAGGAGATGGAAGAGCTGGTGACGCGCTTGATCGAAGAGGCCGTAAGCGCCGTTCCCGGCGTGGAGGACATCACCTCGACCTCCTCCGAAGGAAGCAGCAACGTTCGCATTACCTTCAACTGGGGTACCGATCTGGACACCGCCTCCAACGATGTCCGCGACCGACTCGACCGCGTGATCACGAGGCTTCCCGACGATGCCAGCCGACCGAGCCTGCACAAGTTCGACCTGGCGGCGATGCCGGTGATGCTCCTTGGCGCATCGGGCAATCTCGATCCGATTCAGATGCGCAAGATTATTGACGAACAGATCAAGTACCGGCTCGAACGGGTTCCCGGCGTGGCTGCACTCGACGTCTGGGGCGGTCTCGACCGCGAGATTCACGTCGATATCAATCCCGAGAAAATCAAAGCGCTGCGCATCACGCTCGACACGGTACTGGACCGCATCCGATCGGGTAACGTCAACCTCCCCGCCGGTACGGTCACGCGCGGTAACTACGAGGTCACCATTCGCACGCCGGGCGAATACCAAAGTCTGGACGACCTCCGCCACACCGTGATCCTCGAACGCGCCGGCAAGACGATCACTCTCGATGATATCGCCGAGGTGGAGGACTCCTGGCAGAAGGTCACGCGGATCGTCCGCATCAACAAGAAGCCCGGTATCCGGCTCGCGGTCAACAAGCAGTCCGGCGCGAACACGGTAAGCGTCGCCGACGGCGTGCGCGACGAACTCGAAAAAATTTCGCAGGAGATTCCGCAGGTTCAGTTGATCCCCATCATGGATTCCTCGCAATACATCAAGCGCTCGATTTTCAATGTGGCGACCTCCGCGCTGCTGGGCAGCCTTCTGGCGATCCTGGTGCTGCTCTTCTTCCTGCGCAACGTCCGCAGTACGTTCATCATCGGTACCGCGATCCCGGTATCGGTCATCGCCACCTTCGGCCTGATCTATTTCGGCGATTTCACCCTCAATCTGATGACGCTGGGCGGTCTGGCGCTGGGCATCGGTATGCTGGTCGATAACTCGATCGTGGTGCTCGAGAATATCTACCGCCTGCGCGAGATGGGGCTGAGCAAGAAAGACGCCGCGATCCAGGGCAGCCGCGAGGTCAGCTCCGCGATTATCGCCTCGACGCTGACGACGCTGGCGGTGTTCATGCCGCTGATCTTCATGCAGGGGATGTCCGGCGTGATGTTCCGGCAGCTTTCGTACGTGGTGAGCTTCTCGCTGATCTGCTCGATGTTCACCGCACTGACGCTGATACCCATGCTCGCGGGTAAACTCCTCAATCCCAGCCGTACCGGGGAGCGCAAACCCGGTCTGGTGAAGTCAGCGTACGAAACGTCGGGCAAATTCTTCGTCTGGCTGGAAAATCATTACAAGCGCATCCTCGATTACGCGCTTCATCACCGCATCCGCACCACCGTTGTCGCGCTTCTGCTCCTGATCGGCAGCATCCTGTTGATCCCGGCGGTGGGCACGGAACTGATGCCCGCCTCGGACGAGGGGGAAGTCCGCATCACCGCGGAGATGGAAGTCGGCACCAAGCTCGAGCTGATGGACGAAAAGATGGAGCTGGTCGAGAAGATTATTTACGAGCAGGTACCGGAGATCGATCAGTTTCAGGTCAGCATCGGCGGATCGCACTGGCGCGGCAATCAATCCAATTCCGCCGACGCGCGGATCAACCTCGTGCCGCTCGCCGAGCGCAGTCGATCGAGCGAAGATGTCGCCCAGGCGCTGCGAAAGGCACTGAGCGGAATCCCCGGGCTGACCGTTCGCGTGCGCTCGAATTCGGGACTCTTCATCTTCCGCCGCATGTCGAGCAGCTCCGACCAGATCGAAGTCGAGATACGCGGTCACGACCTCGACATCGCCACCAAGCTTGCCGAAGAAGTGCGCAAGGCAATTTCCACGGTTGACGGCATTACCGATTCACGCCTCAGTCGCGATACCGGCACGCCGGAAGAGTTGATCGTGGTCGATCGACGCAAGGCAGCCGATATGCGCCTGACCGTCCGGCAGGTAGCATCGACGCTGCAAACCGTCCTTTCCGGCTCCACCGCCGGTAATTACCGCGAAGGCGGCGACGAATACGCCATTCGCGTGCAGGTCAAGGACGCCGATAGGCTCGAGATTTCCGATATCCTCGATCTAACACTCACCAACTCCAACGGTCAACCGGTGATCCTGCGCAACGTGGTGCGACTCGAATCCCGGCGCGGTCCCGTGTCCATCGAGCGGCACGACCAGGAGCGCGTTATAAGTGTGTCCGCCAACATCAGCGGTCGGGACATGGGATCGATCGTCACCGATATCCAGGCGAAGCTCAAGCAGATACCGGTACCGCGCGATTTCAGCATTATCATGGCCGGTGACTACGAGGAGCAGCAGGAAGCCTTCCACGAACTGGTCTTCGGTTTCGCGCTGGCGCTGCTGCTGGTCTATATGGTGATGGCGTGCCAGTACGAGTCGTTGCGCGATCCGTTCGTGGTGATGTTCTCCGTGCCGCTCGCCATCGTGGGCGTCGTGCTGATCCTGCTCATCACGGGTACCACGTTCAACATCCAGTCCTACATCGGCTGTATCATGCTGGGCGGTATCGTGGTCAACAACGCCATCCTGCTGGTGGATACGACCAATTCGTTGCGAAGGAACGAAAACATGGAGACCTGTCAGGCGATCGAAGAAGCAGGTAGAAGACGTCTCCGGCCCATCCTGATGACCGCGTTCACCACCATGCTCGGACTCGCCCCGCTCGCCATTGGACTCGGCGAAGGCGGCGAAGCGCAAGCGCCCATGGCGCGCGCCGTGATTGGCGGCTTGTTCAGCTCGACGTTCATCACGCTCGTGTTCGTGCCGGTGGTCTATTCGTGGTTCGAGTGGCGCAAGAAGAAGTGTTGATTGGTAGGGGCAGGTCCCTATGCCTGCCCATCTCACCGCATGTAGGGGCAGGTCCCTGTGCCTGCCCATCCCTCATCTTCCTGAATGCTCAATATATAAAGGATAAATCGAATGACCGATGAGCTTTTCCAATCCTGTCGTCGTTCTATCCGTCTTCCCGATTTCGATTACGCTTCGTTTGGATTGTATTATGTTACAATATGCACACAGAATCATTCATGTTTGTTCGGCGACGTGGAAAATGCCCAAGTAAATTTAAACGACGCCGGCAATATGATTCGGAAAGCATTTATCGAGATACAGGATTTCTATAATAACATCCATGTTGATGAGTTTATCGTCATGCCGAATCATTTTCATGGTATCGTTGCTGTAAGTCCAGAACCAATTGGGGGTAGAGAAGGGCAGGCACGGGGACCTGCCCCTACGAAAGAGGGTGGCAACACCAAGCTGTCCTTGATCGATATTGTTACCAGATTCAAATCATTAACGACAAAGCGTTACATCGATGGAGTGAAAACAAAAGGTTGGGTTGCTTTCGAGCGTAAGCTGTGGCAGAGAAATTATTATGAGCATGTGATTCGAAATGATAATGATTTAAATCATATTCGAGATTATATCCAGAAAAATCCATTCAATTGGTCTGAGGAAAAAGGAAATCCCGAGAATCTTTTTTTGTAACAACTTTCCCGAATCATCCTGCAAGACAGTTACCAGTGCCTACCCGTCATCAAAGCCTGAATATCTCCCCAAATCGCCTGCCCTGGAGGAAGGGCAGGCAGGATATGGAGGAGTTTCTATGCTGCTATGTAACGTCAAGGTAAGTTCAATTAGAACTTTGAAGCATCTACACCCATTTCTACGGTGTCGAATGAATCACGAATAATCAGGCGGTGAGCTTCGTATGAATATCGGAAATTTTCGTGGCGTGCGCGTGTTGTATGTCAGTCGTTGTCTTCGAAGAGGATCATCGGGGTTTTCGCGCTGTATTCGCCGACGTGCGCGTCTTCGAATCGGCGGAATTTCGCGAGCTGTTCGTTGATGCGTTCCAGCGAGGCGCGGATTTTCTTCAGGCGGTACATCGCTTTTTCGCCGGCCGACTCGATATCCGATTCGAGCATGTCGAGATTCCCCTGGATCACCATGAGCGGTTGATTGAGCTCGTGGTTTGCGGTAACCGCCATGGCGTTGATTGAATTGCGTCGTTCGAGCTCCCGTATCTCTTCCTGCGCTTCTTTGAGCTGCTTGTTTTTCGCCTCCAGCTCTTCGTTGCGCAGCCGGTACATTTCGGCTTCGTGCTGCTTGCGCTCCAGATCGAATTTCATCTCCAGGTTGTGGAGGCGTTCCACCGCCTTGTTGTTGAGAAACTCGCTCTTCGCTCTGTCGTATTTGATGAAGAATTCGAAAGTCCGCTCGATTTCGCCCATACCCGCGTACAGTCGCGCGTGCATGAAATAAATCTGCATGATGAGGTGGCTTGCTTCGATCTTCTGTGCGACTTCCAGACCGCGCTCAACGTACTTTTTCGCTTCTTCATACTCGTCTTTGAGCATGTAAATCTGTCCTATATTGGCAAGCGCTGTCGCGATCAGCGATTCGAATCCCTTGGACTCGGAAATCTGGAGGCAGGATTGATAAAGCTCCAGCGCGTCGTCCAGCCGATCCTGGTCCTTTCGTAGCAGCGCCATCGAATTGAGCGCGTTACACACGCCGCGGGTGTCCTCGAGTTGATAGCAGTACGAAAGCGCCTTTTCATTGTATGCGAGCGCCAGATCGAGTTGTTTTTTCTTACGGTAGATGGCAGCCATCCCACTGCTAATCAGAAGCTTGTGCTCTTCGAAACCTTCCTGGTCGCCGATCAGCTCTTCGGCCTTTTGAAAGTGTTCGAGTGCTGTTTCGAGTCTCCCGAAGCTGTTATAGACATTGCCGATATTGATCATGGTACCGGTCATACCTTCCAGATCGTTTCGTTCGGCAAATGCATCGTATGACAAATTATAGTATTTGAGGCAGTTATCGAAATCACCCATCCCACGGTAGCAAATCCCGAACTGGTTGTACAGGAGAGCAATATCGGTTTCGCAACTGCCCTGCTCGATCTTCTGCTGCAATTCCAGCAGCACCGGCAACGCGTCCTTGTTGCGGTCGATGCCCATCAGGAGACTCGAGCGTTGAATCAGGCAACGAGCTTTCAATGTGTCGTTATCGGCGAGCGCTTCAGCTTCCTCGAGGCTCTGGTACGCCTCAGGTATCTTACCCCGCTTCGTGTATGCTTCCACCTGTTTCAGAAGCAGTGTCAAGCGCTCTTCTGGATTCGTCTCGTTCTCGAGCAATTGCTGAAGTTTCCTGATCATCGGCACCACCTCGTCTTATTTTCATCCCTGAATTAATAACACTCAGGTAACATGAAAGCGTCAAGAGGAAATTGAGGCGTTCGTTTCCCACCGACTTCTTGAAATAGAAAACGCCCTGCGCAGCCCCTCGCTGTGCAGGACGTCTTCATTACAGGTTATGGCTCAGGAACGTCGATTGTGTCGTTCGTTCCTCTGATTCATTGGCCCATCGTCGCAGTCTTTCCTGTGCCGCGGATGCATGTCGCGTCCACCGCGCATACCACGATTACCGTGGGATATCATCTGCAAGTAGGTTTTCTGCTGATCGGAATCCAACTGCTTGTAAACCTGCTCTTGCATTTCGAGCTTCTTTGCCTGAAGGTCGGCGCGCTTGGCGCTGATCTTGCCACTCACGGCCTTCGCTTCGGAGAAGTTGCCTTCGCGTAGCGCTTCCTGCAGGTCGATTTCGAATTTCTGGATATCGGCGTGGATATCGATGGTCTGCCGTCTGTGGTTGCTGTGAATTTCCTGGATTGCTTCGTCCTGCGCATCGCTCAGTTCCAGCTTCTGCATGAATCCGCCGCCGTGCGGGCCTTCGCAATCTTCGCGTGGAACGCCCGGGTTCTCGTAATCCGCTGCCAGCACCGCGGTGAACAGCACCATGATCATTACCATTGCTATTGTCATATACCGATTCATTTTCTCCTCCTTCTAATCGGTAAAAGACCGATCTGGTCTTCTTCTTGGTTTCTTGTTTTTCATATGTTCGAACATTTTCTGTCTCTGCTCGGGAGTCATATTCTTGCGCGCTTCGATCATCGTCGATCCGATATTCTCTTCGAGGTCTTTCAGCAGATCGATCGAACGATCCAGCTTGATCCGCAGTTCATCGTCGGTGATTTCAGGATCGTGCAGCGATTTCATGAAATCGGCTTTGGCGTCGTGGAATCGCTCGCGGCATCCGTGTATCATCTCACGGTTTTGATGGATCAGCTCCAGAAACTCGCTTGGCGGCTTGCGTGGGAAGTCCGGTGGACCATCTGGTCCGTCAATGTACCGATGATACACGAACGATCCGAGAAACGCCAGGTTGAACGCCAGCGAGATAATGACCAGGATTGTCAGCGTCCTGTTGCTCATCCTTCACCTCCCATGTCAAAGCTGTAGAGCGTCTCCGTGCCAATCGAGAAATCCTCGTACGGATTACTGTTGGATGAAATCTCGCTGCTGGTGACGACTCCGAGGAAAAACGCTATCGCTGCCGTAGCCGCAATCGATATCTTGGCAAACCAACTCAGACTCCCCAGCGCCCTGCGCCTTGGTATCGCAAGAATACGGTCGATCACCGGCTGCGGTATCGACACATCCTCATACTGTGACAGAAAATCATTCACCGAGGAGAGCGCTTCGAGCTCCCTTCGGCAGTCCGAGCATGTATCCAGATGACGACGAATCTCTTTTGTATCCTCAATCTCGCCATCCAGGTAGGCATTCAACTTTTCTCTGATTTCATCACATTTCATCGTAAACTCCCCGGTCGGCTTCTCGTTCCGACCATCATACTTTCAGACATCGCTCGATGCGAAATCCTGTGATAAATATTTCTTGAGCTTGCGTTTCGCACGGATCAGAAGAGAATCGACAGCCGATGCCGTCGAGCCCATGATATCCGCGATCTCCTGATAACTCTTCCGCTCGTAATACTGGAGGTTCAGCGCCGAGGCCTCGCGCTCGTTCAAGCGTCCGATCGCCTCCCGCACGAGCGCGTTCTTCTTCTCGCGCACCTGCTGCTCCGGGTCAAAAACCTTTTCACTGGACTGAAGAAGCTCCGGCATCTCCAGCTCCGTATTCTTGCCACGCTTCTTGATCAGATTGATCGCCTTGTTGTGGGCGGCACGGTAGAGATACGACTCGTAATACGACTCATCCACCTTCGGCATCTTGTTGTAAAACGCCGTAAACACCTCCTGCAAGAGGTCTTCCGCATCCTCGCGGTTCCGAACCATCTTCAGAAGGTAATTGAACAGCTTGCGGCTGCATCGTGAGACGACTGTCTCGAATCGATCTCTCTTCATGAACACTCCACGACAAAAGACAACGCCATGGCGTAAATCCTGCAATTAAAATATTCCGCTGCCTGAAAAATGAAACTATGGAAAAACCCACGACCGATTCTCTTCTCCGTTGTCGGGCGCAGAGCTCCCTGTCTGCCTTTCTCTATGGTCCGCCAAGCTCCAGCTTGGCATTCTCCGTGAACGAGGTCACGCGCTACGAGGAAATCAACTTCCGAATGCACCGGAGGTTCTTATGAATGTTGATTTGGGGTACAGACATCCGATGGTTTCCAGAATAAGAAAATCAAGCATTCGGAAGACCTCCTTTCAGTAGGACATTCGGATGTTTGGTCATGAAAAAGGGCAACCCCTGAGGATTGCCCAACCATCGTCGATGGAATATCGTGCCGATTACTCGAGCATCGCATTGCCGCGCATATCTTCCCAGAGCTTGTCGATCTTGATGATCTGCTCGCCGATATCTTTCAGCGGGTAGCTCTTCATGAGGAAGTCGTCGGTGGGGTAAATGATCGAATTCTCGCGCATATCTTCGGGAAGCATGTCGAGAGCGGCCTTGTTCGGGGTGGCGTACTGGACGTACTCCGCGTTGGCTGCGGCAACCCCGGCTTCGTTCAGGAAATTGATAAATTTGTATGCCAGGTCTTTGTTCTCGGCGTTCTTGAGGATCACCAGGCAATCGATCCACAGCGATGAGCCTTCCTTGGGCAGCACGAATCCGATGTCCTCGTTTTCGTCCATGATCTGCATCGCGTCGCCGTTGTAAATCTGTGCGAGCCAGGTTGTTCCGTCCTGAATCTCGTTCTTTGCCGAGTCGGAATCGAACTGAGAAATATTCTTGTCCCATTGTCCAAGGATTTCCCGGGCTGCCGCAAGCGCTTCGTCGGAGGTCTCGTTCACCGAGTAACCTGCCGTGACCAACGCTGCGCCGACGACCTCTCGCACGTCGTCGAGCATGGTGATTACGTTTTTACCATTGTATTGAGGGTCTCCCAGCTTGCGCCAGGAGGCACCCTGCATTTCTTCGTCCGGGATATACTTTCGATTATACATCAATCCGCAGGTTCCCCAGAAGTACGGAACGCTGTAATCATTGTCTTCGTCGAAGGTCTTCGCTTTGATCAGGATCGATTCGTCGAGATTCTTCCAGTTGGGCAGCTTGGTTTTGTCCAGCTTCTCCAGAAGTCCCTTCTTCATCATAATCGCCACGTGGTCTCCGCTGGGTACCGCGATATCGTAGGAGGCTTCCGAATTTAAAATTCTGGTGAGCATGTTTTCGTTTGAGTTGTAGGTGTCGTAAATTACTTTGCAATCGTATTGGTCTTCGAACTGCTTGATGAGTTCCGCTTCGATGTAGTCCGTCCAGTTGAATACATAGAGTTTCTTCGGTACCGTCTTGCCGCATGAAATCAGCATGACGGCTGCTGTTACAATCAAGATCAACCTCTTCATTTGTTGTTCTCCTTTACCTTTAGTTTTGTATATACTTTGAGAGCGTTGTCGTGAAACACCGCCTTACGAAAGTCTTGCGGGATAAGCGCTTCGATGAACTTCACGTACGACGAGATCGAGACGAGCGGCCAGTCCGAGCCGAACAGAATCTTGTCGTATCGGTCGCAGTAGATCAGCGCTTTGCGGAAGTGGTCCATGAATAGCGGCTCGTCGATGAAGCGCTTGACCTTGTTCGCGTCGCCCACGATCAGCCCCGACAGATCGGCATAGACGTTGTTGTTCTTATAGACGATCTCGGCGGCTTCCATCACCCAGGGATCGCCGAAGTGGCTTATCACGACGCGCACTTCGGGGTAGTGGTAGGCGACCTCGTCAATCGACATGGGGTGGGCGTATTTGAGCAACGCGCGCGGCCCGTAGGTGTCGCCGCTATGGATCGCGACAGGGATATCGTGTTTCTCCGCCAGGTGGTAGATCGGCTGGTAAACCTCGTCGGTCGGATAGGTGTGATAATAGCCAGGATAGAGCTTGAAGCCGACGACGCGCTCTTCGTCCAGCGCGCTTTCGATATCCACCAGTGACTTTGCGTCCAGCCGGTAGGGATTGATCCCGAGGCAGGCGTGGAGGATATCCGGCGTCTTTCCATCCATATCCAGCAGCATCGGATTGGTGGTGTTCTGGTCCGGGAAGCCCCATTTACGGCTCTCGGTCAGACCCATCCCGATCGCGGACACGACGCCGCTACGCATGCATTCGCCATGAAATCCCCTTGCCGAATACAGCGTGTGGACAATCCGGTCGGCGGTTTCGCTGAACCGCTCGATTTTCGAGTAATGGACATGCGCGTCAATAATATCGTACATTATTCTGCTCCAGTGTGATAATGGTGTCTGTCCCATTCAGTGTCAAGCAAAATCACAGAAGTTTAAAATGATGAAACAAACATTCGGAAGAGTTACTACGTAACACATTCAGAAGTTTGTTTGGCTCTGTTGCAAATCGAGTGGGAACAGGTAACAAAATCGATGCGTGTCTGTTATAAATTCTGTGAGCGCTCATCAAATATGCAGCAGGGCCCTATACGTAGATGGCGCGACGCAAAAAGGCAGGCCGAACGACCTGCCTTCATGAATTAAACCTTAACCTATTTTAGAAGCAACATCCTGCGGGTCTCGTTCGAAGAGGTCCCATCCGGTGTTTTACCGCCCCAAATTCCGAACCGCCGTAACGTGGTAGAAACGGTTTCCCTGCGGCGTGGGCGCTATCCACGATTCCCCATTATAAGCGCCCGAGCTGTCTTCGATGAATTCCCCATCCGGTGTATCACAGGATAACACGGTGTAGCAGTTCGCGTTGCTGACCGGACTCCAGGTGATCGTCACGCCGGAGGAATCGGCGCAAATCATCACATTTTGCGGCGCTTCAAGCGATACGGGATCGTAGGGCTGCCAGGCAAGATAGGGGTAGCCGATGTTGTTTACGCCGTCCATGTTCCAGAAGTCATTGGCTCCGTTCGCCGTTTCGCCAACGAAGTCCCAGCCTGCATCCAGATAGATGGAAAGCGTTTTCATCTGCTCGGTGGTGAGTCCGGTTCCCGCAGCACTGTTCGACTTGTTGGATGTGTTCACGTCCCAGAAGCAGCCCGTAGCGCTTGTGCCCGACGCCACCGCCGCGAAACCGCCGGACGTGCCGCTTCCATCGACCCTGCCCTTTGAGTAGCAATGGGTAAGGGTAGCGCTCCCAAGGTAACCGGCAAAGCCACCGTAAAGCGAGCCGCCACCGTCGATATAGCAATTGCTGTAGCAGTTCTGAATCGTACATGTATAGGGCGAAGACGGGCTCGAGCTTCCGATGAGTCCACCGACCGAGTTGCTTCCTTCCACGTCCCCGGAGCTGAAACAACGCTTCACTGATCCACCCTGTTGATATCCGACGATGCCGCCGACCCGGGTTTCACCATCGACATCGACTGTCGAGACGCATTCGGTAATGGTGGAATTACCCCAAAGCTGCCCGATCAATCCGCTGACGTTGGTCGTACCGTCAACATCGCCGGACACGGAGCATCCGAAAACCGATGCGTGGCTCAACGTTCCGACAAGCCCGCCCACGAACGTCGCGCCTCTGACATCGACGTCTTCGAGGATCAAGTTGCCGATCTGTGCGGTGTATGCGTAGCCGAAGAATCCGGTATAGTCCGTCGCAGCATGGTTGTTATAGTATCCGCTGATGGTATGCCCGTCACCGTCGAACGTGCCAGTGAAGCGATTGGTGTTGCTGCCGATGGAAGTAGCGCCTCCGGTCTTCGCTGTCAGCGAGCCGGCATCGATATCGGAGGTCAGCAGAAAGTCCGCGCTCCAAACGCTGGAATCGTTGATCAGCCAGAGAAGGTTGGCCAAATTGTTGATTTGATAGGGTGATTCAGGCGTACCACTGCCGGAAGCCTCGAGAGCCGGATAATGGAATCCTCCGAACCACGTCAGGCTGGGGTAGTCGTCCGATAGACTATCGAAACGCCATACACCGGCAGCAGGCTCGCCGATAACGGTCAGGTTGAAATTCCAGCCTGCGTTGACGAAATTCGCCAGATGATGGGTCATCTCATGGGTGGAGAGTCCCGTTCCGCCTCCGCCGTAGGATGTCGATACCCCGACCGTCTCCGAATCCCAGAAACAGCCGCTCATAGTATAGGTACCATCGCCCGTAGCGATGAGCGCCCCCTTTGTACCGCCCGAGACCGCTCCGGCGTTGAAGCTGCAATTGAAAATATTGGCGTTATACAGATACTTGCTATAGGCACATAACCCGCCGGCGATACCCGATCCATCCGTCGCCGTGACCGCGCCCAGGTTGCAGCAGTCCTCGATGCGACAATCATTCTCCATGTATCCCGCGATCCCGCTGACCCTGGTCGGCCCGGTTATGGAGCCTGTATTGACGCACTTCTGGATGCTGCAATAGAAGGCTGCCGATGCAACAATACCCGCAACCAGATCGTTATCCGAAACGATCGTTCCCGTGTTGCTGCATCGAACAATATGGCTGCCATCATTGACAGCCGCGACAATTCCTCCCACATAATCGCGATAGGCATAGCCATCGACTTCCACGGTTATATCGACATCGCTCGTGCAATCGTAGAAATCGGTGCTCGGGCCGTAACCGGTAATCCCGCCGATATCGCCATCATCGCTCCAGATTGAACCCGATACATGGCAGTTCGTGAAATTCGAGAAATCATTCAACGTATTGCCCCATTGAGAACAACCGCATACTCCACCGACACAGGCGGTGCCGCTGTAGAAGATATCGGTGAGATTGACATTTTTTACCTCGCCGGCGGAGATATGTCCGAAAAGTCCCACATACCAGTGACGACGAATCGTCAATCCGCTGATGGTATAATTCTGACCGTCGTAGTGGCCTTTGAAGGAGTGATCCTCGCTGCCAATCGGCGTGAAACCTTCATAGACCCACAGAGAACCGTTCCAGGCCCACCATTCGGTAATGTTGGCGTCAATATCGGCAGTCTGCTTGAAATAGCAATTGTAGCAATCGTAAGCCGTGGACATCCATGCCAGGTCATCCAATGAAGATATCAGGTAAGGAGAATCAGACGTTCCGTTTCCTTCGGGTATCGACCATACGGTCAATGAGGTCAAGAGAAGAACAATCAGCAAAGCAGCGTTTTTCATTGCAAGTCTCCTTCATGCTATTATTTGCAGCAATAATCCGGGCATTCCTTCAGCGGCTGTTTCGTGTCTTTCAAATAAAGGCTCTCACTTTGGAGAGCCTAAACATATTCTACCGATCGTGCGATCAGTTCTTTTGTGTCGTGCCTTCTATCAGCGGCTGGAGCATCGCTTTCTTGCTCTTGATGTCGTTGAGCACCGACGCCTTGTCCGTATTCTTCTGCGCGTTGTTCAGGTGGGACATCGCTTCGCGGAAGAGGTCGTTGGTCGCTTTCTTGACCACGTTCTTCTCCGCGATCTTCTCGTCCATCGCATCGCCGTAGAGCTTACCCGCCTTGGATTCTTCGCTGATGAAGTTCTCCTTTTCGACCAGCACGTTGTACTTGGCGTATCCCTTCTTCTGAGTAACCTGGAAGAGGATCATATAGGCTTCGTACTGGTTGGGATTGAGGTCGAGCGATTTCTTTGCGGCCTTTTCCGTGTCGGGGAGATTGTCCAGCGCCATATAGACGTCCGCTTTTCGCAGATACACCAGGTAGTTTTCCGAATCGATTCCCTGCAATACGTCGAGGGTTTCGAGCGCCTTGGTGTTGTAGTCTGCCGATTTAGCCTTTTCACCCTTGTCCTGCGCGTTGACAGCAGCTTCGCGGTACGCACC
Source organism: Cloacimonadales bacterium (SeqCode) (assembly GCA_963665015.2). Taxonomy (GTDB): domain Bacteria; phylum Cloacimonadota; class Cloacimonadia; order Cloacimonadales; family JAIOQZ01. The sequence goes on along the minus strand of CAXXSY010000004.1, from coordinate 540,007 downwards.
GGCGAGATTCAGATAGGCTTTCTTGTTTTCCGGCTCGTCCTGGATGACTTCCTGATACTGTGCGATCGCGTCGTCGAGCCGACCGGTCTTGTTGTAGCAGATGGCCAGTTTACGAGCGACTTCTTCGTCTTCCGGGAAGGCATTGGCAACCGCCTGCATGTGCGGAAGCGCGTCTTCGTATTCCTCTTGATCAAAGAGGATCATGGCAAGACGGTAGTGCGCCTTGTTGTTCTCTTCGTTCTTATCGATCGCTTTTTCGAGCGCTTCGATCGCCTCGTCGAAATATTCCATGTCGGCGTAGCGGTTTCCGATACGCAGCCAGGTGGTGTCGTCGTCTTTCATTTCCGCGAGTTTGGTCAGCACCTCGACCGACTGTTCCAACCGTCCGGTCTGCTTGTAGATCGCGTCCAGATAGTCGATAAACCTTGCGTCGTCCGGGAATTTCTCCATACCCGTCATGGCGTATTCTTCGGCCTTTTCCATGTTCTTACTTTCGTAGTTCATCATCGCCATATAGAAATACGCATCCGCGCGGTTCGGATCGGCTTCGAGATATCTGAGGAAACCCTCTTCCGCGGCTTCGAAATTCTTGGAAACAAACTGTTGGTAGGGGATATCCCAGAGCTTGTTCAGTGCTTCACCGGCCATGCTCTGGATCACGGGGAAGAGCTCTTTCGCCAGAAGCGCCTGGCGGTCTTTTTTATTTGTGGTGACGTCGATCGTGAGAAACTGCATATCCTGGGTCTTCATGGAGAGCAGTTTGACCTGGAAACGGTAATCGGTGCGGGAGAGATTGGCGACCGATCCCCAGAACACGACATCGGCTTCCAGCTTCTCGCCGAGCGAAACCACTTCGGTTCGTCCGAGCGCTGAAAGGTCCGTGAACCCTTCCTTCTCGGTCAGTTTCGTCGATTGATCCAGGTCGATCAGATCCATACCCTCTTCTTTTTCGAAGATATCGTCCAGATCACCCTTCATCAAGTAGCGAACCATGCTTTTACTCTTCGAATCGACATTCTCGATCCCCAGCACACCTACTTTGATATTCTGCGCGTACATCGACACCACGAGAATCGCGAGCGTCAGTACGATCGTCATTCGTTTGAACATAGCATCCTCCATCAATATGATCTATTGTCCGTAATTTTATTGGTACCTGTGATTAGGCAAGCAATTTCTCAACGAGTCGCCGATTCTTCCGTTGCAGGCTCGTTTTCCATCTGTTCCCAGCCTTTATGGATTCTGCGATTCAGTATTTTCTTTCGAATCCAGGCGATAATGACCAGAAACGGCAGGATCGTCCAGATAACGATCGAGAATCCGACCAATAGCTCCAGCCGCATCTTCCTGCGCAGATATTCGTCGAACCGGTTCCCGAAGCGCTCCTTCGATGCCTGAAATCCCCTCAGCATCGAGCGGTCGAAGTCGCGTACCGGCAGCGCGCTGTCCCACATTGTAAAATACTGGCGCGGATTCTCCTTGAGCATGTAATCGACCGCGTAGGCCGATTTCATGTAGAACGCCTCCCACTCCACCGGATTCTTCGGGTAGCCGTCGATCATCTCGTTCAGCCTGGGAACACCGCCGAACAGGTACAACTGAAGAAACGCCAGGAACCTCTGATAGGGAAGTCCCTCCGCGTAATAGACCGCCATCCCCTCGTGAAACCACAGGGGCGCGTTCCGGAAGTAGCGGAACACGAAGGCGTGGATGTACTCATGCAGCAGGATGGTAACGGTTCCGTCCAGATCGTGCAGATCGGCGGGATTGCGCACGTAGGCGGTATGATCCTTACGGGAGTAGAACGCGTTGCTGAACTCGATGATACCGCCGGCATTCCCGGAGAATTTCGCATATTCCTTGTCGTTCGCGGCGACATGTACGCGGTACGGAAACTGCGGATACAGCCCCATCTTCTCTTCGAATCCTTCGATCCGCATGGAAAGCTTCTCCGCCAGGTACATCCCGGCTTTCATGTCTTTCTTCGCGGCGATCAGCGTGATACGATCCAGCTTGCGGATTTCCGTCTGTGCGCAGAGAGAGACCGCCACAAACAGAAGAACCAGCGCAAGGATGTTAGTCTTTCTTACGCGCAGAATCGAGATTCCTCTCCAGGACGCCGTGAAGCTGCTCGATATCGAACGGCTTGAACACGATGTCCTGCATGCCGTCGTTGCGGCACTTCACTACCACGTGCCCGGGATCGTATCCGAAGCCGGTCATCATCACCACCGGAAGGTTCTCGTCGTACTCGCGAATCCGCGAATAGAGCTGATAACCGTCCATGTCCGGCATGGCGATATCGGTCAACACCAGATCGACTTCGTTTTGCATCACGTGGCTGAGCGCTTCGTAGCCCGAATTCTCGGTGATGATCTCGTAGCCGAGGTCGCCCAACTCGAGTTCGAGGAAATCGGTCACGCTTTGTTCGTCATCGACGATCAGAATCGTTACTGCCATGGTAGTTCTTTTAATCCGGTTATGCGTTTGAACGCTTCGGTGTATTTATCCGCCGTACGCCGGATAATCTCTTCGGGTAAATTAGGTGCGGGCGGCTTCTTGTCCCAGCCGGTTTCTTCCAGATAGTCGCGCACAAACTGCTTGTCGAAGCTGGACTGGTTCTTGCCGGCTTCGTAATCTTCCATATCCCAGAAGCGGGAGGAATCGGGCGTGAATATTTCGTCGATCAGGAACACCTCGCCTCTGCGTGTGCCGAACTCGAACTTGGTGTCCGCAAAGATGATACCTCGCTCCTTCATGTAGTCGTGCGCGAATGTAAACAGCTCCAAACTGACTCTTTGCAGACGATCCGCCAGCCATTCGTCCATGCGGAACCGCATCTCGGCAAAGGAGATATTCTGGTCGTGGCCCTCTTCTGCCTTGGTCGATGGCGTGAAGACCGGCTTCGGGAACGCCTCGCTGTTCTTCATCCCTTCCGGCAGCACGGCGCCGCGGAACGATCCCGTCCGGCTGTATTCCTTCCAGGCGGAACCGGCGAGATAACCGCGTACGATGCATTCGTAGGGCACGACGCGTGTCTTCTTCACCAGCATGCTGCGGTACTCGAGCTCTTCCCTGTAGGGATGGAATTCCTTCGGGTAATCCTCGACGCGATGCGCCAGCAGGTGGTTACCGATGATGTCGCGGGTCTTCTCGAAGAAGAAGATGGAAATCTGCGTCAGAATCTTACCCTTGTCCGGTATCGGCTGCGGCAGCACGACATCGAATGCGGAAAGCCGATCCGACGTCACGATCAGCAGTTCTTCGCCCAGATCGTATATATCCCGCACTTTCCCCCTGCGGTGATCCTTTACTATAGACAAATCACAAAGTTTCGTCACGATATTGCCTCCTCGTTATTTTCATGTAAAAGCTCTATGCCACGGTCCATCCAGGACGAGATTTTCTCCGGTTCATGCTCCATGAACCACAGATAGACCGCTCGTCGTTCGTCGTATTCCGTTTTATCGACCGCCATCCGTTCGCTATGCCGATACTGCATCGGTCTGTCGCTCCGGAAAACATGCTCGATTCCATCCTTGTGGATGCCCTGCAATAGTCCGTACCGGACATGGTAAGTCCTGGCGCCGGACTCGATACTCCCCTCGATCTGCTTCGTGCAATGCAGAAAGCGAATGTTGTCGTAGAAACGCTCGATCATGCGAACCTGCCTGCTGAGGACATCCGCGTTCTCGAAATCGAGGTCGTCCATGAGCGCGTCCGCTTTGCGTTTCAGCTCGGAGAGCCAGCTAAAATCGGGTATCAGAAATCGTTTCATCAGCATCGCGGACTGATCCTGCTTTTTCAGGCACCAGCCGATGCATTTTTTATTCTTCAAGCGTGAGCAAGGTTGTGCCGGTTCATCGCAGACCGGTGTCCCGGTCAGTTCACTCATGGTATATAACATGTCCATCAGCTTGAACCGATTGCGGAACGGCCCCACGTAGAACAGATTCCCGGTAGTGAACGTCTCCAACCGAAAGACCGGAGCGTTCACGAAATCGATCGCCAGATAGACGTAATCGTCCGACAGCCTGATCTGCTGGTTGAGTTCCGGCTGCTCCTTCAGTGTCTGCTCACGGCAATCCGCCATCGCCTCGAACAGAGAATCCGCCTTCTTCCATACGACGGTGTTCTGGCTGTTGCGAACATCCTGCAATCCATCGCGGTCGATATTGAGTAGAAACGATACACTACCGCGGATGTCGGATGAGAAATCCGCATACAGCGCCCTGCCGTTCGACCGGATGAGATAGGAGCCGGTGGTCTCCGGTATATGCTCGAGTTCGTTGATTCTGACTTCCATTAAAATTTCTCCGGATTCTAACCTGAAAACCACACTATTTCATCCATACTTGAGTGCAAGTTTTTCAAGCTCCGAAACCAGATTTTCTTCGCGCAGCTTCAGCGAGAACCGTTCGATCACCCGATTCCGTGCCTGTTCACGCACGGAAGAATCCATGTCGAGAGCCTGCCGGATTGCCTGCGCGATGCGTTTCGGATCGGGAAGCTGAACGACAATCCCGCTATCGCCGATCGCCTGCGGAATGCCGAACACCGCGCTTCCGACCGGGATACAGCCGCAGAGCATCGCCTCGCAAAGTGTGCTGGGCAATCCTTCCGCGCGGGAGACCTGCGCATATACCGACGCCTCCTGGTATAGCTCCAGAAGCGAATCCCGCTCCCGGGGCGGCATCAGGCGAACGTTTTGCGACGGTTTGTATCTCGTCCGAATGACCGGCTCGATGGCCGGATGGATGTCGGTCAAACAGAACTCGACATCCGGCAGCAGCCGCGCGGCCTCGATCAGGAGGTCCATCCCCTTGCGTAGAAAGGTGCGCTCGTTTTTGATAATCGCCACGCTCAACACGCGGCGCGGTCTCTCATGGTCACCCGGAAGCCATCGATCGGGATCGAATCCGGTATGCATCGTCTTCCAGGGTGTTCGAAGCCCGGGGATATTTACCAGGAATCCATTGGGATAAGCGTCGGGCCAGTTTTTCGATACCGAATCCGCCTGCGCCAGACGCCCCGTCACCGGAAGCAGCAGACCGGCATTTTTATACACGATCCTGGCGATGAAAGCGCGCAGCTTCGTCGAAAACACGCCGTACTGTAGCGAGGGCATCTTCATGCACTCGTATCCGCCCAGGGATATCGCCACCGGAACCCCCGCGACCTTCGCGATCAACGCCGGTAGCAGCATGTGGAAATCCGCGAACCAGCCATAGAGGATGTGCGCATCCCTGAGTTCGACCAGGAGCCAGACAAGTTGCCGCCAAAACGTGCCGATATATTGGAAAAAACCTCTGAAACCTTTCTCGAACCCGGAGGTGTCGAAATGAAAGACCCTGACATCGTACTTCTTCCTGAGAATCTTGATGTCCTCGAGAACGAACGCGGACGGATCGACATAGACCATCAGCATCTGCGGCTTTCTCACCATCTCGACGACATGCCACTTGTCATACCTAGACATCGCGGTCTCCTTTCTGCAAGAGGCTGTCGAAGAGCCTGGCAAGCTGCCCCGCCAGTTCCCGTCGTTCGTAACGGCCAACCTCGCGCTCGTCCGGTTCGACGGACAGCGTACCCTCTTTCCACCTTCGATAGCACGCCAACAGTGTTTCCCCGATCTCCTCGGGACGCGACGAATCCGCGACGAATCCGGTTTTCGTTTTCCGGACGACATCCGCCGCCACACCGTCAGGCGGAACGATCGCCAGGATCGGATTCCCGGTACGCATGTATTCAAACAGCTTTCCGGTGTATTCAGACCGGCAATTCGGACCCGGATTGATGATGATCAGCAACAGATCAGCGCCCTGAATTTCCCGGACGATGCGATCGTGCGAGACATATCCGCAGACATTCGCAAGCTTCTCGTCACCCGGCTTCAGGAAATTCGCCGCCGTGTTTCTGCCGAAGATGTCGATCCGGAAATCGACGACGCCCTGCCGGGTAAGCTCCCTTGCCGCGGACAGCAGAATCTCCGGATCGCGGCGCTTTCCGTACAGCGTTCCGGCGAACACGATGCGCATCGTGTTATCGTCCCTGCCGACCGGAGAAACACCGTCGAAATCCTGTTCGTCGAAGCCATTGGGAATCACCGGCATGGGGGTGTCCTTCAGAAACGGATAGCGCTTGAGGAAGTTGTCGCGCATGACATTCGTCAGATTGACAACCGCGTCGGCAGAGCGCAGGCTCTTCATCTCCATCCGCCTCTCGATCCGTTGTACGAATTCGGGTGGCGGGAAATCGAAGAACTCGGGATGGTAGGTCCATTCGTCACGAAAATCGAGTACCAGTGGGATCCGGCAGCGCTTTTTCACATGACGCGCGATCAGGAATGACGAAAAGGGCGTTCCCGACACATAAACGAGATCGATCCGGTGCCGACGCAGAATCTTTTTCAATCGAAACAGCGCGAACGGCAGCCACAGTATTTGGATATCGGGGATGAAGACGTTGCGAACCAACCAGCGCACCACGCTGACCAGTTTCAATCCGTACAGCAGCTTGAACAGCCAGTCCGCGTCCAGCGTAAACGTCCGATAGACCGACACGTCCGCGGGGATGTCATGCAGCAGTTTTTCGTCCTTCACCTTGCGCACGAATCGCGGATCGACGGTCAGCACGACGGGGCGATAGCCGAACTGCGACAGATATTTGACGTGCTTGGCGGTTCGTTGAACACCGCCCCCGCCCAGCGGAGGGAAATAATAGGCGATCACCAGCACGTTTCTCATCGCCGCACCCCGAACTTTCGAATCGCCTCGACGATGATGTCGCGGTCGTAATCCTTGATCACGCCGAACAGCCGCCCCAATAGATAGTACAGCCCGATGTAGGCGATGAAGAGACCCGGAAATTTCAGCCACGGGTTGATCGACCAGGGAATCAGGAACCAGAACGGAATCCCGATCGCAATCGACAGGACGAGCGTCTTCGCCAGATTTTTCAGCGAAAAGAGTCGGGTCAGACTGAAGTTCAGCTTGCGCTGGATGATCCATAAATAAAGGAAAAACAACAGGTAGGTAATGACTAACGTTGCCCAGGCAGGTCCTGTGATACCGATCAGCTCGATCAGTACGATGTTCATAACAACATTCAGCACCAGCATGATGATACTGGTCAGAAACATGAATCTGGTGAGTCCGTATGATTTAAGGAGAATCCCCATCGTCGCGATTCGCAGAAACAGAATCAGCAGGTAGATGCGGAAGAACGGTTCCGCCGTGGCGTACTTGCTCGAATAGAGCATCACCAGGAAGTCGCGTGAAAAGATGAAGAAGTATATCACGATCGGAAAGATGATCAGAGCGTTCTTGCGTGCCGCGCCGCTATAGACCTCCTCGATGGATTTCTTGTCCTTTTCGGGGTCCATGCGCGTCAGCGAGGGCAACAGGATATTGTTCACAGACACGATCAGCACCGAGATCAAGGGGATTTCGGTCGCGCCGATCGAGAATACCGCGAACACGTCCGGCGTGAAATAGCTGGAGATCACCACCTTGTCGATCTGGGTCGTGAGGAGCCCCAGGATGTTGGCGAATCCTACCGGCACCGCGTAGTCGAGCTGCTCCCGCAGAAGCGAGCCGTCGAACCGGAAATCGGGCTTGAAGACACCCTTCAGGCTTATCTGCGCATACAGCCATTGCAATGCGGACGAGACCACCATCCCGATCACGATCCAGCCGAGATCGCGGGTCAGCCAGGCGGTTCCGAGAATGAAAACTGAGTCCAGAACCACGCTGAGCACACCGAAGAACGCCGCCTTTCCGCTCCGTTCGAAGCCCAGCAGCACCGATTGATAGAACTGCGTGATGAACATGAACAGTGGATACAGGAAGAAGAACACCAGCAGCGAAGGCAGCTCCGGATTGTTCAGGAAACTGCCGATGGGGCCACGCAACAGAAGCGTTCCCACCGCAAATACTGCCCCCAATCCCAACAGAATGGTGAACGTCTGGGTCAGAATTCTGCGCAGAGTACCTTCGTCCTTGCCCTTGAGTCGCGGCACGAAATAGAGCAGGCTCTGCGGCAGACCCAGGAACAGAATCGACGAGATGGTCTGATAGATCAGGAATAGCTGGCGATAGCTGCCATACGCCTCTTTCGAGAGCAGCCGCACCAGGATCAGCGCGATGACGGTCTTGATAAACAGTTTGGTAAAATTACCCACCGCCAGCACGCGGGCTCTGGACACGCGATCGGTCACGTCAACCACCGTCCGGCAAAAATATACGTCATCTGCAACCTGCCATTTCTTCGATACATATCATTTGACGTTGGGTGATGCAGGTGTCAAGCAGATAATCATTCCCGAATATACTCCGGCTTGAACCGGCACACGGTGAGTGAACTCTCCCTGCCGTCGAGCACGATCGCCAGCGGATATTCGAACCGGTAATGCCGAAAAACGCCGTACCGATCGACCAGCGTGGATTGCTCGATCTCGTCGAGCCGAAACACCGTCTCCGGATGATCGAGTATGACGGTGGCGAAACCGGTATTCATGGCGACGAGATTGTGGATGAAATGCCTGTTTCGCGGCAACCCGACGGCGTGGGGCGTGGTCTCGACGATCAGTCGGGCGCGATCGACATCGACCCACTGCAAGAGCGTCGATTTGTAGTCGCTGCGGTTAGTCCAGCTTACGGGGATGATCAGAATATAGTCTTCGGGAAGCTTCCGGTTCAGTTGCCGCAGGTCTTCGTCGCGAACGTTGTCGATTTCGCCCTCCGGCAAGTACGCGATGTCCCGTATCGGGGTATAGGTACCGTTCCCGATGCTGTTCCGCGTGTGAATGAGAACATCGTCCGGCAGAAGCCTCTTCGTGTCGATGGGCGATTTTCCGGATATCTGCGGGAGCGGACGAATCTGAAGGATATACAGGGTGTTGCCATCGAAGGCGAACTCGATTTCGGCGTGCATTCCGAGCGCTCGTTTTCCAAGAAACAGCACCTCGTTGAGCGCTTCGAACACCCGTCTGGAGCTGTTCGATTCCAGCGGTCGAAACGTCTCCATCGAACAGGCATACTGCCCGCAGGAAATCGCGACCGGCCCGACTTTGTACCGATCGATCGCCAGGAATTTCCTGCCCTTCACCTCGTCGTTCCGCTCGAATTCTTCAAGGCTCGCGGGATTATAGACGAATCGGGGGGCGCAATCCATGCTCTCGTCGCTTAGCCCCATCGTCCAGACAGCGATACCCTTCGACGGCTGACCCGTCCGGTAGTTCGTGCGGTTGTACGACTGGATATAGCCCGTCGCGGCGGGATAGTAGTACGAGCCGTGCATTTGCCCCGCCACCTCCTGCACGATCACCGCCATCTTCTCCTCCTCGAAACGGTAGTGCAGGCTCTTCAGGTACCGAATCGTGGAGGACGCGAACACGGAGGTATAGACCTGCCGGATGGCTTCTTCGAGCTGCTTCAGTCGTATTTCGGGATTGGGGTGCGAATTGGGAATCAGGAAGGTCTTGTACAATCCCGCCACCGGTGCGGACTGCGAATCTTCCAGCAACCCGGACGACCGCACCGCGAGAGGTCTGTCGATCCCCTCGACGATCTGCATCAGCTTCAGCCTGATATCCGGTGACAATTCTACCTGCAACAGCTTGTCGCGCAAAACCTCCTCACCGACATCCTCGGCGGTTTCGATCTCGGCCAGAATCCGCTCGAATTCGCCGGTGCCGATGATCGCGGTCATGGGAAGCCGAATATCCAGATCGGGGTAGCGCGACTGGATATCGGTCACGGCGAGGATGGCGTTGAGAAACGCCAGACCACGTCCCTTTCCGCCCAGAGAACCCTCCGACAGACGTAGAATCTGATCTCCCTCGTCCAGCTTGTGCGGCGCGAAAGGTACGATCTTGCCACGGTCGCGGTAGGCTCTGGCCTCGTGGAAGATGGTTCTGAGGTAGTCGCGCATTTGATTGCGGTCGTGGAAATCGCCGACCTTCATGGGCTGGATTCGGCGCGCAAGGTCGATATCGCCGTGCGCGATCAGCCAGGCGCTGAAGTGGTTGCGCGTTCCGTGCCATACCAGCGTTTCGTCCGGAACCTTCTGGAGGCACTTCTCGAACTCCATGACATTCGACGCGCGCCTGATCTCATGCCCCTCCGTATTGCGAAAAATGAAGTCGCCGAAGCCGAGATCGCGAATGACGATCTTCTGCAAGTCTTCCAGCAGTGTGACCGAATCCTTGTCGAGGAAATCCGCACCGAGCTGCTGCGCCCGAGCAGCGTTCTCCGGCTCGGACGATTGCAGGATCACCGGGATGTCGAACGGATCGTCCTTCACCATGCGGATCAGGTCGAATCCCGCGCTACCGTCGAGCGCGCCGTTCTTCGGATAGCGGACATCGGAGATTACCGCCACCAGATTGTCGTGGTGCGTCTCGACCATCCGGGCGGCGTCCTCGAAGTTGTGGACGAGGATCACCTTGGGTCGCGCGCGCATCCGCAGACGCTTGTCGATATCGCTCTGTTCCTGCTCGATGAGCCTGCCCGTCTGCCGCAGAATCAGTTTGTACAAGAGCGGCAGGAAGCGCGAGTAATAGAGGATCGAATCTTCCACCAGCAGGATCACGCGGATGAGACCCTGCCGGGTGTCGTGCTCGATATTGAGCTTGTCCTCGACCGACTTGATCATGGCGAGGAAGATGGATGTGTCGCCGTTCCAGAGGAAAACGTCGTCGATGTGCTTCATGCGTTGCGGGTTGCGTTCGATGATGACGATGTCCGACTGCACGTTTAGCAGCAGCAGAATCGGCAGATCGGGATGCAGCTTGCGCGCCTCTTCAGAGAGCTCGAACGGCCCCACATCGCCGGTGCGCATCATGGTGATGACCAGATCGAACGGACGTTGTCCGAGCAATTCGAGCGCTTGTTTACCGGTCGGAACGCTGGTAATGCGCGGCGCCGTGCTAAGTTGTAACTGTTTGTATTCCCGATAAATCTGCTCGGAAAGCCTGCCGTCCTGCTCGAAGATAAACGCGTCGTAAAAGGTCGCCACGAGCAGAATTTCCCGCACGCGGTTCTGCATCAGCTTATAAAAATTATCCTCGCCGTACTTGATCTTGCCGTACCACTTTTTCAGTTCCTGCATTTCCAAATTTGTCCCCCAGTGATGCACCCGAAATCAACTTCTGAATGTGTCACGAAGTGACTCTTCCGAATGCTGATTTCCCGCATCGATGCGTCAACAATAGTACGATACCGGCAGCACGCAAGCAATTCATCGAAAATCCTTGCCGAAAACGCTCAACCGGCTTTTACTGCTCTCGAGGTGACTATGAACGACGCACAGAATATGGTAGAATTCCATCGCGCCATCGGAAAATTGAAGAAACTCCCGCGCTCCGGCTGGCTGCTGAAAGGCATTGAAAAAGCGGATTGCGAGTCGGTCGCGGACCACAGCTTCTCAACGGCGATGCTTGCCTGGGTTCTCGCGCGCGAGTACTTCCCCGAGCTGGACGAATCGAAGGTGCTGAAGATGGCGCTCATCCACGAACTGGGCGAGATCGAAGCCGGCGACATCACGCCCTACGACGGCGTTTCACCGCAAGAGAAGCATGTCCGGGAGAAACGGTCGGTCGAGAAAGCGCTTTCGTATCTGGAGCAGAAGGACGACCTCTTCGAGCTGTGGATGGAGTTCGAGAAGTGCGAGACACCGGAAGCGATCTTCGTGCGCCGCATCGACAAACTCGAGATGGGCCTGCAAGCGCTGATCTACCACCTCGAACACGGCATGGACCCGTCCGATTTTCTCGACAGCGCTCGCTCCGACGATGATGTCCTGAACCGTATCCTGAACACGGCAAATCCTGAAGCATAGACCTCGCAACAAGTTCCGCAGGAACGACAGATAGCGCCCCGATCGTGAGCTCTGGGCTTTGCGAGCCACCGCACAGTAGATTTGTTCGTTTCCCGCACCTATGGCGTGTTCATTCACGACGAAGACGTGGTGTTACACGTCATAGGTGCGGGATCGGGCGAAGATACGTGCGGGTGCCGGAATCAATACCCCGTCAGATAGAGCAGCGGATTGACCGGCTTCCAATTGCGATCGTAGAGACCAAAGTGCAGATGATTGCCGGTTGACCTGCCCGTCGAGCCCACCAGCCCGATTACATCGCCCCTCTTCACCGGTTCGCCCTTTTCAACCAGCCTTTCGCGAAGATGGTAGTAGCATGTGAACCAGCCGTTATCGTGCCGGACATAGATCGATTCACCGGCGTTCTCGTACGTGCTCGATTCCCAAACAACGCCGTCCGCGGCCGCATGAACCGGCTCTCCCCCACCTGCCGGGATATCGATGCCACTGTGATACTCCATCTGCTCGACGCGCTTCATCCAGTTGGTTTCGATCGGATTCGGGCGCCATCCGAAGTAAGACGAGATGTAGCGTTGCGGCAGCGGCCACTCCAGCCAGGACGATCCACCCAGACCCGTGCGCCGGACCGGAACATAGCCGACCTCGATTTTATCGGTGTAATACCGCGCATAGACGGCAGATAAAAGGTTGTTGATATCGGTCTGCGAGCCACGCAACTCCATCGCCTCTTGAAAATGTCCAATCGAGGACTCGACATCACCATCGAGGATCGAGACGATGCCTTTAAGCTCATGGATATCCGAAGAGTCCGGCGCGTCGTCGAGCAATTCCTTCGCCCGGTCGTACTCACCGAGCGATATCCATGCCGAGATCGTCATTACCAGCGCCGGAAAAGTATCGACAACTTGCAGATCGTCGATCGCCGCCGAAAAGTCCTGCATCTTGAACGAAAGCGCGGCACGGTTGTAGCGGATACGCTGATTGTCGGGCAGGATGGCAAGCGCGTCATCGTAGTGAACCATCGCCGAATCTGGCATTCCCAGCGCTTCCGCCATCAACGCCAGATGACTCTCGGTGATCGCACGATCCCGGTCATCCACGATATTTCGCATCCGTTCGTATTCGCGCTTCATCTTCTTTGGCGGGAACAACTCGGACCGGATATCGCGCTGGAATCCGGGCGCTTCGGGATTCAGCTTGTAGTACGTGTTTTCCAACTCGCGATGGTGGCCGAATTGATAACGATTCTGCCGGTAGAATTCCGCGATCCTCTTGATGTAGTGGTTACAGTAGGCGGGGATCGTGTCGCGGACGTTCCCTGTGCCGGCGAGATAAGCGCCCAACGCCTTGCAGAGATTGGTGTTACGCGATCCATATCGGTAGTGATTGAGCAAAAAATTCAAATGACTCGCCCCGCCGGCGATGTTCTTGCCCGGATGGAATCGCTCGTCCATTTCGTGGTCGCGGACGGGCGGCTTCTTCACGTAGTTTTCTTTAGGCACGGTCATACCGAGCGCCTTACCGGTCGCCGGCATGAGCTGCATCATTCCCACCGCACCGGAGGGCGAGACCGCGTTTGCCCGAAGCGAACTCTCCTGCTGCATCACCGCCAGCAGCAGGCCGGTGTCGATCCCGTAGCGCCGCGCAATCGAAGTCACGTAGTCGAGGAAACCGAGCGTCTCCGTCTGGCTGTCATCGAGGCTTTGATCCGCCTTGAACGCCAGGTATTCACCCGAAAGCCGGTCGGAAAGTTTCGCCCCGCGTTCCAGCCACAACGATGCCGATTCGGGATGCTCCAGTTCGTAATGGATATGTGCCATCGCGGCTGCTAAAGGATAATAGAGGCTATCCCTCTCCGTGAACGCGTCGAGACGATGCAGCGCCAGATGGTAACGACCACTTTCGTAATCTCCGACCGCCGTTTCGTACGGCTCGATCTCGTCCCTGGGCACCACGACGCAGCCGGTCAGAAGAAGGATCAGTCCGAGAAAGACGACGCTACTCGCCTTCATCGTCATCCCCCGCGAGCTTCATAATCCGCTCCAGATTCCTCTGCAATATCGGCGATACCTCGCGCGATTTCAGCGCCCAGCGAAGCAGTTCCGCCGCCTGCTCGTACTCACCGGAATAGACCAGGGAAAGCGCTTGCGCGTTCAGCAGCTCCGGATGATCCAGCAGGCTGGGCGACGGTAGCCGTTCGCGCATGGCAGACACACCGTCAAGACGGAAACGCCACAGCGCGCTCGAAATGGATGTCTCCACGATGCGCGTGTTGTAGGTCCGGTCGAGAAGCCCCTCGATCAGCGCCCGGTCGGCATCGGATATCCTCAATGTATCGATGGCCGGCTTGAACACGGGAATCCTGATCTTCTGCCCGACGTAAATGCGCGACGGATCGTCGATGCTGTTGTATTCGGCAATCGCCCGGATATTGTCGCGGAACGCCGGATCTGCATTGGTTGGAAGATTGCGGCTGATCCGGGTCAGGTTGTCGCCCTTCTCGATGGTGATCTCGGTCTCGTCCGGTCGAAAATCCTCGATCGATTCGGTGATCGCGAGCGTCCGGTACTGGCGCGGCGACTTCTCGACGACGTAGTGCCGCGCTTCGAATCGCACCGGCGGCGTAAAGTCGCCCTGCAAGTACGCCATCCTGAAATCGCGCGGCATCTCCTTCCGTTCGTCGAAGGTCTCGCCGTACCGCGCAAACCACCCTTCGAGCTGAAACGCGAGTCCCGCCCGGTACATCGTGTCGCGCAACGGACCGTCCGCGTCCAGCGACATGCCTGCGAACACCCCGATGCCTTTCAGCTCGAACAGCGCTTCGGCGTCGTAAACATTGTCCGTATCCCACGCAAGGCGCGTCGTGATGTGTTGATTGATGATTGCAGACGCGGATACGTTGAGAAGATTTTCGTCTGGATGATTCGTATAGCGGTCATGCACACCGATGCGGAGGTTGCCGAAGGGTATGAAGATCAGACCCGGGTGGATCGAGACCGTCGTCTGCTCGCCCCATCCGGCTTCAAGATCGAGTCCGGCATACAGCATTGACGAAAATCGTCGCGACAGTCCGATACCGCCGATCGTCCAGCCATCGTCGCCTTCGTATTGATATTGCGCCATCGCGAAGTAGCCCCAGCCGGAGCGGGTCGGTCGAAGGTGGTTCAGATTGATTCGACCGGCATCGTCATCATCATCTTCAAACGACGATTCGAGCCGAAAGTTCCAGGTGGTGTAAAACCACTCGGAGCGCGACGCAGGATTACCGTCCTGCTTGAAGAAATAGGGACGCTCCCACGCGGATAAAATCGCCGCCAGGAGCGTCATTATAATCAGAACGTGAGATTTCATGCGATCGTCTTCAGGCTTTCCCGTATCTTCCGGCGCAGGTCATTCGCGGCGTTACCGGCGGCTTGCGCGAAATCTTCGCCGTTCGACTTGTAGATGATCCCGCGCGAGGAATTGACCATGAACCTCGGATCGCTCGCGGACATGGAAGCGAGCCGCACCACGGCGTTCAAATCACCGCCCTGCGCACCGATACCCGGCACCAGAAAGAGGGTTTCCGGCATCAATTCGCGCATCCTGGCCAGCTCGTCCGTGTTCGTCGCACCCACCACGGCGCCGAGACGTTTCGCGTCGCTTTCCCCCAGCCATCCCGCGATCCGTTCGTGCAACGATTCCGCTTTCAGGAAATCGACCGCGCCCGGATTGGACGTCACCGCCAG
Organism: Cloacimonadales bacterium (SeqCode); assembly: GCA_963665015.2. Lineage (GTDB taxonomy): Bacteria > Cloacimonadota > Cloacimonadia > Cloacimonadales > JAIOQZ01. Next base: position 524,438 of record CAXXSY010000004.1, on the reverse strand, counting down.
CACGAAACAGTAGCTCCCCTCGATATCGAGGATGGTCTCGACGGTGTCCCTGCCCATCAACGGATTGACGGTGATGGCATCGACGCGATAGTTGCCGAAAAAGCTCTTCCCGTACTGCTTCATGGTGTTGGGGATATCGCCCACCTTGACGTCGAGGATGACCGGCACATCGCCTTGCCGAAGCATGTCGAGCGTCTCCTCGAGCGCTTCCATGCCCATCCTTCCTTCGGCGAGATAGAAGGCGTAGTTGAGCTTGTAGGCGGCGGCGTAGTTACGGGTCTCGCGGATGATGGCGCGGTTGAACGCCGTCATCGGGTTCGACTGGTCGCCCAGAAATGCGGGTATTTTTTTCGGGTCGGTATCCAGTCCGACACAGACCAGCGATTCATTTCTCTTGCTCGCGCGCAGGAAATTCTCGAAAAAGCCCATATCAGTCCCGCACCATCAGACGAACGGAATCCTCGCCGTCGGTCTCTTCGAAGCACACCTTGACGATCTCCTCGTCCGATGTGGGAATGTTCTTGCCAACGTAGTTCGCCTTCACCGGCAGTTCGCGATGGCCGCGGTCGATCAGTACGCAGAGCTGGATTTTCTCCGGTCTGCCGAAATCGAGGATCGCGTCGATAGCCGCGCGCACGGTCCTTCCGGTGTAAAGCACATCATCGACCAGAATGATGTTCTTTCCCTGCACTTCGCAGTCGATCTTCGATCCCTTGATCACCGGCTGGTGCGAAATCGTTGTCAGGTCGTCACGGTAGAGCGTGATATCGAGGATACCGGTCGGCACCTCGACCCCGTCGATCGATTTCAGGTATTCCGCCAGACGATCCGCCATCGGCACGCCGCGACTCCTGATCCCGACCAGATACACGTTCTCCAGCCCCTTGTTCTGCTCGTCTATCTCGTGCGCGATACGCTTGATCGCACGCTGCATGGCTGTCTTGTCCATCATCTTGCTTTTTTCTTGCATTGTTTGCTCCTTTTCCTCACCCCCCTGATAAGGGGGGATCAAAGGGGGGTTATACCTCGCACCTTTCCAATGATATCGGAAAGCCCTGAAAATTTATCTTTCAAATAGCAATGTAATCCGTCAATGATTTCCAGCGTCGCACTGGGCTCGACAAAATTGCGGGTTCCGATCGCGACCGCGGATGCGCCTGCGAAGAAGAACTCCAGCGCGTCCCGCCAGTCCGAGATTCCGCCCATGGCGAGGATGGGAACCTTAACCTTCTGCGCTACCCTATACACCTGATAAACCGCCACCGGCTTCACGGCTCGTCCGCTGTACCCGGCACCACCCCGCGCGATGCGGCTCTGTCCCGTACGCCAGTCGATCGCCATGCCGATCAGGGTGTTGATCAGCGCGATGGACGTAGCGCCGCCACTCTCTGCAGCCTGCGCGATTCCGACGATGTCGGTCACGTTGGGCGACAACTTGACGCAGAGTTCGCGATTCGTGATCCGGGACAGCGCCGTTGTCAGTTCGAACACCACCTCCGGATCGGTACCGAAGGCGATTCCTTCTTTCTCGACGTTCGGGCAGGAGACGTTCACCTCGTAACCGGCAATGCCGTCGTGCTCCTCCATCTGTTCCATCATCCGCTGAAACTGGTCGATGGAGTTGCCGGAGAAGCTGACCAGGATCGGCGGCTCGAATTCCCGGTAGCGCGGGAGGTCGTGTTGCAGGAAGCCCTCCAGTCCGGGATTCTGCAAGCCGATCGAGTTGAGCAGCCCGCACTCGGTTTCGTACAGTCGCGGCGGAGGATTCCCCGCGCGTGGCTCCATGGTGATGGTCTTGGTGACCAGCGCCCCGAGCCGGTTCAGGTCTATCAGGTCGCCGTAGTTCAAGCCGAAAGTACCGGACGCGACGGTCACCGGATTCTTCATTTCGATGCGTCCGAGACGAGTCGTCATTTCCATACCACCACCTCCGCGTTGAACACGGGACCGTCCTTGCAGACCGTCTTATAGACGACCCGATCGTTCTCCCGGATCGCCACAGCGCAGCCGTAGCAAACGCCGATCCCGCACGCCATGTACGCTTCCAGCGATAGCTCGCATTTGACTTCGTATTGCTTCGCCAGTTCCGCGCATCGCTTGAGCAAAGGCTCCGGCCCGCAAGCGAAAAGCCAGTCGTATGCGCCGCTTGCAAGCTCCTCCTCCACGCCGATGGTCACGAAGCCCTCGTGCCCTGCCGAACCATCGTCCGTATAGATGTCGTCGCAAGGAAAAGCGTCGTCCGCACACCGTCCACCGTGCAGCCACCGGACTTCGCTATCTTCGTCCAGCGACGCTCTCAGCATGGACATGGGCGGATAGCCGATTCCGCCGCTGACCAGGAGGATTTTCGATTGCTTCGGTAGCGTGAATTCGTTGCCCAGGGGCCCCATCACATCGATCGAATCGCCTCTCTCGAGTTTCGACAGATCGAGCGTGCCGGCGCCGACGACCTTGATCATCAGTCCGACCTCGTCGCCATCGACCTCGTACGCGCTGATCGGGATGCGCAACCGCTCGCTCTCCGGTCGCATGATCTCGAAGAACTGCCCGGCGCACACCGTCCGTGCCATCTCGCCCGACTCGAACCACAGCTCGAAATAGGAATCGTTGATCCGCGCCAGACGCGTGACCGGACAGATTTGCCGGATTACTCCGCTTCCCACGTGATCTTTCCCTCGCACAGCGTCATGACGATCTTGCCCTTGAAGGTCTGATCAATGAACGGCGTGTTTTTCGATTTGGAGAGCATGGTGTCGGCGGTGATTTGCTGCTCGGCGTTCAGGTCGGCGATCGCGATGTCCGCCGGGAGCCCCTCTTCCAGTCTGCCCGTCTCGATCTTCAGAAACCGCGCCGGCTTCTCGGACATCGAGCGCACCAGCACCTCGAGCGGGATCACGCCCGGCAGGACCAGTTTATCGTACAGCGTTGCGAATGCCGTCTCGAAGCCGTTGATGCCGTAGGGTGCCAGGGTGAACTCCCGGTCCTTCTCGAAATCGGCGTGCGGCGCGTGGTCGGTGGCGATGAAATCGACGGTGCCGTCCAGCAGTCCCTGAATGCACGCCTGACGATCCTCTTCCGTCCGGAGCGGCGGCTTGACCTTGGTGTTGGTGTTGAAGTCCGCGCAGGCGGCCTCGTTCAGAAGCAGGTGGTGCGGCGTCACCTCGGTGGTGATACTGATCCCTTCCGCTTTCGCTTGTCGGATCAACTGCACCGAGCGTTTGGTCGAGACGTGCGCGATGTGAACCGGGCACCTGGTCTTCTCGGCGAACATGATGTCGCGCGCGATCATGATCTCTTCCGCCAGACCCGGGATTCCGCCCAGTCCGAGCTTGGTGGACATCCTGCCGGCGTTGATCTGGCCCTTGCCGGCGAGGTGGTAGTCCTCCGCATGCACGATCACCGGGATGCCGAAGCCGGAGACGTACTTCAACGCGTTCAGCTTCAGCTTGGCGTTCTGGATACAGCCACCGTCGTCGCTGACCGCCACGATGCCCCCCTCGAGCATCGAAGCGATTTCGGCGATCTCCTTCCCCTCGGATTTCTTACTCAGCGCGCCGACCACCAGCACCTTGCAGGAGCCGAGGTCGTTCGCTTTCCTTTTAATATATTCCACGGTTGCGATGTTATCGACAATCGGCTCCGTGTTCGCCATGGCGCAGACGGTGGTGAAGCCGCCCTTCGCCGCAGCGCGGGTTCCGCTGACGATGTCTTCCTTGTAAATCTGGCCCGGGTCGCGCAGATGGCTGTGCAGGTCGAAGAATCCCGGAAACACGTGCTTTCCCTCGGCGTCGATCACGCGCTCCGCGTCTGCATCGAGCTTTTCGCCCACCTCGGTGATAACCTTGTCCTCGATCAGGATGTCCAGCTTGCGGAAGGTGTCTTTGTAATATATGGTTCCGTTCTTGATCAGGGTTGTCATGATTTCCTCCTTACATTTCGCCGCCGAGCATCAGGAACAGGATCGCCATGCGTACCGCGACGCCGTTGGCGACTTGCTCGATGATGAGGCTCTGCTGGCTGTCCGCGATCTCGGGCAGGATTTCGATCCCGCGATTCATCGGTCCCGGGTGCATGATCAGGGCGTCTTTCTTCGCCCAGCGGATGGTCTGCTTCGAGAGCACGTAGTGGCGCGTGTATTCGTCCAGACTGGGGAACAGCCCGTCCGTCTGCCGCTCGAACTGCATTCGTAGGCCCATCACAACGTCGGCGTCCTCGAGCGCGGTCTTCAGATCGTATTCCACCTTGCAACCGTAGAGCTCGGCGAGGTGGCCCGGCATCAGCGTGCGCGGTCCGCAAACGATCACTTCCGCGCCCAGCTTGCGCATGCCGATCAGGTTGGAACGCACGACCCGCGAGTGCGCGATGTCACCCACGATACATATCTTCAAACCCTTCAGGCTGCCGAGGCGTTCCCAGATCGAGAAGATGTCCAGAAGCGCTTGCGTGGGATGCGCGTGGCGTCCGTCACCGGCGTTGAGAACCGGCTTGCCGGAGTGCTTGTGAACCAGATGCGGTGCGCCAGGGCAACTGTGCCGGATGATGTAGAGGTCGATCCCCATCGCGTTGAGCGTATAGACCGTGTCCTGAAGGCTCTCGCCCTTGGACAGGGACGAGGTCTCGGCGGAGAAGCTCACCACGTCCGCGCTGAGCCTGTTTGCCGCCAGCTCGAACGACATCCTGGTGCGGGTGCTGTTCTCGAAAAACAGAGTGCAGACCGTCTTGCCGCGCAGGGTGGGAAGCTTCTTGTAGGCGCGCAGGTTGATCGTTTTCATGACTTTCGCCGCTTCGAGAATCGCGATGATCTCCTCGGCGCTGTAATCATCCAGATCGAACAGGTTTCGTCCGATAAAATTATGTTCGCTTTGCATTGATACCTCCATGGAATAATGATTGGAATTGTGATGACGATGGAGGTCAGCGAGGTGCTTTCAGATTCATGGTTCCTCCTTTTTGCCTCTCGGGACAGTGTTAAAGGATTACTCGTTTTTGCCGCATGCGCGACGTTTTTACAATCAATTGGACATACGAAAATCGAGGGGCACAAACGTGTCAAGAAATTTGAGGATCAAACTTCTGAATGTGTCAAACAGGGTAATCCCTTTGTGCAGTCTCACCCTTTTTGGCAAATAGTATCACGATACTGGCAAGCCTTGCCACGAGCGTGATACCGGATATCATGCGATTTTGCGGCTATCTTCATGCAACGACGAGAGGTTAGCGGAGAAGTATCAAGATAATGGCACGACAGGCCTGAGTCATGAGACTCAAGCCTGTGGTATCCAACAATGCCCTATGCAATTTCAAACAAATGTTTTCTATTGAACGAGGATACATCTTTTCGTAACTTGACGACGTCAGATGTAAGGTCTGAGGTTACATCATCACGCTCTCATTTTCCACGAACCGGCCTCCTGTTGCAGCTCCCAGAGATGAGCGTATAACCCATCTTGTTTCACGAGCTCTTCGTGTCTACCTGTTTCGGTCACTTTTCCTTCGTCGATAACGACAATCCGATCTGCATTTCGAATGGTATTGAACTTGTGTGCGATCACGATCAGCGTTTTGTTTGTTATCAGTTCATTGAGCGCAAGCTGAATTTCGTACTCGTTTTCCGGGTCCAGCGAGGCTGTCGCTTCGTCGAGCAGGACCACGGGTGCATCTTTGAGAATAGCCCGTGCGATGGATATTCTTTGCCTTTCCCCACCGGACAACGTCCGTCCACCTTCGCTGACAACGGTCTGGTAATTCTGCGGCAGCTTCATGATAAAGTCGTGACATTGCGCTTTTTTTGCTGCTTCCATTACCTCTTCATCGCTGGCGCCCTGTTTTCCAACCCGGATATTGTTTGCAATGGTGTCGTTGAAGAGGAATACTTGTTGGAACACCATCGAGAGGTGCTTCAGCAGCAAGCTTGGCTCGATCTCTCGAATATTCATCCCACCCAATGTAATGTCGCCCGAATCAACATCCCAGAATCTTGCAATCAGGCTGGTCATTGTGGTCTTCCCCGATCCCGATTTCCCTACAAGAGCCGTCATAGAGTGCCTGGGGAGATTGCATGAGACACCGCAAAGGACATCACTATCCCGATAAGCGAAATTCACGTTGTCAAACTCAATATCGTGCTCGCTGGGTACGCTGATCCCTTTGCTATATTCCGGTTCATCTTGCGCGAATACTTCGGCAATTCGGTCGGTTGAACTCTTGGCAAACCGCAGCATCACCATCATCATGCCAAGTTGCTTCACCGGCTCAAAGAAATAGTAACCGAGAATGGCAAAACTGAACAGTTGAGATATCTCCAGACTGCCGGATGCGTGCATGCGCGTTGCAACGTAGAGAGTCAGTAGGTAACTGGCATCCAACAGAAACATAGCGATTTGAATAGGGATACCGGCCCAAACTTCCGTACGGAAGCTCATCTTCTTCAGATAACGCATCGCACCGTCAAGCTGCCTGAAAGCACTGCCGGTCATATCGTACGACTTGAGAAGCTTGATTATCGAAGCATACTCGAGAATCTTCGACGATGCCCGGCTGATTGCAAGGACGTGCTTGCGCGAAAGAATTCGAATCGTTATCTGCCCTGTGACGAAGAAGACCATTGCGCAGGCTACTCCAAGAATGAGGTACATCGTAAGCCGGACATTGATGAAGCAGAGGAAGGTGCCCAGCATGAGAGGTATTACAATGGCGGTTATAACATCCGGGAAATGATGCGAAAGGATTTCCTCCGCCTTGTTGACGTCATGCAGCATTCTCGACGTGACATCGCCGGGATCGTTTCGTTTGAAAAAGCCCAATGAAAGACGTCGTAGTTTCTCACCGAGTGAAAGTCTGATATTGGTACTGATTTTATAGCTCTGGACGAAACTGTTCGTCGAACCGATGATCGAAAAGACGATGTACAGTACGAATGCGGCAATGTACATCCAGTAGTACTTCCACAAGATATCGAATTCCAATTCTCCGCCTTGCAGGACGGGAACGGTGACTTGCAGAATGATCAGATAGAGGATTCCCGCAAAGGCTCCGCGCGGCAGATTAGCCAGAATATTGCCCGCAATCAAGCTCGCGATGCGCCCTCCGTTACCCCGAAACAAGTTCCATGTTCGCTTTGCCATGAACAACCTCCTTTTCGATTTGCGCATCGAGTTTCCAGCTCTGGGCTCTAGTGTGCGCTTTCCACATCTCCGAATAGACGCCGTGGTAGGCGAGAAGTTCGCTATGCGTCCCTTTTTCGACGATCTCACCGTCATCGAGAACCACAATCATGTCGGCATGGACGATTGTAGATAGGCGATGCGCTATCACAATGACGGTCTTGTCTCGCATTACCTCCGAAAAGGCCTGCTGAAGCCTTGATTCGTTATCGGCATCTGCGTAGCTGCTGGCTTCATCGAGAAGCACGATCGGCGGATTCTTCAAGACGACCCTTGCCATGGCGATTCGCTGTTTCTCGCCTCCGCTCAAATGCACTTCTCCCCCTTCACCGATCACCGTGTCGTATCCCTTGGGCAGGGAAAGGATAAAATCGTGACACTGTGCGGTTCGTGCCGCTTTTTCCACTTCCTCGCGGGACACATCACTTTGGTTCATGCAGATGTTTTCCCATACCGTATCGGTTATCATCTGAACATCCTGGAAAACCGTTCCCACAAGCTGATTCAAGCCCTTTGTTCCGATATTGGGGATGGAAACGTCTCCGATCGAGATACCCCCCTCCGAAACATCCCACATCCGGGCAAGAAGATGAACGAGGGTCGATTTCCCCGAACCGCTTCTTCCCACGATAGCCACGAAAGACCCCTGTGGAATCGTGAGATCGATGTTTTTCAAGGCATATGGCGCTTTCTCGGAGTAGCGAAAATCAAGATCGTTTATCTGAATTTCATAACGATCCGGAATGGTTGGAACTTCGGGCTCCACAAGCAGCGGTTGCTCCAGGATTTTACCGATACGATTACCTGCGGCAAAGACCATCTCGCTATGCCCAGCAACCATGATCACCTTCACGAACTGGTTGAAACACCCCGTTCCAAGGATCATGAAAAGCAGAAATGTCGGGATATCGGTTTGTCCGGAATTCAATAACCACAGTCCAACAGGCAGGATAAACAATCCCCCACCGAGAATGGTTGCGGTAAAGACGGCATAATAGGGGGTTTGCGTATGGGATAGCCCGACCGTGAGATCCCGATACCTTTCCACCGAATTCTTCAGCTTGCTGAAGGAATTGACTGTGATTCCGAACGCTTTGACCACCGGCATGCCTTGAATGAACTCGACAATCGAAGCATTCATGCTCTCGATGAATTCGTGGTATTGCTGCCACATATCCGCCCGTTTCGCTCCGCCAGTGGCGAATCCCGAATACATCAGCTTGATCATCAGAAGCCCCAAAGGAAGAGGAATCAAGGCAGCGAGAGCCATACGCCAGTCATAAGCAAACAAAACGGCGATGGTCGCAATCGGTAGCGTGATTCCCGAAACCGTGTCGGGAATGTGATGCGCCACGAAGTTCTCGATGCGCTCGACATCCTCGTTGATGATCTTGCGTATGCTACCGGACGTGTTCTCCGACCAGAATCCCATGGGAAGACGCCCGATATGCCGGGCAATTCGGGTTCTGATACGGTAGAGCAGGTCGAAAGCCGCAATATGACTGAATACAAACGATCCGATCACGAGCAAGTAGCGTACCAGGTAGGCAATCAGCGCGAACACTAACAGATTTCTGATCGTCGTAACATTCTGGGCGTGCTCATGTGCCATATAAAGACTAATGATACGGTGAATCAGGGCAAAGGGAACAATCGCGAGGATTGCTCCCAATGCTGCAAGAATGGCCGTTAGAAGAAAAGCGATTCGTTTTTCCTTGATCAGGTTGAATATCGTTTTCATGATTGATTCTCCATTTTGACTCTCTGTGAGCCGTGCTTTCCGTTTTTCATGAACAGCGTTTCTCTCGATTCTCGTTCTCCTCGCTGCCGAAGACCTTGAATAGTTTCAGCAGGATCGGCGTGACGGTGAAATCTGTGAGCAGCGCCGACAGGATACCGGCAACAGCCAGGATTCCCATGTTGAAGAAGAAACGGGCGTCGGAGACCAGGTAAGCGGAGAAGTTGAGCACCAGAACGATCGAGGTGGTCATCAGCGCCGGTCCCACCACGATGAAGGTGCGCCGAATGCTGCGCGCGTAATCTCTTTCCCGCTCGTATTCGAGGTGGCAGTGGTTGATAAAATGGATCGTGTCATCGACGGCGAGCCCAAGCAGCATGGGCATCAGCGTCACGGTGATCATGTCCAGCGGAATCCTTATAAAGCCCATGATGCCGCCCACCACGAGCGCTGGCGCGATGTTGGGGATCAGTCCGATCAGGCCCGTGCGTACGCTTCCGAACACGATGATCAGCAGAACCGTGATAATCCCGAGCGCGATGGCGAACGACTTGATCTGACCCCATACCACGATCCCCTGCATCACGGTGAATTCAGCCGCCGTTCCAGCAATAAGCACTGCCGCATCCGGATAGAGTTCCTGTGCTTTTTGCTCAATGCGATCCAACTCCCTTTTCAGCTCCTTCGCGTTGTAGTCGTGGATGTCAACCTGCATGTGCAGCCATTTCCCGTCGTAATCGATCCACTTCTCCGCTTCAGCCCCACCAGCGTTCTCGTAGAGCAGCATGGTCTGCGCGATCATCTGCGTCTCGATGGCGTGAACATCCTCTTCCGTGCCATCGAAGTCACGGTATTCCGGGATGTCCGTCAGCTCCGGCAGCTTGTAGAAATCCGCATCCCCTTCGTTCAGCACCTGATTCAGGTCCTTGACGATGTCCAGAACGGACGAGGTCTTCTTGGTGAGCGGCAAGCTCTTGACCTCCTTTTCGAGCGCTTCGAATTTTCGGAGATTCTGCGGGTCTTTCGCCTGGTTCTTGTCCGGGAAATTGATACCGATCTCGTAGGAGTAGAGCGCGCCGACCTCGGTCTCGCTGACATGCAGCATCCGCTTGACGTACCCGACTTTGGGGCCCATCGTCCGCTCGATGTCGAAGGCGACCTCCAGTCTGGTAAGTCCCCATATTCCGGCGACGATCACCAGTCCGACCAGCGCCAGCAGCAGATTCGGGTGCGCCATCACCCAGTCGTTGAAGCCGTTCATCAGACGCGAGAACAGCGGATTATCACCCTGCTCGTTCGAGCGCCCGACCCTCTTCAACCTGCCGAAACTGAGCAGGGAAGGCAGGATCACTATGGTCAGAATGAAGGTCACGCCGACGATCGCGGCCGACGTCAGGCCGATCCAGCGCAGAATCGGCACCTCGACAAACAGGAACGACATCAGCGCGCCAATGGTGGTCAACGCCGTGAACATGACGGGCCAGCCAGATTCCTCGACCGCGTACGCCGCCGCTTCCCGGGGTGCCCGTCCCTCGCGCAGACCGCGCTTGAAAAAGGTCACGATGTGGATCGCGTAGCCCACCGCTACGGCGAACCCGAGCAGCATGGGCATCGTGATCACGCTCGGATCGATCTTGTACCCCATGTAGCCCTGGATGCCGAAGACGATCAGCATCGCGCTCAAGCCGCAGATCACCGGAAAGACCACACCGCGGAAGGTGCGTAGGGTTATCGCCAGAATCACGATGGAGAACAGCAGCGCAAGCCCCATCAGGCGCGGCATCTCGGCGCTGACCCACGCACGCTTTTCATAGCTGATCATCGGCATGCCGGAGGTCAGCGGATTCAGGATTTCGTATTTCTCCTGCTTCACGATCTGCATGAAAACATGCCCGATCAGCATCTCGGGCGCCTGAGGCTTGCTGCTGTCGAAATCCTTGAAGTACTGCGGGTATTCTTCCGCAACCTTCTGGATAAACGCCAGATACTCTTCGTCCGTTGACCAGTCGTCCGGGAACGGCTTCAGCCGCAGCATGATCCACGACATCTTCGAATCGTGCGACAGCAGCTTCCCCGCGATCGCCGGTTTGGCAAGCGCCAACAGACGAAGCGCTTCCAGCTCGTCCGGGTCCGTCGGGATCGGATCGGGTATAAGCTCGTCGATGTCGATCCCGCCGTCGAAGCCGCGCGAGAACTCGAGGTTCGTCAGCGACAGGACTTCGTCCGCCAGCGGCGTGAACGCCTCCACCTCGTCGCTCAGCTCGCGCATCGCGGCAAGCACCTCGGGATCGAACACGTCATCGACCTCGACCAGCACCGCCGCGTAATCGTTGTTGCCGAATATCTCCTCGAACATGTCGTCCATCAATCGTATCTCGCTGCCCTCGACAAACCAGTTGTCGTTCGAGGTGTCCATCTTCAGCATCGGAAGCCCCTTGAGCGCTGCCAGCAGAATCAGCGCAAACAGCGCCAGATTCAGCCATCGCCACCGCACGATCCAGGCTCCGATACGCTCGAACCGGCGGTTGATTTCTTTCAATGATATCTTCATTTTATCTCCCTCAAAACTATACATTGTTCATTATTGATTCACGGAAAATCAGTAGCTGTACTTGATCTTGATCCATGCCTGCGAGTTATCTTCGTACTGCCCAAAACTTCCCTCCTCGTCGCCGCCGAAGAGATCGACGCCTGCAAGCGCGTGCAGTCCGTCCGAAAGCTCGTAATCGACTTTGATCTGGTCGTAGAAATCCTGGTCGGTGAAGTTGTAGTAGATCATGTTCGAGACCTCGAGTGTCTCCCGCAGGAAGTTGCGCGAGACTCGAAGTGTCGCAAGGGATTCGTACTCTTCGTCGTCGAGTCCGTCGGTGTAATCCGGAATCCAGTCGCAGGCGACTTGCGCGCTGAGCGTCCAGTCCGCGTCCGGATACCAGTCGGCGCCCAACATCCCCTTGAGCAGTTCCTTTTCTGCAACGCGATCCGGAGCGGATTGATCTGTCAGCTGTTTGCCGGTATAGAACGCCGTCTCGCCGCGCAGGACGAATTTACCGACCGGCTTGGTCAGCTCCAGACCGTAGAATTGCAAGCGATGGAAGCGCGGCTGCCAGGAAACGGAATCACCCGATTCGACGCGGTGATACGCCGGTTGGTCGTCCCATGTATAGAACGCGGAGACGGCGATATCGAAGCCGGGGGCGAAGATCGACAGCTTTCCTGCGATTTCGCTGTTTTCCAGACTTTTCTCAGGCTCTATCGCTTCGATTTCAGATACTTTTCCAACTTTCCAGGGACTGTCTCCCGATGGTAGGATCGCAGGCTCGAACGTCGGCATCCAGATCGCCTCGAAGCTACCCCATAGCGGTAGCAGACGAACCTGCACGGCATCGACCGGCATGCGGATGTCGTCGAAATCACGGGTGATGTACTCGGTGTAATCTCCCGGGCAGATGATATCGGTGATCTGGATACCGTCCGCTTTGCCCCAACTGATGATCTGACGCCCGATGCGCATGTCCCAACTGTCTGCCGAATACTCCAGATAGGCCTCGTGAAGCTCGATGCCATCGTTATCCTCGACGACATGGTTTTTCTCGGCGTTGAGCGACGCGAACAGGTAGCTGCGTTCGTACTGTGTGGAAATCGACTGCCGCAACCGCGTCCTGAGCGCGTTGTATTCGCCGTCGTCGAACCGCGACGCGCCATAGACATCCACGAAGCCTTCGAGACTCAGGTCGATGCAAAACGCCGTTGTACCGAGACTCAGCGTAAGAATGAGAATGAAAACGTGTTTCACTTGATGCGCCCCCTTTCGATGGTGGTGACAGTGAAGAGGTTGTCCTTCAGGCCCTGGTTGTGCGACACCTTCTCGAAGGTCAGCTTTGTCTGGTGTTTCTCACGAAAATTGTCCATGAACATCTCGTGCGCGGTCCAGATGCCGTCGATCTCGCGGATATCGCTCACGGTCAGCGTCTTCATCAGTCCGATCTCGTCGTAGTATTCGCAGCGGATCGTCATGTCGATGTCCTTGCGGATCCAGAAGACTTTCTTGCGGTACATGTCCGATGAATCCTTCGGGATCGACTCGACCACCCAGCAGAGGTGCCCGTCCCGCTCCTCTTCGCGCAGGAGCGTATGCGTGTCCTCATCGACGTTGCGGTCGCCCATGTCGTCGTAGGTGAAATCGGAGCCCATGAAGTAGTCGTTGCTGGACGAGCCGCTGATGCGTCGGACCTTCCTGAGCGCCGGCATGTAGAGCCAGCGGTCGTCGTCTTTCGATTCGTCTTCGTACTCCCAGGAGAGGTAGCCCACGCCACTCACGTCCGCCGGCGAGAGGAAGACCATCACCTGCTTGGTGTCATCGCCGTAATCCTTGCCGAAGCTTTTCATCTTGCGCTCGCGCGTCGCGCCGCGCTTATTGATGAGCGTCATCTCGAGCTCGGACGTTCTATCGTCGCCGTCCTCGCGGTCATCCACACGAACCATGATTTCCCTTCCGGTAAGGTTTTCTCCGGCGATCGGTATCACGATCGTCAGTGCCAGGATTGCGCAAATCAATTGTATTTTTTTCATTGTTCCTCCAATACTGAACATTGTTTGGTTTTGTTCTAAAAAAAATTAGCGAAGGCGGCTGGCGATTTCGTCGAAACTGCAGCCCATCGCGCCCTGATATCCAAAGTACATAAATGCCATAATTTCCTGCATATAGGTTATCATCTCCTCGTGTTGAATGTTGTGCATCAGGATTTCCGTGATCGCCGTAAACCCAAACGACGCGATATTGTGCATGCAGAAATGCGATATTCCGTCCCGAATCTCCGGGAAAACCTCCCTGGCCTTCTCCATGAAGCCAAGCGATTGCTGGGTGTATAGGTCGATCACCTCGTCCTTGAATTTCTCCAGCGACGAGCCATACGACTTGAAAACCAGCAGCTCCAGCATCTCGCGATTGTCATCAATGAAGCGCGCCAGGATCGGGATAATCTTCAAGTGGTATTCATAGGTCCATTTGTGTCGATTCTCTTCTATTCCTTCCTTGCCAATGCTGTCGAAGTGATCCATGATAATCGATGTCACCGGGCGCATTACTTCCGTGAAAAGGCGGTCCTTGCTCTTGAAGTATGTGTAAACATTACCTGCAGATAGACTCGCAGCTTCGGCAATGCGACGCAACGACGATTTCTGGTAGCCGTGCTCCAGAAATTCTTCTCTGGCCTCGTCCAGTATGCGCTGTCTTACTTCGTCCTTGAGCGTTTGCATAACCTCTCCAAATAACTAACAGTGTTCAATATTCATGGGTGTTATTTCTCGTCAAGCTGTTTTTCCGAAAACTATCTCATCGTTGCCCTTATTCAGGGCAATGATCATCATCGGTCTCGGGGAGTTGCGGTGGTACGTTGGTTTCGATCAGCATCTCCGGATGCTCCAGCGCGTGGCGAAGGTCGTCCAGCGACCAGTTTCCCTCGTGACGGCCGATCCCGTGCATGAAGCGCGGAAAATGCAGCAGGTCTGCCTGTCGCTCATCTACTTGTAGCGAGAAGTGCCCGTTGACGACGACCGCGAAGGGGAAATGGGTTTCGGGAAGATTGTATTTATCAATCAGAGGTTCGGTTTCAGGGCTGGTAATCTCATGCATCTCGATACTGTAGCGATCCGCGTATTCCATGACAACCGGTAACGCCCTCTCCATGACCCGCAGCGACGGTGTCTTGTTTTTGTAGAAAATGTCGATCCTGTCCGAGTCTGGATTGCCTTCCAGGCCGAAGATCATTGTGGCAAGTGCGAGCATAATTACAATCGCTGCTTTGCGCATGGTCTGTCTCCTTATGATGCCGATTCGTGAATTACCGCAACTACCCGAGTCGCGTGGGTTTTGTCAATCATTTTCCGCTGCGTGCATGTTCTAAAGCTATCTATATAATAAGTTATCGATGTTGAGGCGGTGTGTCGTTTCCTGGGCTATGATTGATTCACATGCCTGGGCGAGAAGTGCTATTTCATTTAACGCAGTGACTTACTGCGTTCTGGGCTGGCAGTGCGTAAAAAAATACAGATTGATCTTGACAGCTCGCAAGGGTTAGTTGTTCCTGACATTGTTAGGTGCGCCTAACAAAATCGACGCTGCTACAGGAGCTCGATATGGGTATCATCTATAAAGGTTGCTGCAAAAAGACGGAAATGGAAAAGCCGGGTAGGGATTGCCCCATGGAAAATTCCGTGGGCGATGTGTTCTTAATCCAGAGGGATGGTTCCATCCAGATATTTCATCACCATATCTATGAATACAAAAAAGGGGTTCGCAACCTGATTCTGCACACGCTCGAAAGCAATCTGATGTTCTATGCGGAAAGAAAGCTTCAGCGGATCGGTATTTCGTATCATATACACCCCGTCGATGAGCAGAAATCGAATATCTTCTTCGGCGATAGCGAATGCGTCGAAGCGGTTCGAAACATCGGCAAGAAGTCACTGACAGAATTTTCTCCCGAGGAAGATTTCATCCTCGGAATCATGCTCGGTTACGACAGGTTGAAGCAGGCAAAACGTTACAATGAAAGGAAAAGGTCATATATACAAGAAATGGAGGAAACATCATGAAGACAATCGTTGTGTATGGAAGCACGACCGGCAACAACGCGAACATTGCAGGCATGATCCACGAAACCCTCGCGGGAGGCGGGATCGATGCTCTGCTTTGCAACGTAAATGAGGTCCAGCCGGCAATATTGATGGAATACGATGTGATCGTCATCGGGTCATCCACCTGGGGCGACGGAGAATTGCAGGACGATATGATGGAGTTTCACGGCAACATGGCGTCGATCGATCTCCAAGGCAAGAAATTCGCGGCATTTGGCGTCGGTGAGGACTCGTGGCCAAACTTCTGCACAGCGCCGGACATACTCTTCGATCGGATGAAGAAATGCTGCGCGGAGAGCGTTTTTGAAATCCTCAAGGTGAACGGTGACGCGGAAGCATCGAGAGACCGGATCGTCTCCTGGGCGCAATCGCTGTTAAAGAACATATAATCAAAAAGATACAAAACGAAAGAAGGTAAAATGAAAAAACTGATTTCAATCATTCTGTTCCTTGCTGTCGTCTTTACGATGTTTGCGGCAGAGAAACTTGAAGAAGTGAAAGTGACCGACCTCAAAGAACGGCTCGTCAAGGCGGGTGTACTAAAAGACGTGATCATCCAGACCGACGTCGTCACAGAAGAAGAGATAGAAAAAAAGCAGGCCGACACCGTATCGGAAGCTGTCGATAACGAAACGGGTATCCAGTCTGCCACCGGATGCTCGATGTGCGGCATGAAGCGCATCAGGATCAACGGCATGAAGGGTGAACATACGACCGTACTGGTTGACGACGTTCCCATGCACTCCACCGTATCCAGCTATTATGGTATGGACGCGCTCACCACCGCCGGAATCGCCAGTATCGAAGTGGCTCGCGGCAGCGGCGCTTCCCTGATCGCACCCGGCGCGATGGGTGGCGTGATCAATATCAAATTCAAAAAAGCGCTCAAGAACGAGATCATAACAGACCTCCGATACGGCGACAACGACTACAAGGGTCTGAGCGTAACCGGAACGGGCGTGATCAACGAAGGACGCACACGCTCAACCGTCGCGGCACAATATAACAAGCAAGGCCAGTTCGATGCAGACGACAACGGCGTCAACGAATCCCCCGAGATCGAGAACTACTCCGTGTCCGCACGCGTTTCGCACGACTTCAATCTGCGCAACAACCTCGATGTGCGACTGACGACCCAGAAATCGGATGTCTTCGGCGGGCCCGTCGTTTCCGATCACTACGGCGCCATGCAGGGTACCGAAGCCGATGACGAATCGTTCGAGGGTAACAACGTCAACAACGATTTCAACGGCAATCCGCTCTCGACCCTCGAAGCGATCACGACCAAGCGTGACGAAGCGATTGTCAAGTGGAGTCACCACCTGAACGATCGTATCAATTTTGTAACCAGCGCAAGCGGCTCGAAGCAGATACAGGACTCCGTTTACGAAGGCGCTGACTACTACTCGGAAGACGAAACCTACTATGGCGATATCCGCATGAACTACCTGGTTCACGACGATCACCTGCTGACGACCGGTGTCGATACCAAGCAGGAGCATCTCTGGTCGCGCTCGAACGAGTTCTACAATGTCCTCGGACTCGATAAGGACGATTTCGAGATGTCATCCATGGGCCTGTATCTGCAAGATGTGTGGACACCGGTCGAAGCCGTCGAGGTTTCGGCGGCCGTTCGCCTCGACAAGATCAACGTCGATTGGACCGACAAGGGCGACGACGACGAGATCGACGACTTCGTGGTCGTTCCGCGCCTCCATGTTCGCTGGAATCACGGCGACCTGCTCGTTTCCCGCTTCTCGGCGGGCCGCGGATACCGTGCTCCGCTCACGTTCTTCGAGTCGGAACACGGCGTTCTGGAAGATGGCTTCGGAATCGAAGTGGAAGACATCGAGACCTCGATGTCCGCCGGTTACTCGCTCTCGCTGGACACGGATCGCGTTACATCGACGGTGTCGTTCAACTACACGCAGGTCGAGAACCTGGCGATTATCACCGACGAACACGACTATGGCTACGACGGCTTCGCGCTGGTTAACAGCGACGAAACGCACGAGATCATCGTGCTCGACGGTGTGGTCGGCTACCAGCTCTTCGAGCCGTTCAACGTCGCGGTAAGCTACGAGCACTTCATGTACAACGACGAATACAAGACCGAGCAATTCCTCGCTCAGATCGAGGACCGCGCCAAGCTGATGCTCGACTTCGACATGGAAGGCTGGGCGGCAAGCATGACCGGAACCTGGGTCGGCGGACGCGACCTCACCGAATATGGTTACGAAGGCTATGACGAGATCGACGATGAAGGCAATGTCATCGCCTCATCGATGAAAGATACGGACGCACCGGCGTACTACACGATCGATGCGAAGATTTCCAAAACTGTGTTGGATCGAATAACACTCTACCTGGGCGCAAAGAACCTGCTCGATTACACCCAGACCGACGATGACGTCTCTCCGCTGATGTACGATGCTGATGGTGGATACGATGTAGGTTATATCTGGGGTCCCCTTCGAGGCCGCCAGATTTACGCCGGAATTCAAGCACGGCTTTAGTGTCTGTAGGTGTTAACGCAGTAAGAGCTGTGGGTCCGTCCTCCGGACTCACAGCTTGCTTTGTCTGAATAACGGAAAGATGTAACGATGCTAAGACGATACCTGCTTCTCGTATTCGCGGCTGTCTTTGCCGCCCACGCAGTCGCATTCTCCTGGAAGCTTTTCAGGGAGCGACCGCAGGCCCGACATGCGAAGTCGGGAAAGATCATGCAGGTTGACCGCGTTATCCTGCGCCCCAAGCGAGAAATCAAGCCAAAGCCGAAGAAGGAGAAGAAGGTCAGAAAGAAGCTTGATGTACCCGCCAGGCCGGTGATCTCCAAGAAGCCCATCGAAACCATCCTGGCGGAACCGGTTCCCGAAGTCGAGTACGCGCCGATCGAGGATGTTTTTCATGAGCTTGAACCTCTCGCACCGGCACTTACCGATGAGGAGGTCGGCGAGATCAGGGACGGATACATAACGGGTATTTATCGCGCCATCGAGCAGTACAAGCGCTATCCCCGCTCCGCAAGGCGAATGCAGCAGGAGGGTGTTGTCGAGGTGGCTTTTACCATTCTCGCGGACGGAGCAATCGGCGAGGTGCGTATCTCGAAGGCTTCGGGTTATTCGCTGATCGACAAGGCGGCGCTCGAAGCCGTCAACAACATCGGCCGACTGGATCCGATACCGGAAGCGCTCGAGATGGAGCGGTGGGAGTTGATCCTGCCAATCCGGTACGAACTTCACTAATCAAGGAGATTTTACGAAATGTCAACACTATACAGCTATATCGTCAAGGGCGGACCGATCATGTACATCCTGGTCGTGCTCAATATCATAGGATACTCGATCATGATCTGGAAGCTGATCCAATTCCTCGCTGTCGGTAAACGGGGCGTACAATCGCTCACCGATTCGATCGTGAACGCGGTCAGGAGCAAGGGTGTCCCCCTGAAGGACGAGCATGTGATCCTGGCGCTGCTCAAGGACGAGATGAACGCCGCGCTCTACAAGGTCGAATCCGGTCTGAACACCGTCAAGATCATCGCCACCATCTCGCCGCTGCTGGGATTGCTGGGTACCGTGTTGGGTATCCTCTCGGCCTTTACGGCGATATCGAAACAGGGGCTTTCCGATCCATCGCAATTCGCCGGCGGTATCTCGCTCGCGCTGATCACCACGGTGGGGGGCCTCATCGTGGCGATCCCACACAACATCGGCTACAACTATCTCCTGCGCATGGTGGGAAGGATCGAAGTGAGGCTCGAAGAACGGCTCTTTCCCAGCTTGTTTCAATCGGAAGGGCTAAGAGAATGAGACGGCGCCTCGAACCGCTCAACGCTGACCTGACACCCCTGATCGATGTCGTGTTTCTGCTGCTGGTCTTCTTTCTGGTGTCGTCGGTCTTCAAGAAGGAAGAACTGGCACTGCTGCTCAACCTCCCCAGGACGGAGCACTATCAGGAGACCATCGAGAAGGAGGAGATTGGCATCGAGTTGGCGCAGGAAGGGCTGGCTCTGAACGGCAAAAATGTGACTTTCGAGACGCTTGATTCGACGCTGGAACTGGTGCAGAACAAGCAGCGACCGATCCTGGTGCGAATCGACGAGGAAGTGCCATACAAGCGTGTTACACAATTGTTCGACTTGCTGCAAAAACATGACCTGAATAACCTGCTGCTCGTTTCGAAGAATGAGCAGGGAACCCTCAAATAAAGGAGGAACGATGAAGAAATTACCTGAGAATCCCATCGACTGGAGCCGTTACCCCCAGCTTGTCAACTCCGGACAGCAGAGCAAGCTTCTGGAAGCGGCCCTCAAACTTCGCATCTTTGATTACATTGAACACGAAACAGCCGGAGAGATCGCCGAAAAGGCCGGCTTCCATCCTCGCAACACCGAGCTCTTTCTCAATGCGCTGGCTGCGATGGATGTCATTGTGAAAAAGGATGGCGTCTTTTCCCATACCAACCAAAGCGCTGCCTATCTCGATTCACGACAGCCAACCTATCTGGGAGATTACCTGCTGCACACCATGGATTTTCAGAAAATGCTCGGCAAAAACATCGAAACGCTGGTTCGACAGGGACCGCCAACAGGCGTTCTGGACATGAAGGACAGCTCGATGTGGGCAAGATCGGCCCGATGCGCCGCGGCGTACCAGTTCAACGGAGAGGCGCAACGAATGGCCGAGATCGTGAAGAATCTGCCCGAGTTCCCAACCATGAAACGCATGCTGGATATCGGCGGCGGATCGGGCTTCTACACCATCGCCATCGTGCAGGCGCACCCAACGATGGAAGGCGTGATCCTGGAGCAGCCGGCAGTAGCAGATGTGGCTCGGGAATTTGTCGGAGAGTACGGTATGGACGACCGCATCACGGTGGCTTCCGGCGACTACGTCAACGGTAATCTCGGCGGGGGATACGATCTGATCTTCGCTAGCGCGACGCTCAACTTCGTGAAGAATAACTTCGACGAGCTGTTCGCCAAAATCCATGACGCACTGACACCGAACGGCGTGTTCATAACACATCAGGATGGGATAAGGAACGAGCGCACCAAGCCAGCGAACCACATTACGGAGTTCCTCGGGCCCGAATTGATGGGCAGCGACTTCACAATCAGGCAGGGCGAGATTGCCGACGCCATGCTGCGCGTGGGATTTCGGTCGGTGCGAAGCTTTACCAAGCTCTCGAACATCGGTGAGATGGATGTCGATATCGCAAGAAAAGGCTGATCCGCAGTCTCCTGTTAATGCTTCCTGTCAACATGCTCGTAGCCTGTGTGTAATCGGTGTGCTATCGCATGTAATGTTGCGATATCTGAAATAAGCGAGAAAAACTTCTTGCCAGATATTCGCGTTAGGTAAGACTAACGATTGAAAAGAAAATAACCTGGAGGTTGCTATGAATTACCGTAAAAAACTACATGTTATCTCGCTTGTCCTGATGCTTACCATTTGTTCGCTGGTATATGCCCAACTGACTGGTATAAAATACATTGGCGGAACGGACCCGGATTTCCAGACCCTGGAATCTGCTGTCGATTCACTGAGTGATGTCGGTGTGGGTGCAGGTGGCGTAACCTTTCTGATTCGTGACGGTGTTTACGAGGAGAACGATAATCTGACAATCCTCAATGTCGCTGCATCGGAAGAAAATCCCGTGGTGTTTCGCCCGGACGAGGGCGCTTCCGTTGAGATTGATGTCGATATCGTTGGTGATTATAGCGCTGCCGTCATGATTCACAATTCGGACTACATCACGTTCGATGGTTCGGCATACAATAGCGCGGGGACGTCAAGAGACATGGTGATCAACGGGTATCGCAATGAATCGGACGATGTGTTCGTTATCTGGCTCGCGAACGGCTCGGACCATTGCCAGATCAAGAATATGGAAATCAACAGCATCCATCCTTCGGTCAATACCGGCTGGTCAACTCCTATCTATTGCTCGACGTACGGCGTGGCCGAACCGGAGGCGGGAATGGACAACTTCACGCTCGAAAACTGCCTGGTTACCGGTGGCTCGACGTACGGCGTGTTCATGGATGGCGATCAGGACATCGAACTGACCAATTTCCGTATTTCCGGGAACGAGATTGTGGACTGGCAGAAGTTCGGAATCTATATGCTTACCGATGTTCACGACTGCGAGATCGACGGCAATGAAATCTATCAGACATTCGCCAACGCACGCAGTTCCGTCTATGGTGTCAGTATCCACACGGCAACCTCAGGAACGCAGTTTCACCATAACTATATTCACGATCTGAGACATAGCTCGCTGGCAGGCGTAAGAGGTGTTTTCCTGTACGGAGGCTCCAACGACAACTCCTTTTACAATAATATCATCAGCCTGAGCCCGGGAACCACAGCCAATACGAGCTACTGCTTCTATGTCAGTTCCAGCGGCGACGGAGAAAACAACCAGATATACTTCAACACCCTGTTCATGGGCGGCACCGATTCTCGGGGCACGGATTCGTACGGTATCCAGGTATGCCGCGAAGAGACCAGCCATGTCCTGAAGAACAATATCATCGTCAACGAAAGAGAGGGCGGTACCGGCAATGAGCATGCTGCCCTTTATATCTATTCGGCTTCCACATTTTCTGAAAGCGATTATAACTTCCTGTCCGTAAATTCGGGTGGGATTCCGGACAACCGCTATGTGGCTCGAGTCGGCGACACGTATTACGATACATTGGATGAATTGCTGAATGCCACGGGGTACGCTCCCCGTGACCAGAACTCCCTGACAGGGGACCCATCGCTTGAGGACGACCTGCATCTGGCCGAGACGAGCAATTGCATCGACGCGGGAACGCCAATCACGGGGATAACCGACGATATCGACTATGATCCGCGCGGCGATAATCCCGATATCGGTGCGGACGAGCACTACCTGTTCAGCCTCGATCCTCCCACCGGTCTGACCGTCGATGAACTGGGATACGCAACCTGGACGCCGCCGGAAAACGATAACCTTATCGGCTACAACGTCTATCTCGATGGTTCATTCCTCGAACAAATTACCGAAACCGAGTACCAATACAACGAGCTCGAAATCGATACGACCTACACCGCCGGCGTTGCAGCGCTCTATAGCGAGGGTGAATCGGTTATCGTCACAGCGAGCTTCACATACTCTCCAGATATCAATACTCCGGCTAATCTCGTAACCACCATTCAAGACTTCAACGACGTCCTGCTCACCTGGGAAGCTCCATCGACTCGTGACCTGACAGGCTATACGATCTTCCGGGACAGCATCGAGATTGTAGCGCTCGATCTCTCGATTCTGGAATTCCTCGATACCGATCTGGATGCCGGAGAATATAGCTACTCTATCGTGGCAAACTACGATGAGGGCGACTCCGATCCTGCCGGTCCCGCTGCGGTAACGATCACGTTGCCTGCGCCGTCCAATCTGCTGGCCGAAACAAGTTCAAACGATATCGTCGTTAGCTGGGGAGCCCCCGGAAGGAGCCTTGAATCGTATAATCTTTATAGAGACGATGTCCTGGTCGCAGAGGAGATAACCGACACCACATTCACGGAAGAAGACATGCCTTCCGGCACATACGTTTACGAGGTGGCGGCCATCTATTCCGGTGGCTGGGCAGGAGAGATGTCCGAGCCTTATGAAATCGAGCACGATCCGCAAGGCATTGGTGATTCACCCTCCTACAAAACAGCACTGTATGGAAACTACCCGAACCCGTTCAATCCGACGACCACGATCCGCTTCTCTCTCGATAAACCATCCAATGTCGAGTTGTCGATCTTCAATGTCAGAGGTCAAAAAGTCCGTCAACTGGTCAACGATCATCGCTTGGCGGGTGAGTACACCGCTATCTGGAACGGGAATGACATCGACGGAAAGATGGCTGCTTCGGGAATTTACTTCTTCAGATTTGTCGTCAATGGTGAAACCAAATCGATAAGGAAGTGCGTATTGATGAAATAAAATCACTGATTTCTGAGACCGGGCTGCTTGTCGATGAGGATTTCTTTGTTTCTGTCCCACCATACGGTTGGGAGGTAATGGAAATCAACTACGGCAACTGGCAGCAATTTGATAATAATATCGTAGGAGGAGAAGCACCGAAAGTGCTATTCAATTGCGAAATACCGCAGAGTAGAGCTATTTCTCCTACAATCTTACCGACTATGTCGATCCGGGAACTCAGATATACGTCGCTTTCCGTGAATATGTCGAGGATAATGTAACGGAAGGGAGTGCGGTTTCAATCGACAACGTTGGCATCGGGTCCTGTTCGGAAAATGAAGCGCGTAGTTTGACCCGCAATGCTATGAAAAGCAAGGCGACGAAGATCAGCAATCGTGACGATCGGGTTCTGACCGGCTACAAAGTCTATCTCGATGGCTTTTACGTCGGCAACACGACCCACCTTTTCTACGACTATGACGACGGCAGCCTGGTCAACGATCAGTCCTATCTCGTGGAAGTCACCGCCGTGTATGACGATGGCGAATCGGAACCCGTGGAATGTATGTTCATATATGTCGGAGATGTGCCGGAAGCTCCGGAGAATATCATGGACTCTATCAGCGAAGGATATGTAACCATAACCTGGGACCCGGTTGCGGACGCAACTTCGTATGTTGAGTATTCGTGTGAGACACCATATGGCACGTTCACGTAAGATACATCGGGAACGTTTTCGGATGAAAGCTGACTGCACCGGCAGGAAACGAGACTCGATATTCCTATGTGAAATCGGTGCAAGGGTTTCAACAAACGCGAGGCAGTAGAAAAGAAACGAAAACCAGTATAAAACAAACGTTGCACTAATCATGTAACGTGTTTTCACTAAACCACCTCACTACAGGCTTGAAATGCACCGTGCTCAACGAATGCGTTACAGAATCTTTGACCACGCACCCCTCAGCTCGCACAGCCTGGCGCGAAGGTCGGCTTGTGTTTGCAGGTCGAGGGGGATAACAGTCTTGGGGCGAAGGTCGGGAATATCATCTAAAGAAACCACGGATGGTGCCGCAATCTTGATGGTTTGTTCCGTTATTACTGGTGTGAACTCGCTCTCAGAAACGTCGTAGAGCTTGCAGTTGCCGCCTCCAGGCATGGCGACCAGCTTCGTCTCCCACCCACGCTTTTTCGCCAATCGGTACACGCTGGGTCTGGTCATGCTCAGCCGCTTGCTCAACTCGATACTCGACAGCCACATACTATCCTCCTCACATGCTTGTTACTACGTCTAAGGCAGGTCCAAGCAGGGGTAACGCGACACACAAGTCAAATGCTATCGAGTCACTTGAGGGAGAAAGTGTTAGGTGGAGTCAGAAAGGAGGAAAATCCAGTAAATCTTAAGCTATATGGTACAATTCACGAATGCATAATCTCAGGATTCTCATCAAACAAGTCTTGTTCAGCGTTATCATCAACAATTAGATATCCCATTGCCTGATAACCCTTTATCCGTTTCTTCCACATGCGAGCGAGGGGCGGATGACCGGACTCTACATAGTCGTAGATTCTGATGTCGGTTTTCGTGGCATACTCCCGATGCAAACGTCCGGCATACTGTTGCAGAGCGCCTTTCCACGAAATCGGCATAGCCAGCACCAGAGTATCGAGCAGGGGATGATCGAAGCCCTCACCGATCAATCGTCCAGTGGCTAATAGCACGAACGGCGCTGGCTGTTCAGCGGTAGGAAGTTGTTCAAGGACACTTATCCGTTCCTTTTTCGGTAGCCGCCCGTGCAGAAGAAACAAGCTGGGAACCATCGCTTCCAGCATCGTTTTCAGGGTGGCAAGATGCTCCGTGCGCTCGGAAAGAACCAGAACCTTGCGACCTTCTTCATACGCCTGGACGATATCGGTAACGATTTCTTGATTCCGGGCCTCATCTTCGATCAGTTTATGAAAGACATCCTGAATTGGCAGCCCTTCCGAAAACGCACAGGGACGTTTCCGCACCCATACTTCCATAGAGTGACTCGGGAGTTTCGTACTACTTGCACGATGCCGGATCGGGCCGCATTGCATGAAGATAATTGGGTGATGCCCGTCCCGACGAAACGGCGTAGCGGTCAAACCCAGCACATAGCGAGCATGAACC
Organism: Cloacimonadales bacterium (SeqCode); assembly: GCA_963665015.2. GTDB lineage: Bacteria > Cloacimonadota > Cloacimonadia > Cloacimonadales > JAIOQZ01. The sequence goes on along the minus strand of CAXXSY010000004.1, from coordinate 498,796 downwards.
GCTTTCATCACGCTCTCGAAGGAGAACGCTGACAGGTGGTGGCATTCATCGACCACGACCTGCCCATATTGCCTGAGCCATATTGTATCCTTGGTCTTTGGCGAAATCGATTGGATCAGGGCAATGTCGATGATTCCTGTGAGTCTGCGCTTGCCACCACCGAGCATGCCGATTGCTTTGTTTGGAAGATCGAGAAACGAAGCGAGCCGTTCAGCCCACTGGCGCATCAATTCGGCTCGATGCACCAGAACGAGCGTACTCAATTGCCGACGAGCGATGATCGCGGCTGCCGTGACCGTTTTCCCGAAAGCGGTCGGAGCGCAAAGAATGCCGGTATCATAAACCAGCATATCCTCAACCGCCACCAATTGCTCCGTGTACAATTTTCCGCGAAACGTAATCGATATCGGGCTGCCGGTGGTTCGTTCGTCCTGTCGTTCAAGTTTTATTCCGATGTCAGCACACAGATTTTGCACGGCATCCTCGCAGCCTCTCGGCAAACGGATATGCTTCGGGAAATTCTCGGCGCAACCGATGACGCGAGGTTTATTCCAGACCGAGAAACGCATTGCCTGAGCCTGGTAGAACTCGGGATTCTGGAACGCGGCCAGCCGAATGAACCGGTTCAACAGAGGTTGCGGTAACGCTTCCTTTTCGAAGTACAAGCCGTTGGAAACGATCATGCGTAGCGATTCTGGAAGATCGCATGAAGCGCCAAGATCGGGGGGAGCCGATTGAATCCAGGGAGTTTCATCCTCTTCAGGGAAAGCGACATCGAGATAATGCGCTCCGCCGCTGGCCCTCAACAGCGCAGCCTCGACGTCTTGCGAGTCCATCCGACGTATCCCCGCGAGAAACGCCCATTGATCGGGATAGGGCTTCATTTCACGATCAACGAACACGCTGTGTCCCCGATTTCGCGGTTTCTTCTGCAACGGCAAGGCGATCAGATTGCCGAAACCACCCTTGGGCAGCGTGTCTTGATTTGGGAAAAGGCGATCATAGCTGGAAAGCTGCAATTGTCTGGTTTTTCGGCAGGTGTAGCTGAGAATAGCGCTGCCGAGACGACGGGACTCACGAGCGGGAATTGTCTCAGCAAAGAACAGCCATGCGTGTGCGCCGTTTCCAGAGCGGGATATTTCGACGGCGACAGGGATATCGAGTTCATCGCAGGATTGGGCAAAGGCAAGCACATCCTCGCGCCATTCCGCTTTGTCGAAATCCACTGCGAGAATTCGGCAGGTTTCGTCCGGGAGAAGCGGATAAACTCCGATCGTGCTTTTTCCTGAAAGGTGGTCAAAGATGACCTGATCGTTAACCGGAAGTAGCTCCCGGGCATCGCAATCGGCGCATTTGACCTTTGGTTTGCCGCAGACTCCGTACTTCCATTCGTGCTTGCATGCGGGTGAATAGCCCGATTTTCCGTTCGCGGACTGCCAGCGAAGAGGATACACATCGTCCCGTCCTCTGAATAGGCTGCGGAATAGAGTAACTTTCTCCTGTGGTGAGAACGTGGACTCAGAATGTGTTTCAGCTGGCTTGGGTAACTCTACCGGCTGCGACTCATCACAGGGAATTCCGTGTTGTTCGAGAAGTGCCTTCAGTCGCTGGTTTTCGGCCCGAAGGCGAGCAAGTTCTGATGAATCCGACAATATGCACTCCTTTACAGTATATTCTCACATTCGATGATTTACTCAGTAAACCACACAACAATCGGATAGGTCAAGGAATACTCGTTTTTACGTTCTTGAAAATGAGAACATCCAAGGTATTATGGCGTTTCAGTTTGGTTTTACATTCGATGTCGGCACAGAATCAGAAAGAATGTCACAATTCATGCAAATGGAACAATATCAGAGCACCGAATAGACTCGCCGCAGGACGTTCACCTCGTTGGGGTCGTTGCGATTCAATTCAGGCTCTACTAATCGGCCGACATGGTTCCAATCGGTTTCAACCTGACTCGTGATTGATGGGTCAGGTTTCTTGTTGGGTGTGGTACTATCGTGCGAACTATCGCCGGTTACTATCGATTGGTTACTATCGCTCTCGGAATCGGGTTACTATCGAGTTACTATCGGTTGGTTACTATCGCTGATTTGGGGTTACTATCGCGGTTTCAAAGATTTTCGCTCTATCTCGAGTAATACGAAGGAACTAAACAGCCTCGAAAGTGAACCCGATGTGCCATTTTCGTGATACCAAAAGGGTCGATAGTAACCGTCCTTGCCAAAAAGTTACTATCGCCTAATCTTGTCTATCTGATTACGTCGTCGTCTCTTGTCCCGTCTCCCCGATCGATAGTAACTTCTGCCATGGGGGGTGAGATTTCATACCCTTCGTGATTATCTCTCTCCGGAACGCGGACGTCTGTGAATTTGCTTGCAAATTCGAATCCCTTAAGACGTCAGCATCTCATTCTCTCTTTCCTCATAGGCGCGCATCCCTTGAATCAGTCGAAATCAACATTCAGAAGACCTCGCAAGCTCGGACATTCGGAAGTTGATTTACAAGGAAAAGGGCAGACACAGAGGTCTGCCCTAATACATCCACCAACATAATTTCAGCATGCTGGCGATCCACTTTCGCGATTTCGCTACGCGAAAGCCAATTATCCACTAACATAATATCAGCAAGCTGATATTACAGCGTTCATGGGTATCGTTTTCGCTACGCGAAAGCCGAAACTATTTCAGCAGCATCACCTTGCGGATCTGATACGCATCGGCTGTTTCCATGCGTATGAAATAGACACCTGATGGAAGGTCTTTCGCGTCCCAGGTCAGCGTGTTGTCGCCTATTGTTCCGTTCTGAGACATCTGTCCCACCTTGCGGCCCTTCAGGTCGAACATGGTGAACATCGCCACGCCGTCTTGCCCGAGGGTATAGCTGAACGTGGTCGAGGGGTTGAACGGATTCGGGAATGCTCCCTTGAATTCCGTGGTGAAATCCACTTCCGGCGTATCGCCCGGGTCTTCGCCCTCTGCGATGGTCACCGAAGTCGGACCGAACAACTGGCTTCCGCCATCCAGCTCGACGCTCTGCAACCAGTAGAAGTACTCGCTATCCATCTGTACATCCCGATCAACGTACTCGTAGCTTGATTCGTTCGACGAATTGGTTCCGGGGATCAGGCTGATCGTGATGGACTGCGCAAGATCGAGTTCACTCGTCTCGCCGCGAAGGATGTGGTACCCGGCAATATCGCTCTCGGACTGGGTCGTCCAGTTGATCCGGGCAAAGTTCATCGAGGTCATGCTCGCATTGAACGACGATAGCGTAACAGGCAAGGTCCCGTCGCCATTGTTGATAACGAATTCCTCCTCGCCGCGACTGGTCGAGGTATAGGTAAATGTTACCGATCCGACACCAAAGGTCGCGTCGCCGGAGATATCCTCCCAGCTTGTTCCACCCCAGTGATAGAGCTCGGTTGGAGTATTGGCGCTTTCGTTGGTAAACGTCAGAGTCGTCTCGATTCCGGTCGGGAAGTTTGCGTTGAATGCACCGCCGCAGTTTTCCGGATTCTGCACCTCATGCTCGGGCAGGTCCATCACCAGGCAATTCAACACGGGGATATTCGGCAGGGAACCGAATGTGAAAGTGAATGTAGGCTGGACGAGTCCGTTGCCGAGATCGATGGATGGCATGGTGATGGCAGGCGGATCCGTCACCGTCACATTCTCAAGTTGGTTATACACAACTTCCGCCGGTTTAGCGCCAGGATTGCCCGGATTGGACATCGCTGTGTAGCTCCACGTGATCGGTGATTCGCACGCTCCGGTTGCGTTGTAAGGTACGACCTTCCAGTTAACCACCTCGCCCCAAGACGACTGCGGCATCTGTTGATAGTAGAGTATATCGCCATTCCATGCAATGTCGCTTCCGACCTGCGACGCGCCTTCATAAACGCGGAATCCTGCGGGTGTTCCATTGCCCTCCCAACGCCAGTTGACCGTCACTTGACGGGGCATCTCCACCGCGCCATTGGATGGGAATACATTCGTTGCCGATCCGGGAAGCGTCGTGAAGCTCATATCGTCACCATATGCGGTTCCGTTTGTGTTGGTCGCGACAACGCGGTAATGGTATGTCGTGTTGGATGTCAGAATGCCCAAACCTCTTGTAACGACGGTATCTGACGAACCTGACACCGTATATGGATTCGCGGCTACCGAGGTTCCGTATCCCGTGGTTAGCCCATACTCGAAGGTAACGTTCGTACTGAAACCGTTCGCGTTCACATTCCCGTTGAGTGTAACGATATTGGTGCCGACGCCTGTTGCCGGGGTTGTGGTGGCTTCGGGCGGGGAGAGTGTAGTGAACCACCTGTCCAAGCCGTACGTTGTTCCTGTGGCGTTGGTGGCAACGACGCGGTAGTGGTACGTCGTACTGGGCGTGAGAGATTCAAGGCCTATGGTTACCTCTTGATTATATGTTCCTGAAACCGAGCTGGGAAGGGCAGCGCCTGACGACCCGTAGTTTGTATCGAGTCCATACTCGAAGGTTACGGTGGTGACCTGGTCGTTGGCATTGACTGTTCCATTTGCGATCGCGCTTGTCGTTGTTACATACGTTGCGGGAAGGGTCGTTGCCGCTGGAGGTTGTGGCGTTTCTACCACCCAGTCGGCGGACAGGTTACCACTCAACATCGAATAAAGTATTGTATTGTCGGCATCCCAGTTCAGCGTATTGTTCAATCGTGAGACCCATACGTCTTTGTCTGCTGATTCGATTGAACCTACATAGATGAAATTATCCATCTCAGAATCACCGCAATTGTGTTTCGGCAGTACCGAGAGCAGACCAAAGGCATTACCCGGACCACCGTTCGTTGTAACGACGACTGAATTGGGCGGTACTTCGGAGTCTGAGGTTGAATAGGAGTAGCCGGGATTTCTCCAGCCGTAGGCGTTGGAATACGAGGATGAATACTGGTTGTTCAGAGCGGAGATCACCCCGGCAGTCGCCACATCGGAATCATTCAGGTGCTGGATCGTTCCGTCGTGTGCATCGTTTGCCGTCTGGTATATGATCAGTCCACTGCCTGCGCCCGAAAGATTGATGAACGTACTGCCACCATAACCTTGCGCAAACTCAATCGTGCCGAAAGATTCGCCATTAAAAAAAAGCCCGGTTGAGGAATTGTTAAATCGGATAATCTCACCGGCTTCGATACCGCTTGATCGTACGGTCCATTTCACCGTGGTATCATTCGTGTAGGTATATGGCAACGAGCCGTTTAGAAAACCGAAGTCCGTGATGAACACAACGGAATTGCCCGGGACATTCTCCAGCGCAACCAGGGCGAAATCCTCCTGCGGATCCATGTTGACCCCTACAACGCGCAGACCATTCTGGTGTATCGTAGGACCAGCGTACAAAATAGCAAACAGCATTGAAAAGATGACAAGACACATGTTTCCTTTTTTCCTCATGAAAACCTCCTGTTTTTATGTATTTAATCAACAATATCATCTGCATCGAGTTATCAACAGCTTATAGGGAATGCATAAATGGTTCCATTGACAGTCCCCCACAATGGTTGTTCCAAGCACTTGCATTATATAGCGTTACAACCCTTCCAAACAACTTCCGATTCGACAGGGATCATTCATCTCGACCGATCCAATCAAATTGACCGGTCAAAATGAATGACAATCAATAAAAAAAGACCGCCCCCGTATGGAGGCGGCATCCGTACAATGAATGACACGATTTTAGCAGCATCACATTGCGGTCCTTCAGATCGAATTATCGTTCGCCAGGATCGCTGTCGCTTCGTCGAACGCAACCAGTTCTTCGTTTCCTTCCTTGACACGTTTTTTCGTCATGCTATGAATGGGTTATCCACACGCTTAGGAGAGATTATGTCCGTAACAGCAGTACTGGGATGTCTTTGGGGGGACGAAGGCAAAGCCAAGATCGTCGATGCGCTGGCCGTACGGGCCGACGCAATTATTCGTTTTCAGGGCGGAAGCAACGCCGGGCACACCATCATCAAGGATGGTGATAAGTACGTATTTCATCTGGTGCCATCCGGAATGCTCTATCCCGAAAAGCATTGCTTCCTCGGGGCGGGAACCGTGATCGATCCGATCATGCTGCTCGAGGAAATGAAGGCATTGCAGGATCGCGGTCTATCGTTCGAAAATCGATTCTTCATCGATCCACGCGCGACGATGGTGCTTCCGCTGCACAAGGAGCTCGATTCCAAATACGAGGACACCGACGGGCAGACGAAGATCGGCACCACGCGGCGCGGCATCGGACCCACCTACGCGGACCGTGCGTCGCGGATCGCGCTACAGATTTTCGACCTGACCAATCCCGAAGGACTCAAGTCGAAACTCGAACGCATCTACGCCTTCCATAATAGAAGCGCGGAAGGTCTCGACAAACTGACCGAAGAACTCCTGCAAAAGGGGAAACAACTGAGCCCCTATTTCGCGCAGGTTCCGTACATACTCGACCGCTACTACCGCGAGGGCAGAAAGCTGCTCTTCGAGGGCGCGCAGGGAACCCTGCTCGACGTCGGATTCGGCACCTATCCCTTCGTGACGTCGTCCTACACTTCCGCCGGCGGAATATCGGCCGGAAGCGGCTTCCCACCCAACAAGATCGACCGCATCCTCGGCGTCTATAAAGCCTATACGACCCGTGTGGGCGAAGGCCCCTTCCCCACCGAACTGGATAACGAAATCGGGCAAAAAATCCGCAAGCAGGGCAACGAATACGGCGCAGCCACCGGAAGACCGCGACGCTGCGGCTGGTTCGACGCGGTCGCCGCACGCTTCACCGCCATGATCAACGGCATCACCGACGGCGCGATCACCCTGCTGGACGTGCTCAGCGGCTTCGATAAGCTGAACATCTGCGTCGGATACTGCATCAACGGCGCCAGCACCCGCGAAATGCCCTTCAACGCCGACGACCTGAATCACGCACAGCCGATCTACATCGAGATGGAGGGCTGGCACGAAGATATCTCCGGTATCCGCGACTACGAAGCGCTGCCGGAAAACGCAAAGAAATACATCGCAAAACTGGAAGAGGTGATCGGTATCCGGTTTACCGTCATCTCGGTCGGAGCAGACAGAAAACAAACCATCTACCGCTAACAAAGAGGTTCTTATGAAACGCAGCGACCTGCTTATCATTCTTGTTCTGAGCATGTTTCTGCCGGTTGTCGCCCAGGACAGCTATCAGTACACCGCACCCGAATTCATGCAGTGCATCTACGACCAGTATTCACGTAACTATCTCAACATCAACGCCATGGGACGGGGTCACACCGGTGCCGCCTTCAACGAAGGCATCGAAAACGCGACCATCAATCCCGCCGGATTCACCACCGACAAGCTCATGGTCCACCTGGAATTCTTCCAGAAGGGCAACATCACCGAAATGAACGAAACCGAGTTCCTCCAGAACGACGCGAACTACAATCACGAGACCCGATCCCGTCAGACATACCAATCGACCAATCCCTTCGCGTACCTCGGCATCGGATTCAGTCCTCTCGAACACCTCTCCCTCGGACTGAGCTACTCGATGGATCAGTCGCTCGAATATACCGAATTCACGCGCGAAATTAAGGACGATTCTTTCTACTCGCTTACGCCCTCCTACACGCAATCCAGGCTCTCGCTGGCGACGTCCTACGCCATCAAGACGCTGCGCCTCGGCATGAACATTCACTACTGTATCTACACCCTGGACGACTACCGGTACTACTACCATCTCAACCGTACCGATGTCACCGAAACCGCATTCCGCTTTCAGCCCGGCATACAGTACGACTACAAGTTCGTCAGCGTCGGCATCAGCTATATGCCCAAGACCGAGCTTGCATTCGATCTGGATAATGGGGAGGAATACGATGTGACCTTTCCCTCCGTCTTTACGGCTGGTCTGCTCGTCCGCATCAAGGATTTCCGCGTAGCGGGCGATATCGAATACGAGAAGTGCAGCGAGCAGTCGGATATGTTCGACGACCGGCTTCGGTTGAAATTCGGACTGGAATACGACTACCTTACCGCCACCCTTCGCGTCGGCTATATGCAGGTTCCCGGAGTCTATACAGGAAAATACCTGTATCCGGGCGAAGAGGACAACAGTAATCTCAATCCATATGCACCCCACGATGATTACGACACCGGCTACATCGACGAGAACGACCAGACGTTCCTCACGGGCGGATTCACCATAAAGACCTTCCTGGCGGACATCTCGTTCGGCATCATGTCCGATATCGCCGGCGATGTGCCGGTCACCATGGGCATGCTGGGAATCACGGTCGATTCGGAACGACTCGGCAAACCACACCGGAAATAGAGCAGACTCGCGTCCATGCTGGGTATCCTCGTAAAATTGCTGCCGGTCATCGGGACCTTCGTGCTGGGGATATTCCTGCGTCGGATCAGGCTTTTCACGGAAGACAACGCGGCGTTGTTCCTTCAACTGGTGCTATACGTCGCGTTGCCCGCATACGCCTTCGAATCGGTCGCCACAATCGACCTCCAGCCGCACTACCTCTGCCTCCCGCTGGTCGCCATCGGCACCTACATGGTGGTCTGGGGCGTCAGCTATCTCGTAAGCCGCTCCATGAAACTGGAACGCAAGCGGCAGGGATCGTTCATCGTCGGCAGCCTCATCGTCAACATCGCATTCGCGATCCCGTTCGTCATCTCCGTCTATGGTGAGGAGGGCATGGCGTACCTCTCGCTCTACAACCTCGGGAACGGCTTCATGACCTTCGCCTTCACCTACTTCCTGGCGGTCCGCTACGGCGTGGGATCGGGCGGGAAGATTCCCTGGAAGAAGATTTTTGGACTGCCGCCCGTCTGGGCGTTGTTCGGCGGTCTCCTCTGGAACGTCCTGAAGCTGCCGCTGCCCGATATTGCCTCCGATTGGCTCAAGCTGATCGGTGCCATGATCACGCCGCTGGTGATGCTCTCGCTGGGTATCTACTTCAAGCCGCGGCTGCAATCGATCAAGCACATCCTTCCCGCCATGCTGATCCGCAGCCTCGGAGGATTCCTTATCGGCATCGCCATCTGCTCGATATTCGGCTGGAAAGGCACCCTCAGCAAGATCGTTATCCTCTGCTGCGCCGCGCCGGTCGGCTACAACACGCTGGTATTCTCCGTCATGGAAAAGCTCGACACCAAGTTCGCCGCCTCGCTGGTCTCCTTCTCCATCCTCACCGGCATGATCTACTACCCGATCCTGATCTGGTGGCTGGGATAGACTTTCTCTTGACATGTTCAACATACTATCCATATCCTTTTCACTATATTTAATTATAGAGGGAGAATGTTCATGGAAAACACTGCATTACGAAGCATAATGGATGGGTTGTACAGTATTTCTGACGCAGGATACATCTATATTGAACCTATTGATTCTCTCAGAAATCTGATTACGGAATCAAGGAATAAAAAAAGGGAGTTCTCCAAGCATGATCTTCTTTGCGAGAAAAAAGATGATTTCCTCAAATGGTTCTCAAAATACATAGGCAAAGCACTAGGCGATAAAACATATAAAGACATTAACCTTGCAGAGATCGTATTCTCAAGTGAACTAAAAAACGACCATCACCGTAATGAGTATATAATGAAATGTCTTTACCTTGCTGGGAAATACTTCGAATTTCTTAAATCCCAAATTTCAGATAATAAAATATCAATCTCCTCCGAACTGGTATATGATTTCCTGTTTGAAATTGAAGAGTTGGTGTACTGGTACGAGAAATACATTCTCCATCATCAAGTAAAAAAGAGAACATCGCAAAGCCATGAAATGACATCTTATGAAATAATTAAAGCAGCAGGAAAAGTCTTTCTATCTGGTGGTAATCCAGAAATATCAATATCATATTGGGGTGATATTCGCCCATTAGTTGTGTTCCAAATCAGGCAAGCAATAGAACTATGTTGCCGTGAAGTGATTGGTTTGCACTCAGTACAAGATAATAACGGTAATGAAGTTAAAACCATATCATCAAGCATCTTGGAATTCATTATCAAAGAAACCACAAGCACTCAGCATAGAATATCCCTGCCATTTGATGCGGGAATTTTAAGACCAATATACAATTGGGCACATAATTACGTTCACAAATCTTTTGTTGACAGGAGTTACCTTATATATTATGCACTTATAATAACGAGGCAACTGTTTTTCATTGAGGACAATACCACTTATAACGATACTGATTCGATGCAGGAATTACTTGAGAAACTCATTAACTCAAAGAGAATGAGAAAAGTATATAACGATAAAATCAAGGGAATAGTTGGTGCTGTAGCGGAACTACGAGAATACAATTCAATGAAAAAAGATTTTGAACAATATATCATTGACCTATTAGATTCTAAGCATGGGCGCTATTCCTTTTTTTGGCATCATATAGACAACGTAAAAGCATATATCATGAGTCAATAGGCTCGAGTATCACTACATACGATTTAGGCATGAGTAGAAGAGATGCAGGCAAGGATGCCTGCGCTCCACGAAAAAACCGCGGACGAGTCTCCCCATCCGCGGTCGATGTATGATGCAACAAGAGCCATTACACTCTCGTCTTGATATCCTCTTCGACAGCCAGCGCGATCTGGCTGACCTCGTTCAGAATCTGGCGTGCCTCATCGACGGTCTTCTGCTTGAATCCTTCGTCGTTGATGCCCGTCATGTTGATCATGACGTTGAGGTACGCGGCCTTGCACGCGGCGTTGGCGGTAATCGCAGCCACTCCCGCGTCGGAAAGAGCATTGGCGTTTCCCACGGCCGACACGCGCTGCGCCAGCTTGACCGCTTCGAGCGAAATTTTCATGGTCTCGAGCGGAACCTGGATGGCGTTCTGAGTCGCGGCTTCGATCGCCTGATCACGGATTTCCTTCTCCTCGTCCGTCTTCTTGGGCAGCCTGTTGGCGTCCATCATGACGTTGAAAGCGTCGGTGTCCTTGTCGATGACGTAGAGCGCGTCGAGCTTGATCTGCTGACCTTCCTCGGCGACAGCTTTCACCTCGTCCTGCACCTTCTCGTAGCCCTTCTTGTTGACGGTCAGGTTGCCGACCATCGCCGAGAGCGAACCGGAGAGCGCCGCGCAAACGCCGGCAACGCTTCCGCCGCCGGGCGCGGGTGAATCGCTCGAAAGCTCGTCCATGAAGTCGTTGATCTTCATGTTGACCAGATTGTCGCGGTCTTCGATCGCGTATTCGATGATTTTGCTATCGACGTCGAACGGGCCGAGATCCTCCAGTCCAAGCGACTGCACCGCGGTCTCGATGATCATCCGATCCGGGATTCCCGGGCTTTCGTCGAGCTTGTTGAGATAGTATTTGCCGGACGCAATGATCGCGTCCTTCGGGATAAGACCCACCAACTCGCTGCCGGTGATGTGGATGTTCTTTTCCCAGGCGAGTTCGCGCACCTTGTCCAGCACCAGATGCGGAGGAGTAATCTTGTAATTGGTCAGGTTGATGCTGATCTGCGCGCGGTTGTACTCGTCGATGTACCAGCCGACCGCCTTGCATTCCTTGAAAAGACCGGGCTCGAAAACCTTCTCGCCGTTCTCGTCCTTGACGATCTTGCCTTTCGCGTCGCGTTTCAATCGACCCTTCTCGCGGATGCTGAGCGCCAGGTCGTGCGCCTTCTTCTTGTCGCGCGTGTTCAGGTTGATGTTGTACGCGATCAGGAATTCGCGCGCGCCGATCGCAGTGGCGCCGGACTTCTTGTTGAAAGCTTGCGGACCGAAATCGGGCTTCCAGTAGTCGTCTTTCATCTTCTCGGGAAGCGCCTCGTATTCGCCCTTGCGTACCACAGCCAGGTTCTTCCACTCCGGCTTGCTCGCGGCGTATTCGTACAGATAGACCGGGATCCCCAGCTCGTCGCCGACGCGCTTTCCAAGCTTCTTCGCCAGCTCCACGCAGTCTTCCATCGTCATATCGGATACCGGCACGAACGGGCACACATCGCAAGCGCCCTGTCGTGCGTGCGCTCCGGAGTGCTTCGACATATCGATCAGCTCGGAAGCCTTCTTGATCGCCTGAAACGCCGCTTCCACAACGGCATCCGGCTCACCCACCATCGTATAAACGGTTCGGTTCGTGTCCTGACCCGGATCGACATCCAGAAGCGTTACCTTCGAGACCGCGCGAACCGCGTTCGAAATCTCTTCGATGATATCCTTGTTCCTGCCTTCACTGAAATTCGGTACACATTCGACAAGTTTCATTCCACCTCCAAATTATTGCACTTTATATTGTTAGTTAACCTGATTCCCATGGATGTAAACAGCTACGATCCGGCTCGAATCCGTCAAGTAGATCATGCGTGAAAGGACCTCCCGTGCATCCGACACAGGCATCCGCATGAAAACCATATCCGCCAGCATGCCCTCTTTCAGCATGCCCAGATCGTTTTCGCGCGACAGCGCCTTCGCGCCGCCAACCGTCGCCCGGTAGAACGCCTCTTCCGGCGAAAGCGCGATTTCCTGACGGTAGATCGCCATCTTCATAATCTGCGGCATGGAGAGCGTCGTTCCAGCGCCCACATCGCTTGCGAGCGCGAAATCGATCCCCGATTCCTCGATCCTCCGCCACGGAAACACGCCGCTCTTGAGGAAGAAATTCGAGTCGGGGCAATGGATAATCTTCGATTTCCGTACCCGGATCAGCCCGATCTCCTCTTCGGACAGATGCAGGCAATGCCCGAGCAGTGTCCGGTCGGTCAGAATGCCGGCACGGTCATAGACTTCCGTATAGCTCCCGCATGCGGGAAAGAGCTTTTCCACCCACTTGATCTCGTCGAGATTCTCGGAGAGATGCGTCTGTATGTACGCATTTCTTCGAGAAGCTTCCTGTCCGATCTCGCGCATCAATCCGCTACTGCACACCGGCGCGAACCGGGGTGAGAACACATAGTCCAGAAGCGGTGTCTTCCCATGCCATTTATCGTACAGCTCCAGACTGTCTCGTATCGACTGCTTCGGGTCTTCCTGAAGCGCTTCCGGGGAATTGGTGTCCATCATCACCTTGCCGATAACCGCACGAACGCCCTTCTGCTCCGCCACTTGAAACGCGATCTCGGTCGCCTCTTTCGACGCGGAGACGTAGATCACCGCGGTCGTGGTACCGGCCTTGATCAACGCGTCGAAAAACGCCTCGGCGGTCGCACGGGCATATGCGGGATCGAAGGATTTGGCCTCCTCGGGGAAGATGTAGCGATCGAGCCATTGGATCAGGTGCGGCGCGTGCATGCCGCGAACATGGTATTGCGAAAGGTGGACGTGCGCGTCGATCATGCCCGGGAGGCAGACGCAGTCGCCGTAGTCGATGTCGAATTCGCCCGAATCGTCGATCCGCGCGATCCTCTCTCCGTCGATGGTCAGCACACAGTTCTTGCGTAACTGCGCCGCGTCGTGTGAGACCGGATTCAGCAGGTTCGTCTTGATTCTAATCATGGATCGGTTCTTTAGGCTGGCTTCGGGTGAGCTTGACCTTGATGATCTTGCGGCTGGATACCTGCATGATCAGCGCGGTCCAGTCGCCGATGCGGATGCGCTGGTTCCGTGCGGGTATCCTTGCGATCTTGTCGATGATCAGCCCCGCGAGCGTCTCGTAATTCCCCTCGTCGGGCAGATCGATCCCGTGGACATCGATCAGGTCATCGACCTCGACGAAACCCTTGACGATAAACGTATTGTCGTCGATCCGTTCGACATCCTTTTCTTCTTCGTTGTCGTACTCGTCCTCGATCTCGCCGACGATCTCCTCGAGAATATCCTCCGTGGTGAGCAGTCCCGCCGTTCCGCCGTAGGAATCGACCACGATCGCCATCGACTTCCTCAACGTCTGCATCTCCTTCAAGAGGACATCGACGTCCATGTTCTCGGGTACAAAGAAGGCGTCCCGCAGGAAATCGCGCGCGGTCTGTTTCTGGCTCTTGTCCCGGTCGATGAGATCGTAGATGATCAGGATGCCGATCACATGGTCGAGGCTCTCTTCGAAGACTGGGTACCGCGTATAGCCTTCCTTGCGCGCGAGCTCGATCACGTGGTCGAGCGGCGAATCGGCCTCGATGGCGATGATGTCGATACGCGGGATCATCACGTTGCGCGCCACAAGTTCACTGAACTCGAGCGCGTCCTCGAGCATATCCTTCTGATCCTGCTGCATCGCGTTGGTCGAAGTGCTCTCGGAAAAGATATAGGAAAGCTCGTCGCGACTGAGAAAATGCATGCCGCTCTCCACCTTGAGCATTTTCGCCAACAGGTTGTTGAACCAGGAAATGACGCGAATCGAAGGTTTCAGGATAAAATGCGAAATCCGGATGAAGGGGTAGGAGCGTACGACGAGCTTGTAGGGGTAATCGCGATAAACCGCTTTCGGAATCATCTCTGCGAAAACCAATACGAAACCGGCGAGAATGAGCGACCCCAGCTCCCTCTCGATATGCAGATAGTTCTTAATGAAAAAGGCTGTAAAAATCGTCGATACGATGACTTGTGAGACATTGGTTCCGATGAGGGTCAACCCGAAGGTCAGATCGGGATTGGTCGAGAACCTAAGCAGATAGTTTTTACGCTTGTCCGTCTTCGCTTCGGTCTCCAGCTTCAGCCGGTCCATCGAGACCAAACCAGTCTCCAGACCAGCGAAGAACGCTGCCGAGGCGAAGAAAAACAGAAACAAGAACAGGTAAAGCAACCACATTTCAGTTATTAATCTTCTCGTTGTTGTACGCCAGTCTCAGCGCGTTGGTGAATTCATCTAACTCGCCGACCAGAATGGCGTTAAGCTTGTAGGATGTCAAATTTATTCTGTGATCGGTCACGCGCGACTGCGGAAAATTGTAGGTACGGATTTTCGCGCTTCGGTCTCCGGTGCCGACCTGGGACTTCCGCTGAATGGCAATCTCCGCTTCCTGACGCGATATCTCCTGATCGAGAAGCCGCGCCCTGAGCACCTTCATCGCCTTGTTTTTATTCTTGAGCTGCGATTTCTCGTCCTGGCAGGTCACCACCAAGCCGGTAGGGATGTGCGTGATGCGCACGGCGGAATCGGTCGTGTTAACACTCTGGCCACCATGCCCAGACGAACGATAGACGTCGATGCGAAGGTCGTTGTCGTTGATCTCGATATCCACATCGTCCGCCTCGGGCAGCACCGCCACCGACACCGCGGAGGTGTGGATGCGCCCGCTCGACTCGGTCTGCGGAATGCGCTGCACGCGATGAACGCCGCTCTCGAAGCGCATAATGCCATAGACGTTCTCGCCGGTCAGCGAAAAGGATATCTCCTTGAATCCACCGATCTCGATAGCGTTGGACGAGAGGATTTGCAGCTTCCAGCCGCGTCGTTCCGCGAAATACTGGTACATACGGAAGAGATCCGACGCGAAAAGCGCCGCCTCATCTCCACCTGTTCCGGCGCGGATTTCCACGATCGCATCCTTGTCGTCGTTGGGATCCTTCGGCGTCATCATCTCCTTCAGGTCTTCGAATTTGCGCTCGAACTCCTGCTCCAACTCCAGATTCTCCTCAGCCGCCATCTCGCGAAGCTCTTCGTCATCCGCGTCCTGCATTAGCTCCCTGTTGTCGTCCATCGTCTGACGCAAACCTTTCAAGTCGTGCCAGCAGTTGACCAGTCTATCCAGCTCCTTCAAGCGCCGGCTCAGCCTGCCGTAGCCTCTCTGATCCTGCATCTCGGCCGGATCGATGATTCTCTTCTTGAGCGTCTCGTGCTCTTCGATGAGTTCGTTGATCTTATCTTGGGGAATTTGTTCTATCATCGTGAATCCATTTATATTCAAGGTTATCGGGTAAATCCATTTCCAGGGCCGCTTTCATGGCGCACACCGCGACTTCAACCTGGCTGTCGTCCGGCGGGCGCGTCGTGATGCGCTGCAAGGCAAGCCCGGGCGCGATCATGATCTTGACCAGGAAATTGTTCTGCTTCTTGCCGGACATCTTCAGCACTTCGTACGAGAAGCCGGATATCAGCGGTATCAGCAGGATATGGTAAAGCCATCGCACCGCGAACGACGGCAGAAATCCGATGATCTTCGCCACCGCGAAATCGACCATCGTGAACACGAGAATCGAGATCAGTAGTACGAAGAAGATGAAACTGGTGCCGCAGCGCGGATGCAGCGTTGTATATTTCTGGATATCTTTCGGCTCGAGGCTGTCGTTGTTCTCGTAAGCGAAGACCGATTTGTGCTCGGCTCCGTGGTACTCGAATAGCCTGCCGACGTCTTTCAGGAAGCTGATGATCCAGACGTACGCCACGAAAAATATCACCCGGATCACGCCGGCGACAAGGTTGAAATAGAGGTTCTCCTTGCCCAGCTTCAGAAGAAAGCTGATCAGGTAGGGAACGAATCCGAACAGCACCAGCGCCAGCACGATTGCGAACGCGAAGCTGAAGAATTCCTCCACCTTCTTGCGACGGTCGGATTTTTCCTTCGCGTTCTCTTCCGCGTTGTCAAGCTCCCAGCGGTTCGCGGAGAAGGTCAGCGACTTGTATCCGATGATCATCATCTCGATCAGTGACACGAATCCACGGATAACCGGTCGCTTCAGGATCGGATTATTCTTCGTCCTCGATTCGAACCGATCGCGGCTCAGTTCGATGGTTCCGTCGTCTCTTCTAACCGCTGTGGCGATGTAGTCGGGACCACGCATCATGACCCCTTCGATCACCGCCTGTCCGCCTACTGCAATTTCCTTTTTCTCTTTCATAGGGTGTCCTTTGTCGTCCTGTTATCCCGAATGACGCAAAAAGCGCCACTCCCGTGTTTGTCAGGTAGTGGCGCCAGAAAATTCAAGCAGCTATTTATCGCTTTTTTTGTGATTTGCGTATTTCTTGTGGAATTTCTCAACACGGCCGGCTGTGTCCATGAGTTTCTGCTTTCCGGTATAGAACGGATGGCAGGCCGAGCAGATATCAACCGCAAGGTCTTTCCGGGTTGACTTGGTTTCGAAGACGTTTCCGCATACGCATTTAACTGTCACGGTTTCATACTTCGGATGAATGTCGTTTTTCATGGTAACTCCTTCTATTTCTCAACCATATCATTTCTTTTTCAGATACAGGCGCCAATAATCTTTTGTGATATTCTCATGTCAATCAATTTTCCGTATCACAGCGATTTATCGTCGTAGAATGCACGAAGACCGGCATCACGCCGGTCTTCGCTGATATTGTATCCTTACCGCTTAGCGGAGAAGGATCATTTTCTTCATTTCCGTGTTCGGGCCGTACTGCAGGCGATAGTAGTAAATACCGGAGCCAACGGTCTTGCCTGATGTATCCTTACCATCCCACTCGATTCTGTACGGGGTTTCCGCGTCCGCAGTCTTGTCGAAGAGGTTCTTCACGTGCTGACCGCGAACATTGTAGATATCGAGCTTGGTATGATAGTTCTTGTTCAGGGTGAACGCTATCGTGGTTTTCGGGTTGAACGGATTCGGGTAGTTGTTACCCAGCCCGTAATTCACGATCGCTTCGACCTCGTCTCCGCCTTCCGGCTCAGGAGTAAAGGTTCTCGGGCTGAACAGGGAGGAGATACCGCCGAGTTCGACCGATTCGAGCCAGTAAACGTAGGTCTTGCCGTACTCGATCCGATAGTCGTCGGTAAAGAGGTAATCGGTCGGTTCCGAGCTTGTTCCGGCACCCGGGATGATCTCGGGATTGAGCTTGATCGCAGTCTCGTTTTCCATATCTCCAATGGAGAATCCGCGATAAACATTGAATCCGAGGTTGTCCGTTTCAGTTTGAGTTGTCCACTCAAGCATAACCATGCGGCTCGAATTGTGGATGTTGAATGTTGACAGTTCGACCGGCAGGGTAACATCGTCTGTGTGCTGATCCCATTCATCGTTTCCACTTCCGTCAGTTTCGATTCCGTAAGCGGATACGACTGAATTTTCGTCCATCGCACCCTGGATGACTCCTTCGCCATCGACATGGACATCGCCCGTTACGAAGTAATATACAGGCGTTTCCGTGACATCAATGTAGGCACGTGCCGACCATGTAAAGGTCAGAATGTCGTTATACGCGAGTCCGCCGCTGATCTGGGTATCGCTGAGGCTGAATGTCGAATTTTCCGACGACCACATCTTCATCGGAGTCGAACCGTTGAAGTTCGATGCGTCCGCGCCGCCGCCGGATAGGGAAACAGATATCTGGCTGACGGTTGTCGAACCCTGGTTGGTCTGCATGTAGAATTTGTGGATCGGGCGGTTGTCGCCGGCGAAAACCAGTCCGCCGAAAGTATCATCCACCACGATCTTGACAAAGCCGTCCAACTCGTGCGTACGACCGTTGATCGGGAAGCTACCCGTGATATCGTCAGCGTCTGGAGCGTCAATGCCAGTGTTAGCGCTGATCGAGAGGCGAATCGAGTGCAGCTTGTCGGATGTTGCACTCTGATCGACGGTAATCCAGAAGGTTTCGCCGGTATTGTCGATCGGTACGCCAGTCGTGCCGGAAATCGTCACTTGCGAACCGAAAACACCACCCGGCCAGTCATTGTAACCGGTACCGGTGCTCATGTCGTCGTCTTGTGCGGGTTCGAAGACATCGTCGCCATCGTCGAGCCAGATTTTGAAGCTGCTTCCCGCAAAATCAGTAGATGCAGCAGAACCGGAACGCGACATGGAAATACCTTCGAAGTCGGCAGAACCGGATGTCGTGTTCAGATCGAATCCGTAGATCAATTGGTTGGTGTTGCTCGGGCCATCGAGCGGAACATCGTCTGTCATACGACCGGTAACTTGCATCACGGCAGCGCCGCTGGAGTATTCACAGCTTGTGTGAGAGTCGGTCGCTTCAGCATTCAGAAGTTCGTCCTGATAGCCGATTGTGATCGTATAGACAGCGCCGTCAACCAACGTACCCGAACCGGAAATCGGTGTGTTATCGATACCGGCGTGAGCAGTAAGGTCAGCCGGATCGAGTCCATTAAGCTGGATATTGGTGCCGGCGGTTTCGCTGATGATCTCGAGCTTGTGCGGTGAACTTGCGTCCGCCGTGCCGCCGGTACGGGTAAACATCACATAAAGCGATCCCTCGTAGGCGTCTTCCGGCAGATCGTACTGGAGCGTGAAGTTCGTGGTGAAGGTCGTGCTCGCGGCCGGAAGATCGAGTGTCGGAGCCTGGGTAATGGCATCATACCGGATCAGCATCCATTCCGTATAGGCATAATCATTGCCCCATTCATCCTGGTATCCGACGCGATAGAAGTAGTTCAAGCCCTGGATCAGCGCGCTCTGCGAAGGTGTGTTATATACATCGTCCGTACCGTCGCTGTACATCGAGGCATCATTGAGCTGATCGGCATCAACGATGAAGCTGTTGGTATTGTATTCATCGTGTCCCGTGATACTCAGGCTGGCCCAGATCAATGCGTGATCAGAGTTGTTGTCGATCTGCACACGAACGGAGTTGGATTCGCCAGTTTCCGGAAGATAGTAAACAAACGAAAACGCTCTGTTATCTGCCGTTGGCTGTGAGCCGTCCCAGTTGGGCGTTTCAGTTTCGCCGTCCCATGTAAACGATACCCACGGTTCGGTTGTTACAGCAGGGTTTAACGTTTCATCGGTATAGCGAATCGACATATAATAGGTCTCACCGTCGGTAAGATCGTACGGTGAAGATGCCAAGGTCGAAATCGCCACAACCTGGTCACCGTCGCCACCGTTATCGGAAGTAACGAACGGAACCGACAGGTTGAAGTTGTGTGTGCCTGTCGTATAGTGTCCGCTGACCTGGATGATATACATAACGTCGGAGGTGGTTTCCTCGCCGTTTGTTCCGTGGCTGATATCGTCGTCGATAAGGATATAGACGCTATTTGCATCGCCATCTTCTTCAAGTTCGTAATCGACATCGAGTACCGGACCTTCGGTAGTATTGGCTTCGATGTCGGCATCGATATTGATGGCCTGATCTGTCTGCGTATCGTACAGGTATGTAAACACACCCGAGTATGTAATGGAGGAGGTATTACCCGCGCAATCGGTATATTGCACACCGACATAGTACTCGGTACCGGAGGTGAGCGATCCCGCTTCGGCTCCGGAGTGGCTCAAGTAGTAATCGGTCGTCGAGAGTTCGTTACCGTTGAAATACACGGTACGGGTTCCCGGTGTTCCAACGTGTGTCTCGTCGCCCAACACGATTTCGGAGGTATAACCGTTGCCGTAGTTGGTATCGGTATCGAAACAGAACGTCACTTTCCAGTCCTGTGAGCATTCCGGCAGATAGTACGACAATTGCACTTCGTCCAGATCGAGGTCGGTCGCGATTGCACTGGAGACGTTGACGATCGTCGTGTCGTAGGTAAATTCGGACCATGCGCTGATCGCTTCCGCGTTACCGGTATCGTCCCGATAGCCGATGGCGAAGTAATAGGTATTGCCATTGGTCAGGGAGTTGTTGCCCGGTGTTTCGACATATTCAATGTCCGTTGTCGTATCGCCATAGTAGGGATCGTCGTCGAGGTCCGCGCCGTTCAGGAAGAAGTCGTGGTTACCCGACGATTCGTAGCTGCTGATAAGGCGGAGTTCATTGAAATAGTCGCCATGATCCGTATCGTTGTCTATATACAGGAACACCGAATTTTCGAGCGGCGTTTCGGGAAGATTGAAGGCAATATAGACCGACTGGTTGTCTCTGTCGCCATCGTCCGGCTCGGTGAGGGTCGGAGTCTGGGTCGTGCTGTCGAGCGTACCGTATGTTTCCCATTCGGGAGAAATAGTACCGGAACCGTCAGAAGTATCGCCGGGGCAGACGGTAAGCGGGTCAACCGCCAAATAGCTCGTGTTACGGTCTGAATAGACGGTGGCGCGCAGGGTTCCGCCATCACCGTAAAGTCCAAATCCAAGCTGAAACGTTGTTGCTCCCAGAGTTGGCGTGGGAAGCGTAAAATCGAATTCACAATAGCCGTCCGTTGACCGGCCAGAGTAGTTGAAATTGGAGATACTAACGATATTTACGCCTTCATAATCTCCGGAAGGAACACCGTCATACCAGAGAACGTAAATCTGGTTTAGTCCAGTATGACCGCTATCATAAAATGTTCCAGTCATAAAATTCATGTTAACACCATCAAATCGGGCGCGAACAGTTACGGTTTCTCCGGCCGAGAACACATCATCGGTCACTCCGCCCGATCCATGGAACGTGATGTAGTTTTGCGTAATCGATTGCCCGAATACCCAGCCAATCGAAAGCAAGGTAAAAGCAACAAGCAAAGATAACTTTTTCATACTTCCTCCAGTATCTATCTTTTTTATATTCATCTCAAATAATTCCTTCGGGTCACGTCGTGAATTCCGTAACTCCTTGTCCTACCGACACTATGGACGGCATAGTTCTTTTCGAACTTACTCAGCATGAAATTATCATACGGATTATCCTTGTCAATTTTTTTTTCTTGGCAAAGTACTTTTACCAGAGAATTGAAAGGCTAACCCGTATGAAAACCTTGCGGTTGCCCTCGTGACTTTTTTTCGGATTCAATTACTAAGAAATATTCAATATTCACGACTCAAATTGTCAACGAAATTCTTCACTTTTCCCATTGACAAATTTTCCACCCGTTACATATTTGCAACAAACAGCCGGCAGGAGGTTCGTTTGAAAACCAGGATCATTATCAAAGGCGCTCAGGAACACAACCTGAAGAACATCGACGTTACTATCCCGCGAAACAAACTGGTGGTATTCACCGGCGTCTCGGGGTCCGGGAAATCGTCGCTGGCGTTCGACACGCTCTACGCGGAAGGCCAGAGACGCTACGTGGAATCGCTGTCCGCCTACGCGCGACAGTTTCTCGGCCAGATGGAGAAACCGAAGATCGACTACATCGAAGGACTCTCCCCCGCGATATCCATCGAGCAGAAGAGCGCAAGCAAAAACCCGCGCTCCACGGTCGGAACCGTCACCGAAATCTACGACTACCTGCGCATCCTGTACGCGCGTATCGGGCACCAGCACTGCTATAGCTGCGGCGACCCGGTCGGCTCACAGTCTGTGGATCAGATCGTCGAACACCTGATGCAGAACCCGGAACGCACCCGCCTCCAGATACTCGCGCCGGTCGTTCAGAACCGCAAGGGCACCCACAAGGAAGAGCTCGACGAGGCGCGTCGCGAAGGCTTCGTGCGCGTGATGATCAATGGACAGATGCGCGACCTCGCCGAGGACATCCAGCTCGACAAAAAGAGCAAGCACGACATCGACCTGGTCGTCGATCGACTGGTGATGAAACCGGATATACGACCGCGACTTACCGACTCGATAGAGACCGCGCTACGCATCACCGACGGCAGCGTGAAAATCGACTACCCCGATCAGGAGCGTTCCGAAGTCCTTACCGAAGCCAACGCCTGCACGAAATGCGGGATCAGCTACCCCGAGCTCACGCCGCAGCACTTCTCCTTCAACAGCCCGATCGGCATGTGTCAAACTTGCAACGGGCTGGGAACTACCATGGAGTTCGACCCGGACCTCATCGTTCCCAACAAGAAGCTCTCGATCAACCAGGGCGCCGTTTTACCCTGGGGCGTCATGTCGGGGAAACGAACCAGTTGGCGCTACCGCTACCTGAAACAGCTCATGCGGGAGTACGATTTCGATCTCAACACGCCCTGGATGAAACTCCCTGAAAAGATAAAAGAAGTACTCCTCTACGGAAGCAAGGGCAAGCGCATCCGTATCCAGTGGGAAAGCAATCACGGATCGGGCGAATTCATGACCCGACACGAAGGCGTGATCCCGAACATGGAACGGCTCATGCACGAGACCAAGTCCGAATGGCGACGACGCGAGTTCATGCAATACATCAGCAACAAGCCCTGCCCCGATTGCCACGGCAAGCGCCTGCGCAAGGAAAGCCTCTCCGTGTTCATCAATGGAAAATCCATCGACCAGGTAACTTCGATGGCTGCCGCGGACGCACACGCCTTCTTCTCGGACCTGCCGCTGAAAGGCAACGACAAGGTCATCGCGGAAGAGGTGCTGAAGGAGATACGCGCCCGACTCGGTTTCCTGATCAACGTCGGGCTGCACTACCTGACCATGGACCGGCAGGCTCCGACGCTCTCCGGCGGCGAATCGCAACGCATCCGGCTCGCCAGCCAGATCGGCAGCAGCCTGGTGGGCGTTATGTACATCCTGGACGAGCCTAGCATCGGCCTGCACCAGCGCGACAACGGCAAACTGATCACCATGCTCCAGCAGCTTCGCGATATCGGTAACTCCATCCTGGTCGTCGAGCACGACGAGGAGATGATGCGTAGCGCGGATCAGATACTCGATTTCGGTCCGCACGCAGGTATCTTCGGGGGCGAGATCGTCGCGCAGGGCACGCTCGATGAGATAAAAAATGACGAAAAATCCCTCACCGGCCAATATCTCTCCGGCAAACTGAGGATCGATCGACCCAGCACGCGCAAGGTCGAAAACGAACGCTACATCACCATAAGGAACGCGCGTAAGAACAACCTGAAGAACCTCGACGTGAACATCCCCGTCGGCGTGTTCACCTGCATCACCGGTGTATCCGGCTCGGGCAAGAGTTCCCTCATCAACCAGACCCTCCACCCCGCGCTGGCGAACCGACTCAACCACGCCCGCATGCCGGAATCGGACTACGACGAAATTACCGGCGATCACCACCTGGACAAGGTCATCTGCATCGACCAGCAGCCCATCGGGCGCACGCCCCGCTCCAATCCGGCGACCTATATAAAACTGTTCGATCCCATCCGCAACCTCTTCGCCAAGCTCCCCGCCTCGAAGATACGCGGCTACAGCCCCGGACGCTTCTCCTTCAACGTGAAGGGCGGACGCTGCGAAGCGTGTCAGGGCGCCGGCGTGATCAAGATCGAGATGCACTTCCTCGCCGACCTCTACGTTCCCTGCGAAGTCTGCAAGGGCAAGCGCTACAACGCCGAGACCCTCAGCGTGAAGTACAAGGGCAAGAGCATCTCGGAAGTGCTGGATATGGACGTGCAGGAGGCGTTGGAAATCTTCGGCAGCGTTCCCGCGATCCGAAACAAGCTCAAGACGCTTGCGGACGTCGGGCTGGACTACCTCAAGGTCGGGCAGTCATCGACCACCCTGTCCGGCGGCGAAGCGCAACGCATCAAGCTGGCGCGGGAGCTAAGCAAAGCCAGCACCGGAAAGACATGCTACATCCTCGACGAACCCACCACCGGCCTGCACTTCGACGACATCAAGAAACTGCTCGGGGTGCTCAAGAAGTTCGTCGAGAATGGCAACACCGTAATCGTCATCGAACACAACCTCGACGTGATCAAGAGCGCCGACTACATCATCGACCTCGGCCCCGACGGCGGTGACAACGGCGGCACCATCGTCGCGCAGGGTACGCCGGAAGAAATCGCCGAGAATCCGGATTCCTATACGGGACATTATCTGAAAAAGCATCTGGAATCGTAAAAAAAACCAAACTTCCGAATGTGTCACGTAGTGACTCTTCCGAATGTTTGGTTTTTCCAATGAATTGCGTGATCTACGGGCATGCCTCCTCTTCCCGGACCAACTCGGCATCTCCTTTCGTATCTAAGAGATGCAGACGTGGACGTCTGCGTACCCAGGCGGAGATTACCTCTCTACTCGCTCCATTCTATTTACCAGCTTCTTTATTCTGTAGCCATTAGAGATGCCAAGCCGGAGCTTGGCGGACCGAGGAAAAGAGATGCAGACGTGGACATCTGCATACCCAGGCGGAGACAGAATGCAGTAACTATCTGATCAGCATCATCTTCCGAACGGAGTTGAACTCTCCGGCCCTCAGCTTGTAGAAATAGACACCGCTGGATACATTTTTACCCGATCCGTCGGTGCCGTTCCAAAACGCCCGATGCGTTCCTGCATCGAGATGGTCGTTCACCAGCGTCTTTACGCGCTGGCCCCTGACGTTGTATATCTCGATCCTCGCGTTCATTTCTTTCGGAAGCAAGAACGAAATCGCGGCCTCGTCGCGTACCGGATTGGGAAAAGCCGGCAGGAGTCGTGCGTGCTCGATGGCTGTTCCTTCTTCGAGGGACATACCCGTTACCGTGATATCCGCGTAGGCGTCGAGGACGTTGTGACCACTGGCAGCGATTGTGAGGGTGCCGTTTATTTCCGGTACGGTGTCCAGATTGAAGGCTACGTCCTGCCCGACCTGGACTGTCATACTACCGACAACCTCGCCTCCGAAGGTCGCGCCGATCAGGACATCGCCAGTAAAGTCGTCTTCGGTACTGACGCTCAGGTCGAACGACGCGGTGCCGACCTCGATGCTTGCGGGCGCTTGAATGGTCACCTGCACGGGAACGTCGGTCCAAATATCGAGGGTGGGGTCGCCCAGCAGCGTGGTCACGTAGAACGCCCACTGCATCAAACTGCCCGGCACGATGAAGGGGACGGTATCGTCGCGGCTGTCGGACTGCGTTTCCCCGATGCAAGTGATACCCTCACCGTAGATCGCGTCGAAGAATTCCCGCTGGAAGTGCTGCGACGCCCCGTTGGTGTTGGTACTGCTCCCGACGCCGAAACGGGTGTTTCCGATGTAGCAGGCGGCTCCTGTCTCCAGATCGACAAAGTGCTCCGCAATGCAATCGATATCCGATTCGTTTTCGAAGGCGTCGCGGTTGTCGAACGAGCACGAGTAGCAGCTCTGGCTGTAGATAATGTAGTAGGAGTGGGTGACGCCGTCGTTGGTGAGGTTCGTGGTGTTCACATCTCCGGGGTAGTGTTGCAGAGCGTTATGAACCGATCCGTGCCCGATGTGCGAAATCAGGTGGATGCCGCCGTTGAATATCTCGCGCAGGTCCTCGGCGTTCCATCGATCGTCTGCGTCGTAGAGCGTCACGACCTCGATGTGCTCCGGAATACCGACGGTCGTGAAGCCGTACAGGTCGCAGCCCAGGCGAATTTCTTCCATGTAGTCCCTGCTGGAGTTTGCCCAGCCGAGGTATTCTCCCGCCATCAGGTCCCGATTCAAATCGGCCGACACCGGATCCGTTTGATAGCGCAACTGCTTGTTCACGAAATTCTGCGCCTCTTCCACGCTGTCTATGGGCGCTCTGGCGCCGTAAACCTCGCCGTAGTAATCGATCTCGAACGGCTCTCCGTAAACGCCGTCACCGTCGTCGTCCCAATTGCCGTCCAGATTGAAAAAGTATATATCGCATGGGATGTCCTCGTCGAGAAGCGCGCTCGCCCGCAGCCAGAAACCGCGATGCGGCAGGTATTCGTCATCGCCGGCAAGCAGAACGTAGTCGATACCCTCTTCATTGTAAACTTCTATAATGCGATTTCGTATCCTGTCCTGATCGTCAACACCCGCCGCGCTATCGAGGATGTCCTCCAGGCTCTCGATACGGGTCCGTATTCCGAGTCCGTTCTTGTAGTCCGCCAGCGGCGTCATGGCATCGACGAATTCCCGCGGCGTGACGATCAGGTAATCGCAGATATCGCGGCTGCGCTGTGTTTCGCGGTAGTGCACCGCATCGCGCGGATTGACAACCAAGTCCGCCAGTCTGCGCAACGTCTCGGGGTCTTTGCGCACCGTGGATAACGATTGTGCCGGCGATTTCTCGATGCCCGTCTCGACGGAGACATGAAGGCTGCGGCTGAAAGAGACGGCACTTGCCATCGGAAGGTAGCGCGCCGGATAAATCAGTACGGTGTAGATACGGAATCCGCGGAAGAATCCGAGTTTGTCGTTCCCGTAACGGTCTTCGGGGAAGACGGACATGGATCGGATGTCCTCAGGCATCCGCGTGAAATCAGGACGGATCGTGCGAAGCATGGACAGCGGGTACTGCTGCTGGACCGGTTCGATATCGGCCGGCAGTTCCATGAGCTCCGCGTCGCCAGTGACGACCACGTTTACGACGGTTTCCGTGGGCGGTAGCAGGATTCTCAGTGCATAGGCAGGTAACGACGGCTCTCCCGTCAGGCCAGTGTTGACAAGTCCGTCGATCGTGATCCGGCAATGGTCTGTCCGGAGCTCGAACTTCGGAGACGGGAAATCGAGATTGTATTCGAACGTTTCGCCCGGCAGCATCAGGAAGAACATCATCAGGTACAACATGAACATCAGCTTTTTCATCGCAGCATCTCCTGTGGGATTTACCAGCAAATCTTTGCAAGGAATGTTCCATATGAAACGGATTTCAAGCACTACGCTTTCTCTTGGAACGCGGACGTCCCCACCCGTACGTCGGCCGAAGGAGCAGACGTCTGTGTCTGTCCGTTTCCACAACAAAGGATGAGAAATGCCAAGCTGGAGCTTGGCGCACCAATAGAAATGACCGCCCGGAGACCAGCGCCTTTCTGTAGGCGCCGACCTCCGGGCGGCGTTCTCTATTCTATCTGTTATCCGCTAACATAATCCCGATAAATCGGGATTACAACGCTCATGTTTTCGTTTTGACTACGTCAAAGCCGAAATTACTCCAGCACTCCGTGCTTCCTGCAATATTTCGTTTCAGCTTCGCTGAAGCCGAAATTACTCCAACACTCCGTGCTTCCTGCAATATTTCGTTTCAGCTTCGCTGAAGCCGAAATTACTTCAGCAGCAGCATTTTCTGCACGGAGCAGAAATCGCCTGCCTTCAGTTTGTAGAGATAGACACCGGATGAAACGCCCTTTCCGGCATCATTTTGACCCTGCCATCGTACCGAATGAGGACCCGCTTTCAGTTTGTCGTTCACCAGGGTTTTCACGCGCTGGCCCTTGACGTTGTAGATAGCCAGTTCAGTTTTGGCGTCGCTGGCGAGCGAGAAGCGAATGGTCGTCTCGGGATTGAACGGGTTGGGGAAGTTCTTCCCGAGGTTGTTGACATACGCCGGCACCTCGTTCGGATCGGTTCCATGCGGGGATTCCTCGCCGGTGGTGACATGGTTGGTCGAGTCGCTGATACCCGTCGCATAGACCGCTTTCACGTAATACTGATGATCGCGCGTAGTGTCGATCACTTCGTAGTAAATCAAGTCTTCGGTGGTCTCGATTTCGATGAACGCGCCGGTCGCGATCTGCCGATAGACGATGAAGTGATTGAAATCGACCCGCTGATCCCGACTGCCTTCTCTTCGGGTCTCCCTGTCCGCGTCGTAGTTCCAGCTCAGGGCGATGGTGTCGTCCTCCATTTCGTACGTAAGCGCAGTCGGCGGTCTGAAGTAGGAGAGGTTGAAGTCGTAGTCTTCCAGAGTATCTCCGAATTCGAGATCGAGATCGTTGTAATACCCCGGCTCGCAGAAATCCATCGTTGCCGAGAATTCTTCATACTCTCCGGGCGAAACGTACAGTTTATAATACCCCGTCGTGTCGGGATGCGTAGCGTAGAGTCCGGCTCGCAAAACAGCCTCTTCCACCGGGCAGGATTCCTCATCGAGCGTAACGACACCCGAGATCGTTGCCGAGTTGCCAAGAACCGCATTCAATACGATGTCATCGATGTACCAGCCATTCATACTGAACGAGCTTCCATCGAGATACCAGCAGAACTGGATACCGGGTGAATTGAGATAATCCTGATCGATATCGATATGAATTTCCTGTGCGTTGACGCTGTTAACCGGGCTGATCTCCCACAGCGATGTCCAATCGTAATTATCGGATCGGATAGCCATCCCGAGATTGTATCCACTTCCGCTGAAATGATCGACCGCGTGCTTGAAATCCATCGATACGTTCGTCGCTCCCAGCAGATTCATCGGGAAGGAGATCAGACGCGTTGTTCCCGAGAATTCGGGATTCCAGTTCAACATCGCCTCGGGTTCGTCTCCACCGGCATATTGTGTGTTGGATCGCGACCAGTTTTCCGTATGATCTTCGATGGTCCAGTCCTCCGGCAACCAGTTAGCGAAATGTTCTTCGATGATCTCCGGTGCGAGTCCTGAGCCGATCGCCAGATCGAATTCCGTGGATTCCAAATGGTCGGCAGTCACATCAAGTACCAGAGGTAACGCGGCTCCCACAGGCGTTGAAGAAGAGAGCTCCATCTGGAACGCAACCTGGATGGCTTCGCCCTGCGGGATCGCTCCGAAGCTCATCTCCGGCGTGAGGATATCCAGATATGGGCTGGACGAAGAGATTGTTCCCTCTACATTCGTCGCCTCGAGCATGCCGGGATTATGGAGCGAGATGGCGAGTACGATTTGTTCACCTGGATCGGCGTTTCCGTTCCCATTTCCATTCTCATCGTTCAAGAGACACGTCAACAGCTCCAGGTCTGGTTTATAGACGCGTCTGGCAAAGCTGTAATTCCAGCTATCGTTCGAGCAATACACTTCGACCTGGAACGTGATCAGATGATTGGACGGTGCGTCCGGGCTGACATGGAACGTATAGAAGGTGTTATTGAAATCGCCGGCACCGGAGGCGATATCGGGATAGAACGAATCGTCCGACGTAATCTCGACGTAGGAGTCCGGAGATGAGAGGATCGCGCGGACACCCGTCGCGTTCGATTCGCCCACATTGTTCAGACCGATTCCGAGATTCACGGTTTCGCCCGGCTCGATATAGCCATTGCCATTGCTTTCGTAGAAATGCATCTCACCCATCGTGAGATAGGCTTCTTCCAGGCAGATGGGAATGCCGGTGAACAGGATCGCCATTTCATCTTGCAGCGGTCGTGCCGCGGTTGGATACTCGTTGTTGTAAGTATATTGCAAGCCGCGAAGCGCCGTGTGATCCTCGATTCCGATCGAGCAGTAATTTCCCTGCGGTCCGCTATCGGAACAGTATGAATCAACATTGTTGAATGTCTGATACTGTATCTTGATTTCTCCGTTGCCGGTGAAAGTCGTATAGAACGCCGGGTCATAGAGTATAATTTCAAAGGTCTCACTCGCGTTTCCAACCGAGTTCCGGCAGTCCGACCACTCGATGACGAAATAATGATTGTCCTCGTCGTACCAGGTATATACACCGCCACCCGTCGTATAGAGGTCGTCCCAGAACGCGGCGACCATCGGGCTCGGACCCATCGGGCCGGGAACAGGGAAGTTGCGGAACGTGACCTGCTCGGTTTCGCCGAAGGTGATCCAGCCGTTGGAGCAGATCGTCACCCGTGACGCTTCTTTTCCGTAGAACCTGAACGTAAAGGGCAGATCGACCGTTGCTATTCCGTCTA
This sequence comes from Cloacimonadales bacterium (SeqCode), assembly GCA_963665015.2. Classification (GTDB taxonomy): domain Bacteria; phylum Cloacimonadota; class Cloacimonadia; order Cloacimonadales; family JAIOQZ01. The sequence goes on along the minus strand of CAXXSY010000004.1, from coordinate 468,622 downwards.
TTGCTTCGCCTTCCTGGCCTGTATCGCTGATTCCGGTATCGGTACCGTGTCCGCCTTCACTGGGATCGATTTCGATCCACTGGTACTCAGGCGCTTGATAGTAACCCACATCGCCGCTGTCGTAGCATACATAGCCACCTTCGTCCGGCCCCAGCGGGTCCTCCACGGTCACGATGCCGATGGGGACGTTGAATTCCTCCATCTCGCTGTATCCGTCCTCGTTGTACAGGTGGAGTCTCAGCTTGATCGTCATGCCCGTAACGAGCTGCGCCATGGCGGTAAGATTGAACGCGTCCGCCGTGCATTCCACGCTCTGCCCTACCGCGATATCGCCGAAGTAGGCAATCGAGTCGCTGATTTCGAGAAAGTCGTTGGTCGATTCGAGCTCGGCATACACGTCTTCAAGTGCCTGGGCGCCGTTGTTGACGACGGTTACGTGGAGCGGAGCCGTCTCGCCCGAATCGAACACGCCGTTTCCGTTGTCAGCCACGTCCCATTCCACCACGTCCAGATCGACGCCACGAATCGGAACCCAGAACTTGATCTCACCCTGGTCCGGGATATTTAAAACGAATTCCGCGACGTGGTTGTCCGGGACGTCCGTATGGATATAGAAACCGAAGTCGTCCGCGCATTGCGCCGTGGCTTCGGGTGCGATGTTTCCGAAGTCCTCTTCGCTATCGGTGATATCGATGTACGGATCGTCGGTCGAAAGGGTCGCGGTCAGGTTGGTGACCGTGGTCGAGCCGTAGTTGATCAGGTTGACGAGCAGCTCGATGGTCTCGCCCGGATTCGGTTCGCCATCGTCGTTGCCTTCCGATTCATCGGACGAATCGTCGTCAATCAGGGTTTGCAGAATGGCGATATCGCCGGTCGAAAGAATATCGAATCCACCCAGAATCGGACGATAGTCCGGCTTGGTGATCGTCAGATCGACATCGCCGGCAAGGGTTCCGTCGAAGTATAGAACAACATAGCCGTTCTCGTCGGTGTAGTCCGAAGCGAACAGGTCGTTCTGCCCCATGCGTGCCGTCACCCACACCTCTTCCAGCGGCATCGACTGGTCATCGGTAACCGTGACTTCGATATAGTTCTGGCCTTTGGGGATGTCCGACTGGTATTCGGCAACCATATCCTTCGGCATCCCGGCCCAAATATCGACGGTCGGGTCACCCATCAGGTTGCACCAGTGGATAAACGCCTGGGTTTGCATCCAGTTGACGTTGTGATAGGTCTGGTACATCTGGAGTTCGCCACGCACCAGCGCTTCGCCCATGGTTCGCATGTCGTATTCGTAGATACCGGCGAACGTTCCCGAGGTAAGGGTGTTGTTGAACTGCGTATGCGTTCCGATGGTCGCCATACCGATCGAGCAGATCGCTCCGGTGGGAGCGAAGGACGTTCCCGCCCTGATAAAAGCTTCCGTTCTGGCCGTCCCCTGGAAAGAACCGGTTCCGCAGGTGTTGATCACGGTATTGACCAGCTTGTTTACGTTGTCCAGCTCGTCGATATGCGAATTACCGTACCCGCTCATCCCCGAGAAGCCGCGATAGTCGAAGATCACCGTTCCGTTGTTCATAGCGCTGTTCATCGCGTTGGGCGAGGGATCACCGCCGTATATCTCGGTAAAGGAATGGTCCGGCGAATAGGTCAGGATCAATTCCTTGATGTATTTGTTGGTGACAATGCAGGACAGTCCCGAGGGCGTCGTGTCTCCCACGAGCAGACTCTGTTCGTAGAATTCCGGTTCGTCCATATAGATTTCGCGCTCGTAGATGTTCACTTTCGCCAGATAGGTAAGCATATCGTCGGCGTCGGATATCGAAATACGTCCAATGAACATCTCCGGCAGATAATCGTTTCCGTCCAGAAGCGTATATGGATAATCGCCCTCTCCGCCGTAACCGCTGACGGACTCGTTCCAGGTATCTATGCTGAGCGAGCCGTCCGCATCGCCGATTAGCACAACGTATTCCGGAGGGTCGGAAAGTTCCTCGTATTGATCCTGGATGTAGTTCTTGATCGAGGTGCAGGAGGTTCCGGTAACGTTCGACGGCGCGTCGATCACCTTGAATCCCTTGGTCCGCTTCCAGTCGATGTAGCTTGCCACATATTCGTTCAGACTCGTGTTGTTGGGGTAGATCACGATCATGCTACGCTGCTGGTACACGCGGTCTTCGTCGCGCATTGCATCGTAGTTCGGAATGATCGAGCGATAGGTCTTTTCGAAGCTGCGGGAAAGCTTCCGGTCGCCCAGCAGTTCGTTCACACCGATCCCGCCTTCGTTGCGGACGTTCAGTTTTATGCGCCTCAGCACGCGGAGTTCGCGCGTCTCGGGATCGTACTGCATCGGGTTGACGGTAACCGTCGCGATTCTCACATCACGCATGATCATCGGTTCGCTGATCTGCACGGACGGTTGTGTCCACCTCTTCGATCCCTCGTAATAATCACGATCGATGGAGAACTCGGGGTCGGAGCCATCCAGACGAACGTCCTGCGCCGGATAGATGACCATGTTGCGATAGACCTGTTCTTCCAGGACGGTCATATCGAGGGAGACGCCACCGGTATTGGGAATGGCGACAAACGAATTGAAGACCGGCAATTCGGGATAGCCGGTTTCCGACGTGTGGCCGTATTCATCCAGCTTGAAGCGCTGAAATGTCTTGCCCGATACCGATAATTCTTCGATTTCCAGTTCGGGGATATTGAATTCAAGGGTTGTTCCCGTGACATCCGTATGCTTCGATTCGAAAACATTGCCGGCATTCGAACCGTCGATCCTCCCCGGGACCGCATAAATAATAACCGCTATCAACATCAGGAAATACGTGAGAATCTTTTTCATGTTTCTGCTCCAGTTTCTGCCAGGCTGCTTTATTTTAATCTATAGACAGCACCACGATTCCATTATCTCTGGAAACAACATATGCCATACCGTCGAAGACGGTGACTTCGCGACAATAACCGATTTCGGATGAATACACGCGCTGGATCAGCTCAGGGGACGCCGGATTCGAGATATCGAACACGAACAATCCACCGCCGCCGATCGCGGCAAGCAGATAGTCGTCGTGTATATCGACGGAATAGGCATAGCCGTAGGAGGGGTTGTAGCCCGCATCTACGATCAGCACCGGATTGGTCTTGTCGGAGATGTCGATTACCAGTACGCCGTCCTGACGACTGGCGATATAGGCATAGTCTCCGTTCAATACGACATCCAGTGCTTCGCCGCCCGTGTCGCACCAGCCAATCTCTTCCTGGCTCGCCCGTCCGAAGATACGGAGTCCGAGCTGCTCTTCGGTCACGTAGAAGTATTCATCGTCCATGACAAAGTTATTCGCATCGCCGACACACATGTAGTCTGTCTGCATGGTTTTGTAGAAGTATTCGCTTCCCTGAAAGTTGTGGTCGATCAGTGCGTAACCCAGAAAGTTGTCAACTGTCCAGAGAAGCGCGGATTCGGCTTCGGGGTAATTTGGAAAATCCCCCGGATTTTCAATGACGTCCAGGCTAGTAATGTTGCCCGTTCCGCCCAGCACAGAGAAGACCTTACGCAACGAATCGATTTGCGTCATGTCCACAAGCAGAATCTCATCCGATCCCACCGTGTTGAACACACACAGAAGATTGAGCGATTCGAGCGCCGCGACATGCTTCACACCGCGCAGATTAATGCTGGAATTGACGAACTTCTGGCAGTTGGTCAACTGCTCGTAAGAGTGTCGATCGTAGATCGAGAGTCCGTTCTGGTCTTCCGCCACATAAATTCGGTCTTCCGTGATATCGATGGTCTTTGGATCCCCAACGATGGGAATGCTGTGCGTGATTTCGACTACGTTTTCCTGTGCATCCACAGACACCGGGTCTTGCTTCTCGGCACAGGATACAATGAGTATGACTGCGATGGTTATCAGAATCAAACGTTTGATGAACATATTATTCCTCCGGAACGATATTTTTTTCAGGAAAATCATGCAAGAAACATTCCGAAGTGGCCCTGCCTCCATTCGATTCATCCAACGAACTCACGATAATTTCTGCTTGCCATCCTGCCCACGCTTTCGCATGCTTTACCAAAATAATCATTGGAGCTTATCATGGAATCGAAACGCATCGGCAATTTTCACATCCTTCGGCTCGATCCGACCGAAGAGATCGTCGCGTCGCTCCGCACCTACTGCGAGGAACACAACTTGACGCTGGGTACCGTCTCCGCGATCGGCGCCGTGAACGAAGTCCGTATCGGGCTGTTCGATCCGGCAACGAAGACCTACTCGGCGCAGGACATGGCAGGCAATTTCGAGATCGTCGCGCTATCCGGAAACGTTTCCGTCATGGACGATGGCGTCTATCTGCACCTGCACATCGGCATAGGCGACGAGGATCACAACATGCACGGCGGTCACCTCGAGAGGGCGATCGTCAGCGCTACCTGCGAAGTGTTCATCCACGCCATCGATGGCAAGGTGAATCGCGCATTCGACGACAAGATCGGTCTGAACATCCTCGACCTGAAATAATTGGAAATTTGGCCTTGATTCGGATATCCGTACGCAACCTGATCGAGTTCGTGCTGCGCTCGGGCGACTACCGTTCCGAGTTCACCGCGTCATCCCGTCCCGTCGAGGGCACGAAGGGGCATCGTCGCGTACAGAAATCGCGCCCCGAAAGCTACCGCAGCGAGATATCGATATCGCGCGTGTTCAGCGTAAACGAACTGGAGATCGAGGTGCAGGGTCGCATCGACGGCATCTTCGAAGGCCCCGTCATCGACGAGATCAAGACCACCTACGCAGAACTGCCCTCGGAAGGGCATCCAATGCACTGGGCGCAGGCGAAGTTCTACGCCTGGATGGTCGCGCTCAACCGAAATCTGGACGTGATCGACGTGCAACTCACCTACCTCCAGCTCGATTCGCAGCAAACGCGAGAGATACGCAACACTTTCCCGCGAAAAGAGCTGGAAGATTGCTGCAGAAAAATTCTCGATTCCTACGCCGAATGGGCGAAACTCCGCACCGGATGGGAAATCGAGAAGCTGCAATCGGCGGAGAAGCTCGAATTCCCCTTCGATGAATACCGCGAAGGTCAGCGCCAGCTCGCCGTCGGTGTATGGCGCACGATCGACACAGGAAAACGCCTCTACGTGCAGGCGCCCACCGGCATCGGCAAGACCATGGGCACCATCTTCCCCACAGTCAAGGCATGCGAACGCTATGTAAAGCTCTTCTACCTCACCGCCAAGACCACCGGACGCGCCGTCGCCGAAAACACCTTCGGTATCCTGCGCGGAGGCGGTCTAAAATTCAAGTCGCTGACCCTCACCGCCAAAGAGAAGATATGTTTCAGCCCTGGAAGCGCCTGCGTGCCGGAGGAATGCCTCTTCGCGGAAGGCTACTTCGACCGGCTGCGGGAAGCGCTCGAAGACGCTCACCGCTACGACAACCTCGACCGCGCGACCATCGAGGAGGTGGCACGGAGGCATCGCGTGTGTCCGTTCGAGTTCTCGCTCGAGGTCTCGCTGTGGGCGGACGCGGTAATCTGCGACTACAACTACGTGTTCGATCCGCGCGTCTATCTCAGGCGATTCTTCCTCGAATCCAGCGATCCGTACCTGTTCCTCATCGACGAGGCGCACAACCTTCCCGACCGCGCGAGAGACATGTACTCCGCCGCCCTCTCGAAAAAGGATGTCCTGAAGCTGCGACGTCTGGCGAAAGGCACCGACATCGCCGAAACGCTCAAGACACTGAACAACCTGCTGCTGGAGAGCCGGAAATCGCTTGAAGCCGACGAAAGTGAGTTTTCGACTGTTTCCGAGCCACCAGAGGATATTCTGAAGCTCCTCAAGCTTTGCATCGCGCAGATGGAGAAGTGGCTGGTCGTACATCGCGGCTCGGAAATTCGGCAGGATGTACTCGATTTCTACTTTGCCAGCCTCGCCTTCGTGCGAACCTCGGAACTCTTCGACGAACGCTACCTGGCCCTCTACGAGAAACGGCGCGACGAGCTGACGGTCATGCTCTATTGCCTCGATCCGTCGTTCCTGCTGGGCAAGGCGCTCGAGAAGAGCGTGTCGTCTGTGATCTTTTCGGCGACCCTCAGCCCCATCGAATACTATATGGATATTCTGGCGGCGGCACCGGAGGACAGCTATCTCCAGCTCGATTCGCCGTTTCCGAGGAAAAACGTGGCGGTACTGGTAGCCAACCGGATTCCCACCACCTGGAAGCTGCGCGATCAATCCGCCGAAAATGTGGCGGAGATGATCCGCGCCGCCGTCGCGTGCCGCAAGGGTAACTATATCGCGTATTTCCCATCCTATCGCTACATGCAAACGGTGTTGGAGCTGATCGAGCTTCCGGACGCGGAACTCATCGTGCAGGAGTCGGGCTTGAGCGAGGGTGCGCGAGATGAATTTCTGGCGCGGTTTTCAAGCGATAACGATGTCACACGGATCGGATTCTGCGTGATGGGCGGCGTGTTCGGCGAGGGAATCGACCTTGTCGGGGACCGGCTCGTGGGCGCGATCATCGTCGGCGTGGGACTTCCGCAGATCAATACCCGGCTCGATCTCATTCGCGACTATTACAACGATAAGGACGGCTCCGGATTCCAGTACGCTTACATGTATCCCGGGATGGGACGGGTCCTTCAGGCGGCCGGTCGCGTGATTCGCACCGAGACCGACAAGGGCGTGATCTTCCTCATCGACGAACGCTTTACCCATCGCCGCTATCTCGACCTCTTTCCCTCGCTATGGAAGAATTATCGACCGGTACGAGACGCGAAGGATGTCCAAAACCTGCTGAAACGATTCTGGTAGCGACTTAATGTAATCAACTTCCGAATGTCCGAGCTTGCGAAGTCTTCTGAATGTTGATTTCCAATTGCAACGTTTTCAGGTATAACATTCGGAAGAACCGCAAGCTGTACATTCAGAAGTTGTGCCGGAGCTATCACGTTACGAAGATTAGAGATGCGGACGGGGACGTCCCAGACTGTTGACAAAGATGACCGTCCATTTTCCGTGCGGGATTTACAGCACATGAAAAAGGTTGTAAATATAGCATAAAACGCTTGCCATCAGAGGGATGCGCATTATTGTTGTCTCATATTTGAGGTAAATAATGCTGAAAAAAGAAATCGATTTTCAACCTGAGATGGAGTTCGTTAACATCGAGGATTTGGTTCCGAAGAATCACCTTCTGCGAAAAATCCAACGCCACATCGACTTTTCCTTTATCCTGAAGAATACAGCTCATCTTTATTGCGAAGATAATGGCAGGCCCCCCGTTCATCCGATCCGATTGTTCAAAATGCTGTTGATTGGGTATCTATTTGGCATCCGTTCCGAACGCCAGCTTGTTAAAGAGATCGAGGTAAATGTGGCTTACCGCTGGTTTTTGGGGTTTGGGCTGCTGGACAAGATACCGCACCATTCCGTATTTAGCCAGAACAGGCGCAGAAGGTTCACCGATAGCAAGGTGTTTGAGGAAATCTTTGTTGAGATTGTCCGGCAGGGGATTGCGAAAGGTCTGGTCGAGGGAAAGATACTCTATACGGATTCGACCCACACGAAGGCAAACGCTAACAAGCAGAAGTTTAAGAAGATTGTGGTGGAAGAAGAGCCGAAAACCTATCTCAAAGAACTGGATAAAGACATCAACGATGACCGTGAGAAAAGGGGTAAAAAACCTCTACCGCCGCGAAAAGAAGATGATCCACCCACCAAAAAGATCAAGTCCAGCACGACGGATCCGGACAGCGGATACATGGTTCGAGACGGCAAACCCAAGGGCTTTTTCTTTCTGACTCAGCGCACGGTTGATTCCAAATGTAACTTCATCACGGATGTGGATGTATTCCCTGGCAATGTCAATGATTGTATCCCTTATCTAGCGCTGCTCGATCGGCAGATCGAACGGTTTGGATTCGACGTCAAAGCCGTCGGTCTTGATTCGGGATACAATACGTACTATATCTGTAAGAAGCTGCACGAACGAAAGATAATGGGAGTGATCAGCCCACGTCGAGACTCGGGTCACAAAGGACTTTTCAGAAAATGGCGGTTCGACTATGATCCCATAAACGATTACTATGTCTGCCCAAACGGGTGTATTTTAAGCTATCAAGGAACTAATCGGGATGGCAGTCAGGCGTATATATCCAACCCTGAAGACTGTCGTAAGTGTCCACTTCGAGATAAATGCACTGCGAGTAAGAAATGTCAAAGAATCGTGCATCGTCATGTCTGGCAAGACTATCGAGACGAGATAGACAGAAATCGGAAATCGTTCTGTGGAAGAGAAATCTTCAAGGGACGAAAAGAGACGATTGAGCGGAGCTTCGCCAACGCGAAGCAACTACACGGATATCGATACGCAAGATACAGAGGATTGGAGAGAGTGAAAGAACAAGCCTACATGACCGCTATTGCCCAAAACGTGAAAAAGCTGGTCAACAGGCTTTTTCGTCTTTTTTTCGCTGGGGGCATATACGGCTTCCGATGCCCAATTTCAGCCTGAAAATCGTAAAATAGAACCGCTGTATTATGATTACAAGTGCACACGTTGCCGCAGACCATGCTTGGTCAACAGCCTGGGACGGGGACGTCCGCGCTCCCGAGGAGATGCCGAGTTCTGGGGGATTCGATTTGTCAGACTGCGTCTGAAAATCACAGGAGCTCGGCGGTCCATGGGGAGAGCAGCGACCACCAACTTCACTCCTGGCTCCTGGCTCTTCTGTCTCCTGTCTCCTGTCTCCTGTCTCCTGTCTCCTTATCTAAAAAGTTCCACTATTGCAACTTTTTCCTTGACGAATAATTCCAGATATGCAACTGTTGTCTCGTGACTTGCCTGAACCGATAAGGAGCGTCTATGAACACGGAAGCGATCGAGATAGGAATCCGGCTGAGAAAGCTGAGGAAAGAGTCCGGCGAAACGATCTCCGGTATTGCCAAGGCTACCGGTATCTCCAAGTCGAACCTTTCACGCTACGAACGCGGGTTGCACCAACCCAGCATCAAGATTCTGAGCGAACTCGCGGACTATTTCAGGGTCGATTTCGACTGGCTCGCCACCGGTGAAAGCCATGAAGCGGCGAGCAACGTAACCGAGTTCCCGGGCGAAGACATGGACCTGATCGAGATGCAGATCGTCGCCGAGATTGCTGCCGGAGAGCCCGTGGAAGCGCTCAACGACGAGCCGCTGGGAAGCCTTTTCGTGTCCTCGAGCCTGGTCAACCACGCGCCGCGCGACTACTTCGTGTTCAGGGTCAACGGTCAGAGCATGCATCCGACGGTCGCGCACGAAGACGTCGTGTTCATCAAGAAGACCAGCGACTGGAATCGTGCCGACAGAAAAATCGTCGCGGTGCGGCTGGAAGGCGAAATCACGCTCAAACGATTGCAGATGAATTCGGACACCGGCATGATCCTGTTGATTCCGATAAATCAGGAGATGGAGACCATCATGGTGAATCCCGAGACTGTCCGCGACATCCATCTGATCGGAGAATTGAAGACGATTATACGCAGATTTTGATCTGTACTGAATACATACCCTGGTAAATGTATCGCCAAACCCCTCTCACCCCCGAGAGGGGTTCCCCTTTTTTTAAGCCAATCTTCCGAAAGTCCGAACGAAGCCGTAGGATTTGCTTGCAAATACCAGGTTAGCGAAGCGAGGTCTTCTGAATGTTTGGCTTGCGGCATGAGCAACCAACAATCGGAAGAGCTTCACTCCGTTCAGCACATTCGTAAGTTGGTTTTTCAGCATTGAGTAACCGCAGACAGGCTTCGACTCTGCGTCTTCTCTTTCCTTGTAGCGCGTGACCTCCGGGCGCGCCCGTGTTGATAATCGACGGGTCAGAAGCAATAGGCAACCAACATTCGGAAGAGCTTCACTCCGTTCAGCACATTCAGAAGTTGGTTTTTCAGCATTGAGTAACCGCAGACAGGCTTCGGCTCTGCGTCTTCTCTTTCCTTGTAGCGCGTGACCTCCGGGCGCGCCTGTGTTGATAATCGACGGGGCAGAAGCAATAGGCAACCAACATTCGGAAGAGCTTCACTCCGTTCAGCGCATTCAGAAGTTGGTCTCTTGGGCTACCCCCGATCCAAAATCGCATACCATCTTTTTTTATTGACGGAATGATTCATGTGTGTCATGATTACAGACATTGAAATATGCGATAAATAATATACACAATAAGGAGATTACGAGATGAAAAAGATGGTCCCGATAATCGTTCTTCTGGCGATCCTGACATCGCTCGGAAGCATGGCCGTTCCGATGCAAACTGCACGGGAAGTGGCAGATAACTGGTATGAAAACCGCAGCGGTGACGCGAACACAAAGCTCGACAATTCCTTTGCCAGACCCGATGAGCAAAATCCCGCAGTCTTTGTATTCAATTATTCCGAAGGTGGCTTCGTCATGGTTTCGGCAGACGACGCAGCCTACCCCATCCTCGGCTATTCGGCGATCGACAGCGCTCCGGATGCCGGCGATCAACCCGGAGCTCGCTGGATGTACGACACCTATGTCCGCCAGATCGAAGAAATCCGGGAAGCGAATCCCGGAAACAGCCAGACCCGCGTGGTCTGGGACCGGATTCTGGCGAACGATTTCACCGCGTTCGGCTTCACGCGCGATGTCTCGCCGCTCATCAGCACGAACTGGAACCAGGACTATCCCTACAACGCCGATTGCCCGACCGATTACAGCGGCCCGGGCGGACACGTCTATGCCGGCTGCGGCGCCACCACGATGGGTCAGATCATGCGCTACTGGGAACACCCGGAACAGGGAACCGGCTCGCACTCCTACACCCACCCCCAATACGGCACCATCTCCGCCGATTTCGAAAGCACCACCTACAACTGGAACAGCATGCCCAATTCGATCTATTCATACGACGCGGATATCGCCGAATTGCTGTTCCATTGCGGTGTCGCGGTCAATATGGACTACGGTCCCGACGGCTCCGGCTCCAACTCAATTGACACCCAGTACGCCTTTGCGACCTACTTCGGCTACCAGCACACCCTTCAGCGCGTGATCAAGGACAACTACTCCGACTCGGTCTGGAACACGATGCTGATCAACGAGTTGGAAGAGGGTCGTCCGGTGTTCTACGCCGGTTACGGCGAGTTCGGCCATGCCTTCGTGCTGGACGGCTACGAGGGAACGACGCATTTCCACTTCAACTTCGGATGGAGCGGTAGCTACAACGGCTACTACTATCTCAACAACCTGAATCCCGGCTACTACAATTTCACGAACGATCAGGAAGCGCTGGTCAATATCCAGCCTGAGACCGGTCCCTCGGACGGCGATCCCCCCACGAATCTCACCGCCACGGTGGTCAACGGCGTGGATGTCGAGCTTACCTGGCAGGCACCAACCGGCGATCCCGGCGAATTGCGCTGGGACGACGGCTTCAACGACAACGGTATCGGAACGAATAATGCGGTTACATTCGATGTCGCGATACGGTTCGACACCGACGACCTGGCTCCCTTCAACGGACTGTCGCTCACCGAAATATCCTTTTTCCCGCGCTACGAAGACTGCGACTACGCCATCAAGGTCTGGACCGGAGGAAGCGTCAACGGTACCAGTGCCGACGCCGGAGACCTGATCGTGAATCAACCCGCCGAGAACGTCATTATTGAAGCGTGGAACACCTACCAACTGGACGAACCGGTCGAGATTCCCAGTGACGGGGAGCTGTGGTTCGGCTACCACGTCGATACCGAAGGCGGTCATCCCGCCGGTTGCGACGCAGGCGCCGCGGTGGAGTGGAAAGGAAATCTGATCTATATGAACGGCTGGAATATCCTGAACAACCTGAATCCCGATCTGAACTATAACTGGAACCTCGTGGGCCTCGCGGACAACGGACGCATGCTTACGATCCGCAATCAACGCGATCTGACCGGCTATAAAATCTACCGCGACGGCGCTTTGATCCACGAGATCGACGGAACAAACACCCTCTCCTGGACCGACGAAGGGCTCGACGATGGCGAATACACTTACTGGGTCACGGCAGTTTACAACGATACGGAAGAATCGGTTCCATCCAACACTGCATCCGCTGTCATCGAAGCGAACTACCCGCCACCCGCGAACCTCACCTGCACGGTCAATGCCTATGGCATCCTGATGGACTGGCAAGCGCCCGATAACAATCCGGAACCGTATGAATCCATCGACGAGGGATTCGAAGAAGGTTGCTTACCCGATGACTGGAGTATCCTCGATCTCGATGGCGACGGTATCTACTGGGAAATAGCGCCCGGTGGCTTCTTCCCACATTCAGGCGAATACTGCATGGCGTCGGCGTCTTTCATCAACGAAGTCGGTGCGCTTACTCCGGACAACTGGCTGATTACGCCACAGATCAACCTCTACGACAACGCCTTCATGGCTTTCCATATCGCTGCACAGGATTACGAATGGCCCGAGGAGCACATGGAGGTCAGGCTCTCGACCACAACGATGAGCTCGCTCGACTTCACGGAATTGCTCTTTGAAGGGACGCCTGGGGACGACAACTGGCACCAGATTTATCTCGATCTCAGCGACTACGCGAACGAGACCGTATATATCGCCTTCATCCATAACGAAGTGACCGACATGTACTGGCTCAAGCTCGACGACGTCTATATCAATTCGGCGGTGCGCGAAATCATTCCCGGCGACTACAGCGCCATACGTGAATCGCGTAAGAACGATGGCTTCCAGCGACTGACCGCGGCAATTCCTCCCGCGAGAAATGACCGGGATCGACCCGACCTCATCCGCTACAATATCCATCGCAATGATGATGTTATCGACACCCAGAATCCCAATGAGACGAACTACACCGACACGGATGTACCGAGCGGATATCATACCTACTACGTAACCGCCGTGTATGACGGCGAGCACGAATCCATGCCGTCCAACATGGTCAACGTACCCTTTAACAGCGCGGAAGAAGTGCCCAAAATCACGACGAACCTTGCGGGGAATCATCCCAATCCATTCAATCCGGTTACGCAGATCGACTTCTCGATCGCGACTGCGTCTCAGGTAACGATCGAGGTATTCAACCTCAAGGGGCAGCTCGTGCGGACATTGGCAAACGAAAAGATGGACAGCGGCCATCACACCGTGCGCTGGATCGGTGACGATGACCACGGAAAACCAGTCGGTAGCGGCGTCTTCTTCTACCGGATGAAGGCTGGCGATTACACATCGACGAAAAAGATGCTCCTCCTGAAATAGATCAGGACAATATAGAAACCGCTTCAGCATACTCACTGAAGCGGTTTCGCTTATCGGAATTAATTTTTATTGCATGTCATGCAGTTTCTGGCTATTTTTTCGTTAGTTTGGAGATTCAATGGGAAAAATCATCGTAAAGAAAAAAAGACACAAAAGCAAACATCACGGTCACAGGCACACGCACTCGCATGCCGGAGACGTTTTTCGACATCGTCAAAATTTGACCTTCGTGGATACTTTCGTAAAGAGTTTCGGTAAAGTTCTGGGGTTGCTATTCTCGGTTGGCGTCGTTGTTACGATTATCTATTTTGCCTCGAAATTCTTCTTCTGACCACACGTATTACTTCGACCCGGCTACCCTCTGTCCCATCATGACGGACGTCTCGATTCGGATACCGGATCGCTTGAGGATATCCGCATCGATTCGGATTTTCCCCGGCTCGAACAGCAGAATAACCGTTGAGCCGCCGAAATAGAAGCAGCCCTTCTCCGCGCCCTTCAGCACGGGCTCTCCCGCCTGGTACTCCTGACGGATACCGCCGGTAAGCGTCGAACCGACCTCCATCATCACGATGTCGCCGAATTGGCTGTTCTCGATCAGGCAGTACTCACGCTTGTTCTCGCTGAAGGCCCGCAGTTTCTTACGCAAAGCCAGCGGCGACACCGAATAATATCGCCCCTCGATCTTTTTTGTCTCGCCCGGGACACCGGCTACAGGGAAATGGAAACGATGGTAGTCCGCCGGGGTAAGGCGGAAGATGAGCATGCTGCCGTTTTCGTATCGCGCGGCAAGCGCAGGATCGTCGAGCAGCGATGCCAGATTGTAATCGAAACCCTTGATGGGGAACTCCCGGTCCTTGCTGAGATTCTCGAACCCGAGCACCTTCGAATCGGCCGGTGACACGACGACATTCGATCCCTTCGCAATGGGACGATGTTTCGGGTCGATCCGGCGAGTGAAAAAGTCGTTGAAGCTACGATACTGCTCCGTCTTGCGAATGAACGGCGTCATATCGATATCGAGCTCTTCAATGAAACCGGGTATCCGCTTCACGCTCGAAGGCTTGTCCATCATCCCGCCATACCAGTCGGATATGAACTTCCTCGATACGACCGCCTGCAAGGACATCCTGCCGACCGGATCGTTGTACAGCCATCGAATCCAGTATTTGCCCGGCACGATCTCATCCTGCATTATACCGGACTCACGGTCGTAGTAATGCACCTGTTCATTGGTGTAGAGTGTTAAAAACGCAGACAAAGCAATTGCTCCGATCAGCAAGAATAGACTGAACAGGAAAAACCTGGTAACATCCAGCTTGCTCTTCTTCTTTTTCTTCAACGACAGACGTTGATGACCCATCCAATTCACCCCCGGTTCCGTGATGACCGTTTATTGACTGTAAGATTTTTCTTCGCAAGTTATTCTTTCTCTCCTCTTTACGCGTGCTATTCTGCATAACTTCTGAATGTGCCGCTTGGGCGATGCATTTGTACGCAAATGCCAGCCTAGCGAATCGCTCTTCCGCATGTTATACTGGTATGCATCATCGTGAAATCAACATTCAGAAGAGCTACTGGCGTAACACATTCGGAAGTTGATTTCCCTCGTAGCCCGTGACCGTATTACTGATTCGGGAACGCGTTGATCAGGAACGTCAGGTGGAAGGTCGAGAGCGCCGTGCCGACGATCGTGAACAAGATGATCAGGAACTTGGCGGCATCCTGTGCTTTGAGCGTTCCGAGCGTCAGCGGTTCCTTGGACAGATAGGCGGACGCGGCGTAGAGTTCCTCGCCGATCAGTGTATAGTCGCAGGTGGTGATGAAGAAAGGAATCTGCGTCACCGCATCGGTTCCCGCGATTTGCACGCAACCGGCGGCGTTGCCGGTCTCGGTCATGATCAGCGCTTCGGCGAAGAACATACCCATGAAGAAGTTGGTGGCCGAGCGTTCGCGCACCATGATGCCGTTTACGCCGGCGACGTATGCGAACTGTCTCTCCGCAACGAAGAAAACGTCGCCCGAGTTATAGGCGTCCGGTCGTCCCGCTTCGAAATAGGCTTCTTTCACGATTTCCTGCGCGACCGGAAGCACGATGTAGTCACATACCGGCACCAGGATTCTGCTGTCGTATTCGGCCGCTCTGCGCGCGACATGACCAAGGATCGAGAGTCCCGCCAGGGTCGCCACATCGTCGATGGAGGAGAGCCCGGGCACGAACAGCATGGGCCTGCCCATCTCGGTCGCGCGGCCGATCGCGTTGTCGATCTCGGCGAGTCCGGCGATGGGACGGATGTAGAAGTCTCTTCCGCGTCGTGTGAGCATGATGAAGAGCCAGACGAAGAAGCCGAAGAGCAGTGTAGCGATCAGCATCGGGAACTTGGTGGTGTCGAACCATTCCGATTTCGGGAAGAAGTAGGGCTCACCGTCGTGCAGGTAGATTTCGGACAGCGTGAATCGACCCTTTCCGTCGCTCTTGCAGAAGTGGTATTCGAAGCTGCGTTTCAATCGATGCCGCTCATTCGTGAGGTATTTCATGCGCGCGTGGTCGCTGTTTATCTGGTTCGCCTTGCTGACGTACGGGTCTTCTTGCTGTGTGCGGATCATGCCGCGATAGTATTTTTCAGCTTCGGCGTAGAAGGCCTTTTCCTCTTCCGTCGCGGCACCCGCCACAGAATCGGCATAGGCGTCCGCTTCCTTCGTCCATTCCTCGATCGAAGCCTTGACTTCATCGCCGAAGATATTGGTCTCGACGGGCATTTCGTTAACCGCATCGTAGTAAACGGTGAGGCTGGGCGACACGAGAATCAGGTTCTTCTCCGCGTCGAACTGGTTCACCAGCTTGAAGATCGAATCCTCATAGGGGATGTTGTCGTCGTGGTAGCGCTGATAGGGACTGAGTTTCTTCGCCGTGCGGAAGACCGCCTCGTACGGAGTGTGCTTGTAGAGCTTGTACTGGTAATCCTGCACCACTTCATCGCCGATTCTCAGGGGTGAGACCTGGAAATCTTTGATATCGGTATTGTAAAAAACGTCTTGGGTCAGCACATAATCGTCCGTAACCGGCGTCTTGCCCGTACGTAGGGTCATCCTGACCTCGAAGCCTCTCTCGACCGTGTCGTGGTTCGGCACATCGACCTGGACGATGTTGTCCTGATAGAATTCGTTGATGTAATCGAGCCGGTTGCCGTCCTGATCGACAATGTCGAAATAGATGTTCCGAATGCGATAGTCGTCGTTCAGGTTGATCTCGTAGTTCAGGGTAACCTCTTTTTCGCCGGTATAGGATGCGCCGGAGATCATGACCAGCGGCTTTGCGAAGAGGAGCTCGTTGTACTCTCCCTTGTCGTTTGGCATATCGCGAATCTCGAAATCAGGCAGAACCGGCAGGTCATCGGAGGTGATGACATCCAGGACATGCGGCTGCGAGAATGTTTCGCGACCGTAGTAGTCGATCAGGGAGATCGAGAAGAGGTATGACTTCGATGGGTCGAACGCAACGTCGATGTCGTGCTTCTCGTCCACGATTTTCCCGTCCTTGATATCCACGATCCCGATGTCCATCGAGTCGTACGGAAACGCAGTCTGCCTGCGGAAGATCATCTTCGCTGGGTTGGAGAGCGACTGCGTCGTATCGCCGATGGCTTCCGAGAATCGGTTGAACTCGTCCAACTGCTCTTCTTCCAGCATGTAGATGCTGTGGTAGTGGATGTCGTCCTTGAAGACGGGCAGGTCCCACTCGAATTGCAGGCGGCTCGTATCGCTTACATACACGGGGTCGAAGCGATGGATTTTCTCGGGGTAGTTATCGACGGTCGTACCGCTCTGGATCGAGCAGGGCGCATAGTGGCGTCCGGTCTTGTCAACCACGCCGACGGCGTAGTAATATGTGTTGCCGGCCAGCAGCGTCCCGTAGAGTCCCTCGAACTGATACAGCCCCAGCCCTGCCACGACGCCGTCATCGGTCTCGATTTTCTTCGCGTGGTAATAGAAATCCTCGTTGAAGATTACGCCCAGGATGTAAAACTTGTCCAGCATGGGCCCGTAAACGTCGATATTGCGTGGTATCTGCTGGTAGAAAGGTGGTTCGAGCTGGGTATCGACTTTCATGGCCGCAGGTGAATATATGGACACGAAATCGAGGAAACCGCGATCGTAGAAGTACATCATGTCGCCGCTGACACCGGTCTTGGCGTTGACCTCGATACTGCCCAGCAGAAAGAGGCTGTCCGGCGATATCCCACGGTAAATACGGTATTCGATGATTCGTTTCTCTTTGGGAAGAGGGGTCCAGCTAAGCATCAGCCCGGAGCCGTCATCGTTGGGTATATCGGATATTTGCAGGTTCTGAACCTTGTATTCCGCCACATCGACGGAGAACAAACGCATGGCGATCAAACATATCAAAAGCAGATGTATTTTTCTCATATCAACCTCTCTTCCTGAATCATACGAATAACGGAGTGTCCCCGCCGGGACACTCCGAAAAGCAATCGTTAGCGGTTAGAACCGCTACTTTATCAGTCCCAGCCAGTCTCCCATCAGGAACTGGATACGACCGATCAGGAGCGAGATACGCGCCATCACGGTGTAGCCGAAGGAAGCGCCGAAGCCGATCATCATATACCAGACACCGATCTTGGACACTCTGCCGTACCAGCCTTGATGCGACTTCGAGAAATAGAAGTACATCAGGATGGTGACCGTTCCGACGAAGATCAACGCGGTGTTGATGTTGTCGATGGGCAGCATCGCGCTACGCATCTGGACAAGCACCTGCGCGTTCATCGAGAGCGGTACGAACATACCGGTCGAGCACATGAAGATGGCGATCGGATAACGCGAAAGCCAGCTCAGGTTTCTGCTGAAACGGGTCAGGTAGAGGATACCGAGCATGGTCGGGATCAGGATGATGTATTTATGTTGCAGGAATATCGGCGTATAGACATAGGGGATAAACACCATGTCGTAAGCCAGCGGAATCGCGTAGCCCATCGATACGCCGACGAACAGATGCTCGGCGAACCGGTAGAAGGGATTGTCCTTGTACAGGAACGAGAAGATCGATAACGTCAAGAGAGCCGCTACAGTGTTACTTACAATATCAAACATGTCTTCCTCCCCTACTTACCGAGTTTCTCGCGTCGCTTCTGCAGGAAGAACCCGATGTTACCCAGGATGATGAACAGGATGATCATCAGGTGGGCAACCGTCTGGGCGTTCATGCCGATACGCGCCATCTTGAATTTATACAGAACGCTTTCGCCAGTGATATTAATCGCCTCTTTCAAATCCTTGACGACCTCTTTACTGAAGCGTCTCGAATCGAGGATCGTCTGATCGTTCACTTCTACGTAGCGATCGAAGCGACCGATCCTCTTCTCATCGCCGGCTTCCATCTTGTCTTTCATCTGACGGGTGATGTAGTATCCGTCGCTGTTCATGACCAGATTGGTGTCTCCGACCTTCACCAGGTTATTCCCGATATCGCGAACGCGATGGGCATCCTCGGCATTGACCAGATGACCGTTTTCATCTTTGATGTGGAAACCGTCTTTTCTCTTGTAGATGCTCATGCCGAGTTCGTCGAATGTCTTGTCGTCGGTAGGTCCCATGAACTGGGCCTTTTTGACCTTCACCAGATTGCCGTCGAAGTCCTTGATCAGGTTCCTGCCATTGGCCTCCAGTTTATGGCTGGCGAAAACATCGACCAGTTCCTCGTATTCGGCGGCGCCTTTGAGTCCGCCCAAGATACCGACGAGTTGCCCCGTCTGGATGTAGGGATACTGGTCGGCTGCCATAACGGCGGTGATACCGGCTCCTACTTTCGCGCCGAAGCGTGCCCGGGCGAACGTGTACCAGGTGCCACCCGCGGTCGAAGCAGAGAATTCGATGATGAAGTTCATCTCGTTGTAGTTGGTGATATCCTTCATCGCATCGAGATTCTCGATGTTTCGTCCTTCCGCGTCGGTCTCGATCGCCTTGGCGATGTTGTCGCCCATACCCAGAACGATGGGCATGTAGAGTGCGGCAGGTTTGTAGCCGAAGTTGATGTAGTCCTCGCCTGACTTGATGTTCGGGAATTCTTCTTTCACGGTTGTGATCGCGTAGTCAATCAAGGGAGCAGCGACCGGCGTGAAGCAGAGGGTGAACACGCGCACCTTGCGCAGGAAGCAGTGACGCAGCACGGAGACTTCCATCGGGAAGAGCTCGGGCATGGTTCCGGCGTCGTGCGAGAACACCATGAGAATTGCCTTTTCCTGGAATTCCTTTTCGCCTTCTTCGTTGACGGTACCGGCGTACGAATCGATGAGCTGGTAGATGTTCTCGACCGGCTCGGTCGTGTAGGTACGCTGGTTGAAAGGAATCAGGAACGGGATGATGATAGCGAGCGCGACAACGATATAGATGTATCGTCTGTCGAGGTGTTGTAGTTTATCAAAGAAATTCATGCTTCCTCTCCTTATCAATCACCGCCACCCAGATAGGTGCGTTCGATTCCAAGTATAATTTTCAATGAGGTCGCCACCATTCCCAGACCCACACCGAGTGCGATACCGCGTTTCGCGGCAAGGTTGGGAACGTTGAGAATCCAGGTCGTGGTTTCGGGAATTCCGATTTTGAGGGCGGCACCCAGCGGGATGCGGCCCAACATCACAATGATGGCGGCAATCAAAAGGACGGTTGCTTCGATAGAACGCGCGCGGAACGCCTTGTAGGCGGCCGACGCGATGTAGAAAGCCAGCAGCGAGAACATGGTCGCCCCCAGCGGCATCTGTATATTCTCGAAAATCCACATGTACGGCGTACCGTCCTGTCGTCCCCAGATGAAGCCAACGGCGGCGGTGCCGATCAGACCCACAAACACAAACACGCTGTACTGCCAGTTATGCGCTTTTCTCTGGATCTTGGTTCCGTGAATCATGAAAAGACTCATCACACCGAGGAGTACGCCAAACGGAGACATCGCCTTCGTCCATACCAGGTACCACTCGAAATAGAAATCCTGGGATATCTTGTGGGGAATGAAAACATGCGCCACAAAGGTGAAACCCAGTATGATCACGATCAACAATGGAATGGTTCGTTTCATCTATCCTCCTCTATTTTTCCGGGAACGCTCTGATGAAGAAGGTCACATGGGACGACGAGAGTGCCGTACCGATCACGACCAGCGCCAGAATGATGAACTTGGCGTAGTCCTGAGCCTTCAGGGTTCCCAGCAACAGGGGCTCGCGTGCGAGATACGCAGCAGCCGCATATAATTCTTCACCGATAAGGGTGTAGTCACAAGTGGTAATGAAGAACGGAATCTGCGTAACCGCGTCCGTTCCGGATATCTGGATCGCGCCGGTGGTGCTTCCGGTCTCGGTCATGATCAGCGATTCCGCATAGAACATACCGAGGTAGAAGTTGGTCGCGGTCCTCTCACGGATCATGATACCGTTCACACCGGCGACATACGCGAACTGCGAGGTGGTCAGGAAGAACACGCTACCTTTATCGTAGGTGTCGGGGCGACCTGCCTCGAAGTGCGCTTCTTTCACGATTTCCTGC
The DNA here is from genome assembly GCA_963665015.2 of Cloacimonadales bacterium (SeqCode). GTDB lineage: Bacteria > Cloacimonadota > Cloacimonadia > Cloacimonadales > JAIOQZ01. The sequence continues at coordinate 447,779 of CAXXSY010000004.1, read as the reverse complement.
GCGATCGGCATGACGATGTAGTCGCGGCAGGGGACGATTATCCGGGTGTCGTACTCGGCGGCCTTCTTCGCCACCTTGCCCAGGATCGCCAGCGCGGCCAGCGTCGCCACATCGTTGAGACCGGACATACTCGGCACGAACAGGATGGGGCGTCCCATCTCGGTCGCGCGGCCGATGGCGTTGTCGATCTCTTCGATACCGGCGATCGGTCTCAGGTAGAAGTCGTGACCCTTGCGGGCTCTGCGAATCATGATGAACACCATTCCGCCGAAGATGATCGAAGCGATCAGCATCGCCCACTTGGTGGTGTCAAACCAGTTCGAGACCGGAAAGAATCGCTCGTTGCCGTTCGCGTCCTGATAGACTTCCGACATGCGGAATGCTGCCTGACCGTCCGATTTGATCATCTTGTAGCAGAAATTACGGGCGGCGCGCTCGCGGACACCGGCGATGAACTTGTTACGATTCTTGTCGCTCTTGAATTCCCGCGCCTTCATGAGGTCTTCGTTCTTTAACTGCGCCGAGTAGTGATCGATGTACATCTGGAAATGATCTTTCTCTTCCTGGGTCGCAGCCGTGTCGCGCTTCGCGGTGTATTCGTCCACGGTTTCCTGGTAGTCTTCCATATTTTCTTCGAATACGGAGCCATAGATCGGAATGCTGATCGAGGCATCGTTTTCGAAGTCGTAACGAACCGACATGGGAGGACTGACCAGAACCATGTTCTTCTCGATATCGTACTTGGATACGCCCTTGAAGATGCTGCGTTCGTAGTTGACGGTATCTTCGAGCTGGCGCATGAAGCCGGAGAGCTTCTTGGCTTCGCGGAAGTTCGCCGAATTGTCCGGCTGCTTGATGATCATGTAATAGTAGTCATCCACGATCTCGTCGCCGTGCATCAACTTTTCGGGCTCCATGGAGCGGGAGGTGTCGTTGAAGTAGAGATTCTGGCTGAGAGTGTAGTCCTCGCCAAGCTCTTCGTCGTGATTGGTCTTGAACCGCATCGAGATGGTCACACCGTTTTTCAGGTTGTAGCCGTTCGATGTGGAGAACTTGAACTTGTTGTCCTGATAGAACTCGTTCACCTCTTCGATCAGATTGCCGTCTTTGTCACGAACGTCGAAATAAATATTGTATATCTTGAAATGCTTGTTGGTCTGCATTTCGTAGTTGACCAGCAATTCCTGAATATCGGAACGGATCAGATTTCCGTCTTCGTCTTCTTCTCGTTCTTCCGTCAGGATAACGGCCTTGGTGAGGTTCACGATGGGCAGTCCCCAGTAAACCGTGTTGTAATCGCCCTTGTCGTTCTCCCGGTCTTCCACGGTAATTGCGGGAAGGTACGGCAGACCGGCGTCCGTGATGACCTTCGTATCGATCGGATCGGAGAAGGTCTCGTAGCCCGGGTAGTTGTCGTCGGGGTATTCCCGCAGCGAGAAGACGAACATATAGTCGTCGATCATCGCGGGGTTGAACGGAACGTCGATACGGTTGTCCTCGTCGAAGATATGCATGGTGCCGTCGTCATTCGTCTCGATATCGACGAGGCAGGTCTTGACGGAGGTGTAAGGGTAGGCGGTCGAGCGCGAGAAGATCAATTGCGCGGGATTCTCCACCGGATTCTCGATGGGCGGAATCACGAAGCTGGTGTCGATCTTGCTCGCCAGCAGGTCCGACTCTTGCTGCTTGATCTGCTTCACGTACTGTTCGAACATGGGCAGATCGTTCTTGTGCATCATATATACGTTGTGCGTACGGATGTCGTCGTTGTTCAGCGGAAGCGACCACTCGAACTGCAAGCGGTTGATATCGCTGACATACACCGAATAAAATTCCTTGGTCTTTTCCGGCGCGTTGTTTCGCGGGATACCACTCCCCGGTTCGCAGTGCGGAAGGAACTTGCCGGTCTTGTTCACGGCCAGAACCGTGTAGTAGTACTCGTGATCCGGGATCAGCTTCTTGTACATGGTGAGCTGCCGAATCTTCAAGCCGGCGTAGGTCTCCATGTCGGGACCTTCGTCCTCGTCTTCGCCTTCGTCGTCAGCGTCGGCGGATTCGTCATCTTCCTCCTGCGGAATTTCCTGCTCGACCTTGGTCGTGTGGTAGTAAAATTCCTTCTTGGGGATCACGCCCAGGATGCGGTAGTGCTCCAGCATGGGACCCGTGACCGATAAATCCTTGGGCAGTTCCTGATAGAGCGGGCTGCCTTCAGGCTGCTGCTTCTCTTTCTTCAGCTTTCCCGAAGCCCGGACATCTAGGAAGTAGTTGTAGCTCTTGTCGTAGTAATACATACGATCCGAAGCCACACCCGTCTTGGGATTGACAGGAATACGTCCGATATAGAACAGCGAGTCGCTGCTTATACCGCGATATACCCTGTATTCAATGATTCGCGCTTCTTTGGGAAGCGGCTCCCAACTGATCTGCAATCCCGTACCGTCATCGTCGGGCACGTCTTCGACCACAAGATTCTGTACCGTAGTATCCTGTGCCGAAAGTGGAATGCAGAGCAGAATCAGGAGTGCTGATAGAAACAAGCCGGATAAGAACCGTCGTACAATCATCACTCATTCTCCTTGTTTGTTATCTATGCTATGTGTATTGTTACCGTTAAGAGTGGCGGGAAATATCAAGTAAAAACCTCCATCTAACTGATTTATTTTATTCAGGATATCAAGACTTCATTTTTTCCGGCATCCAGCCTGCTTGTCAAATGATTTTCATGATTTCCTATATTGAACACAAATAAATGACAGCCCTCGACTTCGCACATGCAATATGCGAACCAATCGACACTTCCCGCGGTAACGCCGCGATCCACGACCCGAGACCATGAAAAGCGTACGATTACGAACCAATGCGGACGGGGACGTCCGCGTTCCGGGAGATATCTATCCACGATCACCGTTCTTTTTTCTTGACAGGTTTCGAGGGCTGGACAAAAGTGATCACCGTTCTGATAAGGAGATGCCATGCAGATACAAAAAGAGCATATACGAATCGCGATTGTCGAGAGCGCACGGAAGGAGTTCCTGATGAAGGGATTCCGCAAGGCGTCCATGCGCGCGATCTCGTCCGGTGCGGACGTAACGCTCAGCAATATCTACAACTACTTCCCGGACAAGGACAACCTCTTCCGCGAAGTCTTTTCGGAAATCCTGGAAAATCTGCGGCTGGGTCAGCAGTACATCGAACAGATGGAGACCCAGAAGGAGCACAACAGCATGGAGCACCACATAAACATGATGGATGTTCCGGTTCGATACGTGTACGATAACCGCGAGATGTTCGAGCTGCTCCTGTTCCGGTCGGAGGGCTCGTCGCTTTCAGACCTGCCGGAGGAAGTCACCGACTGGTTTGCCCGTGTGATGCAGCTCTCGGTGGATGGGATATCGGAACGGCACGGCATCGAAATCGAGATGCCATCAGAATGCCTGATGCACTACATCGGATCGATCTGGGTGCATTTCATCATGGACTCGGTGCGATACCACCATCCGCTCGAGCAGATTATCGAAAACGGAAGACAGATCATGAAATTCGTCCTGAACGGCTGGTCCGGGATGTTCGGCATCGATATCCACAACTAATTTTTTTGAGAACAAAAAAGAACATTGTTCATAAATAAGGAGCCAAAAATGGAAAACACCATGACACTGAAAGACGACAAGCACCGCGTATGTCCGGTATGGATGGCGTATTTGTTCGACAACCCGTTACGCGGATTCTTTCATCAGCCGGAGAACCTTTACGGCGACTACCTGAAAGATGGCATGAAGGCGCTCGATCTGGGCTGCGGACTGGGATTCATGAGCTTGAACATGGCGAAGATGGTCGGAAAGGACGGAAAAGTCTTTTCGATCGACATGCAGCAGAGCATGCTGGATCGCCTGATGAAGCGCGCACAGAACAGGGGACTGGACGATCGCATCGCACCGGTACTGTGCAACCCGTACAACATCGGCAATCCGGAAGCGGTCGATTTCGCGCTGGCGTTCTGGATGCTGCACGAGACGCCCGATTTCAAGAAGACACTCGCGATGCTACATAATGCACTCAGGCCGGGCGGACACCTCTTCATCGCCGAGCCGAGGAAGCACATCGACAAGAAGGAATTCACAAACACGCTGAATGAGGCGCGAAAAGCCGGCTTCGAAATCGTGGAGACGCCCGAGGTGAAGCTGAGCTATGCCGTGGTGCTGCGAAGACCGGTCGGATAACGGGAGACTTGACGATCGATGCGTTGACGATTAAATTATTGAAAACGAGTTCCGGAGGTTTTCAATGAAATACCGAGTATCGATCGTTCTCGCCCTTCTGCTTTCGCTATTCATCGCGAGCTGCGCCTCGTCGGACGATGATTATGACGACAGTCCCGTCCAGCCCGGCGACATGATCCCCAGCATCCTCAACGACGCCGTGACGGACGCGCATCCCGGATTCACGCTGTATGTCGATTCGCCCGAGCACGGTCAGTGGAACCTCGCCGTCGGTAAGGCCGATCTGGAAACCGGTCTGGACTTGGAGCCCGAGCACCGGCTTCGACTGGGCAGCACCACCAAGACCTTCACCGCGACGCTCTGTCTGCTGCTGCACGAGGACGGGCTGCTCGCGTTCGACCGGACGCTGGACGAGTTTTTATCCGATATCACCGTACCGCACGACAGCCTCATCACCCTCGAAAACCTGCTCAACATGACCAGTGGCATCCTCGACTACGCCAACGACGGCGACGCCATCCTCAACGAGATCCTCGACGACCCGGAACGCGTTTTCACACCCGAAGAGCTGATCGACTACGCCATCGAGATCACCAACCCCGACGAAATGGAGCCCGGAACCTACTGGCACTACTCCAACACCAACTACATCCTGCTCGGTCTGATCGTCGAGGAGGTCACCGGCGACACCTACGCGAACCTCCTGCGAACGCGCATCCTCGATCCGCTCGGGCTGAGCGACATCACCATCGACGAAGAACCGGAGCCGTTCGCGCGCGGCTACCTCGACCTGGATGGCGACGGCACGCTCGATGACGTGGCTACCTGGAATCCGACCCCGTTCTGGAGTGCCGGATGCCTGATCGGAACCGCGAAGGACTTGGGGCGGTTCGCGCGAAAATTGTTCGACGGTCAAATCCTCTCGGACGACTCCATGCAGTTGATGCAGAGCTGGGTCTCGATCGGCGATGGCTACGACTTCGCGTACGGCTACGGTTGCGGCAACCACACCGACATGGACCTCATCGGTCACAACGGCGGTACGCCCGGCTATAGCGCCGAAATGTGGTACCACACGCCCACCGGCACAGTCATCACCGTCATCGCCAATTCCAACCGTACCAATGGCGACCACACCTTCAACGTTGTCTATGAGGTCGGCAAAGAGCTGAACTTCGGCGACTATCCCCGCTCCCGCTCGATGCAGGACTGGATTGTGTTCTGATCCCAACTTCCGAATGTTTCACGCCAGTGAATCTTCTGAATGTTGGGATTTGTCCGACTACGATTAGCAGGATGGAGAAAACGCCGCCCGGAGGTCGGCGCCTACTGGTACGCAGCCACCTGTAGGTTTCACGAAGTGATAACCTGAATCTGCATCTCTTCCGGAACGCGGACGTCCCCGTCCGCATCTCCTTCTCCATTTCCCTCGCCTGACCACGATTAGCAAGATCAGCACGATAGAGAATACGCCGCCCGGAGGTCGGCGCCTACTGGAACGCAGCCACCCTGGCTGCACAGCAGTTTGTCATCCTTGTAGCGAGGAACGAGCGTATCGAAGGGCAAGCTGATGTATGTGAACGAATCAAATTGACAATATTACATCAAATCAATAAAATTGCGTTATAATATTGATATTGGGAGTAGCTATGAAAACGTTTTCTGAACGGGTGGGAGAAGTAAAACCTCCCGATCTACTGCAAGTAAAAGAAATGAACCAAACATTGCGAAATAGGTTGATGAATTTTTGCGAGACATATATAATAAGGCCTATGCAAAGATTAGATACCGCATACCTTGAGCCTATCGAAATGGAGATCATTGATAAACTTAAAAGAAATTACGGAAGTTGCTATTTACTAAAAAGGGATTCCAAGCACATAGACATCAACATATTTCGCAGCAGCTTCACCAATAGCAAGTGGTTTGAAGTTTACACTATCATAGAGACTTTAATCCCCCTTCTCAAGGAAAACTTCTATAGAACCTATTACATAAAAAGACAACCATCAGACAACCCACCGGGAGGAATATCTGATCCTTGGTATATTCAAAGCTATTTCCGCGAAAAGATTAATGAAATCCTGGAAACGGAAAATAGTGGATATCGAATTAGTGATGATATGGTATTTTTTCCCATTACATCCGAAACAGAACTCAAAGAAGTGAAACAAACCCAGAAATGCGAAATTGAGTCTGTCAGGAACCGCTTCAATCACGCTGTCTCTCTATTCTCTGATCGCGAAAAACCGGATTATCCGAATGCTGTGAAAGAAGCAATTTCAGCGATGGAATCACTAGCTCAATATTACACCGAAAACCAATCTGGAACATTGGGGGAATTGATAACATCAAAAAAGATATGCATGAAAACACCCCAATTAATATCACTTCCGCAGCCATTAAAAGATGCGATGAGTAAGCTTTACGGTTATGCAAGTAATGAAGGTGATGTTCGACATAGCAACAACGAGTCCGAGCATATTGTAACATTCAACGAAGCCAAATTCATCATCGTCACGGCATCAGCCTTGATCAACTACATCATCGCGCTAAATCCGACGAAGAAAGTGCCCGAGAAATAGGAAGGGCAGGCACAGGGACCTGCCCCTACATTAAATCGTTCACTTGCACTTGCCGGGGCGAGTCATTTCATCTTCCGTCGCCTTGCGGGTGCCGACCAGCACGAACTCGAACCACAGTCTGAACTTCTCACCGTGGAACTCGAGCTCCGGCGCGTCTTTCCACTTCTCCCAGGTGACGAATCCGCCCATCTTCCAGCCCTCGGAGATGTACGTCTTGTGCAGCACCTCGCGACCTTCGCAGTCGATGAAGCTCTCGGTGTAGTTTCTGCCGTGGTAGTCGTCTTCGCTGGTACGGACGCGGATGCAGTTCTCGTAGATCGTATCGCCGACGGTGAGCTTGACGATGTCGCGCTCGACGGTCTCCTTCTCGCCGATCTCGGTGGATGGCGCCGTGATCGTAAGATTCATCGGCTGAACAAGCTCCTTCTGGTCGAAATCGACACTGACCTTGTCCGGGTCGCCGAAATGGAGCACCCGGAACGGCATCGCGATCGTGTCGTCCTCGATCGTGTAGTACAGAAACCGTTCGGCCTCTCCTTCGCGTTTGTCATACGTGTTGTGCACCTCCCACACCTGCTTTCCGAGGACTTCCGCCTGTCGCGTCACGGCGGAATCGGCCTCGAATACGTGGATGCGTCCGGGGTGCTCGTAGCCTGCGATTCTCTCGACGTCGCCGACGCCCTTCACCGGCGAGCCCATGAACAGCCCGTAGCCGGTGCGCTGAACCGTTATTTTCGGTGGATTCTCCACTTTTTCTATCTTGATCTCGGGTGCGATATGCTTCTCTTTCTGGGGCATGGTCATCTCCTTTTTCAATCGGTTTCGGGCGTCATGCAGTTGCCGCTTGATCGAGCCTTCCGGAATCTTCAAGAGCTTGCTGATCTCCGAAACCTTCTGGTGCGTAAAGTATTTCATGAAAAGAAGATATTGATCTCTCAAAGGTAGATTGCCCATCGATTCGACCACCGCCGGGTCGTTCATCTCATCGACCGCGAAATTCCGCTCGAGGACAAACGAACTGGTGTGGACCAGCCTTCCGCGCTCCTTCAGGTAGTCGAAACTCTGGTTGCGCGCGATGGTCATCAGCCAGGATTGCAGGTTGAACGGCTCGCTGAAATCGACCAGGTTCTGCAGCGCCTTGATCAATGTCAGCTGCAAGACCTCGTCGGTGTCCTCCCTGTTCCCGGTGTAGCGGTGGATCCAGTTCCGCAACCTCGGGATGATCTCCACGATCTCCTGCTGCCATCTCTCTTCCGGTTTCATTCGCATGGGCTTCTCCTTCGAAACAATATCCACCGGATTAACCGGATTCTGTCAAAAAGGTTCGGAAGAAAATTGCGGTTTGTGAATAATCCGCTGAGATGAGAGCCTCGCCTCCGCCCGGCAGATTCGTTCGATCACGACCGCAGCCGTGGTGTTCCGCGACTTAACTTCCATCTCCGGTAGTCAGGAAGTCGCGTTATTGTTGGTTTTACCGGAGGTAACAACCAGGAATGCCCCAAATTCACGGCGGAGCGAGCGATCGGGCGAAGATGCGCAGGGGGATTCGATTTGTCAGACTTCGACTCAAAATCACAGCGGATAACCAACCCGAAGCGACAACTTCTCCATCCTGTTCATTTCCCAAATCCTGAAAATCCTGCATCAGACAACATAAACCAACATTCGGAAGACCTTCGGACATTCGGAAGTGGTTTTATCAGACAAAAAGAAAAGCCGGCGGGGAGCCGGCTCATCATTTGGATATGCATTAGGAGAGGGGAGGATTTATTTCTCCGTCCTTGGGCAGACGGAACTTTTCATATTTCACCCGAATCGGCGAAGTCGAGATCGAAGTCGATATCGATATCATCGAGGCCTTCGAGGTATTGCAGTTTATTCAGTTCATTGAGGTTATCGAGGTTCTCGAGACTTTTCAGACCTTTGAGTCCCTGCATACTCTTCAGATATATCTCATCATCGACCTCGATCGTCTCGCCGTTCCGTTCGATGACCATCTCGCCATCGTCGTAGAAAATCTGGATATTGTTTTCGTAGATATCTTCGCGCTTCTTCAGCTTCGGCTCAAAAATCTTTTCCTTGCCGTCGCGCAGCACTTTAATCTCGATCTCGTCGCCTTCTTTCTTGTCGTCGATCACATCGAACACATCGTCGATTTCGCTGATTTTCTTGCCGTCGATGGAGACAATCTCGTCGTCTTCTTTCAGACCGACATCATCAGCCGGCGAATTGTTTTCGACCCGAGTGATCGTGACTTTGGTCTTGTCCGAGCCGTCTTTCTGCTTGTCGTAGGTCTTGTTCAGGCTGATTCCGATCGCGTTGGGGTGCTTGTCCATATCCTGGAATATCTTGATCGATTTCGGTATATTGTTGAACCACTGGTTCGTGCGACTGAATCCGAGTTCCTTCTCGCCGATCGTGACATCGATGGTCTTGCGGTCGCCGTCGCGGAAGACGAGGAACTTCGACTTCTGCCCGACCTTCATCTTATCGACGATCTTTCCGAGCTGGCCGATGGTGTATATTTTGTCGTCGTCGATCTTGAGCAGGACATCGCCTTTCTCGAGTCCGGCCTTCTCGGCGGCGGAATCGTCAACAATACCGGTAAGCAGAATACCGTAGCCTTCCGTCACGCCCTTCTTTTCGAGGGTCGAAGCCTTGAGATCGCTCATGTTGATCCCGATAAACGGCTTCTTGGCCGTGTAGTCGCTACGTTCGCCAACCTCGAGCTTGAGAGTCATTTCCTTCTTGTCTCGCATAACCTTGCATTTGACTTTCTTGCCCGGGTCCATGGTGGACAGCATTTTGGTCAGTTGATCGCTGGTATAGACCTTGTCTCCTTCCATTTCAAGCAGAACGTCGCCGTCTTCGAATCCGGCCTTGTCGGCGGGTGTGTCATCGATCACCTCATCGATGAGTATGCCGTAGTAGCCCTTGACGCCGAGGTCCTCGTAGTCGTCGTCATCCAAAGTGCTCGTGAACACCCCCATAAAGGGCTTTGCAGAGAGCGATGCGACGCCGATGATGGCGAGTATCGATAGTAGAAGCATGAATCGTTTCATTTCTAACCTCCTGTGCAATGTAAAGTTCTATATACTGCCGGGAAGATTCTTCCCGACCGGTATGGATTCAATCGGATCGAATTCCGATACGATCATCAATTCGCCCTTGGCGGGAGAATTGTATTTGCGGATAACGTACGCCTTTTCCTCTTCGTACTCTTCGTCGTGGAACATCGGATAGATTTCCGGATTGTACAGCGACGTGTAATCGACGTACTCCTGGTTTGCTGCGTCGGCAGCAGGATCGAGCCGCTCCGTGGTCTTACTTTGGAATGCTATCTGGTTGGCCCGGATGGCAAATTCGGGATTCCAGATGAAGACGAACAGTATAGCAAGAAGCACTGAGGCAAATCCCACCGATAGACGAAAACGGTACCGGTATTTTTTCTCGACGCCAAAGTAGCGTTCCCTCAGAGCGGCTCGTAATCTGGTCTCATGCCCGTCGTTTTCAGGCTCGGGCAGATGCAGGTCGTTCATTCTGCTTTCAAAATCCATTCTCTAATCCCCCTCGACAATTCCCCGGAGCCGGCCCAGCGCGCGATGCAGCCTGACCTTCACGGCCCCTTCGGTTGTCTTGAAAACTTCCGCAATCTCTTTATGTCTCATCTTGTTGAAGAACCGGAGACTCAGAAGGTTCAGGTCCTTCAGCGAAAGCTGCTGCATGGCGCTGCGGATCACGCCATAATCAAGGCCGGTATCGTCCTCGCTATCCACATCGAGGGCGTCCGACTCCCATTGCAGCTTCTCTCTGATTCTGTTGTTCCGCTTTGCCTGTCGATAGTAGCCGTTCACCTCGTTCATGGCGATCCGTATCAACCAGGCCTGAAATGATCCTTTACCGAACCAGCGGAAAAGTCCAAGTTTGTTCATTGCTGTATAGAACACGTCCGACACGATCTCGTGCCGGGTCTGGGTATCGCTCACTCTATGAAATACAAACCGGTCAATGATCGGATAATATTCACCGTATAGTGCATCAAAGCACCTTATGTCCTTTCGGGCATCCCTGATAATTTCTTCTTCCCGTTCCATACGCTTTCACACCATAAAATGGATTTATATGCCCAGGGTTACACAATTTGTGCCGAAAAAGTCTTCAGAGACAGCTAACCGCCTGCAAAATCGCTGATAACGCGATCCCGCCACGCTCTTTTTCTTTTCTGACTCGACCACGGAATTCAAGAGCGCACGAATGATATACTTTTTGCACAGCGCTTATATCATTCGGATATGTATGCGTGATTTATTGAAGAATCGCTTAAAAAAGTTTGACGCATTCATCGTGTTTCCGGTAATCTTGCAAGAAAACTGGAGAACGCTATGAAATATCTTCGTTTCATCCTTGTCATCCTTTCATTTGCGACCTTGCTTGCCATGATCGGCTGCGACTCGGACTCGGATTCCACCACGGAACCTGTAAGCGAATGGGCGACCATCGACAGCCTCGATTTTCAAGTCTTTGTCGGAGATTACACCGGTTACTGTATCATTGACGAGGACGGATGCTATGTCAACAACGATTCACGCGACTGGATCATCCATGACTATGACGATAATACATACGATGGTGAGAACGATGACGATGAGATACCACCACTAATCGAGTTTGCACTGATTGGTTACCCGAGTCCGAGCAACGAACGCTCGTGCTTACTGATAGACACACCGGAGTGCGTCGATCTTGCGATCGTCATCTACAACGAATCGCTCGACTTCTCAAAAGCAATGTTCTATGAGAGAATCTGGACTGGATCAAACGCCTTTTCCATCAACTTCGATGAGTTCGATATCCAGCCCGACCTCTATCGCATCTTCATCAGGATGACCAACGAAGATGAAGGCATCTCGAAGTGGAGTTACGGCGATATCCTCTACGATCCCGAATACGAATGGTATCCATAACAGGAGAAACGATGAGACTGATAACGACATACATTCTGGTAGCCTGCATCGCGCTGCTCGTCATGACGGGCTGCGAATCGGATTCCGATTCTTCCACGGAACCCGTAAGCGAATGGGCAACCATCGACAGCATCGATTTCCAGGTCTTTATCGGTGATTTCTCTGGCTATAACTGCATGAACAACTACGGAATGCTCGAGGATGAGGAAGATACTCGCGACTGGATCGTTCATGATTACGACTCGTCCGAGACAAGCGAAGACTATCGTTTTCTTGCATACCCGAATCCGTGCTCAGGTTATTCGACATTTTACATTTGTAATCCAACCTATGTCGATCTCGATACCGACATCGTCCTTTACAATCAATATTTTTCGGACTTCATTACAGTATCAAGCGGACCGCTCCATCCCGGAGACTACCTGAAGGGTCTTCGCATGGACGAATACGATCTGACGCCCGGTTTGCACCGCTTGTTCATCCGGATGGTCAACGAAGAAGAAGGCATCTCGAAGTGGGGCTACGGCGATATCATGTACGACCCCGATTTCGAGTGGTAGCAAAAATCGCTGGACAAATATCGGTCAGGCGGCAGTTTTCGAGAAAAACTACGGAGAGCACGTATGAAGCGATATGCCAGCGTATTATTGATAATCATGCTTTTTGCGGCAGGCACTGTCTTTGCCGAAACATCGAAGATCGAGGGACCGATCACACTCGAGCGCGCCCAGAATGAAACCGTCGTACGCACCGCGTTGGAAGATAAAGAGCTGACCGACGATGAGATCACCGTTCTCCTCGAAAGCATCGACGATGAGCAATTGAGCGTCATCGCATCCGACCTCGGTCAGATCGATCAGGCCGGAAGCCGCAGAAGCAAACGGATGTGGACACAGGTCGCGGTCTGGACCCTGACGCTCGGCATCATCGCCTGGCTGATCGTAGATGCAAACAACTGATATGATTCGACGCGCTCCGATCCTGATCATCCTCGCACTTCTACTGCTGACGCGCGCTTCCCTGAGTGGCATCGCGCCCGTCACGCAAGAAACGAATTCCCGCGAAATCCTGCAAGACGCGCTGACCGAGCGGGGACTCTCGACCGGTAAGGCGAAGGAACTGGTCGATCAACTCACCGACGACGAAGCGCTCGAACTGGCGCAGGATCAGGGACTGATCGACGAGGCCGGCTTACGCGGGAAATTCGTCGTCACCTTCATCATCATCGGACTGGTCGCCGGTGCGGTGGCTGCGACGTTGCTGCTTGCCGAAGACACAGACAGCGACAGCGACTGACAAGATGAAATCCCTGCTGTCGATCCTCTTGACAGCGCTCCTCTTCGCTTGCTCATCCAATACATTCCAGCCACGGAAACACGAGATATTCATCCCCAACATCCCCGTCTATGAACAGACCGGCACCGATTGCGGTCCGGCTACCCTCGCTTCGCTCCTGAACTTTTACGGCATAAGCGTCACACCCGATTCCGTAGCTGCCGCCACCCATCGCGACGCTCTCGAAGGCACCCTGACGCTCGACATGGTCGTCTATGTCAAATCGAAAGGACTCGACGCACGGCTCTACCGCAGCTCAAAAGACGACCTTATACGTCACATCGACAGCGGAACCCCGCTCATCTGCATGATCGAAATCGATGATCCGAATCCGCTCGCCGGACTGACCAGAATCGTTACCAATACGGAACTGCCGCGCCATTACGTACTCGTGGTCGGCTACTCGGCACGGCATGACTACTTAATCGCACATATCGGCGACAGGAAACCGCAACGCATTGACATGAAAGACTTTGTCGATTCGTGGCGGAAAACGGGATTTGTGGCGATCGAGGTGATGTAAGTTCGATTGTTTTACTTCGTCATGCCAGCTACCACCTTCACCTGCAGATTCGTTTGTTTGCGACCGCAAGCGTGGTGTTGTACACCTTTATACCCATGTCCGGTAGTCAGAAAGGTGTACTATATCCACGATGAAGGTCGCAAGCGGGCGAAGATGCGGGTGAATGACATCTGCGAGCGACGTTCTCTACTCCCTCTTCCCGCATGCGGGAGAGGGCTGGGGTGAGGGTCTCCTTCCCTAATTTGGTATAAAGGATTTTATCGATTCGTGGCGGAAGACGGGATTTGTGGCGATCGAGGTGATGTAAGTTCGATTGTTTTACTTCGTCATGCCAGCTACCACCTTCACCTGCAGATTCGTTTGTTTGCGACCGCAAGCGTGGTGTTGTACACCTTTATACCCATGTCCGGTAGTCAGAAAGGTGTACTATATCCACGATGAAGGTCGCAAGCGGGCGAAGATGCGGGTGAATGACATCTGCGAGCGACGTTCTCTACTCCCTCTTCCCGCATGCGGGAGAGGGCTGGGGTGAGGGTCTCCTTCCCTAATCCTGCCCATCCTGCTTCTGACAAAACGAAAGGGCAGACATCGCTGCCTGCCCCAACATCGTATTGGGATCGATTACTTTTTCGCTTTGCCCTGGTTCGCGACCGCCTGCTGCGCGGCTTTGATGGCCTCCTGGTCACCGAGGTAGTAATGCCGGATCGGCTTGAGGTCCTCGTCCAGTTCATAGACCAGCGGCACGCCGGTCGGGATATTGAGCTTCACGATCTGATCGTCGGGGATGTTGTCGAGGTACTTGACCAGCGCGCGCAGGCTGTTTCCGTGCGCGGCGACCAGCACCCGTTTCCCTTCGAGGATCGATTTCGAGATCACCTCGTGCCAGTAGGGCAGCATTCGATCGACGGTGAGTTTGAGGCTCTCGGTCTTGGGCAGGTCGCGGTCCGGCAGGTTGGCGTAGCGCCTGTCCTTTCCCGGGTAGCGTGGATCGTCCGGCGTCAGTTCGGGTGGCGGGATGTCGTAGCTGCGGCGCCATACGAGGACCTGCTCGTCGCCGACCTTCGCCGCCATCTCCGCCTTGTTGTAGCCCTGCAAATCACCGTAGTGACGCTCGTTGAGCCGCCAGTTCCGAACCACCGGAATCCACATCCGGTCCATTTCGTCCAGCGATATCCACAAGGTGCGGATGGCGCGTTTCAGGACGGATGTATAGGCAATATCGAAGTCATAGCCTTCTTCGCGCATGAGTTTCCCCGCTTCGTGCGCCTCGTTGACGCCTTTCTCCGAGAGATCGACGTCCGTCCAGCCGGTGAAGCGGTTTTCCTTGTTCCATACGCTTTCGCCATGACGCAAAAGTACGAGTTTATACATTGTAATCCTCCGTGTTATAAGATTTCCCGATGAAATACCTAAATCGTAGCTAAGATATCATCGGAAAATCCTCTCCAATAATTATTTCCGTGGCGGAATCTCGGGAAGCGAGAGATTGGGACGGTTATCCAGCTTGGGCCGGAAAACCGGGTTTTTCTTCATCTCGTCCATCAGGTGCTCGATGGCACCGTCAAGCTGCGGATCCTTTCCCGCGACAAAGTCCTGCGGCTTGATGTCGATCTCGATATCGGGATCGGTACCGTAGTTCTCGACGCCCCAGCCCACGTCCTTGAACCAGAACGAATACTCCGGCTGGGTCGTGATCGCGCCGTCCGCCAGCGAGTACTGACTGTTGATTCCGACCACGCCGCCCCAGGTACGCTTTCCGAGCAGCTTGCCGATCCCCATCATCTTGAACGAATGGCTGAAGATATCGCCGTCCGATCCGGCGTATTCGTTGGTCAGTGCGCACTTCGGTCCGGCGACAGCGCTTTCGGGATATGTCTCGGGGTGCTTCGACCAGCGGGTGGTGACCCAGGCGTTCGGCGTACGTTTGATCTTCTCCAGCAGCAACGGCGAAACATGTCCACCGCCGTTGTAGCGCACATCGACCAGCAGCGCATCGAAGCGACACTCGGTCAGGTACAGCCGATGGAACTCGGAAAAGCCGGTCGTTCCCATATCGGGCACGTGGATATAGCCGACCTTGCCGCCGCTCTTCTCGTGCACGTAGCGTCGATTGGCTTCGACCCATGCGCGGTAGAAAAGCTTGTGCTGGCTCATCAGCGTCTTGACGACCACGTCGCGCGTCTTACGCTGCCCGGGCTTGCGAACCGTCAGTACGACTTCCTGTCCACCCAGGTTCAGCAGACATTCGCGCGGTGATTTGTGGCTATCGACCTTGATTCCGTTCACAGCAATCAGGTGATCGCCGTCTTCGATATTCACGCCCGGACGGAGCAGCGGAGAAACCTCTTTCTCGTCGCTCGATCCGGTATGGACGATGTTTTCGATGATGTAATATTTTCCGGACGGCGCGATCTTGTAGCCGCAGCCCAGTTTACCAATGAAATAGCGCGGTACTCTGCGGTAGTCGCCGCCGAATTCGTAGCAGTGGGAGGTTCCCAGTTCTCCCTGCATCTCCCAGACCACATCCGAAAATTCGTGGCGCGAACCGACACGCTCCAGGAGCGGAAGATAGCGTAGATAGACGCGATTCCAGTCGATGCCGCTCATGTTCTCGGTCCAGAAATGCTCGCGCTGGAGCAACCAGGCCTCGCGGTACATCTGATGCCATTCCTCGTAGGGGGAGATCAGCGTGCGGACGCGGTTCATATCGATCTTGCCGCCTTCGGGGGAAAACGGTTTCTTCGCTTTGGTATTGGGCTTGTCTCCCGGCTTGAGAACGATCAGGTCCGAAGCGGTTCGAATCATAATGCCCTTGTGATCCATCGACAGGCTGTAGCCGTCGATCCCATTGATCAGCGTTTCTTCGGTAAGTTTCTCCAAATCGAATACCTTCAGGATGTCCTTTGGCTTCGCTTTGTCAAGCCAGTCACCCGTATCAGGCAGACCGTCTCGCGGATACTCGACGAACAGAATCTTCTTGTCTATCACGTTCATTCCCCAGTATTCACCCGGATCCATCGGACAGGCAACCGCACGTTCGGTGATGCCGTCAAAATCGATCTCGACCGTAACGTCCTCTTCCTTTCCGTTCTTACCGTTCTTGGGACCTTTCATGTCGGGCATTCCCGGCGATCGCGGTTCCGGAATGAACGGCGACGGCGTCTCTTTCGACAACGGAATAGCGTAGATTTTCTCCGCTTTCAGGAAGCTCAGCTCGAATTGAATCGAATCGTAGATCGGAATGAAGTGCCGCTGTCCGATGAAGTAGAGATAACGACCATCCGGCGAGAACGAGGGGCTGTGGTCACGCCGCAACGGGTTGGTCACGTCGTGCTTCTCACCCGTTTCAACCTCGGTGACACGAATCAGCGCAGTCTCGGCTGTATTCGTGAAGGTGTATGCGATCCATCGTGCGTCCGGACTCCACGAGCACAGCCGTACCCGGAAGTAGTCGCACGTCTCGACCACCTTCGCGGTCTCAGCCTTGACATCGACGATCACAAGCTCGTTTCGGTGGTTGGTCACCGCGACCAGATCGCCTTTGGGCGCCGGCTTGATATCGTGAACGCGTCCCAGACTGAGCTTGTCCAGCAAGGTCTCTTTGCCCTTCGCTGTATCGACGACGAGCAGCCTGTCCTCGCCGTCCAGCTCGTCGGACACCACCACGAAGCGCTTGCCGTCGTTCAGCCACATCGGCATCCTATAGCGCGCCTTCCAGTTCTCCCCCCAGCGACGCACCGGACCGGTCCAGTTCGCGAAGGACTGAATCTTCCCGCGCACGGCGACCACCGCGTGGGTGCCTTCCTTGCTCAGGTCGTAACGCTGGAGATACCGATTCGCATCGACATACTTGCGTTGCACCTGCGTGCGGCTGCTGTGGTACTCGATCTTGAGCTTCGTTTCCTTATCGGACGCGATGTCATAGGTGTAGATATCGCCGCCGGCCTGATAGACGATGCTCTTGCCATCGGTGCTGGCTTTGCGTGCGAAAAACTCGCGCTGATCGGTGTGTCGCTTAATGCCCTTGCCCTTCGGATCGACCGAATAGATATTGGAAATCCCCTCGTGATCCGAGAGGAAATAGATACGATCGCCGATCCACATCGGGTTGGTCTTGTTGGAGATATCCTTGAGAAACGGCTCGAATTTCCCGTTGCCGCTTCTGTCGATCCAGAATTCACCCGCCGTACCGCCGCGATAGCGTTTCCAGCGTGCGGCATCCCGCGTGTGGCGACCGATCACGACGCCCTTCTCGCCATAGCTGATATCGCTGGCGTAGCCGACCTGTACCAGTTCCGGCTCGCCGCCTTTCATGCCGATCTTGTAGATGCTGGCCTCTTGCGCCTGATTGAAATTACTGACAAACAGGATTTCCTTCGAATCAGGCGTCCAGCCAAGCGGCCAGAGATGCGCACCGAGGTACGTCAAGCGCTTGGGCTCGCTCCCCTTGGCGTCCATCAGATACAGCTCGGTGTGACCCTCTTCGTATGCGGTGAAGACGATGTGCCGTCCATTGGGCGATAGCTTCGGTTTCACCACGGTCGATAGGTTCGCGGTCATACGTCTTGCGACACCGCCCCGAAGCGGCACGCGCCAGATATCGTCCTCGCTGACAAATACGATGGTATTGTTTCTGACATCCGGATCATGATAATAGCCGTGTTGACTCATATATTCCTCCTGATTCGTATTTTCTTGCAATGGGTAAGAAATTACGAAAACACGTAATGGGTGTAAAGAAAAATCTGGTATTGTAGCCCTCATCTCCCGCGCATAATGATTAGAATCCTCATCCCCCGCCTTCTCCCTTCTCTACGGAACGCGGACGTCCCCGTCCGCATCTCGAAAGAACAGGTCTGCTTGCGAGCAAAGGGATTAGGGGATGAGGGTTCTAATCCCTTCTCCAGTACCATATACCGGAGACGAACAGCGTGATAACCATGAGGCAAGCCGTGATCCATATCGCCGAGGATCCGGGATGTGTGATGAAACTCGCCGTCTGGTAAAAGGTCGTCGCGACGATCCACGCCAAACCGGTCAGATAGACGACCGAAAAGACCGCCCAGCCAGCACCCGCTTCGCGGTACGTGGCGGCCACGGCAGCAATGCACGGCGTGTAGATCAGGATGAACAGCAGGTAGGCGATTACCGACATCGGATCGGGAAATTTCTGCCTGAAAATATGTCCCAACGATTCATCCGCCTTCGACTCCCGCAGTTCCGACGAGATACCCAGCGGATCGGTGAAAGTTCTCAATGCGTCGCCAAGATCGATGGGCAATTGACGGAAGGACTCGCCCACCTCGTGCCAGAAGCCGGGTTGCTCTTCGTCCTGACCGGTATCGACCCTCGCATAGAGCGCGGTCAGGGTTCCCACCACCGCCTCCTTGGAGAAGATGCCGGTAAAGAGACCCACAGCGGCTTCCCAGTTGTCTGCCTGAATACCCATGGGACGGAACACCGGCGCGATGAATTTGCCGATGGCGGTCAGAACCGAGTCGTCCGAGAACTCGCCCTTGAGCTTGCCGTCCGTTCCGAGCGATCCAAGGATGCTGAGCAGGATGATAAAGATCATGATCAGCCGCCCGGCGCGGAAGATAAACGATTTCAGGCGAATCCAGGTGTGCAGCATGACGCCGTTGAAGGTGGGAATATGGTAGGATGGCAGCTCCATCACGAAGGTGGAGGTCTCGCCGCGCAGAAGCGTTCGTTTGAAGACCAGTCCCGAGACGATCGCCAGCAGAATGCCGGTCATGTAAAGACCGAAGATGAGCGTCCCGCCGCGCTGCGGGAAAAAGATGGTCGCGAACAGCACATAGACCGGGATGCGCGCACCGCAGGACATCAGCGGATTGACCAGGATGGTGAGGATACGGTCGCGGTGGTTCTCCAGCGTACGGGTCGCCATGATGGCGGGGACGTTGCAGCCGAAGCCGATCAGCATGGGGATGAACGCCTTGCCGGGCAGCCCGATCACGCGCATGAAGCGATCCATCACGAACGCCGCGCGCGCCATGTAACCGGAGTCCTCCAGGAACGACAGGAACAGGAAGATGAAGAAGATCGGCGGGATGAAGGTCGAGACCACGCGGATGCCTTCTCCCAGTCCCTTCGCCAGGAACATGGTCAGCCAGGCGGGTGTGCCGATCGAACCGAGCAGCGTACCGAAACCATCCACGAAGATCGCGCCGAAGAGCCGGTCGAAGAAATAGATGAACGGGTTACCCAGGTTGATGGTCAGGAAAAAGAGCAGGTACATCACCACGAGGAAGATCGGTATCCCCAAGACTCGATTCAGGATCACGCGGTCGATGCTGTCGGAGATCGTTTTACGGAACTCGAAGTCGCGGTGCGTGACGTCCTTGACCAGACCGTGGATGAAGCCGTAGCGCCCGTCCGCGATCACGATCTCGATCGAGTCGCCCACGTGCTTTTCGATCCTCGTCGCGTGCCCTTCGACCTCTCGCTCCATCGTCCCACCCGTGATCTCCTTGCCGATGGGATCCTTCTCCAGCAGCTTGATCGCCAGCCAGCGCGGATTCACCTTGTGCTCTTGAGCCATACCTTCGACCTGGTTCTCCATATCCTCGAGCGCCGTCTCGACCACCGAGTCGTACGCCACACGGGTCTTTGACACGTGATGCGCGCGCGCCACTTCGAGAATTTTTCTCTTCAGATCGTCCAGACCTTCCTTGCGACTCGCGATCATCGGCACCACCGGACAGCCTAGATGCTTCTCCAGGTGCTCGATCTCGATGCTGATCTTCTGCTTCTTCGCCACGTCGAGCATGTTCAGCGCGACAACCACCGGCGCCTTGATCTCCAGAAGCTGCGTCGTCAGATAGAGGTTCCGTTCCAGGTTCGAGGCGTCGATGATGTTCACCACCACATCCGGCTTCTGATAAAGTATGTACTCGCGCGAGACCTTCTCGTCCGCCGACCATGCGGAAAACGAATAGATACCCGGAAGGTCGATCACATCGACGCGGATACTATCGTCCCGATAGGAACCCTCCTTGTGCTCGACGGTGACACCGGGCCAGTTTCCGATGCGCTGCTTTGCGCCCGTAAGTGCGTTGAAAAGCGTGGTCTTGCCCGAGTTCGGGTTTCCTGCCAGCGCGACGGTTACCTGATCCATTTCGACTCCTCAAATTTGAGACTGATTATCATTCTCAATATCAGTGACTCAGTCGCATTTGTCAAACAATATTTCGTTCGGAAACACACCGACAATGCGTAAACACCCGGCAGATTCGTTCGATCGCCCGCGAAGCCGTGGTGTTCCGCGACTTTATTCCCGTGTCCGATAGTCAGGAAGTCGCGGTTTGTTGGTTTTACCGGAGGTAACAACCAGGGATCCCCAAAAACCACGGTGAAGCGGGGGATCGGGCGAAGGTGTGGGTGATTGCCTGACCATCCGGCGCACTCTTTTTCCTTTACAGATTGGGGCGGCTACGGGCAATCGAATCATAGAATCAATCTTGGGGAACGAATGAAAGGATCGCTACGCAGCAACGCATATTTCTACGGCTTGATCGCCATCGCGCTGTGGTCAACGGTCTCGTCGGCATTCAAGTTGTCGCTGAGGTACCAGAGCCCATCGGTCATGCTGCTCTTCTCATCCCTGACATCCACGCTGCTGCTATTGGGAATCCTCGCTTTCCAGAAAAAGCTGCACCTCGTTTTCAAGCAGACCGGCAAGGACATCCTCCGCTCCATGACGCTCGGACTGCTGAATCCCTTCGCCTACTACCTCGTGCTTTTCAAGGCGTACGACCTCTTGCAGGCGCAGGAGGCGCAGGTCTTGAACTACACCTGGGGCGTGGTGATGGTGCTACTCTCCATCCCGCTCCTGAAGAAAAAGGTGACTGCTATGGACCTCGCCGGCGTCGTACTGAGCTTTTTCGGCGTGCTGTTCATCGCGGTGAAGGGCAACCTCGCGTCGATGCAGTTCGGCAATCTTACCGGCGTCGCGCTGGCGGTGGGAAGCTCCCTGCTGTGGGCGCTGTTCTGGATATTCAATCTGCGCGACCGTCGCGACGAGGTGCTGAAACTCTTCCTCAATTTCTTCTTCGGCAGCGTCTTCATCCTCGTCTGGCATCTGGTGACCGGCGCATGGGAATTGCCTGACTGGAAAGGACTTGTCGGCGATGCCTATATCGGATTGTTCGAAATGGGTCTTACCTTCGTCGTCTGGCTCAAGGCGCTCAGTCTGGCGAAGCACACGGCGCGGATCGCCAACCTGATCTACGTCACGCCCTTCATCTCGCTGATGGTTATCAATGTGGTTCTCGGGGAGGCGATACACTTCTCGACGATCGTCGGTCTCCTGTTCATCATTGGCGGAATACTGATCCAGAGAGTCCGTAGATGATCAATCCTTCAGTATTTTCGATATCATCATGGTCAGGTCGCTGATCACATACGGTTTCTGGATAAAATCGTTCACGCCCATTTCGAGGGTTTCTTCCACGCGCTGATCCTGACGGAAACCAGACGCCAGCAGAACCTTGATCTCCGGATTGATTTTCTTCAGCACCTTGTACGTCTCTTTTCCCGACAACTTCGGCATCGCCATGTCGAGCAGAACAATATCGATCTCACTGGCTTTTTCTTTATATATTTCGATCGCTTCCACGCCACTGGCTGCAAGGAGCACCTTGTAGCCGCATTCCTGAAGCATGCTCCTGCCGATATTCCGCATGATTTCCTCGTCATCGACGATCAGCACCGTTTCCGATCCGCTGCAGAGAATCGCTTCTTCGGTCGATATCCGGAAGGGAATCGCCTTGTTCGTGTGAACCGGAAGGTAGATCAGAAACGTGGTTCCCAGTCCCAACTCGGAATACACGTCAACGAATCCCTTGTGATTCAGGATGATGCTATAGACCATCGCCATCCCGAGACCGGTTCCGAATTCCTGATCCTTCGTCGTGAAGAAGGGGTCGAATATCTTCGAAATCGTCTGGGCGTCCATGCCGACACCGGTGTCCTTTACCCGTACGATCCAGTACTCTCCCTCCTGGCAATTCGGGTGGGAATAGGTAAAATACTTGTCCAGATACTGCTTTCCGATGCTCACGTAGAACGATCCGCCGTAGTGGTCCTTCTTGTCCCGCATCAGCGTCATGGCATGGGAAGCGTTGACCGCCAGATTCAGAATGACCTGTTCTATCTGGGTCGGGTCCGCCATCGTCATCGCGGGCTTTGGATAGTATTCCACGTTGATGTCGATCGATTTATCGAACGTGCTGTGGCAAATCTTGATGATGCTTTCCAGCGACTTGTTCAGATCGACTGGTTCCAGAGAAAGTTTCTGCCGCTTGGAGAGCATCAGGAGCTGTTCGACCATATCCACCGCGCGATCCGACGCGTGGTCGATCAGCGCTAAAAATTCCTCGAATTTCTTGCGGTCGTCCCCGTGGTTCTCCATGGTATATTTCAAGAGCGAAACCGTGCCCTTGATCCCGCCGAGGACGTTGTTGAAGTCGTGCGCCAGACCTCCCGCCAGTGTACCGATCGCCTCCATCTTCTGGGAGCGCTGGAGCTGAAGCGATAGCTTCTCCTTCTCCTCTTCGATTGTTTTGCGCGGCGTGATATCCTTGATGGATTCGATCGCTCCGATCAGCTTCCCCGTCGAATCGTATAGCGCGCACGCCGACCCGATCATATAGGTCTTCTTGCCGCTGTTTTGAAGCTCGACCTCCGTCTCTGCCACAAGCGTGTTGTCCTGCCAGAATGCGTTCTGGTAGTTTTTGCGCACCTCCTCACGCGGGCGCAGAACCATGTCGATCAGGATGGGGCGTTTCTTCTTGTAAAAGGGCATTGCATATTCGTAGTCCGACAGACCGAGTATCTTGTCCGCGGGAATCCCTGTGATCCTTTCCATCGCTCGGTTCCAGGCGATTACACGATGATCCAGATCGATCACGAATGTCGGGTCGGGAAGAAAATTGATGATATCGAACAGGCGTCGCTCCGATTCCTTCAGAGCATCTTCTGCCTTTTCCCGGTCGCGCGTTCGTTGCGTGATCTGACCAAGCATGTGCGCGATCCCGGTCTGCAAAGCGCAAATCTCGTCCTTGCACGGGGCCGTACTGATTTCCACATCGAGATTCCCCTTCCCCACTTCGTTGACCGAATCGAGCAGCGTGTATATTCGACGAGTAATCCTTCGGGAAAGGGTGTGTGCGATGAAGACTGTCATGACCAGGATCATCATCGCGATCAGGATCACACGTACCAGATACAGGTGTTTCGAATGATACATCTCTGTTCGATCTATGGATATCATGACCAGCCAGCGCCATGGCTCGAATGTGTCGTACATGGTAAAACGGTTCGATCCGAGTTGACCGTGGCTCTCGACGAGTCCGGATTTCTCAGATATCAACCGCCGGAAGAAATCGGGATCGAATCTGTCACCCTTCGTGAAATGTATCGGAACAACCACATCGATATTCATATCGACGATGTAAAGCATGCCCGTTTCGCCGAAACGGTAGTTGTTCAGACCGTGGATCGCCTCCGCTTCGGTCTGCTCCAGAAAACCGTCCATCTCGTCCAAGCCCGTCTCTTCAAGGATCGCATGATAATCGTGAAGCCGGTCCATGATTTGCGTCAAGCGAAGCTTCAACGTCTCCTGCATCATCTGATGTACGATCCGGTCAATAATTGCGGTACCCAGAATCACCATAACCGTTATCGAAAAGAGTACGATCAGAATATAGGTAAAGGTAAGCTTGGGCCTGAGTTTCATCCAGTGCCTCCAAAATGGAAAATCCTTTCAAATCCTCTGTTTGAATAGCAATTCAGATTATCAATACTGACGATACCAAACACTACATTCTAAAATGTCACATGAGACACTATGAATGTCAACTTTTTCCTTCAATCCTGCCTATACACCCGAAATTCTCCTTGACATTCGCGTAAAGATATCATGGGCTTGACATCAGGAGGTGTAGGGATATGAAAGTATATATACTACTTATCTTAATCATTGTGGCAGGCTTTCAATTACTGTCGGCACTCGAGTTCAACACGACCACACATACGTTCAACACGGATTTTATAACCTTCAGTCTCGATCCGGTCATGCGGCTTCGCCCCGACCCAACCCACTGGGAAGAAGAGGTGTTTACACTCGCCAACGCAAACCTTGTCGGCAATATCGTCCGACTCGAATACGCTTCGAATGGATTCGAAATGACCGTCGAGGTGAATCTGGATGGCGATCTTCTTCCGGACTGGCACAGGGCGCACGTCTCCATTACTGCACTGGACGACCGAAACATCTGGACACTGGGGCTGAAACCCACGTTCAGCCAGACCTATTCATCGTTGAGAGGTCCAAAGGCTATCATGGACAATGACCCGATGCAGAACCGCGACCTCAATCCGTTCATGCAGCGCAACATCCAGTATTCGTTCCCGGGCGGAGACCTCGGAATCGTAGCTTCGAACCTCGGCGACACGCCCGGCATCGAGATGTATTACGACGACGCCCTTTACTTCTATCACTACATCCACCACTGGGCAAACTTCACCACCTATTACGGCATCAATATCGACTGGCGACCGATTGCCGCCGGCGAAACACTCGAATATCAGTTTGTCATCACCGAGTCCAAGCCGCTTCTCCCCTATATCAATCCCTATCCGGCAGGGAAGAAAGCCGCGCTCGCCATAACCCACGATGCCGATTCCCAGTATCGTGAATTCGCCAGAGCCATGTACTGGGGTTCATCCGATCCAAACGATGAAATCTTCGGAACCCGGGGACTCATACCGAACAACATCAACCACTGCCACACCGTTTTCGCATGCGACTACGATACGATGGGCGATTACTGGATGGATATCCTCGAAGCCGGGAGTACCATCGGTTTGCATACCTACGATCCTCTCGAAGACGACATGCAAGCACTGGAAGAATGCTTCCATAACGAAATGGCACAATACAACATCCGCATGTGGATCGATCACTCCTGGGGTGGCAACCCGGAAGACATCTGCCGCGAAGGTTGCGATCCGGAATCCGAATTCTACGTGATGGATATCCTGGAAGACGCCGGAATCGAATACGCCTGGATCGGAGATAACTACTATGTACATATCCTGGACAGCTTCCAGGATCCCAGACAACTGCCGCACAGACTCTACGCCTTCGAGCCGGATCGGGAAATCTGGTACTACGAACGACTGCGCGCTCAGTTCTGGATGTACAACTCGTGGCCGATGTGGGACTTCTTCCACTGTGTAACCTACTCGAACATGCTGGATCTTCTCGAAAACAACGGTATCATGCAGCCCTATACGCATTTCTACATTCGGGACAACTCACTTCGGCAGGGATTCCTCGAACATGACGAGGCCAACGATCGCTGGATCGTGCGGGAAGATGTCGAAACTTGCCTCGAAATGCTGGACGACTTACAGCAGAATCAGGGCCTGTGGATCGTACCGACCGAACGACTGTTCGATCACCTCCGCGCCGCCGACTCGGTCTATGTCACCGGCATCGAGTATGATCGTCAGGACATACGATACACATTCTACAACGGCGGTTCGACCGTCATCGAAGACTTCGAGGCGCAGCTTCAGGACGATTACCAGGGAATCGCCAGCTTCCATCCGCATACCTATACCACGCTCGAATTCGAATACGTCTCGACTGATGATCCGGACGACCCGGTGATTCATTCCATCCGCAGCTATATCAAGGATAACCACCTGCACGTGCGAATCACCGATCGCGACGTGTGCATCGAAGGCGTCGCAATCTACAACATCCGCGGCCAGCGCATCACGCAGGCAAACCACCTGAAGACGGACTACTGGAAATACGACATGAGCAGATTGGCAAGCGGGGTTTACTTGATCAGGGTAACCGACAGCGACAACAGGAACCAACTGACGAAGGCGGTGTACGTAAAATGAAACGGATAATCTATCTCACACTCGTAACCATAGCACTGTGTACGATGCTCCATTCGGAAAGCATCGAAGTTAGCGGTAACCTGACCGGATCGAACGTCTGGCAGGCCGACACGGTCTTCGTTACCGGAGACCTCTATCTGGAAAAGAGCGCACACCTGACCATCGATTCCGGAACCTGGGTCGTGTTCACGGACTCCTTCTCTTTCACGGCCGAAGGAGAAATCGACGCGAACGGCTCCGCGCAAGATTCCATCCGATTCGTGACCAACGCCACCCCCGGCGTCCGCTCGACATGGAAAGGCATAGACATGATCGGGGCAACCGGCGATTTCCTGCACTGCGTGTTCGAGAACGTCGATGGCTTCGAAGGCGCTTTCCACTACATGGGCGGTGCGATCCTCGCGCGTGAGTTCTGCACCGTGATCCTCGACCGTTGCCGGTTCTCCGGGAATGTCGCTTCCTGCGGCGGAGCACTCAGTCTCTCGCGCAGCGAATGCCAGATCAATAACTGTACTTTTACAAACAATATCGCGGAACTTGAAGGCGGAGCCCTATACGCCGAAAACTCGAGCCTGGAGATCATCGGCAGCGAGTTCAGGGCCAATCAATCGTTCGAAGGATCGGGATTCCTCATCAACAACTGCGAGGGACTGGTTCTGATCGACGACTGCCTGTTCCAGGCCAACATCGCGACCCGTTCCGGTGGCGGAGGACTCGCGATCATCTCGACGCTCTTATTCGAGGACTGCGTCTTTCTCGACAACGTATCCGGGCTGAACGGAGGAGCTTTTCTTGCGCACATGAACGATTTCGAGGTCGTTTCCTGCACCTTCCGCAACAACCAGGCAGTCCGCGGCGGCGCGATCGATCTGTTTATGGGATACTACGATTTCGAGTCCTGCATCTTCGACCAGAACAGCGCGACCTATGGTGGTGCGTGCAATATCCGGGAAGCAAACTACTACCCAACCATCGTCAATTGCCTTTTCACCGCGAATACAGCTGATTTCGGCGGGGCCTTTTACGGCCAAGACAAGAACAAACCGCTCCTGTACAATTGCACGTTTGCCGCCAACGAGGCGACCTCCGGCAGCGTTTTCTACTCCCAGCGTTCCACCACGTCCTTTGTCAATTGTATCATGTGGGGAAACCCGGCGGACAATTCCTATATCTATTATCAGGAACACGCGACAACGGGCGATCCCAGCTTCTATAACGGCGTGATCGAAGGAGGGACAAGCAGCGTGGGCGGGCCCGGTATCCAGCCGGGATCTTTTATCTACACCAACATGCAGGAGAACGATCCGCTCTTTGTCCTGGCGGGAAACTACCCCTACAGCGTTCTGACGGGGTCATGCGCCATCGACAACGGTTTCCCGGATGCCAGCGCCATCCCGACAACCACCCTCGATCTGGCTGGCAACGAACGCATCGTGAACGACATCATCGATATCGGATGTTACGAATTTCAGGGACCAGACTACCAGCCGACGCCACCGACGCCCGAAGATTCCGGTATCGTTGTAACAATGGGAAATCCCTACCGACCCGGATCGTCCATCAATCTCTCGATCGGGAATCCCGGGAACGTGGAAGTGGTGATCTACAACATCAAGGGACAGCGGGTGCGAAGCCTGTTCAACGACGATGTCGCGGGGAATATCAATCTGCCGATCGTATGGAACGGTACGGACGAATGCGACCGCCCTGTTGCCACCGGTGTCTATTTCTGCAAAATGAAATACCAGGGCAGAACAAAAACACGGAAGATGCTTCTGATGCGATAAGATAAGTGTTGCTGTAGAGGCAGACCTACCAGACTGTGTCTTCCCTTCTTTATCCCTCAGGAACCGGGCAAGCCCGTATAACATCAAAGCGTCTAATACTGGACGATTATCAATGGTTTCTTCTTTTTTCGTAATCATGTCATGGGATAAGGTGATAGGAAAACCCGGTCAGGGGTTACTATCTGGGGGAGATTAGAATAACGATGACTGCGCCCATGCGGGGCATTCCTGACCGGATTAAATATTCGAGAGGGACAGGTCGAAACCGGGGTGAAGAGTTCTCGCTGCCCCTCTGATAGGTCTTGCCCAGACCAAAAACTTCATCATACCGAATCGGTATTACCTCTATATAGTACAATTCTTGTGCCACAGACCTAACATTTTTCCTAACTTACGATAACACAGACAGTAATGATCTTGCAGTACGGATTATCATCTTGCGATTACTGTAGATATTTCGACGATCGGTGCGCAGATTTCTACAGCGGGTTCTTTTGTTGACGGCTTCGGTTCGATTACAATCTATGGTCTTGATTTCATACACAGGAGCAGGACGATGATCTGGTGCGTTTCCGATCTTCACGGCAATCAGAAAAAATACGAAGCGCTGTTCGGTGCGCTTGCGGATGAACAGCCCGAAATTCTCTGCATCGCGGGTGATCTGCTACCCGGCTGGCACCATCCGTTCCGGGGCGACAACTTCATCCTCGACTATATCGGCGAATGCCTGGCGGGTCTGAAAGCGCAGCTCGGAGAGCGCTATCCCGGCATCTTCGTGATCCTGGGTAACGACGATCCGCGCGTCAACGAAGAGGACATGATCGAACTGGAAAAGCGCGGACTCTGGACGTACGCACATAATCGCAAGATCGTTCTGGAATCGTACGACATCTACGGCTACAGCTTCGTGCCGCCGACGCCGTTCCGGTCGAAGGACTGGGAGAAGTACGACGTCTCGCGCTTTGTCGATCCGGGTTGCGTGTCGCCGGAAGAGGGGATGCGCTCGGTCGAGGTGAACCCGATCGAAGTTCGCTACGGCACCATCAAGGAGGACTTGCAACGGTTGACGCACAACTTCGATCCCGAGCGTTCGATCATGGTCTTCCACAGTCCGCCGTACAAGACATGCCTTGATCGCGCGCCGCTGGACGGCATGATGGTCGATTACGCACCGCTCGATGTGCACGTGGGCAGCATCGCGATCATGGGGTTCATCCGGCAAAAGCAGCCGCGGATCACCTTCCACGGTCACGTCCACGAATCGACGAGGCTGACGGGGAGTTGGCGTGAGCAGATTGGAGAGACCTGGAGCTTTCAGGCGGCGAGCGATTCCGACGATCTGACGATTATTCTTGTTTCTTCCGAGAAGCCAGAACTGGCTGAAATAAAATATATTACAACTTAACAAATGAATCCCGAGCATTCCGGCAATTTTCAGCCCGCTTCCATATTAATTTTGGCGATCGATTGAGATTGAAAAAATAATTCCGGCTGACAAATCACCTTTGGATAAGGATATTCTGGCGATTCGAGTATTGAGATTGGAACGTCGATTTTTTTCGAGCTTGACAGAATTCATAACTCTTTTCAATTTAAGTATTAAGATTCGACGGGAATCAATTTGAAAAAATGCGAAATCGTCTCGTAACATATTGATATAAAGAAAGTTATAATATAGATTTTGCTTCGCGGGGGTCTAATGTTCCAGAAAATCCGAAAAAGGAATTCGCAAGTTGTACCGTTTGACGCTGAAAAAATCACCAGCGCCATCCTGAAAGCCGGTCAGGCGTCCGGTGAGTTCGATCTCGAAATCGCTCAGAAACTAACGCTGCGGGTCATGAATCTGACCATGCAGGTCGTTCGCAACGACATCCCATCCGTCGAGCAGGTGCAGGACATCGTCGAAGACGTACTGCTCGCCTCGCCCTACAAGAAAACCGCCAAGGGCTACATCATCTACCGCGATCAGCACGCCAAAATCCGCGAGATCGTATCGCGCTCCAACGTCAACCTGATCGACCAGTACCTCGAAAAGCTGGACTGGCAGGTGCGCGAAAACAGCAATATGGCGTATTCGTTGCAGGGGCTCAACAACTACATCGCCTCCGACATCAGCAAGATGTACTGGCTCAACAAGGTCTATCCGCCTCAGATCAAAGAGGTTCACAACGACGGCGACGTTCATATCCACGACCTCGGTCAGATATCCGTTTATTGCGTGGGCTGGGACCTCATGGACCTCCTGGTCACCGGCTTCAAGGGCGCGTCCGGCAAGGTCGAGAGCAAGCCGGCGAAGCACTTCCGTAGTATCCTGGGCCAGATCGTGAACTTCTTCTACACGCTTCAGGGTGAAGCGGCAGGCGCGCAGGCGTTCTCGAGCTTCGACACGCTGCTGGCGCCGTTCATCCGCTACGACAACCTGACCTATCAGGAAGTCAAGCAGGCGATGCAGGAGTTCATCTTCAACATCAACGTACCCACGCGCGTCGGATTCCAGACGCCGTTCACCAACATCACCATGGACCTCACCCCCCCGAAGCTCTACCGCGATCAGGCCGTGATCGTCGGCGGCGTCCCGCAGAAGGAGACCTACGCCGATTTCCAGAACGAGATGGACATGATCAACCGCAGCTTCCTCGAGGTGATGAGCGAGGGTGACGCCAAGGGGCGCGTCTTCACCTTCCCGATCCCCACCTACAACATCACGAAGGATTTCGACTGGGAAAGCGACATCGTGCGCGCACTCTGGGAAGCCACCGCGAAGTACGGCATCCCCTATTTCTCGAACTTCATCAATTCGGACATGGACCCCGAGGACGCCCGTTCGATGTGCTGCCGTCTGCGACTGGACACGCGCAAACTCGAAGCGCGCGGCGGCGGTCTGTTCGGCGCGAATCCGCTGACCGGCTCCATCGGCGTGGTCACCATCAACATGCCGCGTATCGCCTATCTGGCAAAGAACGAAGACGAGTTCATGGAAATGCTCTCGCGCAGAATGGACGTCGCAAAACAAAGCCTCGAAATCAAGCGGAAAGTGCTGGAGAAATTCACCCAGAACGGGCTTTACCCCTACACGAAATTCTATCTCGCCAAGATTTTCGAACGCTTCGGCCAGTATTGGAAAAACCACTTCTCCACCATCGGACTGATCGGCGTGAACGAAGCTTGCCTGAACCTCCTCGGTGTCGATATCGGAACCGACGAGGGAACCGGATTCGCCGAACGGGTCATGGACTACATGCGCGACCGGCTGATCCAGTATCAGGAAGAGACCGGCAACAACTACAACCTTGAGGCGACGCCTGCGGAAGGTACCAGCTACCGCCTCGCACGGATCGACAAGAAGCGCTTCGACAACATCATCGTCGCCAACGAATCGGCGGTGCAAAGCGGCGCGGAACCGTTCTACACCAATTCGACCCAACTCCCGGTCAACTACTCCGACGACGTCTTCGAAGCACTCGATAAACAGGACGGCATCCAGACCCGCTACACCGGCGGTACCGTGCTGCACATCTTCGGCGGCGAGAGGCTGCACAACTACCAGACCGTGCGCAACCTCGTTGAGAAGATATGCAACAACTACCGGTTGCCCTACTTCACCTTCACACCCACCTTCAGCGTATGTTCCCAGCACGGCTACATCGCCGGCGAACATGCCACCTGCCCGCAGTGCAACCGTCCTTGCGAGATATACTCCCGCGTGACCGGTTATCTGCGCCCCGTTTCGCAATGGAACGACGGCAAGAAAGCGGAATTCCAGGAGCGCAAGACCTTCCTTATCAAGGAGCAAAAGGCATGATCGGCGGATTCCAGAGTTTCTCCATGCTCGATTATCAGGACAAGCTCTGCGCCATCGTATTCACCCGCGGATGCAATTTCCGCTGCCCCTATTGCCACAACCCGGAACTGGTCAGCGGCTGCCGGCTCGTCGATCCCTACAAAAAGGAAGACATCCTGGCGACGCTCCATAAACGAAGAGGAAAACTCGACGCGGTGGTGATCACCGGTGGCGAACCGACCCTTCATCTCGAACTGCCCGGCTTCATACGCGAGATCAAGGCCATGGGATTCCTGGTCAAGCTCGACACCAACGGCACCAATCCAGGCATGATCTTCAAGCTGCTCGAACACAGGCTGATCGATTATATCGCCATGGACATCAAGGCGCCGCTGCACAAATATGAACTGCTCACCGGCGCGAAGGTCGATATCGACAAGATAGCCATGAGCATCGATCTAATCCGCAATTCGGACATCGACTACGAGTTCCGAACCACCGTCGTGGATATGCTGCTCGATTCGGACGACGTGAAAGAGATCATCGCCATGCTCAGGGGAGTCAAACGCTATATCATCCAGAATTTCAACCCGACCCAGACGCTCGACGACACCATCATGAAGCCCTTCGACGAGTCGTCGGTTCAACTGCTGCGCGACTACGGTTCCTCGTACTTCGAGGAATTCATGATCCGGTGAGAATGACATGAGACGGAAATTCCGCGTCGATATCTCCCTTCCGGTCGATCGGCTCTTCTTCGATCTGATGGTATCGCTGGACAGCACGCAGTTTGATGCGGATATCTTTCATCAAGCGCTGGAGGCCGACGCCAAACTCGCACCCCTGGACATCTGGATCGAGGAGAATCTCGAGTCCATGCTGTTGGGCAACCGATTCGGAACCATCGAGCCGGCGCTTCCGCCTTCCTTCCGACTGTCCATCAACGACAGCCTCGAAAAGGACGAGCCGACTCCCGCCTTCCCCGAATACGCCACACGCTGGCTTACCAATCCCGACAGCCTCCACGCTTCCATTCTGCAAGCCCTCTCCGACCGCACCGAAGACATCGAACCGGTGTGAACGGTAGTAGTGGTTGTGCTACGTTGAATCTTAAGCGAAAGTGATTAAGATGGGAAAGTGTGATGGTTGCTTTCGCAGGCCAGTGTATTTCAACGGACACGATAAAGTACTTGACAATTGCCATATAAATACTCTATATCGATCATCATTTTGTATGATGGGAGTATTAATGCTTGTTGTGCTTGAAAAGAAGGCTTGCCAAAATTTCCAGATAAGTGAATTAGCTCATCAGCAAAACCATTATGATGTTGCTGTCAGTCGTCGATACTATTCCATTTACCAGTTATTGAAAAGTAAACTGATGGAAATGGGATTATATTATCCTGAAAAAGGTAATACCTATTTACACACGCGAGCAAAGGGAATACTAACGGACTATTGTAAGACAAATGATATACCCCGACAATACCATAGAGGTATTCATATTTGGGATAAACTGAAAAAAGATAGACATCAAGCAGATTATGAAGGGAATAGATTATTGACCAAAGACGATTTCAAGGTGTTTTGCAAAAATTTTGACAATTTTGTCGCGTTTCTAAAAAGTGCGTCGATAATTGAAAAGGAACCTTGGGAGACAGAATGAAAAAGACGGAGAAAGAATTGGTTCGAGCATTTATCGAAGCAATAGAGAGAAAATACCCCAATGTAGCGATATGGGTTAGATATCATGAGGATGATTTCATTGATATATGCCATAATGAAGAAAATGATGTCATTGGGTCTCCTGGGTTTTCTGAAGATTCAGGAGAGCTTTTCTATGACTTGTTTGTTAAAAACGAAATTGATAATGTCTGTTTTTCCTACGATATACCCGGACGAGGAGATATTATTCCTGATTTGGTGAATTCAGCGTGGACTGCTTTGCATGAGAAATCATTCAATAAGTGTTTTCAAACTGTTTTCGATAGTTACCCAAGCGAGTTTCGGTACAAAGAATTCACTGCCATAGCTGGTCTTGCGTTGAAGAACTGTATTCGCGAGTTGACTAGGGGCGATACGAAACAGATGTCGTCTGATTTCTTTAAGAATTTTAGCATTAATAACAAGCCTGTTGGAGAAATGCTCTATGCAAACAAGGTAGATTGTTCTGCTGAAAAGACTGGTAATTACAGAAATAGACAAACTGCTAATCAATATAATGAAATACCTGGAGCAGCATAGTGGATACAAGCAAACAACCTGGGATATGTTTTGATGAGGTCCTTTTAGCGGAATGTAGTTTCAAGCGTATTCCGAAATTCACTTTCGAGGATTTGGAGCTAACGCCCAGCTTCCAATATGAACACTCAGTGCAAGATGAAACGGCTCAAGCAATACTCAGTCTGGAGCTTATTGTAAAAAATCAGGAAAATGAATTGGTACTGTCCTTGGGTTGTACTTTTGTCGGAATATTCTCTGTCGTCCATGAGCATTTCAATATGGATATGGATCATTTTCTGAAATTCAATGCACCAGCACTGTTGTTTCCGTTCATAAGGCAATTTGTGCATAATATCACGATACAGTCTGGCATCGAGCCAATAATACTACCGCCAACCAATGTTGTCGCCCTTATCAATGGACAGGAATAGAGTTTTGATTTAAGGATTTCAGAAATTCACGCAAAGCAAAACCCCGACGCAGCTTGTGCATCGGGGTTGCCTCTATTTTTCTGTGTGTTGGTTACTCTTCTTCTTCCTCGTCCTTGAGTTCCGAAATCTCCTCGTCTTCTCCGCCGTCGTATTCCACGATTTCGTCCTCGTGCTCGGCGTAGAGTTCTTCCTCGGATACCGGTTCTGCGTTTTCGTCCTCTTCCTCGTCGTACTCCTCTTCCGCCTGAATGCGGGAGACGTCGATCACCTTGTCGTTATCATTGAGTCCGATGAGCTTGACGCCCTGCGTGTTACGTCCGATCACGCTGATATTGGCGACCGCCTGCCGGATGATCATGCCGTTCTTGGTGATGATGATCAGATCGTCGTTATCGACCACCTCGAGGAGTGAGACCAGGTGTCCGTTACGCTCGGTCGTCTTCAGGGTGATCACGCCCTTGGAGCCGCGCTTGGTCACCGAATAGCTGCTGATCTCGGTGCGCTTGCCATAGCCGTTTTCGCTGATGGAGAGCAGCGTTCCCTCCCGCTTGACGACCACCATCGCCACGACCCGGTCGTCCGGTCTGAGGCTGATACCGCGAACACCCTGAGAATTGCGTCCCAGCGCACGCGCGTCCTGCTCGTTGAAGCGGTTGGCAAATCCATTCCAGGTCGCCAGGATGATGTCATTGGTGCCCTCGGTGATCTGGGCGTCGATCAGCTCGTCGCCCTCGATGAGCTTGATAGCGATAATGCCATTGACGCGCGGTCTGGAATAGGCTTCCAGCGCGGTTTTCTTGATGATACCGTTGCGGGTCACCATGGTGATGAAGTGCGGGTTGTTGAAGTCGCGCACCGTCACGAACGCCTTAACCTTTTCGTCCTTGAGCTGGAGCAGGTTGACGATCGCCTTGCCGCGTGCCAGCCGTCCCATGCGTGGGATTCTGTGCACTTTGAGCCAGTAGCACATGCCTTGATCGGTAAAGAAGAGGATGTAGGAGTGGGTCGATGCGACGAAGATGGTCTCGATGAAGTCCTCATCCTTCAGGTTGGAGCCGGAGAGCCCCTTGCCGCCGCGACCCTGCTTGCGGTAGGTGTCGATGGGCAAGCGTTTGATGTAGCCTTCATGCGAGATGGTCACCACCATCTCCTCGTCGGCGATCATGTCTTCGGTTTCGATATCGCCGGAGCCTTCGAGGATGATGGTACGACGGTCGTCGCCGTATTTCGCCTTCATCTCGCCGACTTCTTCCTTGATGATCTGCATACGTAGTTCGCGTTTCTCCAGGATTTCCTTGAGGTCACGGATGGTGATAACCAGATTTTGGTATTCTTCCTCAATCTTGTCGCGCTCGAGTCCGGTCAGCTTTTGCAGGCGCATATCCAGGATCGCTTTCGCCTGGATTTCGGACAGTCCGAAATTACTCTGAAGGCTCTCGCTTGCGTCCTGAACGGTCTTGGATGCGCGAATGGTCTTGATCACTTCGTCGATATTGTCCAGCGCGATGCGGTAACCTTCGAGGATGTGGAGGCGCTTTTCGGCCTTGTCCAGCTCGAACTGGGTACGACGTACAATCACGTCGTGGCGGAAGTCGATGTAGCTCTGGAGCATCTGTTTCATGCTGAGCACTTTCGGTTCGCCGTTGATCAGCGCCCGGTTCATCACGCTGAATGTGCCCTGGAGCTGAGAGAACTTGTAAAGCTTGTTTAGGACGCTGTTGCCCTCGTATCCGCGTTTGATGGTGATCACCAGGCGCATTCCCTGACGTCCGGATTCGTCGCGGATATCGGAGATGCCGTCGATTCGCTTGTCCTTGACCAGTTTCACGATGCGCTCGATGAGGAGCGTCTTGTTGAGCTGGTAGGGAATCTCGGTGATGACGATCTGCTCGGAGTTGTTGTTCTTGGTCTCGATGGCCGCTTTACCGCGCAAGGTTATCTTGCCGTGGCCGGTGGTGAAGTATTCCTTGATTCCCTGTCTTCCGATGACGAATCCGCCGGTCGGGAAGTCGGGGCCCTTGATATATTGGAGCAGCTCGATCGGTTCGATGTCGGGGTTGTCAATCTGCGCCACGATGCCATCGCAGACTTCGTTGATATTGTGCGGCGCCATGTTGGTCGCCATACCGACCGCGATACCGGACGAGCCGTTGCAGACCAGGTTGGGGAATTTCGACGGGAATACCTTGGGTTCCTTACGTGTATCGTCGTAGTTACCCTGGTAATCGACCGTGTCCTTGTCCAGATCGGACATCAGATCGACCGCCGCCCTGTGCAGCCTTGCCTCCGTATAACGCATCGCCGCGGGTGGGTCGCCGTCCTGGGAACCGAAGTTACCCTGACCATCAACCAGAAGGTAGCGCAGGCTCCACGGTTGCGCCATACGAACGAGCGTGGGATAGACCACCTGCTCGCCGTGCGGGTGGTAGTTACCCGAGGTGTCGCCGGCGATCTTCGCGCATTTACGGAAGCCGCGTCCGGGCGTAAGGTTGAGTTCGTTCATCGCGTAGAGAATGCGGCGCTGGGAAGGTTTCAGACCATCTCTGGCATCCGGTAGCGCCCTGGATACGATCACGCTCATGGAGTATTCCATGTACGCTTTCTTCAGGACGTCCTCAATTTCAATATGTTCGATTCTCGATCTGTCGTGTATCATTGTTCCTCCCCCTTACACTTCGACCTGCGTGTATTTCGCGTTCGCCTGGATGAACTCGCGTCGCGGCTCGACATCGTCGCTCATCAGAAGCGTGAACATCCGGTCCGCCTCGATGGCGTCCTCGATCTTCACCGATGTCAGGATTCGTTTCTCGGGGTCCATGGTCGTTTCCCAGAGTTGGTCCGGATTCATCTCACCAAGACCTTTGTAGCGTTGCACATGCAGCCCCGGTCCGTTCATCTCTTCGATCATCTTGTCGCGCTCCTCCATGGAATGCACATAACGCTTGGTCTTGCCGCGCTGCACCAGGAAGAGCGGCGGCTTGGCGATATAGACGTGACCGCATTCAACCAGCGGACGCATGTAGCGGAAGAAGAAAGTCAGAAGCAGCGTTGCGATGTGCTGTCCGTCAACGTCCGCGTCCGCGAGGATGATGATCTTGTTGTAGCGCAGCCTGGTGACGTCGAATTCGTCGCCGATACCCGCGCCCAGCGCGAGGATGATAGGCTGAATCTTGTCGTTGTTCAGCACCTTGTCGATGCGCGCTTTCTCGGTGTTGAGCATCTTGCCCCACAGCGCCAGGATCGCCTGAAACGACCGGTCTCTGCCCATCTTCGCGGAACCACCCGCCGAGTCACCCTCGACCAGGAATATCTCAGTCTGCGTCGGGTCTTGAATGGAGCAGTCGGCGAGTTTACCCGGGAGGCTGCCGCTTTCCAGCACCGATTTTCGCCGCGTGAGTTCACGGGCTTTGCGAGCCGCTTCCCTCGAACGTGCGCCCAAAATCGCCTTCATCGCGATGTGTTTCGACTCCTGCGGATGCTCCTCGAAATACTCCATCAGCTTTTCATAGACCACCGAGTTCACGATTCCCTCGATGTCCGAGTTCTGGAGCTTGGTCTTGGTCTGACCTTCGAACTGCGGATCGGGCAACTTCACGCTCACGACCGCGCAGATGCCCTCGCGGATGTCGTTACCCTGCGGCGATACCTTCTCGTTTTTCAGCATGTTCTCGTTCTTGATATAGGTGTTCACCGCGCGTGTGAGCGCCGATTTGAAGCCGCTGAGATGCGTACCGCCCTCGATGGTATTGATGTTGTTGGCAAAGCTCAGGATGGTTTCCTGGAAGCCTTCGTTGTACTGAATCGCGATCTCGAACTCACAGTCGTCCCGGTTACCGAAGATATAGACCGGCTCGGGAAACATCACCTTCTTGTTTTCGTTCAAAAAGCGTACGAAGGATATGATGCCGCCATCGTAGCGAAATTCGTGCTGTTTTTCGCTGATCTCGGACTTAAGGATGATGGTGATACCTTTGTTCAAAAACGCGAGTTCACGGAGCCGTACGGAGAGATAATCGAAGCTGAACTCCGTGGTCTCGAAGATCGTCTCGTCCGGCTTGAACGAGATGATCGTCCCCCGCCTGCTCGAGTCACCGATCACCTCGAGTTCCTTCGTGGGAAGTCCTCTCGCGTATTCCTGCTGATAGGCTTTTCCTTCTTTGTGGATTTCGACTCGCAGCCATTCCGAAAGTGCGTTCACAACCGACACACCCACACCGTGCAAACCGCCGGATACCTTGTAGGTCTTGTTGTCGAACTTGCCACCCGCGTGCAGCATGGTCATAACCACTTGCACCGCAGGTACTTTCTCCGTTTTATGGATTTCCACGGGGATACCGCGGCCATTGTCGTCAACGGTCACGCTGCCGTCCTGTTGGATCACGACCTCGATTCGATCGCAGATGCCGGCAAGGGCTTCGTCGATACTGTTATCGACCACCTCATAGACCAGATGATGCAGCCCGCGCTCGCTTGTTCCGCCGATATACATGGCGGGTCTCTTGCGAACTGCCTCTAACCCTTTTAACACTTTAATGTTACTTGCATTATACTCGGAATTTGCCATTTTCGCCTCGTTGTTTTAACGTTATATTTTCCAATCATTTAAGAATGGTCTATTTTCTTGCCGAACAGCATCGGTGTCAATCTTTTTTTTCTGTAAAAATGGTTTTTATTTTGCATATTTGCAACATCGCTGAAATCCTCTCCAGAAGCGGCTTTCAGCGATTTCGAGATTCAATATTTCTCGCGTCAATTTTAACCATTTGGTTAATATGCGTCGATTTGCGCGATCGTCAATAATTTCGGGTCGGCTTGGGGGATGGAATCAGCGAAAATGTGGCTGCAAATCCACCGATTTCGGCTTGCCTCAGCCGTAGCGTGACCTTCGGGCATGACGTGGCTCGCCCGGAGGGCAAGTGCTACGAGGGAAGAGAAAGGGCAGACACGGACAGGCTGTTTGAAAATGCGCGGTCGATTCTCTTCTCTGTCGTAGGGGCAGGTCCCCGTGCCTGCCCTCTCAACTCTTTGCCAACATGACATAGATGTTGCAAGCGCTTGATAAACAGTTGGTTATAAGGCATAGAATGGCAGGCACGGGGACCTGCCCCTACGGAAAAAAAAGACCCCGAGTTTCCTCGGGGTCTTTCGTTATTGTATGACCTGATTATTTCGTGTTCGGCTCTGAAGCACGGACTATCTTTGTGACATCAGGCATTACCGTATGTCTGACAATCCATGTTTCATGGTGCCAGATGTCACTATTTCAGCAGGATCATCTTCTTGGTCGCGGTGTAGCGTCCACTCTTCATTTTGTAGAAGTAGATACCACTACCGACCTTGCGGTTGTTGTCGTCCGTACCTTTCCATACAGCGGAATGGTTACCGGCATCGTACTGATCGTTGACCAGGGTTTTCACCTTCTGACCCTTGATGTTGTAGATGTCAATGTTCACCTTACTGGCGTTGGAAAGTGAGAACTTGATCTCGGTTTCCGGGTTGAACGGGTTCGGGTAGTTGCCACTCAGTCCGGTTACGTAGGTAGGAGCGTTTCCACCGCTGGTTCCAACGAATGGTCCAAGCGGGAACGACTCGGCTTCGCCAGTCGTGTAAACGGCGTAGATCATGTATGTCCAGTTTCCACTCGGCAGGTTGACATCGATGTATTCGGTTTCGGCCTGCTGTTCGACGATGGTCGTTCCGTTACGGGTGATCTTGTAACCCAGGAGCGAACGATCGCACGTACGAGCGACTTCTTTTACGCCCTTGTTGACCCGACTCTCGTTAACGAGGTCGGAGCCATCGAAGTGAATTACATCTTCGCCGTTCGTAACAGCGATGTTATCGACGAAGAAGACGTACCACAAGCCCTGAGAGTCGCCATCGACACAGTTCCAGGCGAGTGTGATGTCTTCACCGGCATAATCGCTCAGATCGACAGTATAATCCTCGTCGTAGTAGTTCCATTCGCCGGTCAACTCAGTCGCATCCCACAGAATATCCCAGTTTGAACCACCGTCGGTGGAAACCTTGAGATAGTAGTGGTCGTTATAGGTCGATCCGCGATAGCAGACGCAATCCCAGGTGATCATGGATTCTGAACCACAAGTGAATTCAGGTGTGATCAGCCACTCGTCCTGAGCTGCTTCTGTCCACCAGAGACCCGCATGATATGTATCAAACGGAATTACGGTGTCACTGGAATAATCTGTTACCGTGAAGTAACCTGGTATGGGACCGTTTTCATCGGTGCTGATACCGTTGATTTCCCAGTTGGCCGGGAGTGCGCCGGATTCGAAGTCTTCGGTGAATTCATCGGCGTCGCCCTCACCAGGAGGATACCAGGAGAGGATGATGTCATTGCCAGAGACTTCGCCATATCCGGCGACGACCGCGATGAGCGCTTCTTCGAGTTCGACCTCGAAGTCTTCGCCTTGGAGGTCTTCGACGACCACGTTGTTTTCAACGTACTCTTCGTAACCGTCGAGCGTACAGGTCATGGTGTAGAGACCCAGCCATACAGCCGGGAACGTGACCGTGCCGCCGTTCGGAACGACTGCTTCATAGACATGCTCTTCGATACCGTCGATATTCTCCATGGTAAGGATCGCGCCTTGCGGAGTCTCTTCGGTGTTGGTGGTAACAACAACGGTCACCTGGGTCGTCATGCTATGAGGAATCTCGTTCGAGAACGAGAATTCGGAGTAGTTTTCGTTCGTGTAAGCGGCTCTTACGCCCCATACATACACGGCGGAAGCGAGGTCTTCCCATTCGTCATCGACGTAGGTGGTGTCGGTTACCAGACCGTCTTCAGTCAGGTGTTCCCACTGGGACGGATCGTTGATATCTTCAACGTCCAGACGATAGACCTGATAACCTTCGAGCGAACGATCACGCGTATTGGTTGTCGCGTTGTTGATCTCTTTGCGTGCAGCCACGGTATTGCGGGTCTTGTTGGTTTCGATGTTGCATCCACCGATCCAGACGAGGCCTTCTGCGCTACCGTTCTTGCTGTTCTGATTGCGTGCAACATACTCGCCGCGGTATTCGATCTCACCGAAGTCGAGACCGATTGCGCGGAGAAGGAAGTTATACGGGAAGTCGGAACCGGCAAGGTCTTCCCAGGCATTGGTGCTCGCGGAGTTGGTAGCGAACTGCGTTCCGGGAACTATTTCGTAGGGTGCGTCCACGCCATCGTCGGTCGCGAGTCCCACAAATTGAGTCGGTGTGTTAACTGCGATGAAGAATCCGTTCGGTGCTTCGATCGACTCCGGAAGAACGTGAGAGTTCCATTCCGCATCTTCATTGGTAACGCCAGTCACCGAGTACAGTTCGTCACCGGAATCCGGCATACCAGTGGCATCCAGACCGTAGATGTAAAGGTCAACGGTCAGATGAGGACCGCCTTCATCGGTCAACATCCAGGTGATCTCACTAATTTCCGCATCGTGGAAATGAGCTGCACCGAGACGTACATCGGCACCTGGTGTCTGATAACCGAGCTGGCCCGTACCGGTACCGTCATCCCAACGGAATTCCGTGGGCGTTGCTGATCCCGGGGTTCCCCAGATCAGATCGACTTGGGTGTGCGCGGTATTCTCGGTAGCGATCACGGTTCCCGGAGGAGGTGTCTGCTCGATAAGAGTAATGGTATTGAGATCGATATCCTGATCCGTCACCACGAGTTCTGTTTCATAGACATCGTAGAAGGCGTCTCCACCTTCGTATGTGATGGTCAGGGTATATGTTTGCATACCGTTCACGTCAACGAAACTGAAGTCGCCGTTCACGGTGGTGGTTTCGAAGTAGAATTCCTCGTTTTCGAGAACGACCAGTGCTCCGTTGAGTCCATTATCCGGATCATCGGAAGTGTTCACGTAACCCTCGATGTTGACGGGATATACCTGAACCGTGACGGATTCGGGATCGGAGTCGCCGGTGGTGTAGTTCGCTACGATGTCATAGGTATAGACGCCGTCGGCGAGGTCCATATCGACGTATGTGGTATCGCTGGGTTCCAGTGTGTCGTCGATCATGGTGCTGTTGCGATACAGGGTGTATCCTTCGAGCGAGCGGTTCGTGCGGCTTGGTTCGCGACGTGTGACGTTGTTGTCGATTGCGCGATCGGTCTGAGGCGCTCCGACATAGACGTCGTCGATATACCAGCCGGTGTACGTGTTGATGGAACCGTCCGTACCGAAGTGCCAGCGGAACATTGCCATCGCGCCGGCGTACTCTTCGAGGTTGAATGTAGCCGGAATCCAGCCCCCGGAGCTACCGAAGTAGCAGGGTTCACCCGGGATCGCGGCGTTGTTTGCATGCGCTGCGGGTGAA
The DNA here is from genome assembly GCA_963665015.2 of Cloacimonadales bacterium (SeqCode). GTDB lineage: Bacteria > Cloacimonadota > Cloacimonadia > Cloacimonadales > JAIOQZ01. The sequence goes on along the minus strand of CAXXSY010000004.1, from coordinate 404,657 downwards.
AGATATCCGCCTTCCGGTTCGATAATGGTCCATGTATCGCCACCATCGATGGAGATTTTCACGTTACCGGCGTCGTAAGTGTATTCTACGCTACCTTCTGTGTTGAAGAAGTGCCAGAATGTCAATACCGAGTTGCCGCTGATCGAGATTTCGGGAGAATCGAGCGTCCAGTTGGCATCGTCGGCATATTGACCGTTGAGCACCGTACCCCAGACGTTAGGTTCGGAGTGGGAGCCGTTGGTGTCCTCGCCCCATTGCCATCCGACAGTGTTATTGCTGACGAATTCACCGTCGTCGTCGTCGAAGTTGAATTCCTGAGAGGGTGACGGTGTGCGCCACATCAGGGTAACGTCGTTACCAGTGACGGTTGCCTGGAGCCCGCTGACCGGAGGTGTGAGCTCGGTGAGCGTGATGTCGATTGTTGTGGGAGATGTAATGTTGTGAATCTCCTCAATCGGTTCAGCGCCTTCGAGTGATACGAGTACTTCGTAGGTTCCAAGCCAGACCATCGGGAAATACGCGCTGGATTCATCCTCGCCAAGCACATATTCATACTCGGGGTACTCGCCATCGGGGTTTGTTTCCTGACAGGTGAGTCTGACGATGGTTCCGACAATCGGATCGCCGGTAGCGGATTCCACGTTTACCGTACAGGTTGTGTAGTAGTTCTTCGCCAGCCAGTCGGAGATGGTGGCACTGGAGTATATGTCATTGGTATAGTTCGCCCTTACAGCGTACTTGTAGATATCGGTTCCGACATCGGACCATGTACCGTCGGCGTATGTCGTATCCGGCACGTCGCCGTTGACCAGCACCCAGTTCTCTTCGATGTCTTCTTCACCGAGGAGCATGCGATAGACCGAGTATCCTTCGATACTGCGATCGGTTCTGTTCGGGGTGTTGCTGACCCAGCGCAGGTGATCGTTGTCCTGCTGAAGGGTGAGGCGTTCTTCCGGCATTCCGATGCGAACGTCGTCGATGAACCATCCGTTGTAGGTGTTTATCGAACTGTCGGTTCCGAAGTGCCAGCGGAACATCACTTCTTCGCCCTGGTAGTCGCCAAGTTCGAAGGTGGCAAGCACCCAGCCATCGGTTGTACCGAAGTAGCAGGGTTCTCCGGGGATCGCGGCGTTCGTTTCGTAAGCTTCAGGTGAAGGATAGCCGCCAACCGGCTCGATCACGGTCCATGTATCACCACCATCGGTGGAGATTTTCACGTTACCGGCATCGTAGGTGTAGGTTTCCGAACCTTCCGTGTTGTAGTTCTGCCAGAAGTTCAACACGAATTGATCGCTGCCGATAACGATTTCTGGAGAATCCAATGTCCAGTTCGCACTGTTCGCGTACTGTCCATTGAGTACGGTACCCCAGATGTTGGGCTCAGAGTTGTATCCGTATGTGGCGTCCTGACCCCATTGCCAGCCGGTTTCATCGTTGCTGACAAAGTCACAATCGTCATCGTCGAAATTGTAGAAGGTTTCGAGGGAACCGGTCGGTTGTCTCCAGACCAGGTTCGCGACCGTAGCTTCATCGTTCTGTGTCGCAATCAGGTCGTACGGCGGGCTTGCGATTTCCGGAAGGATGATATCGCCGAGATCGACATTGCTTTCGCCGACGATCGCTTCACCGGTATAGACGTCGTATCCTTGAACCATCGCCACAAGCTGATAGGTATGGTTTGTCCAGACGCCCTCGATGGTGAAGTTACCATCGGCGTTGGTGAAGGCCTGGTATGTGTCGTATCCGGTAAGATCGACCTGGACGTTAGCCAGACCCACATCCGGATAATCGCTACCCACGCAGCGACCGGAAACGGTCACGAACGGATTCGGGACGAGGGTCATGTCAACGTCGCCGGTAACCTGATCGGCTTGAACCACGACATCGTTCACGACAGCATCGCCGTAACCGAACAGTGTTGCCGTTACATCATAGGTTCCGACTGCGATTTCGATCGAGTAGTCACCATTCTGGTCGGGGTGGAGAACCATACCGCCGACTTCGACTTCGACCTCGGTGACGACACCGTTGCCGCCGTCGAGCGTCACGGTACCTTCGATGGATCCGACTTCGCCGGGATCGCCGGTGACGATAACGTCGTCGATACCGATTCCGTATCCAAAGATCGCGAGTCCTTCAAAGGCGATTTGATAGGTTGTGCTGGCGTTGGGAAGTGTGATGACTTCTTCTGTCCAGTCTGTGATACTTTCTGTCCAAGTCTGGATTTCCGTCCATACGCCATTCGGTGTATTGCGGTAGAGCAGAGTCAATTCATCTTGATCGGATGACCACAACGGCTGTGTGTGCCAGAAAGTAAGCACAGCGCCCTGTGTGATGTTGAATTGCGGGGTTATCAGGCGCGTGATATCGCCATTGGTGTTTCCGACGTACAGGAGTGCATTATACTCTCCCGAATGTGCCGCCGCGGGATTTCCGCTGTTACCACCAGCCTGGTAAACCCAGTCCGACGTACCGCTGACGTATTCCTGACTCCATCCTGCGGGGATTGAACCGGTTTCGAAACCCTCTTCGATGATCACCGGTCTTGAACTGGTTGATTGATTGTTTTGTTTGACAACTGCGTTAGGTGCATTTGCTCCTGGTGCTAATCTTGCCTGATCGATTGCTTTGACCTCAGGGGTCTTCGCAACAAGCAGGGAAGCGCATAGCAAGATTCCAAGAGTCAGTAGAATCCATGCACGAGAACTTTGCTTCATAACTTCCTCCTCATGTAGTAATATTACGTAATGCCATTTTCATTCTTTTTGAAAGCCAATATTTAGTAAATTGAGCAGATGTGCCGGTGCTCTGTCAATTTATTTTTCGTTTTTTTTGTTTCATGTTTCTTCGATTTCGAATTTCCAAGTCACGATTACACGTGAACTCCATTCATATCAGTCTGTTCCTTCTTCCTCGTCGATAAAAAAACGATAAACTTCTTCGTCGTCTTTTTGCATGCCCAGTTTTTCCCTGGCGATTTTCTCGATTGCTTTCGGATCATTCTCGAGTCCCCGGTTCAACAACTCAAGTGAATCTCGTTCCGCACGGTATTGCTCGATTTGCTTGCGAACTTTTCGCACCTCCATCTTGGAACGGATCATACGATACACGCTGGAACCATCCAGAAACAGGATGTAGCCCAGCCCGGCCACAATGATGATGCGCAAGATCAATCCACCCTTTTTCTTCTTTGCCATACCATCAATCCATGTAGTTTATGAGAATCGTTTGCTTCTTGTTAAAATCCTCGTCTTCGAGTGTCAGGATGTTCGAGCCTTCTTTGCGGAAACCGTCGATCATTTTCAGGTAGGGCTCGACACCCTCGATAGCGATACGGACGTGCGGAGTCTTGTAGTGCATGGGGAAAACGATGGTGGGGTTTACGGCTTTGACTGTTTCCAGCGCAGCCTGTGCGTCGATGGTGTACTTGCCGCCCACCGGTATGAACATCGCGTCGATGGCGCCCAGTCGATCCAGCGTTTCCGAATCGAGAAGGTGCCCCAGATCGCCGCAGTGAAGGAATGTCCTGCCTTCGAGGGTAAACTTCATCAAGAGGTTCCGGCCTCTCTGCCTGCCATGCTCTCTGTCGTGCCAGACGGGGAGCATCTCGATGTGAACACCCTTTTCAATGAAAGTGCCCTCATCGTCAATTTTCTTGAATTGCCCCTTGATCAGACTGAAATTATTGTGGTCGAAATGCCCGTGACTGGATAGAACGATATCGGCGGTCTCGTTCTCGGGCATCGGGTATCCGATATCCTCGAACGGATCGGTGATGATCGAGACCTCGTTCGAAGTCACCTTCCACATGCTGTGTCCAAACCATTGAATCCGGTAACGCACCATCTTTACTTCTCTCTTCGTAAGATCAGATTCGCGATAAACGTACCCTTGATCTCCATGGCGTCGTGAGGACAGAATTCATGGCAGCACAGGCACTTGATACATTTATTGCGATCGATAACAGGTACACTTGCCCCTTCAGGTAACGAAATAGCTTTGACAGGACAACTCTCAATACAGATTCCACACAATTTACAGTTTGATTTATAGGCGGGATAGTAGTCAATGATTTTTCGCAGGATCTTGCGAACGTCGCCGGGTAACGAGCCCAGAAACCGGCTTCTCCACAGCACCGGATTGATTTCTACCTTCCCGAAATCCAGCGGTCCGTTTTCATCCCGCACCTCGATCCGGGCAGGCTCGATTCCGTCCCGCTTCAGCGCGTCGCGGACATAGCCGATCTGCGACAGCTTGAAGCCCATCGCCTCCAGCGCGACCTTGTCCAGCGAAGGCGCGTGTTCGGACGCCAGCATGGCGTTGAAATGTCGCGGCTTCCCAGAGGATGGTCCGGTGCCCTCCATGCCCAGAATGCCGTCCATAACGTTGAACAGAATTTTCTCCTTCAGCGCGACGTAAATTTCGGTGAGGAGATTCCCGAAATGCGGCGGCTTGGGAAACTCGCGGTGAAAATCGACCTTCTTCAGCCCCGGTATCACGCCGTAGAGGTTCTTGACCGCGCCGGTGTAGCGCATCAGGCTGTGGGTCTTGAGCTTGCAGAGGTTGATCACGCCGTCCGCGTCGAAAAACGCTTTCGAGAAGATCAGCTCGACCGTCGATCCGTCCGGGAAGGTCACGCGCTTCTTGACCGCACCGCTCTTCTCGAAGCTGATCGCCTTGCCACCGTACTTCTTCGCGATCTCCTTCACACCCGTTCCGGCATAGACATATTCACTGCTGACCGTACCGCCCGAAGAATCTCCGATCCAGATAGTCTTTCCCTTCTCGTGCAGCAGACGTGCGACCGCGTCCATCACGACAGGATGCGTCGTCACGGCACGCTCCGGTGAGAATCTTCCCAGCAGATTGGGTTTGAGCAGAATGGTCTGTTTTTCCGGATTCGCGTCCAGAACCGGCTCCAGCGTTCGTTTCACGAACCGGTAAACACGCTCCGGATCGTATTGATCGATTATCTCAGTGTAAACGTTCATATTCTCCCTGCCTGTAGGCAATGTTGACGGAAAGCCGATAGGAGTCTTTCATTACTCTCTCAGGTAAGTCGTCGTCGCAAAGTATCCCTTGAAGCGTGAAGACCCAGTTCTGCACGCCCTGATAGGAAACGGACGCGCCGTATTCCCACCGGTCAAACGACTCGTCCCGTATTTCAATATCGTGCTGCCAGTTCCCCAGGACGCCCAGATGAACGAACGGTACGATCAGCCTGTCCCAGGACGCAGACACCTTGTGCGCCGGGTCAAACTCAAATCGCTCGTCGTCCTGCCACCGATATGCCATCTCGAACCGCGACCACCCGAACGAATAATCGACCCGGTGATGATCCAGCGACCGATCGACGTGGACAATCGTAAAACGGTCGTCCTGCCAGTCAACATCGTATTTCGTATCGCCGTGATCGTATTGCCATCGAAGTTCGTGCCGGGTCTTTCCCGCGTGGAGTTCCACACCCAGTTCCGCGCGCTCGTTCATGATCGCCTGCGCTGTGTCTTCCGGCTTTTTGCTTGTCTTCCATCGCAAGGGAAGCGGTTCGAACCACCGTCGATACGGGTAGGCTTGAAGCGATTTTTCATATCCACCGGAGACCAGGAAACGATTGCCGGAGTGCCAGAGGAAACCGAGCCAGGGCGAAATTTCCTCGTCCGAATCGCAGTTCGTGCCGACCATGAGCCGTAGAGCGTCGTTGCCGTAGCATAGCGATAGTCCTGCGATCGCGGGATGATCGTCGGTGTTCATGCCCTGAAAGTTTGCGCGAACGGCGTAGTTGTCGATCGAGATAAGGTGATCCAGACTTCCGTGGAAGAATTGCTTGTCCGCCCCCGTGTATCCGACATCGATCACGGTCGATCCGACGGGACAGTCGAAAGCGAGGTGGGCGTTCACCTCATTCCAGTCCGGCTTGTGATCCCAGCTTTCCCTTCGATATACGATTTCGTTGTCCAGGAATCCGATACGGCTGTCGATGGCGTAGAGTTCGTCCCGGTATCGCTCGGTGGATTTCACTGATACGGTCGAATCGCGGAATCCGATGGACGTCACCCAATAGTCTTCACGGTACGAGCCATCGATATCAACGATCATCGGCCTTCGATACTCTGGGTCTTCCGGCTGGAAGAGTTCGAGCACGCTGAACCGTTTCCTCGCCAGTTCATCCGTTCTGTAGGGTGGCTTCACGCCTTCGATGCACGGCAAGAGTTGAATTGTGCAGATAAGCCCGAGACCGATCAGACCGACACGCAATCTCAACTCCCCGGGTGCCAGACTTCCGTTTCGGTGATGATGGCGGTAATGTTTTCAGCGGGTGTGACATCGAACGCCGGATTATAGACACCGCATCCTTCCGGCGCGGTGCGCAGCTCGCGGAATCCCGCCACTTCGCTCGCGGTGCGTTGTTCGATGCGGATGTCCTTGCCGGTCGGTGTATGGCGATCGATGGTCGATACGGGCGCCACGATGTAAAACGGTATGTCGAAGTTCTTTGCCAGGATCGAGAGACCGTACGTGCCGATCTTGTTTGCCGAGTCGCCGTTGTCGGCGATCCTGTCCGCGCCGGTGATGACGCAGTCGATAACGCCCGAGCGCATCACCGATGCCGCCATGCTGTCGGTGATCAGCGTACACGGAATGCCGGATTGCATCAGCTCCCAGGTGGTCAGGCGCGCGCCTTGCAGGAGCGGTCTTGTCTCATCGACGAACACGTGTACCCTTCGATCCCGTGCGATGGTGCGAATCACGCCCAGCGCCGTTCCGATGCCCACCGTCGCCAGCGAACCGGTGTTGCAGTGGGTAAGGATGCCCAGCGGTTCGCCCTCGATCTCTTTTGCACCATTGATCCCCATGTTGAAGCAGGCGTCGGTCTCGTACTCGATCAGCTTGTTCGTATAGTCGAGAATCCTGTTGCCGTTTCCCGCGGTAATCAACCGCCGGATCGCGGTCGTCGCCTTGAAGAGGTTCACGGCGGTCGGTCTGCTGGCCTCGATCTCGTCCAGTGCTCGATTCATCAATTCGATATAGTTATCCCGTCCGCTGAATTCCATCGCCGCGAGCCAGGCGGCAGCGCCGGCTGCGATTCCGATTGCGGGTGCGCCACGGATTCGGAGCATCTTGATAGCCTCGATGCACTGACGGTAGTCGCGGATCACCAGCGTTTCCTCTCCCATCGGAAGCAGGGTCTGGTCGAGCATCAGCACCTCGTCCCGCACCAGACGGATGCTGCGGATAAATTCTGTGAGCGGTTGTTGCATGGTTCCGTAATGAAGCTTTTCGATCATTCGATGTCCTTTGATTTATTGATGTTTAGCGTACTCGTTCTACAAAAGCGGACAGGTGACCCCCGCCGTTTCGAGATCAAACAAGCCATGCTCAAGACAACCACTTGTCGTCAAGAAAAAAGACTTCAAGGAAAACGTTTGCGATCCTGCAGAATCACAGAAGCAAAGAATTTGTGACGATCTTTACATTCTTCCCGATAATTGATATTGGTCAAACACGCAAAGTCCGCTACATTTTCAATCCAAAGAGTGCTTCACCGAAAAGAGCGTAATTATTAAGAAATAAAGAGGATATAGTTCTTGACAACCACTTACGCCGACATCTGGCTTCACCCACTCGTGGAATGGATGAATGGCGCTTGAACAAGGACTCCAATATCTTCAGGAGTTCTTTGAATGAGAAATCAGAAAAGAGAGGAAAAGCTGATGAAGAAGTTTGCAATTCTATTCGTGTTGATACTGACCATGCTGAGTTTAGCCGCTCAGAGCATGGATTGGCAGTGGGTATCTTCGCATGGCAACTGGGATTACGACGTAGCCAATGATGTTGTTGTCGATCATCTGGGCAATATCTATGCAACCGGGGCATTCAACGCTACAGTCCAATTCGGATCGACAGAGTTACCGTCAGCAGGCGGATCGGATATTTTCGTTACGAAACACGATTCTTCCGGCAATCTGCTATGGGCTGTCAGGGGTGGCGATTCAAGCGACGATAGCGGTACCGGTATCGCTGTCGATAGCAATGGTAACGTTTTCATTCAGGGGACGTACAGAAATTCGACGATAATCGGCTCCACTTCTTTAAGCGGCTACGGCGGAACCGATATATTCGCTGCAAAGCTGAACAGTGATGGTGAATGGCTGTGGGCTATCGGCGCCGGATCAAATTACTGGGACACCGCCGCGACGATCGACGTGGATTCATCCGGTAATGCATACGTAGTTGGCGAAGCCGGTCCGAACTCCGCGTTCGGAAGCTTGACGATGACCTCGAACGGATACTACGATATATACGTGGCCAAGATCAGCAGCGATGGCGCCTGGCTATGGGTATCGAATGCAGGTGGTGCAAACTGGGACTATGGTCGAGACATTGCTGTTGCTTCCAATGGCGATATCTATGTAACCGGCAGCGGGCTTCTTACTGTAACTGCCGGAACTTTCACTTTCACCGCGAATCACTACGACGTATTCGTCGGTAAGCTTAATCCATCTGGTGAATGGCTCTCGGTCGCCAGATCATCCGGCGCAGCGCCAGAATATGCCGAAGCACTGACCATTGCCGCCGACGGTAGCGTTTACGTCAGTGGTTATTTTTATACGCAGATGGGGTCGTCAATCTTCGGAACACACTCTCCGGGTATTTATGGCGTTCAGACCATTTTCCTCGCCAAGCTTTCAGGCGGCGGATGGTCATGGGTTCGAAGCGCGGGTGGAGCTGGTGAATATTCTCAAAACAACAAAGGTTTTGCTCTTGATACGGATTCCGAAGGCAATGTCTATATGACAGGAATTTTCGATTACACGGCAACCTTCAATGAGCTACAGATTCCAACAAACGGATCAATCGACATGTTTCTCACGAGCCTCGACAGCAGTGGAAACTGGCGTTGGGTGGACAGTGTGGGAAGCTCCGGTGCTGATATGGGAATCAGTATCGCCGTCGCCTCCGTTGATGAAATATACCATTGCGGATATTTCAGAAATTCATGTCAATTTGGTGAAATCTCGGCAGAATCAAACGGGGACAGAGATATTTTCATCGCAAAGTATGGCATTGGAGAGCCAGCAGCAGCCAAAGCGCCGGAGAATCTAAACATCGAACAACTGGGCAACGACGTCCTGCTTACATGGGATCCCGTGATCGCCGACACTGACGATAATCCGATCAATCCTTCCGGTTACAATATCTATTATCATGACCGGCCCAACGGTGACTTCGTCTATCTCGGTCAAAGCACGATCAATCAATTCACACACTTGAATGCCCATACAGAGGACCGAAGCTTCTACAAGGTTACTGCAATCACCGATTGATTTTAAAGAAGAAACATTGAAAAAGGCTGCGAACCGGAGAACGCAGCCTTTTGAGGTTGAACCGTGAGTAATGGCGGCTCTATGGGTTATCAATACAAGTGACGTAGAAAAATCTGTATCCTGAGTGTATCGAAAATGAAGAGGCGGTCTGCGCGGTGGTCGTTAGCTCGATCCACTCCTCCGTATGTGGCTCTGTGGCGCCGTAAACACGGTAGTAGTCGGGATCGATCGGGTAGCCGTCAACCGTCTCGATCACAGGGTCCCAGGACACGAAAACGGTTTCGCCCACAATGCTGACCTCGACATTCTCTACCCGCGCCGGTGTCTGGTCACCGATCAACGCCATCAATGCCGCTTCCACATCGATCTTGCCGTAGCCGAACTTCGCGTTGGGCAGATCGCCGGTGAAATCGTCGTTTCGCGTGTTGTTCAGCAGAAGATCGACGATCTCCTCGCGCGTCAGGTTCGGATCGAACTGCTTGATCAACGCCGCCGCGCCGCACGCGACCGGTGACGACATGGAGGTTCCGTGCGCGACGAAGTAGTCCGCCGGAAGTCCGCCGGTTGTCGAATCGCCTTCCGCGTAGGTGTTGCTCAAAACCGTGGTCGTCCAGGTTCCGAAGGGCCAGCCCATGGCGTCGTCGTCACGGATGGATGCGATGTAGCTTCCGGGCGCGCTGAGTTCCGGTTTCTGCACGCCGTCGATACGCGGTCCGCGAGAGGAAAACGGCGAGTAGTCGCCCACAGTCTCTTCCACCCATACCAGGAAGTGATTCCAACTGTGCCAGCGAGCACGGGTCGTCCAGGAACCCATCGCGATCGCCATATCCGCCACGGCGGGTGAGGAAACGGTGTACATCGAATCCGGATTCGAGAATTTCGCACCCGTGCTCATGCTGAAAAGGTGATAGTCCAGCGTGTGCCCGGTCTGATTGAGAACCCGGACATAGAACGGATCGTCTCCGGGTCGCGTCAGCATTCCCCAGCGCGATTGCGTGCCTCGCGGCGACTGCGTCATGTCGTCGATGTCCTGCCATATCGCATTGATCGGGTCCAGATTCTCGTCGTGGAAGTAGATAGTCATGGGGCGTTCGACGGTGGTGTCGGGGCTGTCGTACCATACCAGATTGAAGGTGTACGCATCACGGGTCGCGGACTCGGGTACGTTGACCGGCACATAGTCCGATTCGCCGCCTGCCAGCGTGCCGGAGGCATGGCGATCGTCATCCGCTTCGTTTCCGGCGGACTGAAACACCATCATCCCGTGTTCGGACACCTGATCGATCACCTGCTCGAGCGCGCCGGAGCCGTCGTGGTAGTCGTCCCAGCCGCCGATGCTCACGTTCACCATGTCGCAATCGTGCTGATAACAAGCCGACCAGTACGACTGGCTCAGCGCCGCATCGGTGATAATATGCGTGTAATCTGTGATGACCTTGAAACCGTACCATAGCGCGTCGGGTGCCATCCCGCGCCAGATGCCGTTCGAGTTCGTTCCGTTTCCGACGATCGAACCGGCGACGTGGGTGCCATGCCCCGTTCCGGTATTGGCGTTGGAAACCGTGTAATCGCTGTCTGGATACGCGCTGTAGTCGATCGCGTGCTCCGGCATGTCCAGGTCGAGGCTGGCGATCTCGAATCCCGAATCGATGATACCGATGCGGACGCTCGATCCATCCAGGTCGTAGGGTGGAGCTTGAAGGACATCCACGCCGGTTTCCTGCCGCGCGCGGTCGTTGTAGAGCTCACGTTGCCCCTCGGCGGTGTGGATTCTCACGATCCGACTGTCCTTTTCGAGCCTGTCCAGCATATCCATCGTGGCGGGGATCCGCGCGGTGAAGAAGCCCCACGGATGCCGTTTGCTCGGCGGTCGCCACGAGTTTTCGAATATCTCGACGCTCTGCGACTGCAATTCCTTGATAACTATGTTATTCGGTTTATCTGCGAAGTAGAGGAATACCAGTTGTGTTTTCATGGAAGGCGCGTTTCGGTTCATGTCGCTCTTCTTCGTTATCTCGCCATTCCGAAACATCTCCTTCGACCTGATCTCGAAGTAGAGCTGCCCGGTGTAGTTTCGAGCGAAGATAGCCGATACCGCGAGGATCATCAGGAAACACGCAATAAGATTTCTTGCTTTCCATATCATCGTAAACCTTCCTTATTTTATTAGGAGACACTTGCGGATTTCGACGGCATCGTCGGTCTTGATTCTGACGAAATACGTTCCGCTGGCGACCGCCTTGCCCGTGGCATCGACGCCCTCCCAGGTGACGCGATGCAAACCCTCGCTCTGCACGCCCTGATCCACCATCAGAATGCGCTGCCCGAGCACGTTGAATATCGAAAATTCGACGGTCGTTTCCTGCCGAAGATAGTAGCTGACCGTGGTCGATGGATTGAACGGATTCGGGTAGATCACCACGATCCCCGTGACCGCCTGATGGACGTCCTCTTCTTCTTCCTCTTCACCCGGATCGATCAACTGCAGGAAGATCGGACCGAAGATGTCGGATCTGCCGTCCAGCGCGACGCTCTCCAGCCAGTACCAGCACTCGGTCTCGCCGTCCATATCGTCATCGACGAAGGTGTAATCCGTTGCCGTGCCGTGCTGCTGTCCCTGTGTGATGATTTCCGTGTTAAGACGATACGCCTCATCGAGGATGTCCTCGGAGTAGCGGTAGAGGTTGTAGCCCAGGTGATCGGTCTCCGATTCCGCGGTCCAGGCGAGAGAGACGGCACCTTCGGAAAGCACGCCGGCGGTGAAGGAGGACAATGTAACGGGGAGAGTCTGCCCGTTATCGACCTGACCGGGCGTCGCGTTGTCCGCTGATTCCTGCGGCAGCCAGTCTCCCTGATCGGCCTGGACAATACGGTTTCCTTCATTGACGACCGGCGCGGTGTCCAGTACCGCCCGGCTGGCTGCGTTCTGCACCTGATATCGCTTGCCCGTCGTCAATTGGAGGTCAGAGCTACCCTGAACGAACCAATCGACCGTAACGCCCCAGTCGCTCTCGAACGTCGTCTGATTGGATCCGTTCGTAACCACGCAGAAGCTGTACGGAGGGATGGAGTAGGATTCCGGGAATGTGAAGGTATAGCCGTCGTATTCGAACGTGCCGCCGTTGTCGGTCCCGCGATGAATCTGCAAGCCTCCCAGGTCGAGCGAGAACGGGCGGATGTTCGCCAACTCCAGATACGCGGAATTCTCGTTCGCGCCGGTGCGGTTGTCGGCGACCTCGCTGATGTAGATATCGCCCGCGTAGGGAACGTCGAAGTATTCGTCGCAGCCCTTGTAATAGACGAACCGGATGTTGATATCCATGTCGCCGGTGCAATTGTAGTAGCTGCTGTGCAATTCGTCCATCAGCGCCGCTCCGTGTGTCAGATGCAGGTCGCCGGATGCCTCATCGACGAGCGGGACATCCATGCAGTAGGAATTGGCGTCCTGGCCGGTGGTCGATTGCCAGTTCGGGAAGCTGAAAATCTTGTCGTCGTATTCGCTGAAACCCCACTGCCCGTTGAATCCGCTGATGGCGTTGCGGCAGTAGTAGATATTCTCGTCCAGATCGTAGATCGCGTCGAGATCGTTGATCCTGACCGCCATATTATAGGAACCGGACATGTTGATGCAGTCGTTGATGAAGATGTTGTTGCGCGCCGTCAGATGGGCGTTTTCAGACATGTAGGCATACAGGCAATAGCTACCCGCCGTCGCGTTTCCTCCGGACAGAACCACGGTGTTGTGGAAGACATAGACGCTCGATGAGGGATTGTTCACACCGACCTCGATTCCCCGCTTCGTGTCGTTCGTGTTCTTGATGTAGATCATGTTGTTGCTGGCTGATCCGCTCGATATGTACATTCCCGTAGGCGCAGCGCCATAGACGTCCGACGGTTGCGGTATGATAATCCGGTTCCGCGTCACGACCGCGTCGTAGGCTGTCACAGCGCTCTGGCGAATTCCGGTGACTGACAACCCGTAAATTGCGTAATTGAAATCGATTGTCATCTCTACGACGTTGTCCTCGATACGGATGCCGCTGGTGCGAACAAGATTCATGATCCCAGCAAACGCGGCGTTGACCACGTGGCAATTGCGTATCGTGATGTCGCTCGTCGTGACCTCGCCTGATTCGTCCTCGATATCGATTCCTGCCAGGTAATTTGTGCCGTCGGTCGGCGTTGGATCGGCAATTCGGATGCCGTTGATCTCGATGTAACTGCTGTTCGCAATCTGCAGCGCGCGTCCGTTGACCTCGTTGAGATAGATCGTCGGATAATTGTCGTCGCCGATCGATGTCGCCGAGAAAATCACCGGACTGCTGTAGGTGCCTTCGACATTGAAGATCATGGGCGGGTTCTCGTAGAAATCCTGGCCGGACGTGACTTGAAACCGGATACCACCTGCGGGGATCGTGTCGAGCCCGTTCAGGTAGTTGATGGCTTCGGTAAAGGACAGGAAATCACCGGAGCCCGTGTTGTCGATGAGGTAGGTGGTCTGCGCGAAGAGCGAGAGTGAACCAAGCGAGAGCAACAGGCAAACCGACATCCATCTTATCAATCGTTTCATTGTTCCTCCGTTATTCTTTTATCATATTTAATGGATTGATAGCGACTTTTAACACGCACCGATTGAGGCATAGTATCATGCTCATGGTATGATTGCCGGTCCGACCGGTTTCCCGGCCGAACCGAGTTGTTATTTTTATCGTCCGGGCTCGAGGATCACGTTAACCGCGGCCGGAGTTCCCTGATGCGAATAGACGTATATCGTTCGGCCTTCGACCGACTGGTATCCGCTCTTCTCGACATCCATCCGATAAGCGCCGACCGGTACGTTGTCGAAGGTGCAGAATCCGAGAAAGCTCGTTGTGCCGGTGAAGGACGTCCCCTGAAGTGTAACCGTCGCGCCCGAGATCGGGGTCAGGTCTTCCTTGGAGACATAGACCTGAAGCGTGTTGGTCGATTCCTCTTCGTACAGCGTCATCTCGACGTCCAGATCGACCGTCTCGCCGATGGTGAACGTGACGCCGGACGCCGTGTAGGGCTCGAAACCGGTCCTGCGGAAGGTCACATCGTAGGTTCCCGCAGTGAGCACCATCGCTTCGTATGCGCCGGTTTCATCCGAAGCGCCGACACCGGCCTCGCCGATTGTCACGACCACGTTGTCGATCGGGGTTCCGTATCCCGACGCGGTGATGGTTCCCGCCAGGATCGCATAGGGCTCGTTGCCCTCTTCGATCATGATGAAATCGACATCGGTCACGTCACCGGCAATGATCGTCACATACGCGTCATCCGACTGGTAGCCTGCCTTGGAGCAAACCGCCGTGTAGTCACCTGCGGGGATATTGCCGATGTGATAGTACCCGAGCGCATCGGACGTGCCGGACAGCGATGTCCCTTCGATGGTAATCGTCGCGCCGGCAAGGACGGTCTGGTTGCTGACATCGGCTACAAAGCCTTCCATACTGCCGGTGTCTTCTCCGCCGCTGGGAAAGAGATCAAAGTCCATCTCGCTCGTGACGCCGTTATAGACCTCCACCTCGTCGGAATCGGGGTTGTAATCGGTCTTGGAAGCGAGCATGTCGTAGGTTCCAGCCGGTACGTCGGAGAAGATGTAGTAGCCGTCCGCGCTGGTGGTGGTCTCGAACGACGTCCCGCTGATGACCACGGTCGCGTTCTCGATCGGTGCCTGGGTGTTGCCGTTGCGGACGTATCCCTCGATGGAGCCGTTGCCTTCTCCGCCCTCGCTGGTGAGTTCGAAATCGAGCTCGGTGCTCACGCCCTGTTCGATCTGAACCATATCGACGGTCTGGGTGACGTAGTTCAGCTTGACCGCTTCCACCGAGTAGTAGCCGATCGGGATATCGTTGATCGCATAGTTGCCGTCCAAGTTGGTTTCGCCCATGATTCCGGTGTTGAGCAGGTTCACGATCACGCCTTCGACGGGATCGCCGCTCGTTTCGTCGGTAATGGTTCCCATCAGCGTTCCGGAGATGGAGGAATCCTTGACGAACGAGAGGTCGTACTGGAGTTCTTCAATAGTGCTTTCCATGGAAAGCGTAACGCCATAGACGGTGTAAATCCAGTCCTGCGATCCGGTCGGGAACGGCGTGTAATCACTCTGCGCGACTTCCATCAGCAGGTGATCGCCATCCAGAGACCAGGTTCCGGAGAGGCTGTAGCTATCTCTTCCGCCGACCTCTTCCAGGCTCCAGCCAAAACTTTCATCCTCGTTCAGGTTGAGCATGCCGTCCATCGTCTCGTTATCGACTCCATTCACCATGAAGCTATGGACATCCCATGCTCCGACGAGGTACATCTCGTCGCCGGCTTCCGTCATCTGGGCGTTCACCGTCGCCGTCTGGTTCTCGACTACCTGCACACCCGTTTTCGTTTCGGTAGCGTAGCCGTCCCTGGTGAACATCACGCTGTACGATCCGATCGGCACGTCCGTAATGGTGTAGGTGCCGTCGGAGCCTGTGGTGGCGGTCTTGCTGGCTGTCAGCACGGTAACGAGAACACCGGCGAGCGGACCGCGGTCAGCCTCGGTGACGGTACCGGAGATGGTACCGGTCTGCGCGGTCGTGTCCTTGTCAAATGTCATCTGGATCGTGTCGCCATCCAGGGTTATGCTCATGGTGAGGGTGTTGTTGCTGATCGAGTAGCTCCAAACGTACGTGCCGGCCGGCAACCAGGGATCGTTGCTCTCCTGAACGACCAGGGTAAGCGAACTGCCCGAGGTGCTCCAGGTTCCGCTCACCTCGAACGCGTAGGGATAGTCTTCGTCCTTCAGCGATGAATCGAACGTGCCGTTGCTCGCGTATTCCAGCCATCCGGTGTATTCGCTGGCACCGTCCTCGTCCGAATACGACGTGATGTTCCAAAGTCCGACCACGGTGGTATCTCCGTTTGATTCCCCGTCGTCTCCACTGCTGCTGTCGCTGCAACCGAATACCATCAACAGTCCCGCGATAAGCAGGATCATATACATGCTGACTCTCATACTTGAATCTCCTTCTCAAGATTGTATTTTTTGCGAATTCCCGTCCGAATCTGCTGAACGTGATTTCTCCCCTCATCGGTCAGCACTCCCTCGAACAGGATCGATACGATTTCATCGAAAACCTGAGTTGCCGTAAAGGCGTGTTCCGCCAGAAACTCGGGATTGATCGACGTTAACGCCAGGTTGTAGTAGATATGGATCAGGAGATCGATGTTCGTGTCCTCGCGGAACATCCCCTTCCATATACCTTCCTGGAGAATTTTACCCATATAGATACGTATCTTGTCTTTACGAAAGCGATTGATCTCGTACCAGAGGTCCGGGAAGCGTCGCTGAATCTCCTTGACCAGGGGCGACTGGAAGAGCGAGGTCTTTTCGCCCATGAACGCCATGATGTCGATCAGGCGCTCGACGTAGTCCTTGTCCTTGTTCTCCACGATCTCCAGCACTTCGGCTTCGATCGATTTGAACATCAGGTTGAGCACTTGAAACAGCAGCTTCTCCTTGCTCGGGAAATATTTATACAGGGTTTTCTTACTGATACCCAGATCGTTGGATATCTCATCGACGGTCACCCGCGAGTAATTGAATTTGAGAAAAAGCTCTTTGGCTCTCTGGATAATTCTGTCTTTTACCATTTCTCCGTTCCATTTCTTTTGTGTTCGTTTCAGTCATCGAGAATACGGAAACTATTTTAGTCTCCATAGTTTCCTTTGGCAAGATTTTTATTTCCTGGGGCAATTGAAAAAGGGAGGATTACAATCGGTAATCTACGCTAACGCAATTAAATAAAGATACTGAATTATTTTCAGGAAATATGGCGCAAGGGTATTGGGATGCAGGAAACTTAGCGAATACCTGGAGTTTCCAGTTTCCGATATTGGGCACACGTTCAAATCGAGTGGGTGAATATTGCAATGATGACCCTGAATTCCCGGAGCATAAATGAATCTGATACATTTTATCTTGGCGATTTCCAATCATCCGAGTATTTTATCATGGATCGAGACCAACACAAGGAGAGTACAATGAAAAGGATCACGATTTTCTTTTTTATTCTGTGTATCGTTTCCCTGAACGCATTGACCGTCCAGGAAGCAAGGGCGCATTCCGAAAAAACCATCATGGCTATGCTCGGTAACCAGATAAGCCGCAACGACCTCACCCAACTTTTCGTAAATCCGTACCCCTATACCCTGCTCTTGTATCACCAGGCTGTGGAGATGCACTACACGCAGATGAACCAGTATGTTTGGGATCCGATTGAAGAAGACTGGGTACTGCTGAGTGATATGTACATCGACTACGACGGTATTTACCCTACCACGTTCACGCAATCCATGAACTACGAGGGGCAGGAATTCACGATGATCTATCACTTCACGACCACAGGTGGCGTCGTGACCAACCTGGTAATCAGTGCCGATCTGATGGGACAGATGATGGATACGTCCCGCGAAACCTATTCGTATGACGGAGACCACTGGGTGGAACTGTTGTCCGAACAGAATCACGTCGTTCAGTGGGTGGACGATTTCCAGATGATCGCAACCTGGACAGGGGAAAACATCACCCAGATTCTGTCAAAGGATTGGTACGATGATGATCGTTACTGGGAAGATTCGGAGCTCGAAACCTGGCAATACAGCGGCTCGCTTCCCACGCATTACCTCTGCCAGTACTGGAGCAGCGCAGCCTGGGAAAACGACGAGCAGGAAGACTTCACTTTCTCCGGCGATACCCTCGTTGAGGAACTCGGCCAGATATGGGACAACTCCGCCTGGGTGAATGATTATAAGACCACCTACGAGTGGAACGGTGAAATACCCTCAAGCCATATGGAATACGAATGGGACGGCACACAGTGGATCAACGACCAGTACGTCACCTATCACGCGATGGAAGGCGATCTCGCCTACGTCATTTCTCAGACGTGGGAGGAGGATCGTGCATGGGTTAATGACGGCAAATGGGAGTATTACTACGGCGTGGCTATTGAGGACAACGACATCCCGCAATTCGTATCCGATATCGAGGTCTATCCGAACCCGTTCAACCCCACCGCCAATATCAGCTTCACGATGGCTTCGGAAGGACACGTCACGCTCGACATCTACAACGTCCGCGGTCAGATAGTCGAAACGCTTTTCAGCGGCCACAAGAGCGCTGGACCGCACACGCTTACCTGGAACGCGAAGGTCGCCGGAGGCGTCTATTTTGCAGTGATGAACGCCGGAAACAAGCGGATCGTCCACAAGATGGTACTTCTAAAATAATTTCGGCTTTTGCATAGTAAAAACGACAACATCAGCGTTGTGAATTCGCGTAGCGAAATCATGTTAGCGGATCGCTATTGGGCAACCTCCGTATTGCCCTTCCTGTCAACGAAAAAAGCCTTATTCCGTATCGTTCAGGAGATGATCGAGGTAATTCCCGGGATTGACATCGTGAATCGCAGCATCGGGGTACGCGTTTCGGAACGATCTCGGGAATTTTCCCGATTTCGATGAATTCCATTTCAATTTGAAGGCGCCTATTCTGCCATCGACAATCTCGATTAGATCGACCTCCTGTTGCGCGGTCGTTCTCCAGAAATAGTGCTCGAAACCGATCCGGTCGTTCAGCATGAGCTTGCGTCGCTCGGAAATGAAGTAATTTTCCCACAGCGCTCCGATATCCGTGCGTAATCCAGGTGGATTGAAATTGTTGATCAGGGCGTTGCGAATTCCATTATCCCAGAAATAGATTTTCTGACCCTTTTTCAGCTCGTTGCGAAGGTTTCGGCTGAATGAGCCCAATCGATAGATTATGAAACACTGTTCGAGCAAGTCGAGGTAATGGACAACCGTCTTCGGATCGATTCCCAGCAGTTGCCCCAACTCGACATTGTTTACTTCACTACTAACCTGAAGGGCCAGCGCTTGAAGCAGTTTCTTCAATACATCAGGCTTGCGGATTTCCTGATAGGCAAGGACATCCTTGAATAGATAAGACCCCGCGATCTCCCGTACGATCTCATCGGGCATCACCTTTTCAAGATAAACCTCGGGATAGTTACCGTAAATCAAGCGCTGTTGCAAACCGCTTTTTACGGCGTCAATCCCATCAAAATCGTACAATTCCCACGTCGTCAGCGGCGCTACGATGAATTCGAACTTCCTGCCGGTTAAGGGCTCGATAGTAGCATTGGACAGTTCAAAGGACGACGACCCCGTGGCAACGATCTGCAATTCCGGCAATGTATCGATGATCGACTTGAGCTTGATTCCTATATCGAATATGCGTTGCGCTTCGTCGATCAAGAGGTACCGGTAACGATCGAAATTTCGAACGATGTCCTGTCGATTCCGGAATTCGAATGCCTCCTGACCGTCGATCAGATCGCAGTTGATGTAGTGGTGGTTATCGAACCTGGAAGCGAGCGCGTCGAGTATGGTCGTTTTCCCTGTGCGCCTCGCGCCGAAAAGAATGATCGCCCTTTTCTTGTGCAGATAACGATCAATCTGTCTTAACACTGTTCTTTGAATCATGACTGCCTCAATGACAATTCGATGGGAGCAAACCATTGCTGTCAAGAAATACTTGATAATATTGGAATATGTTGCACATATTCTATGATATTCCGGGATTATATTCCCAAAATATCATGATTATTCAGGAACATGCAGCCGTCGCGCAGACAATGGAGTCACCCCAACCAACCATCTCCGAAGGTGGTTACAAGATTTTTCTTTACGATTTGCGTTCCTTGATTAGCTTCTGTCGTGGAGGTACCGAGGAATGAAGTACGCATCGACCCTGTTCCTTGTATTGCTATCCATTTCCGTGTTATGCGGAACCGAACCCGCTGATTCCACCCAGGCACCCGCCGAACCGATCCTCAAAATTCTTCCCGACAGTAGCGCGTTTATCGCGAATCGGGACACCCTGTTCTGGCTCTACGGTTCCGAGGGGTCTTTTCCGGTTCAAGAGCGAATCGAGCAGCTTGAGAAAAAGCTGAAGAAAGAGGTACGCTGGAAAAAGAAGCCCTTTGTCAATCTGCACACCATCGAGAAGAACGGCAGGTTTTTCATCGCGGACAGCACGCGCCTGCTCTTTTCGATCACGAGTATCGACGCGGAGCGGCACGGACTCGACCGCAGCACGCTTGCCGACACGCTGATCGCCATCCTGTCGCGCAAGAATCAAGAATACATCGGTCACTCCCGTATCTACAATATCGTCAAGGATATCGCGATCATCCTGGGGCTTTCGGTCCTCCTGATAGGCGCTTTCTGGTGGATTATCCGCTTTCTGCGCTTCTTCTTCCGGAAGATGAACAAGTGGCTGAGCCGCGAGTCGAACCGACTGATCCGCAGCATCCGATTGAAGAACATCGAAATCCTCTCCGCGGAACGGATGCGCATGCTGCTGATCTACACCCTGAAGCTGATCAGCATCGTCGTCTATTTCGTGACCACCTACACCTTCCTGACCACGTTTATCGCGATCATACCCGGCACGAAGCCTATCACGGACAAGCTCTATTCCTTCATCCTCACACCACTCAAGATGATCTGGAGCTCATTCATCCACTTCATCCCGAACCTCTTCTTCATCCTGGTCATCCTTGGCGTATTCCACTATATGATGCGCCTCTTGAAAATCCTCAGCAAGGAGATCGAGACCGGCAACCTGAAGATACCCGGCTTCTATCCCGACTGGTCACGTCAGACCTACCTGATCATCCGGTTCCTCGGAATCGCTTTTGTGATCGTAGTCATATTCCCCTATCTGCCCGGCTCGAGCTCCCCCGCCTTCAAGGGGGTATCCATTTTCCTTGGTATCCTCTTCTCGCTGGGATCTTCGACCGCCATCACCAACATGGTAGCGGGGCTGGTTATCACCTACATGCGCCCGTTTGTGGTGGGCGACTGGGTCAAGATCGCAAACACCGTCGGCGTGGTAACCGAAAAGAACATCCTGACCACCCGGCTGCGGACACCGAAAAACGAGGAAATATCCATCCCGAATTCGAATATCCTCACCAACCAGGTGCAGAACTACTCCTCCCTGAACGGCGAGCTCGGTCTTATCCTCTACACCACCGTAACCATCGGATACGACGTCCCCTGGCGACGCGTGCACGAGCTGCTGACCTCCGCCGCGGAACAGACCGAGGGCGTCTCGAAGAATAAAAAGCCGTTCGTCCTGCAGAAGAGCCTCGACGACTTCTATATCAGCTACGAGCTCAACGTCTATGTCACCTCGCCGGACAAGATGGCGGTGACCTACTCGAATCTGCATCAGAATATCCAGGATTGCTTCAACGAAGCCGACGTCGAGATCATGTCGCCGCACTACCGCGCCAACCGAGACGGGGATGCATCGACCGTGGTTACGCCGGAATCCACGCCGATCAAAATCCTGCCGAAGTAATGAATCAACATGCGGAAGAGTCTCGTTTCACTCGACGCATTCAGAAGTTGATTTCGTTGCAGGCGAGGAGAACAAACACTTGACAATCGGAAGATTGCATGTTCCATTCAGGCATTGGCATAAAAACATGGAGGAGACTATGAGATATTTGCTGCTTGTTTCTTTGATACTATGTACTGCGCTAAGCTACGCCGACGAAATGGCACCCAATCGGAATTTCGAAGCGGAGCACCCGATTCATGCGAAGGCGCAACCGGACCGGCGCGATGCCCCCAACTACGAGATTTCCGTTGATCCCATCGATATCCAGACCACATACTACGACTATATGCCCGGGAGCTATATCGCCAACCCCATCCATTTCCAGAAGGACACGGCCAACGGTGGACTGTACCTGACCTTCCACAGCACCGAAACCGCCAGCGCCACCCGAAGGCAGTACATTGCGTACATCAATCCGGACGGCTCGCTCAACAACGTCAACTACCTCTCCTCGTCGGATGTATCGGAAGGCTACGGTTCGCTCGATCTGGACTTCGAGACCAGCGACCCGATGCTCTCCTACCATGTTAATTTTGGGCAGCCGCAAATGACCGTCAACGGCAACAACGACGTCTGGCACATGCTGCATTCCCCGGGGCTGATTTCCACGCCCTTCGTCATCGTCGATAACGCCGCCATCGCCGGCACGGAAACCCCGTTTTCGGACGACCTCTTCGGCTGGCCCTATACCTTCGTCACAAAGTCGCCCACATACGACGAAGACGGAAGCAGGCGCCTGTTCGTCTTTTCGACCAACAACACCACCCACAGCGTCGATCCCTCCGAGAATGTCCTGATCGCCTGGATCGATTACACAACCTCCGATATCGAGTCAGGCACCATCAACGATCTGACCTGGAGCTACCAGACCCTGCCGATGCTCGACGCATACAACGCAGGCCCCACCTGGGGACGCTATCAGAAGGGAATCGCGGTCACCGACGACGGTAAGATCGGCATGATCGGATACCTCAACGCCGACGATATCGACGAGGCCGGCTGCAAAATGCTGGTGTTCTACAACGACAACTACGGTGAGGGCGAATGGCAAATTTTTGAACACGAACTGGCATACTACGTCGAGAATCCCCAGAATCAGGACGGATCGGAGTTCTTCGATTCGGGCGGCGCGGACATCTATTTCGATCTGGTCAACAGCAGCCACCCGCAGGCGATGTTCGACGCGTCCGGCAAACTGCACTTCATCGGCAACATGGTGCTCGGATACGAGAACGAAGACGACGAGCACATGCTCTGGGCATACTACAGCTACGTGAAGGAGATCGTCTTCGATCCCACCACAGAGACCTGGGACTTCAAGGACCTCTATCCGCAGAGCGCATCCGACGACGCGACCTATCCCTTCATCCCGTGGGACGAGGATCAGGACGGCACCGTCGATGAATTTGACGACGACGGCAACGTGATGGCGGTTCTGGGCTGGCCGATATGGTGGTACGGATGGGACGAAGCCTTCCACGAAAACAGCTACAAATATTGCTCCAACCTCGATTACGACCTGTATGCGGCAGTCTGGCAGGATGGACTGAAAGCGCGCTATTACAACGACGGCGGCGACGAGGATTACGCGAACTGGGCCACCGCTCCCGAGATCATGATCTCCGTCAGCTACATGGGCGAAGAGTGGTCGGAACCGATCCGTATTAACGCGATCGACAACCCCGAGCTCGAAGGCATCGTCCCCTGCTACGTCTATCCCGCGGATCACATCGAGTGGCTTGGAGACTGGAACGCGCGCGTCCACCTCTTCTTCCTCGACGACAACTGCTTCGGAAGCTTCATCCAGGGACAGGGAACCAACGACGGCGGCATGCTCAAATACATGGCGGTCGATATCGACTATTCATCGATCGTTGGTGCGGTGGGCGACGCCCCAAAAGTCACCGCGCTGAGCCTCACCAATTACCCGAATCCGTTCAACCCCGAGACGACCATCCGGTTCGACATCCCGGGCCGCGCGCAGACCCGGCTTTCGATCTACAATATCCGGGGTCAATTGGTCAAAACACTCGTCGATCAGCCCATGGACACGGGCGAGCATTTCGCGGTCTGGAACGGAACCGACACCTCCGACAAGCCCGTCTCCAGCGGCGTCTATCTGTATCGACTGGAGAGCGGTGAGCATGTGGTCACCAGGCGGATGCTATTGATGAAGTAACTTTTCGATCTATTCCAATTATCTGTTGACGACATTCGCGGGGTGAAAGATTCTCTCCCCGAGGATATTATGGCAAAGAAATTTCGGAATAGAAAGGCCAGCTTTCAGTACTACTTCATCGAGGAACTCGAGGTGGGGATCGCGCTTTCCGGCACGGAGATCAAGTCGCTTCGAGACGGCAAGATGAGTTTCAAGGATTCGTACGCGCGGATCGAGGAAGGCGAGGTCTGGCTGGTCAACTTGCACATCAGCCCGTACGAGAAGGGGACGTATTTCAACCACGATCCGGAGCGGAAACGGAAGCTGCTCCTGCACCGTCGCGAGATCAAGCGCTTGCTGGCCAAGACGCAGGAAAAGGGTATGACGCTCGTTCCCAAAGAAATCTACATCAACGACAAGGGACTCGCCAAGGTAACGCTGGCGCTCGCGAAGGGTAAGCACCTCTACGACAAACGCGAGTCCGTAAAAGAACGGGACGATAAACGCGACCTCGAGCGCGCGCTGAAGAACCGGAACTGACCATATATCAAAAGATTACAATCCTTGCACACGGATCGTGATCGCGCAACAAATCATTCCGGTCACACATTCGTTAATTTATCATTTGACAGATTTTTTCATTATGCCTTTTCTTAATAAATTAATTTATCAGGATTTGCCGTGGAAACGTACAAGATCACCGTTTCAGGGAGAGTTCAGGGCGTCGGCTACCGGTTTTACTGTCTGAAGACCGCGCGGCTTCTCGATATTCGGGGAAGTGTCCGCAACGCTTCGGACGGTACCGTCGAAATCTTCGCCACCGGAAGCGAAGGTAATCTGCATGAATTCATCCACATGCTGCGCAAGGGTCCCATGTTCGCCCAAATCACGGAAATCGACATCCAAACCATCGCTACCTCCACCAAAGAAGATGATTTTCAGATCAAATACTAAGCTCGTTCTCCTCGTGGTTCTCCTTCTGGGAATCGAAAGCTGGTACGGCATACGCAGCAACGCGGTGTATGTCACGCCATCGAAGGATTACCACATCGTGCGGCACGGTGACACCCTCTTCAGTATCAGCAAGAAACATGGGATACCGGTAGGTAAACTCAAGCTATACAACAACCTGACATCAGACAACATCTTCGTCGGACAGAAGATATACCTGACACCGCACATCGAGCAGAAAGCCGAATTCGTGACCCGCAGAGCCATCCCCGAAAGCCGTTACCACGAGGTGAAAAAGGGCGAAACGGTCTATCGGATATCGAAGATGTACAACGTAGAGATTCTGGATATCCTCGACTACAACAATCTGGAGACCTTCGACATCAAGACGGGTCAGAAGATTTGGCTCGAACCGGGACATGTAAGCGGCTCGAAGCCCGAAACGCCAGCGATCGCGTCCCCGAAACAGTCGGGCGATTACCACATCGTGAAAAAGGGCGAGACACTCTATCGCATCTCGAGGATGTACGATATGAAGGTCAATGAGCTGAAAAAGCTGAACGACATCACATCGGACAATATCGAAGTCGGGCAGAAACTGCAAGTCCGCGGCAAGAAGCGCGAGGTCGCGCAGAAGCAGCAAAGGCCATCCCCGCCCGTGAATGTCAAAAAGCCACGCGACATCATCATCCCGCTCAAGGGCAGGATTACTTCGAAGTTCGGCATCCGCGCGGGTAAGCCCCACAAGGGCCTCGATATCGCCGCGCCCATCGGCGAGCCCATCTCCGCGGTGATGGACGGCAAGGTGGCGTTCGCGGGACGTCAGCGCGGCTACGGAAACGTGGTCATCCTGGAGCACAAGGACTACATCATGACCGTCTATGCGCACAACGACGCCAACCTGGTGCGCCTGGGCGACAGCGTTAAAAAGGGACAGCCGATCGCCACGGTCGGCAACACAGGCAAATCTACCGGACCCCACCTCCACTTCGAATACCGCGTGCAGGGAAAGGCAATCGATCCGCTGACCGTTCTGCCGCCGATCGAGGCACCATGAAAGAGATTCCGCGCAATATCGAACGTCTCTACTCCATCGGAGAAGTGGCGAAAATGGTGGGGATTCACGATCAGACGATCCGCATGTACGAGCGCAAGGGACTGATCTCTCCCGAGCGGACGGAGAAGAACATTCGGGTGTTCAGCACAGAAGATATTGACCAAATTACGCTGATAATAACATTGACACAAGAGTTGGGAATGAACTTCTCGGGAGTAAAAGTCGTTTTCGAGCTGGCAAAGCTACTCGAGATGAGTATGGAAGACCTGCTCGACTTCGTCAGCGACCATACAAGGGAATTCCTGACCTGAGGTATTGATGGCTGAGAATGTATTCGAAGACAAAGCATTACAGAAATATCTGAACGATATCGCGACGATCGATACGCTCTCGCGTGAAGAAGAGCACGACCTCGCGATTCGGGCGCGTGACGGCGATCAGGAGGCGATCAACAAGTTGATCCAGTCCAACCTGAAGTTCGTCGTCAAGATCGCGTCGCACTACCAGAATCGTGGACTGAGCCTGGCGGAATTGATCAGCGAAGGCAACATGGGTCTGATCAAGGCGATCGAGAAATTCGATCCCGACAAGAACATCAAGCTGATCTCCTACGCCGTCTGGTGGATCAAGCAGCGCATCCTGTTCGCGCTGGCTGAAAAGACCTCCCTGATCCGCATGCCGCTGGGCAAGACCAACCTCGCAAACAAAATCAAGGCAGCCCGTGAACGAATCTTCAACCGCACCGGGCACAGCGCCACCATCGAAGATATCGAGGACGAGACCAACCTGGTCAGCAAGGAAATCCACAACGTCGAATCGCACTCTGTCGATACCCTCTCCCTGGACGACTACAACTACACCAACCAGAACGATACCGTCCAGCTCCGCGACTTCCTCGAAGACCCGGACATGCTCGATCCCAAGACGATCTACTACCGCGAAAAGATGCAGGGCAAAATCGACGAGTCTATCGGCAAATTGCCATCCAGAGACGCCTATATATTGAAGTCTTACTTCGGTCTTGACGGAGACAACGGCAAAAACTTCGCCCAGATCGCCGAGGAACTCGGTCTCAGTCGCGAACGGGTACGACAG
This sequence comes from Cloacimonadales bacterium (SeqCode), assembly GCA_963665015.2. Taxonomy (GTDB): domain Bacteria; phylum Cloacimonadota; class Cloacimonadia; order Cloacimonadales; family JAIOQZ01. The sequence goes on along the minus strand of CAXXSY010000004.1, from coordinate 377,601 downwards.
ATTCAGAAACAGGCACTGAAACAGATTCTCCGGGAAACCTACGACGAATACGAGACCGATATCGACATGCTGCTCAACAACAATTTATAAGATATTACAGGAGACAAACATGCTGAGGAATTTCGACCAACTGCTTGATACCCTGAAAAAAAACGAGAACAAGACTGTAGTTGTCGCCGCCGCGCAATCTCCCGCATCCATCGAGGCAGCGGTTCTGGCGAAGAAGGAGAATCTCGCCGATTCGATCATGACCGGCGACGCCGAGTTCATCCGCAACCATATCAAGGAAATCGCGCCCGAACTCGTCGATGCCTTCGAAATCATCGACTGCGGAAGCGACATTCCGCTCGCCTGCGCCAAGGCGGTGGAGCTGATCCGGGAAGGACGGGGCGATCTCATCCTCAAGGGTAAGGGCTCGACCGCGACCATCCTCAAGGCCGTGCTGGACAAGGAGAAAGGTCTGCGCTCGGCGAAGGTCATCAGCGACGTACTCGCCGTGGAGACGCCGGAACGGATCGTTCTGCTCACCGACGGTGGGATCAACCTCTATCCGGACGTGAACGAGAAGGTCGCCATTGTGACGAATGCGGTGCAGGTCGGACACGCGCTCGGTAATCCCATGCCCAAGGTCGCGCTCCTGGCTGCGGTCGAAGTGGTGAACCCGAAAATGCCGTGTACCCTGGACGCCGCGATGATCGCCAAGATGAATCAACGAGGACAGATCAAGGGCTGTATCGTCGATGGCCCCCTCGCGCTGGACAACGCCATTAACATGGAAGCGGCACGCATGAAAGGCATCGAGTCGGAAGTCGCCGGCGACGCCGATATTCTGGTCGTTCCCAACATCGAAGCGGGTAACTTCATGGGCAAGGCGTTCACCTACTACTGCAACTACCGCGTCGCGCACGTGGTCGTTGGTACCAAGGCGCCCATCCTGATCCCGTCCCGCGCCGACAACGCCGAAACCAAGATGCTCTCCATGGCGCTGGGCATCCTCTGCGCCTGATTGTAAGAATTATTCAAATATGCGGGACGGTCATATGGCTGTCCCGTTTTGCTTGGTAAATCCCTGTTGTAGGGGCAGGTCCCCGTGCCTGCCCATGCCAAGCTGGAGCTTGGCGGACCAATGGGAAAGAGATGCCAGGCTATGGGGATTCGAATTTGCAAGCAAATTCACAGGAGCTTGGCGGTCCTTTGGGAGAGAAACGCATGAACATACGCATCATCAGTCCGGGCAAAACCAAACAGTCATTCATCCAGGACGGCATCGACGAATACATGAAGCGGCTCAAGCCTTTCGCGAAGATCGACTGGATCACGACACCCGATCAAGCGCTGCGCAAGACGAACACCATCGAGATCGTCAAACAGACCGAGGCAGAACACATCCTGAAGCGAATCGAACCGGGCTTCACCGTCGCGCTGGACGAGCACGGCAAGGAGATGTCCAGTCCCGAACTCGCCGATCTGCTATCGAAGAACGAAAGGATGCAGTTCGTCATCGGAGGTGTGTATGGGATGTCCGACGAAGTGCGCGGGAAATCCGATCTGGTACTGAGCTTCTCACGCTTCACCATGACCCACCAGATGATCCGGCTGGTACTGATCGAGCAAATATATCGGGCGTTCACCATTCTGAGCCACAAGAAATACCACTATTGATGCCCTTATCGTATAGTAAACAAGGGAGATAGATCATGCCATACACGATTCGCACCATGGCGCGCGAGGATGTCGGTCTTGCGATCGATTGGGCGGCAAAGGAAGGCTGGAATCCGGGGATACACGACGCTACGTGTTTTCACGCGGCGGACGAGGGCGGCTTTCTGATCGCGGAGCTCGATGAAGAGCCGGTTGCGACTGTCTCAGCAGTGCGCTATGGTGACAGCTATGGCTTTCTTGGTTTCTACATCGTGAAGCCGGAATTCCGTGGCAGGGGATTCGGCTTTCCCATCCTGAAAGCAGCTATGGAGCGGATGTCGGGCAGTAATATCGGTCTGGACGGGGTGGTTGAGCAGCAACGGAACTACATGCGTCTCGGCTTCCGGATGGCGTACAACAACATTCGCTTCGAAGGCAGACGAACCGGGGAGATTTTTTCCTGCCACCCGAAGATCGTTCCGCTGAACACGCTGCCCTTTCAGCAGTTGTGCGACTTCGACAACCGCTTCTTCTTCGAACGAAGAGAATCCTTTCTCAAGCCGTGGATTTCGCAGCCGGAAACGATAGCCCTCGGGTTTGTAACAGATGATATTCTGGAGGGTTACGGCGTCATTCGTCCCTGCCGTGTCGGCTACAAGATCGGTCCGCTGTTTGCCGAAAACGAGACCGTTGCACAAGAACTATTCCACGCCCTGATCAATGAAATCGAGATCGGCAGCACCTTCTACCTGGATATCCCCGAACCAAACCGCGAGGCGCGACGGCTCGTGCGCGAACACAACATGCAGAAGGTCTTCGAAACGGCGAGGATGTACACGGGCAAATCGCCGGACCTGCCGCTGGATCGTATATTCGGCGTGACGAGCTTCGAACTGGGTTAATCCTCCACCGACTGCCGGTAGAATTCGAATCCCAGCCACTCGAACAGGGCGTTGCCAAGGGCGTCGTTCGGTGCCCGGTAATACCCGTTCACGAGGGACCGTATTTTATTGTAATCGTAATATTCGCAATTCCTTACCGCTTCCGACGACGCAAGATCATGAACGATCGGTTTCATCGCTTCAAGCTGCACGGCAGAGCGGTCGGATCGGTAACATAAGCCTCTTTGCCGCTTGTACTTGGCGATCATGCCAGAGGCCAGGTAGTTGCGATAGACCGCAAACGGGACGGTGGTGCCGTATCGAACCAGCGGGTACTTCATCAGGCTCGGCGCGAGTTTCTTCAGGATCGGATAGCTGATGCGGCAGTTGGCGCGTTTTCGAACGGGCATCCGAAGCAGATCGCGGATCATGGAAGCCTGCCCCATGGGACTGATCAGCATCGCGTGTTCGAGGTTGAGGTTCCAGTTGCGCACCAGATTCGGATAACGGTAATAGGCATGCAGCAGCGCGATCAGAGCGGTGTAGTCGTTGCCGTTCCATTCGGGCAGGGTTGCGGGTAAATTGTAAAAATCCTCGCGGACGACCTCGTTCATCCTTCGGAAAAGCGACTCCGGGAAAAAATTCGTCCGAGGATGCCGAAGCAGCTCGAAGAGCTTGTCGAAGCGTTGTGCGGGTGGCGTCCACTTCAGTCTGAGCTGGATACCGTTGAGGAAGTAGTCACGGATGAAACAGCCGTAGTCGCCGTCGAGGATGATGCGATTGCCTTCGGTGGCAGTCTTAAGGTTGTCGATCATGCGGTAGGCGCGGATGGAGTAGGTCATCTCGGTGTGGGCGGCGATCTTCTTCGCGCGCTCGAGGATCGTATCGGGATCGCGTGGATGCGGCTCGACGACGATGAGATCGAGGCCAAGGTCTCTGGCGATTCGCTCCGCCACTACGATTTCCGGGTTGTCCCGTTCGCCGAAGGTGTGCATACGCCACGGATTTTCTCGATGCTGCATCATGAAGGCGAGCATCAGTCGTGAATCGGTTCCGCCGCTCATCCCCAGCGAGACTTTGTGATGCTGCACGAACCAGCTGATGGTCTTGTCCAGCGCTGCCTCGTGATCGATGTTCTCCGCTGGCTGATCGATGCCGATCCATCGACTGGCTCTGTGCCGGACTCGCAAATCCGGGGTGATCGTGAAGACGGACGCCGGATGGGAGCGGATCAAATCTTTGATGAAGCAGCGATAGTGAAACTGTCCGTTGGTCAGCCAGAGACCGGCGATGGCGTCCATGTCGAGTTTGGGATTCTGCATGAATGGCTTGAGCCGGGGCCAGTCGGTGGAGAAGACGACGGCGTCCTTCGTTGGATAGAGGTAGAAGGGGCGGTTGTTGAAGTGATCGTTGAAGATCGTCAGCCTGCCGTCGGAGAAATGCAGGCCGCAGTATTGACCGTCGAAATCGGGATGCCCGTCCGGATTGGCGAAAAACCGCTGCCAGTCTTCGATGGAGACCGGCAGATAATCCCTCAGCGCGGTACCGCTGATCAGTGCGGTTTCCGAATGATGGCAGATCGCGGGAATCTCGCCCAGCGCGGCGAAAAAGTTCCTGTTCTCGATCCGACCGACAATCTTGTCCTCGCAGCCATTGCACAGCTTTCGGCGTTCGTCTTCTCCGATTTCATGCGTACTGTAGATTCCGAATATCCAGCTCATGGTTCACTTCCGTTTCTTTTCAGGTTTCATTCCGTTTTCGATAGCAGCTCGCGGCACTCGTCCAGTTTATCGTCGGAGACATTTTCGAAGATGGGTAACGCTTTCTGCAGATGGGCTTTCGCCTCGTCGGGAAGATTCAGACCGATCAGCGTCTTTCCGATATTGAAATGGACGGTGCCGATGCGGTGATTGCCCGGATCGAGCTTCTTCTCGTTCACCTCGAGCGCTTTGCGATAATGATCGAGCGCTTCCTCGAACCGGTTCGATTTGAGATAGGCGCTGCCGATATTGTGGTTGGTGACCGCCACCTGCGGGTGGTCCTCTCCGAACCGCGCGATCTGGATTCTCAGTGCCCGATTGTAGTATTCGAGCGCTTTCTCGAAGTCGCCCAACTCCATGTGGGTGAATCCGATCATGTGGCAAGTCGCGGCGGTGTGGGGATGGTCGTCGCCCAATCTCGCTTCCCTGATCTTCAGCGATTTCTCGTAGTATTCGAGCGCTTTTTCCGGTTCGCCCATGTTTCGGTAAACCGATCCGATGCTGTAGTAGCTGCTCGCGGTATCGGGGTGGTCCATGCCCAGTTTCTTCTCCTGGATGGACAGACCGCGATGCAGCGATTCCAGCGCTTCCTCGAATCGCCCCATGTTCATGTACACCGAGCCGATATTGCCGTAGTTGATGGCTGTGAAGGGGTGCTCGGATCCCCGCTTCTTCAGGTTGATTTCCAGCGCGCGGTTGTAGTAGTCGAGCGCCTTTTCGAAATCACCGCGGAACTTGAAGAACCAGGCGATGTTGTTGTAGTTGCTGCCCGTTTGGGGGTGCTCCGGCCCGAGACGTTTTTCGCAGATTCTCAGCGCCGAGAAGTAGTATTCGAGGGAGCGATCGTAGTCCCCGAGATTCTTGTGCACGGACGCCAGGTTGTGATAGACGTCGGCGATGAGCGGATGATCCTGAGCGTAACGCTTTTCCCGCTGTTTCAGGGTCATCTGGAAATAGTGCAGGGCCTGATCGTATTCGCCGCGCGCGTAATAGACCTGCCCGATATTCTGGTAGATGATATCGACAGGGATACGTTCTTTATCGGACTTCTCAAAAATTTTCAGCGCCCGGAAGTATATCTCGAGGGCTTTCTCGCTGTCGCCCTTAGCCTTGAAGACCTTTGCGATGTTTATATAGGGCGCCACCGCTTCCGGTGAGCCGGTACCGCTGACCTTCGCGTGGATATCCTGTGATCGCCGGAAACATGACAGCGCTCGTTCGTAATCGCACTTGCGCAGGAAGACCGAGCCCATGTTGTCGAGGATGATCGCTGTCTCGCGCGAATCCTCACTGAAATCGAGCGCCGTTTCCAGCGATTCCAGCGCGTGGTCGTAATCGCCCTTCAGGTAATAGACCGAGGCGAGTTCGTCGTGCGTACGCGCCATCGCGCTCCCGTCGATTTCCTTTTCGGTACGCAACAGCGAGATCATGCGGAGGAGAATCTTGGCGGCGTTTTCCAGCTCGTACTTTGTCTTGTTGTGACGTGCAGCCCGTTCGTAGTAACTGATCGCGCGTGGGATATCAGCGCCATACTCGTAATGCAGGCCGATCTCCTCCAGTTTATCGGCTGTCGAAAAGACCTTTTCCATCGCATGGGCGGCAGCGATATGCAGCTTGGTCTGCCGATCGCTCAGCATGCGTTGATACACGGTTTCCCGGATGAGGATGTGGCTGAACTCATAGCTCGTCCGGGAGACTTCGAGCCAGATACGGTTGGTCTTGCCCATGCGGAGTTTCTCGTCGATATCGGAGCCGTACATGTGCCGCAGGATGTCCGTGTTGAACTCCATGCCGAGGACACTCGCGCAGAAGATGCAGTCCCGCACCGAGTCGTCCATGCGGTCGATACGACTGCCAATGATGTCGCTGATACCGAACGTGCTGATGTATTCGACGGTTCCCTTCAGATTGCCCTGATAGTCCAGATTGCCGTTTTCCTGCAGGAATGCCGCGAGCTGTTCGGTGAAGAGCGGATTTCCCATGGAGTGGTCGCGGATAAGGCGGATGGTTTCACGGGGAACATCCTGGATACGCAGCACCGACTGGATCAACTCCGTGCACCCCTCGTCCGGCATCTGTCCCAGTTCGATCGAGAGGGTATGCTGTGCCGACAGATCGAGATCGAGCGCTTCCATCCTGTTCAGGTAGCGACTGGAGAACACCAGATACACCGGGGCTTCGACGCTCCTGCTCAGGTGCCGGAGATAGTCGATCGAACGCTCATCGATCCACTGGGTGTCGTCGATATTGAAGATCACCGGCTTCTGACAGGCGATCGTCGCGATGAACCAGGCGAAGGCTTCCTTGAGCTCCCGGTCGCGTTCGTCGGGCGGGATGTGCTGCCAGATCGAGTCTTCCCACTCGAAGCCCAGAAGCGAGCCGATGATCGATTCGTTGCGCTGTTTCTTGTTCGGGTCTGCCGACAGGGCGTTCCACAGGCTCGAGAATAGCGCCCGGCTTGTTTCCATCGGCATCTCGGGGTTGAAGTAGAAGTAGCCTCGGAGGAGCTTTCGAAGCGGTTCGAGCGGCTTGCGGATCAGGGAATCACAATGGATCACGAATTTATGGTATTGATCCGGCGAGAAATCCTTGAACGCCTCTTCCAGCAAGCGCGATTTCCCGATACCGGCTTCTCCGATCAGGTACAGCAGATTGATGCTTTGGTTACGGCAGCAGTCTTCCATGAGCCCGACGATCTGCCGAAGCTCGTCCCCGCGGCCAACAAAGCGGCTCTTGAAGCGCCATCCCGTCTTCTTGGTCTGGTGGTTCAGCTTGTAGTATTTGATCGGGGTGGAGAATCCCTTCAGGTTGAGCGAGCCCATGTAATCGAAGTCGTACTGGACATGCATCTCCTGCCAGACATAGGTATCGCACAGCGTCTCCTCGAGCCTCGCCCGGGCAACCAGACGCGCCGCGAGATTCACGGCATAGCCCAACGCGGTGTATTCCTGCGTTCCGGCGATCCCGACATACCCCGCAAAGACGCTCCCGCAACTGATGCTCAGCGATATCCCCCGGACATGGTTCATCGTCTCCAGCGAGAATTCGCAGATGCGCTCCAGCGTGTTGCCCTCGCTTCGCGGCATCCCGAAGAGGATCAGCGCGATCAGCCCCTTGTCTGTCGCGTCAAGCTTGTTGATGAATCCGCCGTAGCGGTCCGCCATCTCGTGGAGGATTTCGATCGTCTCCTCCTGCTTGTTCGATTCGATGGCGGTGAGGTCTGCAAAGCAGAATGCGGCATCCCGTATCTCGTTGCCCGGATTGTCCTTGCGGAACCGTTCATGTATGAAAACCTCGGGAATCAGTGTGTCGTGCTTTTCTTTTCGATGCAGGGCCGCTTCGAATTTCGCTTTGCCCCGCGGGACGTATCCCACGTCGGTCGGCTCGAACTTGTCCAGCCCGATGAACGCGGTGGCGGACTTGCTGAAGATCATGTCTTTCTTGAAGGATGCCAGACGAGCGAGTTCCTTGATGACGTCGCCCTGAAACACATACTCGTACTGCCAGGGATTGCGGAATATCCGCCAGTGGATATCGCCGTGGCCTACCGTCAGCCGAACTCGAATCTTGAATTCGCCGAACTCGGTCTGGAGATTGCCGTTTTCGCTGAACCAGGTGCCGATATCGTGGATGAGGGGCAGGATGTCGTCCTGCTTCGGGAAGAATGCCAGAAATGCGTCGCCGGCAAATTCTCCGATGAAGCCGCCGCTGTTCTCGATCGCCTCGATCGGATACGACAGTGAGCGCTCCAGCAGTCGGCTGAGCTCCTCCGCGCCCTTCTTTCCGTGGCTGCGAAACACGTTCGCCACCGAGGTGAAATCGACGATATCCAGAAACAGCGCGAACCCGGAGAACTTTCCCGCAAAATCACCCTTCTCGTACTGATGAACGACAAACGACGGCACGTAGCGGTTCACTTGTCATTCTCCCGCAGGGACAGATCGAGCTCGAAGCTGCAAACGTCGTCTCCCTTCGCGATCGATTTCAGGATGCGGATGCCCACCGGTCGCTGCAAGATTTCCTGCCAGACTCCGCGATAGAATCCCGCGCCGCAATAGCAGTAATCCTCCGGGATTTCGACATCGCTCGCGATCGCGTCGCGGATCAACGGGCAGTGGCAGTAAAGCTTTCTTCTTCGCTCCGGGTCGGATTCGTTCATGTATTCGAGCAGAAATCCGCTTTTCGGTATCTTGGTAGCGACGAGCCTCTCTCCATCCAGCACACCGGCGGATCCCCAGCCCCGACCGACGATCTTCCCGATCATGTTCTCTTCGAGCTTCATCTGATTGCGCAGCATGGCGACAAAGCTCTCCTGAAGCATCCGGTGCGGGACTCGGACATCGCCCGTTTTCTCGTATGCCTGTCGCATAGGTTGCAGGTCTTCCACAGGGTACCGGCACGCGCATTCGAGCACCACCTGCCGGGTCTTTTCCGCTCCCACAAGCTCCTCGATCCGATTGACAATATCCCGAACCCGGTTGCCCTCGATTGGAATCAACTGCTTGATTTGCCGCTGATCCAGATAGAGGCGCAACGCGTTTTCCAGCTTCGCAAGCCACTGCATGACAAATGGATTCGTTTCCGTCATCGATTCCTCCGTGGTATCCGGGAGCATTTCTATTGAAGTTTGTTCCGCCAAAGATTCGTGTCAACGAAATTTAAGGTGCGGATGCAATCGAGAGGGCTGTATGAAATTTCCTGTCGGTGCGGTTCCCGGATCAGTCGATGGTCACCATCGTCGTATCGTTGACATACTCTTCGAAATCGATGTTCTCGAGCTTGCAGTATTTTTCGAGCAACTGCTGAATGGAAGCAATGGATCCCAGTATCTTATCGAAATGGTCTTTTTGCTTCGGCGTCGGATTCTCGATGCTCATTTTCAGCAGTTCGGTGCTACCCTGCGCGACCATCAGTGGCTGATTGATCTGGTGATTGGCTGTGATCGCCATAGCGAGCGCGGTTACTTTCCGCTCCGATTCTCTCAGGTCTTCCTGCGCATCCTGCAATGCGAGATTCGTCTTACGCAGATCGTTGTTGATCATCGCCAGTTCATCATTCTTCTGCCGCACAAACTCGGCTTCCTGTTCCTTTTTCTCCACCGAGTAGATCACTTCGAGGTCTCTCGCTCGCTGATTCAATTCGAGAGTTTTCAGCTCCGCCTGGAGCTCCATGAACAGTTTGTGTGTCTCGTATGCCTTCTGGTATTCGCCCCGATTTTCATGGATGAGCGCTTGGATTTCATGGCACTGTAGAATGCCCTTTTTACTATCGATTTTTTGCGCCAGCGCGTATGCCTCGTCGATGTATTCCTGCACCCGATCATCATCATCATCGATCATCATCAATATCTTCGCGACATTGCAAAGCTCACGCACGACGTAGTCGTTCATGTTCTCTTTTCGTGCTATTTCCAGCGAACGTTGCACATATTTCATGGCCAAGTCATAGTCTTCTCGCTGCTTGGAGATAACCGACAGATAATCGTATGCCATAACCTGATCGTACAAATTGCCCGTCTCGTTCATCACTTCGATTCCCTTCTCGATATCGGTGACGCTCTCCTGCATATCACCCGCCAGATATTTGGTGATACCAAGCTGCGTGAAGACAAATCCCCGGAAACGATACGCACCGGTTTCATCGATCATGTCGAGCGCTCGATTCAGGTATTTCAAGGCTTTTTTCGGGTTGTCTTCCTTCAGATACGAACCGATGTTTGCGCAGGATGATAGGATGCCCTCTTTCTCGTCGATTTCCTCCCGGATTTTCAACGCCTTCAGATGGTGGTCGAGGCACTTGTCGTATGCACTCAGTTTGAGATAGATATTCGCCATGTTGTTGTAGGTTGAAGCAATCCGCGCCTTTTCGTCCAGCTCGATATACACTTCGCGGATTTCGTTCAGGATATCGAGCGCCGCCGCCAACTCACCGCGCATGGTCAGAATCGTCGCGATGTTGTTCTTGTTCATCGCGACATCCGGAAGCTGACCGAATTCTTTCGCGATTGCCGCCGAAGCCTTGTAGTATTTAACCGCGTCATCGAATTCACCCTGATAATGCTTCGATATGCCCATTCGATTGAGAAATTGCGAATGCCGGGCAGGATTGCCCAGCTCTCTGGCCAATTTTTCGCCTTCCTCGGCGAATGCGAATGCTTCGGCCGGTCTGCGACCGTAAAGGCTATTCACGACTTCCAGCAAACGCTCGAGTCGATCCGAACCGTTCAGACACGGCAGGCTTGCGATCAATTCCTCCGGTGACATCGATTTTCCGTCCATGCTATCCTCTATTCATTTACTGTTCAATGCATTATCAGACTGACCGGGATGAAATTGGTGGAATGAGCAGCCAAGCGCTTCACATATTGTACTTCTCACCGTGGAAGCGATACCAGTCGATGGCTCTCTCGATTCCCGACTTCAGATCGATTGTGGGGTGCCAGCCGGTCAGGCGTTTCATCTTGCCGATATCGGCATAGAATCGCATCGGTTCGTCTTCGCGGTACTCTTTCGCACCGAAATCGAATAATTCGCTTGGCGCACCTTCGAGCTCCATGACGGTTTCAGCGATTTCCCTTACGGTATGTTCGACGCCGCATGCCAGATTCACCACATCCCCTGCGGAGAACTTCTCCGGGTTTTCCATGATGGCGAGGTAACCCCGCGCGAGGTCATCGACGTGGATCGGATCGCGGGTCTGCTCGCCCGGCGTGAGCTCGAGCTTTTTCCGATTGATCGCGGACATGATCAGTTGCGGAATCAGCATGGACGAAATCTGCGCTTCGCCATAGACGAGGAACGGGCGCACCGTGACGACGTTCATGCCATTGGAGCGTGAAAACGTGCGTGCGAAGCGGGTCGTCGCCAGTTTCGAGATTCCGTACGGTGAGGTCGGCATCTCGCGCATCTCTTCGTCGAATGGCGCGGTTTGATCACCGTATTCGTCGCTGGAGCCGGTGTTGATGACGAGTCTGCAACCGGACTTGGCGCATGCGCTCAGGAGGCTGACGGTTCCGTTGATGTTGGTTCGAACGAGTTTCGGCAGAACGTCGGTGTTGCGGCTCGTGTTGACCATCGCCGCCGTGTGGATTACGATCTCAGGCTGGATGCCCTGGATCAGGCTTTCGAGGTATTCTCCAATCCGGATATCGGCGTAGAGGACAGAGATGCCAAGATGCTGGATTCGCCAGTCGTATCGGTCGTCGAGTGCGATACCGACGACGCGGTAACCGCTTTGGATGAGCAGTTTGGCGATCCTCGATCCGATGAAGCCGTTCACCCCGGTGATCAGTACGGAATTATTCTTCATCTTCCCGCAATTCGCAATACTGTTCAAGCTGGTAAAGGCTGAGCTGATCCGTGGGATTCTCTTCCTTGTACCACTCAACCGTCATCTGGATCGTCCGGTTGAAATCGAGCACCGGTTTCCAGTCCAGCAGCGTCCGTGCCTTGGTCGTGTCCAGCGAGAGGAGACCTGCTTCGTGCGGCACTTCCTGATTCGCCCTGTTCACATCGATTTCGCCGTGATCCCAGTATTTAACCAGCGTTTCCGCAAGGTGTTGGACGGTAACGAAGTTCTCGGGATCGGGGCCGAAATTCCAGGCGCCGGCGAGGTGCTCGTTACCCTTCTGGAGCATCATCGCGAGTTTCAGGTAGCCGTGCAACGGTTCGAGGACGTGCTGCCACGGTCGGGTCGAAAAGGGCGACCGAATGGGAATCGCTTTGTGCTTGCGGAGGTTGCGGATGCAGTCCGGGACCAGCCGATACTCCTGGAAATCGCCGCCGCCGATCACGTTTCCGGCACGAACGGTGGCGAGGTTCTTGCCCCAGCTTTTCATGAACGAATCGCGCCAGGAACGGCTCAGGATTTCACAGCACGCCTTACTGGCGCTGTAGGGATCCCTTCCGCCCAGCGGATCGTCTTCACGATAACCCCAGATTTGCTCACGGTTTTCGTAGCATTTGTCGGAGGTGATCACGAGGACGGTCTCGACGGAGGCGGTCGTCCGGCAGCACTCGAGCAGGTTGATCGTACCCATGACGTTGGTCTCGATGGTTTCGCGCGGCTCTTCGTACGATTGCAGCACGATGGGCTGTGCGGCGAGGTGAAACACGATCTCGGGCTGGAATTCGCTGAATACCCGTTCGAGATGCGCGCAATCCCGGATATCGCCAATGCAGTGCCGGATCTTCGATTCGAGGTTGCATGTAACGAAGTGGTCTTCCTTTGTTCGCGGTTCCAGCGCGTAGCCATGGACGTCCGCGCCGATCTCGTGCAGCCACAGACTCAGCCACGATCCCTTGAAGCCGGTGTGCCCGGTAACCAGTACCCGTTTGCCCTTGAAGGCTTGGTCGAATGTGATCATACGCAGTATCCTTTCAAGCTGAATCTACCATACTTTCCAGAAGGCGCGATCCGACTTCCACAGCCGGTTCAGGTGCACCAGGTCGCGCTCCGTGTCCAGGCATTCCCAGTTGCCGTCGTGCTTATAGACCATCACCTGTTCCGCGGCCACCAGCTCGTCCATGGGTCCGATCTCGAGGTCGCATTTTTCGTCCTCGGTCAGGTAGTCGAGCAGCTCGCGGTTGAACACCATAAAGCCGCCGTTGATATACCCCTCCGAAGAGCGCGTCTTTTCCTCGAACGAGATCACACGACCGTCCTTCTCGATCATGGCGCCGAACCGTGCCGGTGGGTGCACGCCACTGACGGTCAGGATCCTGCCGTGCGACCGGTGGAACGCCACCAGCTTTGTGATATCGATATCGGACACGCCGTCGCCGTAGGTGACCATGTTCACGTCGTCCAGATACGGCTCCAGACGTTTGATGCGAGCGCCCTTGAGTGCGTCCAGTCCGGTATCGACCAGCGTCACCTTCCAGTTCAACTCGTGGTAGCGATTGTGGATCTCGATCTTGCCCGAACCCAGATCGATGGAAAAATCGTTGTTGTATATCTGGTTGCTGAAAAAGTACTGCTTGATCACCTCCGCCTTGTAGCCCAGGCTGAAAATGAAGTCGTTGTAGCCGTAGTGATCGTAGATTTTCAGGATGTGCCACAGGATGGGATAGTTGCCGACTTTGACCATCGGCTTCGGGATCGCCTCGGTGATGTTTCCCAAACGCGTGCCGTAACCTCCGGCAAGAATAATCGTCTTCAAACCGCGCTCCTCGCTCGCTGATATTGTTCCATCGTGAACTCTCCAATCGCGGTTTGATTTGTCAAGGATTAACGATGATGATTCATGTTCCGAGAGATAGAATCGTAGTATCATCTCCCCCATTTTCCATGAAATCATTGACATCGTTTCACGTTACAGGTAGGTAGAACTCAGATTGATTTCAAGGGGCAAACAGCATGAAATACAGGATATTCTTGGCGCTACTCATCCTATCATCGGTCGCGTGGTGCGATTACAGGGAGAACTTCGACTTCGGCGTGCGCATGGTTGGAGACGGACTCTACGAGGAGGCGATCGGCATCTTCGAGGGCGTGATGCAAGACGCACCAACCAGCGACGAAGCGGAAGAATCGCTCTACTACATCGGCGAATGCCTTCGCAGGCAGGGTCAGCTCCGGGAGGCTGAGAATCGCTTCAAACAACTCTACGAGCGCTATCCGCAGAGCACGAAACGCGACCGCGCACTCTACCACTACGCCTGGGTGCAGCACTTGCAGGGCAGGCACAACGAAGCGGCGCGTTCGTTCGACCAGTTGATCGCGCAGTACCCGCTGTCCCAATACACCCGCAAGGCGCTGGTGATCTATCTGGAAGGGCTCTATGAAAGCGGCGCGGACAATCAGGTCATTGCGCGCGCGGACGAATTTGTTGCCAACTATCCCGACAACCCCGATCAGGCGCAAATCCTACTGATCTCGGCACGTTCGCTATTGCGCAATCGTGCCACGGGCGAAGCCAAACAGCGGTTGGAACGAATTATCCGGGATTACCCCGATCACGACGCACGTTGGGCCGCCTACGAAATCCAGCTCGACGCGATGGTACGGGAGCGGGGTGTCGAAGAAGCAATCGCATCGCTGGTTTACACACTTTCCGGCGCTGTTCCGCGTCTGCACGAGGAGCGACTGCGGTTCCGGCTGGTGCGCTACTATTTCGACCGGAAGGATTTTGGGGACGCCTATCGAGAGCTGGATACACTGACAAACCGATTCGACCAGTCCGATAACCTCGATCGCTACATTATATGGCTGACGCGCTGCCGTCTGGAATTGCATAAGTACCGCGAGGTGCTGGACAATGCCGAACGCTATGCGAAGGTCTTCAAGGAGAGCCCGCGAAAACTCCGGCAAGATTTTTTCACCATCCGCGCCCGATACCTTGCCGGAAGCTATGACCAGGCGGAGCAGGAAGCAGAGAAGCTTCTGCAATTGGCAGGCACCGACAGCCTGCGGTACGACACGCACTACCTCATCGCCGACATCCATCGCGATATGGGCCGGTTCAACGACGCCATCCGCGACTACCTGCTGCTGCTCAACAGGTACCCGCAGTTCGGGCAGAGCGACCGCATCAATATGCAACTCGGAGACATCTATTTCGAGAGCTTCCAGGAGTATGGCACCGCGCTTCGCTACTACCGTCAGGTGGCGTCCGGGAGCGACGACTTCTCGCTGCAAAACCGCGCGCTGCGTCGCATGGCGCTTTGCTACGAGCAGCAGCAACGCTATCAGGACGCGGTCGATGCGCTCGCGCAGATCAACCTGCAAAAGCTCGATGAATCGGAACGGACCGAGGTGGAGAACCGCATCGAATACCTGACCCGCTATCGCATTACCGATTACCGTGGCGCGTTCTCCGACCTGCTGCTGGCGATGAACGACTATCTTCGAACCGAGGACAGGACAGCGCTGCGCTGCCGCATGGGGCAAATCCTGTCGCAGAACGTGAAGGACATCGACAGGGCGCTGGAACTTACACGCAATCCCAGATTCATACAGGAAGCCCACACGCGTTCGAAGATTCTTTTGCAACTATACGACCGTAAGCTGCGCGAGAACGACCTTTCCGGCATCGAATCGCTATTCGCCCAAATCGACAGCGTTCGCATGATCCTGATGGCGTCCTCAGACCTCCGCAACACACGCGAACTCGATATCGAACTGGAATACCTGAAATCTTCCCGCAAACCCGATGACGAATTGCTTGGCCAGATGGAAGAATACATCGGACTTCTTCCGAACGACTCGGCTTCCCAGTGGATGCGCCTTGCGGCTGCGAATGAGCTGTTTACCAAAGGCGACACGCTGAAAGCCATCGGGTATCTCGATGCGATCGAGAACGACCCGTCCGTCGGCTCGCTGAAATTCAAGGAAGCGAAGAAGACCGCCGCCGAGTACTATTATCATAAAGGCGATTTCGACAAGGCAATCGCCAACTACCGTCTGGCAGCCGATCGCATCGACCTTGGCGCACCGCAGACACTCTACCGGTTCGCCATCGCGCTGGGACAAACCGGCAAGACCGACGAAGCGCTGCAGAAAATGGCGTTTCTGGTCA
Source organism: Cloacimonadales bacterium (SeqCode) (assembly GCA_963665015.2). Taxonomy (GTDB): domain Bacteria; phylum Cloacimonadota; class Cloacimonadia; order Cloacimonadales; family JAIOQZ01. Next base: position 361,801 of record CAXXSY010000004.1, on the reverse strand, counting down.
ACAACAGCAGCGGATTCCCGCAATACGAATCGGCGATTCAGTACGTCGCGCAGCAATACCGCGCCCGGGGAGACAACCTATCCGCACTTAAGTATTTGCTTCTGACACCGGAGATCGACCGCAACGACGAATACTATCTCATGCTCAGCGACATCCATCTCGACCTGAACGACAAGGTCAAGGCAAAGGAATCGCTGATGCATATCGAGGACAAGGACGTTCCGACGCTCCGCAATCTGGCGAAATTGCAGATGGAAACGGGCGACGAGGCGTTCGCGAACTACACGCTCGAACAACTGATCGACAAGGACCCTGCCGGCGCATGGAAATACCACGCTCGCATCGGCGATATCGCGTTCGGGATCGAGGACTACCGCAAGGCGTCATCGTCCTTCGATAAACTCTTCGCCAAGGGCGATCAAGACATCAAGGCGCTCTCGGACCAGGACGGAAAAGACTATGTCCTGATGGCGGTGATCAGCGCGTACCGGATCGAGAATCGGCCTAAGGCGGAGAAGCTCTACGGAAGGTTCGAGAAGGATATCGAAGCGGATAAGAGTCGCGAATCCGAAATGCGGCTCAACGAGGGTATCTACTATGTGAACATGGACGCCGGCAAAGCGGAGAAAATCCTCGGCAAGCTTATAAAAGACAATGAGACCCCTTCGGATATCCAGGCAGAGGCGTACCTGTGGCGCGGTACCGCAAACATCAAGCGCGACAAGAGCGACGACGCGAAGCAAGACCTCAACAAGGCGATCAGCCTCGGGAACAACGAGGTCAAAAAGCAGGCGAACTTCAAGCTCGGAACGCTATTCTTCACCACCGAAGACTACCAGAACGCGCTCACCCACTATTATTACGTGATCGAGCACGACTCCACCGGGACGCTGGCAAAGGACGCCGCACGCAACTTCGCGCTGGTCTGCAAGGCGATCGGCGAGTGGGGAAAAGCCGTCAGCGCTTACGAGATCATCCTCGATCGCTGGGGCGATCAGGATATGCAGGCGGAAACGCTCTTCGATATCGGCTACTGCTACTACCGCGACCGCAAGTTCAAGCGTGCGGTGGAGACCTTCCAGAAGGCGATCCCCATCCTCGAGAATCCGGAGATGAAGGCGGAAGCGCAATACTGGATCGGGCAATCATGGTTTGACGACGAAGCCTGGGAGTCCGCCGTGACCGCCTGGCTCAGGGTCAGCTACAACTACCCCGATATCACGCAGTGGGCCGCGGTCTCCGAGCTCAAGTCCGGCGAGGCGTACCTGATGATGCGCAATGTCCCCAAGGCACGATTGATCTTCGAAAAGGTGGTGCAGAAATACGGCGCCGGTAGCGATTGGGGCAAGGAAGCCGCGAAGAAGCTGAAGGAGTTGTAGGATCATCCAGACCATGTGAACGTGGGGCGGTGCCTGTTTCGGAGGAACTATGAAATGGTTTGTTCTTATGCTGGCTTCTGTAACTATATTGCCGATATTCGCGCAGGACTTTTACAATATCGATCAGGTGAACGATATCGAACTGATCTTCGCGCAAAGCAACTGGGATCAGATTCTGGATAACCTTTACGCGCAGGGCAATGAGGGTCGCTTGCTCGGAACGGCGATCATCAACGGCGTCCGCTACAACAACGTCGGCGTTCGCTATAAAGGCAGCAGCAGCTATTCGCCCTTTCGAAACAAGAATCCATTCAACATCAAGCTCGATTACATGATCGAAGACCAGAAGATCGGCAACTACGGTACGATCAAGCTTTCCAACGGCTACCACGATCCTACGATGGTGCGGGAAACCCTGGCCTACGAAATCGCGAGAAAATACATGCCGGCAGGCTTCGCGAACTACGCCAACGTAACGGTCAACGGCGACCTCATCGGACTCTACACGAGCTGCCAGGATGTCGATTCGTACTTCGGCTGCGAACACTTCGACGTCACCGGAAAGGCTCGGTTCAAGGGAACCATCGAAGAGGGTGCGGACAGCTACTTCCCGGTCTGGGGCTATGAGGGAGCCGATCCGTCGTCCTACGAGGATCACTACGAACTCGAGTCGGACGAGGGCTGGGACGAACTGATCCACTTTCTGGACGTGTTCAACAACAACCCCGGCAACATGCAAGACGTGCTGAACGTCGATAACCACCTGTGGTTCCTCGCTTTCTGCAACCTGCTGGTTCACCTGGACAGCCCGATCAACTTCGGCCACAACTACTATCTGTTCGAGGACGACTCCGAACGCTTCAACCCGATTCTGTGGGACTTGAACATGACATTCGGAGGTTTTCCCCGGTTCCTTCCAAGCGACGAGCAGAGCATCAGCGAACTCCAGCACCTGGACCCGCTGCACTACATCGACAGCCCCTATTACCCGATTATCGCCAGGACGCTGGGTAATGATTCGCATCGAAAGCGGTATATCGCGCACATGCGAACCATGGTCGAGGAGATTTTCGACAGCGGGTGGTACGAGACACGCGCCAACCAGCTTCAGGACATTATCGACGACGACGTTCTGAACGACCCGAACTACTTCTACAGCTTTGAGGGCTACCAGAACAACATCTACAATCCCGTTAGCGAGGATGGTCCGAATCAAACCATCGTCGGAATCGTTCAGTTGATGACCGAGCGGGTCGATTATCTGCTCGATTGCGACGCCTTCGACGGCACCGTTCCGGCAATCAACAATGTTTCTACCGATGTCCAGAATGCCACGCCCGGCGAGACCATCACCATCACCGCAACCGTCTCAGGAGCGGACGATGTCTGTCTCGGCTGGCGCGATAACCGGTCCGAACCGTTTGTCGAGATCAATATGACCGACAACTTCGATGGCACGTATGAGGCTTCGATCATCGTCGGTTTTGGCGATATCGAGTACTACGTATATGCCGAGAACAGCGATCAGGGAGCCTTCTACCCCGAACGCGCGCAGTTCGAATTCGAGACGATCGATGTAACGGGCGATACTGGGGTGGCCCTTATCAACGAGATCAACTACAATTCACCCGACTCAGCCGATTCCGGGGACTGGATCGAGCTCTACAACCCAGGAACGGAGTCCGTGAACCTCTCCGGCTGGATTTTCAAGGACGAGAACGACGACCACGCCTTTCAGATTCCTGATGGAACCATCCTCGAACCCGAAAGCTACCTGGTGATCGTCGAGGACGCGAACGCGTTTGGTGATATCCATCCGAATGTTACGAGTTTCGTCGGCGATACGGGATTCGGGTTCAGTGGTGGCGGTGAATTGCTGCGGCTTTTCGATCCGAACGGAACGCTTGTGGATTTTGTCGAGTACGACGACCGATCACCCTGGCCCACCGAGCCGGACGGTGACGGTCCGACGCTGGAACTGATGGACGCGACAGCCGATAACAGTCTGGCGTCGAGCTGGCAAGCGTCGTTCATGGATTACGGTACGCCCGGAGCAGCGAACTCGACAGGCGTGCAACACGATACGCCGACCAACGTTGTGATCGTGGTCAACGGCAACGATGTCGAGATTGCCTGGGAAGGCGTGCCCGGCGCCGCGCAATACCATATATATCGCGGAACCGATCCCGAGAATCTGACGCTCTACGACAGCGTCACCCAACTGGAATACACCGACGTGGGCGCATCGAGCGAAACCATGTACTTCTACAGGATTACCGCGGACACCGAATCACCCGTGGCGGGAAGATAGCTACCGCCTGTCGTAATTCTTCTCGATCCAGTTTTTGTATTCGCCGGTTCGGATGCTTTCAATCCACTTTGTATTGGTCAGATACCATTGAACCGTCTGCTTCATCCCTTCCCGGAAATCGACCGACGGCTGCCAGCCCAGTTCGTCCTTGATCTTGTTACAATCGATCGCATAGCGTTGATCGTGCCCGGGGCGATCTTTCACGAAGGTGATAAGCTTCTTGTAGCTATCGGGATCGACGCTATTCTCTACGGCGACCAGTTCGCACAGGACATGGATCAGATCGAGGTTCTTCATCTCGCTGTTGCCGCCGATGTTGTAGGTCTCGCCGCGCCTTCCGTTTCGGATGATTTCCCATATTGCAACGCAGTGGTCGCGCACGTAGAGCCAGTCGCGGATGTTCGAACCGTCGCCATAGACCGGTAGCGGTTTGCCCTCTTGCATATTCATGATCATGAGGGGGATGAGCTTCTCGGGGAACTGGTAGGGGCCGTAGTTGTTGGAGCAGTTGGAGAGGGTAATCGGCAGTCCGTAGGTGTGGAAATACGCCTTCACCAGGTGGTCGGAGGATGCTTTGGACGCAGAATAGGGGCTGCGCGGATCGTAGGGCGTGTCCTCGCGGAAGAGCCCGGTCGCGCCGAGGCTGCCGTAAACTTCGTCGGTCGAAACGTGGTGGAAGACGACATCGCTTCGGTCTTTCCATGTGCCGCGTGCCGCCTCCAGCAGGTTGAACGTCCCGTTGATATTGGTGGTGATAAAGTCCTTCGGCCCCAGTATGGAGCGATCGACATGCGATTCGGCGGCAAAATGGATGACGGTATCCGGCTGGAAGCGACGGAATACCTCCGCGACCGCTTCGCCGTCCGCGATATCGATGCGGGTAAACTCGTAACGCATGGGATACCGTTCCGCGATCTCGGTGAGGTTAAGCGGATTGCCGGCGTAGGTGAGCTTATCGAGGTTGAGAATCTGTCCGTCGAAGTCGCTCTGCCCGAACAGGAATTGGATGAAGTTCGTGCCGATGAATCCGGCGCCACCGGTTATCAGGATTTTCTTCATTGTCGATCTCCTTTTGTCGATTCTGTGGATCGGTTAAAATTCGGTCAACCGGATTTTGATCTTCATTTCCTCTCGGAGTACAAAACGGCACGATCCCGAGAACAACATCGAATATCCTTGGTGCTATGAAAACTCGTAACTCCTGTAATACGAATGCACTTCAATATAATGTGCCTGGAATCGTTGGTCAAGCTTCGATTTTCCATTACATTATTGAAAATGATCATGATCTATGATTCATTCGGCGGATAGAATGAGATATCCAAACGGTGATGGGATGGGAGATTGTGTGGACGACACATCGAAAACGATAAATGATATCCAGTCTCAAGTCAAGCTGCTGATTGCCAGGGGTGAAAAATTACTCGAAAGCGAGCCTCTCGCGGCAATCGATCGATTCGAAGAAGCCTGGGAATTTGCTGTCGAGAATGACCTATGCGAGGCTCAGCATATTTTGATACCGCATCTCGGTAGATTGTACTTTGTCCATGGTCAGAACAAGCAGAAGATGCTCGAACTGAATCTCCAGGCCATGAGGCTTGCCGAAGAAGAGCAAGATGACGAATTGCTGGCGAAATCGGCGTTGGCGCTGAGCTGGGTTTACAGCCAGACGCAACGGTTTGCGGAAGATATGGACGCCCTGCAGAAGGGCTTGGAGGCGGTTCGAAGAATCGATAACAGGGGGCTTGAAGCGTCACTGCTCAACAACCTCGCAATCTGCTACAGCAATATCGGCAGTTTCGATCGATCGTTATCTACCTTTTTCCAACTTCTGGAGATCGGTGAGGAGATCGGCGATCACTCGATTTTGCAGAACGCTTACCTGAATGTCCTGAAGGTCTATGTAGTTCTACAGGATTACGAGAAGACCATGGAATACGGCATGAAAGCACTCGATATCGCCGAAACGTCCGGTAATATTGGCATCGCTGCCAGTATCAAGACCAACCTCAGCGTTGTCTATCAAGAGTGCACGGAATACGATAAAGCGCTGCGAATGGTCAATGAGAGCATCGATACCCTCGAAACCATACCGCAGAGGAAGAACGCGCTGACTTCGGCCTGCATGAATCGCGGAATTCTTCTCATGAATATGGAACGATATCCGGAGGCAGAATCCGACCTGAAAAGGGCGATCGAACTCGCGAGTGAGATCAAGCACTACGAATTTCTTCTGAAGGCAACCAACGCGCTGGGGAGGCTGAATATCTATACCAATCACCTGCCCGAGGCGGAGGAGCTGATCAACCGATCGATGCAGGTAGCGCAGGACATGGAGCGAGACGAGTTTATTATCGTCGTTTACAAGAGCATGTACGAGCTGAACAAAAAGAAGAAGAATTATGAAGCGGCATGCGAGGTACACGAGAAAATTCTCGATTTTGAAAAGCGCTACTTCTCGGACGAGCTCTCTTCGAAGCTGGCGGACATGCAGGTTCGCTACGAGATGGAGCGGAAGGTACAGGAGGCCGAATTCTATCGTAGCCGTTCGGAAGACCTCGAGAAGATGAACGCCGAATTGCAGCAGGCGTACGACAAGCTCAAGCATTCTCAAGACGCGGTACGAGACCTGGAGCGCAAGAGCTCCATTATGGCGATGGCCGTTACCGCGAACCACGAGCTGAACCAGCCTCTGATGATCATACATGGGAATCTCGAATTGTTGCGCAGTCGGCTGAATCCGAACGACGCCATGAAAGCACGATACTATCAGCGGATCGAAACCGCGCTTCACCGCATCGAAAGCATTTTGCAGAAATACCGCAGCCAGGGTGAGATGCATCTAACCGAATACACCGACGCCACGATGATGTTCGAGTTCGACGATTCCACCGAACAGGATGTTTGAAACAGAGAGATTTTTGTATTCTATTTAATCATCATCGCACGCTTGACCGACTTCCTTCCATTCGCTTCCAGCTTGAACAGATAGAGCCCGGTTCCGACCGTCTTGCCGTTATCATCGTCACCATGCCAGGTCAATCTGTGATTACCTTTCTCGAACACGTCATCGGCAATCTGTTTCACGCGCTGACCGCGGATGTTGAACACCTCGACGCGAACATGTCCCCGGCTCGGGATCGAGAAGCCGATATTGGTCTCGGGATTGAACGGATTCGGGTAGATGGAATCGATTGAAGGCACGGAGGGCGCACTGCCGGAGCCACCTTCGGAAACATCGTTATAGAACTCGCAAGACGTTCGATTCTGCACCATATCGTAGATGAACAGCACTTCGATGTTGCCCTGCATGACAACCAGCGACAGGTTGTCCGATGTGCTCTGATCCCAATTGTTGTTGAGCACGATCTTGAGCTCGTATTCTCCCTGCGGAATAGGTGAGCGGAACGAGAAGCGACCGTCGTCGGCAACCTCGTCACCGTCGATACCGTCGTCGTTCATGTAGGTCAGCGTGGTGGTCTCGTCCCAGTCGATGCCGCCGAGTGCGGAGAGGATATTGCCTACGACGCAGGGTGGATTGGTGCTGTGGCAGACATATTCGTCGCCGGACTTCTCTTCCGGCATCAATCCGCAGTTCGCCCAGAAGGTGACTTCCGTGGCTTCGTCGAGGGTGATGGTCTGGTTTTCGGCGGGCCAGTCGTTGCCGTCCCAGGCTTCGGATTCGATGATCTTGTATTCGTGCGTTCCGGCGTCGAGCAAAACGGTCAGGGTCCACAGGTTGTTTGCCAGAACCAGGTCGTAGTCATGGTTGTCGGGCGTCCAGTTGTTCATCGTACCCACCAGATGCGGCTTGATCATGGCGGTGAAGGCAGCCTCGTTTTCGCCGTCCTGGATCGCATTGCCGTTCATGTCCTCCACACCGGTGACCACCACGATTCCGGTCTCGGTATCCGGGATGGCCGAATCGATGGTGAGGGTGACCTTGCGATTGTGGGTGAGGACGGCGCTGGTGATGTGGTAGGTGCCGGAGAAATTTTCGAGCGCGTAGTTGGCGATGTTCTCGGCGGTTGTCGGGACGACATCCTCGCTGAAGACGATCTGAAGCTTGTCGTAAAAGGCATGGTACGCAGCGCCGTTGACGATGGTGGGCGTGATATCGTCTGCGAGCAGGTCCGCCAGGTTGTCCAGCTCGACCACCTTGTTTTCGTTGTCGTCATACGGATCGGAGGTGAATCCGGCGTAGAGCAGGAAGCGGAAAGCCCCTCCGCCCACGATCTCGTCGCCCACGACCAGCGTTCCCTCGAAGGTGCCGTTGTGCGAGCCGCCGGCGGAGCCCATGACGAACGCGGCTGTCGCGCCGGAAGAGCTGTTGCGGCGTCCGGCGTATTCGCCGCCGTTACCCCACATACGCTGGACATGCGATTTTCCCGACCAGATCAGGTCGAGCAGGTCGGGCGACCACCCCGATTTGACATAGAGGTCGCCGGACGAGACGCTGTAGGTCACGTCGAGATAGGCGTTGCCGGTTTGCAGGACGCAAGTGCGGGTGACGTCTTCGTGCGTGAACTCGACGATCAACTCGTCGCCGGTTCCCTGCACAATATTCATGTCGTAGATGCTGTGCTGGTAGTTTGGCGAGACGTCCGAGAGCGCTGCGAAGTGGTTGTTCGAGCTCTCGTTGTAGTCGCCGTCGGTCTCGGAGTAGTAAGCCACGTCGGAGCCGACCACGGAGCACGCGTTGCCTGTGGCGTTCTTGCAGAACATCCACTGCGCGCGGCCGCCGATCGATTCGAACACGGCAAAGATTTTATCGTTGTGCATGACGATCTCCTCGACGCCGTCGCGATCGACATCGGAGAGGTACGCCGCGGAGGTTTCGATATAGTCGCCGTTTGCCCAGCGCGCTGCCTCGGCATAGACGTTGGCGTTCTTGATATGCGCGGAGTAGCGATGCTCCCAGTCCGCGATCTCGCCGCTGGTGTGCCAGGCCGTCTCGTGCAGGTTGATCATCAGGACGTACCAGGCGAGCTGCGCGAGGTTATTGTCGGGCGCGGTCATGATGTTTTCGTATGCGTTGTTCCAGACGGTTCCGTAGTTCCACGCGGGATCGTGATAATCGGAGTGGGAGGCGGTACCGGCCCAGTTGGTGTACCAGGAGTTGTTGCTGCCGCCGTAGCCGTCGCCTCCGCCGCAGAGACCGTAGGTTCCGGGCGTGATGTCGATGCCGCCGCCGTTGAAGTCGGCGTTGTTGATGGCGGCGTCGAGCGCCCAGACATTGGTAGCGGGGTAGTTGTCGTGGCAGTACCAGAGCACGCTTTCGTAGTTGTCGAGGAAGAAGGAGTCGTGGTGCTCGTTCATCTCGGCGGCGACTTCCCAGTCGGTGCCATAGACGCAGATGCCGTACTGACCTGTGCTGTTGATGCGGTTCATGGCGCCGCTCGCGTCGTAGTGCATGTTTCCGACGAATTCGTTGTCGATGGGGATGCAGCGCAGAGTGATGCCCTGGTCGTTGTTCATCCAGTGGATTTTATGGTTGTCGCCGGACCACAGATGCGGGCTGTCGTCGAGAATGACGGCGTTGATGCCGTGCTGGGTCCAGTTGTCGCCCAGCCAGTCGATTACGCCAGCTTCGGGATATTGCCCGGGGTTGAGCCAGACGCGCTCCGGAACCCACACCACGTGCGGTTCGTAGCCGTAGCGGAAATTGACCATGTCGTTTTCGATGGAGACCGACCAGTTGTTCATGTCGTTCTGCACGAAGGGCATGATATGCTGTCCCAGTGCGGACGAAAGCATGGCGCAGTAGCCCTCCGTCACACCGCTGGCGATCCAGTCGTTGAACTCCGGGTTGTGCCACGCGGCCGCCGGCATGAGGGTGCCCGACATGTGGAAGTTCCCCGGAACGCCGGTCGCCTGATGGACTTCGAGCACCTCGTCGAAACCGCTGGTCTCCTGCGGGAACTGCCCGTAGAATACCTCGGTGTAGGTCAGACCCTGGTTGCCGTGGTGCACGAACGCGCAGTTTCCGCCGCGCGATCCACCGCGACCGTTCTCTGTCAGCGGATCGGTAAAGTGCTCGATGACGCGATTGTTCCTCGTGACTTCGCAGTCGAATCGGATATCGTCGATGGAGCGGCTTCCGTTCCACGGGATGACAATCTCGACCATATTACTCCCGGGAGAGCGGAGGGATCGAAGCCGTTCGTTGCGGACGCTGAGCGGCGCGAGTTCGAGCGTGAATGCCTGCCGGCCAGCGTTATCGGTAACGAGCAGATTCAGATTCGCGTCGGTGTTGGCGAAGGTGTCGCCGGTGGCGCGGTTCTCACGCCGAACGGTCATGTCGGTGAAGGTGACGCGGAAGAAGAGTTGTCCATCCTCGATATGCGCGAAGGTGGAGGAGATGTCGGCGAAATCGGTGTCTCCCACGCGGTCGAATCCGATGAAGTCACGGGCGGTCCAGTTCTTGGGGTTCCCGCTGATGTCCATTGCGGTAAGCGGTAGCGCGATCAACACAGCCACCAGAAGAAGTATCGTGTTTTTCATATGGTAATCCTCTTGATATTATTATCGTTTCAATTATCCTATGGGATAGAGGATTGCTGTCAATGAAAATCGATAATGCGGTTGATCGGGTATGGGAGGATTACTTGATCAGGAGCCGTTTCTTGATCTTTCCTGTCGTGTCTTGTTCTGATTTTCCAAATAAGAAATAGACCCCGTTTTCCTTCATGTTTCCCAAGTCATCGGTCCCGCTCCAGATCAAACGATGTGTAGAGGAATTCAGGTAGCCTTTGAACAGATGCCGGACAAGCTGTTGCTCCTTGTCGAAAATCTCGATCTCGGCATACAGCGGAGTTTCGCCGAAAAACAGCGATGCAGGCATTGAACTGAATGGATTCGGGCCTTTGCGGTATCCCAGCGCCGAAATCATTACTCCACCCGGCTCTTCTGTGGATTCATCGAATGGTTCGACGTTGACAATCCACGTTTTCCGTTCATTGCTCTTGCCGTCCGAGACCTCGGATGTTATCCGGTGCTCGCCCGTTTGATCGAAGGAGCAATACAGATCGTTGCCGGTGCCGACGATTTCTCCATCTTTCTTCCACCGGTAATGCCGGACCGAGTCGCCGTGTGTCGCTTCAATCTTGAAAAAGAGCAGGTCGCCGACCGCTGACGCGATAGTATCGCTATAGGGCGAAAAAACCGCGTACAGAGGTTCCTGACCGAACATTGCCGCAGTGCAGAACAGCAGGATCGACGCGATGATAGCCTTCATGATAGCCGCCTTGATTTCATATAGTGGAACGTGGAAATCACCTCATATAGAGGAATTTCTCCGTTACCCCTGTCGTGTCCTGGTCGGATTTTGCGGTCAGATGATATATTCCATTTTCTTTCAGAGTGCCTCGATCATCCGTGCCGTGCCAGAACAGATGATATGTGGCGGGAGTCAGGTAGCCGACAAATAGTTGCCGGACATGCTGTTGCTGTTGATCGAGAACGTTGATTTCAACATGCTGGGGGCTATCGAGCTGAAGCTCAATGATGTTTTCCTGACTGAACGGATTCGGATCACCATAGCGCAACGATATCCTGCCGGGCTTTACGCCGAAATCGCCGCACGGCCGGACACTCACGAGCCATCTCTTCTCACTGGAAGATTCTCCGTCCGACACGACGCATTCCAGCCGATGCTCACCGGGGTATTCGTAGGAGCAGTAGAGGTCGTTGCTGCTGCCGGCTGCTTTTCCATCCTTCATCCACTGGTAATGGAGCAGCGAGTCGTCCGGCGATGTTTCAACCTTGAAATAGAGCGGCCTGCCGGCATCAGCCGAAAAAACTGGTATATCGGGCGAGAAGGATATGCTCTGAAGCCCCTGACCGAATATTGCCACGGTGAAGAATAGCAGGATCGCCGCGATGATAGCCTTCATGCTGACCGCCTTGCTTTTTATGGTTAAACGGAATTCATGCAAATCTATTTCATGGAAAACGATTAGCAGGATGAGGAAGCGCGCCCACGGGGATTCGAATTTGCAAGCAAATTCACAGCAAGCCACGCGCTACGAGGAAAATGAAAAGGGCAGACAAGCATATCTGCCCCTTACAAATTGACTTCGTCAAAGCCGATGATCCACTAACATAATATCAGCAAGCTGATATTACAGCGTTCATGGGTATCGTTTTCGCTTCGCGAAAGCCGACTCCAGCACTTCGTGCTTCCTGCAACTTTTCGCTCTTTAGGGATTCCAGGTTATCGCTACGCGAAACCTACAATTGACTGCGTCAAAGCCGATGATCCACTAACATAATATCAGCAAGCTGATATTACAGCGTTCATGGGTATCGTTTTCGCTTCGCGAAAGCCGAACCTATTTTATCAGCAACGCCTTGCGCGTATCCGAGCGACCATCGCGATCGAGCTTGATCAGATAGACACCCGATCCGGCTTCGTGCCCGGTGTCGTCCGTTCCGTCCCAGGTGACGTACTGCATGCCGGATTCCATCTTTTCGTTCGTCAGGCTGCGCACCCGTTGCCCGCGCGTGTTGTAGATTTCGATCCGAACCTGCTGCGGTTTGTCGAGATCGAACACGACGGTCGTCTCCGGGTTGAACGGATTGGGCATGACCTGGAACGACTGCGCGATAGGCACGACCGTTTCCTCGTCGTTATCGTTTCCTCCGATGATCGCATGCCAGATGGTATCGACGGCATACGTTCCGTCGGAGACGGTGCATTTGACCTCGTGGTCGCCCGCCTCGCTGAAGATGTAGGTTATATCGATTCCATCACCAACGTATTCGCCGTTGATCGTCCAGTTGAAGATCGGGTCGATGCCGTTTCCTACCGCCAGCACCATGAAGAAGAGCGCGGTTCCGACCGGGTATTCCAGCTCGGTATTTTCAGGATAGATTCCGCCGATGCTGAAGTCGAAGATGCGGACGCTTTCTATCTCCACGGGATCGATGGGCCGGTCGTTCGCGTCGGTCGGAACGGCCCCGATCGCCATGACCGTATCCAGTCCGCTAATGACGTTGCCGAAGATAGAATGATGGTCGTCAAGCCAATGGGTGGCAGCAAGCGTGATGTAGTACTGCGAGCCGCCGGTGTTGGGACCCGCGTTCGCCATGGCGAGGACGCCCGGACCGTCGTGGCGGAGCTCTTCGCAGAATTCGTCGGGGATGGTGTAACCGGGGCCGCCGTATCCGGTACCCAGGGGGCATCCGTCCTGGATCATGAATCCATCGATTACGCGGTGGAAAATCAAACCGTCGTAGAAATGATCCCGCGCCAGATCGATGAAGTTGTTGGCGGTGATGGGCACCAGGTCTTCATGCAGGATACAGCGGAAGCTGCCCATGTTGGTCTGCCATTCGGCGTAGCTCTTCGCCGAAAGTGGCATCAGGATCGCGAGAAGCAGGATGAAAAGGATAAGACTTTTTTGCATCGGAACCTCCAGAATTTTCATTCGATCTATTGGAGGACAAATCAGCCGGCGGCGTCAAGAAATTTCACGTTTCAAGAAAGACGTTGACAAGGCGTCTGCTGAAAATTCTATGTATAATCAGCACAATAATTCACGGCATACGAAAGGAGCACTTATGAAGTATTTCATGGTATTGTTTGCTATGCTTTTAGTTTTTTCCGCCTGCACGAAGGCACAGAAGGATCAGGCGGCTCAGCATCAGGAAGCGCTGCAGGAAATTGCGCCTTCCGATACATTGTCCGCGCGCGACACGCAGGTCATGGCGCTGGTAGAGAAGGCCGTCGCGTTGATGCTGGAAGAGGGCACGACGGACGAAGGGCGTCGCAGTGTTTTCGATCGGTTCGAGGACCCAGACGGCGAATTCGTAGAGGGCGAGTATTACCTGTTCGTCTATAATCTGGATGGAACGGTGATCGCGCACGAGGCACAGCCCGATATCATCGGCAAGAACCTGATCGACAAGGAAGACGCCGACGGCGTGAAAATGATCGCCGAGATGGTTCGAATCGCTAAGGAAGACGGAACCGGATGGATCAGCTATCTCTGGCCTTATCCTGGAACCGGCGAGATCAAGCCCAAGCGTGCTTACATCGGCCGCCCAGGTCAGATGGAGATGTTCATCGGCTGCGGTTACTACGCCGAATAGCTTTTCATGAGAAAACCGCCGGCTGCGATTGTCACAGTCGGCGGTTCGTATTTCATGCAGGTCAGTCGATTGCGATCTCTTTGCGAGTGGAGCTCTCTCCCTTGGGGATGATGAGCTCCAGGGTGCCGTCTTCCATCTTCGCCTTGATGGTGGATGGATCGACGTCCCCCGGTATCGGGATCGAACGGCAGTAACTTCCGGAATATCGCTCCGAATAGACCACCGAACCTTTTTCCTTCTTCTCGCTGTGCTCTTCCCGATGCGCCTCGATCACCAGTTGTCCGCCGGCGGTGGAAATCTTCACGTCTTCCTTCTTCATGCCGGGAAGGTCCGCGATGAGCTTGTATTCGTTGTCTTCCTCGATGATATCCAGTGACATCATCGTGCCCGGATTTCGTCTCGGCGTTTCGAAAAACCGATCAACGAAATCATCGAACAAGGACATCATCGGATACTCTCTTTCCTGCTTTTTCCAGGGTACCAGTTTCATGATAAACCTCCTCATTTTTGTTTCGATGACCGCTGGAAATTTCGTCACCGGTAATCGGTTGACGATTCAGTTCATCTTCTACAGGTAATATAATCCATTCATCTCTCGTGCCAAGAAGAAAATTAGCAGTCCATGGGCTCCGTCTGCTAATTGGTGTTTCGCGGGCTTGCCGTGTCGGGCATTTACGGGTGAGCACGGTTCAGCAAGAGAATTATAACACGATGAAATAAAAAATATTGACAGACCGATGCGTGTCAGCAATAATTCAATGTAGTGTTGTGGCAAAGTGCCAGATTGTCGGAACGGGGTGATTGACTGATATCATGTCGCTGTAAAACTTTTTTATGTCAACTCAACCAATAGCTTTTTACTGCAAAGGAGTTTCAAATGAAAAAGCTGCTTATCGCTTTATTTGTTCTCGGGATTGCAGTTATGCATGCCCAGTATTGCGATTCGGTCTGGCTTCAGGAGCCGGATCCAGTCGGCGTCGATGTCGATTTTTCATATACCGATGTCGCGGACGATTTCGAAGTTGCGGAGGATGTGTATATTTGCGCAATCCGTTTCTGGATATCCTGGAGGCAGGATGTTAACATCGGAACCCTGGGATATTACGTCGGAATATACAGTGATGTCGCCGCGGGAGTAGATCTTCCCTGGAGCCATCCGGGCGTCGAATTGTGGAGTAATATCTTCTATGTGGGTGACGGAATCACAACGATCGACGAACCCCTGGAAGGTTTGCAGGATTACTACTATCCGCTGAGCGATGAACTTTTTACCGACGATCACTTCTACTACTATCAGGTCAACTGCGGCGACTGCGACGCGGGGCAGTATATCTCGGACGTCATCGCGCCGTTTCACGCGACAGGCGGAACCGTTTACTGGCTCCTGATCAACCCGCTTCTCGAAGGCGGCGAAGTCGGCTGGAAAACCTCGTGGTACGACTACAACGATACGGCGGTGTATTACGACAATCAGACGGACATGATCTACGAGCCGATCCTGATTCCGTCCTACGATCCTGTAGTAAACCTCGCGTTCCAGCTTTGCGGCTGCACCTCGCCAACATGCCCCGTCGAGCTGTCGAGCTTCAACGCGGCGGTCACGCATAGCAACTTCGTGCAGTTGAACTGGACCACCGAATCGGAAAGCGATCTGATGGGCTACAACGTGCTGCGCTGCGAGAACGAAAACCTGAACGAGGCGTTCACCATCAACACCGACTACATCGCGGCGAACAACTCCACCACGCAGTGCGACTACGTATTCACGGACACCGATGTCGAGATGAACAGGTCGTATAACTACTGGCTGGAGAGCGTCGAGATGAACGGCTCTTCCGAGTTCTTCGGGCCGGTCAACGTGATCGTGGAAGACGGCGGCGGCCAGACGCCACCCGATCCGGTGGAAATCATCGCCAGGTTCGACTCGGTCTATCCGAATCCGTTCAACCCGAACACCAGCTTCAAATACACCCTGCCCGAAGCCGGCGAGGTCACCTTCCATATCTACAACACGAAGGGACAGCTTGTCGATACGATCGTCGATCACGGCGTGAAGGGTGACAACCATGCCAGTTGGAACGCAACCGGTCAGGCCTCCGGTATCTACATGGTGCACATGCAGGCGAACGGCTTCGAATCGATGCAAAAGGCGGTGCTGATTAAGTAGGTTCGGCTTTCGCGAAGCGAAAACGATACCCATGAACGCTGTAATATCAGCTTGCTGATATTATGTTAGTGGATCATCGGCTTTAATGCAGTCAATTGTAGGTTTCGCGTAGCGATAACCTGGAATCCCTAATGAACGAAAAGTTGCAGGAAGCACGAAGTGCTGGAGTCGGCTTTCACGAAGCGAAAACGATACCCATGAACGCTGTAATATCAGCTTGCTGATATTATGTTAGTGGATCATCGGCTTTGATGCAGTCAATTGTAGGTTTCGCGTAGCGATAACCTGGAATCCCTAATGAACGAAAAGTTGCAGGAAGCACGAAGTGCTGGAGTCGGCTTTCGCGAAGCGAAAACGATACCCATGAACGCTGTAATATCAGCTTGCTGAAATTAAGTTAGCGGATAATTGTTCGAAGATAGATCAGGAAAACCCGTTTCACCGATGTGGAGCGGGTTTTTTCGTTTTCATAAGGGGCAATTCTCTGTGGTTGCCCGTCTCATCCCTCCTTCGCAGCATTCGTTTGTCACATCATCTGTACCCATTGAAGCATTAAGGAACAGATTTTGCTTCGTATTGCTCCAACTAAAACCATGGAGTACGTTATGAAACGATTTACCCGGGGGAGAGGTTTCCGCGGAATCCTCATCATCTCAATCCTGTTGGTTTTCAGTGTGTTGTCTGCTCTCAAACTTGATATCGACAACCCAGAGGATCAGCCGCTGTTCAAATGTAATGAATCAAACGGTAGTTTTACCGAGTTCACGTTTACCCTCAGTGGTATGGAAGTGACCGAAGAAACAGTTAATGGTAGAGAATATCATCATTTATGGCACAATCAAGCGGCTTATACGATCGATGAAGGAATGCCGGAATTGCCTATGTTCGGGACGATGATCGCGATTCCCGATAACGGTACGGTGTCATTTGAAATTGTAAACCAACTTTACCGTGATCTCAACGGGTTCTATATATATCCTTCACAGGGTGTCCATCTCGATGGAGCTCCTTACGAATTCCAGATCAATAAAGATTTTTATGGCGGGAAGGGCTCATACGAGCATCAGAAAGTCCTTGTCGGCGAACCCGCCGTCATGCGCGACTGGCGCGTCGTGCCGGTCAATGTCCTGCCCTTCGAGTGGGACGCACGTACCGGTAATCTCCGGGTTATCACCGAAATCACCGTGCGGATGCACTATTCGACCGAACCCGGAACGAACGAACTCGATCGAGGGACAAGAAAATACTCGCGTAGCTTCGAATCGCTCTATGCCGGAACGATCCTGAACTACGAAATGGTTCGCGATGAAGAACCCGATTATCAGGCGCCCTGCGTTCTGGTGATTCATCCGAACATCACGGACGTGAACGAGCAGGTGGATATCTATGTCGATTGGAAGAGAACCAAGGGCTACCACGTTATCGATGCGAGCACAACGGATACCGGTACATCCTCTTCATCCATCCTGAACTACATCCAGAATGCCTACCAATCGGATGAGTATCCGGTCGAATACGTGGTGCTTGTCGGCGACATGAACGGATCGATCGCCATTCCTTCCTGGATCGAGAATTTCAGTACGTATCAAGGCGAGGGCGATCATCCCTATACGCTACTGGAAGGCAACGACTATCTCAGCGATGTGTTCATCGGACGCATCTCGGTATCGGATGTAGGCGACCTGATGGTTTACATGACCAAGATGAATATCTACGAGCGGGAGGTGAATATCGATTTTCCACAGATGTACAATCACAGCTTGCTTGTGGGGGATACGAGTCCCTCAGGATTCTCCTGCATCGTGACCAACAAGTACGTCAAGGATCAGATACTGATGGACGATCCCGACCATACATTCACCGAACTCTACCATGACGACCCCAGTCCGAACGAAATGAACAACGCCCTCAATCAGGGTGCCCTGTTCTTCAACTATCGCGGGTATCTCGGTATGAGCAACTGGGATTCCAGTGACATTGCCAGTCTGGACAACACGAACAAGCTCTTCAATGCGACCATCATTACCTGCTCGACCGGTTCGTTCAGCGGAACCGCCAATACCGAACTCGTTATCCGCGCTGGAACACCGTCAGCACCAAAAGGGGGCGTTTCCGCGATCGGAATGGCGACATCCGGCACGCACACCCAGTTCAACAACAGCCTCAACGGCGGTATCTACCACGGTATCCAGTCGTTGGGCATGCGGACGATGGGCGAAGCGCACAACAATGGCCAAGTGGAATTCTACGCCGCGTACTGGAACTGCGCGCAGAACTACGTGAAAATGTTTACGCACTGGTTCAACCAGATGGGCGATCCCGTTCTCAATATCTGGGTCGCGGAACCGCTCGATATGCAGGTGACTTACGATACATCGATCCCAAAGGGACAGGATTTCATCGAAGTGAATGTCACCGACATGGAAGGCTACCCTATTCAGGATGCATGGGTTACCGCTCGTAAATTCGACGAATCGATTCTGGCGACGGGCTTCACCAACAACATCGGCTCGATCGTACTTCCGATCAATGGCGAAAGCACCGGAAACGTAAACCTTACGGTAACAGCCGATGATCACATTCCGCATCTGGGGCAGTTCACCGTCCAGACAAGCGGCGGTCTCTCTTACTACACCATGGCGATCGACGACGACAACGCGGGGGACTCGCAGGGCAACGACAACGGAAACGTCGAGCCGGGCGAAATCATCGAACTGGTGACCAGCCTCAAGAATTACAGCTCCAATGGTTACAGCCAGGTTCAGGCTGAGCTGATCAGCAACGATCCCTACATCGAGATACTCACCGCCAACGGCGCGTACGGAACCATCTCCGCGGGTGGAACTGCCGAGGTCGTTCAGCCGTACGTATTTTCTGTTTCAAGCGATGCGCCGGACATGCATCAGGCGGAATTCCTGTTCAATATCAGCGACGATAGCGGCAACGAATGGTCCGACCGCCTGTGGATTCCTATCGAAGGAAACGATCTCGACATCACGGGACTTCAGGTGATCGACGGAAACAACACCATGGACCCGGGCGATACCGTGAACCTTCGCTTTACCATTGTCAATAACGGACAAACCGATCTGACGGACGTCTGGGCCGAGCTGCGCTCCCTGAACGGACTGATCGGCGTCAATGATTCCCTCGCCTATTTCGGTAACCTGAACGTCGGGCAGTCCGCCACCTGTACGACCAACGACTTCGAGATATATTCCATGGCGCAGATTCTTCCGGGCATGCAAATCCCGCTCGAACTGAACCTCTATAACAATGACGGATACGCGGAAGAGGAAATCGAAACCCTCCCGATCGGAAACGTGACGGTCAACGATCCCATCGGTCCCGACGCCTATGGCTACATCTGCTACGACAGCAACGATACCGATTACGTTGACGCGCCCGAATACGAATGGATCGAAATCAATCCTTCCAGCGGTGGCGAAGGTACGGATACCGGGCTTGTCTCCTCGAGTATCGAACACGGTGTGATCGATTTCTTCGACCTGCCTTTCACCTTCTCCTTCTACGGTCAAGAATACGACAACATCGGAATCTGCACCAACGGTTACATTACATTCGGTTATCCGGAATCGGAAAACGTCTCCTTCCGTAACTGGCCGATTCCCGGCGCGATGGGCACGAGTCCCATGATCGCGGGTTTCTGGGAAGACCTGCTCGTGACCAACAGCAACAAGGTTTACTACTGGTACGATGACGAATCGGCAACACCGGCGTTCATCATCCAGTACGATAACTGCCAGATCGCCACCGGCAGCAACGTCACCTTCGAGATCATCCTCTACGATCCGGAGTTCAGCGCGACACCGCAGGGCGACGGTCTGATCAAAATTCAATATCAGGAATTCAACAATACGGATTCCATCAACGAATACAACGGCTGGCAGGGAAATTACTGCACCGTCGGTATCGAAGACCACACCGGAACGATGGGTCTGCAATACACCTACGATGACGAATATCCCACCGGCGCGATGACGCTGGCCGACAACACCGCCATCCTCTTCACGGGCGTTCCGATCATCTACCCCGACTCGTATCTGATGCTGGGCGATATCGTGGTGCACGACGAGAACGGAAGCGGCGTGATCGACGCGGGTGAATCGGTCAATTTGGGCGTCTTCCTGCAAAATGTGGGACTGACAGAGACCGCCGGCGCATTTGCGGAACTGTCATGCTACGATCCTTATGTGAATGTCACTGCCGATACCGCGTATTACCAGTCGATCGAGAGCGGACAATCCGCTTCGAACACGACCTTCTTCAGCTTCGAAACGCTGCCTTACACACCGGACAATCATGTTATCAATTTCGAGATGAATATCGAAAATGTGGACGGCGAGTGGGACTACTTCTTCACGCTCGTGGTAAGAAAACCCTCCGTTACCTTGCTCTCGTCCATGATCAACGACATCGACCAGAACAACAACGGTGTGATGGACCCGGGCGAGACGGCGCAATTGATCATCAACCTCACCAACGATTCCGCTTCTCCGGCAGAAGATGTCGTGGCGGTTCTATCAAGCGACAGCGAAGATATCACCATATCGAATCCGCAAATAAGCTACGGAACCATCCTGCCCGGTCACAACAAGCAGCAGGTCTTTACCATCACAGTAAGCGAAAACGCCGAAACACCCGGCTCTGCCGAGTTCAACCTGAACATCAACTTCCTCCATGCCGAGGCATCGAACTACACATTCCCGATGGGTATCGGTGACTGGGGCTTCCAGGAGAGCTTCGAATCTGACAACGGCGGATTCTATTCCTATGCCGGATGGCAATACGGAACACCGACCATGGGAGCACACTCCGGCGAGAAATGCTGGGCGACCCATATCGCCTCCGACTACGGAAACCACGTAAGCTGGTACCTGAACACCGAAAGATTCTTCATCGGTGACAACACCTGGCTGACCTACTGGCAGTATTACGATACGGAGCTCGGATACGATGGCGGTAACGTCAAGATATCCAATTCCAACGGAATCGCCTGGGACCTGATTACTCCTGAAGGCGGTTATCCGACCGCCCAGATCAGCTCTTCCACCTCGGGTGTGGGAGGCGAGCCGGGCTACACCGGTAACTCGAACGGTTGGCAGCAAGTGTCATACGACCTCTCGGAATACACTGGTGAGGAGATCATCCTGCGCTGGCACTTCGGCTCGAATGGATCGAATGTCGCCTACGGCTGGGCGATCGACGATGTGGTCGTGTCGGGCGGTCAGGAACGCTCGGGTATCATCAACGGAAACGTCACCCTCAGCGAACCGTACGGCAACATTGAAAAAACCGAAGTCACCGTGGGAAGCTACACCACCTTCCCGAACGAAGAAGGCGACTATACGCTCTACGTTCCGGGCGGACTTTACGATCTCACCGCGACACTGCCGGGCTACGAAATCGGACTCTACGAGGATGTCACGATCGAGGCTGGCGAGGTGTTCGACGACTACGACTTCGCGATCAATTGGCTCTGTCCCGCGACCGAGCTCGCTTGCGAGGTCGATGAGGACACCGGTGATTTGACGCTGACCTGGGAATACGATCTTCCCGCAACGACACGCGAGAAGAGCAGGAAATACGCGACCACCAATCGCGAGGAATTCGTGCAGTTCAACATCTACAAGCAGATCGAGAGCGGTTACTTCGAGATGGTTGACAGCACCACGACCCAGGAGTTCGAAGATGTCATCGAGTCGAGTCGCATCTATCGCTACTACGTGACCGTGCTGTACGACACCGGCGAGAGCCTTCCGACTGAAATCATCAGCATCGTTCACTACAACGAGAACGAAAACGAAAACATCCCGAAATTTGTGAACAACCTGGAGAACAACTACCCGAATCCGTTCAACCCGGAAACCAACTTCGCGTTCTCCATCGCCAAGCCGGGAAAAGTCAGTCTGAAGATATACAACGTGAAGGGCCAGCTGGTCAAGACGCTCGTCAACGAACGCATGGACCAGGGACGCCACATGATCACCTGGAGCGGTACCGCCGATACCGGGAAGCCGGTCTCATCGGGCATATACTTCTACCGGCTCCAAACCGATAAATACACCCAGACCCGCAAGGCGCTTCTTTTAAAGTAGCCTGCGATTCTTTCCATACGAAAGCCGCTTCCACCCGGGAGCGGCTTTTTATCATGATAACTAGCGCATATAAATCCGTTTTTGTATTGACACTTGCGATGAAGAAAACAATAATCAAACATCAGCAATATAGGAGTTTGTCCAATGAGTATGGGGCATAAGCATATTATCAATATTTTCCTAACTGAGTTTCGCGGCTCGGACAAGTTATACCGATTGCGGAACAGGATCAATGAAGTAATAAACAGGGGCTGGACGCTGTATGGCGCCAAACCGCAGATACATAATATTGAGACCGACAAACATCTTGAGGCATGCTTCAGAAACAACTCATACATCTATTTGTTGCAATTGGATGACTATGATCTACCGGAGATTGACGCCCTTGAGACGCTAAGCAAGATAGAATATAAAAAGTTCAAAAAGGCTGGAAATGAGGTTTCAGACGAATATGATATGTTTGATATTTTGGATGAATTTAAAGTCGAATTGTCTCCTGGAGAGGATGTTGATAGCTCACGTCCTTTCGAAGTAAATCTCTGTTTCATTGATGTGCGGAAAATTCCTACAGTAACGAATTTCGAAGTATGGGAAGACGATACTCCAGAAGAGAAAGCAACACAGCTGCTTTCTCTCGAGCGATTTCTGCGCAAGTATCTGCGTATGGGGAAGATTGTTTTCTGGGGAAGAAAATATGAATCCCAAAAAGATCGAAAGACAGGAAAAACACTAAACAAGAAATTGAATATAATCGAAGATTTCAAGGCGATACTCACGAGCTATATTCTGAGTAAGGCCTATCATGTATTTGATTTTTTTGTGCGAAGTCCAAGCGAAAATCAGGTTGGGAATGAGGAGTCTAGAGACCTTAGACGTCTAAATTGGGCAGAAAAAATACTCAACAGCTTGGATCATGGTGTTGCCCTGATCGATTGCAATGGTTATATTCTGTGGGTAAATAACAAGCGACGCAAGTTTTTTAAGAACAACATATTAGGCAAGAGATGCCTTGAAAATATATTTGGCTGTCACATGGTATGCAAAAAATGCTATAAAAACGTCAGGAAAAAAGCATTTCATCATGAAGAGGAACGAGTCGAGGATTATCTCAATCGATCACATTATATCAATATCGTCGATTCGCTATCGATAGATAACTATGTGACAGAGAATATTCAAAACGGAAGGCTGTCTTATGTTCGGGTAGCAAGACTAATCGACAAAAAGCATGTTCTCGATGAGGCGAGAAAAGATATCTTGAGAATGGATAATTATTCGGAAATATTGGATCGAGTTTTGGAGGCATTCAATAATCTTGGCTTTCCCAATGTCCATTATTTTGAGGCATTTACGAACCACCAGATCGATAGACGGGTTGATTCCTTGGGTTTCAATGAGATCATTGGCTATAAAGCAATCGGAAGATGTGAGAATATAGTTCCAGGTTATTCGATGAAATACAGTGAATTACCACAATTTTGTAATAATAAGGAGCTTTCTGAAAGCTTGAATATTATACAATGGAAGGATGAGGAGCACTCAAAGTACCGATGGGCTAAAGATTTGTATGTGGAAAACACGAGATGGGCTGAGCTGAAGTTGATATTTCAAGGGAAGCTGATCGGTTTGATCGGTTTTGATAAAGGAGATGAGTTACTTGATGAACACGGCGAAGACCTAATCGATGTGGAATTCCAGGATCTGTTAGAGCAGTTTGGTGATTTCATTGCGGCAACATTGAATAGCATTCAAGAGAGAGAAGTTCTACATCGCTTAAGGAAACTAAGCTACTCGATCAACAACAAACATCATGAAAGAGGTCTCGTTCATGATATCATGGACAATATTTGTGAGGATATCGGCTGTGTATCCATGGCGATCTTCAGGTATTCGCCAATTCGGAATCTGGTAATCCAAGAATGGATTCACGGAAAGGGGCAGAAAGAAGGATCGGAGTACTACACTGAACTGGCAGATGAAACATATAACGTAGGAGAACATGTTACTGGCATGTTTATGAAGCATGTGCTTGATGAGACGAAAAATAGTGGAAAAAAGAACCCAGAGAAATACTGGCATCTCATGAATATAGATCCCAAAAAAACAATGGAATTTCATGATTACGATAATGGGGCAGAACCATTAAGGTTAGAGGTAAACAACAATTTCCTGTCAAAGGAGTTAGCTGCTATTAAGAAATACATGGGAGTGAAAACCTCTCCACTTCATCAATTATATATTCCAATGTATGGCGAGGAGCTTCTTATCGGGTGCATTCGATTGACAAAAGCGGGCACCCTTCCTTTCTCCTGGCATGATCGAATCCTGGCGACCATTATAAGCAGTCAGGTCACGGCCATTGTGAATCGTATATGGGAGCACGAATTACAAGAGGATTTAATTCTTCAGATTGCCAAGAGGCTGAAGTCTGGTTTGGATATCAACGAAATCTGCGAAGAGGTTACAAGAACGCTTGTGGAACTGACGCAATGCGATTTTGCCTCGATCTATCTGCTGGATGATGACAATGTCAATCGACTGAAGCTTGCTGCTGCGACAGCAAATGAGGTAAGCAAAATTGCGATGGACAACATTGATAATGAGCGCAAATTCCAGGATATTCCTGATGCATTCGATCCGGAAGAACCTAATCAATGCGGTTGGATGTTGTTTAACTATGAAATGCTTAGAATCGATGATGAGCCGATATATATGCGCAGAAGCGAGGATATTCATAATAATAAGATATATAGTAAGGAAAAATCACTCATCCTGAGCAAAGCTAAGTCTGCGATATATACAAAGCTGTGGCTCGATGAAAAGCCAATCGGAATCCTGCGTGTGATATCGGTTCGCAAAGAGGCTATTTTTGACGACTACATTCGATACTTCAAGATTATGGGCACGTTCCTGGAGATGGCGTTCCGTTCGTATGAAGAAATGAAGCGCATGGATGAGAACATGCAGGTGTTTCAACACGAAATGGCGAGTCTGGCCAATATGCTACTGTCACAGGCCGATCGAATGCGGTATCAGAATATTATCAAGCCGGAGAAAATCTTGCGATGGAATCTTGCTGAGTATCAACCCGAAACTGAATTAATGAGATACTGTCAGGATTATTGCAAGGAGAAAGAAATCAAGGAAATGATTCCCGTCCAACGAGAACGGTTTGAGAGGGATATGAAATCTTATCTCGACCTCGGAAGGAACATTACTTATCAAATCAAGAAGTATTATGCTTTTAGGAATTTTTCGCTTATTCGGTTTTTGCCGCATGAGGCAATCAAGGAGATACTTGGATTACTGGAGTCAAAAGCAAAAAATAAATGCTTGAGCTTCCATTACGTGTACAGTCAGGCGGTTGAAAGGTCCCATTGTACGGGCTATAAAGAGATTTTCGATATCGCTGTGTATAATGTTCTTGACAATGCGATCAAGTATGCCGATAAAGATTCAATGATCGATATCACGCTTTCGGTTCTGCCGTCAGAAAAAAGGATTATCGTAACAGTTTCGGATTATGGTTTGCCAATTTCGCCGGAAGAAAAAGAAAAGATATTCGAGAAGGGATATCGGTCAGTAAAAGCGCAAATGATGGCGCCCGGGATGGGTTTCGGTTTGTTCAATATCAAAAAGCTGCTAAGTAGGGAGGTCGGTGGAACGATAGAAATCGATTCGCTGAATGACCCCACAACACTCAAGGTGATCTTTTTTTACGAGATGAATTAATTAATTGGAGAGATATATGGGAGAATGGAAGAAGGCTGAGTCGAGGAAAATCCTGATTGCGGATGATGAGAAGGATAAGATTAGCGACCTTGTTAAACTTTTAGAAGGTGAGAATTTTCGAGTTACTGTCAAGGACAGTGTTCAATGTGCAATAAACGAAATAAATGAAAGAGGAGAAATTTACGAGATCATCATTTTAGATGTCATGTTTTTTCTTCATGAAAGTAGTAGCAGGGAAGGTTATAATGCCGCGTCAGCTGGAGTTAATGACATTCTACCAATCATCAAGGAGAATGGATTTCCTGTGATTATTTATAGTGCGATTCCCGAGGAGATGGTGTTTCCTATGCGTAAAGATGATTGCAAAGATATAGCAGATGAGCAGCATAAAGACCTGGAATCATTGGAGCGTGGTTATAAAAAATGGTTACAAAAAAGCGTTCTTCCCACACAAGTTCTTGATATAATCGAAGAAATGCATATTGTCAAACCGAATAAGAAACAAGGGATATGATCAATGGCTATCTTGATTGTGGACAACAAGCGAGAACAAGTAAGTGATTTGTGCGAAATACTAAATGAAGAAGGGTATGATGCGGAAATTATTAGCTACTCTCAGCTAGCTAAGAAATATCTGCTTGGCGTTGAGCTTGTAATCATGGATGTTATGGAGGATCAACTTATCGATGGATATGAATGGTCGGATATGCCATATCTTGGTTTGCATATGGCAGGTAGAATCCTTGAGCCTAATGCTATCACTTATATTTTCTATACAAATTTAGATAACCCGAAAAAGTTTCCTGTTCTTAACTACAAGAGGGATTTCTGTAGGGGGCTCTATTATAAGTCTACGTATCCACCAACTTTAATACTTAGGGAGATTGAGTGTTTGTTAAGCGGGACGCGCAATGAATAGAGGTTGGCTATTTTTGATTTTCTTGGTGAGCACTATGTCATATTTATTTTCTGAAAATATAAAAGCGAATACTATTCGGGAATTGCTGGGAGAGCTTAAGAGATTGCGGAATGAAATTTCGGAATCGCATGACATCAAGGATCCGGGAAGGAATGAAGAAGCCGGAAATCATGAATTGTTATTGCTGTGGGAGCTCGAAGAGTATTGTAGCAGGCTGCAAAATGTAGAAGAGAGGCTAAATTCTTCATATCTGAGTGACTTTAATACGAAGATAAAGGTGCTTACAACATTCATATCTGTGGTGTCTTGTGTCTTATTACTTGTGCAGGCATTTATCACTGTTATGTTTTTTCTTGTTACAAATAACGAGAAGAGAGAAACACGTGAATTGCGAAAAAGCATAACTTTATTTAAGGCTGAAATTTCAGAGAATAATTATAATGTAAATGAGGAATTAACCAAGAAACAGATGGGATTCGAGCATAGGATGGTTGACGAGATGATGAATAAATACATGGATGTAGAAGAGAAATTTACTGGCAAATTGGATTCTCTTGATAGTGAATTGAGGGAAGATTTTTTCTCGCTAGAGGATAAGTTAATTAAAAGAAGTGCTTTGGATATGAAGAAAATTATGGAGCAAAACAATAACCGAAAGCATGAGATAAAAGAATACATGTCGTTTATGGTGATGTATCTATCATCTAATCTGCAGAATATTAGTGAATTTGATACAGAGGAAATTAAACAAGTTGTTGATTTACTTTTTGGCGAGAGTGATATTATTGGGGTAGCAATATTGTATTTTAAAAATTCTGGACGGTTATTGCATATACCTTATCTAAAAAAAGCCATGGATCGTATGCCAGCATGGAAGCCATTCTTCGAGCAGGCGATTGCCGAGATCGAGAAGCGGGAAGGCACGACGCAGGATAGCTAATCGTATCGCCCGATTTCTCTGGACAACCATCTTCCCTCATCCACACTTGCATCATGAATAGCACCAAACCGAAACTACTGGTCCACATCTGTTGCGGGCCCTGCTTCATCGCGCCGCACCGGCACCTCAAAGCGGAATTCGATCTGCACGGCTTCTGGTTCAATCCGAATATCCACCCCTGGACGGAGAACCGCAGGAGGTTGGAGACGCTCGTGGAATACGCCGAAAAAGAGGGCGTTCCGTTGATCGTGAAGGACGAATACCTGCTGGAGGAGTTTTTGCGGCAGAGCGCTTTCCGCGAGAAGGATCGCTGCCGGAGCTGCTACTATGATCGGCTGAAGTACGCCGCCATCATCGCGAAAAAGGGCAACTTCGACTACTTCACCACCACGCTGCTCTACAGCAAGTTCCAGAAGCACGAACAAATCCGCGAGATCGGCGAAGCGCTGGGCAGGGAATATGGCATAAAATTCCTGTACCGGGATTTTCGCGAGTACTGGAAGGAAGGCATCGAGCTGTCGAAGGCGGAAGGGATGTACCGGCAGCAGTACTGCGGCTGCATCTACAGCGAGAAGGATCGCTACCTGGGAACGCGATGAAGGAAACCGAGCTCTTCGATCCGCTGAAAAACTGGCTGGAAGCCAACGGCTACACCGTGCGCGGCGAGGTGCGCGGCTGCGATCTGGTGGCGGTGAAGGATGACGAGGTAATCGCCATCGAACTTAAGCTGCGCCTGAACCTGGAACTCCTGATCCAGGCGGCGAAGCGTCAACGGATGTCGGAAGCGGTGTATGTCGCGGTACCGGCAGAGCAGCGCAAGAACCGCAATTTCCGTGGCATCCGGCACCTGCTCCGGCGACTGGAGTTGGGTCTGATCTTCGTGCATTTCAATCTGGACGAACTGCAGGTCGAGATCGTTTTCCACCCGATAGCGTTACAGCGCAGGAAGATCAAACGCGATCGGGCGCTGGTGATCCGCGAGGTGGTCGGTCGGGGCGAGAACTACAATACGGGCGGATCGGTGCGCAAGGAGATCGTCACCGCGTACCGTCAGGAGGCGATTCACATCGCGTGCTGCCTGGACAAGTTCGGCGACCTGAGCACGCGGGATCTGCGCGGGATGGGCACCGGCGATCGTACCACGGCGATTCTGAGCAGCAATTTTTACGGATGGTTCGCTCGGGTGCGTCGCGGCGTTTATTGCTTGACGGTAAGAGGTAGAGAAGACCTTGTGCGTTTCGCGCATGTCGCGAAGGGATTTTACAAAAAGCTGGAGAAGACGGATGGATAAATTCAATCAGGCGCTCGAGATCGTACGAAGGGATCCGGTATGGAACGCGAACATCCTCTATTTCATGGAGGACAACCCGGTCGGATTCGTCGATATCGAAGGCGAGTCGGTGGTTGTCGTGGGCGATGATCCTCAGCCGAGGGGTTTTGTATCGAGCAGAAACGCGGAAGAGGTGAAGGCGCTTATGGGGCGGTTTCCTGAGATGGTCACGCGGTTTTCGGCGCTGGAGGAGTGGGTTCTGCCGCTGGTCGCACGGGGCAGACCGCTACCGTACTATGTCCCCGCCGACCAGTTCATCCTGCCGGACAGCGTGCATTTCGATCCGCCCCAGGAAAACATCGAGCCTTTGATACCGCAAGACATCGAGACGGTTATTCGGCACATGACGTTCAGCGCAGATCACTTGCGCTCGATTATCGAAGACCGCATCGCACACGGCGTCACGGCCGGCATTCGCAGAAAGGGAAATCTCATCGCCTGGAGCATGACGCACAAGGACGGCGCGCTCGGTTTCCTGGGTGTCCTGCCTGAGTATCGACGGCAGGGTCTGGCGCGGGAATTGTCCATCTATCTGATCGGGAAGGTGCGCGCGAGGGGGCGAATCCCCATGGTGCAGGTGCAGCCCAAGAGCGTCGAGTCGAGGGAACTCGGCAAGAAAATGGGATTCGTCTATCAGAAGTCGCTGGTCTGGATCGATTTGAAATAACACAAAATTACTACTCACGTCATACTATCGGCATTATATTGTCGTTGTCACGCGTAAACCGTTAGGGGGATTGTGTGTAATACAATTTCCGCTTTGATATGACATAAATCAGATAATCAGCGGATGCGGAAATTGTTCTCAGAGAGGATTTTCCGAATGAAGTGCCAAGCGTATTTATGGCATTTCATTCGGAAAACCGTATAAAAATCGAGTGGAGGATAGTCCGTGACGCGATTTATCGTATTGTTTCTGGCTTTTCTATTCCTTATCGTTCCTGTTTATTCTCAAACCCGTGCCGACAGCCTGCGTGCGCGGATGGATGAGATGGAGAAGCGTGGCGAGACGGGCCACGACTACCACACGGTGATCAACGACCTGGCGAAAGAGCTTCTCTATTCAGCGCCTGACGAGTGCATTGCGCTGGGTGAGAAAGCGCTGGAACGTTCCCGCGAACAGGGCGACCGCGAGAGCGAAGGCATGGCGCTGATGTTGATCGGCAACGCGCATGTGATGATGGGCAATTTCGAGCTCGCGCGCGATAATTATCTCCTGGAAAGCCACAAGATCGGCCTTGAGATAGGATCGAAGAAGATTATTTCCGGTTCGCTGAATTCACTGGCGTCGGTGGCGATGAGTGTCGGCAATTACGATCAAGCGCTGGAGACCTATCTCCAGTCGATCGAGATCGTGAAAGAGCAGGGAGACAGCGTCCGCGTCGCCACGATCCAGTTCAATGTCGCGGGACTCCTGATGAACCGCGGACAGTACGAGACGGCGCTCGGGTACTTCCTCAATTCCATTCGCGTGTTCGAGAACACAGGTCAGACGGAGCTGGTCAAGCGCGGCATGAACAACGTCGCGGTGCTGTACCACGCCTGGGGTAATACAGACAAGGCGCTCGAATACTACGAAAAGGCGTCGGCGATGTACCGCGAGGCGGGAGATTCGCTCGGAGTGGCGATTCCGCTCAACAACATCGGCGAGATATACAAGGATCGCGGCGAGTACAGGAAAGCGATTCAATACTACGCCGAATCGCTGCGACTGGGGATCGTCGCGCAGAATCTTCAATTCATGGGCGTCGCGAACATCGGACTGGGCGAAGCCTGGCTGCGACTGGAAGAATACCGGAAGTCTCAGAAATATCTGGATGAGGCGCTGCGTATTTTCAAGCAGATAGCGTTTCTGGAGGGTGAGGCTCGCGTCTATCAGTTCATGAGCGAAATCGCTCTTCACTACGGAAACCATGGCGAGGCGATCCGGTATGCGAACAAGAGCCTCGACCTGGCGAATGAAGCCGGTATCAAGGACCTCGTGGAGCTGAATTACCGGATACTCGCGGATATCCATGCCGACAAGAAAGATTATCGAAACGCGCTGTCGTGGTTCAAGAAGGCTTCCACTCTGCGCGATTCGCTCTTCAACGAAGAGAAATCGAAGAAAATCGCCGAGATGAATGTCAAATACGAGACGGAGAAGAAGGAAAAGGAAAACCTGCTGCTCCGTAAGAATAACGAAATCAAGGAACTGGAGCTTCGAAGGAGACGCACCCAGCAGACCTACACCTATGCGATCGCGCTGCTGATCCTGATTCTGGCGTTCGTCCTCTACCGTCGATACCGGGCCAAGCAGAAGATCAACGAAATGCTGCGCGAGAAGAACGAGCACATCTCGCAGCAACGGGATCAACTCTCCAAAGCGCTCACCGAGTTGAAGGAGACGCAGAAGCAGTTGATCGAGGCGGAGAAGATGGCGTCCCTCGGAAGCCTGGTCACCGGCGTGGCACACGAGATCAATACGCCGGTCGGGATCGGGATCACCGCTGCTTCGGCACTGAAGGACAAGACGGTGGCGCTGGCGAGGAATTATCAGGACAACACCATGAAGCGCACCGAGCTCGAGGGTTATCTCAAGACGGCATACGAGAGCATGAGCCTGATCCTGAAAAACTTGCAGCGAACCGGCGATCTGGTGCAGAGCTTCAAGCAGGTCTCCATTGACCAATCCACCGAGCAGGAGCGTTCGTTCCTGTTGAAAGCCTATCTCGAGGATATCCTGTTCAGCGTGGGACCACGCATGAAAGAGAAGAGCATCGAGGTGAAGATCGATGCGCCGGACGATCTGGAGATATACAGTTATCCGGGCGCGTTCGCCAGTATCCTCACGAACCTGCTGGTCAATTCCGCAGTCCACGGTTTCAAGGATCGCACGGATGGCAGAATCGATATCGAGGCCCGGAGAGATGCGGATAAGCTGAAAATCGACTACCGCGATAACGGAAACGGAATTCCGGAGGATATTCTGCCAAAAGTCTTCGATCCGTTCTTTACGACCAACAAGCAGCTTGGCTCGGGACTGGGGCTGCACATTGTCTATAACCAGATCAAACAGAAGC
The DNA here is from genome assembly GCA_963665015.2 of Cloacimonadales bacterium (SeqCode). Lineage (GTDB taxonomy): Bacteria > Cloacimonadota > Cloacimonadia > Cloacimonadales > JAIOQZ01. The sequence continues at coordinate 329,747 of CAXXSY010000004.1, read as the reverse complement.
TGCATGGCGAAATATCCTGTGAAAGCCAATCAGGAGAAGGCGTGTGCTTCACGATAACGATACCGCTCAACATGGAGATTAGCAAATGAATTTCAACGGTGATGATAGACAGGGAAAGGATGAGGCCGACCTCTTCCGATTCGATGAGTCCAAGGGCGAAGCACTGACGTTCGCGGAGGAGAAGCCGCAGGAAGAGAGCCTTTCGAGTGCCTATATCGGCGATGTCTGGAAGGTGCTGGTGGTCGATGACGAAAGCGACGTCCACACCGTGACCAAGCTCGCGCTGGACGGCTTCGAGCTGCAAAAGCGCAACATCGAGTTCCTCGACGCCTACTCGGCGGAGGAAGCGAAGAAGATCATGAAGGATCACCCCGACATCGCGATCGTCCTGCTGGACGTGGTGATGGAATCGAGTCAGGCAGGTCTGGATCTGGTGCGGTACATACGCGACGACCTGGGCAACACCTTCACCCGTATCATCCTGCGAACCGGTCAGCCCGGAGAAGCGCCGGAAAAGGACGTGGTCAAGACCTACCAGATCAACGACTACAAGACCAAGACCGAATTGACCTCCGACAAGCTCTACACGGCGGTGCTGGCCAGTCTGCGCACCTACGAGGCGATGGTGACGATCTACGCGTATCGCATGAACCTCGAACGCAAGGTGAAAGAACGTACGATGGAGCTGGAGAAATCGCTCAAGGAGCTTCAGGACGCGCAGCACGAGATCATCAATCTGGAGCGGAAGAACACCGCGCTGGCCATGGCGGTGACCACCAGCCACGAGATCAACCAGCCTCTGATGGTGATCAAGGGATCGATGGACCTGATCAATATGTCACCGGATGTTCGCGCATTTTCACAGCAACAGCGTAACCACCTGAGCAAGATCGAGGACTCGGTTACGAAGATCAGCCAGATCATGAAGAAATTCAACCGGATGGATTCGATCAAATTCAGCGACTATACCGAAGATACGCAGATGGTGTCGTTCGACGAGAAAGAGGAGTGATCCGGTACGGATTGAGGATTAGTACACCATCCGAAACTGCATGTTCGCACCGCCGAAACCGTCGATGGATGGCTCGTGGCTGACGCTCAGCTTCAGGTGCGCATTCTTCTTGAAATACCAGTTCCAGCCCAGATACACCTTGTCCTCATGCGTATAATCTTCCGGCATGAAAGGAACAGACGTATCCCGAATCTCGCGATCCCCCGCCATATAGCCGGTCTCCCACTCGCCAATCGCCGAATCGTACGCAAACAAGAGCGCGTACAATATCTCCGAGCGGAACCAACCCTTCGGATCATCGTCGAGCTTGGCCCAAACCATCCTCAAATGCGGTCTGAACTGTATCTTCTCGAACAAATCCATTGATGCCCGTACCCCAACCTGAAACATCGTCATCCGGTGAGTCCGCGACGAATCGGCAAACATCTTTTCATCAAAGAACTCGTCGAAGCGCGCATCGAAGCTGATGCGGGGAAGGGTGTACCTCGCCAGTGCGTAGCGCTCAAAACCCTCATGCAGCAAAACGCCAATCGAATCCGCAGGCTGGAATTCCCTTTGAAAACCCTCCGTCAGATAACCCTCGGTGTAGAGTCCAAAGCCGGAACGAGCCTCCCACCGAATTCCGAACGGCTCTCGCGTCGTCCTGGCATTGGCCTCGTTTTTCTCGTCATAAACGAAGTCCTCATAGACGATCGTCAGGCGTGCATACCTGGTTCGCGTGGTGTCCGACAGCATGACGCCGGCGACAATATCGACATCCTCCTTGTCGAACTCGGGATTGGCTCCGGCGAACACGGCGGTATTTTCGAACAAGCGCCACGCCATCTCCATGGAGCACGTTTCGTAATCCTCAGGATCGTGCTGGAAGCTCTGTCGCAGGTATTGTGCGCGAAATGTGAATTGGTCGTCGAGATCGTGGTTGAGCCGCGCCTCCACATCGGTGTTGAGCCGGTTCAACGACACGCTGCCCACGTTCATGCGGAACTGCGTCCGGGCAAACTGGTTCTCCTCCCACGCGACATCGTCATCGACAGAACTCGCGTAGGTGATGAATGGATGCAGAAAGAGTCGTGGCGAATCGAGCTCGTCGGCGAAATCCCAAGCCTGCGCCGAGAGCTTCAGGCACAGCGCCGTCAGCAACAACAGCAGAATTCTATGGTTGCTCATCCTTCAGTATCCGATTACGGTTTTCGCGGTAGGGTTGGTAATCGAACGCTGGATCGACGCGCTCAAGGAGCTTCCTCGCGTCATCCGGTCGATTCATTTTCAGTAGATCGATCGCCATATCGGTCAATGATCGCTGAAAAAAGAAACCATCCGTATCCGATTTCTGCCCCAGCATGAGCCGTATCGCTTCGTCGATATGGTCCATCGCCAGATGCGTCCTTGCCAGGTTGGCGACCGCGTCCGCGAACCCGGGCGATATATCGAGTTGCTTCTCGTGGAGCGATAGCGCTTCCTGCATCTTGCCGACTCTCCCCGCGGCCGCGGCGTAGTTGTTCAGAAGACTGACGTTATTCGGATTGGCGCGATACGCTATTTTGTAGTCCGCATACGCCTTCTGGACATCGCCACGCAGGAAGTACTGTGCCGCGCGGTAGCTCAACGCAGGAATGCAGTCCGGCGAAACGTTGTAGAGCGCGAGATCGATGGACGAAATATGATCGATGATCCGATCCTGATGCTTTGCCGCAAGCGCACCCGCGCGAGCCATCGTAATCTTCCCTTCCCGCATATCCGCCTTGACCTCCTCGATACGATCCACCTCGTTCATAGCCTTCTTCAGATGGACGCTGCCGTTCAAGCGGATGAAGAACACGACAAAAGAAATCGCCAGCACGACGAGCAAAGACCATAATCCGTACTTGGGTAATAACTTCGGTGATTTCTTTCCATCGGGTTTCGGCTGCATCGCGGAAATTGCGGCGAGATAAAAAATAAGCATCCCGATGTGGAACACCCTCTCGCGCGGGAAGCTGAAGAACGAAACCGACATGAAACCCGCCACGCCACAGGCGATCAGGATGGCCTGCGCCGCGTGCGAACCATCTTCATCCCGTCTCAGGATACGCAGCACGTACAACCAGAAAAAGACGAAGACGGACAAATACGCGATGAAACCCGGAACGCCGTACTCGGACGCGATCCAGAGGTAATCGTTGTGCGGACGCATGTAATAGACGAAGCCCTTCTCCTTCTTGATCGACTCCGGACGATACTCGGGCTGCATGAGACGCCAGTTGCCGCCGCCCACGCCGAGTACGGGATGATCCGCGATCATGTCCAGACTCTTGCGCCAGGCAACGAGCCGAATTCGAACGCTACTGCCGCCGATGATCTGCTTGCCGGCGAAATCGTCGCCCAGATACTGCTCGTACAGCTCGAACATGATGAAACCCGATGTCAGAAACACGACGGCGATCGCGAAAAACGTAATCACGCGTTTGCGTGGGAACCATTCGGACATCTTCGGTTTCCCGCGACGAATCAGGCACAGCGTAATCCCGACGATGAGTGCCAGTCCCAGCGCGACCCAGACTGATCGTGTCCGAAGCGCGGTCATCAGAAGGAACGACAGGCTCAGCGCTGCGGTGCCGAGATGGCGCCATATTCGCTTCTCGCGGAAGAAGTTCGCCATGTTCAGCGGCAGCATCAGGAAGAGAGCGGATGCGAGGAGGTTGCGGTTTGAAAAGAGCGCGTGGATATCATGGATTCCGGGCAGGATAAAGAACGACTGGGTGAAAAACTGGATCAGACCCATCACGGAGAGAATCAGGGTAACGATCGTCGCGAATCTCCGGGCCGGCTTCAGCGGTGATTCCTGCTGTCGAAGACCGGCGTAGAGCAGAACGAACAGACCCAGGTTCATCATGTCGCGGCAGACCCAATTGAACCACTCCGCCCGGTTGAGCGCCGTGATCCCCGATAAAATCGAGAACAGCGCCACCGCCGCAAGCGAAAGCAGGATGCCGTTCGACAGCGGGATGCCTGGCTGCTTTTTCCACAGCAGAACGAGATAGCCGAGGATGATCGCGCCGGTCAACACCAGCAATCGTATCGGCGTAACCATATCCATGGCAAAGGGATGGAATACGAACGGGATAACGCAGAACAGTGCAATGACAATGATCCAGATGAATAATGGTGTCTTTTTCATGGTTCGTCCTCTCATATCAAGAACGATATTCAGGATTTTCTAATAATTATGTCAATGGAAAGGTTTTACCCATAGCCTTTCTGCGGTTGCCTATTCTTCATTGGTCCGCCAAGCTCCAGCTTGGCATTTCCTATCTCCCGTAGCGTGTGAAATCCTGTGATTTTGCCTGAAAAATCGAATCCCCAGAGCTCTGTATCTCTTTCCCTGTGGCGCACGACCGAGGGGAGTGAGATCGGACAGCTTTGGGATTCAGGTTTTTCGTTCCTCAAAATCTACAGACGTCCGCGTTCCCAGAGAATGCCAAGCTGGAGCTTGGCGGACCGGAGACACAGAGGTCTGCGCCCTACAAATCCAGCAGCTCGCGATCGACGAAGAGGTCGATATCGATAATGAATTCGAGGATGGTGTAGTCGATGGCTTCCTTGAGCTGTGCCACGGACTGCTCATCGCCCTCGACCGGGATTTCGAGATTCACGATGACCGGCTTCTCGAAGGTCTTCGTGTGGTTTTGGATGGTCAGTTCGGCGACGATGCCGAGTTTGTAGAGGAAATCGCGGGTGGACTTGTTGAGGTTCTCGGACTTGCTCTTGAACTTGGTGATCTTGACGTGGATGGTGCCGTCGGGTTCTTCCTTGTCCGATGGAAATTTGTAGTCCGCCCACTGCACGAGGGTCGAATCGAGCGCCGACCAGAATCCGAATTCGTAATAGTGTCCGCTGGGCGCTTTCACGCTGACTTCACCCGCGTCCTCATACGGCTCCAGCACGATCCGGTAGTCGGCATCGACCGTCTGAAATGTCTCCAGCGCTTCCTGCGGAATCTTTCCGTTGATCGGGACATGGTATATTTTCGGCGGGATGAAGATCGCGCAGCCGGTTAGTATCAGTATCGTCCATGCGACAACGACACCCTTTGTATTCATCTATCGAGCCACCTCTGCAATTTTTCGCAAACCTTCTTCGGCTTGCATTTCTCGATTATAATATGGTGGCATCGATTGAAAATAGCAAAATCTTTCAGCGCTTCCGTCAGCGATCGCAGGAAATGTTCGCTGATGTCGATATCCTTCTCGAACGCGATATTGCGCAGGATGAGCGTCTTCTTCTTGCGGTCGGCCTTCGGATCGATCCTGCCCATGAACGTCCCGTTGTAGAGGATCGGCGTGGTGAAATAGCCGTAAATCCTCTTCGACTCGGGGACATAGCACTCGATCTTGTAGTCGAATCCGAAAAGCTTCAGCACGCGGTCGCGCAGGATCACGCTGTTGTCGAAGGGCGACAGCAGGCGACAGCCCTGAGGTAATTTGCTTTCTCCATCGAGTGCATCCGGGAGCGTGTACCACGGCTCCTTCAGCGATTCGACGGTGGCTTGCAGGATTTCTCCATCCGAAACCATATCTTGTATCGTCTTTCTTATCAACGCCTTCGAGGCGATGGGAAGGTGTTCGAGAAAATCCTTTTCGCAGCAGATGCCGTGCGCCCGAAGAGCCGTCAGAACCAGAAATCTCCCCAGCTCCTCGTCGGTGGGCATCGTCGTATCGACGGAATCGGGCAGCACCCGTTCGGTGAGGTCGTAGAAACGCTGGAATTTCTCGCGTCGCGTGATCATCAGTTCGCCGCTCCAGAAGAGCAATTCCAGCGCGCGCTTGGCGGGTTTCCAGTCCCACCATCCGGCGTTTCCGTTCTTCCGGTGGTCGATAAAGTCTTTCGAGGCGAGCGCACCCTCGTCGCGGATGCGGTCTCGAACCTCCGTCATGATCTTGTCGTGAGTGTCGATTCCCAGCCACTCCCGCGCGTTTTTGCGGAATTTCCTGTGCATGAGCGGCAGGTAGAAGCGATAATCCCGCATCGGCAGGACGCTCGCCGCGTGTCCCCAGTATTCGAAGACGGAGCGATCGTTTTTCTGAAGCTGATCGAGCACCGACTTGTCGTACTTGTTGTCACGATTCCAGAGGGTGTGGTGATGGGCGCGTTCGATCACGGAGATGGTGTCGATCTGCACGTATCCGAGGTGTTCGACGATCTTGCGGATACTGGACATGTTATCGGGAAACTGGCTGTTCAGCGCGAGGTTTCGGGCGGTGCTAAGATCAATGGTCGTCATTATCGTCCTTCGGGATTTCTCCGGCTTTGGTGTCGATCTGCACGTATCCGAGGTGCTCGACGATTTCGCGGATACTGGACATGTTATCGGGAAACTGGCTGTTCAGCGCGAGGTTTCGGGCGGTGCTGAGATCAATGGTCGTCATTATCGTCCTTCGGGATTTCTCCGGCTTTGGTGAGGGCGATTCGGGTCAGGATGGGTCCGATGATCTCGAAGAAGATACAGGTCGCGGTGACGGTGGTGATCACGACTGCGCCGAGGTGTGCTCCGCGCGTCATGCCGTCGGCCGTGATCTTCCCGATCTCGGCGAACTCGTGCTTGACGATCAGCGCCAGTCCGATGGCGACACCCGCCTGCGAGAGGATGCCCATGCCGGTGTAGTTTCGGATTTTCTTATCGGTCTTACCGAGCAATCCGCCCAGGAACGAGCCGCCCATCAGTCCCGCCGTACGGGTCACGATATAGACCGCGCCCAGAAGCCCGAGCGCCGGAAGGTTCGCAAGGTGCAGGTTCGAGCCGGCAAGCGTGAAGAACAGAAGGAAGAGCAGCGGCATGATCAGCGGCAATCGATCGTGAATTTTCTGCACCAGCGAGGGCTGCTGCGTGTTGACCACCAGCATCCCGAAGACCATGTTGGTCAGGATCACCGAAAGGTGCAGCATGTCGCAGAGTCCGGTGGCGAGAAAGACGTAGCCGAACAGGAGCAACAGCACGTCGGTGGGATTCTTGAGCCGTCGGGTCATGAGCGAGAAGAGCCAGCCCGTCGCGGCACCGACCAGGATGCTGAATGCGATTTCCTTCATCGGGCTCATCAACATCTGGATCATACTCACCTCAGCGCCACCGCTTTCGCGAATCAGGATCATGCGGGCAAACGACGCCGCGAATCCGAAGATGACAATCCCGAGTCCGTCGTCGAACCCGACCACCGCATAGAGCGCTTTTGTCAGGCTACCGCGCGCGCGGTATTCCTGAATGACCGCCACGGTTCCGGCGGGTGCGCTCGCGGGAGCGATCGCGCCGAAGATCAGGGATAGCGAAAGATCGCCCGTCAGCAGGTAGAGTCCACCGAAGACCACGATAAACGCACCGAACGACTCCATCAGGATGATCCAGATGATACCCATGCCCAGCTTCTTCAGCGCGGAGAACTTCAGCTCCAGTCCGATGCTGACCGCGACGAAGCTCAGCGCGATTTCGGTGATGAAGCCGAGCTGGAGCTGAAGCCCCTCGGAAAGGATGTTGCACAGGGACGGACCCAGGATCACGCCGAGGATCATATAGCCAATGAGTGACGGCAGTTTCAGGTGACGGATGTTCTTTCCCGCGTGGAACGCGACGATGATAACAATTCCGATTACGACGAACGTGGAAAGATTTATTGGAGGCATCGATTATCCTTTGTCGGGAGATTTATAGGGATCGTAGGTGATCTCACCCGCTTTCTGGAGCGCGATCTTCGCCAGGATCGGACCGATGATCCCGAAGATGACACTGGTGGCGGTGATCGTCGTGATGACCGATTCACCGATCAGCGCGCCGTGACGGACCATCTCACCGTTGAGGCCGGGCACCATCCCGCCCAGTTCGGTAAATTCGTTCTTGATGACCAGTGATAGACCGATGGCGACACCCGCCTGCGCGAGAATGCCCAGTCCGAGGTACTTCTTGATCTTGCTCTCTACCTTGCCGGTAATTCCTCCATCACCGCACCGCCGATCAGACCCGCGCTGCGTGCAAACAGATAGACAATGCCGAGTATCCCGAGCGCCGGAAGCTGACGCACCTGAAGATTGGCACCGCCAAGCGTGAAGAAAAGAAGGAACAGGAGCGGCATGATCAGGGGCAGACGATTGTAAATCTTGCTGATCAGCGATCGCGGCTGTGTGTTGACCACGATCGCGCCGACCACCATGTTGGTCAGGATCACCGAGAGGTTGAACAGCTCGCACAGTCCCGCGGACGCGAACATGAATCCGAACAGGAGCAACAGGACATCCCCGGCGTTCTTCAGCCTGCGAGCAAGGATGGAGAACAACCAGCCCAGCGCACCACCGATCACGAAGCTCAGCACCACCTCTTTCAGCGGCTCCAGGATGAGCATCAGCATGTCGATCTCACCACCGCCGCCCTCTTTTACCAGAAGCGTCCGGCAGATCGAGGCGGTGAAACCGAAGATGATGATCCCCACGCCGTCGTCCAGTCCGACCACGGCGTAGAGCGCCTTTGTCAGGCTGCCTTTCGCCTTGTATTCCTCGATCACGGCAACGGTTCCCGCCGGTGCGCTCGCAGGCGCGATGGCAGCGAATATCAGCGACAGAACAAGGTCTCCGGTCAGGAGATAAAGCGCTCCGAACACGATGACAAACGCGCCGACGCACTCGAAGAGGATGATCCACAGGATGCCTGCTCCGAGCTTCTTCAGGGAGGTCAATTTCAGCTCGAGTCCGATGCTGATCGCGACGAAACTGAGCGCGATATTGGTTATAAATTCGAGCTTGTCCTGCAATGCGAAGGGAAGGAGATTGAACAGCGACGGGCCCAGCATTACACCGAGGATCATGTAGCCGATCAGCGCCGGCATCTTGATCCATTTCATGTTTCTGCCGAGATAGAAACCGGCGACAATCACGAATCCCAGGGTCAGCAGGACCGGGATATGGACCGTTTCGGGTATCATGACGGTCTCTACAGGTTCAGCCAGCCGTTCGTGAAGACCAGATTCTGCACCGTGAGCAGGATGCCGGCTTCGGCGTGGTATGACTCGATGATCATGTTGATCTTGCGGATCAGGTCGTTGGAGAGCGCCTTCTCGATGGTGGCGACGATCACGCGGTGGAATCCTCTCGTATCCTCGGTCCAGAAGCTCGCGAAGAGCGGGAGGGTGTGCAGGTAGTTCTGCGCGTCGTTCGCCTCGATGATCGACATACAGCAGTTGGGCGTCTCGGCAAGCAGTTCGAGCAGGTCGATGAAGGCGTCTTCGTTTTGTACGTGTAGATGCAGAAGATTGTATTCACCGGGCTTCTCCCCCTTCTTCGGACTGGGGATATGCTTCATGAAGCGGCTGACCAGTTCGTTCGCGGAGGATGAGGCGATCAGCTCGTTGACCGCGTTTTTCTTTCGGAACACGCTGGAGAGCGCGCTCAGGATACGGATGTGCTCGTTGCGCTTGCCGGAGGGCGCGATGATGTAGGCAATCAAACGTACTTTCTGGTCGTCGAGCGAATCAAAATTCACGCCGTCCGCGACCGTGACGAATCCGATCACGAAATCGTCAATATCGTCGATCATGCAATGCGGGATGGCGATCTCATTTCCGAATCCGGTCGAGCCCTGTTCTTCCCTGGCTTTCAACCGCGAGAAAATCTGCTCTTCGTCATGATTCTTCAGGATTGGATGTTGCTTGGCCAGATGCGCGATTTCTCGCAGTAAATCTTCTTTGCTACCCGGCTTCCGATTGATTCCAATGCAAGCGGGTATAATCTTGTTGAATTGATCCATATGGCACCTCGTTTTTCTAAGGTATGAAACGAGAAAAACGCCCTGTGTTTTTTTGTCAAACTTATCCCGAAAGAAACGCCGCCCGGAGGTCGGCGCCTACAGGAATCGAAGAACACGAATAGGGGTAACTATATGTCGTTGCGCATGTTAATTGGGGCGAGCAGCCTGTCCTAACAAGAGCAAACCAACATTCGGAAGACCTCACTTCATTAAACCGGAACTTACAAGCAAGTTCTACGACTTCGTTCGGACATTCGGAAGTTGGTTTGATAATCGGGATCAGTCGAACTTCACCTCGACCACGATCCGGTTGTTGTTGCCACCCTCCGCGTCGATGAAATGAATCCTGGCCGAAAAGGTTTCCTTGTTCAAGCGCTTGTAGAGCACCCTTGCCACGGGACGTCGGAAGTATCCCAACTGCTTGCCGTTTTTCAGATAGACGCCTACCGCGAAATCGTCGTAGTCGTTGAACGATTCCTGGATCAGGTTGACCTCCTGCCCTTCCTCGAGGCTTCGCAGGAGCTCGGAATTGATATGATACTTGTCTCCCACGACGCGAGGATAGAAGAACTTGCTCGTCTTCAGCCATTTGCGGAAACCGGTGACCGTGACTTTTCTGTTCATGTCGGCGGACAATTCTTCGAGGATGCTCTTCAGTCTTTCGTCGATATGCTTGTAGTTCGATTCGTGCCAGTTCTCGTAGATCACCGAGAAGACGTTTCGATAAACGGAATCAGGGCTGGACTGAAAGAGCCAGTTGGAATCGTACATCGCCGGCAGCGTGTCGAGGTATTTTTCCCAGATGGCATAGCAGCTCTTGTGGTCCAGGATCAGGATTTTCGCGAAGTTGAGTATCCTGTCGGTGGGGATCACGTTCTCGACCTTCTTCCAGAGCCGCCACGTCTTGATCTCGATCGGCACATTGTAGATGTTGAACACAATAGTTCGCGCCTCTTTCTTGCCGATCAAGGCCTCCAGCTCTTTCGATTCCTCCATGTGGATGAATTGCTTGGGATACAGCAGCCCCCAATAGAATTTCTTATCGTTGACCGTCAACTGCGCCACCTCGAGCAATGTAACAAGCATAAAGCCTCCCTTATTTAAAAGAAGAAGATATACTACGCAATCCCATGTCAAGTAAATTTAAGCTCGAACAAACCCGAACATCGTTGAACGAGCATAAAGAATCGTGCGTGATAACGGATCATGCCTTTGGTTCCGGATCATAGCCGCGCGGTAGAGATATACGAGCGGAAGCAGCCGCGCACGTGTTGTCGCCGGGACAAGCACCGAAAATAAATTGACACATCATATTGACCATCGATAAATGTCGGCGGAGTATTTTGAGATATGAACATAATTACACAGAAAACAGGCTGGATCGAGATCATCTGCGGCGGAATGTTCAGCGGAAAATCCGAGGAACTGATCCGCAGGGTGCGTCGAACGCAATACGCCCGTCAGAAAATCCAGGTTTTCAAGCCATCACTTGACAATCGCTATGCGGACGAATATGTCGTTTCACACAGCCAGATGAAGCTGCCGTCCCTCCTGGTGACGGACACCGCCGATATCCGCTCCCAACTCGAGTCGGACGTGCAGGTCATCGCCATCGACGAAGTGCAGTTCTTCGACGAAGGCGTGATCTCGCTGGTTTCGGAGCTCGCCGATCAGGGCAAGCGGGTCATCCTGGCGGGACTGGACATGGACTACCGCGGCAAGCCGTTCGGCCCGATGCCGCACCTGCTGGCGATTGCCGATTATGTCACGAAGTTGCAGGCGATTTGCGTCAAATGCGGGAATCCCGCCGGGAGGACGCAACGCCTGAGTCACGATAAAGAGCAGATTGTCGTGGGTGCGGACAACATCTACGAAGCGCGCTGCCGGAACTGCCACGAGGTTTGGGATGATCTTCGGGATCGTTGACAGAATCCTGATGTTGTACGAGATTGTCATCATCGTACGAGCGCTGGTCTCCTGGTTCTCGCCGCATCCGAGCAACCCGCTCTATCGGTTTCTGGTCAACATAACCGATCCGATCATGCGTCCGGTACGCGAGACACTGTTTCGGATCATGCCGAATATGGGGATCGACTTCTCTCCGCTGGTGATCATCCTGGTCATCCAGTTCCTGCGCGGCTTGCTGCGCGGCGGAGTCGCTCCATTTTAACAATGCCTTTGGGAGGTAGTATGGAAAAACTGGAATTAACCCCTGTCGATATTCGACACAAGGAATTTCCAACCGGACTCGCCGGATACAAGAAAGAAGAAGTCCGCGAATTTCTGGAGATCGTTTCCGCGCAGATGGAAGACCTGCTGGCATCCAGGGTCGAGAAGAAGGAACCCGAGATTCGGGAAGAGCCGCGTCCCGCTCCCAAACCGCAGCCAATTATCGAAGAAAAACCCAAAGCTACCGAAGACCTCATCAGTCGCACCCTGATCATCGCCGAGCAGACTAAGACCGAGATCATCGCTTCCGCCAAGAAAGAAGCCGAAAGGATCCTGCGAAACGCCGAACTGGAAGCGAAGAAGACTATTGAAGAAGCCCACCGTTACCTGGAAGTTCTCGATCGCAAGTACAAGGAGATCAAGGGCGAGAAGAAGCAGTTCCTCTCTCAATACAGAGCGGAGCTGGAAGACATGCTCGACAAGATCACCAAGAGCACCATCCTGAACAAGGAAATGGAAGACGAGATGGACCAGCACTTCGAGCGGGCCAAAAAAGTACGCTACTCACCCGAACAAGAGAAAACGAATGAAAAAACAGATACAGGAAACAATACAATATCTCAGAACGAGAGTACGTAGTAATCCCATACTGGCAGTTATTCTCGGAACAGGCTTGAACGACCTGGCGGATTCCGGCAGCGTTCTCGCCGAATTCCCCTACGGTAACATCCCGGGATTCGCACGCTCCACCGCACCCTCGCACAAGGGGCGGATGGTCTTCTCCTGCCTCGAGGGCAGGGATGTCCTCTTCCTGCAGGGGCGGCTGCATTACTACGAAGGCTATCCCATGAGCCAGATCACCTATCCGATCCGCGTCATCCAGGCACTGGGTATCCGGAATCTGATCATCACCAACGCCGCGGGCAGCCTGAACGAAGAGATGGGCCCGGGCTCGATCGTACTGCTGGAAGACCACATCAACCTGATGGGCACCAATCCGCTGATCGGACCGCCGGAGAAAGTTCCCGGCGAGCGTTTCCCCAGCCTCCACCAGCCTTACAACCACGAAATGATAGCATGCGCGGTGCATGTCGCGCAGCAGAACAATATCAAAGTCCATCAGGGCGTTTATGCCGCCGTGAGCGGACCCAGCCTCGAGACAGCGGCGGAATGCCGGATGATATCCCGTCTGGGCGCAGACCTGGTCGGTATGTCCACCGTTCCCGAGGTTATTGTCGGTGTCCAGTGCGGTCTGAACATACTGGGGATTTCCGTTGTGACCAACTACAGCAACATGTTCCACAGCCGGTCGCACTCCCAGGAAGAAATCCGCGAGCATGCCGGAAAGGCTTCCGACAACCTGAAGACCCTGATCAAGGGGATGATCTCTCTAACGAATGAAAAAAGGATTGTCCATGACGGCAAAGAGTCTGAGTAACGAGAAGCTGAAGCAGTACGAAGAGAATCTTATGCAGGAGAAGGAAGAGACGCTCCGCATCATCGGAGAAATCAACGACCGGCAGAAAAAGGGAATAAAGAACGGCTCCGGCGATTCGTCGTCCTTCGCCTACCATCAAGCCGATCAGGGAACCGATACGGATCAGTACGAGAAAGAGACCTACCTGCTGGAACAGGAGCAGGAGAAGCTCAAGAAGATCAATCAGGCGCTGAAACGAATTTACGAACGCACCTACGGCATCTGCGAAATATGCGGCTGCGAAATCCCGCCCGCACGAATGAAAATCATTCCCTGGGCGAAAACGTGCATCGAGTGCAAAGCCAAAGAAGAGAAGAGAAAGAACGGCAGATGAAGAACTGGCATTTCCTGATCATCACCGCGCTGGTGATTCTGCTGGATCAGATCAGCAAGATCGTCATCCGCGCCACGATGGAAATCCGGCAGATCGTTCCCGTTTTCGGCGACCTCTTTCGTCTGCGCTACGTGACCAACACCGGTGCGGCTTTCAGCATGTCCACCGGATCGATTCAGACGGACCGCTGGATACTGACCGCGGTGGGTATCCTGGCCTCGGCGCTCATCGTCTATCTCTTGTACAAGCAGGATCAGATCGTGCCGAAGATATGTTTTGCCATGATCCTGGGCGGCGCGTTGGGAAACCTGATCGACCGCGTGATCTACGGAAAAGTTACCGATTTTCTGGACAGCGATTTCCCTGATTTTATCATGGAGCGGTGGCCGGTGTTCAACGTCGCCGACAGCTCGATCGTGATCGCGATAACATTATACATCATATATATTGTGTTTTTTGAGAAAAAGATAGAGACCCGATCCGGGGAGGAGTAATGAAGAAACTATTCATGACGTTGCTGATTGTCGTGCCCATGTTGCTCATGGCGCAGGATATCACGACGATCGCGGAAATTCAGGAAAACATCAACGACTATAACGGCGAAGAGGTAACGATCGAAGGTATCGTCACCATCGGCGTCGGCAAACTACGCGACGACCGGCTGCAAGCGTATGTGCAGGACGAATCGGGCAAAGGCATTCAGGCGTTCGACTACGATATCACCAATGCCTACGAACGCGATTTCGTTCGCGGAACCCGGCTGCAAATCACCGGTACGATCGAAGAGTACAACGGTACCACCGAGATCACCGACTTCGACTACGAGGTCATCTCGACCGGCAACCTCATCCCGATGACCGACCTGACCTGGGAGGAGATCGACAACTACCAGCTCTGGGAAGGCACCATGACCTGGTTCTACGGCTTGGTAACCGATGCCTACAGCGCCGGCGGCGGACTGAACGTCACGCTGGAAAACGAAGACGGACAGGAACTGGTCTATCGGCTCTGGGACTCCTGCGATATCGATCCCGACATAACCGTCGGTGAATCCATCGTCGGCAAAGGCATTATCGGCTCGTACAACAACGCCGCGCAGCTTTTACCCGCATACGAGGAAGACTTCACACCGCTCTCGTCCATCATTCTGCCGGAAACGATCTATGCCGAAGACGAGATCACCGTGAAGATTCGCGTGGAGTGGCCCGAAGAAATTGCTTCCGTCGAGCTTCGATACGCGCTCGAAAGCGATCAACAGTTTCATCCCATGACGATGACACCGATCGAAGGCGTGGATCGCGGATTCGAAGCCGTCGTTCCCTCGCTCGATACACTGACCGACCAATCGGACAACTACGTGTTCGTATTTATCGGAATGAACGCCGCCGGATCGATGATCATGCAAAGCGATTTCATGAACATTTCCGTTTTCTCCGGCGTGCCGTACATCGACAGCTTCGAGTTCTACTCGTTCAGCACCGACGAATACAATTTCATCGATTATCCGTTCAACGACGAACCAATCACCATCCGCGCGAAGGTGATCGACGAAGTCGGAGAAATCGCGCAGGTAAGCGCTTATTTCGGGCTGACGAGCTGGACCAAGCTGGATACAATGATCGTGCTGAATCCTGACGGAAACGACTGGTACGAAGGCGACCTCCCGCCCATGACCGATCTCACCGAACTGGCCGACAACTACATCTTCCAGATTCGCGCGATCGACGACACGGACAACGAAATCCAATCCGAGGAAATCGAGGTTGTCGTAGCCCCAAGGGCTCCGATCGTTTACGACCTGGAAAACTACAACTACCCGGAGGTTGGTGAGGGGCTCGAAATCGGCGTCAATATATGGGACACCGACGGTATGCTGACCGAGCAGTACATCCAGTATCAGCGCGATTACAATTCGGACAGCTACTACGTGGCACTGGTCCGCGACACCACCTACGCCGACTCGACCCGATACACCGGAACGATCCCGGGGCAATCTTCCGGCACGACCGTCTTTGCACAGATTGTCGCCTACGACGAGTACGGCAATGCAACCTGGGATTATCCCGGCAACGAAGAGATGAGCCTGGAATATACCTACCCCGTCAAATCCCACAAGGCGCTGCTGAAGATTCCACCGACGCCGTTCAATCCCTACGCGGGAGAGACGATCCCCATCGATTTCCTGTCCAAGGAGAACGACAAGGCGATCATCCGAATCTACAGCTCGTCCGGACGGCTGGTTCACACCGCCAAGAACTTCCTGTTCCCGGACGGCGATTACAACGGGGACGACGAATGGGACGGCGAGATATGTCGCTACGAATGGGACGGTAAAAACCGCGCCCGGAACATCCTGCCTCTGGGGCTCTACATCGTCCATCTGGAAGTGACCGAAACCGAAACAGGCAAGAAGAAAACCGCGAAAGCGCCCGTCGTAATCGGCGCTCCGCTTAAATAGGGGTTCGATATGAAAATCAGGAATGTCATTGCAATCATCGCCGTAATCATTACGATCATCCCGGGGCTTCACGGTGTTTTCGATGAATACGAACCCTCGGTCAGGGCTCGCGCCATGGGCGGAACCTACTGCGCCATCTCCGACGACTCGGACGCGATCTTCTACAATCCCGCCGGACTGTCACTCGGATCGAACCAGTTCAAGGCCGGATACACCAAGATGTTCGGAAACGATTTCCAGGTGCTGACAGTCTTCGACGCGTCGTGGGACCTTCCCGACACATACGGACGGGTCGGATTCGGCTACGCCGGTATGGATGTCGATTACATGGACAAGAACCTCATGAGCGAGAAAACCTTCTCCCTGGCGCACTCCTTCACGCTTCTGAAGGATGTCCACTCCCAGTTGCACGTGGGCTATACCGCCAATCTCTACCATCTCGCCATCGACCGGTTCAGCAACTGCACCGCCTTCGGATTCAATCTTGGCGCCACGGCCGTGCTGCACACGCGCACCAGGCTGGCGTTCGCCGTTACCAACATCAACAACCCGCGTGTCGGCGAGAACGAAGACCACGAACTGCCGTCCGAGATGACCCTCGGTATCGCCTATGTTCCCTACACCGGCGTTACCACCTCGCTCGATGTCAAGAAGACCTTCAACACGCCTTCCGATACCGGCGAGAGCACGACCGAGTTCCACGCCGGCGTGGAAGCGATCCTCTTCGACATCCTCTCCATCCGCATGGGTGTGCAGGATGACCCGACCATGTACAGCGCGGGTATTGGCATCGAGGTTTACAAGGTTCTGGTCGATTACGCCTACCAGACACACAGCGTCCTGGACGATACCCACCATTTCGGGATCGGCTTCAACTTCTAAGGTAAGAGGTAACGCATGAAAAAGGACAAGAAAAGCAAACCGCCGGCAGCCACCGGCTGGGTAGCGCAAATAGTCAGCATGGTTTTCGATCTGATCAAACACGTGATCAAGGACATCGAGATGAACCGCAACCTGAAAAAGGCGACCGACGTCGCCGAGCAGTTCTCAACCGTGGAACATCTCATCCTGAAGCTCGAGACCAAGATCAGCGACAACCGTAAGGCGCTTGACGATCTGAAAAACCGCCTGCTCTGGAGCAATATCATCATCATCGCGCTGCTGGTCACGATCGTGATCCAGGTTATCGCGAGATAAGGTTTTTTTGCAATTTCCATCACGGCGGTTCCGCTTCATGGAGCCGCCTTTTTTCTCAGGGAGCCACCATGAAACCGAAACTGATCCTGATCGACGGCACCGCCATCATCTATCGTACCTACTACGCCTTTGTCAAACGTCCGCTCATCAACAGCAAGGGACAGAACACCAGCGCCATCTTCGGCACCGTCAACACCTTCCTCAAACTACTGGACACCTTCGACACCGACAACATCGTCATCTCCTTCGACCTTCGGGAAAAGACCTTCCGGCACAAGCTGGACGAAAACTACAAGGCGAACCGTCCCGAAATGCCCGAAGACCTCGTCGGACAGATCCAGCCTATCCGCGACTTCTTCGACACCGTCGGGCTCACCACCTGCACCAAAGCGGGATTTGAAGCCGACGACGTGATCGCCACCATCGCCGAGAAATGCCGCGACGACTTCGAGATCGTGCTGGTCACCGGCGACAAGGACTACGCGCAGCTCATCGACGACAACATCGAGATGTACGACCCCTTTAAAAACGAAACGCTACGCCGCGAAGAGATCGAAGCGAAGTACGGCGTCACGCCGGAGCAGTTCGTCGATTACCTCGCGCTGGTGGGCGACACCGCGGACAACATCCCGGGCGTCAAGGGCATCGGCAAGAAGGGCGCCGCCAAGCTGCTGAACGACTTCGGTACACTCGAGAGCATCTACGAACATATCGAGGATGTAACGCCCCAGGGCACCCGCGATAAACTGGTCGAGAATCGCGACAACGCCTTCCTGTCCCAAACACTGGCTCGCATGGTGCGCGATGTCGGGATCGAGATCGACCGTCAGAAATTCCCCTTCAAACGCGGCGATATCGACAAAGCGATCCCGTTCTTTCAGGAGTACGAGCTGAAATCGATCCTGAAGAAAGTGGCGGGACAGCAGGAGATCGATCTCTTCGGCGAAGAACAGCCCCCCGCACAGGAAAGTGGCGTGCAATTCGAATCGATCCTGATCGACACGCGCGAGAAATTCGAGAAACTTTTACAGGACATCCCATCCGACGATATCGTCGCCATCGACACCGAGACCACCTCGACCGATCCCATGGTGGCGCGGCTTGTGGGCGTCTCGCTCTGCTGGCAACCGGAAAAGGCGTACTACCTGCCCGTCGCGCACAGTATGTCCGACAACCTCGATTTCGACGAAACGCTTGCCGGTCTGAAAAAAGCGCTCGCGGGTTGCAAGCTGGTCGGGCACAACATCAAGTACGACATGCACGTCCTGAAGCGCGCCGGATGGACCATCGGGAACATCCACTTCGACACCATGGTCGCGGCCTACGTGCTCGATCCGGGCGAGATGCGCAACAGCCTCGATAGCTGCTCCCAGCGCGAACTCGGCTACCCCATGATCCCGATATCCGACTTGATCGGCAAGGGCAAGAACCAGGAGACCTTCGACATGACGGACACCCGGGACGCCTGCCGCTACGCCGCCGAGGACGCCGATATCACGCTCAGGCTCTTCCGCGTCTATCGCAAACGTCTCGCCGACATAGGGCTGGAAAAACTCTTCTTCGACATCGAGATGCCGCTCATTCAAGTGCTCTCCGACATGGAAGAGAACGGCGTCTATATCGACACATCCATCCTCGATGACATATCGAAAAGGACCCAGCAGCGTATCGCGGAGCTGCAAAAAGAGATATTCGAATCCGCCGGAAAACCGTTCAATATCAACTCGACGAAGCAACTCGCGGAAGTGCTCTTCCAGGACATGGGCATCAAGCCGATAAAGAAGACCAAAACCGGCTTCTCCACCGATAACAGCGTGCTGGAAACACTCGCGCGCGAACATGACATCGCGCGGACGCTGATCGAATACCGCAAGCTGACCAAGCTGGAAAGCACCTACACCACCGCGCTACCGAAGATGATCAACCCGCACACCGGACGCATCCACTCCAGCTTCAACCAGACCATCGCCTCCACCGGACGCCTCTCCAGCAGCAACCCGAATTTGCAGAACATCCCCAGTCGTACCGACCTCGGCAGGGAAATCCGCAAGGCGTTCGTGCCGCAGAAGAACGATTGCGTCATTCTGGCGGGTGACTACTCGCAGATCGAGCTGCGGCTGGCGGCGATCATGTCCGGCGACGAAAACCTCATCAACGCCTTCCGCAACAAAGAGGACATCCATCGGCAGACGGCGGCGATCATCTTCGAGAAGGACCCGATCGACGTCACCTCCGACGACCGCAAGCACGCCAAGGTCATCAACTTCGGCATCCTCTACGGCATGGGCCCGAACCGGCTTTCCGGCGAACTGAACATCTCGCGCAAGGAAGCCGAAGAATTCATCGAAAACTATTTTGCCAAGTTCCCGACCATGAAAGCATTCATCGACGAGCAGATCAAGAAAGCCCGCGATAAAGGCTACGCCGAAACCATGCTGGGCAGAAGACTCGAATTGCCCGGTCTGCGCAGCTCCAACCAGCGCATCCGCAGCGAGGCCGAACGCGTCGCCATCAACATGCCCATCCAGGGCAGTGCCGCCGACATCATCAAGATCGCCATGATCGACATCCATCGCGTATTGCCCGAGTATCCCATGATCATACAGGTTCACGACGAATTGGTCTTCGAGGTCGCCAGGAATCAGGTTGAGGAAGCGACCCGGAAGATCAGAGAGCTGATGGAAAACGCCATGCCGAAGCACCTCTCCGGAATCGTCCCGCTGGTGGTCGATTTCAGCTTTGGCGAAAACTGGTTGGAAGCGCATTAGGAGGAGCCATGCGATTCGACTTGCCCTACGGTGACGGTACATATCCCATCGAAATCGACGAGGGAAACATCCTCGATGTCCTGCAACTGCACGACGTCGCGGTGATCGAACATCCCGAAAAAGCGCTGCTCGAAAGCCTCGATAATCCCATTGGGACCGAGCCGCTCGGAACGCTGCTCCAGCGCAAGCCGATTAAAAAGCTGGTCATCATCCTCACCGACCACACGCGCGGGTGCCCTTACCCGGTGATCCTGCCGCCGCTGATTGACCACCTCATCGAGAGCGGCGTGAGCCCCGAAGCCATCGAGTTCCTCATCGCCACCGGCACGCACCCCACGATGAACATCGAGCAGATGCGCCGGCAGTACGGCACCTCCGTGGTGGAGAGCTTTCCGTTTCACTGCAACGACTGCCGCGCCGACGACATGGTCTATATGGGCGATCTGAACGCCCGCAACCCCTTCTTCATGAATCCCATCGCCGCGAGCGCGGATTTCCTGATCACCACGGGCGTGATCAACACCCACTACATGGCGGGTTTCTCCGGCGGCCGCAAGAGCATCCTTCCCGGCGTCAGCAGCTACGAAACCATCCGGAGCAACCACAGCATGGTACTGGACAGGCGCGTCGATCTGGCGCGACTCGAGGACAATCCCATCCACCTTCAGATGAGTGAGGCGGCGGCGCTGGCGAACGTCGATTTCAATATCAACCTGATCCTCGACGATCACAAGCAAATCGCGAAAATCTTCTCCGGCGATATCCACGACGCATTTCATGCCGGCGCGAGACACATGCGGGAGCATCTCAGCGTTCCGTGCCGTGGGCTCGCGGATGCGATCGTGGTCACGCCGGGCGGTCAGCCCAAAGACCGCACACTGTTCCATACACAGAAGTGCCTCAACAATGTCTTCCCCGTTCTGCGCGAGGGCGGAACCGTGATCGTGTTCAGTCCCTGCAACGAAGGCGCCGGATCGGACGAGATGATGCGCTTCCTCAGGATGGTCGATCACCCGTCCAAACTGCTGAAAATCCCGCCGGAGCGGATCACCGTGGGCGGACACCGCGCCGTGGCGACCGCGAAGCTGATGGAGAAAGGTGAAATCGTCCTCTTCTCGAAGATGGCGAGGGAAGATGTCGAAGCGATGCACTTTACGGTTGGTGATAACTGGCAGGCGGTTCTCGAGGGCTTGAAGGCGAAGTACGGTGATAACGTGAAAATCCGCGTCGTTCCCAACGGAAACCAGTTTTACGGCGTGCTGAATGAAGCGTAACCTGCTGCTCGCACTCGAGTTTCTACTGATCTTCATCCTGTTGCCGATCCTCGCGTGGATGGAGCTGTTCAAGTTCCCGAAATTCCTGCTGCTGTTCTCGGTGCTGGTCTATTGCATCGTGATGCTACTCACCGATATTTCGTTCGACCGCAAGAAGTTATGGGGCGCGCGAGGATTCAGGATCAAGTCGATCCTGCTCCGGATGCTGATCGTGGCGGCATTCCTGACCGTCTATACCATCGTATTCGAGCGGGAAGCACTCTTTTGGATTCCGAAGAACCATCTCCGGCTCTGGATTCTGATCATGCTGCTCTATCCCATCCTGTCCGCCTACCCGCAGGAATTGATCTACCGCACCTTCTTCTTCGAGCGTTATCGAGCCGTCTTCGGCAAGTACCTCGACATTTCCAGCATCGTATCCTTTGGATTTCTGCACATCATCTACGACAACTGGATCGCCCTCGCCTTCTCCTTTGCCGGCGGATGGATGTTCACCAAGACCTACCGCAAATCCGGATCGCTGGCATTGACCGCGCTGGAGCATGCGATCTACGGCGCATTGGTTTTCACGCTCGGTCTCGGAAAGTACTTTTACGAGCATTGGGGGTAGAGCCCTCATCCCCTAACCCCTTATATTGAAAACCCTCACCCCAACCCTCTCCCACTTCGTGGGCGAGGGAGTTATTAAGAAGGTGCACCATCGGTTCCCCTTCGCCCGCTTGCGGGAGAAGGGGTTAGGGGATGAGGGCTTTTCTTAGCACTCGCCACCCCAAGACTGCTAATTTTGCTTGACAACTACCGCCGTATCACCTATCTTATTACAAAATTCATTCTATTCGGAGGTGATATGAACCTGAACAAACTGACGCTCATGACCCGGGATTCGCTCGAAAAGGCGCGCCAGATCGCCATCGAGCACGGCAATCAGGAGATCGGCTCGCTGCATGTCATGTCGGCGATGCTTGGAACGGACGAAAGCTTCATTCCGCCCCTGATGCGGAAGATCGGCGTCGATCCGCAGCAGTTCGGCCGCGAAATAAACGACAGAATCGAAGACCTGCCGCGCGTGAGCGGTGCCGGTCAGGCGTACCTCTCCGGCGACATGCAGAAGGTGCTGGACGCGGCGGAGAAGGATGCCGCGAAGATGCAGGACGAATTCATCAGCCTCGAACACGTACTGCTGGGTATGCTGGAGACGAAATGCGACGCCGGCGCACTGCTCGAGCGCCACGGCATCGACCGCAAGAAGGTGCTCGAAGCGCTCAAGGACATCCGCGGTTCGCAGCGCGTGACCGACGAGAATCCCGAGGCGAAGTACCAGGCGCTCAAGCGCTATGCACGCAACCTTACCGAGCTCGCGCGTACAGGAAAGCTCGACCCGGTGATTGGGCGTGACGAGGAAATCCGCCGAAGCATCCAGATACTTTCCCGACGTCGCAAGAACAATCCCATCCTGATCGGCGATCCGGGCGTGGGCAAGACCGCGATCGTGGAGGGACTCGCCCGCAGGGTGATCGACCGGGACGTGCCGGAAAACCTGAAGGACAAGGACCTTGTGGAGCTGGACATGGCGGCGCTGCTTGCCGGGGCCAAGTTTCGCGGCGAATTCGAGGAGCGCTTGAAAGCGGTCTTGAAGGAGGTCGAGGACTCGGAGGGGAAAATCATCCTGTTCATCGACGAACTCCATACTGTGGTGGGTGCCGGTGCCGCCGAAGGCGCGGTCGATGCTTCCAATATGCTGAAACCGGCTTTGGCGCGCGGTTCGCTGCACTGTATCGGCGCGACCACGCTGGACGAATACCGCAAGTACATCGAGAAGGACGCGGCGCTGGAGCGGAGGTTCCAGCCGGTACTGGTCAACGAACCGGGCGAGGAGGAGACCATCTCCATCCTGCGCGGGATCAAGGAGAAATACGAGGCGCACCACGGCGTGCAGATCACCGACAGCGCGCTGGTGGCGTCGGCGGTGCTGTCCAATCGCTATATCTCGGATCGCTTCCTGCCCGACAAGGCAATAGATCTGGTCGATGAGGCGTGCGCGCTCCTGCGTATGGAGATCGACTCCATGCCCGTCGAGCTGGACGAAATCGAGCGAAGGCTGCGGCAGCTCGAGATCGAGAAGCTCTCCATGCAGAAGGAGAAGGACCCGCTTTCGAAGGAACGTTTGGAAAAGTGCGACCTGGAAATTTCGCAACTCCGGGAGAAGCAGGCGACGCTCAAGACGCGCTGGGAGTACGAGAAGAATCTGTTGAAGCAGATCGGCGAGGTCTCCGAGGAGATCGACCGGATCAAGGCGGACGCCGAGATCGCGGAGCGCAGCGGCGACTACAACAGGGTCGCGGAGCTGCGCTACGGCACGATGAACGGCAAGCAGAAACAGCTCGATCAATTGCGCGCCAAGCTGTCCGAAATCCCGCAGGATCAGCAGCTTCTGAAGGAGCAGATCGACGAGGAGATGATCGCGCAGGTCGTATCGAAGTGGACCAACATCCCGGTCTCGAAGCTGATGCAGAGCGAGATGCAGAAGCTCGTGACCATGGAAGACCATCTTGCAAGGCGCGTGATCGGGCAGCAGGAAGGAATCCGCGCGGTGTCCGACGCCATCCGTCGCTCCCGTAGCGGGCTGTCCGACAACGACCACCCCATCGGATCGTTCCTCTTTCTCGGTCCCACCGGCGTGGGCAAGACCGAGCTCGCAAAGACGCTTGCGGAGTTTCTGTTCGACACCGAGAGGGCGATGATCCGCGTGGATATGTCGGAGTACATGGAGCGTCACTCGGTCGCGCGGCTGATCGGAGCGCCACCCGGCTACGTGGGCTACGACCAGGGCGGTTACCTGACCGAAGCGGTTCGCAGGAAGCCCTACAGCGTGATCCTGTTCGACGAGATCGAGAAGGCGCACAACGACGTCTTCAACGTGCTCCTGCAAATCCTCGACGACGGCAGACTCACCGACGGCAAGGGTCGCACGGTCGATTTCAAGAACACGGTCATCATCATGACGTCGAACATGGGATCCGACCTGATCTTCAACACCCTCGCGGACGACCTCGACGAGATTCGACCGCAGTTGATGGATATTCTGAGGCAGTACCTGAGACCGGAGTTCATCAATCGGCTCGACGACATCATTCTGTTCCATCGATTGAGCCAGCCGCAGATAGAGCAGATTGTCGGGATTCAGTTGGCAAAGCTTCGGAAGCGGCTCGCGGAACGACACGTTCTGCTCGATGTAACGGAAGAAGCCATGCACCGACTGGCGCAGGAGGGATTCGATCCGCAGTACGGCGCCAGACCGCTCAAGAGAGTCATCCAGCGCGAGATCGAGAACAACCTCGCCAAAGAGATGCTTTCCGGCAACATCCTGCCGAACCACAACGTGCGCGTGGATTACACGAACGACCGATTCGTGTTCGAGGCGTGATTTTCGAACGGTACGCAGGCACCCTGCCTGCATATCTTCTTCCATGGAACGCGGACGTCCGCGTCCGCATCCCTCAGTCCCCCGTAGTGCTTGACCTCCGGGCGAGCCTCCCTCAAAGAACGCCGCTCGGAGATCGGCAGCTACAGAGAAGAAGAGAATGAGAGATGCGGACGAGGACGTCCGCGTTCCTTGGGGATAAGAGATGCCAAGTTTATGGGATTCGATTTATCAGACTCCGTCTGAAAATCACAGGAGCTTGGCGGACCATGGGACATGCAGGTTCAGGTTTTTCATTCTTCAAAACCCACAGGTGCCTGCGTACCGATAGAAAAAAACGAATGCCACCTGATCAGGGTGGCATTCGCTTTATTTGAGTTGGTGATTGGATGTCAGTTTAATTCAACCGCCACATAACGATAGTAGCGATTTTGCGAAAGCACATACAGGAGCACCGACTTGCCGTTGTCCGTGGCGTCGTCGATCTGCATTTTAAAATCCTTCACATTTTCGACAGTTTGGTAGTTCACCTCGAGGATCACGTCGCCGCGCTGGATACCGGCGTCCGCGGCTGGAGAATCAGGATTCACCTGCGTCACGATCACGCCGTTTTCCGCCTGAGTCCGGAAACGATACGCGCGGTCGTCGTCCAGCGACATAACCTGGATACCGAGGTCTTTCGATTCGGGTTTGTCGTCCGACTTCGCGACGCTCTCATCCTCGGGGAACTCTTCCAGAACGGGGCTGAAAACCATCGATTTGCCCTTGCGGATCACGCGCATACGCACCTTCTCGCCGGGCACCTGATTGGCGACCAATAGCCGGAACTGCGAAACGGAGGTGATCGCCTCGTCTTCGATCTCCACGATGACGTCGCCCTTCTTCAAGCCTTCCTTCTCCGCAGGGGTATCCTCTGCCACCCTTGCAACGAGCACACCCGCGATATCGTCGAGATCGAGGTTCTCTTTCAGCTCGGGCGTCACTTCCTGCGGCACGATACCGAGGTACGCACGCACCACGTGTCCTTCGCTCATCAGGTCGCTGGAGACCTTTCTCGCGATGTTGACCGGGATGGCGAATCCGATGCCGACGTTACCGCCTGCGGGACTGGTAATCGCCGCGTTGACGCCGATCACCTCACCCTTGATGTTCAACAGGGGACCACCGCTGTTGCCCGGGTTGATCGCTGCGTCGGTCTGGATATAGTCCTGATAGATGGGCGATTCGTTGCCGAAGTTGAGGTTGGAGCGGCCCTTCGCCGATATCACACCGACGGTCACGGTGCGCTCCAGACCAAGCTCGCCGAACGGATTCCCGATCGCGATCGCCCAGTCGCCCACCTCGAGCTCGTCCGAATTGCCCAGCGGCGCGATCGGCACGACCTCGTCCTTATCGACCGTGATCTTGATCACCGCCAGATCGGTGTTCGGATCTCTGCCCACCACTTCCGCCTCGAACTTCGCTTTGTCCGCCAGTGTGACACTGATTTCGGATTTCTCGTTGCTCCCGACGACATGGTTGTTGGTCATGATGTATAGATCGTTTCCATCCCGTCTGAAGATGAAACCGCTTCCAAGTTGCGTTGATTTGCGGGTCTGCGGCATTTGCGGATAGTAGAACCGAAAGAATTCCTCGAACCCCGGATTGCGGAAATTCACCTGCATCTCCGATTCGACCTTGATGTGAACCACCGATTCACGTATATTCCTTACCACATCGACGAATGGAGACTTACCCTCCTCCGTCAGTGGAAGCGCCGATAGAGTCAGCGCCATAAGCAGCATCGAAATGATGATGACTCGTTTCATTGTGTTACCTCCACATTGTCATTTCTCCTGTATAACGCCGATACCGGTTTTTCTATTACACGGAAATGCTGCCGCAAGTTTTCCCTCCTCTGGAAGGTTTCCGGGGAATCAACTTCTGAATGTCCGAGCGAAGCCGTAGTATTTGCTTGCAAATACCAGTTTAGCGAAGCGAGGTCTTCCGAATGTTGATTTCGTTGCGCGCGATAAATTTCACGGCAATCATACAGCTCCGCCTGGCAGGTTCGTCCGATCCCGCAATAGGCGTAGTGTTCCGCGACTTTATTCCGTGTCCGGTAGTATGGAAGTCGCGGTATATCTACGTCGGTTGCGGGATCGGGCGAAGATGCGCAGGGGGATTCGATTTGTCAGACTTCGTCTGAAAATCACAATGGATGACCATCGAGCGGCGTTTCCCTCGATTTTCTTGACATCGGGCGGCAACCAACGCAATAAATGAACAATTACATTGTCTGGAGGTCTTATGAAGAAGAAAGTAAGCGTACTCGGCTGTGGGATGGTGGGAAGCGCGATCGCCGCCGATCTCTCGAAACGGTATCGAGTGCATGTATATGACCAGTCTCCCGGCGCGTTGATGGCGCTCGAAGAGAAGTACCCCATCGAGCCGTTCATCACCGATCTGAGCATCGAACAAAAGCTGAAAGAGGCAATCACGGATTGCGACCTCGTGATCAGCGCCGTGCCCGGATTCATGGGATTCGAGACCTTGAAACGCATCATCGAAGCCGGTAAGAACGTGGTGGATATCAGCTTCTTCGAGCAGGACCCCTTCCTGCTGGACGAATTTGCGATGGAAAACGGCGTGATCGCCATCGTCGATTGCGGTATCGCGCCGGGCATGAGCAACATCATCCTCGGTCACCACGCCTCCAGGATGGACGTGGGTAGCTTCACCTGCTACGTCGGCGGACTGCCGGCTGTGCGCACACTACCCTGGCAATACAAAGCACCCTTCTCGCCTATCGACGTGCTGGAGGAATACACCCGTCCCGCGCGCATCGTGCGTGACAGCGTCGTCGTCGCCAGACCAGCCCTCTCCGATCCGGAACTCCTCGATTTCGACGGCGTCGGCACACTCGAAGCCTTCAATACCGACGGCCTGCGCACCTTGATCAAGACCATGGATGTGCCCGACATGATCGAAAAGACCATGCGCTATCCGGGACATATCGACCTGATGCGCATCCTCCGGGATAGCGGCTTCTTCAGCAAGGAAGAGGTACGCATCAACGACAACTGGATTTCACCCCTCGCCATGACCGCAAAACTGCTCTTCGACCAATGGAAGCTCAAACCGTCGGACATCGACTACACCATCATGCGAATCATCGTCGAAGGCAAGGGCAAGGACGACGGCACCACCATCACCTACGACCTGCTGGATCAGAAGGACACCCAGACCGGTTTTTCCTCGATGTCGCGCACGACCGGCTACACATGCACCGCCGCCGCGACGCTTGTACTCGAAGAAAAGTTCATTCGCGCCGGCATCTGTCCGCCCGAGTACCTCGGCAAACAGCACTTTTGCGAAATCCTGAAACACCTTGAAAAACGAAACGTTATCTTCAAAAAGACAACATCCGAAGGATAATCGATGAAAGCTCAACTATTCGCACTTCTGACCGCGTTCTTCTGGGGCGTCGGCGGCTACTTCGAAAAGAAGGGTCTGCACATGGGCAACCTCGCCCCGCAGATGGGCATCACCATCCGAACCTTCGTCGCGCTCCTGATCCTGGGCGCCGTCAGTTTTCCGCAATGGAAGACCTTACAGTACGCCGGGACCAAGGCACTGCTCTACATGGCGATCGGTGGTGGCGTCGCTGCCGGTGCGTGCGGCATGCTGTGCTTCTACATCGCGATCAAGGGCGCGCCGCTGGGAAAAGTCATGCCCATCGCGTTCACCTCTCCCCTATTCGGCGCCATCATGGGAATCCTCTTCAGCGGCGAGGCGATCACGCTCAAGAAAATCATCGGCATCTGCATGACCGTTGGCGGCATCTTCGTGCTGACCTTCAGTTGATATGAAAGCGATAACGGCAATCCTCGCCACCCTGATCCTGATCGTCGGCTGCTCGCAAGCGCCGAAGGAGCACATTTCCATCACAGACCAACTGGAGGAATTGCAGACCAAGGACGGCAAGCCGCAGCTCGAGCAGAAGGAAATCGCACTGCTCCGCGCGACCGGTGCGGGTTTCGAGGCGATCGACCACCTGCTCTCGATGAAAGACGACCGGAGTCAGAACCTCTTCAAACCTACGGATGTCGCGTGGTTCCTGCGCTGCGGCGGCACGGTGGAATACGCCGAGAGTCTGGCGAGTCTTCGGAGCGAAGGTGGGCGTCAATACTTCTATTACGGTCACAACATTGCCCATTTAAAGGCAATCGGAGCCGGAGAAGATGTCGTTCTGAGCCTCGCGAATATGCGAACTCGACAAGATCAACCATTGTTCGACGGGCCGATCATTATCCAGTATCTCGAACAGGGCGGCGATACGCTCTTTGCCCGAAAAGTCCTCGATCTGTTCGACGCGCACGATGTGAATCCTCGCAGTTTCATGTGGCATTACAACAAATACCGGATGTCACTGGACGATCTGGAATTCTACCTTGGAATCGAGCACCTCCAGATGTGGACACTGAAGAGATTCATCGAGGACGGCGGTACCCGTGAATACGCTTCCACACTACTCGATGCCGGTATCGAGTTCAGATGGATACAGCGTTTGAACGCGCTGCGGGTTCCGACCGGAATGATTACGGAATACAAATACACCGAGCGACCCAATGCGCTGTTCCTTTTCTCCTATGCAGACTATAATAACGAGTTCACCTCGGATGCGGCTTTGGAATTGTTCCACAAAATCTGGCAGGCTTACGATACGCAGATCGTGTTTATCGAGCAAGAAGGCCAGATCGCGGAAGCCTTTGACGAGATGAACGAAGTCGAGCTGCTCGCATTCTGCGGTCACGGCAATGCCGAATCGATCGAATTCCGGGATATGTCGAATTTCTCCGGCCTCTTCTCGAGTGAAGTTCTTGCCGAGAAAGCGCGGAAAAAAAATGCCGACAAGGGATTCCTCGACACCACCGATACCGAGTTCGAAGCGTTGTTTGCGAAGATGCCCGAAGACGGCGTTATCTTCCTTGACGCCTGCGAGACCAACCGTCCAACCAAATCCGGCCGCAACCTCTACCAGTTCATCCAGTCGATCGCCGGTGGACGTCGCGTTATCGGCGCGGAGACCATTTTCTCCCACGAACAGATCGTCCTGAAGAACGCCTATCCGCTCGAGATCGAATTTCTACCGCCTCCACCGAAAGAAGAATCGGACCCGAGGATACTGGATAAAAGCAAGACTTTCAAGCAGCTACGCGAAAAGAAGAAGACTGAGCGCCATTAGGGCCATCCCGCCAACCAGACCGTAGATCGCCAGGTGGTGCTTGCCGTATTCCTCCGCGGTCGGCAGGAGCTGATCCAGCGAGATGAACACCATGATACCCGCCACGGACGAAAAGATCACGCCGAACATGAGGCTGCTCATGAACCGCATCAGAAGCAGATACCCGATCACCGCGCCCACCGGCTCCGCCAGTCCTGACAGGAACGACCACACGAAGGCCTTCTTCTTGCTGCCGGTCGCGTAGTAGAGCGGTACCGACACGGCGATCCCCTCCGGGATGTTGTGGATCGCGATGGCGACGGCAATGGTCACACCGAGCGTCGGATCGGCCAGCGCCGCGGTGAACGTCGCGAGTCCCTCCGGAAAGTTGTGGATCGCAATCGCCAGCGCCGACAGGAATCCCATCCGAAGCAGCTTCTGCTTCTTCTTTTCCTCGTTGATATCCTCGACATGCCTTGCCTCATGCGGGTTCTCGAAATCGGGCACGAGCTTGTCGATCAGCGCAACGATCAACATTCCAGCAAAAAATCCGCCCACCGCCAGCCAGTACGCCGTTTTTACCGTGTAATCCGCACACAACGCGTCCCGAGCCTTCTGGAATATCTCCACGAACGACACGTACAGCATCACCCCTGCCGAGAATCCAAGCGTCACCGACAGAAACGACTCGTTCGTGCGCTTGCTGAAGAACGCGATCGCGCTACCGATACCGGTCGAGAGTCCGGCAAAAACCGTCAGTGCAAGCGCAAAACCTACAGGTTGTGTAAACATTGGTAATCCTTTTTTGCGACAGCTTAATACATGCATCCGATGATGGCAAGTTTTTCGTTGGAGACCCTCATCCCCCGCCTTCTCCCGTCCCGATGCATCGGGAGGAGAAGGAGCTAAGATGAATCACCATCTGAAACGCGATGTTTTCTCGCCCACGAAGTGGGAGAGGGGCAGGGTGAGGGTCTCTACTTTCTCTTGTGGGAGAGGGGCAGGGTGAGGGTCTCCACAACGAGTTGGGATATTTCACGATCAATCTTATATTATCCTCATGAGATACCTGTCTATCATCATCATGATTCTATTTGCGGCATGCGCGCTGTCGGTCGGCGAGGAAAGGCTGATCGAGAGGAAAGGCGATCGCGATCTTAGAGAAGGTCTTTCCGCGCCCATGTACGTTGGGGTGTCACAGCCCATGCCCACCGAAGCGCAGGCGGTGGAAAACGCCATGCAGGACGCGCGCCGCCAGATCGTGGAAAGCCTGGGCATCGAAATCATTATCGAGACCATCGAGACCGGCTCTGACACCATCCGAAACGGCATCGTCAATCGCAGCCTGAGCACCCGGGACATGACAAGACTCTACGCCCGCAATATCCTCCAGGTGTCGGCCGAAAGCCGCTACATCGAGAAATGGGAACGCCGGTCGCGGGATGGCATCACGCGATACTACAAGGTTTGGGTCGCGGTACCGTTCCGGGAAAAGGAATTCCGGGCGCTGTGGAAAGAGACCATCCGGCAATTCTCCCGCCAGTTCCAAACCCTGGAACCGATATCCCAGTGGTCGAATCCCGAGCCGTCGAATATTCCCGAACTCTTCCTGCTCTACGAATCGGTCACGCGCATCGAGAGGGAGTTCCTCTCGCAATACTGGATGATCCACCTGCCCGAATATCGCCGGTTTCAGGAAGAAAAGACACGCCTGGAGGGAATCCTGCGCAACCTCACCGGTCGCATGCATATCGATTTCGCGGAACGAAACGGAAACGTCTCCGGCAACTTGCTGTATATCGTCAAGATCGATGACCGACCGGTCCCCGGGATGCCCGTGCGAATCATTTCAGATGTGCTGAAAATCGACCGGATCGTGTATTCCGACGTCAACGGCGTCATTGGTATCGACTACCAGTTCGAGGGTATCGAGGACGCGGAATTGCTCATCGTGGCAGGATGCACAGAGGATCAGTCCGACGTGACACAGTTCCTGCCCAGTGTCCAGACCAACCTGCCATCACCGCTCAACCACCACAACATCACCCTCTCGCTGGATATCCAGACGCACCCTCAAAGCTCCTGGCTCGCCGCCGAACTCGAGCGCCGCCTTCAGGATCGCGGATTCAAGATCATGCAATCGAACCCGGACTACCTTATCCAGGCGGAATTCCGCGCCACCGTCGATTCGACAAGCACTGTCTTCGGCTTCAAGGCGGCAAGATCGGTTCTCAACCTGCGCCTGCTCGACGCGTCGAAATCGCATACCCTCATGACCTGGCGTCTGCCCAACGAGGAATACCGCGACACGAGAGGATTCGGAAAGACATCGGAAGAAGCACGCCAAAACGCGCTGCAACTGAAAAACCTGCTGCTGCGCGAGGAGGCAATGCGCGAAATTGTGCGACGAATTGAAAGTGCGCTCGACGACAGGATCATCCGGTCGAACGAGTAAAAAAATCGCCTATTGCAACAAGTGTCCCGAAATCGAATCGATCAAACCGCATTCACGATAATATTCGATCGCGCCCGGGTGAATCGGCGCGGACAAGGACTGAAACATCTCGCTCTTCTTCAGATTCCTCAGTGCCGGATGGATCGAGATGAATCGGTCGAAATGCTCGAATATCCGCTCCGTAAGCTGCCTGACAACCTCGTCCGGAATGTCTCTTGACGTAACCAGCGTTGCGCGAACGCCGATACTCTCGACATCCTCTTCGTTCAACGACTTCGGATAAAATTCTTTCGGAATGACCGCCTTCGAGTAGTAGGGATAGTCCATCAGCAGCTTCTCGGCGTCGTATCCCACGATGGGCACAAATCGAATCTTCGTGTCCTTCTCGCACAGCAGCATCACCAGTTGGTTTGGATGACCGATGGTGTAGAAGAAGGCGTCGATCTCACCGTTTTGAAGCGCTTCGGCGGCAGCCTGCGGACCGAGATAATATGGTTGAATATCGGTGAGTTCGCAGCCGATGATGGTCAGCACATCGAGCGCGTTCTGATGCTGTCCGGAGCCTTTCTCGCCGAGATTGATCCGCTTGTTTTTCAGGTTGTAAACCGATTGGATACCGCTGTCTTCCGACGCCATTAGCGTGATTGCCTCCGGATAGAGTGAGCATATCGACCGCAGCTTTGCCTGTCCGCCGGCATCCTGCCAGTCCTCGAGACCGAAGTACGCCTGATACTGCCGGTCCGACTGGACGATTCCGAATCCGAAGACGCCCTGCATGGTCTTGTCGATGTTCTCCACCGAGCCTTCGGTAACGACCGGCTCGACATCCGCAGACGCCAATCCTTCACCAACCCGGTAGTATATGCCGGTCTCACTGCCCGTCCCCAACTTGTACACGGTCTGTTCCTCCTGACAAATCAGAAGAATCGGAAGAGCAAAAATCAGAAAGCAGATAATTAACTTTGTCATGGTCACTCCCCTGCCTGTTCGGCTTGAATCGTGAAATCGGGTACATCGTAGTTCAATCCCGCCTCGAACCAGCTCTGCGAGGCGGTCAGGTATTCATCGCGGAGCCGGGAACTGTCCGTGTTTTCCGCCATGCTACGGTACGCCAGCGCGATGGTGCGACAGGTCAGGCTCGACGGATCGACGCCCACGTGAACGTATTCGGTTCGCTCGGACGCCGGTCGAATCTCCTTCCGCATGGGATCGTAGTCGAGTTCGCCGTCGGTAAGAAACACATGGTGCTCGGTCAGGGCGAAATCCAGTAGTTTCCCAGAAGCCATAAAGAGCGCGTCCAGAAACATCGTCGAGAGCGTACTGCAATCGTACCGCTGTTCGACAAGATCGCGCGAGATGAGGTCCGCGCGTCGCGCCGTGGCATATTCGTTTTTCAACACATCGCAAAAATCATGAAAGAACTGCGTTAACGGCTCATCCGCGTCGCTTCGATAGAGTTCACTCAGCCTTTCGACAATCGTATGGTAAACGGTCTTGAGGGAATCGCGCGAAGAAACCGGGTAATGCTCCTTGAGTCCCTGGCGTTCCAGATCGAGCATCGTTTCTCCGACAAGTTCCATCGCCGCGATCGAACTCGCGATCGTAAGCAGCGTCAACAGGATGATGAGACGCATGGTCAGCGGAGAATCAGCACCTTACGGGTCATGCGCTGGTTGGGCGTCTGGAGTCTCAGGAAATAGACGCCGCTCGAGACCAGCCGTCCCTGGTTGTCCATACCGTCCCAGAACAGGCTGTGGATACCCGTGTCGAAGACTCCCTGCGAGACTTTCGCCACCAACTGACCGCGGATGTTGTAGATCGAGGCTTCAATGTTCTCCTGGCGCGGAAGCGAAAAACTGATGGAGAGTCCGTCGGTCGCCTGCGCGGGATTGGGAAATACCGATAGCTGGATGGTGGGTTTTTCCTGCGTTTCCTGCTCGATGCTCACCGTCTCGCCGAGATCGGTAAGAATCTGGTCCATCAGCAGTTCCGCCTGATCTTCCTGCATGCAGTACAGCGGGAATCCGAGGCAATACAGAATCCCCTCCGGTTGTGTCCGAAGCGCGCAGGGAAGTCCTTCCTGATCGCTGGTGATATCGCTGTGGAAGCTGTAGATCACGTCGTCCTGGTTGTCGAAGGTCTCCACGTAGGGAAGCATTCCGTTCCAGACCGGCAGCACCTTGTCCGGATCGACATCCAGTGCGGGGTAACTGTCGGACATCGCCTCAGAGAATTCAGCGGCGGACGAGAAAAGGATTTCTTCCGTACCGAGGAAATTGCTCCGAAACGATTCGGACAGTTCGGTCGCGGTTTTCCAACCGCTTATGACCAGGTTTCCACCCGCGAGCAGGTAACTGGTCAGGACGCCTTCGTAGTCGCCGATGTTCTGTTGGGTAGCGTCGTCGTCGTGCCAGATAATGGTCGAGTAATTGCGCATCATGACGATCTCGAGGTCGCCGTCGGAGTCCAGATCGTGGGTTGCGAAGATATTGTTGATCACGCTGTTGTAGAAGCTGTCAACCTGATAGTCGTCGGGATTCCCCGGTGTACCGGCGCCGTTGCGCGTCTCATCGACCACCAGCACGCCTTGATCCATGGGAAAGTCGATCGGCGTGGCTTCCATCGACTGGGAGGGAAGCGATTCGAAGCCGTTTTTCACGGCGGTCACGTAGTAGTAATAGGTCTGACCGTTGACGACGTCCTCGTCGCCGTATGTCACGCCGGAAACCGGTTCGTCGTTGAGCAGCTCGAAACCCTGATCGGGCATGTCGGAGCGATAGATGTTGTAGCCATCGACCTGGGCATCCTCCCAGAACGGCTGCCAATAGACGATCACCTCGCCATCGGTGGCTGAGGCATCGAGCAGGGTCATGACGTGCTCGGTGTTGCTGCGCGAGATCACCCAGTGGTGCGGGTCGATCTGCGCTTCGAAGTCGCCGATGCCGGTCAGATCGCTGATCTGCTCCGCGGGAGTGTCGGGATTACCGGCGACCAGTAGCGAGTCGAAATGCTCTTCCCACAGCACGTGGACGGGTATGTGAATGTAAAAATCGGTATCGGTGTTGGAAGTGGTTTTCACCATCGATAGCATCTGCGGGCTGTAGGAGCCGATCCCCGCGAAGAAGAGCGCGTATTCGGTCGCGGGTAGTCCGGGTGAATAAATCCACTGCTCGAAGAACTGCTCGAGATCGAGTCCGGAGACGTCTTCCATGATGGCGCGAAGCTCGTCGGTTACCGCCCAGCCGTTGTGGTAGGTCTGGAAGTAGGTCTGCACCGCGTAGAAGAAGTCTTCGTCGCCCAGGATCAGCCGGAGCATGTGCAGCACGGACGCGGCCTTTTCATAGACGGGTGGCGAGAAGGTCTCGTTGTAGGGCGGCGCGTAGATCGTGCGCGGACCGTTGGAATTCGCCCAGTTGATGTAGTAGCCGTGGATCGCGGAATCGACATAATCGACCATCTCGTCGAAGCCCTGCCAGTGCTCGGTGTAGATCGCTTCGGACATCACGGCGAATCCTTCCGAGAGCCAGACGTGATCGAAGGTCAGCGGGGTGACGCAGTTTCCGAACCACTGGTGCGAGAGCTCGTGCGCGATGGTGATTTCACCGCCGTGGTTTCCATCGATGAAACTGCTGCCCATGGTGGTCATGGTCTGGTGCTCCATGGCACCGAAGGTCTGCATGGGAACGATGGTGTTGCCGTATTTTTCGAAGGGGTATTCGCCATACACGCCCTCATAGACCTCGATCATGTAAGGCAGGTTGGAGAAGTCCTCCAACGCTTCGTCGTAGTAGGACGAGGTTGCGAAGTTGAGGATGGGCAGGTCGCCGTAGCTATCTTCGAGTTCGAGGAAGTTCGCGGCGGTGATGCAGATGACGTGCCCGGCCATGGGCGAGGAACCTTCCCAGTGGTGGGTTCTGGTGCCGTCGCCGTTGTCGTCGATTCCGGTGCGCAGCCCGTTGCAGGCTACGACCCAGTCATCGCGAATGGTGATATGAAAATCGTATTCCGCCTTTTCCCACGGGTGATCGTAGGCCGGCATCCACCAGCGTACGCCGCTGGGATCGGACAGCGTGAAGACGTACGAATTGCTGAAAAGCATGCCGATACTGAACACGTCGTCGCTCTGCTGCGGATAGCCGAAGTAGCTGATCTGCACGACGAATTCGTCGCCGCTATCGATATCCGAGAGCGCGATATCGATCTCGCCGTCCTCGTGAGTGTAGGTCGTGCTCTCGCCGTTGAGCAGGATTTCATCGACAGTCAGCTCTTCCAGCTCGAATGTGATCGAATCGAGGTTTTCCTCGGCCCGAATCGTCGATACGACGACGCCTTCGATGTATTCTTCCTGCTGGTCGATGTCGATGGTGATGTCGTAGGAAAGGACGTCGAAACCGTGCGCGGAATCGGCACGGGAATGTATATCATCCAGAACGCGACGATACGATTCCATATCGTGCGCCGGACGTGCAAACAATGTAGCGGTAAAAATCACTATAAACAGAAACAAGAACCATTTTCGCTGCATCCGTTACCTCCATATAATTCAGGCAATTATAATCCATGGTCAAGGATGCGGGGAGCGTAATGGTTTGGCAAGAATTTAATTGTGTCGGGTCGAACTCCATGAAAACGCCCCTGAAGACGCCCGTCATCCCGTGAACCAAAGGTAAATCATTCAAGATTGTGATTATAGCGCAAGAACTTTCTCTTGACGATTTCTTTGCGCCTTGCCAGTATGGAAATAATTATCGACGCTCTTCACCAAACAACCGCGAGGTCATGCGATGTTAGCGAAACCGGTTCGGATCACACTGGATTTCATCGAAGCGATCAACAGCAATAATCTCGACAAGATCACCGCCATGATGACGGAAGACCACCTCTTCATCGACCTCGACAAAGAGGAAATCTATCGGATAAAGACGCTCGTGCGGTGGTGGCAATTCTATTTCTCGCACTGGCCGGATTATAAAATCTGCGTGTCCGAGATATTCAGCAAAGACAACAAGGTGATCGTCGTCGGGCGAACAAGCGGATCGCACGTGGGAATACCGGAATCAAAGGAGTTCAAGGAGACGCTGATCTGGTACTCGGAAGTCGTCGATGACCGGATCAAAAACTGGCATCTGCACTTCGACACGGAGGAGAACCGCAAAAAATTCAAGATGGATAAGCTGGAGATGGCGTTCGAGCCGAAGGTTCAGGCGAAGACCATCGCCCGGCACCTCGAGCTGTTCAGCGACGGCTACATGAAGAGCATCCGCGAAATCCGCAAATATTACACAAATATCTGGAAGAAAGCACCTGCGGTCAACATGCTCAAGCTGGGCGCGATCCTGCTTTTCGAACACGATCTGCGCATCTTCGCCTACGAACTCGTCCACCACCACAAAGAGGCGATGAAAGCGATCGAACCCGGTCTCGTGGAACGCCTGGCGAAAGGATTGAGCAGTTGGGCCGATACCGACACCTTTGCGCAATACATCGTAGGCCCCGCCTGGAAGAACAAGCACATCCCCGATTCGATGCTTCTCGCCTGGGCGAAGTCGGACAACCTCTGGCTACGTCGCACGGCGCTGGTAAGCACAATCTATCTGAAGGGCGACGTCAAGCGGATGCTGCGGTTCAGCAGGATGATGGTGGACGATCGCGAGGACATGATCGTGAAGGCGCTATCGTGGGTGCTCCGGAAGATGATAAAGTACGACCGTGCCGAGGTTGAGCAGTTCTTGAAAAAGCATGATAAAGCGCTTGCCGCGCGGATTAAACGCGAGGTGCGAAACAAACTGGAAACCGGGCTGAAAACCCCACGAAAGCACTGATAACGCACTTAATATCTAATAAATCGGCCTTTTACCATTCACAAAATCCGCTTTTTTGTCGATTATGGTTGACACGTAAAAAGCGAACCCCAAACTGTGCAACTAAATTTACCCGGAATGGAGGATATAAATGGCAAAGAAAGTAACCATTTTTGGCGCGGGACTCGTCGTCAAGCCGATGGTGGATTACCTCGCGAAACACGGCTTCGAAATCGTAATCGCCAGCAGAACCCTTTCCAAAGCGGAAAAACTGGCGGCGCCTCACGACAAGGCTACGGCAATTCAATTCGTCGCGAACGACATGGACAAGATGGCAGAACTGGTAAAGGAAAGTGATCTGGTTGTGAGTCTTCTGCCGGCTACACTGCACGTGGAAGTTGCGAAAAAGTGTATCGAACTGAAGACCAACATGGTGACGACATCTTATATCAGCCCTCAGATGCGTGAACTCGACAAGGCCGCGAAAGACGCGGGAATCATGATCCTGAACGAGATCGGCGTCGATCCCGGAATCGACCACATGTCCGCGATGAAGATTTTCCACGAAGTGGAAGAAAAGGGCGGCAAGATCGTATCCTTCATGTCCTATTGCGGCGGACTCCCCGCCCACGAAGACAATACCAATCCCTGGGGATACAAGTTTTCCTGGGCGCCCAAAGGCGTTCTGAAAGCGGCAGGCAACAACGCGCGCTACATGAAAGACGGCAAGGTCGTCGAAGTACCGGGCAAGAACCTCTTCAGCCACTACTGGTTCCTCGATGTCGAGGGAGCCGGAACGTTCGAAGCGTATGTCAACCGCGATTCCCTTCCCTACATCGACCTCTACAACCTCAAGGACGTCCGCACCATGTACCGTGGTACCCTGCGTAACGTCAGCCACTGCGACACCTGGTACATCCTCTCGCAGATGGGATTCTTCAACGACGACGATTACTACAAGAACCTGGGCGGAACCGTTCAGCAATTCGTCATGGAGAAAGTCCTCGGCGCGCCGAAGGACGGCTGCCTCAAAGCCGAACTGGCCAAGCGCTTCAATATCTCCGAGAACAGCGTCGTCCTGAAAAAATTCGAATGGCTCGGTATCATCGGCGATACCCCGATGCCGATCGAAGAAGGCTCGGCGGTCGATGTCCTCACCGCGCTGATGCTGGACAAGATGTCCTATGGCAAGGGCGAGCGCGACCTGCTGGTGCTGCACCACGAATTCGTGGCCGCGTATGGCGACAAGGAACAGCGCATCACCTCGACGATGATCGATACCGGCATCGAGAATGGCGATTCTTCCATGTCTCGCACCGTCTCGCTTCCGGCCGCCATCGCCGTGCGCTACATCCTCGAGGGAAAATTCTTCGTACCGGGCGTCCACATGCCCGTGATGCCGGAAGTCTATCTGCCGGTCCTCGAAGAACTCGGCAATCTCGATATCAAGGTGATCGAACGATTCTATGATTGATCGTATCGACCTGAAATATTTCTAAACTTCGTGCATCGCGTGGTTTCCGCCATGCGATGCACATTGTCCATGGGGTGAAAATTCGTAACATAGTGGAGTCAGTACATGAGAAAACTTGGAATACTCAGAGAAACGAAAAACCAGTGGGAAGCGCGTGTTCCGCTGAATCCGGATGCGGTCAAAGAATTGATCGATCAGGGATACGGCGTTGTCGTGCAACCCTCCGAACTACGCATCTATAAAAACAATCAATACCAAGCCGTAGGCGCGACCATATCGGACGACCTCTCCGATTGCGACCTCATCATCGGCGTGAAAGAGATCAAGATTCCGGACATGGTTCCCGGCAAACCGCACATGTTCTTCTCCCACATCATCAAGGGGCAGGATTACAACATGCCCATGCTGCGCGAGTTCATGGACGCGGGTTGCTCCATCCTCGACTACGAGCGCATCGTTGACGAGCAGAATCGCCGGCTGGTTTTCTTCGGCAAGTTCGCCGGAAACGCGGGCATGGTCGATACGCTGTGGGCGATCGGAAGACGCCTCGAAGAGCATTACGGGCTGAAGACACCGCTCTCGGAAGTCAAACGCGCGTTCGAATACGAGCGCGTCGGCGACGCCGTCGAGCACCTTCGCGTACTGGGCGAAGAGATTCAGCGCAACGGCTTCCCCGAAGAGCTCGGTCCCTTCGTGATCTTCCAGCTCGGATACGGACACGTCGCATCCGGCTGCCGCGAAATCATCTCGAAGATGCCCATCGAAGAGATCGATCCGGACGACCTCGGCAAGCTCGATACCGAATACAAGAACGACCGCATCTACCTCGCGGTGTTCAAGGAAAAACATCTGGTGCAGCGCAAGGACGACAGCAGCTTCGATCTTCTGGACTACTTCAAGAACGGTCCCGACTACGAATCGAAGCTCAAGCCCCTGCTGAAATACTGCTCGGTCTATATGAACGCCATCTACTGGGCGCCGGGCTATCCGGTGTTCCTGACCAGGTCCGACCTCGCCGAAATCCAGAAAGACGGCGGTAAGATGATCGCCATCGGCGACATCACCTGCGATATCGAGGGCTCCATCGAAGCCACCGTGAAAGCCACCTATCCGGACAACCCCGTCTATACCTACAACGGGATCGAGGACAAGTTCGAAGACGGCTACAAGGGCGACGGCGTGACCATCTGCGCGGTCGATAACCTGCCGTGCGAATTCTCGATGGAATCCTCCGACGGCTTTACCCGAGCGCTTCTTCCCTTCATGAAGGCGATGCTGGACAACGACTGGTCAAAGCCCATCGAGCAGTCGAGCCTGCCCTACCCGATCAAGAAATCGATCATTATCCATCAAGGAAAACTGGAACCCGAATACCAATACATCGGCAAGTTCCTGAAATAAGGAGTTCCGTATGGAAAACCATTGCACGATCGGCAATTTCGGTGACGGTGTCCGTTCCGATTGCCGTGTCACGCTCGAGGTCAGAGAAAGCGGCGGCAGTGAAATCGTCATCGAAAGCAAGGTCAAAGCGCTCTTCGGCAAGTCGATTCACAAGCTTGCGGAAGATGTCCTGGACTTCTACAAGATCGAAAACGCCAGCCTCAAGATCGAAGACGCCGGCGCGCTCGATTACGTGATCGCCGCCCGCATCGAAGCCGCGATCAAGAAGTGCATCGACACAAAGGACGAATACCTGTTCGACGCGCTTCCGCAAAACACGAACAAAACCCGTCGCGATCAATTCCGCCGCGCCAGGCTCTATCTTCCCGGCAACACGCCCAAGCTGGCGATCAACGCCGGAATCCATCAGCCGGACGGCATCATCCTCGACCTCGAAGACTCTGTCGCGCCACCCAAGAAATACGAAGCCCGTTTCGTGGTGCGCAATTCGCTGCGCAACGTCAATTTCTACGGCGCGGAGCGCATGGTGCGCATCAACCAACTCCCCATGGGACTGGAAGACCTCGAATTCGTCGTACCGCACGGCGTGAACCTGATCCTGCTTCCCAAGTGCGAGGAAGCCGCTCAGATTCAAGAGGTGGTGGCGAAAATCCACGCCATCGAGAAGGATGAAGAGAAGGCGTCGAATATCTGGATCATGCCCATCATCGAATCGGCGAAAGGCGTAATGAACGCGTATCAGATCGCGTCCGCGTCACCGCAGGTGGTGGCGATGGCGATCGGCCTCGAAGACTACACCGCCGACCTCGGCACACAGCGTACCGAAGAGGGCAAAGAAACCTACTTCGCGCGGTGCATGCTGGTCAACGCTGCGCGCGCTGCCGGTATCCAGGCGATCGACTCGGTCTATTCCGACATCGACAACATGGACGGGCTGACCGCGTTCGCGACCTTCGGAAAGTCCCTCGGCTTCGAAGGAATGGGATGCATCCACCCGCGTCAGATCATGGTGATCAACGCGGCGTACGCGCCGGAGCAGAAGGAGATCGACAAAGCGAAGCGTATCGTCGTGGCGTTCCACGAAGCGGAAGAGAAGGGACTCGGCGTTGTCGCGCTGGGCTCCAAGATGATCGATCCGCCGGTGGTCAAGCGTGCGCATAAGACGATCACGCTGGCGATCAAATCGGGCATCCTCGCCGAGGACTGGAGGGAAGCGTGAAATCAACAGACAAGAATGCGGACAAAGCCATGTGTAAAGAAGTGAAAAACGCAGTCGGAAGAATGATTCCGGAAGAGATAAACGGCAAGCCGGTGATCCCGTTCATGGGCGTGGGCAAGTATCGGCCCACCGGTCGCAAGGCCGCACCACCCATCGCCACCTGCATCGACTACCCCGCAGACGGCGACAAGCGCGTCAAGGACATCAAGGAATCGCTTGTCAAGTCGGGCATCAAGGACGGCATGACCATCTCGACGCACCACCATTTCCGCAACGGCGATCTGGTGGCCAACCTGGTGTTCCACGCGGCGCACGACCTGGGTATCAAGGACCTCGTATGGTTCCCGTCCGCCTCGTTCCCCTGCCACAGCGAGCTGCTTCCTTACCTGGAAGACGGCACGATCCACCACATCGAAGGCAGCATGAACGGTCCGTTGGGACGTTTCGCCTCCCAGGGCAAGATGCGCGGCGCAGGCGTTCTTCGTTCGCACGGCGGACGCTATCAGGCGGTGCAGGACGGCGAAGTCCATATCGATATCGCTGTGATCGCAGCGCCGACGGCAGACGCCTTCGGTAACGCGAACGCACTCACCGGCGATTCGGCGTGCGGTCTGCTCGGATTCGCGCTGGCGGATTCTCAGTACGCGGATCGCGTGGTCGTGGTGACCGACAACCTCGTTCCCTTCCCCTGCACACCGTGGCAGATTCAGGGCAACTACGTCGATTTCGTGGTCGAGATGGACAAGGTCGGCATCCCGGAGAAGATCGTCTCCGGCACCACCCAGATCACCCGCAGCCCGGACAGGCTCTACATCGCCGAGCTGACCGCGAAATTCTGCGAAGCGGCAGGCCTGATCAAGGACGGCTTCAGCTTCCAGGCGGGAGCCGGCGGAACCGCGCTCTCGATCGGCATCTTCTTCTCCGAAATCCTGAAACGGAAGGGGATGAAGGGCGGATTCGCGCGCGGCGGAAGCAACAAGTATCTGGTCAACATGCTCGAAGAGGGGCTCATCACGCACATCTTGGACGGTCAGACCTTCGACCTCGAGGGCGTCCGCTCCATGCGCGAGAACCCGACGCACGTCTGGACGAGTCCTTTCACCAGCTACAACTACCACGGCAAGGGCAACTTCGCCAGTATGGTGGATATCGTGATCCTGGGCGCTACCGAAGTCGATGTGAACTTCAACGCCAACGTGGTCACCCACTCCGACGGCTACCTGCTGCACGGCATCGGCGGCTGGCAGAACTGCCTCTTCAGCAAGAACGTGATCCTGCCCATCCCGCTGTTCCGCGACCGCATCCCCGTCATTCGCGACGAGGTTACTACCATCTGCGGACCGGGCGAGCTGATCGACATCATCGTCACCGAACGCGGTATCGCGATCAACCCGCGACGCACCGACCTCATCGAAGCGACGAAGGACTCCGGGCTTCCCATCAAGACCATCCAGGAACTGAAGGACGAAGCCGAGGCGATCTGCGGCAAGGCGGAGAAACCGACTATCGGACAGAAGGTCATCGCCGCGATCAAGTGGGTCGATGGCACCGTGATAGACGTAGTCAGAGAAGTGCTTTAGAATCAAGAAGATAGAAGTTAGAATAAGGAAGAAAACGGAGGAAACTATGGCGAACATGACAATCGTTCTGATGCCTGGCGACGGCATCGGCAAAACCGTACTGCCGGAAGCGATCCGCGTACTCGAAGCGGCGGATTTCCGCGCGTCGTACGTCCACGCCGACATCGGCTGGGAATTCTGGTGCAAGGAAGGCAATCCTCTTCCGCAACGCACCATCGACCTGCTCACGGAGCACAAGATCAGCCTCTTTGGCGCGATCACGTCAAAACCGAAATCGGATGCGGCGAAGGAACTCGCCCCCGAGCTTCAGGACAAAGGTTACGTCTATTACAGCCCCATCGTGGGACTGCGTCAGCACTTCGGACTGGACATCTGCCTGCGTCCGTGCAAGACCTTCAAGGGCAACCCGCTCAACTTCATCCGCAAGGGTGCGAACAACACTATCGAAGAGCCGGAAGTCGATGTGGCGATCTTCCGCCAGAATACCGAAGGTCTCTACGGAGGCGTCGAGTGGACCAACCCGGACGATCAGGTTTACAATGCGCTGATGACCCATCCCAAGTTTAAAAAGAATTTTTCGTGGTGTCCGCGTGAAGAGCTGGCCG
The DNA here is from genome assembly GCA_963665015.2 of Cloacimonadales bacterium (SeqCode). GTDB lineage: Bacteria > Cloacimonadota > Cloacimonadia > Cloacimonadales > JAIOQZ01. The sequence continues at coordinate 285,135 of CAXXSY010000004.1, read as the reverse complement.
TATCCACCCGTATCTTCACACGTAAGTATTCCGAAAGGATAATCCGCGCTGCGTTCGAGCACGCCGATAAGTTCGGATACAAGTCGGTCACGCTTTGCGAGAAGCCGAACGTGATCCGTGAAACATCCGGTATGATGCTCGCGCTCAGCAAAGAAATCCAGAAGGAATACCCGCATATCGCGCTCTGGAACACCAACATCGACGCGCAGATGATGTGGCTGACCAAGAACCCGGAAGACTACGGCGTCATGATCGCCGGCAATATGTTCGGCGACATCGTCTCCGACGGCTTCGCAGGGCTGGTCGGTGGTCTCGGCTTCGCTTGCAGCGCCAACATCGGTCAGGAAGTGGCGGTGTTTGAACCGACCCACGGTTCCGCCCCGAAGTATGCCGAATACAAGACACCGATCGTCAATCCGATGGCGATGATCCTCTCCGCCTGCATGATGCTCGACCACATCGGCGAGACCGAGAAGGCGACCCGCATCCGCAACGCGATCGCGGAAGTGGTGGAAGAGGGCAAGGTTCGCACGTACGACATGCTCAAGATGAAGGGTTCGCCCGACGTCGTCGAGCACGGCGCCGCATCGACCATGCAGGTCACCGACGCCATCATCGCGAAACTCAAATAGTTCTTTGACTACAGCATAAATGGGGGGCTCGAAAGAGTCCCTCTGTGCATATGGAGACCCTCACCCTGTCCCTCTCCCGCAAACGGGCGAGGGAACGCGCGATGTGAAATGGTTATTCCTCTTTACTCCCTCGCCCGCTTGCGGGAGAGGGTTGGGGTGAGGGCAACAATAAAGGAGCATACAATGGAAAAATATTTCAGAAGAGTATTCGACAGGGTGCTGTCGAAGATCGAGAGTGACGATATCCGCGAGAAGACCGTCAAGTGCTTCGTCATCGCGGCAAAGGAAGGCGGCTGGGAGAAGCCGGAAGACATCGAGAAAATTCCGTTCACGCTGCTGACCGAGACGAAAGGAATCAACTTCATCGAACATACCATGGCTGTCACCGAAGGCGCCGTGGGACTCTCGAAGGCGATCCACGAGAACTACCGTTCGGTACCGTTCACCGTCAACATGGACTACCTGCTGGCAGGAGGTCTTCTGCACGACGTGGGCAAGCTCAAGGAGATCGAATTCGCAGACGGCGTCTATCGCAAGAGTTTTAACGGCAAATGCACCCGCCATCCGATTTCGGGCGCGATTCTGGCGGACCGCGTCGGACTGCCGCTCGAGATCGTCAACATCATCGGCAACCACGCCAAGGAAGGTGACGGACGTCCGCAACGCATCGAAACCGTCCTGATCCATCAGGCGGATTTCGCGACCTTCAATCCGATGGTGATGATGACCAAGGACCTGTTGATCGGGGAATAACCCGCATTTTCAACTTCCGAATGTGCCGCAGGCTCTTCCGAATGTTGAAAATACGCAATTAACTGGGGTGAAAACAAGGAGAAACCATGACCATTATTGAAAAGATACTCGCGAAACACGCGGGCAAGAGCGCGGTCAAGCCGGGCGACATCGTGGATATCGTGATCGACGTACGTGTCGCGCGCGACTTCGGCGGCGCTAACGTGGTGAAAAACCTCGAAAACGCCGGACTGACCGTCGATGATCCTGAAAAAACCTTCTTCACGTTCGACTGCAATCCGACAGGCTCCGATCAGAAATACGCTGCCAACCAGCAGTATTGCCGACTCTACGCACGCGACAACGACATCAAGGTCTATGATATCGACGCCGGTATCGGAACCCACCTCGTCATCGAAAAGGGACTCGCCTATCCCGGTTCGACCGTCGTTTCCACCGACTCCCACGCCAACATCCTCGGCGCGGTGGGCGCGTTCGGTCAGGGCATGGGCGACCGCGACATCGCGGCTGCCTGGGCGCACGGAAAGGTGTGGTTCAAGGTTCCCGCATCGATCAAGCTGAATTTTACGGGTAAGAGACCCGACAACATCGACGCCAAGGATATTGTGCTCAACCTGCTGGCGCATTTCGGAGCCAACACGCTGCTGGGCTACGCGGTCGAAATGTACGGCGACGCAGTCGATGAGATGACTCTCGACGAACGCATCACCATCAGCTCCATGGCAACCGAGATGGGCGCGATCATCGTACTCTTCCCGCCGAGTCCGGCGATCGTCGATTACTTCAACGAACGCACAGAAACGCCGTTCGAGCCGGTTTACGCCGACAAGGACGCGAAGTACGACAACGAGCACTCGCTCGACATCTCGAAATTCGTTCCCATGACCGCCCGTCCGGGGCACCCCGAAGACGCGGTGAAGATTTCTCTGACGAACAACGAGAAGATCGATTCCGCCTTCATCGGAAGCTGCACCAACGGACGTATGGAGGACATGCGCATTGCGGCGGACGTCCTCAAGGGCAGGAAAATCGCGCCGGGCGTTGTCCTCAAGATCGTCCCCGCCACCAACGACATCTGGAACCAGTGCATGGAAGAAGGCATCCTGAAGATATTCAAGGACGCCGGCGCGCTGGTCGGCAACGCGGGTTGCGCAGGATGCGCGGCAGGACAGATCGGTCAGAACGGACCGGGTGAAGTGACCATCAGCACCGGAAACCGCAATTTCGCGGGCAAGCAGGGCAAGGGCAAGGTCTATCTGGCGTCACCCGCCGTGGTAGCCGCAACCGCCGTCGCTGGTTACATCACCACGCCGGACGCCATCCCGGACAATCCCGCCACATTCACAGCACGTGAGAAAGCGGAAGTCGCGGCAGTCGAAAAAGCCGCGTCCGAAGCGAAACCGACCGTGATCGAAGGAAAGGTCTGGCTGATCATGAAGGACAACATCGACACCGACATGATCTACCACAACCGCTACCTGACCATCACCGACATCGCGCAGATGGGTCAATACACCTTCGACAACCTCGAAGGCTGGGAGGATTTCGCAAAGAGAGCCGAATCGGGCGACATCGTGATCACCGCGAAAAACTTCGGCGCGGGAAGCTCCCGTCAGCAGGCGGTGGATTGCTTCAAGTCACTGGGCGTACAGGCCGTGCTGGCGAATTCGTTCGGCGCGATCTACGAGCGCAACGCTATCAACGCAGCGTTCCCGGTTCTGACCTACGAATCGATCGAAGCGCTCGGACTCGAGGACCGCGACCGGATCAAGGTCGATTTCGAGACCGGCACCCTGACCAATATCGAAAACGGCAAATCGATCCGGATCACGCCGTTCTATGACGTTCAGATGGAAATCTATCAGCGCGGTGGGCTGCTGTAGAAGCCCACTAACATAAATTCCGATGAATCGGAATTACAACGTTCATGTTTTCGTTTTGACTTCGTCAAAGCCGAAAAAGGAGAAATCATGGCAACATTCATCGAGAAAATACTCGGCGCGAAGAAAGGCGCAATCGTCTTCAAGAAGCCGCACATCGTGCTCTCCCACGATAACACGGCCAGCATCGAAAAGACCTTCCGCAAGATGGGCGGAGAGCACGTCGCGGACCCGAAACAGCCCCTGATCGTGCTCGATCACAACGCGCCGCCCACCAACAGCAAGCTCGCCAACGACTACCAGCGCATCCGCGATTTTGTCGCAGAAGAGGGAATCGAGCGCTTCCACGACGTCGGCGACGGCATCTGCCACCAGATCATGAGCTACTACGCGCGCCCGGGCAACATCGTTGTGGGCAGCGATAGCCACACATCGACCGCCGGCGCGTTCAACGCGCTCGCAGCCGGAATCGACCGCACCGAAACCGCCGGTATCTGGAAGCAGGGCGAAACCTGGTTCCGTGTGCCCGAATCGATCAAGATCACGCTGCACAACCGGCTTCCCGAGAACGTCACCGCCAAGGACCTGGCGCTGTGGATCATCGGCATGTACGGTTCCAGCGGCGCCGACTACATGTCCATCGAATACCACGGCGAGGGCGTGAAGACGCTCTCCATATCCGAGCGCATGACTCTCTCCAACCTCGCTTCCGAGATGGGTGCCAAGAACGCCGTATTCCCGGCCGACGAAGTGCTCGAGAAATTCCTCGGCGAGAAGGTCGAAGGCGTCTGGGCGGACGAGAACGCCGACTATTTCCGCGAGGTCGAGATCGATTTGGCGAAGGTGTTCCCCGTTCTGGCGTGTCCGCACCACGTGGATAACGTGAAAGGCATCGCGGAAGTGGCTGGGACACCGATCCAGCAGGCATTGGTCGGAACCTGTACCAACGGTCGTCTGGACGATCTTCAGGCTGCCGCGGCAGTAATCAAGGGTAAAAAAATCCCGAAAAGCGTACAACTGCTGGTCATTCCGGCATCCAAGGCGATCTACCTCGATGCGATGAAGGACGGCACCATCGAGACGCTCATCAACGCCGGCGCTAACATCCTCTCGCCCTCGTGCGGCCCCTGCCTGGGCACCGGACAGGGTATCCCCGCCGACGGTATCAACGTGATCTCCACCGCCAACCGCAACTTCCTCGGACGCATGGGCAACAAGGCCGCCAGCATCTACCTCGGCTCGCCCGTGACCGTGGCTGTCTCCGCGCTGAACGGCAAGATCACCGATCCGCGCGCCGTCGCGGGAACCGAGAAGTACGCCTACGAGCAAAAGCAAAGCGCCACGGCCGTGGTTTCCGACGACGACAATCGCCGCATCGACGGCGCCTGGAATTACACCGACGTCGATAACCTCAACACTGACCAGATGTTCGCCGGAAATCTCACCTACAACATCAACAGTTCCGAACCGGACAAGGTCGCGCAGCACCTGTTCAAGGGCTTCGACGACAATTTCGCCGAACGCGTGAAGCAAGGCGACATCATCCTCGCAGGTGATAACTTCGGTTGCGGTTCCTCGCGCGAGCATCCGTCTGTCGGACTCGCCTACGCGGGCGTGAAAGCGGTCATCGTCAAGTCGGTGGCGCGCATCTTTTTCCGCTCGGCCATCAACCAGGGTCTTCCCATCATCGTACTACCCGAGGCCGTCGATGCCTACAAGCCGGGAGACAAGGTCGATATCGATTTCGAAAAGGGATCGATCACCGTCGCGGACAAGGAGTTCAACTTCGCGCCGCTGCCCGGAAAACTGATGGACATCATCCGGATGAAGGGTCTGGTAAACTGGATCAAGAACAAGTAGAGATACATACGCGGTGGGATCGGGTTCGCCAATCCCACCGTTGTTTTATATTCTTTAGATTCAAGCAGATATGATATTTGTGACACGCTCACGAATGTTTTTCATTATCTCGACGGCTTGAAGTATTTCGGTTTCGGTTGGGGCTGGCAGAGGTCCCGGATAGCGCTGTTCGACACCGAATGTGGTCAGCCAGTCCAGATCACCGAGAGAGGAAACGAAATTCGGTTCGACGGGTCGCAATAACTGAAGCAACCTTTCGAGGTCGTGGGTCTTGGGAAATTCTATTTGATGCGCGGTCAGCAAAGCTTTCAGAAATTTCTCGCAGGCTTGTTGGGCATGGAATCCAGCATTCTCGAAGAAAGATTCTCCGCCTTTCAGCAGATAGAGGGATGTTCGATAATCCTTTTCCCCCTTTTCCTGCCATTCACTCACGAGTTTACCGATTCTTTCATCTCGCGTCATAAAGCACCTTCCCGTATTTATATGCCGGATATTCCACCCCTCCGATAATGTCGCGGTACTCATCGAATCGCTGCGGCGTTCGCAGAATCACGTCGAAGGAGAAATCGATATCGGACAGCACTTTACGGATCGCGGACTTGAGATGTTTCCAGTCCTCATGTTCCGAAAGCAGAATTAACAGGTCGATATCGCTATCTTCTGTCATCTCGCCGGTCGCAGCCGAACCGAAAAGAATGATCCGGTCCGGATGCGCCACATCTAACACCCTTCGAACGATTTCTCGTGTCAGCTTTTCATCCAGTATCATAGAATTATCCTTATCTTTTCACATCCTATCAATGTCAGTTAACGATCCCATTTTCTCGATGTCCAGCTTTTTCAAACAATCGCCACCCACTTCTTGCCGGAATCATGAAGGCGCGAAACAGGCAGCGGCGTCCGATTTATCTTGACGGTCGAATTGCACCCGCGTATTTTTTTTCTTCATTTGTGGTGGAGGAACTGAATGTCCGGGAATGAGCAAACGAAAAGCATCCTTGAGATGACGCCCTACGAATTGATCGCTGCGGGAACCGAATTCGCGAACTACAAGGAATTGGACAAGGCGCATGAAGTTCTGGCGCTTCTTGAAGGTTTTCTGGCGAAGCGGCAGTGCCCCGTCGAGTTTGTCGAAGTTGTGAAGGGTGCGATCCTCTATTGTGAGAACAGGCACCGCGAGGCGATCCCGTATCTCGAGCACACGGTTCCGTATTTCGCGGAAAAAGAGATGATCGGCGAATTGCTGTTCGTGTGCAATGATCTTGGGAATCTGTACCGTGAGTTGAACGAGTTTCATCGGGCGGTTTACTGGCAGCAGTATGCCCTGGAGGGTAGGGAAGAAAGCCTGAAACCGTATGTCCTGGGGGTGCTTTACAACAATCTCGGCAACAGCTACGCGAAGCTCTGCGAATTCGACAGCGCGCTCGAATACTGCTTCAAATCACTGAAGATACGCCAGGAAGCCGAAATTCTGTCCGGTGTGGCGAGCTGCTGGCTCAACATCAGCGAGATATACTGCCGGTTGGGCGAAATCGAAAACTCGCTCGAGTTCGCCGAAAAAGCCGTTGCTTTCTATCGCGATGAGGGGATGGAGCTTCAGCTATCGAAGGCGCTCAACACGATGGGAATGCTTCACAAAGACGCCGGGAATCTGGACGAAGCAATCCCGCTTCTGGAAGAATCCCTCGAAATCAAGGAGAAGCTTAACCGTCCCGGTTACATTCACACAACGCTGCACACGCTCGGACTGGTCTATCGGAAGAAGGGCGAGTTCGAGACTGCGAGATCGTACCTGAACCGGGCACTGGAGATACGAAAGGGGCTCCAGGATCCCGGGATGGTCGCATCGTCACTGCTCTCGCTGGCGTATTCTTATCTGGAAGAAGAGGACTTCGACGAAGCGATGCGATACTGCGCTCTTGCCACGGAGACCGATATCCAGCGCAAGGAATTGCTTCACGGTATGAACGAGGTGATGTCGAAGTGCCTTGCAGCGCAGGGCAACTTCAAGGACGCCTACCGGTATCAGGGGGAAGCGCACAGGATCAGCCTCGAGATATACAAGGAAGAGCGAACCGCCAAGCTGGCGGAGGTTCAGACGCGATTCGATTTCGAGACGCAGAAAAAGGAAGCCGAGATTTACCGGCTGAAGAATGTCGAACTGATCGAGAAGAATCGCCAGATCGCCGAGCAGAAAGCCTGCATCGAAGATACACTGAATAAGCTGCGCATGAGCGAGCGCTCTCTCGATTTCATCCACGAGCGCTTTATCGAAATCGCCGGCAGGAAAATCATCGGCGGTAGCGACGAGATTCAAGCAGTACTGAACATGGTCGGGAAGGTCGCCCAGACCGACAACACCACCGTCCTGATCATCGGCGAGAGCGGCACCGGCAAGGAACTGGTGGCACGCGCCATCCACGACGCCAGCAGGCGATCGAAGCACTTCTTTCACGGCGTGAATTCTTCCGCCATATCATCCACGCTCTTCGAGAGCGAGATATTCGGCTACGAGAAGGGAGCCTTTACCGGAGCGCTTACCGCGAAACCGGGCTGGTTCGAAGTCGCGAACGGCGGAACCCTTTTCCTGGACGAGATCGGAACCATGCCCATCGATCAACAGATCAAGCTGCTGCGCGTGCTGGAAGAACGCAATATCATCCGCGTCGGCGCTCGCAACCAGATATCGGTCAACGTCCGAATCATCTCCGCCACCAACCAGAACCTTACCGAACTCGTCAACGAAGGGACGTTCAGGGAGGATCTCTACCACCGGCTGGCGGCGTTCGTGATTCATATCCCGCCCCTTCGTAACAGGAAAAACGATATCCCCATCCTGTTCGAGCACTATATATCCGTCTTCTCGAAGGCCATGAACAAGACCATCCGCCGCATCGACCCGAAGGTGATCGAGACCCTGATGGAATACTCCTTCCCCGGCAACATCCGCGAGCTCAAGAACATGGCGGAGAAATCGGTCATCCTCTGCGAAAGCTCCACGCTGCAAGCGGAACACATCCAGATTCACGGGGCTCCCCTGGCAAAATCGAGGAGCACGATCGAAACGCTGAACCTCGCCGATCTCGAGGAGCAGGCAGTTCGAAAAGCGCTGGATTTGTCGGGCGGAAACCAGTCCGCGGCCGCGCGCCTGCTGGGCATCACTGCGAAATCGGTGGAACGCAGGCTGATCAAGTACGGTATCCCGACGCGCTTCAAGGCAACCTGACGATTTCGTCGGGTGTGACGATTTTGCTATTTTGATCCATATCATCCTTAAGCACTGTAAATAAGAACTTTACGGATATCTTTGCTTTCATGACCTGACATTTTCGTCAGGTTTTTCGCATCTTTTCAGCACTGCAGAATCGACGACGACAGCCATTGTTTCATAACCAACTACGCCACAGCACATTACACAAATGGCACGCGAATTGTATATATGAGAAAGAAAAAGCATGGAGCGGATATGAACATACTACTGATCGGCTCGAACGATATTTCTTCGGAGCTTCTCGAACACGTGCAAAAAATCGTCGATGGTTCCGTCTTTCTCGCGGGTTCAGCGACGGAAGCACTTCATCTCGTGCAGCGCTACGTGTTTCGGCTTATCGTTCTGGTCTGCCATAATGATGAGGATCTACCCATTTTCCGTGAAGTCATCAAACATTCTCCGACATCAACGCATATCGTGTGCGACGGGGATATTCAACGGATCAAGGAATTGCTCGAGAGCGATACGGTGACCTGGGTGCCGGATTTCGAAACGCTTGTGACCTTTCTCGAATTTCACGAGGAGAGAAGGTACCAGACCATTCAACAAAGACAAATCCAACAATGATAATTAATCAGGAGGAACGATGAAAAACGTATTACTACTTCTTGGACTACTTCTCTTCAGCCTTTCGTTGATGGCTGATTACCCGATTTTACAGGAAAACTTCGAAGGCGGAGTCCTTCCTTCAGGCTGGTCGAACTTTTCGATGACCGGATCCGCCTGGGCCGTCAATTCGCCCGGCTATAACAGCAGCTACAAGCTTCACATCGCCAACAGCACCCCGAGTTCGATAGACATGGTGGTCGTATCGACGCCGGCAATCAATATCTCGGGTCTGAACGGCGCGCCACTGGTCATCGATTATATGCTGTATCAGGATATCGATCTGGATACGGCTGATTTGGGCATGTTTCAGCCGCAGTATTCGTACGATGGCAGCAACTGGAGTGCCATCACCGAGGAAATGTCCGAAGTGGTAGATACGTGGCATCAGCAGCAGCACGTCTTCTTTCCGGAAGCGCAATCGCAGATATACATCGGCTTCCTGTGCTACATGATGAACAACACCGGTGCATTGCTCGAATTCGGCATCGATGATTTCCAGGTTTCCGCTGGAGCACCCGAACTGAGTCTGAACACGACATCACTCGATTTCGGCACGATCTTCGTCGGCGATTATGCCATCGATTCTTTTACCGTGACCAATACCGGAAGTCTTTCTCTGGAATACTCGTTCACCGCTCCAACGTATTTCTATATGGAGATCGACGGATTGGTTTACGCCACCTACACCGGCACACTGGAATCGGGCATGTTAAAAGAGATCGACATCTATTTCCATCCGATCGAAGCGACAGCCTATACCGGCGATCCCCACCTCTTGACCTCGAACGATCCCAATAATCCCACAACGAACATCACGATCTCCGCGTCCAGCGTATATCCGGGGACAGGGGCCAATGTGATCGGTTTCGATGGAACGCTCGATTGGGGTAAGTCTTTTATGCCATTGTCATTGAGCGCCAACAGCGCTGTAACCATCGAAACATGGTTCCGGGTCGATGGCAGCAACACGATCCAGTTTCTTACCAGTTCCGGTAATGAGAAGCTCGAAATCCATCTGAACATGACGCACAACAGTCTGCGCTTCATTCCCACCACGGGCGTCTATCTTGATACGGACGACAATGCGATCAGCCCCGGAAGCTGGACGCATCTCGCCTGCGTCTATAATTCGAATTCGGGGACCGGCAGAATCTACATCAACGGCGCGGAGATGAATGTCACCAACAACGGCTACAACTCCCTCAATACGCCGATTCCAACCACGCTGTCGCAAACCCACATGGGCATTCGAGCCGATTTCGCCTACCGGTTCAACGGAGCAATGGATGAGATCCGGTTCTGGAACAGCGAACGTACCACCGAGCAGATTCGCAACAACAAGCATCTTCAGCTCGAACTGCCGCAGACGGACCTCCTGGCATACTGGCGTTGTGACGAGACCGAAAGCAAGTTCATCTACAACGCCATCGACGGCAATTACATCGAGATGTACAACTACGATGCGTCACAACGCATAGCCACCGATTTCGCATTTGGAACCGGCGTGGCGGAATGTCTGACAGTTCCCACCGGAAGCGGCGTCGTTTCCGGCTCCACAACTGGCGTCTCGCTGAACGTCTCCAGTGGTAATGGGCAGGTCTTCAGCGTTACTCGCCTGAACAGCGCACCGCTCAATCCGCCGACCGGGCAGTACACGGTGTTCGACGATCAGACATGGGTGATCCAGACATTCGGCAGCGACCAGATGACCTGCGATATCACCTACACACTTTCCGAAGACCTTACGCAGGAAGACGAATGGGATATGGACAACATCCGCTCCAACGGAAGACCTGCGAAGGGGTCCGGGAATTTCACGAACTACGTTGGCGCAATCGACGTCGATGCCGACACCGATCAGGCGACATACGGCGGACTGACAGCCGTCCCGACCCCGCAGCAGATGATCCTGACACGTCAGAGCGTACCGTCATTCCCGCAACTGTACCTGAGCGCGACGGCGTTCGATTTCGGTAACAATTTCGTCGGGGAGGTCGTCTCGCAGCAACTTTCCGTCGCAAACGTGGGAAACGAACCGCTCACTTACGAATTCAGCGTCACGACACCTTTCTATCTCGATATCGATGGTTCACACGTTCAGACATGCTCCGGCACCCTTCCCAACAACGGTGACACCGATAACATCAATGTCGTCTTCGCACCAGCGGAAACCTGCGCATGGACCGGTGAGACATTCTCGTTCAGCAGCAATGACCCCGGCGTACCATCGGTCAATATGAGTTTCACCGCCTCCGCAGTCATGCCGGCAACCGGCGTCAAATCGGTGCAGTTCAATGGCACCAACGACTACGCAGAGACCTTCCAGCCCATCGCTCTACCGGCAAACTCGGCGATGACCCTGGAAATGTGGTTCAACGCCTACAGCGGCGGAGAATCGATCCAGTTCCTGACGAGCTCGAGCATGGAAGTTCTCGAAGCTCATCTGAACCTCAACGATCATTCGCTTACGTTTATTCCCACGCTCGGTGTTTACCTTAAAACACCGGAGAATTCATTCACGCCCAACACCTGGACGCACCTTGCGTTCGTTTACGACCCTGCAAACAGCTACGTTAAACTATACATCAACGGCGTGGATACACCCTTCACCCAGTCAGGCTACAACCCGATCTCGACACCGATCCAAACACCGCTTGGCAACACGCGCTTTGGAAAAAGAAGCGATAACACCTTCCCATTCTTCGGCGCTCTGGACGAAATCAGGATTTGGACATCGGCTCGTAGCGAGGACGATATTCGTAACAACAAGCACATGACCCTCTCTCTGCCACGCCCCGACATGCTCGCCTACTGGCGCTGCAACGAAACCGAGGGCAGCGCGCTGCTGGAAGAAGTCAATCGGCGACATGCACAGCTTCAATACTACAATGCCGGTGCTCGCATCAATACCGGATTTGCCATCGGCGACGGATTCAGCGTCATCTACACCGCACCAGTGGGAGGCGGAACGCTGGATTGCGTCAGCTCGAGCGTTTTCTTCGATTTCACGGTCTCCGACGGACAGGATATCGTCATTACCTACCTGTACGGATCACCGATCAATCCGCCCACCGGATGCCATACCGTGTTCAACGACAACACCCGGATCATCCAAACCTTCGGAAGCACGGATATGGCCGGTGAAATCACCTTTGCGGCATTTGGCGACATGACAACGGACGATCAGATTCTGCATGACAACATCCGGCTCAATGGGCGAAATGCAAACTCCGTGGATAACTTCAACAATCTGACCGGCGCGACCGAAGTCAATCCCGGGACCGACCGCGCAACCTTCCCGCTGACATCAGCGCTGCCGAACTCACAACAGTTCATCATCACCCGACAAAACGATACGATCTACCCGGTCATCGACCTGAACACCCACACGCTCGATTTCGGAATGGCGTTTATCGGATCGAACAGCGACGCCTGGCTGCAAATCACGAACACCGGCGACGCGAACCTCGACTGGACCATCAACTCCGAAGCCCCGATCACCATCACCGACGGTGCGGGGAACGATGTATTCGAGTATTCGGCAAGCTGTACGCCTGGTTTTACCTACGGTGTTCTATTGAAATTCCATCCGACCGAACTCGGTTCTCAAAGCGGTTCGTTCGAGATCATATCGAATGATCCGACGCAGGGAGCCCAGACTGTCGAGTGGTCCGGAACCGGCACGAATCTCGAAAACGGAGAATACGCGATGCATTTCTCCGGTGTGAACCAGTACATAAACGTTCCGGCGGAATCCGATTTCTGCGGTCCTGCGTACACCATCGAGACGTGGTTTATGCGACCGGAATTCACGACGATGCCGCAATTCCTCTGCGGAAGGGGTACGGAATTGTTCGAGATTCATCTTTCGGGCAATAGCATTCGTTTCATTCCGGCAAGGAGTGTTTATCTCGATTCACCGACCAATGTCTTCGTCGATGGTGAATGGACCCACATCGCGTGTACATACGACCCGTACAACGGCACCGCGGCGATGTACATCAACGGTAATGAAGTGCCGCTGATCAATCATGGGACCAACCCCCTGACAACGTTCCCGCCGTATAGCGATTTTCCGTTCGTGATCGGCTGTCGCTCCTATCAGCAGTACTTCTTCAATGGTTGTCTCGACGAGTTCCGCGTGTGGAACTGCGTCCGCACCGCCGACGAAATCCGTCTCGGCATGCACGAGCAGCCCGCATCCGATACGCAGGACCTGAAGAACTACTGGCGATTCAACCACGGCGAAGGCGACACCGTTTACAACCTCGCCGGGCAATACAATGGAACCATCTACGGTGCGACCTGGGACGATTCTCCGCTGATCCTCGGTGAGGACATCACGTACATGTATCAGGCACCGACCGAGGCCGGTACTCTGGACTGCCCGGAAGTCGATATGTCGTTCGAATTCGCTACCGTCACAAGCGGTTCTTTCTACATCACCCTGTGTCCCGGACCAGAATACAGAAACCAGCGGTATGACAGCGTCTTCGACAATCCCACACGGATCATCCACTACTACGGCAATACGACGCCCGAGGTCACTATGACCGTCGGTATCGTCGGCTTCTTCACGGACATGGACGAATACGATCCCACGAATATCCGTCTTGTAACCCGCACCGATGGGAACTTCGGTGAATACGCACTCGGGCAGGGTGCAAACCATGTCGATTTCGAAGCCGGTGAGGCGGTGTATGTTAATCCACTCGATGGCGTGAACGGAACACAGTTCTACCTTGTGCGCGAAGGCGAACCGGAGCTTGGCAAACCGCGGGAAGTGCGGCTTACCGTCGCGGAAGGTATCGTTGAAATAATCTGGGATGCCGTTCCCGGCGCAACCTGGTATCGAGTTGAGACATCGTCATCTCCGGACGGTGAATTCGTCATCGCCCCGAACGGCGAGACCACCGAGACCGAATGGAGCATTCCCGTAACCGAAGGCGAAGCTTTCTATAGAATCACAACCATCAGTGATTGATATCCCCAGCCAAAACGAGGTCGGTGTCCCAATGGATGCCGACCTTATCCCTGGAGAAACCCCGCCCTAAAATTGGGGGAGAAAAATCATTGACGGGCAGCGTAATAGCTCCTTTCTCCTACTTAGGGGAAAGGGATTCTCTTCATGCATTTCCACACAGTTTGTCCAAGCATCCATTCCCGCCTAAAAATCTTCCGAATATCATTCATCTCACATTGCGCTTCAGTATGGCATCCAAGTCATTACCATCGGATTTAACACAAAAATTTTCTTCCGAATCGATAAAATCCATTATCATTTATAAGAAGGTATCGAAATAACCAACCGTTGAATTGAAGGCGCAAGTATGGCTCGTGTATTGATTGTTGATGATTCCCGTTTCATGGTCAAGGCACTGCGAATGTACTTTGAGCAGCTCGGACACGAAGTCGTGGCGGATGCCAACGATGGGGTCGAGGCTATCAAAGCGTACAGAAAGCACCTTCCGGATGTCGTCACACTCGATATGAACATGCCGCGACTCAACGGCAGAGAAACCGTTAGCAAGATTATCGAGCATTTTCCCGACGCCAATATCATCATGATAAGCTCCGAACGGGACCAGGAGACGATCATCACCTGCGTTGCGGAGGGCGCCAGCCAGTACATCATCAAACCGATCACCATCGAGAAGCTCGAAAAAGCAATGGAGCATGTTCTCGACAAATTCGGCTAACACCATCTACCGACAGAAGAGCGCCCGGAAATCACTCCGAGCGCTTACATAATTCATCGGCTATTCCACGGTTTCCGTCGAACTCAGCACGTAGAAGAATTTCATTTCACCGGTGAACGGCATCGACCATGTCTTGCGCGATCTTCTGGTCGCCTTCGGGACCTGTTTCTTCGATGATACGCTTCGACCGAGCTCGATCTTCTTCCCCGCAGTCGCCCGTGTCGGAAGTTCGAACGACCCGCTTCCCGTCACATCGACAAACGATCCGTCGATGCTGTCGCACGCGAAGATTCTGTACGAATTCGCGCCATCCACATCGTCCCAGGATATCCGAACATCCAAGCCTGCGATCTCAATGGCGAGATTCCGCGGCGCATTGATCGAGCGCACCCAGCGCGTAATCATGAACTGCCCCGTCTCTTCGATTCCGTCGAACGTCGCTTCACCCACGGCTGAAAAAACCGCGCTCGCGTCGGAGAGATACAACCATACATCGTCTGCATTGCTTGCGCGAGTGAAGAGCGCGATCTGCCCGGGATTCGCCTCGTCGTCCGGCGTCAGTCCATCGATCGTGAGGGTTATATCCGCGGAGAAATCTCCGGTTCCGTAGCGGTTGACAATCCAGTAGGGTTGTGCGAATACCCCGTTAACCGAATCGGGAAGGACATTCGGCGCGAATTCGATACGGGAGACCGTGACGTCCGCGCCGGTCTGGGACGTGTAATCGAGCGTGATACCGGTGCCGTTGAACTCGACGATGCCGCCGGCTTCCACGGCGGATGCGGAGAGTCCCGCGCCATAGGGAATTGTGGAGGCAACCCAGTCGGAGGCGTCCATGTTGGTCAGCGTACCGGCCATGCTGTTGATGGCGTCGGTGACGGCCATGCCTGTTCCTTCATTCAACTGGAAGATCGCGGTAATACCCGGTTCGAGACCCAATACCGGGTTGTATATGTGCTCTCGGATTTCCTCCTGCGTGCGGCAGACGGACCACAGTCGCACCTGATCGATCTCACCCTCGAAATACGTTGGATATTCGTTGCCATCCGTTCCGATGAAAAGCGGTTCCGAGGTATCCGGCACCATATCCCAACCGTCAGCCGTTGCCACCAACTCACCGTTGAGGTACATTGATAGAATACCGTTCCATGTATCGGCCGAGAATTCGTAGGTAACGGCGATGTGGCTCCAGCGATCGAGGTAGCTTTTCTCGTAATCGGTGAAATCTGCGAAGTTGCAGAACGAACCATCGAACATGAACGATGTCATCGTAGGATCGGCCTCGAACATGATCTCCCAGTCCTTGCCGAATATTCCGCAGTAGAAGTATTCTTCGGTCGAGGTCGGCTTGAACCAGCATTCGGCGGTGAAATGGGTCGCGAAGTCATAGGCTTCTTCGTTCGCCAGCTCGACGTAGTCGTCCACGCCGTCGAAGGTGAGGCAATATCCGGGAACGCCATCCGGTGACGGGAAATTCGTGTTACGCGCGATGACGAATTGCGAGAGTGATGTTATGCCTGTAAACGTGATCGTGTTATCGGCGCTGCTTGCGTCGATTGCCCTGCTGTGCAGAACCCAGTCGCCGTCCGATCCGAAGCTGCGCCAGTAGAGCGTCAGGATTTCAGGACTCGCTTCGTCGGCGGCGGTCACGTCCTCCTCGACATGGAACGTTACATCCGCCTGGTAAATCTGATCGCCCCATGTCTCGATCGCCCAGTACTGGCTATCGAAAACGGCATCGACACCTGCCGGCAGGACGTTCGAATCTTCTTCGAGGTGTGTGCAATAAACCTCGAGCGTGTCCTCGGCCATCATGATGAACGAAGTTATATCCACGTCGATACCTGTTTGATCGAACGCATACGATCCGACTTCGCCTATATCGATGTGTTGGAACGATCCTTCACCGTATGGAATGGTCGATTGCTTCCACCCGGAGCGGGACATATTGTTCAGGATACCGTCGTTGCCGCCAATGATATCCGTTGCAAGATCGCCGACTCCTTCGTTCATTAGCAGATAGCATTTGAGGCCCGGGGTCAGCGGATCGATCGGGGTACACATATTCCCGGCAATCTGTTCCTGCGTGCGGGGGTAATCCCAGATGCGAACCTCGTCGAGGCATCCCTTGAAACGATAGTCATTGTTCTGCTTTGCCCCAAGCACCAGATCCTCACCCGTGAAACTGAAGCTGCTGTTCGCACCCGCCGCCATTTTTACGCCATTGATATACAAGTATCCATGCCCCGCATTGTCGGCGGCAAAAGCGATATGATTCCATTGATTCAATGTGATATCCGGATAGAAGCTCTTGCGATATACCGACGATCCTCCTTCGATCCTGTAGCAGGCTTCGACCTTTCCCTCGGAGTTGCTCAAGGAGAGCCCGTATTTTCCAGTAAATGTCCCCGGCGCAGAGAATATCCTCGCCCAATCAGTCTGTTCATCCGGCTTCACCCAGCACTCGAGCGTAATCCCCTCGGTCAGATCGAGCGTCGGGTTATGACCGAGGTTGATATAGTCGTCCTCGCCGTCGAATTCGATGCAGGTCCCCAGTGCGGGTGTGTAGCTTCCCGTCGTGAAATTCCATGTCGTATCGTCGTCGATGCCCGTGAACGGACTGGCATACGCTACGTCCATGAGTGCGCCCGGCTCAATTTGCACGTAGTAGGATTCGTATTCGTCGAGCAATATATTGAAATCGGCCTCGACCACGCAGCCGTCGAACTTCGCTTCCGATGCCGCGACCTGCGCGATTACCGAGTCGTCGGAGCTTCTCTTCAGGGTGATGTTACCCGTACCCGCAGACATATCTCTATTGAATTCCATCCTCACGATACCGCCGAGATGGACATCGGGCTGATTGTCTTGCGGATCCATCGAGACGATATAGGGAAGATCGACGACCCCCACCATGAACTGACCGGTCTGTGTGATGTTCGGGAATTTTACATAGTCGTAGAAGTCATCGGCGTAACTCGCCGTTTGCAGATAGCTCCATTCACCGGAGGAATTAATCGGTCTTGTAAACAGTTTGAGCACATGTGGCGTTTCTGCCATGATCGAGGTTATATCCTCGTCAACAGTGAATGTGAGTTCGGCATCGAAGGCGCTTTCATCGTGGCGGTTGACAATCCAGTACTGGCTGTCGAAAGCCTCGTCTGCCATCGATGGAAGCACGTTGGGTGTGCTATCGAGTCGGGTGACGGTTACCGCGGCGCCGCTTTGCGAACTGTAATTCATGTTCAGATTCGTGGCGCCAAAATAGACCCATCCATTCTCTTCGATTTCGGTATCAACATCCCCGCTTCCGAACGGGATGTCGGAATCGACCCAGTCATCATCCGTCATATTCAGCCGGGTACCAATCAGACCATGCGTAAGCTCCACACAGGTATCCCCAGAGCCGGTATTGAACTGCCAGTTCGCTACCAGCTCATTGAAACCGCCTGCATCCGGTAAATGCATAGCCTCTCTGATTTCCTGCTCTGTTCGCGCAACGTTCCAGAATCGTACCTCATCGATCTTGCCGTTGAAAAGCTGGCCGCCGTTTGTGCCGCTCCCGATTCGGATGGGGTCGCCGTTGTCCATTAGATCGTATGCCTCCTCACCCGAGAGGGGCATCTCTTCACCATTGACGTAGATTTTGGTGTCGTAGGCCTCGCTTCCGCTGCGTGTACAGGCGATGTGGTTCCATTCATTGAGTTGAATTGCGTTGTCCGCAGTCACACCAACCCAGGTTCCAGCACCACAAACAGCAACGCGGTTCGTCCCTCCATTGGCAACACCGACTTCCAACTGGAAGCTTCCAGCCTGGTTTGTCGCTCTCGTCGAGAAGATTCCATGCCTGCTTTCTAAATCATACGGATATATCCATGCCGAGACAGTGAATACATCGTCCATCCCGAGTTCGGGCACATCCACAATCTCGACCATATCGTCAATGCCATCGAAATCGAGCGCATAACCAGATTCGGCATCGAACGAAATGATCTCGCGTGAGCCGTCCGGATCACCATTGGGAAATTCCTCGTAATCTGTCGGAAGAATCCAGTAATTCTGGATGGAGGTGTCAACAACATGCCCGACAACGGCGCTGCTTTTCAGATCGAAACAGACCCAGAAGTAGTTGTTACCCTCCTGCATTTCCTTGTTCGCTGAAATGGCCCAATAGCCCGAATTGGAAACACCCGAGCTACCATATAGATCATCAATTGAAAAATCGGGACTCGAGCCGGTATAGTAGATTTTAACCGAACTAATATCTTGCGAACTATTTGTCGATCCACTGGCAGAGCCAGATAATTCATGGATTACCAAGTTGTCGTGAATTCCCGATGTTTCGATCATTACAAGAACAACAGGCTGGTCCTGACTGTTCGTAAATACAGGGCCTGTAATTTGCTGGCAGGATAGACTCGTGATTTCCATCGGAGTATGGACAACATGGAAGCTCCTGTTCTCACCGTAGGTCAGGCCATGCTGATCGTATGCATAACCTCGAACATAGTACGTTGCCAGTTCAGCCAGCCCGGTCAATGTCGTCGAGTAGTTACCGGCGCCGGATCCAATACTGATTACGCTATCCGATACAGTCGGATTTGGAGCAGTATCCCAGCAAATTCCGCAATCACCGAAATCCAACAATGAATTTTCTGTGACAGTTACACCTACCACGGCCGTACGATCTGTTATCGATGATAACGTGTCTGTCGAGACATGCGGTACGACGCTGTACTGACGGATGGTCGAATTATATCCTGTAAACAGATCGGGATATCCATCACCTTCAAGATCAGTGAAGAACATATGGGCAAGTCCTGGCAAGGGTATTGAATTAAAATCGCTCTCCACAAAATTGAAAACGTAGGGGTCATTCATATCTTGCTCATAGTGTATGATGTTTCGCGGATCGAGAAAACTTGATACAAACAGGTCGAGTAAACCGTTATAATCCAAGTCCGTACCGGTGAGGTATGGATAGCCTGCAACATCAATGCCGTTGAAGGATGAAGAAACCAGAGCGAAGTCAGAAGCATTGGGGCTAACAGCTTCATAATGTTGAATTATGCCATTATGAATACCCAACAACAAATCCAGCTTGCCATCGCTATCAAGATCGTAGAAATAAGGTGTAACAAATTGTTGATCTTCGATTGTCATGAAACAATCATCAATCAATGTGAAGTCGGAAACGCCTGGTGATACTTGTTCATACCACATCAAATAGGAATCAATATCTACTGCGGAATAAACTCCCAATATCAAATCTTTCAATCCATCCCCATCGATATCGGTAATAACAGGATTAATGGATTGACACACAAGTGTCTCGAAATTCGTTATGTTACGTGAAAAAGTATATGGATCCGACACGGATTGTTCCCAGCAGTCCATTCTTGTATGATTGTCATTGTATTTGGTGATGTATAAATTCAAGAATCCATCGTCGTTGATATCCGCGAAGAGTGGATTTACTTCGTCTCCCGGATATTCGATGTTAGAGAATTGGCTGTTTACCAGTTCAAAACCGTTTGCAGAGAGTGTCGAAAACATCGACAGAATTAGTAGAAACACAAACATGCTATTCTTCATGGTCGATTCCTCCTCGAATGACTTCGCTATGATTTATTGATTTGATTTCCTTTCTCCGTGATGCAGAGAAGTTGTTCAAGACGAACACGCTTGTTGGTCAACTCCTCCACGATTTGAAGCTCCGATTTATGGTAATCCAGGACATATACTGCCGGTTTGACGGTTTCATGCGTTTTTATGTGCGAAATGCTGGCACTCTTGTCCCTGAAGATGACGTCCGAATCGATCTGGTCGTGCATCTGTTGCAGTTCTTTTTCGCTGAATGCGAAATAAATACTGATATCGGGCACGTTGCTCAGCCTGCTGACCAGGGGCTTGTATTTCTCCTGAAACTGATAGAAGAGAATATTCACGCTCGATCTCCTTTTCCGCTACCAGTTGCAGAAACGATGCCACTGGGCTTAAGCTTCTTAATGCCTATGTTTTACAGGATTCGATGGATACAGGAACACGCAGAAAAAGCTATCGATGCCCGAAAATGTCACATGGTTGGATATCATGCAATAGAAATGAAATCATGCTGATTTCCTATCCTATTGACAGGAAATCAGTTAAGAGTATACACGAAAGGAATGCCCGAAAACGCCCATACATATTTACGTCGTCGGTCATATGCAGGTTTGAAATTGCCCGATGAAGAGGAGCTCGCCCGGAGGTCGAGCGCTACAAGGGAAGAGAGATGCAGGCAAGGGTGCCTGCGTACCATGGGAAAGCGATGCCTGTGTACCGCGGAGAAGAGTGGCTGCAAACCACAGGGAAGCGATGCCCGAAAACGGGCGCACCTTACGGTATCTCGATCCCGTACTTCTTGATCCTGCGTGCGATGACCTTGCGATCCACGCCGAGCAGTTCGGCCGCTTTCATCTGGTGGAATCCGGTCATGCGCAGCACCTTCAGGATATGATGTCGCTCCAGCTCGTCCAGCTTCAGGATCGTGTCGTCCGGTTCCGGCCCGGTATGATCGGGAATAACAAAGTGCTCGAGCTTGAGGGTGGATGAATCGGATACGATCATCGCCCGTTCGACCAGATTCCGCAGCTCCCGAACGTTGCCCGGGAAGTCGTATCGCATCAGCGCCTTACCGACGGAGTCTTCGATCCTCCTGATCCGTTTGTTGAGCAGCTCCGAGAACATGATCACGAAGTGTTCGAGCAGCAGTGGAATATCGTCCTTCCGCTCCCGTAGCGGCGGGATGGTGATGGTAAACGTGGAAAGCCTGTGATAGAGGTCCTCGCGGAATTCGCCATCCTTCACGTTTTGATAGAGATTGGTGTTCGAGGCGCTGATGATGCGGACGTCAAAGGGCCGCTCCACATGCGAACCGAGGCGGGTGATTTTCCGCTCTTCCAGTGCCCGGAGGAGCTTGACCTGCCGATCGAGCTGCATCGCGCTGATCTCGTCGAAGAAGAGGGTACCCCGATCGGCGATCTCGAACCAGCCGACATGGTCCCGGGTTGCGCCGGTGAAGGCGTTTTTGTCGTAGCCGAAGAACTCGCTTTCGAAGAGCGACTCCGGTATGGCGGACGAGTTCACGGCGTAGAAATTGTATTTGTTGCGCACGCTGTTCGTATGGATGTGTCGGGCGACGATCTCCTTGCCGGTTCCGCTTTCGCCGATGATCAGAACGTTGGTGTTGGCGGCGCCGGAGACCATCGATATCAGCTTGCGGATGTTGCGGATGGGCTGGCTTTCGCCGATAAAATCGCGGCTGATGTTTTTGAGGAAATCCTTCTTGATAATCTCGTATTTAATCTCGCTCTTCTGAAGCTTTTCGAGCGTCAGTCCCAGCTCGACCTTCTGCTCTTCGATGAGCTTGTTTCGCTGTTCGAGCTCGATGTTTTGCTGCCTCAATATCTTCGCTTCTTCTTCTTTCTTTTGCGTCTCGTATTTGGTCTGCATCTCGGCGAGCTGCCTGCGGGTCTCTTCTTCGTTAAACTCGTCTTTTATATCGATAAGTTCCTTCAAGTTTTCCACGGTTTTTTTGTATTCGCCTTGAGCTTCGAATATCTCCGCAACGAGAAAGTAACAAGTTTGCAAGGCACGTTTGTTCTCGGTCTGTAACGCAAGCTTCAACGCCTCTTCGGCATGCCTCATGGCTTCCGGGTAAAATTTCAGCCGCAGATAGCAACTGCCGATACTGTTCAGGCTGAGGAGCATTTCACGCTTGCTATCGAGTTCTCTTAGTATCTTCAGTGCCTTTTGATCGTGCACCAGTGCAATGGTGATATCGTTTTTATAGTAGTATATTCGGCTGATATTATGGAGGATTGTGGACATGTTCAGTTTGTTGCCGATTTCTTCCGCGATCCGATAAGCCGTCAGATAGTATTCGAGCGCTTTGTCATACTCCTGATTAAATTTATGAACCATGGCGAGATTGCACAGAGAGGAGGACTGACCGATCTTATCGCTAACCTGCACAAAGAGATCGTAGGCGCGCCGGAAATACTTTTTCGCGGATTTGTAATCGTTTATCGCCAGACAGGTTGTACCAACCCCCACGCAGGTGTTTGCCAGAGATTTCGGCGGTGCGATCTTCTCGGCAATCCGAAGAGATTCGAGGTGATCCGTCAATGCACCTTCGAAATCCCCCATCTCCGATTTGGCGACGCCGGTCATGTTCAGTAAATTCAGATACTGATCCGGCTTCCCTTCTATATCAAGCATTTCCAGAACATCGTTGAAATACTCCAGCGCGGTTCGGAACTCACCCAGGCGCAAATGCGTTAGCCCGATGTATTTCCACGAATCGAGATACCTTTCGGTCAGGTTGAACTTCCTGGCTATTTCCGCCGACTGGTGCAGCAAGTCGAGCGCGGGATCGTATTGGTGCAACATATGATGACAAATCCCGCACTTGTACAGAAGCGCGGCTCGTTGCTCGCTTGTGTATTCGCAACTCCGATCATCCATGAGTTGCCTGAAAATCACCAGCGCTTGATCGAATTCCTGCTTGTGAAAATGGTCGTGCCCGATCGAGATCATTTCGTCATAAGATGCCATGGATACCTCAATTATTTCTATTATTAACGGCTTCGTCAATTTCCTGTCAATATTTTTTAAATCCGATAGAGTATCCCAATCAAACGACTCTGTAGCACAATACACCTTTTAACCCACGCCGACGATTGTCTGATCCTCCAAAGTCTTTTCGAGAAAAGAAGGCACCGGAATCATCTAATCTTTTATCAAAGAATTATTTGACAGCAAACACCCACATTCCGATTATTTGAGAATCGAAAGGAACCAAGATAGGAAATATACCCGAAGGAGAAACCCATGAAAAAGCGATTGTACCTTACGAGCATTTGTATCTTCCTTTTCGGCATGATGTACGCGTTCAGCGGAACCATCTCCGAAAACACGCAATGGTCTGACGATATCATCATCACCGGTGACGTCACGATCAATGCGGGAGTCGTATTGACCATCGACGCTGGCGTAACGGTCAGCTTCACCAGGATCGACGCCGACACCGACGGTCTGGGCGATATCGACTTCATCGTCAACGGAAGACTTCTGACCAATGGAACTGCCAACAACCCTGTTATCTTCACGTCAAATGAAGACTCTCCTGCTCCCGGCGACTGGGCCGGTATCGATTTCATGAACCAGACCAGCGTCTATTCAATCCTGAATCATACCGAGATATACTACGGCGTCACTGGGGTCTATATCTCCGATAAATACGTGACCTTCAACGACGGCATGATCGCATACTGTAAAGGCTACGGTATGCAGGTCGAGAATTCGCACAGCGGACTGACCAGTCTCAACGACTTGATCATCTTCGAAAACGTAGCGCCCCTAAGCGGTACCGGCTACGGTTTCATGGCCAATTCGGGTGCCATCGTCAACGCAGACGGACTGATCGTATCGTCCAACAACGGCTACGGCATGTGGTTCAACGGCTGCAACAACGCGGTGATCGCCAACGGTCGCGCCGCCAGCAACACCGGATACGGCATTTATTGCCTCAGTGCTACACCCGAGATAAGCAACACCGATATCTCCTACAACGAAGATAACGGTATGCAGGTCGAAGGAAGCTCTTCCGCGCCGATCCTTCAGTATTGCTCCATCAACTACAACGAAGGCTTTGGCGCTAACTACGAAGACGGCTCCGACGGCTCGATCGTTTATTCCGACATCATCGAAAACGACAGCAACGGTTTCTTCGTCATGGACAACTCGTTTCCCGTAATCAATTACTGTAATATCCACGGTAACGGCGAGAATCCCGTATCCCGGATCGAGCAGATTTCAACAAATAATCTTTACACAACGAACGGATCCAGCGGCTCCTACTATGGATGGTATCCGGGCTTCATGGTCGATCAGATTTACGTTCAGGGCTATGCCGATCACAACAGCACCAGTGACAATTACGACTTCGACGTCTATCTCGGCGGATCGGAGGTTTACAGCTACAGTCGTACGAGTTCCTACGATACGAGCTTCAGCGAATGGGCGAATATCAATAGCTCCTCGACGAGCAACGCGTGGTACGTATCTCTCTATACCTATTCCGTTTACAGTCAATATGGCCGGGTATCTAAGATTAAATACGACATAAGCTACTTCACCACCCAGCTCGCGACCGTCAACGCTTCGGCCGGACTCGATGCCCGTTACAACTGGTGGGGTCAGGTCAACGGCGTCGATGACCTCCTGTTCCAACAGTACGCATCGACCATCAACTACGAAGGCTGGCAAGTCGCGGAAGTATCGACCGCCGGAACGAACCTCAACAACTTCGAACCGATCTTCACGCTCGTCGCGCCCGACACGTTGCTGCTCAATCCGTCGAGCCTCAGCATCCAGTGGTACGACGTCGATATCGAAGACGACGCCCTGATCAGCCTCTACTACGATGACGGCCAGGACGCCACAGGCACCCTGATCACCGACAATATCCACGAAGACAGCGCCACCGACCACTACACATGGAACTTTGCCGACACGCCGCACTCGCTGTACTACATCTACGGCGTGATCGACGACGGCGTGAATCCCCCGGTCGTATCCTACGCGCCCGGTCAGGTGATGGTGGGACCGCTCAGCATCAACGCTTCCACCGAGCTCACCGGAGAGGCCGGAACCCAGCTCACGCTGCCGGTCGAGATCATCAACTCGATCGATCCGTTCGGCATTATCTCGTTCCAGTTCACGCTCGCGTTCGACTACACGCTCCTGACCGTGAACGACGTCGATAACACCGGCACCCTGACCGACGGATGGTCGATCAACTACAACGACGCAACCCAGGGTCAGATCACCGTCAGCGGCTACTCGACAAACCACCTGCCCACCGACGGCACGCTGGTCAATATCGTGTTCGACATCGCGGGTGACGCGCTCGACTTTGATACCTGTCAGCTCAACTTCACCGACACCGAAGTCAACGACGGCACTCTGACCGTGACCGAAAACGACGGCACGTTCACCGTCCGCAACGCCTACACCATCAGCGGCGCGATCGAGTACTTCAGCCCGACAAGAACCGTTGTCGAGAACGCCAAGCTCGTCCTCACCGGCTTCGAAACCGATTCGCTCTACACCGACGAAACGGGCGGCTATACATTCCCATCCCATCACGCAGGCGATTACTCCCTGAACGTATCTTCGACCGATCCGATTCCCGACCTGACCATCACCCCGTACGACGCGTCGCTCACCGCACGCTACGCGCTGGGTCTGATCCTGTTCGACGCGGATCAGGAGACCGCCGCGGACGTCAACGGCGACTACTACGCCACCGTCTATGACGCCGCGCTCATGGCGCAGTATTCGGTCGGAATCATCGACCAGTTCGACGCCGGTATGTGGGCGTTCAATCCCTCCTCTTACGCCATCACGCTGGAAACAGCCAGTGTCACACGCAACTTCACCGGTATCGTGATCGGCGATCCCTCCGCCAACTACCCGGGCTCGGTCGAACGTACTATCCCGGACATGTGGGACATCGGAACGCTGTCACGCGACGGGAACGGTCGTGTCCGCGTGAACGTGCGATTCGACGAGGAATTCTACTCGTTCATCAGTCGCATCGACTACAATTCTGATCAATTCACCTATGTCGGCTACGAGGTCGCGGACGACCTGAACGACATCCAGGTGACCGCCAACGACCAGAACGGCTCGATCCGCGTCGCCGGATTCGGCACCGAAGAGATGGTCACCGGTGAGCCGGTTTTATCGTTCCTGTTCGACGCACAGCCGGGCGCCGAGAGCATCGACGTGACGTACTGCATGTTTGACGAAGCCTTCGCGGGCTACGTCGAGGTGCTGGACGCCGAAGGCGAGGATATCGCGCCGCCGGAGTTCGGAGTCTCGCAGAACTATCCGAACCCATTCAATCCCGTTACCACGATCGCCTACGATATCGCGACCCCGTGTCACGTGAGTATAGAGGTCTATAACGTCAAGGGTCAGAAAGTTACGACCCTGGTTAACGACAAACGCGACGCCGGCAGCTACAAGGCTGTCTGGAACGCCGAACAGAGCGCCAGCGGCGTCTATTTCTACCGGATTAAGGCAGGTGACTTCAGCAGCATCCGCAAGATGATACTCATCAAGTAATGTCCACAGCATCGAATCGCAGAAAAGGAATAATTATGCGAAGACAAGTATCAAATAGCGGACCACCTCGCTGGGTCTGGGTACTGTTGCTGCTGCTGACATTCGGTGGGCTTTTCGCCACGGATATGGATATCTGGCTGCCAAATGCCGATGCAAACCGGCGCGAAGCGGTAGAGATACCCGTCTATGTGAGCGACACATCCGGCTGGGACGTCTATTCGGTCTATACCCGAATCACGTTCGATTCGACGCTGGTGTCGCTTACCGATGTCATCTCCGGCGGCTCCCTGACCGAGTCCTGGGGTGATCCGACCTATCATCAGTCCAACGCCGGAGAGGTGACAATCTCCGCGTTCGGCACACAGGCGCTCTCCGGAAGCGGAACCCTCCTGACCCTCGAGTTCTGGGTTCCGGCCGGCGACGACGCATTCACGGCACTGACCTTCGAGCAGATCATGCTCAACGAAGGCGGATACGATCTGGGTATCACGGACGGCAGTCTGGCGATCACCAATCGTGTCCCCTGGTTCGATCCCATCGCGGATCAAACCATCGCGGAAGAGAGTCTTCTCGAGCTCGATATTACGGCGCACGATCCGCAATCCGAGCCGCTTCAGATGACCATCATCGACCTGCCCACGGGCGCCGATTTCACCGACAACGGCGGTGGCGACGCAGATTTCTCGTGGCAGCCCGATCTGCTTCAGAGCGGCGATTACACCGTCGGCTTCGTGGCGGACAACGGCAGCTACGCAGACACGATGTGGGTGAACATCCAGGTGGTTGAGACGCTCGACGTATGGCTGGACGACTGGGCGATCATGCCCGGCGACACCCAGCCGGTGGGCATCTATGCCAATCAGGCGACCGACCTCGAAATCTACTCGGTCTATACCAGAATCCACTCCGACCTCTCCATCGTACAGCCGGTGGGCGCGACGGCGGTGGGATCATCGACCGAGGACTGGGGCGAACCGACCTGGCGCGTATTACCGGACGGCGATATCCTTGTATCGCACTACGGAACCACGCCCCTCGAAGGCTCCGAACCGTTCATCTACATCGAATTCGAGGCAACCGGTCAGCTCGAAGACCGCACCACACTCGAGTTCGTGAGCCTGATGTTCAACGAAGGCAATCCCGAAGCGGTTCTGCACAACGGGAACCTCTACGTGGGCGAGATCGGACCGCACGTCGTTCCCGTCGAACCCATCACGGCGTACGAAGGCGATCTTGTCGAATTCACCGTGACCGCCACCGAACCGCTCTATCAGATGATCTATTATGAAGCAACCGGACTGCCCGAAGGCAGCGACTTCACCGACAACGGCGATTGGACCGCGACCTTCACCTGGCAGACCGACCATACTTCCGCCGGTACTTATCAGGTAATCGTCACGGCGGAGAACGAGGACGAAATCGAGAAGATTCTTCCCGTCGATATCGAAATCCTCAACGTCCATCAGTCACCCACGGTAGTCAACCCCATCGGGCTGGTGGAAATCCCGATGAACGGCGACTACACCACCGTGAACCTGAACGAGGTATTCGAAGACCTCGATTCCTATCCGCTCGATTTCAGCGTAAACGGCGACGAGCACATCGCTTACGTCATCAACGCCGACACGACCGTCACCTTCACGCCCGAAGCGGACTGGTACGGTCTGGAGACGCTCTACATCGTCGCGGAGGACGAGACAGACCTGACCGCCATCGATCCGATCTCGATCAAGGTGGTCGGCGCATTGGATATCACCGAGGACTTCGATCACGCGGGCGCCCTTCCAGAAGACTGGACAAGAGCTCATTCGGGCACGACCACGTTCCAGTGGCAACCCGTGAACGACAGCGGCGACGACTACAGCATGCGCGTGGAGAACACCATGCTGGCCAACTCCAACGAGAAGCTGGTTTCGCCGATCTATGACCTGTCCATCTTCACCGACGTGCAGGTCAGCTTCCAGCACGACTTCTCACCCAACACCGCTTGCACCGCCTATTTCCAGGTATCCAGCAATGGACTGACCTGGACTTCGCTGGCAACCTACACGACCGCTACAAACGGCGTCGTGCAGTTCTCGCCCGGCGCACAGGCGAATCATCAAGGGTACGTGCAGTTCCGGTGGCTGTTCGTCTCGACGAGTTATTACGCGGCCTACTGGAACATCGACGACCTCTACATCACCGGAGTCGTGGACGACAGCACCAACCCCACGCAGATCACCGATCTTGCCGTCGATGAGATCATCGGCGAGACGGTCAAGCTGCGCTGGACACCGTGCGAAGACCTCTACTTCTCGCACTACGAGGTCTATTGGTCCACCGACAGCGAAGTGAATACGGACGACCCGGTGTGGAATAACACCGACGATCTGTTCCTCAGCTCGATCGATACCGATTCGACGATCGTCGCCGGTATGCCCTACAACGCGTGGTACTGGTTCGCGATTCGCGGCGTGGATACCAGCGGTAACACGGGCGATTTCTCCAACGTGGTGAGCTGCCTGATGGCAACGCCGCCGGAGATCGTCGAACCCTATCCGGATCAAGACGATATGCCGTACTTCACCCAACGCAACGTCACCGTCGGCGCGACCTTCCTCGACGACTACGAGGTCGATGCCTCCTCGCTCGAATACCGGTTCGACGCCAACGGCAACAATACCTGGGACACGGAAGAATCGTGGCAGCCCATCGTCGGGCACGCCGATTCGGACAGTATCCTTGTACGCGTCAACGCGCTCTATCAGGTTGACGGCGATTCGCTCAAGTTCGGCTTCCGCGGTCAGGACACCATGCAAAGTGGCGTAACCTACAGCGACGACTACGTCCTGCGCATCGACGCCACGCTGCCGACCACCGTCACAGACCTCGCGGTCACCGATTCGACGGCTACGACGGTCAGCCTGAGCTGGACGCCGGTCACAGAGGTTCACTTTGAGCGCTACGTTATCTATTACGGATCGCACGACGGCATCAACGAAGCCGATATGCAGTGGTCCGTCGCGGACGATGCGCTGCTCTCGGATATCGCGACCGGTGTAACGACTGTTACCGGATTGCAGCAGGGCATGTACTACCGGTTCCGCATCCTGGCGATCGATACGTTCGGCAACCACGCGGAGCTCTCCAACGAGGTGGTATCCATCCCGCGCTCGCTGGTCCCGCTCTGCCGGAATCCGTATCCCGCGCAGGACCCGATTCCGTGGTCCACCTCCGCCACCGTCACCATCGGCTGCGATTTCATCGACTACTTCGGGATCGATCCCACCAGTGTCGAATATCGCATCGACAGCAACGGCAACGGAGTTTACGACGCGGAAGAGGCGTGGCAGAACGCCGGGCTGACGGCTGGCTTCCAGTCGGCGGGACGCTCGACACCCGATACGCTGCACGCGCGTATCGACGCGACCTTCAGCGCCCAGGGCGACGATCTTCGTTACGAACTTCGGGGCTGGGATATCGACGGCTACGGTCCGACATACAGCGGTTACGCTTCCGCCGAAGGCATCGGAGACGACTGGTCGGTAAAAATCGACACCACGCCACCGAGCGCGATTGGTGCCGCCGCGACAGGCGCCGCCACCAGCGAAAGCATCGAAGTGCTGTGGCTGGTCAGCTCGGACGACTTCTTCCAGAGCTACGAGGTCTATTACGACACCGAACCGAACGTGACCACCGAAGACAGCGTGTGGGACTGGACGGACGACTCGAACATGGCGAATCCCGGCATGGGTTTCGTCTCTTCCATCGTACGGAATCTCGATCCGGGACAGACGTACTACTTCAGGGTGCGTGCCGTGGATGAAGCCGGAAACGCCAGCGA
This sequence comes from Cloacimonadales bacterium (SeqCode), assembly GCA_963665015.2. Lineage (GTDB taxonomy): Bacteria > Cloacimonadota > Cloacimonadia > Cloacimonadales > JAIOQZ01. The sequence continues at coordinate 254,428 of CAXXSY010000004.1, read as the reverse complement.
CCTCTCCATCGAGGTGAGTGGCACCACCGACAGCGCATTCCCGCCGCTCGCACCGCAGAATATCACGATCCAGCAGACCGGAAACGACGTCATTCTGACATGGGACGCGGTCACGCAGAACTCGAACGGAGACCCGATTACCGTCGGTGCTTACAACATCTACGCCGCTGTCTCCGCGGATTTCCCTGCCGATGACGGCACCTTGATCGCAACCGCAAACGAGAATTCCTTCACGCACCTGAACGTCACCCTGACACTCGATAAGATATTCTACAAGGTTACCGCGATCGAGACATCGCGCGAGACCGAGACGAGAATCGATCGCGTTCAGGCACGCAAACTACTGAATCGAAAAGAATAATGCATCACGATGCAATTGAGGCGGGAACGATCGTTCCCGCCTTTTTTCATCCCTCCCGGCGCGCTTGTAGGGCGCAGATATCCGTGTCTGCCCGTCTCTCCTTTGGTCCGCCAGGCTCCTGTGAATTTGCTCGCAAATTCGAATCCCCATTGCTTGGCATTTCTCGTCTCTCTTGTCCAAATCAAGAATCTTCACGAATAACAGGATTCGCTGGATGGAGAAGAAATGCCGAGCTGGAGCTCGGCGGTCCATGAGAGATGGAGAATGCCGAGCTGGAGCTCGGCGGTCCGGAGAGACGGTCAGACACAGACAGACATTTCTATGCAAATCCGGCATGCGATTCCGGATTTGCATTAAATCTATCGACCGGTATCATGTACGATTCACGCGTCGTGGCGTACCATGCTATCGATTGCATCTTCGCAGATAATCTTGCACAAGAGTAAATTGACCGTTTTTTACTTGACAAACAGAATCGCGGATCAAAATGCGTGTATATTCTTAACAAAGGAGTTATATCATGGCAGTGAAAGTTGACCTTGAAAAGTGCATCGGTTGCGGCGCATGTATCGATACGTGCCCCGTTAGCGCACTTGAGATGGATGGCGATAAAGTTAAAGTCGATGCCGATACCTGTGTCGATTGCGGCGCATGTGTTGACGGATGTCCGGTGGAAGCTCTTTCCATGTAATCGATAACACACTATTTTTCAGGCAGGACACACGTTCTGCCTTTTTTATTCCTTCAGCAACCCCTCCAGTTGATCGATCGCCTTATTTCTCGCCTTGATTCCCGCGTCCTTCTGCGACACCCCTGAAAACGCCTCGATCTCGTCCGTCTTCCACTCCCGCAGCGTATTCCCATCCTTTTCCTTCAGAATGAGCGTCGCCCGCAAGACCGCCACATAACCCCGGTAGTTCCACAATTTCGTGTTACCCGTGCGGATGAAATCCAATTGGACAACATGCGTCGCCTCTTCTTCCGATTCCGCCGACTCGATGCCCAGTGTCCACATTATCTCGCGAAGCGAGGTGGGAAACTCACCCACAGCCTGAAACAGCGCCTTTGCGGGACGCAAGCGCCGGATATTGATCTCGCCCTTCGCATCGGGCAGCAACGCCTCGAACTCTTCCGGCATCTCGAGCCGGTACGAGATCGCCTGCGAACCGTCGAAATCGGATTCGGTAATGGGAATCGAGCCATCGAGACCGGAGCGTACCATCCGGCCGTTGACCATGAATGGAACACCACGCATGGGAATGATTTCATCGTCCTGCGCGCGGTAGTAGATGCGCAGTTTCGCCTTGAACTGTTCGTCTTCCGGCAGAATGATCGACTGTGGCAGCGTGATCGTGATGCGGCCGAAGAAATCACGGGCGGACTCGACCAGTTGACGAAGGAAATCCTCCAGCGGACCCGATCCCACAACGGGTATTCGGGAAGCGATCTCAAGCGCCTCGAAGTATTCGTACATGGCCGTCCAGGGCTCTTTTGAAGCGCGCTGAGCCTTCGCGTGATGGACTTGCGTATCGCTCTTCGACTGGAGTGTCAATCGGTCGATCTCCTCCTCGATCGCTTGCCGTTCGACGGATACAACAATCCAGCCCGGTCGATCTCCCTCGTAGCTTGTCATGAGTCGATCGAGCGAATCGAAGTCGATCTCCGGATTGTATGGGATCTCGAGGGGCGAGAAGATATCCTCACTACGCCATTTGATTTGATTAAGAATCAGTTGATGCATTGCCGAGTATGCCACGTCGAGCCTGAGATTCGGATTGCGTTCGCTCACTTCGATGCGGATGGAATCGGCATCGTCCCTGTCAACGTCCGCTTCGATCCGGGCCAGGCAGAGGATCAGCAGCAGAAAGGTGACGAGCGTCCGTCTCATGAGAGATTCAGCGAGAAGCGTTCCGAGAGCACGTCCGATACGTATTCAACCTGCTTTTCGACGATTCCTTCCTGGTGGTCGCTGTAGTGGAACACGCCGTCTTCGAGCTTGATCATGATCACGTCGTTGAGGCTGCGGTAGCTGTCGTCGAGGTTACCGGAGACCTTGTGAATGGTGATCGTGTCGCCGTCCGCCAGTCGCACGAACTCGGTATTCATCAGCGATTGGAGGTACTCGCGCTGCTCGGGGTCGTCCAGTAGTGTCGTATCGAGCACCTTCTGCGGCCGGAAGATATGGCTGTTGCCGGATTTTCTAAGCGTGATCAGCAGTTCACCGCCGATGTCGAAGTAGTCGATATCATCTAAATCAACATCCGCGATACGTTCCTTCCCCCCATTGACGAAGGTGCCGTTGGTGCTGTCCTTATCCTTTATCGTGCCGTGCTCGAAATCGATCTCCAGGTGGTTACCGGAAATCCACTCGCTACGCAGGATGATGTCGTTGTTCTCGTTTCTCCCGATCTTCAGGATATCCTGGGTAAAAATCACGTAGTTACGCATGCTGAACTTGTCCAGGATCACCATTCGGAGCGGCTCTTCCGTCTGCTGGACGATGTTTCGCTTGAGCCGACTCGCGGTGCGCCGGAATTCGTCCAGTTCGGGTGTCCGGAAGCCTGATTCGCTGTTGACGGCGGTTTCGTATTGCTTCACGAGCCGCTCGAAATCGCTGTGCTTCTCGCCGCCCTTCTCGAGTCGATCCAGCTTGTCCTGTAACTTACGCAGTTCGCGCAGCCGTTCGATCAGCGTTTTTTTCTTCTTCTGAAGCTTTTCGATCTGCTCGATATCGCCGATCTTCATCATGAAGTCGAGCACCTCGTCAAACGCTTCGATAACCTGCTTGTCCGTTTGCGCGGTCTCCAGCTTTTCCTGCAATCGGTTCTCGAAATAGCGATCCAGGTCTCCCCGAATCTGCGAGCGCATTTCGTCGAGCTTGTCCTTGAGGTATCCGGAGAACGAATCGTCGTCCAGCTTGTCGCTGAGGTGCTGATGGAAGCGGATCATCTCGATGGTCTTCTCGTCGCCGTCGTCGGCGTTGATCATGCGATTGAAAACCTGGTAGTAGTCCATCAGGTCACGCCGATAGACGTTCGCCAGCACCTTTTCGAATCGCTTCGATATCGTGCTCAGGGTCGGGTTCAGGTTTCGGATCTCGATGTAATCGGTATCGACCAGTTTGTGGAAGCCTCGAATCCGGTGGTAGAGCGAGATCAGCTTCTTCGTGTCCTTGATCTCCCTCGGCAGCGACAGGTATTTGTACATTTGAACCAGCTCGGGGTAATCCTTGTCGATAAAGTTCGTGAAGGCGTCATAGTCTTCCTTGCGGGTAATGAAGTCTCGATAGCGCTGTGCATAGACGTGCTGTCGCAGCGGCTGATAGATGTTCTCGAATTCCCCGATGATGGCGATCAGCTTTCGCAGTGAGGGTTGCGGCTTCGCCTCTTCCTCCTCGTAGCGCTTACGGACATTGAGGAACACCTCTTCCATCTTGCCACGCAGATAGCCGACAAGGTGCTGCATCAGTTTCGGGTTCTTGCGCAGGGAACTCTCGTGAAGCTGGAAGATTCCCTTGAGCCGTACCGCGATGGTGGGTGTCACGTCTTCAACGGGCGTGTCCAGCAGCCGTTCGATGATGTCCTTCACCTCTTCCTGCCGCATGAACCGGCCCAGCATGTTGTGGTATCCGGACGCGAGTTTGCGGTTGATCTCCGATAGCGCCGCGATGGCTTGCTGGATATCCGCCAGATGTTCCGTCCGGCTCGATTCCTCGTGGATATTCTCCTCCAGGAAGTCCAGGAGCGCGTTCAGGAACGAGGTCTCGATCTTTTCTTTGAGGGTGAAGACGTTCTCGTCCTTGAACCGGCCGTTTTCCATGCGGTATTCGCAACGATAAGCGTTGAAGAGCGCGGAGACCAGATAGTTCAGCCTATCGAGTCCCTGGGTGGACATGGCCGTGTTGTAGTGACGCTGCGACGTCTCCAGCCAGTCGCGGTTGGTCGCGGCGGTGCCGATCAATGAGTTCAGGACACGTTTGGTGCTGTCCCAGCGGTCGATATGCGCCGCTACATCCTGTTTCGCTTTCTTCTTCAGTTCCGAAATTCGATAAATCTGGTTTCGCATCCTTTATCTCCAAAAGTCCGGCTAATTACATGAAAAACTGCCAGATAGCCAGCACGACATTCTCGATCAGGAATACCAGCGAGAGCCATCCCGCGTAATATCCCTTCGTAAGGCGGTTCACTATGATCAGCGTTAGCAACGAGACGCCAAGGTTGACCAGGAAGAACCACACCGGCGGCTGCTCCGTGACAAACAGGCTGAACTGCGATGTATTCAGCACCTCGCCCGTCTCGAGATGGTCAACCGACACGTTGACCCGCAGGCTGTGAAATCGCTTCAGCCTCCGCATCGAGACGCTCGACTCGACCGTCCCCAGGATCATCCACTTCACCGGCGTGAAGACACCGATCTCGGGCGCGTTCTCGTTGTCGAACACCCGATCCTGCTGCGAGAGATTCTCCTCGAACAGTTTTGGCAGATTCTCCCGATCTATCAGCCGATAGACGCCATCAGAGGTGATCTTCTCCGCCAGCATCCGGTTGAACCGGACCTGCGTATTGCCCTTCGCCCTGTCGAACGAAACGGCGTCGCCTTCCGGTATCTTCTCCCGCATATCGCTGTAAACCCTCTCCGCGGCACGTTGCAGCATCGAGTGCTCGATATCCTGAGCGAAGACTGATCCGATCGACAGCAAGATCGAGAAGATGAGGCACACTTTTATCGTATTCATAGTCATCTCAATAAAATGATGCTTTGTTCACTGCTCGATGTCAAATCATTTTCTTCATAGCGTTCTGAGCTTCGACCCGGCGTGAAGTTCGAGCGGCATCTTCGTGACGGGAACCTCGCAATCGGACAGAACATTTTGGAGAATCTCCAGCGCGGGGTACTCGGTATAAAAGTGCCCGGCGTCGATGATCGGCATCCTGGAGTCCAGCAGCGTGTGATAGGTGAAATCGCCCGAGACGAAGACATCGGCTCTGCCGGTGACCCTTGACAGCAGCGACGATCCCGATCCGCCGCAGAGCGCGACCTTCTTCACCGGTGCGTCCTGCTCCTTCTCCGCCTGCCACAGCCTGACAAACGGCGCTTCGAGCCGATCCTTCACCCGCTCCGCGAATTCGTTCAGCGGCATGGCGTCATCGATTTCGCCGATCAACCCCAGTCCGTAGTTCGAACTCTGCTGGTTCAGCGGATAGACGACATAAACCGGCTCCTCGTAGGGATGGGCCTTGCGCAGGGCCTGGATCGCGGCGTTCAGATTGGTGCTGTCGGCGAAGAACTCGAATTTGATCTCCTCCACGGTTTGCACCCTGCCGACCTTTCCGATCGTTGGCTTCGCGCCATCGAGCGGCTCGAACCTTCCCTGCACCCGATACTCGTTCCCACAACCGCGGTAGTTGCCAATCCTTCCGGCTCCGGCACCGAACACCGCGTCCGCGACAATCTCCATATAATCCAGCGGCACATAGACCGCCACGTGAAAGAGGCTCGCGCCGGTGTCGGTGGAGATGTAGGAGACGTTCTTCACGCCGAGACGCTCCGCCAGCTTGTGGTTTACACCGGAAGGTGTTACGTCGAGGTTGGTGTGGGCGCTGAGCACGGCGATCTTGTTCCGGATCAGTTCGACCAGAAACGGATCGGTGACGTTCTTCAGCTTGCGGAAGATCAACGGGTGGTGCGATACGATCATGTCGGCCTCGGTCTCGTACGCGTAGTCTAGTGTGACGCGCGTGACGTCCAGCGCGACGACCACCTTGTGGACCGGCTGGTTGTAGTCGCCGACCTGTAAGCCCGGGTTGTCCCAGTCGTACGCCAGGGCTGTCGGGGCAAAGGCGTGTATCTTCTTCGCGATATCGGCTACGATGATCATCTCTCCCCCCGATCGTTCTTTGCGATGACGGCGATGAAGCGCGGCTTGCCGGTGATATAATTCGCCAGGCGGTCGAGCAGGAACCAGCACAGGAACGGTCGCGTCCGGAGCAGCGTGTTGACGCGGAAGTGCGAAAGATACTGGTTGAAGAACGTGACCATGCAGCCGCGACGGAATCCGGCCGCGACGAACGCCTTCTTCAATCCCTGCTTCGTCCAGCTATGCAGGTGCGCGTGGATGGGCGTCTTTTTGTTGCAGTGGATGCAGAGCGTGTATTGAATCTTCTCGCGGTAGGGCGTGGTGATGAGGACGCGCCCGTTCGGCGTCAGGAACCGCTTCCACTCGGCGAGCGCTTTCGCGGGATGCTCCAGGTGTTCCAGCACCTCGTTGCAGACGATCCAGTCGAATCTCTCCTCTTCGAACGGCAGCTTGTACGCGTCGCCGACCCGTGTCTTCACGCCCGGCTCGGTCTCCGAGATGCGTTCGAGGTTCTTTTCGGAGAGATCGACAGCGGTGATGTCGTATCCGCGACGCGCCATCTCGATCGAGAACCACCCACTCCCCGAACCGATCTCCAGCACCTTTTCGCCCAGCCCGATCCGGCACAGGTGGAACGTGGTTTCCCTGCGTCGCTGCTCGTCCGGCGACACGAATTCCTCGTCAAAATAATCGAATAACTCGGCATCGATCTTGTAATGCTCGATATGATCCATGATTGCTCCTCAACCAAACTTCTGAATGTGTTACGAAGTAACTCTTCCGAATGTTTGGTTTCCTCTCTGTCGGCACGAAACAGCCGAATTTCAGTAAATTCCAACATTCAGAAGAGTCTCGTTTTACTCGACACATTAGGAAGTTGGAATTTTAGTTTTTCCATTCGATCAGAAACGCAAATCCTTGACAAGAAGAAATAGCCTGAAAATGTAATCGCATCGTAATCACAAGGAGTTCGTTATGAGATACATCATCAGCCTGCTTATGCTTCTCACCGCTTCCCTGCTGCTCGCGCAGGGCGTAATCAGCGTCGAGGTTCCGGAGATGGAGCCCGTCGAAATGACCGCCACAGCCACCTTCCAGCACAATGAAATCGACGAATCGAGCGCCATCGTCAAAAGCCGCCAGTACGAAGGCGTCTTCTGGACACTCAACGACAGCGGCGACAAAGCGCGCGTATTCCCCTTCACCCTCGACGGCAACTGCGTCATTCCCGAATGGCACACCGACTACCACGGCATCGAAATCTCCGACGCGGTGAATATCGACTGGGAAGACATCGCCACCGACGACAAGGGCAACCTCATCATCGGCGCCTGCGGAAACAACGGCAACACCCGCAAGGACCTCGCCCTGTACATCGTCAGGGAACCCGTGCCCGACGGCGCGATCTCAACCCGATACCAGAAGAAAATCCCCTTCCGCTACCCCGATCAGGATCGATTTCCTCCCAAAATGCGTAACTTCGACTGCGAAGCCGTCTTCTATGCGGACAAACACATCTACCTGCTCTCCAAAAATCGCTCAGACACCAACACCTCGCTCTACCGACTCGACACCGAAGACCAGCTCGAGACCAACGTCCTGACCAAGCTCGCTACTTTCGACGTCAAGATCGGAAACGTCACCGCCGCCGACTGCACACCCGACGGAACCAAACTCGCCGTGCTCACTTACGGAAATCTCTGGATATTCACCGGCGATACACCGGGCGAGTGGTTCAAAGGCTCAATCCAATACATGCCCGTCTCGGCGAAACAGTGCGAAGCGATATGCTGGGACGGCGATCAACTCGTCATGACCAACGAACAAAAAGATATCATGCTGGTGCCGATGGAAAAATTCGTCGAGGTGAAATAAAAAAACGAACTTCCGAATGTGCCGCAAGCTCTTCTGGATGTTCGTTTTTCTCAATCCCGAAAATCGCAAACCCTCCGCCCAGCAGATTTGTTCGATGCCGCACCTGTTGGCGTGTTCATTCACGTCGAAGGCGTGGTGTTACACGTTAACAGGTGCGGCATCGGGCAAAGATGCGGGTGGATGACATCTATCGTGCATTTGCCACGACCCGATAAAACCGTACCCGATCTACAACCGCGATCCGAATGCTCGTCCGCGTCGTCTCGGTCAGATCCGTCCAAACCGCCTCGTCATCCGATTGCTGCACCCGATATGACGTCGCTCCCGGAACAACCTCCCAACCGATACGCACCGAATCGGCGACCACCTCGATCGATAAATCCCGCGGCGGTTCGAGATAAAGCAGTTCTGTCCGATAGCCAAACGGGTCCATCGCACCCGCCGTCGGCAGGAAGCGTCGCTTTCCTGCTTCATCCACAGCGTAAAGGTAGTACTCGACCGTCGATTCGACTTCCGTAGCGCTAATCGTGGCGTAGTAGGTGTCATCCGTAGAGCATTGCATTTGTGCTGTCGAGAAACCACCTCCGTCCGTGCAGTAATAGACCAGCAGCGAATCCGCTATCAGCTCCGCGCCGCTGTACGGCTGAATCGTCGCCTCGATCCGAACTTCTGAGAAAACATCCTGCTGCGAATCGACCGGAATATGCCGGACATACAGCATGTGTTTGTCCGGTATCTCGTGAACGCGGCAGTGAAGCGCGTCGGTGTTGTACCAGCTCGAATAGGGCACGCCGATGATCTCGTAGCCGGGCATGGCGTCCTGATAGGACACGATCGCCTCGTCGTCCCAAGGGTTGCCGGTCATGGGCACCAGCACCTTTTTGTTCAGAATCAGCGAATTGGTGTAGGGCGTGTAGGGTGAAGACGTCGCGGGGGTATAGACACGAAAGACCTGATAGGGAGTACCATAGGAAGAGTTCTGCTGCGCGAAATACTGTGCGGTATCCTCGAAATCCTGATAGCGCGGATCGGATGAAGCCACCTGACCAACCAGCACCTTATCGACATCAAGGAATTTGCCCCAGCAATCCACGTGCTTGATGTACTCGCCCAAGGGATCATCCACGATATGGAAGGTCTCGATGCCCAGATACTCCTCGTGCAAATCCTCGATCTCCGACTGCGACAGGCTGCCGTTTTCCTCCAGCACCAGATCGGTGGAGACCGCAACGCCCATTCCGTCGCACATATAGTTGCCGCCTGTCTGCTTGACATTCATACCGAACAGACCGAGCGTGTCGAACGTGGCGTACGCGATGGGAATGTCGTCGTCGTTGGGACGCGGGCGGTTGTACCGGAAATTGACCACGCGCATGGAGTCGCTCGGATCGAAAACGAAGAAGGGTCCGTAGTCGCGCGCCCAGAAGGAATCGGTCGGGGCGATCAGAAACCGGCAGTGATCCAGGTTCACGTCGTGGTCGCTGTAGCTTTCCATGGCCTGCTGACGATTGTACTCGCTCGAGACGATGGTCACCAGAATGTCATCCTCCGCCAGTTCCGCGACGAGGTTGTATGGAATCCCGAGCGGATAGCGGATCAGAGCGCCGTACATGGGTTCGAACTCGGCGATCTGCCGAACGGGCGGATTGGGCGGATCGGTCGGTAAGAAAACGCGATCCGATGCCTGCTGTTCAGCTTGCGTCCTGGCGTGCTGAAGAGAATGGGGATACTGCCGCTGCCAGTCGGCCGGTTCGACATTGGCTGCACACAGGATTGACGCTATGAGAATGAGCCCCGTCAGCAGCAGGTATCTCATGTCACCTCACGTTAATCGAAAACCGCCGTGACGTAGAAAAATCGATGTTCGTACAGGTAGGAGCCGCTCCATTCCGGTTGATTAGCGCTCCCGCGAAGCGAGGAGAAACCACCGGGACGACTCAGGGAATAGACGTTATACGACGTGGCTCCCGGAACCACGTCCCAGTCCAGATGAACCGTTCCGTTGGTAATACGAATCGAGATTCCGGTAACCTGTATCTCACCGACCTGAACAAGACCCTGATAGGCGATACGATCCGGCGCGGTAACGGTCAGAAGCAGGTTTGCCGTATGATCGTACGGATCGAAATCGAGCGTCGCGTTGCCGCCTGCGTCCGTCTCGGCCACGGCCAGGATTGTAGCGCCGTCGGTCAGACAGCACATCGCACCTTCGGTGTCGGTATCAATGGTCAGAGAAGATGTGCCGACCGGAATCGTGGCGTCGTGTACGATATCCATCGCGATCGGGGTTCGGGTTCGCACCTGCAACGACGGATCGCCGAAGATGTGCCAGGTCTTGAACGTGCGCGGTCCCCAGTAGGAATATTCGTCGATCATCAGGCAGGAGCCGTTGTAGCACAGCCCGCCGAGCGTGTATTTATCCTCGCCCACCAGCAGATCGACGATCTCGTCCTGTGCCGCCATGGGTGGCGCCCATTCCTGGTTGTTCGAAGATGCGTAGATGCCGATTGCGCCGGTCGGTTCGCCGTTGTGGGTCGCACGCATCCAGTACTCGGCGAAGCAGGTATAACTGACGAAGTTGCCGTTCTTGCAAGCGACCGAGAAGATGAACGGAAGCTTGTTGTCGTTGGTCAAGTTGTTGATGTCGGCATAGTTGTAGCCGGTGGTTCCCCAACTGGTCGTGGAGCCATGACCGCAGTAGTTGACGATACCGCGACCTTCGTTCAGCGAGGCGGAAACCATGGCGTCCGTGGCGCCGGTCGTCGCGTAAAGTTGATCCACCTGGATGTAGTTGAAGTCCAGAAGGTCGTCGCGAATGAAGTCCATATGTACCCAGTCCGCTTCACCATCGTCGCCGGTTCCGTTGCCCTGCGAGGAAGCGATACCGATGCCCTTCGCCATCCAGTTGCCTGCGGCGATATCCCGTTCGTATTCGACCAGTCGCTCGACCTGCGTGACGATATGCGATTCGGTCTGCGCGGAGAGCCGGCCGATAAAAATATCGGGATAGCTGTCGTCGCCATCTACCAATGCGTACATTGGATCGGCACCGTACCCACTAAAGCTTGGCGTATCAACTTGCAGCGCATCCCCAACGATAAGCACCCAGGCAAGTCCGTCGTCCAGATCGTACTCGTCCTGAATGAATTCGGCGATCGCCACGTCGTTGTTGCCGATCTCGTTCACGCTGTACAGGTCGGTCCGGATTCCCTTCTCGATCTTCCACTGCACCAGAGGCGCGGTCTCATCCATGAAATCGTCGTACGCGATCACGATCATCCTGCCCTCATCCGGCACGGAATCGTAACGCGTGTTCGGCTGATTGAGGAAGTGATTGCGATATACCTCCTCAAAGGCACGATTCGGATGGGCGACCACGCGGTTCATGGGGTTAATCCGCGTCGGCTGATCGAATCTGATTTCAACCTCGATCGATGTCGTGACGGTCAGCGTTCGTTCGACGGGATTGTATGAAAACGGTTTGAACTGCACCGCGACGCCACGGTGGTCGCGAAGGATATACGGATCGGAGAGAGTGGCGACAGGCTGCTCCGTAAAAATCTTGTCCCGGTAGAAATCGCCGAACTCGTACGGAACCGTGTCCGGGTTGATCTCGCGAGAGAAATGCCCCTTCGATGGCGCGACCGGAAGCTTCATTGTCGTCGATTTCCGATCGGTGACGATGAGCTCGGGCTTGCGGTCACCCGGGATGATCACGCTTCGCACGATCTGCGGGAGTTGCGGCATGCCCTTTTCCATGATCAGGCTTTCGTGCTCGATATTGGGAAGCGCCCAGGTCTCCCCATCGATTTCCACCTCGTCATACGTAAACGACCCGAATGTCATCCGGAGCGTTAGCGGTTCCTCTCGTATAACATTAACAGACAATGGGTTGTTATTTATTCGAACCTCGGTGGCACCGAGAAAAACACACAGAATCAAGAAAGCGACCGTAAACTTCGTGTACATAATTCGGCTCCTTTCCCTGTTTTTCCGATTTCTTCATGCAACCCGTAAACCAAATTTACAATTTCTATAGATTTTTATAATATTCTCTCGGGAATCGATGTAATACTCACCCTGCCCCCTTCCCGTCCCGATGCATCGGGAGACGAGGGACAACAAGCTCAAGATGATCATTCCTTATAGCTCCTTCGCCCGTTAGCGGGAGAAGGCGGGGGATGAGGGTTTCTACTTCCCCACACAGAAATCATCGAAAATCCTGTTCAACAAATCATCCGACGATATCCGTCCGATAATCTCCTCCAGCGCTTGACTCGCCTCTTTCATATCGAACGCGACGAACTCGGCACCCGCACCGCCATCGAGCGCGGCAAGCGACCGGGAAAGCGATTCGGCGGCACGACTCGCGGCGGCGATCTGGCGCGCGTTGGTCAGGATACCGCTGTGTATCTCGTTCTGTGAAATACGGATATCTTTCAGGAGCCGGTCCTTGAGTTCGCGCAGTCCGTCCATCCGTAAAGCGCTGCACGGGATATGTCCTCGCCTTCGGCAATCCGCGACCTCTTCGTCGGTCATGCGGTCAGACTTGTTGATTACCCGGATCACGTCGTGCGATTCGGTCAGTTGTTCCAGACGCCGTGTCTCGTCATCCGTGGTACCCGGTTCGGTGATGAATAGAATCCTGTCCGACTGCCGGATCATCATCTCGGAGCGGTCGATACCGATCTTCTCGATCTCGTCGGGCGCTTCCCGGATGCCGGCCGTATCGTAGAATCTGACCAGATAACCTTCGATGGCGACGGCCTCCTCGATGTAGTCGCGCGTGGTGCCCGGATGCGGGGTTACGATGGCGCGTTCGGTCTCGAGGAAGGCGTTGAAGATGCTCGACTTGCCCACGTTGGGCGGTCCCACCAGCGCGATCTTGAGTCCCTCGCGCAGGATCAGTCCTTCCTGTCCGGTTCGCACCAGTTCGTTCAGCTCATCCACCAGCGATGCGCATTCTATTCGGATGGCTTTCCAGTCGGTGTCCGCAAGGTCCTGGTCGCTCAGGTCGATCTCGATCTCCATCTGCATCCGAATCCGCGTGATGCGTTGCAAGAGCGTTTCGATGCGGTGATGCAGGCTACCCTCGAGCTGTTCAAGCGCCACCGCCTGCGCTTGCTTCGTCTGGGCGTGGATCAGGTCGTTGACCGCCTCGGCCCCGGTGAGGTCGATCCGGTCGTTCAGGAAGGCCCTCTGCGTGAATTCTCCCGGTTCCGCCTGCCGTGCATCGCGCAGGATGAGCGAGAGGATTTGCGACACGATGAAGGGATTGCCGTGGCATGAAATCTCCACCACATCCTCGCCGGTATAGCTGTTCGGCGCCCGAAAGACGCTGACCAGCACCTGGTCGATCCGTCGGTTGCCGTCGTGAACATGCCCGAAATGGACGCTGTGGGATAGGCTTTCTTCGATGGATTTATGGGTGCGGACGATCTTCGACGCGATGTTGATCGCGTCCTGTCCGCTGATACGCAGGACGGAGATTCCGCCGTGACCTTTCGGGGTCGCCTCGGCGGCGATGGTGTCATGAAAACCGCTCATGATTGGCTACAAAATGTCTTTGAGTTTCTGGTGAATTTGCTGCGGCATGATACCCAGCATCTCTTTCAGTTGATCGACGCGTCCGTGCGTGACGAACCTGTCCGGGATACCGAAGGCGTGCACCTGAACGGTGCTGTCGCTGCAATACGCCTGCACCGCCTGTCCGAATCCGCCTTCGAGCGATCCGTCCTCGATGGTGACGATGTGCTCGACCTTCTCCTTCAAGATGTCCAGCAAATCGGTGTCCATCGGCTTGACGAAACGGGCGTTGATCAGCCAGGGATCGATCTCGTCTCCGAACAGCTCGATCACCTCGGCGGCGTCGATCATGCCCTTTCCGGTGCCGACAAACGCGACCTTTCCGCCCTCACGCACGATCTCCCATTTACCCGATTCGATAATGGGCATTTCCGATTGGCAGACCCTCGCACTGCCGCGCGGATAGCGGATCGCGATGGGTCCGTCGCTGTAGTCCATTGCGTAATCCATCATCGCTTCGAGTTCCTCGGCGCAGCTTGGTGACAGTATCTGAAGGTTGGGGATCAATCGCAGGTAGGACAGATCGAAAACCCCGTGGTGAGTAGCGCCGTCGTCGCCGACAAGTCCGGCACGATCGAGGCAGAAGACCACAGGCAGTTTTTGCAGCGCGATGTCGTGGATGATCTGATCCAGCGCCCGTTGCAGGAACGTCGAATAGATAGCCACAAACGGCTTGATGCCCCGCACGGCCAGTCCGCCCGCGAAGGTCACCGCATGCTGCTCGGCGATACCCACGTCGAAAAACCGATCCGGGTATTTTCGCGCGAATTCGGTCAGTCCGGTACCGTCGGTCATGGCGGCAGTGATGGCGGCCATGTCCTTGTGCCGGGATGCCAGTTCGCAGATTTTGCTGCCGAAAACGGCGGAATACGATCTGCTGCTCTTTGAAAGACTTGCGCCGGTCTTTTCCTCGTAGGGGCCCACGCCGTGGAACACTCGCGCGTTGTTTTCCGCGAAATCGCAGCCCTTGCCCTTCTGCGTCACAACGTGGATCAAGACCGGCCCGACGATATTGTGGCGCGCCTTGTTGAAGATATGCGCCAGCCGGGGCAGGTCGTGTCCGTCGATCGGGCCCACGTACTTGAAGCCCAGGTCTTCGAAGATGATGTTCGGGACCAGGATGTTGATCAGGCTCTCCTCCAGCTTCTGCGCACCGGTGATGAACCGTCTGCGGATGCTGGACGGAAGCGTCCCCGAGAGCTCCCAGACCCGCTCCTTGAGCGTATTGTAGGTCTTGCTGACCAGGATATTCGTCATATAGCTCTGGAGTGCGCCCACGTTCTTGGATATCGACATCGCGTTGTCGTTCAGGATCACGATCAGGTTGCGTTGCAAATGACCGCAGTGGTTGATCGCCTCGAACGACATTCCGCCGGTCAGCGCACCGTCGCCGATCACGGCGATCGTTCGACCCTTTCTGCCCATCATCTCGTCCGCCACGTTGATGCCCATCGCTGCCGAGATCGACGTGCTCGAGTGGCCCACGCCAAAGGCGTCGTACTCGCTCTCGAAGATGTTGTTGAAACCGCTGATACCGCCGAACTGCCGTAGCGTGTCGAATCGCTCGTTACGCCCCGTGAGTATCTTCCAGGCGTACGCCTGATGCCCCACGTCCCAGACCACGCGGTCACGCTTCGGATTGAACACCCTCAGCAGCGCCACGGCTATCTCCACCGCGCCCAGACTCGGCGCCAGATGACCGCCATTCTTCGCCGTCACCTCCAGAATGCGCTCCCGCACATCCTGCGCCAGTATCTTCAGCTCCGCAAGCGACAGCCTGCGGACATCTTCAGGTCCCTTGATCCTTTCGAGCATATCCAAATCCTTGTTCGTATTGTCCGAAAAAAGGATATTTACCCCATCATACATGTCAACTTGTTTGTGAAGGAAATGTTACGCCCACGGCACCCAGATGCCCGCCGCAGGTGAAATTCACTCTCCCACGGGAGGGTGGGCTGCATCGGGTTTTGGAAAGGGATTTGCCTCGACGATCGACCGGCATCCAGCTTCATCCTCAGAAAAGTCGAAGGAAGCGAAAGACTCACAGTAGCTTATTCCTTATAGCTCCCTCGCCTCCCGATGCATCGGGACGGGAGAGGGTTGGGGTGAGGGCTTCAATATCCCGCAAATCCCGTTACAAAATCCGATGCGGGACTGCTGATCTCCGAGTGAATTTCACCGCTCGTCAGCTCGACGCTTCTTCAACTTCTGCATCCTTCTCAGCAGCATCAACGAGCCGATACCGGCCATTGTAACGACGCCCACGCACCAGTACGTCTGGATCGTGCCCCAGTTGTCCAGGCTGACGCCGACAATGGGCGAAAGCAGCGCAAAACTCAGGCTCGAGGCCAGGCTGACCAGTGAAATCACCGTCGCGCGGTACTGATCCTTGATCTGGTGGTTGATGTAAAACCGTAGCGTCGGCTGGTAGAGCCCCCTGACTATTTGCTGCGAAGCCAGCGCGATCAGCGCAAAGGGCGTAATGAAAATCGCCGGCAGGATGAACGACGCTCCCAGCAGCAAGCCCAGCCCGATGAGAACCTTCCGCGGTCGGGTATCGTAGTACCGTTTCACCAAAACCTTGCTGGTAAACGCAGCCACCAGGTTGAAGAAGAAAAAGATCACGCCAAACCACATCACGTCGATCTCCACCCGCTTGAAATACGGCTGGTAGAGCCAGAACGAAATGCGGTGCGAAAAGCCCATCAGCGCGGCAAAAAGCACCGTCCACAGAATGCGCGGCGTCTTGACGGAAATCCCGATGCTCTTCAGCACGTGAACGAGGTAGTTGTGCTCGCTCTTCTCCCGCTCCGTCTCCTTGAATCCCAGCGCGGAGACACCCGATATCCCGATGAATCCGATACTCATCCAGAACGGTATGAAGTGGTTGAATTTGTAGAGGAATCCGCTCGCGACCGACCCAATCCCCTGCCCCGCGAAGATCATGAACTGCGCGTGACCCTCGTGGTGCTGGTACTCCTTCTTGCGATCGAGCCGGATCAGGCTCTCGTAGAGTAACGCCGAATCGGCTCCGCTGCTGAAGGTCATACCCATTCCGAACAGGATTTCCGCCACGGCGAACACCCAAAAGGAAGAGAACAGTATATAGAGCAAGAGTCCGAACGCGCACAGCACGCTGCTGATCACCAGCGAGAATTTGCGCGAAATCTTGTCCGCGATGGAACCGGTGGGCACCTCGAACACGAACACCGAGACCGCCGAGATCGATTGCAGCAGCATGATCTGCGAATAGTTGAGTCCCTTGAAAATCATGAAAGGAACCAGGATCGGGCCGATGATCATCAGACTCGAAAACAGCCTGAACCACGGGTACAGCCGGATATTGCGCGAGAGATAGCTTTGACTCATGATCACCTCTTGCCGTCGATACGTTCCACGTGCAACACCTTCGGCAGCCGCCGGAGCGTGCTGAACACCCGATCGAGCTCGTTCCGGTGCTGGATGCGGAACGAAAACCACCCGCGCGCGCCCTCGACATCGTGCTCCATGCGCGCCTCGGTCAGTTCGATGTGCATCCGCGAGAATGCGTTGACGATCTCCTTCAGCATGTTGCGGCGGTTCTTCGAAAGCACCATGATCTGTACGGTGAAGCCTGTCTTGCCGTTTGGTGACGGTCGATCCCACTGCAACGGGAGGATGCGCTCCTTTTCCTCCGTGAGCAGCTTACGAAAACCTTTGTTGGGGCAGTCCTTACGATGCACGGTGATCCCCCTGCCGCGCGTGGTGTAGCCCACGATCTCGTCCCCGGGAACCGGATTGCAGCACTTGGCGTAATGGATCAGAAGGCTGTCGATCTGACCGATCCGAACCCCCTGATACTCCGTCACTTCCTTCGAACCGATCTCCAGTTCCGTGTCGCAGGTGTCGTCAACCTCACGCATCGCGCATACGATATCCAGAAAATCGTTGAACAGCAGCGATCCCTTGCCGAGTCGCGCATATAGCTGCTTCACGTCGGTGATCTTCAGCTGCTTCAGAACGGCAGCAAACTCCTCGTCATCGAGCTTCAGGTGCGCCTTGCGAACGCGCTTCTCGAATATCTCCTCGCCCAACCGGATCGCGTCTTCCATCTCCCTGCGCCGCAGCCATGTACGAACCTTCTGCCGCGCCTTGTGCGATTTCATGAACTCCAGCCAGTCCCTTCCCGGATTCGGCGTCGAACCGGCGATGACCTCCACCCGGTCGCCTGTCTTGATCTCGGTTCGCAGCGGCACGAACTTGCCGTTGATCCGCGCGCCGATAATCCTGAATCCGAGTTCGGTGTGCACGGCAAACGCGAAATCGACCGGCGTGGAGCCCTTGGGAAGCTTGATATAGTCGCCCTCCGGCGTGATGGCAATGATGATCTCGGGATAGAGGTTCATCTTGAAATATTCGAGAAATTCACCCGCAGGCGACGCCGATTCCTGGCTGAGCATGTTCCTTATCCACCCGATCTGCTCATCGAAACGGTTGTCCGCGCGAACATCGGACTGGAGCTCCTTGTATTTCCAGTGCGCCGCGACACCCTCCTCGGCGATCGCGTGCATTTCGCGGGTGCGAATCTGCACCTCGACCACGCGTCCCTGCTGGCCGATCAGACCGGTGTGCAACGACTGATATCGATTCACCTTGGGTCGGGCGATGTAGTCTCGAAAACGGTGCTCCAACGGTTCGAAATTGCGGTGAAGAATGCCCAGCGTTTCGTAGCATTGCGCAATCGTATCGACAATGATACGAATCGCCGCCAGATCGTAAATGTCCTCGAAGGGGATGTTGCGACTGATCGACTTCCTGTAGATGCTGTAGAGGTGTTTGCTCCGGCCGCTTATCTCTGCGTCGATCCCCGCTTCCGAGAGCAAAGTTCCGACCGGCTCCAGTACCATCTCGATGTAGGCGTCACGGGCGCCCTTCTTCTCGTTGACCAGCGTTGCGATCTGCTTGTAAACATCCGGCATCAGGTGCTTGAAGGCGAGGTCCTCCAGCTCCCAGCGCATCCGCGCCAGTCCGAAACGATTCGCCAGCGGCGCGTAGATGTCCATCGTCTCACGGGCAATGCGGTTTTTGCGCTCATTGGAGAGGTAGCCCAGCGTGCGCATGTTATGGAGCCGATCCGCCATCTTCACGACAAGCACACGGATATCATCGACCACCGAGAGCAGGAACTTCCGGAAATTCTCCGATTGCCGGTTCATGCGCGAGCGGGGCGCCGAATAGGTATAATGCTGGAGATTGGTAACGCCCCTCACGAGAACGGCGATATTTTTGCCGAATCGGTCTTGAATCTCGTCACCGGTGCACTGCGTGTCCTCGAGCACGTCGTGCAGCAGGCCCGCCGCGATCGTCTCCGGATCGGACCCCATATCCAGCAGAATCCACGCCACGTTGACCGGATGGATGAAATAGTCGTCACCGGAATCGCGCAACTGTCCACGATGTGCCGCTTCTGCAAAATCAAACGCGTTTCGCAGAAGATCGTGATCCGAAACGGGCAATTTCCGGATACGATTCAGAAATTTCTCGGTGCTGACGTCGTGCCTTTTCATCGTTGTAGATTCCCCTTGAAGACAATGCGAAAACAGAAAGCTTTCACCAACCTGAATGTCAATCTATTCCTGAAGGACGTGCACTATTTTCAGGCAGCAAAGGCATCCACAGCCACAGGGGGCACGATGGGAACATATTTTGCTTTATTCCGAATAGTTACAGGACATTACAGCCGGAAACGTTTTGTTTGCGGTCCCAGATATGCCGCAAATGTCGATAGCGAACAGAAAACGGAGCGTAGAGCTCTGAAAAAAACATTGACAAGAAACTCTTCCTTCGCAATGAATATTGCAAACTGGAAATTCATAGGGTTTTTATATACCTTAATGAAAAACAAGGAGGAAATCTATGTCCAAGAAATTGTTATTTGTGGCGATGCTGGCAGTCTTTGCCGTCGTGGCATTTGCACAGCCCTGGCCACCCACGAACTTGGAAGCGAGCGTCGTGAACCAGACGAACGTTCGACTTGACTGGAACGCACCCCAGAATCCCGATGCCGAAGAGCTTCGCTGGGATGATGGTGTTAACTATGATGGTATCGGAACCAACGCAGCCGCCGACTTCGACGTCGCTGCCCGTTTCGATACTTCCGATCTTGCTGATTTTGACGGAATGAGCCTTACGCAGATTGGCTTCTTCCCTCGCTATCAGAGCTGCGAATACCACATTCGCGTCTGGACCGGCGGTAGCCTCACCGGCACCACCCTCAACCCGGGCGACATGGTAGTTGATCAGGCCGTTACCAACTTCACGATCAACGAATGGAACTATGTCAACCTCGACACGCCCCTTACCATCGATGCTGATGCAGAACTCTGGTTCGGCTATCGCGCCAACACGACCGGAGACCATCCGGCGGGTTGCGATGAGGGTCCCCAAGTTCCCTTCAAGGGCAACGTGATTTATTATGGAGGCGCATGGCAAGAGCTCACAGACCTCAACGATGAACTTACCTTCAACTGGAACATCGTCGGCATGGCTGTTGACGAACGTATCGGTGGCGAGCTGGTTCCGCTGGCTTCCACACCGCGCACGTACAACAACCCTGAAGCCACCTTCGAACAGGCATTCGAGCAGGTCGCTACATCAAGAGACCGTGACCTTACCGGTTACACGATCTTCCGTGACGGCTCCGAGCTTGCAACCGTCGATGCCGAAACCCTTACCTACTTCGACGAAGATCTCGCCGACGGTACATACGAATACTATGTAGCCGCCATCTGGGATGAAGGTCTTTCCGATCCTTCAAATACCGTCGAAGTGACCATCCAGGACATGGGATATGCACTGTTCGAAGACTTCGAAACCGGTGCACTGCCCGTGAACTGGACCCAAGAGCATGTCGTGGGAACCGTGGACTGGACATACCAGGCCGGCGGACAATCAGGACATCCCGCCGGAGCAAACAACGGTAACTACAACGCCTTTATCTTCGCCGGAAACAACGACGGAAACACCACCCGTCTTATCACACCCCCGATAAACCTCTCGGGTCAACCGCAACTTATATTCTACCACACACAGGCTGACTGGTCTGGAGACGTGGATAAACTGACCACATACTATCGCACAGCTTCAACCGAAGACTGGGTAGAGCTCGAAGTCTTTACCGGTGATTTTTCCGCCTGGACCATGGAAACAATCGACCTTCCGAATCCAAGCGCTACCTACCAGATATGCTTCGAAGCACTGCTCGACTGGGGCTACGGCGTCTGCCTCGACGACATTGCCGTTACAAGTGGCGAACCGGCTGAAACCGGAACCATCGAAGGTACCGTTACCGACGCCGAAACCAATAGCCCGATCGAAGGCGCTGTCATCGTTTGCGGTACCGCTTCCGGTCTGACAAACGCCTCCGGCGACTACTCCTTCGAAGTCAACGTCGGTACCTACGACGTTACCTGCTCCGCAACCGGATACTCCACTGCGACCGAAGAAGATGTAGTGATCAATGTCGATCAGGCTTCCGATGTCGATTTCACGCTCGACGCTGTCAGTGACTTCCCGGCTCCGGGTAACTTCGAAGCCGCGGTCGAGAACGACGTGAACGTTCACCTGACCTGGACCTCTCCCTATACCGAACTCCGCTGGGACGACGGCGTCAATGACGACGGTATCGGTACCAACGCAGCAGCCGACTTTGTCGTTGCTCACCGTTTCGATACAGACGATCTCGCCGCGTTCAACGGCATGACCCTCAGCCAGGTTGGATTCTTCCCGCGCTACGCCGACTGCGTCTATACGGTCCGCGTATGGACAGGCGGAAGCTATAACGGCTCCACCTTCACCCAAGGCGACCTGGTTGTCGATCAGTCGGTGGATGTTACCCCCAACGAATGGAACTACTTCACGCTCGATACATCTGTGACCATCGACGATAGCGAAGAACTCTGGTTTGGCTACCGCGCCAACACACAGGGCGACCACCCATGCGGAGTGGACGCTGGACCGCAAGTTGCCGCCAAGGGTAATCTGGTCCACTATGGTGGCTCATGGCAGGAACTGACCGACCTCAACGACGAACTTACCAGCAACTGGAACATCGTAGGTTACGCATCCGGTGGACGCGCAGGCGCAGAACTCGTTCCGCTTGCAGTCAAACCGCTTCGCGTTAGCGCTCCGATGAACTTCGAAAGAGAATACAGCAACATCCAGACTCCGGAACCGACCAACCGCAACCGCGACCTGGACGGCTACAAGGTCTATCGCGATGGTCAGCAAATCGCTTTCGTCGAAGACCCGTTCACACTCGATTACATCGATGAAGGTCTCGAGCCCGGAACCTACACCTACTACGCGACTGCCGTTTACAACGGTGGAAACAACGAATCCAATCCCTCAAACTCGGATGAAGCAACCGTAGAAGAAATCTCCTACGATCCGCCAGAGGAACTCCGCTATGAAGTTACCGGCAATTCCGTGACGCTCCGCTGGGATGCTCCCGGAACCAACCAGCCTCCAGTTGCGAACATCGACGAAGGTTTCGAAGATGGTATATTCAACGAAGACTGGCGCAACGTCGATAACGATGGCGATAACTACTTCTGGGAAATCGGCGGTGATAATTTCGGTACACACGAAGGCGATTATTGCGCCGTTTCCGCTTCTTACATCAACGACATCGGAGCACTCACCCCGGATAACTGGCTCATCACACCTCCGATCTCAATCCAGGATGGTTTCGAGCTCAGCGTATGGGTCGCGGGACAGGATGTCAACGATTGGGCAGAACACTTCGAAGTTATGCTTGCAACCAGCGGCATGAATCCCAGTGACTTCACCGAGACACTCATCTCCGAAACCCTGACATCCAATAGCTGGGTTGAACTGACTGCCGATCTCAGCGACTACGACGGACAGGAATGCCGTCTGGCATTCGTTCACTGCGACGTGTCCGACGAGTACTGGCTCAAGATGGACGACATCTATGTCAACAACGCTCGTGGCGAAGCTGTGTTCGGTATGGGTACCGGCACCAAGGGAACCCACAAGAATGACGGAACCGTTTACGTGTCCTCTCTGGATCGTAGCCGCCCGACACTCGACTCCTACAACATCTACCGTGACGGCGACTATCTGGCAACCCAGAACAACGTCGGCATCACCGTGTGGCTCGATGCGAACATCCCCGACGGAACCTATGAATACTACGTGACCGCCGTTTATACCGACGGTGGCGAATCAGATCCGTCAAACACCGTCTCAGTCGAAGACAACAACAACAACACCACAACACCGAAATTCACCGAACTGAGCGGAAACTACCCGAACCCGTTCAACCCGGTTACCACCATCAACTACTCGCTCAACGAGAAGTCCGATGTGACCGTCGAGGTGTTCAACCTCAAGGGTCAGCTCGTTCGTACACTCGTGAACGAGACGAAGGATGCCGGCAACCACGAAGTTCAGTGGACCGGTGACGACAACAATGGAAAGAACGTCGGTAGTGGCGTTTACTTCTACAAAATGAGAGCCGGCCGCTACACGGCTACCAAGAAGATGATCCTTCTGAAATAGTCCGATAGCGATGACATAATGAAGCCCGGGTCCGTATGGATCCGGGCTTTTCTGTTGGGCAACCTTTCCCTCAGATTCATTCGGTAAAGGACCACACCCCTCAATCCCGAATTAAAAAAATTGACAACAACAGAATCTCAAGACTATTTGTGAGCTACGGAGGTGGAAAATGAAACGATACTGCACTCTTCTTATTCTGCTTGTATTGGCTACCGGTTGCTGGGCTCAGAGTGATTTTTCCTTCGAAGTATATACGAACGAAGAATATTACCCCACCGATGGTGTGCTGGAGTTATCTTTCGGAGTCTCCAATCATGGTGATTTTCTTGTACCGTTACTCTATTCCCCTTTCTGGCCGCCCTTTATCGCCGAAGTGGGCAATCAGACCTGGCAGGGAGAGGAACCCGGACGAGATTATACTATTGATCCCGGAGAAAGCCTGACCGCCCGATTCTACATTCCACTTTCGGATATAGAACCCGGAACAATAACGGTACGTGGCGGATGGGCGGAAGGATATGGAGAGGCTTACCATGTCTGGTACAACGATCCGCTCTTCATCTGGATCATCGGATCGGCTCAGGATGTGGTGGAGATTTCGCCGCAAGAGCTTGTGTACACCAGTCAGCACGATCTCGAAGGTCTGGAGGTTGTGCTCTCCAATACGCTCGATCATTCGTTTGTGATCTATTCGTACGATTTCACGAGTAGCGGTCATGCTCCCGGCTATACGATCCCGTACGGGCCCTACATTTTCCCCGCCCTACTCCGGCACGATGCCGATTTCTCGTTCACGGTCATTCCCGAACTGAACCGCGACACCCTGGTCGATACCCTGATCCTGACGACGGAATTCGGCGATCTGACCATCCCGATCCGGCTCGACGACTCGCTACTGCCGATCGACGATGTGCAAAATGAAGTTCCGCAGCCTTGCAGTATCGCGGCGTACCCGAATCCATTCAATCCGACAACGACCTTCAGCTATACGATTGCCGAACCGGGCGAGGTGGAACTGAGTATATTCGATGTTCGCGGTCGATTGGTCGCGACGCCTCTCAGAAAGTACTGCCCAGCCGGTAGCGGCGAGGTGGTGTGGGACGGTCGCAACAATAGCCGCGAAACCCTGCCATCCGGCGTGTATCTCGGCATGTTGCGTACCGGAAACCAGGTCAAGACCTGCAAGATCGTGATGGTGAAATAGGTTCGGCTTTCGCGTAGCGAAAACGATAAATGAATAACCGGAAATCGTATCTGGGGAACAATTTCTGCAATCTTTGAAATACGATTTATGACGTATTAAAGTGGAAATTGTATTAGTGGATAAATGATAGACGGATGGACAACCACAGAGGGTTGCTCCTACACGTGGCCAACGATTGCAGCATCAGAAGAATCGATTGTCCTGTGCGTAGGTTCGTTTGCCGTCCTGTATATTTTCGGTGATGATCTTGCCGTCGAAGAGGTTAATGATGCGATGGCTGTAGGCGGCATGCGAAGGCGAGTGGGTCACCATCACGACGGTCGTGCCCATGTCGTTGAGCTCGGTTATCAGGTTCATCACTTCCTTGCCGTGTTCGCTGTCGAGATTACCGGTCGGTTCGTCCGCCAGGAGGAGCTTCGGATTGGCGATAACGGCACGGGCGATCGCGACGCGCTGCTGCTGACCGCCGGATAGTTGAAGCGGATAGTGGTTTGCGCGCGGCGCGATGTTCATGCGGTCGAGCATGTCGCGCACCAGATTCTTGCGCTTCCCGGAACGCATTCCGAGATAGACCAGCGGGAGCTCGATGTTCTGGTACACTGTCAATTCGTCGATCAGGTTGAAGCTCTGGAAGACGATCCCGATATTGATCTTGCGGATATTGGTGCGACGTCTTTCGGAATAGCTGGAGACCTCCTGATCGCTGAACCAGTACTTCCCCGACGAGGGAGAATCGAGCATGCCGAGGACATTCAGCAGGGTCGATTTCCCGCAGCCGGACGGCCCCATGACCGCGACGAATTCGCCCTTGCGGATTTCGACGCTGACTTCCTTCAGGGCAGCGGTTTCGATCTCTTTCGTCTTGTATAGCTTCGTGATGGATTCCATGCGAATCATCCGGGCAACCTCCGCAAGCATTGTTCTCGATTACTCAAAAACAAATTCATACTACGCTCTCTTCAATTGTCAAGATAAACCGCTTATTCATACTGTAGCGCGGTGACGGGATTGGACCTTGCCGCCTTGAGCGCTTGCCAGGTAATGGTCAGAAACGCAATCGCGATAGCGATCAGTCCGCCGAGGATCAGCCAGACGATGCCGATATCGACACGATAGGCGAAGCTCTGCAACCACTTGTCCAGCATGTACCAGGCAACCGGCATGGCAACCACCGTCGATACGGCGACCAGCAGCATGAATTCCCTCGTCATCAGAAGGAATATATTGTGAACTTCCGCACCCATCACTTTGCGGATACCGATTTCCTTGGTGCGCTGTTCGGCGACGAACGCCGAGAGTCCCAGCAATCCCATGCTGGCGATGAAGATACAGAGAAACGCGAGGTAACCGAAGATCCTTCCCAGGCGTTTTTCGGCGTCGTACTTCTGGTTGATCGAGTCTTCGAGGAAGGTGATGTCGCATGGATATTGCGGGATCAGTTCTTCCCACTCGCGCTTGATGAAGTCAATCGTCTCGCGCGTGTTTTCGGCGGAAATCTTAACGAACATGGTCGATAGATTGATCGCGTTCTTGCCGCCGAGGAGCACCACAACCGGCTCGATATTGCTGTGTAGCGTACGGTAGTTGAAGTCCCGCAGCACGCCGATAACCCTGGTTCCCTGGGCTGGCTCTCCCTCATCCGTGAGCCCGAAGCTGATCTTTTTACCGATGGGCTCCGTCCAGCCGTAACGGTGCGCCAGGGTCTCGTTGATCATCACGCCGACTTCCTGGTCGGTCATCATCTCCTCATCGAAGTAGCGTCCCTCCGCGAGCCGGTAATCCAGTAATTGCAGGTAGTTGTGATCGCACCAGAAGAGGTCCAGCGGTTTCTCGACGAAGCCCTCTTCGCTCTCGACGAAGAGGACGAGCTTCGCGGTCTCGTCGCCGGGGATCGAATTGGACGCGCCGGTTCCGAGGATGTTGGGATTCTGCCCGAACGCCTCCTGAAGATTGGGAACCTGCTTCCGTACCGTCGAATCCTGCAAGCTGAAATAGACAATGTTATCCTTGCTGTAGCCCAGCGGTTTGCTCTGGAGATATCGTATCTGGTCGAGCACGATCAGCGTGCCGATAATCATGACGATCGAGATCGTGAACTGGATGAACACCAGCACCTTGCGAAGCAGACCACCCTGTCTTCGGGATATCGTGGAGCTCTTCAGCACCTGGATCGGATTGAACGCAGAAAGATAGAACGCGGGGTAGCTTCCCGCCACGATTCCGATAAGAATCGTCAATCCGATGATTTCGAGGGTCAGCACGTAGTCTTTGATGATGTTGAATTCGATTTGCTTTCCGGCGAGTTGATTGAACACCGGCAGGAGCAGCTCCGCGGCAATGCCGGCGAGGATCAGGGCGATAAACGTCATCAGGAGCGATTCGCCGAGGAATTGCCGGATCAGGCTGCCGCGGTCGCCTCCGACCGCCTTGCGGATACCGACCTCACGGGCGCGCTTGGTTGCGCGGGCGGTTGCCATGTTCATGTAGTTGATACAGGCGATCAGCATCATGAAGATACCGACCAGCGTGAAGATTCGTACGTAGGCGATGTTGCCGGTGGGGAGGTCCCAGTCCAGCTTCGTGTAGAGATGGATTCTTGCCAGCGGAGTCAACATCAGCTCGTACGTCGAATTGATCTGGTCGCCAACCGCTCTCATATATTTGTCGTAGAACGCGGGAAAGCGATCGAGGAAAACCTGTGGGTCGGTGCCTTCCCGCACCATCATGAACGCCATGTAGCCGATGTTCCAGAAGTTCCCGGGATTACCCGTATCGAAACGCGCGGCGCTACCCAGAGCGACAAGCGTGGAAAGCGAGCAGAGCGCGTTGAACTGGATATGGGAAGTCTTGGGAACGTCCTCCATAATACCTGTAACGGTAAACTGCATGCCCGGGCCGTTTTCGAGAACCTCGCCGATGGGATTCTCGTTCCCGAAGTAACGCTCCGCCATGGATTCGGTGATCACGATGCTGAAGGGCTTGGTCAGCACCATGTTCGGATCGCCGTAGATCAGGGGGTAGGTAAACACGTTGAAGACCGTCGAGTCCGCGTAGAATACCCGCTGTTCGGTAAACTGCTTCTCCCCGATCTTGAATATGGCATTGCCCTTCTCACGGAAACGGACAATCTCCTCGATCTCGGGATATTCGTCCTTCATCGCCTGGGCAAACGGAAGCGAATTGAGCGCGAAGTAGTCGTCCTTACCATCGATATTGAAGTGCGATTCGAGACGATAGATACGCTCGTGATTTACGTGATGCCTGTCGTAGGACAACTCGTCGCGCACGAACAGAAAGATCAGGATCATGCTGATCAATCCGATGGACAATCCGATGATGTTGATCAGCGAATAGAACTTGTTGCGCTTCAGATTCCTAAAAGCTACAGTGAGATAGTTTTTCAGCATAGACGCTCCTGTATCGTGGCAATACGGCGATTTGATGTCGATTCAACGCACTACGTCAGACATAAGCAGTAAGCAAGAGGTACTGGAACGAGGCCAAACATTCGGAAGAGCTCCTGCGTCGCACATTCAGAAGTTTGGATACTACAGATGGAACTCCTTCTCGTCCGTCTTGGTCACGACGTGGCCGTCGAACAGGTGGATGATGCGCTGGCTGTATTCGGCGTCGGTGGGCGAGTGGGTCACCATGACGATCGTCGTTCCTTCCTGATGCAGGCCGGAAAGCAGTTCCATCACCTCTTCGGAGTGACCCGAGTCCAGGTTACCGGTGGGCTCGTCCGCCAGGATCAGCTTGGGATTGGTCACCACGGCACGTGCGACCGCGACGCGTTGCTGCTGACCGCCGGAAAGCTGCTGCGGGAAGTGTTTCTTGCGATGCGCGATCTTCATCTTGTCCAGCACGGCTTCCACTTTTTTCTTTCTCTCGGAAGCGCTCATCTTGAGGTAGAGAAGCGGGAGTTCGACGTTCTCATAGACCGTCAGTTCGTCGATCAGGTTGAAGTTCTGGAAGATGAAGCCGATGTTGGCCTTGCGCAGGTTGGTGCGTTTTCGCTCGTTGTAGCCGGACACCTCGTGCCCGAGGAAGTTGACCTTTCCCTTCGAGGGGGAGTCGAGCAATCCGAGGATGTTCAGCAGGGTCGATTTTCCGCAGCCGGAAGGGCCCATCACGGATACGAATTCACCCTCTTCGATCTCGATGTTCACCTGGTTCAGGGCGGTGGTCTCGACTTCGTCCGTGCGATACACCTTCGTAAGTTCAGCAGTTGTAATCATGTTGCCTCCAGATATGGTTTATTATTTCAAAATCAATTTATCGACGTCTCCGAAGTTATCGTACGACGACACGATCACCTTTTCGCCGGGCTCGAGTCCTTCGGAAACCTCGTAATATTTCGAGTTCTGTCTGTTGATACGGATATCCCGTTTCACCGCGAAATCGCCGCTCTCGTCCACGACGAATATCCATTGCCCGCCAGTGGTCTGGAAGAAGCCACCTCTCGGGATCAGAATCGCCTCGCGCGGCTCGCCCAATTCGAGCTTGACGCGGAAGGTTTGACCGATGCGCATCCTCGGCGGAAGCTCGTTCGGGAAGACCATATCGACATCGAAGCGCCCATCGTGCACTTCGGCGTGGATTTTGGTCAGCTTCAGCTCGTAGTCGCTGCCGTTGAACTCGAATTCCCCGCGCAGGCCGCGTACCACACGCGAGATGTAGTGTTCGTCGATCTCCGCGGATATTTTATAGGAATCCAGGATGTTGATCTGACCGAGCCGTTGTCCCTCGGCCTTCGCCTCGCCGATCTCGGCGTTGATCCAGGCGAGCTGACCATCGACCGGCGCACGCACGTTTAGATTCTCCAGCTTGGTACGAACCAGCCGCAGATTCTCCTGCATCCGCTCGACAGAGTCCTCGAGCTGCTCGATCTGCACCTGTCGGAACAGCGAATCCTGCTTCTGCGTCTCAACGACCAGATTGAGCATGTTCTGGTAGTACTCATAGTCATCTTTAGCTTCTTGATACTCTTCCGGCGAGATGAATTCCTTATTCTTCAGCGCCTGCGCCTGCTCGAATTTACGCTCTGCGTCGTTCAGCAGATAGCGGGTCTCCAAAAGCTGCGACTTGAGGCTCAGCTTGTTCTGCTCCATCTGAAGTCGCGTCGTACGCAGGTTGTTCATCTGATCCGCGAGGTCCGCCTCACGATTCATGATGCTCATGTGGAGGTTGGTATTGCTCAGGCGGAGGATCACATCGCCCTCCTTCACGTCCGAGCCTTCCTCGATCAGAATCTCTTCGACGCGACCGCCCTCGAGCGCGTCAAGATACACCGTCACGATCGGTTGAACTGTCCCCGTGATGGTGATGTTGTCCAAAAAATAGTCTTTTTTGACTTCCTCAATCGATATCCGATCCGTCTGAACATTCAGCTTCACACTGCGATCGGCGAAAATGAACTGATACAGGATGAAGACCGCAACCAGCACCGAAGCGGCGATGATAGATACCCTTTTCACCGTCCATTTCTTCTTCTCGATGATGCGGTCCATTCCGCTGATTTCGTGATCACTCATACAACACCTTTTCCATGGAATGTTTTTGTGATTGCATTTGTCGTTCCATTGGCCCACAGGCGATTTCTCGCGTTGCATTAAGTAAAAGTCAAGCTTTTCATGTTCCGACATGGACAAATCGTGTCCGCAACCGGACGATTCTCTTTCCTAATGTAGGGGCAGGTCTCCGTGCCTGCCCAATAGAGGGAAGCTCGCCCGGAGGTCGAGCGCTACAATCTTTGTAGCCGCCGATCTCCGAGCGGCGTTCTCTTTTAAAAAGCAGGCACGGAGACCTGCCCCTTCAATAGGGAAATGTCTGACGTTGAACGATTGCAAATGGCGTTCTTCGCTATAGTGCAACCCGCACCGACGATGTCGTTTCAATATCATTTTGATTATAACCTCATCGGATCGATATAGAGATGACGGAAGTTAAATCGAGACGCTACTTTGTGTTAAGCGGAGATGTTCTTCAAACTTTTCATCCAGCCGAAATATCCATAACTGTCTGTAAAGAAATACCTTGACATCGATGTGTCATCAGAAATCATGCCATTTATCGATCGAACATGGTGTGACGCGTATGAACATCCGAAAAAAATGGCTGCTTACAGTATCGAGAACAGACTCGGACAAAGTTCTGAAGCTGAGCTTCTCTCAGCGATCCATCGTATTTCTGTTCGGTGTTCTGGTGATCGTAATCGCGATATTGAGCCTGTCGGTTCTGTACGTGAACAGGCACAGCGACCGGCTACAGGAAATTCCGCGACTCGAAGAGGAAAACCGGAAGCTGAAGACCCACATCGGAAGTCTCGCGGCGGACATGGACTCCATCAACGCCGACATCCGCACGATGAAGACCCTCGAAGACAGCCTGCGCCCGGACAACAATCTGCGCGAGCTGTACGACGAGATCAGGGACACCCATTGAAGACCTGCTGGATCGTCACTTCGGGATTCGATCATATATGCGGTTCGAAGGCGCTGCAAAACGTCTCGCAGCTCTTGAAAGATCGTCCGGAGGGCGTGATCCTGATCGCTGCGGACGGCGGAGCCAATCTGCTGCACCGGCTGCGGATTGTACCGGACCGGATCGCGGGAGACATGGATTCGATCTCTGCGGAAACGCTGTCATTCTTCCGCGGGAAGCTCGATTTCGATCTGCATCCTGCCCGGAAAGACGAGACCGACGCCGAACTGGCCATGGAACTCGCGATTTCCATGGGCGCCGAATCGATCGTGGTCTTCAATTCGATGCAGCAGCGCTTCGATCAGAGCTTCGCGATCCTCTCACTTCTCGAACGTGCGAGGAACAAGGGGCTGACGGCAAGCATCGAAACCGGAACGCAGAAGATATTTCTGGCGTCGAACATCACGAAGCTGCCGGACGCGGTGGGACAAACCGTCTCGCTTGCACCGCTGTCGAAAAAAGTTACCGGCGTCCTGACCAAAGGATTCGAGTATCCGCTGAGCCGCGAAACGCTGTACCGTGACCATTGTCGCGGAATCAGCAATGTTGTGGTTGACAGGGACGCGGAAATATGTTATGAGAATGGCGAGTTATTGATTATACTATCCCATGATCGGGAGGATCGATGAAGTTTGAAGAAGCCCTGGACAAGCTCGAAGCGATTGTCAACCGGCTCGAATCGGGCGAGGGCGACCTGGACGAAATCCTGAAACTGTACGAAGAAGGAACGTCGCTGGTCAAGCTCTGCAACCACAAGCTGAAGGAAGTGGAAGTGAAGATCGAGACGGTTACGTCCAGAATCAAGGAGAACGCTGAAGCGAACGAAGGAGTACCCAGTGAATAAGATGCTGCTGAAGAAGGATCTGAAAGAAAAGCGTGAGCTGATCAATATCACGCTGGATCGCTTTCTGCCCCGTAAAGACGAATATCCCAAGGATATCCACAAGGCGATACGGCACACGCTTTTCGCCGGCGGCAAGCGATTGCGACCCTACCTGGCGATCCACGCCTTTCTGCTGTTCAACGACGACATCAACCTGATCCGTCCCATAGGCGCGGCCATCGAGATGCTGCACACCTACACCCTGATCCACGACGACCTGCCCGAGATCGACAACGACGACTACCGGCGCGGACGCAAGTCCTGCCACGTCATCTATGGCGCCGACATGGCGCTGCTGGCGGGTGACGCGCTGCTCGCAAGCGCGTTCGAAATCCTCTCGATGATGGACATATCTCCCGACATACAGCTCGGCATGGTGGAAGAACTCGCCAAGGAAGCCGGCGACAAGGGACTCATCGCCGGACAGGTCATGGATATCCTCATGGAAGGAAAGGACGTTACCGAAAAAGAACTGAAATTCATCCACGACAACAAGACCGGCAAACTGATCAAGCTCGCCGTGCGCTTCGGATGCTACGCCGGAGGCGCTTCGCAGGAAGATATCAACCGGCTCGAAAAATTCGGCGACAAGATCGGTCTGGCGTTCCAGATCGTCGACGACATCCTCGATATCGAGGGTAGCGCCGCCAAGCTCGGGAAATCGATCGGCAAGGACAGCAAGGTCAAGAAAGCAACCTTCCCGGCGGTTTACGGACTCGAAAAATCACGCGAAATCGCCGAGAAACTCACCGCGGAAGCGATCGATCTGCTGGAACCCTACGGGGACAAAGCCGATATGCTTCGCATGCTGGCTGACTTCATCCTCACACGGGACTTCTGATGGTTCAAATCGAACTGAAGCCGCTGAATGAACGCGCCCGTATCCCGCGCCGTATGACAACGCACGCCGCCGGATACGATCTCTACACATCCATCGAAAAGGAAATCGTCCTCCAGCCCGGCGAGGCAAAGCTGATACCCACCGGTATCTCCATCGGAATCCCGGAGAGCTACGAGGCGCAAATCCGTCCCCGTAGCGGCCTGGCGCTGAAACACAGCATCGGAATCCTGAACGCGCCCGGCACCATCGATGCCGACTACCGCGGCGAGATCGGCGTTATCCTGTTCAACTTCGGAAAAGAACCCTATACCATACAACCCGATTCCCGAATCGCGCAGATGATTATATCACGCTGCGAGACCGCCGACTTCCTGATCGTCGATGACCTCAGCGAAACCGAACGCGGCGCAGGCGGATTCGGACACACCAATATCTGATTTCACCGCTCGAGGAGCTCCCATGAACAACCTGTCGGAAAAGATCACGAAAGAAACCATACAGCGACTTAAGAGAGAAAAGAACGCCGTCATCCTGGCGCACAACTATCAGATCCTCGAGGTGCAGGACATCGCAGACTTCACCGGCGACTCGCTGGCGCTTGCGCAGGAAGCGACGCGCGTCGATGCCGATATCATCGTCTTCGCGGGTGTGCGCTTCATGGCCGAAACCGCGAAGCTGCTCAATCCGAAGGCGAAAGTCCTCTTGACCCACAAGGAAGCCGGATGCCCCATGGCGGACATGATCACCGGAGAACAGGTCGTCGAATTCAAGAAGCAGCATCCCAATTCGGTGACCGTCTGCTACGTCAATTCCACGGTTGAGGTCAAGGCGGAGAGCGATCTGTGCGTCACTTCGTCCAACGCGGTAAAAATCGTCAATTCCATCCCGGAGGACAAGACCATCCTCTTCGTTCCGGACCAGAACCTCGGCACCTACGCCGCCGACAAGACAGGTCGCGAAATCATCGTTTGGGACGGTTACTGCAACGTACACCACCAGATGATCCGCATCGAGGACATCGAAAAGGCACGCAAGAAGCATCCCGACCACACCATCCTCGTGCACCCCGAGTGCAAGCCCGAGGTCTTCCGTAGCGCGGACGTGGTCGCCAGCACGCAGGGCATGCAGGATTACGCCGCGGAACACGACAACCTGATCGTCGGAACCGAGATCGGGCTTGTCCGGAAACTCCAGCAGCTCTATCCCGAGAAGTCGATCCTGCCACTCTCGGAGCGCGCCACCTGCATCAACATGAAGAAGACCTCTCTGCGCGAAGTGCTCCTGACCCTGCTCGAGGAGACCGGCGAGATCACCATCGACGAGACGATCGCCAAGAAGGCTTTGAAAAGCATCGACGCCATGCTGAAGCGCTCATGACGCTGGTCGAGCTGCCGTATCGGGGTCTCACCATCCATCAGGACCCGGGGCAGCCGGTGTCCAGCGACGCCGCCTTCCTGGTCGAGACCGTCGGCCAGCACATCCACGAGAAATTTGTCAGATTATTGGAGCTCGGCGCCGGTACCGGCATCGTGTCCATCATGCTTAAGCTCGCACATCCTCACCTCGACATCACGGCGCTGGAAATCCGCAAGAAAGCTTACGACCTGGCCCGTGCCAACCTCGAACGTTCCGGCGTTAGTCTGAATCTTCTTCACCGCGACCTGCGCGATTTCACCGACGACTCCCGCTACGGCCTCATCGTCTCCAATCCACCGTTCATCCCACTTGGCAAAGGAAGGCTCGGTCCCGACGAGCAGCGCAATATCGCGCGCCACGAGCTGCTCTGCGACATGACGGACATCGCGATGTGCGTGCGCAGAAATCTCGCGCCGGACGGCATCGCGTTCCTTTTGTATCCCGACGATCGCATCCCTGAACTGGAACGGCAGACAAAAAAAGTTGACCTTCGCATCGTTAAACAAATATCATCACCCAAAGGAAGAAAAGGCACGACGATTGCATTGGTAAGCCCGCACCCCGAAGTAGTGTTAACAAGAGATATGGATTATGCTTAAAATCAACGACCTGAAAATCTTTGCCGACGACGCGCGGATTCTGTCCGTGCCGGAGCTGCACATCCCGTCGCGGACGTCGGGACTGCTGACCGGCGGCAACCGCTCGGGCAGGAGTCTGCTCTTGCGCGCGATCCACGGCGAATATCGCGGCATTGATGGCGACATCATGATCAAGGACGAATCGATCCGCAGCCGCAAGGTGAAGCGCAAGACCATCCTGATCCAGCCCGAAATCCACCTGCTGGACAGGAAATCGGTGCGCGACAACCTGCGTATCCCGCTTCCGAAGTTGACCGCAAGGCAGAGCGAGCGCGTCGATCAGCTCAGCCGGATCGTCGGCATCGAGATGCTCCTCGACGTACCCGCCGGAAGGCTTTCGTATTCGGAGAAGATCATGGTCGAGATGGTTCGCGCGGTGGTTCAATTGCCCTTTGCCATCCTGATCGACGACATCGACGTCTATTTCGATACGGAGCAATATTTGAAGGTCATGCAGATGCTACGCGTGGCGGTCGATGGCGGAACGGCGATTCTCGCGACCGCGAAGAGCAAGCTTGACGAATTCGACCGATATTTCCTAATCGAGCAAGGAATTCTCAGGGAGGAAAAGGCGTGAAATTCTGGTGGCAGCTTCTCGTTGTAATGCTCATCGTTCTGGGCTGGGACTGCCTGCGTCTGTTTCTGGAGGCGCGGGTCGATCGTATTGGCAACCAGCTCTACGACACACCCGTCATGCTCTTTTCCGCCGAAGACGAGACAACCGCCCACGCCGACAGTCTTCTCCGGCAAATCGCGTTCGTGAAACATCTGAAGATCATACCGGGCGGTGAATCGAGCGACACGCTGATCGCCAAATACGAACTGCAACAAGCTCGGGACATCCTCGACGATGTACAGCTACCCGACATCCTGCGACTGAACCTCGAACCGGACGATTACACGGAGGGGAGCATCCGCGAACTGACCACCCGCGCCGACAGCCTCGGCATCCCGCTCGAATACGACTACGAGCGATGGCAGTCGTTGCGCAGCGCATACGACGACGCGATCGTGATCCGTGGAACCTTCGATATCGTGCTGGCGTTCGTGCTGTTCTTGGTGGTGGGATCGCTGGGAACGTGGTCGGAGACGCGCGAAAACCTCTTCTGGAAAGTCTATCGCAGAGCGGGAGGCGACGAAAACAAGCGTCTGCGCAATTTCGTGCGAAAATACCTTGCGATGGTGCTTGTGCCTGTAATATTCAGCACCGTATTCGTTTATATTATTAGACAATACGTAATGCAGTCGCCCTGGCAGGAACTGGACCTCTCCGGTCTGCAAGGGATCGGACTGCTGTTGGGTGCGCTGGTGACGGCGCTCTCCATCCGAAGCGAAGAATCATGAAGAAAAAGATACCGAACCTGTTGACTCTATTGCGCATGGCATGCGTACCGGCGCTGATCTGGTTCCTGTTCTGGTATCGTCCTGTCAGTCAGGGCTACCTGTGGGGCTTGATCCTGTTCGTCGCCGCGTCCATATCCGATTATCTGGACGGATTCCTGGCGCGTCGCTGGAACATCATCTCCAATTTCGGCAAGATCATGGACCCGCTGGCGGACAAACTGGTGGTAGTCACCTCGATCCTGGCGCTCTCGATCGGACCGTGGAAGCTATTCGGTCTGTGGGTGGTGATCGTGGTCGTGGTGCGCGAGGTGGCGGTCACGATTCGTCGTAACTACTACTCTCGTAAAAACATCTTCATACCGGCCAACATCTGGGGCAAAATCAAGACCTTTACTCAGATGACCGGTATCATCGCGGCGCTGGCGTTCTATTCCCTCAGCCCGTATCTTGATTTCCTGCAACAAAATAACAGCACGATCGAAACCGTTCTGCGCGTCTGTTTCTGGCTCATCGCGCTGGTAACCGTATTATCCGGCGTCACCTATTTCATGCCGCACAAGAAGGAGTCCGGATGAAGCGCATATTTGTTATCCTGCTGCTGCTTTCTCTGTTGATCGGCTGCGGAAGGAACGACAAGCCGAAGGACGGCACGAAGCTCAGCACCGACAAGCCGCCCTCATGGGGACACAACCAGGTCATCTACGTGTTCGCGGACGACACCGTCTGGAACAGCGTCGAGAAGTACCTGCGATACTCGCTGGAGCGCGAGGAATTTACGACCGAAAACGAACCGTGGTTCGCGATCAAGCGGGTCGATATCAATGACATGGAGCGCTACTACCGCTTCGCGAACCTCCTGTTTCTCGGGCATCTGCGATCGGCAGACAAAGTCTCGTCCTATCTGACGAACAAGCTCGGAGAATCGTACATCCGGCAGGTGAAGGAGAGTGGTAGCGGACTGTTCTCGCGTGAAAACCTGTGGTCGAACGACCAAATCGCCGTGTTCCTCATCACCGAAAGCGGCGAATCCATGCCCCGGTTTAACTACGAGAAGGCGAACGACATCTTCGACCAGTTCCAGAAAAAGCTGTACCAGCGCATGAGGCGGCGCGCCTACCTGCCCGGAATCCATGAGAAATCCGATTTCAGGAATCTGCCCTGGTTCGTGAAGCTGCCGAAGAATTACAAAGCGTATCGGGAAGACCGTGATGACCGCGCCATGGCGTGGCTTGCGAGGCTCGGTGAGCAACCCGACCGCTATTTCGGTGTTTACTACGAGAAACTCGACGAGAAACCGGATATGCGCACGTGGGGTCTTGCGGCGCGCAAGAAATTCGCATGGGACACCTACGACGAGGATGTGTTCGATCCCGATCAGGTTCGCACCCGGTCCATGCGGATCGACGACCACGACGCGCTGAAGATTGCCGGTCCGTGGAAGAACGACAAGTTCTATGTCGGCGGCGCGTTCCAGAGCTACGTTTTGTACGACGATGCGACTTCGACCGCTTTTCTTGTTGACAATTCGATCTACTATCCCGAAGGTTACAAATTGACAACGCTGATCGAGCTGGAGGAGATCAGCAAGACGTTTCATGTTAAACATCCTGAAGGGAGTCCGGAATGAAAAAGCTTGGCATTGTTCTGATCCTGATCGCACTGGCGACAGCCGGTAGCGCGTACGAATTGAGAAAGCTGGTCGATGTACCGACAGCCGGCGTCTTGCAGCGCGGAGAGGCATCCGTGTTCACCAAGATTTACCGCGACAACGGCATGCTGGTCGGCGCGGAAGTGGGACTGTTCCCCGGATTCATGTTCGGCGTGAGCTACGGCGGCGAGAATGTCGTGGGTACCGAAGAGCCCGTCTGGCACGAGCGCATCGAATTCATGGCAAAATACCGCCTGCTCGACGAATCGTCCAGGTGGCCCGCAGTCGCCATTGGTTTCGATTCGCGCGGCCATGGCGTCTATCACAAGTACGACAACCGCTACGACATCAAGTCGAAGGGCTTTTTCGCCGTCGCCAGCAAGAACTACCTGCTGCTGGGCAACCTCGGCTTCCACGGCGGAATCAACTACTCCATGGAAAACGACGACGAGGACGAGGACATCAATTTCTTCGTGGGCATCGACAAGGACGTCACCAACAAGATCACCCTCGCCTGTGAGTATGACGTCGCGCTGAACGACACCAAGGGGCGCAAGCTCGATCCGGAAGACGAGGAAACCGTCGTGGAGCGCGAAGAGGGTGATAACGACGATAGCGACATGCCCAGGCTTGAAAACCACAAGAAGGGCTACCTCAACGCCTCGATCAACATCCGCTTCACCGATTATCTCATGCTGCGCGTCGAGGGATTCGACATCCTCGAGAACAGCAAGCTGACCAACGGTTTCGACCGCTCGGTCATGATCATCTACAATATGACGTTCTGACGACATGAAATATTTAATTGCCGTGGGCCTACTGCTGGCGCTTGTCGCCTGCGCGAGCACACCGGAACCATTGCCCGAACCACCAGCGAAGCCCATCAGCGACAGCACTGCGCTCGAGGCGATCCAGCTATACAATCTGGCGGAATTCAGCTACCAGCAGAACGAACTCGAAAACGCTCTGGAACTGCTTCAACGGGCGGAACAACACGACCCCTCCAGCGCGACCATCCGCAATCGAATCTCCGAAATCCTGCTCGAACTGGCGATGGACGACTCCGAATTTCTACCGCTCCTTCTCGGCACCACTTTCGGGTATTTCCAAAGCGGTTATCACAGCAGCGAGGTCTTGTCGTCGCTGGCGGACGGATATTTTCTGGATGGGCAGTCGGATAGGGGGCTGAAGATTTTCGAGGAACTGGTCGAGATCGACGACTCCGCGCTAAACCTCTATAAATACTACCTCTTGCAATTGCAATATTTCAACGTCGAAAGGCCCGAGCTTCTCGATGACGCGCTCGAAAAATCGTGGGACAATCCGCGCATGGTGATGATCCTCGCCAACCAGATCAAGAGCGCCGATCCAGATCGTGCGGAAGGAATCTTCGTCAAAGCGTGGAGCAAATTCCAGGACGAGGAATCGCTGATCGAGCTGGTGAATTACTATCGTGAAACGGCGAAATTCGATCAACTGACCGAGCTACTTACCGGTCTGATGACGGATAAGCGTGGCATCGACGGCTGGATGCGCGAAATCCTGCTCCGAAACCTATTCATCATGCAGCAAAACGAGGTGATCATCGAGAATCACGCGTGGTTCCTCGATAGCGACATCGATCTCACCGATACGCGACTCATCGTCTTCGGGGCAGCCTTCAGCACGGGAAACGACTCGCTCATGGTCGCGATGTGCGACGCACTGGTCGATTCGGGCATGCTGACGGACGCCAACCGCAACCGATACCTCTCACTCACCGGGTCGAAGCTCATGAAGCACAATGATATCGAACGTGCGGCAGCTTTCTTCAATCGCGTAAATTCACCGGAAGTCCTGATCTCGCAACTGCACGAACTGAGAACCGATTCGACCCGCGTTTTATTCGAACGAACGTTGGATGTCATGCAGGAAACCGCGCCCAACGATACGCTGAACGCGCTACTGCACGCCATGATCGAACAAAAATGCGAGAACTACGGCGCCGCGCTTTCGTGGATCGAGAAAGTCGATTCGGACTACATCCAGCGCAATGAGCTGACCATTCACGCCGCGGAAATCTATATCGCAGCCGATATGCCGCAGGTGGCCGCCGAGATCATCGAGCGCGATTCGACCTTGTACGTCGATCCGGAAGCCGTGATCGGATTGAAGTACTACCAGCTCGAGAAATACGACCTTGTCATCCAGTACCTCGAGCCCTATCTGAACGAAAGTCCCGACACCGGCGAGGATTTGTATGTCGCGCTTGCATACGCCTTCAAGAAGTCGGGAAACGACGACCGCACCGTCGAGGTCTTCAGGCAGGGACTCGATCTGTATCCGCTAAGCTCTTCACTCAACAACGATCTTGCGTACCTTCTCGCCGAATCGGGCTCAGACCTCGATCAAGCCTGGGATATCATACAGACCGCGCTGGAGCAAGAGCCCAATCAGCCGAATATTCTCGATACCGCCGCGTGGGTGCAGTACAAGCTCGGTAACAACGAAAAAGCGTTGGAATACATAGAAAAAGCGCTTGACAGAGTCGCGAGCAACACGTCCATTCTATACCATGCTGGCATGATCTACCATGCGTCGGATCAGCACGAAAAGGCGAAACAATCGTTGCAAGACGCGGTTTTATTTGACAACGACGAAGAAGACGCAGAAAAAGCACGCAGCGCCTTGAAAGATTTTTACAAGATCACACTGGAGGATAAATGAAACGCTTCGTATTCGAGACGAAAAACTGGATCATGATGATCGTCGCCATCATCGCCACCATCGCAGGCTATGCCGTCATGGCCACCGGCGACAAGACCGTATCCATCATCATCCTCATGATCAGCTACCTCGTCCTCTTCCCGCTCGCCATCATGCTCGGATGGAAAAAGAGCGGTCAGGAATAGCCGCCAATATTAACACCCTCACCCCAACCCTCTCCCATAAATGGGCGAGGGAGCTTCAACGAAATCAACTTCCGAATGTGCCGCTTGCCGTAGGATTAGCTTGCTAATCCCAGGTGTAGCGAAGCGGCTCTTCCGAATGTTGATTTCCAAAACGCAGCCCACAATCTCCGCACGATAGATTTGTTCGATCCGACACCGTAGCCGTGGTGTTATGCTCCTTTATTCCCGTGTTCGGTAGTGCGGAGGTGCATTATATCCACGGCGGAGTGGAGCGATCGTACAAAGATGCGTGCGGATGACCAGCCCGAAGCAACCACCGCCCTATCCTGTTCATTCCCAAATCCTGTAAATCGTGATTCAGACAGAGAAACCAACATTCGGAAGACCTCGCTTCGCTATCTGGCATTTGCAAGCAAATGCTACGCGCAAGCTCGGACATTCAGAAGTTGGTTTATGCAGACGGGACATCTGCGTGCCCAGGCAGAGAACAACCACCTCTCTGCTCCCTCGCCCATGAAATGGGAGAGGGCTGGGGTGAGGGTCTCTTTCCCCATCCTGTCCATTTCCCAAATCCTGCTCCAGAAAATCCCCCGCAGCATTTGATTGACATATTATCCCAAAATCTTTTCGTGGAGTAAATTTTTATCGAGGATACACGCTA
This sequence comes from Cloacimonadales bacterium (SeqCode), assembly GCA_963665015.2. Lineage (GTDB taxonomy): Bacteria > Cloacimonadota > Cloacimonadia > Cloacimonadales > JAIOQZ01. The sequence goes on along the minus strand of CAXXSY010000004.1, from coordinate 213,176 downwards.
TGACGTTTCAGGACATGATACTCGAGCTTCAGCGCTACTGGGCGCATTACGGCTGCAACATCCTGCAACCCTACGACATCGAGATGGGCGCGGGAACCTTCCATCCGGCGACGTTCTTCGGTGCGCTGGGCGAGGCTCCCACCAAAATCGCCTACGCGCAGCCCTGCCGCAGACCGAAAGACGGCCGCTACGGCGAGAACCCGAACCGGATGCAGCACTACTACCAGTTCCAGGTCATCATCAAACCCACGCCGGACGACATCCAGAACCTCTATATCCAAAGCCTCGAGGCGATCGGCATCGATATCTCGAAGCACGATATCCGGTTCGTGGAAGACGACTGGAAATCGCCGACCCTCGGCGCATGGGGACTCGGCTGGGAAGTATGGCTGGACGGCATGGAAATCTCGCAATTCACCTATTTCCAGCAGGTTGGCGGCATCGATGTCTTTCCCGTCAGCGTCGAACTCACCTACGGACTCGAGCGCATCGCCATGTACATCCAGGATGTCGATAACTTCAAAGACATCCGGTACAACGAGCACACCAAGTACGGCGAGATTTTCTACAAGAAGGAGCAGCAGTTCAGCGCCTTCAACTTCAAGCACGCTGACGTCAAGTGGCTCTTCGCGACCTTCAACGAACTCGAACGCCAGGCAATCGAGCTTGCCGAAGCCGGACTCGTCTATCCCGCCTACGACTACCTCCTCAAGAGCTCGCACACCTTCAACCTGCTCGACGCGCGCGGCGTGATCAGCGTCACCGAGCGCGAGGCCTACATCGGACGCATCCGGCGTATGGCGAAAATGTGTGCGGAGAAATTCCTCGAACAATGAGACGACACAAAGCTATCGCGCTTTTTTCCGGCGGACTGGACAGCGTCCTCGCGGTCAAGCACATGCAAAAGCTGGGCTACGAGGTGATCCCGGTATTTTTCCAGACGCCATTCTTCGGCCCGCAACGCGCTGCCTGGGCAGCAAAGAAGGCCGGCATCGAGTTCCGTATCGTCGATATCACACCGGAATACCTCGAAATGCTCAAGAATCCGCGCTACGGCTACGGCAAAGCGCTCAACCCCTGCGTCGATTGCCACGGCTTCATGTTCCGCAAGGCCGCCGAACTGCTGAAGGAGTGGAATTGCGATTTCCTCATCTCCGGCGAAGTCGTCGGCCAGAGACCCATGTCGCAACGACCGGACGCCATGAACGCCGTACGCAAGATCAGCGGTGCATCCGATCTGATCATCCGTCCGCTCTGCCAGAAACGACTGCCCGATACCATGCCCATCACCGAAGGCTGGGTTGACAAGGGCGAGATGCTCGACCTCTACGGGCGCGGCAGGAAAAGGCAGTTGGAGCTTGCAGAGGCGTTCGGCATCGAGGAATTTCACAACCCGGGCGGCGGTTGCCTGCTGACCGAAAAAGGCTTCAGCTACCGTGCGCGCGACCTGCTCGATCACGATATGCTCACCGAGCGCAACAGCCGGTTCCTGCTCCATGGGCGGCACTTCCGGCTGAATCCGAGTATAAAACTGGTGGTGGGAAAGACCGCCGGCGACAACCAGTCGCTATCCGATCTTGTCACCGACGAGACCGTGCTCAAAGCCGAGAAATCGCCCGGACCCATCGGCATCATCCAGCACCTTGACACGCCCACCGACGACGAAATCAGGCTCGCGGCGTCCATCGTGCTGCACTTCACGCCCAAGTCACCGGACGAAGGCATTGTTTTCTATGGACCAAACTACCAACTGGAATCCTCGGTAACCGTCGAAAAACCATCACGCGAAGAAGTCGGTAAATACTGGCTGAAAATGAGGTAACATGCAATACAAACGATTCATCCTCTTGCCCGGATTCGAGACCAACACCTACCTCGTGTGGGACGAGCAGACAAAGAAAGGGCTCCTCATCGACCCGGCGGCGCCCAGCGAAAAGCTCAAATCCTTCATCGAATCCGAAGGCGTCAGGCTGCAATGCATCGTTAACACGCACGGACACGCCGACCACATCGGCGGAAACGAGTTCTTCCTGAAGCACTTCCCCTGCGATCTCTGCGTCCATCCCGACGACGCACCCATGCTCATCGATCCGAACAAGAATTTCAGCGCGATGTTCGAGGGTGGATTCGTATCGCCGGAAGCGACGAGGCTGCTGAAAGACGGCGACCTGCTCGATATCGGCAACCAAACCCTTCGCGTCGTCCACACGCCCGGTCACACCAGGGGCGGAATCTGCCTCTACACCGAAGGACTGCTCTTTAGCGGCGACACCCTCTTCGACCACAGCGTCGGCAGAACCGACCTCCCCGGCGGCAGCATGGACAAGCTGAGAAAATCGATCAAAGAGAAGCTCTTCACCCTGCCCGAAGACACCGTCGTCCTGCCCGGACACGGAGGAACGACCACCATCGAAGCCGAAAAGGTCGAAAATCCATTCTGCGGGATGTTCTCCTGATCTATCAATATTGATGCACACGCTTTGCTGTTTCCGAGCCTTGTGAGGGGCATATTTTCAGATAAATACACGATTTTCTTTACAAAACCATTTCCCTGCGGCATAATGAATCTGATTCGGAATTTTGAATAATAACAGGTTCACGATCTTGGAGGTGTTATGCATTACAGGACTTTACTTGCGGTTTTCATTCTTGGCTTTTCAGTTCTCTCAGCCCAGATGACCGGAACCTATTCGGTCGGGCCGGGAGGCGATTTCACCACGCTCTATGCCACAATCCAGGCGCTGAACACCCAGGGCATCGGCGCGAGTGGCGTAACCTTCGAACTCGCGGAGGGTCATACCTTCGACGAGGGTAATTTTTACGAGGCGATCACGGTCGAGGGATCGGAGACAAGACCGATCGTCTTTCGCAATTCGGACACCCCGGGCATCAACAACCCGATCCTGACTCGCACCGGACTCGGCACCAACACCTACGGAATCCGCATCGACGGCGGAACGTGGATCACGTTCGACGGTCTGGACATCCTTTGCACCGCGACCAGCGACATGCCCCGCATGGAATACGGCTACTGGATCGACAACGGCGCGCACCACGTCACCGTCAGCAATTGCAGCGTCGAGCTGAACCCGACAAACGCGGAAGACACAGAAGGCATCAAGGTTGGAACCTACAGCACGACCGATTCCGGCTACATGCACGATCTCTCCTTCGTCAACAACACCATCCGCGGTTGCTACCACGGCTACTGGATCGCAGGCAACACAGGAAACATGATCGATAACCTTTTCATCGGCACCGAAAACGGCGGATCGCACGCCATCTATTTCGACGAACTGCCCAACCATACCTACCCCGTCGGCATCAGGTTGCTCTGCGTCGTCGAATCGGTCGTCACGGACGTCGAGATCACCACCGAAGACCCGGCGACCTACTACAGCGATCAGAAAATCCAGGGCTTCAGTTGCGATTCTCACTGCCACGACCTCGAAGTCTCGCACCTTGAAATCCACGATATCAACTGCGTGTCCCACATCGAAGGAATCGAGATATACGGCTACGACAACGACATCTTCTGCAACCGCATCTACAACATGGCATCCACGAACAGCAGCACACAGCCACAGGTCACCGGCATCAGAAACTACGCCATCAACGAGTACTACAACAACATGATCTGGGGACTCGCGGCACCGAATTCGCGCAACAACACCTATGGCGCTGTGATCGGTATCGATATCGAATGGGGTGTCGGGCATCTCTATTACAATACGATCTATCTCGATTATGAAATAAACTCATTGGGTGCGCAGGCAAGTTACTGCGTCCGGCTGAAAGGAAGCGGAGACCTGCGCAACAACATCTTCATCAACAACACCACGATCAACATGCTCTCACAACCGGACTACAGCTCAATCGCAGTTCTCGGCTCCTCATTCGCCGATCCCACCGCGCGGCTTCAGGCTACCACCAACAACAACCTCTACTTCGCCGGTACGCCCGATGATGTTCATAATATCTTCTACTACAACTACACCACCGAGTACCAGACGCTATCCGAATATCAAACGGCGGTCGATCCCATCGACGACAACACCATCACCGAGATTCCGCCGTTCGTCAGCACATCCGATCCGTACAACCTGCATATCTCGCCTGCGGCGGTCACGGGCATCGAAAGCGGCGCGTTTCCCGTGGTCGGCATCACGAACGATTTCGACGGTGATACACGAGACTTCTCGCATCCCGATATTGGAGCGGACGAAGGCGATTTCCTGGCAACCGGAGGCGGTGGCGGCGGTACCGGTACCGGCGGCTACTACTACGCGAGCACAATCGGCGGACTAATCCCATTCAACTGGCAGCTCCCCGTCGCACCGTCGGAAGTCCTCGGTCTGACCGACGATTCCTGGTCCGACTGGATCGCATTGCCCTTTACATTCCGCTTCTACAGCATCGACTACGACAACTTCGGCATCAACTCCAACGGCATGATCACGTTGTCCGAAGAAGCGATTTCTCCGTACAACACGCCGATTCCCTTCCCAGGCGATCCCAGAGGATTTATCGCGTGGTTCTGGGACGACCTCGACCCAAGCAACTCCGCGCCTGGAGAGACCAGTATCCAGTACGGTCTCAACCCCGACGGCAACTTCGTGATTACCTTCACCCGATACCCGGTAAAGGACGCCGACGCCAACGGCTGGATCACCGCACAGGTAGTGCTCTACAACGACGACAGCGAAGCAAACGACCGTATCCTCTTCCAGTATGAGGACCGCGGCAGCAGCATGCCGCTCGATTCCTGCACTATCGGCATCGAGAGCCACAACGGCATCGAAGGAATCCAATACCACTATAACACGACCGGCGGCGATATCTTCACTTCGGATCGTGCGCCCGTCGCGATCATGTTCGGCGACGACGAACCCACGCTGCCCGTCACGCTTTCGTCCTTCGCCGCGACCATGACCTCCGAGTCCTACGTCAGCCTCCAATGGACCACCCAGAGCGAAAGCGACATGCTGGGCTATCACATCCAGCGTGGCGAGAACGACAATCAGGCGCAGGCGATCCGGTTGACCGTGAATCCCATCGAGGCGTACAATCAAAGCTATGGGAACGCGTACGAATATACGGATGTCGAGGTCGAGAAGGATCGCACCTACCACTACTGGCTGGAGAGCGTCGAGATGGACGGCTCAGTGCAGTTCTTCGGGCCTGTCTCGATAACGATCGTCGATGAGGATCCGGAAGAATTGCCCGCAGTTTACGAGGTCACCGCGCTCAAGGGTAATTACCCTAATCCGTTCAATCCGGAGACGACCATCCGGTACAGTCTCGGCGGAACGGAAGGCGTGCCGGAGCAGGTCTCGATCGTGATCTACAACACGCGGGGACAGAAGGTGCGCACGCTGATCGACGGCATAGAAGAGCCGGGCAAGGACAAGACCGCTACCTGGAACGGAACGGATGATCGTGGTAAGCCGGTTTCCAACGGCGTCTATCTGTATCGCCTACAGACCGCCGACCGCTCTCAAGTCAGTAAGATGCTCATGATGAAATAATTTCGGCTTTTGCGAAGCAAAAACGAAAACATGAGCGTTGTGAATTCGCGTAGCGAAATCATGTTAGCGGAGTTATTTTCGACATTCTCCTTTCGCGTAGCGAAATAGCGAAAGTGGATCGATATTGGGGCAGGCCTTTGTGTCTGCCCTTTTTTTATCGCTTCAATCACGCATTTCGGGTAGCGGGAAACAGCATCGGAATCAACAGAAACACCGCGACCAGACCGCACAGGATGCCGATCAGTGCGGTGAGTCCGAGCGAGTGCAGCGCCGGATGATGCGCCAGCACCAGCGATCCGAGCGCGAACATGGTGGTCAGCGCAGAGACGAGGATCGCGCCGCTGGAACGGGTCCGGCTCTCACGCGATTCCGACAGGAAGATGCAGTAATCGATCACCAGACCGAAAATGAAGATCGAGACCACGCAGTTGATCAGATTGACCGCGATGCCCAGCGTGCCGAGGATGCCGAAAGTCCAGTAGAGCGTCACGAGCAGCGGTAGAAGCAGAAGCAGCGAACGCCCCTTCTTCCTGCCGAACGCCGTGACGACCACGGTCACGAGCAGCAACGCTATCAGGCTGATCTTGACCAGTTCGCGGTAGATCGTGCGGGTCACCTTGCCGATAAAGACCTCTCCGTTATAGACTGCCACGTCGTCGAACCGCTCGCGCAGGATTCGTTCGACCGCTTCCGGATTCTCCCCTGCGTCGATACCCGTAAGCACTGTATTGTCCGTCAGATAGCCCGATATCATCTGCTTAAGCAACGTCGCGTCGATGTCGTCGAAACGATAGACCTCAGACGATCGCTCCAGCGACGCTAGAAACGGCTCGAATGTCGCGTAGCGGATGCGCAGATCACTACAGACATCTTCGAAATCGATGCGAATCCGCATCAGCTCCCGGTCGTTGAAGAACCGGTGCCAGCGCAGGATGTTCTCTCGCTGAGCTTCCATTGACGGTAAGAGCGGTGCAATGGATCGATAGGACTGAATCGTCCCATCCGATTGCAACGAATCGAGATAGGCCATGAAAGACTGGTTGACGACCAATGCGTCATCGGATGTTTCACGTGAAAAAGCCGCCAGCGTGGAAGGCATCACACCCGAAAAGCGATCCTGGATACGCTGCCAGTCATCCGCCAATTGATCCGATGTGGCATTGAGCGCTTGCAGATCGCCCTCGAATCGCACCTTCAGGAATCCGGGCAGCACCAGCAGCGAAACCAGAAGAATCGGCAGCAGCATCCATTTCCCGAATCGCTCCGAAACCCGGAAAAACGCTTCGAAACCGTCATCCAGATCGATCAGTGGCCTGCGCCGAACACTCTTACCGGTGCGAACCAGCGCGGGAAGCACATAGACCGAGAAGAGCGCCGAGGCGACGATGCCGATCCCGACGAAGATGCCGAGATGCCGATACACGGGCAGGATGCTGAATTGCAGAGCCAGAAAGGCTGCGAGCGTCGTTCCTGCCCCGAGAAACAGCGGCTTGCGAAGGCTTCTGGTAATCTCGTCCATTCGACGTCGTGTTATCCCCTTTTCGCCGTCGATGTGGTAAAGGATGTGGATGCCGTAATCGACCGCGATCCCGATCAGCATGGCGCCGGTTCCCGCGATCACGGCGGAGAGCGTGGGTATGAAAATCCTGATGACGCCCAGCGCCGCCAGCGAACCGAACAGCGCCGGAACCAGCGTCAGGAGTATGAAATAGGGTCTGCGGTAGGCGAGGATGGAGAGCAGCACGATCATGATCAGCGAGATGGTCACGGTCAGCGACACGTCGCGCTGGATACGCCTCGAATTCTCGTAGGTGAAACGGTGCCCGGACAGCCAGCGGATTTCGACATTCGGAAACTCGTCGGCAATCCGATCCATCGCTTCGACCATCTCGATGGCCGCCGCGCGATCGGTTCCGCTGCTCTTCGGCTGCGCGGTGACGAGAATGGCGTCCCGCTGCGGCGTGATCAGCCAGCCGTTTTCGACCACGATACCGCTCGACTGCATGGATAACAGTTTTCCGGTCAGCAACGAATCCAGTTCCAGTGGATCGCTCGCCATGGTTTTGGCGGTGAAAGGATCGAAGGAGAGCGTGAGTTTCTTCTTCCAGCCCTCGAGCCGCGCACGAATCTCGTCCTTCCGAAAGCGACCGGCGACGTCGAGCATGTCCTTCTCGTCCATCAACGCGGTGCGGTGCTGCCTGAGAAAATCGATCGCCTCTTGCAATTGCCCGAGACTCCATCTAGCCTGGACATCGGTGAAAAGCCCCGTCTCATCCAGGCGCTTGACAAGACTGTCGGCCGCGTGGAAATCCAATGGATCGGATTCGATCAGAAACAGCGCGCGATTCGAGAATCCGAACTGCTGCAAGAGATTGCGCAGTCGCCCGATCTCGCGGTCGCGGTCCGGCAAGAGGTTCATCACGTCCTCGTCGAGCCGGATTCCGGAAGCCGACCACGCTAAAAGCAGTACCAGTGCGATCAGGATCGAGTAGAAAATTATCCGCTTCATGGGCCAGCCTCGAACAGCCTCGGATCGAGCTTCTCCGTCTTGACGTCGAGGATGGTTATATGCATGCTGTAGTGCCACTTGTGGTTGACAATTTCGATGGTTTTCGGCACGCCGTTTTCGTAGTTTAGATTCGCCTCGCGGATTTTCCTGCCGTCCAGGATTTCGTAGATGTGCATGTCTTTGCCGGAGAACTCGAACAGCCGCATGGCTTGATTCTCGTCGATCCCGGTGAGAACGGGCTGCAAATCCTTCAAGCCGAGCTGGAAGCTACTTTTCGGAAGCGGATGAAAGCACAATCGCAGATCGCCCACGACGCCATCCAGGATAGGATTGACGGGCAGCTTCGCTGCGTTGATCAACAATCGCGATTTCCCGCCCGTGTAGAGGATATCGAAGACCTTGCCGCCGAATTCGTTCATCGCCAGCGCCCGGATCGAATCTCTCGCGACCGCCAGAAAGCCGACGAAATCGTACTCCTTACCCATCACCTCGAGCACGATCCGCTGACGTGATGTGAACGTCGCCGGGAACCGTTCCTGTACCATCTTGATATACTTCCGTTTGAGATCGGGATTCTCGTAGCTCTTAGGAGGAAGATATTTGCTTGTAGTGCATGATGTTAACATCAGTATTGCGAGCAGAATGGCGAAAAACCTATTCATGGGAATCGGGATCGAAAAGGTCGGAATCGATCGTCGGATTATCGATCTGACCGGTGAATGTTATCCTTACATAATCGCTTTCGTTTTCATGGATTACGACATTCGTGATACGCCACTTCGTGGTGTCGATGGTCAGGTCGATCGACCGGATAAGCTTGCGCAGCTCTTCATTGACTGGCTGGAGGGTTAGAACCGGCTCACGATACGTGATATCGTACATTTTCGATGCCTCATCGAAGTCGCCCTGCATCCAGCCGGTAATCTGCTGAAGCACCGCGCTCATCATGTCCTTCGCGCCGGAGTCGAGCTTCCGCCAGTCGCCGTCCTGTTCTTCCCAACGCGCCATCTCGCCGTCGTTGTAGATCAGCACGCTGTGGTAGGGCGTTTCCACTTCCCAGCGCAGTCTCGAGGGCTTCTCGAACCAGCAATTCCCCTCCGCTTTCAGCTCGTCCATGAAGAGCGAGACGTGCCGAACCTGCTCGAATTGCGCGGAAAAGCTGATTCGCTCTTTCGTATTCGCCTGGAATTGCGAGAACAGCTCTTGCGGCGTTTCGGCAGACAGAATCGAGAGAGACAGAAAGAGGATCGCGATCAGGTTATTTCGATACGGTATAGACATTTACTTCACCGTTGCCGCATGCTTCGCAGCAGGATACGGGCAGATCGTCCACAAGCGCTGTGGCAGCGAGGTCGAGGCCGATCGCGGTGGGCATTCCGCCCCAGTTTTTCGTGAAGATGCGATGAGATTTGCTGCGAGAAGCCAGCGCCTCATAGACCTTACCGGTCTCGGGATCGCCGTTGGCCGAGAGGATGACGTTATCAAGCAGCTCGACCTCGTCCGGGTTGGCGCGGAGCTGCGCGCCCGTGACCTTGATACGACCGGGTGTGTCGTCTCGTCCGAGCAGGAAGGTGACATGTCCTTCGCCCGGCAGAAAGCTGCATTTGTCGAAGATTGCGGGGTGCATTTCCTTCGCCGGGTGCGCCTTCATCGATCCGAGCGAGTAGCCCATCAGGTCGCAGTATTCGTCGCCGAGTCCGGCGAGAACGTAATCGACCAGCCCGGTTTCGAGCCAGTCGGACGCCGCCGAGAATACGGCCGACGCGGTGTGTCCAAAGCAGGATATCGTCTGGCAGGGACCTTTGATACCCATGAAGATGGAGGTCTGCGAGGAGACGGCGTTGTGCACCGAATTGACGAAGTGCAGGGGCGAGGCGACCTTATCGCCGTCCTCGATATAGCTATCCAGGAAACGGAAGGTGGTGCGAACCGGCCCGTGTCCCGAGCCGAAGATGATTCCGACGCGCGAGGGATCGGTGAATTCGACACCCGCGTCCTCGACCGCCATGTATGCCGATAGCAGCGCGATGCGTGAAAAATCGTCGAGTCTTCGCAGCGCGCGCGGCTTGATAAATTCGGTCATGCGTTCGACAACCGGCCGATAGACCGGCAGCTCGATGGTTCCCGCGCTGGATTCGACGGTCATCTGTTCGATGCGCGGTTCCCTTTCGCCACGGATTCCGGCAGAAAAAGATTCCATGCCGGAGCCAAGCGCGCAGACGGGGCCGATGCCGAGGATCGAGAATTTCATAAGCGGCTCCTTCGGAAGATCAGCGCAGAGTTGTTGCCGCCAAACGCCAGCGAGTGCGAGACCGCGTACATGGCGTCGATCCTGGTCAGCTCGGTGGTGGGCGCGATGACGCATTCGGGATCGACATTTTCGAATCCGGCGGTGCGCGGCAATTTGCCGTCCATCAGAGACCGGATGGTAAAGATCGCTTCGAGACCGCCGGCAGCTCCCAGCGTGTGGCCGGTGTAGGATTTGGTCGATACGGCGGGGATCCCGGGGCGATACATCTTATCGATCGCCTTGCCTTCGGTCTTGTCGTTATCGGGCGTGGAGGTCCCGTGGGCGTTGACGAAATCGATGTCATGCGCGTCGATTTGCGCTTCGTGCAGGGCGCGCCGGATTGCGTTGATCAGTCCGACACCCTCCGGATGCGGCGCGGTGGGATGGTAAGAATCGGCGTTGCATCCGAATCCGACGCACTCGGCGAATGTCTCGACACCGCGCTCTTTCGCGGAATCTGGATGCTCGAGCACGACGATCCCGGCCCCTTCACCCAGGTTCAGTCCGGTGCGATCGACGTCGAACGGTCTGCAAGCCTCGGTGGATGAGATCAAAAGCGAGATGAAGCCCAGATAGGTGATGCGGGAGAGGGCATCGACGCCGCCCGCGATGGCGATGTCGCAGTGTCCGTTCTGTATCCAGCCCTTCGCCATACCAATCGCGTCCGTTCCGGATGAGCAGGCGTTGGCGATGGTCGCGATGGGGCCGTTGAATCCGTATCGATGGGCGAGGTACTCGGCGGGGTTGTTGGTCAGATAGCGGTGGATCGGCGCCAGATCAGGCTTGCTGCCTTCCTTGAACGCGCGATAAAAAGGTTCGTTGCTAAGCGTGCAGCCGACCGTTGTGCCCATGCAGACGCCGATGCGTTTGCGGCCTATGACTTCCCTCGTGATGCCGGCTTGCGCGAGCGCTTCCTCAGCCGCAACAATCGCGAGTTTCGTGGTGCGATTGGCGTCGGAGGCGATGCCATCGAGGTCGTCCGCCACCTCGAAGACCGGATAGACCTTGTCGAGATTAACCTGCAACCTGGATGGCGGAACGGCTTCGCGCTTGCCCGAATAGATGCTCCCGACGGTCGAATCGACGTCGTGTCCGGCCGCACAGATGCAGCCCATACCCGTGATCGCGATCATTATTTCTTCCGGTTTACCCGCACATACTCCGCCAGCGTGTTCATGGTCGAAAACACCTCGCGTGCCTTGTCCATATCCTTCAATTCGATTCCATAGTGCTTCTGAAGAATCACCACCAGTTCAACCGCGTCGAGCGAATCCAGTCCAAGTCCCTCTCCGAAGAGCGGCTCGTCGTCCTGTATATCCTCCGGCTCCATGCCTTCCAGCTTCAGATCGTCGATGATAATTTGTTTGAGCTCTTTCATGTCGTCCATTCTATTCTCCTATTTGATATCTTTTTGAAGAATACCGGAAATCTGTCCACAAGAATTTTTGATCGAACCTGTCGGTACAAAATTCACGCTTGCGGACGCACCCCGAAATTCTACATCACGAATCCATTCTCCCAGGCATCGCGCAGATCGTCGATATCCAGATCGATCAAGTCGTTAATCCTGAATCTGTTATCCGTCACCGTTCCGATTCTTCGAACCGTGGTACCGTGCTTTCGGCAGATATCCTCGACCGCCTGCACATCCTTCTGACCGCAGGACATCACGATACGGCTGTGCGCCTCGCCGAACAGCTCGAAGTCCGCTCGATACTGCATCGGCATGTCGATCAACGCACCGAGGCTCTTCATCTGCGGCTGGAAACACGATTCCGCGAGCGCGACTGCGAGCCCGCCATCGGAGCAGTCGTGCGCCGAACACGCCAGCTTCCTGCCGGCGATTTCGAGGAACGCGTCGTACAATCGACTCTCCTTATTCAGATCGACCTTCGGCGAATATCCGGCGATGGTGCCGTGGATTTCCTTGAGGTACTCGGAGCCGCCGACCTCGTTGCAGGGATCGCCCAGCAGCAGGATCGCGTCCCCCGTGTTCTTGAACCAAGAGGTGACCCTTGTCGCGTGGTCTTCGATCAGCCCCAGCATGCCAATGGTGGGCGTGGGATAGACCGCGCCGGTCGGATTCTCGTTGTAGAATGAAACGTTTCCGCCGGTGACGGGCGTGTCGAACTTCCGGCAGGCGTCGCCCATGCCCCGGATCGCCTCGGAAAAAGTCCAATAGACCTCCGGCTTGTAGGGATTGCCGAAGTTGAGGCAGTTGGTGATGGCAAGCGGTTTCGCGCCGGAGCATACCACGTTGCGCGCCGATTCCGCCACGGCTCCCTTCGCGCCCTCGTACGGATCGAGATAGACATGCCGGCCGTTGCAGTCGGTGCAGACCGCGATCGCCTTGTTCGTGCCCTGGATGCGCACCACCGCCGCGTCGCTACCCGGCTCGACCATCGTGTTCACCTGCACCATGTGGTCGTACTGCTGAAAGACCGCCTTCTTGGATGCGATGTTGGCGGTTCCGATCAGCCTCTTCAATATGTCGTTATAATCCTTCGGCTCGTCGATCGATTCGGGATCGAACGCGCGCGTGTTTTCAAGATATTCCGGCTGCTTCGTCTCGCGCTTATAGACGGGTGCCTCACCGCCCAGAACCAACATCTGCGCCGGGAGCTCTGCTTTCAGTGTGCCGTTTTCGAGGATGCGCAACATGCCGTCGTCCCGCACCACGCCGATCTTCTCCGCGTGCAGGTCCCACTTGACGAAGATTTCTTCGACCTTCGCGTAATTCTCCGGCTCGACTACCAGCAGCATCCGTTCCTGCGACTCGGAGAGCATGATCTCGTAGGGCGTCATGCCTGTCTCGCGTTGCGGTACCTTGCTCACATCGAGCTCGATGCCCATGCCTTCTTTGGCTGCCATCTCGCTGCTGGAGCAGGTCAGCCCGGCTGCGCCCATGTCCTGGATGCCGACGACCAGTCCCTTGCCGATCACCTCGAGCGTCGCTTCGAGCAGCAGCTTTTCCATAAACGGATCGCCCACCTGCACGGCGGTGCGTCTCTCCTCCGATTCCTCGGTCAGTTCCACCGAAGCGAAGGTGGCGCCGTGGATGCCGTCGCGGCCGGTCTTCGATCCGACGTAGATCACCCAGTTGCCCACGCCCTTGGCGGCGGCCTTGGCTATATTGCCATGCTCCAGGAGCCCCACCGCCATGGCGTTCACCAGCGGATTGCCTTCGTAGCTCTTCTCGAAATAGACCTCGCCGCCCACGGTCGGGACACCAAAGCAATTGCCGTAGTCCGCGATGCCGGATACGACACCGTTGATCAGATGCCTGACCTGCGGCGAATTCGGATCGCCGAACCTGAGCGAATCGAGTGCCGCGATGGGTCTTGCTCCCATGGTGAAGATGTCGCGCAGGATGCCGCCCACGCCGGTCGCGGCACCGTGGTAGGGCTCAACCGCGGAGGGATGATTGTGGCTTTCGATCTTGAACGAGATGGCGAGTCCATCGCCGATATCTACCACGCCGGCGTTCTCCTCGCCGGTCTTGGTCAGGAGCGATTTGCCCTCGCGGGGCAGTGTCTTGAGCTGCAGGATCGAATTCTTGTAGCTGGCGTGTTCCGACCACATCACCGAGACGATGCCCAGTTCGGTGAAGGTTATCTCGCGCCCGAGGGTATCCAGAACGTGCCGGTACTCCTCCTCGGTCAGTCCGTGTTCGGCGATCAGTTCGGGGGTGATTTTGGGTTCTTGCATGTTTTCCTCATGTATTCATTTTAATATAATCTATCAGTTCAATAATATTCGTTTCGATCCGCATGAACGCGTAACGGTATTGCTCCAGCGTGCCGCCGTACGGATCGTCGATGTCCGTGCCGTTGCCACCGAATTCCGAGATCAGCCGCACCTTGCCGCTCGCATGGGACGCCATGGAAAGCAGTTGTTCGCGGTGGCTCTCGGTCATGGTCAGGAGCAGCCACGATTTACGGATAATTTCAAGGTTTATCTGCGTGGATCGATGCATGGAGCCGTCGATCCCCTGTTCGTGCAGTAGCGTTTCGGAGTGCTTCGAGATGGCGTTGCCGCCGGTGAGGAATCCCGCCGAAGCGCTCCGAGCGGCAAGTCCTTCCTTCTCGATGCGGTCTTTCAGCAGGTATTCCGCCATGGGGCTGCGGCAGATGTTGCCGGTGCAGATGAAGGTGACGAGCGGCTTTTCGAACGACTGGCGGAGTTCCAATTCCGGGATGCTTCCGACGCGCAGGACTTCGATTTCGTCCGTGCATCGGACGATGGTCGAGGGCTGCGGCTCCCAGGTCCTGGGCTCGTCGATGAAGAAGGAGAGTGATTCGCCGAACCTGCGGTAGATCGCGTCGATGTTGTCCATCGGAGGTTCGCCGGCTCTGTTGATGCTGGTGGAGACGATGGGCGCGCCGAGGCTCTGGATGAAGCGGCGCAGGTTGATCGCGGTCGGGATTCGGATCGCCAGCGTGCCGTCGATGGACAGGTGCCGGTACTCATTACCGCCGTATGGGAGCACGACGGTCAGGTTGCCGGGCGAGTACTGCTCGATGAAGCGCCGGCACTTCGCCGAAAGCGCGATATCCATCCGTTCCAGCCAGCTTTCGTCAGGGATCAGCACGATGTATCCTTTGCCGGACGGTCGCCCTTTGATCCTATTGATCTTTTCGATCGCCTTCGTGTCGCGCGCGTCGCAGCCGATGCCGAACATGTGCCCGGTGTGGTGCAGATAGACGGGGTGATTGGCGGTCACCTCCGCGCGGATGGTCTCGAAATTCTTCAGGTCGCCAGTCTTGATTACGTCCATTGTTATTCCAGATACTGCATGGGATCGACGGGGATCCGGCGTTTGCGCAGCTCGAAATGAACCAGAGGCTGCGAGACGTTCCCCGTGCTGCCCGAGTTTGCGATCAAGTCGCCGCGTTTGACACGATCACCCTTGGTCACCAGGATTTTTCCGTTGTGACTGTAGGTGGTCAGAAAGCCGTTCTGGTGGTCGATGATGATGGTCTTCCCGGCGCTTTCGTACCACTCGGCGAAGACGACCACCCCCTCTTCCGCTGCAACCACCCGGCTGCCCTCGGGAAGCGCGATATCGATGCCATTGCTGTGAAACTTGCTCGAATTGGACACGTATTCGCCGAAGGGGCGGATTACCTTACCCTTGCCAGGCCAGGCGATGTTGCCGCTGGCGAATGTGTAGGTATATTCGTCCTTCTCGGTGGCGTATTCGAGCTTGGCGATCAGGTCTTCGAGCTGCTCCGCTTCCTTGCTCAGTTGCGAAAGCGCTTCTTCCGACTCGCTCTTCTTGATGTCGTACATCTTCACTTTTTCGTTCAGTTGCTTGATCTTGCCGGTAAGCTGATTGCTCTCTTTCTCACGCTGTTTGCGTTTCGAGGTTGTCGATTTGACTTCCTTTTCCAGCTTGCCCCTGGCTGAGGAGAGATGGCGGACATCGCTTTCGGCGTCGCGGATAGTGTGTACCGTCTGGTTAATCATCCGCGAGATCATGAAGCGGTCGCCGTAGCGGTCGATCCCGGGAGAATATTCGAGAAAGAAGAGTCGCAGGAATTCTTCGCGGCAGAGGCTCTTGAGCTGACCTTCAAGGTATTCGGCGTCTTGCAGTTTGCTTCGGGTGCGCTTGAGTTCGCTGGTCTTGGTCTGGAGCGAATTGATCAGGCTCTTGAGGGTTTTCTGTGTGCCATCGACCTTTCGGGAATACTCCTGGATATTCTCGAGCGCGTTTTTCTTCAGCTTTTCCTGCTTCTCGATGCTCTCGCGCTCTTCTTCGATCCGCTCTTGAATCTGCTCGAGCCGCTCCTTCTTCGTTTTCAGGTCTTGCCCGAAAAGCGTTGTAGGCAAAAGAAATCCGATCAGCAGTATTCGAACGATTCTCAACCTGTCATCCCCGATTTCATCCCGCAAGAGGGATGGTGATTTGCCTGACGATAAATCGAGAAAGGCGTCGCGTGTCAAGCGAATGATTCGATCAGGATTTTGATGCCGATGCCGATCAGGATCAGTCCGCCGAGAATTTCGATCTTGTTGCCGAATTTGCTACCGAACCGGTTCCCCAGCCACACTCCGAAATACGATAGCACGAATGTCACCAGTCCGATGATAAGGACCGGTATCAAGACCGACTGATCCAGCATCGCGAAGCTGAATCCCACCGCCAGTGCGTCGATGCTGGTGGCGATCGCCAGTGTGAAGACAACCAGAAGCTTCTCGGGATTGCAACTCTTCGACTCTTCGTCCTTGAGAAAATGCGCTTCGTAGATCATCTTCGCCCCGATAAAGACGAGTAGCGCAAACGCGATCCAAGGTGCGAAGCGACTCAGGACGCCCTGGAGCCCTTTTCCGGCAAACCAGCCCAGCACAGGCATGATTGCCTGAAATCCGCCATAGAATAGCGCAATCAAAGTCGCGGAACGGATTCGAAAACATTTCAGCGACAATCCGTTACTCATGGATACCGCGAAAGCATCCATCGATAATCCCAGCGCGATCAGAAATATCGTCATCAAGCTCATACGGGCATGATAAGCGAGTTTCAGCCAGTTGTCAAACCGAATATGTGGACAGAGGAATAAATCTTGCATATATTGTATGTATTCATAGAAATAGATAGATTAAAATGCATAAAACTACGTAAGGAAGGTCCCATGAGAAAAAACATGATCATCGTATTGCTCGTTGCAATGCTGCCGCTTTTCGCGTCGGTAATCGAGCATCCGATCACGAATCAGCAACCCGATATCATACAGATTGATACGTATCAGCGTGTGCAGATCGACGGCGGTCAATACCTGACCAAACCCGGCATGCCGCATCTGCCTTCGCTGCCGGTATCCCTGGTCTTGCCAGCCGGCGAGAAGGCCGTGTCGGTCGTCGTCGAGACGGGCGAACCGGTCGAACTCGAAGGCGAATACAACCTCTATCCCTGCCAGACGCCGGTACCGATCAGCCAGAGCAACACGGCGCGATTCACCGAGCCAAACGCGGAAGTCTATTCCTCGTCCCAGGTCTATCCGGCCAAGCTCTACGAAGGATTGACCACGCAGTACTACCGCGGATATTCCATCGCGCTTGTGAATGTCTATCCGGTTCAGTATATCCCCTCGGAGCAACGGCTTGTCTATTACCCCGACATGCGTGTCCGTATCGAGACGGTGTCCAGCCCGGAAGCCTCTCGAGCCTTTGATAAATTCTATCGCGGCGACGATCAGACCCAGGACTATGTAGCCGGGATGGTGCAAAACGAGCAATCGGTGAGACAGTATCCGATGGAGACGCGCAATCGCACGCAGGACCACCTGCTGCTGATCATCACCGACGATAATTACGTCGATAACTTCGATCCGCTGGTCGCGCTGAAAACAGAGCAAGGCTTCAATCCGCTCGTGACGACTGTTGACGAAATTTACAGCTCGACGGACGGCGTTGATAACGGTGACAGGATTCGTAACTACATCATCTTGTGCTACGAAGAATACAACACGAGCTACGTCCTGCTGGGCGGCGACGTCAATATCATCCCGGCTCGCGGATTCTATGTCCAGGCCGGAAGCACCACCGACAACGGGATACCCTCCGACCTCTACTACTCCTCGCTCGATCGCTATGGCGTGGGTAACGGACCGGACTGGAACTGCGATAACGACAACTACTGGGGCGAAGTCGAAGAAGCCGATTTCCTGCCTGAAGTCGCGGTCGGACGCATCTCCGCGCAGACAGACAGCGAATTCGACGCGGCCATCAACAAACAGGTGATGTACCAGCTCGATCCCGTGGTGGATGAACTGGAAAACGCCCTGATGGTTGGGGAAGAGCTCAACGACAATCCCTACACCTACGGCGGTAACTACAAAGACCAGATCATCGAAGGCGGATCGTACGACGGATATTCGACGACAGGCATCTCCGACAACTTCAACGTCGATACCCTCTACGAACGCGATGGCTACTGGTCGCGCAATGACCTCAAGAATGAAATGAACGCGGGTCTGAACCTGCTGAACCACCTCGGGCACTCCAGCACAGACTACAACATGAAATTCGAGAACAACAACGTCACCAACAGCGAACTGACCGCCAACGGCGTGAACCATAACTTCTTCCAGATCTATTCCCAAGGCTGCTACTCCGCTTCGTTCGACTACAACGACAGCATCGCCGAGAAGTTCACCACCATCGACAACGGATGCGCAGTCTATGTCGGCAACTCGCGCTACGGATGGTACCAGCCGGGCGGAACCAACGCCAGCTCGCAGTACCTCGACCGCCAGTTCTACGACGCGATGTTCGACGAAGGTATCCATCGCGTGTCCGACATGAACAACGATTCCAAGATCGACGGCGTCAACCAGTGCGAAAACGACGCCTGGTTCCGCTGGTCCTACTACGAAGTGAACGTATTCGGCGACCCGACCCTCGAGCTCTGGACCGCCGAAGCGCAGCAGCTTAATGCCGTCTATCCCTCAGCGATACCGATCAGCGCGATGCAGTTCGACATTGAAACCGGCGTACCCGGCGCCATGATCGGCATCACCATGGACGGCGAACATGTCGATATGCAAATCGCGGACAGCAACGGCGACGCGACCATCCATTTCAGCCAGCCGCTGATAAACACCGGTACGATCGACATTACCATCTCCGCTCACGACTACCTGATCCACCAGGGCCAGATTCCCATCGTCGCATCCGACGCGCCCTTCATCATTCTCGACGGCTTCACGGTTGAAGCAGGTGGTGACGACGTGATCGAATTCGGCGAAGAAGTCTCCGTCTCGGTTACCCTGCTGAACATGGGACAGCAACCCGCGTCCAACGCCACCATGAGCCTCAGCTACATGGGCCAGCATATCAGCTTGACCGATAACACCGAAACCGTCGGAAATCTCGGCGCCGGTGAAGATATCACGCTCGAAGACGCCTTCTCGTTCACCGTATCGGACAACGTCCCCGACAACTTCGACTTCAACCTGAGCGGACTGGTCTCCAGCGGTACGGAAAACTGGACCGTCCAGCTATTCTGCACCGCCTACGCACCCGACCTCTCGTTCACGGGCGTGGAAATCGACGACGGTAACGACGGTATCCTCACGGCAGGCGAAACCGCAAACCTCAACCTCTTCATCGCGAACGAAGGCGGAGCCTCCGCCAGCAACCTGAACCTCGAAGTCGTCACCCTGAACCCGATCATCAACTTCGACAACAACAACGGAACCATCAATCTGCTCGATTCCGATTCCGACGACTACATCACCCTCCAGGTAACCGTGAGCGAAGACGCCACCGACGGCTATCTCGGACTCTTCACAGTACAGATCACCGGCGACAACGGCATCAGCCTCAGCGACGAATTCATCGTGATGGTCGGCCAAATTCTGGAAGGATTCGAAGAAGGCGATTTCAGCGGATACGAATGGGAACACTCCGGAAACCAGGACTGGTATATCACCGACAATCAAACCTACGAAGGACAATACAGCGCTCGATCCGGCAACATCGGCGGAAACCAGACCTCCACCCTCGAAGTGACCCTCAACGTCCTCATGGACGGCATGGTCAGCTTTTACAAGAAGGTCTCCTGCGAAAACGACCCCGATAATAACTTCGACTTCATGTCCTTCTCCATCGACGGCGCCGAACAACAGCGCTGGGACGGCGAGGTGTCATGGGAGCAGTCAGCCTATCCGGTGACGGCCGGCATGCACACCTTTACCTGGACCTATCGAAAGGACATCTATGTCGATGACGGCTCCGACTGCGCCTGGATCGATAACATCTCCTTCCCGCCTTTCGCCGCGGAAGAAGTTCCCGGTCTCATGATGGGCAACACCCAGCTCAATTTCGGTGCGGTGGATGTCGATGAAACGACAACACAGCAATTCACCGTCTTCAATCTCGGAACGGTCGATCTCGTCGGTACCATCGAAGTGCCGGAAGCATTCGAAGTCGTGCAACCAACCCGAAACGGCACGGCAAGCCGTGGCGATCGCAACCAGATCAGCTACTCGGTCGCAACGATGGAAATGGCGACGTTCCAGGTGACATTCGCGCCGACCAGCGAGGGCGTTTACGACGCGAACGCGCTGTTGACCAGCAACGATCCGTTCAACACACTGGCGCTGCTTCCGATGCTCGCACGCACGAGTGGCGTGGGCGTAGAGGACGAACCACCGGTCTTCATCGACAAGGTCTATGGCAACCACCCGAATCCGTTCAATCCGACCACGACCATACAGTTCTCGGTCCAGAAATCGGGTACGCCGGTCACCATCGACATCTATAACATTCGTGGACAGAAGGTGAAGACATTGCTCAACAAGCGTTTCGATTCCGGAAAGCACAACATCGTCTGGTACGGCGACGACAGCTATGGTCAAAGCGTCTCCAGCGGCGTCTATTTCTACAAGACCCGTATCGGTGAGAAAGACTCCATCCGCAAGATGCTCATGATGAAATAGGTTCGGCTTTGACGAAGTCAATTGTTGGTTTCGCGGAGCGACAACCTGGAATCCTCAAAACGATACCCATGAACGCTGTAGTATCGGCTTGCCGATATTATTTTAGTGGATAATAAATAGAATAGAGAACACCGCCCGGAGGTCGGCGCCTACAAAGGCGCGGGTATTCGGGCGGTTTGTTTTCGTTGCATAACGCCCCATTGTTATGCAATAAAACACTGGATGTCTGCATTCGGAAACTGATCTGATTCGTAACACCAACCTTTTCCAGGTCAATTCGATAATCTTATGCGATTCAGCCATCCATAATAAATCCACAAAAAAACGAGCCCTCTCAATGAAACTCAAGCCTCATCGATTTATAAGCAATTTATAACGATACCAGAATGATGATGAAATCGACTCAATTTCCACTGCAAATCCTGCTTAAAACCTCTTGACATAAGACTTTCAGGATTTCTTTGTTGTTTTGCAATTGTGGTGAAAATTCCGGGTTATTATAGAATGTGTACGTGCCTACTGAAAAAATTAAAATTCATAAACACCCAAAACCAACAGGAGTTGAAAATGAAAAAGGCATTACTGATTCTGTTTCTCGGAATTCTTTCGATCGCAAGTCTTACGGCAGAATGGAACTACCTTGAAACGATTAACGATCCAAGTTTCTATTATTCTCATCACTTCACCTCGTCCGTCTATGCAGATGGCGACCATGCTGTCATAGGCGATATTACCGCCCAAACCGAAGAAAGGATCGAAATGGGCGCCGCATACCTCTATACGGATAACGGCACGAACTGGATTCATACCGGGACTCTCTGGCCCGACGAGCAGTTTACCGACTTTGGTTGCGACGTTTGCTTCACCGATGACTTTATCTTCGTTGGAGCACCTGCATCGAGTGAAGTGTATGTCTTCAACTGGAGCGGAAACCAGGTGCAGAAGATTTCGAGTACCTTACCCACCTTCGGGTATTCCATTTGCGCAGAGGACGATTTCCTGTTCGTCGGTACCCTCGAACAAGATGGGGTATCCATTTACCGCCATAACGGCACGTCATGGGTATTTGCAGCTACGCTGACGGATAGTGATCCCCAAACGATCTACTCAGGGCATACCCTCTCGATCGATGGAGACTACGTAGCGTTCGGTGCTTACCGTGAAGACCCATACGAGGGAAGAGAAGGTCTCGTATATGTCTATCACTGGAATGGTAGCAATTGGGAGAAGCAGGAAGAAATCGGGCGCCATAGTTGCAGTGAACAGTACGGTCATAGCGTTTCAATATCTGGCGATCACCTTCTTATCGGAGATCCCAGTCAATCGGAAACCTCAACATACAGACGTAACGGAATTGGTTGGTTTCCCGAGGCAACACTGACACCGGAAGAATTTTATGACGGCAATTATGGTTATGCCGTTTCGATCTATGGCGAGTTTGCGATTGTTGGCGCGCCGACCCTCGAGGTTGAAGACATCTATGGCGCCGGCGCGGCTTTCCTCTTCCATTGGGATGGATACAACTGGGAATACGTGAAGAAATTCAGAGCGGATTACATGGAGTTTGACGCCCACTTCGCCTCGTATCTTTGTCTCACCAGATGTTCCGCGATTATCGGTAACGATCCTGAGGCGGGTAGTAACCTTGGCTATTTCTGCGTTTTCGAACGTCCCGTTCCCGGCACCGGCGACGCATCCGGCAGGCCTTCCAACGACCAGGCTCTCTCGGTCGATGTCGCACCGCTCGATCCCTACGATTATGACCCGCTTAGTTCAGAAATGTTCGTGGTCGATCCCGACGTGGATGTCAACCCCAACGAACCAAACGCAAGGATCACGGTTACAGTCGTGGTTAATCCCGGCAACGAAGATGTGCAAGTACCCGAGAACGCCTGCCTGACCTACGAAGTGACCGTCACCGGCACGAACCAGCCGGTCGAGATTACCCTGCACTTCCTGGGGCTTAACTTCGACCCGAACGAGATCGTCTGGAACGACAACGGAACCTGGACCCGGGTTACCGGCGTTTCCTGGGATTTGAACTTTGATGTGCGGACCGCTACCTTCACCTGGACCTTCGACAGCCCGCTTCGTGACGGCGGCGAAGTGTTCGTCATGAACAACGGCATGGACAGCACGCTGCCGGTCGAACTCTCCAGCTTCGCGGCAAGCGTCACCACCAGCAACACCGTGATGATCGAGTGGGCCACGCAGTCCGAATCGGATATGCTGGGTTACAACCTGCTTCGCGGCCAATCGGATAACCTTGACGAAGCGATCCTGATCAACACGAACATCATCGACGCGCAAAACAACAGCACGCAGACCGCCTACAGCTTCGAAGACGCCGACGTAACCGTCGATCAGACCTACCGCTACTGGTTGCAGTCGATCGAATTCGGCGGCGCAACCGGTTTCTACGGCCCGGTGACATGCACCGTGATTCCCGGTGGCGAAGAGCCCGACGCACCCGTTGTCGAATTCGTGACCGCGATGGAGCAGAACCACCCGAATCCGTTCAACCCATCGACCGACATCCGATTCTCGCTTCAGGACGACGCGCACGTCAAGCTCACGGTTTACAACACGCGCGGACAGCTCGTGAAGACCCTGCTCGACGAAGAGAGAACCGCCGGCGATGGCCACTCCGTCACATGGAACGGTACCGACGAGAACAACAATAGCTGCGGAAGCGGAATCTACTTCTACAAGCTCGAAACCGGGAACAGCACTATCACACGTAAGATGATGATGCTTAAGTAACCCGGAATATAGAATATAGAAGACCCGTTCCACAGCCGTGGGGCGGGTTTTTCTTATCGTGCGGTACATCTCTTCGGTCCGCCAAGCTCCAGCTTGGCATTTCTCTTCTCTACACCATCTTCATGTTTACAATGCCAGGCAGACCAATAGGGGAGGGACAGACACGGAGTCCTGCCTCCAACAGCAATAAAGAATATCATCCATAACGATGAAAACAGCCTTAAAAGAAGAACGGCTCTGTTGCAAACCTGGTGGATAGAATGGATTTCGTCGTTTTTTCAATCCCGAAGTGATGACAGATTTCAGGCGCGTAGGGGATTCATGTTTTTAGAAAGTTGAAATCATACAAGTGCGTAAACTCCAGTTATATATGCCTATTATTCGGGTAACCGTGAAACAAGGATAACTGTCCGTCTTCGAACTGATTCTAATCCGAAACGTGCACATAAAAATCACGAACTCGCTGATATTGCTGCCTCGGCCAATGGCACCAGAAATGCTATCTATGAATCCACATGAATTTTGTAATTATCTTGGGAGTACTGTATGCTGCTCAACTATATCAAAATCGCCATCAGAAACCTGATGCGCCAGAAAATGTTCTCGATTATAAACATCACCGGTCTCGCCTGCGGGCTTGCAGTCTGTATCCTGATCCTCCTTTGGGTTCAGGACGAGTACAATTACGATCGGTTCCACGAAAACAGTGATCGAATCTATCGCGTTGTGTTCAATTATTTATCCAACGGTGCTGAAAGGCAACACTGGCGTACCCCAACGCCACTTGCTCCGGCTATCAAGGATCAATATCCAGACATAGAGAATGCTGTTTGTTTCTACAGTGAAGGTATGGTACTCGTCGCTGTCGGTGAGAAGGCGATCCGATTCCAACCCGGATACACAATGCCCGAGCTGTTCGATATCTTCAATTTCGATTTCCTGTATGGCGATCCTGCAACCGCCCTGAACAATCCCGAATCGATCGTGCTTTCACGTGAAACAGCACATACTCTGTTCGGCCAGGAAAATCCCATGGGAAAGGTGATCGATGTGAATCGTCAGCACAATATGACCGTGACGGGTGTATTTGACGATCTTCCCACCAACAGCCACCTGCAATTCGATTTTCTGGTTTTAATGCCCATCATGAGCGATATCACCGGTTACCCCGCGGATGAATGGGGCGATTTCGGATACAACACGTTCGTTCTGCTGAAAGAAGGTGCCGGAACCACCCAGACGGAGAACGATATCAACGCCTTCATGGATGAGCTGATACCTGAACTGGGCAGGAAATTCTACCTGCAGCCGCTGGTCGATATCCACCTCTACAATTTGAATGGAAGTATAGGCGCGATGCTTTACGTTTATATCTTCTCCTCGATCGCGATTTTCATTCTCCTGATGGCTTGTATAAATTTCATGAACCTTTCCACTGTACGATCCGTGAAAAGAGCGCGTGAGATCGGAGTCCGGAAGATCGCCGGTGCCAAGCGTAATCAGTTGCGCGCGCAATTCATCGGCGAATCGCTGCTGATGTCTTTTCTGTCGCTCATTTTCGCGCTCGGAATCGCCGAACTGCTGACGCCTTTTTTCAACGACATCACAGGGAAGGATATCGGTCTTTCCGCATTATCAGGTACTCTCGCTTTGCTGGTTATTGGAATCACGACGATCACCGGACTCGTAGCCGGCATCTACCCGGCGTTTCTTTTGTCTTCGTTCAAACCGCTCGAAGCACTGAAAGGCGATAGAAAGGGCAGCATGTCCACCTTCCGCAAAGCTTTGGTTATATTCCAGTTTGCGCTGGCGACGACACTCATTTTCTGCACGATCGTGATGGTCAGACAGCTTCGCTATGCACAGACCTACGACCTCGGATTCAGCCGGGAAAACGTGCTCTATCTACCACTGAACGTTAGTTATGTGGAGAAACTTGAATCGATGAAACAGGAATTGATGCAGATACCGGAAATCTCCAGCGTGACCGCCACCTCCAGCAAGCTTGGACTCGGCCCGAAATGGTCGATTGGCGTTGGGAAATGGGAAGGCAATGAAGATGCCGAGATGTCGCTTCCGATCATCACAGGGGACAAGGATTTCCTGAACACGTTTGGTCTTTCGATGGTAAAAGGCGAATTCCATCGCAAGAATAGTTACGAAGAAGACGAACCCTTTGGCTACGTACTCAATGAATCGGCTGTACGCCTCACAGGTCTGGAAGACCCCATCGGGAAGCAATTTGCCGATGGGATTATTATCGGTGTGGTTCAGGACTTCAATTTCTGGTCGATCCATAATCCGCTGCAACCGCTCGGAATCCTAGCGATTCCGGAATGGGACAACTATATCGCGATAAAATTTAACACGCAAGACCTCGATGAGTTCCTTGCCAAGGTCGAGACGGTCAGCCAGAAATTCGCACCCACCTTCCCATTCGAATACAGCTTTCTGGATTCCGACTACGAGATGTCTTACTACCGCGAAGTGCAGTTGAGCAGGCTTCTTCAGGGATTCTCAGTGCTGGCGATCCTGATCTCATGCCTTGGATTATTCGGCATGGCGTCCTTCATGACCCAGCAGCGAACCAAGGAAATCGGAATACGAAAAGTTCTCGGCGCGACGGTGAGTGGTATCACATTTCTGCTGACCAAGAACTTCAGTAAATGGGTCGTGATTTCGATTGTTATCGCCCTGCCGGTAGCGTGGTTTCTCATGCAAAAATGGCTCGAGAACTTCGCCTACAAGACGCCGATCAATTTCTGGATATTCTTGCTATCAGGCTTCTTCTCGCTGTTCATTGCCATCGCGACGGTCAGCTTCCATTCCATTGCGACCGCAATGTCCAGTCCGGCAAAAGCATTGAAATACGAGTAAGGAGTAATGCTCTTTCGTTACTCGAGTAAAAGCATCTTCCTGGTGATCGTCTCGCGTTCGGTCTTGAGTCGATAGAGATAGACACCGCTGGAGACGTGCTTGCCCGAGTCGTCCGTTCCATTCCAGACGACGCTGTTCATGCCTGTTTTCCCCACCCCGTTCATCAGCGTCTTTACCTTCTGGCCACGTGCGTTGAATACCTCGATCGTGACGGGCGACCCCTTCGGCAGATCGTAGCGGATGGTGGTGGATGGGTTGAACGGGTTGGGGTGATTGCCGAAGTCACGGACCGGGATCAGGTCGTTCTTGACGGAGCAAGTGCAGAGTATTGCAAAGGATGCATCAAGCTCCATGTATCGTATAATACCGCCCCAGTCACCGGAAGGGCCATGCTCGAATTCATCCAGATAGAAGATACTCAGCTTGCTGTGTGAATCGCCCAAATCGAGAAGCTTACTGCTGAGGATCGGATTGCTCGGAATCTGCCCATCGAGCTGCTCAGTAAAATCGCCGTTCGCATTGTCGGGATCGGGACTCAACACGATCGGTTCGAACCATGAAACACCTTCATAAGGAGAACCTCCGATCATCATGTCCGGTGGAGCGTACTCGCCTTCGAGGTGCGCCCGGTAGGAATTCAGAGCATCCATCCATATACAGACATGCTCATGTTGATAATTATCTGCGCTTGTCACCGTCTTGATCGAGTTGCGGTGCCGGGCGTATCTCATATCCCAATGCTGCCACGGAAGGGAGCATACGGGAACCACGTGCCCCGTCTCCGGGTCGTACTGATCGACTTGGCCGTCCTTGTCCTCGTCCCAGGGCAGATACGGTTCGTTGGCCTGGGGAAGGTCACTCTGCGGATAGACCTCGTAGCTCTCGAATTCTCCTGTCATCGCATTGAAACAGACATTCCGAACCTGCGACAACAGCGGCCAGACCGTGGGCTCTCCCCAGTATATCCCCCGAAGCGAATAGGGCATCGCAACATGAAGAGCTCCGTAGTAATTACACACCGCACTGAAATTCCCGGCATTCACCGGCGCGAAATGGAGCTGTTCGGCAACTTGCAGCCACGGAAGCCCGGACTGGTTCACCGGACTCTCGACGTACATCTCCAGATTCGTCTCGTGGTATTCCCATTCACCTTCGCCGAAGTTGTCGTTGTATAGCACGAAGAACTCGCTATCCTCCGGTGGCAGATCGTTCCAGGAGCCCTCTTTCCACCCGACGATACCGACGATGCCGTTCTCGTGGCAGGCAGCGGCGAAATGGGTCTTGATTTTCGGCTGATCACCGTAGTTCTCGATCGGGAAATCGGTGATGTAGTTCCAGTCAAGCTCGTCGAGAGTACCCGTTTCGAGATTGATCGTGTCGAAATCGCAGTATGCAATGATGATCGGCGAGATATCGTCGGAATACGGCTGATACGCGATAACGTAAAGCCTGCGCTTGAAGTCTTCGAAATAGGATGGCGCCCGGGTGATCAGGATGTCGGGATTCCGGTAGAAATGCTTCTCGGCCGCCTGAAACTCCGGGAACTCGTCCGGATCGTTCTGGTCGAAGATCGTGATCGGCGTCGATATCAATCCGGGGGAGTGGAGGAGATGCCAGACATCGCTACCCAGCATGATGTCGGGATAGGGATTGTCGTCTCTGTAACACTCCCATACGTAAATCGGATCCTGCGTTTCCGGGTCCATCGCCATCCCGCCGATTCCTTCGGGCTGGTATTCCTGCGACGCGTAGCTGATATTGCATAAGGTGCCGTCGGGATTGATATATGCGAGATATTCGCGCGAAATCATTCCGAAAGGCTCTTCCGTGTGAAACAGAAAGAACCTCGCATCAATGTCTTGCACCTGCGCGGGGGTGCCGTTGGGATGCGAATAGGTCTCGCGGTGCGTTTCGAAGATCTCGACGGGATCGAGGATAAAATCCCAATCGGCCTGATGTCGTTGCGGGATTTGCCTTGAAATCTTGTGGTTGGTGTTGATGTTGTTGCCCAGCTCGTCGGTTTGCGTGGCGAACAAGACGGATGACGAAATCAGAATGACAATGAATAATGCGTGAAACCCTCTCATGATGCCTCCCCTATTGCCGGAAATGTCATATCCATACCACAAAGATAAAATACCATTAGGAATAAGATGTTGTCAAATAGAAAATTTTCCATACAAATCCATGCGCGAGAAAGAGGTCAGGTCTTTTTCCTGTCCTCGATATTCTTGTACCAGGGTTCGTTTCCGTACAGCTCTTTCATGCAATCCTCGCACAGACCGTGGCTGAACTCCGTATCGGTGTTCTGTTCGATGTATGTGTCGATCTGCTGCCAGTATCCCTCGTCGTTGCGAACCTTTTTGCATTTCGAACAGATCGGGAGGAGGTCTTTCAGTTGATTGATCTGGCTGCTCTGGTTCTGAATCGTCTTGTTCTTTCCGGAGATCAGATATCCGAAATAGCAGATTGAGCTCAGTGTTAGCAGGGTTACAACAATGCCCGGGATTTCGCTGATCGATTTGAATTGCAGCGTGTTGTCGATGATTTTCAGCCATATCAGGAAGGTCAGAATCTGTCGCACTGCCATGAAAAAGTACATGATCGCAAGGGGGATGATGCGCCACTCCTTGAATCGAACCGTGTAGTAGATCGCAATCGCCATTGCAAGAATTCGAATGCCTGCGGAAACGATGATATCATATTGCGGCAGGAACGCGATGGTACCGACCATGATACATGTCGTTACGACCAGAAAAAAAATCATCGACTTGGTCATTGTACACTCCTTATCTATTCTATAGCTGTAATCACTGAAACAGGCTGTCAAGAATAATGATCGGGATTCAGGTGTTTGTCGGCCCCACACAAGCCTTGACAGGATAAGCTACAAAATATGAATGGCGACATCGCCGAGCATAACGTACCTAAACGGTTGAAAATCCGCACGGAGTTATGCCGATAGGGTGACTCGGGAAACCGGTTCGCCTCCCTTTTGGAAAGGCGAGAGTTAACCTCTTGCTCCAAAGAACGATAATTTTTTGGAGGAACCATGAACAACAGCATCTTTCATCTGGAAATGCCCCAGAACGAGCCCATTTTGTCCTACGCGCCCGGAACCGGCGAGCGCGAACTTCTGAAACAGGAGCTGGAGCGTCAGGCTTCCACGCAAATCGAGATTCCCCTCATCATCGGCGGCAAAGAAGTCCGCACCGGCGACACCGCGAATGTCGTGATGCCCCACGATCATCAGCATGTGCTGGCGACCTATCACAAGGCAGGCGAAGCCGAGGTCAAGCTGGCGATCGAGACCGCACTCATAGCGCAAAAGGACTGGATGAACATGCCCTGGATCGAACGCGCGTCCATCCAGCTTCGGGTCGCAAACCTGCTTTCCACCAAGTATCGCTGGCTGATCAACGCCGCCACCATGCTCGGGCAGAGCAAGAACGCGTTTCAGGCCGAGATCGATTCCGCATGCGAGACCATCGACTTCCTGCGCTTCAACGCCCACTTCGCGTCGAGAATCTATCAGAGCCAGCCCAATTCGGGATTCGACCAGCTCAACCGCATTGAGTACCGGCCGCTCGAAGGCTTCGTGCTGACCGTCACCCCGTTCAACTTCACCGCCATCGCGTCCAACCTGAACATGTCCGCCGCGCTGATGGGCAACGTGACCGTATGGAAACCAGCCACCGCCGCGCTACTCTCCAACTACTACCTGATGAAGGTCTTCAAGGAAGCCGGTATGCCGGACGGCGTGATCAACTTCCTGCCCGGAAGCGGCTCCATGATCGGACGCGTCTCCCTGGCGCAACGGGAACTCGCCGGCGTCCACTTCACCGGCTCCAACAACACATTCAACCACATCTGGAGAACCGTGTCGCACAACCTCGGACCGCTGCGCTCCTACCCGCGACTTGTCGGCGAGACTGGCGGAAAAGACTTTATCTTCGCGCACGAATCGGCAGACCCGAGTCAGGTCGCGACTGCGATTGTGCGGGGTGCGTTCGAGTACCAGGGTCAGAAGTGCTCGGCGGCGTCACGCTGCTACATCCCGAAATCGATGTGGAACGAGGTACGCGAACTGCTCGAATCCATGATCGCCGAGATTAAGATGGGTGACCCACGCGACTTCGGCAACTTCGTCAACGCCGTCATCGACGAAAAGTCCTACGAGACCATCAAAGGCTTCATCGAAAAGACGTTGACTTCCAGCGACGCGGAAGTGATTATCGGCGGAAACTGCGATAAATCGAAGGGCTACTTCATCGAACCGACCGTGATCCTGGCATCCGATCCGAAGTTCCTCACCATGCAGGAGGAGATTTTCGGCCCGGTCGTCAGCATCTACGTCTATGACGACGCGAAGTACGAGGAGACGCTCGAACTCTGCGACCAGACCTCGCCCTACGCCCTCACCGGCGCGATCTTCTCCAACGACCGCTATGCCACCCTCAAGGCGCTCGACAAGCTCCGCTTCGCCGCGGGTAACTTCTACATCAACGACAAACCCACCGGCGCCGTGGTCGGTATGCAGCCCTTCGGCGGCTCGCGCGCTTCCGGCACCAATGACAAGGCCGGCGGTATGCAAAACCTCATGCGCTGGGTCAGCCCTCGCACCATCAAAGAGACGTATAATCCGCCGATGGATTATAAGTATCCGTTCCTGAGATAGACTGAAGATTCGGTTGGATGAAATATGACGGGGCTCCTTCGGGAGCCTCGTTTCAATTCAAACATTTATCTACTTGACTCCAATTAATACGTTGTTGATATTCTGTAATAAAAATTATGAGGTAATTTATGGACATCAGAGTGTGGATTGATTCAATCACTTTCAATGATGGAACTACTATTCAAATGGAAAAGGATCAGGTACTTATACTAGTGGGGCCTAATAATGCAGGAAAGAGTACATCACTAAAAGATTTAAATCTATTTCTAAAATATGGGAATGGGGCTAATCAAATAATCCAGAACAGCACTTTAAAAAAAGAAGGAGACGATAATGACCTGTTGGAATACATGTCAAATGCTTTTGAAAGTAAAGTGAATGATGGAAGGACTACTTTCTTCTTGGATTCAGAGAAAAGAATCAATAACGATGACTTAAGAAGCATTTGGAATTCAAAGCCATTCAAATTGAATGCGCTAGCGGATTTCTTCACGGAACATATGGATACACGGAGCCGATTAAATATTCTAAGTGAAGAACAGAGAAAGAATTTCAAGATAGAAATACCAAGCAATCTCATTCAAAAAATGTACATCGATAATAATATTGAGAGCTTAATTTCTTCATATTTCAATAAAGCATTTGGCATCGGAGTATTTATACATCAACTTAAATCCTCAGATCTTCGCCTCTATATTGGAAAAAAAGTACCGTTAGACCCAAATAAAAAAAAGGAATACAATAACAAAATGAAAACTCAAACGATGTTAGGTAGGCAAGGTGATGGTATGTTGAGCTTTGCTGGCTTGATACTTAGAACCTTTATCCCATATCAACAAATTTTATTAATAGATGAGCCCGAAGCCTTTCTTCATCCGCCACAGGCAAGAATCGTGGGAAGAATGTTAATACAACAAAAACCTGAGAATAGACAGTATATTATCGCAACTCATAGTATTGATATAATTAAAGGTATGTTTGATACTGGTACCCAGAACCTAAAAATCGTACGAATTTCTCGAAACTTCATGGGTAACAAAGAAGTGAATATTCCCAAGATATTGGACACCAAGGATATTGAAGTAATTCGGCAAGATCCTTATATGAGATTTTCAAATATCTTGAACTGCATGTTTTATGAAAAAGTTATATTATGCGAAGGTGACTCGGACTGTCGTTTCTATTCTGCTATCCTACAATCTATATGCGAACAAGAAAAACGACCAATGCCAGACTATTTATTTGTCTCTTGTGGAGGGAAGGGGAAAATCCATAAAATTATCAAGAAAATCAGGAATTTAGAAATTCCAATCAATGTGATTGTTGATTTTGACTCTCTGAATGACAACACGATCAAGGACATATATGAAGCTCAACAAGGAAGATGGAGGCAAATTCAAAAGCAATATCGGGTAATTATTGATTATATACACAAAGAATTCAAACCCACAACTACAACTATGTTAAAGCTGGATATCGACAACATATTGAATTGCAATGAGAACGAGTTTGTTAAAACATCAGATCGAAATGCCATTTCTGAATTACTCAGTGCAACCAAAAGATGGAGTAAACCCAAGAAGTACGGTGTAAAATACTTCAAAGACCAGATCGTCAGAAAATCCTTTCAAGAGTTAAAGAGCGAGCTGCAAAAACAGGGAATACTGATAGTTGAAACCGGTGAATTAGAAAGTCTTGTCCCAAGAATCAAAAAGAAGAAGAAGGATAAATGGATTCAAGCCGTTTTTGATCTACCAAACTTCAATGAAACACGATCTCTATCAAGAGCACGTAGGTTTGTGAAACAGCTTCTTCCATAGAATCCAAGTGTACTGCTCAACATTATATTTCTACGCTGAGAGAAAACCGCCCGAGACAACGCATCCCGGGCGGCTCAATTGAAAAAACGAATTCTACTTCTCCTTCCCGATCACGTGGTAAAGGAATCCTCCAAACGCTCCGCCGACTCCGTAACTGCCCTGGATGTTGCCATCTACTTCGCACGCAACGATATGCGAATCGACCGCGTACCCGATCAAGCCTCCAACCTGGTTCCTTCCATTTACGACGATATTGGTCAGCCTGGTATAATCGATTACACCGTCGTCAACATATCCGAACAGACCCTGGTTATCGCTGGTAGAACGATTGATCACCAGACCGTCGATGCTGCCGAAATACCCGTTGAAATTTCCAGTAAAGGGTAACGACGACGTTCCGATGGGCAGAAATCCCTCTCCGCTGTTCCAGCCACTCGTCGCGGAGGCATCGATGTGCGCCCGCAGTTCGAACTCGCTCCCCCAGCTCGAGCTGTTCGTGCTGACCCAGAGAAGGTGATCCAGCGTCGAAACGAGATACGGATTGCCGGACGATCCCGATCCGGGAGGCTGTACGCCATCGGCAAAAAGCACCGCGTATAAGAGCGTTAAGACAACATGCACCATAATCTTACGCATAGTTTCCTCCATGTGTTTTTTGATTGGCTATCCCTTATTACTCAATAACTCGTGTTCGCTCTGAACGATCGGAAACCGGCAACGCCGAACGGTCTCGAGGATTTGCTTCAGACCCGGCTCGGCGAGAATGGTCACTGCCGTTTCCGGTGTTTCGGCTTGTATCGATCCCAGGAGCAGGATATCCGACAAATGCCGGAGTTCGAGGATGATATGAGAGTGATTACCGCTTTGCAGCAGTTGCAGGAACGCCTTCCTTTCGTGCACGATCTGGAGATCGTGGTTACGGTAACGAAACCATTCGATACGCTCGGTATCGGCTTCGTGGTCTTTCAAGAAGGCGAGATATCTGTCCATATTGCACTTCGAGATGGCTTTTGCAATGCCGATGCCAAAATACGGAAATCGAGTAAGATACTGTCATATAGGATTTTGCAGATTCAGTAGTGACGATGGAGCGTTCGATACCGAAGGCTGAAATTATCGATAAAAATGGTCAATCGCGCGATGGGAGCGTTTCGATGGCTGTCCGTCCATGTCTGTTCGGGAATCGTCAGGATCATGCACGTAAATTCTCCCGGTTCGCTTTCGCATTGAATCTCTCCCTTCATTTCGCGGATAATACCGTAGCTGATCGATAGTCCCAGCCCGGTGCCGTCCTGTTCGCCCTTGGTGGTGAAAAACGGATCGAAGATATGGCTTCGCGCTGCATCGGGAATCCCGACGCCGTTATCTTCCACCTCGATGCGAATCGTGTCCCCCTCGCGCCTCTGGGATATCCGGATTCGTTGATCGTCGTCGTATGGATCGTACTTGCTCTTCAGTGCGTCGTGGGCGTTGACCATCAGATTCAGGATCACCTGATCGAAGCGATGCGGATTCCCGTAGGCGTGGCAGTCCGCATCTGCGATCTCTCGCCGGATGTCGATGTTGTGGCGTGCGTATTGTACCTCGATCATCGAGACCGCCTTTTCGATGACGGACAGCACCCGGAAGCGCTCGAAGCGCTCGGCGCTCTGCTCCCGTGACAATATGCGTATGTGCTCGATGATCTCGTTGATACGCCGGATATTCTGGTCGAAATAATTCGATTTGTCCTCTATATAGTTCGGTGGCGGCATGCTCGTTTCCAGTCACTGAAACAGGTTGTCGATGCAGACCTGCGGATTGGTCTTCACGACCGAATATCCGTCTTGAATCAATTGACGTACCCGGCCTTGTCGATCCTCTTTCATGATCCATCACTGCGGTTGTTTGTTATCGTCTGTTTATAGAAAGCATTCGAGAACGAAGAGGTCAAGTTTATTTCTGCTCCAGAATGAGGCGGGATGTTCCTTGCTATATCTTATTGATCACCTGTCCATCAAACGCGAACGCCTTCCACACCTTGATCGTCTCGAGCGCGAGTCGTTCACGCGCGGCCCCGGTACGGGCACCGGAGTGTGGTGACAGCAGGATACGCGGATCATCGGCGATGGCAGGAGGAATCCAGGGCTCGGGATCGAACACGTCCAGCGCCGCGCCGAGGATTTTTCCCGACTGCAATCCTTTTTCGACGGTCCTCCACGACACGATCGGACCACGCGCGGTATTGACCAGCCAGATCGGCTCTTCAATCGCATTCAATTGCTTTTCGGTGAAGTAGTTGCGCGTCTCGTCGGTGAGCGGGCAGTGAAAGCTCAGCAGGTTGCACCATTTCAGACCCTCCTCGTACCCGACAAACTCGATCCCGCGCTCGATCCGCCCCCGGTCTGTCAGATACGGATCGACGCCCTTTACGTGCGCACCCAGCGCTAGAAGGCTTTTCGCGACCCGTCCGCCGACGCGTCCCACGCCAACGAGCAACGCGCGCAGTTCCGATATCTCGGGGTTGTAGGGCATTCCGTCGCGCCATTTCTCAGCGAGCACGTTCCGCCCGGCGAGGTTCAGGTGCTTGATCAGCGCGAGGATGAACGACAACGTGTGTTCTGCGGCGGCAGGGGCGTTGGCGTCGGGCGTGTTGCAGACGACGACGTCACCCGCCGCGTCCAGCTCGATGTTGTCGAACCCGGTTCCGGCGCGGATCAGAAGTTTAAGATCGGGAAACATGCGGAACATGCTCCGGTCAAAGCGGGTTTTCGTGCGGATGATGATCGCCTGCCAGCCGCGATTCTCATCGTCCGACAGCGTTACATCTTCGATTCGGTGAAACCACCGCTGCCAGCCGCGCGACTCGATCTCCAGATGGAATCGCACGGGCATCGATTCGAGGATGAGAGTCTTGAGCATCGATTACTCTCCTGTGATTATCTTCCACAGATTCACGTTCATCATCATGTCCCAGCAGTAGTCTTTTGTTGTGGAGTAATCCGTTTCGGCGTAGTTCCATTCGTATTCGACCAGGTCATGGTACCGGAGCTTCAAGCCAAAGCCGACGCCCTCACCGACCGAATACCAGGATACAGGATTGAAGTTGTTCTGCCCATGCCGGACATAGAAGGTGTTCAGCAGTCCGTATTCCATACCCCATGACTGCATATCGTCATCGTGGCCATCGAATTCGTAATCGAAGTAGTCGTAGGTATATGCCATGCTGAAGAGTTCGTGAATGGTATGCCCGAAGAAGCTGTACGGCCGTTTGAACGGGAGGATAGCGCCATAGGCCGAACCGGAATAGATCAAGCCATTGGTGAACATCTGCTTGTCATCATCCAGAAAAGGGCTATCCCACCAGATGCCATCGACTTCGGTCATATTCAGCCAGCTTGCGCCCAGGCTGACATCCAGACGGTAGGGCAAATCGGAGAGTGCGAACGTGGAGATTTTCGCGATCAATCCGCCATTGTAAAAGTACTCGCTGATATCCCTCGAAAGCCCGTAATAATGGTCTTCTTCTTCGTAATCGAAATCGTAATCCGCATTCGTTCGATAGTGCGACACGGTCAAGCCGAGCGAGAAGTCGAGAAAGCGATTGTTGATCGCGCTCCAGGGATCTCCGTCCCGGAACAGTTCCATGACATTGATACCGAGGCCGTACTGCTGGATCGTTTGATAGCAGGTTCCTTTGCCGTATTCCTCGTCATCGTAATAATTATGGAATGTCCATTCACCATAATCGATCGTATATCCAAATTTCCCCGCAGTGTTCATCGTGGGCAGAAGAACACCGATACCGTTCCAGCCGACAGCCATCATGGAAGCGTTTCTCTTCCTGTATAGCTCGAACTCGTCGTGGTCGTTATAAAAATACCCGTTTGAAATTCCCCGGTAGAATCCGAGCTTGGCGGGATTCGTCCAGGCGTTCAAGGGATTGTTGCTCCAGATATAAGCTCCCCCGGAGTATATGCCTCCCATGGAATTCTGGGTCGCGGAAACGGGCGCCTGCGCGTAGATGTGTGGGAAAGCTGTCAGAAGACTGCAAAGGATTGTAAGCGCGATGCTGAAACCGAGTTTGTACTTGTTCATTGTTTCCTCCCCTTACTTCGTTCCGATTGCCATCAGTTTCCAGAAATTCACATGCAGCATCATATCCCACACATGGACACGATCATCGCCGGGGCCGTATTCGGCGTAGTTCCATTCACACTGTACAAGGTCGTCGTATTGAAGGTTGATCCCCATTCCAAGGGTCCTGATTTTATCCTCCGATGTCTTCGATTCGACTGCATGGTAATTCTCGCCTTGCCGCAGGAAGAATGTGTTCATCAACCCGATTTCAACACCGCGCGAACCCCGATCCCCGGCATCTTTATCGTAGCAGATATCGTCGTAATCGACAACGGCCGTCACGCTGAGGAAATTCGGACAGATTTTCCGGAAAATCTCGCTATCGACATTGTCCGTACGAATCGCGAATCTCGATGCGGCAGACCATATCATGCCATAGATCATAGGCTCTTGTTTATTGCGATATCGTACAATCTCGCCCTGGAAGAGATTGTAGAAATTCGCTCCCGCGACAACCGAGAAATCGACTGGAGCGTCCGACAACGCGGTGGGAGTAAATTCGGCAAGGAAACCGCCGTCCAGCGTTTCTCCGCTTCTCTCTCCGAAAGACCACTGGTCTTCCGCAAAGCGAGCCAGCGAAAAACCCACCGAGACATTGAACGCGCGAGGTTCTTTCGCTTCGGAAGACATTCGCAAATCCGTCAGTTTCGTCAGATTGATCCCGAAACCGTAGTATTGCGTCGATATAGACAATTGGCCAATTTCTTCCTCGAGTTCGCCTCCAAAGCCAGACGATAGATTGGCGGAAGGGAGCATCACGCCCCAGCCGTTTCCTCCGAAACCCATATAGGACGATGTATAGGTTACGGTTTCTGTGGGGAAGATGTGACGGGACAGCGCGTAATTGAAACCGTTCTGGTAACTGATCAGCGCGGGATTGGTTGGCAGCGTTAGCGGATTCTGGCTCCAGATGTAGGCTCCGCCCGAGGAATTCAATCCCATCGAAGTTTGTCTGGCGGATGTGTAGGCTCTCATAAATATCGAGTTGTAGTAGTAGTTACCCCACAGACTCGTGCATGACAATGCGCAGAGCACGATTCCAGCCATCAAAATACGTTTGGTTGTCGGCATATTTTCTCCTTACTTCGCTATTTCTATGATCTTCATGATATTCACGTTCAGCATGATATCCCAAACATTATATCCATGATCATCATCTACATATTCACCATAGTTCCACTCGAAGCCGGCCCAGTCGCGGTAATGGAATTTGAGTCCATATCCAATGGTTTCCAGAGCTTCATTATCATCTACGTCGTTGTTGTAGCCAGTTCGGAAAAAGAAGGTGTCCATTAAGCCAATCTCGGTTCCCCAATTGTAGATATTGCAATCTGTTTCGCCTAATGCTAAATCATCATAATCGTACGTTCCCGTGAATTCAATAAAGTTCTCGGAGAAATCACGGATTGCATTTGGCATATCATCCATTCGAGGATACGCAAAATGGAGTGCAAATGAATATAGAATGCCGAACAGCATTGGCTCGCTATGCGTATCATTCACCTTTGTCTTCTCTTTCAAAATATTGTAATAGCAAAATCCGCCGGCCATATCCAGATCAAAGCTATCCCATAGATTTCTTACAGGTGAAACGCGTACAAGCGCACCAATATCGATAAGCGTTTTATCATCCTTCACGGTTTTTACTTCACTATCTATGTCATCGTAGTACGGTCTTTCTTTATAAAAATGCACTACCGATTGACCGAAAGAAACATCGAATATATCCGAATTGATATCGAGCAATCCACTCTCTCCCAAGTTAATACCCAGAGAGTAGTGTTGAATCTCACAACGTTCTGTCTTATAATAGCCTGAAGCCACAAATTGTTCAAACTCTTGACTGTAACCCAGTCGATTATCTTCATTGTACATAGGAAGAGATACTCCTAATCCTTTTACGCCAAATGATATTGCAGATGCATTGCACTTATACTGATCGAGGTTCATATCGTACTGGCTATAAGATAGCCCTTTGAAATAACCGAGTTTGGCTGGATTCACTCGAGCACTTAGTGGATTGTCATTCCAGATGTTTGCACCTCCAGATGCTTGATAACCCATCCCTAATTGCCTGGCAGAACATGTCCAGCGTGTTTGCAATTCACCAAAACTTAAAGCATGCATTGAGCTACATATCGCCAGAACAATGAGAATAACAACAGTTTTTTCTCGTGGCATTTATTTACTCCTTTCCGAAATTCGAAATTCGGGACACATATACCTCCCAATAAGTATACTCGTTAACGATAATTCAAAACATGCTTTCGGATGAAAAATTGTCAATTCAATATGAATACACTCTTTCTGAATTCCGTTCATGATGTGTATTCTCTGCATATTATCCACTGAAGAAGATTCACACAGAGTAAGCATTCGGGCGCTGGGAAAAGGATTTATAATATTTTTGTCAGAAAAAAATTGACAGGAATCGAAAAATGAAGCTGATTCCGTATTCAAGTGATCAATCGACGGCTGCGAAGCCAGGTGGCGATAAGTTTCGAAGATATCATGCTGTTCCGAAGGCGCCGAAATGCGCCGTGGAGCAGGGCGTTCATCCACGACTTATGGGGTATAGCTTGAAAATCTATCATCTCGAAAGCACGTATCGAACCGACAATTCAGAATCAAATACTACAATACAATCCTGGAGGCTCTATGCAGAATCAGCGTAAGATGGTTAAGGTCTATATCATGGGCGAATCCTACATGGTTCCGGACGGATCGACGATCCTGACGGCGATCGAATACGCGGGATTCCAGTTGAAACGTGGCGTCGGGTGCCGCGAAGGCTATTGCGGGGCTTGCGGTACGATCTACCGCGAGGCCGGAGATTACAAACTGAAGGGCGGCCTGGCGTGCCAGACGGTGGTGACCGAAGGGATGGCGATCGCGCAGATACCGTTTGTACCCGCCGAGAAGCCGATCTATGACATCGCGGAACTGACGCCGGACGAGGACACGTTCCAGAGGTTATTCCCCACCGTGTTCCGTTGCGTCGCCTGCAACACCTGCACCAAGGCGTGTCCGCAGGAAATTCAGGTGATGGACTACATCCAGGCGCTGATCCGTGGCAATATCGCCCGTGCCGCCGACCTCTCGTTCGACTGTATCCGGTGCGGACTCTGCGCGCTTCGTTGCCCCGCCGAGATCGTGCAATACAACGCGGCGATCCTGGCGCAGCGACTCTACGCTCGCTACCTGTCACCGAAGCATCCGCAACTGGAAATCCGGATTCAGGAAGTCGCCGACGGCAAGTACGATCCTGAATTCGAAGAGATGATGTCATCCTCGCGCGAAGATCTGGCGAAGAAGTATTACAGCCGCGAGATCAAGCTCGGTTAGCGCTAACCAACCTACGATGAAGCAGGAGTAACTATGTATCCGGAATATATGATGGAATCGATTAAAATGGTGGAAAAGACCCGTCCGAAACGGCTCGAACTGGCCAAGAAATACGGAAAGCAGGTCTATCCGGGCATGAGCGAATCGGAGCGGGAAGAGATTCTCGGCAAGTTCCACCCCGATTACAAGGAAGAATCGAGACGCGTGGTTCGCATGGGACCGAACAAGGGCGAGAAGATCACCACAGAGATCGCCGATCTGCTCGAGTCCTACGCGCGCATCGACCCCAATATTATTGACCTCGAGAATATCACCGAGGAAACAGACGTGCTGGTCATCGGCGCAGGTTCAGCCGGACTCGCCGCGGCGCTCGAAGCTGAAGCCGGCGGCGCGAGCGTCACCCTCGTCACAAAGCTGCGTCTGGGCGACTCCAACTCCATGATGGCGCAGGGCGGTATCCAGGCCGCCGACCAGACCGACGACACGCCCACGCTACACTACCTCGACGTGATCGGCGGCGGGCACTTCGACAACAAGCCCGAGCTGGTCGAAGCGCTGGTCAGGGACGCCCCCCAGTCGATCAAGTGGCTGGAAGAACTCGGCGTGATGTTCGACAAGAACGAGGACGGCACCATGATGGTCAAGCCCGGCGGCGGAACCTGCCGCAGTCGCATGCACTCCGCGCGCGACTACACTGGCGCCGCCATCTGCAAGGTGCTGCGCGACGAAGTTTATAACCACCCCGAAACGATAAGATATATCGAATACACCGCCGTGATCGAGCTGATCATGGACGACAAGGGGCAGGCTGCCGGCGCGGTGATGTTCCACCTCGAGAACAAGCAGTTCTCCACCATCCGTGCCAAGTCCATCATCATCGCCACGGGCGGATTCGGGCGTCTGCATATCCGCGGATTCGAGACCACCAACCACTACGGCGCTACCGCGGACGGTCTTGTACTCGGCTACCGTGCCGGCGCGAAGCTGCTCTTCATGGACTCCGTGCAATACCACCCCACGGGGGCCGTCTATCCGGAGCAGATCGTCGGATTCCTCTGCACCGAGAAAATCCGTGCGCTGGGAGCACAGCCGGTCAACAACCAGGGCGAACTGTTCGTCTATCCGCTCGAGCCGCGCGACATCGAAGCGTCCGCCTTCATCCGCGAATGCCTCGAACGGAACCTTGGCGTCAGGACACCCGCCGGACTCTACGGCATCTGGCTCGATTCGCCCCTGATCGAGGAGCTCAGCGGACCGGGCACCATCGAGCGCAACCTCCCCGCCATGCTGCGGCAGTACAAACGCTTCGACATCGACATCACCAAGTACCCCATGCTGGTCTATCCCACGCTGCACTACCAGAACGGCGGTCTGGAGATCAACGAGAAATCGGAGACCACCATCCCGGGCCTGTTCGTTGCAGGCGAAGCCAGTGGCGGCGTGCACGGTCGCAACAGACTGATGGGTAACTCGCAGCTCGACATCATCGTGTTCGGACGTCGCGCCGGAACAAACGCTGCCATGCGTGCCGCTGAAGGCGTTGCACATGGCGCGCTGACGCTGGATCACGTTCATAAGTACAACAAGGAAGCCGAGGAATTGGGTATTGACAGAAAAACCGTATCACCCATGGTGCTGCCCGACTACATTCCCGATCATGTGAAGGCAAAGCAACTGACCGCGCACTACGAGGGAACCATACTCTAAACAAAGGAGCTATCGATGAAGAAATTGAATATC
This sequence comes from Cloacimonadales bacterium (SeqCode), assembly GCA_963665015.2. Taxonomy (GTDB): domain Bacteria; phylum Cloacimonadota; class Cloacimonadia; order Cloacimonadales; family JAIOQZ01. Next base: position 171,062 of record CAXXSY010000004.1, on the reverse strand, counting down.
AGCCTCGATAACCTCAACGAGGTATTTCCCGATAACTTTTCCCAGGAACAGATCGCCAAGGGCAAGACCCTGCTTCTGAAAAAGCTCGCCGAACTCATGCACCGCCACTACGGCGGCAAGATGCAGACCATACCCAAGGCGGGTGTCTTCGGCTTCAACTGGTTCAACGTATGGTACACCCCGGGCGTGTCCAAGGTCTCCACCACCATCCGAGACGACAACGAAACCTCCTTCGAGCTGTCCAATCGCGGCAACCTCGTGGCGGTCGTCAGCGATTCTACCCGCGTACTGGGCGACGGCGACTGCACCCCTCCGGGCGGCCTCGGCGTGATGGAGGGCAAGGCGTTCCTGATGAAATACCTCGGCGGTGTCGATGCGACCGCGCTGTGTATCGACAGTCGCAACGACCAAGGCGTGAAGGTCCCCGAGACCATCATCGAATTCGTCAAACGTTGCCAGCACAGTTTTGGGGCGATCAACCTCGAGGACATCTCGCAGCCCAACTGCTACAAGGTGCTCGACGTCCTGCGCGAGGAATGCGACATCCCCGTCTGGCACGACGACGCGCAGGGGACCGCCTGCGTGACCCTCGCCGGACTCATCAACGCCATCAAGCTGGCGAACAAGAAGATCGGCGATGTGAAGATCGTCTATATGGGCGCCGGTGCCTCCAACACCACCATCGCACGCATCATCATCGCGGCGGGTGGCAATCCGGAAAACATGATCATGTTTGATTCGAAAGGTTCATTACATAAGGATCGCGGCGATATCGAGGCCGATCCGCGATTCTATCGCAAGTGGGAACTGTGCCAGAAGACGAACCCGAAGAAGATCGACGATTTTACCGAAGCAATGAAGGGCGCAGACGTGCTGATCACGCTCTCCAAGCCAGGACCCGACCGCATCAAGAAGGAGTGGATCCAGTCCATGGCGCCGAAATCGATTATCTTCGCTTGCGCCAACCCGGTACCGGAAATCTACCCTTACGCGGCCAAAGAAGCCGGCGCGTTCATCGTGGCGACCGGTCGCGGCGACTTCGCCAACCAGGTCAACAACTCGCTCGGATTCCCGGGCATCCTCAAGGGCGCGCTCATGGTCAGAAGCCGTAAGGTTACCGACAACATGGCGATCGCGGCCGCACACTCGCTGGCGAACTACGCGGAGAAGAACGGCATCCATCCCGAATACATCATCCCGACCATGGACGAGGCGGACGTCTTCCCGCACGAGGCGGCGGACGTTGCCATGCAAGCGATCAAAGACGGTGTGGCGCGTATCACCATGACCAGGGAAGAAGCCTTTGCGAGAGCCGAAAAAGACATCCGGTATTCACGGGAGCTGACGGATAACCTTATCAAGAATGGGTTTATCGGCAAGGCACCGCAAGAATTACTTGACAAGGCGCTTCAATTCGCGGTGAATGAGCTGATGTAAGAATGACGCAGCCTCACGGACGTTGCGCCTTTTCCTATCAAAAACGCATGGAAGGAAACAGTTATGATGAACGTCTCAATCGCACCTGATGGAACGAAACATCTGCTTCCCGCAGAGGAAGCCAACAAGAAAGAGCGTCAGGAAATCCTGCGCATTACCGAAGAACAACGTAAAAGAGGAAGAAAGATCGTCACCGTACAGGGCATGGGATTCGTCGGCTGCGTGATGGCGAGCGTTATCGCGGACGCTACGGACGAAAACGGCGACACGATCTATTTCGTGCACGGTCATCAGCGGCCTTCGCGGCGATCGTTCTGGAAAGTCCCGGTGATCAATACCGGTGTCCCGCCGGTCAGCTCTTCCGACCCGGAAGTCCCCGAAATATTCAACCGCTGCGTCAAAGAGAAAGACAGCCTGCGAGCGACGTGGGAAAACACAGCCTACGAAGTGGCCGACGTCGTCGTGGTCGATATCCAGCTCGACGCGACCAAACCCGCTTTCGGTGAAGCCGAGAAAGGTTACTGCGATGTATCGCATTTCCGCGACGGCATGCGCACGCTGGGACAGCACATCAAGCCCGACTGCCTCGTACTGGTCGAGACCACTGTCCCGCCCGGAACGTCCGAACGGATCGTCAAGCCCATTCTCGAAGAGGAATTCAAGAAACGCGGCATCGACACCGAAAAATTCCCGCCGCTGGTGGCGCACTCCTACGAACGCGTCATGCCTGGCGCTCGCTACGTCGAGTCGATCCGTGACTACTGGCGCGTCTATTCCGGCGTGAACCAGCAGAGCAAGGACCTCGCACGCAAGTTTCTCACCGACGTGCTCAACACCGTGGAATTCCCGCTTACCGAACTCGACAACACCAACGCCTCCGAAATGTCGAAGGTTATGGAGAACTCCTATCGCGCCGCCAATATCGCTCTGACACTCGAATGGGCGCGGTTTGCAGAGAAGATCGGTGTCGATATATTCAAGGTACGCGACGCCATCCGCCAGCGTGAGACCCACAACAACCTGTTGCGACCGAGCCTCGGCGTGGGCGGCTATTGCCTGACCAAGGACCCGGTTCTCGCCAACTGGGCGATGCGCGATGTCTTCGAAATCGACGATATGCTCGCCGTCGCCATCAACGCGGTCAACATTAACGACACCATGCCGCGACACACCATCGAGCTCATCAAAGAGGAATACCCCGAGCTCAAGGACGTCAAGATCGCGGTGCTGGGCGTATCCTACCTCGAAGAGGTGGGCGACACGCGTCATTCACCGTCCGAGACACTGGTGCGCGAACTTCAGGGCGAATGGGCGATCGTCAATGTTCACGACGTCTATGTCGAGACCTGGCCCGAGATGGATATGGAATACATCGAAAAGGACATGAAAAAGACCCTCGAGGACGCTGACGTGGTCGTGCTCGCTGTCGGCCATGCCGCATACATGAACCTAACACCGGAAGACATGGTCGAGCTATGCGGAACCAAGCCGCTCGTCATCGACTGCTCGAACTTCCTTAAAGATGAAAAGATCAAGGCCTACACCAATCTCGGCTGCAAGGTCAAAGGCGTCGGCAAGGGACACATCCCCTACCTGTAAACAACAACGATTCTACGAAATACATGATCCGCCGGTGGGAAACTGCCGGCGGTTCTGGTTACTAAAATAATACAGTTCGAAATAATAAGATTCTATTGTGAATCGAGAGGGTGATGAGCCATTCTCTGTTGGTGCGCCAAGCTCCAGCTTGGCATCTTTCATGCCCTATCTCCCTGCTTTAAAATTGATTACATGCTTTATCGACTTTACAAATTCATAGCATCCTTATGCCAAGCTGGAGCTTGGCGCACCAATCAGGATGCTATGAAACCTCATTACCCACTAAATATCCAACAGAATCAATATTAATTCTCATTGACGGTTTTCGGTCGTTTATCTTTTATTGTTTTAAATCATTCTTATGGGGATTAATTTTTGACATGAGCGAAGAGAGAAGCACTTTCCTAAATAACCTGCATCAATCATTTCGCGAAGAATTGCTACAACGGGAAAGCAACTTTACATCCGAATTGGCAATACTGGCTGCAGGTGCAACAGGTTTTGTGCTATATATGTTTAATTGTGACAGAAGTAACCCTTTGCTTTATCTTATTGCGATGGGTGGCTCCATATTGGTGGGACTACTGGGAGTGATTGTCAGTAAAATGCATGGTTATCAATTCCGATTTTGTCTGTTCCAGCTTCATAAGATAGAGTATAAGCTTGGTGTGTGTGATGTCCCTATGAAACAGTGGCATCGATATTGTGATTACTTGTACGCATTGAAAAAGAAGTATAGTGCTCAGAGTGGTGCTGGGTCTGAGGACAATCGTTTCGATATAAAATGTGAGAAAGAAGAAATTATCGATAAGTCTGCCCGATATAGTAGCAAGAAAAATGCAGTTAGTATTTGTGATAAGCGGCAGAAAAGTGATAATGGCTTTGCCGATCCGTTTAGCATCAAACCGCCGAATATCATCAATACGTTTCGTATAGCTTTTGTAATATTCATTGCAATTGTAGTCTTGTGCTCGTTTATCATTGCTCTCCGCGGTTTCGAATGTGGAAGTGATAAAACAGAAATGGCGTGGGGTAGATGTATTTCAATATCGGTGGATAACACCTGCGTTTCCTTCTTTCTAATAACTGTGATTGTGTTCTTGGCAGTGCTAATTGAATATAGGGTACACAACAATCTTAAAAGTAAATTCTGCAAAATTATCGAGGCGGAGTTTACACGAAAAGACAGTGCACAAAATAACCGTCTTTAAACGCCCGACATCTCCTCCCACACAACGCTAAAACTGTTTTCACCGTCGGTCATTTCACGCCTGGTACGACGGATTTCGCCGTCGGGATTCTGGACGAATATATAGCTGTCGGGCGAGAGGTCCATGTAGCCGACGAATTCCCCATTGTTGTTGTACTCGGGGAAGTTGTATTCGCAGTACAAGCCCGGTAGCGGGGTGATATCGGTAAAGAGGGCAATACCTTCTGAAGTGGTGGTCCGGACGCTGGGAATATCGTTGCCGATTCCTTGCAACAGGTAGGTGTAGAGCGTATCGTGCATCACGATCTCGTCATCCGAGTGGACGGTGAGAAATCCCTTGTAAACGCCCTGCACGAGCGGTTCGTCGAGATAGTTACAGCCGTTCCAAACCAGGCTATGCACTCCGGGCGAAAGGTTCCGGTCGATGGGCAGACTGACGAACCGATCCCAGTAATCGGTGAGAAGTAGCGTTGTCGGGCAGGACCCGGTTCCATAGTCTTCGATGGTGAATTTGATCGGCGTGACCGGGCGAGCGTGAATGCTGTACAGATCGTAGGACGAGAGCTGCACGAGGTACCCTTCGAGCGGTTCATAAGCGCCGTTTCGGACAACAATTTCGCATGAGAAAGAATCGTACGGCGTCTCGACTTCCACGTACTCGGTCACGGTCTTTTCGTCTTCGCATGCGACCAACAACAGACAAATCGCGATAAGAGAAATCATCAGATGCTTCATCGTTCAACCTCCATTTCCGATCATGTACCATATTGTGTTCTCAGCACAATATGGAATTCCTTATTGTGCGAATAGGGCGTAAGATCACAATAAGGAAAACGCAATTGTCGTTTCCGGGCAATGTATCACAAGATCGATCCTCTACAATTCGACGGGAGTCATCTCCTCCCACACGATCGTGAAGTTGTTTTTGCCATCTTGCATCATGCGGCGTGTGTAGCGAATCTCGCCATCGGGATTCTGCGCGATGATGAAGCTGTTTGGAGATATGTCGAGCGGACCAAGATACTCTCCGTTTTCGTCTGTATCGGGTATTTCCTCGGTGCAGTAGAGTCCGGGAAGCGGCGTGATATCGGAAAAACTCGCTTCACCGCGGGTTGATGTCCGAACGATACCGGGCTTATCCTCTTCGATGCCGTACAGCAGGTACATGAAACGGGTTTGCTGATATTCGACCTCTCCGTTTTCATAGGCTGTCAATCGGTATTTATAGACACCCTGGATAACGGGCTCACCGAGGTAGTTATTGCCGTTCCACAAGATCGATTGACCCAATTCGGAGAACAGGGTGTCGATGGGGGTATCCCAGTAGTTCATGATCAATAGCTCGATATCGTCACCATCGTCAAGATCGCGTGAAATGCTCTCGTTCTCTTCGGGTTCGTAGTAGTTGAGCGAGGATAGCTGCACCTTGTACTCCTCCAGTGGATTGCTATTCGCATCCTGGAGGATTATCCCGCAAGAAAACGGGGCGTCGGCGTCGGAATCGCTGCTATCGCTACAAGAGACAAGCATCAGACCGGTTACAACTATCAGAATCAGATAGAATTTCATATCGTGTTTTCCTGGCGAAATCGTTTTGAAAGGTTTCGCTATGCCTTTTTCGGTTCTTCCTTGGTCGAGAAGAGGTTCATGAGTTTGTCGAGCCGGTAATCGGAGGCATGGCTCGCCTTGATAAGCCGTGATATGGTAAGGTATTGCTCTTGCAGGATTTTCTCGATCTCTACCTCGTCTTCGGTCTCGCTGAGCGCGCCGAGGATACCGACCGTGAACAGCCAGCCCATGAGGTTCTCGAACATCTCCTTGTTGAACCAGAGCACATCGTGGTAGCGGTTCACCTGAATCCAGGAGCGGATGTCCTCGCTTTCCAGCAGGTCTTCGAGGATTTCGGAGAGCGGTCTGCCGTTCTCGCGCCACCAGTTCTGGAACTCGGTCAGGATGCGGATAATACCGACGGTGAGCATGGTGTCCTGTTCGGAGAATCCCAGCGCCCGATAGACGTCGTACATCTTGCGGTCGAGCAGCCACTCTTCCAGGAACGCCCGGCTTCTGAGCGGAGCGCCGTACCCCTTCTCGATCTCGCCGATCCGGTGTACGATGACCCATCCGGCGATGGTCTGGAATCCTTGCGGCGTCTCGAACAACCGCATGACCATGGGCATCATGTCTTCCATTCCCGTCATGCGTTCTTCGAGCAGACCCTTGTAGAGGATCAGGTTCATCTCTTTCTTCACGCGGTCGCAGATGGCTTCGATGTCGCCATCGGCGTGGGTCAGTTCGGTCATGCGGGTCAGAAGCGGACAGAGTTTTTCGACGGCAAACGCCGGCATTTTGCTGTCGGGTTTTCCCTCGCACACCGTCAGGTCCATCAGCATCTGCGGATTGAACACCTCCGCAAATCGCTCGTGCAGCGGACGCAGGAAGGTCTCCTTCAGCGCCTGGTCCATGTCCGGCACGCCGCGTCCGGCGAGGTATTCGTGCAGGTTGGCGTAGCGGTGCGACAGGTCGTCCTCCACCTCGTGGAAATCGACAAAGACCTGGTACTTGAACGCGCCCAGCTCGATGTAGAGTCCGTTCTCGACCAGGTCGAGGCTGTTTCTGATAAACTGGAATCCGGTCACCGTGTCGCGGAAGATGACGTAGCGGCGGCTGTCTGGCGTCAGATGGAGGTTGTCGCCCAGTAAAGCGGTCTGATTCCCTGTCTTCAGCGACGAGAACCGGATGCTGCCACGGGCTTCCTCGAACTTGTTATGATAGACGACCAGCGCGTGCTCGTCGCCGTACCGGTTCGAGTAGGCAAAGACGTTCTCGTTGGTGTTCCCGTATCCGTCGATGAAGTCGTAGAGGACGAAGTGCTCGACGCCGGAGAAGAGGTAACGCTTTCGCATGAGCGGGAAAATCTCGCGCTCGTGCCTGCGGACGAGGTGCTCGTTGGGGTGCTCCTCCCACATCGGCTTGTGGTACTCCATGCCGTAACGCTCGCTGTAGCCTTCGACCTGACCGTGCCCGAACATGGGCAGCCCGGGCATGGTGACCATCAGCATGCAGACGCCGAAGTACTTGTCATCGGATCCGAACTGCGCGATGGCGGTCTCCTCGTCGGGGTTGTTCATGAAATTGACGAAGCGCTTGAGAATCTCGGGATTGTATTCCAGCACGTTGCGGATGGTCTCGCGGTACTTGCCGTTTTCCTCGTTCTTGAGCATGTTCATGAAGGCGCTGTTATAGACGCGGTGCATGCCCAGTGTGCGCACGAAATAGCCCTCCATCAGCCAGAACGCCTCGGCCAGCAGCAGGGTGTCCGGTGCCTCGACGGCCGCGCGATCGACCACCTCTCGCCAGAACTCTTCCGGGATCGCCTTGTCGAAGTCCTCCTTCGTCATGCCAAATTCGGCGCGGGACGGGATGTCTCCGCCCGATCCGGGCTGCGGAAACCACAGACGCTGGTAATGCTTTTTCGCCAGGGTCATGGCGGCGTCGAACCGGATGATGGGGAACTGCCTGGCGATGTCGATGATCTTGTCGATAACCGCCTTGCGCACCTCGGGCAGCAGGTAGTTGAGCTGCGCGGTGTCATTCCAGGGCATGTTGGTGCCGTCGTTGCCGTGGTAGATGTAGCGCTCGCCATTGTTGTCGGAATATTTGAAAACGACCGCGGCGTCGGAGCGGCTGTAGTAGTGGTCCTCGACCTGGATGGTCACGCCGTGAACCTCGCTGAGATTGGCGCTGTGGAAGCGGTAGGACGGAAACGGCGGTTGATCGAGCTGGACAAACCAGTCGGGGTGTTCCATGACCCATTTCGAATCGATGCCCATGTGGTTGGGCACCATGTCGCTACCGAGCCTGATGCCGCGCTGCATGGCGCGTTCGCGCAGGTTGTTCAGCGCTTCCTCGCCGCCTAGGTCGTCCGCGATAACGTAGTCCCAGAGCGAGTACGCGGATGCGATGGCGTCTTCCTTGCCGAGCAGGTGTTTGAGCTTGCGCGAGGCGTGGCTGCGGCGCCAGATTCCGATCAGCCACAGTCCGGTGAATCCCCAGCGGGAGAGCATGTCCAGCTCCTCGTCGGGAATCTGGTCCAGACGCCTGATCTCACGGCGGTACTTTTTGGAAAGCTGGTGCAGCCAGACATAGACCGTCTTGGCGACGAGTACCAGCCGGGGCATCCAGTCCTTGTCGGGCGAGAACCGCTCCGGTTCATCCAGGTATTCCTGTTGTGCGAACCGATACACGACGCTTTCGCCGGCGCCGTGCATGCGGAGCTTGTCCTCTTCCTTGATGAAATCGAGTCCGCGCAAGATCATGAAATAGTATTCGTCCAGGAGAGAGCCCCATTTCTTGCGGATGTATTCGAGCTGCTGCTGAATGGAGTGTGGGAATTTGACCGCTGGTTCGTGCAGCATTTCGAGCAGGTTCTGTCGTTGTGGTCCGAAGGGAGGCAGGATATCGAAAGTTTCCAGGAGGCTTTTGTAGATTCGGTCGATGGCGATCTTTTTCTTCAACCCGTGGTGCTCGAAAATGTCCTTGAACTGGTCGAACGCGGCGTTGGTGTCGGTCAGCCAGAGTCGGCAGATTTCCTTGAGGGTGATGAGGCTGTTGTCGATCCCGTCCGTCGAATCTTTCAGCCAGGCATCAATCTCCATCGCGTTTTCGAAAACCGGTTCGGGCGGGAATTCGTTCAAGTAGCGCCGGAACAGCGAGCGGATCAGGTCTTCTCCGAATTCGCGATTCATTTCGGCAAGGATGTATTGCAGGGTCTTGATTCCGTTCTGTTCGACGTACTTTCCGAAGAGGTAGTCGAGGATTTCGTCGATCAGCGCCATGCCGTTGAGTTGGCCTGTCTTGACGGCGTCTTCGGGGAACGAGACCACGTTGCGTTTGCGGTTGATGAGCCGGACGATCTTGCGAACGTTCTGCATGTGTTTGAAGACAGCCTTTCCCTGACGTGTGAAGAGGCTGGTATCGAGATGGTAGCGAAGCCGCGCCTCACGCGACACATGAAAACCGGGGTATTGCATCGTTACTCTTCTGTTTCCTTATGGTTGTTTGAAAGATGGTCCGCGACGGCGACCGCCTTGTATTTCTTCAACTTAGGCGGAGCGACGATCGCGTCGGAGGGACAGTAGTTGTAGCATCGGAGGCACAGGACACACTGGTCCTGAAACTCGGGAAACTCGTACATGCGGATGTTGTCCGCCGGACAGAGCTTGTAGCACAGGCCGCACTGGATGCACTTGCTCGTCTCGACCTTCAGCGTCACTTTCTTACGCATGAACATCCAGGGCTTGGATGAGCGATTCATTTTGTTCAGCATGATTTCATGAGGCTTCTGGCTCGGCCACGAAGCGACCCTGAAATGGATGTCGTGCGCGAAGATACGTGCTTTGCGCAGACCCTTGTGGATCACGTTTCGCTGCTTCTCCTCCGTCTGCTTGTTGAAAAAATTGGACGGCATGATGATCTCGCGCGCCGCGATCAGCGTAAATCCCTTCTTCTTCAGTAGCTTACCCATGGGTCCGACGACTCCGCCGGAGAAACCTCCCATCGTATCGACCATAAATATCTCCGTGCCGGAAACATCGGGGAGCTTCTCGACAAAATCCCACACGAACGGGTAGGTGCCCTGAACCGCGACCGGAAAGGCGAGCCCGATCGTATGATCCGGATTGATCGCCGCAGCATCGCTCTTTTCCAAATGATGGAGATTCACCTCGATTTCGTTCTCCTCAAAATACTGGATCATCTCCTTCGCGACAAGCATCGTGTTGCCGGTTCCGCTGAAAACGTAGAAATCTATCGTGTTCCTCTGCATATCTACCTCCGAATGCATAAAGAATCACGCCATACGAATTTTGTCAACCGGCTTGTGGTGAAAGTGTGGAAACCACTCCTTTGATGAATGAATCATAAAGGTTTTACAGCTATCGAGCGATCGTAAATTTCGCCCCGACATATTCGTTGGTCGCGTGTAGGGACAATCCCTCTGTGGCTGTCCCAAAGGAAGGCTCGCTCGGAGATCGAGCGCTACAAGAGAACAGAGAATGAGAAGACACGGCGGTCTGCGCCCTACAGGTTACGCGCATTTTTCACCTTTTGCCGATAAGCAGGACTATCTCCATGGATAAATGAACAGCTCAACAGTTTTTTGGGAATCAGGAACGAAAATTGCGCATAGTGAAAGACTCAAATAAAACCCGGGAAAATGTAATTCTGTTCATAAAGGAGTTTCTATGCGTTTCGTTTCAATTTTTTTGCTACTTGCAATAGCGAGCACAATCTTTGCGGTCGGTCAGCATGGCATGACCTGCTCGCAATCCGAACCGTCATCGCTTGAAATCGATTTTGCGCTTCCACAGTGGGATTTGATCGACGCACCCGACAAGGATGGATCGATCATCCAATCGAGCAATCTCGCCTGGATCGCGGAAGAAGGAAAACCGCAGCTTCCGATCTTCTCCACCTCGATCGCGCTTCCGGATCGGGGATCGTTTCACTACGAAGTGGAAATCCTGGAAGAGGAAATTGTCAACGATGTGCTGATCGCTCCGTGGCATGAGCCGACCAACGAAGCGTTTGTCGATTATGACGGCAGCATCTACGGTCAGGACAAGCTCTTCCCCGAGTCGATCGTCGAGATGAGCGATCCGGCAATTATGCGCGATTACCGCGTCGCCGCCATCACGGTCACGCCGTTCCGGTACAACGACGCGAACAAGCAGCTTCATGTCGTGCGTTCGTTTCGTCTGCACGTTCAGTTCAACGAGAACCGTGCCGGAATCAACGAGATAACAAGCCGGAACCGGTCGGTCTCCACCTCTTTCACCAGCCTCTACTCGAACACGCTGCTGAACTACGATCAGGTCGCCCAGCGCACCATCGACGATCCGCCATGTATCCTCTTCATCCACTACAACAACACCACAATAGCGGAATACGTCTCGGTACTCGCAGGCTGGAAACACCAGGTCGGTTACGAAGTGCATCAAGCCTCAACCTCCCAGACGGGTACTTCGACGACATCGATCAAGAACTACATTCAGAATGCGTATGACAACTGGTCCAATCCACCCGATTACGTCATTTTGGTAGGCGATGCCAGTGGAAGCTATTCGATCCCGACATGGTATCACTCCTGGTCCGCAAGATATACCGCGGAGGGCGACCACCCCTACACCCTTCTCGATGGTAACGACGAGATCGAGGATGTCTATATCGGTCGTCTGTCCTTCGGCAATCTGGATCAACTGATGGTCATCGCGAGCAAGATTTACAATTACGAGAGCAATCCTTATATGGGAGATACCGAATGGTATGATCAAGTACTGCTGGTAGGCGACACGTCTCCCTCCGGGATTTCATGCATCTCGACCAACAAATATGTGAAAGAGCTGATGTCCAACGAAAATCCGAGCTATTCGTTCACCGAACTCTACGGTTCTCAGCCCAGCCCCAACGAGATGGACAATGTCCTCAACAACGGCGTCGGCTTCTTTAATTATCGCGGATGGTGGGGAATGAGCGACTGGGACGACGGCACTCATGCCGACAATCTTTCCAACACCAACATGCTGCCGGTGTGTGTGATTATCACCTGCGATACCGGGACGTTCGGGAACGGAACCAGCGTAACCGAAGAGCTTCTGAGATCCGGAACCACACTCTACCCGCGTGGCGGCATCTGCGCCATCGGTTCCGCGACTACCGGTACGCACACCGCCTACAACAACGCCCTGGACGCCGGTATTTTCTCCGGACTCTTCGTTCAGGATTTCCGCACCATCGGCGAAGCGTTGCAATACGGTAAATTCACCCTCTGGGAGATATACCACGATAGCCAGTTCGAGACGATGCAGTTCTTCGTGCACAACAACAACCTGATGGGCGACCCGAGTCTCCAGATCTGGAAATCGATCCCGCTCGGAATCAACGCAAGCTTCCCCTCGACGATTTCTCCGGGAACCGATCAGGTCACGATCCGCGCAACGAAATCTTCCGGAGCCGCGCTGAGTGGAGCTTGGGTCACGATCCTCAAGGGTTCGGACACGGTCTTCTCCACCGGATACACGGACATCAACGGCTACGTCAGCCTGCCTGTCGGAACCACCAGCACCGGACAGGTAACCGTCACCATTACCAGGCCAGGCTACCAGCCCTATACGGGGTCGTTCAACATTGGAACAACCTCGTATTCTGTTGGAATCGACAACACAATCATCGACGACGACAACTCCGGAACCTCGAGCGGAAACGATGACGGTATCGTAAACGCGGGTGAATCGATCGAACTCAAAGTCACCCTCAGGAACAACGGAACCTCGAGCCTGAGCAACGTCACCGCCACGCTCTCTTCCCGCGATTCGATGGTCGAATCGATCACCGACAATTCGGAAAGTTGGGGAACCATCTCGGCCGGAGCGACCGACACCTGTAACGACGACTTCGATTTCATCGTCGAACCCGGCTGCCCGGACGGCTACGAACTCAGTTTCACACTCACCGTCCGCTCCGGACTGAATAGCTGGCAGAAGCTCATCACGATTCCGGTCACCGCATCGAATATGTATGTTGGCGACATCGAGATCGACGACGCCAACCACCACCTCGACCCGACCGAAACCGCCGACCTTTACCTCGAACTCGCAAACGACGGCTCGCTTGCTCTCCAGAATGTCAACGCCACGATATCCTCCACCCACGAAGAAGTTACCTTCGATGTCGCGAGCGCATCCTTCGGCACCATCGGCGTCGGCGCATCGGTAACCAACGCGTCGCCATTCGTGGTGAGCGCTACCGAGGACGTGATCCCGGGAACCCAATGCTCGATGAAGCTCACGCTGACCGCCGACGGCAGCTATGCCAAGAGCTTCTCCTTCCCGCTCACGGTGGGAACCGTGTCCGTATCCGATCCGCTCGGTCCCGACGATCACGGATACTACATCTACGATTCGTACGATACTATCTATTCGCTTGTGCCGGCGTATGACTGGATTGAAATCGACCCGAGCTACGGCGGTAGCGGTACCTCGGTGGGGCTTGCCGACAGCGGTGAAAACCAGGACGACGTGGTAGCCGTGGACCTGCCGATCACATTCAATCTGTACGGTAAGGAATACAATCGAATCAGCATCTGCTCCAACGGATGGATATCCGGCGGCGAGACCGAGCAGATCACATTCCGTAACTACCGTCTGCCCGGGCCGCTTGGGCCGCACCCCATGGTCGCCGCCTTCTGGGACGATCTTGAAATGGGATATTCAAGCGATGTGGTGACGTATTACGACCCGTGGCAGCATATTTATATCATCGAGTGGTCGCGCATGGACAACATGTACAACGGCGCGGACGAGACATTCCAGATCATCCTGTACGATGCAAGCTACTACTCGACACCGACCTATGATTCGCCCATCAAAATCCAGTACCACACCTTCAACAACGTTGATCAGGGCGGTAGTACATCCCACGGCGAGTACTGCACCGTCGGTATCGAAAACAACGACGAATCCATCGGACTCGAATACACATTCGACAACGAATACCCTACCGCCGCCCATCCTCTGTCGAGCGGCATGGCGCTCTATATCACCACCGAACTGGGTGAAGTCCAGGCACCGCCTTCCGCCAACGTGACGACCAGCCAGATTGAACTCTACGCCCTGCAAGACGCCACCGCGGAAGACCAGTTCACCATCGGCAACAACGGAGAGGCTGTCCTTTCGTATAGTATCGTCACCGAATACGAGGAAACCCGCGATTCCGGCGAAGACGGAACCTTCGGCTATAGCTGGATCGACAGTAACGAACCGAACGGACCCGATTTCGACTGGATCGACATCACCGGAAGTGGAACCGAGATCGACTTCAACTCCGACGACCAGATGTCCTCGCCGATCAACATTGGATTCGATTTCCCCTTTTACGACGACACCTACTCCAGCCTGCAAGTCTGCTCGAACGGATTCATCTCCTTCAACGGAACCGGCGCCAGCGAATGGACCAATATCTCCATCCCCCTGTCGGACGATCCCGACAACTTCATCGCGCCGTTCTACGACGACCTCAGTCCGCAGAACAGCGGCACGGTCCATTACTACCGGGATACCGCGTTGAATCGCTTCATCCTGTCGTTCACCATGGTGCCGCACTACGGAACGAGCTACCCGGGCACCTATTCCTTCCAGGCGATCCTGTACAGAAGCGGAAAAATCGTGTTCCAGTACGAATACCTATCCGGCACCATCAACTCGCAGACCATTGGTATCGAGAACTCGAACGGCAGCGACGGTCTCTTGATCGCCTACAACGAGAACTACGTCGAGGAAGACCTGGCGATCGAGATCAGCGCGGGAATCGAATGGCTGACCGTCTCTCCCGTCGGCGGAACCGTGAATCAGGATGACAGCCAAACCATCTCCCTGACCGCGAACAGCGCGGACCTCGAACTGGGCGATTACAACTGCTCGTTGCAGATATCGACCAACGATCCGGCGCACAATCCCATCGTCATTCCGGTGACGCTGCACGTCGTGTCCGGATTCGTCGATCCCTCCGCCGTAACAGGACTGGTCATTAACGCCAATGCCGGCGCGACGAATCTCTCGTGGGAACCGGTCACCACCGACGTGAACGGATCGCCCATCACGGTTAGCTACTACAAGGTCTATCGCAGTGAGCTCAGTGTGGATGTCGCTCCCGAAGAAACATTCTACCTGGGATTTACGACGGACACCAGCTACACCGACAATACCCTGGACGTTCGCGGTTACAAGTACATCGTGACCGCCGTTCTGGACACGGGTCGGGAAGTTCGTATCCCGCAGCAGGCAAGAAAGGAAACCAGAAGATAAATTGATGCTTTGCAAAGATATAAGCCGGTGGTCTCAGGATCGCCGGCTTTTTGTGTGTGCCCTATGCGGAAGGAGTGCCGACAGTACCCAATTATGTTGACAGAAACGCGACAAAATGACAGGATATCGATCATGAAAGAAAAGAATCAATCGCACATCGACGAAGTCGCACCCGCATATGAGCATTTTAAAAACGAGAGGTACGAGCAGGCGATCGAGGTTTTCAAGCGCGTGCTGGAAAATCCTGATTACGATCTGGAAATTCTTGATCGCGCCAAATATACCCGGAACTGCGGTTTGTGTTATATCCGTGTGGCTAAGTACAATGAGGGGCGAAAGTGCCTGGAGGATGTGGCGGAAATGACCCGACAGCTCGATACGCTTCTGCAGCCCGAATCCATCCAGTACATCGGGCTGATTCATTTCCGTAAAGGCGAATACCGGCAGGCGATCGAGCGCTACAGTCAGGCAAGGGCGTTGATAGATGAAAAGCGATATCCGGAACAATATGCCAACCTTTTGAACATGATCGGAATGGCGCAAGCCGAGATCGGCAACATGAAAGAAGCGCTGGTGTGCCTTCTGGATTCGCTGAGAATCGTGGAGTTGTCCGGCAATCCCATCAGCCATGCGAACAAGTACCTAAATATCGGCACGATTTACCTGAATCTCGACAACAACGACAAGGCACGTGAATACTTCCAGCGCGCACTGGATATTTTCAGAAGGGAAGACGATAACGGAGGAATATCGAGTGCCTTATGCAATCTCGCCACGCTGAGTCAAAACAGCAACCAGCGGGACGAAGCGCTACGTAACTACCGCGAAGCCCTTCAGATCGCTACGAAAGTCGGCAACAAAATCAATATGCTGACCATCCTGAACAATATCGGCAGCATCCATTTAAACAAGGGGGATCTGGCCAGGGCGCAAGATTACTATGAAAGAAGCCTGGCGCTCTCCCGAGAAATCGGCAACAAGCGCGTTCTGCTCATGAACCTCAGAAACATCAGCAAGGTGTTATTCCAGAAAGGCGACTATGACGAAGCGTTGAAGTATAGCGAGGAATCCCTCCGCGTGGCGATACGGAGCGATAGCAAGACTCTGATGCAGGGTTGTTATTCGTTGAACGCGGAAATCTATGAAGCTTTGGGTGAGTACCAGAAATCGCTGGAGAACATGAAGCAGCTCGTGATCGCGAAAAACGAGTTCTATGAAGAGGACAACCGCAGAAAGCTGGCGGAGATGCAGACGAAGTACGAGACGGAGAAGAAGGAGAAGGAAGCTGAAATCCTGCGCCAGAAGAATGCCGAACTCGAGATGAAGAACAAGCTTATCGAGGAGCAGAAGATCGAACTCGGCCGTACGATCGAAGAGCTGGAGAAGAGCGAGATCAAGTACTCGATCATCGAGAAGGATTTCTTGAAAAACATCAGCCGCGAGTTTGTCGGCGAGAGCGAACCCGTACGAAATATTCGGAACCTGATATCGATGGTCGCCAAGGCCGCGAACACCAACGTTCTGATCATCGGCGAAAGCGGAACCGGCAAGGAAATCGTCGCTCGTCAAATCCATCTCAACAGTATTCGCAACAAGTACAATTTTTACGCCGTCAATTCCTCGGCGATCCCCGAATCGCTTTTCGAAAGCGAGTTCTTCGGCTACGAGAAGAACGCCTTCACCGGCGCGACCCGGGATCACATCGGGTGGTTCGAGATCGCCAACGGAGGAACCTTGTTCTTCGACGAGGTCAGCGCCATGCAGATCGATCGCCAGGTCAAGCTGCTGCGCGTGCTCGAAGAGCGCCGGATCACAAGGCTCGGATCGCGCGCGGAAATCCCGTTCGACGTGCGGATCATCAGCGCTTCCAACACCAGGCTCTACGACAACGTAAAGGCAAACGAATTCCGCGAGGACCTCTACCACAGGCTATCGACATTCACCATCTCCCTTCCGCCGTTACGGGAACGAAAGGATGATATTCCACTCCTGCTCGAGCATTTTACAAAAATGTTCTCGAGCCTTATGAACAAGCCGATCCGTCGAATCGAAAACGACGTTTTCCAGGCGCTGATGAGCTACCACTTTCCGGGAAACATCCGGGAGTTGCGCAACATCGTCGAACGGGCTATTATCGTAGCAGATTCCTCGACCTTGAGGCGCAAGCACTTCTCGATCCCGGACTGCGACGACGATGCCATCCTTCCGCTGGAGCAGATGGAAAAGCAGCACATCGAAAAGGCGCTGAGAATGACGGGGTACAACCAGAGGAGGACGGCCAGGCTGTTGCAGGTCGATCGCAAGGTGATTGCCCGACGTATCCTGAAGTACGGAATCTTGGACCAGCTCACGCATTGACAGGTGGGTCGTTTTCGGGCATTGGGTGCAATTAACTGTCAGGCAGCATATTAAGACGGCATTGCCGAATGCCTGCCCTTCAAACTGACCTATTCGTAAACAAAAATATAACATATTGTAATCAATACCGTTAAGCGCTTCAATACACGACTTGAGCCAGCAATCGATTCGTTTGTGGGTCGTTTTCGGGCTTTTTCTGCCATGTTCAGAATACAAATTAATAATGAAACGCCCTATCTTGCTTCATATCATCATATTATGCGAGCGGCACGGTTCCTGCAAAGTTTATTAATGGAACGCCAAGCTCCAGCTTGGCATTTTTTACGAAACAAGGAGCCTCGATGAATGTGCTTTTCTATCGGTTTCAGCCTAAATACGATTCACTCGTCGAGAAGCTGAGAACCATTCCGGGCATCAGCATCTGTTTCGCGTTCAACCTGCGTGAACTCGAGGAATTCTCCGCGCATTTCGAGCCGGATATCCTCTTCAAGGACTCCAAAATTTCGATAAGGAACAAGTATCGCTCCGGAAAGCCGAAAATATACAATCTCGAATCTCCGGATTCATCGCTGCATATCGTGAACGAACAGACAAATCAATACGAGGACATAAACCATATCTTTAATCTCGAGGAGGAAGAATGAATCAGCGAGTTTTATTTTCAATCCTGTCAATTGTGCTATTCTCATCCCTGCTTTTCGCGGATTTCGGCAACTGTCTGGAGTTCGACGGTGTCGGTCAGTACATCCAGACATCGAGCTATGGCAATGAATTCAACCAGATAACGCTCGAGGCATGGGTATTTCATTACGCGCTTGGATCCGGTATCCAGCGCTATATGACTGTGGGCAACGAAATCGCTGTGATCAGGAAACATGGCGCCGACAATCTCCATTTCTATGTGAGGCAATCCGACGGATCGCTCCACAGTATCTATGTGTCCGGGGCAATCGTCGCGAACGAGTGGATTCATGTGGCGGGAACGTACGACGGAACGACGTTGAAGGTATATAAGAATGGCGAATTGCTCGATACATCAACCGCTCCGGTCGGTGGCTTCGACGATGACGACTCCGGTCATATCGTTCAACACAGTTATCATATCGAGCCGATGGATGGGAAACTGGATGATTTGCGTATCTGGAGCGATGTGAGGACGGAGAGCGAAATCAGGGACAACATGCACCACGAAGTCGCTTGTGACGCCCCCGGTCTTCGATGCTACTGGAAAATGAACGAAACAAATGCGAGCACCGTACCGGACAGCGGACCCGCGAACAGCAGGGGGTATTTCCTGGGGGGCGCGAGCTGGCCCTATGGCTGGATGGATTCCACGGTACCCTGCTTCTTCGATGAACCGGGATTCGCGCTTTCATTCGAGGGTGGCGATGACGCCGTCATCTGTAATCCCGTCGGTGCCTTCCCGGACGACCAGCTCAACATTTCCCTCTGGATGAAAACTACCTCCACCAATGGGGGAAGCCTGGTATCCTACGCATCGACCCAATCGACAAACGATATCATCATCGTGAATCCCTCCGATATTTCCCTATATATCAACGACAACAGTACAGGCGGGACAGGTGTGTCGTTCAACGACGGCGACTGGCACCACCTCTCGGTAAACTGGCGCGGCAGCGACGGACTTGTGCAACTCTACAAGGACGGCGTGCTCGAATATACCGGCAATATCGCCTCGGGCGCCACGATCGGCTCCGACGGATCGCTGGTTCTCGGACAGGATCAGGACTCGATCGGCGGCGGATTCCAGTCGAATCAGGCATATTCCGGACTGCTGGACGAGGTGCAGATATGGAGTGTTCAACGATCTCAAGCCAATATCCAGAAGATGATGCATGTCACGTTGAACGAAACGGACTCGAACCTTATCACCTATTATCAGATGAATAGCGGAGCCGATGGCACGGCGTACGACGTTGTTTCACATAACAAAGGAATTCTGACCGATATGCCCGAGACCGCATGGGTCTCGTCCGATGCGCCTGTCACGGTCCGTACTGAGGGCACGATCACTTCGAACATGTCCTGGAGCGACATCGTGAACATCACCGGCAACATCACCATCGAGCAGGGCGCGACTCTGACCATCGATCCCGGAACGACCGTACGCTTCCACGGCAACTACAAGATCGACGTCAATGGAGCGATCCAGGCGAACGGCACTCCGTCCGACTCCATCCGTTTCACGTGGAACGGTTTCACCGGTTGGGGCGGAATCGAATTCATCGACAACACTGCGACATCCGGCTTCCAGTACTGCCTGTTCGAATACGCCGACGCCGGAAGCGACTTCGGCGGTGCCCTCCACATCGACAACAGCGACGGCGTATCGTTCGATCACTGTAGTTTCCAGCATAACGAGGCGCAACGCGGTGGCGCGATCTACGGCATCGACTCGGCGATCGAGATTTCCAGGTCAACCTTCCGCGACAACTCCGTCTCCCGATACGGCGGCGCGATCAATTTGGACGACTCTGCGGACCTCGACCTCCACGAATGCGTCTTCGAGGGCAACTCGGCGTCCTATTACGGTGGTGCGGTGATGATCTACTCCTCATATGACAAGTACCAAAACATGCTGATCGATATCCGCAACTGCCTCTTCTACGACAACATCGCCGGCAACAGCTACTACGGCGGAGCGCTCCTGATCTCCAACGCCACGGGAACAGTCGCAAACTGTACCTTCACCGGGAACTGGGCCGGATCCGGTGGCGGCGTTTGCGTCCGCAATAACGGGAACGTCGATTTCCACAACTGCATCCTCTACGGCAATATCGCCACGGCCCAGGGACACGCCTCTCAAATTCACCACGACTGCGCGGACCAGGAGGTACACCCCGATTACTTCTACTGCGATATCGAGGAAGGCCCCGACGAATTCACCGGAACACCCATGCCGAACGGCTCGTATTACACCGGTACCTATGCAAACTGCACCGAGGACGATCCCGACTTTTCCGATCCCGACAACGACGATTTTACGCTCAATGCTCTTTCTCTGTGCATCAACGCCGGCAATCCGACGACATCGACCGCGCTGGCAGGGACCTCTGACCTCGCCGGGAACAACCGTTTCCTCGATCAGGGCAGCTTTTCCAATCCCAATCTGGAAGCCCAGCTCGACCGCATCGATATGGGCTGCTACGAAGATCAGGCGCTCAGCGGCCTCATCCCGGACGGGACGACCATCTTCGGAACCGTCAACATTCCGGGTTCGCAGGCACTGGTTGTGCGAAACGGTACGACTGCGACCATCAACGCCGGAACACAGATCAATTTCGGGAACGATGCCAGAATCGATATCTACGGCAATGTCGTCGCGAACGGAACTTCTAACAACCTCATCCTCTTCAAGCCGCAGGACGACTATTGCATATCGCGAGGTGTGAACTTCTATGACGACGACACGAACGCGACATCGACCTTCTCGTTCTGCCGGTTCGAGGGCGGCGTCGGCAACGCGGGTGAGAACGACTACGGCGGCAATATCCTCGCCTGGTACTACTACCACCTGATCTTCGAGAACTGTTTCTTCACCGGAGGCGAATCGACCCACGGCGGCGCGATCTATTCCCGGGGATCGACCAGCATTACCATGAAAAACTGCGTGCTGTGGGATAACGACGGGTCGAACGGAGGCGGCGCGATCTACGCCAACAGCACGAAATTCTATATCTATAATTGTACCATCGCGGACAACGATTCCTCCGTCGGCGGCGCGATGCGATGCACGAATTGCGCATCCAAACAACCCGTGATCCGAAACACGATCATCTGGAACAACGGCGATGATCCGCTCAACTTCGTGGATGGAACCTACACGGACATCCAGTATTCCAACATAGAGGGCGGCTATGCCGGAACGGGCAATATCGGCGTCGAACCGGAGTTCTACGGATCGGGCGACCACCCCTACAACATCCACGCAGGGTGCTTCGATCTGAACATGGGAACGCCGGACGCCGTAAGCCTGAACCTGCCATCCACCGATATCGCGGGTAACGACCGCATCTTCAACCACACCAGCCCAACCTACGACCGGATCGACATCGGCGCTTACGAGTGCCAGAGCATCCACGCGCCCTATCACGTGCGAGCGACCGACGGCGACAACCAGTACCCGGGCTATGTCTTCATCGAATGGCAGATCAACCCTGACTACGAACCGGCTACCGAGACATACCGCGTCTTCCGCCAAGGCACCAGCATCGATTTTCTCGACGATCAGACCTTTGGTTACTCCGACCACAATACTGTCGCGGGACAGGTTTATAGCTACTATGTGCAGACCTCCGCCGACGGCATGACCGGCAATTCGCTCGAAAACAGCGGCTTCATGAACCCCAACGGCGTCATCACCGGAACCGTGAGCACCACGAACAGCAATCCCGTCGCCAACGTCCGCGTGACCTTGAATCCCTCCACCGGATACTGCCTGCGTCTGGACGGCGGTGAATTCGTCACCGAAGCGCCGGATGTCGATATGAGCGGCGATTTTTCCATCGAGATGTGGATAAAAACGTCGCAATCCAACGTTATTCTTATGAGCAAGGGAAACCACCGCTTCAAGGTCGAGGTGGACAACAACCTCTCGTTCTCCGACGGCGCGACCACCCTCACCCAGTCGTCCGATTCCGTCTTCGTCAATGACGGCGACTGGCACCATATCGCGGTGACAAGCGATGCGGGGAACATGCAATCCACGCTCTATATCGACGGCGGCATCGCGGCGGAGCAGACAACGGCGTTCAGCGGCGCGTCCGGCGATGGATTCAGCTCCAATTCCGCGTTCACGGGCTACATCGACGACCTTCGCATCTGGTCGGTCGCGCGCGATATAGACCAGATCAACGATTACATGAACCTCAACGCCTCGACCGAAGACGACAATCTCGCCGGCTACTGGCCCATGAACGAAGGCACCGGATCGACGGTCTATGACGCGACCGATTACCAGCACAACGGTGCGCAAACCGGTTGCCCGTGGTCGAACCTCGATCCCGATATCCTGCTGGGCGCCTTCACCGACGCCTGGGGCGACTACATCATCAACAACATATTCTACGGTCAGTATCGGACCTTCGAGGTGATCCCCTACCGCGCGGGGCACGTCTTCCAACCGGAGCTTCGCAACGTCACGCTGAGCGTGAGCAATATCGCGCAGAACACCATCGACTTCACCGACAACTCGATGGTACCGCTGACGGGGCGCGTCATGTACCGGGATACCGAGTGCCCGGTCGTGGGCGCGAATATCCTGCTAAACGGCGAGATGGCGATTCCGGTCATATTTACCGATGACGACGGTTATTACGAGCTGGAGGTCGAGCACGGATCGGAGTGCCACCTCTCGGCGGAGTTCGGCGATCACCTGATCCTCAACGAATATTATTTCGAGTCGGTCACCTTCCCGCAGGTCAATCTCGATTTCGTGGATACCTTCACCACCGGGTTCCGCTGCGAGGTTCTCGGCGGCCGGGACCACTTCCCCATCGGCGATTTCACGGTGACGCTGCAATCGGCATGCGGCTGTTATCTGAGCGAGATCACGGGTGAAAACTGGTCGGACGGCGGTATCGATATCACTGGCATCCCGCCGCTGGAGTACAACGTGACCGTCGAGCCCGAGGGAACCGACTACTTCGACCTGGCCGTCGATGATCAGTTCCAGAGCATGAAAACGGAGATCATGTCGCTGATCTATGCCGATTCCACGACGTTCGACACCCTGCGCTACGTCTGGCGTGCGCCGCTTCAGATCGAGGTCGAATGGCCGGAGGACCTCGAGTTTCACCACTTCGGCGACTATCCCGAGAGCGAGTTCTACGTCCTTTCGCAGAACCAATGGTGCGAGGTCGCCATCCGGGCGATCGAAAACTACACCATAGCCCGGCGTGATCGCGACGAGCAGATATCCTACCTCACCGACTGTCAGATCGTCATAACCGACGAGGTGGGAACAACCGGCGAGATGGAGACCGCCTTCTACGGCTCGCCGGAGTACGTCTATACCTTCGCGCCGTATCTGCCCAACATCCTCAGCGGATACAACCGGCAGTACCAGAACATGATCGAGTTCACCGTCTATGACGCCGCGCTGAACCGGTACAGCACCCAAACCAACTGGGTTCTGACCGAAGGCGTAAAGCCCATGGAAAGCACCTACGCGACCACAGCGCCGGAGATTCCCTTCCTGATCTTGCACGATCCTCCCGGCGACGGCAGCTTCAGCTCTTTCTCCGAGGGCCATTCGCATTCGGTCATCATCGAGACCTCGGTCGAAACCAACGACATCGACGAGCAGTACCGGACGCTCCACCTCGGCCCCGACATCATCACCAACGCCGGGATCATGTTCAGCGTCGAGACCCACATCGACATCACGGCGGATTTCGAAAACGGCTTGACCGTGCAAACCATCCAGGATGAGAGCACTTCCCAGAAACTCACCTTCACCACCACGGAGAGCTACGCGACATCCTCGGACGATCAGGTGATCGGCGACGGCTCCGACCTCTTCGTCGGCGGCGCTCTGAACCTCCTGTGGGGCGCCACGAAGGAGGTCTC
Organism: Cloacimonadales bacterium (SeqCode); assembly: GCA_963665015.2. GTDB lineage: Bacteria > Cloacimonadota > Cloacimonadia > Cloacimonadales > JAIOQZ01. The sequence goes on along the minus strand of CAXXSY010000004.1, from coordinate 147,008 downwards.
ATGGGACGATATCGAGCACGACGTTGTCATCGACACAAGCCTGATGGTCACACCCAACGGCTTCGAAACGGTCTATATCTACACCGACAACCAGATTCGAAACACAGTCATCCCGAACCTCGTCACGATCGGTGACACCACCTCCGCAGGGCTCTGGCAGAGCTATCTGGACATGAACGAAAACAATAAGGAAAACGCGGTCGAGAACGCGAATCACCCGTCCAACCTCTCCTTCAACGCGGGTGCGTCCTACTACTACGAAGAAGAAAACACATCCGTGCAGGACACGACCTTCACCTTCGATACGGTTGTCGATGACGAATTCGCAACCCTTATCGGCGGATCGGTCAACGGCGTCGGAACGGAACTTGGATTCGCCTTCTGCACGAAAATCTCAACCCGTTCCGACAGCACCGACTCACACTCGACCACGACAACGACCTCCTTCACGCTCGCGGACGACGACGAAACCTCCGACCTGAACGACCTGGCGGACTACTTCACAGTCAACGTGCTGAAAGACCCTGTCTATGGCACACCGGTGTTCGAACTGGTCTCGGGTGCGTCGTCCTGTCCGTGGGAAGAGAATACACAACCCCGCGAGGGTGTGAACCTCTCGGCGAACTCCGGTACTTCCAACGGACTGCTCGAAGGCGAGGAAGCAGCATTCATCCTGACGCTCGGTAACACCAGCCAGACGGACGAAGCCCGCAGATACTACCTCACCGTGAAGCAGGGAACCAATCCCGGCGGCGCCACGATCAAGGTCAACGGCGTCGCGCTCGAAGACGCCATGGCGTTCGATATCCCGGCCGGACAGGCGGTTACGGCGGTTATGACCGTCGCGCAGGGACCCTTCGACTACGAATACGACGACCTGACGCTGGAATTCTATGCGGAAGGTGATCGCGGAAACGACGGACCCGAAGGACACTACTTCTGGATGGAAAAGAGCTTCGACGTCACCTGGGAAGCGCCCTACAGCCGGGTCTCCATCGTCAGTCCGACCGAGGACTGGATTCTCAATCAGGCGTGCGACGATACGCTGACGATCCGGCTCAAGGACTACGACCTCGACAAGCCCGACTTCCGCTCCGTCAAGTTGCAGTACAAGCACCCGCAAAGCGATATCTGGCTGCCCGCGTTCGAGGTCTTCCGCGACAGCCTGCTCGCCCACCGGACCTACATCGACGTGCCGTGGGACGTGTCCCTGATCGCCGACGGCATCTACGAAATCCGCGCCGCAACCACCGACAGCGTCCAGGCGGACTGGTTTTCAGAAGCGCTCACCGGCGTCATCGACCGCGTATCGCCCGAGGTGCTCGGTACACCCGAACCCGCCGACGATATCCTCGATCACGGCGACGAAATCTCGGTATCCTTCACCGAACAGATCGATTACAACGCGTTGCACGGCAGCGATATAACGGTGACCATCATCGACGGCGGGATGGCGGTCGGATTCGACTTCGACTGCTACGAGAACAAGATCGTCATCGTGCCCGACATCGCCAATTTCTGGCTCGAAAACCAGACGATCGAGGTCGAGGTCTCGGGTGTCAGCGACCTCAACGGCAACGAAATGGATGAGCCGGTCGCGTGGGAATTCTACGTCAACCGAAACCCGGTCGGCTGGAACGTGACCCGGCTCGACGTGATCAAGCCGCTGGGCGAACCGATGACCCTTACCGCCAGCCTCCAAAACGTCGGTGGACGCTCGTACAACTACGTCTTCACCGATCACCCCGACTCGCTCTACCACGCCGATCTGCAATATCACGCGCCCGACTGGCTTTCCATCACGCCGACTTCCGGGCAGCTCATCCCGCTCGACAGCCAGGAAATCAGCTTCGAGATCAGCGACCAGATCGGCTTCGGGCACTACGAAACCACCATCGTCGCACACACCTCGATGGGCAACGAGGCGATCGAGATCGAGGTCGATGTGCTCTCCAATCCGCCGGACTGGTCCCTGACCGAATTCGACGACTTCCAGAGCTCGATGAGCGTGATCGGTGAGCTGGACATCGAGGGCAATTTCTCCACCGACACCAACGACATCATCGGCGCGTTCATGGAGAACGAATCGGGTCAGTGGGAATGCCGCGGCGTCGCCAATATCGAGTCGGTGCCCTACATCACGGGGCACCCGTACCAGGTCTTCCTGACCATCTACAGCGACGAGGCCGATCCGGTGCGCGTCGGGGACGAGGTCGTCTTCCGCCTGTGGGACCACTCGGAAAACAAGGAATATTACCAGATTGACCACGTCGCGGCGTTCGGACAGACGCTGATGTACCTGGCGAACGCGGTCCATGGCTCGCCGATGAGCCCGGTCGCGCTCTCGACGGTCTCCGATCTGGTGCAGGACATCCCGCTGACATCCGGCTGGACGTGGTTCAGCGCCAACCTGCTGCTCGACCCGGCCGCGATCAACGACGTCCTCGGCTCGCTCGATGCGCAAAACGACGACTATATCAAGGCCCAAGCGCAGTACGCGCAGTACTTTGGCGATCAGTGGATCGGCTCCCTGACCGCGCTGGGCAACGCCTCGATGTACAAGATCAACCTCGCCGAGGCGCAGAATCTTCAGATCATCGGCGAGCTGTGCGAACCGCTCACAACGTCGATTTCCTACGCCTCGGGCTGGAACTGGATCGGCTACATTCCGCACGTCAGCATGAGCGTGAATCGGGCGTTGAGCGAGCGGACAAACGTCACGGGCGACTTCATCAAAAACCAGTCGGGGTACGCGTTCTACGTGGATGAAGCGACCGGATGGATCGGCTCGCTACGGTTCATGAATCCGGGCGAGGGCTTCATGCTCTACGCGAATGCGAACGGCAGCTTCACGTATCCCGACTACGATATCCGGTTCGTCGAGAGCGCCATTGCGACGCCAGAACCCGCCATCGTGCGCGACGCGCCGGACTGGGCGGTCAATCCGGGCGACTACGAATACACTGCCAGCGTGACGGCGGAGCTTACGGGCGCTACGAGCGGCAACTTTGTCGTGGGCGCGTTTGTGGGCGAGGAGTGCCGCGGCAGTGCGACGTCGATCGAGGTGAACGGCAGGTGGTTGTACTTCATGACGGTGTTCGGCAACGCGCAGAACGAAGAGGCATCCATCCGGCTCTACGACGGCGACCGCGACGAGGTCATCGTCACCGACAGCGCCTTCGCGTTTCGCAACGACCTGGTGCTTGGCACGCCGTCGCAGCCGTACGGGATCGTCGTCACCGGAGGTCTCGACGTGCCTAAAAACGTAGAACTTCAGATCGTCGATGGCAGTGTGGAACTTAGCTGGAACGCGGTCTCCGGCGCAACGGCGTACCGTGTTTTCGCGTCGGCAACGCCGGACGGGACGTTCGTCGATGTGACGGGTGACGGCATATTCGGATCGACCGGCAGAGCGACCGAATCGCTGACGTCCGCAAAATCCATGAAGCAAGTCGAGACCCGCGCACGCTGCTCCTGGACGATGCCCATGACGACCGACGGTATGCGCTTCTTCCACGTCAAATCCGTGATGGAGGAGTGATAGAGTAACTCACCCCAAACCCCTCTCTTTGGCAAAGAGAGGGGCTTAAGATGCCGTCAGCCTTGAGCTTGCATCCTCCCTGCTCCCCCTCTTTATTCAAAGAGGGGGTTGGGGGGAGTTAACCTAAAAACGGATACCTGTAGTCCATCGGCGGATTGGATGGCAAGTTAGGGATAGAACCGCTGTAAATTTGTGATCGACAGGCTGAGAAAACGACTCTGTATAGAAAGCTAGTGCCTGCTTCGTACCTATCGAATTAGCCGCTCTTTCACATCGTACCAGCGAATGCCCCTGAACGTCTCAAGATCGCGCTGAAGTGTTCTGGTGGCATCTGTATCGATTGCGGTTTCGACCATGTAGAACATGGTATCGCTGTATTGCACCACCCGGGCATGCGTGAATTCACTTTCGGTGGTGAAGGTCAGAAAAAGGTAGTCATCCACGGTAGCCTCAGGGGTTTCGCTGTAGAGGATCACGTATCCGTCGGGGGTGATGGTCTGTCCGACAGCGTTTTGAGTTACTGCGTCCCATGTGACCACGGCGTCTTTGCCCTGCAGGGTGAGTTCAACATTCTGCGGCTGAAGCGGCGCGCTGGATGTTCCTGCGCCCGTAAGCGAGATTTCGTATATTCCGGAAATGGAAGCATTGGAAAACAACAGCATCGTATCGCTGACATTCCCGATTTCTGGTGTACTGAAATGAATGATCAATTCCGCTTCAGCAGTTGGCTCGATCGTGCAGGGAAGAGGCAAGTCATAGCTGAAGCCCTGGCTGCCATCTTCGAAGTTGATCTGTGTGATGGTCAGATCGATCGATCCGAAGTTCTGAATGGAAATGGATTTGCTGAATGAACTTTGTCCCGGATACATCGCGCCGAAATCGACCTGAGTCTCCGAAGACGAGATGAGAGCCTGGAAAACCTGCCAGCTCAGATAGGGATAGCCGTCATTTCTCGATGTGTCGATCGACCAGTAGTTGTTGGTGCCATTGACGGATTCGCCTTCAAAATCCCAACCGATACCCGTAAATGTGGATTGCGTCTTCATTTGTGCCGTTGTTACGCCAAAACCACCGGCACTCGTGCTTTGTCCGCTGGCTTCGGTGTCCCAGAAGCTGTTGTTGACACTTGAATTGTCGTAGATTAACGCCACCAAACCGCCGCAGTCTCTGCCGGTAACATTGCATGTTGAATAGCTGTTTGTGATTGATGCATTCTGAATGTAACCGACCAGACCGGCGACTTGATTCGTAGCGTGGACACTGCCGCGAGAATAGCAATTCTCAATATCGCCAAGTGCCTGATAAATCAGTCCGCCGCAATTTCCTCCACTGTTAATATCCACGTCCGTATAACAATTGCTGACCAGTCCGTCATTGAGCCAGGCTAAAAGACCGCCACAATCACCGTTACCCACGATCGATCCGGTCACGTAGCATTCGCTAATACTGACATCGCCAACGCCGACACCACACAATCCACCGGCAAACCACGCACCTGAAATATCCACATTGGTCAGTCCGAGATTGGATATCGAGGCAGCTTGAATGATACCGAAAAAGCCTTTGCGCAGGTGTTCGTCATTGTTGATATACAGATTACGAATCGTATGCCCCATACCGTTGTAGTTACCTGTAAATCTTATATCGGTACGATTGATGAATCTACCAATTGGCAACCAGCCCAAGCCATCGTTCCAGTTTTCAGTATCGGCGGCATCGATGTCGGCAGTCTGCTTGAGCCATGTGCTCCAGAGCCCGGGATTCTCATCCAGTGTTCTCAGGTCATCCAGACTGGCAATGCCGAAGGGATCGTCTTCGGTTCCGTGACCGGGTAGTATCGCCTCCTGCCAACTCAAGTATGGGTAGAGACCGTTGTCGAAAGCGTTAATATCCCAAGTGGCGGGAAAGCCCCAACCTGCATCGGTGAAGGTGCTCTCTGTACGCATCTCGCTGGTGGTGCATCCCGTTCCGCCGACGCTTGTCGATTGTCCTGTGGTCTCTGTATTCCAGAAGCTGGCGGTAACGTCCTGATTGTAACTATAGCCGATCAGGCCGCCAGTATTGGAGCTACCACTCACGCTACCGACGGCGTAGCAGTTTTCGATGGTGTTGTTTTCGTTATAGGCAATGAGTCCTCCTGAGTATGCGTCGCCATCCACATCGCCGTGCGCGTAGCAGTTTTCAACTATTATGCCGTATGCGCCACCGATCAGTCCGCCCGTACGGGTAGTGCCGATGACCTCTCCCTTTGCGAAGCAGCCGCTGATGGTGTTTTCCGACTCGCAATAGCCGATCAGACCGCCGATACTGGTCGAGCCCTGGACCGTTGCCGTGGAATAGCAATCGGTTATGTTATTGCTGTAGTACACCATGCCGATCAATCCGCCTGCGATGTAGGAGCCGTAGATAATACCTGTTGCATGGCAATTGGTAATGGTGCTCTGCTGGCTGTAGCCCACCAGTCCCGAGCAATGGTTACTGCCGTGGGATTCGATATTCTCCACGCCCAGATTGATAATCGTAGCGCCGACGGTCTTGCCGAACATGGCTTGATTGAGGTTGCCGGGACGGTTGATGTACAGTCCGTCGATGGTGAATCCCTGCCCGTCGTAATGCCCAGTGAAATAAGGGCTGGAAGCGCCGATGGGACACCAGCCGGCCCCACTGTTCCACATGCTGGTCGCGCTTGCGTCGATGTCGGCTGTTTGCTCGAACCACGCGCTCCAGCTTGTACTGGTCTGACTTATCCATTGCAGGTTGTCCAGCGATTCGACTTGATAAGGGCTGGTTTCAGTTCCGTTTCCGAATGGCCGAACAGCGGTCGCGCTCAGCATTGTTAAGCCAAATAGTAGTACGAGTACAATGATATTTCTCATCTTTTCTTCCACCTGGGTATTATTACTTGATGAATGAAACAAGATTCGTGCGCAATTATTTTGTCAACAGAATTAATACAGCACGATAATAAATTTAGGAAGTGTAATGCGCTCGACACGTTTGGGATGCTTCCGGCTGTATCGACTTCTTTTACTCATGTCACGCATGGTGGCAGCAGAGACATTTTCTTTCATATTTAACTGAAAGAACACACGTTGGAAAATCCTTGACACTTTCGACCGCCTGATAGGTTTCGTATTCGGTCTGGTATGATGGCAGAGTACGCTTCAGCCATTTTACCGGAGCATTGAAAGCTATATACCGGAGGTTATCTCATGACTGCTGCAATGGAACATGTGAACGATCTTATCCTCGAAAACAATATCCAGGCAATCGATCTGAAGTATTCGGATCTGATGGGCAACTGGTATCACATCACGTTCCCCGCCTACCACCTGAAGAGCGTGCTGGAGAACGGCATCTCCTTCGACGGCTCGTCGATTCCCGGCATGCGCTCGGTCGAATCGGGCGACATGGTGCTGATCCCAGACCTCAACACCGCCATCATCGATCCCTTCACCGAGTATCCAACACTCAGGATGCTCTGCTACATCTGCGACGCCGATACGCGCGTAGGATTCATCAAAGACCCGCGCAGCCTCGCGAAACGCGCACAGAAATATATGGAAGATACCGGTGTCGCCGATCAATCGCTCTGGATTCCCGAATTCGAGTTCTACCTTTTCAACGAAGCCGAAATCCACAACGGCAAATACACCGCCGGATTCTCCTTCACCTCCGAAGAAAACAAGGAAGACCTCCCCTTCGGCTACAAGGATAAAAACGGAACCGCCGTCGCCAACCGCAAGGGTTACCATATCGACGTGCCCTTCGACAAGTTCGCCGACATTCGGCAGGAGATGGTCAACGAGATCGAAGATATCGGGTGTAGCGTGCGGTACCACCACCACGAGGTTGGACTCTCTTCACAGCAGGAGATCGAAACAACTTTGCAACCGTTCGAGCAGATCATCGACCAGATGATGTATATCAAGGACATCATCCATAATACGGCGCTCAAGCACGACCTCACTGCCACCTTCATGCCCAAGCCGCTCTATGACGAACCCGGTAACGGCATGCACTTCCACATCCAGCTTCGCAAGAAAGGCAAGAATGTATTCTACAAAAAGGGTAACTACGCCGACCTCTCCGACGAAGCGCTCTGGTTCATCGGCGGGATCCTGCACCACGGAAGATCGCTCACCGCGTTCACCAATCCCAGCACGAACTCCTTCAAGCGCTTGCTGCCCGGATTCGAAGCGCCCGTGAAACTCTTCTTCGGCCTTGCCAACCGTAGCGCCGCCATCCGCATCCCCAAGTACGCCACCAGCGAAGAAGCCAAGCGGATCGAGTTCCGCACCGGCGACGGTACCTGCAACTACTACTTCGCCATGAGCGCGCTCCTGATGGCCGGCCTCGACGGCATCAAGAACAAGATCATGCCCACCAAGGAAAACGGCTACGGACCGTACGACGACAACGTGTTCTCATGGCCCGACGAAGAAAAAAACAAACTGGTCTCCATCCCGACCTCGCTCGAAGAAGCGCTCGAGGCGTTGAAAGAAGACCACGAGTACCTTCTCCAGGGCGGCGTGTTCAACGAAGACCTGATCCAGAGCTGGATCACCGAGAAGATGAAAGAGGTCGTCGCGGTACGCAACAGACCGCATCCATTCGAAATGAATCTGTACTACAACCTGTAGTCCGATCGATAAATCATTGCCCCTCTGTCCCCGCGATGGAGGGGTTTTCTTTTGGTCCGCCGAGCTCCAGCTCGGCATCCCCTTCCCTACCGCACCAACAGCAACTTTCTTACCGCCAGCGTGTTCCCTCTCCGGTTCAGCCGATAGAAATACACACCCGACGACACCAGTCGCTCGCTTTCATCCATCGCGTCCCACGTCACAAAGGTGTTCTGATCGACTGGCAACGATCGCACCTTCTGACCCCGGACGTTGAATATCTCGATGGTCGCGTCTCGGAGCTGGTCCGCCGGCATATCCAGATGGATCGTGGTCGAACCGCGGAACGGATTGGGGTAGCTCGACAGGTTGACGAGCTCGCGCTTCTCGATTTCATCCTCGTCGATCGAGGCGGGATCGAGGGAGTAGATGATCGCGTGGGAGTAGTCTTCATCGGGAATCACGTAAACGTCGTTGTGCCCATCGCCGTTGATATCGCCCAGGGTTCCTCCAACATGCCAGGCATATCCTGAACCATCGACCGGAATGGCATAGCCCGGCTCCTCAGGAATGCTCTCTCCGCCGAGGTAGAAATAAACGTAATCGCCGGTTCGGATTCTCGTCGCGATATCGTCATACTGGTCGTTGTTGATGTTGCAGTAGTAACAGCTCGAAGGATTTTGCGAACTGACGCCGTTGGCCAGATTGAAGCTCGACATGGGAAACGTCAAATCTTCCGATCCCCACAGGATATACAGCGAATCGCTCTCCGCCCAGATCGTGTCGTCGAATCCGTCGCCGTTGAAGTCGCCATTGGATTTCATGACACCCAGGTTTTCCATGACAAAGAAGTTATCCGGCATCCGGATGGTTGTTTCGGGGATCGTGTCGAAATCCTCGCCACCGCAATAGACATTCATGAAAACCGGACCATAGAACTCGTCGAAATAATTGTTCGTCAGCAGTAGGTCCGGATTGCCGTCTCCATTCACATCGCCGACGGATGCCACGTCTCCGAGCATATAGAAATCGCTGTTGTTTCCTTCGATGTGAAGATCGGTTATCGTATCCATGGGGTCTGCGCCATAGAGAATATCCACGTTTCCGTTCCAGAATTCTGAAGTGTGATCGAGGCACAGGATATCGTCGTAGCCATCCGCATTGAAGTCAAAGCCCCCGTTCCACGCTTGGAATCCGCCCCAATACCAGTAAAAAAAGGTCGAATCGGTATCTGCGGTGAACTCGCCGTCACCATCAATGATCCCGGCGTAACAAATATCGACGTAATTCCAGTATGTGATCACCATATCGTTCCAGCCGTCGCTATTCAGATCACCATGCCAGCTCGGTTGGAGTAAACAATGGAATGAATTGGGATTGAGAGCGATCTCGTCCGGAAACATCCATGGCGTTGTCCCGCCCCAGAAGGCTGCAAGGCAGTGGTTTTCCAGCTCGAAACTGTAGAACGAACAGATGTAGTCGCTATACCCATCCTGATTCATGTCGCCGTCCGACCTGTAATTGAGAGAACCATTCGGAAATCTTATCGTACCGTCATAATCCGATGGGATTGATATTTCACCGATGACCGTAAGCGAATCCTGCGCGGATAGAATCGCGCACAGAAAAGCCAGAAGGATGAAAACGTATCGCATAGCTACCTTCCATAACGGTGAAAATATATTGCAATATGTTGGTGTTTGGCCGAAGTCGGTCAAGAAATTTGTGGTGCGATCTTCAAAGAGAATGGGCAATCACGGACAGAACGTGTGAAAATGCTGGTGGGAATCCTTCTCCCAACCTTTATCCTAAGTAGGAGAAAGGAGCTATTACGCTGCCCAACAACAACTTCCCTCCCTAATCAGGGGAGGATCAGGGAGAGGTTTTTCCGGAGATATCACACTTCCAAACCGTATCGAAGTGTTGCCCTTGCACCATCACTTAACGCCGAAATAGAACACGGTCGTGGCGGGTGCGAAGCCCGACTTCCGCAAGCGTGATTTCAGCTCTTCACCCTCCTGTTTCAGCGACGCGTATTCGGAGTGGTCTTGAACGCGATCGACATAGGGATCGATCATCTTCGTCATTCTCTCGACGATTTCGGCTTGCTGATTGTCATCCACCGGCAGGTTGAACTCGAACTTCTCGAGCTTGTCGAGCGGCAGAGCGCGCATGATCGCCTCGAGCTGCTCCGCCGTGTAGGTTGGCTGGTGGTGGATGTCCAGGATCGTGTCGATCTTCGCCCACCAGTGATGCAGATCGACGTGGTTCATCTGAGCCGGTGACTGTTCGCCGTCGCGGATCATCTCGCGCACGATGAAATTACCGCCCGGACGGAGAACCCGAAGCATCTCGCCAAGCACGTCGTCCCGGTCGGAGAGGTGATGCAGGGAATTCGAGATCGCCACCGTGTCGAAAGCGCCGTCGATGTAAGCCATCTTCGACGCATCCATCGCTTCGAACGTCACCGGATCGTCCGCAAACGCCTTCTTTGCCGCAGCCAGCGCCCTGTCCGAACTATCGATTCCGACAAATTCCTCGTAATCTGCGAATAGGCGCATCATCACGCGGATGAATTCTCCCGCGCCGGTCGCGACGTCGAGCACCTTGCCACCCGACAGACTTCTCATCTTCGAATTTGCACATGTTGCGTTCATTGACCCTCCTTGAATCATGGTGTATGGTTGTTATCTATCCGTGGGAAAAGAAAAGGAAGGGCAGGCACAGGGACCTGCCCCTACAATAAACGATATTCCACTCTCGCTATTTCGCTACGCGAAAGCCGAACATCCACTAACATAATCCCGATAAATCGGGATTACAACGTTCATGGGTATCGTTTTCGCTGCGCGAAAGCCGAACCTATTGAATCATCAGCATCTTGCGTGTCGAGATGTAGCTATCTGTCTTCATGCGGTAGAGGTAGATACCGCTTCCGACCGGCTTTCCGGACTGGTCGTCGCCCAGCCACTCGATATGATGCACACCTTCGGTCATCGTTTGATCGACAAGCGTCCGGATCAATTGTCCTCTGAGGTTGAACACCTCGATGGTGACGTGTCCGGCTTCCACGAGCGAGTAGCCGATCTCGGTGGATGGGTTGAACGGATTCGGGTAGTTGGCGAGAAGTTGCGTGACCGATTCCGCGTCGGGCACCTGTCCGGGATCGTCCTCAGTCACGAAGACATCGACAGGACCGAAGAATTCGCTTTGACCGCTCGCGGAAATCGATTCGAGCCAGTAGTAGTAAGCGGTTTCCGGCTGGATTTCCGGATCGCCGTATTCGTATCGGGTTTCGCAGGGCTGGTTTTCCGCCGGGATGATATCCGGATTGATCCGCGTGGCGTCGCCCATCAGCGCCAGTTCAGCGCGCAGCAGGTTGTAGCCCAGCATATCGGTTTCGGACTGGGTGATCCAGCGGATGAGTACCTCGTTGTCCCCGGGGATGGTCGCGGAGAAGGACGACAGCTCGACGGGCAGCGTTTCATCGAGCCATTCGGAATTGCTACCGCCGTTTCCGGTGGATGGCGTCACCTCGGGGCTTGTGGCTGCTACGGAGGTCCAGTTGGCAGCCGTCGAGACGCCTTCCTCGCCTCCCGCGGTGTAGTAGATCGCGGTGCTTCCGGCCGGGCGGATCGATGTAAAGGCGCCGTTGTTGCCCTGATCCCAGTCGTGTATGATCGCGCGCGATACGCCGTCGGTGAGCTTCGGATTGTCGGTTGACGTACTGTTGGAGAATCCCTGCCAGCCGTTATTGATGAACAGGTCGGCCTGGTCGTGCGCGCTGACCACCTGCTTGTTGCCGACCTCGACAACGGTCAGGTCGTCTTCGGGCAGGTTCGTGTCGCGGTCGTTGCCGTTGTAGATCACGATCACGGTTCCCATGGGGACGGACGCCCAGGGTGATTCCGCGCCGTCGAGGAAGGTGCAGTAGGATTCGCTTTCGTCCGAGAGCACCCAGCCACGCATATCGAGGTTGTCTTGAATCGTGACGATCTCGACCCATTCCTTCGATCCGCCGTCTCCTTGTGACCACTCGTTGATGATCGCCAGAACTCCGGGGCTACCCGCATCCACGCCGTTGCCCGATACGGAAATCGTCTCGTTTTCGGACTGCGTCGAGGCACAGGTGATCGAAGAATCGTATCCCTGAGCGGCGGTCGGAGCGAACCGGACATAGACGCGACGGAAGAGGTCGCGCCCGGTGGGTGAAAGGACAAGCTGGCCGGTGAATCCGCTTCCGCTGGCGGTGGATATTTCGAAACCGTCCGGCGCGGTAACGGTCACGTCATCGACGAGGTCGTCGCCGGTCAGGTCGAACCATGCCACATCCGAGGTCTCTCCGGTATTCACATCGCCGAAGTCGAGGACGGTCGGGTTGCTGGAAAGCGTCGGCGTTCCCCATATCTCCCAAACGTATTCGGGGTGATCGATGAAGGGATTTCTATTGTGCTGCCAGTTATCGTAGATCGCCTGATTGCGGGTCTCTTCCGCTCCAGAAACGGGATCTTCGGCATGCCATTTCAAGAGGGTGGTCAGCCTGCCGTGTTCGCCCAGATAATCGCCGGTGTCGGGATCGTCGGTATCGACCGCATCGACCAGTTCGAGATCGACTTCGCCACTATCACCTTCATAGCGGACGTCCATGTAGAACATCATGCGCGCCACGTCGCCTTTGACCTCGTCGCGTGGTTCCCAGGTGTCGGTGGTCCAGTAGCATCCGGTGGCGCCGTCACCGTCGATGTATTCGTTGCCGCCCTCGTCGAAGTCGCGGTTGAGCTTCATGGTGTTGACGGTGGAGTCTTCCGGGCGCAGGTGGTGCAGGTCGGTTCCCGGGTATTCGTCGATGTCGAAGTTGCCGTGGGATTTTGCCCAGACGTGCTCGCGGTTCCAGCCGTTGTTGGTGTTGAAATTGGTCTTCGCGATCGACCATCCGGTGTAGAGGCTGATCACGTTGGAGGAGTTCTCGGGGTCTTCGTCGAGCACCTGGAGCGCGGTTTTCACGCCATCGTAGTCGAAGAACGTGTGCCCGTCGATGATTTCGTGCAGCTCGTCCTTGAGCGCGGAGCCGGTCAGACCCGCGGCGGAGAAGTAGTAATCGCTGAGGTCGGTCATCACGATATCGTCGATGTTTCCTCGCTTGTCGCTGCTTCCGGAGATGGCTGTGATACGCACGCGGACGTTGCCCTGGACATTGATATCGGCGCTCCAGTATGCCAGGTCGCTCTGCACATTGGAATTGAAGTCTGTTCCCGTTTGAATCCAGTCGGTACCGCCGTTGGTGCTGTATTCGACGCGGAAAGTGGGCGCGGTCGAGTCGGTGCCGTATTTGGCGTAGTAGAGCGAGATGGTGCCGATGCCGGTCACTTTGTCTTCCAGCATGGTCATGGAGCCGCCGGTCTTGACACGGGCCGATTTCGAGCCGTTCTTCTTGTCGTTGTCAAGCGAGCCGATCAGCGCGTTGCTCATGTTCCATTCGATGCCGCTCAGCGAGATATCGCCGGCAGTATAGGATGATTTGGATTCCGATTCGAAATTGATTGTGTAATCGGCGAAGAGTCCACCGACCGTGATAAGCAAGCCAAGAATTAATATCAGACTTTTTTTCATAGCCATCTCCCAAGGTTATTTCTTTTCGACGAAAATGCGTTACACATCAATGCTGTCCAGCTATTTCCGCCGATACGCCGGATTCGAACATGGAATTTTTATAGAATTTACAGAATTCTCGACGGCGATTTCCTGGCACTTTTTGAGCAACGGCAATTTGTATGTTCCCAATCTTATTCTGCAATAGTTTTGCATGATGCACGAATCCATTGACAATCATCGCACCTTCATCCCCAATGGACGGATGAGCGCGATAAGATTCATCTTCTTCTCGGATTCGCATCTGGGATACGACTACCCGTTTCGTCCGCGTCTGGAGCGGCGCAGACGGGGCGAGGATTTCTTTCGGAACTTCGACCTCGTGCTGGAACGGGCGATCGAGGAGAAGGTCGATTTCCTGATCCACGGCGGTGATCTGTTCTACCGCAGCAAGATACCGGAAAAGCTGGTCTGGATGGTGTTCCAGCGAATATTCAGGGTCGCCGACCACGAAATCCCGGTCTATATCGTACCGGGCAACCACGAGCGCTCGAACATCCCGCACGGCCTGCTCGCGCTGCACGACCATGTGCATATCTTCGAGAAGCCGGACAGCTTCCGATTGAACATTCGCGGCACAGACGTCGTGATCAGCGGCTTCCCGAACGACCGCGACCACATCCGCACCCGTTTCCCCAGCCTGCTCGACGCGACAGGCTGGCAGAAACACGAAGCCGCTCTCAGGCTGCTGTGCATGCATCAGGCGGTCGATGGTTCGCGCATCGAAAACTACACCTTCCGTGGCCGTGACGACGTGCTGAATCCGCACGATATCCCGCAAGAATTCGACGCCGTGCTCGCCGGGCACATCCACAAGTGGCAGATTCTCGAGCCGGTATATTACGCGGGATCGCTGGAGCGGACATCGTTCATCGAGCGATTCGAGGAGAAGGGCTATTTCGATTTCACATGGCGGGACGGAAGACTTGAACACCGTTTTATCGAGCTTCCGTCGCGTCCGATGTTCGTGCTCGAGTACGACACCCAGCGAGAGGATACAGCGACAATCGAGCGGAAGATGCGCGCGGACATCGACAAATTGCCGCGGGATGCCGTGGTGCGGATTACGATCCATGGACACCGGATACCGCCGGACTGGAACACGGCATTCTTCCGGAATATCGTGCCCGGGACAATGAATATCACGTTGCGGTTTCCGCAGTTGCGGTGAATTTGGAAAGAAAACATTGCCAAGCCGCGGTAAGTGTGAAAATTTGCCGCATAATATAATGAAAACGGCAGGTTGGACGATGCAAGAAGTCATCATCAAGACGGAGAATCTCGAAAAAGTTTATGACATGGGCAAACATAAGGTTACCGCACTGGACGGCGTTGATATCGAAATTTATCGCGGAGAATTTCTGGCGATCATGGGGCCTTCCGGGTCGGGCAAATCGACGCTGATGCACATCCTCGGTTGCCTGGACACCCCCTCCGGCGGCGACTATATCCTCGAAGACAGCGAGGTGAGCAAGCTCAAGAAACGGCAGCTCGCCACGGTGCGCAACCAGAAGATCGGCTTCGTCTTCCAGACCTTCAATCTCCTCCCGCACCTCAACATCCTGAAGAACGTCGAGCTCCCGCTGATGTACTGCGGCATATCGCCCGTAAAGCGCAAGAAACAGGCGATCGAGATTCTGGAGCAGGTCGGGCTGGGCGATCGACTGAAGCACAAGCCCTCCGAGCTGTCGGGTGGTCAGCGGCAACGTGTCGCCATCGCACGAGCGATCGTCAACAAACCGGCGATCATCCTCGCGGACGAACCCACCGGCAACCTCGACACCAATTCCGGCAGCGACATCTTGAATATTTTCTCCGAACTGCACCACAAGGGCAACACGATCATCATGGTGACGCACGATCCGCGGGTCGCCGAACAGGCGAACCGCATCATCCATATCATCGACGGGAAGATTACCAATGGCGATATCGCTTAGAGAGAGCGTCATTGTCGGGCTTTCCGACCTGTGGATTCGCAAGGTGCGAACCATCGTGACGGTGATGGGCATCGTGCTCGGAACCATGTCGATCATCGTGGTGCTGTCGCTGGTCAAGGGCGTCAACAAGATGACCGAGCAGTGGCTCCAGGAGCGCGGCGGCGCTACCAAGATATCCGTGGAACGCAACTGGGAATACAATAAAGAGAACAACGAGCGCTGGTTTTTCACATTCAAAGAGCTGCGGCTGATCGAGTCGCTGATCCCGGAAGCGCTCTACTTCAATCCGCAATTCAATCAGTGGCAATGGTTTCGCGCGTTCTACAACGGAAAGGAATACTGGACTCCGGTCATGGGCGTCTTTCCCGATTTCACCAAGATCGAGGAATGGACGGTGCAGAAGGGGCGCTTCCTGAACGATTTCGATGTGGATGCCTACAACGACGTGATCGTGATCGGTACGGCGGTGCGGGACGAGCTCTTCGGAAACGAGAATCCGATCGGCAAATATTTTTACGTAATGGACCGGAAATTCCAGGTCATCGGCGTGATGAAACACCGCTATATGAAGTCCCGCAACCAGATCGGAGACGACAACGCGCTGGCGTACCTCAACCGCAGATGCTTCGTGCCACTGAGCACCGTACTGCACAAGGTATCCACGCAAAACCGCATTCAGAGCTTCGACGTAAAGTTGAAGGACGTTTCGCAGGTCATCCCGTTCAAGGAAAAGTTGGATGCTATCCTGCTGAACCTGCGTCACGGACATCAGATTTTCATCGTCGAGTCCGCGAAGGAGCGCATCGACCAGAACTCGCAGGATACAATGGTGTTCAAGGTCGTATTCATCATGATCAGCAGTATTTCGTTGTTCGTAGGCGGAATCGTGATCACGAACATCATGCTGGCGACGATTCAGGAGCGGACAAGGGAAATCGGAATCCGCATGGCTACAGGCGCCCGGCGGTTCGATATATTCGTACAATTCATGGTACAGACGGTTCTTACGACTCTTATCGGCGGTATTCTCGGGGTGATGTTGGGCGTATCGATTGTGGGCAAGGTCTCCTCCTTTATCGACATGGAGGTAGTGATCGACGTCAAAATGATTGTCCTGGCAGTAATCATTTCAGTGGGTGTGGGATTGGTGTTCGGTATCGCGCCGGCGATTCACGCAAGCAATCTCAACCCGGTAAAGGCGCTGCGATATGAATAGCAATGCACTGGACAGTTTATCTGAGATCGGCAATCGGAAAAAGCACATCCTGCTGGTCGATGACGAGGTGGCGATCCTCGAAATCATGCAGGAGACCCTGGAGGACAACGACTTCAAAGTGACTGCCGTATCCGACCCGACTACCCTCCCCGATCTGATCGAGCATCTCGATATCGACACCGTGGTCACGGACATTCAGATGCCGAAAATGGACGGCATAACCTTCCTGAAGCTGGTCAAGCGATACGACAAGAAGCTGCCCGTGATCATGATCACCGGGCACGCCGACCTGAACAATCTGATGGTGTCCTTCCGGCTGGGCGCGTACGACTACCTGAAGAAGCCCTTCAGCATGAACGAACTGCTCATCACGGTCACCAAAGCGATTGAGAAGCGCGCCTTGCAACTTCAGATCGAACGCTACTACGACCTGCTCGAAGAGAAGGTCATAGAGAAGACCAAAGAACTGGTCGTCGCCAACCAGAAGCTCGAAGAGAACCTGGTCGGCACCATCCTGGCGATGATCAACGCCCTCGAGGCGAGCGACGAATACACGCGCGGTCACTCCGAACGGGTTACCGCCATCAGCCTGATGATCGGCCAGCAGATGGACCTGGACAGCGATACGCTGAAAATCCTCCGGCTGGGCTCGGTGCTGCACGACATCGGCAAACTCGGCATCTCGCACGGCATCCTGCGTGCGCCGCGCAAGCTCGATCCGCTCGAATACGAGGTGATGAAAGAGCACCCATCCATCGGCGTGAAGATCATTCGGCCGATCGACCTGGACGAAGAGGTATTCAACATCGTGGGGCAGCACCACGAGCGCATCGACGGGAACGGCTACCCGAACGGCTTGCAGGGGGATCAGATTTCCATGCTGGCACGTATCGTTGCCGTCGCCGACACCTTCGACGCCATCACCTCCGACCGACCCTACCGCAAAGCGCTGTCAACAGAAACGGCGTTTCAGGAAATCCTGAAGAATATCGAAGTGCAGTTCGACCGCAAGGTCGTCGAGGCGTTTCAGAAAATCTATCGAGATATCAATCCGGGCGAACTGAGCGGCCTGGAGGTGATCAAAAAAGCGGAGAAACATTCATGAAAAGAGCCCTTATCAGCGTATCGGACAAGCAGGGATTGATCCCATTCGCCCGAGCGCTTCACGAGCAAGGCTACGAAATCCTTTCCACAGGCGGCACCGCACGTGCCATCCGGCAAGCGGAGCTACCGGTGACCAACGTTTCCGACGTGACCGGGTTCCCCGAGATCATGGACGGTCGTGTCAAGACACTGCACCCCATGATCCACGGCGCGATCCTCGGTCTGCGCGACAACGCCGAACACATCGCCAAAGCCGAAGAACTGGGCATCCGGTGGATCGACATCGTGGCGGTCAACCTCTACCCGTTCGAGGAGACGCTCGGGAAATCCGACGCGACGCACGAGGACATCATCGAGAACATCGACATCGGCGGCCCGACCATGATCCGCGCAGCAGCCAAGAACTACCGCTTCGTCACCGTGGTCGTCGATCCTGAGGACTACCCGAGGGTGATAGAACTCCTCGATCTGTCGGACGAAGAAGCGCTGAAGGCACGACAGGAACTCGCCCGAAAGGCTTTCACCCACACCGCGCGCTACGACACCATGATCAGCGGCTATTTAAACCGCATCGACGAGATCGAGCAACCGGAGACATTGCAGTTAACCGCGCACCGTAAGGAAATCCTGCGCTACGGCGAAAACCCACACCAGTCGGCCGCGCTGTACGAGGACGGGAATCTCTCCGCCATCGAGCAGCTCCACGGCAAACAGCTTTCCTACAACAACTACCTCGATATCGACGCCGCGCTGCGCATGATCCGCAAGTTTCCGCTCGAAGGCGATCAGTCGAAGACGGTCGGCATCTTCAAGCACACCAATCCGTGCGGTATCGGTAGCGGAAACACGCTCGCCGAAGCATACGAAAAGGCGTTCGCCACCGACACACAGTCGCCATTCGGCGGGATTGTAATCGTCAACGACACGCTTGAGATCGAAGCCGCGCTGAAGATCAACGAGGTATTCACCGAGATCATCCTGGCGCCCGGCTTCACCGAGGAAGCACTCGAACGGCTGACGAAGAAGAAGAACCGGCGACTCATCCGCTACGATATATCAAAGCTCTACAGCGATCCGAACCAGGTCGTGAGCTGTATGAACGGTGTGCTCTACCAGTCGAAGGACATCCTGCCGGACGACGAAGCCGAGTGGAAGATCGTCACCGAACGCAAGCCGGACGACACCGAGATGAGGGCGTTACGGTTCGCCTGGAAGACGGTCGCGCTACTCAAGTCCAACGCGGTGTGCTTCACTTTGGGCGACCGCACCATCGGACTCGGCATCGGGCAGACCAGTCGCATCGATTCGACCGAGATCGCCATCCGCAAGGCGGAGAAATTCGGGCTGTCGTTACAAGGTTGCGTGTGCGGCTCCGACGGCTTTTTCCCATTCCGGGACAGCATCGACAGCATCCACGAACTGGGCATCAAAGCGGTCATCCAACCCGGCGGCTCTCGCGGCGACCAGGAAGTCATCGAAGCCTGCGACCACTACGGCATCACCATGATCATGACCGGTACCCGGCATTTCAGGCATTAGGCCCGACCGACCGACGCCGGTTGAGAATCGCTGAAAAAATTCGTTTACAAAAAGAACCGCCTGATTTTTGTTGCATCACCTTGACAATCTCACCGTCGAATTGATTGTGAGACCTTTGTTGCGAACGTTGAAATTGTCTTGAGAGAAGATTTTCCGAATGAACTGCCCCGCGCATTTCAATCGAAAAATCATATAAGCGGAGATGTGTCCGAGCTGGCTTAAGGAGCACGATTGGAAATCGTGTGCTCAGGAAACTGGGTCTAGGGTTCGAATCCCTACATCTCCGCCATTATTGTATCCATCATTTGATTACACATCAACAAGTTATACGTATTATCAAAATCCCCTATTTGTCCCCGTGGATGTAAATATAGGTGTAAACGGCAAAGGATTATTGGCGATCCTTGTTGAGAACCAGCAACATAACAAGCTTTAGAAACTAGTATAACCGATGAACATTTTCTAGAGCAATTCACGATAGAGATGTTTATCTCCACATGGAAAAAATAACCCTCTGCATCGCTATTTGTGACGAAACCAAATGCCTCTCCAATTGCCTCTATCTAGCCTTATGGAACCAATCATTGTCGTGGTGTTCCAGTGTCCGTGGGGTGCATAAGACGTAACTCGCTGACCTTTCCGTGCTCTTCCGTATCGACGGGTCATGTTGGTTTTCGCCGAAGATTCGTCGATGAAAACAAGCTGGCTGCAATCCAGATTCTTCTGGAATTCTTGCCACTCGCTACGGGCTTGTGCTATGCTATCTCTCTTTTGTTCGCTTGCGAATAGAGCTTTTTATTACGCTGTAACCAAGTTTGATTACTGCTCTGTGCACTGACATGATCGAACATTCCTTCCCCGTAGCCTTACGCAACTCCTCAAGGGTTGCATCTGGTTTATTTTGGATGAGTTCATCCAATTCTTTCAAGGACTCACCAGTATAGACTGCTACTCGGTGACCTCGTGGTTTTGGAGAAGTTGTACAATCAGTTTTATACTGCCTGTACCATCGCTGGAATGTTCTTGAGCTAATACCAAACAAATCGGCTATTTCCGATTGCGTTCCCTTGCCCTGCTCATAGGCAGCCAATGCTTTTTTGCGTACTTCGCTTGTTGATATCTTCATGGTGCAAATATATAAATCATTTACGACATATCAAGCGTTATTTGTTCTAGCCTTCACATCGTCACCCGCGAGGATACCCCAAAGCGTTGCATGAACTACTGCGCCGTGAACCAGTTCTGCCACTACTACCGCGACGTCCTCGCGCTACCCATCCCAAAGACCGCATAGGAGGCATCCGTGAAAATACCCCAAAACGTGATCATCATCGCCCTGGAGGTCGTTCAGCTGATCCTCGAGGTTGTAAACGGCAAGAGCGATCTGGTTGCGCAAGCGTGTAATGACGCCGGAGCGGACCTCATTATCAACCATCCCGCAGTGTCCGATCCGACCGACTACAAAGGATTACCCTTTCCTGTTGCGGACAAAGACGAAGCCACCTTCCTGCTTCTTGGTGACCTCCTGAAGCTTATCAACGCCGACAGTCCCACCCTGTTCTTCCTCGACGACCTCGGGCGGGCACCCGCAAGCGTGCACAGCGCGGTCATGCAGCTGATCCTGGCGCGTCGGGTCAACGGACACAAGGTGTCGGAGCATGTCGTTTTTCTGGCAGCAACCAATCGTCGCGAGGACAAGGCAGGCGTGATGGGCATCCTGGAGCCGGTGAAGAGCCGTTTTGCCGCGATCGTCGAGCTGGAGGTCGATGCCGATGATTGGGTCGCGTGGGCGTTCCGCGAGGAGATGCCGGCGGAGCTGATTGCCTCAGGTGGGATATCGAAAACCGAGCTCCACAAAGCCTTGGGCGGCAAGATAACAGCGGCACAGCTCAATCCCGCTCTTGACGCACTCGTAAAGGCGGAGGTGCTGAGCGCGGAAAAGGAGACGACCAGCTCCAAGCCACGCACGGTCTATAGAAAATACGGAGAATAATTCGGAGATGATTCGCCACGCAATGCACTGCATGGCTTTCAGTTACGGAACAATCCGTAAATTCGAACCGGGTACCCCATGGTGCCCTTTTCGTTTATCTGGCATAATCACCGCCAACATAAAATGATTTGACACATCTTCATCACGCATAACAATCTTGCACCATATTCTCCACCAACCCCACACCGAGGCTACGATGATGCGAAGGCGACAACATTCTTTGACGACACTGAAGCCTCATCACAATAGGATGGATTAATGACAAAGCTTTTTTACGATTGGGTATCAAGGCTTTTCTTCTGCCTCTGAATTTATTGATTGCCTTAAACAATACCAGGTTCGGGGAATCATCGATATCCGAAAGCAAGCGAAATCAACGATTAGTGGCTTTGCAAGGGAGGAACTTGAGCCATTTCTTATCTCAAGAAAAAAAAATTATCATCATATTCCTGATGACGATGGTAGCATCATACAGCTTGTCAAGAAAGAAACTCGATTAGCGATTATGAGCTACCGAAAGGCAAATACAGCACATGAACGAGCTGGAATCCTTGAACGATTACAACAAGAAATACCAGATATTGAGATAGAACATTTATCGCAGAAAGAATATATGCTCGAAAAGCAGTTTTGGTTTGATCGAGGAAAATGGAAACTTACAAGTATTTGGCGTCACTGGCAGTTCTTCTTGGCCATGGAAAGGGAGATGATAACTCTGTCTCAATACGTTTCATTTCAGGAGCGGAATTTTGAGCGCTTTTCGATCGAAATCATGAAAATGATTCTTGTTGCCGGCGCTGAAATAGAAGGCATTCTCAAAGAGCTATGCTTGGAGATTGACGCCTATGTAACAAGTCCATATCATCCAAATTTCGATGTTGAAAAGCGGAAAGATATGAAAGGATATCGTGAATGTTTGAAATCATCGCATAAGATGTTAGTATCAAGAACGTCACCTTCATTCATCCATTTACGGAAGATTGGCATATTCCTTTCCGATATTGAGCTTCAGCCATTCGCAGAATGGGAGCATAAGTATAAAATTAGTTGGTGGAAAAGCTTTCAACGTCTCAAGCATGGATCAAGAGCGAGGTGGGAGAATGAAGATGGAAAACAAGTAATTAAAAGCGTATTGCATAACGCTACGCTGAAGAACCTTTTGAATATGGTGTCAGCGATGCTGATTTTAGACATTGATCTTGCGAGTGTGTATACCTACAATCACGAGGGAGATAAACTTGTTAAGTTCTTACATAAGGAACCTGAGCTTTTCGATTGTCAGATTTTCAAAGTGAATCCTCAAGATAAAAAAGGAAGACGTTCTCGGTGGTGATCCTGCCGATAGGGGTTGTAAGATGATTTCTACAAAACCAGACAATGTTATATCTGATCGAATTCAGTTTATTAGGCAGCATTGGCAGTATTTTCTTGCTTTAGAGCAGGATGTGATCACATTGTCGAGATTTATTGAATTCCATGAAGATAATCTTGATTGTGATTCTGCGGAAATTGTAAAACTTACCATTGCTGCTGCCACCGGTGTCGATCGGCTATTCAAAGACGTATGCCAAAGAATTGATGCAAAGAGACCGATTAGTGAAAATCCAAATGCCAAGAAACGTGATGGCATTAAGAATTACCAGGAATGTCTATCCACGTCCCAATTTTGTCAGTGTGCTGTGACAATTCGTTTGTCCAATTTGGAGATTCAGCCCTTCAAGGAATGGGAACACGGTCAAAGACTGTCTTGGTGGGATAAGTACACAGAGGCAAAGCACCCCAAAGACCAAGAGGCTCTATTCGGAGCAAGCCTTGGCGTACTACTTGATTTCATGGCAGCTCTTCTGATTCTGAATCTGGAGCTGGTTTGTGAAAGTACACAGCCCAGGTATAATCCTGGTAAGGTAATTGGTGATGATTTATTGAAGCACTTAGTTCTTGAGCCCAAGTTGTTTTGGCATGATTGTTTTGATCTCGATAACACAAATCCATTCGGCAAACGAAGAAGATATAAATGATAAAGGGCGGTTTCCCGCCCCTTATTCTCTTAGTGTTCATTTTTGATTTAATCTGATTTGTTATATTCCTGATGCATGCATTGATCAATATCCGTGCGTTTAGAAGTGGTCACAGAAATTAGAGGGCATCACGAATGAGATGACCATATCCACATGAAAAAAAATTACCCTCTGCGTCACTGTTTGCGACTAAATCAAATGCCTGTCCAATTGCTTCTATCAATGTGTCAAATGTACGTGCCTCGACTCCTCTCAGGTATGCCTTGATTTTGCTCCACATCTTTTCGATTGGATTTAGATCCGGACTGTACGGGGGAAGAAATTCCAGTCTGGCGCCGCAAGCTTCAATCATATCCCAGGCCAGTTTATCTTTGTGGGCACTTAAATTATCTGCAATGATCACATCTCCTTGCTTCAATGACGGGCAAAGAACCTGGCGTACATACTCTCGCCATACCTCAGCGTTGGTCGATCCGTTTACTGCCATACAAGTTGTTGTTCCATCAAGCCTTATGGAACCAATCATTGTCGTGGTGTTCCAGTGCCCGTGGGGTGCATATGACGTAACTCGCTGACCTCTTCGTGCTCTTCCATATCGGCGGGTCATGTTTGTTTTAGCCGAAGATTCGTCGACGAAGACAAGCTGACGGCAATCCAGCTTCTTCTGAAACTCTCGCCATTGGCTACGGGCTCGAGCTATGCTATCTCTCTTTTGTTCGCTGGCGAGTAGAGTTTTTTTTAGGCTGTAGCCAAGCCTGACCACAGCTCTGTGCACTGACATGATCGAACATTTCTTCCCTGTAGCCTTACGCAACTCCTCAAGTGTTGCATCGGGTTTATTTTGAATGAGTTCATCCAATTCTTTCAAGGCCTCGCTAGTATAAACTGCTACTCGGTGGCCTCGGGGTTTGGGAGCGGTTGTGCGATCGCTTTTGTACTGCCTGTACCATCGCTGGAAGGTGCGGGAACTAATCCCAAATAAATCGGCTATTTCCGATTGTGTCCCCTTGCCATGTTCGTAGGCAGTAAGTGCTTTTTGGCGTACTTCGCTTATTGATATCTTCATGGTGCAAATGTACAAACCCAATACGACATGTCAAGCGTTATTTGCTCTAATCAAATAAGGATACTTAAGAAGCCCCCGAAAGGGGGTATTGTGGTGCTTTAGCTATTTGCCAGAAGCAGAACACAGGGGGATACGCCAGAACTTAACCGACGCCTCATCATTACATGATCAATCTTGAGCTTCAGTTACTAATCAGCATTCCGGCATATGCGAAATCCGCAATCATGAGGTGTTAGATTAGGAGACTTTGATTTACGCCAGTAAACACGGCAAAAATACCTGTTTTCATACCAGCTACCGCCTCTATATACACGATATGAACCATCTTCGGGACCTGTTGGATTATTGATTGGTGATGCGCTATAGTACGTTGCACTATACCAATCCCAACACCATTCATAAACATTTCCACTCTGATCGTATGTGTTGATACCATTTGGCTGTTTCAGACCTACCGGATATGTTTGCCCATCGGAATTCTCATCGAACCATGCGACATCAAACACATTATCGCTTCCCGAATATATCATTACAGTGTCATCTGTTGTTCCTCGTGCAGAATACTCCCACTCAGCCTCGGTGGGTAGACGATAGCCGTTGGCAGAGAAATCGCAGCTCCAATCGGTAAGGTCGTAACAAGGAGTGAGTTCATCATGTATACTCAGGTAGTTGCAATATGCAACAGCTCCATACCAGCTTACTTCCATACAAGGACATTGAGGTGAAGACGAATATGAACTCTCTACGAATATAAGTTCACTTCCGTTCCATTCATACTGTCCTCCCAATCCATTGATATCAAGTAATTCCTGCTCATCTCCTTCGGCATTTGATACCGAAGTACTTGTGCAGTTCAGGTAACCTTGCTGGTATGCCCAATTGAAGACATCGATTATATTCTGGTTTGTAACTTCATACTGACCGATATAATATGAATCAAGATTCACAAGGTGAACTGGTAGTGCATCATTGGGGTTACCCGGAGCAGATCCCATTTGAAAAGACCCAGCTGGAACCAAAACCATCTCTTGTCCGGTTCCAGAGCCTTCGGTGGTGAATTGCCATACATCGCTTTCTGTTTCTAACTCACCATCACTGGCAACAATCTTCCAGTAATAAACCGTATTATCTAGAAGAACTGCTGACTGATAGAAGTTATCGCTTTGACCAATAGAAACCAATTCATCGTTGTCAGGCGTTGAGTCGGTTCCCAAATATACGTTATATGTAAGTGGATCAAGATTGGCATCACTGCATTGCCATGAAAGCTCAATGTATTGGTTTACATCTGTTGCATTATCCTCTGGATATGGATCGGTTGGTGGATTGGGCGCTTGGTTTGTTCCGCCTGTAACAAACTGCCAGAGATCACCTTCAGTCCAGTGTGAATGGTTGTCATGAACAAGGATTTTCCAGTAATACCTCGTATCATCTTCAATAGTTCCAGGAATATAGATTGCTTCTGAAAGTCCTGAACCTACCATTGGGGGATTCGTGGTTGTACCGAAATAAACGTCGTATGTCAGTGGATCACCATCAGGATCGTTGCAACTCCAGGTAAGCGTTGGAGAAGAAGAAATGTCTGTTGCGTTGTCTTCTGGGATTGGGTTTGTCGGAGAATTAGGGGCTTGGTTTGTTCCTGTCGTGAATTTCCAAACATCACCTGCTGTTGAATGTGCATGATTGTCGTGAGCCACAATCTTCCAGTAATAGGTTGTATTTTGTGTAAGAGCTCCTGGATTATATATTGCATTGTTTTGCCCGCTATTGACCAGGACAGGGCTTGAGGTTGTACCAAAATAAACGTCGTATGTCAGTGGATCACCATCAGGATCGTTGCAACTCCATGAAAGTGTGGTTGATGTAGAAACATCCGTCGCATTATCCGTTGGAGAGGGACTAGACGGAGCATTTGGAGGTTGATTTGTGCTTTCAGTAGTGAATTGCCAGATATCACCATCTGTTGAATGTGAATGGTCGTCATGGGCTACAATTTTCCAGTAATACGTGGTTTCCTCTTCCAGAGTGCCTGGATTGTACAACGTATTACTCTGACCACTATTGGCTAACGGTGGAGTCGAAGCTGTTCCGAAATAGACATCATATGTGCGAGGATCACCATCCGGATCACTGCAACTCCAGGAAAGCAGAACGGATGTCGAGACATTCGTTGTGTTATCTGCAGGAGATGGATTCGAGGGAGCACTCGGAGGTTGATTTGTGCCACTACCTACTCCTGTAGTAAATTGCCACATATCACCTTCTGTTGAATGAGAATGATCGTCATGGGCTACAATTTTCCAGTAATACGTAGTATTATCGGTCAATGTGCCAGGATTATACGTGATTGTCGTTTGACCACTGCTAACCAGAGAAGGAATATCAGATGTCCCAAAGTAAACATCATAAGTCATAGGATCGCTATCGGGATCGGTACAGCTCCATGACAGTGTGGCTGTTGTTGAAACATCGGTTGTATTGTCGCCAGGTGATGGATTCGATGGCGGAAGTGGCGCGGTGTTCGATGAGAAACCGCTGCCGTCGAGCGAGTATTCGATGATCGAGTTTTCTATTACCAGCGTTGAAGGCAATTGCGGCAAAGCATCGGGTTTGGTCTGGATATATACATCTTCGCCTTTGTACTGGTTCAGACTGTAAGTAAACGTCTTGCCGTATCCTGCCTGAGTATTTCCTAAATCGTCATTGGTTCCGATTTCATCCCAATCCTCACCGTTCGTTGAAATCTCAACTCTCCATTGTGACATGATCGTACGGATTTGATCGTAATCTGAATCAAAGAAACGCATATGCAGTGCAATCTCGTGTGTGTTATCCGGTATCGTGAAAGGTCCTGTTTGCTCGGTAAGTGACTCACTAACGATTGTCATGCAGAGCATATCAAGATCCTCATACGCTTCGTAAGTATTTTCACTAAAAGGCGTTTCTTCGTCTTCTACATTCATGCAGAGTGTATAGCATCCATACGACGAATTGTATTCTTCGGAGTCGAACGTGTATTCCGATTCGGTTATCAAGCTGGAGTTGAGTTGTTCCCAATCCGAGTATTCCGGATAGTAGTATGTGTTATCCTCGGTCCAGTCGTCGCTCCACCAGTTGAATTCGCAAGCAAAGAAGTTATAACCACCCAACGCGGTGGTATTGAAATCATCCCAGTCACCTGTCAGGCTGTTCGTGCCATCAATGATGGTGATATTCGTGATATCGGGAAGCACGGTTGCATCCATCGTTACATCATGCTGAACGAGACCCTCGGTTTGAGTTACCGCGTTGCTATAATCTTCATAGTATCCGACTGTTATAGAAAGCGAATAACTGCCGGCTTCCAGATCGGTGAATTCATAGAGTCCAGCTTCATCTGTTTGACACTGGTTATCTCGCAACGAAAACTCATCTCTTGTGAATAGTTGCTCAAAACTCTGGTCTTTTATTTTTCTGAAGTCATCGGATGAAAATCCTCTTCTGGTAATACCGGTGGTCGAACGATCCCAAAGACCATCTACCTCTTTTCCGATACGTCCAATCATTCGGTCGTGATCGATTGATTCACGATAAACTTCTCGAGGTGATTCATTATATTGATCTCTCACTCCCTTTGTTGAAACGCGAGCTGCTGATACGGTTACAATCGCACCGGCAATGGGGGTTCCGTCAATGTTCTTTACATAGCCGGAAAGGATATTCTGGATAGGTTCATTGAGATTGACGGAAATCACGTTTGACATCGCATTATTATTTGATTTATCAAACGCTTTGGCATAGATGCTCGCTGCATCGGATTCGTTTGTGGTGTCCCATTCGTATTCATAGGGTAAAGCATTATCCGAGAACTCCATTTCACCATTGATATAGAATTCTACCTTGTCGATTCCACTGGCATCGGAGGCTTCTGCCAGTATTGTTATCTGAGTACCTATAACGATATCGGCGTTATTCGCTGGATAGACAACTTGCACTTCAGGAACGGTTGTATCGGATGAATCGGTTGATTTTTCATCGCAGCTGAATAGGAAGAATAATGCGAACAATATTAGAATCCAAGTCATATGCTTCATGGTCTTTCTCCTATGTATATCTATCTTCTGACTTACTAAGCGTAGTGATCAGTTCGTTGGATCAAATTATCATATTATGACTAATCTGTCAACTCATACTCAAACACTTCTTTCTGATACTCAATTTCGAGCTTATCTTTGCTTATCGATTTAACGATCCAGTCATCGATTTCCTGTTTGAGTTCGACGATATATGTTTCATTCTTGTAAAATACAATGGCTGTCTTTCCGATCATTCCTTTGTATGCGATCTTCGGAGGAATGATGCATTCCTTAGCGACTTCCTGTTTCGGTTGAATGATTGTCGGGTTATTGTTCGTTTTGATTCTGAACGGATCCTTGACCACACCGGAAAATCGCACAGAAAAAGTATCCACAACGGTTTTGGATTCCATCGTCGGTATGTTTTGCGCTACCTCCAGGGTCACTTCTGTCGTTGCTCTGAAAATCCTGAAGAACAGATTCAACCAGATGATAACGACAATGACGATCAAGCCAATGATTAAAATCCTGTTCGACGGTGTTTTGCTCATTGTAACTCCAGATCTTCTGGATTCCGTATTAGGACAGTAATGGTGGCACTCAAGCTGTATTCGTTTTCTTTGTGCTCTAACGTGGCTTCTTTGATCTGGAGAGCGTTTTCGGCATGTTCCAATTGATCGATGAACAATCCGATGCCCTTGAAGGCTCCGGAACAGGATATTAGATATCGAGAATCATTGGTTTTCGCAGTACTCGAAGGTGAGATGCTAGCAATTTCTACTTTGTTCTTCAGTGCCGTTTTCTGAATAAGTTCAATAATCGTATGTTCGGTGTGTTTCTCATGGAAATTACCGTATATATCTTCATATTTGCTTGATAGCCGATGCTTCTGATTCGAGACTTGATCACGAGATTCCAGCAGTTCTTGCCGCTGACGAATGTCCATTTTCAGGTCATTGGAGACAGCGCGTGCTTCCGACCATCCTCCATACATGGGAATCACAAAACTAAAGAGTAAATATAAGAAGATCATCACCGATATAAGGTTTATCAATTGCCAGAAACGATTGTTTTGCAGGTATTTATTCGCAAACATTTCCAGTTATCTCGAAGTAGATTTCTTTTCGCGATTTTCTTGTGTTGGCATTGATTTCTTTGTTTTTCAGTACAGCCAGATGCACATTTTTCAGATGGGGATCGTTGTCCAACCTCCTCATGTATTCAGCAACAAATCCATCTTGATCAGAGGTGCCTTTCACAAAGATATCAACACACTCGTCTCTGTTGGTAATTGTAATTTCCGATAGACGAACCGGATCCGGAACGTGCTTCGTCACAATCTCTATATATCCTCCCGTATGGCTTTTTTTATCGAGAATCTCATTGTAGGCTTTGACTTGTCTCTTCAGTATTTTAAGTCGCTGCTGGTCGCGTAACAATTCGTCTGTACTAACACGCAGAGTATCCAGCGTCATTTCTTTCGCCTGTATGGAATAACGAGTCCATAGAATGCCGAATCCAGCAGGTATGAATATCACGGTTAGTATCAATGCCAGCAACATCGAGATCCAGATAGATCGACGTTTCTCTGTTACTAATCTGGCTTTATCGATCATTTGCGGAGTAGAGAAATCATTTGTCGGTTCGAGTTTGTATCGCTGATGAAGAATCGATGCATAGCACGCAAGGTATGCAATCGGAAGCTTTGAGGTGATATCAATCTGTTCATCGACAGATTGCTCATCCTCTCCTGATATCCGGGATTGTATACGTTCCAGTTGACCTTCTCTGTATCCGAAAGAATACCGACCGTTAGCCAGGCTTGACAAGACAGTCAGTTCACTTGAGAATTTATCGTTGTTGAATAGGTAGCCCTGTCCGGCAAACTCGATTCCCGATCCCAGATAGAATGCCGTTATACCTGCTGCTGCTAGCATTCCTTCGCACGTTTCAATCGTTGCGCGATCCGTCCAGATAACATAGATATCGTCTGTCAGTGTTGGCTTGATAGTATC
The DNA here is from genome assembly GCA_963665015.2 of Cloacimonadales bacterium (SeqCode). Classification (GTDB taxonomy): domain Bacteria; phylum Cloacimonadota; class Cloacimonadia; order Cloacimonadales; family JAIOQZ01. The sequence goes on along the minus strand of CAXXSY010000004.1, from coordinate 116,253 downwards.
GTAGGATATCTGATTGAGCTCCTTGTGGATATTGATCGATATTTGGTCATGTATCCATTCGACATATTCCTCGTCATCAAGATCGATCGGAATTCCAGCATTGATAATCGAGAATTCTGAAGAAGGCAGTATGACAATCGACTGTTGAGCTCGGGGATCATGCATTTGCTTAAGGGTATCGGTAATCGATTCGATATCGGAATTGTCGATCTGAACCGTTTGCGCCTCTTCAATTATGATTTTCTGCCATCTGATCAATACGCGAAGGTATTTTAAAACATCATTCCCAATCTCAAAGGTCTCATAACAGTGGTCAACAAACGGGATGATCATTTTTCAATAACTTGCTCTCGTTTCTCACGAAGCTGCTGCCATTTTGAGTTATCGAGTTCGTCACCATAAAAAATATGCGGAGTGATATAGATCATAAGTTCTGTTTTCGATTTATTCTTGCTCTTGCCCCTGAATAGATAGCCCAACAGGGGAATGTCGCCTAATATTGGTACCTTGTACTCGTTCTTCGTATCACTTTCCTGAATCAACCCACCCATAATGATCGTTTCGCCATCTCGTAATCTGACGGTTGAATCAAGGATTCTGCTGTTGATCGTCGGAGGGGTTTCAGCGTTGAAGGATCCGACGGGGGTTTGGAATTCCGGATGAATTTCGACAGTCACCTCTCCAGATGCACTAACCCACGGAACAATCGAAAGTGTTACATTTGCTTCGATTCTCTCGAATCTTTCGGTCTCCTGTGTAACAATTTCATCGTTCGAAGTAACGGGGGTCACGGTCTTCAAAAGGTAATATTGCGTTGTACCCACGACGATACTTGCCGGATGGCCATTCAATGTGGCTATTTGGGGTCTGGAACGAACAAAGGCCAGCCCCTCGTTTTCTAAAGCCTGTACCTTCAAATAGAAGTCACCGGGAAGTTTTCCGAACGCAGCTACTCCCATCCAGTCGCTAAGCGTATTCAGCCCATTATTCAAAGCGTCTTTGTCGTATTGAGCATAATACGACCCCTCTCCATTGAAGCCCATGTCAAGTAAGCTATAATTCTGCCAGGGAGTCGTTCCGCTTGATACATCATTCGATCCGAGTAAAACACCTAATTCTCGAAGATCGCTGGTATTGATGTCGACAACCAACGCTTCAATCAGTATCTGTGGTGTTGGATGGTCTATCTGGGACAGGAATGTCTCAGTTTTAAAGATCAAATCACTCGTTCCGATGACAAGAAGCGCGTTCTGTTCTTTAATTTGTTTGATGGTTGTATGCTTTCGAATTAAATCAGGTAGAAGACTTTCAATTCCTTCCGAGCTGATGTGGTTCAGGCGTATCAGCTTTGACGTCACTAATCCTGTGCTGTTCTTTTCGCCGATGATGTATATACCGTTTTCGACTTTGAAAGAATAGTCGGTACTTTGGAAGAGGTAATTCAAAGTCTCGTCCAGAGATAGTCCTGAGCATTTAGCGGTTATTTTACCTTTCGGAGTTCCGTACGTAATAAGGTTAATGTCAACCTGCTGAATAATTTCTTGAATAACGTTTTCAATATCTACGTTTTCGAGTTCGAAGGACAGAAGACCGTCGCTTTCCGTCATCCATATCCGTTTTCGGGATTTCCGCTTTCCTTCTTTGTCGAACTCGCTGAGATATATGTAATAGATATCATCCTTCTGTCTGACATCGAAGCCGTTCGTCTCAAATAGGATCTTAATTCCCTTTTCAACTGCTACTGATTTGATAAATCCAGAGATACGTCCTTGAGCAGATTGTTCCAGGATAATATTCGTTTCTGTTAGAGTAGATATTTTACGTACGACCTTTCCAACATCCGCATTATCGATATCGATTGTAAGTTTGTTTCTCACATATTTGATATCCAGATCAGGTTCGGGTTCCTCAATTTCCGGTTGGGGTCCAATCCGCAATACATCACCATCCTGACTTACGAGAAGGTTGTTTTCAACACATAGAAGTTTGATACAATCGATCACCTTAATATTTGTAAGCGTTAGGGTTACCGGTTGAGCAAGGGAGTTATCGATCAAAAGGTTCACATCGTACTGATATGCAATTCCGCGGAATATATCCCGTAACTCAACCCCCTTCAGATTCAGGCGTTCGATATTCTGGAAGTATTTCTTTGATAGTAAATCGTAATCGACAAATTCAGGCTGAAGAGAATCCGGTAACTCAACCAGAACAAGAGGCTTCTGGGGAATTCCTTTAGGTGGCGATGCTTTCGGTTTTAATTGATTCTGTTTATGCTCTTTTCCTGGGGCTGTAGCAGGGATTATCTTCTTTGGTTGTTCTTCCGTTTGTTGCGTTTCCGAATATAGATCCGAAAGCAATGATCCCTGAATCAGGATCAGAGCCATTAGTATCAATGCGAATTTCCTGAATATTCTCATATTACTCTGCAGCCTGTTTCATTACTTCTTTGGTCGATGTTAGGCCCATTGTCGCTTTCCGAAGTCCATCGGAAAACAGTGATAGCATTCCATTTGTGTATGAATATTGTCGCATTTCATGTTCTGTGGCGCGGTTGTCAATCATATTACGTATTTCATCGTCGATTACCATTATTTCGAAAATACCGGTTCTCCCTTTGTAGCCAGTGTTGTCGCAGCACTCACATCCTGCTCCCCGATAGAACTTCTGATTTCCAATGTTGTATTTTTCAAGGAATTGCTGATCTGGACGAAATTCCTCTTTGCAGTTCTGGCATACCAGACGAACAAGACGCTGGGCAACAATCAAACGCACAGATGAACTGACAAGATATGGCTCGATCCCGATGTCAACAAGGCGTGAGATTGTTGCCGGGGCATTGTTCGTGTGTAATGTCGAGAGGATTAAATGCCCCGTCAGGGATGCACGGACCGCGATTTCAGCTGTCTCGTGATCGCGGATTTCGCCCACCATGATGACATCCGGATCTTGCCGTAATATCGAGCGTAGCGCTGTCGCAAATGTGAAATCGATATCGCTGCGAACATGAGATTGATTGACGCCGGGAAGATGGTATTCTATCGGATCTTCAATGGTCGTGATATTGATCTCGGCATTGTTCAGCTCATTCATGATGGAATAGAGCGTGGTTGTTTTCCCGCTTCCGGTGGGTCCGGTTATCAGAATCATTCCAGAAGGATGGCGGATGCTGTTTTGGATGAGCTCTAGTTGATCGTCAGTCATACCGAGACCGTTCAGCGTCCATTTCAAATTATCCCGTTGAAGAAGACGTAAGACGACTTTCTCTCCATGCTGAGTCGGTAAGATCGATACACGGACGTCGATGGTTGAATCTAAGTGCTTGAAATTGAATTTTCCATCCTGAGGTCGGCGATGTTCAGCGATATCCAGATCCGACAGTATCTTGATTCTGGAAACGAACTCATCCTTCTGAGTTAGAGGTATATTGACGAATTCCTGTAATATCCCATCAATTCGAAAGCGAACACGATATAAAGACTCATACGGTTCAAAGTGAATATCCGTAGCTTCACGTTGAACCGCATGCTGCAAGATTTCGTTTACTTTTTGCGGTACAGATACGCGAGTCATCAATCCTGCTGTCGATAGCTGTCCTTCAGTTTGCTCATTTCATCCCGAAGTGCTTCATTTTCTTTCTTCAACTCGATCATATAGAGGGTCAGTTCTTCAACTTTCTGAAGAAGCTTTGCCTGCATTGCTCCTACCGCAACGCCATTCTCACTCACCTCTTCGCAGGTTGGCATTTCGGGCAGATGCTTGTGTTCGGCAATGAACTGCTCGACTTCGTTGATCTCGGGAAGATCATAGTTCTCATCGAATACATAGTCGGGCCATTGGTCTGAATTTTTAATCAGCATCTCTTCCGATGCGATCTTGCCGTCGACTGCGAGGAGGTAGTTTGCTGGAAGGGTAGCGTTTTCGCCAATACATAAACCATCAATCGCTTTGACTTCTCCATGAAACTGGGTTGAGATAGGTGTGGCGACACTACCGAATGCCGCATCGTCCATTAGAACAGTAGGTCCGAAATTCACGAAAGATGCAGGTTGTCCTGGAAGCTCATTTTGTCCAATCCGTACACCATGCTCAAAGTAAATGTCTTGGTAAAAAGTAGAGGTGCCATATACCTCGCAACCTGTTTGATTAGTTTCAGTTCCGATAGTGAAATCCCCTACAAGCGCTCCGTTAATTTCGCATTCAGCAGGAGCTTCAGAAGAACCGATTATTACGCCGCCATGCATTTCGGTAGTTCCGAAGATGTCGCATTCTACCGGAACAATATCCGATCCAATCACAACATCATCATTTAAAAAGGTTGCACCGGAAATTGTTACATCCGTACGATTCGGAGCTCCTTCATATGATCCAATGATTACATCGCCGTGTAATTCTGAAGTTCCATAGACATCATAACCGATAGGATTTTCTGATGAGCCAACAGTAATATTGCCATCAATAACTGTGTTAGCATAAATAGTCAGCTGTTCTCTTTCTGGCGATTCGTCCGAACCAATTGTCAGATTACCATAGAAATAGGAATCGCCTTCAGAGAGGAATGTATAGTCACCAAGGCTGCTGTAATCAGCTCCAGATGATATTGTCAGCTTTCCACCATCAAGCCTGAGTCCGTAGTTATTGCTGTCAAGCACTGATAGTCCGCCTTTCCTCAAAGATAGTACAAAAGGATTTGCTCCTTCTATGCCAGAATAGGAGACCTCAAGACTGTTATTGTTTCTAATCAGCCCGACAGTTGTACTATCATCAGGATTGCTTTCGCATATTCTGAATTCCAATTCATTAGGCTCAAGTATCGCTCTGTAACAATTGTCATTCTGGCCAAAAGAGCTCCCCACAACATGAAGCCCGTCATTCCCTTCGGTAATCGTCACATCAGCAAACAAATTCATGGATGTCATCATTATAATTGCAACAACAATGGTGATACACAGCGTTCGCATTTTTCCTCCTAAGCTTTCAATATGCTATTATATTGACAATGTCAAACATTGGGATATACAAAGATACCACTACAAATCCTAGCAACAAGCCGACAAAGATGATTATTAACGGCTCGACCAAATTGAGTAAAGTCTCCATATAGTTGTCAACTTCTTTTTCGTAGTGCTCAGCAATGAAAACAAGTATTTGACTTAATTGAGACGTTCGTTCGCCTGCATCGATCATTTCATAACTCATTGGCTCAAAAAGATTAGTGGATTTTAGAGCCCCTGAGATGCATTGACCTTTTCTGATTTTAACAAGGGCCTGATTCAGGCTTTTCCTTAGTATATCATTCTGAATGATCTTGATACTCGTTGAAAACGAATCAGAAATCGACATACCGCTTTGCAGTAGTATTCCGCTAGTCCTGAAAAATCGTGCAAATTGGACCTTTCGATATATCAATCCTATTATCGGGAATTTTAGCACTAATTTACTGATGAAATTGTTATCTTTGAATTTATAGAACATGTAAATGATCAAGGCGATTGCGGGAACTATTGCCAATGCAATCGTTTTGAAATTCATCTTCCCGATGCTTACAAGCAACTTTGTGCCCGAAGGTAATTCCGCATCAAATTCACTTAGCATCTCGGAAATAACAGGCAGCAGAACCGTGAAGAAAATGATGATCGAAGCAATCGAGACCATCACGAGAAGAGATGGGTAAATCGAAGCAGAGTATAGTTTTTTCTTCTGCTGATGTTGGTGAAGCAGGTATGCTGCATGTGAAGATAGAACATTATACAGATTGCCGGATACCTCACCCACTTTAACGAGGGCTATGTATAAATCGTCGAACTCTGTTGGGAACTTGCGTAGAGCATTGGAGAAAGAATTCCCCTTTTCCACATCCTTCTTCACGGATTTGATCATTCTCTTTGCTTGTGTATTGTTTGTCTGCTTGTGAAGGATCTCCATTGCTGCGGCCAACTGAATCTTCGAATTCAGTAAAATCGAGAGCTTGTTCGTAAACTCAATAATGAATCGCTTCGATATCCTCTTATCGAAAATGGACGCTATTTTACATTTTGCGGATCTATCATTCGATGTGCTTTTTCGAAGGGTATTCAAGTTCTCGCGCATTAGATTACCTTCTCATCCTCGCAAACACACTTCCGCGAATTTCCTTTTGGGAATCCATAACCTCGAATACTGCATTCAACACGATCGGCAATTCGGAATTCGTTGAGTCCGATGTCTCCGAAGAAGATTCAAGTGACCAATCACAGCTTAAAAGCTTGAAATCTCTTCCAAACATTCGATGGTTGTTCCTTGTCAACACGCTATCTTGATTCGCGTATTCGATTATGTCCTGATTTATGCTCAATATAAGGTGAAGGCTATCCTGAAACGACATCTCGGAACACTGGATAACATCGCGATAAATTGCGTCCGATATCGTCAGCAATTGCCGGGATGTTTTCATATCACGCTGGAAAGCGATGAATCCCTGATGAATCTTGCCCATAGCAAAGAAGACCAGAGATGCGACCACACCTGCAATCGTGATTGATATCACCAATTCAACCAGAGTGAAGCCGTTTACTTCGGCAATTTTCTGATATGATGAAGGATTATCGGATGGCATTTTTGTGATTCCATTTCAACTGAAAGCGTGATCTCAATGAAACTTCCCATGTTTTCAACTTTTCTGGTGTACCTCCAATGGTCGGTGACAAACAACGTATCGACCGGATTTGGTTCAATGAGTGATTTCTCCATGTAATTCCTGGATTGCAAAAAGGCTTTGGTTTCAAATGTAATGCAATTGCGAGTGAGTAAGCGGTGGAGCAATATACTCGAGAAAGCGATTGCTGATGCAAGCAGCGATATCGATACAAGAACCTCAATCAATGTAGCACCTTGTGATTTAAATACGGCACTATTTCCGTATTTCATAATTGTAGTATCCAATATCCGTAGCCCCTGACAGCCCGAGAGGACAAGTACCCGACTTGGCACTAATTACCCCGGTACGGAGCCAATTGTAATAGTGCTGAGGAGGAAGATAGAAGTAAGTTCGATTCGTATATAAGCAACCATTCAACGTACCGTTGAAATCAACCATTCCATCACAGATGATTTGGCCATTTATCGTAACATCTTCTGCAACGAATATTGTAACGTCATTATTGAGAGTATCCGAATGTGCAATTGAATGAACGATTGATCCGGTGACACTGGATGAATCCATTAGCGATATCTGCCCGTGAATATCTCCATCCTCAATATAACCACGAAGAAATATTGCGGATGCGTCGACAAGCTGACTAGCTTCTTCGACAGCAATCTCCTTTACTGCAATGAGTTGCCCCGAGAAATGGCTTTGCCCATATACTCTGATTCCTTGTTGAGAATAGCAAAGAATATCTTCTCCGTGATATGAATCGACGTATATCGTATCTCTGGCTGCAATGATCGATCCGGCCGGAATAGTTGTTTTCGAATCGATTCGTGCACGACCTTGGCTGACATAGATGGATGGTTTCGGATCCGGATCGATATATAGAGACAATAGTTCGCTTCGAACGTAATGTAATGGCTTATCGGGATGTATCTCCGACTCGTATGGCATCTCGACCAATACCCAATCAAGCCATTCGATTGTCTGATTTACGACGGATGAATTATATTGATACAGGGTGTTTTCAGTAGTATAGATAACTGTAGAACCATCGTGGACACCTGAAAATGGGACTCCTCTCAATGATCGGGTCTGGGATCCCAATCGACCGGTAGCGATATCGCCATGGATTACGATGTCACCCGTAAGAACCATCGGAGTATTTCGATTATTCAGAACGATTGCGTGATTGATCTCTGAAGATATTTTACCCGTTACATACGTTTTAATGATGGTTTCTGATTTAATGTGCAGGCTTGTTGCTCTACATTCGATCATCGTCCCGAAAGGATAAGTCTCAATAATACACTCATCACCCCAAGGCAATGCAATCGTATGGAAACCGGATAATTCACAATCAGAAATCATCAGACTGTCCATTATCATTTGTATTCCTGCTTCGCAATTGTACTGTGCCTGGGTTCTATCGACCTGCTTGTGCAAGTTCTTCCAATAGACGTGGTTGATCCTCAATACGATACCAAATATAACCAGTATGAGAACAACCAGTACTATGACGGTCAAAAGTGTCGTGCTTCCCGACGGCTGATCGAGCATGCTTCTGCAATGATTAATCCGGTACAACTCTTTTGGCATTCCCTTCCTGGTCGATTTCCCACACACTGAATACGCCGTCTTTATCGAAGTCCACGACGGATGTGGCCTTGGCCACATACCCATCAGAGTTTGCTTCGACCAATTCAATTAAATACCGAGCTTTTCCACCTTCGGAAACAAGCTTTTCCTGTTCGAACTCCAAGCTCTCAAGGTTAACGGCATAGATATCATGCTCAAAGTAATAAGATTCTTGAAGCTGATGGAGGTGGCTCAGCATCATTTTGGCTTCGGTTTCTTTGGCCTTTCTTGTTACACTCAAGTATCTTGGTACCGCGAGGGTTAAAAGAATGCCAACAATAACGAGTGCGATTAATAACTCGATGAGCGTGAAGCCTGATGTTTTTTTTGTGATCGATTTGTGGTAATTACTCCTATTCATTTCACACCTCGGAAGAAGAAATATGAGTAACGAATCCATTGTCAATGAAAATTATTTTTCCGTATACATGTCTGATTCAATCATATTGCATGGCAATACGTTACATATTTTTCATGGGTAATCATTCTGGAAGAAAACCGCAAAATGCCATACCTGATTTCATTTCTTCTTGACAAAGTGATGTTTGTTAACCGATAATGGATTTGTTAATCCAATGAGGGTAAGGATGGCAAACTAGGAAAAGGAGCATACTCAATTGAAAAACAACCATATCATCGTCATCGTAATCAGCGTTATAGCAATCTTGCTGTCTGGGTATTCATTATATCTCAATCTTACAGCCAAGCGGTTTGGTTATGTCGATACAGCGGTTCTCATGCAGGAATTCTCTGGTGCAATTGACGCGAGAAAGAAGCTCGAAAGCGAAACAAAGGAATGGGATGAGAACATCAAGACACTCGAGACAGAGCTGGGCGAGTTGAACCAAAAGCTCATTGAGGAAAGCCCTAAAACCTCCAAAACGAAGATCGCTACCATGCAGGAAGACATCAAAAAGAAACAGTACGAACTGTATAAATATAGAAATGCCGTTGAAGAAAAAGCCTCAATGAAAGAACAAGAGCTTTTCGCGCCGGTATATGACAATCTGAATGCCCTGATCAAAGAATTTGGCGAAGAACATGGATACTATCTGATATTCGGAACGATCGCAGGCGGGAATATCCTTCACGCCTCACCTGAATCGGACCTGACCCAGGACTTGCTGGAGTTCATCAAACAGAAGACAGGACAACCGCTTGAGTAGATATGGCATAGTAGTAATTTATCTCATTGTAGTTTTAGCAGGGTGTTCGAGAGAATTTGACAGCGTATCATCCTATCGAGACTACATCCATAGTGAGGATTCACTTTATCAGAAGGTTGTATCCCGCAACGGAGTAACTGTCACGCTAATCTACCAGACTCCCGAAGCACTAATCCTGCCGCAACTCGAACATTACGACGACGATATTCAGGTAATCAAGCAGGACACGACACTCACCGCAGCGCAAATCAAACAGAAGATCGCAGATACCGATTCTTCGATCGTTAAGCGATACAACGATTACAGGAACGGTCTGCACTTTCGCCTCAAGCTTGCCTACGACGACCCCAGGCGGGACATCGTGATGGAAAAACTTCGCGCTGAAGGACAGGAGAGCTACCAAGCGTGGCTCAACAAACTACTCTTCGGCTTGAACGAATATATCACATTGAAAACAAAGACCAACGGCACAGTCCCACTGAGCCTCTACCACTTCGAGAGAACCTACGGACGCCTGCCATATAAATCATTCCTTCTTTCATTTCCGAATGAATTCAATGAAAAACCGATCCTTTCAAAGGACAATAAAATCTTACGCATCGAAATCAAGGAATTCGGATTGCACATCGGCGATATCCAGTTCGATTTCGAGCTTCCATTCCCAAAAGAAAAGCTGAACATTCCCCCAATTACATAAGGAGCTTCCATGAAAAAGGGCACACTACTTCTGACCGTGATCGCTGTGATGGCTATGGCTGTACCGCCTCTCATGCACGCACTTGAAGGACCAGCACAACCCGAGGCTTTCCAATTTGAGCCGATCGAAGTAACCGATTTCGTGAATCGCTCCACCGGCGATATGGTGTATGTTCTGCCCTTGATGGAAGTACCTGGACCTGAAGGTGGCTACCCCATCTCGATCAACTATCACGCAGGTATTGGCCTCAATCAGGAACCAACTTGGGTAGGTCTGGGCTGGAATATCAATCCGGGGAGTATCAATCGGTCGGTGAGTGGTTACCCGGATGAATATAATGGCGCATCTGCCAGGACTTTTTTTCAGAGCAATTGGGAAAGTGAATATGGATTAAATATCGCAGGAGGTTGGGGTCCTCTGGGAGCTGATGTAAAAGTAAACCAAAAAGGAGAAATACGAGATGTGGGATATACCGTTAAGATTCAGATAAATAAATACCTCAGTGTAGGCTTAAGATATGGTAAACATTCAGTTACCTACTTTGCATCTGTGGGATATGGAAATGTTGGTTTACACGCCTCAGCATCACAAAATCATGACAGCGGTGAATGGTTGTATACCGTTGGGCTTGGTTACATGGCAGGCTCCAGAGTCTCTGTTGGTATCGAAGTTGCCACAGATGGGAAAGACACATCATTAAGCGTATGTATAGATTATTCTATGAGAGGAAATAGTGAATCGGCGAAAAATGAAGTTACTGCAATATATGGTGATAAGGCCGCGCTTTCTTCCTATGCAGGAATGAAAAAGAACATTAGTCTCGCTGGTTTCTCTTTTAATTCAAATTCATCTGCCTCCTCATCCTTTTCGGCCTTGGGAATTCATGCATCCTCTTCAAGCAACTATTATGTTGAGCAATTTGATTTCACTATGCCACTTTTTGACTATGGGAATGACAACAGTTGGATGACTATTGATTATTGGGAACATAGACATAGGATATTGCAAGATGACGTCACGTATAGCTATGGGTACCTGTCACCTAACAGTTATCTTCAAGATCAATGTGAGTATAAGGAAAAAAGATTTGAGTTTGCCAGCAATCGTAGTACTCTTGCTTTTCCATCACAAGATACGTATTCTGTCTCTGCTTACGGGATTTCAGGGGCTATGAAGCCATTTCATAATCATATTTATGCTTATGATGTTGATTATGATGATAGCTCTATTTTAATTGCGGATGAAAATGGAAACAATCCGCTAGATGTGAATTTGCCGACAGAATTTCGCTTCATTAACGATACTGGTGCAAACCTTGTGAACTATCTCCCAAGTAGAGAAGCGGGTTATAATGGTTATGACCAATTCACAGAGCGAAGTAGTTCAAGGTTAGTTGAACATATCATGTCGGATGACCATGAACGAATCATTGGTTTCATGATTACCGAGGTGGATGGTAGGATCTATGAGTTTATGGAACCAATTTATAACTACTCCTATAAAACGGTCGCATACACTGATGATTCTGAGTCTTATTCAGAACTTGTGAGTCCCTATGCTACGACTTGGTACTTAACTGCAATTAAAGGGGCTGACTACGTTGATAGAGGAGAGGTTGGATTATCTGTCGATGATTGGGGATACTGGGTTAAGTTTGAGTATAGCGAAGAAGAGTTTACAATCTGGCGTGCGCCACGAAAAGTTAATAATGGTCCTTATGATGGATGTAATCCCAATGGATCTTTTCCTGTGGATGTGATAGAGAATAGCTGGCATTCCCCTTCAACCTATTCGGATGACTCATATTTCTATTCTTATGGGTTGAAAAGTGTGAAATATCTTGAATCAATTGAAACCGCTACCCATATTGCTCGTTTTCAGGCCCAGGAGGGCTATAATCGCAAGCCACCCAGCCAGGAAGAGTTATCGGTAATGTCAATATCGACTTCGGAAGCGTGCTTTGGGGGGGACATACAAAGCGATGTCCCTTCTGTAACATTTCCCGGAATATGGCAGAATTTGGGGTCAACGACATGCGTTATACTTGAAACAACATCAGAATACCTGCTGTCAAACGGTACAAATATGTGGGATTTGATTGACGAGCCGAATTCAAAGGATGAGTTCACAGTAAATGATATTGGACTTGAAAATATTTCATACGACTATATAAATAATACCACAACCTTTTATCTTCATTTTGGCGAGAGTGATGATACTCATTTCCCAGATTATCAGTATGTACCATATGGAGGGGTAAACTGGTACTGTGAGTTCACGAGAATACTGAGAGCGGATCTAAAGATTGGGAACATTTCAAATGAGATTAACATTGTGCAACAGGATGTTGATAAAAAACTATCAAGCATAAATCTTTACAGGAAATCTGTATTGGAACCCATTAACTCTGTTGTGTTCACATACGACACGGAGCTGTGTCCAGGTACCCCTAACTCGACAGCTAGTAATCGGGGAAAATTAACACTGAAGAAGATAAGCTTCGTGGTGCAAAATGAAGAGGTGCAACCTCCTTACCTGTTCTCATATGACATCAATCCTCATTATCATCCATATAATTGGGATGATTGGGGTTATTATCGTATTTCTTCAACTTTTAGATCACATGGCACCCCACAGGTAAAATGGAAAGCCGATATGGCGCGGGCATGGAGCCTAAACAGGATCGTTTATCCTTCTGGTGCGGTGACTTCTTTTCAGTATGAATCTGACGATTACTATCATGTCGGAAATATCATGGACATGTCCAAATGTCATATTATTCAAGCTATACATCCAATTCTTGAAAATCACGGACAAACACTATTGGGGGTGATATTGCTAAAGAGTGATTATTATGAACATGAGGAGCTACTACATGTTGGAGCCGAGTGGGTAATAAATTATGCCAGTAATTTGCGGATAAAGAGAAATATCGAAAGCATTGATTTAACGGGGAACAATTCAGTAAGTCTATATATAGAGCCGTATTATGACTTTGTTGATACGGAGGGGCGGGCAAATGATATATACATATCACCGAAAGAGGTATATGGAGGAGGGATTCGCGTCAAATCAGTTGCGGTGCTAGATGGTGATTATTATCAAAAGATTCAGTTTTCATACATGGACTCGCTCGGTTATTCCTGTGGGAATGCACTGACTTTACCTGATCCTTATAATAGACCACCTACGGGATCTACGGGGAATGAAACTCCCTCTGGCTCGGATGACCTTTTTGATTATGTGTACAGTCTTGGAGAGGGTGGGCACTATACACCTTCTCCCACGGTATTTTATAATAAGGTTGTGGAAGAAGACACGGGTAGTTGCGGGAAAACAGAGTACGAATTTTTTACTCCCTCTTCGCAATTTAGGGAATATGATCCTGAGACTGGTGAAATGGTAGAGGGAAGGATCCTGAGTTATAGGAATACCCTGCGAACAAATCATCATATAGAAAGAAGCATCATATCATCTATATATGGTCAGTTAAAAAGCAAAACAGTTTTTGAGCAATATTCAGATAGTGAGTGCAATAATCTCTATAGACCAGTAGAGAAGACGGAGTACCTCTTTGCCTTTAGTGACAAGCTTCATTATTATGGCCAATTATATGATAAGTTCGGGCATATTATAGACACAAGTGGTGAATTTAAGACACCAATAGGAACCATTAGTGAGACATTCTATATGAGATGGAATAATGATATCTATCGGTCTAAAATCGCTAATTATCTGAATATTTATCCTGTATCGATTGATACGTATCGATATATGTATGATGACGCTGGTGAAATGACTGGAATTCCTGACCATGTCTTCACTGATCACCTAATAAATTTCATGTGGGATGCAACTACGGGAAAAGCAGTGGGAACTGCACAGGTCACATCAGAAGGAAAGGTTCGGATTCAGCGAAATTATCCTGCGTACTGGTTTTACGACGATTTCTATGATGATATGTGCTGGGAGGTTGTGGATTCGAAGAATATGCTGACCCAGCAAACAATTGTTGAGCACTATCTGGCTGATATCGATTACGATGAGGATAACCTTGGATCGATAATCGGTGCGCTTAAGCAACTGGATTTCGATACGGATGTTCAATTGATGGGTGCAGAGGCAATCACCTGGTCAAACCTTTTTGATTTCGACGGAAACGGCACAGCAGATATAGGAGAAATGGAGTCGTGGCATATCAATGATAAATTTGTTTACACTGGCTCTCGGTCTCAGCAAGACTATGCTCCTTTCGACTATGCCCTATTCATGGACCAATTGTTGGACCCAGATGTGGATACGGGCAATCTTGTCGTTGGGGATTCATTATGGAATCCTTACTGGAAGCAGGTTACGAATATTACGAGATATGATGGATATGCGCACATCGTTGAGGAGCATAATCTCGATGGAACCTATAGCTCTGCTATTTACGATGAGACGCATTCGGTTGCCATAGCTCTGTGCCACAACACACGCTTGGAGAATTTTTATTTCAATGGATTCGAGTATCTCTCATCTTCTACTGATGACGATTGGGTAAATTCATCCAATTGCAGTTTGCTTCTTTCTCAAAATGTCGAGGATTTTGTATCGCACAGTGGAGAAAAGGCATTGGAGGTTGCTAGTGGGGAGCTACCCTTCAAAGACTTAACCACATGTTCTTCGGGTGTATATGAATACTCAGCTTGGGTAAAGAGTGGTACAACGAACTCCGCTCGAATATGTTTTGGTATCGTTACCAGTGGCTCGTTCAATCCATTTGTGGAAGAAACGTATGCAATATCATCTACAGGCAGTTGGAAATATGTATGTGGGACATTCGAGTTGAGCAGTGACACTCAATTGGCTATTGGGCTGGGTTGTATTGGTGGCGGAACGATGCAATATGACGATATCCGAATCCATCCTGTCGATGCGATGATGACAACTTATACATATGATTCGTCGAATCGATACATTACATCAATAACTGACGCAAACAATATCACGACATACTACGAATACGATATCGCTGGAAGGTTAATCCGGGTCAGGGACCAGGATCGGAACATTCTCTCAACAAGTGACTACTTCTTCGGTAGAATGGAAGATTAGTGAGGTTGTTATGAAATACGTCAGACTCATTGCCACCCTTTTCATCATGCTTGTCTCAATTGCTTCCATTCTACACGGACTGGAAGGGCATCCATTCCTAATAAATATTGTTGTTAATGTTGTTGACAAAGAAACAATGCATATTACCGGTAACAATGCAGGAGAGCATGAAATTGAGCACATGGAGATTGTAATAAACCAAGTTGATGGTCCATCTACTACCGCCACAAGACTTGTATTTGCCGGTGAATCGTTGAATTATATTGACATGGATATTAATATCGAGACATATCTGAACTATGATATTGCAGAAATGAAACATGGGCTTTATCGGCTTTTTGGTTTTATTAGGAGAGAGAATACAGAGGGTGATCCTGGGCAAAATCAGTTTTTTAATGTTACTTTTGTATATCCCTATAATCTTATCCCCAGCCACATCACCAGCCAGATCATCAAAACACCAATCCAGTCTGCCTCCCAATTGGAGACTCTTACCCCGGAAAATATCCACCGTTCAACAATGTATTCCGACGGACTGTTCAGGCCTGTCCAAACAGTTTCGCATAATTCATCCCCCATGGAAGATCCGAAGAATCCCGGAACATACATGGACATATACAGCATTCAGGAGTATGACGAAGTCGGGCGTGAGGAATTCACGTTTCTGCCGTTCCCATACGCAAATGATGGTGAGTTCATTGATCCGGATGATGATCCACGGGCGATTCTCGAGGATTTCTACGATGACTCAATCGGTGGGGACGACACAGTACCTTCTACGTCGACTCCCTATTCACGTAAAAAATTCGATCATTCACCTCTTAATATCATCGTTGAGCAGGGAGCACCAGGAGAAACCTGGCAACCAAACCCGAATGATCTGGACGGACATACCGTGAAAACAAAATCCTCGGCGAACGATGCGCAATCGGTAATCTACTGGAAAGTTGTTAAGCAAGGTGGTATTTACTATCTTGACAATGCAGCTGAGGGTGGAGATCCGAGATATTATAACGAGAACGCATTGAGTTTGAATATCATCACCGATGAAAACGAGCATGTTTCGAAAGAGTATGCCAACAAAGATGGTCTGAAGATCATGGTCGAGACAGAGAATCAATATAATGGTGTTACGAAAACGCTTCGTACCTATTATGTCCACGATGAGCGAAATAGATTGCGATTTATCATCCCGCCTCAAGCTCTGGAAGAATGTGGTACGAATTATTGGCAGCTTAATTATGGTCTCCGCGACCAATACATCACCGAATTCCAATACGACAACCGCGACCGGCTGATCATGAAGAAGCTGCCGGAGGTCGATGAAATCCGTTATGTGTATGACGATCTGGATCGCGTGATCATGTCTCAGGACGGGAACCTCCGCAATAACGGCGCATGGACGTTCACGAAATACGATGTCTTTGGTCGTATTGCGTACACGGGTATCACCTGGAACTATCTGATACAAGCAGAGATCATCAATGAGATGGAACAGAACAGCCGAGGGGATGAGCCCCAATATGAGGTCTTGAACCGCGACCAAGATGGAGACGTGGAATATGATGATGAGTTTTTCGGTTACACCAACTGTGCTCTGCCGACTCTTGGCGATTTAGGCTGGGGCTATGAGATCCTCAGCGTCAACTATTACGACAACTACAACATGCTCCCTTACTGGAACGACGCTGAACACGATTACAGCTTCAATTATGAACACTCCTTCGGTGTAAGTCCTTTCGACCGGATAAAGGGTAAGCCCACAGCTTCCATGACCAAAGTAATGCAGGAAACAGAGAATGATGACATTCTTTCGATTGTAACTGCAGATAGCCTGTACATGCCAAAATCGTTACGAGAGGATTACACCTATGTTCGGAGTCCGCATATCAGGCTGGGCGATGGTTTTGAAGCTACGGGGGGTAAGGAATTCCATGCGGGAGAAGCCGTACATATTCCGCAGCACGCGGTACGGATCGAGTGGCTGAAATCCGTGCAATACTATGATAAATACGGCCGCGTTATCCAATCGATCGGCAACGACCATTTCGATAACATGGCCATCAGCGATATCGAATACGATTTTATCGGTAAGGTGCTGCAAACGCATAAAGATGTTATCGATCCTTTCAGGATGGCAAATATCGGGTTATACCCGGAACCCAAGCATATCAACATCGGAAAACGGTTTTTCTACGACCATGCCGATCGGCTAAAGAAGACATTTATCAAGGTCGATGACCAGAATGTAGTTCTGCTGAGTAACCTCAACTACAACTCCCTCGGGCAGCTTGTGAGCAAGCAACTTCACGTTGGAACTGAATATACGCAGCTTGATAGAGTTCCTCTCGACTACGAACCGGTTTCGACCGCCTACGCCGAAACGATCGAATATCGCTACAACATCCGCGGGTGGATGACCAGTATCGGCGATATCCAGAATCCATCCACATTCGCGATGGAAATGAAATACGAAGATGTGACAGGGCAATACGATGAAACGAACGCCCAATACAACGGCAACATCTCCGCGGTCAACTGGACTTCCGGCGTTAATAAAGATATCCGCACATACAGCTACTTCTACGACGATATCAACCAGTTGACAGAGGCTGCTTATGCCTATGACGATAAAGGTTGGGTGACAACTCTCGAGGACTACAGCCTCAGCTCCATTACATATGATCTCAATGGCAATATAAAAACAGCAAGCCGCATGGGCACCGAACACGGCACTCCCGGGACGATCGACAACCTGACCTATACATACGACGGCAACAAGCTGGTGGCTGTCGATGATGCCTGTTCCTATGGGGAACACGATACACCGCACTTCGATGACTACGGAAGCGACTATACCCGCGACGGTATTGTCGAGTACGAGTACGACGACGGCGGCAACATGATCCACGACGAGAATAAGGGTATCGATATCGAGTACAACCGACTGAACCTGCCCAAGCTTATCACCTTCCACAAGGCACGTTACGAGGATTTCCGTATCGAGTATAGCTATGCATACAACGGCGCAAAGCTTCGCAAGAACACCTACAACGACGATTATTACAACGGTAGAGGCAACCTCACCAGCACCAAAGACTACGTCGGCAGCACGGTATATAAAGACGGTGTGCTGAAATTTATCTTTACATCCGAGGGACGCATCGCCTATAATGCAACCAATGATGTGTATGAATTTATCTATGACGTCAAGGATTACCTGGGGAACACGCGCGTGAGCTTCAAACCGACAGCAGCACGAAACGAGATCATGCAGGAAGACCACTACTACCCGTTCGGCATGAAGATGGCCGGCTTGAGCCAGGTTACCGGCAGCCCGGAAACCAAGTTTACCTACAACGGCAAGGAGCTGGAGGACGACTTCAACCTGAACTGGTATCACTACGGAGCACGCTACTACGATCCGCAGCTCGGTAGATGGCTGCAGGTGGACCCAGCGGATGAGTTCCATAGCCCGTATGTGTATTGTGCGAACAATCCTATTAACTGTGTTGATCCTGACGGAAGTCAAACATATTCTATATATGAGAAAGTAGATGCTGTTTCCAGTGTTTATCAACGAGGCACGGATAAATACGATACACTAAATTCAGGCGGATGGGACCCCAAAAGTAATGCGCATGCACAAATCTATGCAGGTCTCATTATTGAAGCTGCTGGAAAAGGTACTCCTTCTTTACTTGACGCGATAGGCTCTGGTGTTGATGCTGGAAAGGTATATAACGTCCAAAGAAGCGCAATGATTTGCAATTCAATAGTCCAGGAATATATTGGAAAGGCCCTCACGGCTGGTTTAATATCTGCTGCCTTGGATACCGCTGCGAACTTTATGGTTGCGGTTCAACACTTCGCTCGATGGCACCCAGTAGGAATGAGTGTGGCGTATGCATTAGAGGGAGCTGCCCAAACTACTTCGGGTTGGTTAAAGGGTTATCAGCTTTCGGGCTTTAAAGAAATGATGGAATATCACAATATGAAGATAAATGAGCCGGATATGTATAATCAATTAAGGTTCGAGGACAGCCTGGAAGAATAATATAAACTGCGAGGTTGATATGCTTAAGAAATATATTGTTATTGTGTTTCTGTCTGTGCTATGGATCACGATGTATGCTCAAGACAATGATGTATTCACTCAGGACATTAAGGAATTCACTGAAGTTGCGATGAGGATTTATTACTATCGAGATTACGAATCTGGCTTGAAATATCTGGACGAGCAGTTATTTAGCGGTATGAATTATATTGATAGTGTTGCTTTTCTTTCTTTGAAAGCAAGCTGTTATTGGGGACAGGGTCATTACAGTGAAGCAATTGAAGAACGCCAAGAAGCAATCAACATTGTTAATCGAAAGAATCAACGTATCGTGTTTGGGAACAGGGATATACTAATTCAAGCGAGCAATCAAATTAGCACAAACAGTAAATCAAAAGAAGATATATATAAGGATATTGCTGACATTTATATGCAAACGGAGTCTGATTACCTTTATCGTTCCTGTATTTATTTTCAATTATCAGACACCGCAAAAGCAATTGATGACATTAAGCATGCAATTGAAATGAGCGAGGAAGTGAATAGGCTGCATAATTTTCTCCATGCTTTCTATGATTATAGTCTTGGCAATTTCGAAGATTCTCTTGTTCTTTTGAAATCGTTGGAATCAGTCTCGTCTCAAGCGAATTTTGATATCATGGTTGGAGTGAAACTATGGCTATCAATCGTATACTCCGCACTTGGTAAGGATGTGGAAGCGAAAGCGCACTTTTTAGAAGCTTGGGAGGCTTGGAGGCTTGAAAGGGGTGATCGATCCTATTCTATTACACGGTTTGTCGCTCCAATACTTGATATCGTTGTCCCACCAGAAAGAGCTATGAAAGTCATCAGAGATTATGAGATTTTAGCAGAAAAAGGCGCGCTAGATTAGCGCCGATTTCTGTTTGTTAACTACAGCGTCTGATCCACGACGAGAACAAGGGTATCGACCTGGAATACAATCACCTGAACCTGCCCAAGCTTATCACCTTCCACAAGGCACGTTACGAGGATTTCCGTATCGAGTATAGCTATGCATACAACGGCGCAAAGCTTCGCAAGAACACCTACAACGACGATTATTACAACGGTAGAGGCAACCTCACCAGCACCAAAGACTACGTCGGCAGCGCGGTATATGAAGACGGTGTGCTGAAATTTATCTTTACATCCGAGGGACGCATTGCCTATAATGCAACCAATGATGAGTATGAATTTATCTATGATGTCAAGGACTACTTGGGGAACACGCGCGTGAGCTTCAAACCGACAGCAGCAGGAAACGAGATCATGCAGGAAGACCACTACTACCCGTTCGGCATGAAGATGGCCGGCCTGAGCCGGGTTACCGGCAGCCCTGAGACCAAGTTCACCTACAACGGCAAAGAGCTGGAGGACGACTTCAACCTGAACTGGTACCACTACGGCGCACGCTACTACGATCCGCAACTCGGACGTTGGCAGCAGGTGGATCCCGTGGATGAGTTCCACAGCCCGTATGTCTATGTCGGGAATAATCCGGTGATGTTTATCGATCCGGACGGAGAAAAAGTGTCTCCGGTTGAGTTTGTTGCAGGATCTCAATGTAATACTAGTGAGACAATTAACGGAGCAGACGATCTCAATGGGTTTGAAAATGGAGCATTCCTTTGGGCACATGGACTAAAGGCCTCAGCACAAACTGGATACATTGATCAGTTAACCAAATATAATGCAAATCCGTCACGCGCAAATTACCTCAAGGCACGGGAATTACAGTCTAACAAAGCTGAGATGGCTGATGCTTCAGCTGATTTACTTGAAGCAGAGACAAAGACTGCAGAAACATTGATCGATCTTGTAGATCCTGGTCCCTCAACTAATAGCGTTTGGGAAGATATTAGTTCAATGATCATGGAACTATACATGCTTTGGTGGGATCCCACCGATATTGATACGGAGGATTTAAGTGGTGAGCAATAGAACTGTTAAGCTAATGTATTTATTGGTTGTATTTATGGACTTAACAATGATGCCTCTCTGCGGGCAAAATACAACGGAAATATTGAAGCAAGAGTCACTACGAGCGATGAATATGTTTATTGATTATAGATTTGTAGATTTTGTAAATTTAACTGATTCTCTGCAAATGGATTATGGGAGTGTTTTTGCGGTAGGTTTTCAAACATATAAAGCGTGGTCCCTTTTCTATCTTGGTAAATATCGTGAAGCTATTAGAACCGCAGATATTGCTGATAGTTATCGTGAAACCCCTTTGTTTGACACTATCTTGATAAAGGCTAAATGTTTCTATAGACTGGGGGATATCCAGCAAGAAGAGAAATACTTCAAACGTGTGATTGAGGCAGATATTTATGATTTTCTAAACCTAACACTTAGATCTAACTTTCTAATTTTGCATGACAACAAAAAACTTGCTCATTCAGATATAGATGCTTTGCTCAAACAACAGACTGCTGTATCCTATACTACGTATTATATTCTTGGATATTTACAAATCCAAGAAAGAGAATACTCGGTTGCGCTTGCAACACTGCATCACGCCGATAGCTTAAGGTCGGAAGCAGAAAATGCTGATTTAAGTGGCAGAAGCGAGGAAGCCTTGATAAACTATCTTTTAGCCCTTGGGTATTACAGGTGTGGAGACAAGGAGAAGGCAGAAGGATATTTCATAGAAGCAAATAACATCAGGGATGATTACAGGCAGTGTTTTTTAGGGATGATGATTTTCGAGATGATCGAACAGGATGTGGCTATACTTGATAAACTTAGTAAATCAATAGGGAAGTAATATGTTTGGATCATACCGCACAGGAGTCCTTTCTCCAATTTTTATAACATTCCTCATTTTACTGCTGGTATTTAGGAAAATACATATTAAGGCCGCATTCGTTTTTAGTGTAATCTATGTCACTATTTATGTTGTTTATAGAACGGTTCTCCCTTCTGCAGTCTTTTACGGAATCGTTGGCGGGCTTGTTATATTATCATTGGTAATTTATGGGAAATATATTGCCGATAATTAGCATAATCAACAAACTTGCAAGTTACCACATAACCGTTTGTGTTAATGCCAAGAATTACCTGGGGAATACGCGCGTGAGCTTCAAACCGACAGCAGCACGAAACGAGATCATGCAGGAAGACCACTATTACCCGTTCGGGATGAAGATGGCCGGCTTGAGCCTGGTTACCGGCAGCCCGGAAACCAAGTTCACCTACAACGGCAAGGAGCTGGAGGACGACTTCAACCTCAACTGGTACCACTATGGCGCGCGTTACTACGATCCGCAACTCGGCAGATGGCAGCAGGTGGATCCCGTCGATGAGTTCCATAGCCCGTATTTGTATTGTTCGAATAATCCCATAAACAAAATCGATCCCGATGGTATGATCGAAAAAGATGCAAGCAATATAAATACTAATGACATCGTTGGCTATGTGCAGGATTCATATAGAAATCGAAATGAAGTCCACAATCCTGCCGACAGTTGCCCATTAACTTTGTGGTTTAAAGCCCATATGCAAACGGAACAAATCGATGCCATTGTTGAGGCAAACAAAAATAGTGACATAGACGCTCTAAAAAAAGAACACAGCAGAAATGCAAACATGACGAAAATAGCTTCCGAAGTATATCAGGTTGATGCGAAAACTAAAGTCACTGTCGCTCAGTCAATATATAATACAACTGGTGGGAGTGCAAGCAGTTCTACAGCCACGAGCCTTAATAGTATGGGGAATGTTCATTGGTTAGCGAAACCCTTGGTATGGTTTGTTAATCTTATAGCTGATAACTGGTGGGCTGGGGATACTATGACTACGGATGTTGAGGGGGAATAGATTGAATGACCGTAAAATAATGATGATAGCAATTGTCCTTTTTACAAATATCTCATTGATATATGCATTTGATGTATCACATTCAGATAGGCTCCTTTCTGAGGTTATTTCCCTGTATGCTGCCCAAGACTTTGAGGAGTTAATTTCATTCTGTGATAGCATTGAGGGCAAGCTACCACAAGATGAGAACATACTTGTTCCTGTCTATGTACTGAAAGCTTGGTCATTCTTTTTTTTAAATGACTACCATAAATCAATCGAAACAATATCATTAGCTTCCAGTGAAACCGAACGAGAGATATTTGATAGCATTTTAATTCAACTGAGATGCTATCAAGCCTTTTGCGAGAAACAGAATATTACGGAACTCACAAAGAAACTAGAAAATGCGGGTAACGATCCTATAGTTCTTATGCAAAGGAGTAATTACTATTTATTGAATCAGGAACCACAGAAAGCTCTTAATGATATAATGAAGGCTTCTGATAACTGGGCAACAAGGAATTTTTTATATCAAATCCTATCATGTCATGCTTATATCAATTTACAAAGATTTGATGATGCACGGAATAGCTTGAACATCGCCAATGAAGTAATGAAAGAATCAAAAAACAAAGAAAATGTTTTTATCGGAACTCGATCAGCCTTCTTCTATATGTCCGCTCTATATTTCCATAGTGTTGGCAATATGGCAGCTGCGCTTGAAAATTACAATGCAGCAAGATCGATTCAGCAGGATTATAGAAGATGTTACATTTATGTGCTGTTTTTGGAATTTACTAATTCCGAGATTGATGTTTTCGATTCATTGAGAAACGATGGATGATAGTAGCGAGAGTAACCAGTTTATCTTATTTGTTTATTGTTATCGGCATTGCTTCCACTATTCTTGGTGCAATAAGGCTTCGGCACACGGCAATATTCATGATTATTTATATTCCTCTTTTTCTTTTATATTTAAACTCGGTCATCAATCATATCTTGCATGCTTTTTTAACGGGCTTGTTTATTATCGGCTTACTGCTTTTTTTCTTAACCAAAGCAGCAATTAACCCCGAGTGAAATCAATTCACGCAACCTCGCCAGCACCAAGGATTACGTCGGCAGCGCGGTATATGAAGACGGTGTGCTGAAATTTATCTTTACATCCGAGGGACGCATCGCCTATAATGCAACCAATGATTTTTATGAATTTATCTATGACGTCAAGGATTACCTGGGGAACACGCGCGTGAGCTTCAAACCGACAGCAGCACGAAACGAGATCATGCAGGAAGACCACTACTACCCGTTCGGGATGAAGATGGCAGGCCTGAGCCGGGTTACCGGCAGCCCGGAAACCAAGTTCACCTATAACGGCAAAGAGCTGGAGGACGACTTCAACCTGAACTGGTACCACTACGGCGCCCGCTACTACGATCCGCAACTCGGTAGATGGCAGCAGGTGGATCCGGCTGATGAGTTCCATAGCCCGTATGTGTATTGTGCGAATAGTCCAATAATTTTCATTGATCCTGATGGTGAGAATATTGCGTATTGGGTGGAAGAAAGAGGTGCAGGGGGTCAAGGACATGCACAGCTATATTATCAGAATGGCGAAGGTCAATGGTATATGTTTGAATCGGGAATGGTTGGAGTTCATCCGGAGGTCGTATCTGGAAGTATGGTTGAAGGAGAGGCTCGTAATGTGCCAGTTGAATTTGGTGATATACCCGAAGGAGCAATATTTGAGATCACTTCAAAAGTACAAGACGAACTAATTACAATATCGGCACAAAAAATTGCGGGAGAACATAATGACGGCACTAGGCAGTATAATCTATTTAAGAATAATTGTCTTGATGCGGCAGTGGATGTTGTCAATGAGTCCGGTGCAGGCCTTATGATCAGGAAGGACACCGTTCGGCCGAATACATGGTTTGATGACGCGAAAGAGAATGGATTACATGAGTCTTTCTGGTATTTTCACCAATGGCTGGAATCATCTGAATCAGGAGAGTAATCTCATGTATTGTAGGTCGGTAGTATTGATAATTTCGATGGTGTTTCTGCTCTCTGGATGCCAGCCGATTGCATATGTTGAAGATAAAGAAGGTGTGGCCTCATGCAGACTGTATCGGATAGAAACATGGAATTTGAAAAGATATGGTTTATGCTATGTTGTCTTTGGTGATTTAACGATTAAAAATGACCTAAGTAAACCATTGGAACTATTTCTGCCAAATATAACCTTGGTAATTAACGAGAAAAATCGTGGCGAATTGTATATAAATTCTATTGCAGCTTCCTCTTGGGGATTTTCTCCTGTAATAATAGAACCAGAATCGAAGGAAATCTATAGTGTATATTGGGCTTTCGATCATCCAATAAACAAAGACAGCATGAACTGTTCTCTTGAAGTTAATTATGATTTACCCGAAAATTTAGATATTGAAGATATGAAGAAAAATAAAATATCTTCACCGCCGCCGCCATATAAAATCCCTGAATACAACAATTGAAATCACATTCACCAAAGACTACGTCGGCAGCGCGGTATATGAAGACGGTGTGCTGAAATTTCTCTTTACATCCGAGGGACGCATTGCCTATAATGCAACCAATGATGAGTATGAATTTATCTATGACGTCAAGGACTACCTGGGGAACACGCGCGTGAGCTTCAAACCGACAGCAGCACGAAACGAGATCATGCAGGAAGACCACTACTACCCGTTCGGCATGAAGATGGCCGGCCTGAGCCGGGTTACCGGCAGCCCTGAGACCAAGTTCACCTATAACGGCAAAGAACTGGAGGACGACTTCAACCTGAACTGGTATCACTACGGAGCACGCTACTACGATCCGCAGCTCGGTAGATGGCAGCAGGTGGATCCCGTTCAGGAATTCCACAGTCCGTATCTCTTCTGTCATAACGACCCAATAAAATACGTTGATCCGGATGGTGCTGATGACAGTGCCGTCATTGCTGCTAAACAGGAGGCCTTGGCAGGATTCTGGGAAACGGTTATGGATTTTTTCTATGGTTTGGATGATTGGGCATATCAAGAAACGGTATCAACAATAGAAGGGGTACAGAATCAAGGAGGGCTTGAAGTTGAAGGGACTATTGGTCCATTCGTTGTGGGGGTGTCAAAAATAAACTATCCGTCTGGTGAATCTGATGTATTTGTGCATGCCGGTGCACAAGTAGGTGTAGGATTGGGATTAGAGGCAAATGTGATTCGGCATACAGCCGAGAATACTAATGAATATAGTGGTGATTTTATGTCAGCTGGAGGTACTATTCCAGTAAAGACTGGAATATATATTGATGGAGGCGCTTCTTTATCGCCAGGTTCTGAAGAAGGTTCAATCAAAGCAGGATGTGGGTTTATTTGGGGGATAAAGGGTAATATTGAATACAATCGTTATTGGGAAATTAAGTGAATACATATACGTTGAGTCAAGGAAAAAAATACAATGTATCGAAAATGATAATTACCTACTCGACTATTGTGTTTACTGTTATGGTGTTCGTCGGGATTAATTTCTATATATCTGCTAGATATTGCCACTATCCAGATGAAGAACTACCTATGGGTACAATAGAGAATTGGTTCAATCCAACGGATAGTGTTCTTATAGTTATATCAAGCTTATATCATCGAGTTCAAATATATACAAACGATCACTATAAATATGGCTGGTTCATTGATAGCGATCGGGGTTTCTCTTGTGGTATCGACAGCCTGCAGAATCTCCATGTGGCTGTTGTTTCGTCGGGAAGTAATTATTTAGTATTCAATCTCACCGGGGATATTATTTCGAAAGAAAAAAGAAGTAGTCGATACATTCATGATTATCTAAGGGAAAACAAGATCCAGTCAAATGATCATGATAAGAAATACAGACCAGAGTGGTTTCCAACGGCCAATGTTATTAATATCAATAATCATAAAAAAATAGTAAAAGGAAACTGGTTTTTCCAGGTCTTTGATTTAGCAATGTGGTTCAAGCTATATTTCACAATTGCTCCCGCATTGTACATTCTATCATTCATTATTTGCCCCGATGTATTGCTTGAGATTTTCAGAACTTACACTTACCCTTTTAAGAGGTAAAAAATGTTGTTCTGTAGGCTTTTGCCAATTACGCACCAATAATTATTGCATGAAGACAGTGTCCCAGAGCATTCTGTTTAGCCTCGAAATAAACGAGATAACTACTCAATTGACCCTTCAGGAAGACCACTATTACCCGTTCGGGATGAAGATGGCAGGCTTGAGCCTGGTTACCGGCAGCCCGGAAACCAAGTTCACCGGTGGCGGCAAGGAGCTGGAGGACGACTTCAACCTGAACTGGTACCACTACGGCGCGCGCTACTACGATCCGCAACTCGGCAGATGGCAGCAGGTGGATCCCGTGGATGAATTCCACAGCCCGTATGTCTATGTCGGGAATAATCCGGTGATGTTTGTTGATCCGGATGGGGCGGTGGAACAGGCTGTTCTGGCTGCTTATATCTTACAAGTAAATGCTATGAAATATAAGGATGCTTTTCATGAAGACTACGAGCGAATACTTACGGGTGATTTGGATAATTGCCCTGAAGATCAGCATTTGATATCTGAAGCACTTGAAAGTGCAAGAATAATTGAGGTAGAAAGTGTTGAGCGCTCAACAACTATGCCTGAACGACAAATGCATTCCAATAATGTAGAGATTATCGTATCTGCGCAGAATGAGAACAACATGAGCATGGTACAAAAAGGATTTAAAATAATTCAGGATGAAGCCTATACAACAAAACCAACACTTTCAAGAAGCGGGGATTCATATAAGGATTATGAAAGTTTGTTTGGTCTTCTGGGGAAACTGTATGACTTGATGTTTGGATCTGCCAACGAAAAAATTATAGATACACTTAGCGAGAATCCACAAGAGTAAGAAAGGGAATACCAATGAAATATCTTTTCCTGTTTATGATGCTTCTGTTCAATGTTGTTTGTTTGATATCGGTTGGGAATATAGAATCTGATTATAAAGATGTACTGGATTATAATTTAAAATACGACAGATGTGATCTACTAGCCTTGAATGCAATTATTAATGAAATTAATCTAGCTGATTATGACACGTTACTTTATCAGTACTATATAGGACTCTTTGCATATTCGAACGAAGAATATTTAAATGCAAGAGCAGCACTAGTGAAAGTTTACCATTTATTACAGGATAAACCAAGGGCATCTCATGGTAACCACTACCAGAATATGGCATATCATCTCATTGATCTTCGTCTTGCATTCTACCTGTCATTGCTAGGAAGCGGTATTAAAGAAAGGTCTATACTAGATGAAAAGATCGCAATGTCAAGTGATCGATACAGGGCCCATTATAGGTTCGAAACTGCGCTAGTGGAGTATATTAAACACAGAAATTACGAAGAAGCCAAAAAAAAATTTGATACTGTAGATGTCAGATTTATTGAATTTCTTGGTCCCATTGACTATTATTTTTTTTCCTCAGTAATATACTACAGTTTATCTGAATATAGATATGCGCTTGAAAGCATTGAGGAATCCCTGATGTATCTTAACGAAGTGAATAGAACCAAAACTTTTCGATCCCTAATCTGGAAAGCAATAATTCTTAATCGAATGGGGAGAGAAGATGAACTTGATGCCACGGTTAAGGAAATTAGGGATTACATGACCGAATATGGGTATTCTGAGATAAAAGACTGCTACGCTTCAATGATTATGGGGCAACCCCTAACGAAGCAAGAACGGGATGATATAAACAATATTCGGAAACTTGTCATGGAGAGCAAATAATCACTACTACCCGTTCGGCATGAAGATGGCCGGCTTGAGCCGGGTTACCGGCAGCCCGGAAACCAAGTTTACCTACAACGGCAAGGAGCTGGAGGACGACTTCAACCTCAACTGGTACCACTACGGCGCCCGCTACTACGATCCGCAGCTCGGCAGATGGCTGCAGGTGGATCCCGTGGATGAGTTCCATAGCCCGTATGTGTATGTAGGAAATAATCCGGTGATGTTCGTTGATCCGGATGGGGCGGTGGAACAGGCTGTTCTGGCTGCTTATATCTTGCAAGTAAATGCTATGAAATATAAGGATGCTTTTCATGAAGACTACGAGCGAATACTTACGGGTGATTTGGATAATTGCCCTGAAGATCAGCATTTGATATCTGAAGCACTTGAAAGTGCAAGAATAATTGAGGTAGAAAGTGTTGAGCGCTCAACAACTATGCCTGAACGACAAATGCATTCCAATAATGTAGAGATTATCGTATCTGCGCAGAATGAGAACAACATGAGCATGGTATAAAAAAGGATTTAAAATAATTCAGGATGAATCCTATACAACAAAACCAACACTTTCAAGAAGCGGGGATTCATATGAGGATTATGAAAGTTTGTTTGGTCTTCTGGGGAAACTGTATGACTTGATGTTTGGATCTGCCAACGAAAAAATAATAGACACACTTAATGATAATCCGCAGAAATAACAAGTTGGGAGTAGAGATGAAATGTCCTCTTTTTTTAGTTATTGCGCTATTTATTGCTACAATTTCAGCAATAGGTGTGGACGAGAACACAGATTTCATTCGGTTTCGAGATTACTTTTGGGCATATAATCGTTGTGATTTTGATGCCCTTGGGAATTTGCTGGAAGAAATGAGAAGCTCTGATATCGACAAAATAGAATTCATATATTGCTGTGGACTTTATGCATATTCGGCAGAAAAACACGCTGAAGCGAAGAGGATTTTTTCTGAAATCCCCAACCTTCTCAGTAGCGAACCGAAATTGTCTACTGGAAAACTATATAAAAAAGCAAGTTACAATTTAATCAATGGGGAAATGCTATTATATCAAAGCTTGCTGGAAGAAGGCAATAAGCACTATAATGAGATTAAGGAGATGTCGGATAGATTTGATGCAGCATACAAAGCACAATACACATATCAGTTATCCCTGATCGAATATATTAAATATCGAAACATTCGAGAATCATATAATATCTTGCAGTCAATAGATACCAGATATCTATTTAGTGTTAAATCAGTAGAATATTATACATTAAGGGCAATAATGGAATGCAATTCATTGAAATACGAGAATGCCCTAAAAAATATAGAAATAGCCTTACAATATCCAAGTGATATAAACCGAACCCTTGAGCTTCGATCCCTCATCTGGAAAGCAATAATCCTTAATGGAATGGGGAGAGAAGATGAACTTGATGCCACGGTTAAGGAAATTAGGGATTACATGACCGAATATGGGTATTCTGAGATAAAAGACTGCTACGCTTCAATGATTATGGGGCAACCCCTAACGAAGCAAGAACGGGATGATATAAACAATATTCGGAAACTTGTCATGGAGAACAAATAACCACTACTACCCGTTCGGCATGAAGATGGCCGGCCTGAGCCGGGTTACCGGCGCTCCGGAGACCAAGTTCACCTACAACGGCAAGGAGCTGGAGGACGACTTCAACCTCAACTGGTACCACTACGGCGCACGCTACTACGATCCGCAGCTCGGTAGATGGCTGCAGGTGGACCCAGCGGATGAGTTCCATAGCCCGTATGTCTATGTCGGGAATAATCCGGTAAACAATGTTGATCCCGATGGGCAGAAGAACGAACATGCAGAAAACATTGCCGAAGTCTTGATGAACTATGCCCCATTGTATAGTAGCAAGTATTCGAGGTTAGCAGAAGGGAATTTAACGGGAGAGGATATATCGTTGATATCTGAAGCATACTTTGATTTGTCTGTTTATTTTAATTGTCAAATTAAGGTAGATCCCCATGGTCTTGCTAGGGGCTTCGGAATAACGCCACAAGAGGCCAACAGGGTTGCTGAGGTATTAAGAAATCCCGAAGGCACGACTGCCGCTTACTTGGCTAAGCATGGATTTCTCAACTTAGTTGGATATTATGCAGCGGCTTCTGTTGGCTTCACGTTTCAAGCTATCCAAAAGACTTGGTGTATAGCACTTGGCAGGACAGTTGATGTAGGAAAAGAGTATGTATTTCCAAACATGGAAAATGTTTGGGCAGACATGGTAAGAACAGAACTAAATACAAGATTCCGGGATTCCCTTAATGATGATGAAGAATAGTATGAAATATAGAACGATGTACGTCATGGTGATTTTTATATTACTGTCTTTTCCATTGTTTTGTCAAGGAAATTACAGCCAGGAAACAGATGACATTGTTGCTGCATACCATCAAATGGATTTTGATAAGTGTATTGAGCTGTCAAATCAATTGCAGCAGAAAGATATACGGGGCATAGCTCTGTATGAGGCAAGGCTCTTTACCGCGCTATCTTTGTTTGCC
Source organism: Cloacimonadales bacterium (SeqCode) (assembly GCA_963665015.2). Lineage (GTDB taxonomy): Bacteria > Cloacimonadota > Cloacimonadia > Cloacimonadales > JAIOQZ01. The sequence continues at coordinate 84,756 of CAXXSY010000004.1, read as the reverse complement.
AAGGAGCAGTACAAAGAAGCATTGGTAATTTCTACGGATTTATATGCTGATCCAAAACTTGATGAAGGCGAAGGTATTGAGCAATATGCTCTTATTAAGCGGAACATTGTAATTACGAGTCTCGGTAATTACTATCTTGGAACGCCAAGAGAAGACTGTCTTGATATTCTATATAGATTTAAGGCTCCTTCACATGTAGGTATCGCAATTTACTACGATGTTGTTTCGGCATTCTTAGAAATGGGGTATTTCGAAGAGGCTATGGAATTAATCCGGGAACATGAAGGCCTATGGGAAAGTTTCCCTGCCCAAATGAAATCGATTTACTTTCAATATTCGATGCTATATTGCTCATGGAGAAAGCCAATACAGTCACTTAACTATATGGAGAAGGGGGGGATAAACACTCACACAATAGATCCATACGTGGCAATATGGGAGCACCTTTGGAAGGCTGTTGCGATGTATATGAATAATCAAGACATTTCATCAGAAATCGAATACATCGATTCCGTTTTCACTGAATTCTCCATTAGTAAATCAATCCCATTGGAAATCCTATTCACTTATATACCGGGTCAGAAAATCCCTGAAAGCATCAAAGTGGAATTCAATGAGGTAAAGAAGCAGTTACATGAATGTTGGGAAAGGCAGGAGTAGGTATTGTCCGTAGGAGTCATATTGCCACTACTACCCGTTCGGCATGAAGATGGCAGGCTTGAGCCAGGTTACCGGTGCTCCGGAGACCAAGTTCACCTATAACGGCAAAGAACTGGAGGACGATTTCAATCTCAACTGGTACCACTACGGCGCGCGCTACTACGATCCACAGCTCGGCAGATGGCAGCAGGTGGATATGGCTGATGAATTCCATAGCCCGTATGTGTATGTGGGAAATAATCCTGTGATGTTCATTGATCCTGATGGGGCTAAATCAGACAATGCGAAAAACAATGAATCTAGCTCAGACTTTATTAGTAGAGTATATGACGATGATAGTTCGTACAACCCAGAGGGAAAACCAGTATTTGTTAATACGTATATTTATAGACATCTGAACTTACTTGCGCATGTTCAACCAGCAGTCAGGGATAAAAAACTAGAGGCATTGAAGATTTCTGACATGAAAAAGTACCATGAGGATGATGAAAATCTTTATAACTCTCGCGAAGGCGGAGAACAACTTGTGCGGGGCCAGGCAGAACTTGAAGTAGAAGGCGTGAAAACGTTTTCTCCTGGCTCTTCTGGTGGATCTAATCATTGGTTGTTAGATGCGGTTAAACTTATGTTCGATATTAAAACATGGATGGATACTCCTGGCGGGGTAGCTGATGACAATAATCTAGACAGAGAATGATTAGATCATAACATGAAATATATACTGTTTGTCGCACTATTGGCTACATCAATAGGATGTTTCTCGGAGGAAATCACTTATACAACAGAAGATGTTGATAAATACGAGAAAATGATCTCCATATATGCTAGCAAAGATTTTCTTCATGCAATAAACTACATCGACACTCTACTTGCTTATAATTACGATGAAATGGTGAAGTTGAGTCTTTTAACTTACAAGGCGTCTGCATATTTCTATCTAGGAAACTACAACAAGTCCATTGAGATTGGCCAAGAATTAGATCGTATTTCAGGTGTTGAAACCTTTAACTCGAGCTATCTTCTGTTGCGTTGCTACACGGAAATTGGGAATGAAGCGGAAGTTGAGAAGAATTACGGAAAATTACGGCGCCAAACAACAGATTTTGGAAATCTAATCTTTCGAGCAGCGTATAGCTATGTGATTGGTAATTGGGCGCTAGCGAAGAACGATGTAGATATCGCTTTTAAGTATTGGGGTGAGGATATCTATATTTTGCATATATTGAATGCTTTAAGCATGATACATTTGGATTGCCAAGAGGCTGCTTTCAAATCAATGATTCGAGCAGAAAAAATCATGAATAGAAATGAATTCAACGAATTAAAAACAAAGCGGATTCCAGCCTTGAGCCTTTATATTCAGGCTTTGTATCACTATCATGCTGGAGATATAAATGAAAGCCAGAAGTATTTTACGAAGGCGTACCACTTGTATAAAAGTTATGACATGATCTTTGCATATATTATTTTCATGGAGTTCAACAAGGAAGACATTGCAATTTTTAACGAGCTTAAACAAAATGCTGGATTATCGGATGAGTAGCCATGCGACATGTAAGTGATATTGCATTTGTGTTTTATGGCATATGGATTATTACTTTCATCTTCAGTGAGGTGGAGCGTAGGCCACTCATAGTAATCGGTATTATCTTCACAATCACCTTTCTTCTGTACCAGTTTAGCGCTATAAGTCCTGTTCTGTTTGGCGTTATCGGCGGATTAGAGCTATGTATCTTAGCACTTGCAGTGATATATAATAGTCAATCATAGGATTACTACATCTCAAACCAACTTACTGCAGAAAATATACCATCCCTCAATCAACATGATGTGCTGAAATTTCTCTTTACATCCGAGGGACGCATCGCCTATAATGCAACCAATGATGAGTATGAATTTATCTATGACGTCAAGGATTACCTGGGGAATACGCGCGTGAGCTTCAAACCGACAGCAGCAGGAAACGAGATCATGCAGGAAGACCACTACTACCCGTTCGGCATGAAGATGGCAGGCCTGAGCCAGGTTACCGGCAGCCCGGAAACCAAGTTCACCTACAACGGCAAAGAGCTGGAGGACGATTTCAACCTGAACTGGTACCACTATGGCGCCCGCTATTACGATCCACAGCTCGGCAGATGGCAGCAGGTGGATCCCGTGGATGAGTTCCATAGCCCGTATGTCTATGTCGGGAATAATCCGGTGATGTTCGTGGACCCGGATGGAAAAGTTACTCAACCAGCTGAAGCTGCAAACATCCTAATTACAGCTGCAGATGAACTTGAAACAGACTTAGATCCAAATTATAATAGATTGAATAGTGGAGAATTGGATTCCGAAAGCATTAGAGATCAAAGGTTTGTTGAGGGCTGCATGTTCAAAGTGCAGAGACATCGTACAACCCAATATGGAATCACTGGTAATAAAAAATACGCTGAGGACGCTGCTGTACTGGAGGAAATTCTTCGGACAAATAGCGGAGAAATGATATCAGAAGGAGCTGAAATAATATCTGATAACTTTGATACACTTGATCCTGGGGAAAAAGCATATTTGATTTAGGCGTACTCCTAGACTTCCTCAATTTAATGCTAAACGATGAAAAAGGGAAAGTTATCAACGAATTAAATAGACAGTCGGAATAAGGGAGAAATGAATGAAGAGAAGAACTAATCTTATTGTGTCGCTACTTCTGTTGATTGGACTATTGTACTGCGAAGATAATCAAGTGATCCAAATTCAGCATAAGTACAACCAATGTGACATTGTAAGCATGAAAAACATTCTTGAAAGTGCATCCAAATCACAGAATAACGTGATCGGTAAATCATACATTCAGGCGCTATACGCATATGCGATACAAGATACAGAGAAATCCCTTTCTTTGTTTCGGAGTATTTACGAGATGCTCGAAAGGCTTCCAAGGGATGGCGTGTTTTTCTCGGCAGAAAATCATACGTTAATTTACATTCAAACCGTATTCTATCTAGCGCTAATAAGCCCAGATACCGTTGATTACCAGAATCTTGCTGAACTTGCCGATTCCATGGAGGGATACTATCACGATTTTTTATGGTTTCGGGTTGCTCAAGTTAATTTAATTCGATTGCATGACTATTCAAAAAGCAGCAAGATATTGAGTCAACTAGATATGATATCTTTGTGTGACTTTATAAATGCAATTTACACAATGAAGGCTTATTGTTATTATTCACAAAACAAACTTGATGATGCACTTGGTTTTATCGAAGAATCGATATCTGCTGCTGCATCATATAATCAGATCGAAAAGCTCCGATCACTAATTTGGAAAGCAATAATTCTTAATCGAATGGGAAGAGAAAACGATCTTCGTGTCACGGTTATGGATATTAGGGATTACATGACCGAATATGGGTATTCTGAGATAAATGATTGCTATGCATCAATGATCATGGGGCAACCATTAACAGGTCAAGAACGTGAGGATATAAATAATATCCGGGAATTAGTCATGGAGGCAAAATAGCCACTACTACCCGTTCGGCATGAAGATGGCCGGCCTGAGCCGGGTTACCGGCGCTCCGGAGACCAAGTTCACCGGTGGCGGCAAAGAGCTGGAGGACGACTTCAACCTGAACTGGTACCACTACGGCGCGCGCTACTACGATCCACAGCTCGGCAGATGGCAGCAGGTGGATCCGGCTGATGAGTTCCATAGCCCGTATCTGTTTTGTAAAAACAACCCTGTTAATTGTATAGACCCTGATGGAAATGAGACGATATACGCTTCTGAGTATATCGGTGTTTGCCAGGAATTAGTTCTCTTCTTTACAGAAAATGAAAACCAGGTTGGCCGCTTCTCTGGACAGGTTGAGGTTTTAGATAAATTTTGTGATCGTGATTTTTCGAATGATAGTGATTATGAAGTCATGGGTGCTTTGCTTGATGTATCGAGAACAGCTCAGGTACTGTCTATTGAGAGATTCACGGCTTCAGCAAGATCGAACAAAAGGTTATCTCATTCAGATAATGCAGAGAATGATCAACATTTTATAAGAAATGCAAATGCAGCCCTTCGGGTCGCTGTAGTACATGAAAAACGAAAATTGATAGGCGCGGGAGAAAAACTTGAAAATCCTCCTTCCCCCACAATAAAGTCGGTTATTTCTGGAATGTTCTCTTGGTTTGTCGGATTATTCACGGAGGGAGCTTACAGCACAATTGAGCAACAAGCCCCTAATACACTTGAGATTGATAATAATTAAAGGAGTGAGTAGAAATGAGAGTTTTTGCATTGATCACTGTACTTATTCTCGCATTGATAAGCACTACCATAAATGCACAAAATTCAGATTTCATCAGAACGTCAAAATACTATGACTTAATGGAGCAATATCTCAATGCTAAAGAAAATGAGGATGTTAAAGCCGAAAAAACACTTCTTTATGATGTTATTGATGGATTCCCGGAAGATCCATTTCCATATTATCAACTTTATCGTATTTATACATCTGAAGGCAATTTGAACTCTGCTCACGATATCCTTGCTAAAGGCCTTCAGAAGAACAAGAATGAAATCACTCTTTTATATGCATTACTTATCACACAAATTAAACTAGGACTCAATGAGGATATCTCTATTACGATAGCAAAGGCAAAAAAGCATGATCCTCAGGGCATGCTTTTCGGTTCATCATTGTTTACAATACTATATTGGAATAAAGACTATGAGGATATTGTGCGAATAATCGAAACGAAAGGGTTCTTGACTAATGAATCCTATGCTTCCTCTGCTGCTTATTATATGTCTATGGCTTACTATGGTGAAAAGGACTATTCGTCAAGTACTCGATACGTTGACATGGCGATAGACAAAATATATGTTGGAGGTGAATTGCCTGATTTGCAAACCTATTACCTTCAGAATACTATTAATTACTTCTACCTAGATGATTATAAACGTGCTGAAGACTCTATGATCAATGCGATGTATTTCAAGATAGGATATGACAATGGCGATTTAAACATCAGAACTCGAGAGTTTGAAACGAGAAGACAAGAGATATTGACTGTTGATCGAAAAGTTGTCATCAATGTACATATGGATTTCGATAAGGCGATTGATTGCAACAATTATGCTCGCTTACTAGGCGAGTTCACCGACGAAGAGAAAAACATACTTCGGATTATATATCGCAGAATATTCTTTGAATAATAGCATTTAAACCTATCCAATCTCGCCAGAACCAAGGACTACTCCGGTAGCGCGGTGTATGAAGACGGGTAAATTTAGAAGTGGCTCCGTTAGTTTAGACAGAAATCCGTCATGTATAAGTGGAACCTTGCCGGGATTGATGTCATGCTGCATCGTGTAGATGCTCCGAGTCTTTTCGATACATTTCGTCGGGCGTGCAGCCACCGTGAGCCGAGTGTGGCCGCATCCGGTTATAGAAGTCCAGATATTTCTGCAATGACCTTCTCGCGGCGCTGACACTGTCGTACGCCTTCAGGTAAACCTCCTCGTACTTGATTGTCTTCCAAAGCCGCTCCACAAAGACGTTATCCCGCCAACAACCCTTACCGTCCATGCTGATCGAAACGCGATTCTCCTTAAGCAAATCGGTAAATTTCACGCTCGTAAACTGACTGCCCTGATCGGTGTTGAATATTTCTGGGCAACCGTACAACCGTATCGCTTTATTGACCGTCTCGACGCAGAAGTCAGCGCTCAGGGTGTTGGAAAGCTCCCAGGCGAGCACACGACGCGAGTACCAGTCCATCACCGCAAACAGATAGACAAATCCCCGTTTCATCGGGATATACGTGATGTCGGCGGCCCAGACCTGGTTCGGTCGTCCTCCAGCTCCTTGCCGTTGTAGGTGAACTTGGTTTCCGGGTCGCCGGTAACCCGGCTCAGGCCGGCCATCTTCATCCCGAACGGGTAATAGTGGTCTTCCTGCATGATCTCGTTTCCTGCTGCTGTCGGTTTGAAGCTCACGCGCGTGTTCCCCAGGTAGTCCTTGACGTCATAGATAAATTCATACACATCATTGGTTGCATTATAGGCGATGCGTCCCTCGGATGTAAAGAGAAATTTCAGCACACCGTCTTCATACACCGCGTTGCCGGTGTAGTCTTTGGTACTGGTGAGGTTGCCGTTGCCGTTGTAATAATCGTCGTCGTAGGTGTTCTTGCGAAGCTTTGAGCCGTTGTATGCATAGCTATACTCGATACGGAAATCCTCGTAACGTGCCTTGTGGAAGGTGATAAGCTTGGGCAGGTTCAGTCGGTTGTACTCGATATCGATACCCTTATTCTCGTCGTGGATCATGTTGCCGCCGTCGTCGTACTCGTACTCGACAATACCGTCGCGGCTGTAGTCGCAGCCCACATTATCGAAAAGAGGCAGGACCTAATCATTAAGAATGAGTCAAAATAAATAAAATGGTTGCTTACTTGTCCAGAGATAGTGTTTTCTCAATATGTAGTTCACATTCGGAGGGTTTTTCTTAAGCACGCTAATCTCTATAAACATAGAAGGAGTATAGAAATAGTATCACAATAAGCAATCCCCCAATAATACCATAAGCGACATCATTGAATACCTTGGATCGATAGAGAAAATACACACAAGTATAAGCAGGAGCAAGAAAAAGAAGCATTTTGATCGTTAAGCGTTTCAGCAACAAACACACTATTAATGGCCCATAAAACATCCAGTGAAGATTTTCAACGCCATGAATTCCCACAATTCAATCCCTTATTCCAAACTATACTTTTTTAGAATCCCCATCATATTGTCCTTCAACTCTATGTACATAAAAACTAGCCAAAGCTTATCGCTCATTTCACCATAACCATGTGCTAGTTTATAATGGTTAAGCGCATTATTATAATCCCCAATCATATGATAATATAATGTATATACGCAATGAAGAGAAGATAAGACTTTTTCGCTGCTTAGTTCGCCATGTTTTGATTCTAGTACAATATTATTTGCATCATTTAGTGCTTTTGCGGCAGATTCAAGATCATTCTTATCAAAATATGCGAGAGTCAGTAGTATATATGGAGTAAAATATTGATCACCATAAATATTGGATATCATCTTGCAGTCTTCGATAGTTTTGTCTGTTCGCTCCGTGAAATAGTAATATCCAGCTCTCATTGAAAGCCCAATAACATCGTGGACGTTCTCTGAAATCTTTGCCTCCAGCTGCTCAATTTGATCTCCTCGTTTCAACATACGATATGAATACAACCGAACAAGTGTCATATCTAACAGAATATCACCATATGCAGATTCTGCGATATCTACTTCTCGAATAGCATTCATGTAGTCGTTTAAATAAAAAAAAGACCAGGCACGAAGAGTGGCAATATAAATCGTAGCCGAAGAATCCGTTACCATTAGGCTGTCGGAATTTTGCAATAATGCCTGAAAATCTCCATCGATATAGCACGATAAAAAATCATCGAAGGAATAATCGTCATGATCCTTTTCGATAACGTATACTACTCCCGCATTCAGCAAAAACCATGAAATAAAACAAATCACCATGACTCTAATCTTACTCATTTCCAAGGTCCTCCGATCTGGTGGCTAACGGAAACGTCGATATCCATGAAATTATCTTAGAGCCTATCTCTTGCCAAATACTACTTGATCCCGTTGATGCCTCCATGCAATCTATTCCTGTTTTTACAGCGTTAATTTCAGCATCAACAATGTCCCCTGATTGTTCGGCTGTGTATTTAGCATTATTTTGGATTTGTCTAAGCTGATTGAGATTCTTGCTATTGGGATTCTTTGTCAGATCAAGTACTTCATCAACATACCCGGTTTGCTGTTTGACCTTTAATCCCACAAAGCCAACTGTTAAGCCATTTTCTATACCTGATTGATCTTGAGGTCCATTTGAAACCTCAGATTTACCGTAAATATCAACAATCGTCGTCTCATATACAGCAATATCTCCTTTTGTTGCTTTTGCCCCATCAGGATCAATGAACATCACAGGATTATTTCCCACATACACATACGGGCTATGGAATTCATCCACGGGATCCACCTGCTGCCATCTGCCGAGCTGCGGATCGTAGTAGCGTGCTCCGTAGTGGTACCAGTTCAGGTTGAAATCGTCCTCCAGCTCTTTGCCGTTGTAGGTGAACTTGGTTTCCGGGCTGCCGGTAACCTGGCTCAGGCCTGCCATCTTCATCCCGAACGGGTAGTAGTGGTCTTCCTGCATGATCTCGTTTCCTGCTGCTGTCGGTTTGAAGCTCACGCGCGTATTCCCCAGGTAATCCTTGACGTCATAGATAAATTCATAAAAATCATTGGTTGCATTATAGGCGATGCGTCCCTCGGATGTAAAGAGAAATTTACCCGTCTTCATATACCGCGCTACCGGTGTAGTCCTTGGTGCGGTCTTGTTTTAGGATTCATGTTCACGCTGGTTGCATTGCAGGCGATGCATCACCCTGGTGTTTAGATGAATATTTAATCATAAATGATTTTGGCAAAAAAAATGGCGCGCCTGTAGGAATTCGAATCCCAAACCTTCTGATCCGTAGTCAGATGCTCTATCCAATTGAGCTACAGGCGCGCAATGAACGTATGAGTGTTAGACAAAAACGAGTATTACGATTTTCTGTCAAGAACTAATTCGCTCAATCGCAAATCGAGCGGACATCGTCCTCGCGCCGGGTCCTGCCGGTGTCGTCCAAGTACTCAAGAATCGCGATTGCGGTTGACCGGCTGCATCTCATCGCGTCGCGGAATTCCCGCACGCTGAACCTGCCCAGCCTGCGCACGATCCCGATGGCCGATTCAAGCAGCGCTCGATGAAGATAGCATTCACGATGCTGGAAAATTTCGCCCTCTTTACGCAGGTGATCGAGCGCGACACGCAAGAGGTTTTCGTCAATCCCCTCCTCCTCCATCTCCAGTAAAATGCCTTGCTTGACCACGATCTCGCGGTTTTCACGAAGCATATAGCCAACAAGGCAATCGCAGGCGTGCCGTAGCGCCGAGGGCTCGATGGAAACAAACCAACATCCGCCACGCTCATCGATCCGTCCTGCCTCATGCAGCGTTCGTAGCGCGTATTCGAAATCGGGCTCGTTTCCGGCAAGTTCCGCGTGCGGGATGGATTTCTCGTTCTGAAGACGCCTGACAATCTGTTCCTCGACTTCCCGGTGTCTTTCAAGGGAAAGGTATTTCGAGCCCTGATCGAGACATACGAAACTGGGATGGGCGTCGAGCGTACCGGCGACGAATTTCGGGCAAAAGCCATTCTCGCGCGCAAACCTCGCGGTATCGAAGCAACCGTGCGAACCTTTCGCCTTCTGTATAACGAACTCCTTTCTGCCACCAACGGCAAGCGCTTTCAGGGCGGCGACCTGGTGCTTTCTTCGACGGCGATGATGCATCGGATGCGGATCGAGAACGGTTCCACCGCCGATGGTGTATGTGTCGGACGAATCGCGCAGGACAAAGGGCTCGCCGTACAGGCTGATCGTCGGCGGGTCAAACTCGATCTGTACGAGTCCCTGTTCTCCGGGCAGCAGCGTATCCCGATCCAGCAGGTGGATATCGATCGGCATTCGAACACCGTTCTGCATGAAGAGCGCCCGACTCCACACATCCAGCTCTCCGGCGTCTTCGAACAGCCGCAGTCTCGCATCGATTCGCACGGAAGCGGGGATCGCATCGCCGGCGAGCTGCATCCCGATGTGGAGCTCTTCCCGCTTCACGCCGGTGATATTCAGTGCCGCACGCTGTCCCGCATGAATGGTTTCGACCGGCTCTCCAAAGTGCTCCATGCGTCGTATGCGCAGCCTCTTCCCCTTCGGAAGCAAGATCGCGGTATCCGACGCGCTCAGCACGCCGGATCGTACCGTGCCGGTAACAACGGTTCCGTGTCCAGGGAGGGAAAAGACGCGATCGATAGGCATACGGAAAAGAGTGTCAGGATCGGTGGGACTCGCATCCGGGATATTGGATTGGATCAAGCTCCGCAGGCGATCGATCCCCATACCGGTGACGGCGGACGTCTGTACCACGGGGCACGCGTAAGATCGTTCGAGCAACGCTTGCAGGTCGTCGCAGGTTCGAGGGCTTGTGATATCGCAGCGGGTAATCGCGAAGATTCGATGGTGTATTCCAAGGAGGTCGAGGATACGCAGGTGCTCGGTGGTTTGCGGCATAACGCCCTCGGAAGCATCGACCGCGATCAGCGCCAGATCGATCCCGCTCGCACCGGCAATCATGGTGTGGACGAAGTCGCGATGCCCCGGACAATCGATGATCCCGATCCGCCTTCCGTCGGCCAGATCGAGCCTGGCGAATCCGAGCGATATCGTGATGCCGCGCTGCTTCTCCTGCTTGTGCGTATCGCAGTCGAAACCGGTCAGCGCACGGATGAGCGCTGTTTTTCCGTGGTCGATGTGACCGGCGGTTCCGATGATTGCGGTCTGGTTTTTCATCGCTTCCCGAGGATTTCCTTTACATCGAAAGACCGTGGTTTAAGCATGCCGTCAGAGAGGATGGAACTGGTGTTTCGGCCGGTCTTCAAAACCGGTAACGGGCAGAAAAAACTGTCTGCGGCAGGTTCGATTCCTGCCCTCTCGGCCATTTATTTACCTTTGCGCCTTCTGGGAAATTGTATGGGAAAATGGGAGTACCTTCGATGCGGAAGCGCGCCCTCGCTGAGAGAAAGCACCTCCTCGATCGTGTAGAGCGCTCGGGGATTGTATTCCTTCACGACGTCGATCACCGCTGGAATCTCCTTCCTCCGCACCGGCAGGAAGATCACCTCGACCTTGCCGTCGTTGTTCATGGCGCTGACATTCGTCACGCGGTAGCCGGCAAAGCGAAGCGTGGAGATCAGACCCTCGGCGTTGGTTCGCGTGATGATCCGCACCAGCGAGATACCCATCGCCATACGACTTTCGATCCACATGCCCACGAAGTTACCCGTCGCGAAACCACCCGCGTAAGCGAGGTAGTTCCACCACTGGCTGATGTTCTGCATCACCTGACTGATCACCACCAGCCATATCAGTACTTCGAAGAAGCCGATGATCGGGGCGATGACTTTCAGCCCCTTGGACACGAATATGATGCGAAGCGTTCCCAGCGTGACGTCGCAGATACGCGAGAAGAAAATCAGGAGCGGCAGGACGATCAGGTTGAGGGTGTGCGATTCGAAGAATTCCATAACCGTTAGAAGATGATCTCGACCCAGAGACTGACACCAAAGGTTCGAATGGTTCTGTTTTCCTTCTTGTCGTGCGTCCAGGAGTAATCGATGGTCGAGCCGCCGTTGACGTTGCGATGGAAGTTGTAGCTTCCGCCGAGTGTCGCGTCGTAGCCTTCGGTATCGGAGTTGGTTTGCCTTGTCTGATTTCCTTTCTGAACGCTCTTGTTCTTGTCCCAGGAGAAGGAAATATCGGTCGTGAATTCGTTCTTCAGCCGCAGACGCTCTTTCACGAACGGGATTTTAATACCCTTTGCGGCCTTCAGGGTGTGGGAAAGCGACGCCGTGAGACTCGATCCGTTCTGCTCGGTTATCCTGTCGCCCGATTCATTCAGGGTCGTTACTTCAGAGCTGTCCATCGAGTAGCCGATGCGTGTATTGAGATTGGAGCTCCATTTACCGGACCACTCAGCGAGCGGGTGCATCGAATAGGACTCCGTCACCCTCGTTTTTCTGCCGGTACTCCACTCGTCCTGGCGGGAGTAGGAATAATTGCTGGATATCCGGGAATTGGACAGGTAGTCGCTGATCCCGAGAATACCCTCGATCCCCGTGAGCGTTACAGTCACATTGGGAAATACGGTTTTCTCCGTTCTTTGCGTGGTTCTGGTGAAGGTCTTGGTGATGTTTTTGGTATAAGACCAGCGCGTATCGAGATTGTCGAGCACCTGGAACGCCGTTGAAACAGTGATGTCGTCGCGGATCGACTTACTCGTGATCTCTTCGTCTTCGATATTCTCCGACAGCACATGCGGCAAGCTGAGCTGATAGTTGAAATTCGGCGGCTTGTCCCGATCGTCGTAATCCGTGCCGTACGTCGTGGTGTAATCGACCGTGAAGTTCTCGAATCGCGCCATATAGCGAACCATCATCGCAAGGATCGTCGCCATCGTGACCGGTTGACTGGGCTCGACCTTGGTCGTGTCGGTCTTGGTAGTATCGCCAACCGCGATACGCTTCAATATCTCGTCCTCATCGAGCGATTCGTAGGTCTCCATATCTTCTTCGATCTTCTTCTCTTCGCTTTCTTCAACGACCATGTTGTCGTCTCCGTGTCCGAGATCGTCCAGTTTCTCTGGATCGAGATTGGGATCGGGATTCTCTCCCTTATCCGGATCGGTCTTGTCGTCCTCCGGGAAATCGTCCGGCATTTCTTCCAGTTCGTCCGGCGGCGCACCCAGCCAGTCGGCAAGACTCGTCAAGAGATCGCTGTTGCGCAACGTGACGTCGAAACTGATCCTGCGGTCCACACCGCCCTGGTATCTGAAATACTGTTCCGGCAGGTCTGGATCGGTGGTGTTGTTGTACTCGCGTTGACTCTCGGTGTAGTCGATATTCATGGTGCTGCTGAAGGTGAAGATTCTGTCGATATAGTTCGGATTGTACGAGAGGTCGAAGCTCTGCGTCTTGCTTTTCGCCCGTCCGATATTGATGCCCTGCCATTCGTCACGCCAGAGCAGGTTTCTCTGTGTCGATAGGGTATAGGTCAGGCTCAGGTCGGAGGTGATATCGTAGTTGACGATGTTGCTGGTATCAATGTTTTTCGACGTCTGCGTCTGGGTATCGAGTTCCCATCCATATGTGTTGTCGGTAGCACGAAGCCAGCGCCAGCGACGCGGAAAAGAGATGCTGTAGTTGATGCTGTTCTTGTAAGAACGCGGAAGGACATAGATTGAATAGTCCTTGAAAATCTCGAAGCCGAGTTTCTCTCTGGGGATATCGAGGTTGTAGGCGTATTTTTGCGTGTAGGACAGCGTCGTATCCCGTTGCGCGGGTGTCCGGTTGATGTTTCTGGCGATATCGCCGTTGAACGAGAAGTTTTTGAGCGTGTATGCCAGAATCCAGCTATCCGGAGTCTTGTTCTGACTGAACGATATCGTGGCTGAGCGCCTGAGCGTCCTGGTTATCTGGCGATCTTTTTCGGCTTCATCGGTGATGGTGCTCACCTCGACATCCGAATTGTAGATATACTTCGATTTTGATTCCGTCTGGCTCTGTTTGAGGGAAAGCGGGATGCTCAAGCCCCAATCGGTCGGGAAAAACTTGTGCAACGAATAGTTGTTGGTGATATCCAGGCTGATCGTTTCGTCGAAGGCGGTGTTGGTCGAACCTCTGTTGCCGGTACGATTGCGGATCAGATAGTAGTTCGGCGTTTCCCAGTTCAGGTTGATGTTGAGGTTCGAGAAGTCGGCAAACTTGATGCTCAGTGAAGAACCGGCCGAATATCCCCAGTCGTCGAAAGGATCGGCCACGCGTATATCGTCGAAGAATATCCGACCGCTGAACTTCTCTTCTCCTCCGGGTACACGGACACCCAGCGAGAGGTACTTGATTGCTGTCAGCGACGGGTTCTGATATTTGCGATAGGTATAGATACCGGTGGTGTCGGAGACGATCGAATTAACATCCGGGTCGATCAGTTTCAGCCGGGTCAGATTGCTGAAATCGATCTCGATATCCTGCCACCATTCCCGAACCATCTTCTCGCGTTTTTCGTTCGGCTCCATCTTGATGGCGACCTCGTAGAAATTGAGGGAGTCGCCGCCGAGTTGGAGCACGATTTCAATAGAATCGGACACTGCCCCGAAGTTTTCCGCCTCGGGATAAACCCAGAACCGCAACTTACCGTAGTTGAGAAGATTGTAAGAGTCCCTGAACTTCTGGTGGACAAGCGAATAGGTTCCGCTGTGGATATTCTCGTAATCGACGGTCAGCGCCTGCTCGAACACCTCGGCGCCGTCCTTCTCTTCCGTGGTTCCCGATGGCGAGCTGTAGGCGATATCCTTCTGGTTGTCGATAATTCCCGCCTGCACGGAGACATTGTGACTTTCAAGGAAGGACTCCGGCACGATCGCGTCGGTGCCGGTGTATCGGATGGTCGATTCTTCCCATTTGTTCCCGATGATATCCATGCTCACGATATTGATGATCGCGTCTTCTTCAGCCTCGAACCACACCCTGAGATAGCTGACGCGCTCCAGGTCAGGCTGCGTTCCCGAATTGGTGTAGGACTGGAAAGCTCCATCCGTTTTCAAGGGTATGCGGTAAATCCGATAGCCTTTATCGTTTTCGCTCTCCAGGAATTGGTTGCTGTTCAGCGAGATGGAGTATTCGAGATAGCGGTTCGTCGTGTCGAGACTTCCGTCCGCATCGAGGTCTTCGGTATCGAGACTGTTGTTGTTCTCGGTACCGTTAATATAGGGATAGATATTGTTGACCTTGTCGTTGCTGAAGTCGTCGTAGGGATCGTCCAGAGGATTCCCGTCCGCGTAGCCGTCCAGACCGATGTCCTCGACGTAGTCGTAAGAGTAATCCAGGTCGCCGCCGTTCTTACCGTCCTCGGTATTGAGAACGCCTTCGCCGCCAAACTCGGTATAGAAGTCCTCGCTGACATCGCCCATATCGATATGCATGTTGATCGGCGAGTTGACGCTGTCGGCCTTGACCATGATCTCGATATACTTCTTGTCGGAGAAGTCAAGCTGGTTACCGATGTATTTCTGTAAACCTGCGTAATACTTCTGGTTGACGCCCGGCATGTGGATATCCGGCGTCAGGATGCGAACCTGCATCAGGGAGACCTTTTCGTTTTTCTCTTCGTCGGTCAGGAGATTGTCGTTATAGACATCGTTCATGTAGATGTCGGTCGGGTTGTACCAGTTGATTCTCGCCTTGCCATAGCTGTAATGAAGCGGCCGGCTGCTGGGCACCCATGTTCCACGAGTCGTGCCCATCGGGAAGGTGTTGAGAATCGATTCCATATCCTCCAGGTATGCCTCCGGATCGTTCTTCCTGCCCGGATCGCCGTATATCTGAGGAATGTTGACCGCGACTTCGCCCGACAGGTTCACCTCCGACTCGACATCGGTCTTGACCAGCGGAATCCAGTCAACCAGCCGTGTGAGGAGCGGCATGTTGAATTTCAGTTCACCGTCCAGTCCGCCCATCATCTGGATTTTATTCTCGCTCCCGATCTTGGGTCTCTTGTCCTCGACCTCTTCCGAATGGTAGATAAACGTACCGCCCAGCCTGGCGTTTTCGCTGATTCTCCAGTCCGCGCGCAAGCCGGTAATGAATCGTGAGGAGATGGCAAAAAGCGGCCGGTACTCGTAATCGATTTCGATCTGCGCCGTGGAGTCCTTGGCATCGTTCGCAAGGATGGTAATCGTTCCGAAATCGTAATCGACCGTGTAATCGACATTCTCTTCCAGCGTTCGGCCACCGACTTTGACGCTCACGCTTCCACGGACGATGTTCATCTGGTTCAGCGATATCTGATCGCGCCCGACCTTACCGACCACATACATGCGCATGACGGTATCGTTTGCATTGACCATGATATCCGTGTAGAGATTCTCGTCTTCTTCCAGCGCCCGGAAGGGTTCGATGAATGGAAAGATGATGATACCGCTTCCGAGGTTGATCGTGTTGTCGTCGCTGTTGATCTTGCCGTCACCGTTGCTGTCGAGGCGAAGGTAGTCGTTGTATGTACTGTTGAGACTGCCCATGTCGATATCGTCCGGAACCGAGAACACCATGTCGTTGTTGTTTTCGGTATAGACGTTCACCTTGAATCCCTCGCTCTTCACTTTCTGCATGTTCAGGCTGTAGATGTTGCGCATCTGGTAGTTCCAGGTGGGGGAATCCGGGGTCTGGTTTCCCTTGTAGAGCAGCTTGACCTGTATCGTGCTACCGGAGGGGTCTCCGATCGGGGTTTGACCTTCGTTGATGGTATAGGTGACGCCGATGGAATATCCTTTGTTCATCGCGTGATCGATTCTCAGGATACCAGTCGTGTAATCGAAATCGTAATCGGAGCCGTCGAACAGTTCTTCGAAATTGTATGTCGCCGCTTCCTCAACGTTTATCGCGACGCCGGGCACGGTCTCGATGGCGTTGTTTCCGTAGTTGTTGTCGTCCAGGAACACCCGCAGCGATCCGTCGTCGGGAAGAAGACCGGGCTCTTTGATGATCCATCCGCCGTCGCTCGCGGTAACAAACGCGTTTTCCGCCCATGAATCGGGGAGATTGTCGGGCAGCGGAACATCGAATCCGTAAACCTGATACATGTCCTTCGGGTCTTCGATGCAGAAGTATGTGTAGCGTTTGTATTCCTGACTGTCGATGGTCAGCGAGTCCTGCTGCGACTGTCCGGTATAGGTCTCGGTATTTTTCTCACCCTCTTCCTTGCCCAGGATATAGGTCATATCGACCGGTCCGGCCTTGATCGTCGATTTGATACCGAACAGGCTTTCGGAGGACGCCGAATAGCTGATCTGCGAACCCGAAAGCGCGAGTGAAATATTACCGGCCTCGATGGTCTGGACAATCTCGTCCTCGTTACCGATATACTTGATCTCGATGGTGTTCGGATTCCCGATCTCTTCGTCGGACACGGAGGTATGGGTAATATTGACGTGGATTTTCTCACCGATGGTTCCGCGCAGACGCAGCCTCAGTTCCTGCTTCAGATCGAGATCGAGGTCTTCGGACGAACCGCTTTCCGAATTGCCGAGACCGCTGTTGTTCGTACTCCCGATACGGAAGGTAAGCTTTTCGCTACCGTCGATGCTTAGGCGGGCGGCCTTGTCGCCCATGAAATCTTTGACCACCTTCGGGAGCGCCATCTTGGGCAGGTCGATGGAAAGTTCTTTCCCGAAGATACCTTCGCCCAGATCCTGCTCTCCTTCCGCGATCCGTTGTTTCGCCTGCTTCCGCAGCATCGAATGGAACGAGGTTTCGTACTGGTTCTCGAGGTATTGATCGAAGGTAATGATAACCTGCTGCGGGAATTCGATCCCACGATACTCCGCCACGATCACGACGAGAGAATCCTCGATATCGACGATTTCGCGGGAGTTGAATTTGAAATTCTTGAAGATGTTTCCCTTGCGCTCGCTGATCGACAATCCGCGCGTGAACTTCATGACGTCGATCTTGTTCTCCCGCAGTGGGTAATAGCCCTTCAACGAGTATTGAACCGGATAGGAATTCTCTGCGAGAAGCGGCAGCAACAGAACGGAAATCAGCAGGGCGAGCAGAAGTTTTTTATTCATGGAATAACACTTTCCTGCTGATCATGTACAGGCCGTCGAGCGTCAGGTTTTTATCGATGAGGTCCAGGGTTTTCATGTTTTCGCCGATCAGACCGGAAATCCCGCCGGTCGCGATCGATTTAATTTCGCCCAGGTGATCGTATTCCGCCCGAATTTCCCGGATGAATCCGTCGATCATGTGGGCGCTTCCGCCGACGATGCCCGAAAGCATCGCGTCGCGTGTGTTCGTTCCGAGAATATTGGTCGGCTTCACGAGTCGGATCGCCGAAAGCTGAGCAGTCTTCTGGAAAAGGTTTGCCGAGGACGTCATCACGCCCGGTGCAATGATCGCACCATGGAAGAATCCGTCCTTACCCACGAGCTGAATGGTGGTGGCGGTTCCGAAATCGCAGACGATGCAGTTCGTCTCGTACTTCTTCCAGGCGGAGTAGGCGTTTACCACGAGGTCGGCGCCGATATAGGAGGGATCCTCGACCGGATAGACAATCCCGGTGTAGGTGGCGCTGTTTACGTTGAGAAACTCGGCATCCATGTATTTCGAGGCAATATGATCGAACACCCGGGTCAACGACGGCACGACGGACGCGAGCACGACATAGCCGATACGATCCATTTCATATCCCGCGTGCTCGATGAGCCGGTGCAGTGTGACAAAGTATTCGTCTTCTGTCCTGGAAACGTCGGTTCCGATGCGCCATGAGTGCGTCAGGACACCCTCACGGTATATACCGCAGGCAATGTGCGTGTTTCCAATATCAATCGCTAAGATAGACTTCATCATATTGTGTCGAATTTCTCCTGTCGAAAAGGACAGTCAAGAAAAGTTTCAATCGCCGATACCATGTACGATGTCACCATATCCGATCAATTCGGTATCGGCATTCTCTATGTGATATACGCACCGGTAGAAACCATAGTCGGTGCTTTCGCAGTTCCACGTGAAACTATTTTCTCCGGGAGGCAGGGCTACATCGAGCAAAATCAGCGAGAGGATATCCCCCTCTTCGTCAACGACAATTGCAGATACCCTGCTGGGTAGTTCCAGCGTGAAATTGCATTCTGCCTCGCTCTCGACCGGGTTGGGATACACGGAATTCATCTTCGTCTCCCATTCGACTTCCTCGCTGACCGTGCAAGAATACGGTCCGAACACATCCGATTCGCTCTGCTGATCGATCGCTTCAAGCCAGTAATAATACGTAAGGTACTCGATGTTCAACGAATCGACATACGAGTACTCGACAGTAGTGTCGTTCCCCGCGGTGCCGGTGATCAGATACGGAGTCAACTGGATCGTACGATGCGATATCCAGGCATTCGCATCCAAACCGCGGTGCAGGAAAAATCCCTGGTTTTCGTATTCGTAACGGGTATCCCAGTCGATATAGACCTTCCGCCCCTGCGAACACAACTCAACGCCGCCAAACACGACTTCCCGCGTCGGCGCTGCAAATGGTTCCCAGAGCTGCCAGTCACGCGTGTCCACATCGCCGATCAGGTTCCCGCTCTCGTCACGCCTCGTGTAACCGTCGAAATCACTCAGCAGGCGGGCTTCGAACGTAAACGGCATGAAGCGAATCGAATACTCGGGCGTCTCGAAAACTCCGCCGTCCGGATAGATGACCTTCGCCTGCACGAAGTGCTTCCCGAACTCTATCTCCTGCATGTTCCAGCCGAACTCGAACGGCGCTTCCAGGTCGGTGGGCTGGCCGACATTGTCGATGAAAAACACGACGCTTTCCGGTGTATCGCCGGAAAAGCCCAGTGCGATGTTAACGCTGTCACCCCAGACAAAGCCGTTTTCGATCTGCGTGATCCATGCGGAATTGGAATCGGGAGACGAGCTCTCTTCGCACGAGACAAAGGCCAATGCCACGATTGCGATAAGGATTACGATGAAATAGCCTCTCATTCGCCACCTGCTTCGTCGAAAAGAACCTGCTGCGCCTCGGAAGGTCGTAGCCCGAAATGGCGGTAGGTCTTCATGGTCACCTTTCGCCCCTGCATGGTTCGCTCGAGAAATCCCTGCTGGATCAGGTAGGGCTCGAAAATCTCCTCGATGGTACCCGGGTCTTCACCCACCGCGACTGCCAGCGTCTTGAGTCCGACCGGTCCGCCGCGGTAGTTTTCCATGATCATCATGAGGATGCGCTTGTCCATTTCGTCCAGTCCCATGTTATCCACGTTGAGCATCTTGAGCGCTTTCATGGCGATATCGCGAGTGATCACGCCATCGCCCCTGATCTCGGCGTAATCGCGCACGCGCCTGAGCAGGCGGTTGGCGACGCGCGGCGTGCCCCTGGACCTTCTCGCCATCTCGTCGCGACCTTCCGGGTCGATCTCCACGCCCATCAGCCCGGCGGAACGCTGAATGATCTTCCGGATGCTGACCTCGTCGTAGTAGTCGAGCCTGAGGATGATGCCGAATCGTGCGCGCATGGGCGCGGTCAGAAGTCCGGCTCGCGTGGTGGCGCCGATCAGGGTGAAGGGGTCGATATCGATCTTGAAGGTCCTGGCGCTGGGTCCGCTATCGACGATGATCTCGATCTCGAAATCCTCGATGGCGGGGTACATGTATTCTTCGATCACATGGTTGAGCCGGTGGATTTCGTCGATGAACAGCACGTTGCGCCGTTCGAGATTGGTCAGGACTCCTGCGAGATCGGCGGGGCGCTCCAGTACGGGACCGGAGCTCACCTTGATCTCGGTGTCGAGTTCGTTCGAGATGATGTACGCGAGAGTGGTCTTGCCCAGTCCGGGAGGACCGTACAGAAGCACGTGGTCGAGCGGTTCGTTGCGCTTCCGGGCAGCCTGGATCGAGATATCGAGTATCTCCTTCAGTTGATCCTGTCCGACAAAATCGGAAAGGGTTTTCGGGCGCAACGTTCGGTCAAATTCGCGCTCCGTGTCCATCTGCTCCGGTGTTATGATTCGTTCAAGCATGCATCCTGCCCTGGGCTCTTTCTTGTTACTCAACAATATCCAAGCGGATATGTTACGCTGGAATTCACAAAACAGCAATGGTTTCAGGCGTCAAGAAAAACGTGGACTGAGGAGAATTCGCTTTGCGTGCGGAGGGAAACGGGAGGTTATTTTTCTTTGGATTCGTCGTCTTTTTTATCTTCCAGGATCACCATCTTGGTATTCTTGCTGTAGTCTCCGAACCGGTAGTTCTCGATGTCTTTGTATCGAACTACAATATCGCGGATTTTCTGCGCCGCGCCACGCGCCTTTTCCAGATATTTAATCGAATCTGTACAATTGACAAGCTTGATCTCCAGCAGGTCGAGGTTACCCTGCAAAACGGTGAGCGGCTGGTTGATCTCGTGGTTCGCTGTGACCGCCATGGCGGAGACTGAGTTGCTGCGTTCGAGCTGGATGATCTCCTTCTGCGCCGATTGGAGCTTCTCATAGGCTTCGGCGAGCTCAACGTTCTTCAGCCGGTAGATCTCGGCTTCCTTCGCCTTCTTCTCCGATTCGTACTTCTTCTCCATCTCTGCCAGCGCACGGGTCTTTTCCTCGCTGGATATCCGTTCGCGCAGCTTGAGAAGCGAACTCTGCTCCTCCAGCGCCTTGTGCAGATAGCCGGATCGCTTGAGATAGTTTTCCTTCTCGTGGTCGGCGAAATTCATGTACAGCAGGAACGTGTTCTGGTGGTTGGCGTAGAGGATATCGATGGCGTCGATTTCTTCGGCTATAGCTCGGGCTTCCATGAGGTTTGACAACGCCTGATCGAACTGCCGCATGTGGATTTCGCAGTTTGCCATGCTGGTCAGCGCGTTGGAGGTTCCCCACTTCTCGTCGTCGTTCCGATGCTGCTCGACCGCGCGGCTATATAAAAGCTTCGCCTTCGCCATGTCGTTGAGATTGTAATACAGGTTGCCGAGGTTGTTCAGCAGGCTCGCCTGCGGATGTGAGTCTTCCATTTTATCGTACAGGTCGAGCGCCTTCAGCCCGTTATCGAGCGCGTCCTGCATCTTGCCCTGCATCATGCTGGCCTGACACATGTTGCTGTAGATACCGCAAATCGCATTGGTGTCTGTTTCGGAACAGGCTTCCAGCGCCTGTTGAAAATATTCGATCGCCATCTCGGGTTTGCCGATCCTATTGTAGAGGTTCCCGATGTTGATATAGGTATCGCAGAGGAGTGCCATGTCGTCGAGTTGCTCGCGGATTTTGACGGCCTTCATCATGTATTCGAGCGCGCGGTCGAATTCGAGCTTGTTGCTGTAGATCACGCCGATATTGTTGTAGAGCTGCGCCAGCATGGGCTTGTCTTCATGCTTTTCGAAGTATTCCAGCGCGTTCATGAAATGTTCCAGAGAGCGACTCAGGTTCCCCTTGCGACTGTAAATCAAGCCCAGATTACTGTTCAGTACCGCGATATCGCGCAGCCCTTCCACCTTTCCGGATATCTCCAGGACCTTGCTGTAACCGCCATCGGAATACCCCATCTGGTCGAGCTGAAGATAGTACTGATAAACCATCGCGATCAGCATACCCTTGGCTGTGTTGTCTGGCATCGAGTCGATTATTTTATCGCATTCGGAAAGGCATTCGAGCGCTTCATCAGGTTTTTCATTCATGATGTCGCGTACCTTACCGACAAGTTCCTTAACTCTCTGAATATTCTTGTTGGCGTTCATTCTGAATCCTTTGAAATTCTGTGATGATAAACCTGCAAAATATTATTATTCACGTCAAGACAAATTTATTCACGACACAAGTGTGTTTCCGTCGAAAAGATACAATGAATTACGTTCATAACCAATACCTTTGACAGCCATAACCGCGTCAAGCGAAAAAAAGCAGCCACCGGCTTTTTCGTTATCCCGATGCAAAAACTTTTCCCGATCACGCATTTTCGTTTACAAGAATACGTCAATCCATTGACAAAAAGCATCCAATGCTTTATGATAGAAGTGTATAGGAATATTTCTGCAACCCATAGACCCATCCACATCGCCTCCGGCCAATCCCGGTCGGGGGCGATTCCTTATCTCCCTAACGGAGCGCAGGCATCCCTGCCTGCATCCTCCATCCCCCGGCGCCCAGCAACAAGAAAAACCCAACATCCTGTTTCAGACGTTGGGTTAATCTTTTATTCTGATGCGGTGCGCACCGCTACTGCTGCCTTCAGCCGGCCTTGGCGACGGCGTCATCGGACAGCAGGCGATACTTCAGATCGTAGTCGGGGTGATCCAGCACCACCTGTTTACCGAGGTTGTTCTCGGTATTGATCAGAAGCGGGCCCTTGAGGTTCGCGGTCATCTTGCCCGGGTCTTTGGGAACGGTGACGATCACCAGTTGCGCGACGCGCGTCGGGTCATCGACCTTGATCTCCTCCAGATCGGCGCGATAGAGCCGGATCTGGTAATCGGGCTTGAAGATGAGCGGGTCGGTCACCACGAAAGCGAGATCGGGCGATTCCAAGCTCTGGAGCCATTTCAGCGGCGACTTCTTGTTCGCGTCGATCAGGACGTAGTCCTTGTGGTCGGCGAAACCGAGAATTCCGCTTGGGAACGTGATTTTCGTCTTCGGATCGATTTCAATCTCGCCGAATCGTTTCGTTTTGATCTTCATATAGCTACCCTCTTTGGTTAGATGTAGTTGAGCAGACTGTCGGTTAAGATACTTCCGAGCACCGAAGTGGATGACGAGAGTGCCGACTCGACCATCGACAGTTCCGAAATGGCGTCGATGAGGTCGGGCTGCGAGATTTTCTCGATACTGGTCATCAGGTTCTCTTCGGTTGCTACCATGTTATTCCGGGCGACTTCTATCCGGTTCATGCGCAAGCCTGTCTCCGCCAGGACGTTTTCGAAAGTGTCCTGGACATTGCGGAGGTCTTCCAGCGCTGCGGATATGGCAGTTGTGTCATTGTTTTCCAGTGCGATCTTGAGATTGTACATGGTATCGATCAGTCCGGTATTCTCTGCCGCTTGCAGGCCGGTCATGTTGGTTGTGATACGGCTGTTTCGACTCATGTTGAAGTCGATTTGTCCATCGTCACCGCTGTACCTGCCGGCGCGGACATATATCTTGAATTCATCGCCTTCGGCGAACGTCCCTGCGGAAAAATCCGCCTGAACGCCGAGATCCTCTCCATTCACATCATCGAAGACCGCAATGTTCCCGGTCAATGTCAACTCGCTGCCCCAGGTCTCGCCACCGTCTTCGGAAATCTGATACTGTGCTGTCCCCAGCTCCCCGCCGGAGATGATGCGTACCAGGTATTCCTTTTCGGTGGTGCCCGTGAATTCTCCGGATGTCGTCATCACGCCTTCGTAGGTGTTTGCTGACGCGGCGTATCCCGGCAGAATGCGGCCGTAGTCCAGATAAGCCTGCTCATCCGTTTTGTATCCCGAGAAAAGGTAGCGATTGTTCTGTTTTGTATTGAGTGTCTGGAACATCTGCTCAAGGATTTCGTCAACTTCAGTCGAACCAACCTGATGGACGGAGGAATCAGCAGTTTCGGTCGCGTTCAGCTCGGCAACCTCTCTCGCTCGCGTCAGCAACGTGCTGAGGTCGCGCAGACACTGCTCGGTCGCTGTCAGGTACTGGTCGGCGTCATCCATGTTTTCGCGGTACCGCTGCGTTGCGGATAGATCGATCTGATACCGTGTATATATGGATGTTCCGGTCGGGTCGTCCGACGGATTGATGAGTGTCCTTTCTTTACTGATCATTTCCTGCAATTCCCTGTATTTCTCCAGGTTCTTACTCACCTGACCATACAGATTCCGGAATGCCATCTGGGTTGTGACTCGCACGTTAACCTCCCATTTTACCGCTCAGCATTTCGTTCAGCTTATCGAACGCTGTCTGATCGATAACAGCCTTGGATGCCTTCTGGTTCTCCCTGAGGATTTTCTCGTAAATTTCTTTGCGATATACCGGAAGCGCGCGTGGCGCTCTAATACCGATTCTTGCCGATGTTTTGTTCATCTCTGCGAGCACAATCTCGATTTCGTCGCCGACGATGATCGACTCGCCAATCTTTCTGGTTAATATTAACATCTTTCACCTTCCTTGGTGCCTTTGTATGCCAAGTGGCAATTAACCTTCCCTGGTTATCAGCGGACGATACCCATGATGGTTCCCAAGAGCCCATCCGCCATTTCGACGATTTTGGCAGCCGCTTGATAAGACCTCTGGTAACTCAACAGATTTACCGATTCCTCATCGATCGATACCCCTTTTACCGACTCGCGGTAGTTATCGACCTGCGTTGCCGTCAATTCAAGCATATCGCTCTGGTTCGCTGCGTTGGACGAGTCCCTGCCGATCGAGGAAAGCATGGATCCATAGTACTCTCCGAACGACTGATTGCCCATCGTTGCATCGGACCGTAGCGCGTTAATCATCAATGCGACACGGTTGTCGCCCTCTTCGCCGCCCAGCGAGGCGGCAATTTTATCTGGTGACGCGGCGATTTCGTCTGAAAGCCTGAAATCGGCGGCGCCGGTTATATCGGATGCGAAAAAGTCTATATTGGTGGATGGCGGATCGCCGAGTCCGCTGCCCTGCCGGTGGATGGCGTTGAGCTGCTGCGCCAGGTTGACGGCGAGGTTGTCCAGCTTCTCCATGTAGCTGGTGAGCTGGTTGTCGCGCAAGTTCGTGAGTCCGGCGAGCTGACCGGTCTGGAGTCCATTGATACCCGTGTTGGTGTCGTCCCAGACGAGTTTGGTCGTGTCGAGTCCGTCCTCGGTTTCGGTGTAGGTGCGCAGGTGGCGCGAGGAGTCGTGGCTGACCAGTTGATCCGACCCGAAATAGACAACGCGGCTGCCATCGTCGTGGTAGTTTACACGGACGTTTCCGTACTCGGAAAGGTCGTCCAGCAGCTTGTCCCACTTATCAAGCAGGTCGTTGGGGATGGGTCCGGTCTGTTCCGCCTGCTGAATCTGCATGTTCAGCGTCGCAAGCTGGTCGCCGATGCCGTTGACGGTCGATGCGATGTCCCGAATCTCTTTATCGACTTCGGCGTACTTGTCCCGGATGGTGGTATGAACGCGCGAGAAGGAGTCGGAGAGGCTTTGCGCCGATTCGAGCAGGTCGAGCCGGAAGGTATTGTCCATCGGGTTGTCCGACAGCGATTCCCAACTGTCCCAGAATGCGTTCAGATCGACGGCGAGGCCGTAGTCGCCCAGCTCGTTCAGTTCCGATTCGAGTTCCGAGAGCTTTTCGGCGGAGCGGCTCCAGTAGCCGAGTTCCGAGTTCTCTTCGCGGAAGTTGTTGTCCAGATAGAGGTCTCTCATGCGCTCGATACGCACGGCTTCCACGCCGGTCCCGTAGTAGTGCAGCGAGTCGGAATTCGCGTCGCTGCTCACCTGAACCACGCGCTGACGGCTGTAGCCTTCCGTGTTCACGTTGGCGATGTTGTGTCCCGCCGTTTGCAGATTCTGCTCTGCGTTCGTGAGCGCTTTACGCCCTATGGAAAGTATGTGAAACATAGCTATACTTCCCTGCTTTTACAGATGTGGAACATGCTTAAATCCTTTTGTTCAACAGGATCGAGCTTCTCTTCTGGCTGATCATTCCCACGCGACTGTAAACGCGGTCGCGATCGATAATATCCGCGATCATTTCCAGGTTGTCCCCCACCATCTCGAGGCCCGTGCGGATCAGCTCTTTGTTCTCCGCGGAGAGCTTGTCGATGGTCTTGAGCGTGTTGGCAAAGACCTTGAAGAACACCTGCGCCTTCTCCTGCTCTTCCGGCTCGACAAAGACGCGATCGATGTTCTTGAGCGAGGTCTCATCGACATCGACTCCCACGGTCAGCATCATCGCTTCCATGAGGTCGTTCCGCTCGTTGGTGGCGTTGTGCGCCCTGCCGATCAACAGCGCCGCACGCTGGCTGACTTCCTGGAACTGACGGATATCCCACTTCATCAGAGCGTACTTCTGCTCCGAAAGGATCAGTGCCACTTCCTGGTAGGACGCTATCTCCTCTTCCCAGGCGTTGAAAAAATCATTTTTCAGGGTATCCATCTTGACTCCTTCTTTATTGCATCGATTGATAATAATCCAAAACTCTGCGCACGTACTGCTGCGTCTCTTTGAAAGGCGGGATGCCGTCGTATTTCTCGACGTTTCCCGGCCCGGCGTTGTATGCCGCCAGCGCCAGCTTCATGTCGTCGCCGTATCGATCCATCATCATCTTCAGGTAGCGAACGCCGCCCCGGATGTTCTCTTCGGGGTCGAACGAATCGGTGACACCGAGTCCTTCGGCCGTCTTGTCCATGAGCTGCATCAGCCCCTTGGCCCCGGCGTGCGATTCCGCGTTGGGATTGCCGTAGCTCTCCTGCGCGATCACAGCCTTCACCAGCTTCTCATCGACTCCGTAGCGGTCGGCGACCTCCACGATGATCGGCTCGTATTCTTTCAATCTTTGGGCGAGCGTGTTGCCGATCGGGGTGCGCTTCGCCGGTGATGTCGTTCGTATATAATCTTTCTCGGAAAGGTCTCGAATGTTCTCGATGGGCTTCTTCTGCTGCGTATCGAACTGCTTCATGATCTGCTTCGATATGCCCAGATCGCCCTTTTCGGCGATGCCCATGGCGACCTTCTGCAGGAACATCTCCTGATACCAGTCACTGCCCGGGGTGTCGCCCAGCATGGACGCGTTTTCGAGCGACTCGGTCATGGCGGAGAGCATTTGACGAACAAAGATCGCCTCGAACTCCTGCGCCGCCTTCTCCGCCTTGTCACGGTCGTAGTCCTTCAGATTCTCACCGAGCTTCTTGAATTTGTCGGCGTCGAATCGCTGAAGTTGCAGCGCCTGTTGTTGTTCGATTGCGATCATGTCATTTCTCCTACATGATGACCAGCTCGGCCTGAAGCGCGCCGGCTGCCTTGAGCGATTGAAAAATGGATATGAGGTCACGCGGTGTGACTTTTATACTGTTGAGCGCACGAGCGAGTTCCTGTACGGTGCTCGACTCGAGTACCATGACCCGCGCCGGTTCGTTGAGCGCGGCGACGTTCGAGTACTCGGTCGTCTCTTCGATCATGCCGAATCCGACACTCTCGGTCTGTGAATAGGTATTGATCTTGATCATCAGGTTGCCGTGCGCCACCGCTACTTCGGATAGCTCGACGTTTCCGCCGGCCACGATGGTTCCGGTGCGCTCGTTGATGACGACGCGCGCCCGCTGCTCGGGCACCACTTCGAGATTCTCGATGGACGAGATGAAGCCGATCAGCTTCTTCTGCACCAACACCGAATCGGGTACCACGATCTGTACCGAGCTCGCGTCCTCCGGCGCTGCCAGACGGTATTCGAAATACTCGTTGATCGCCGTCGCGACCCGCTGCGCCGTGGTGAAATCGGGATTGTGAAGATTGACGAGCAACTCGCCGTTGTAGAGCATCTGGCTAAAAACTTCCTTCTCGACGACCGCGCCGCCGGGGATCCTGCCCACCAGCGCGAAATTTTTACGCAGCTTCGTTCCCGCCGCGCTCGAATTGAATCCGCCGATCGACACCGCGCCCTGCGCCATGGCGTAGAGCTCTTCATCGATTCCCAGGAGCGGCGTCATCAGAAGCGTCCCGCCCTCGAGGCTCTTGGCGTCGCCCACCGAGGACACCGTCACGTCAAACGTGCTCCCCGACTTGGCGAACGCCGGAAGCGTCGCGGTAACAATCACCGCCGCAACGTTGTTGGGGCGAATCTTGTTCTGCGCGATGGTCAGACCGAACCGCTCCATCATGTTCTTGATGGACTGGATCGTCATCTGACTGCTGCTGCCGTCGCCGGTGCCGTCCAAACCGATCACCAACCCGTAGCCGATCAGTTGTTTCGATTCCAGACCGCTGAAACCGGCGATGTCCTTCAACCGGACCTGCGCCTGCATGAGCGCAACACTCAGGAGTAACGCAAGAAGCACGGTTTTCTTCATTGTTCACCTCATAAATTGGTCTTTCCGCTTGGGCACATCGTTGCCGAGACGATATGCCCGCACCGAAAATTTACCGAACCAGATGGGCGTCGTGAAATGCTGTCGTCTCTCGTGATCAACAGCGATAATCTGCGTCTCTCGTAATCAACAGATCAACGTGGATGTCATTCGTAATCAACCAGTCATCCTTACACTAATTCCACCGTCGTGGAACCCATCATTGTACACATTCTATTCGCACTTCCATTTTGCAGAAGCTATGCCAATCGAGCGCGACAAAACGTAACTTTATGCTTGTGTGGAGGTTATGTTTATCGTGCGTGTTTCAGGCTATCGGGAAACGGTGGTGTGTTTCATTCCATGTGAGAAAATATTTCCCGACATCTTTTGCCGGATTGGTGTTGAGATGGCACTTGTCCGGTATCAATGCTTTCAGGTTCCATACTTTATTATGGAGAAGCCCCCCCTCCCCGAATCGAGGCTGTGTAGAAATCCCGCCCAATTCTTCTCTCTGTTGTAAGGGGCAGGTCCCCGTGCCTGCCCCTCTCAATTCTTTGCCAACATGACACATACGCCGTAAGTGCTTGATAAACAGTTGGTTATAAGACATGGAAGGGCAGGCACGGGGACCTGCCCCTACGATAGAAAAACATCTGGTATCGAACGAAGCAATCGTGTCGTATCTATTTTTACACAGTCTGGGGGACCTGCCCCTACAACAGAGAAGAGAACGGCCGCGCATTTTCACTCAGTCCGAGAGGGTTGCCCCTCCTTATTCATAAAAAAACCTTGACGAATAGGCAGTATCCGAAATTATACCGACCAGTCGGTCTGACGAAGGAGATGACGATGAAACAGGACAATACAAAAGCGCGGATCATGGACGCTGCGATGATCGAATTTCTGATCAACGGCTACGACCGCGCCTCCATGAACGGTATCGTGAAGCGATCCGGCATCACCAAGGGCGGCATCTACCACTATTTCAGCGGCAAAGAGACGCTCCTGCGCGAAATCGTGTCCAGCTACCTCGAAGAGATGGCGTCCTGGACAGACGATTTGATCGATCAAGCGAAGGACGCACGCGAGCTGTTCCAGCAGTACTTCCGGTCGATTCTGAAGATCGAGGAGGCCTTCTTTCGCAAGACCGGCATCGAGGAGATCAATCCGTTTCACTATTTCAAACTGATGTTCGACGCCATGAGCAGATTTCCCGATCTGCGAAGACAATCCTGCGCCATCTACGAACGCATGCAGGAGCAGGTCTCGGCCAAGCTGAGAGCGGGCCAACTCACCGGCCTGATCCGTTCCGATCTGGACACCGATTCGATCGCGTACAGCTTCAACGCGCTTTACGAGGGGACAATCATGCTCAACCAGGTCGATGGCAACGCCAAGGACAAGCTCCAGCGCTACATCGAGAATTTGTGGAATCTAATAACCGTTAAACCCGGAGTGGAAGGATGAAGAAGAAGGCATTCGATTTCTTTGGAAACTTGATTGCACGGCGCCACATCGCGCTGCTATTCGTTTTTTTGATCATCACCGGGCTGTCGGTGTATATCGCCTCTGGCATGAAGGTGAAGATGAGCTTCAAAGACCTGATGCCGCGCGACGACCCCACCGTGATCGAACTGGAGCGGATCATCGACCATTTCAGTTCGTCGTCCAATCTGATCCTGGCAGTGTCCGGTGACGAGAAAGAACTGGTCGAATTCGCAGAACGCGTCGCGCCGCAGATCGAAGCGATCAAACCCGAGATCAAGCGCGTCGATTATACGTCGGATCGGAATTTTCTGTCGCGGCACGGCTTCATGCTGATGACCACGAGCGACCTGAAGAACATGCGCGACATGTTCAAGGACCTCGGACTCCTGCAATTCCTCACCGCGATCAACGACAACTTCGAGAAGACCTATATCGAGGACGACGAAGGGCTTTCGGACAGCGAGAAGGAAGACCGCGCGGTACAGTCGCTGGACGGCATTCGCGGCTACCTTATGACCATGCGGCAGTACCTCGACAGCGCGTCAATTCCCGGATCGACCGTCGGCGAAGAAGCCGCCGAACGATTTCTCCTCGGCGAGCCGTACTACCTCTCGCCCGAGCGGGACATGATCCTGCTCTTCGCGCAGCCGTCGTTTCCCATCGACGACATGGACACCGTTATCTCGGTGGTGAACCGCGTCGATTCGCTGATAACATCCGAGATGAAACATTTTCCGTCGCTCGAAGGCGGCCTGACCGGCACGATGACACTCGCGCGTGACGAAACCATCGCAGCACAGGAGGACATGAACTACACATCGATCATCTCGTTCGTGCTGATCATCTTGCTCTTTATCTTCTCGTTCCGCATGGTGGCGGCACCACTGCTGGCGGGTATCAGTCTGATCGTCGGCGTGATCTGGGCAGGCGCGTTGACGCAACTCGTCTATGGTCACCTGAACATGATGACTTCGATGTTCGCGGTAGTCCTGATGGGACTCGGGATTGACTTCAACATCCATGTGATTTCCGCATATCAGGACGCACGATCCCGGGGAGAATCACCCGGTCAAGCCGTGCTGGCAATGTACCACCACTCCGGGAACGGCATCGTAATCGGCGCGCTGACCACCGCGCTGGCATTTCTGACCATGATGGTCTCGAAGAACAGCGGCATGAAGGAATTCGGCTTCGTAGCGGGAACCGGCGTGCTTTTGACCATGGTCTCGGCACTGATCGTCCTGCCTCCTATGCTGATCCTGCGCGAACGCTTCGGCTCGAAGAAGAAACAGAAAAAGGAAATCAAGGCGGTGTCCTTCACGTTTCTGGGCAGTGTCTCCGCCTTTGTGGCGAAGCACCGGTGGGTCGCGTTCATCCTGACGATCCTGATCACCGGATTCTTCCTCATGCAAGCGATGAATATCAGCTTCAACTACAACTACCTCGATCTGGAGCCGAAGGGCCTCAGCAGCGTCGATATCCAGGACGAGGTGATCGACAAGTACGACCTGACCACCGATATGTTCATGGTCACCACCGAAACGGTGCAGGGCTCGCGCGAGATCGCCGACAAAGCGAAGAAACTCAAGTCCGTCGGCATGGTCTCCAGCATCAGCAGCTTCGTGCCGTCAACGCTCGAACAGGAGGAGCGCAAGCCGCTCATCGACGCCATCCGAAGCGACCTGACGAACGATAAAACCACCCCGTTGAATCCGGACGACAAGGATGCCGTGATCGATCAGCTCTATCGACTCGAGGACAACATCATCGAGCTTTCGCAGTTGTCGTTCATGGGCGGACAGGACAAAGTTGATCGCAAAGCGAAGACAATCACCGGCGATCTGGAACTGCCGCCCGAGCAGCGCAACAGCCTGGTGCAGGGTGTCGTGCGGGAAATCGAGCAGCGTTCGGAAGCGATTTCGAGATTGCAGTCGTTCCAGGACGCCTTCAAGCCGAAGCTGCACGAGATCGCCCTCGGTATGACCGATACCGCGACCATCAACGTCGATCAATTGCCCGAAAGCATCCTGAATCGCTTCATCAGCAAGGACGGAAGCCAGTATCTTGTCACGATCTATCCCCGTCAGCAGGTGTGGGATTTCGCCTACCTCAAGGAACTCCAGACCCGCATGCACGAGATCGATCCCAAGATCACCGGTATGCCGCTGGTGTTCTACATTCTGATCCAGTACATCGGTAAGGACGGTCGCCTGGCCGCGATGCTGACCATCGGCGTGGTGTTTCTGCTCTTGCTGATCGACTTCCGCAGCCTGAAAAAGACGCTCATCGCGCTGGTACCGCTCTTCTTCGGCGCGGTCTGGATGGTGGGCATCATGAAGCTGGTCGGGATGCAGCTCAACATTCTGAACCTGATGGGCGTGCCGCTGATCCTCGGCATGGGGATCGACGACGGCGTGCACATCCTCAATCGATACAGCGTGGAAGGCAGGGGGAAGATTCGATCGACCTTCACCAGTACGGGTAAGGCCGTGCTGCTCACCTCGCTGACCACCATGCTGGCGTTCGGCTCGATGGGATTCGCGACCATGCGCGGACTCGCCAGTCTGGGCGTGACGCTGTTCATCGGAATCGCCGCGTGCTTCGTGACCACGCTGCTGGTCATTCCCGCAACGCTGGCGATATTCGACAGGAAGAAATGAGAAATCAACTTCCGAATGTTGATTTCGAGCAAGCAACCGATATGGTTTGCCCAACATTCAGAAGAGCCTCTCTCCGTTCGGCACATTCGGAAGTTGGGCAGCACAAAGGAGCCAACATGAAAACGATCATCACAGTTTTACTCGCTATCATGACCATCGGGCTGTTCGGTCTCACGGCGGACGAGATCGTGCAAAAGATCGACGACAACGAGCGCGTGCAGTCCAGTCACGGCACCGGGAGCCAGACTATCGAGACCTCCGGCGGCGAGACCCGTACACTCGAATACGAGATGTTCACCAAAGACATGAACGACAAGCAGCTCACCGTCTATACCGCGCCCACGCGCATCAAGGGCGACAAAATCCTGATGCTCGACGACGGTGACAACATCTACTTCTACACCCCCAAGACCGGCCGCGACCGACATCTGGCGGGTCACGCACGCAAGAAGAAGGTGCAGGGAAGCGACTTCAGTTACGAGGACCTCAGCGGTGGCAAGATCAGGGACAAATACACCTACAGACTGCTGGGCGAAGAGGAGATCGAGGGACGACCGTGTTACATGCTCGAGATGATCCCCACGCCGGAGGGCCCCTCCTATTCGAAGCTGATCCTGTGGGCGGACAAGGAGCGCTTCACCAGCCTCCGCATTGATTACTATACCGAAGATCGGCTCGAAAAGCGCCTGCAATGCGAAGATGTCCGCGAGATCGACGGCCACTGGACCGCCATGAAAATGACCATGACCAACCTCCTCGAAGGAGGCAAGACCGTCATGCAAACCATGTCGATCGAGTTCGGCGTCGAGCTGGACGATGCCATGTTCACACGAAGCTACCTGAAACGCAAGTGAGGTGACGATGCGCTGGCTTTTAGCCCTTTCGATTCTATTTTCCACACTCGTCGCGCTGGACGTCGATGTGTCCGGTCAGTACGAAAACTCGTTCTATCCGCAGATGTACGACACGAAGATGAAGATGATGGACATGAACAAGCTGCGGCTGGACATGAGCGGCAAGATCGACGACAACATCGATTTCCAGGCGAACTACAATATCCAGCTCTACCACGGCAAGACGATGTACCACCTCTCCGACTATATTCCGCGCACCGTCCTCGACGATTACCTGAACAAGATGGGCGTTTCGCAAGACACGCTCGATCAGCAGGTATTCTACGAGTACGAGGATCGCTACTACCTCGACAACGCCAATGTCACCCTCTACTGGAAAGAGTTCGACCTGCGCGTCGGGAAACAGCTCATCCCGTGGGGAACCGGCTACTCGCGCAATCCCACCGACTGCTTTCACCGGAAGAACATCCTCGATCCCACCTACGACAAGGAAGGCGTCAACGCGTTCAAGCTCGACTACAACCTGAACCTCGCCACCACCCTGACCGCGATCATGAGCGCCGATGAGGACTGGGAGACCAGCAAGCGCGCCCTCCGCATTCGCTCCCGTCTGCTCGACTACGATTTCAGCCTGAGCTACGTGCGTATCGAGCAGGATCGGATCGACTACGCCACCCACGAAGCGACCGGCATCGTTCTCGACCAATACGGCGCAGACATCTCCGGGCAGTTGCTTGGACTCGGAGTATGGGCGGAAGGCGCGTACCGGCGGTCGGATGATCTCGACGACTATGCTCAGTTACTCGGCGGTATTGACTACACATTCGAAAACGGACTCTACCTGATGGGCGAGTACTACTTTAACCAGAGCGGCGAATCCACGAGCGACGACTACTCCTTCGAGGACTGGGCGAACATGCTGGAGGGCGTCACGGAAAGCCTGGGGAAGCACTACGGCTTCGCGATGATCCAGTATCCGCTGACCGAAATTGTGAACGGATCGCTCTACACCCTGTACAACGCCAGCGACGGCAGCGCGATGCTCTATCCCTGGATCGATTTCACGCTCGGTGACAACATCGAGACGGATATCGTGCTCTATCTGCCCATTGGAAAGAGAAACACCGAGTACGGAACACCGGATACAGGCGGCATGATAAGGCTGAAAGCATATTTCTAAAGTCCGTGAAGAAAGCTTGTTATCCCCGGAATTCCGATCGAGAACTACAGCGGGAAAAAGGTGGGATACATCCTTCAGTTTACCGACGAATATCAATTCGTTCGATATCCTGTGGGAAACTTTTATCACGCGGCTGATCATCGTCATTGTCGTTTTCGTCATGCTGATGTTCTTCACCCTCATCAACAGCAAATACCTGATCAACAAAGAGTCGCTCAACAGGCTCGAAACGATCTCGGCTTTGAGCGTTACGGCGAGCCACGAGATGAATCAACCGCTTCAGAACATGCTGATGCACGTGGAATTGCTCGAAACCAGCGATGAATGCGGTGAGGAATGCATGAAACGGATCGGCAAAATCCACGAATGCATCGATCGCATCGAGGCCATCCTGAACAAGATGAACAACCTTAAAAGTATCGCGCTGGACGACTACACGGAAAGCGAAAAGATGCTCGACCTCGATGAATCGAGCGAGATCGACGAATAGGAAAGAAAGCGCGTGATCCCCGGTATAACTTCTGAATGTGCCGAAGGCTCTTCCGAATGTTATGCCGGAAGGGTTCGTTGACTGTCGAAGCCGTTTTCAGGGAAAGAAAAAGGGCAGGCCCAAAGACCTGCCCCGTAAAATTTGTACGTAATATCAGAACGCGTAGCTGATCGACGCCTGGTTCACGAAACCGAGATCGCCGTAAGAGCTGACCGCGTAGTCGATGATAAAGCTGTTCCAGTAGATTCCAAATCCGCCGCAGAAACCGGAGAAGACATCGTAGTCGCCACCGGTCTTCCACTGGTGACCTTCATACTTGTATCCGGCGCGTAACGCCAGCATTTTGTGCAGCATGTATTGCGCGCCCAGCCTGCCGGTGATATCGTAATCCAGCGGAATTTCCACGTCGAAGTCGATGGTCATCTTCTTTGTGGGCGTGTAGTTCATGCCGGCGGTGAAGCCGAAGGGAAGTCCCTCGTCGTGCTCCTCGTCGGTGTAATAGGAGAGTTGGGTACCGACGTTCTTCATGGACAGCCCGATCCGAAGGTCCTCGTTGACGGTCTGGTGGAGAACGGAGAAATCGAAGGCTATCGCGGATGCGCTCTTGTCGTCGATCGACTCGTGGATGAACTTGACGTTGATACCGCCATCGACAACGGGTACGACTTCGAACGCCGCTCCGAGTCCGAACACGAAGTCCGAAGTGTCGTAGGTGCCGTCTTCGCCGCCATAGTAGCCGTTATCGTCCGCGACGGTGCGCGTGATGCCGGATTTGGAGAGGGTTTGTGTGAACACCGCCATCTTGAATTTCTCGCGGATCGGTTTGACGAATGCGGCGGAACCGCCGTAAAAGCCTTCGATGTAGCTCATGCCCGATACCGAGGCGAGCGTGCCTTCGGTGTTCATGAGTCCCGCGGTATTGAATAGAACTCCGTCCGCGGTGCCGGTGTCGGCGGTAAAGGCGTTCGCCATCGCGGCAGCGTGCGTCGAGAAATTCATCCGCAGGAAACTGAATCCGGTCGTTCCCGCATCGTCATGGATCGCAAAGGAGAGGGTTGCCGACATCAAAAGCACGGCAAGGATTGTCAGACGACTAATTCGCATTCATTCACTCCCGATTTTTATCTCACAAAGTATTTCCATCGCCTCGTTCGCGGATGAGGCATCCATAAGTCTCGATCGGTTGTCGCGTTCCCTGAGGAACCTCGTCACCGCACCGAGAACCGGCATATATTCGTCCTTGCCTTCCAGCGGAACGGCAAACATGAAGATCAAACGAACCGGCTGTCGGTCAATCGAGTCGAAATCGATTGCCTTGTCAAGGATATATACGATGATTTTCAGCTCGGATACCGACGCACTGCGGCCATGCGGAATCGCGATACCGTATCCGATACCGGTACTCATGGATTCTTCGCGCGCCAGCACCTTTTGCAGAAAATCACCTTCCTTTTCTGTATAACCGCGTTCCTGCAAAACTGTGACCATCTTTTTTAAACAACTCTGTTTTTCATCGCACGAAGGATGGATGAATATCAACTCCTCTGAAAAAAACGACATAGCCACCTCGCTGAGAAGAATGGCAATCGAGTTCGAAATTGTAAAGAAAAATCGTTACCCCTCCCTGACAAGGGGGGATAAGGGGGTTATAAATGCTTCAGAATAACCTTGTGGAACCTTCTGGAAAGGAAGACGATCAGGATGGTCGCGCTGATCATGAGGGACGACAGCGCGTTGATGGTGGTGATGGTTCCGCGACGGATACCGCCCTCGACATAGATGGGCAGCGTGTTGAAACCGCGTCCGGTAGTGAAGAAGGTGATGATGAAGTCGTCGATAGAGAGGGTGAACGCCAGCAGCGCGGCGGCGATGATTCCGGGCATCATCAGCGGCAGCTTGACCTTGAAGAACGTCTGCCACGGATTGGCGCCCAGGTCCATCGCGGCTTCCAGCAACGAGCCGTCGAAGCCCTCCAGGCGCGACCGGATCACGATCACCGCGTAGGAGAGGCAGAAGGTCACGTGCGCGATCAGCACGGTGAGCATGCCCGTCTTGACCCGCAGGAAGCTGTAGAACATCGCCATCGACACGCCCATCAGGATATCCGGCATGATAAGCGGGATGAAGACCAGCACGTTGAGCAGTTTCCTGCCCCGGAAGCGCAGATTCTCGAGCGCCAGCGCACCGAGCGTGCCCAGTACGGTGGAAATCACGGTCGATAACACCGCGATGAGCATGGTGTTGCGGAAGGCGAGCTGGATGTTCTCGTTGCGCAGCAGATCAATGTAGTATTTGAGGGTAAAACCCTTCCAGCCTGCGACGATCTTCGAGTCGTTGAAGCTATAGACGATCATGATGATGATCGGGATGTAGAGGAACACCATCGCGAAGGTGAACAGGGTGAGGTTCATCCCTTTATAGAAGCTCTTCGGCTTCTTCACGAGGTCTTCCTTTCGCGGCTGTACCTGCGGGTCAGGAAGAAGAGGATCAGGCTGACCACGATCAGGAGAGCCAGCGAGAGCGCCGACGCCACCGGCCAGTTACGCGGGATGTTCTTGATCTTGTATGTGATGATCTGTCCGATATAGAGCGCGTTCTGATGCCCAACCAGTTGCGGGATGACGTAGGTTCCCAGCGCCGGGATGAATACCAGGATGATGCCCGCGATGATACCCTCCCGGGATAGCGGCAGGGTGATCTTGAAAAAGGATGTCACCTCGTTGGCTCCGAGGTCTCGAGCGGCGTCGAGCAGGGTAAAATCCATCTTTTCGATGGCGCTGTAGAGCGGGAAGATCATGTAGGGCAGATAGACATAGACTGTCACCATGATGACCGCCAGATCGGTGCGCAGAAGCCGGAGCGGTTCGTCGATGAGGTTGAAGAAGAGCAGCGCTTCGTTCATCACGCCGTTTGCGGAGAGGAACACCCGCCAGGAGAAAATGCGGATGACGAAGTTGGTCCAGAAGGGGATGATGATCAGGAGCAGCAGGATATTCTTCAGCCGGGGCGTACTTCGGGCGATATAGTACGCTACCGGATAGCCGAACACCATGCACAGCAGCGTAGTGATGGTCGCCAGCCGGAACGCCAGCAGAAACGGTTTCAGATAGATCGGTCGGAATATCTGCCGGAAGGCCTCCAGCGAGAAGCGGAATTGAACGTCGTAGATGGTGGTGGTGAGGAAGCTGTAGAGAAAGATGATCAGGTAGGGTACCAGGAAGAAGACGACCAGCCACAGGATCACCGGGGCGGAGAGAATCCAGCTCCTCGTGTTACGTTTTTCGTTCAGGCGCTGTTCGCTGATCGACACGGGCATCTTCAGAGCCTTCCGTCCAGGTTGGTCTGATCGAGGATATTGAGGTCTTCCTCACGGTAGTCCTCCTCGACCTCCTCGATGATGTGCGTGTCGGTGTCGTGCCAGTAGAGATAGACTTCCTCGTCCCAGTCGAGCGCCTTGTCGTCGAAATAGACGCGCTTGTGCTGATTGAAGACGCGGAAACGCAGGTCATCGACGCATACGATGTACTGCGTGTGGGTGCCGAGGTAGAGGATGTCCTCGATGACGCCCTTGAGCACGTTGAAATCCTCCTGATCCTCGGGCTTTGTTCGCGAGATGGCGATCTTCTCCGGCCGTAGCGAGACGGTGATGTTCTGCCCGATCTCCGGTACGCGCTGGAAGGTGCTGTCAAACTCGAATCCCTCGCCGGTCCTGGTCTCGTAGCGCAGATCGACGTAGTTGTCCTCGATGCCGAGAACGGTCGCGGGGATCATGTTGGTGTCACCGATGAAGTAGGCGGAAAAGATAGAATTCGGCCTTTCGTAAATGTCGTCCGGCGGACCCTCCTGGATGATCTGGCCGCGGTTCATCACCGCGATGCGATCGGAGATACTCATCGCTTCGTCCTGATTGTGCGTGACGTAGATGAAGGTGATGCCCACCGCGTCGTGGATGTTCATCAGCTCGATGAGCATGTGCTGCCTGAGCTTGAGGTCGAGCGCTGCCAGCGGTTCATCGAGCAGCAGCACTTCCGGGCGGTTGACCAGCGCGCGCGCGATGGCGATGCGCTGCTTCTGACCGCCGCTAAGCTGCCGCGGGTACTTCGCCGCCTGGTCTTCCATCTTGACCAGCTTCAGCATCTCCATCACCCGCTCCTCGATCTCGCCCTTGCGTACCTTCTGGATGCGCAACCCGAATGCGGTGTTGTCGAAGACGGTCATGTGCGGGAAAAGCGAGTAGTTCTGGAAGATGGTGTTGACCTTGCGCTTGTATGCCGGGACATCCGTGATGTCCTGGTCGGCGATGAATATCCTGCCCTTCGTGGGCACTTCGAAGCCGGCGATCATTCGCAGCAGCGTCGTCTTGCCGCAGCCGCTCGGGCCGAGGAACGAATAGAGCTCGCCCTGCTCGATCGTCATGTTGACGTTATCCACCGCCATCAAAGGCTCGAAAGCCTTGCTGAGGTTCTCCAGACGAATCGCCTCCAACGCAATACCTCCGTACTTCTATTTCGATACGCCAGAGAAAATAACACGGACAATTCGGGCAACAAAATTTTATCTTGCGGAAGCTGTGCATCGGGGATGAATGAGCGATGGCTGTCAATGGATTCGTGCGCAGATGAAAAAATATTGACAAATGTCAGAGTGGAAGGTGATATTTGGTAGCAAGTCGATGAATCGAGGAGGAGCAGATGAAACGCGCGATAATGGCACTGATGGCTGTAATGCTGGTATGCACGCTTACGGCGAAGGAAAAAACCGGATCGCTCATGGGCAGGGTGAAGGACCAGGGTGGA
Organism: Cloacimonadales bacterium (SeqCode); assembly: GCA_963665015.2. Classification (GTDB taxonomy): domain Bacteria; phylum Cloacimonadota; class Cloacimonadia; order Cloacimonadales; family JAIOQZ01. The sequence goes on along the minus strand of CAXXSY010000004.1, from coordinate 44,428 downwards.
GAGCCGGTGACGAACGTGTCCGTTTCGTTAAAGGGGACGAATTTCGCTACGCAGACGAGCGATCAGGGCGCTTACCTTCTGGAGAATATCCCCGTCGGAACCTACACCGTGATCTATCACAAGTACGGATACCGTTCGATAACAATACAAGACACAATCGATGCGGGCAGGTTTTCCTCTCATGATTTCGTGATGCTGATATCACCTTCTCCCGATATTGAATTGGGAATGAAGCAAGGAACGCTCGAAGGCAATGTATTCGATCAGGATGGTCATCCAGTCCCGCATGTGATAGTCTGTATACGGGGAAGCTCGCTGGGTACCGCCACGGACGACAATGGGCATTATCGGATAGAAGATATCCCCGTTGGCCCTTACGACTTCATCTGTCAAACAATCGGGTGTCGTACCGCAATCATTCGAGATACGATTTTCGCGGATCAGACCACAACCATCGATTTCACGGTGCAGAAAGCCAAGTATAATGTCCAGCCGTTGGAGGTTAAAAACAAGATCGAACGTTTGTCAACCGTCGATGGAATCGTTGCGATGCAGGCCGGTGGATCGCATCCCCCGCGTTTCATGTATAGCGAAGATTTCAACACCGAGGACTACAGCGGTCTGGCCTTCAACGATTACAAGTACGCCACGGCGACACCGCTCTCCACATTCTCCATCGACGTCGATACCGCCACCTACAGCAACATCCGGCGGCTTCTCGACGATGGACAAATGCCGCAGTCCGACTACGTGCGCATCGAAGAGCTGATCAACTACTTCACCTACGACTATCCGCAGCCGAAGGGCGACGACCCACTGGAGATCGTGGTCGAGTCGGGCGTGTGTCCGTGGAACGAGAAGCATCTGCTGGCGCATATCGGTTTGCAGGCGAAGAAGATCGACATGGCGAAGGCGCCGGCGTCGAATCTGGTGTTCCTGCTGGACGTCTCCGGCTCGATGAACCGCCCCGACAAGCTTCCGCTGGTGATAAAGTCCATGCGCATGCTGGTCGATAACATGCGGCCGGAAGACCGCGTCGGAATCGTGGTCTATGCCGGAGCTGCGGGAGAAGTCCTGCCCTCCACGTCCGGTAACGACAAAAGCAAAATCCTCGACGCGCTCGAGTCGCTCAACGCCGGAGGAAGCACCGCCGGAGGTGCCGGGATCAAGCTGGCGTACAGGATCGCGAAGGAAAACTACAATCCGAAGGGCAACAACCGCATCATACTCTGCACGGACGGCGATTTCAACGTGGGCGAATCATCCGACGCCGCCATGCAGGAACTCGTCGAAGAGAAGCGCAAGGAGGGAATCTTCCTGACCGTGCTCGGCTTCGGAACCGGCAACATCAAAGACAACAAGATGGAAATCCTCGCCGACAAGGGCAACGGCAACTACGCCTACATCGACGACATCCTCGAGGCGAAAAAGGTGCTGGTCAAGGAAATGGGCGGAACACTATACACCATCGCCAAGGACGTGAAGATTCAGGTTGAGTTCAACCCCGCGCGGGTGAAGGCATACCGCCTGATCGGCTACGAAAACCGGCTGCTCAACGACGAAGACTTCAAGGACGACACCAAGGATGCCGGCGAGATGGGCTCAGGACACACGGTCACCGCGCTCTACGAAATCATCCCCGCCGATTCGGACGAGGAGGTTCCGGGCGTCGATCCGCTCAAGTATCAGGAAAAAAGACTCTCCGACGACGCCCATTCGAACGAGCTTCTCACCGTCAAATTCCGCTATAAAAAGCCGGACGGAGACACCAGTACGGAGCTTCAAGAGGTGCTGAAAGATAAGCGCACGAAGGTTGGCAGGACATCGGAGAACTACCGGTTCTCGGCTGCCGTGGCGGCGTTCGGGATGCTACTCAGAGATTCCGAATTTATTGGCGACTACGCATGGAAAGACCTCATCGAACTGGCGAAATCGGCGAAGGGAACGGACGACGAAGGCTACCGTGCCGAGTTTATCCGACTGGCCGAAAAGGCCGAATTGATCGATAGTGATAGGAAAAGGATAAAGAAAGAGCAATAGTCAAATGAAACACTGAATCTGAAACCTCCCGTCTATCGATGGGAATCGGAGGCTGTTATGAAGCGCATCTTGAGTCTGTTATTGATCTTTGCAATCTCAACCGTATTTGCCGATGGAGTCATGCCGGCAGGTCACGGCACCGAAGAAGAACCTTATCAAATAGCCACCCTCGACAACCTCTTTTGGCTGAGCACGACACCCGAAGCGTGGTCGTCCCACTATATCCAGACAGCCGATATCGACGCATCGGGTACGCAGAACTGGAACGGCGGCGAAGGCTTCAGCCCCATCGGAGAAGACTACCAAAACCCTTTCTCCGGTTCATACGATGGTCAGGGATATTCCATTTCATCTTTGTATATCAATCGAAACTCCGCATATAGAGTAGGTTTTTTCGGGATTATCCGTTCTGCATCAATCTCGAACCTCGATATCATCGATGCAAACGTGACAGGAGGGTATTATATCGGTATAATTGCCGGCTATGCAACAAATTCTGTTATAACTAACTGCTATACAACCGGTAGCGCTCACGGTCAATCTTCTATTGGCGGTATTCTGGGTGAATCCGATAGTAACGAATGTACGTTCTGTAATACCGATGTCGAAACAGTAGCCATCAATTGGGAAACAGGAGGTTTTGTCGGATACGACCGCGATTCGATATATTTTACCTGCTACTCGAGTGGTTCTGTGACCGGGAATTCCCGTGTTGGCGGTTTTGCCGGATCTTCGAATGGCTCCACGTTTCTCAATTGTTCCAGCGACAGTGCCGTAGATGGGGATCAATATATCGGTGGATTCGTCGGAGAAGTGATTTATGGTGGTGAATTGACTTCTTGCTCATCACAAGGCGATATCTGCGGTGTTAGTTATATCGGGGGAATTGCCGGGAAAACGGATGGTGATTGCTATTTGAGCTGTTGCTGCCGGTTGGGAGACGTAGGGGGAAGCTACTCCTGTGCCGGGGGGATTATCGGCTGGGCGAGAGACCTTTGCGTCGTTGATTTGTGTCGTGTTGAAGGAGATGTGTCGGGTTACTACTATGTCGGCGGTATCATCGGGTACAGCGATGAATGTGCGATTCGGAATTCGAGGTTCGAAGGCAATCTTAGCGGAGACACTCATGTCAAAGGCATTGCCGGCTTCATGAAAGAATCGACCATCGATAACAGTTTTTACAACTTTGAGTACTACACCATCAATCAGCAGCACATCGTTACGCCCGGAGCGATTGGAAACGAGATGTACTACGAGTGGAAGTTTGCTGGAATGACACTCGACATCGATAATTACTTTGTCCGCGACGGAGATTATTATCTTCTGGAAGATTGCCGGGACTTGCGAAATCTGCTGGGATTCTGTATGCTTGATGGCTACTCGTTTCGACTTACGGGAGATATCGATATGCAAGAGTTTCCAGGGTTGTGTATTCCTGTTTTCAAGAGTGCATTGTACGGCAACGGATATACGATCTCCAATCTATCCATCATGGTTCCGATAAACAACGATGTCGGCTTCATCGGATACGCTGAAAACGCTGCCCTGTACGATATCGTGATCCATGGTGCTGTAGTCGAGGGAAGAGACAATGTTGGTATCATGATCGGCAAAAGCAATCGTTCGGAAGTCACTCGATGCTCGACAAGCGGAACCGTGACCGGACAGAATTCTGTCGGAGGTATGATCGGTTCGGATTATCATACATCGGATATATCTGGATGCTACAGTACCGCTGACGTTAGCGCAGATGGATTCGCAGGTGGATTCATGGGAATTACACATCATTTCTCGTCGATTTCCGACTGCTATTGTCGGGGTGATGTCGAGGCCGATTCTCTCTCGGGCGGTTTCATCGGCAAGAACGTAAGTTTTAGTTCGATTCATCGCTGCTACAGTACAGGGCTTGTGGAAGGCAATGCGAATATCGGTGGATTCAGCGGTGCGAGCTTTGATGATGCGATGATCACCGGCTCGTTCTGGGATACCGATTCCTCGCATCAGGAGGGAAGCGCCGGTGGGGCAGGTCTTCCGACAACCCAGATGACCTTTCCGATCGTATATCTTGATTTTGGCTGGGATTTCGAGGGTGAGTCCGATAACGGGACGGATGAAATCTGGGGGTATGACGAGGGGCTGAACGACGGCTATCCCTACCTTTCCTGGCAATCGTTCACGCCAAACGACGACGTGACGACGGATCCTCCGGAACTCCTCACGTTCCGGCTCGAACCGAATCACCCGAACCCTTTCAATCCAACCACGACGATCTCGTTCTCGATTCCGAAAGAGGATCGGACTGTGCTGAAGGTTTATAATATCAGAGGACAGATGGTACGGGAACTTGTGAACGAAAAGCTTGATGCCGGCTGGCATCGGGCTACGTGGAACGGAGACGACACGACAGGTAAAAGTGTATCGTCCGGCGTTTATTTATACCGATTGGAGTCCGGCGGAAGAACGCAGACCGGTAAAATGTCACTTCTCAAGTAGATATATGAACTGTTCAGAATCAAAAGGAGTTGCGATATGAGAACAGCACTGATAGTCATACTTCTTGCCATTAGCTTGCTTCACGCGATCCATATATCCGAAAATACGATCTGGGGCCCCGAAAACAATCCGTACATCATTACCGAAAACGTATATATTCACGCCAACGTGACCTTGACGATATTGCCCGGTACAGAGATACAGGTCACATCCATGCCTTCGAATAACTACTACTATTTCAGGTGGATCGAGGGTGAGGAAGCAGATACAAAGATGTTTCTTGTGTTCGGAAATATCAACGCGATCGGCGATGAAGACAATCCTGTTCGTTTCACGCCATATCCGGACGATGCAGGGTATTACTGGGGCGGAATTCATGTGTTCGAAAGCTCGAATTCCGCAGTATTCCGGAACTGTGAATTCCATAACGCGTATAGAAACTTCTGTGAAGATGTTTTCGATTCGCACGGTGCTCTATCATTCGACAATCAGACGGTTCGTGTTGAAGAATGCGATTTTCTCAACTGCTGGTATGGAGTCCACGCGCACAATCCGGTAGAGGATGTCTTCATACACGGTTGCTCGTTCAGTGCGACGGACGAACCTAATTTCTCTGAGATCGACTACTTCACGGCGGTTGAGGTGATTAACGAGCAAACGGAAGGCGATCCGCTGGTGGTGATGTTCGGCTCCAATCGATTCGAGCATATCACCGAAGTATATGAATGGGGGAGCCCACATGTCGATATTCATACCTATTATATCAACAACAAGTTCATCAATCAATCCGAGTACTCCCGCAACGATTCTCCCCGAGACATCCGGCGAACCTTCAAGTATTATCACTATGGTAATATCTATGATCGCTGGTGCGACGTAATCTATGTTTCCCGCGGTTTGAACGATCCATTCGGTGTTTTCCACAAAAACGAGATACACGGCGATTCATTGAACGAGAGCAGCACTGTTGTCAGGACATCCGGATACGTGCATGTACTGAATAACCTCTTCGATGGATACGCGGTTCTGTCTGATTATTATGGAGACTCAACCTACGTCGCGAACAATATTTTCAGGAACAATACCGAATACCCTTGCATCTACTTCGATAATCCGTCTCGGATCGTGAACAACCTTTTCATCGAGACGGATTATATGAAATTCAACTTCTGTCCGGCAACAATCATGAATAACTTGATTATTCATTCGACGCAGAAATGTCTTCCGTTACTTTATGAAGGGTCGTTTGTTGGGAACAACATCCTGCTTTCCGGTGACGAAATCATTTCCAATGCTTGCAATGTCGTCTTCAGCAACAATTTTATGAATCACGAACTACCAGAACATACGATCCCCATCAACAATCTCATCGGTAACGATCCGATGTTCGCGGATACGCTGAACGGCGACTACAGCCTGGCGGAAGGCAGTCCTTGCATCGATACAGGAATGACCGAGGGAGACTTTCCTCCAACGGATATCCTGGGCAACGTCCGTGTCTGGGATGGAGATGAAGACGGTTCCGCAACGATCGATATCGGTGCATTTGAGTATGGCGCGCCCTTCTGGGGTGGCATCGAGGGCTACGTGTATCAGTCGGATGGTGTTACACCGCTCGATATAGCGAAGATCACCGTCGATGGAATGCCGCTGCCCGAGTGGAGCGACAGCACCGGATGGTTTCGCATCCTGACCGGGCCGGGCACCTTTACGCTCAATATCGAGCGTTTCTACTACGATGATCAGCAGATAACCGGCATCGTGGTTGAGCAGGGATCGCCAACCTACCAAAACGTCACCATGCACGGTCTCGCAACCGAGGATTACGACAACCATATCCAGAAATACACCATTACCATGGATCAGAACACGCCCAATCCCTTCAATCCCACCACGACGATCTCGTATTCGATCCCGAAGGACGACAAAGTTGTTCTGAAAGTCTATAACATCAAGGGTCAGCTTGTGAAGACTTTGGTGAACGACCACCTCGAAGCCGGGACGCACAATGCAATCTGGAACGGTAATGACGAAACAGAGAAACGAGTATCTTCCGGCGTGTATCTGTATCGGCTGGAGTCTGGTGGAAGGGCTATCGTGAAGAAGATGCTCCTTCTGAAATAACTCAGAACTCCATCAGCCAGCGGAGCGCGTCCGGGAAGCGTCTGGCCCACGCCGCTTCGTTGTGACGGGCACCCTCGTCGATGACGAGCCTCAGGTGCTTTACGCCCTTGTTCTCGAGGATCATCCGGAATTGTTTCGCGTCGCCGACGTAGGCGGTTCCTTCGAGGGTGCCAGCGTCGATATAGACCCGGAAATCCTGCTCGATTCGAACCGCGCCGATGAAATCAATCAACGGCTGTTTGGCAAACCAGAACGCGGGCGAGAACAGACCCAGTCGGGAGAACGTCTCCGGGTATTTCATGCCGGCGTAGAGCGAAATCAAGCCGCCCATGGAGCTTCCGGCGATCACGGTGTTGTCGCGGTCGGTCAGGGTGCGGTAGCGGTTGTCGATCCACGGCTTGAGCGTGTTGACGAGAAAATCGACGTACCGGTCGCCCTCGCCACCGGCGTTTCGACCCGAATTGAACCAGGGGGAGTACTCGGTCAGCCGAAGCTCGCCGTCGTTGTCGATGCCAACCACGATCGCGCCTTCCCACAACGAATCGCGGATGAATCCGTTGATCGTCTCGTCGATTTTCCATTCGCCCGCGAACGATGTGTGGTCGTCGAAGAGGTTCTGCCCGTCGTGCATGTAGATCACCGGGTAGCGAATATCCGACTCGCGATAACCCTCCGGCAGGAATATCCGTAGCGTTCGGGTGCGTCCGAGCTCCGGCATCTCGAATCCGCTGACGATCTCGACCTCGCCGTCGAGGGTATTTTCCGGTTCCAGCCCCATGTTCGACCTCCAGTTCGCGTGTTTCCGATCCTCGCCGTCCGTCGCGTGAGCGGTCAGCAGCACGATCGCAATGAATATCGACAACAATATCTTTCGCACGATTGCTCCCTTTGTTTCAACATTCGGAAGAGCCGCGAGCGGCACATTCGGAAGTTGGAACAATTTGAATCCTTGACAAATCTACCGTGGTAGCGAGCATCCAATCAAGTATTTTCTCAGGATGAATCATGGCAAGAACAACGCAAACGCTATCGGACGAACTCATCGCGCGGCTGGACAAGTTCAACCTGCGGGCACGGCACATCGTGGAAGGCTTTATGATCGGTCTGCACAAGTCGCCCTACCACGGTTTCAGCGTCGAATTCTCCGACCACCGGCAATACAACCCCGGCGATCCCATCCGCAACATCGACTGGAAGGTATTCGCCAAGACGGAACGCTACTACATCAAGCGCTACGAGGAAGAGACCAACCTCAAGTCGTGGATCATCCTCGACCACAGCAAATCGATGGGCTACACCTCCGGCAAGACGACCAAGCTCGACTACGCCAAAACCCTCGCCTCCGCCCTATCGTACCTGATGGTCTCGCAACAGGACGCCGTCGGTCTGCTCACCTTCTCCGACAAGATCGACCGCTACATCCCACCCCGCGCCATGCGCAGCTATCTCGACATCATCTTCAAGGAATTGATCGACACCACGCCCGACAGCGGCACCAACACCGTGCATGCCCTGCACAACCTCGCCGAGCGCATTAAAAAACGCAGCCTGGTCATCCTCATCTCCGATCTCATGGACGAGCCGGACAACATTCTGCGGGGATTGCGCCACTTCCGGCACCAGAAGCACGAAGTGATCCTCTTCCACATCCTGGACAAGCAGGAGCGGGAATTCGATTTCAAGAAGGAGACGCAGTTCGTCGATGCCGAGACGGGCGAGAAGATCACCGTCTTCCCGTGGCAGATTCGAAAAGACTATTTGCAGGATTTCCACGGCGCCACCGAATACTTGAAACAAAGATGCCACGAGTACCGCGTGGAATACAATCCCATCACCACCGACACACCGTTCGAACAGAATTTGATGAACTACCTGATCAAACGCAGCCGACTGCATTGACCGGGTTTGATTGAGCGCGGGAAGGTTTTATTACCCTCATCCCCCGCCTTCTCCCACTTCGCGGGAGAAGGAGCTATAAGGAATATCCATCTGGAGCATTAATGTTCCCTCGCCCGCTTGCGGGAGAGGGACAGGGTGAGGGTCTCCTGCTTACGTGAATGAAGCAACCTGCTCCATCGAGAAATCCGTTTCTCTACTTGAAACCCTCGAACCACGACCCGACCATCTTCTCCTCGAACGCCACGTCGCAGGTGTGCTTGAATTCGTTGGTGTGCGGATCGTAGGTGTAGTCCTTCGACCACTCGTCGATGTTCTTCACGATCTGCTTCAGCGCATCGACGATGAAATAAACCTCGTCGTCGGTCATGGTGGGATGGATGGAAAAGCGTATCCAGCCAGGTTTCTTCGAGAGGTCACCCTTATCGATCAAGTCCGTCCACTGTTTGGACATCGACCTCCTGATGTAGAACAGGTAATGTCCGTAGGTTCCTGCGCAGGCGCAGCCGCCGCGGGTCTGGATGCCGAAGCGGTCGTTGAGAAGTTTCACCACTAAATTGTAGTGGATATTGTCAAAGTAGAAGGAGATCACGCCGACCCGTTTCCGATACTGCTCTTCGAGGATGTGCAGGTGCTCGATCCGGGGGAACTCCCTGAATACGATTTCCAGCAATTCCTCTTCCCGCTTCATGATATTCTCGATGCCCATCTCCTCTTTCAGCCGAATACACATGGCGGCGCGCATCGCCTGCATAAAGGGTGGCGTTCCGCCGTCTTCCCGCACCTCGATATCGTCGTGGTACTGCTTCTCGTTCCAGGCGTTGGTCCAGGTGACGGTACCACCGCCGGGACGATCGGGCGCTCGAAGATTATACAGTTTCGAATTGAATACCAGAACGCCGGAGGAGCCGGGTCCGCCGAGGAATTTGTGCGGTGAGAAGAAGATTGCGTCGAACCGCTCGTCGGGGTCTTCGGGATGCATGTCGATCTTCACGTAGGGCGCCGAGCAGGCATAGTCGGCGAAGCATAGTCCTCCCGCGCGGTGCATGATTCTCGCGATGGCGTGCACGGGCGGCTGGATGCCGGTGACGTTGGAGCAGGCGGAGACCGAGGCGATCCTGTGCTTGCGATCCCTGTATTCCTCGAGCATCTCCGATAGGTGCTCCAGATCGACCATTCCGTCCTTGCGGGCGCGGATGATCTTCACGTCGCAGATGGTCTCGAGCCACGAGGTGTGGTTCGAATGGTGCTCCATGTGGGTGATGAAGACGACCGGACGGTCTTCGTCGGCAATCTCGAAGCAGTCGCAGTGCTGTTCGGGAATCTTGAATCCCAGAATCCGTTGCAGCTTGACCACCGCGGCGGTCATACCGGAGCCCGCGAGCAGGATCACATCGTCCGGACCTGCGTTGACGTGCCGCTTGATGATCTTCTGCGCCTCGTGATAGGCCCTGGTCATGGCGGTGCCGGTAACGGTGGTTTCGGTGTGGGTGTTGCCAATGAAGGGGCCGACCCCGTGCGAGAGTCTTTCCTCGATCACCTTGTAATATCGGGCGCTGGCGGTCCAGTCGGCATAGATGATTTCGCGGGTACCGAACGGGGTTTCGAATTTCTGGTTTCGTCCGACAACGTTGCGACGATACGGCTCAAAATACTTTTCCAGATCACTGCTCATAACGTTCCTCTATTTTTATGATATATATACGGTTTTAATGTTCACGAATTCGCGGATACCGTAAAGCGATAGTTCCCGTCCGTAGCCGCTCTCTCCGATGCCGCCGAACGGCAGCCTCGGATCGGAACGCACGAAGCCGTTCACGAAACAGCAGCCTGCCCGTAATTTCTTCCACGCGATCTCTCCCGCCCGGTGCGCGTCCTCCGAGAAGATCGCCGCGCCCAGTCCGAACGATGTGTCGTTGGCGATGCGGATGGCGTCGTCCTCGTTGGTCGCGCCGATGATAACGGCGACCGGCCCGAATATTTCTTCCGAATACGCCGGCATTCCCTTCTTCACACCTGTCAGGATGGTGGGCGGATACCACGCGCCCGGTTTCTCGGGGATTTCACCGCCGAGGATGCACTTCGCGCCGACTTCGATGCTGCGGACGACCTGGTCGTGCAGTTCGTCGCGCAGGTCGCACCGCGCCATGGGTCCGATGACGGTGGCTTCGTTCAGAGGGTTGCCAGGCGTGAATTCGCGCATCCTGTCTAGCACCAGTTTTGTAAAATCGTCCCGCACTGCCTCCACCACGATGAATCGCTTGGCGGCGATGCAGCTCTGACCGGTGTTGATCAAGCGACTGGTAACGCATTGCTGCGCGGCGAGCTCCAGATCGGCGTCTTCGAGGATCACATACGGATCGCTTCCGCCCAGTTCCAGCACCGTCTTCTTGATCGCGCTTCCGGCGCTTGCGGCGACGGCCCTACCCGCTTCTGTACTGCCGGTCAGCGTAACCGCGCGAACCAGCGGATTGCGGATCATGTCCCCCACCGCGTGGCTTCCGACGGGGATGGTGCGGAAGAGGTTCTCGGGGAACCCGGCTTCCTTCATCACCTGCTCGATGGCCAGCGCGCAGCCCGTGACATTCGAGGCATGCTTCAGGACGGCGGCGTTTCCCGCCATGATTGCCGGTGCGGCGAAGCGGAACACCTGCCAGAAGGGGAAGTTCCACGGCATGACGGCCAGGATCACGCCCAGCGGTTCGAAGGCGACGAAGCTCTTGCTCGCCTCGGTGCGGATTTCCTCCGCCGCGAGGTAGGATGTCGCGTTTTCGGCGTAGTAGTCGCAGACCCACGCGCATTTCTCGATCTCTGCGATGCTCTCCTTGAGCGGCTTGCCCATCTCGAGGGACATCATCTCGCCCAGCTCGAAGCAGCGCCTTCTGAGGATCGAGGACGCCTTCATGATATGGTAGGCACGAATGCCGGTCGAGGTCTCGCGCCACTGAAGATAGGCCTTGTGCGTCTTCTCGATCGTCTCGTTTATCTCTTGCCCGGTGAACTCGTCGTATCGGGCAAATTCTTCGTTGGTGGTCGGATTGACGGATATGAGTGCCATGATTTCCTCCGGTGTTACATCATTCGCATGGTACCCTTGAAGAATCCCACGTCGAGTAGCATCACCATCGCGCCCTGCTTCTTGTCCAGGTCGCCGGTGATCTCCTCGATAGCCGCGATGATCTCGTCGCTGCGGCTTTCGGGGATCAGGGTGAGGATGGTCTTGCTATGATTCTTGTTCTCGCGCATGAATCCGATGAAGTCGGCGAATATGGGGATGTTGGAGATGAACTCGCCCATGCCGAAGGATTCGATCACGGTCGCGCCCTCGATGCCCTCTTCGATGAAGAACTCGAGGATGTCGTAGAGCAGGTCGTCGAAGTAGAGGATGATTACCAGCGCTTTCATCTTCTCGCCGCCGGACGCTTTCCGTTCGAGCACGCGCGTGTTGCGCAGGAAAGTTTCGACAAGCACGGTATTGGATACGCTGTGCAACAGTTCCTGCTTGGCGTTCGTCTTGCTCAGGGTTCTGGAGATCAGCGCCAGCACTTTGAGGTGGTCATCGACGCGCTTCTCGGGACCGAGCAGCAGGATCAGGATTTTGGTCTTCTTCTTGTCCATGCTGTCGAAGTCGATACCTTTGGGCGCTACGGCAATGCAGATGAGGAACTCGTCCAGTTCTTCGATGCGGGCATGCGGGATAGCGACTTCGTTGCCGAATCCGGTGGTTCCCTGCTTTTCGCGCGCCAGGATTTTGTCGTAGATGATATGCCAGTCGGTCGATTTCAGCGCTTTGCTCTTGCAGGCGAGCTGCGCGAGTTTCTTCAGCGCGTCGTCCTTGGATTTCGCGGAAAAGTTCGTGCTGCACGCACGCTCGTCGAACATGGGTAGTACGTTCATTTCAGCCTCATTTCGTTGCCGTGGATGATGGCGTATTTGGACAGCAGCGGTCCGGTCAGTTCGTTCACGAACACCGAGAACAGGACGATGTTGACCATGTTGTCGATAATTTCGATGTACTGCGGTTCGAGGTTCGCCAGAAGCGGCGATGCCTGAACCAGCAGCACCAGCCCGATCGCCACGCCTGCCTGCGGCAGCATGCAGAGTCCGAGGTATTTACGGATCGGGGTCGTGGTCTTGCCGATCGCGCAACCTGTATAGACGCCGCCGTATTTACCGATCGCGCGGGTCAGGATATAGATGCCGCCCAGCATCAGGATGTTGCCCTGCATGATAATCTGGGGCTGGAGCTCGGTACCGGCGATAACGAAAAACAGCGCGTAGATCGGCGGTGTGAGTGGCTCGAGGATGCGGAAAATGCGGTGGTTACGCGCCGACATGTTGATGATGATCGCACCCGCCGCCATGTTGGTGATCAGTGGCGAGAGGTGGAACACGATCGCGGTGGCGGTTGACAGGAAGAACATCCCCAGCGTGATGATCATGATCTCGTGGGTGTTGTTTTTCTTGAAGGTGAGGCGATGAATCAGGTAGCCGCTGACCACGCCGATCACGACGGACAACAACACTTCGAGCACCGCGAATGACAGTACGCTCAGTCCGTTCGCCGATTCCGACGGCGCGCCCAGCATGCCCGACACGACCGCGAAGATGATGCCGAACAGAATCACACAGCCGGCGTCGTCCAGCGCGACCACCCCGTACAGGTAGTCAATGAATATCCCATGCGCGCGAAGCGACTGCACGATGGCCACCGTCGCCGCCGGAGCCGTCGCCGACGCGATCGCGCCCAGAAGCAGTGCGAACGGCGTCTGCATGCCTGCAAGCGACAACCCCACGCTGACCAGCCCGAAGGTGGCAAGTATCTGCACGACCGTAATGATCACCACCGCTTTACCCATGCGCTTGAGCTTCACCCAGTAGAATTCGCCGCCGATGGTCAGCGCGATCAGTCCCAACGCGATCTCGGTGACGATCTTAAGCGACTGGTTCATGTGGTGCGGGATCACGCCCAGGATGGAATCGCCCAGGATCAACCCGCCGATGATGAAACCGGTGATTTCGGGCAGCTTCAGTTTCGCGGCCGCCTTACCGAAGAAGTAACCGAGAAGAAGCAGAATCCCCACCGAAAACAGCGCGTGCTGCGTGAGGATCTCCTTGATCGAATGATAGCCCGAAAGGAAATATTCCATATCATTTCACCTTGTTATAGCGTCGCTTCCGTAATGTCGTATCGGACAGATACTATTTGATACTGTCAATAGAATTCTGTGGAAATGCGGTCACGCATCAGCCATGATTATCGTCCATTCAATGAGATATTGATGCTGCGTAGAGATGATACCGGAGAGTCCAATCTGAACTGTTGCAAATTTTGCAACAGTTGCCCCGTTTACTTTATCACGAACGGCTCGAGTTTGTCGGCCTTGCGAACGATTTTTCCCGACTGGGTTCTAGGCAATTTGCTCGCCTGATAGAACCGCACCGGAATATGGGTCTTGGGAAGTCTCTCGCGGATGGCGATCACGATATCGCGGCGGGAGAGCGTGCAGGATTCGTGCAGCACGTAGTACAAGACCGGCACGTTGCCCATGTTCTGGTCGAACTCGGGTACGACCGCGACTTCGTCGAACATGTCGAATTCCAGAAGCAGCTCTTCGATCGCGCCGATGCTGACCTTCTCGCCGCCCACCTTGAATACGCTGTCGTTGCGCCCGACCAGGAAGAGGTAGCCTTCCTCGTCGAGACTTCCGACGTCGCCCGTGGCGAATCCGTATTCGCCCAAGGCCTTGTCGTTCGCTTCGGGAGCGTTGTAATAGCCGTCCATCAGAAGCGATCCGGTGATATATACTTCGCCCGCTTCGCCGGACTTGCATATCGAGCCGTCGTCGTCGCGGATGGTGATTTCGAGCGACGGTAGCGGGAACCCCACCGAACCGGCCTTGCTTCGCACCTCACGATAAGGAAGGATGCAGAACCTTCCGGAGACCTCTGTCAGACCATAGACGCAGTGGATGCGCGTATCGGGAAGCTTCTCGATCAGCTCTTCCAGAACCGGGATCGGAAGGTGTTCGCCCGAATTGAACAGGAACCGGATCGGACGCTCCGGCTGCTTGATTTTCAAAGCACCGACAAGGCGCATGAAATGGACCGGCGCGCCGCCGAACGCGGTACATTCGTAGGTAGCCAGTTGATCCAGAATCCCCGCGCCGAACATGAAGCCCTGATCGATACTCAGCGCAGCTCCGACCGAGAACATGGTCAGGATATGGCTGATCGAGCTGGTCGTGTAGGGCGGTGTGTTGAGAAAGATGTTGTCCGTTTGCAGCACTTCGACGCGTTCCGCCGTCTCCACCGCGTTGCGATACGTGTTGCGAAGCTTCCAGGTAACACCCTTGGGCACGCCGGAGGTTCCGGACGTGAACATGATCATGGAAAGCTCGTCTGGGGTTGTCTTTGCGTAGTCGGAAAATCTCGAACCGCTCAGCCCGAGCGGATGGATGGGGTACTGCGGTTCGTAGCCGAAGGGATTCTCCCCGTCGTGGAAACCGATGTCCGGCTTGAGGATACCGTCGATCACCCGGTGGATCCGCGGCGGTTGTCCGGTATTGAGCGGAGCCAGGATCGCACCCAGCATCCAGCAGGCAAACATGGTGGTGGTGAATTCCACATAGTCGCGGCTCTGGATCGTTACCAGCGATCCCCTGCCGACGCCTTTTTCGGAGAGAAACATCGCGCGGCGTTGCGTTAGCTCCAGCAGTTCGGCGTAGGTATAGGTTTTATCCGGTGTGCGAAAGCAGATCGTGTCCGGGTACTTTTCGGCTGAGTTCAAGAGGAAAGACAAAGGGTGCTCGTTCATGGCTTAGAATCCTTCATAGCGGAAAATGGGCGGTCCGGAAGAGATGAAAAAGTGGATAATGAGTATCGCATAGACCAGCAGCGCAATCCCGAGTCCCTTCAATGATTCTTTCAGATGTTTCATGGTTCGATCCTATTGGATGATGGAGCGAAATACAAACCACGCTTCGCGCATTCCGCTCGTGTTGATGAAAGCGAACGATCCCGACGACCACAGCACAGTGATCAGCGCCGAGAATACTTTTACCGGTTTGCGTCGGCCGAACATGACGATTTTCTTGTTTTTACGCGTGAATCGGCTCCAGAAGGAGTATATCAGGATACCCGTGGCGTGCCAAACTGCCCACATCACCCAGGTCAGGCCCACGTGATGCCAGAGCCCCATGACCAGGAAGCTGGAGTACAGCGCCAGGTAGAGGCTCTTGGAGCGTATCAGAATCGGGAAATAGACGTAGTTGCGGCACCAGTTGGAGAGGGTCATGTGCCAGCGGTTCCAGTACTCGCTGGTGTTGGTGGCGAGGATCGGCCAGTTCATGTTTTCGCTGACCTTGAAGCCGAACAGACGGCTGAAACCGATTGCCAGGTCCGCATAGGCAGAGATGTCCAGATAGGCGTACAGCAGGCTCATTACCAGAAACGCGATGGTGACAAACGGGTTGACCGATCCGTCCAGGGGGTCGCTCAATACTGCGGGTTTCAGCGCGTCGTAAACCAGCATCTGAAGCAGGTAATTTACCAGGATGACCTTCTTGGCGTATCCCCAGAGTATGCGTTTCAGCGCGTAGGAGAAGTCGTCAAACGCGAGGCTCTGTTGCGACATCCCCCAGAAATGATTGTAGGGCTCGATCGGCCCGGCGGGAAATATCGGCACGAACAGAATGTACGCCAGGAAATCCGGCAGCGTCGCGCGCTTCTTGACGATACCGCGGAAGCTATCCAGAACGTACGCGATCAGCCTGAACACGAAGTACGAAACCCCCATCGGTACCAGGACATGACCGATCATGGTGATCTTCTTCGGCCAGAACGCCTTGCACAGCGCGGGATAATATTTCAGCGTCATCATGATGGTGGCCTGCACGATGATGAAGCCGACGAGATACACCAGCACCTTGCTCGGTTTCTTTGCGACGAATCGCCCCGCGAGCCACGCATAAATCGCCAGCGCGACGAAGAAGACCGTCCAGACAAACTGGATATGCATCAGGATTGCCAGACCGCTGAGAAGCATCCACCAAACGCGATGCTTCTGCGGAACAATCCAATAGACAACGACGCTCAACAGCAGGGCGAACAGATAGATACCCTTGAAAAAAATCATCGATTCACCGCCTCTTCATACCAGCCCTTGAGCTCATGCGCCAACAATTTCCCGGTCTTCTCCTGTCCGCTCTCCGACATGTGGATGCCGTCAACGAAATCCTCCTCGACATACACGTCGTGACGCAGAGAAATGACGGGTACACCCATATCTGCGGAAATGCTATTCAGGTAGTCCTCGTAGCCGCCGGCGAGCTTCTCGCGATCGTTCTCGATCATCGGCGTGAGCGGGAGATCGACCAGGATCACCCGATTGCCCTGCTTTTTTGCCTTCTCGATACAGGCGTCCAGAAGTTCCCGGTTCATTTTGAGATACTGATCGAGCAATACCGGATACCGATACTGAAACCACTCGTACATGAACCGCTTGTATTGGGCGACGGTGAACGGATCGGCTTTCGGTGTTTCCACCTTGTCGCTCATGGACGGGAGCAGCTTTCGGAAGAGGATGATCTTGTAAATACTGCTCACAACCTTCGCAAGGGAATAGGTCGTCTGGTACCCGGCGGAGTATCCACGCAGGGGAACGTCCCAATACTCGTTCACGATGCGCATGCCCTCTTTCGACGGCGGCAGCATGGGGTATTTATAGTGAAGGGTCCGGGATCCGTTTTTCTCGACGTCGTAATAGACCTGGATGGAATCCGCCCACGAGAAATAGCGGGGCGAAATCCCAAGCAGATAGACCATTTGTTCCGTGTCGGAGAATTCGTCCTGGATGCGCAGGATATCGTAGAAATTACCGTACGCCGTGGCGACATTGAGGAACATCGCGTCCGTTTGCAGGGAATCCCGGATCATCTGCGTGACGCCGTCGTTGTCCGTGATACATTTGCCTACCTGCGAACCGCCCATCAGCACGAATCGCAACATACTCTCAGGGTGGCTGTCGATATGGTCGCGCAGAACGAGAAGCGACGCAAGGTCCTGGCTCGGGTAATTGTTCAGCAAGACCGAACGAACCTTCTTGTTGGCGAAAAGCAGTTGGGCGCGGGTAGCGTATTCGAACCCGACGCCGATCACGATAAACCAGAACAAAGCCCACAAAACGATCCGGACCTTCGCGTTACGTAAAGGCATGAATCTCCCGTTACTGCTTGCTGCGGATGTATTCGCAGATCATATCGACGGAATCGAAGTTGTCCAGCGTCACCTCGAAGGGCTGGATGGCAATGCCGTATTCCGACTGGATGTGCGTGATGATCGAAACGAGGTTCAGGGAATCGAGAACCTTGTTCTTGAACAGGGAAGTCGAGGACGTAACCTCTTCATCTGTCATGGGAACGAACGTGTCCAGGATGAACTCGAGTAATTCCTTTTCCATATTGTCTCCTTATTCGTTTACACCGGTGAACTGGTTCAGGTAGTGAAGTATGCTTTCCCGGTAGTGCAGGTATTTTTCGTCCGTGTAGTGGCGCTCGCCTTCGATATCGATCTCGACCTGATAGACAATGTTCGATGGGCGGCTGCTGAGAACCGCGACGCGGTCGGCGAGATAGACAGCCTCGATCACGCTGTGCGTAACGAAAACGATGGTCTTGTTCATCTCGCGCAGGATGCGGATCAGTTCCTGCTGCATTTTCTTTCGCGTCTGTGCGTCCAGCGCTCCGAAAGGCTCGTCCATCAAGAGGATTTCCGGCTCGTAGGCTAGGGCGCGCGCAATACTCACGCGCTGCTTCATTCCGCCGCTGAGCGTGTGGGGGTAGTTTTTTTCGAATCCCGCAAGCCCCACCTTCTCGATGAAGTGCATGGCGATATCGTTGCGTTCCGCCTTCGGCTTGTCCAGAAGCCCTGCCGTGACGTTTCCGAGGACGGTCTTCCACGGGAACAACGCGAAGTCCTGAAAGACGAATCCGACTTTCTTGCCCGGCTTGATATTCGAGGTTCCCAGCACCCGGATATCGCCGCTGGTCGGTTTGTCAAAGCCCGCCATCATGTACAGCAGGGTCGATTTTCCGCAACCGGACGGACCCAGCAGGACGAAGAACTCGCCCTTGCGGATTTCCAGGTCGATGTCTTTCAACACATGGAGGTCGCCGAAGTATTTGTTGATCTTGTTACACTGTATGATCATGGAATCCCCATTTCCTGATGGTGTTTTCTTCAACGTAAAGGGTCAGTAGCTGAATCAGGAAGTACCCGATCAGACCGATGAGCACCAGCGCGGTAAACATGGTCTTCAGGTCGTAAAACTGTCTGCTCGCGAAGCTGAGGTAGCCCAGTCCTCGGGTTGCCGCGCCGAGCATTTCCGCGCCGATCAGCGCACGCCAGGAATACGATATCCCCAGCTTGAGCGACACGAGAATCGTATTGAGAGACGCCGGCACCATGATTCGCATGAGGCGCTGCGTCTGCTTGTATTCGAGGTTGAAGCCCAAGAGTACGAGGTTCTTATCGACGGTCTTGAAGGCGTCGAGCAGGTTGAACACGATCGCGAAATACGAACCGAGGAAGATCGCGATGATCATCGTACGGTTGGAGATGCCGGTAACGATGAGCAGCAAGGGAATCCACGCGATTGTCGGGATCGAGATCAGGAAATTCAGATACACGCGAACGTACTTCTGGATGCCGGGCAGGAAGCTCAGCGCCAGTGCGGTCAGGAAGCTCGCGACCACCGAGATGGAATAGCCGACCATGATCCTGGACAGGCTCGCCCACAGATGCGCGAGAATGTGATCCGCCGCGATGTGTTCGTAGTATGCATACCCGATGGTAATCGCGATGAGGACGAGGACGATAACGACTCTTTTCATTTGGTCTTCATCCCCCATCTGCGCACCGTGTAGTGCTCCAGAGTGCTGAAAACGAGTTTGTCGATAACGAGGAACGTCAGGCCCGAGAGCAGAATCCCGCAGTAGAGGTCACGGATGTTGAGGAGCTCGCGCGCGTCCATTGCCATGTAGCCGAGTCCGCTGGTCGTGGCGCAGATCATCTCGATGGCGATAATGGTGCGCCAGGTGCGGGCGAAGCTCAGCTTGAAGCCGATAACCAGGTAGTTTGCGATCGCGGGAAAGACGAAGTTCGTGTAGCGCTGGAATATGTTGTACTGCAAGAGGTCCGTGAGCTGCTTCTGATGAATATCCAGCGCGAGCAGACCGTGCCACGTATAGTACGCTGCCGGAAAGACGGCGGTGATGATCGCCACCAGAAGGATGACGGGATCGCCGAATCCCAGCAGAATGATGAAAATCGGTGCCCAGCTTATGCCGGGGATCGACATGAAAAACGAGATGGCGTCTTCGAACAAAGAGAGCTTCTTGAACACGCGAATCACCGTCGCCAGGATAACGCCGAGGAAGAAGCCGATCGATACGGCGATGAAGAGCCGGATCACCGAAGAAAGCGCATGCACCCAGATCATCGGAAAATGCAGCATGCGGGTCAGGATTTCGAGCGGCGTGGGAAACATGGGAGATGCGATTCCGGGTCTGGTCAGAATAAACTGAGCCAGACCGAGAATCGCGATAAGAATCAATATGTGATCGAGATACAGCTTTTTGAGCCAGGTCATTCGTTTTGACGCAATCCTATTTGTTCAGCCTAGCCTGTGCTTCCCGGACGAACGACTCGTCCCAATAGAAAGTCGGTACCTCGTCGATCTTGCCCTGCGCTTGCAGGAACGCGCCGGTTTCTTTCAGCTCATCGATAAGCGCCGGCGTGAAGTCGATATGGAAGTTGATGCGAGCAAAAATCAGCTCGAAGGCTTCGGGGGAGACTTCCATGCCGCGCTCTTTGGCTGCGCTTGCCGCGTACTTGGCTGCTTCGGCCGGATTTTCCTTGATCATCTTCGCTTTTTCAAGATGGGCCATGATGAAGCGGACAATCGCTTCGTGGTTGTTGTCCGCGAAAGCCTTCGTCGTGTGGATCAGGACGGGAGTCATGGCGACGTCTCCGAAGTTTCGCAGGAGCTTCGCGTTGCCCTGTGCTTCCGCGATCTCGCCGGTCGGCGCCCAAACGGTGAACGCCTCGATTTTCTTGTTCACGAGCGCCGCGATCATGTCTTCGGTCTTAATGTTGACCCACTCGAAGTCTTCCCAGGAAATGTCGTCGCGGGTATCGAAGTACTTGCGAAGCACGAATTCCGCGCCTGTGCCGAAGCGGGTACCGACGACCTTGCCCTTGAGGTCTGCCCAGTCGGTGTAGGTCGCGTCGGGACCGATCATGGTCGAATAGCGATTGCCGCGCTGAACGGTACCGATGATGAGCGCTTTATCGCCCATGGCTTTGAACAAGGCTACCGACTTCGAGTCGGAGCCGACATTGATATCGATATTGCCACTGATCAGGGCTTCGTTGTTCTCAGTTCCGGAGCTGAAGATCGTGTGCTCTACGTTTACCTTCTGCGGGCCAAAGAAATCATGCCCGTCGAGAAGGAATTCTTCAGGATAGAATTGACCGCCGTACCGAACGGACGGCATCTCTTCGCCTGCCTTCGATTCGGTCTTCTGACAACCTGTGAGAATCAGCAATGCCAGAACGGTTAAAAGCAAGAATGTCTTGAATTTCGACATAACTCCTCCTTGGATTCATAGACTTAAATTTTGTCCATAGAAAACCGTCAAGTGATTTTCGCCTATGAAAGCGCCAGAAAAGGTGCGGGATGAAGCTTTTGTCAAACGGTTTCGATAACAGCCGTGTATGAGTAGGTTTACACATCCGTAACATGCCTCGAAAGTATTGCGGATCGATTGCGCGATTGATCTTGGCAGGTCACCGTCCCGGCCATCCTGAAGAACACCCTTCGCTCGTCCGAACCGTTTACCTATGGTACCCTTTTCATAGGCTCTGTTCCTGGATAGCGATTCCGATCCGTGAAACCAGTTCATTGATATATTTCGGTATGGCAGCGGAAGGTACCACTTCCTTGTCACTCGTGAATTGAACAATCTCAGCAAAGGTGACTTTGTGCGGCGTCGTTTGTCCATACAGTTGAATGGAAGGCTCAAAGTACTGCCGCTCTGGAAGTTTGCTGAATTTATAATTACATGGCTCGAATTTCACCGGAATAATGACCAAGTCACGCTCTGATTCCTCAAGAATCAGTTGTTCAAGCTCCACTTCGCTGATGTATTTAGACGCCATGAAGGCATTGCTGATGAGCAGTATCGCGACCTTGCACTTCTTCATCTCATCACGGATGCTTTTATCCCAATCCTTGCCTAAAATCAGCTTATCATCATGCCATATATCCCAATACACTCCATTCGGGTTGGAGGTCGCGGTTTTCAGACGATCCAGGAATACTTCAAAGTAACTCATATCCTTGTGCGCATAGGAAATAAACACCTTCAGGCCTTTCATGTTATCCTCCCATTCAAAGAACCTATAGAATTGCTCCATGGATATTATCTTCCTGTTTTCGCCGAGAATGTGCATCTTGCCATCTCTTCTTTTTTCGCACAGTCTCTCGTAATCGACAAATCCATGCCCATCGAGCGATATGGTCATTCGATTCTTACTCCTGCTCCGATAACCATGCTGAAAACCGGTGATTTCGGCCAGCGTATCCAGGATTTCAAGGAATAGATTCGGCGCATTGTCGCTTGCATAAATCTCAATCGATTGTTCCCTGTAATTGCACGACGCATAGATGTCCGATTTCCCATACTTCCTGTCGTTTCCGGTGAAGATGATGCCGTTTTTCCAGAACTGGCTTTTTTCCGCATATCTTCCAAACTCCGAGATGAAGCGCGCAAAATCACCTTTCGCCAGAAACTCGGACCATCGCACGGTAAATCGAAGAGGACTGCCTTCTCTTTCTTCTGCCTTTCCGCGCTGATATTCGCTGATAGGCGGAAGGTACTGTGGAGCAATGAAGCCGACTTCTTCATCGGGCTCGGAGAATATCATACAGAACTCTTTCATAATCGCAAGAAGCGAATCGACCTCTTCTTCCCGATTTTGCCCTCGTTTTTCAGGGTATTTGTCCAGAACATGCTGCCGGTCAAAGCGACCGCCGTTTTTCATCACATGCCGGTCGAGAATCTTGTAAATATTGTCTGCGATCCTGGTGGGATGCAGGAATATCTTGTTTCCGATCTTCTGAATCTCAGGATAGTACAGCACATCTCCCGAATTGCGAAGAATTTCCGCCACACCAACAGGATCGATGTCGTTTTTGGATTTCGTCTTGTTGTCGATTGCCTTGCACATCGCCCGGAATTGATCGAAATCCAACGATTGCGATTTGCTCTCCCCATTAAGTGCTTTCCTCAGCAGTACCGTACTTTTCCCCTTGGGCAAGGTGGGGACATACGCGTTAAGCCGGCGTAGCAGTTTCTTCTTCAGCACAACGACTTCCGCTTTCGATATATCGTCGTCGTCATACGCGTTTTCAACGCTGATATCGAAGATCTCGACATCTCCGAAATCCCGCTGGACTTTTTCGAGCCAGATATCTTTGTTTCTATCCGTCTTGGTCTGAACGATCATGATCGGGCTATCCGGCGAATAGCTGCGGATCAACTGGAGCCAATAGACGAGCGGGAATATCTCCAACATTCGTTTTTCTTTCTCGCCATCAATGCATATCTCGATCTCAACCGTATCTTCGAGGTTTGTTTCCGGCTCCCACACCAGGAGGTAAACAGCCCGCTTTTGCATGAACAGCCGATGGGTAGCATGATAATATTCCTGCCCACCAAAGTCCCAGACATGTACATGCAGATCGTCTCCCGGCTCCCAGATCGTGTGCTTGATCCCATGGGTAGAGCCGCAATCTTTCTTGTATTTACCGGTTCTGAGGTAATCCATGAGGGAGGTTTTACCCGCTGTGGTGTTGCCCAGAACGATCAGCTTCACATCCAGGGTAAAATCTTGATCTTCCGCCTCCTCAATGGACCTGAGATACTCTTTCAGTGCTCGCAGACAATTATCTTGCTGAAATGGCACGCCTTCTGGAAGCGGATTAAATTTTAAATCAACGTATTCAAGGCATGGAAGTTGGACAAGTTCATCCAAGCCCTTAATATCGGATATCTGGTTTTGTGATAGATCGATGTGGGTCAACTTCGTCAGATTCTCCAAGCCCTCAATATCGGATATCTGGTTGCCTGAGAGATCGAGCACAGTCAATCCCGTCAGATTCTCCAAGCCTTCGATACGAGAGATTTTGTTATCCCAGAGCTTGAGTTCGGTCAACGCCGCCAGCTTCTCCAAGCCTTCGATACGTGAGATTTGATTGTTTGAGAGATAGAGTCCGGTCAACTTCGTCAGCTTCTCCAAGCCTTCGATACGTGTGATGAGGTTGTCTGAGAGATCGAGGATTGTAACGTGATCGAGTTCCCTTATTTCTTCCGGTATTTTTGTTAAGCCTAATTCTCGCAGATTAAGAAAAGTCGATTTCGTTTTTTTGCACTCTTCGATTCTCTCGAGCGCGATTTCCATCCCTCGCTCTGGTAATAATTTTCCCATGCTTTCTCCGTATGGTGATCGATAAGCTTTGATTATGAAATGTAAGGATTGTATTTCCGCATCATCTATGCAAGGTATTTCTTTTCATCATTGTGAATGCCATCGACCGACAATAAAAAAGCCCCCCACGCGGAGGGGCAAAATCGTCTCCCGAGTTGAGAGTTGCCTACGAAGCCAAAGCTTCTTGTTATGACAAGTGCAGGCATCGATCAGTGATATCGAGGACAATTAAAAACCGATTGACATGGATTGTCAAGTTTTTCAATATTATTCTCAAATAAACATTCCGCGAGGTGATTATGAAAAGGACAATTCTCGGGCTCGATCTCGGCACAAACTCCATCGGGTGGGGACTCATCAAACTCGACGATCAAAATCAGGAAGCCGAAGGCGGCATCACGGCAGCCGGTGTGCGTATTTTCCAGGAAACGACAGACAGCAAGAGCAAGGAACCCAAGAACCAAAGTCGTCGCGAGAAACGGGGCATGAGACGCACCATCGCGAGAAGGACGAGGCGCCACAGACACCTTCAGAACATCCTGCGCCAGGCCGGAATCCTGCCCGATGACGACAAGAAAGTCGAGGAGATCATGACCATCGGCGAACTGGCCTGCAACCCATACCTCTTTCGCAAGAAGGGCCTCGACGAAAGGCTCGAACTCCGCGAATTCGGACGCGTGCTGTGCCACTTGAACCAGCGTCGCGGCTTCCAGAGCAATCGCAAGGCTGGCTCGAAATCAAGCGAAGATAGCGAGTACAAGAAAATGATGGCGGAACTGGAGCAAGCGATAAAAAGTAAAGGATACCGCACCGTCGGCGAATACCTGGCGAATCTCGATCCATCGGAAAGCAAACGCATGAAGCACACCACCCGCGACATGTACAAGGACGAGTTCGACTTGATCTGGGACAAACAGGTCACCTATTATCCTGAAGTCCTCACCCCGGAGCTCAAGGTGCGCTGCTGGAAGGCGATCTTCTTCCAGCGACCGTTCAGGGTGAGCGGCAAGCACGTCGGTATGTGCTCGCTGGAGCCTAAGAACAAACGCGCCATGAAGGCATCCATCCTCGCGCAGCACGTGCGTATGTGGCAGGAGATCAACAATATGCGGCGCATCGATCCGCTGACATACGCGGAAATCGATCTGACGGCGGATCAGAAAGAGACCCTTTTCAAGCATTTGGACGAGCGCAAGGAAGCAACCTTTGATCAGCTTCGCAAGAAACTCGGCTTCCACGAAAACGAGCATTTCAATCTGGAAAACGGCAAGCGGAAGGGACTCAAGGGCAATACCACCTTCCACGCCATCAAAGCCACTCTCGACAAGCTGAAGCCGGACAAAAACAAGTGGAAAGACCTCAGTACCGAGCAGAGGCAACAACTCGCGGAAGACCTGATCACCTGCGCCAGCGACCAGGAAAAGGGTCTGCTCAAGCGGCTGCAAACATTCTGGGGCTACGATGAGGATACCGCCGTAAAGCTTGCGGAAGTGCGTCTGGACGACGGCTACGCGAACCTCTCCGCCAAGGCCATGCACAAGATTCTGCCCTATCTCGAGAAAGGCTGCATGTACCGCGACGCGTGTCAGAAAGCCGGCTATTTCAATCCCGACCAGCCGCCCAGCAACGCCACGCTGGAAGAGCACCTTCGCGAGATGCGCAATCCCATCGTCGCCAAAGCCCTGCGCCAGACGATGAAAGTGGTTCGCGCGATTGTTCGCGAGCACGGCAAGCCGGACGAGATCGTCATCGAGATGGCGCGCGACCTGAAGCTCTCCGGCAGGAAGAAAGAAGAAGCCGACAAGCGCAGATTCGAGAACGAACGCAACAACAACCGGGTTCGGGATATCCTGGAAAAGGAATTCGGGATGAAACCAAGCCGCACCGACATCATCAAATATCGTCTGTGGGAAGAGTGTAACTATTGCCCTTACACGGGAGTGGTGATCGAACGCGAGCAACTTTTCTCCGGCGAGGTCGATATCGAGCACATCATCCCCTACAGCCGCAGCCTGAACGACTCCTACATGAACAAGACCCTCTGCATGGCGGAAGAAAATCGCATGATTAAGCGCAACAAAACGCCCTGGGAAGCCTACGGACATGACGAGAAAAGATGGCAGGCAATGCTACAGGCGATCAAGAAATTCCCCTATCCGAAGCGACAAAATTTCACCAAACGCGTGCTCGACACTGATTTTGTCACGCGCCAGCTAAACGACACCCGCTACATCTGCACGGCCGTAAAATCCTTCTTCGAGGATCAGGGCTACAAAGTACGGGTCAGCAAGGGGCAACTCACATCGCTGCTGCGCTCCAAATGGGACCTCGAACACATCCTCGGCACGAAAGCCGACGGCAAGAAGAGTCGCGACGACCACCGCCACCACGCCATTGACGCCATCGTCACCGCCTGCGTATCGCAGGGGATGCTACAGAGGATTTCACGGGAGTCATCCAGACTGCGCCCGGGCGAACAACTGCGCGATCGGGTATTCAGACCGGACGAGCCCTGGACGGGATTCAAGATGGATGTCAAGCGCGTGATCGAAGAGATCGTCGTGTCGCACCAGCCGATGCGGGGTATTCGTGGAGCGCTGCATCAGGAAACAGCATATGGATTGCGCGCCGGTGATCCAAACGCGCCCAAGCGCGAATTCGTCCACCGTGTCCCGGTCGATTCCCTCACAAATGCACAACTGAACAAGATCATTGATCCGGTTGTTCGCGCATTGGTTGTCTCCCATCGTTCCGAAATCGATCACCTCAAGCAGCAATTGAAACAGGCCAAACGGGGTTACGACGATGCCCTCAAAGAGGTGATCCAGAGCAAGCTCCAGAAAGCCCAGGAGGGCCTCAAGCACAAGGATGGCGTGACGCCGATAAAGACGGTGAGGATTGTCGATCGAATGAGCGTGTCAACTCTGTTTGGTGTACCTGATTCGAGGGGGAACTTGTACAAATACTATGCTCTGGGAAGCAACCACCATGTCGAGATTGTCCGAAACAAGACCACCGGTAAACACGAAGGCCGGTTCGTTACGATGATGGAAGCCGCGAATCGCGCCAGGAGAGAAGGAAGCCCCATTGTGCAATACGATCACGGTGACGAATGGGAATTCGTTATATGGCTTTCGATCAACGATATGGTGCAGATTATCGATGAAGATACGTGTGAGCTGTACAGGGTGCAGAAGATTGATCCAACGAATAATCGTGTCTTTTTCCGCAAGCATCATGCAGCTACCCTGAGTATTGATACTGAAGGTTTACAGTTATCGATGAGCAAGATAACAAATAGCACATGCAAGAAACTCTACGTCGATCCTATCGGCAAAGTAAGGGAGTATATCGATGCGAAGAATCCTTGATATCGACTGCCCGGCAAAGCTGAGCCTGCGCAAGAGCCAGCTCGTGATCCATGTCGAAGAATCATCGACGCAGGCGCCGTTGGAGGACATCGGCGTGATCGTCCTGACACATCCGCAGGTAATCGTCACCCACTCGCTTCTGGGCGCGTGCAGTGAGGCCGGTGTGGTGGTCATTATCTGCAACAGTCGCCGACTGCCGGAGTCGATCCTGCTGCCCATCTCGGGCGCTTCGCTCCACACGAAAATCCTGTCCCAGCAGGTCAACATGACCCAGAGGCTCAAAGACCGACTCTGGAAGCAGGTAATCCAGGCGAAAATTGCGGAGCAGGCGACTTCGCTGAAGATGGCGGGTAAAGATTTTCGTAGCGTGAAATGCCTCGAAACGCGGGTCCGTGTGGGAGACAGCACCTCCATCGAAGCGAGGGCGGCATCTCTCTACTTCTCTCGGCTCTTTGGAAAACGGTTTCGGCGCGATCCCCTGAAGATGGATATCAACGCGCTGCTCAACTACGGATACGCGCTTGTCCGTGCGGCCATGGCGCGTGCCGTTGTCGCGACCGGCTTGCATCCGTCTCTCGGAATCCACCACCATAACCAGTACGACAGCCTGTGCCTCGCGGACGATATGATGGAGCCGTTTCGACCCTACGTGGATACGCGCGTGTTGAAGCTGGCCGAGGAGCAGGGTTTGAAAGCGCCGGTCAACCGCGAGAACAAACACGACCTATTGAAAGTGCTCACCGAGAGCTGCCTGATCGACGATGCAAGCACGCCCATCCTCGTATCCATGCAGCGCTACGCCGCCTCGCTCCGCTACGTGATCTCGGGCGAACGTAAAAAGCTGTTGATCCCCCGGCGGGAATGATGGTCTTCGGGGGATTCCGCAGCATGTGGCTGGTTCTCATGTTCGACCTGCCGGTCGATAACTTCAAGGCGCGCAAGGCATACACGCAGTTTCGCAAGAACCTGATCAAGGACGGCTTCACGATGATGCAATACTCCGTCATGACCCGCCATTGCCCGACCGAGGAGAACGCGGAGGTGCATCGGAAAAGAATTCAGGAATTCCTGCCGCCGGACGGCGAGGTTCGGATTCTCACCTTTACCGACAAGCAGTTCGGCAGGATGCAGGTCTATCATGGAAAGGTACGCGCCTCAACCGAGGCTGCGCCCAGGCAACTGATGATCTTTGACGAGGATACAATGAGTGAATACGATCAAACCGCGGCAAAAAAACGGAAAACCGACCGCAAACGCCGAAAAAAGGCAGCGAAAACGGATCAAAACGAGAAAACCGGCGCCCTTGAGCAGACCCTTAACTTTTGGGTTGACAACGAATAAGGGAGTGCTATGTTGTGATTTGCGGTCAGACATCGATCAGTGATACCGCTGGCGTATAGCGCACCGTTCTGCTGGCTGTTGTGATTTGCGGTCAGACATCGATCAGTGATACCTGCGTTTTCATGATCTTCTCAATGTTGAGAGTTGTGATTTGCGGTCAGACATCGATCAGTGATACCAACCGGCTGCGGCAGCCCCGAGCTGTGTTAGTTGTGATTTGCGGTCAGACATCGATCAGTGATACCGACATAAAAGTGTCAAATACCTTGCTTCTGTTGTGATTTGCGGTCAGACATCGATCAGTGATACCTACAGCATACAACGAAGTCGATGTCCCAACGTTGTGATTTGCGGTCAGACATCGATCAGTGATACCTCACCGCCGAGCCGACATCATGACGATCCTGTTGTGATTTGCGGTCAGACATCGATCAGTGATACCTCGTGACCATAGTCACGGTGGAAAGTTCGAGTTGTGATTTGCGGTCAGACATCGATCAGTGATACCTCAACATGATGCCGTGCAACCATATGATGAGTTGTGATTTGCGGTCAGACATCGATCAGTGATACCGACAAAGCAAACGAAGGCGATGGTTGAAAGTTGTGATTTGCGGTCAGACATCGATCAGTGATACCTGTCGTCTGAAAACGCCAGCATCGTTTGAAGTTGTGATTTGCGGTCAGACATCGATCAGTGATACCGAAAAGGAGAAGACCGCCAAAGCCAAGAAAGTTGTGATTTGCGGTCAGACATCGATCAGTGATACCATCTGACTCAATACTTCCTGACCGCCGATGGTTGTGATTTGCGGTCAGACATCGATCAGTGATACCCGGCAAGAACCGACTCCGCGAACTTCAATAGTTGTGATTTGCGGTCAGACATCGATCAGTGATACCCTCGATGACGGATTCGAATAGCTTGAAACTGTTGTGATTTGCGGTCAGACATCGATCAGTGATACCAGTAACCATCAAGGGCATCGAGATTGTTGTGTTGTGATTTGCGGTCAGACATCGATCAGTGATACCAGACGCAATTTCAGTCTGGATATCATGCCGTTGTGATTTGCGGTCAGACATCGATCAGTGATACCGCGCTGAAAATCCTCGAACGTGGTGCCTGGGTTGTGATTTGCGGTCAGACATCGATCAGTGATACCTCGAGTCATAACGCGCCTTTAGCACTGAGTGTTGTGATTTGCGGTCAGACATCGATCAGTGATACCTTCAGGAGTTAGCTATGAAACGCTTTACGAGTTGTGATTTGCGGTCAGACATCGATCAGTGATACCCCTTGGTCGTCGATTACCTGCTTGTACTTGGTTGTGATTTGCGGTCAGACATCGATCAGTGATACCTTAATATTTCGCATTTACCGGCTCATCGACGTTGTGATTTGCGGTCAGACATCGATCAGTGATACCCGCAAGGCATATCAACCACTTAATCCTGAGTTGTGATTTGCGGTCAGACATCGATCAGTGATACCCATGACATATTCGACGCCATAAACTGGCTTGTTGTGATTTGCGGTCAGACATCGATCAGTGATACCCGTAGTCAAGGGACACCTGATCGAGCAGTTGTTGTGATTTGCGGTCAGACATCGATCAGTGATACCGTGTCCTGGTTCATGCGCTCGAAGTCGGAGTTGTGATTTGCGGTCAGACATCGATCAGTGATACCCTTCTGTTTGCGTTCGTATTCATCTTGGATGTTGTGATTTGCGGTCAGACATCGATCAGTGATACCAACATCACGCCGGTTTTGCCGTCCTGGAATGTTGTGATTTGCGGTCAGACATCGATCAGTGATACCCTCAGCAAATATTGGGAAATGAAAGTGTCGAGTTGTGATTTGCGGTCAGACATCGATCAGTGATACCACCACACAAGCGCTTGGTAAACGATGCCTGGTTGTGATTTGCGGTCAGACATCGATCAGTGATACCTGGCTTGGACGATGTGTGGAACGCCCTTTTGTTGTGATTTGCGGTCAGACATCGATCAGTGATACCCTTCTGTTTGCGTTCGTATTCATCTTGGATGTTGTGATTTGCGGTCAGACATCGATCAGTGATACCAACATCACGCCGGTTTTGCCGTCCTGGAATGTTGTGATTTGCGGTCAGACATCGATCAGTGATACCCTCAGCAAATATTGGGAAATGAAAGTGTCGAGTTGTGATTTGCGGTCAGACATCGATCAGTGATACCACCACACAAGCGCTTGGTAAACGATGCCTGGTTGTGATTTGCGGTCAGACA
Source organism: Cloacimonadales bacterium (SeqCode) (assembly GCA_963665015.2). GTDB lineage: Bacteria > Cloacimonadota > Cloacimonadia > Cloacimonadales > JAIOQZ01. The sequence continues at coordinate 13,338 of CAXXSY010000004.1, read as the reverse complement.
TCGATCAGTGATACCTGGCTTGGACGATGTGTGGAACGCCCTTTTGTTGTGATTTGCGGTCAGACATCGATCAGTGATACCTGCTGCACAGACGGTGACGATCACGCTGCGGTTGTGATTTGCGGTCAGACATCGATCAGTGATACCCCGATACCGAATTTTACCGCGGCTCTCTTGTTGTGATTTGCGGTCAGACATCGATCAGTGATACCCACGCTTGTCCACGTCACACCCCGCATTCTGTTGTGATTTGCGGTCAGACATCGATCAGTGATACCATATTCGTCCAGGCAGGCGTGGGGCTTGCTGTTGTGATTTGCGGTCAGACATCGATCAGTGATACCTCCCATGTGCTTGGGATCGCCTGTGTATCGGTTGTGATTTGCGGTCAGACATCGATCAGTGATACCATGCTCAACGTTGATATGTTGACGGTAGGGGTTGTGATTTGCGGTCAGACATCGATCAGTGATACCTCGAATTTCGAATTTCACACACCAATCGCGGTTGTGATTTGCGGTCAGACATCGATCAGTGATACCATTATGGCGAATTTGGACGTAACCTGTGGAGTTGTGATTTGCGGTCAGACATCGATCAGTGATACCCATTCCAGGTGACGTCCTCTGGAAGCTTGCGTTGTGATTTGCGGTCAGACATCGATCAGTGATACCATGGCGCCTCGACACAGGGCAGACCGCTCACTACCGTGTCATGCTGGCGCAATAGTTGGTGATCATCGCTGTTATCCTACTTGATATACATTACCTTTTGCATCTCGACGGCATCGCGGCTCTGCATGCGCAGCAGATAGATTCCGGTTGCAACCGGTCGGTCGTTTCGGTCGCGGCAGTTCCACGTAAGGCGGTGCATTCCCTTGCCGAAGCGCTCCGATGCCAGGGTTGCGACACGCTGCCCCCTGATATTGTAGATCGCGACATCCACGTTCGAAGGTTCCTTCAGTGAAAACGAAATACACGTCTCACCCCTGACCGGATTCGGATACGCCGGATAGAGCCGTGTGTTCCAGGAGACGGTCTCGTCGGGATCGATCGACACCTCGTCCAGCACCACCAGGAAGGTGTCGTTGCACGTGGCGCGATAGATATTATCGATGTGCTTCCGGGAACCATGCTTGCGCGTTGTTGGTTCCTCATCATCTGCCGTGACGACCAGTTGCGTGGTGCCAAACCAGTCCGGGACAGCGGTCAGTATAAGCGTGTTGCCGTCGATCTGGGCGTTGATCTCGTCCGGCTGGTACTCGACGGTAAACAGCAGCGCATCGTTGTCGATATCGCCGAAGTAGTCGGTCATCACATACTCGATGGGGGTCTCGAAATTCTGGACGCCGGTCGTATCCGGAAGCGGGGCAATCAGATAGGGCGCGTCATTTACGCTATGTATTTCGATCTGGAAATCGTCGGAAACCTGGTCGCGCAGACGGGGCTGCTTGCGTGCATATTGCCTGCGGGTTCGTTGCAGCATCCGTCCGTCGTCGGCTGTGATGGTGATACCTGTGACGCCTGACCAGTCCGGAACACTCTGAATCCACAGCGTGTCGCCCGAGATTTCCAGCGTAATCTCATCCTCGCTGTACCCGGCGCTATAGGAGAGCTGGTCGCCGTTCGCGTCGGCGATGTAGTCGCTCAGAAGGATGTGGAATGGCGCAAAATCTTCATCCAGGGCAAGATCGGGGAACGGCTGGACGATATGCGGCGCGGCATTGTTCACAGTGATGAGATCGACCATGGTAATCGTGGTGTCTCGTTCGCCGTCCGAGACCGTCAGCGAGACGTCGTAGATGCCGACGTTCTCGTAGGTCCATTGCGGATTTGGTTCCGTGGCGTCGGTCTCACCGTCTCCGTCGAAATCCCACTGCCAGGAGGTGGTGTTGAAGGTGGCGTGATCGGTGAACTGCACGGTCAGAGGGGCGAGTCCGCTATCGACGTCCCAATAGAAATCGGCGTAGAGCGGCATGTTGTCCTGGTCGAACCACACCGCACCCATGTCCGGAATCGAGCCGTCCGGATCGGCAGGGTACTCGGGATGCCCCGCGTCGATGCAGGGCGAATAGACGTCGAGGTAGAAGTCGGTGGAATCGACCGCCACGAATAGCGGATCGACGTTGATGTTGCCCTCGCCGTCCCACACACCGCCATCCCAGTTGATGTCGCAGTAATGGACGTTCGGACCGGAGCCCGACACGATATCGACCGGATTCGTCATCGCCTGATCGCCCCAGAATATGCACTGATAGAGGAACGTATGGTTGCCTGTTGTGCGGATGCCGCAGTCGTAATCATAGAGCGTCCAGTTGGCGAACGTATTTGCCGAACCGCTGATCACGTCGATTGCAGGTATATCGATATCTCCCGCGAACTGCTCGTCCCGGGTGGCTGTGCACTTTGCGCCGGCACAGTTGTCCGTGTTGTTGTCGAGCGTCATACAGTTTCCACAGTTGTGGTACTCCGTGTTAAGGACGAAAAACTCGTTGTTGCCGGTCACATAGATCGCGATCGGATAATTCTCGAAATAGCAGGAATTCAGATAGCCTTCGGAGGGGCCTGTCAGATAGAATCCGTATTCCGCCTGTCCGTACGAATCATGGATTATGTCGATATGATGAATCTCGACTTGTCCGGGCTCCGAAAGGTCGCTGTTGTCGATCACGATGCCTTTCTGGAAATTACCCAGCGAATCGCCTTCCAGCTCGATGTCGGCGATGTTGATAAAGGATAGCCCCGTATGCGGATCGCGGGCGCTGTTCTCGGTGTGGCGCACGCGGGTGTTGGTCATTCTTGTTCGCGGTAGTCCGGTCGCGGCCGGGTCTTCGAAGGTGCCACCGTTGGGATAGCCTTCGATCAGGAGGCTGTCGATCTCGATGTCGAATGCCCCGTTGAACTGCAAGCCCGTATCCTCGAACGCGGGTGACTCTTCGTGTCGATCCAGATGGATGTTGTTGAATTGCATCGCAGTGAGTTCATCATCTTCGTTGGTGCCCCGGATGCCGACCGCGTAGCCGGAAATCCGGATGTCCTGAAGCTCGGGCGCGCTGTTGCCGTTGATGACGATCGCCGGTGTGGCGGGACGTCCCCCGCGATCCGGATCGCCCGTGATCACCACATTGCGCAGGATGGGCGCGGCGTCGTTGATGACGATGGCGGTCGATGCGCCCACGACGTTCAGGCCGTCGATCACGTTGCCGTCCGAAGCCGGGCTGAAGACCAGTCCTTCCCAACCGGCGGCGCCATAGGCGGTGAAATCGGCGTCGGTGGCGACCAGCGAGCCGTTGACCACCAGCGGAGAATCCATCAGCAGGTTGACCTGCGTGTTCTCCTCGATGGTCAGTGTAATCGCCTCGTTCAGAAGCACTTCGCCGGTGACGTTGTAAGGCCCTTCTTCCTCGGTCCACACGATATCCGTCTCCACATCGCCGCCCGGAACCGTCTGTCCCGGGTGCACCAGTATAAAATCTTCTTTCGTCAGCCAGTTGACATGCACGCCGTCGCTGACCGTCACCGACACCGTCTGATAGCCCTCGTCCATGTACGTCCAGACGGGGTTTCCCTCTTCGGAATCCACGGTGCCGTCGTCGTTGAAGTCCCACTGCCAGCTCGTGATCGGATCGGCATACGAGACCGCGGTGAAGGTCAGCGCGAGTTCCTCGTCGTCGGCGACGACGTTGTTGTTCAGATCGCTGTCGGTATAGAAATCGAATTCCAGCGGCGTGAAGACGTCGATAACGCAGTCGTCCGACGCGGTGGTACGCTCGCGGGTGGCAAACGGCTGTTCCCTTCGCGATCTCGTGATCGTCCTGACGCGCTGCTCGATCACGCCGTCATCGACGATGAAGGTCAGCTCTTCCTGCCCGACCCAGTTGTCCGAGCAGATGAAGCCGATCTGCAAGCCGTTGACCTCGATACCGATGTTGACGTTGCCCTCCACGCTCAGCGCGAGTGAATCGCCGTCCTCGTCCGACACCCAGCCGGAGAAATCGATTGTGGTCACCTCGTTCTGGTGCATGTGCAGCGAATCGGGCAGGGCGATGACGGGCGCGTCGTTGGTGGGCAGCACCTCCAGCGTGATGGGTCGGCGGTGCAGCGTCAACTGTGTCGCCAGGGTGTTGGTGATCCGGCAGGTATAGGCGCCGTTATCTACCTCTTGCAGGTTGGTCAGCGTAAGAACGCTGTCGGTCTCGGTGTCCATGATCGCGCCGTCCTTGTACCACTGATAGACGTTGTGTTCGCCGCCCACGGTGGATGATAGCGTGTAATCGAGGTCCTCCAGGATACGCACGGTGTGCTTCGTCAGGACGCTGTCCTGCGGGCTGTATGAGAAGGAAGATGACGCGATGCCGAGATTGGGCTCGATATCCTCGAAGGTGAACTGGTTATTATCAATGTTGAGATAGCGGAGGGTATCCATTGCGGTTAGCGCGGGTAAATCGGTGAACTGGTTATTGTGGAGATAAAGTATATCCATTTGTGACAAGTTGTTGATGGATTCGGGGATCGCACCCGAAAGTTGGTTCTCGTAGAGATAAAGATATTTCAAACTGGTCAGGTTGCCGATTTCCATCGGAATCGTACCGGTGAGTTGATTGTTATGTAACCTAAGAGTTGTCAAGTTGGTCAGGTTGCCGATTTCCGGCGGGATTGAGCCGGTGAGTTCGTTGTCATGCAGAGATAGATATGTCAAACTGCCCAGGTTGCCGATCTCCGGCGGGATCGAGCCGGTGAGTTGATTTCCGTAAAGGTACAGACTTGTCAAGCTGGTCAGATTGCCGATCTCGGGCGAAATCGAGCCGGTGAGGTCGTTGTCATGCAGAGATAGATATCGAACTCACCGGCACGATCTCTTCCGAGATCGGTAATCTGACCAGCTTGACACAGCTTTGGCTCAATAATAACGACCTCACCGGCTCGATTCCACCGGAGATCGGCAACCAGTCCAGCTTAACATATCTCAATCTTGGTAGCAACGACCTCACCGGCTCGATCCCACCGGAGATCGGCAACCTGGGCAGCTTGACATATTTATGGTTAAACAACAACCAACTCACCGGCACGATTTCGCCCGAGATCGGCAATCTGACCAGCTTGACAAGTCTGTACCTTTACGGAAATCAACTCACCGGCTCGATCCCTCCCGAGATCGGCAACCTGACCAGCTTACAATATCTCTATCTTTATGACAACGCACTCACCGGCTCAATCCCGCCGGAAATCGGCAACCTGACCAGCTTAACGCGTCTGAATCTTTATAATAATCTTCTAACCGGTTCAATACCACTTGATATCGGCAATCTCATCAATCTTGATGAAATAAGAGTTTATAACAACCAACTTTCGGGAGCTATCCCTGAATCCATCAACAACCTGACACAAATGGATTGGCTTTATCTCCAGGACAATCAGTTCACCGATTTACCCGCGCTAACCGCAATGGATACCCTCCGCTATCTCAACATTGATAATAACCAGTTTACCTTCGAGGATATAGAGCCCAACCTCGGCGTCGCATCTGAATGGTTTTACTACAGCCCGCAGGACAGCGTCCTGACGAAGCACACCGTTCGTATCCTGGAGGACCTCGACTACACGCTATCATCCACCGTAGGCGGCGAGAACAACGTCTATCAGTGGTACAAGGACGGCGCGATCATGGACACCGAGACCGACAGCGTCCTCGCGCTGACCAACCTGCAAGAGGTAGATAACGGCGTCTATACCTGCCGGATCACCAACACGCTGGCGACGCAGTTGACGCTCTATCGCCGACCCATCACGCTGGAGGTGCTGCCCACCAACGACGCGCCTGTCATCTCCCTGCCCGATTCGCTGCACATGCACCAGAACGAGGTGACCACGATTGATTTCTCGGACTGGGTGTCGGACGAGGACGGCGATTCACTCGCGCTGAGCGTGGAGGGCAACGTCAACATCGGTATCGAGGTCAACGGCTTGCAGATCAGCTTCATCTGCTCGGACAACTGGGTCGGGCAGGAAGAGCTGACCTTCATCGTGGATGACGGCGTGATCGAAGAACGCGTGCAGGCTTCCACGCGCTCGAGACGTCAGCGGAACGCCACCCGCGAGCGCACCACCGCGTCGGACGACTGCATTATCGACGTCTTCACGCCGCTGGAATTCGATTTTTATACCGACAGCGAGCTCAACAACAACGTCGTCGCCGGCGACGAGGAACTCGCGCTGACCTTCACCGCGGTCTCGTATGCCGATCCGATCACGAGCTGGCAGTGGGACTTCAACGACGACGGCACCGTGGATTCCGAAGAGGGAAACCCCGTCTGGACGTACATGGACGAGGGTTATCAGACGGTTTCGGTGACGGTTAGCGACGGCGTGCATGTCAACTGGCTGACCAAGGATGACTACGTGCTGGTGCACCCGGGCCAGACGGTTCCGGGCGGCGATGTGGAGACCGACATTGTGTGGACCGAGGCGGAAGGACCGTACAACATCACCGGCGAAGTGCTTCTGAACGAGGCGATTACACTGACCATCGAGGAGAACACGCAGGTCAACCTGCTGATGGATTCTCCGCTGGTGGTCAACGGCTCGCTGGTCGCCACCGACGCCGATTTCATCGCCTATGGTGCTGCCGGTTGGGAAGGACTGGTCTTCAGCCCGGCTTCGGACGGCAACGTGATCGACGGTCTGAACGTCGTGGGCGCATCCACCGCCATCGTCATCAACGACGCCGCGCCCATCCTGCGCAATGTGGTAATCACGGGCGATCCGGATCGCGGGGGACGTCCCGCCACACCGGCGATCGTCATCAACGGCAACAGCGCGCCCGAGCTTCAGGACATCCGGATTTCCGGCTACGCGGTCGGCATCCGGGGCACCAACGAAGATGATGAACTCACTGCGATGCAATTCAACAACATCCATCTGGATCGACACGAAGAGTCACCCGCGTTCGAGGATACGGGCTTGCAGTTCAACGGGGCATTCGACATCGAGATCGACAGCCTCCTGATCGAGGGCTATCCCAACGGTGGCACCTTCGAAGACCCAGCCGCGACCGGACTACCGCGAACAAGAATGACCAACACCCGCGTGCGCCACACCGAGAACAGCGCCCGCGATCCGCATACGGGGCTATCCTTTATCAACATCGCCGACATCGAGTTGGAAGGCGATTCGCTGGGTAATTTCCAGAAAGGCATCGTGATCGACAACAGCGGCCTTACGGCGCCCGGGCAAGTCGAGATTCATCATATCGATATAATCCATGATTCGTACGGACAGGCGGAATACGGATTCTATCTGACAGGCCCCTCCGAAGGCTATCTGAATTCCTGCTATTTCGAGAATTATCCGATCGCGATCTATGTGACCGGACACAACGAGTTTTTCGTCCTTAACACGGAGTACCACAACTGTGGAAACTGTATGACGCTCGACAACAACACGGACAACTGTGCCGGCGCAAAGTGCACAGCCACCCGGGACGAGCAGTTCGCGGGAGATATCGATATACCTGCAATCGACGTGATCAGCGGTTCGGCAAATACATTCGCCAACTGGACGCTCTATGATTACGACTGCGGCATCCGCACAACAGGCAACCATACGTTCCTCTATCAGTGCATATTCTGGGGCGATCAGGCGATGACGAATCCGGTCGATATCGTGTCGGGTTCGGGTCCGAACGTCCATTACTGCGACATCAACTGGGATGGCGGTGTGTGGGAGGGCGAGGGCAATATCAACGTCGATCCGATGTTCGTGGCGGTCGATTCCACCGACTTCTACCTCGACGTCTATTCGCCCTGTATCGACGCGGGGCATCCCGAGTACCCTGCCGATCCGGACGGCTCGATTCCGGACATGGGTGCGGTGTGGTTCGACCAGGACAACATGCCGCTCTACGCCGATTTCTATTGGGACGTCGATAGCGGACTCGCCCCTCTGACCGTGCAGTTCACCGATCACGCCACCTTCAACACCACCTCCTGGCAGTGGGACTTCGACGGAGACGGCGAGACCGATTCGGAGGAGCCCAGTCCCGCGTGGACCTACGAGAACATCGGCATCTACGATGTCTCGCTGACGGTCTCGGACGGCGAACGCGACACCACGATCACCATGGTCGATCTCATCACCGTGAACAACGCCGCGCCACAAATCGTTCAGCCGTTCCCGGATTTGTCTCGCGAGGAAGATTTTGCGCCGTTCCACATCCTTCTGAGCGACTACATCGCCGACGCGAACGGTGACCAGCTCTCCTATAGCACCGGGTACAGCGAGGATGAGATCACGCTGGAAATCGTGGGCGACACACTATGGATTCAGAGTATTCCGAACTGGTCAGGTCAAACGATGGTCACCATCACCGCCGCCGACGGACGGATGCTGCAACAAACCCGCAAGCGATATGCACGCAAGCAGCCCCGTCTGCGCGATCAGGTGTCGGACGATTTCCAGATCGAAATACATAGCGTAAATGACGCGCCCTATCTGATTGCCCCACTTCCGGATACGACCGGCGTCCAGAACTTCGAGACCCCCATCGAGTATGTGATGACCGACTACTTCGGCGATATCGACAACGATGCGCTGCTGTTTACCGTCGAGTACCAGCCGGACGAGATCAACGCCCAGATCGACGGCAACACGCTTATCCTGACCGCTGTCCCGGACTGGTTTGGCACCACGCAACTGGTCGTCACGGCAGATGATGAGGAACCAACAACGCGCAAGCATGGCTCTTCAAAACGGATTGGCAGCATCACCCGCGCCACGTGCCGCGATACGTTCCTTGTGGCGCTGGACGAGGTGTCGATCGATCCCGATGAGACCGTCTCCTGGAACACACGGCTCTATCCTGCGTATCCCAATCCGGTCAGGGGTGAGACGTGTATCTCGTTTTCACTGAAGGAACCTTCGAACGTGGATGTCGCGATCTACAATATCAGGGGGCAGCGTGTCGCAACCCTGGCATCGGAACGCTTCGGCAAGGGAATGCACCGCCTTAGGTGGAACTGCCGCGACCGAAACGACCGACCTGTCGCAACCGGAGTCTATCTGCTGCGCATGCAGAGCCGCGATGCCGTCGAGATGCAAAAGGTGATGTATATTAAATAGTGCATGCGCGGTAGTGGTGAGTTACGTCGCCGGTTTGTTCGTTGAGCAATACTGTCCCATATTTGAGAAAATCCTTTGACACGAAACGTTGGGGAAGCATATTCATGTAATATCGCTACAATGGACGTGCGGATGAAATACTACCTGAAGAAGAAGGACACGGTCGAGATATACCGGAAAAAGACCGCGCAGGGCATGCGGATCGTCAAGTACTACACGAATCCCGGTGTGCTGGTCAGTTCACAGCTTCAGGCGGAGGTGGACTTCTTCCGGCAATACCGGCATCCCTATTTCGTTCCGCTGGTCCGGCACCGCTTCGACGAGAAGAGTGCCCGTTTCGAATACGAGTACTTCGACGGACTGCCCATCAACATCCACATGGAGCGGCACCCCGAGGATATCCCGATCCTGTGGGAAAAGCTCTTCCACTTCGTCCGCTACCTGAAGTATCACAACACCTTCATCGGCGACATGAAGCCCGAGCACATCCGCGTACGTCGCGAAGACGACCGGCTGGTGATCGGCATCATCGACCTCACGCCGCACGAGAGCCGTATCACCCCGCAGTGGGCGGCGCCCGAGCAGCTCAAGGGCCGGATGTCCTGGCGTTCGAACCTCTTCACCATCGCGCTGATCTTCGCCTCGCTCTATTCCAGTGCCGACGAGATCAAGGAGAAGATCGAGCAGGGCCGTACAATCCATCTTCCGCAGTCGTCGCCCCTGTTCCGGCTGGCGCACAAGTTTTTGACCTGCGATCCCTGGTCACGCGAGCAGAACCTCGACGAATGGATCGCACGTTTTTCGCAGCACGACAGGATCCTCACACTGCCCTACGACGAGCCCTATCACAACTACCTCGAATTCCACCAGCGCCTTTCCGATATGTTCTACACCGACCAGTTCAGCTATCGGGAGACCTTCGAACTCTACCGCAACTACTGCCTGATTCAGCCCTTCCGCAGGATGCATCACATCGAGCATTTCAAAGTGGAAGCCCATCACGATGTTTCGCTGCGGAAGATCATCGAGGAATCCGGTCTGGGATGGAAAAACGGCAAGGTGCACTTGCCCGGTCTGGAAAAACCGGTTGCGAAATTGGAATTGTCCATTCTCGCCGCGGCAAAAATTCTCCGGACCGCTCTCGCCGCCTGGGACTTCGATCAATACGTGCAACTGGGTAACGATCTTCTGAATCGGCTGCGCTACGCCGGCAACAATCAGCTCGAGGATATCCGCACGATGCCGGCGGACGACTTCATCGCGCTGCACCGTTTTCTTCTGACCCGCAATTTTACCCTGGCCGCGCGACTGCTGCGGCTCTACGCGTCGCAGGATCACTTGCAGCCGGACCAGATCGGCAAGCTGCGCATCCATATCCACCTCGCAAACGTCCTCTCCGAGATCGTTCCGCTGGATACCTTCCCGCTCACACCCGAGATCAGGCAGCTGATGAGCCACGACACACGGTCGGTGCTGAACCAGATCGAGAGGGTGCGCGAGCACTACCGGAGCAAGGACCTCGAAGCGCTCAATCGGCTCTGCAAAAACGAGAAGCTCTATCCCGAAGCCAGGATCATGGTCTATCATTACATCGATGTCCTGTGCTACATCAAGCCGGAGGCGTTCGACCGCGAGGTATTCGTGCTTCTGTCTAACGCCATCGCCTCCAACGCGAATCCGGAGGAGCTGCTCAACACCCTCGCCAAGGCGAAGCCGAGATTGAAGGTGGCGGACGAGTTTCTCGATTACTTGCTGGTGCTTTCGCTCCTGATCGGGTCGGAATACCAGATCGGGCGCTTGCTGTTCTATTACCTCTACTACACCGGGCAGCGCAGCGTGAAGGATATCGAGCTGATCCTCAACTTCTACGAGAAGATTTCCATCCAGTACCTGCCCATGGTCATGCAGACCCACTTCACCTCGGTGCAGGTCTATCACGACATGCTGCGCGAGCGCTACGACATCTGCCGCGAGAGGATTATCGCGCGCATCCGGCAGTCGCACGGCTACGCCACCGCCTACATGATCCAGGTCTTCCTGATTTGCAGCTTCTTCGACCACGAATTTACCTTTGAACCCTGGATGGAAAAGCTGATCGACGACAACGCACGCGAACTCTCGTCCTACTTCGGTCAGGACGACGACAACACCTTCTACATCGTCTTCCGGTTCGCGCCGGAAGAAGTTCGAAAACGCTACTCCGCGCGGTTCGGCTGGAATGGAAATCGATTCGCTCCCACCAAACCCTACCAGAAGATCATCGAGCTATTCTTCAACGAGCGCTACCAGGAACTGATCAGGATTTCCACCCAGATCGAATCCAAGAGCGGCTACGAGCGCGCCGAATCCTACTACTGGACCGGACTGGCCCTCGAGCGGATGGGCAATCCCGAACTCGCCATCGATTTCATGCAAAACGCGCTCGAGACCTTCAACGCCATGGGGCTCAAATCGCGTTCTGCGGACGCACAGACCCTGCTGCAAGACTGGGAACTGCGTCGCAGACAGATCAGCCGGCTCGATATCAACGATATCATCGAAAAATTCTCCGGCATCTCGCACCTGGACGAATTCCTGTGGGAGCTGGGCAGCTTCTTCCAGCTTACCTACCGGTTCGACAGCGTCATACCCTTTATCTACAACGAGGAGAGCGGGAGGTTCGTCCCCTTCCGAAACATCATCCACGAGGATGAGGAGAGCTACCGCGCGCTCGAATACAGCAACAACATCCTCCAGCAATACACGCAGGACGCCTACCACACCCTGCAATACGACTCCTCGACGCGTTTCCGCAACGACAGCATCCAGAAGATGCGCATCTATCGCGCGCTCTGCGTGCCGATGGTCGTGGGCGCGAAGCTGCTCGGAACCATTTACATGCACTCGGTCAAGCGCGACCACTCGCTCAGCGAGGAGGACATCCGCTACATCGAGAACCTTGCTTCCATCCTCGGCGTTTTCCTCGAACACCTGAACCAGAAGGAGATGCAGAAGAGGCTGCGCGATATCGACGTGCAGGAGAGCTTCCACGGCATTGTCGGGAAGAGCATGGTCATGAAGGAGATATACAAGCAGATCGTCACCCTCGCCAACGTCCCGTTTCCGGTCATGATCACCGGTGAGACCGGCACCGGCAAGGAGATGGTCGCCCGCGCGATCTACGAAGAGGGGAGCTACAAGGGAGAGCTGATCTCGATCAATGTCAGCACCATTCCTCGCGACCTCTTCGAGAGCGAGATTTTCGGTCACACCAAGGGCTCTTTCTCCGGCGCGATCAAGGACTCGCCCGGCAAAATCGCGCTGGCGGAAAACGGCGTGCTGTTCCTCGACGAGATCGGCGATCTGCCGCTCGAGATGCAGACCAAGTTGCTGCGCGTCTTGCAGGAGAAGACCTACTATCCCATCGGCGCCAAGAAGGAACATCGCTCCAACGCGCGCTTTCTCTTCGCCACCAACCGCGACCTCTACCAGGCGGTGAAGACGGGCGAATTCCGCGAAGACCTCTACTATCGCATCTCCGCATTTCAGGTCAACGTCCCGCCGCTCCGGGAACGACTCGAGGATATCCCGCTGCTGGTGCGAAATTTTACCCGCAATTTTATGGAAATGCAGCCGGACATCATCGTCACCGGAATCCCCGAGGACACCATCGGGCAATGGCTGAAGGAAAACTGGTCCGGCAACATCCGTGAACTGGAGAACCGCGTCTATAAGGTGCTGCTCATGCCGCGCCGCGACCGGATCGACAATGCCATGGACGGGTTCGAGATCGATCCCGAAACCATCGCGTCGGTGGACGACCTCGTGTCCGCGTACCTGAAGTGGCGGAAGGACTGCCTCGGCTCGGCAAAGAAGGTGCAGCAAGAGCTTGACATGACCCGCTCGACCTTCTACCGGCTGCTGGCCAACAAAAAGGACCAATAGATATTCCCATATTTGGGAAAAATCTTTGATACTATTCAATAAATCCGCGAATTTTCATCTATCCCGATAGATCGCAGTGGAGCGCAGCCATCCCTGGCTGCATCTTCCCCGAGGTACGCAGCCACCCCTGGCTGCATTCCTCTTCTCTTTTCTGTCGTAGGGGCAGGTCCCCGTGCCTGCCCTTCCTTTTGTCCCGAAACACGAACGTTACCAAGGAGAAATGCCAAGATAGAGCTTGGCGGACCGTAGAGAAGAGCAGGCACGGGGACCTGCTCCTACGACAAGATACATCTGGCAT